>OZ242337.1:0-3812498 GCA_965208435.1 Candidatus Aldehydirespiratoraceae bacterium | reverse complement strand
GCCGCGGCACCACAGGCGATGGGCGTCAACGCGACGGCTGCGACGACCACCAGCGCTGAGACAGGTTCGTTGAGCCACCACAGCGGGCCGATTCCAGCAAAGCGGCGAGAGGCCAGATCGATGGTGTCGAGCAGATGGGGCGCCCGCACGGTCGTCCACACCGCGGCGTAGGTGAAGACAAGAATACGCAGCACCGCCAATCTCTGTGTCACAATCCACCCCCGCAGGTTGCGTGCACGGTCACAGTGGAGTCGGCTGAGCCCTCCACGCTCAGCGCGACGACGTCGAGCGTCTCAGTGCGCACTTCAACTTGGCGGTCGGCGCCGAGACGCTCGACGATCTCCTCACAGAGGATGTCCGCCTCTCCGAGACGTACCGCCTGCTTGACGGTCACCGAGGCGAGCACCGCTTCGTCGGTTCCTGCGATCAGTTTTGGTGAGAGCCGCGCAAACCCGTCGCCGGTTCGTTCCACCGCGGTAGCGATGCTGTGGATGTGACCCCGGTCGCTGGCGAACATCGGGTAGGTCGACAGGGGATAGGTGTCGCTGGTGGGAGCACGCAACAGCGGCGACAGCACCAGCAGAGCGGCGAAGACTGGAAGGAGTCGAATCGCCCATCGTCGCATCCCGCAATCGTAGGGTCGGACACAGCCAGTAGTCGCCACTGTCCGCGTAACGTAAGGACCGGATTGTCGCTGGTCTGCGCGCTGATCCGGCGAGGCACCCTGTACGTGTGGCGCTGGGCCGGCGCGTTGCCGGGCACGAGGCCGACATCGCGAGGCACCCTGTACGTGTGGCGCTGGGGGTCAGTCAACCGTGTCCGGTCAGGCGCGAGTGCGAGGCACCTTGTACGCGTGGCGCTGGGACTCACTAACGTGCCAACGTGTCGCCGGTCAGCACCAGAGTCGTTCGCGGGGCCGCCGCCTGGATCATAGTGCTTGGCGTGGGCGCACTCGTCGTGCATCCCGAGGGCTGCGGACAACCTTCTTCTGGGGAGGTGAACGAAGCCGCGGTCGCGGCCGTTGCGTGGTTCGCCGCCAACATCAACGACGACGGCACTTTCGTCTACCGCTACGACCGCGCCGAGAACCGGTCACTCGGCGGCTACAACGACGTCCGCCATGCCGGTGTGTTGCTGTCGCTGTACCAGGCAGAGTCCGCGGGCATCGAGGGCGCCGCCGCGATTGCCGACCGCGGCTTGGTCTATGTTGACGAGCGCCTGCTGAACACTCCCATCGGTCCGGTGTTCGGACGAGGCGCAACTGCGAGAAGTGGTTCTGTCGGACTGCTGGTGGCGGCGCTGGACGAGAGACGCCAGGCCACCCTCTCAAGTGATCGCGACCCTCTGCTCCTGGCACTCGGGCACACCTTGACCGAAGTAGTCAACGTCGACGGTTCGGTGGGCGCCTCGATCGACACCACAACCGGAGCAACCAGCGGTCGATCCCCGTTCTTCACCGGGGAGGTTCTATGGGCTCTGGCGAGGCTCCACCTGACCTTCCCCGACGAGAACTTCGACGAACCCGCGTTGCGTGTCTATCGATATCTCATCGAGGACCGCGACCGTGTCGAGTCACCGTGGCCGCCGGTCTCGGACCACTGGGGGGCGTACGCACTCGAGACAATGAGCCGCTGGCCGAATGCCGACGACCTGCAGCTTGAACCTGGCCTTGAGCTTGACGGCCCGGCGACGAGGCAATGGCTGGCCCGACAACTCGGTCTGTTCGGTCTGCAGGTTCGATACGAGTCACAACGCCAGGGTGGGATCACCCGGCTCACCAGAGGAGCCGTTGCTCTCCCGGCCGGTGTCGGCACAATCGGCGAGGGCATCGGCAACTACCTGCGGTTCCTGGATCGATTCGAAGTGGCCAACATCGATGTCGATGCCCTGAACGAGCGAGCAGACTGCGTCGCTCACCTGTTGACCGAGCGCCAGGTCAGCGCTGCGCAGGCCCAGCAATACGGTGAACCGTTGCGTACGCAAGGTGCTTGGTTCCGAAACAACGTCACCCAGATGGACGATCAGCAGCACGCCCTCTCGGCGCTGTTGCTCCTTGAAGATTGGATGCCCCAATGAGCTCAACTCTGATCGCGCTGGCCGCAGTATGTGCTGCCAATCCCTTCCGTGTCGCAGCATGCGCTCCGACAAACCCTGACATTCGACGCCGGGCGGTCGCTGTCGCGGCTCTGCTGAGCCTGGCCGCGGCAGGCCTGCTAGCGGTGCTGAGTGAGCCGATCCTGGAGGCGCTCAACGTGAGCGGATCGTCATCTCGAATCGCCGCGGGCGCCGCTGTGCTGGTTGTCGGGACTCGCGACCTCTTCATACAGCCGCCCGCCCCAAAACCAGCTCTCGACGGCTGGCGAGCTGGAATCTCCCCGATGGCCTTTCCCGTTATTCTCACTCCGGCACTCGCCATTCTGGCCATATCGGCCGGTTCGGAACGGGGGGCCGGCACGGCGGTCGGGTTGATCGGCGCGGCGATCTTGGTCGTCGCGGTGATTGCTGTCAGCAACATCCGTGGAACGTACTGGCGTACAGCCACAGTCGGGAGCGCCGGGGTCGTCTTCGGCACCCTGTTGCTCCTCAACGGAGTAACAGCCATCTGACCCACTCAAATCAGAGACCGCACCGGCGTCGGCGACGGTTTCATTGTCGGCTGTCTGGCAAGCATCCGCGCCGGCGCAGATCCAGTCTCGGCAACCCATGCCGGCCATCGCACCGCCGCCCGGGTGTTGGCACAATTGGGCCCCACCACGAGACCCGATTGAGCGCGGGAGGCGAGTTGACCCAAATCCACTGTTCCTTCTAGGATCGTCCACAACCGCGAATCTCGGGAGACATATGCAAGTACCAGCACCGATTGAGTACGAGCGAGCGACCAGTGTGGAGCATGCCATTGCACTTCGCTCACGGCTGGGAGACGAGGCGCGTTTCATCGCCGGAGGCCACAGCCTGCTGCCCATGATGAAGTTGCGGCTTGCCAACCCGACACACCTGATCGACATCAACGATCTCAATGAGCTCTTCTATATCCGTGAAGCTGATTCAGAGGTCCGCATCGGGGCGATGGCCCGGCATCGCGATCTACTCGACTCCGAACTCTTAGCCAGGCACTTCCCGATCTTTCGCGATGCGGAACGGGTGATCGCCGATCCGACTGTCAGGAACCGCGGCACCCTCGGAGGGTCACTGTGTCAGGCAGATCCCTCCGAAGACTTGTCGGCGGTGTGCACGGCAGTCGACGCCAGTTGCGTGATCACCTCGAGCGACGGTCAAAGAGTGGTGCCGATGCACGCCTTCCATGTCGGCCCTTACGAAACGGCTGTGGCCAATAGCGAAATGCTCACAGAGATTCGTATTCCGCTGCGCCCCGGAGGGGGGAGCGCCTATCAGAAAGTGGAGCGTCGGGCAGGGGACTGGGCGGTGGTGTCGGCAGGCGCGGCCGTGTGGATGGACGCCGGCATCATTGTTGACGGACGAGTCGGGCTCGCTGCTGTCGGACCCAACACCACTTCAATTCAACCGGTGGCCGAGGCCCTTGCGGGTGCCGCTCCGAACGAGGACCTGTACCAGCGTGTCGGCGAGATTGCCGCGGGCAACTGCTCGCCGGAAACCGACGGGCGTGGAACAGCTGCCTATAAGACCCATCTGGTCGCAGAACTCACCCGACGGGCACTGCGAACCGCGGTAGCCCGAGCCCAGGGACAGGAGACCTGAGATGCAAGTGAACATGACGGTCAACGGCGCTGAGGTGAGCGAGGAGATAGAGCCCCGCCACCTGCTCGTACACTTCATCCGAGACCAACTGGGCCTCACCGGTACGCACTGGGGATGCGACACCAGCAACTGCGGTACTTGCGTCGTTCTGATCGACGGTGAACCGGTGAAGTCCTGTACCCAGCTCGCGGCGATGGCCGGAGGGCACGATGTCACCACCGTCGAAGGATTGGAAGTCGACGGCGTGCTCGACCCGGTACAGGAAGGATTCATGCAGTGCCATGGCCTGCAATGCGGATTCTGCACACCCGGCATGATGCTCACAGCCCGTGCCCTGCTCAACGCCGACCCCAACCCCAGTGAAGACGTAATCCGAGAGGCGATCTCCGGCCAGATATGTCGATGCACTGGATATTCGACCATCGTCCGCTCCATCCAGTGGGCCGCCAACCACGAAACCAGCGTTTCGCTTGAGAGTGCATCATGACAACCACCGAGACAGAACCCGACCAAGAAGAAGCGCAAGAGGAACGACCTATCGGGTTCGGACGGCTGCTCCGCAAAGAAGACCCGAGGCTGATCAGGGGCATGGGCCAATTCGTCGATGACATTTCCCTGCCCGGCATGCTGCACATGGCAATCCTCAGATCGCCCGTGGCGCACGCCCGTATCGTCAGCATCGACAAGTCGGCGGCGGAGGCCCATCCCAATGTCGTTGCGGTCATCACCGGTGAAGACCTGGCTGCCCAGGGCCTCGCCTGGATGCCCACCCTGTCAAACGATGTGCAGGCGGTGCTGGCAACTGACAAGGTCCGGTTCCAGCACCAGGAAGTGGCGTTCGTAGTCGCAACGGACCGCTACAGCGCCCGCGACGCGCTCGAGTTGATCGAAGTGGATTATGACTGGCTTGAACCTCTGGTCGACGTCCGCACCGCACTCGACGAGGACTCGCCGATCATCCGTGACGACCTCGAGAACAAGACCGACAATCACATCTTCGACTGGGAAACCGGTGACGAAGCGGCAACCAACGAAGTGTTCGAGCGCGCTGATGTGGTGGTGAGCGAAGAGATCGTCTATCCGCGGGTCCACCCGGCACCCATGGAGACCTGTGGCTGCGTGGCGAATGTAGAACGTGTGTCGGGCCAGGTCACGTTGTGGTGCACGACTCAAGCCCCCCACGCTCATCGCACCGTCTACGCGCTCGTCGCGGGCCTCCCCGAACACAAGATTCGTGTCATCGCTCCAGACATTGGCGGCGGTTTCGGCAACAAGGTGCCGATCTACCCCGGTTACGTGTGCGCCATCGTCGCTTCGCTGGTCATCGGCAAGCCCGTGAAGTGGATGGAGGACCGAACCGAGAATCTGGTCAGCACAGGTTTCGCTCGCGACTATGTGATGAAGGCCGATATCGCGGCCACCAAAGACGGGCGGATCCTGGCGATCCGTACCAACGTGCTGGCCGACCACGGCGCCTTCAACGGTGTAGCAGCACCGGTCAAGTATCCTGCGGGCTTCTTCGGAGTCTTCACAGGCAGCTACGACCTTGAAGCGGCGCACGCCAAGATGACCGCCGTGTACACCAACAAGGCACCCGGCGGTGTCGCCTATGCGTGTTCGTTCCGTATCACTGAAGCGGTTTATCTTGTCGAGCGGATCGTCGACTGTCTGGCCTACGAACTCGATATGGACCCGGCAGAACTGCGCCTGAAGAACTTCATCAAACCCGAACAGTTCCCATACGAGACAAAGACCGGCTGGGTGTACGACTCCGGCGACTACGAACCGGCCATGCGCAAGGCCATGGACATGGCCGGATACGCCGAACTCCGCCGCGAACAGGCTGAGCGGCGCGCTAACGGCGAATTGATGGGGATCGGCGTGGCGTTCTTCACCGAAGCCGTCGGTGCGGGCCCCCGCAAGGACATGGACATTCTGGGCCTCGGCATGGCCGACGGCTGCGAACTCCGAATTCATCCAACCGGCAAAGCCGTCGTTCGTCTGTCGGTCAAGACTCAGGGGCAGGGCCACGAGACAACCTTCGCCCAGATCGTGGCCGAGGAGATCGGCATCCCCCCCGAAGACATCGAAGTCGTCCACGGAGACACCGACAACACCCCCTTCGGACTCGGCACCTACGGGAGCCGCTCCACACCGGTTTCGGGCGCGGCCGCAGCGATGGTCACCCGCAAGGTGCGCGACAAGGCCCAGATCATCGCCTCGGGGATGCTCGAGGTTTCTGTCGCGGACTTGGAATGGAACAAGGGCTCCTTCTCGGTGAAGGGCGACCCGTCCAAATCTGTGACCATCCAGGAAATAGCGATGAGAGCTCATGGAGCGGGCGACCTGCCAGACGGCATCGAGGGTGGACTCGAAGCGCAGATCTGTTACAACCCCGAGAACCTGACCTACCCCTTCGGCGCGTATATCTGTGTAGTTGACGTTGACCCCGGCACTGCGGTGGTGAAGGTTCGTCGCTTCATCGCGGTCGATGACTGCGGCACCCAGATCAACCCGATGATTATTGAGGGTCAAGTGCACGGAGGTCTGGCCGACGGTGTCGGGATGGCGATGATGGAGATCATCGCCTTCGACGAAGACGGCAACTGCATGTCCAGTTCTCTGATGGACTACCTCATCCCCACTGCTCTGGAGACGCCCGACTGGGAGACCGGACACACCGTGACTCCGTCGCCGCACCATCCCATCGGCGCCAAAGGCATCGGCGAATCCGCCACGGTCGGTTCGCCGCCCGCGATAGTGAACGCGATCGTCGACGCTTTGAAGCCGTACGGCATTCGCCACGCGGACATGCCGCTGACACCGTCACGGGTGTGGGAGGCCATGCAGGGCAACCATACGCCCCCGATCTGATCTTCAATGCGCACGCAAGCCAGCCGCGCGACCCGCTCTGCGGAGTTGATCAACGCGGGCACGCCGTTCGTTTCCGCGACCGTGGTACGGGCGCAGTGTCCGACTTCGGCCAGGCCCGGAGACTCAGCGATCGTCTTCGCCGACGGTTCAATCGAGGGGTTCGTCGGTGGGCAGTGCGCCGAAGGATCGGTCCGGCTCGCCGCCGTGCCGCTACTCGAGTCGGGGACGTCACTGCTGCTGCGCATCCTGCCGGAGGGAGCCGATGACTTTCCCGAGAGTGACGGTTCCTTGACTGTGGTCAACCCCTGCCTCTCAGGTGGAGCGCTGGAGATATTCCTCGAACCGAGACTTCCCGCACCGGGTCTCGCCATTGTGGGGAACAGCCCTATCGCCCATGCTCTCGAGTTGTTTGCGGAAGGCCTCGGGTTCGGAGTTCAGCGCAGTGCTGAAGTGCCCGATGTCGCGGGGCACATTGCTGTTCTCATCTCCAGCCACGGGCGAAACGAGGTCGAAGCCATCCAAGCTGCTCTCGAAGCCGGGGTGGGTTTCATTGGTCTGGTCGCCAGCTCTGCCCGAGGGGAAGCTGTGCTCTCTGAACTCGATCTCTCCACAGCAGACCGAGCGGCGATCAGAACTCCGGTCGGGCTGGACATCGGGGCCAGGACCGCCGAAGAGATCGCCCTGTCGATCCTCGCCGATCTGGTGCGCTCGGTTCGAATCGATGGCTTGGCGCCGCCCACGGTCAAGTCCTCCAGGGCCCCTGAGTCCGCTGTTGATCCCGTGTGTGGAATGACTGTGATGGTGGGAGCAGACACGGCTCATGTGTCTCTGAACGGAGTCGACCATTGGTTCTGCAATCCTGGTTGTCGTAGCCGATTCCTTGAAGAGGCCCAGGTTGGTTCGTGAGATCATCGGGCGACCGCGGCGATCCATTTGTCACCGGGTTGGTTCTCGGCGCCGGTTCTTCTCGACGTCTGGGGCAACCGAAACAACTCCTCGAATACCGCGGTCGGCCGCTGTTGCAAGCGTCAGTCGACGCAGCGGTTGAATCGTCTTGTCAACAGGTGGTGGTGGCTATCGGTGGTGCCGCTCCAGAAGTGCGCGGCGCCGTCGATTTCAGTCACTGCACGGTCGTGGAGAATATTGCTTTCACGACTGGCTGTTCCTCGTCGATTGTGGCGGCTCTCGACTCGGTCGACGAGCGGGCCTGCGGGATCGTGTTGTGTCTGGGCGACCAACCGGGGGTGACTCCCAGAATAATCGACCGTCTTGTCGCCGAGAGCGCCGACACCTCCCTGGCGGTGTGTCGCTACAGCGACGGTCGCGGTCATCCCTTCTGGTTCTCCCGTGCGCTCTTCGGCGAGCTGAGCGGGTTGCAAGGTGACAAGGCGGTCTGGAAACTGCTCGAATCGGGTCGTCACGAAGTACTGGAGGTTTCATTCGATGAACCGATCCCCAGAGATGTCGATACCTGGGACGACTATCAGCAACTGCTTGCCGCCGAGCCGCTGACATGACGATCATTGAAGGCCGCGATTCGTTCGTCGCTGCTCTCGACAGCGCTGACTATCTAGTCGACGAAGGGCTGTCTATCGCACTGTTCCTGGCACAGTCGATACGCCAACCGCTGATACTGGAAGGCGAACCGGGGGTTGGCAAGACCACAGCCGCCAAAGCGATGGCGACAGCTGTCGGCGGACCCCTCATCCGTTTGCAGTGCTATGAGGGGATCACCGCAGCCGAGGCACTGTACGAGTGGAACTACTCTCGGCAGTTGCTGGAGATTCGGCTGGCCGAAGCGTCGAGCGCCAGTATCTCCGCCACCGATCTGTTCACCGACGATTTCCTGCTCGACCGTCCGCTGCTCGCGTCGTTGCGACATTCGGGACCGGCACCCGCGGTGCTGCTGATAGACGAGATCGATCGGGCTGACGACGAGTTCGAGGCTCTGCTGTTCGAGTTTCTGGGGGAGCGGTCGATCTCTATACCCGAACTTGGCACATTCGCCGCAAACATCGATCCGATAGTGATCCTGACTTCCAATCGCAGTCGTGAACTTCATGACGCGCTGAAACGGCGCTGCCTCTACCACTGGATCGACTTTCCCTCGGTGGAGCGTGCTGCTGAGATCGTGCGCCGCAACGTTGTCGAGGCGGCTGAGCCTCTGGTGAGCGCGGCTACCGCCTTCGTGATACAGGCCCGTGAACTGGATCTCGACAAACCCCCGGGAGTAGCAGAGGCGATCGACTGGGTGGGTGCCCTCTACGCCCTGGGCGTCACCAGTCTCGACATCACAGACGCTCGCAACACCATTGGAGCGATCGTCAAGACTCCCGATGACCTGCAAAGAGTCAACGAGGCGATCCTTGGTGGGTCTTTGGCCGTCGGGGAGTGAGAACTCTTGAACGGTCCGATCCTGTTTCGATCCGTTGATATCGCTGTCTTCGCGACATCTTTGGCAAATCGGCTGCGCGTCAAGGGTGTCGGTGTAGGCATGGCTTCGACCGAGAGGTTCAGCGAAGCCTTCTTTCGCTGCCAACCAACCGACAAGTCTTCGCTCTACTGGGTTGCGAGGACCTGCTTGGTGCATGATCGCAGGGATCTGGCTGCATTCGACTCAGTGTTCGCTGAGGTCTTCGACGACCAGAGTCTGGCCGTTTCACGGGGACTCAACAGCCCACAGCTTGCGACAGTGCGTTCCTCTGGAAGCGTCGCCATGCGCTCGGCGCCGGACAACGGGCTCAGCCTCGCCAGCGGACGCAATGTTTCAGACCAGCAGCCGGAGATCGTCGACAACCAGTCGGTCGTTGAAGACTCAGCAGACTCGGCGTTGCCCGAGTTGTTGCCGTCTGCTGTCTCCAAGATGGCAGACACGCCGTTCGACCAACTGAACGCCGAGGACTTGACAATTCTGGGAACCTGGCTCGAACAGGTGCTGGTCGACTACCCGCAGCGGCTCAGTCGACGGTTGCAAGCATCCGCCAGAGGACGCCAGGTCGATCTTCGCGCAACTCTGCTGGCGGCGAGAGCCACGGCGGGCGAGCCGATGCGTCTGTATCGCCGGGAACCCCGACTCAAACCTCGCGGCATCGTGGTGGTGGCAGACGTGAGCGGTTCGATGGAATCGTTCACCCGGATCTATCTGCACCTGATGAGGAGTCTCGTGATCGGTGGCAATGCAGAAGTGTTCACCTTTGCCACGTCGCTGCGGCGAGTCACTGTGGCGCTGCGTGACAAAGACCCCGCGGCGGCTATTGACCGCATGACCGACGAGGTTCAGGATCGTTTCAGCGGTACTCGGATAGCCGGAAGTCTCAAACAGTTGCTGTTGAGCCCCGTGTGGTCGAACACAGTGCGAGGATCGGTTGTGCTGATTGCCTCGGACGGCTGGGATGTCGACGCCGGGGTCGAACTCGCCCGTCGTATGCGGCAACTCAGGCGTTTGGCGCATCGCATCATTTGGATCAACCCGCGGGCCGCGCAAGGCGACTACGAACCTCTCGTCGGAGGCATGGAAGCAGCGTTGCCCCATGTGGACGACTTTCTCAGCGGACACTCCCTCAACGCAATGCGCGAAGTCCTGGCCTCGCTGACCGCCACACGCCGCAATGTCGTGTCAGCGACTGGGTCCCATTAGTGTCACGACGATGCGAGCTGCATTGTTGACTGCTGGACAATCTCCTCTCGAAATAGTCGACGACATCGACATAGAGGAAGCTCGGGCCAACGAAGTCCTGATAAAGGTCGCCAATTGCGGGATCTGTCACAGTGACACGACTGTGCAGGACGGCGGGTACTCGGTCCCGACGATCCTCGGACATGAGGCCAGTGGTGTGGTGGAGATGCTCGGGTCGGGAGTCACCCACCTCGCCGTGGGCGATCATGTGGTGCTGACGCCGTTGGCGCCGTGCGGCCACTGCGCTGCCTGTGCTCGACATGAGGCCACTGAATGCGGCGAAGCGCTGTCGTTCGCGAGCAACGCCCGCCCAGACGGCACGACTCCGTTCAGCCGCGGGGGCAACCCGGTGTGGAGAGGTCTGGGGGTCGGGGCATTCGCCGAGTTCACAGTTCTGCCGGCATCGGGAGCCGTCCGGATCGACCCTGACATTCCCCTTGATGTGGCCTGTGTCATCGGCTGCGCAATGCAGACCGGCGTTGGTGCAGTCTTCAACACCGCCAAAGTCGAGAGGGGCGCGACCGTGGTGGTCATGGGCCTGGGCGGTATCGGCCAGGCCATCGTCAGCGGTGCCGCCGTCGCCGGGGCGAGTCGAATCATCGTGTCGGATCCCGCCGAGGGCCGCCGCGAGACAGCCTCGAGTTTCGGAGCCACCGATCTGATCGATCCGACGTCCGATGACCTCGTGAGCACGGTCATGGATCTGACGGGCGGTCAGGGAGCCGACTACGCCTTCGACGCAGTCGGCAACGCAGCGTTGGTGGAGCAGGGGATCAACAGCACCCGTGTCGGCGGCACGACGGTGATGGTGGGTGCGTCACCGATCGAGGAGAACGTGACCATCAACGCCGCGGTGCTGTTCATGACCATGCAGAAGCGACTGCTCGGCTGTCTGTTGGGCGCCTGCTGGCCCACCCGCGACATCCCGTTGATGCTCGACCTCTGGCGTACCGGTCGCCTCGATCTCGAACGGTTCATCAGCCATCGCATGCCGCTCGCGGACGTCAACGATGGAATCGCCAAGCTTCACGCCACAGACGGCATCCGCACCGTGCTCGACATCGCCGGATAACCCCGGACAACCCGAGATCCGAGAGACCAATGTCTGACAGGCCCGAGATCCCATCGGTTACGCAGTGTCGGCTCGGCGCGCATCTCGGTAGCGTGTCTCGGTCAACTCGAAGCCCCGTAGCCTTCGAGGCACTTCTCAGAAACGAACAGGAGAATTCGTGAGCGCCGTCCCCTACCTGGCCATGATCTCAGCCGTCGCAGGTCTGCTTCTCGCAGGCTATTACTACAAGTCTGTCGAATCGGCGCCTCCGGGCAACGAGCGGATGGTGTTCTTGATGAAGGAGATCCAAAAAGGCGCTCGAGCCTTCCTGAAACAGGAGTACACCTGGGTCTCCGTGTTCGTGTTGGTGATGATCGTCCTGTTGGCGATCGTCATCGACCCCTTCGCCTCGCTCAGCTACGTGATAGGCGCAGTGCTCTCCGCCACCGCCGGCTATGCAGGCATGACAGTGGCGACGATGGCCAACGCCCGCACCACCGAAGCTGCCCGGAAGGGTCCGTCGGCTGCTCTGCCAGTGGCATTCAGGGGCGGCGCGGTCATGGGCTTCGCGGTGGCAGGCCTGGCCCTGCTCGGCCTGATGTTCACCTACCTGCTCTTCGTCGAATGGCTCGAGATCGACAAAGCGTTCGAAGTGGTCACCGCGTACGGCCTCGGGGCCTCCTCAATCGCGTTGTTCAGCCGTGTCGGCGGCGGGATCTTCACCAAGGCCGCAGACGTCGGCGCCGACCTGGTCGGCAAGGTCGAGGCGGGGATCCCCGAGGACGATCCGCGCAATCCGGCGAGCATTGCCGACAGCGTCGGCGACAATGTCGGCGACGTCGCCGGCATGGGTGCGGACCTGTTCGAGTCCTACGTCGGCTCGATCATCGCTCCTGTGGCGCTCACCGCCTTCTCGGTCGCGGGAGGCCTCGCAGCAGCCGACGCCGGGCTCGACGAGAACATCTCACGGCTGATGTTCCCGATGGCGATCGCTTTCGTCGGCATGATCGCCTCGATCATCGGCTCCTTCCTGGTCAAGGGTGGTGACAGCACCGACAGCAAGGCGCTGAGCCGAGCACTCCACCGTGGCACCAATGTTGCAATGGGCCTCACCGTCATCGCCACGGTCGGCGTCGCCTATTGGATGTTCGGCGGCGACCGTTACGATGCCCCGTACGGACTCGCCATTTCGGTGATCGGCGGCCTGCTGGTCGGCTGGGCCCTCGGCAAGACAGCGGAGTACTACACCTCGGACCACTACAGCCCGGTGAAGCGGATCGCCGCGCAGTCCGAGACCGGACCTGCGACCACAGTCCTGTCAGGGATCAGCGCCGGCATGATCTCGGTCGCCTCGTCGGTGCTTCTGGTCCTCGTCGGCGTGGGAGTCGCCTACTGGGGCGGTGAACAGACACTCGGCGACGGAGGAGGCATCTACGGAATCGCGGTGGCCGCCATCGGCATGCTGGCCACGACCGGCGTGGTGGTCTCAGTCGACGCCTACGGACCGATAGCCGACAACGCGGGCGGGATCGCTGAGATGGCCGAACTCGACCCGTCGGTACGGGAGGTCACCGATGCTCTCGACTCGCTCGGCAACACCACAGCGGCCATCGCCAAGGGCTTCGCAGTCGGGTCAGCGGCCCTCACCGCACTGGCACTGTTCAAGAGCTTCGAGTTCGCTGTAATGCAAGAAGGCGGAGCGCTGAGCCTCAACGTCGGAGAGGTCGACGTCTTCATCGGACTGTTCTTGGGAGCGGGGCTGCCGTTCCTGTTCGCGGCGCTCACCATCGACGCGGTGGGCCGTGCAGCGGCCACCATGATCGAGGAGGTGCGCCGACAGTTCCGTGAGATCCCCGGACTGCGCGAGGGGCGCGAAGGCGTGTCACCGGACTCTGCACGGTGCGTGCAGATATCCACCGACGCCTCCCTGAAGCAGATGGTCGTCCCCGGCGCGCTTGCTGTGGTGGTTCCCCTCGTCGCCGGTTTCATCGACGTCGACATGCTCGGCGGTCTTCTCGCCGGCGCGCTGGTGACCGGTTTCGCCCTCGCGATATTCATGGCCAACGCGGGCGGAGCATGGGACAACGCCAAGAAGTACATCGAGGCAGGCGCCCACGGGGGCAAGGGTGGAGACCCGCACAAGGCAGCGGTGGTGGGAGACACCATCGGCGACCCCTTCAAGGACACCTCCGGCCCGGCCATGAACATCTTGTTGAAGGTTATGACCATCGTCTCACTGGTGTTCGCCAGCGCCTTCGTCTAGCACCACAGCCTGAGGACTCGGCCGGCACCACCCCGCCCGCACCACTCCGCCCGCACCACTCCGCCCGCACCACTCCGCCCGCACCACAGGCCCACGATGAGCACCGACGCAGCGAAACGCCAACTGATCCGACAACAGATGCGCCGCCGGCGTGCCGGCCTGGATTCCGAGCGCCAGACGCAGGCCGCCGACGCAGTGCTGGCAAACCTCGAGAAGATCGAGATCCTGCGCACGGCAGAAACGGTGGCCGGATACCGCTCGGTGAGCGGCGAGGTGAACATCGACGAGGTCCTGTCACGATTGATTGCCAGAGGGGCCACGGTCACCGTGCCGAGGGTCGTCGACGATGACCTGGAGTTCGTCAGATGGCTGCCTGCCACAGCCTCCACCAGAGGGGCCTTCGGCATCTCAGAGCCGGTCGGTACCGAAGTCTTGGATCTGGGAACCCACGATGCGGTACTCGCTCCGTTGGTAGCTTTCGACCGCACCGGCGCGAGGATCGGGCAGGGCGGGGGGTTCTATGACCGCTGTTTCGGCCGTCTCGGCGACGAGCGGCCCGCCCTCATTGGAATAGCGCACACGTTTCAAGAGGTGGAGCGTATTCCCACCGAGCCGTGGGACATCCCCCTAGACGCAGTGGTGACAGACACTAGAGTTGCAGTGTTCCGCTCCGGCACCCTGTAGCGGAAAGAATTCAGCGAACCGTCCCCGACAGGAGTAGACAAGGGTCGTGCACGTGATCGTGGTTGGAGCGGGCGAGGTTGGCACCTACGTAGCTGATCGTCTCAGCCGGGAGGGACATGACGTCGCAATTATCGACCTCAACCGGGAACGCCTACACCAACTCGACGAAGACCTCGATGTGCTGGTCGTCGAGGGCAGCGGCACCCATCCTCAGACGCTGCGCCGGGCGGGAGTCGAAGACGCCGACCTGGTGGTGGCCGTCACCAAGGACGATGCGGTCAATCTGGTGTGTTCGCACCTGTCGAAGTTGCTGGGCGTGAAGAGCACCGTCGTCCGCATCGAGGCCTCGGAACTCCGCGCCAGAGACGCCGCGGAACTGCGTCAAGAATCTGGTGTGGACCTGGTCATCGATCCCGATTCCGAAGCTGCCGAAGACGTTCTGGAGTTGATTGACTACCCGGGCGCCGACGAAGTCGCCAAGATGGCCGGGGGAGAAGTGTTGGTCATCGGTGCCCGCTTAGCGCCGCATTCGCCGCTGGTGGGGCGTTCGCTCAAGGACATCGGCGCGGAGTTCGAGCCGGAGTGGGATTTCGTGGTCGGTTCCATCGGGCGTGCCGAGGAGACCATCATCCCGCGTCGCAACCACTTTCTGGAAGCTGGCGACCACCTGCGCCTGGTACTGAAACGGCGTGCACGGGGGCTGGTTTTTGAACTGCTCGGCCTCGAACGTTTCACCCTGCACCGAGTGATGCTGCTCGGAGGCGGGCGCACCGCCGAGATCCTGGCTCAACGATTGACCGCACGAGGGATAGACGTCGTGATCGTCGAACGATCACCGCGGCGGGCACGGGCTCTGGCCGAAAAGCTCGATGAAGCAGTGATCCTCGAAGGCGACATCACAGACGCAGATCTGTTGGAGGAGGCTGACGTCGGGCGATTCGACATGGTCGTTGCTCTCACCGGCGAGGATGATGCCAACGTCTTGGCCTGCCTGTACGCCAAATCGAGTGGTGCCGGCGAGACCGTGGCCGTGGTGCACCGCCTCGCTCTGCTCAAACTGGTGGGAGATGTGGGAATTGATGTTGCCCTCTCGCCGCGGACTGCCACAGCCAACGGCGTCCTGCGCTTCGTGCGTGGAGACGTGGCTGCGGTGGAGACCTTCCTGCACGGCGACACCGAAGTGCTCGAACTGGAGGTTGCGGTCGACAGTCCAGCCGACGGTGCACTGGTCAAGGACCTGGGCCTTCCCAAAGACGTCCTCATCGGAGCTTTCGTACGTGATGGCAAGGCCCAGATAGCGCGGGGCCGTTCGCGCCTGCGGGGCCGCGACCATATTGTCGTCTTCGCTGTACCCATCGCCGTTGATGAGGTACGTCGAGTGTTCGGGTGAAGCCTCTTCGCGGCTCTTCACGAGCCCGATCCCGGGCATTCGATGCCCACAGAACGCCTCGAGACTCACACATCCTGCCGGCGGTCAGCGACGCGCTACTGGGCTTGGGGATTGTCAGCGGCGGTTGTGCGATCTCGGGTCTGGCCGATGATCTCGGTGACAGCGTGGCGCTGGCTGTGGGCGCAGTGTTGTTCGCCGGAATCGGCATGCTCTCACGGGCCAAGCTGGTCCGACGTCCAAGACCCACCACTTCGGCAGTCCTTTCGGGGTTGGCAGCCACATGGCTTGTGCTGGTCGTTGTCGGAGCGGCGGTCTATCTGATCACTGGGACCATCGAGCGCGTCGATGACGCCTTGGTCGAGTCCGCTGCCGGTTTCAGCACCACTGCGGTAACGACCCTCAACCCGACCGAATTGTCAGTGCCCATGACATTGTGGCGGGCATCCACCCAGTGGCTCGGCGGACTGGTGGGGATCGTCGCCGGGGTGGTGGCGTTGCCCACGGCACTGCAACAGAAACGCCTCGCCCCGACGGAGTGGATCGCCAACGACGACTTCGCGCGGAACAAACGGACCCGTCGACGTCAGATCGTGGTGATCTATCTCTGCATCACCGCGCTCATCGGGGTTGCGTTCGCCGCCACAGGAATGGGAACCAAACACAGCGCCGTGCATGCGCTCACCACAATCTCGACCGGTGGGTTCTCATCGGCGCCAGACTCGTTCGCAAGTTTCGGAGCAGCAGCTGCGGCTGTGGCCACGGTCGGGATGATCATCGCCGGTGCAAGCTACGCCGTTATCTGGTGGGCGATCAGAGGTCGAGTCAAGGCGCTGGTTCGCAGTCCGGAGCTTCGTATCTACGGCGCAGTCCTGTTGGTGGGAACACTGTTGGTCTGGTTGCGTGCCGATGGACTCTCTTGGCATGACTCGCTGTTCACGATCGCTTCGTCGGCGAGCACGACCGGTTTCGCAGTCACTGACTGGACCGCTCTCGACCACGGCGTGGCAGCGCTGCTGTTGGTGATCATCGCCACAGGTTCGATGACCGGCTCTGCCGGCGGGGGCCTGAGCATCGGCAGGGCTCGAATCCTTGTCGCTTTCGCCCGACGAGAGTTGCGTCGCCAACTCGATCCTGGTGCTGTGGTCGTGCTCAAGAGCAGTGGGCGAGCGGTCGACAATCGTGCCATCGAACGTATGACCGGCCATCAGACCGCTCATCTTGCTGCCTGCGCTGCCGCGGCTGGACTGCTGGCACTCGCCGGCGTCGACCTCGTCGGCGCCGTCTACACAGGCATCTCGGTGCTTGCGACACACGGTCCGGGGATCGGCACAGGCCCTTACGGCGAGCTCAGCAATTTCAACGGCTGGGCGCGGATTTCGCTGGTGCCGTTCATGTTGGCTGGACGTCTGTCCCTGGTTCCGTTGATGATCGCCATCGTCTGGGGCGTGAATGCCCGCAAGAAGATCGGTCGCTCGCTGCGCCGGCGCTTTCGCATGTCGCGCTTCGGTTTCACGGCGCTCGGCGCGTCCGCGGGGAGGCAGCGATGAGAGGTTTCTGGCGGACCCGTGCAGGCCAGGCACGCCGAGCAACCATGCTGCACGGCACACCAGTCGGCCGCCCCAGCACCGCCCTGCACGTGATGGGACTGGCTCTGATATTCGTTGCCGCGGGCATGGTGATCTGCACGCTGATCGAATTGGCGTCAACGCACCAGGACAGCGGGGCGCTTGCACTTGGAGCGGTGATTTCCGGAGGTGTCGGGGGTCTGTTGTGGTGGCGCACCCGCGTCGGTTCAACGCGGACGCGAGACGTCTTCGCGGCGGTCGGCTGGACCTGGACTGCCATGACCCTGTTCGGCGCGGTGCCATACGTGCTTGCCGGCACCTTCGCGACTCCCGGGGTCGATTTCGTCGAGCAACTGGTCAACTCGATCTTCGAGTCCGCCTCGGGATACTCGAGCACCGGCTCCACGGTCATGGAAAACTTTGAACGACCGGGCCGCGGCATGATGATGTACCGCCAACTGAGCCAGTGGTACGGGGGCATGGGAATAGTCGTTCTGGCCGTGACGGTGCTGCCCTATCTGGGGGTCGGAGGTCTGGACCTGATCGCCGCAGAGGCGCCCGGTCCCTCCTCGGACCGGCTGGCGCCGCGGGTGTCTGAGACGGCCAGGCAGCTCTGGTCCATATATGCGTTGTCCACCGTGGGAGTCACGGTCGCGCTGTTCGTTGTTCCCGGCCCCGGTCTCTACGACAGCGTCGCCCACGGTCTCACGACCGCGGCAACCGGCGGCTTCTCACCCTATGCGAATTCGATCGGGCACTTCGACAGCCTTCTGGTCGAATTGGTGATAATCGCCGGGATGCTCTTCGGGGCCGTCAATTTCGCGCTCCATTGGCGTGCTGCCCACGGCGACTTGGGTGCCTACGCCCGCGACTCGGAGTTGCGAACCTTCGTGTCGATGATCGTGGGGGCGGCGGCCGTCGTGGTCGCGGTGCTGTGGCTCAGCGAGCCTCTCGGGGGAGGCGAGGCGCTGAGAGCAGGCGTGTTCAACGTGATCTCGCTGGGTACCAGCACGGGCTTCGGCAATGCCATGGGTGCCGAGTCTGCGGGCGACTTTGCTGTATGGGCGCCGGCGGCTCAGATGGTGATCCTGATGCTGTTCGTCGTGGGCGCCTCGGCAGGCTCCACCTCCGGGGGAATAAAGGTCATGCGGGTAAGAGTGCTCGCCGGTCACATGATGCGCTCGATAAAGCACACTCAACAGCCTCGCGCCGTCTTCGCGGTGAAGCACGGGGGAGTGGCAGTGTCTGAAGACTTGGTGTCCCGCGTGGCCGGCTTCTTCCTGTTCTACGTCCTGCTCATCTGTTTCGGCGCTGTCTCTCTGACCATGCTCGGCGGCGATCTCAACACCTCGATCGGAACGATCATCTCGGTGTTGGGGAACATGGGGCCCGCACTCGGTGAGGCAGGGCCGACCTCCTCCTACGCCGAGGCCTTCAGCCAGCCGGCCCGTTTGCTGCTCGCCGCGTTCATGTTGATTGGGCGTTTGGAGATCTTTCCGGTGCTGTTGATGTTCGCAGCGCCTTACCGCGCCGCCCGTGCCGCTCTGCACGGTTGAGGGAACGCCTCACTCAGGCACCGATGCTGCGCTCGGCGCGCCCGCGGCAGTGGGCCGTCAGGCGCATGGGGCGAGGCCGCTTGGGAACGCAATGGCGTGTTCGGGCACAAGTTCGGTATCATTGAGGAACGTCTGAGCCGGGCCAGCGTCGTCCCCGTTCACGTGTTTTGGCTTCACGCCTCAATACCGGAACCCCTTCAGGAGATGCAGATGCTCCGCGGACAGCCCCCGCGCCAAGGTCTCTACGACCCCCGAAACGAGCACGACGCCTGCGGCGTCAGCTTCGTCTGCGACATCGGCGGTCGACGCAGCCACGACGTGCTGCTCACCGGGTTCGCGGCGCTGTGCAATATGGAGCACCGCGGCGCCCAGGGAGCCGACATCAACACCGGCGACGGTGCAGGAGTCCTGATCCAGACACCAGACCGCTTCTACCGCGACGTGGTCCCCTTCGAGCTGCCGGATCCGGGCTGCTACGCCACCGGCGTCGCCTTCATCCCCCAGACTGACCGACGTGCCCCGGTCGCCCAGCGTGAGATCGAACGCATCGTGGGCGAGGAGGGCATGGTCACCCTGGGCTGGCGCGATGTGCCGGTGGACGAATCAGTGATCGGCTCCGCCGCGCTCATGACGATGCCTGTATTCCGACAGATCTTTATCAGTGCCGAAGGGGTGAGCGGCCTGGACCTGGACCGTCGGGCCTACATTGCCCGCAAACGGATAGAGCACGAGATCCGAATCCCGGCACCGGCCGAGCACAGTACCGGCGACCAGGATCCCGAAAGCAAAGCCATGGGCGGCGCAGCCAAGCCCTCCGAACGTGTCTACTTCCCGTCGCTCAGTTCACGGACGGTCGTCTACAAGGGAATGCTCACCCCTCCACAGCTCGCCGACTTCTACCAAGATCTCGGCGACGACCGGGTCGAGAGTGCGCTGGCCCTGGTGCACTCCCGTTTCTCCACCAACACGTTCCCTTCGTGGCCCCTTGCCCACCCCTACCGGATGGTCGCCCACAACGGCGAGATCAACACCATCGCCGGAAACCGCAACTGGATGCGCGCCCGGGAGGCCCTGCTCGAATCACCGCTTCTGCCGGGGCTCGAACGCGCCTTCCCGATCTGCACCGAGGGAGCCAGCGACACCGCCGGTTTCGATGAGGCACTCGAACTGTTGGTCCTCGGGGGGTACTCCGTGGATGAAGCGGTGCTGATGATGATCCCCGAACCGTGGGAGCACCACCAGCACATGGACCCTGCCCAGCGCGCCTTCTATCAGTTCAACTCGACTCGGATGGAGCCCTGGGACGGCCCCGCCTCGATCGCGTTCACCGACGGGGAAGTGATCGGCGCAGTGCTGGACCGCAACGGTCTGCGGCCCTCGCGCTACTGGGTCACCGCGGAGGGTCTCGTGATCATGGCTAGCGAAGTCGGCGTGGTCGAGGTTCCAGCGGACCAGGTGGTTGAGAAGGGTCGCCTCCAGCCCGGCCGGATGTTCCTGATCGACACCAACGAGAAACGCATCATTCGAGACGACGAGATCAAGGCGCGTCTTGGAGCAGCCCGCCCCTACCAGACCTGGATCGACCAGAACCTCACCACACTCGAGGACCTGCCGGCCGCCGCTCCGCGAAGCATCCAGGAGGGAACGCTGATACAGCGGCAGCAGACTTTCGGTTACACCCACGAGGAGAAGAAGCTGCTGTTGGCGCCGATGGCCGCCAACGCCAAGGAGGCCATCGGCTCGATGGGCACTGACACTCCCATCGCGGTGCTGAGCAGCCGCTCACGACAGTTGAGCGACTACTTCCAGCAACTTTTCGCCCAAGTCACCAACCCGCCGCTCGACGCCATCCGCGAGCAGATCATCACTTCGCTGTTCGCGCGTGTGGGGCCCGAGGGCAACCTGTTCGACCCCCGACCCAGTTCCTGTCGCACCATTCATCTCGACAACCCGGTGATCACCGACGACGAACTCTCTCGGCTGGCCGCCCTGGACGGGACCGAGGGCCCCCCGGGTTTTCGTGCCGCGGTCCTGTCCACCCTCTACCCGGTCGCTGCCGGCGCCGAGGGTATGGGACTGGCGCTCAGCGCGCTGCGCGACGCCGCCGACGCGGCCATTGAGGAGGGCACCACGGTGCTGGTGCTCAGCGACCGCGGCACCCACGAGTCGGATGCCGCGATTCCATCGCTGCTCGCCACCAGCGCAGTGCACCATCATCTCGTCCGCCAGAAGAGTCGCACCCGGGCCGGACTGGTGGTCGAGGCAGGCGACGTGCGCGAGTGCCACCACATCTGCCTGCTGATCGGTTACGGCGCCAACGCCATCAATCCGTACCTGGCGCTCGAGACGATCAGCGAGATGGTGGAGCGGGGCGAGCACGGACTCGACCCGTCGATGCCGCTGTCGCAGGCACACCGCAACTATGTCGACGCGGCAGGCAAGGGCGTCTTGAAGGTGATGTCGAAGATGGGGATCTCCACTGTGGCGTCTTATACCGGCGCGCAGATCTTCGAAGCGATCGGGTTGGCCCGAGAGGTCACCGACGAGTACTTCACGGGCACCGTAAGCCGCCTCGACGGCGTGGGACTCGACGTCCTGGCCCGAGAGGTCGCCGCACGTCACCGTCTGGCCTATCCGCGGGTCCCCACGCAACGGTCGCACCGGTCCCTGGAAGTGGGTGGCGAGTACCAGTGGCGCCGTGAGGGGGAGTACCACCTGTTCAACCCCGAGACCGTGTTCAAGCTTCAGCACTCCACCCGCGAGGGGCGATTCGACATCTTCAAGGAGTACACCGACCTGGTGAACGACCAGTCCAAGCGTCTGGGGACGCTTCGAGGTCTGTTCCGGTTCAATTCTGACCGCGAGCCGGTACCGATCGAGCAGGTCGAGTCGGTCGCCTCGATCGTCAAACGCTTCTCGACAGGGGCGATGAGCTACGGCTCGATCTCCCCTGAAGCTCATCAGACGCTAGCCATCGCCATGAACCGCATCGGCGCCAAGTCCAACACCGGCGAGGGGGGCGAGGACGCCGACCGATTCGAGCCCGACGACAACGGAGACCTGCGACGCAGCGCCATCAAGCAGGTCGCCAGTGGGCGATTCGGAGTCACCAGCGAGTACCTGGTCAACTCGGACGACCTGCAGATCAAGATGGCCCAGGGGGCCAAGCCCGGTGAAGGCGGGCAACTGCCTGGCAACAAGGTGTACCCGTGGATCGCCAAGACCCGTCATTCGACGCCCGGGGTCGGCTTGATCTCACCTCCACCGCACCACGACATATACTCGATTGAAGACCTCGCCCAGTTGATCCACGACCTCAAGAACTCCAACCCTCAAGCTCGAGTTCACGTCAAGCTCGTAGCCGAGGTCGGCGTCGGAACGGTCGCCGCGGGAGTGTCGAAGGCCCACGCCGACGTGGTGCTCATCTCAGGCCACGACGGAGGAACCGGAGCCTCACCGCAGACGTCGATCAAACACGCAGGCGCTCCCTGGGAGCTGGGCCTCGCTGAGACCCAGCAGACGCTTCTGCTCAACGACCTCCGCGACCGCATCGTCGTGCAGTGCGACGGCCAACTCAAGACCGGCCGCGACGTGATGATCGCGGCCCTGCTCGGCGCCGAGGAATTCGGTTTCGCCACAGCACCACTGGTGGTCATGGGCTGCATCATGATGCGGGTCTGTCATCTCGACACCTGCCCGGTCGGTGTCGCCACCCAGAATGAGAAGCTGCGTGAGAACTTCTCCGGGCAGCCCGAATTCGTCGTGAACTTCGTCGAGTTCATCGCCGAGGAGGTCCGGGAGTTGATGGCAGAACTCGGATTCCGCACGCTCGACGAAGCGGTCGGACAGGTCGAGGCACTCGACGTCAGCGACGCCGTCGCCCACTGGAAGACCGACGGACTCGACCTGACGCCCATCCTGCACCTGCCCGAGATTGCACGTGAGGCGCGCCGCCATCAATCCAAGGAGCAGGACCACGGCCTGGAACGGGCTCTCGACCAGACCCTGATCTCCCTGGCCCGTGGCGCCCTTGAAGAGCGACGCCCGGTCACCATCGACATCCCGATCCGCAACGTCAATCGGACGGTCGGCACCCTGTTGGGGTACGAGGTCACCAAACGGTTCGGAGGCGAGGGACTTCCCACCGACACGATCATCGTCAACTTCACGGGCTCAGCCGGCAACAGCCTCGGCGCGTTCGTTCCCCGAGGCATCACCCTGAGGCTCGAAGGCGACGCCAACGACTACGTGGGCAAGGGTCTCTCCGGCGGACGCATAGTCGTTCGCCCGCCACAGAGCGCCCGCTTCGTTGCTGAAGAGAACGTCATTGCAGGAAACGTGATCCTCTACGGCGCCACCGGCGGGGAACTGTTCCTGCGGGGCCGGGTGGGGGAGCGGTTCTGCGTGCGCAACTCCGGCGCTATCGCGGTGGTGGAAGGAGTCGGCGACCACGGTTGCGAATACATGACCGGAGGCCGCGCCGTCATACTCGGCACTACCGGACGGAACTTCGCAGCCGGAATGAGCGGCGGAATCGCCTACGTGTACGACCCGGACAAACGGCTTCCGGCACGCACGAACCTTGAAATGGTCGTTCTGGAGGAACCCGACGACGAAGACTTCGAATGGCTGCGCGACAGGATCGTGAAACACCGTCACGAGACCGGGAGCGAGATCGCGGCGCGGATCCTGGCTGAGTGGGGGAGCAGCGCCGCCGACTTCGTCAAGGTGACCCCGACCGACTATCGGCGGGTGATGGCTGCCGCGGCACTGGCCCGTGAGCAGGGCGCCGACGAAGTGGAGGCGATCATGGCGGCCTCGAGCGGATGACGACAACGGACACCGACGACCATGGCTGACCCGCGCGGATTCCTGAAACATCAACGACAGCTTCCCGAGCGACGCCCAGTCCCGGTGCGGCTGCTGGACTGGAAGGAGGTCTACAGAGACTTCCCAGAGTCGGACCTGCGTCGACAGGCGAGCCGCTGCATGGACTGCGGAATCCCGTTCTGCAACAACGGCTGCCCGCTCGGCAACCTGATTCCCGACTGGAACGACCTGACTCACAACGGGCAATGGACCGACGCCATCGAGCGACTCCATGCGACCAACAACTTCCCTGAGTTCACCGGACGCCTGTGCCCCGCACCGTGTGAAGCCGCGTGCGTCCTCGGCATCAACGAGCCCCCTGTCACCATCAAACAGATCGAAGTGGAGATCGTCGACAGGGCCTGGGCGGACGGCAACATCGCCCCGGTGATGCCCACAGTGACGACCTCGAAACGTGTGGCGGTCGTGGGCTCGGGTCCCGCGGGGCTCGCCGCCGCGCAACAACTGACCCGCGCTGGACATGAAGTAGTCGTATACGAGAGGGCAGACCGGCCCGGGGGGCTCCTCCGCTACGGAATCCCCGAGTTCAAGATGGAGAAGCGGCACCTTGACCGGCGTCTCGACCAGATGCGAGCGGAGGGCACCGGCTTCGTGTGCGACACCGCTGTCGGCGTCGACGTCAGTGCAGACGAACTGCGCGACTCCTTCGATGCCGTCGTGCTGGCATGCGGAGCAACCCAAGCCCGAGACCTGCCGATACCGGGCCGCGAACTCGCCGGCATCCACCAGGCCATGGAGTACCTGCCGATCTCCAACCATGTCCAACAGGGCGACATCGCCGAGCCCACGATCACAGCAGAGGGCAAGAAGGTGATCATCATCGGGGGTGGCGACACCGGTGCCGACTGCCTCGGGACCGCGCTGCGCCAGGGCGCGGCGTCGATACACCAGTTCGAGATCATGCCCCGTCCGCCCGATGAACGGCCGTCGAGGAATCCCTGGCCCACCTGGCCGATGATCTACCGCGTCAGCTCCGCACATGAGGAGGGAGGAGAGCGTGAATTCGCCATCAACACGGTCGAGTTCACCGGAGACGACGGTCGAGTGACCGGGCTCGACTCGGTGGCCGTCGAGCAGCGCTTCAGCGAGGGTCGCATGGGTTTTGAACCCGTTGAGGGCTCGGAGCGGCACTTTGCTGCAGACCTGGTGCTGTTGGCCATGGGTTTCACTGGAGCTGAGCCACAACCGCTGCTCGACCAGTTCGGCGTGGAACTCGATGAGCGCGGCAATGTTGCCCGTGACGACCAGTGGGCGACCAACGTGGAGGGAGTCTTCGTATGCGGAGACATGGGCCGCGGCCAGAGCCTCATTGTCTGGGCGATTGCGGAGGGGCGTTCAGCTGCTGGGGCTGTGGACCGCTGGTTGACTGGTCACACCCTGCTTCCGAGCCCGGTCACTCCAACCTCAGCCCCGCTGCGCTGATCCCGCCGAGTGCCCCGGAGTCGTTGTCGGTCGGCGGCCGGCGGGATCACGAACCCGGTGTGTGGAGGTGGCAGATGAACTCTTCGGGCTTGTCATCGGGATACATGTACTCGCAGACGTAGAAAGGCGATCCGCCTCCCCCATCGTCGAGATCATCGTAAGCCTCGAAGAAGTCGTGGGCGTTCTCCAGCCAGTTGTCCGGCGTGAAGATCGCCGGGTACGCGACACCCTTGTCTCCGGCTTGCTCGCAGGTGCCACACGATTTGTTCGCTTCCTCCCGCTCAGTGAGGTCGGTGTTGCGAGTGACCGTCACCGGCGTGACCGTCACCGTCGAATCGCCGTTCGAGTCCGTGCTGATGGTGTACGTGTCTGCAGCTGTGGGCGCCGTGTTCTGGGCCGAGGTGCCGGACGTGCCGTAGTCGTCAGGTCTGTCGCCATACTGGGAATCATACGTGAAGCAGTCATCGGCGGTGTCGCCGCACGACTGCCACGGGGTTGGCTTCTCCGGCGGCTCGGCGGGCTTCACGTAGCCTTCGGGCGGGTTCGGATTCACGTAGTCGGCCCAGGCTTTCCTGATCGCGTCCCGTTTCAGGGCCTCCTTGTTGTATTCTTCCCAAGCCTTGTTGACAGCGAAGAAATCGGTCACGGTCTGGCTCGTTGTCACCCATTTCCCCAACACCGCCGGAGCCGCCTCAACCGGTGGGGTCGCATCCGGGTCCGCTTCAACCGCTGCCTGCACCACAAAATCCGGGTCCCAAGTCGCGACTGAACGCACAGCCGTCGGCACCGGATCACGCGGTTTGTTGATACCGGGCGGCATGCTGCTGTACCCGGTCGGGATCGCATAGACATCGCAGAGCTTGCTGCGGTTCGGCCTTACCTGCACAGTGATCTTCCGTGGGGGATCATTGGTATCCTCCGGATCATCAATCTCGACGTCCACTAGGGGCAGAATGTCGACAGAACAGATCGGGGAGCCGTCCGCATTCACCCACGGGTCGGCGACCTCCGATTCAGGCAGGCCGGTATCCTCCTGGGAGGCGGCGGGAGAGATCAGCAGCATCACCGATAATAGCAGGGCTGTCGCAGCAAGCAACGGAAGTGACTTGCGCGCAATAGGACAGGCTTTCAGTGACGGTTGCATCTTATCGCTCCCTATGTCTTATGATCTCCAGTAGTGTTTCCTATATAGCGTAGGATTTACGGTACTTCGGGGGGGAGGGGTCTGTCAAGTGGTGGGTTTTGGGGCTCTGACGGCCCGTAGGCTGCTGTTCGAGTTCTCCTGTGACATGGGCATTGGGCGGCGTTGTCGAACGTCGTGCCGTCAGGCGTCGGGGCGATGAGCCGAGCGCAGACAGTCTGCGAAGAGAAGCACCAGAGCCAGCACGGCCAGGACGTGCACGCCCTCGAACTGCTGTGGCCACACGAAGTCGGGCGGGTACCGGAACCTTCTCTGGTCAGCCATGATCGACAACGCTGCGATGCCCAGCAACAGGGACGCGTGCAGCGCCGGACGGTTCCACCAGCGCGGCCGCCAGACACCGACTGCCACGATTGCTCCGACTCCGACCGCGGCAGAATGCCACTGCGGAAGATTGAGCAGCGCGAATCCGAACGCCGACACCGCAGCACCGGCGATCAGCCGCGCCGAGCCAGCAGACGGCCTCCTGCCGCTCGTTGAGAACCCGACGATGGGATCAAGAACCGGAAGTTCCGGACCGTCACGACGGCGGGCAACCGACACGTCAGGCCGCACAGAACCGCGGAGGGCCAACCAGACAACGACGGCAACGGCCAACAGGCTCGTCCACAAGGCCCAGTCAACCAGTCTCTGAGGTGTCCATCGCAGCTCGACTGAACGTTCATCGCCCGCCCGGAGGCGCCAACCGTTGGCGAACCCGTCAATCAACACGGGGTCCCCCAGATCAACGCCGTCGACACTCGCCGACCATCCGTCGTTGTGACTCTGCCCGAGCACCAGCCAGGCGTCATTGTCCAGAGCCGGAACCCTCAGGGAATAGGACGTGTCGTCATGGCTCAGGACTTCAACCGAGGGCATCGGCGGTGGGGGCTCAATGGGGCGGGGACTGCGCAACACAAGCTGGTCTAGGTCGAATCCGAGGGGCCTGGAGCGCGTCTCGATCCTGAGTCCGTCAGCAGCCGAGACCACCTCACCGCAGCCGGACAGCGCCAGCTCCCGACGCGCCAGCGCGTCCTGCGCGGACCCTGCGAAGCGTACTCCGACTGCAGCTCCGTTCACGGCCAGTAATTCGACGCAGCCCGAGTCGATGTCGGACGCTTCGCTGAAATGGACGCCGTCCCCGAGAGTGACCTCCGCTATCGAGACCGGCATGGCCACGGCTGCATTGGAGTACCAGTCCCGGGTCATGCGCTCATCGACGTCGGCCACCACCAGCATCAGAGACGAAACCATGCTGTCGAGCCGGTGTACCAGAGAGAGCGTCTCACCCCTGGCGCCGGAGCGGAGACCGCCGTCAAGCACGATCTCACCAGCCGCCTCACCGTCAGTGAACACCAGGATTCGGCGCGGCAGTGAATGGAGGTCGTCAGCCACGACGTCCACCACAAGATTCTCAACATGAACCGGCTCCGCGATGTCGAGTCGGAGCCACTGGTCCGCCTGAGGGCCGAACACTCCGGTCCATGCCGTATTCGGGTCGCCATCGAAGGCGAACGAGGCGGCGCTGTGCAGATCACCGGGAAGTCGGCCGCTGGAACGCGCGGCCATTTCCAGCCCCGAAGGAGTCCCGGTTCGACCCAGGAGCCCATCGATCTGAGATTCCGGAGCAGCAGCCGACAGCCTCACCGTACCGGAGACCTCGAAGCTGCGTCCCGCCGGAATCGGCACCCAGCGGTGCATCTCCGGTTCAGGATCGTCGCGCACGGGTTCAGCAGGATTCGAGCGCTCCCGAGTCAACACCACCGACAGCTCGTGATCGTCGAGACCGGCTCCCAGGACCTCGACCAGTGCGACCGGTGTGCGAATCGTCTCATGCAACGGTCGGTGCGATCCGCCTATGAGCACCTCGGCGAAGCCAACCGGCGACACCCCGGGATACGTCGCGAACACGCCCAGATCAAGGTCGGTGATCTCCACCTGAACCTCCGATGCCGTCACGGTCGCGAACTCGACGGTCTGGCCGCCTGCGCCATGGCTCTGCGGCCCCAACGCGAAGCGGCCCAGCACCGAGTCCTCCACTGAAGGTCCGTCAGCTCTGATCTCCACCTCGGTGATACGACGGTTGGCGTCTCCGAGCGGTTGCACGAAGGTCAGCTCCGAGATCGGAGTCTCGGACTTGAAGTCGAATACCAGAAACTCGCCGCGGGCCTCCGCGAAAGCGGCCACGACCCAGGCAGTCTCCAAGTCGCCGTCAACGGCATAGAAGGCCCGATCATCGTTGGTGTAGGTGACCGGGTTGCCGTAGGCGCTGGCTTGAACAGTGAAGTCGCCCTGTTGCACGGCCACGGTCCGGCTGTCATCGGCATCGAGGTCGCTGCGCTGATCGAGTTCAGTGAACAGCGGCAGACGATTGTCGGTCGGGTCGTCCACCAACGGAGCCTCTCCCGCCCGTTCGACCGCACCGACGTTCTCGCGCAACGTTCCCCAGCGTCGTGCCCTGCGGGCGTTGGTGTCGGTGATGACAATCCGGCTCGGCTCGTCCAGGACCGTCGAACGCAGGGCGTCGTTGGCGACAAGGTCCGCGGCGAACCAGATCGGCCGGCTCAGATCCAACAACTCGGCACCGGCAACATCAACGAGGCCCTCGGCGTCACCCGCGATCACCGTTGAACTTGTGAGCGGGCGCAACCGGACGATGTCAAGAGCATTCGGGACCTGATGGACCGTCACCGGCGCGGGATCGGCCAATGTCGGATCGGTGCCCAGGAACACTTCGTCGAGCATCGTCTGTTGTGGGCCGGCCACGTTCGGAATCGGGTCGCCGAAACCGACACCGGGCCCCAGGTCCGGCGTGCGGGCCAACTGGTCCGCCAACGTCGCCGGGCGGGGAGTGCGGAAGCGTTCAAAACTCAGGTCACCGCGATGCACCAAGTCGTCAACCGACATCAACTCAGCAACCGGCACCACCGAATCGAGGTCGAGGGAGTCCTCCTGGAAGCGGCGGTCGAACGCCGCCAGCAGCGCGGCTGAGGGTGCAGACCCGAACGGGACCAACTCTCGAGCCACATAGCCGCGGTCCAGCAGTCCGGGGGTGATCGGGTCAACAGTGTTGCCCCAGCGATAAGACGCAAAGTCCGACCCGGGAACCTCCATCACCCGGCCCCCGCGGCCGGAGCCGTCGAGGCTCGCGATCGCCTCAATCCAGTACTCGGGGATGGCTTCATCACGGTGCAGGTGCTCCTCAATCATGCGGATCCGCCACATCGCCGGATTGTTGAGCGCGACCGCAACGCAGATCAGAACCGCGAGGGCCCGGCCCGGGCCCGGCCGGCGCCGCTGCACCGCGTTGGCGATCATCCCCAGGAGGACAGCCACCCCCAGGACCAGCATCGGCAGCGCTCTGGGAGTTGAGCGCAGCGCCAGGCCCGCGTCAGTCTCTGTGAACGCCTTGAACACCGAACCCAGGGCGCTGGGGTTGTCGAAGGGATGCGAAGCGATCGCCGCGAGCCCGCCGACAGCGACCAGCAGCACGAAGTAGGAACGATGCCGCCAACGGATCAGCGCCGCTCCCAACAGCGCGAACACGACCAGCCCGAAGCTCAAGAAATGGAGCCAGACCCCCTGGGTGTACTCGACACTCGGCTCGATCCACTGACCGAACTTGTCGTTGCCGTAGAAGAACCAATAACCGAGCCCCCGAAACACCTCGGGACCCGTCGCGGCATCCGCAACCACCTCGTAGGTCTCGGTGTAACGGGTCACTGGCAGGCTGTAGGCGCCCTGAAGCGCCAGACCGGCGATCCACCACAGCGACACACCAACCGAGGTCACGGCGATCCTCAACGCAGCCCCGACTGCGCTGCGCGCCGTGATCGACCGTTCGACTCCTGCGGCATGAACGAGCCAGAGCACCGGAGCCAGCCCCACCAGCAGCAGAGCGGTGGCGTTAACCGAACCGACCGTGACCACCACCAGCGCGAACCAGGCGGGATAGCGCCAACCCCCGCGGCGGGCCGCTCGGATGGTGAGGGCGATCATCCAGGGCAGGCCGGCCCACGGCAGCAGCACTACCGAGATGCGAGCCGAATAGTGCAGAACGTACGGACTTAGTTCGTAGGCCAGCATCGCCACCAGCAGACCGCCGCCGCGCCAGTCGAGCGTCTTGAGCAGATAACGGACTCCCGCGGCAGCCGCGAACAGGATCGAACCGAGCCAGAGGCGCTGAGCCAGCCAGTCCGGGCTTCCCAGCGTCTCGGCCAACCAATAGAACGGACCCATCGGCCACAGGTAGCCGATCGTCTGGTGAGTCACAGTCCCCAGAGCGACGTCGCTGTCCCACAGTGACGACGCTTCTGCCAACAGGCGTGACGGGTCGAGATACAGGTAGGTCTTCGTGTCGGCGCCGACCTTGCCCGGGCTCGAGAAGATCAATGGCAGGTAGGCAACGACCGCTGCAACGGTCAGTGGGGCCGCGCGGCCCAGTCGGCGACTCAGCCGGCTACGACCCATGGCGGGTGCGTCGAGCAGCCGAGGCGAGCACCGCCATCGTGTCGTAGGCTGTGCGCTCCCAGGTGAACCCGAGTGCCCGTCGGCGGGCCGCCTCAGCCATGCGGTCGCGCAGCTCCAGGTTGCTCAATACACTCACCAGCGCCTCGACGAGACCGTTCGGAGAATCAACCAGCAGGCCCGTGACGCCGTCGGACACGGCATCGGTATGGCCGGCGATCCTCGTTGCAACAGCGGGAGTGCCACATGCTGCGGCCTCCGTCAGGGTCATGCCCCAGCCTTCACTCTTCGAGGTGGCAGCCACAACCCACGAGGATCGGTAGAGCCCGACCAAGGTCTCATCGTCGACCCGACCCGACAGCTCACACCAATGCTCAGCTCCCAGACGCGAGATCTGGTTCTCGAGAGCATCCCGGGCGTAGCCCTCACCGACAATCGTCAGAGTCGCAGGCACAGCCTCACGGACCCGGACCATCGCCTCGATCAGCTCATCGAAGGCCTTGGGAGGCATCAGGCGACCAACCGCCAGCACACTCGGCGACTCAGACTTCTCGCCGGCCCCCGAGAACATCGGTGAGATCCCGGGCGCCACGACATGCACGTTCTCATCTCGAAACCCCAACCGTTGGAGCAGCATCGCCTTGCTCGACTCGCTGAGCGTCACCACCTGTGTCCGACGGTAGAACGGGGGTGCCAGTCGGCTCTCGAGGAACTGTCCCATCCGGGCCAGCCGAGGGGTGAGCACCAGCGGCCACATCTCGGTGTGCGCATGGTGCAACCAGGTGACGTGTGGGCCCCGCGCCCAGACAGGTGAGAAGAAGGGCACCCCGTTCCAGATCTCGACCAGCGCATCGCGGGGGCCGTGACGACCCGTCGCCTCAGCGAACGCGGCCCGCGGAAACACCAGATATCGCCCTGCTCTGCGGATTACCCGGTAGCCGTCACGGGTCGTTTCAGGCGACGAACCCTGCGCATATGAAGTTCGAATCGTGACCTCCACGCCTGCCTGTGCCCACAGAGAGGCCACCGTGGAAGCATGGATCTCTGAACCGCCCGCCTCCACGTCGGCGAGGTCGCGCCAGGCCAGCATGTGGACACGTCCGATCCCTGCTTCGGCGGCAAGGTCGCCGATCTTTCCGACCGTCGGCGGGGCGTCGGCCGACAATGCGAATTCCGGTGGTTCAGGCACCCGCGACACCGACGCATGTTAGCGGCCGGGTTGCCCAACTCTCACGACGCGCAGCAAGCTGGCCGACAATGACCGTGTTCTCCGACACCGAACCGGTGACGGTTGTGGTGGTTCACCGCAACCGTGCCGAGCAGATAGGACGCACCGTCGAGGCTTTCAGGTCGCAGACGGTTCCCACGCAGGTGACAGTCGTCGACAACGGCAGCGAAGCCTCAACCACAGAAGCGCTCGCCACGCTCGTTGGCGAAGCCGAACTGATCATCACCGGCCACAACCTCGGGTTCGGGCCCGGGGCCAACGTCGGTATGAGACGTTTCCTGCAACGCGGAACCGGGGAATGGGTGGCGCTCGCACCCCATGATGCGGTGCCCAACCCAGACACGATCGAGAAGATGCTGGCGGCCGTTGCCGACAAGCCGCGGGTCGGGCTGATGAGCGCGGACGTGGGTGACAACGCACGTCCGATCATCCAGCCGTTCCTCGGCTCGATCGACGCGGAGCCGACCGCGACCCAGGGATTCGACCCCTCCGACTATCCGCACGGAACGCTGATGATGTGCCGGAGGAACTTCCTGGCCGAAGTCGGCCTGTTCGACGAACGCTACTTCGCCTACTGCGAAGAGGCCGAATTGGGTATTCGTGCCGCCAGAGCGGGGTGGTCGTGCGGGGTGGTCCGGGGAGCCGAGGTCCGCAACCCCGGCATGAGCTCCTCGGTCGAACGGGTCGCCTACCTGCAGCTGCGCAACACGCTGTTGATGCTTCGTGAACACTTCGGTGTCAGGAACTCGCTGTTTCGTATAGCCGTGGCGCTGGTCCAGATCCCGGTGGGACTCGTTTATGCACCTGCACGGGGGCTGCACTGGTCGATTCGTGGCCGGCTGTTCGCGGTCTGGGATCATCTTCGGGGCCGCTACGGGCCTCCACCGGCGCGGATCAGCTCCAAAGAACACCCTCACGGAAGAACTCGTTGCTAGCGCCGGGCGCAACCGGAGCCGAACTAACGCGGTGCTGTCGCCGGGCGCAACCGGAGCCGAACTAACGCGGTGCTGTCGCCGGGCGCAACCGGAGCCGAACTAACGCGGTGCTGTCGCCGGGCGCAACCGGAGCCGAACTAACGCGGCTCGCGGGCGGATCTGGTTCTGCGGCGGGGGGAGCCTATGAGAGCAACTATCAGGCGGGCGTAGTGGTAGGCCAGCCTCAACGGACGTTGCGACGGCACTCCGCCGGCGCGTTGGCTCATCAACGCCGGAACCTCAACGACGGTGTACCCCCGGCGACAGGCCTCGACGAGGGTCTCCACGGAGTCCATGTAGTTGACGGGGTACTCCCGAGCGAAGACTTCCAGCAGGTCTCCCTGAATCGCCCTGAACCCCGATGACGTGTCGCTGAAGGACTGCCCGGTGATAACCCGAACGCCCACCCTCAGCACCCACATCGCCGCCGCCCGGCTCCGCCCGACGTCGTAGTCCCCCTCCAGGAAGCGGGAGCCGACCGCCAGGTCGGCGCCCGAATCGAGCGCTGCGGTCAGCACTCCGATCTGATCGGCGCGATGCTGACCGTCGGCGTCGAACTGCACGGCCCGCCGATAACCGTGGTCGACCGCGTAGCGGTACCCGGCCCGCAGCGCCCCTCCGATACCGAGGTTGAAGGGCAGCACGATGCATCGCACACCGGCGTCGCGCGCCACCGTCGCCGTGGAGTCGCTCGAACCGTCATCAACCACGATCACGTCGAGGTCGCCCACCACCGCGGCGAGTTGAGCGAGCACAGAGGGCAGCGCTTCCTGCTCGTTGTACGCCGGGACGACGACGATCGTCCGTTCACGGCCAGACCCGCTCATCGAAGCGGCCCCCAGAGCGGCGCGGCCATCAGCCTCCGCCCGCCTTGCGTTCCTCGTGGTAGTCCGCCTCGACGTTTACCTCCCAGACGTCGTGGCTGGTGCCGTTGACGAGGTTCTCGACGGTGAGCATCGCGGTGTACATGGAATGGTCCTGGTTGTTGTAGCGGTGCATCCCGTTGCGACCGACCGGGTGAACGTTGCGTGCAGCGTCGCTGAGCCAGCTGCGCAGCGTGTCGACGTTCGCCTTGTAGGCAGCGTCGTACATCGGGTACGCCTTGGGCATCCGCACCACATACCCCCGCTCGACTCGGGCGGGGTCCAGCAGGCCGAGGGTCGCCATCTCCCTGGTCCCCAGAGCTACGAGGTCCTCGTCGTCGCTCTCCCAGAGTTCGTCGCCCTCGTTGACGAAGAACTCGAGGCCCAGACATGTCTTGCCCTGTACCGGGATCATCTCCGGCGACCACGACCCGAAGTTCTGCACCCGGCCGACCGAGACTTCGGGGGAGTGGATGTATATCCAGTTGTCGGGGAAGCCGTCTTCGACGGGGACCACCAGGGCGACTGTCAGAAAGTCGCGGAACTTGAGTTCGGCGGCGGCGCGCAGGGCCTCGGGCGAAGCGGGAGGATCCATCGCCTCCACGAGCCGGGGGATCGGCATCGAGGAGATGACCGCGTCGCATTCGTGTGCACGTCGACCCTCCGGGCCGGTCGTGACGACCTCGGTGGCAACACCGTCAGCGTGACGGATCTTGGTGACTTTCGAGTTGAACTCGATTGTGCTGCCCTGCTCGGTGACCAACTCGGTGCATCGTTCCCACATCATTCCGGGGCCGTGGCGCGGATACTCGAACTCCTCGATGAGGCTGGTGATGCCCTTGGAGTTCCGTCTGGGAAGGATCGCGCTGGTGATCGCGTTGAACAGGTTCAGGTTCTTGATTCGCTGCGCGGCCCAGTCCGCTTCGAGTTCATCGGCCGGCACGCCCCAGACCTTCTCGGTGTAGGTCTTGAAGAAGGTCTTGTAGAGCCGCCAACCGAACTTGGCGGCAACGTACCCCTCGAACTTCGTCTGATCCTGCGGCGGCCGAATCTTGACCCAGAAGTAGGACATCACACAGCGGACCGCTTCCACGATTCCCAGATTCTTGAGTGCGTTGAAGGCCTTGAGGGGGTAGTCGTAGAACTTCCCCTCATAGAAGATCCGGCTCATGCGGGGCCGCAACAGGAAGTCCTCCGCGGGGAGGATCTCGTGCCAGAGGTCCGACACCGGGGCGACTTTCGTGAAGAAGCGGTGACCGCCGATATCAAAACGCCAGCCGTCCCGCTTCGCGGTGCGCGAGATTCCGCCCACCACATCGTCTGCTTCCACGATGAGCGCGCTCCGACCGTACTTGCCGAGTTGGTAGGCGGCGGTCAGCCCAGCGGGACCCGCACCGATCACCACAACCTGCGACTCCGACACGGGGCTTCGGTCACCGTCCATATGACTGCCCTCTCCTACGCGATGCGGGATCATATCCGAAATCGCGACATTCTCAGATCGGGTCACCCGGCCGGCCTCTCGAACGCGCCACACTGCACTCATGGAACTTCTGCAGATCACCTGTCCGCGCTGCGCAACAGAGTGCGAAGTCGAGTACTACGGCCCCTGCGAATCATGCCGCGAGCAGCTCAAGGCCAGCCTCCGCCGCGATGCCGTGGATGTGACGGCCGCCGAATACGAACCGAAGATGAACGTCACCCCCAACGCGGTCGCCCTCAAAGACGACTAGCCGCGTTGCTGATTAGACTCCACAGAAGGAGGCATCATGGCGACTGCGGATCAACTGAAGGCGCTTGTCCGCAGCCATGCATCGGGGGACGAGAACCAGTTTTATTCTGTGGCCCTGCAGGTGGCAGCCCGCGCGGCGAGAAGTGGACATAACAAGTTGGCCCAAGAGTTGCGCGACCTGGTTGACGAGGCGAAGGCAGGGTCGGAGTCCCCTCGGTCGCTTCGGCCAGTTCCGGTGACCCAGCCGCGGGGCGAACTTGCGGGGCTCTTGGCGGTCAGCTACCCCGACGAACGGCTATCGGACCTGGCTGTTGAGGCGGAGGTGCTTCACCGGGTCGAACAGATGCTGACCGAACAACGGCAAGCCGATCGCCTACGTGAGCATGGCTATCACCCCCAGCATCGCCTTCTGCTAATCGGTTCTCCCGGCACAGGAAAGACAATGACTGGCCGAGTGCTCGCAGGCGAGCTTCGCCTCCCGCTCTTCATGATCCGCCTCGAAGTGCTCATCACCAAGTTCATGGGCGAGACCGCAGCGAAGCTAAGATTGATCTTCGACGCTGTTGAAGAAACCCGCGGCGTGTACCTCTTCGACGAAGTGGATGCTCTTGCCGGCGACCGTTCTTCGGGAAACGATGTCGGTGAGATCCGCCGAGTGCTCAACTCGTTCCTACAGTTCTTGGATACGAACGATTCCCAAAGCGTGGTCGTCGCGACCTCCAATCATCCGCAACTCCTCGATCGAGCGATGTTCAGGCGCTTCGACTCGGTTATTGAATACCCGTTGCCATCCCCGAAGATCGCACGCGAGGTCATACGTCACCGACTTGCTTCGGTCAACACGAAAGAAGTCCGCTGGACCGATGTCGATCAAGCGGCAGAAGGCCTGAGCCACGCCGACCTGACCCTTGCATGTGAGCAGGCAGCGAAAGGAGCGATTCTGTCAGAGAAGGACCGTGTTACGACGGCGATGTTGAAAGCGGCTCTTCGGGAGCGGCAACATGTTTCTGGTAGCGGCTGATCCTCACCCTGACAACCACCGCCGAGCAGTTGGCTTCAGCGCTCGACCTGCTGGACGACCTCGCGGAGCTCCGGCCAGCAAGGGTGACCGCGGAGTTCTTCAATGCCGCGAACCCCGTCGACCAATCCGAATGGGTGAATGACCTCGTCGATCGGACAGAGCACGCCGGGGTCGACGCTCCGGTTGTCTGCATTCTAGATACTGGGGTCAACAGGCTGCATCCACTCCTAGAAGGTGCGTTGGACGACGGCGACTCCCATGCGTGTGAACCCCGCTGGGGAACGTCAGATCACGACGGGCACGGCACGGCGATGGCGGGCCTGGCCCTGTACGGGGATCTGGCCGGCGCGCTGCAATCGAATGGCGCAGTTCGGCCACGTCATCGCCTTGAATCCGTGAAGATCTTGCCGCCACCGCCAGCGGCCAACGATCCTGAACTGTACGGCGCAGTAACCGCTGATGCGGTCCACCGGTCCGAGATCCAAGTCCCAGACCGCAACCGAGCGTTCTCAATGGCTGTCACCGCACCTGACGACGGCATGGCAGGGATACCAACCTCGTGGTCAGCAGCAGTCGACGCCCTCGCTATAGGGCGGGGATTTGAAGCCGCAAACGGTGAGTTGCGCTATCTGGACGAGGGAAGCTTTGATGATCACCGGCTGTTTCTCGTCTCTGCGGGAAACGTCCGCTCACTTGATCCGGGCGAGGATCACCTGGAGCGAAGCGATCTCGAACCCGTCGAGAGTCCTGCGCAAGCGTGGAACGCACTGAGCGTGGGAGCCTTCACCGAACTTGTGGATGTCGAGGCGTCGGGCAGCGACTTCGAGGGCTGGGCACCAATCGCCCCTGCAGGTGAGCTCTCACCATTCAGTCGCACATCGGTGTCGTTTCAGCGGCAATGGCCGGCCAAGCCGGAGATCGTGATGGAAGGCGGCAACGCCGCTCGGTCTCCTGGCCCTGACAGCGACGTCGACTGGCCTGAATCGCTCCAGCTGCTAACTGCCCACCACCGGCCGAACGAACGACTACTGACCGTAGCGAATGCCACCAGTGCAGCGACTTCTCAGGCGAGCCGACTCGCGGCGACCGTGGCTGCGGAGTACCCGAGCCTGTGGCCCGAGACGATTCGGGCGTTAATCGTCCACTCCGCTGAGTGGACCCCGGCTATGAGAGGCCAATTCAATGCTGCACAGGGCCTCCGGGCACGTGAAGCACTCGTGCGGCGATATGGGTTCGGGGTGCCAAGCACAGACCGCGCACTACGAAGTGCTGGCGACGCGCTCACGCTCGTTCTCCAGAGCACGATCAAGCCGTTCGACGACAAGCGCCTTCGGGAGATGCACACCCACGACCTGCCGTGGCCGACGGAGGTGCTCGCAGATCTAGCTGAAGCACCCGTGCGACTCAGGGTCACACTCTCCTACTTCATTGAGCCTTACCCCGCTCGCCGCGGGTGGCGTCACCGCTACCGCTACGCGTCGCACGGGCTTCGCTTTGAGCTGAAACGACCCGACGAGACGAACGACGAATTTCAGAAGCGCTTGAACCGGCGTGCGCTCGACGAAGAAGAACAGCGCCCTGCCGGTGGAGACTCGGCCGGCTGGCAGCTTGGAAGTCAGGCACGGAGCCGCGGCTCACTCCACGCCGACTTCTGGGACGGCACCGCCGTCGAGCTTGCTTCACGAGACCGGATCGCCGTCTTCCCCGTCACGGGCTGGTGGAAGGAACAACCGAAACGCGACAGAAGCGAGTTCGGAATCCGTTACGGGCTCGTGATCTCCATCGAGACGCCGGTCGAGACGGCCGACCTGTGGACACCGGTCGCTGCTCAGGTCGGGATCCCCACGCTGACCAAGACGTAGCTGACGATTGAGCTTCTCGCCGAATCAGAGCAGGGTTTGTTGGCTGGCGACGGCTGCTGCGGAGGTGAGGTTGGGCCAGGCGGTGATGAGGGCGTTGTAGGCGCCGGCTTCTGTGGCCCAGCCCGCATCGTTGGCCTTGGCGTACAGCACATAAGCCAACTGGCGGGCACGGTCGGCGTTGCCGCCGAGGGGGCGCAGCAGTCCCGCGGCTTCTGACTCTGACCTCTCCAACGCGGCGACAAGATACTGCAGCACCTCCCACACCGTGAGACGCGAGTCCTCCACGGAGACCAAGTCTGAGTCGAGCTCATCACGCTCAAACAACCTGAACTTGCCCTCGCGGGCCTCGCCGATACCGGACTCTTCGATACCGGCCAGCGACGTGTTCTTGGCCCGAGCGACGCTGTCGGCGTCGCCTGAGGGCCCCGGGTTGTAGCCGTGCTGCGCGAACCAGGCGAGCGCGAACCGGCTGTCGGTGTCAAGTTCTGCCTCCTCACCGTCGAGTATCTCACCGAGCACATCGTTGATGATCCGCAACGCCACCGACACCGACATAGACGACCCGTCGGCCTCCACCACCCGGGCGTAGCGGGAGAACACCTTGATCCCCGGCCCGATTGTGGACTGGGCCATGTCTACCGGCGCGATATTGCCCGACTGCAACAACCGCACCGCCTCCGGAAGCTCGCTGCGAAGCGCCGCAATAAACTCGGCGCGGGTCGCCAGAGAGGCCGACACCGCCCGCGGACGGCACGCGAGAACGATCGACGATGCCAACGCGTTGCTCTTCGACGCCACCAAACGATTCCCCAACTCGGTGCGCATCGGCCATGTGGCGTTGACTTGGAGGCCCGCGTCAAGCACGGCTTGAAGGAACGTGTCCCAGCCGGTGGTGCGGATCTCACCTTCCTTGGTCTCGGTCGCCTTGTACGCGTAGTAGATCGTCGCCGGAACACCACCCGGCTGGCTGTGTGCGACCTGAGCCATGAAATCGGCCATACCAGACTCGAAATGCTCCTCGGCCTGCTCCTTTGAGCCAGCTCGGTAGCGGTTGGCGATCAACTCCTCGGCTTTTGGCGTGAGCAGCGTCGAACACTCAACCGGCCACACACCACCAAGATTCCGCCGCAACCACACATAGAAGAAATCCGACAGATCTGCGTAAGAGATGTTGTCGTAGTACGGCGGATCAGTCGAGAGCACAGCACCCGCACACTCCAACACCCGTGCTCGAGCATCCCGCTGCCGAACCTCGCCTGCCGATGAGGCAGGTAAGTGTTCAAGCGCTTTCGCAATTCCAGAAATACAATTTTTCCAACTGCCCGATGAGGGTCCGATCGGATTGTTCTCCGTAAAGTCCCAAGACATTGGAATCGCTTGGCGCGCGAACACATTTCGGGCATGTTGGCGCGAAGAATCCCAAGAGCAGATCGTGCAATTTCGATCTACGAGACGATCAATTGCAAACGCCAGATAGGTAACGATGGCGTCCGCGTAGGCGACAGCACCTCGTCCGCCGTCACGCAACCGTGTCTGGTCGTCAGCCAGACCAGCCGCTACGGCGTCCGCCCGGATCTGTTCTCGAACCTCCACAAGCAGACCCGAAAACGTCGTCAACGCCACCAACTGCCGTGCCGAGAACAAATCCTCCAGCCTCCCCATGCCATACCCCGGAGTCTGAAAGTTCGGCCCTGCGCGTAAATGTGGGATGTGGGGTTGCTGGTGTCGGTTGGGTGGTCATGTTATCAGGAGTCCTCGGGCTTCGTAGTTGGTGGGGTTGGTGAAGCCGTGGGCGGTTCGTCGTAGGACTTGTAGGAGGTTGTTGGTGCCTTCGATCCGGCCGTTGGATGGCCGGTTGGTGTGGTGCCAGGCGAGGATCTCGGTGGACCAGGCGATGATGGTGTCGACGATGTTGTGGAACTCGGGCAGTTCACCGGTCTCATAGAGGTCGCAGAACCTGTCGAGCGCTTGAAGGGCGCCGTCGTGGTCTTCGGCTAGGTAGAGGCCGTGGAGTTCTTGCAGGGCGTTCCAGCCGGTTTGCAGCCTGGGGTGTTGCTCGAAGAGTTTGTCGAGGCGGGCCTGGTCGGTGTCGGTGAGTGTGTCGCCTCGACGTGTGAGCAGGAACCGGGCACGGAACACCTCGGGATCGAAGACGGGTTTGGTGCCGTCGTCTCGGCGTTGGACGTCGCGGCGCACCGCGGCCAAACCGGCGGTGAACCATCTGATGACGTGGAACCGGTCCAGCACATGACGCGCGTGTGGCAAACAGGCGCCGATGGAGGCTTTGTAGGCGGCCGATCCGTCTGTGACGACGACTTTGACACCACGGCGCCACCGGTGTGGCTGCGACATCAGAAACTGGGTCAATGCTGCGCTGGAGCGGTGTTCGACCATTGCCAGGGTGTGGCCGGTGTCGCCGTTGACGATCACCGTCACGTAGCGGTGCCGTTTACGCATCGACGTTTCATCGACCAGCAGCACCTTGCACCGTTGACTGCGGCGATGCTCAGCGATCAGCCCCGACCAGGCCCGCACCAGCGTGTTGATCACAGCCCAGTGCACACCATGGCGGCGCACCACAGCACGGATCGACATGACCTGCGCGTCCGCGACCAGCCGATGCGCCAACCGGCGTGTCAACCTGCCGTCGAACTCGTCATGGTCCTCTATGAACCGCTCTGAGCAGTTGCCGCACACCATACGGCGCCGCGCCCACACCAACGTCGTTGGTCGCCCCGACACCTCCAGATCACGCACCTGCTGTTCGCGGGTGTCATGAACCTTGTGGCACTTGAACCCGCAATGCGGACACCGAGGCCGCCGCTCGGTCGACTCGACTCTCACTCTCAACACTGCCGGGGTGTCCTCAACCACCTCCAACACACGAATTTGGCGCAGATGCAACCGCACCCGCATAACATCTGTAGCCATCGGGGCCCTCCTGGATCGTTGGATATTGCAAACACCGATTCCAGCAGGGCCCCACCCCCAACTCAGGGACCCTCAACCACCCCCAACCCCACGTTTACGCGCAGGCTCGAAAGTTCCGGTGCTTCGTAGGCATAGCACCAAAGGAGAGTTCAGGGGTTTCCACATCGATGCTCTGATGCTCGGCGGTCGCGGGAAGGTACTCGCGGCCTCGTTGTCCTTCCGCGACGACTGCAAGCAACTGTTGACCCATACGGCCTGCCAAGCCTTCAGCCCTCACGTACGCCAACGCCATTGCCGAACCCGTCGCCAAGCATGTTCCCCCACCCCTGCCAACAGTCCGCTCGACCGTGGGTTCGCCGCCTTCGCGGATCTCGTAGCTGATGGTCTGGGTCTGGCGGTCAATGATCGGCTCGACCCACACCTTGGGTTTGCCCGGCTTGTTGGCCAGCGTCCACGAAGCCACGAGTGGCACGTGACCCGGCCATGACGGGTCAGGCGACTCGACTGTGCGCGCCCAGATCCACGCGATCGGCGTGAGCTTCTCCCCATCAGGGCCGGTGGCATCGGGATACAAATGCCCGATCCGGTGTTGCGCCTCGTCGCGCATCCACTTTCCGTAGGCTTCCACATCAGCAGCCAGGCCCTGTGCCCGCTCCCAAGTGTTCAACGTCTTCTCGATACTCGGATGAACCGGAGGCGAACCGGCGAACCTTGGCGGTATCTCGATCATCGCCTTGTTGATCAACACCGCCACCGGATTCAAGTCCCCTGCAAGCGCCTTGAGTCCAAGCCTCTGCGCCTCCAACGGAATCGCCCCACCACCCGCGAACGGATCCAGAACCGGCGGCGGCCCGTCCGGGAAGCACCGGTCAATCTCAGCTCTCGCCTCAGCCAACACGTCAACATTGTTGGAGTTCTCCCACACCACCAACCGCTCCAGAATCCTGAACAACCGCTGCCGCTCAGTTTCCTGCTCCTCTGGCGTCAACGACACGTCGCCGGACGGATCATCCACCAACGACGCCCAGATCACCGCCCGAGTAGCAGCCAACGGGCGACGAGCCCACCACAAATGCAACGTCGAAGGATGCCCATGGCGGATCGACTTCTCCCGCGACGCCGCCGCATTGATCGCCGCCAACGGCAAAGCCACCTCAATCAGTTTCGACCGCACCCCACTCACGGCCGCTCACCCTAACCTCGCACGCGAGTCAACGTGCCACCCGGCCATGATCATCGTCCGACCACCGAACGCAACGAGTCCGCGAACCCAGGCATGCTCACCTCGACACCACGCCCGAGTCACCAGCGACCCAACGAAGCGGTCAACAAGTTGATCAGACACGTCAGACGCACTCCCTTCGGTTTCCGCGATTCGCCCGTGTGAGTCGGCAGAGGTGTCGTGGATTTGTGTGTTGTGTCTAGAAGTTGTGTGTTGTGTCTGGTGATTGTGCTCTATAGTTAGCAACATGCGTGAACCCTCAGGACTGGGGCCGCCGACAAGCACTCCGTTCTCTCCGCATTTCGGTGGAACACCGAACACCCTCGTCGGACGCGACGATCTGCTCACCACTCTCGGCTCCGGGTTGGCGACGGGCCCGAACGACAAGTGGTACACGACCATTGTCATGGGAGTCCGAGGGTCGGGCAAGACCACGATCCTCAACGAAATCGAGGACCGGGCAGCCGCTGACGGCTGGGTGGTCCTTTCATTGGACGCCGGTACGCCTCTGCTCCTCGACCGCATCGCCCAGGCGATAGCCCATGCGGGACGGTCATATGAGTCTTTGGAACTGGGCACAGGCCATGACCGAAGAACTGTCGGCAAGAGCCTCGGGATCAGGCTCGGACCGCTCGAGGGCAAACTCGAGGCAACGGACTTCTTCGAGTCGCCCAAGTTGGGCCTCCGGGAGCATTTGGTGGTGTTGGCTCATCAGGCAATGAAGTACGGATCTTCGGTGCTGCTCACGGTGGACGAGATGCACGCGGTGGACAGGGGCGAAGGACGGAGGCTCGCCAACGACATTCAACACGTCACGAGACGAGCGAACCTGCCGGTTGCTTTCGTCGGGGCCGGCCTCCTGGAGATGCGTCACACCCTGATGAGGGACCGCAAAATGACTTTCTTTCACCGATGCGAGGACTACGAACTGCCGCCGCTCAATGAGATTGACGCCATGAAGGGCATCGCTTCGCCGATTGACGGCGCCGGCGGCTCGATCACCGCCGACGCGTTGCACCTGGCAGCGTCAGCGGTGAACGGTTCGCCCTACCGGTTGCAGGTGATCGGAGACGCAGCCTGGAGATTGTCCGACGCACCCGAGAAGCCCATAGACGCCGCCACTGTCGAGTTGGCCGTTGCCGCCGCAGAAAAGACTGTCGAGAAGAACATCGGCATGCCCGCATGGCATGACCTGACCGAACGAGAGAAGTCCGTGCTCGCGTCGCTGGCCGGCCAAGACGGGGTCTCAGACGTCGCCAGAGTAGCGCAGGACACGGGGATCAGCAGCAGACAGGCGAGCGGACTGCTCATCCACCTGCGCGACAGCGGCTATGTCGCCTCGCTCGGCGACGCGAATTATGCGTTGAGTGGGCTCGTGTCCGCGAGGGTGGCGCTTGAACCCCGCCAATTGGGGGACGACACCGCCGATGCAGCAGGGCAGGCCGTCGGGCGGGGGCGCCGAACGTCTCCGAGATGTCGCAAATGGATGCCGCGCGCCCGCGCCTACTGCGCTCTGGGGGTCGATCATGCTGGACGCTGCCGGTCGAGGTAACCGACCGCCCAACAGGCCGTAACCGGTGCGGACCGACGTCGGGGACCGCAACAGAACAACGACCGGCCCGCAACTGCCTGTCCCCATAGTCCCTTACGCCTCCCAGACGCCCCGGTCGCAGAGGACAGACTTCAACACTTCGGGCTCGTCGGTCATCAGCCCGTCGACACCGAGGTCGAGGAGCCGATGCATCTCGGCGGGATCGTCGACTCCCCAGACATGGACATGGATCCCGACCTCGTGTGCGTGCTCGACGAATCGCCTCGTGACAATCTCAATGCGACCCATGCGCACCGGCACCTGGGCCGCATCCACCCCCTCGAAGGGGACCGGAATCCGGTTGGCACGCAGCAGCAGTGCCATCACTCTTCGGCTGCCGGCAGCGACAGCCAGACCGTCCCCCAACAGCCGCCTCGCATGATCCACCCGACGGTCGCTGAACGCACCAACAAGCACGCGGTCCAGCGCGCCGGCGGCCTGAATCGCCCGCGCCAGCGGCTCCACCGCTCCATCGCGTTTCGGGTCGAAGTTGATCCGCGTGTCCGGGAAAGCTTCAAGCAGCTCCTCGACCCTCAGAATCGGCTCAGTGCCGCCTATCCGCGCCCTGCTGACCTCAGACCATGACATCTCGGCGATGTCACCTGAGCGGTCGGTGGTCCGGTCGAGCCGATCATCGTGGCAGATCACGCCGACACCGTCGCTGGTCGCCTGCACATCGGTCTCGATGTGGCTGTACCCCAGATCAACGGCATGGCCGAAGGCGCGCTCCGAGTTCTCCGGGTAGACGCTGATGCCGCCGCGATGGGCGAAAGCGATCGGACCCTCACTCGCCAGAAACGGATGCACCTCAGCCACCCGGCCACAATACTCGTCGTCATCAACCACCCGAACGCGATGCACACGCGATGCACAACAGGGTCACGCGTTCTTATCGATGCAGCCAGTAGCGTTCAGGGATGCCTCGACGCACAAAAATCGTTGCCACGATCGGCCCGGCCTCAGAGGACGAACAGACCCTGCGGGAGATGATCCGCTCCGGAATGGACGTTGCCCGGATCGGTCTCGCCCACGGCACCCTCGACGAGGGCATCGAGCGTTACCAGCGAATCCGCTCGGTCGCACAGGACGAAGGGACCCGGGTCGGGATCCTCGTCGACCTGCCAGGCCCCAAGGTGCGAGCAGCGAAGTTCGATGAACAAGGCACCAACATCACAACGGGCAGCACCATCGAACTTCGAGTCGGGCAGACCGCTTCGAACGCATCCGTGATCGAAGTCGACTACGAAGGGCTCTTGAACGACCTTGAAGTCGGCGACCAGCTGTCTATCGGTGACGGCGGTCCCGTTCTCAAGATCACCGACATATCGAGCGAGAAGCTGTTGGTCACTGCCATCCACGGCGGCGAGGTGGTGGGGCGACCGGGTGTGCACCTGCCGTCGCAACGGCTGCGCATGCCGACACCGACAGAGAGCGATTTCCGCGCCCTCGACGCCTTCGTGGAATTGGGCGTCGACATGGTGGCGGTCAGCTTCGTCCGCTCAGCCCACGACATAAGACGCGTCGGGGTCGAACCGCATCCGCGCGGCCCCCTGGTGATCGCCAAGATCGAGACGAGGGCCGCTGTTGAGAATCTCGCCGGCATCATCGAGGCGGCAGGAGCGATCATGGTCGCCCGCGGAGACCTTGGCACCGAGTGCTCCCTCGAGGACCTGCCGCACCTGCAGAAAGCGATCATCAAGGAGTGCATCGCCGGTGGTCGTCCAGTGATCACCGCGACCCAGATGCTGGAATCGATGATTACCAGCCCCGCACCGACCAGGGCTGAAGCCGGCGACGTCGCCAATGCGGTCTTCGACGGTTCATCCGCGGTCATGCTCTCCGGCGAGACCGCAATAGGCAGCGACCCGGTCAACGTGATCCGCACAATGAGCCGGATCGCCCTGCGAGCCGATGAGGAGATGGACTACGAGAGCTGGGCCAAGCAACTCGCCGAAGTGCGCATGACCGACAACTCCGGGGGATCGGCATCGGTTACCGACGCCATGACCATGGCCGCCTGGCGGGCAACCCAAGAACTTGGGATCAACCATGTCATCTGCATCTCGGGCTCGGGCTTCACTGTGCGTTCAATGGCCAGGTTCAGGCCCGAAGCCACGATTCTCGGCTTCTCCATCAACGAGCCCACGGTGCAGCAACTGACGCTGAGCTGGGGCACCATACCGATGCGGATCACCAAGGGCGGCAGCAACGAGGAGATGGTCAGAGAAGCGATCCGCCTGGCCAAGGACGCCGGTCATGTCAGAGCCGGTGAATTGGTGAGCGTGCTCGCCGGTTCAGACAGCCGCAGCAGATCCACCAACGTCCTGCGGATCGAACGGGTCCCGTAGGACCTGTCACCGAGCCGGTTGCAGGCTCAACGTCAAGTCAGAAACTCTGAGCCGATCGAACATCTCGCCTCACCGTTCGCGTCGAAAGTTCGCAGATGCTCCGGCAGTTGCTCGACAGGGATCACGACCTCCTGGCCGAAGAGGGTGCATTCGCAGGTGAGGGCGCAGTCCTCCAAGTCGGCGCGCTGGACCCAGAGCGACACGCCCAACCCGACGAGGAGCACGAGCAGCACGACCTTGGCCACCAGGCGACGCACGAAGCGCAACACGATGTAGAGCAGGTATGCCACGACCGCCAGTACCACCACGATCAACCACTGCAACAGCTCAGGGTCGAGCCAACTGGGAAGGGCTGCCGCTGACATGGCGCCATGCTAACGAGCCCCAACAGTCGTCGTGCTCCGCTCTTGTTCCCCTGCTCACGGGGCCGCTCGGGCCACGGCCTCGCTCGGCCGAGACCATGTTCGGGATCAACCCGCTCGGCCTGGGGGTCCCGCACCGGTAGGCTCAGGCCATGAGCGACGTACAGCTTTCCTCGGGGCCCTCCCAGACGATTCTCGACCCGGAGCCCAGTGATGCACTGGAGGCTCTGCAGGCCGCCCAGGATGCCGACGACCCGGTCACAGCTATTGCGCAGGTCTGTGCGCGGTGGCCTCGAATGCTCGCTGCCTGGGCATCTCTGGGTGATGTGCTCGACGAACCGGCGCTGGCCTATGCCGCCTACCGCACGGGATACCACCGGGGTCTGGACCGCCTGAGGGCCAACGGCTGGCGGGGGAGCGGCTACGTACTCTGGCGCCACGAGACCAACCGAGGTTTCCTGCGCTCACTGGCCGGTCTGCAAGCCTGCGCGGCACTCATCGGAGAAACCGACGAGGACGAACGTTGCGCCCTCTTCCTTCGTCAACTCGACCCGCAGTGGCCGCCGCAGAGGTGAATTCAACTGAAAGCGCCGTCGACTTCGAGGGCGCGGTGCTCGCCGGCGGTGCCAGTCGACGGATGGGCACAGACAAGGCGTTCGTGGAGATCGACGACCTGACCCTGTTGCAGAGGGTGGCCGCCGCGCTGTGCGACGCCGGCGCCGCCTCTGTCGTGGTGGTCGGTGGCGACGCTTCCAGAGTCACGGACCTGGGCATGGCCTACGTAGCCGACACATGGCCCTCCCAGGGTCCGCTCGGTGGGATCATCACGGCGCTGCGCAGCACTTCGGCCGAGGCCGTGGCCGTGCTGTCGTGCGACTTGACCCGACCCTGTGCGGCCGCGGTCAACGCCCTGCGCGACGACCTCGGCCGAGCCGACGTTTCGGTCCCAGTTTCGGAGGGGCAAGCCGAATGGCTCCATGCAGTCTGGCGCCGGAGCGCCCTCGACGCCCTCGAGCGTTCATTCGCAGCCGGGGTGCGAGCACCAAAGAACGCCGTCGACGGACTCCTGGTCTCCTGGTTCACCGACGGAGACCCGGCATGGTTCCACGACGCCGACTACCCCCACGAACTGCCCGAGCCCTGCGGTTGAACTAGGTGCTCTCAGACTCCGTCTCAGGCTCCTGGTCGGTCTCGCCGCCCAAGTCGAGGTAGAGGATCGCTGGAGCGACGATTCCAATAAGCGCCAACGCAACCGATATCGCTGCAACGATCAACTCTCCCAGCAACGAGAACAACCCGAACAACGGGATCACGTTGGTAACCAGGACGCTGCCGCCGCCGACGATCGCGCTGACGAGGAACATGCGGCCGAACACCCCCCAGAATCGCCCACGCACTAGACGAGCCGCGTAAGGCAGTGACGCCTTGTCCGGGCCTACCGAGGCAACGGCATAGACCACCGGGAGAATGGCTACCGACATGAACCCGACGACCAGAGTCGCTGGGATCAACAAGAAGAGCAGAGCTGGCACGAAAACGCCACTCAATACGATCAGCGCCAGAATCAGCACCAGCAGCCCCGCTATCTGAAGGTCGACCCCGAAGATCCGGGGGACCCGTCGCCACGCTTGCCGAAACACTTTCGACACGGTGAAGCTCTCGCCTCTCAGGTTCCCGACCGTCAAGATCGAAGCTGCCGCCGTCAGCAGGTTGGTCGTGAGCCACAAAAGAAGCAAGCCGATAGCTGCTGGTACGAAGTTCAGCACTGAGAAATCAGCTTCCAGCGATTCGAAATAGGCTTCAGTCTCAGGCGTGGCGGGATCGGAGAGCCTGTCCACAGCCTCGTCGAACTCACCCATCAGAATCAGGTCGGCGCTGTAGAGGACTAGCACAACAGTCAAGACCTGCGCCGCGATGGCCAACACCGCGGGGAGCGCATATCCGGGCCACTGACGGCGTACCGTTGAGAACGAGTCGCCAAGCAGTCGAAGCGGACCGCGCAGCGCCGGGCGTTCCTGCTCAACGTGGCGCGGGGCCCGGTGCTGAGTCCAAGCCGAGCCGTCCCAATACCGGTACTGCGACTCGTCTTCGGGGTCGGTGTACCAGTCCGGGGGAGCGCTCGATTGGTCAGACACTGGCGGTGACTCTACCTCCGCGTGGCGGTTGGTTAGCATGCCACATGCCCGATTATCGGATTATCGACACGGCCGACGACCTGCAGGCCACGGTCGACGTCTTGAGCCGGACGGACCGCTACGCGCTCGACACCGAGTTCCATCGGGAGCAGAGCTACTGGCCGACGGTCGCTCTGGTGCAGATCGCCTGGGACGAGCAGATCGTGTTGATCGATCCCCTCGCAGTCGATCTGAAACCCCTGAAGACCCTGATGGCCTCCGATGCCCTCTCCGTGATCCACGCCGCCAGACAGGACCTCGAAATCCTGGATCTGGCATGCGGAGCAATCCCCGCAAGGTTGTTCGACACCCAGATCGCCGCAGGATTCCTCGGCATGTCGACTCCGTCGCTGGCCTACCTGCACGAACGCGAGCTGGGTGTGGCACTAACCAAGGAGAGCCGCTTCACGGACTGGCTGAAACGCCCGCTCGGCGCCGCCCAGCTCGACTATGCGGCCTCGGACGTGGCCCAGCTGCTGGAGATCCACGACCTGCTCGTCTCGAAGCTCGAGGCCCGCAATCGCCTGTCGTGGGCCCAAGCCGAGTGTGAGCTCATGCGTTCGCGGGATCTGGCGCCGCGTGACCCAGACGAGGCTTGGAGCAGGATCAAGGAGGCCCGTCATCTCAAGGGACGTCCACTGGCGGTGGCCCAGTCCATCGCGGCATGGCGGGAGCGCCGTGCCGCAGCTCTCAATCAGCCCGTTCGATTCGTGCTCTCCGACCTTGCGGTCGCCTCCATTGCCCAGGCGATGCCGACCAACCAGAACGCCTTGAGCAGGATCCGCGGCATCGACCGTGGAATGGTCAAGGGCAAGCAGGGTGTTGAGGTCCTCAAGGCAGTCAAGGAAGGCCTCGAGTCGGGATGGCGTCCACCCAGAAACCCCAAACGCAACGCTGACACCAGGGACTACCGACCGGCGGTGACGCTCGCCAGCGCCTGGACAGCCCAGGTCGCCCGAGTCAACGAGATCGATCCGGCCCTGTTGGCGACCCGCGCCGACGTCGAGGCCTTCCTCCGAGGCGATGACGATCCGCGGCTGGCACAGGGCTGGCGCGCGGAACTCGTCGGCAACCACATTCGCCGCCTTGTCGACGGTGAGGCCTCTCTGGCCTTCGACAACGACGTCGTGGTGCTCGAACAGCGATCGAACCAGACAATCGCCTGATCAGCGAAGTTGAAGCAATAGTGGCCAATCCCTTCGGATTCCTGCGATCAGCAGATACACTCCCTGCACAGCATCAGACCGTCAAACTGGAGCTCGCAAAGTGAAAAAGGGGCGACACAGGCGTTACGAGGAAGCCCGTGAGTTGAAACGCTCACATGATGGCGACTTTGATCGACTACTCGAAGATCTCAACGATGACAGCGGAGAACTGGTGAAACCCGAGCATCTGGCCTGGGCCGACGAGTTCGCAGACGAGGCCGACGATCCCGTCCTCGGTGAGGCGTCGAGAAACCACGAATAACTTCAAGAGCCTCACGCACGGCAGCGCCTAGTTGCCCGTCTCATCGAGGATCTCGTCAAGTTTCAAGATGTCGTCCTCGGTGACCACACCGATGAAGGCGCCACTGGGATCTGTCACCGCCAGAACATCTATCTCGGCCTCGCCCATGGCAGCCACCGCGTCGCGCAGGGTCCAGGACGGTTGAGCAACCGGCAGGTCTGTGGCCATCCGATCACCGATGGCGGTCGACTCCCACTCACCGCGGTCCAACTCTGAGATGTCCTCAAGGCGTGCCAACCCCAGGAACTGTTCCCCGTCAACAACCGGGACGATCCGTTCGCGACGCCCCAGCACGTGGAAATAGACGAACTCCGAGACTGTGGCGTCAGGAGGAACGGTCATCACGTCGGTCGACAGGATCGAGGTGAGCGGAAGCGTGAATCGTCTTTCAAGATGACCGAGGCGCACGGAGCGCTGGTAGTCGGCCACCGACGAGGGACCGGCGACCACCTGGCTGACCGCGGCCGCTACCAGCGCAGGGACCACGAAGCTCCCCACTCCGCCGGTCGACTCCGCCACGAACATCACCGCGGCGATCGGTGCCCGATAACCAGCGCCCAAGAATGCGGCCAGACCCAGAATCGGGTAGAGGGTGGTCTCATCCTGACCGATCACCTGCCCCACGAACTCGCCGAGAACCACCCCGAGAGAAGCCAGCGGAATGAACAGGCCGCCCACCCCGCCGGCGAATACGGTTGTGATGGTCGCCGCCATCCGCAGACCGAACAGCAGGGCGATCAGTCCCAGGCCACGGTCACCCACGACCCACGCCATCGCCTCGGTTCCAGGGCCGAGCGTCAGAGGAGACTCGAACAGCACTTCCGCTGCCCAGGCGAGAACCGCCAAACCGATGCCACCGACTATCAACCGCCTCGATAGCGAGTAGCGCTTGGCGCCCGCCTTGCTGCGGCGCACCAGCCAGGCGAACCCGCGACCACCGAGGCCTGCGGCGATCCCCAACAGCAGCGCTCCCGCCAGATCGATCAGATCCACCCCGAACACGGAGAGACCGGCCTCTGCATCGACGCCCGGCCCGAACGCAACGCTGCTGTCAGCCAGGAAGGGGACAACAGGCCCGGTTCCCACAATGGAGACGAAGGTCACGTAACTCGCCGCAGAGGCCAGCAAGGAGGGCAGCAGAGCCTGTGGCGTCACGTCATCGCGATAGGGCGCCTCCATGGCGAAGATGACGCCTGTAGCGGGTGCCTTGAACACCGCCGCGATTCCCGCCGCGGCTCCAGCGGTGAGCAGCAGCCGAGCATTGTCGCGCCTCAGGAAGGATCCGGTCCTCTCATGCACCCAGAGTCCGATCGAGGAGCCCGCGTAGATCGAGGGGCCCTCCATTCCCACCGCACCGCCCATGCCGATGGTGGCCGCACCAGCCAGCAGCTTGCCGGGCAACTGAAGTATCGGCAAGCGGGGATGCCGTTCGTGAAACGCCCGAATGTACTCGTCGGAGGTGGAGCCGCTCGCGCCCCGACCCACCCAGCGCAGCAGCCCGTTTGCAGCAAGGATGCCGACCACCGGGGCGGTCACCAGAACCACCAGCGACTGGTCGAACAGCCAGTGGAGCAGCACAGACTCGGTCAGCGTCTCGAACAGCGCCACAACCCCGGCGACCACGACGCCGATAGCGATCGAAGCGCCGAGCAGTCGGACGTCCTGCCCGCCGACCACAGAACCCAGGTACTTCCTCACGAACTGCCTTTCATTTCCCGGTCGTTCCCAGGCATTTCCCCGTTGCTCTCACGGCGTCGGCGAACCTGCGGGTGAGCCAGGAACACTCTAGTTCCATTACTTGCCGCCTCACTCGCGTCGTCACGGCCCACTATGTAGTCAACTAGTCTTTCGTACTGTTCTGCGCCGACGAGTTCGACTATCTCACTCCGCAGGGTCTTCCAGACAGGTCGATCCTCACCGAAGGCCAACGGATCGTCGGTACACCACCAGGCGAACTCGGAACCGCCCTCGCCCCAGTCACGGCGTTTCCATTCCCGCAGAACGTGGTTGATGTGGCCGCCGGTCTCGACGTGTGCGTCGTATCGCAGCGGCACCTGCCAACAGACGTCCGGTTTCCAGTCCATCGGGCGTTCGCCGCGCGCGACAGCCCCCTGATGGAGCGCGCAGCCGGCGCCTTTGGCGAAACCCGGGCGGTTCAGCAGTATGCAGGCGTCGTCGATCATCCGGGTTACCGTTTCGCCTTCATCGTCGGTGTGGACCGCGCCGCCCATTCGAGCGGCCTCCTCCGCGAACTGCCACTCATCGGCTGTGAGGCGGGCTATCTGGGACTCGACGATGGTGCGGTCCGCTTCGCTGACGAAGTGCGCTCCGTAGGTGCAACACCCGTGCTCATATTCAGGAGCCGGTTCTGTCAACACGCCGGGGCACCCGCGCCCATAGATGCAGCCGTAGTTGCTGGTCAAGAACGTGAGGTCGAAGTGCCAGGTAGAACCGTCGGCATCGGAGAAGCTGATCCACTCCCGAAGATCCGGTTCATCCATTGCCACGACGGTAACGCCGATCGCGCAGAACGCGAACCTCTGGCGTCGAGTGCGGCGATACGGTAACCCCAATGGCTTCCGAGTTCGAGGACATCTGCAACCGGCTCGAGGCGATTTCTGAGGAACTCGCCGATCTGGCGATCATGCGGCTTCGCGAGTCGATAGACGCCGGTGGTCAAGAACTGCCCGTCGACGAGAAGCGCCTCACCCGAGCCCGTCGAGCAGTCGAGAAAGCAATACATCTGCTGGCCGAACGCAGCGAAACCACCTTCTGACCTGTTGCGCTCGGGGGTCCGACCGTTAGCCGGCTACTCCCGTGGTCGCCACACGGCCAGCAGGCCCAAGATCGGCCCGAGAGGTTCGCGTCCGACCGTTAGCCGGCTACTCCCGTGGTTGCCACGACTGGGATCGTGGCGCGCCGCGCCGGTGCCGTCACCAGTGGCAGCGTTGCCGGGTCGACCCGCCCGTAGAGGGTGCTGCGTTGCACCAAGGTCCGGCCCAGGGGCTCGACCAGATCCCGAAAATCAGTCTCGCTCACCGTTGTGCCGTGGGAGGCGCCGGCCGCGCGGGAGATGTTCTCGTCCATCAGCGTGCCGCCGAGGTCGTTCACTCCCGCCTGCAGAAGCTGCCCGACAGCGTTGAAGCCGAGCTTGACCCAGGAACCCTGGATGTTGTCGATTCGACCCCGGTAGGCGATCCGGGCGATCGCGTGCATCAACAGCACCTCACGCCATGTCGGTCCACGCCTTGCCGCGCGGCGAAGATAGATCGGAGACGCCATGTGAACGAACGGCAAGCCGACGAATTCGGTGAAACCGCCGGTCTCTGAAGCCAGCGCCCGCGTGCGGACGATGTGCTCTGCCCAGTGCTCGGGTCGTTCGATCGAGCCGAACATGATCGTGACGTTGGAGCGCAACCCGACTGCGTGGGCGGTGCGGTGCGCTTCCAGCCATTCCTCGGTGTCGATCTTGTCCGGGCAGAGCACCGCGCGCACGTCGTCGTGCAGGATCTCCGCCGCGGTTCCGGGGAGCGAGCGTTGGCCGGCGTCTCGGAGCCGAACCAGATAGTCCGCCAGGGGTTCCCCGTTGCGTCTGGCACCCTCGGTCACCTCGAGGGCGGTGAATCCGTGTATGTGAATTCCTGGAACCGCTTCATGGACCGCCCGGGCGACATCGATGTAGTAGTCGCCGTCGAAGTCGGGATGGATCCCACCCTGAAGGCAGACTTCCGTGGCGCCCCGCTGCGCTGCCTCGATGCTGCGTTCGGCCATCTCGTCGAGCGTCAACAGATACGGCTTGCCCCTGAGGTTCAGTGACAGCGGGCCCTTCGAGAACCCGCAGAACTTGCAACGGAACGTGCACACGTTGGTGTAGTTGATGTTGCGGTTGGCGACCCAGGTGACCTCATCGCCGACAATCTCGGAACGCAGCTGATCTGCCAGGAGTGCCACCTCAGCCACCTCAGGTCCGCGGGCCTTGAACAGTGTGACGATCTCATCGAACCCCACATCCTCACCGGCTCTCACCCCGTCGATGACCTCACCCACAGCGCCGCCGGTTCCGGCAACTCCACCTGCATTGCCGGGCGCGGGAACCAGCACGGCCGGGTCTCCGCCCGCTCCCACGTACCACTGGGTGGAGAGCTCTCCTACGAGTTCGAACTCTGCGCCATCGTCGACCTTGGCCCTCTCCATGGTGCGCTCGGGCCAGACGGAGCCCGGATCATCGCGCCCGTAACCCTCTGAATCACTCCGGTCCATAACCGCGAAGTGAAGATCCGGGTCGAACCATTCGTTCGGGTCGCGGACATAGCGCGGGTGCGCCGTCAGGCGCGGCGCCAGCGTGTGGCCTGCGGCCTCTGTGACCTCGCGCAGCCGTTCAAGATCGGGCCAGGGGCGTTCTGGATTGACGTGGTCAGCGGTGACGGGGGACACCCCTCCCCAGTCGCTGACGCCCGCGGCGAGCAGGTCACCGAAGTCCTCTGTGAGGTTCGGGGGCGCCTGCACGGCCACATCGGGCGGCAGGATCAAGCGAGCCAGCGCGATCGCCTCGAGGTGTGTCTGGGAACTGCACGGCTCTGCGTTGTGCATCGCGGTGCCCGCCTTGGGCAGAAAGTTCTGGACGATCACCTCCTGGACATGTCCGTGGCGAAGGTGGGCCTCGGCGATCGCCTCCAGGGCAGCGACCCGGTCCTGTCGGGTCTCGCCGATTCCAACAAGGATTCCAGTCGTGTAGGGGATACGCAGTTCTCCGGCCCATTCAAGGGTCTGGAGCCGACGCTTCGGATCCTTGTCGGGAGCACCTCGATGACACTCGAGATCGTCCCGCAAGGTTTCAAGCATCATTCCCTGACTCGGTGCAACCGTGCGCAGCTTCGCCAATTCATCGGAGTGCATGGCGCCGGTGTTGGCATGGGGCAACAGCCCGGTTGAATCGAGGACCAGCTGCGCCATCGCCACCACATAGTCCACTGTCGAGTCGTAGCCATGGCGAGAGAGCCAGTCCCGAGCTGCCGGGTAACGTCGTTCCGGCCGTTCGCCGAGCGTGAACAGCGCCTCGTGGCACCCCGTTCGCGCACCTCGTTCCGCAATCGCGGTGACCTCGTAAGCGCTCAGATAAGGCTGGTCGAGACGTGCCGGGGGCTGCGCGAAAGTGCAGTACCCACATTTGTCGCGACACAACATCGTCAGCGGGATGAACACCTTGGGCGAATAGCTCACGACCTTCCCTTGAGCCTCGTCGCGTGTTTGGCGCGCGTCCGCCATCAACTCGTCGAGCGGCATACAGAGAAGATCATCGTGCGGCATGATCTGAGACGCTACTCGCTCCTGTCGAGTTCTCCCGCAACCGCCAGTGCGCCGGCAAGGAAAGCAGCCCTCTCATAGACGAGGGTGAACCAACGCTGCGCCGCAGTTTCCTGACCTGGCACAGGAGGTCTCCCCAAAGACTCGAGCAGGGCTCTTGCATCGCCCGAGTCCTCCGCTGTCTCATCGGCGATCCGCAGCGTCTCGGGGTCTCCCCAGAATTCGGCCGGGTTGACCTTGGGTGCGGCCTTGCGCCCGCGGGGTTGTGAATTCTGGCGACCGGCGTTGACATTCGCCGAATTGCCCTTGCGATTGCGTGACCGCGAGCGTTTGCGCGGTGCCTTGGCAGAGTCCTCGGTCACGACCTCTGACCCCCTCGTTCAATGGTCCGTGGTCCGGCCGGACCGGACGGGACCTGCCCGTCGGATTCTCCAAGCTCGGCGATCTCATCACCGCCGCCGGCCTCGGAGAACGAAGCGGCCTCAGCGAACGCGACCTCCGCATCAGAATAGACGTCGAGCAACGCCGCGTCGTCTATCCCGAGCACCGCCTGCAGCTGGTCAGCGTTGAGGTCGCCGATCGAACTCGACTTGGGCAACGTCAGATCAGCTATCTGGCGCTTGCCCGCGACGACTTCCTCGACCCGCTCATCGATCGTCCCCGGGCAGACCAGGCGATGACAGATCACCGTGTTCTTCTGTCCTATGCGCCAGACGCGGTCTCGGGCCTGATCCTCCACGGCCGGATTCCACCAGCGGTCATAGAGGACCACATGGTTGGCGGCGGTCAGATTCAGGCCTGTGCCTCCGGCCTTGAGCGACAGAACCATCGCGCCGGCGCCGGGGGACTCCTGGAACTCAGCCACGAGACGGTCCCGCGCGCCGCGGGCCAGCCCACCGTGGTAACAGGAGATTTTGTGGCCACTCCACTGCGAGAGGTGCTCTGCCATTACCGCACCCCAGCTTGCGAAGTGAGTGAAGACCAGCACCTTCTCATCGGCCGAGAAGACATGCGAGAGGATCTCGTAGAGTCGAGCGAGCTTTCCCGAACGACCCTCGACGCCCTTGTCGTCGAACTGGTAGTTGAGCGGATGATTGCATATCTGCTTGAGCGCAGTGATCGCGGCCAGCACCGCGCCCTTGCGCTCGGGGGTTCCTGGTTCCTGGGTAGTCGTCTTGACGATCAGACTGTCGATGACGGCCTGGTAGAGCCCGATCTGTTCGGGAGTCATCGGACAATGGTCAAGTTCGTCGATCCGGTCTGGAAGCTCGGCCGCGATCGTCGGTTCAGCCTTGGTCCGCCGGTAGACGAGGATGCCGTTGAGGGCTCTGAGCGCCTCTTCGCCGCCCTGTTCGGAGCGGCTGCCGTTGGCACGTCCATTGCCGTTGCGGGCCGGTGTCAACTGGGCAATGAACTGCGCCCGCGGACCGAGAAGACTCGGATTGGCCCAGTCCATGATGGACCAGAGGTCTCCAAGACCGTTCTCGATCGGTGTGCCCGTGAGCGCCAGCCGGCTGGCGGCATTCAAGCGACGAAGCTGTTGAGACGTCTCGGCCAGTGGATTCTTGATGGCCTGAGCCTCATCGATCACTACCTTGCCCCAGTTGAATTTGCAGAGTTGGTCCATGTCCCGCACCGCGGTGCCGTATGTCGTTATCACCACATCGGCCGCGCGGACCGCCGCACGCAGGGCCGATCCCTTGGAGCGATTGGCGCCGTGGTGAACCAAGACCTTCACCCCTGGCACGAAGGTCCGAGCTTCGCTGGCCCAGTTGCCGACGACCGCCGGGGGAGCGATCACCAGGCCCGTACCGGCCTCAGAGGACGCCAGGCTCGCCAGTGTCGTCGGTGTCTTGCCGAGGCCCATATCGAGAGCCAGACAGCCTCCCAGACCTGCGTCGTCCAAGAAGTCGAGCCAGACCAGCGCATCGGCCTGATAGTTGCGCAGCTCACCGGTGAAACCGTCGGGTCTGGTGGTCGGATTCTCGGGGAAGTTCTTGACGCTGCGCAACAGGTCGGCGGCCCAGCCCTCACCCACGATGTTGATACCACCCGCCAAAGGAGAGCCCTCCAGCCCGAGAGCATGCCGGAGCATGTCAGCGCCGGTGAGCCGTGTCTTGTCAGCCCTCTCAGCCAAGGCTGCCGCCGCCTCGGCCAGATCTGCCTTGTCCAGCTCGACCCACTGGCCGCGCGAGCGAACCAGCGGACGGGCCTTGGCCGCCAACTGCGCGATCTCTGCGGCGCTGAGCTCCACCTCGTCGAAGACTGCCGACCAGCGAACATTGGCAAGTTGTTGAGCCCCGACGACGGTCTCGTCAGTCTCAGAAGTCAGGCGCAGCGAGGCAACCGCTTTCTGGCGCCGCAGAGGAGGCACCCTCACCTCGAAACCGGCCGAGCGAAGCCGGTCACCGGACTCGGTCATCAACCTCCAGGCTTCATCCTGGGACAGGAAGACCTCCCCCCGGCGACGGCCCCCCAGACGCATCAGCTCCGGGAAGAGACGCTCTAGCCTCGAGAGTTGGGCGACGATGACCTTCGAGTTCAACTTCGACGCCAGCGTGATCGCCACTTCGGCAGGGATCAGGTTCCCCTCGTCGTCCCCGCACAACACAGCCACGTGCCATGCACCGGCATCGTCGGGAGCATCGAGTTGCACCACGAGGCGCACACCGGCTGTTCCCAGCACTGGAAAGGCCCACTGGTTGAGTCGACGGACCAGTTCTCCTCCAACCTTGGTCGGAGCTTGGAACGTGTCGCCGCTCAGGTTCGCGACCACCGCCTCTGAGACGTCATTGCGAGTGTTGATCTCCGGCGGTGCCGCCGGCGTTTCCAACTGGCCCGCTGCAAAGCCGACGATGGCATCAGTGAGATCGGCCAGAGCCGCGAGCGTGAACTTCTCCTTCTCCTGCTCACGGCTGCCCAACATGGCAGCCCCTGGCACCGAGCGAACCAGACCTGCCAGCACATCGGGGTCAATGAGGGCCGGCATCCAACGGATCCGGAACGTTCCGTGATCGCTCTTGGGATCCTTGCGACGACGTTTCGACTGGGCCAGTTGGGGGACGAAGTGACCTTCTTTGACCATCCTGATGGCCACAGCAGTGGCGTATCCCATCCAAGTCACGCTGGTACCGACGCCCTCGTCTGTGGCGGTGCGTCCGAGCGGCGCCAGCCAACCGATCACCTTCTCGATTGGAGCTGAAACAGTGCTGGCCCTGCCGCTTCCGGGAATCTTCACCGTGGCCTGCTGGTCCCAGTCCGAAGGCACCCCGCCGAGAGCCTTGATCCGCGCCCGCACCGATTCGTGGTTCTCAGGTCGATGTTGATGACCCGAAGCCCAAGCAACGATCCGACCGTCGGAGCGCGACAGGTGGAGCTGAACGCTTCCGACGAAGGAGTCCACGGCGTCTCCGGTCGGAGCCTGATCTGCTGGGACGGTCAACTCGCTCTCATCGGCAGGGCCGACCAGATCGGTCAGGGCTGCGTCGATGCACCAGCATTCGGCGTCAAGATCGGCCAATACAACACTTCGTTCAGCGCCGCGCAACTCCCGACGAGCGGCAGCGAGCCGATCGTCGGCATCGTCGAGCAGACGCCACAGGCTCTCAACCCAGGCGCCTTTGTGTTCGTTCAGATATGCGAGATCCTCTCCGGTTGACAAACCGTCGAGGTGGGCTTGGACCATTCGGTCGAGTTGACTCCACGTCAGGACCGCCCGTTCGATAATGGTAACTGTGTTCTCCTACGGTGTGGGAGGCACTGGGCTTACTGGTGCCGTGCGTCCGTGATCGGCACCGTTCTGGTGCCCGCTGCGCCTACACCACTCGCGAAGAGTTGCGCCTGACACAGCGACTGTCGCCCGCTCCGTCAGCGGCGACAGCCCCCACAGCAACGTCTTGCCGGCTGCTGCAGTTCAATTCCGAGTCTAAACCCGGCGAACAGGTTTTCAACCCCCCGTTGCCGTCCGCTCCTGTTCGCTGCGCTCACGGGCCGCCGGGCCACGGGCGGGCCGCTGAGCCGCTGAGCCACGGGCGGGCCGCTGAGCCGCTGAGCCACGGGCGGGCCGCTGAGCCGCTGGGCCTAGTTGATCGAGTCGACCTTCGCATTCAGCGCGTCCAGGAGTTCATCGAAGCTCTTCTCGAACGACGCCACGCCCTCTGTCTCGAGCTGCGCGGCGACCTCGTCGATGTCGACTCCGATCTGGGCCAGTTCGTCGAGCAGCGCTCGTGCTTCGTCTCGGCCGATGTCGATCGTGCGTGCCACGGTTCCGTGGTCCTCGAATGCTGCCATTGTGCTGTCGGGCAACGTATTGACCGTGTCGGGCCCGATCAGCCCGTCCACATACAGCGTGTCCGGATAATCAGGGTTCTTCGTTGAGGTCGACGCCCACAGAGGACGCTGAACTCGTGCTCCGCGCTCCGCCAGTGCTTCCCAGCGCGGTCCCGAGAACGTTCGTTGAAACAGTTCGTAAGCCAACTTCCCACTGGCCAACGCGGCCCTGCCCTTGAGTTCGGAGGCGCTCGGTGAGCCGATGACGTCGAGGCGCCGGTCAACCTCTGAGTCCAACCGGCTCACGAAGAATGATGCAACGCTCGAAATATCGCTCAAATCGCCCTGCGCCGCCTCGAGTCCGCAGAGATAGGCCTCCATGACCTCGGCGTAGCGGTCCAGAGAAAAGATCAGGGTGACATTGATACTGCGACGCTCGGCGATCATCGTGCGGATCGGTTGAAGGCCCTCGGCAGTGCCGGGAATCTTGACATAGAGGTTGGGGGCATTGATCTGCTGGTGCAGTCGACGCGCCGCCTCGCAGGTTCTGGCGCTGTCACGAGCCAGTTTCGGATCGACCTCAACCGAGACGTATCCATCGACGCCGTTCGACTCGTCGTACACGGGACGAAGAATGTCGAGCGCAGCGCGAATATCGGAAGTGACGAGTTGCCAATATGCATCCTCGACACCCAAGCCCGCTCCGACAGCGTCGGAGAACTCCTCGTCATAGTCCTCTGAACCCAGGATCGCGTTGGTGAAGATCGACGGGTTCGAGGTCAACCCGCGCACGCCCCGATCAACCCAGCCCTCGAGTTCTCCACTGGTGATCCACCCACGGCGAAGGTTGTCGAGCCAGGGACTCTGACCCTGCTCGGTGAACAGTTGCTGCAGACGGGTCATGGCACCTCCATTGTCGATGGTCATCGTTGAGGGGTTATTCGAGTGATCAAGTCCTGCGCACGAGCCGCGACATTGTCGGGGTTGATCCCATACTCGAACATGACGACATCGCCGGGTGCGGAAGAACCGAAACGGTCGATCGCCACCACGTCGTCGACCCAGCGATGCCATCCCATCGAAGACCCGGCCTCAACGGCGAGCGACACGACGTCGTCGGGGATCACCGCGGTCCGATAGTCGTTCGGCATCTGCTCGAAGAGCTCCCACGAGGGCATCGAAACAACCCTCGCAGCAAACCCGTCGGACGCGAGTCTCACCGCTGCATCGAGACAGACCGAGACCTCGCTGCCGGTCCCGACGAGCGTGATCGCCGCATCGTCGGCGTCTGCGAGCACGTAGGCGCCGGCGGCAACGCCTTCCGCCGACGTTCCCTCGAGCACCGGGACATTCTGGCGGGTGAGGATCAGCGCGGTCGGTCCGCCTGAGGAGACGGCAACGCCCCACGCCGCGGCTGTCTCGTTGGCATCAGCGGGGCGGATGACTCGCAGCCCCGGAACAGCCCGCAGAGACGCCACCTGCTCCACCGGTTGATGGGTCGGCCCGTCCTCACCCACGCCGACGGAGTCGTGGCTCCAGACAAAGATCGTGTGAGCCTGCGAGATCGCCGCGAGCCGTACCGCGGCGCGCATGTAGTCCGCGAAGACCAGGAACGTCCCGACGACAGGGATTGAGCCGCCGTGCAGTGCCATGCCGTTGGCGATGGCACCCATACCGTGCTCGCGGACTCCGAAGTAGATCTGCCGGCCTGTTGGATCTGCCGGCGAGAAGACACCGTGATCCTTGATCACAGTCCCAGTGTTGCCGGTGAGATCAGCCCCTCCGCCAGAGAGTCCAGGAACGACCTCCGACAGCGCCTGAAGCGTGAGATTGGACGCCTTGCGGGTGGCGATGGACTCACCCGCCTCGAACGCGGGCAGCGACTCCTCCCAGCCTGGCAGGCCCGTGCCGCTCAATTGCGATTCCAAGGAGGCTCTGTCCCCGTCGAAGTCGGCGACGCGTTTCTCCCATGCCTCTCGGCGGCGCCGGCCCCGCACTCCCAGATCCCGATACTGGGCTGTGACGGACGGTTCGGTGTAGAAGTCCTCGCCTGGAGGCAGCCCCATCAGTTCCTTTGTGGCGGCAATCTCCTCATCGAGGATGGCGTAACCATGAGCATCAGGGGTACCGCCGGAATCCGGTGCCGGCGTACCGATGACGGTGCGGACAATGACGAGGCTGGGACGGTCCTCAACCGACATCGCCTTGCGTATGGCCGCCTCCAGTTCGTCGAGGTCCTCTGCCGCGTCGCCGAGTTCGATCACGTCCCAGCCGTACGCACGGAAACGAGCCGCGGTATCGTCGCTCAACGCAAGTTCCGTCTCCCCGTCGATGGTGATGTGGTTGTCGTCGTAACACAGGACGATCTTCCCCAACCCCAGATGGCCCGCCAGCGAAGCAACCTCATGGCTGACGCCTTCACTCAAGTCTCCGTCACCGCATATCCCGAAGACGTGGTGGTCGAACAGCTCGGCTCCGTAGGTGGCACGCAGTTGGGCCTCGGCGATTGCCATACCGACCATGTTGCCCATTCCCTGGCCCAGCGGGCCGGTGGTCACCTCCACTCCCGCGGTGTGACCGACCTCGGGGTGGCCCGGCGTAGCCGAACCCCATTGACGAAAATCTCTCAGATCATCGAGGGTGAGGTCGAAACCGGCGAGATGGAGCAACGCGTACTGCAGGATCGACGCATGGCCGGCCGAGAGGACGAAACGGTCCCGATCCGGCCAGTGGGGGTACTGGGCGTCGAAGTTCATGATTCGACTGAACAGCACATGGGCGAGCGGAGCCAACGACATGGCCGTTCCCTGGTGGCCCGAACGCGCCGCATGGGGTGCATCCATGGCGAGACCCCTGATAATCGAGACGGCGCGCCGGTCAAAATCCTCCATCTGTCCTCCCGGGCTCAGATATCTCGGACCTTACAGCCAGCGCTCGGGTCGATCGCGTTTCTTTTGTTGAGAAGCTCGTACAGCAGTGTTGCAAGCCGTGATCGGCTAGGTCGGATCGACTGGTGGCAGCAGCGTGTAGGGGACGGTGACCGGCTCGCCCCGCCCCAGCCGACAGCGCGCCTCGACCGTTCCGTAGTCCTCGAATTCCAGTTCTGCACGAACCAGGCGATAGGTGAACTTTCCCGGCTCCACATCGAAGGGCTGCACACTCCGTGCGATTTGAGAGTCACCGCGGTGGTAGGTCACTTCAAGGACCCCTTGACCACTGCCGTCTGGGGAGCAACGGATGATCACAACGAGGTGAGGGGCCCAAACCAGAGGCACGGGCGTCGGCGCGGCGGCACTGAACTGGATCCCTTTGAGGTCGATTCTAGTCGCTGGACCCGGGACCGAGCGGAGGTCGATCTCATCGATGAACAACGCCGAAACGATCTCCATCAACTCACGCTACCACTGAGGACGCCGGCCGCCGCACTACGCTCTAGGGCGTGGGGGAGACGCCGACTCGCGAAGCAATCATAGGAGCCACCCGCCGACTGTTCGCCGAACGGGGCTTCGACGGAACTTCGCTGAACGACATCGCCGCGGTGGTCGGTGTCCGCAGACAGAGCCTGCTCCACTACTTCCCCTCCAAAGAAGCGATGTACCGCGAGGTCTTCGAACTGGCACTGGCTGAATGGCACGACCGCGTGGAGAGCGCGATCTCCCAGACGTCGGCCGACGGTTGGGAACTGGTCGACTTCGTCCTGACCGCGGGATTCGAGTTCTTCATGCACAACCCGGATTTCGTCAGGATCGTTCGCCGCGAGGCGTTGGCAGAGGGTGGTACCGGCCATATTGAACTCGGCCTGGCCCTCAAGCCGCTGTTCGTGCGTGCCGCTGCGTACTTCGAGCGGGAGATGGACGCAGGCAGGTTCCGCCGCCACGACGCCGAACAACTTCTCATCACCGGTTATGGGGCCCTCCTCTCGTATTTCAGCGATGCACCGTTCATCGCAGACCTGCTCAAGCGGGACCCGCTCGACGACGAGGCGCTGAAAGCACGTCTGCAACACGTCAGGGACCTGTTTCGGGCAGCCCTCGAACCCACTGCCGCCTGAGACGCTCATCGTCAACAACCAACGCTGTGACGGCCTAGCCTTCTGTCAAGATGCGTCGGTTGTTTCTTCCTGTGCTGATACTGGCCGTGGTCATTGCCGCCAGTGTTCTCGCCGATCGCGCCAACCGCGCCGCAGACCCCGGCGATCCTCAGCCGGCCGTCGTCGACGAAACGCTGCGCACACCGATCATCAATGCCCGACGGGTTCCGGAGTGGCTGAGACGCCCAACTTCGAATCGGGAGTTCGAAGAGGCCTTGACGAGCGTCTTGAACCAGCCTGAGGTGCCCACCGCACGCTGTCTGCGGGTTCACCGGAACGGGATAGAGATTGCTGTCGAGAAACCTGCCGTCCGACTCATACCGGCGGAACTTCAGCGGTTTGTGACTGTAGCAGCAGTCGAGAGTCTCGGGACTGAGACTGTCTTTGTGACCAAGGTGGTCAGCAACTCGGCGAACGCGGTCACCGATGGCGTGCTGGAGGGCGACATCTGGTTGGTAGGAGGCGGAGACCCGGTACTGTCCACCGACGACTATCTTGCCCGCTTCAACGATGACAGAGCAGCGACGAGCCTCGACCGGCTTGCGGCGGACCTCGCCATCGAACTGCGTCAGAGAGGCATATCGGAACTGAGCGGGGGAGTCATAGGCGACGAGTTCCGCTTCTCGCCCAGCGAGACCGACTATGTGGGCACGGTCTGGACCGAGACCGACAACGCCGACAATGTGGTCGGTCCCTTGTCCGGTTTGTTGGTGAACGACGGATTCCGCTTCAACAGCGAGACTGACACGATCACCCGATCAGAGGACCCCGCGGCGATGGCGGCTGAGGTTCTCAGCGACCTGCTGGTCCGACGGGGAATCGTGATCGGTGCCGAACCGACCACTGGAGAACAACCCCCCTCAGCGCAACAGGATCTGCTCGCCTCGATCGAGTCTCCGCCCATCGCTGAGATCGCCCAGCGAGCACTGATCGACGGAACCACCGCGGAGATGCTGTTCAAAGAGGTGGGCCGAGTCAACGGTCTGTCGCCTGCGTCCAACGACGCCGCGTTCGGGATGCTGGTCACTCTGGTCCAGCAGGGACTGCCCGTAGAGGGGACTCTTCCGCTGGACGGTTCGGGACTGTCCAACCGCGACCGCGTCACCTGTGACCTGCTCATGGCGATCATCGAGCAGAGACGCCCCGACGGAATCGTCGACGCGGCACTCCGCGGGATCGGCGACAGCGCGCTGGCAGCCTGTGCGCCTCCCGGTGGGTCGACAATGCGGGTCATCAGCGCCGACCGGGGGCGTATCACAGCTCTGGTCGGTGAGATGGTTGCCGACAACGGCGCGGTGATCACCTTCGCGTTGGTCGCCAACGCTGACAACAGTGCCTCCGGTTCGCTGGGACCGTGCAACACGATTCAGACGAGTCTGCTCGAGGCAGTCTCGCGCTACCCCTACGGATACGGACCCGCCCTAGACTCCATCAGCCCGCTCGCGGTGACGCCTGCTTCCGACACGGTGGGCTGAACGTGCTCGAAATGCCGATGTTCCCCCTTGAACAGACGGTTCTGCCGAGCGCCATGGTGCCACTGCATATCTTTGAGGAGCGCTACCGGGCGCTTGCACGCCACATGACAGCACTCGATGAACCCGAGTTCGGGATCACCATGATCGAAAGGGGACGCGAAGTCGGCGGAGACGACTTGCGTTCTGAGGCAGGGGTCGTCGCCCGAACTGTGCAGGCTCAGGAATTCCCCGACGGACGTTGGGGGATCGTCGCAATCGCCACGCGCCGGATCCGAGTGGACCGCTGGTTGAGAGACGATCCGTATCCCAGAGCACTGGTAACCGATTGGCCCGACTCGGACACCGACATTGATCCGGAGAGGATCGATCAGCTGCGCGCCCAACTGAAACGGATTTCTGACGCTGCTCGACAGATCGCTCCCGGCCGCGGAATCGACGAGCCTGCTATCGACTCCGACGACCCGACTTACGGCGCTTGGCAGATCGTGGTAGCGGCGCAACTCGGAGCGTTGGACAATCAACGCCTGCTGCTCGAAGAGGGCTGGCAGTTGCGGGCACCGTTGGCACTCGAGTTGTTGACGCAACGAGCCGACATCCTCGAAGCGCTCTGCTAGCGCTGCGGACAGCGCCGCAGACCCGCGGACAGTGCGTCGAGGGTTTGACAGGGGGCCGAAACGGGGGAGTGGTTTCAGGGTGTGGTTGCGGCGCGTAGGCTACGCACCGATGGCACAGCGAATGGGACCGGGCGACTTCTACGATCTTGTCAAGGAGTATGCGCGCCAGGAACTCCTTGAACCGCTGCGACCCATCCCTCGATGGATCGCATTCGGCGTACTCGGTTCCACTCTGTTGATGGTCGCCGGGATCTCGCTGACCATCGCGACATTGAGGGTGCTGCAAGAAGAAACCGGGACCACCTTCAGCGGAAACCTGAGTTGGGCACCTCACGGAATCACTCTGCTCGGCTCGATCGTGATCCTTGCGGCACTGGTTCGACAGATCCGAAAGAGGACACTCTGATGTCAGATGCGGCCGCGGCGCAAGACAGGATCACCCGCGAAGACCTCGACTCCACTCTGCGTTCGGTAGTCGGAGAAGTCGAGCAACAGGCCACCGACAACGCCCGGCGTCTGCTTCCACTGGCAGTCGGTGCCGGAGTCGTTCTGCTCGTTGCCGCCTACTTCCTGGGGCGCCGGGTCGGAACCACCCGCTCAACGGTCGTCGAGATTCGAAGGATTTGATTCCGGTGCGCCGTTTCGGCTTGAGCACTCTGTTCGAGACCATCCGAGTCAAGAGCTTCCGCAACGGTCTGCTGGGTGGGTCCCGCGTCTGGTTGACGGTCTTCGTCGCTCGCTTCGTGGTGCGATGGCTGGCTCGAGTCTTGAAACAGGGAGACATGCCGGTGAAATTCTCCGAACGACTGGCGCCGGGCGAATCACTCGTTGTTCGTCACGTCGACCCAAGTTGAAACGGACCGTCGAGTGACTGCACATGGGCCGCTCGCCGCAGGCGAACCGGTGTTGCTCATCGACCGCAAGCAACGCCGCTATCTGATTGATCTGGAGACGGGGGGGGAGTTCCACTCCCATTCTGGAGTGTTGAGCCACGACGAACTGATCGGTTCCGACGAAGGCAGTTCATTCCGCTCGACGAGGGGGATGAGCTTCATCGCGCTGCGACCCACAATCACTGATTTCGTCTTGAAGATGCCGCGGGGAGCTCAGGTCATCTATCCCAAAGACATCGGACCGATCCTGATCCTCGCCGACATCTTTCCGGGAGCCCGCGTGTTGGAGTCCGGCCTGGGAAGCGGAGCACTGTCGACCGCGATGCTTCGCGCAGGTGCCCACATCACCGGCTACGAGATCCGTGAGGACTTCCTTGCGAGAGCACTCACCAACGTCAGCCGTTTCCTGGGGCCGGAGGTGCTCGACCGTTACGACACCCACATTCGCGACGTCTATGAGGGCATCAGCGCTACAGACCTCGACCGTGTGGTCCTCGACCTGCCTGAACCATGGCAGGTGGTGCCCCATGCAGAGGAGGCGTTGCGTCCGGGCGGGATACTTGTGGCCTACACGCCGAGCATGATGCAGGTCGCTGCGCTACGCGCCCGCCTGGAACGATCGCGGTTCGGCATGGCTCAGACGGTGGAGGTGCTGAACCGTGGCTGGCACGTCGCGGACCAAGCCGTGCGGCCCGATCATCGGATGGTCGCCCACACAGGATTCTTGACCTGCGCAAGACTCCTCAGCGAATAGAGCGCCTCTCAGACTTCAATGAAGATGCACTCGCCCGGGCACTCTTCGGCGGACTCGATGGTCGCCTCCTCCTGGCCGTCGGGAACCACAGCAAGACCGTCCGGCCCACCGGGGTCTGAGAAGATCGTGTCGCCTTCCCTCACGTAGGCGAGGCCGTCGTCTAGAAGCGTAAAGACATCGGGAGCGATCTCTTCGCAGAGACCGTCTCCAGTGCAAAGATCCTGATCGATCCAAACCTTCATTAGTCGTCGCGACCTCGTGTGTAAACGCGGGTGCCACCCGCGCGGGTGAGTTTCACTGAAGACAGCATATCCATCAAAACCACCGTCTTCGAACCAGAGATGCAGTAAATTTCTGGAGAAGGCGTTGACTGCTTCGCCAACCGGTGAAGATGCAACCCACAGAAGTGCCGCTCTCGCGTCTAGGGTAACGCCGAAGCAACCCAGGAGGAAGCGTGGAAAACTCAGAGGCAGAGGCTGAGATCAATCGACTCCGGATGCGCTTCGCCGAACTCGAGGACGAACTCGTAGAGCTTCGGCGCCGACCGCTCCAGACCGACAATCGCGTCGCCACCCTCGAGGAGCGTCTGGGCGAGGCCCGCGCACAACTCAACGCGGCCGTGTCCCAGAATGAGAAACTCGCCTACACCCTGCGCGAGGCGCGCGAGCACATCGCCACTCTGCGCGACGAGGTTTCCAAGCTGACCCAGCCACCTTCGGGGTACGGGACCGTGCTGAACCTCAATGACGACGGCACCGTCGATGTGCACGCCGGTGGCCGGAAGATGCGGGTGGCAGTGCAACCCGAACTTTCCGGTGAGCTGATCCGCGGTCAGGAAGTGGTGCTCAACGAATCGCTCAACGTGATACTCGCACGCAGACCCGACCGTTCAGGCGAGGTGGCCATCCTCAAAGAACTGCTCGACGGCAACACTCGTGCGTTGATAATCGGACGCGCCGATGAGGAGCGTGTGGTCGAGTTGAGCGACGCGGTTCGCCAGGCACCGCTGCGCAGCGGCGACACCCTCCTCATCGATCCTCGCGCCGGCATCGTCCTGGAACGGCTGCCCCGACCCGAAGTTGAGAATCTGATCCTTGAGGAAGTACCCGATGTCTCCTACGCGGACGTCGGCGGGCTCGACCAGCAGATCGAGGAGATCACCGACGCGGTCGAGTTGCCGTTCGTCCACTCCGCGCTGTTCTCGGACTACGCCCTTCCAGCCCCCAAGGGAATCCTGCTGTACGGCCCTCCCGGGTGCGGCAAGACGCTGATCGCCAAGGCAGTCGCAAACAGTCTGGCCAACAAGGTTGCTGAAGTGTCCGGTGACAACAGGGCGCGCAGCTTCTTCTTGAACATCAAGGGTCCCGAACTGCTCAACAAGTACGTGGGCGAGACGGAACGCCAGATACGGCTGGTGTTCCAGCGTGCACGGGAGAAGAGTGAGGAAGGCTGGCCGGTGATCGTCTTCTTCGACGAGATGGAGTCCCTCTTCCGAACCCGCGGCAGCGGAATCAGCTCCGACATCGAATCCACCATCGTTCCCCAGCTGCTTGCCGAGATCGACGGGGTGGAGGCTCTTCGCAACGTGATCGTGATCGGCGCGTCGAACCGCGAGGACCTGATCGACCCTGCGATCCTGCGTCCCGGACGTCTCGACGTGAAGATCAAGATCGAACGCCCCGACGCAGAGGCTGCAGTACCGATCTTCTCGCGGTATCTAACACCTGACGTGCCCATCGACGAGGCCACTATTGAGGCCCAGGGCGGAGGCGAGATCGACAAGGCGATACAGGCCATGATCGAGGAGACCGTGCGCGAGATGTACAACACCGACGCCGAGAACCGGTTCTTGGAGGTCACCTATCAGAACGGCGACAAGGAGGTCATGTACTTCAAGGACTTCTCCTCTGGGGCGATGATCGAGAACGTGGTGCGTCGAGCCAAGAAGCTCGCCATCAAGCGAGAAATCTCCGGCGGTGCCCGCGGAATCCGCACAGACGACCTGTTGGCCTCGATTCGCCAGGAGTTCAAGGAGCATGAAGACCTCCCCAACACGACGAACCCCGATGACTGGGCGAAAATCTCAGGGAAGAAGGGCGAACCGATCGTCTATGTGCGCACGCTGGCCCACTCCGATGAAGTGAACACAGGCGGCAAGTCGATCGACTCGGTGACACCGGGGCAGTATCTGTAACCCCATCTGAAAGCCAAGCAACGAAACAGTAGGGCAGCACGTGACCGTCTCCGCCAGTTCAACCCGCCTCTATCAGGAGGCTACGGCAAACGTCGAGGATGCTGCCAGGGCGATCGACATGGACCAGAAGGTTCGTCGTGTCCTGTTGAGGCCGATGAACGAACTCATCGTCAACTTCCCGATCCAACGCGAGAGCGGCGAACATGTAGTTCTTCAGGGGTATCGAATCCAACACAACAACGTGCTCGGGCCGTTCAAGGGAGGAATGCGATTCCATCAGGGCATGGACCTCAACGAGGCCCGGGCGCTCGCAACTTGGATGACCTTCAAGTGCGCGCTGCTCAATCTGCCTTTCGGCGGGGCGAAAGGCGGGGTCTCCATCGATCCGAGGAGATTCAGCGACGCTGAACTTGAGAGGGTGGTCAGGCGCTTCACCCATGCGCTCGGAGAGAATATCGGTCCTGAGTTCGACGTCCCTGCCCCCGACATGGGAACCGACGCCCAGACCATGGGCTGGATGATGGACACATACCTCAACTCGCGTGGTCCGGGTGAAAGGCAGAACGCGCGCCGCGTGGTGACGGGAAAACCCGTGGAGTTGGGAGGCAGTCTCGGCCGCGAAGCCGCGACCGGGCGCGGCGCTGCCTACGCGCTGCGTCACCTGTACGGCCAACTCGACCGCTCCCTGCGCGGTCAGAGCGCGGCTATCCAAGGATTCGGCAATGTCGGATCCCACATGGCTGAGGCACTTGCCGAGCTCAACATGGACGTCGTCGCAGTAGCCGACGTCAGCGGCGCCATCCACAACCCCGACGGGCTGGATGTCGCAGAATTGAAGCGTTACGCGTCGCGTCACCGCACAATCGCGGGATTCACAGGATGCGACACGATCTCCAGCGAGGAGTTCTTTGCGCTCGATGTAGACGTTCTGGTTCCCGCAGCGCTGGAATCGCAGATAACCACCGACAACGTCGAGAGCATCCGCGCGCGCACCATTGTGGAGGCGGCCAACGGTCCGGTAACCAACGAGGCCTCAGATCTTCTCGAAGAAGCCGGCGTGAACGTGATTCCGGACATCCTCGCGAACGCCGGCGGGGTGGTCGTCTCATACTACGAGTGGGTCCAGAACAAGACGAGCAGCCGTTGGACAGCCCACGACATAGACTCCCGCCTTCGTGACGCCATCTGGGATGCCTCGGACCGCGTCTGGGCAGTCCGCAAAGGACGGGGATGCAGTTGGCGACTAGCGGCCTACATCGAGTCTTCGACCCTGCTGCAGAAGGTTTACCGTCTGCGTGGCATATTCCCGTGAATCTCACCGTCAACCTTGGGAGACTCAAGACCAACTACCGGATCATCTGCGAGCAACTCAACGGAGTCGAAGCCGCGGCAGTGGTGAAAGCCGACGGATACGGCCTGGGAGCCGTCGAGGTGTCGAGGGCGCTCGCAGAACAGGGGTGCCGGCGTTTCTTTGTCGCACAACTCGCCGAGGCCGAACAGTTGCGTCAAGCTCTCGAAGACATCGAGATCCATGTGCTCATCGGTGCACTGCCCGGTACAACCGAGGACCTGATCGAGCTCCGATTGATCCCGGTGCTCAACAGTCTCGAACAGATCAACCGCTGGGCCGACGCCGCAAAGCGGCGCCGGCAGAAGTTGCCGGCGACTATCCACCTCGACACCGGCATGAACCGGACTGGCCTGGGCGCAGACGAGACCGCCGTGCTGAGCAACGAACCTTGGCGGTTGGACCCGCTCGAGGTCGTCCACGTGATGAGCCACCTTGCGTCCGCCGACGTCGCCGGCAGCTCCCAGAGCGCAGAACAGTTGAGACGGTTCGAGGCTCACCGTCGGCATCTGCCGATGGGCTCTGCGTCGCTGGCCAATTCGGCCGGGATCTTTCTGGGTCCGGACTACCATTTCGACCTCGCCCGCCCCGGTGTCGCCCTGTACGGGGGCAACCCGAGAATCGGCGGGGACAATCCGATGTGCCAGGTCGTCTCGGTGACAGCGCCGATCCTGCAGATCCGCAATGTGAACCCGGGTGATTTTGTCGGCTACGGCGCCACCTGCGAGTTCGAACGGCCCGGTCGGGTCGCCACGATCCCTGTCGGCTACGCGGACGGCTACTTCCGTTCCGCGTCCAATGCGGGAGTCGCCTATCTCGGATCAGTCCCGGTGCCCGTCATCGGCCGTGTCTCCATGGACCTGATCACACTCGACGTGACCGGTGTCGCCGAATCGGAGCTTCGCTGCGCGGCGGAGATCGAACTGATCGGGGACAGGGCTCCTATCGACGAGGTCGCACAGGGCGCCGGAACCATCGCCCACGAACTTCTGACCGCGATCGGCACCAGGTATCAGCGTTCCTACGTCGATCAACGGGCCGAACACTAGTTGAGCCGAGTAGGGTCGGCTCAATGTCAATACCCAAGACGATCGGCATCGAAACCGAGTACGGGATAGTTCACCGCGGCGCCGAGGACTCCAATCCGATCGCGGCGTCCTCGGTGCTCATCAACGCCTACCTCTATGAAGCGGGATACCGGAGCGAAGACGGCAGGGACACAGTCCACTGGGACTTCATCGATGAGACGCCGGGTCTCGATGCCAGGGGCTACGCGTCGACCGCATCGATGCCTCCAGACGTAGAGACCCACCTTGTCAACGCGGTGCTGACCAACGGTGCCCGCTACTACGTCGACCATGCCCACCCCGAGATCTCCACACCCGAATGTGCAGATGCCCGCAGTGTGGTCCTGTATGACCGAGCCGCCGAGCTGATCGCCCAACGCTCGATGGTCGCGGCCAATGCAGTCCTGCCACCCGACCAGGAGATCGTGCTCTACAAGAACAACAGCGACGGGAAGGGCAACAGCTACGGCTGCCATGAGAACTATCTGGTCGACCGGACAACCCCCTTCGGGCGCATCGTGAGCAACTGCATCACCCATTTCGTGACCCGACAGATCTTCACCGGAGCGGGCAAGGTCGGTTCGGAGACGCCTGGCCAGAGCACCGACGAAGTGCCGTACCAACTCACCCAACGCGCCGACTTCTTTGAGGAGGAGGTCGGCCTGGAAACCACCTTGAAGCGCCCGATCATCAACACCCGCGATGAGCCTCACGCTGATGCTCGCAAGTACCGTCGACTCCACGTGATCGTGGGTGACTCGAACCCGTCACAGGTGTCGACTTTCCTCAAGGTCGGTACCACCGCCCTGGTGTTGGCCCTGATTGAAGACGATGCTTTCAGCCGTGAGTTCGTCTTCGCCGCTCCGGTGGCCGCGATCCGCCAGGTGTCTCACGATCCAACCCTCTCTGCGCCCCTCGAGTTGGTGGACGGCAAGACCGCGACGGCGCTGGAGGTCCAATGGGAACTCCATGACCAGAGCCGAAAGTATGTGGAGGCCAACGGTTCGGACAATCTTGGAGGAACCGTCGCGACGGAGGTCCTCGACCGTTGGGAGTCAGTGCTCGCAGGTCTCGAAGTCGACCCGATGAGCCTCGCATCGCAACTGGACTGGGTTGCAAAGTACCGTCTCATCGAGGGTTACCGGGAACGCCACGGGCTCGACTGGGGGAACCCCCGGCTACGGGCGCTCGACATCCAGTATCACGACATGCGCCCGGAGCGTTCCCTGGCCTCACGAGTCGGCTTGGAGACGATCGTCGATGACTCAGAGGCGATCACGGCGATGAGCGAACCGCCGGTTGACACCCGTGCCTATTTCCGCGGCCGGTGCCTCCAAAAGTTCTCCGATGCTGTGGTGGCCGCCAACTGGGACTCGCTCGTCTTCGATGTGGGCACGGACGCTCTTCGGAGGGTGCCGATGATGGAACCGCTGCGCGGGACCGAAGCTCATGTGGGTAGCTTGTTCGAAGAGTGTGACTCAGCGACGGAGCTTCTCCGGCGTCTGGGGTCCTGAAGAAAGGAGACCTGAATGGCTGAACGCGAACAGAGGCGCAAACCTGCACCAGTCGAACGCGAGCCTGCCGAGCAGGCGTCACCCGCCGCGACCGAGCGGAGCGAGGAGATCAAGGCGGAGCTTGACGACCTTCTCAACGAGATAGACGAGGTGCTCGAATCCAATGCCGAGGATTTTGTGAAGAGCTACATCCAGAAGGGCGGCCAGTGAAACGCTCAAGCTCTCCCGAGCAGTGCAACATGCGATTCGGGGTCTCGAAGGACTGGAGCAGCGCAAGGTGAACCTTCCGCTGTTTCGACCGCCAGAGGATCCCGGCCCCAACTTCGCGGAACTGCTGAGGAGAAGTGGATTCGAGAACCAGACCTCACCCGAAGGCTCCTACTCAGATGCCAAGATCCCAGCTGCGGACTATCGGCACGGCACCACCTGTGTTGCGCTGCGCTACGCGGACGGTGTGCTGCTTGCAGGTGATCGCAGGGCCACCTCGGGGAACCTGATCAGCCATCGCAGCATCGAGAAGGTCTTTGCGGCCGACCGGCACAGCGGAGTCGCCATCGCCGGCGCAGCGGGTCCAGCGGTCGAGATGGTGCGGCTGTTCCAGTTGCAGTTGGAGCATTATGAGAAGGTCGAGGGTGAGGCGTTGAGCCTTGAAGGCAAAGCCAACCAACTCGGACAGATGGTCCGCCAAAACCTGCCCGCAGCGATGCAGGGACTGGTGGTCGTTCCGATCTTCGCCGGCTACGACGTGAAACTCAACGAGGGGCGCCTGTTCGAGTATGACGTGACCGGCGGCCGCTACGAGGAGGCCGAGCATGCCTCCACAGGTTCTGGCAGCCTTCATGCAGGAACCGTGTTGAAGTTGGGGTATCAAGCCGACATGGACGCCGGAGCTGTGACCGACCTGGCCATCGCTGCACTCTTCGAGGCTGCCGACGAAGACTCAGCAACAGGAGGCCCCGATCCGATACGGGGCATCTATCCGATGGTCTCCACGATCACCGCGCAGGGTTATCGGCGCCTCGACGATGACGAACTGGCCGAACGTACCGACGCGCTGATCGAGCGTCGCCGAGCGCAGTGAGGGATCCGTCATGAACATGCCCTTCTATGTGGCCCCCGAACAGGTCATGAAGGATCGTGCCGACTACGCGCGCAAGGGCATCGCCCGCGGCCGCAGTCTCATCGCCTTCTGCTTCGTCGACGGTATTGCCATCTGTGCCGAGAACAAGTCCTCAACACTGCGCAAGGTGAGCGAGATCTACGATCGGATCGCCTTCGCCGGTGTCGGCAAATACAACGAATTCGACCAACTGCGGATAGCCGGCGTGCGCCATGCAGACCTGAAGGGATACGCGTTCAGCCGCGGCGACGTCGATGCGCGCAGCCTCGCCAACCAATACGCCCAGATCCTCGGACAGATCTTCACTCACGAGATGAAACCGATGGAAGTGGAGATTCTCGTGGCCGAGATAGACGAGGACGATGGCGGCGGTGACCAGCTGTTCCACATCCTCTACGACGGAACAGTGGTGGACGAGGAGATGTCGGTGGTGCTCGGCGGCGAGACCGAATCGATTTCGGACCGCTTCGGAGAACTCGACGAGGCACCCGAACTCGCCGACGGTCTGAGCCGCGCCATCTCGGCGCTCAGCGGTCCAGACCGAACCCTGGGTCCCGCCGAACTGGAGATCGCGGTGCTCCAGCGAGACACCGGGCGCAGAGCCTTCCGCCGGCTCGACGATGCAGAGGTGGCGAGCCTTATCAGCGACTGACCTACCGCGGATGCAAGCTGGGGTCTAGGTTGTTCGGAGTGCAGCGTCGCATCTTTGGAATCGAGAACGAGTACGGCGTGACCTGCACACTGCGCGGCCAGCGGCGCCTCAGCCCCGACGAGGTGGCGCGCTACCTGTTCCGGCGAGTCGTGTCTTGGGGACGCTCGAGCAATGTCTTCTTAGGGAACGGGGCGCGCCTGTACCTCGACGTTGGAAGCCATCCCGAATACGCCACCCCTGAGTGTGACTCGGTCCGCGACCTGACCGCCCACGACAAGGCCGGGGAACGCATCCTGGAGCAACTCCTGACCAGCGCAGAGGAACGGTTGTCTGAAGATGGCATCCACGGCGACATCTATCTGTTCAAGAACAACACGGACTCCGCCGGCAACAGTTACGGCTGTCACGAGAACTACTGCATCACCCGCAACGACGACCTGACCGCCTACAGCGAGGTGTTGATTCCGTTTCTGGTGAGCCGCCAGATCTACGCCGGAGCAGGCAAGATCCTCCAGACCGCGCGGGGTGCGAGGTACTGCGTCAGCCAACGGGCCGAGCACATCTGGGAAGGGGTGTCCTCCGCGACCACCCGCTCCAGGCCGATCATCAACACCCGGGACGAACCGCACGCAGACGCCGAGCGGTACCGTCGGCTGCATGTGATCGTGGGAGACTCGAACATGAGCGAGTACACCACCTTCCTGAAGGTCGGGGCCTGCTCGTTGATGCTGCGGATGCTCGAAGAACCGAATGTGGTCCTGCGCGCCATGACACTCGAGAATCCCATCCGCGCCATTCGGGAGATCAGTCACGACATGACCTGTCGACGACGCATCCGTCTCGCCAACGGACGAGAGGTCTCCGCCCTGGACATCCAGAGCGAGTACCTGCAACGAGCCATCCGCTTCGCTGACCACCATGATCTCAGCGAAGAGGAACAACTCGCGCTCACAATGTGGGAGCACTGCCTCTCTGCGATTGAAGACGACCCGCTGACGCTGGACAGAGAGGTCGACTGGGTCATCAAGTACAAGCTGATCGAGGGCTACCGGGCCCGGAAGAACCTCGAACTGTCCGATGCCAAAGTGGCTCTGCTCGACCTCCAGTACCACGACGTGAACCGCGACCGCGGGCTCTACTACCGCATGCAGAAACGCCGGATGGTCGAACGCATGGTCACCGACAAACAGATTTCACAAGCCGTCGAGAATCCTCCGGAGACGACCCGGGCACGCCTTCGCGGCGAGTTCATCCGGAGGGCCAAGGAACAGAGGCGAGACTATACAGTCGACTGGGTACACCTGAAGCTGAACGATCAAGCACAGCGGACCGTCTTGTGCAAGGACCCATTCAAAGCCCAAGACGACCGTGTCGAGAAACTGATCGCTTCGTTGTAGGAGACAGAACCCAGCGCAAATGGACAAACTCGAACGCCTCTTGAACCTGACCGCAGCGCTTCTCGACGCCGACCGGGTCCTGTCCGCGGAGGAATTGCGCCAACGGATCGGCGGCTACCCGAAAGCCAAAGCATCGTTTCGACGGACCTTTGAGCGTGACAAGGAAGACCTTCGCAACATGGGCATACCGCTGCGGGTCGAGAGCATTGCAGGATCCGATCCTCCGATCGACGGGTACCGAATCCTCCGCTCCGAGTACGCCGGGCGGGACCTGCGACTCGAACCCGACGAACTGGCAGCACTGCACCTCGCAACCAGCATCGTCCGACTTGATGGCGGCGAGACGGGTCTGCGCAAACTCGGAGGTGCTTCAAGCAGTGTCGACGCCGCCGAAGTCGGCCATGTTCCTTTTGACGACAACCTGGCGACGTTGATCACCGCGGCCGCCGAGCGTCGGGCGGTCGGTCTGCGCTACGGCGGCGTTGAGCGCGAGGTCGAACCGTGGCGTCTGTCATTCTCGCGGGGGCACTGGTATCTGGCGGGTTGGGACCGACTCCGTGACGATCAACGCCTCTACCGGACGGACCGGATCACCGGACCGGTCGAACCGCTCGACGACGCCGTACGACCGCTGGGCACGCCGACCGACCCAGGAAAGCTGAGGGGTTGGGAACTGGGCGACGAACCTCCCGTCACTGTGCGGGTCGCCGTCGATGAAGATCAGGTCGCCTATCTCCACCATCTGATCGGCGAAGACGCCGAGCCGTGCGACGAAACCGGAGTTGTCACCTTCGAGGTGCGCAACCGCGAAGGGTTCCGATCGTTCATCCTCACCTTCCTTGAACACGCCGAGGTGTTGGAGCCTCGACAAGCCAGAGACGACATCATCACCTGGCTCGAGGCGCTCACATGAACCCCAAGCTGACCGCCTCTGAACGGATGACGCGTCTCTTGGCGGTCATTCCATGGGTTGTTCAGCAGCAGGGCGCTCCCATCGACGAGATAGTCGCCCGCTTCGACTACCCGAGGTCCCAGCTCGTTGAAGACCTCACCGGGGTCGTGTTCTTCGTCGGCGTGCACCCCTTCACGCCGGACTCGATGATCGAGGTGGACATCTCCGACGACGAGGTGCAGATCAGCTACGCGGACTGGTTCTCGCGTCCACTGCGCCTCACCCCGAGCGAAGGGGCGCGACTGCTGACCTCCGCACATTCGCTGCTCAGCGATCAATTCTCCGCCGGCGGGGACAACGAGGAGGCCGGTCCGCTCCTGCGGGCGCTCACCAAGCTCTCCATGGCGCTGGGCGAGGCAGCCGATCAAGCGGTGGAGGTGCGGCTCGGCGATGCCGGCCGCGAGACGCTGGTGCCCTTGAGGTCGGCCGTGAGCCGACAGGAACAGGTCGACATCGCGTACTACACGTACGGACGCGACGAACTCGCTCAACGCGTCGTCGAGCCGTCGAGGGTGTTCAGCGACAACGGCAACTGGTACCTCGACGCATGGTGTCATCGGGCCGGAGCGCAACGGGTGTTCCGCGTGGACCGGATTCGTTCAGTTCGATTCACGGGCGAGGACGTCGAGCATCGGCCGACCGACCCGGCGGGGATCTTCACCCCGGGCGAAAGCGATCCGAGGGTGGTGCTGCGCTTGAACCCTGACAGTGCCTGGGTTGCCGAGCAGTACCCGACGGAGTCGGTGGAAACCGACGAGGCCGGCTTCTTGACGGTCAGCATGGCTGTGTCGGCTGTCGGCTGGCTCGAACGCCTGCTGCTGCGACTCGGCGGATCAGCGGAGATCGTTGCAATCGACGCTCCGTTGTCACCCGATCTTGTGTCTGAGGCCGCGAACCGGGTTTTGGAGCGCTACCGCTGACAACCGCAGCTTCATGGCGCTCCCACGCCTTCCGTTCAGCATGGCGGTATCGTCGTGGGTTGTGAGTGACTCCGGGGTTTCGTCCACTTCAGCCGATGGACTCACAGGCGCTGGACCTTCGCTGACCCGGCTGGCCGGCGACTCGCCGGACGGGACCGAACTCGACGACGAGCAGGACTCTGACGAGACTCACGCATTGCCGGGCCAGTCCCCGGCCGCACAGGAGCTTCTGCGGACGATGGTCGAATGGGTGCTCGTAGCAGTCTGCGCGCTGGCTCTGGCGTTGTTGATACGGACGTTCCTGGTGCAAGCCTACTACATTCCATCGAGTTCCATGGAAGACACCCTTCATGAGGATGACCGGGTGCTGGTCAACAAACTCAGCTATCGCTTCGGCGACATCGGGCGCGGGGATGTGATCGTCTTCTCCAAGCCCGACAATGCGCCCGGAAGCATCAACGATTTCATCAAGCGGGTCATCGCCCTGCCCGGGGAGACCATCTCATTCGCTGACGGCGAGGTCCTGATCGAGGGTGAGCCGCACTCCGAGCCGTACGTGGGCAGCAACCGAACGTTCATCAACGGACGGCTGATGGACTGCGCCAACAATCCGCCGTCGGTGGACACTTGCCTCGTGCCGGAGGGGACCGTGTTCGTGATGGGCGACAATCGCGAGGGAAGCACTGATTCTCGTACCTTCGGCCCCATCGACATCGACTCGATCGTCGGCCGGGCCTTCATCAAGCTCTGGCCCCTCGGAGACGTCGGTTTCATGTGAATCGGGGTTTCATGTGACCCGCGGTTTCATGTGAGCGGGCACGCCGCTGTTCAGGCGAACGTTGCCGCCACTGCCACCATTCGCTCGACGTCGTCGCTGTAGACCGCATCGATTCCCATGTCGATGAGCGACGCCAGCCGGCGTTCGTACTGTGCGTCCCAAGCAAAGGCGAGCACCTTGAACCGGTGGAAGAGCGCAACCAGCCCAGCGGTCCATTCACCCTGGCGAAGGTTGACTGCGTCGATGCCCGCAGAACTGAGTTCGGCGGCGCGGCGTTCGGGGCCGTGCGACAGCCGTTTGGTCGCAGTCGAGTTGACGAGGCGCACATCAGGAGCGGCTCGGCGCCACTGCGACAACAGTTCAAGGTCGGAGTGGCAGATCCACAACCGCTGTTGCGCGCCGAACTCCCGTGCTGTGGAAACGGTTGGAGCGAAGGCTGAAGGGTCCTTCAGGTCCAGACTCAGCGGGAGGTCAGTGCCCACGGAGTTGTAGAACTCGCCCAGGGTGGGGATGTGTGCGGCCAAATCGGCTCTGTTGGTGTTCTTGATCCACTTTCGGGGGAACCTTCGGTGGTAACCGTCGTGGTCCAACACGACCTGACCGTCACTGCTCAGCCATGCATCGCTCTCGAGTCCTGTCGCGCCGAGTTCCGCCGCCCGGTTGAAAGCGGCAAGCGTGTTCTCCCTCTCCAGGGTCCTCGCCCCCCGGTGCGCAAAGAGGATCACCGGAGAACCGAGGGGCGCATAACGCGTCTTCACGATTGCCAGTATGCGCACGCGGCCACTGAGAAACGACGAGAGCTGCTGCGATACGCTCGCCCCATGAGTTGGAGCTTGATGCTGGTGGCCGCAGCGGTGATCGTGTCTGTGGTGGTGCTGACAGTCTCACTGCAAAGGGTCTCCTCCGAGATGGCATTGTTGCGCCACTCGATGCGGCGCGCCCGCGCGGCGGGCGTAGCCAACGACGATCTGGCGCATCTCACCGGTGCCTTGGCTGCTCGAATGCACCAACTCGAGAGTGCCGCGACGATCCGTCGGCTCCGTTCGCGGCGCGGATACGACGCTCGGTAGGCTCTGCGCATGGGAAATCTGGGCGGTATGGAAGCGGTCGTCATCCTGCTGGTGGCGCTGGTGGTGCTCGGACCCAAGAAACTGCCCGAAGCGGCTCGTCAGGTCGGCCGGGCACTCACCGAGTTGAAGCGGATTTCCGGCGGATTTCAGAAAGAGATGCGCGAAGCGATGCAGGACCCGATCGTCGAAGCCGAGGCCCGGGCCAAGGGTGCACGCGTGGTCGCTTCCGAATCGGTTGCCACGACAGCCGACACCGCTGCCACAGATCCCCCCGCAGACGACTCCACCGCTGTCAGTGACACAGCAACGGGCGACACCGCAACGGGCGACACCGCAACGGGCGACACGGCAGCAGACAGCACCGAAGCTGCGAACGACGACGCAGCAGCAGACATCACTGAAGCCGAGAACGACACCAACTCTCAAGCCTCCACTCCATGAGCACAGAAGAAGAGACACCAATGACGCTCATGGAGCACCTGACGGAACTCCGTCGCCGGATCGTCATCTCGCTCATCGCGATCGCCGTCGGCGCCGTCGTGTGCTGGTTCGCCTATCCGTGGATCCTGGACTTCCTGCTCGAACCGTACTGTCGCTCGCTGCCTGAGGCTGATCGCAGCGCAACCGAAGTGTTCGGCTCGGGATGCCAACTGTATGCCCGCAACCCCTTCGAGCCTTTCAGCGTGCGAATCTCGGTCGCGGGATACGGCGGACTCATCGCCTCGATCCCCGTGCTGTTGTGGCAGACCTGGCGTTTCGTGGCCCCAGGACTGTTCGCGCACGAAAAACGATTCGCTGTCGCCTTCATGGTCAGTGGCGTGGCGCTCTTCTTCGCGGGCGCAGGCCTCGCATACTGGACCATCCCGCGGGCTCTCGAGTTCCTCTCCCAGTTGGGCGGCGAAGACCTCGTCGAATGGTACGCACCCAATGAGTACCTGGGCTTCGTGATCAAGATGATCCTCGCTTTCGGGATCGGATTCGAGTTCCCGATCATCCTGATCTTCCTGCAGGTGCTCGACATCGTCGACAACCAGACACTGCGACGCGGTCGGCGCTATGCCGTCGTCGGCATCGTCGCCCTCGTGGCGATCATCACTCCCAGCGGGGACCCGTTCACCCTCGGCGTGTTGTCTGTGCCCATGTACATCTTCTATGAGATCGCCATCCTGTTCGGTCGAATACGGAATCGAAGAGCCGCGAAGAGGGCCCGAACGCAGTGAGCATTCGGAAGGGGACGGACTGGGGGAGACCCGAACCGGTTCCTGACGATGCGATCTTCGTCAACAACGACGCCGAGGCCAATGAAGCAATCAGCGCGTCACGACGAGCGCGCAAACCCACTCCACCGTTGTGCCTGCTCGGTGGTGATCTGGCGCGGACGTTGGGCGTTGCCGACAACGAGGCTTCGCTGCGGGCGGGGGAGGGGACCCATGTACAGATCGACTTGGGGATGGCACTGGTCGACGGACGTCTGGTCTGGTTCGTGTCCCATCTGGTGGCACGCCGCTCCTGGTGGCGCGGCCCGATCATGATCGCCGCGAACGCTGCCTTCATGGGTGACTACAACGTTGCTCCCAAAGCTCACCCCGGTGACGGGCGACTCGACCTCATCGAGGCGGACCCGAGTTTCTCCGAGCGCTTGAAGGCTCGCTCCAGACTGCGGTCAGGAACGCACGTGCCTCACCCGCAGATCAAGATCCGCCGCTGTCGCGCTGCCCAATTGGAACTCACCCGACCCACCCCTGTGGCCCTCGACGGAATCAGCATCGGCGAAGCCCGGACGTTGAGCATCCGAGTCGAGCCCGAAGCGCTGGACGTCTGGATCTGAACCCTGCGCGGTCCTACCCCAGATTTCCCGACGTGAACACCCCGAGGGACCAAAGGGCGGCCCTAGAATCGCCGGATGGATGTAATTGAGGCGAAGAAGTCGGTCCGAGCCGAGGTCGAGCGTCTGACTCCGAAGCTGCTGGAGATCTCGCACTCGTTGCATGCAAACCCGGAACTCGGGTTCGAGGAGCATCATGCCCACGAGGTCCTTACCAACGCCATCGAAGAAGAGGGACTGTCCGTTGATCGCGGCGCATACGACATGTCGACTGCTTTCGACGCTCGAGTCGGAACCTCGGGCCCGACCATTGCGGTGTGCTGCGAGTACGACGCACTCCCTGGGATCGGTCACGCGTGCGGCCACAATGTGATCGCCGCTGCGGGACTCGGCGCCGGACTCGCGGCGGCCACTGTGGCTGAAGCGCTGGGCGGACGTGTCGCCATTCTCGGTACACCGGCCGAGGAGGGCGGCGGAGGCAAGGAGTTCATGATCCGCAGAGGCGCCTTCGACGACGTCGACGCGGCCATGATGGTCCACCCGGCGGACCACGACATCGAGAAGATGGAGGTGATCGCGGTTCACACCGTCGACGTCACCTACTCCGGGAAGGCGTCCCACGCCGCTGCTGCCCCCCATCTGGGACGCAACGCGCTCGACGCCGCCGTGCTCGGCTACAACGCAGTCGCGGCGCTCCGCCAGCACATCGCGCCCAACGAACGTATCCACGGCATCTTCACCGACGCCGGCACGAAACCCAATATCGTCCCCTCCGCTGCGGCGACTCAGTGGTATGTGAGGTCCGGCAATGTCGACAGCCTCGAACGCCTCAAGGAGCGTTTCAGTGCCTGCCTCGAAGCCGGGGCGACTGCAGCGGGCTGTGAGATGCACAGTGTCTGGAAGGATCCGCCCTTCTACAACATGGTCGACAGCGAGCCGCTGCTCGAACTCTACGTGAACAACTCAGCAGCCAACGGCCGGGTCGTCAACCCCCAGGACGACAGGCGAACCGTCGTTGGGAGCACCGATATGGGCAACGTCAGCCATGCTGTTCCCTCGATCCATCCGATCATCAAAGTGGCGCCCCGCGGTGTTGCGATCCACACGCCGGAGTTCGCAGTCCACGCGCGTTCCGACGCGGCGGATCAAGCGGTCATTGATGGTGCAATGAACATGGCGATGACCATCGTCGACTGTTGGGGCGACCCCGAGTCGTTGCCCGCCATCCGCGGCTCATTCAAGCCAGGCGAATAAGCTCCGCACGAATGACGGTCTACATCGCCGAGGACTTCACCGCCGACGAGGCCGACATTCTCCGTCGCTATTTCACGAACCTCGACCAGCCCGTCTTCGCGTTGGTAAACCTTCCCGAAGTCGTGAAGGGAGCGCTTTTTGCAAGGTACTCCCGTTCATCGCTGAGCCTGAGGCGTTTGTTCCTTCAGGAGTTCGTCGGAGACCTCGATATCGAAGGCGACCAGACGATCGACGCAACAGTGGGACTGCGCCGCGCCGAAGAACTCTACGACCGGGTCTTCTTCGAGTACGGCGACGACAGTGTGGCCCAGCTCGGCGGTGTCCACCTCGCCTGCGAGCAGGCTTCCAACGTCTTGACCAAGATTCTCGAGTGGGGTCGCCTGATGGCCTACCTCGAGCAGAGCACCCGCTACATCGCCTATGACCAACGATTGGGAGGGCGTTACCGCTACTACCGCGATCCCCAGATCATGAGTTCTCCGCTCGGCACGCGCTATGTGGCAGACATGGACAGGATCTTCGAGGGTTACTCGCAACTGATTCCGCAGATGCAGACCTTTTTCCGCGAGGTGGTCCCGAAGAATGACGGTGACAGCGATTTCGCCTACCGGACCGCCATTCAGGCCCGCTCGCTCGACGCGATCCGCGGCATGCTGCCGGCCGCTTCGCTGTCCAATGTCGGGATATACGGCACCGGACAGGCATACGAGGCCCTGCTGTTGCGAATGAGAAGCCACCCGTTGCCGGAGTCCCGTGCCTATGCGGAACTGATGCTGGCCGAACTGCGCAAGGTGATCCCTTCGTTTCTCAAGCGTGTCGATCTCCCCGATCGCGGGGTGCGGGCAACGAACTACCTCACCGACACCCGCGACTCCATGGAAGCGGTCAGCGATCGAATATTCGGCTACGAGACCGGGGGAGTGGTCGACGACGATGTCGTTGAACTGGTCGACTTTGACCCCGAAGGTGAATTGAAGGTCGTGACCGCGTGCCTGTATCCCTACACCTCGCTTTCTGAGCGGATGCTCGAGGCACGGGTACAGCAGATGTCGGTGGACGAGCGGATCGACGTGATCAAGGCCTATGTCGGCTACCGAAGCAATCGCCGCCATCGCCCCGGTCGAGCCTTCGAACGGACCGGATACCGCTTCGACCTCCTGTCGGACTACGGCGCTTTCAGGGATCTGCAACGCCATCGGATGCTCACTATCGACTGGCAGCCGCTGTCGCCGCGTCATGGCTACGTGGTTCCGGACGCGGTTGATGCCGCCGGAGTCTCCGAGGAGTACCGCTCGGCAATGGCGCGTTCTGAATCGCTCTACAACGCACTCGCGGCAGACCATCGCGACAGCGCCTGCTACGCGGTGTCGTTGGCATACCGGATCCGCTACTCGATGCAGTTCAACGCTCGCGAGGCAATGCACATGCTCGAGTTGCGCACCACGCCGCAGGGACACGAGGCGTACCGTCGCATCTGTCAACGAATGCACACTCAGATCGCCGAGAAGGCAGGGCACCTTGCTCTGGCCGAAGCCATGCGCTTCGTCGATCATTCGACTGACACGGCGTTGGGACGCCTCTCTGCGGAACAACGTGCGGAGAAGCGCCGCCAAGAACGCGATCTGGGTTAATCCGCTCTCTGAGGTTGCGTCGTGCTTCGCATTGTCTATGCTCCGCGTCAACAATTCTGGCTTCAGGACTACCGGTGAACGACAACCTCTCTGAACACGACGACGAAGGCAAGGACCTCAGCGACGACGGTCTCGACGACGACTTCGATCCCGACATCGACGAAGAGGACCTCGAAGAAGATCTTGACGAGGATCTCGACGACGAAGACGAAGACGAAGACGACGACCTGAACGACGATCTCGACGACGACGATCTCGACGACGACGAAGACGATGTGGAGGCCGACCTCGACGCGATCTTGAAAGAACGCATTGCCGCCGGGGACGACCAGGCCGAGGAGGACGAGGAGGAGACGTCCACAGTGAGGTCCGCTCCCGGCGGATCGGGTGAGGCTGAACAGGTTGTCGCCCGCGGAGACAACGAGTTCTCGTGTCCGCACTGCTTCTTGTTGGTGAACAGCGCAGCGGTAGTCGACGATGAATGCCCACATTGTGGTGGGCCTGTCGGTGTCTCGTGAACGAGGAGGAGAACCTCGGCGAGCAACTGCTTGACCTGTTCGTCTATGCACCGATCGGCCTGCTGTTGGAGGCCAAGGACCTGATACCCAAGCTCGCTGATCGCGGCCGGGGACAGGTGGCTCTCGCGCAACTCGCCGGCAGGGTCGCCGGCGGGGTCGCCGACAATCTGCGTCGGGATTCTGATCACGAGCTGGCCGATGAACCCGACGATCACGACGATCAGGGTAGACCGGGCTCCGATGCTGAATCCTTGCCGATCGAGGACTACGGCTCCTTTTCGGCGCCGCAGTTGTTGGCGAAACTCGAATCGCTCTCAGATGCCCAACTCGCTGAGATTCTCGCCTACGAGAAGATGCACCGGAACCGCCAGACTGTCACCAACCGGATCAAGCAACTGCTCGCTGCCAACAATTCGTTGAGAGAGTGACCGTGGAAATCAACGCACGCCGGGCTGTGGCAGCTGATCTGGGGGAGGTCACCCGGTTGTGTGCTGAAGCGATCGATGAGCTGCGTCCTCGACGCGGCGGCGCGGTCTGGTCCCAACGCGAAGCCCGCGCTGAGCCGTTGGAAGCCAGCCTGGCGGCAACGATGGACACAGGATTGCTGACTGTCGTCTGCATCGACGACACGATTGTCGGTTACGCAGGAGTCGACCTCATTGAACTGCACGATGGCAGTGTCCTCGGCCAAGTCACTGACATCTACGTCGCCCCCGACGCCCGCGCTGTCGGCTGTGGTGAAGCGCTTCTGGGGCTCGTGGAGGGTTGGTGCAGAGAGCAGGGCTGCATCGGCATCGACTCGATCGCCCTTCCCGGGGACCGGGAGACAAAGAACTTCTTCGAGACGTTCGGCCTTACTGCCCGCGCCCTGCGGGTCCATCGATCGCTGCAGGACTGACGGCGGGTACCGCCGGCGGTGCTGGTTGCAGACGGTGTCTCAGCGACCTTTCCAGACCGGTGGACGCTTCTCGATGAAGGCCCTGGGGCCTTCCGCGAAGTCCTCCGTCGAAGCCAGACGGGCGATCGTCCTGCCGCCTTCGACGATCCCTTCGGAGTCAGTCTGAGTCGGGGCTTCGAGGATCAGACGACGACTCTCACGGACCGCTATCGGAGCATTGGCGGCAACCCGCTCAGCGAGTGCGGTGGCGGCGGCGACTACTTCCCCCGGGGGGCACAGTTCGTTCACCAGCCCGAAGTGGTGCGCTCGTTCAGCAGAGAGTGTGTCGCCCGTTATCGCAAGCTCCATCGCGATGTTGGGAGGGAGCACTCGGGGCAGCCGCACCAGACCGCCCGCGGCTGCGACCAGCGAGCGCTTCACCTCCGGTATTCCGAACTTGGCGATGGTTGAAGCGACCACCAGATCACAGGACAGGACGATCTCAGTGCCACCGGCGACAGCATGGCCGTCCACCGCGGCAACGAGAGGCTTGGTTCGCTCGCGAAGGACTATCCCTCCGAACCCTCCACGCTCCGTACCGAGATTTGCACCGTTGCCGGCGGCTATCTCTTTGAGATCGGCTCCTGCGGAGAATACCGGCCCGTTGTGGGCAAGTATCCCGATCCACAGTTCGTCATCTTGCTCAAGGCGGTCGATCGCCGATTCGATTGCTTGGGCCATCGCCGGGTTGATCGCGTTGCGAGCCTCGACCCGGTCAAGTCTGATGACCGCAATACGGCCCTCAATGTCGAACTCGATCATTTGTCGACTTCTTCGGTCGGGTCGACCTGTGCGGACGGTGGTGGGGGAGTGGGGTCCTCCTCGGCCACCGGTTCAGCAGCCACGGGCTCAACCGGAGACTTCTCGGCCACTGGGGCAACCGGAGACTCTGCGGCCACCGGCTCAGTGGCTACGGGCTCAACCGCAGGTGCCTCGGCCACCGGGGCAACCCGAGACTTCTCGGCCACTGGGTCAACCGGAGACTCTGCGGCCACCGGCTCAGCCGCCGACTTCTCGGCCACGGGTTCAGCCGGAGGCAGGGTCGGCGGGGGAGGGGGCGTGGGTCGCCGTTTCGTCCCAGGGCGTTTTGGCGGACCCGAAGGCGTTACTCCGAACAAGGCTGCAATATCGGGTACTTTCGGAGCCAACCTGCGCACGGTGGAGAGCAGCTGCTCATTGGGATTGGGGGGGCAACCCTGGGGAGTTACCTGGGAGCGGACAGGCGAGAAGGCCACTGCGTCCAATACCGTCGCCCAGCGCTGGGGAGCGACGTCACTACTCAACGATTCCGAGGCCGCACTGGTCAGACGATCCGCCATGTCGAAGGGCAGCGGGGCACCGGCCTTCGGGGGATGACTGCTGAGCCGCAGAGCACGCACTATCCGCCCATCGGCGAGATGTTCAGCGATCTCGTTGAGCCAGGATCGATGCTCGCTCTCGACACGGGCCGACAGTCCCTCGCGCAGTTTCTCTGCAAGTTCACGGGACTCTTCGTCGCGGGCGCCACTGTCAGCCGCCACAACCACGCTGCGGATGTCGCGCAGGTCGACCTTGTCGATTCCCGCGATGGCGGCTTCAGCCCGGTCGCGCCAGACCGCTGAGTTCAATTCAGGTGTCAGCTTCTCTGCCAAGGCAACCAGCGGTTCCGACTTGACCTTGGGGATACCTTCGGCCTGAGCCATCTTGTTCATCCGGTCGATCGATCTGCGTAGACCGGGGACACCTCCCTTGAGAACCTCCTCAGCGAGCGAATGTTGGATCTCGGGTAATTTTGCGAGAGCGGCGCGCCGGTTCTTGTTGCCGGGACGCAGGCGGGGAGCTCTGGGAGTCGAGCGTGATTTCGGCCGCTGTGGGGGGCTGGTCCGACTGTTCCGCTTGCCTCGCTGGTCCCGCGAGGCCCCTTTGTCTTTGTCGGCACCGTCACGCTTCTTGTCGCGGGTCTCGGCGCGGCCTTCAGTGCGATCGTCCCGCTTCTGATCGCGGGAGCGGGCATCCCGGTCGGGGCGGCGGCGATCCCGTTTCGCGGCGGATCCTTCAGAGCCCTTCTCGTCGTTTCTGCGCAGCTCGTTGCGATCTCCGCGCCTGCGGCGGTTCGGCGGGGAGCCGGCGTCGCGCCGGTCCCTGTTGGCGCCACGGGCCCGGGAGCGGATCTTGGGTGCCAGTTGTGAAGTGACCAACGGCTGCTCGCGGCCCGAACCGAGCAGCGGCAGGGTCTCGACTTGAGATCTCGGCGACCGGGTGGGAAGCACAGCGGTGATCTCGAGTCCATCGAGAGTCGCGTCGGCCTCTACTTTCACAACGTCGCCGACCTCGGTCCCTTCCGGGAGCAGCGCTCCATCGAGAGTTCCCTTCGGTTGCTTCGCTCCTGCAGCACGCCAAGTCCACTTGCCGTCGGAGCGATTTGAGGTCAGTTCGATTTCCAGCCTGCGAGCCACGCCCAAGAACCGTATCGCCCAGTTTGGTATCAGCCACTTTCACGAGAGGAGGTAGTCCGAGAACCAATAACGCCGGAAATCATCGTTATGTAAAGTTAAAGATGTAATCCCTGTGGAATGCCAATCGACGAATACCAATCGATAGGCATGCGGTCTTTGAGTACTGTGCAGCAAGTGGAGCAAGACGGACGCATCGAGCTCACCCTGCGGCTCTGGAGTCGTGAGGACCCGGAGGCCTTCGAGGAGTACATCGACGCGTTGATCCGACTTCTGCCGCGTGCCGGCGGAATCCTCGAACGCAGGATCGCGGACACAGACCCTGAACCTGGAATTCCCGACGCAGTGCTGGTCGTCTCGTTTCCCGACAGCGCCTCGGTGGACGGCTGGCTGCGAGACCCCCTTCGCGATGATCTCGAGGATCTGGCGAAACGAGCCGTCACCCACTCGCTGATCACCGACAGCAGGCACCGACCCGCGCCCACAGTCGACGAGACGGCCGAGGTTCTCCTGATGCAACCCGACGACGGCGACCTCGTGGAGCCCAGACCCTCAGAGGTTCATGGGACGGGAGTGTTCGCGCTCGTGGAACTGCCACAGGACGCTCTGATCGGCCGTTACACCGGTGTGCCCACCAAAGTGGACGGAAAATTCGTGTTGTGGGTGGAAGGTGATGAAGGATCATGGGAGGGTATCGACGGTGCCGGCGACCTGCGCTTCTTGAACCACAGCCGCTCCCCCAACGTCGTATTCGATGGACCGGACCTCTATGCACTGCGCGACGTCAGCCCCGGCGAGGAACTGCTCTTCGACTACGGAGAAGACTGGTCCGACACGCCCTGATAGGTCGTCGAATGAACGTCAGTTGCGAGTGACAGACACCGCGGGATCACGCGAGACTGGGAGCGATGCACGATTCGACCCGGGGACGACTGCTGGTCGCTGCCCCGACACTTCTCGACAGTAATTTCTACCGGTCTGTCGTGTTCATCCTCGAGCACAACGAACAGGGGGCGATCGGAGTAGTGCTGAACCGGCCGAGCGAACTGCCCGTCTCCACAGCCATCGAGGCTTGGTCCGAACAGGCGACCGAACCCGCAGTCGTGTTCCTCGGTGGTCCCGTCTCGCCCTCCTCTGTCATCGCCCTGGCATCGTTCGATCTCACCACAGCCGGCGAGCGCTGGAATCAGATTCTGGGCAGCATCGGAACGGTCGACCTTGAACTGCCCCCCGAGCAGGTGCCTGGACTCGACGGTGTGAGGATGTTCGCCGGTTACGCGGGTTGGACCGGAGGCCAACTCGAGGCCGAACTGGTCACCGGCAGCTGGTTCGTCGTCGACGCCGAGTTGAACGATGTCCGGACCGGCAGCCCGGGCGAGCTCTGGTGGGACGTCTGCGCTCGCCAGAGGTCCTCGATTCGCCATTTGGCGCACTACCCCCACGATCCGCGGCACAACTGAGGCATTCGCGGATTACGCTCGCGCAGACCTTCCACGACTGCTCCCCCACCCGCGAACGGAGTGCACCATGAGGATCGGATTCATAGGACTGGGCAACCTCGGCAGCAAGCTCGCCGGAAGCCTCTTGCGCAACGGAGTCGACCTCGTTGTCCGCGACCTCGACGAAGCCGTGGTGCGGTCCTTCACCGACCGGGGCGCGGGCCGGGCCTCGTCGCCCAGAGAAGTCGCCGAACTGTGCGACGCAGTGATCACCTGCCTGCCGTCGCCGGCGGTCTGCGCTGCGGTGATGGAGGCCGACGACGGAGTGCTGGCGGGACTGGCGGAGGGCAAGGTCTGGTTGGAGATGTCGACCACCGACTCCTCCGAGGTCCGGCGTCTTGCGAGCCTGGCTGAAGCACGCGGGGCCACCCCGGTCGAGTGCCCGGTCTCGGGGGGCTGTCATCGTGCTGCTACAGGGAACATCTCGATCTTCTGTGGAGGGTCCCGGGAGGCGTTCGATACAGCACTGCCGATTCTGGCGATGATGGGACGGCGAATCCTGCACACGGGTCCGCTGGGATCGGCCTCGATTCTCAAGGTCGTGACCAACTATCTCGCCTCGGTCAACCTCGTGTCGATCGGGGAGGCCTTCGCTGTGGCACAGCAGTCGGGAATCGACCTTGCCACTGCCTATGAGGCGATCCGCATCTCCTCTGGTACTTCGTTCGTGCACGAGACGGAGGGTCAGGTGATCTTGAACGGTTCCTACGACATCGGTTTCACCCTCGATCTGGTGCTAAAGGACATGAGCCTGTTCATGGGCCTCGCAGAGCGCGCGGGGCTGTCCCTGGAGGTCGCCGGAGTCGTCGCGGGGATGTTCGACGATGCCGCCACAAGGTACGGGCCCCGTGCGTTGAGCCCGCGGGTCGTGCAGCGCTGTGAGGAGGCTGCCGGATCCGATTTCCGCGCACCCGGATTCCCCTCCGAGTTGATCGACGAGGAACCCGAACAGCCCGGCTACGAAGTTGTGGTCAACCCTGCTTGATCCGCTAGCCCTGATCGTTCACGAGTATTTGTGATCGGGTTGGGTGTGCGTGTTTTGGTGTGGTTTCGGGGTTGGGGTTTCGGGGTTGGGGGGCGTGGGGTTCGCGGGCGGGTGTTTTGGGGTCTGGTCAGGCGTGTTGGGGTGTGTTGGGGCGTGTCGGGTCGGGGTGAATCAGGCCGTGTCGGGTCGGGGTGGGGGGTGTGTTTATGGGGCGCCGGGGCGGCAGGCGTGGAGGAGTTGTGGTGTTGTTGGCCACCAGTGGAGCAGGCGCAGGGTCCATTTGCGTGAGGACCGCACGAGTCTCGCGGGTGCGTGCCATAGCTGCCAGCGGAGGCGTTTGGGGGAGGCGTTGGCGAGGGGTCCGTCGAGGCGGAGTTGTTGGAACCATTTCACCAGCGTCGAGCTGAACGCGACCATCGCGGCCCAGGCGGTGTTGGCGTCGAAGTCGCTGAAGGGCATGCGGGCCAGGCCGGAGTCTTTGAGGTCGGCGATGGTGTTCTCGATGCGGGCGTGGGCTCTGTGGTGGGCGTCGAGTTCGGCGGGGTCGCCTGCGGCGTCGGTGTAGAACCCGCGGTAGCGCCAGGTGTCGGAGTCGAACAGGGTCCTTTGGGCGCCGGGGTGGCGGGGCTCGCGGCAAGCGATGAAACGGGTCGCGTCGGGCCAGTCGGAGAGATCGACGAAATGGGTGAGGTCCGCGACCTGGGCGCGTTCGGCGGGTTCGCCTTTCGCGTCGAGGGCGGACTGCCATTTGTCCGGGTCGATGCGGTTGTGGTCGATAGCCGCCTCCACCTGGTTGTTGGAGCGTGCTGTCATGAAGAACTCGATGTTGCGGTCCCGGCAAGCCGCGGCGATACGTGCAGAACAGCCCGCGGAGTCCACACGCAACTGCACCCGCCTGAGAGGCACCGTGTCGTCGTGTTCGCGGTGCCCCGCGGCGACCGCTGCGGGGAGCTGCGCCACAGCAGCGTCGAGGACCTCTATATGGTCTGCTATCGAGTTCGCGGCTGCGTTGCCCGCACGCAGCTTGATCGACAGCATCTCACCATCGTCGGTAGCACACAGCATCGGATGGAACCCGAACCCGCCCTTGAAATGCGCCGCCGCTTCGGCCTTGTTCTCAGAATGCACCTCCACCAGCGTCGAGTCGATATCCAAAACCACCGGAGACGACCCCGACACATCACCGCGGCGCTCCCACACCCCCGCGCGCACACCAGCCACCGCCCCAGCCAGTCCCCCCACCACATCAGGGCCCAAGCCCCGCAGTGTGCGGTACAGAGTCGAATCAGACGCCACCTCCCCAAACAGCACCGGCTGAGCCCGCAGATGCTCAATATCCGCGCACGCCTCCCCACCCCCGGCGAGCATCAACAACAAATGCACCAACACCTTGCCCCGGTCATGGACCGGCGCCCGCTCACCAGACACCGGCACCACCGCCGACAACGCCTCCCCCAAACCCAAACCGTCAGCGAAACGCCCCAACGCGAACAAACCCGCATGCGCCGCGACCTGCCCACCGCCCCCTGTCACCCTCACATCACAAGTGCTGCTAACCTGCATCTCGGAGATGCCCCTTTCTGTGGAACCCACATGTGCTTCTGTGTTGCATCTGACTTCGCGCGACAGATCCTGAGTTTTTTCAAGTCGCATCGGGCAGGGTTGGCGGTCTTAGGACAGGAGGCTGCAGCCTATGAGTTCCGAGCAGAGAAAACCGAAGAGACTGTTGACAGCAGAGCAGAAGTACGACCTGTGGGTGCGGATGCTCACCGGTCAGGTCACTCAGGCCCAAGCGGCCGCGGAGGCGGGGGTGGACCGGTCGGTGATCGCTCGGCTGCGTGCGGTGGCCCGGGACGGGGCGGTCGCGGCGTTGGGTTCGTCCAAGCCCGGCCGGCGGCGTCAGTCCCAGGCCGAAGCAACCGAGGCAGCGGCGTTGCGTTCGGAGGTGGAGCGGCTGGGGCGTACTGTGGTCGAACAGGCTGTGGAGTTGGCGGTGCTGCGGGGAAAAACGGGTTGGGGATGAGCGGTCCTGTCCCCGCCCGCGTCGATGGGACCGCCAAGACAGTGCTGCTGGGGTTGATCGACGACGCGACCGCGGCTGGCTGGACGCACAGCCGCGTTTGTGCGGTGCTGGGTGTGGACCGCCGCCGGGCTTGGCGCTGGAGCCTGCGCCGCGCCGACGGCACTCTTGACGATGCCCGCCCAGGCGGCCGGGCGATCCACAGCCTGCTCGGTTCTGAACGCGACGAGATCCTGGCGCTGTTCGGGGAGTGGGGTGACGTTGACCGGTCGCATCGCAAACTCGCGCACCGCGGCTCCTACCTGGGCCGGGTGTGGGTGTCGCCCTCAACGGTGGACCGTGTTCTTGCAGGTCACGGCCTCGCACTGGCCGGCACGCCCCGCCCCACCAAGACAGCTAAGACGCCGTGGCCATCGTGGTGTGAGTGGCGGCCCAACCAACTGTGGTGCTGGGACGGAACCCAGTTCCCGGCATGTAAACCCGCCAAACACGTCTACGCGATCGTCGATGTCGTGTCCCGCAAATGGATCGCCACCCACCTCACACCGGCACCGGACTCGGTTGCCGCTCGGGTCCTGTTCGCCAAAGCACTGTCCAGTGAAGGGCTCCTCACCGAAGAGGCCGCTGCCCGCCTCGACGACCCCAACAGCGACATGCCCGACAACAACGAGATCCCGCTGCTGTTGGCAGTGTCAGACAACGGACCGGAGATGCGCTCAGGCGACACAGCCAAGTTCATGGCCCTCTGCTCAATCGCCCAACACTTCGGGCGGCGCTCCACACCAACCGACCAGGCCTGGATCGAGTCTCTGTTCAGCCACATCAAAAACGAACACCCCCACCTCGAAACGCTCGACGACCCCACAGACCTCACCCGAGAACTCGAACGCGTCCGCAGCCACTACAACTGTGTGCGGCTCCACGAAAGCATCGGATACGTCACCCCCAACGACGAACACACCGGCCAAGGCGACCAGATCCGCCAAGCCCGCCGAGACGGACTCCAACAAGCCGACCAGCAACGACGCGCCCACCACCGAAACCAACCGCTAACATGACAAACCAACCACCACCGCACACCCACCAATGCGACTTGAAAAAACCCGCAACTTGTCGCGAAGAGTCAGATACACCTCACTTCCCAACACACATCGTCCCACATCAAAGGGGCTTTTCCGCGGACGCGCACACCCCAACCTCAACACCCCCATGAACGATCAGGGCTAGTGCTGAGGTTCTCCCCTAAAAACGTGGAGACATGCACAGTCTGTCGGCGGTGTCTGCCCATAGGAGCACAGTGATGTGATTCACCGACTCTCGTCCACGAAGAAGATGTCGCTGGTGGAGAATCTTCACAATTTCTGCTATATTCACAACTGTTATGAAGAATATATCATCAGTAAAAATTAAAATAAAAGGGGCCGAATTCGAAGCGGAAGCCCTGAGAATCTTGCGAGCCATTCCAGGCCTTGACGTCGTCACGGAACCGGCCGGCTTCGACCGTGGCGTCGACGCCCTAGTGGCGTTCGCGGGGACCGAGGCACCTGTCGCGACCGAGTTCAAGTCTCGTGCCAACGCTGCGACCGCTTGGCGCCTCGTACACACCACCCGGCGGCGGCCTGAACTTCCGCTGGTGCTCATCGCTGGCGAAACCACAGCAGACGCTCGACGGATCCTCTCGGAGAACGGCATCGCGTTCATCGACGGGCTGGGCAATGCACAGCTCGAATTGCCGGGGCTGCTCGTACGCATCACGGGTACCGGCAGCACAACCCGGCCTACCGCACCGTGCCGGCTCTCGGGCAAGGCAGGCCTGGTTGCCCAAGCGCTACTGCTGAACCCAGAGAGGGCCTGGCGGATCAATGAACTCGCGGACCAGAGCGCCGTTTCGAACGGCCTGGTCCACCGCGTGCTGACCCGCCTCGAAATGGAAGGCATTGTCGGCACTACCGGCGCCGGCCCCCGCCGTGCCCGCCATTTAACGGATCCCGCCGCGCTGCTGGACCTGTGGGCCGAGGAGAACATCGACAAGCCGGTTCGCGCTCGCGGATACCTGCTTGGCCAGACGTCAGAGCAGATCATCAACGAGTTGGGTGCGAGCCTCAACGAAGCCCGCGTTGACTATGCGCTGACCGGCGCTGCTGCTGCCAGCGTCATAGCGCCGTTCGTTACCGCCGTCACCGTTACCGAAGTGTGGGCTGCCGCGGCAACCGACCCCCAAGAGTTGTTCGACCGCACGCCGGTGACCCAGGTCACCGAGGGCCACAACGTCACGTTCCTGCAAGCCCTCAGCGACGCGCCGCTGGCTTTTTGCCAACAGTCTGGTAGTCTTTGGATCGTCAACCGGTTCCGGCTCTACGCAGATCTCCGACGTGACAAGCGTCGAGGGGTCGAGCAAGCGGATCATCTCCGGCGAGAGGTCATCGGTTTCTGATGCGCGACCACCACACCGGCTACAACCTCTCCGCAACGGAACGCTGCGAACGGGTACTGCTCACACTCCTCGGCGATGTCGGACCTTGGAGCAAACGCATCTACCTCGCCGGCGGCCTCGCACCGCGCTACCTCGTCAGCGAACTTCCCGATGGAGCCCGAGCACATGTCGGCACCACCGACGTCGACCTGATTATCGGCCTCACCCTCGACGGCGAGGCCCCGGAGACCTACCGCACTCTCCACAACAATCTCAGCAAAGCAGGCTTCAAGCAGGGCGAGCCCAGTTATCAATGGACCCGCACCGTCGACGGCGTCAGTGTCTGCGTTGAATTCCTCTGCGAGACCGACCAAGTCGACCCAGGGATCATCTACCGCCCGAAGGAGGGCACAGGCTCCAAGGTCGGCGCGTTCAACGTCCGCGGCGCCCAACTCGCCACGCAGGACTATGTCGAACACGCCATCGAAGGAGACCGACTCGACGACGGCGGCAGTTCCACGGTGACCGTGCGCATCGCGGGGCTGCTCACTTAGGGGCTGCGCGGATAGGCGCTGGCCTGCGGGAACGCCCGCACTCCGGGCCATGGCTGCGATTTCCTGACCTGCGGCTTTGCCTCCACCAATCAAAGTCGAAACCAGACGCGTCTCGCCTATCCGCGCAGCCCCTTACACGGTTCTGAAGATTTTCGCGTTCCAAGACCGCCATCGTGACAAGGACGCCTACGACCTCGTCTTCGTAATCGCCAACTATCCCGACGGCCCCGACGCTGCTGGCCGGGCCAGCTCGGCCAGTCCGGTCGCCGAGCATCCTCAAGCGACCGAAGCCATCACCCTCCTCGCCGAACGCTTCGCCGACACCAGCCAGGACGGACCCCGCGCCTACGCATCGTTCCTGGCAGACCCGGACGACAACGAGGCCAAGGCCCGTTTCCGCAATGAAGCCGTCGCAACAATCGACCAGTACCTCGCCAGCTTCCACACGCAGACCTAGCTGAACTCTATGGGGGTGGTGGCTAACCCCCACTTCCGGCCGATGCCACTTCTTCCTCTACACAATGCTCTGCTTCCTCTACACAATGCTCTGCGACATGAGCAAGACACTGAGGGCAACGGCCATAGCAGCGGAACATCACCGACCCCAAAACCGGCGCTGAGACCGTCGAACAACTCGCCGACAACCTCACCGACCGCGACTGTGCACCGGAGCTGTCGAAGCTGGGCCGGACCCTGTGGCGCTGGAGAACCCAGATCTCGAACTGGCACAAAGCCCGGGTCACCAACGCAGCCACCGAAGCAGCCAACACTCTCATCAAACGCGCCGCGTTCGGGTTCACCAACTTCAACAACTACCGGATCCGAACCCTGCTGTACGCCGGGAAACCCAACTGGACCCTCCTCGACACCCTCACTCCACCCTGAAACGCGAAGAGCCGCAAAATGTTGAGGACGCAACGTTGAGCGCCCTGCAAGCGACAGTGTGAGGCACACCATGGACAGTCCTTTGAGCAGCGATGAACTCTGCGGTCACCGCGTCGGGTCGTTCACCCAACCGACCACGGATCGTTTGAGCACACCACGCTCCATCCGCAAAGCCGCGTTCTCCTTGCGCAACCTCACCAGCTCGACGCGCTCATCAGCGGTCAACCCACCAGCGCGTTCGGCCTGGTCGCGGCGCACCCAGTTACCGAGCGTGCCCTCGTTCACACCAAGATCCCGGGCGACCTGTGCCACAGACTGACCGGTCTCCCGAACAATCCGCACAGCCCCATCCCCCAACTCCCGGTCAAAGCTTCTTCGTGGCCTAGACATAGCTCCTCCTTATAGAGCATGTCTCCACGATCAGGGGGGAACCTCAATCGGTAAGCTCAGTGTGAATCACGACCACGGCGGCCGCCGAGCTTGCCGTCCCATGTCCACCACAAGAAAGCAAGGAAGATAATGGATACCGATATTCCCCAGCAGGACACCACTCCCCCCACAATCACGGTCGCTGTGCCCAAGATGACGGCCGTGAAGTGGCTCGCCGCTCTGCTGTTGGTAGCCGTGGTTCTAGCGACAACAGTTAGCATCCTGAACACGAAGTCGCTGCGAGAGGCCGTAGAGGCGAACACGAAGTCGCTGCGAGAGGCCGTAGAGGCGAACACGGCAGCCATGCATGAGATTGAACAGGGCCGCCGCCAGCCGACGGTGTTGCACTCCTACGGCGACGAATGCGACGACCGGGGCGGCAGTCGGGTCTATGTTCCGTTCCAATCGCTCAGGGCATGCGACGCTGGCTCGGTTTTTTCGTTCAGCATCCCTCACGACCGGGCCTGGAACGACGAGTTCAGCGAGGCTTACGACTGGTCGCCTGACAACTGATGTCGGGTCACGGGGTGGGCAGGCTGTAGGCACGCAGAAGAACACACTCCGCGAGCCAAGTGTGAAACGGAACTCTTCATGAGGAACCCTGCCGCGCCCTGAATCACCCCACGTTTACGCGCAGGCTCGAGTTCTTGGTCGCCCGCAAGCTCCTTCTCTGGATCAGAACCCCACCGCGGTCAACGCGTGATCAATCTGCTCAGCGGTGAAGCCTTCATATTCCAATTGGCCAGCCAATCCTTCACGCGAGAACTCACTGTATTCCAAGTAGCTCTCGGCGCTTTCGGCGGCTTCGTGCATCCAGTCCGCTCCAGCGTTGTCAGCCCCATAGATCGCGTCGTCAGTTGTGTAACCTTCGAACTCCAATTGACCGACCAGCCCTTCACGCGAGAACCCGCTGTACTCCAAGTAGCTCTCGGCGGCCCTGCGAGCGTTGGTCTGCCCCAGTGTCTCGGTCGGCTCATCATAAGGCGCAACCGCGGACGTAGCGTCGCTCGCGTTCTGGTCGCCCTCTCCGTACCCCACCGCGGTCAACGCGTGATCAATCTGCTCAGCGGTGAAGCCTTCATATTCCAATTGGCCAGCCAATCCTTCACGCGAGAACTCACTGTATTCCAAGTAGCTCTCGGCGCTTTCGGCGGCTTCGTGCATCCAGTTCGCTCCAGCGTTGTCAGCCCCATAGATCGCGTCGTCAGTTGTGTAACCTTCGAACTCCAATTGACCGACCAGCCCTTCACGCGAGAACCCGCTGTACTCCAAGTAGCTCTCGGCGGCCCTGCGAGCGTTGGTCTGCCCCAGTGTCTCGGTCGGCTCATCATAAGGCGTAGTCGCGGACGTAGTGTCGGTCGCGGTGGTTGTGGTTGGGGCGTCTACCACGATGCTCGGCGGATCGGAGCTAGCCTCGCATCCGGCGAGCAGCGCCAGTCCCGATGCTATGGCCGTTGCCCTCAGTGTCTTGCTCATGCGCCTCCTGTGGGCGTTGATGATTGATCGGTAGAGCGCCTACAAACTTGGAATTACTTAAAGCATGGAACTCTCTCCAAGTTATTCCTCAAATGCGAAACATCGAAAAACAATGTCCCATTCGTATCGCCGTCATAGTTGAAACTGCGGTACACCAAAGTTTCAGAGTCTAGCAGACTGTTGAAAAATGTTTGTGGTTCGCTAACCCAAACAGATTCATTATCCGTAGTTTCTCGGTCCCGCCTGCTATAAATCTTGCCGTCAACATTATACTCCACCTTTATTCTGTCAGTACGAACATTCTCAGCAATGTACCCACCGTATACAACCAAAGCTACGCGGTCAGAGCCTCTACATTGAAAATGCAGAGACTGAACTTCGTCTTCAGCAGTCCAATCCAGTCCTGTAGAGTCGCTCGCATTAAGCCCAATTCCCTTAGTGTGAACCTCGGTCACAGGGTCAGTCCAATTTCTAGTGACCCACATACCATAAGGAACATACCATGAAGCAGAAGTATAACTACTGAGCCGCTTCCCAGAAGCACCTGTAGCTCTCAACTCGTATGAATACGTTCCCGCTTCTTGCGGAGCAATAATTAAGTGACCACTAGGCTCTACTTGCTGGTACTCTTCACCCTCTACTTTAAGCTCCACAAAGACACTATTAGAAACTATCCAAGACAATCTTGCCGACTCGTCAACAGCCACGCGAGCCTTATCAAACAAAAATCTGTTGATTGTAGGCAGAGGAATAGTGGTCGTTGTTGTCGTGGTGGTCGAGGTCGTTGTCGGAGCCGTGGTGGTCGTCGTCGTGGTCGAGGTAGTTGTCGGAGCCGTGGTGGTTGAGGTGGTGGTCAAGGTCGTCCTGCTGCTTTCTGCCTCCGCTTCGTCGTCGGTGAGGGTGACGCCTGCGTTATCGGCACACGCCGTGAACAGCAGCAACCCGGCCAGCAGTGCCGCGGTGTACGCGGTGGTCATGGCTCGTTCTCTTTTCGGTGAGGGGCCAACACCATGCATGCTATCGCGACGACGAGACAGGCGGCGAGCCCGGCGTGGTCAGGCATCAACGTTCCCGGAAGGCTCGACCGTGCCGGGCTGGCCGCGCGCCTCCGCGGCGCGCAGCACGACCGCGATCGGGCTAGATCCCGGTGGGGTTGCGAAGGTTGTCGGACTGCACGAAAATCCCCTCGGCCTGTGCGCACAGCGTGTCGCCGGAGTGAATCGTGCCCGCAGCGAAGACTTTGCGGCGCTCGCTGCGGTCGAACCAGCCCCGCAACGTCAGCGCAGTCCCCAGAGGTGTGGGTGTGCGATAGACCACGGTGAGCGTGCCGGTATAGCCACCGATGCCGTTCACCACGCAGGTGCTGCCGAGAAGTTCGTCGAACAGTGCCGCGATCACTCCCCCATGGACACAGTCCGGCGGCCCGTTGAAGGCTGAGGTGAAAGTCGCCTCCCCGTGGATCTCGAAATGCTCGTCGGCAGCGACTCTTCTCATCGTCGCCGGCGGCGAGATCGGGTTCAGTCGACCCACCAGCGGGCTGTAGGGAAAGAACTCCGACGGGTGCACTGACTTGAACGTTGCGGGAGGCGCCGTTGCGCTCGGAATGTCATAGACCAGACTGGACTGCATCCGAATTCCCGGCACCACCAGCGGCTCGAGATCATCGCGCAACGCGCGGATCCGAGTGATCGCACCGGTGAGGTCCACCCCGTCGAGGTCAGCGGTACGGACGACCTCTATCAACTCTCGAAGGGCCTCATTGAGTTGAACAGGCTCCGAGACATCTTGTCGGCTGGCAGGCATTCGGGTGACCGTAGCGGGCGTTTGGCATAGATGGCACTCCGACCGGCGCGGTCATGCCACAAGAACGACCATTACGTGCCTGGACTCACCGTGAGGTTCAAACCTCCGATTTGCGAAGCGGTCACCTCTATCCGCCATTCGTGGGCACTGCCGCAGTCGATGAACGAAGTGGGTTGATCGCTGTGCAGGCAGAACTCGCTGCCGTAAGCTTTCAGCGGCCCGAAACGCAGTGGGGCACCGTCCCGAGTGCCGATCTGGGCTCCGACCTGGGTATAACGCCGGTTCATGCCGAGTTCTAGTCTTTGGTCGATCCAATGCACTGAAACCCCGATCTCCTCCCCCACCCCGGCATCGGCAAGTCCCCGTTCCCATTCATTTTCAGGGTCACGTACCTCCAAGTGCCACCACTGCGGGTTGAAGTCGACTGGTTGCGCCGACGCGCCCTCGGGGAGGAGGGCGAGCAGTTGCACTCCCCCGCTGCAGCACAGCGAGAGCGCATACGTGTCGGTGGAGTCGCGATGGACGCGTACCTCTTCGGGGTGGATCCAGCCCGAGGCATAGCGGTTCACCGCTATCGTGCCGACAGGCCAAACGCCGGCCGACATGACGTCTGCGGGATTGTCGTACTCCGAGCGGGTCTCTCCGGAGTAGGAGTGCGGCCAACACTGGGCGTGCCCCAGTTCATGCACCGCGATCGCGCTCTGGTCACCGTGTGCATGAACCGCGATCGCGGCCATCCTGCGACTCTCGCCGAATACACCCCCTGCTGCCCAGTCTGCATACCCGCAGGTGCCAAATCCGGCGAAGTTCTGATAGGGGTCGATTTCGGCCTCGTCGACGAGAAGCACCGCTCCGCTGCGCGACCCGCTCCACTGCGTGGTAAGAACCTCTTCGAAGCACTCGTCGGAATCGGCGCTGCTGCCCCACAAGCGTCTGGTGTCGTCTCCGATGGAGAAGTCGATGTCGTACTGTCCGGCACTGGCCCAGTCGAACCACTCGGCGGCCTCCCCCAGGACATCGTCAACATAGGCGACGCGGTCTGTCTGGTCAGATTCGCGGGTCGTGCAGACGAACACCTGCCAGGTCTCCTCGCCACAGAACGCCAGACGGTCGAAGCCATCGGTGATCCTGATCAGGTTGTGAGGGTCGTCGTTGCGAAGGTCACACCCCCGCAACGGCCCAGCATCCGCTTCAGTAAACTCGGATGTGTTCGACTCAGGCACGGTCGATTCAGGCATGAACGTGGTGGGCGGCAGTGTCGCGGGGTCCGTGGATGCCTCAGGCAGCAACGGTGGCTCCGTCGTTGCGCCCGGAGGTTCCCCGGTGGGGTTCTCCACATCGTCTACTCTGACTTCATCGCCGGCGCGGACGTCAGTAGAGTGCTGCGCATCCTCGGCCCGTGTCGCCACCCAGAACGCGGCGATCCCAAGAATCGTCAACAGGCTGACAACGGTGAACAACCGTCTGCGGCCCGACGCTGGTGCTGACTCAGACGCATTCCAACCGTCTTCGTTGTCGAACTCCGGCACCGTGAACGGATCGCTGCCCGGAATGCTGCCGGTCGGCGCGGCGAACGGGTCCGAGACACCCGCAGACGCGTCTCGCGGCGGCTCAAAGATCTCAGGGGAATTGAACGGGTCGTCTCTTCGCGCGTCGTCAGGTCCAGATGCGAACGGGTCGTTCGGCGCAGGCATCAGCGGTCGTCACGACTCTCAGAGGGTCGCCCCGCACTCTTCAAGCAGTGGCTTCACGGCCTTCTCCCAGCCGGAGACGTTGAAGGAGATGCGGCTTGCCTCAGGCGTGCGCGGGGCGACCTCCACCTCCAGGGAGTAGCCACTGTCTTCATTGGTGTCCTCGAGTGCGGTGACGAACGAGCTGAGTTCATCCATTGGCAAGAAGATCGCCTCTGCCTCCAGGCTGCTGGCCCACCACTGCGTTGATAGGGGCGTCGCATCGTTGAAGTTCAAGCGCACGCGGAAGCTGCCGGTGAAATCGTGGGGCAGCCCGTAGTGGTAGAGGCCCACTCCCAGTTCACCGGGGTCCGTTTCGGTCAAGTCCCAACAGTAGACGACCAGACTGGGAGGAACCGGCCAGGTTCTGGGCGTCTCGTATGATCCGGCATCCAAGTCTGCGGTGAGCCTGACGGTGTCGGTGTTCTCGTCGATACTGATGTCTTCAGAGGTCCTCCATCCTCCCCCCGGACTGCTGCTGAGCGGACATAGCCTGCTTCGCGCGGCCAGGCTGCTGCTGTACTGGTACTCGAAGTAATGGACTTCGCCTGTGGCGTCGCGGTATCCCGCGCAGGAGACTTCGCGGTAGACGCCCGCAGCTTCGATGGGCAGGTATCCGGGCAGGCCGTCCTGGGCCCGTGATCGTGCAGGGTCGTTGAACAACGAGCAGGCAGACAGGATCATAGTGGCGACCAGCACAGCGGTCAGCGCCGACGCGTGGGCGCGGTGCTTCACCACACGTCCCCGCAATTCTCGACAAGGCTGCTCAGAAGCTCTTCTGCCCTTGAATCGGGACCCAGGTCGAACTCCCACTCCAGGGGGGGCTTCCCCTCCGTCGACGGGAAATCGGCGCGCACTCTCATCACGGCACCGTCGGTGCCCGCGTAGTTGCGGAAGTTGTCGATTGCGGCGTTGACCAGATCAGGACTGTGCAGGTAGGGGATGAACCCGGAGTCGAGTTTCTCTCTGTCGTCGCTTCGCTCCTCGGCGAGGTTGACCGAGATCTCTGCCTTTCCCTGCGGTGAGGAGAACTCTAGGTGCCATCGCTCCCATTGTCGGGGATGCCAGATCTCGAGGACGGGTCTGGACAGTCTCATGCTCACACCCAAGCGTCCGAAGTCGTCGCCGTCGTCGTCTATGCACACCACGTCGAGGCGGGTCGGCAGCCTCTGGTGGTCCTGGTATCTCTGCTGCTCGCTGACAGGCGGATCCGGACGCGAGCGGGCATAGGCCGACACGGCATAGGAGGAGCCCGCAGGCTGACCGTCGAGCAGGTCCAGCGGTGCCGAACGCTGCTGCCACGCGTAGGCCGGGGGGAAGTCGTCGGGCCAGTCCCGAGCGCATCCTGTGACCGTCGCCAAGACCGTGACGACAAGCAGCAGCCCGACAGCAATCGAGGGCAGTCTTCGCATTTCAATCCCCTTCTGGGTTCGACCTTTCGACTTCACACCACCGACCTCGATGTGACTGCTCGATGGTCGTCGGTTTCGCTGCTTCGCCAACCGGCTTGATCCCGTGGGGGAACCGGTGCAGACAGATCCAGGCGCCAGGCGATGACTATTGAGCGACCGTCGGGTGTGTCCACGATCAGGGGGTTTTGGGTTTTGGCATACCCCCGCATCGGCGCGGGCCTGTCCGCCCCGGGCTTGAGCAGGTACTCCCAGTCGAATGGATGGTGGCCGTCGGAGAATCTGAAGAAGCTCACTGGATCGCCCAGTCCCGGCCCATGAACCCGTTCCGCCGATGCGAGCAACTTCAGATAATTCTCGACGAAACCGTCCGAGTCCCTCGAACTCCTCATCCGTTCCGTGGCGACTTGACGAGTTGCCCAACCGCTTGCCTCGCTTGTCGAGTCCCGAACGGCGCTGTGTCTGAAGTCGGCTCGGGGACCCAGAACCTCGCTACCGTCATGCCGGTTGCGGTACACGACCGAGTTGCTATCGGTGATGTCGTGGTCCGGGTCTTTGAACTCTCCGGTGATTCGTTCGCTGTAGTGGTCATGCCAGCGGGACTTCACCCGCCCATGGGTACGGTTCAACCATCCCGGCTCGACTGCCGACTCCTGCTTCTGTCTTCTCACCTCGTCATACCTCTGCGAATCCACGTTCGCGTAGGAGACCAGCATCGAATGCGGCGGCGCCGGCTCAAAGGCCAGATCCTGGCTCGACATCGTTGCGGACTCATCGTCGAAGCCGGGACCGAATGGTCGGTGCAGGAACTCTGTGATCAGCAGTCGGTGGTCAGCGAACTGTTGGCTGATCCCATACAGCCTCAACACTTCAGACGCGTAGTGACGCGAGTGGACTTCGATGCGACATCGTTCTGTGTTTCGCTGCTCGAGGCGTTGCAGGTTCCTGACCATGCGCTTGGCTAGAACGCGGACCAGCAGCAGTCCCACTGCGAGTGTCAGGGCCAGAATCAAAAGCCAACCGGTCGGCCATATCGCCGGGTCGATACTCCTAGTTGCATCGAAGGGAGTCACGAACTCCCAGAGAGCGGCCAGGTAGGGCCACCGCTGATCGATGGCGAGCGCAGTAATCGCCGCCACCGACAGCACCAACATTGCGCTGATCCACCGGGCCTGCTTCTGAGCCTTCACGGCGTCTTCATACTCGTTGTCGAGTGACGGCAGCACGCAGTTCTTGACCAACCCCCGCCGAGCCTCCCCCAGACCCGAGCGGATGGCATCGGCCAGTCGTTCCATGAGACTGTCGCGCGGCCGGGCCGGCTTGACTGCTGGAACGGAGCCAGTCGCCGCGACACGGGGTTTCATGGCGGCCTTGGTCGGACTGCGGTCGGACTGACGTTTCGTTGGTTCCGCATGACTGGACACGATCGGCGCCGACCTCCCAATCAACGAGCCGATCGGGTCGAACTGGAGTTGCGCTTGTTCCGCTTTCCTGGACCCTGGATCCTCAGCGCCTGAATCCTCGCCCGGTTCGTCGTCCTCCTCGTTGACCGGCGGGGACAGGTCTATACGAGGTTCCGCCCTTGGCAGGATGTCTGAGGAATCCGCCGGAGCGTGGCTCGGCGCCACCCCTTTCGGGTCGGTCCACACCAGGCGTCTGGGATCGGGCGTTCCCGTCGTCGGATGCAGGACTCCGCCCGGCAGCGGTGAGCCGTCCACCAAACCGAACATCACTTCCCGCATCGTCTTGTAAGTGTCGTCAGAACTGCCTGTAGCACGCGCAGCACCAGTGGCCGACAAGAAGTCACTGCGTTCAATCTGCCGCACTAGGACACGCAGATCCCCCGTGCCGTCGAGTCTCAGTCGAGTGACGCCGTCGTGGCACTCCTGCAGACCACCCGTGCGATCCGCCAACCGGTTCAACGCGTCGGCAACTGCGGAGACATCGACAGGCCTCGGGACTTTGGCGATGAACCCTCTCAAAGAAGTGAACCGGGAAGCCTGCTGGGAGTCAGGTACAGCCGGCGGCTTCTCGCACCTGAATCTGCCCTCGCGGGCGAGGCGCTGTGCGATATCCAGAGGAGGGACTGCGTCGGGCTGGGCCCGTTCAACATCCGCGACCTGAGGAAGTGGCCACGGCGGTGATTTCGGCATCGCCTCCGGTGACGCCAAGCGCTCTGCTGAGGGTGTGTGCAGGATCCTCATTTGGCAGTGTACGTAGCGCACAGGCTGCGTGTTCCCATCGAAGCGGTCGGGTTCGATCTCCAATGGGGTGTCGGTTCCAGCCCAACAACCCGAAGCACACAACGCGACCATGGCACAGAGGCTCAGAGGTTCATCTTCCAGCGCTTTCATTTTCACCGAGGATTCATGGGCTTCAAGGTTGCTGTCGTGTATCAGGTGATAGTCCCAAGCGGGGCTGCAGTCATCGGGCCCGCAGGCACACTGCGGGTCGGCGACCTGAACGGTCAAGGAGTGGAAGGTGATGCCCGAAGCCACAATATCGGACAGCCTCTGGCGGCATTCCTCCTCCGCCACACGGGCCTGATCCCCTGCGGGTCCTGATCTCTCGCGCGGCTGCCGCAGGGACGCCAGCCATACCTCCTGGCGTTGCCGCATCGAGATCGCCGTGCCCAGCGTTGTGGAAATCCATTCATCGTCATGGCTGTAGAGACAGGAGGCTCTGTGCCCCTTCCCCGGCAGTTCTGATGCTGTCAAGCAGACCACGTCTCCAAGCAGTCCTGCGGCACACCATTGCGCGAGGGCCTGTTCCAGGGAAGCCGTCAACGTCTCCGAATCGGCCGAAACCAGCAGCACCAACAAGCGGTCACTCCCGCTCATACCACGCTGCCTCTGGAGGCGTCGGTATCGAGCGACGTGTGCAGTTCGCTGTAGCACTTGCAGAAGACATCGGCGAGTTCCATGGTCGGAACGCCAGGTTCGGAGCGACCGTTGTCTCCGCGGTGGTGGAACTCAAGTTCACGTCGAATTCTCCCCTGTTCGACAAACATCGCCTCGTTGGCCTCGAGGTAACTTCGCGCAGCGCTGAGGCGCTCTGGATAGTCCGCCCCTTCAGCTTTGGGCTTTTCGCCGGCCACCGTCGGATGAGGCGGTCTTCCGCTGTTGAGCACTTCCTGAAGATCGTCATGGACCGATCTCTGCTCGGTCGGTTCGCCGAGGGCATGGAGCCGCCTGTACGCTTCGAAGGCTCTGAAACCAGCGCCACTGACCATTCCGAATGTGAGCGAGAAGCCCTCCAACAACACCGCGAGAACGTCACTGCGATCTTTCGGTCGGCTCAACAACGGCCACGGGAACTCAACCTCATTCGGTGCTGCTGTGATGCGCAGGACCTTACTGGGATCAGCGGTGACGTAACCGCACAGCCTGGCCACGGCGAATCCTCGAACCATCGACTCCAATGCGGGCCGTGGCAGTGGCACGAATGCGTCGAGGCGACGTGCTCTGCGCCATAGCCAGAACGCAGACGATCTTTCATCAGGGTCCTCAGTGGTGTTCAAGGCCTCTGTCACAGGCCCGGTGATGGAACGGACTACCATGGGGTGGACCGGGCTGGCGATGTATTGAGAGATCAGAACCGAGGTGGTGTCGGTATTGCTGGCGGTAAACGCCTTCTCGCCGACGATGTCGCGCGCTTGCTGCTTTGCCGGGTGGCCGTCGGGGAATGGGAACTGTGAACACACCGTGAGAAGCGACAGGTTCTCATCGTGACACTGCCCGTAGAGATCCCTGTCAATGGATACCAGCGGTTTGGACCTAGTCTTCGCCTCACCCAACTGGCGTCGAAACTCCTGCAGTCGCTCACTCTGATCGACTCGGCGCCTGCCAGTGTGCGGATCGTTCTCTTTGAGGTACTCACCCAGTCCCTCATCAATGAAACGCTTGAATTTCCCACCGTGCTCACTGGTCCATTGATCAACCCGGGCGATGATGTCGTCGGTTCTTGCGTCGCAATTGACGTTTGCCACCTGTCCGGGGGTCCAGCGCGTGCTTGAGCGATGAACCAACGGATAGATCTCCTTCTCACTGGCGCTCAATTTTGTACCCGCTACAAGTTGATAACGCAGCGGGTCGGTGTGCTCCGCGCCGCAGGGGACTCCGTCGATGACCGCCTCCAAGCACAGATCTCTCAGGTTCTCGTTCCAGACCTTGTGACTCTCCAAGGGGAACTCGACGGTTGACGGCTGATATCGGGGAGGCACCGAAGTGATATCACGCGGCCATGCCTGCAGTTCATCACTGTCGAGCGCTTCGCCGATCTGACCGACAGCAGACTTCAATGCCCTCGCCACCTCACCGAACACCTGCTCCTCGGCGTGACCCATGACTTCGGCTGCCTGCTTCAGGCGAAGACTCCGCCAACGGCTCGCGAGTCCCCGCGCAACGTCTCTCACCGCTTCGGTCAGTCGAGGACTGTCAGCACTGATCTTTCCCTCAGCTTCCCGAATGTTCTTCAAGCCCTTTCTGACGAGGTCCAGGTACTGCTTCTCGGCATTCTCTGCCTGCTTCTGGATGCCGACGAGTTCAGAGCGGTTCAATCTTGTGGCGACCTCTTCGAGTGCTGCCACCGCCACTGGCAGAGAAGCAACCGCCGCTACCTGCGAAGCCGACTTGCACGTCGCGTCGATCATGTCTTGACACCAGTCGCGATCCTCAGCGGTTGGATTCTGGGTTTCGCGTTCGATATTTTCCAAGTGTCGCTTTCCGACTCGCTCAAGCTGGGAGTGCCACTGTTCTCCGGACGCTTCAATTCCCGAACCCAGATCACCCCGAATTTCCCGCTCTACGCGTCTGGCCATCTCACGGACCTGTTCAATCGAACCATAATGTTCAACTGCCCCGCGCAACCCCGGAGATTGTTCGGGTGGAGCCTCCCAGAGCGGATGGCCCTCATAGATCATGCCGGCATGCTTGTTGCCGAGTTGAGCAATAACCTCCTCGTCGCGAAGCGAGGAGTCCGAGGTTGCGATCGAGTCCCTCTGGTGGCCGTTGAGAAGCCGGTCGATAATCTGGTATCCCAGTTGGTGGCGGGCCCATTGAGCAAAACGCTCACGGCCGACTGTCACCTTGGCCGCCCCGAACGACGACAGCACGCCTGACTGGCTGTCCCCAGCGAACGGGTACCCGCCGAAGTTGTCCTTGGCATTGTTGAACCAGTTGACGTTGATGAAGTTGTGTATCTCCTCTTGCACGTTGCTGGAGGTGACCCAGCTGGACAGAGCCTCGCCGACCGCATGATAGAACTCAGCTGTGCTGCCCAGGTCAGCCCCCTCCAGGCCAGACTTGCCGAGAATGAACACAGAATGGGGGCCGACCCCGGGGTCCTGCACATTGTTGGTGGACAGCGGCGACATCACTTCGCCGGGTTGTGACCAGTACGCTGCCAGCAGTTCAGAGAGAACTCCGAGTGAATTGGCGGCCATCGCTTGGTTCTTGTCTTGAAAATCGAAGATGTCGTTGGCGAACAGAACCAACGTCGGGAACCTGCCGAGCGGGTCGCTGCGGCGCAGCAGGTCGACCACGTCGAGAGCCACGCCCGCACCTGTGCCGCCGGCCATCGAGGAACAGACCACAACCAGGGGTTCGGGTGTCTCAGAGCCCAGCGCAGCATCCACCCCCAGAGCCTGACCGACCTCGAACAAGTCTTGGTTGCCGGACTTTGCCCGTCGAAAAGCCTCCTTGAGCCGCGGCTCCAGAGTGCGTTCCAACATACGCAACCCCAATGCCCTGCCGATCGCCCGGGTCTGACCCGCACCGTCCTTGATGGGAATCCTCACGTTGGCGGGATCAGGCAGCCATCCGCACAACAACTCTGGTGTGCCGCGTACTCCGCTGTGCTCGGCCTCGAGTGAGCGGTGCAGCGCAACATACGTCTCGTGCTCGGCAGAAAGGGTTAAGAAGTCCTGGCCTGGAATGGTCGGAATCTCGGTCGGATTCTCCTGCACTGTCAGCGAATCCAGACCAATGAACTGCCATGAGTCGGGAATGCCGTGCCGCCAGTCGCTCTGGTCCAGTCGGCGCTTCACGGCGTCGCGCACGTAGCGGACGGCCTTCTCTCCCGAGCCTCCACAACCGATGAAAATCACGGGTCTGAGCATGTTGCTGCCTTTCGTCGTTTGAGTTTCGCTGCCCTAGTCGAACAGGTCGTCAGAAGAACCGAACGGGTCGCTAGGCGGGCTGGAGTCGTCGGTGGGAGCGCTGAAAATATCAAAGCTCGAATCTTCGCCGGAGGACTCTGCGCGGCGCTGTGACTCAGATGTCGGCCGATCGCCCGCAAGCCCCTCGTGCGCAGTCTCCTCGATCTCGCTGATGCGGCGCTGCTGGTCGATTTCATCGGTCGGCAGGTCCCAAAGAACCAGTTCATGCTGCTGTTCGACACTGTGGACAATCCAGCCGTCACGCAGTGATGGGCCGATTATCCCCATCCGCGCGCCCTTGCGACTCATGCGGTGCCCGCCGGGTCCGGTGCATCCCCCAGCGCGCGCCGACCTGGCCAGCAGTGATGGTGGGTTCCCGCGCAGCAACGGCACCCAGCGTGAACTCATCTCAAGGCCTCCGAGACTGGCTCTCGTCTTTGGTGCTGTGAGTTCCATGCACAGGTGCCGTTCGCTCTCGATTGCCGTCAGGCCGTCGCCGTGGAGATCGAGAGGCTTGATCACGTACTCGGGAGTGCCGAGGCTCGACCAAGGCCGCAGCCTCCAAGCAACAAAGACGCGCGAGGCCGATGCAAGGGCGATGAGCAGAGCGAGAATCGGCAGGAACTCGTTCCATTTGTCGCTAGGTGTCGGCAGATCCACGCTGAACCGGTCTGACTCCAACGAGTGGAAGTTCCGAAGCGAAGCCTGTTGAATGGCACCCAAGAGTTCGTTCCACTCCTCTTCGGACGGAACTGCCAAACGCTCGGTTCGTACGGCCGACTCCAGATCGGCCACGGGGGCGATCCCGAAATCCATCCGCGCGGTGACGTCGCTGTCTTCTGACAGGCCGAGGTCGACCCGGATCGCTCCGCACTCGTAGACCTCGAGTCCTCCCTCGCCATACGTGCCGGGAACCTCGCAGGTCCAGCCGGGGTCGTACCTTGGTCGCGGCGCGCTGCCGGAGCCGGTCTGTGTGCTCAGGTCTTCGAGGACTATCACCCCTGGTAGATAACCGGGGCGGGCATCGACCCGGAACACCACATTGTTGCCCCCGCCTCCATAGGGCGGCGGCGCGAGCCGCAGATTGGTCGGAAGTGCCTGGGGGGCACCGCTGTCTACCCAACTCGACAGTTCGTCCCATTCATTCTGGCCCGCGAGGAGCGACGGAAGGTCGTTCAGGGCCAGAGCACCGATGTCTCTTGACCATTCGAGGGGTCGGCCACTGCTTCCGTCGCCTCCCCAGCCGCCGACACCGCCGTAGAGGAAAGTCTGCTCCATGACCGCGACCGCGGAGACTGAGCCGTGCTCGGCCAGCGCGGCCCGCAGTCTCAATCCATCGCCACCTCCAGGTTCGCTGTCCCACCAGACGACCTCCTCGGACAGTCGGAAAACTTCGAACCTCTTATCGTCTTCGCTCACCGGCACCGGTTCGCAGTCGCTCCATTGGCATTTCAAATATGGGCGGGTCGGATAGACCAGACTGGCGGAGGGATCGCTCAGCTTGATTCGCAACTCGACTGAGATGTAATCGCTCGGATGGTTCTCGACGAAGCCGATCAGCGTTCCCTCATCGTTCACAGACATCGAAGCTGAAGGAGCCTCGAGGGTGATGCTGCGGAACGCTGCCGCAACCTTGGCCGCATCGCTCGCCGCTTCGGGAGTTTCCCCCCAGAACAACAGCCTCCACTGACCTGCCCATTCCCAATCGTTCGCGTCGGCGATCTGCTCCGCCGCCTGATGTCCGATGATCTCCCAGCGACTGTCGTAGGGTCGCCGGGAGAGGAACCAGAAGGGGCGCACCGGCTGATACTGAGCCTCGCTGCTGCCATCGACCTGCGTCGGCGATACGACTGCTTCACTGCGCTTGCCCGATGGCGACTGCACAACGATGTTGACCGCACCCGGATTGGAAATTCCCCGTTCCAAGAATGTCATGTCGAGGAAGAGTCGGAAACTGTCCGTCCCCGAATCCAGTGAGAACGAATATTCGCAAGGGTCCGAAGCCGTTCCATCGCCGCCGGAGCACACTCTGTACTCGTCGGGACCCGGAAGTGAATCCACCTCACCGGGGAGGTCGTGGTCGGTCTCGGCCTCGGCCTCGACCTCGTAGACGACCTCGTTGATCAGCTCGTCGAGCGAGTCGCGCAGGTCGCCCGCTTCGACGTCGTCGCGGATCTCACCGTCGAGTTCATTCTCGCAGGCACGCGCACCGACGCCGAACAGCGTCCTCAAAGGCCCCGAATCGACCGGGGCGTCAGGCGACGAGAGGAGGACCCCCACCGAGTAGAGGTTGTTCGCTGAAAGGGAACTCATTGCATCAGAGGCACACAACGTCTGCAACTGCTCCCATTCCGCTTCGGAGATCTCCCTGCTGCTGCCCTCGGTGGCGTGCTCTCCGTCGGTGAACCACAACAGCAGGTTGCATACACTCGAAGGAGCGCTTCCGAAACGGTCTGACACGCCGTTCATCGCCGCCCGGTAGTCCGTGAAGTTCCCGGCGCCCCCAGGTGGTATCGCCGTGATGCTGCGGTATTGCCCGTTCAACGCCGCGGCCACATCAGCGGCGTCGAGCCATCCGCTGCGGTGGGTGTAGTCTCTTGCGAAGGTGTCCACCGCGATGGAGATCTCAACCTCCGGATTGCTCCGCGCCAAGCTCGCCAGATTCAACACCGCAGCCTCCAGGCCTCCCTGTCGGGAGTTGGACGGATCGGTGCGACTGAGACTCCGCGAGGCGTCCAGCAGCAACAGGACGTTGATGCGGTTCAAATCGGCCGACAGCTCGCACTTGTCGGTGGGGCTTACCTCAACCTCTGCAGCGACCGGTTGACTCGGCGCTAAGGCCCCCCCCCCCCGCGATCAGCAGGGCCAGCAGACCGAGTTGCAGGCGCCTCATCCAGAACCCGCCAGCGAAGCGGCGGCCTGCCAGCCGACCCACACGGTTGTGGCGAACACCGCAATGCGCAGACACACCATGACGGGCGGACGGGTGTAGTTGCTGTCGGCGTAGCGGGAGCGCCGTGCCACCATGTCAGCCAACACTGCCAGCACATAAGCGGACGCACACAAACCGACGGTGCCGTAGCCGTTGGATCCCGCTGCTGAAAGGACGAGGGCCAGCACCGCAACCGCAACTGAACCGGCAGCGAGCAGCACATGTCGCTTGGACATGGATCCCGCAGGGGCCTCAGAGGTCCGCAACGGTCCCGCAAAATCATCGTCGCTGTTGAACGGGTCAGCGGCGTTTCTCCAAGGATCGGTGCTCATTGATTCATGCCTGTTCCATCCACCAGTCTCCCGAACGGTCCCGACTCTCGGGCCGATATCGGGCAGGCCAAGAACCATACACAATGAAGCCGCTCGACACCCCGAAGCACCACCGAACGGCCGCTGAGGTTTCAGACATCCGCGTGACAATACTCCCCATTTGGCCCTGATACCACCACGCCCGATACGATCCGCGGCGTGAATCGATACAAGAACAAGGTCGCGCTGCTCACCGGAGTCGCATCGGGAATCGGTCGGGCGACAGCGCGGCGCCTCGCCGCTGAGGGGGCCTGTGTGTTCGGCCTCGACATCGACGAAGCAGGATTGGCGGAGATCGAAACGGAGATCAACGCCGAGGGCCAGAAGATGACTGGACGGGTCACCGACATCCGCTCGGTGCAAGAGTGCCGTGCTGCAGCGGAGGCCTGCGTCGCCACTTATGGAGGGATCGACGTGCTCGGCAACATCGCCGGGATCGCCAACCAGCGCCACGTCCACCAGGTCACCGAAGAGGACTGGGACCTGATGAACGACATCAACCTGAAGGGAGTGTTCTTCCTGACCCAGGCGGCACTACCCCACATCATCGAGCGTGAGGGGAACATCATCAACATCGCCTCGAACGCAGGCCTCATGGGCCAGGCCTTCACAGTCCCCTACTGCGCCACCAAGGGGGGCGTCGTCAACATGACCAGAGCCCTGGCCATGGAGTTCGTGAAGCACCCGATACGCATCAACGCAATCGCCCCCGGCGGAGTTGACACCTCACTGACCGCCAACTTCAAGGTGCTCGAGGACGCCGACTACAGCCTCATGGCGCGCTACACGGGTGCCAGACCCTCGACCCAGCCCGAACAGATCGCCTCACTCTTCGCATTCCTGGCCAGCGAAGAGGCCCAGAACATCCACGGCAGCATCGTCAGCTCAGACGGCGGCCTGACCGCCGAGTAGGCCCCTGGGAGGAGCAACACAGTGTCTGAAGCAACAGGAACCACCTACGGGGGCGACCGCTACGTCGGCAGAGTCGCAGCCGTGACCGGAGTCGCCAGCGGCATGGGACGGTGCATCGCGCTGCGGCTCGCGTCCGAGGGAGCAACCGTGTTCGGCATGGACATCGACGCCGAGGGCCTCAACCAGGTCGCGGCAGAGGTGGCAGCGCTGGCCGGTGCAAGCGGAACGATGACCACCAGGGTGACCGACATCGCCGAGCCCGCCCAATGCCGCGAGGCCATCGCCGAATGCGTGGCCCAGCACGGACGGCTCGACGTGCTCGGCAACATCGCCGCCGTCTCCTGGATGAAGAACACGACTGACGTGACCACCGAGGACTGGCGCCAGATGTTCGCCATCAACGTCGACGGCACCTACTTCATGTGTCAGGCGGCACTCCCCCACATACTCGCCAGTGAGGGCAACATCATCAACATCGCCTCCAACGCAGCCTTCATGGGCTGCGCGTACCTGGTGCCCTACTGCGCCACCAAGGGCGCTGTGGTCCAGATGACCCGGGCCCTGGCAACAGAATTCGTCAAAGAGCCGATACGCATCAATGCCATCGCACCGGGCGGAACCGACACACCGATGAACCGGGACTATCAGCTCGCAGACAACACCGACTACAAGCTGCTGAAACGATCCATGGCCTTCCGACCGTTGGACAAACCCGAACACATCGCCGCTCTCTTCGCCTTCCTCGCATCCGATGAGGCGGCCAACATCCACGGAGCCGTCATCAACGCCGACAGCGGCATGACCGCCACCTGAGAACCGGCCGCATGCCCGACATCTTCGTCCTCGGGGTCGACCTCGACGGAGTCTGCGCAGAGCACACCCGTGGATTCCGGCGCATTGTGGCCGAGCGCCTCGAAGTGCCCGAAGAATCGCTGTCGCTGGACCGCGGCTGGAACTTCGAGGAATGGGGATTCGGGCCCGACGACTTCGAAGAGCACCACCGCTACGCGGTCACCGAAGGCCGGATGTTCAGGGACCTCGAGGTGATCGAGGGAGCCGCCGAGGCGCTGTGGCGCCTGTCCGACGCCGGGGTCTGGATTCGGATAATCACCCACCGCCTGTACGTCAACTGGGGTCATCAGGTGGCCGCCGGAGACACGGTCGCCTGGTTGGACAACGCCGATATCCCCTACCGGGACCTGTGCTTCCTGGGTGCGAAACCGGAAGTGGAGGCCGATCTCTACATCGATGACGCGCCGCACAATGTGGAGGCGCTGCGCGCCGCAGGCAACGAGGTGATCGTTTTCGACCAGTACTACAACCGGCACCTTGACGGACTGCGGGCGACCGACTGGACCGAGGCCGAGGAGATCGTGATGCAGCGTTACACCGAGCACTGCGGCAGCCACGGCGTGCAGACCCAACTCCCCGGAGTTACCGGAACCCTGGCCCGACGCCTCGACAACCCCTGAGAATCAGGGCCGGGCCGCTCGGGCACTGTCATTCCCGCTCCAGTTCGCTGCGCTCACCGGCCGCTCGGGCCCGGGCGGGCCGCTCGGGCCCGGGTACCCTCGACCTCGCCGAAGAACTGGCCGACGGTCTTCTGGATACCGTAGGACCACGTCGGGTATGCGTGCGACAACTGCGCCAACCGGCCGGTGAACAGGTTCGCACGCATGGCCAGGGCCGGTTCGTGAATCATCTCCCCTGCCCGGGCTGCCACAATCGTCGCGCCCAGGACCCTCCCGCCGAAAGCGTTGCGGGTGAGGCGCCGCGGGCCGGCGATGATCTTGATGAAACCCTCGGTGGCACCCTCGGTGATCGCCCGGTCCATCTCCTCGAGCGGCAACTCCGCAACCCGCCCACCGTGCGAGGCGGCTCCAGACTCGGTCATGCCGACCCGGGCAACCTCCGGTGTCGTGAAGATCGTGCGGGGCACCCAATGAGTGAGGAATCTCCCCCGCGGCCCCTTGTTGAGCGCGTTGCCGGCAGCGAGACGGCCCATCTCATCGGCGGCATGGGTGAAGGGCAGCTTCCCGGTCACGTCACCGACCGCAAAGACGCCGCGAAGATTGGTCTGCAGGCGATCATTGGTCTCTATGTGACCGCGCTCATCGAGTTTCACGCCGAGCTCCTCCAGGGCCATGTCGCCGGAGTTGGGAACGCGGCCCACAGCAACGAGGAGCCTCTCGACTCGAACGGAGCCCTGCGCCGACACGACCGTGACCGAACCCTCAGACGGCTCGACCCGTTCGATCTCTGCTCCCAGACGAACATCCACGCCCGCTCTCTGGAGGGCCTGCGCGACAACCTGTGATGCCGCCGGCTCCTCGGCAGTGAGCAGCCGCTGCTGGGCCTCGAACAGCGTGACCTTGATGCCGAAGGCCGCGAACGCCTGAGCGAGCTCACAACCGATCGCTCCGCCACCGATGATTCCCAGACTCTCCGGAGCGGTCGAGATATTGAAGATCTCCTCGTTCGTCAACACTTCGATCTGCTCGATACCCGAAATCGGAGGGATCAGCGGACGGCTCCCGGTGGCGATGACCAACCGCGGCGCGGTGATGCGGCGGTCCCCGACGGCAACCGTGTCGTGAGTCGCGAGCCTGGCTCGCCCCTCGATGACACTCACTCCCGTCGACCGCAGCACATCAGCCGTCTCCGTCGCCGCTATCCGTTCGACGGTCTCGGCGACCCGGGTGATCGCTTCAGCGAACCCGAGCCCGTCCTTGGCGGCCGCGATCAGAGTCTTGGAGGGAACACACCCGCTGAAGGTGCAGTCGCCCCCCAAGGCACTGTCGCTGATCAGGGCGACGTCTGCACCCAGCCAACGGGCCGCCCGAGCGGCGCCGAGACCGCCGGCGCCTCCCCCGACGATGATCAGATCGTGGTCCATGTCAAGACCTTCCTTGCATCAGAAGTTGTGGCCTCAGATCAGAATCTCTGGTCGAGCGCCGATCTGAACTCGCCGACAAGTTCTGCGACGCCCTCCGGACCACCGCCGTCAAGCATCTTCTGCACCATCGCAGAGCCCACCACCACGCCATCGGCGACCTCGCAAACCTCGACGGCCTGTTCGGGAGTCCCCACTCCGACACCCACGAGCACCGGCATATCGGTCACCTCCTTGAGACGCTCAGCGATCACCTTGGCGCTGTCGGCAAGTTGTTCACGGACCCCGGTGATGCCGAGCAGGCCGACCCCGTAGACGAAACCGCGCGACCGTTGGGCGATACGCACGAGACGTTCATCGGGAGACGTCGGGGCAGCCAGCAGGACTGTCTCGACCCCCGCGGCGTCGGCTGCATCAGCCCAGGGACCGACCTCTTCCAGCGGGATGTCCGGCAGGATGCAGCCCGACACTCCGCAATCCGCCAGAGACGAAGCGAAACGGTGGTAGCCCATCCGGTAGGCGATGTTGCCGTAGGTCATCACCGCGCTCGGTACGCCGACCTCCGCTGAGCGCAGCCGTTCGATCACGGACTGCGGGGTAACGCCGTTCGACAGCGCCCTGTCGTTGGCAAGCTGGATCGTGGGGCCGTCCATCACCGGGTCGGAAAATGGGATTCCGATCTCGATGGCGTCAGCACCTGAGACTGCTGCCGCCTGGATCGTCTCCAACCAGTCTTCGCCGAGCCCACCGGTGAGGTACGGGACTAGGGACTTGCCGCCACTGTCGCGCCGTGCCCGCAGCGCTGCTTCGAGTGCGCCGGTCACGCCAGCACGTCCATCATCTGTGCAACGTCCTTGTCGCCTCGACCACTGAGGTTCAACAGCACAGTCCTGCCCTCAAGTTCATCTTGTGCCTGCACAATCCAGGCCAGGGCGTGAGCCGATTCGAGCGCAGTGATGATCCCCTCAGTGCGGGCCAGCAACTGGAACGCCTCGACCACCTGAGCATCGGTCACCGGTTCGTAGCGCGCCCGCCCCACAGCTGCCAGATGTGCGTGCTCCGGGCCGATGCCGGGATAGTCGAGCCCTGCGGAGATCGACTGTGCTTCGAGCACCTGACCCCATTCGTCCTGCATCAGATAGGAGTGCGAGCCATGGACGATGCCCGGCACGGCCCGTCCCACTGCAGCCCCACCGGCGGGTTCTACCCCGACCAGTTCCGCGTCGGTGTCTGCGAAACCTGAGAAGATCCCCGCGGCATTGGAGCCGCCTCCGACGCAGGCCACAACCACATCGGGGGTGCCACCGTCGAGCAGTCCGGCGCACTGCTGCGCGGCCTCATCACCGATGACCCGATGGAACTCCCGGACCATCCAAGGGTACGGGTGGGGCCCCATCACCGAGCCCAGGCAGTAGTGGGTGGACTCAACGGCCGCGACCCAGTGCCTCATCGCCTCGTTGACGGCGTCCTTGAGCGTCTCAGAACCCGACTTTGCGGCCCGCACCTCGCTGCCGAGGAGTTTCATGCGAAAGACATTGAGCTCCTGACGGCGAATGTCGACCGTCCCCATGTAGACGATGCACTCCATATCGAACAGCGCCGCTGCGGTGGCGGTCGCCACACCGTGCTGACCGGCTCCGGTCTCGGCCACCAAACGGGTCTTGCCCATGCGTCTGGCCAGCAGCGCCTGGCCCAGAACGTTGTTGATCTTGTGGCTGCCGGTGTGATTGAGGTCCTCCCGCTTGAGCAGGACCGTGCAGCCCAACTCCTCGCTGAGATTGTCGCATCGGGTGATGGGAGACGGGCGCCCCGCATAGTGCGTCAACAGGTCTGTGAGCTCAGCCCGAAATGAAGGGTCGGCCCACGCCGACCGAAAGGCACGATCGAGCTCCTGACAGGCCGGCACCAGCGTCTCGGGAACGTACATGCCACCGAACTCCCCGAAACGGCCCTCGGCGGTCGGGTCGGCCATGAAACCGGGCTGTGCGCCACTGCTCGGAGTTGCGGCGTTCGGAGCTTCAGCCGACATCAGAAATCGTCCTCCCAGTTGTAGGGGACGTCGGAGATCTCCACGCGGTCGCGCAAGCGCACCTCGTGGAAGGCCTCGCGTGCGGCGTCGATGAAGCGCCTCATCTTGACCGGGTCCTTCTCACCGGGCGTCCGTTCAACACCGCTGGAGACGTCGACACCCCAGGGAGACACCGTGTGTATCGCCCTGCGCACGTTGTCCGCGTCGAGGCCGCCGGCCAGCAACAACGGGATGCCCGAGAGCGGCACGTTCTCGACGAGGCTCCAATCGAACACCTCGCCGCCACCGGGTGTCGGTGAGTCGATGAGCGCCACATCTGCGTTGTAGGCGGCGACGTCGGACAGTCCGGGATCGATGGCGTAGAAGCCCTTGATCATCCGCGGGACCCGGCTGCGGACGCCTCGAGCCTGTTCAGGCGACTCATGTCCGTGCAGCTGCGCCGCGCCCAGACCGGCACGATGCACGACCTCCACCACCCGGTCAGGGAGCTCATTTCGAAAAACTCCAACCGTCAGTATCTCGGCGGGGAGCCGGCGGGCGATGTCACGGGCGCGGTCCACAGCCACCTGACGCGACGAAGGGGCGAACACGAAACCGACCGCGTCAGCCCCGAGTGCAGTCGCCAACAGAGCGTCCTGTTCGCTCGTGATACCGCAAATCTTGATGAACATGGATCCGACGCTAGCGGACCGGACGCCTCACCCTTCACCAATTCGCTGCCGAGACGCGCTCGACCTCTCGAAGTCTCCCGTCGCCCGCCGGGCCGCTCGGGCCCGGGTCATTCCCGCTCATGTTCGTTGCACTCACGGGCCGCTCGGGCCCGGGAGCTGATCAGAGGCCCTTGCCCACTATCGGATTGAGAATGTGGAATCCGGGATCACCATCGACCAACCCGCCGACGACGCCGAGGAGCGCGGCCATTGCGTCAGAGGAGCTGTGTGCTGCCAGTGCTTCGGAATCGCTGTAGAGTTCGTACACCCAGACCACGTTCTCGTCGGCCGGGTCCTCAAAGAGAATGTAGCTCTCGGTCCCAGCCTCGCTGTTGACCTGCTCCAACATCGGCGTGAAGGCTGCGACCAGCTCGCCTTTGGTTCCGGGCTTCAATGGGATTCTTGCGATTACTGAGACTTTCGACATGCGCTGACTCTAGGTCGACGACCCCTATTGGGAACAAAACAGCGGAAACAAATTGAACGCACCGCCAGATCAACGAGGGTATGGGAACGTGATCATTCCGTTCGGCCCCAGGCCGGCTCCTGGACGACCGCATCGACGCCGTCGACCGACACAGCGCTGCCGGGAGTGACCTTGCGCATCAACGGGGCGATCGCCACCGAAGCTCGATCTGAAGTCGCCGCCGAGGTCACCACCCCCACATCGGCGCCTTCGAAGGCAACGACACCGCCGACGGCAAGTGTTCCGTCTGCGACCAGCACCCGCAGCGGACGGGGCACATTGCCGCCGCGGCTGTCTATCCGTGCCACCAGTTCCTGACCGGTGTAGCAACCCTTGGTGAAACTCACGGACGCCTCGATGAGATGCGTCCCGCCCTCCGCGGGGATCGTCTGTTCGTTGATGTCGACACCGAGACGAGGCACACCGGCGAGGATCCGGGCCCGCTCGAACCCAGCGTCGTCGAGTTCGATCCCGCTGGGCGCATCCAGTGCCTCACCGAGATGGTCCGAGCCGGAGAATCCAGGCCATTCGAAGGGCGTCGAGAGCACTTCTCGGTCCTTGAATCCGGGGACCGGCGACAACGGTGCTTCCGTGTCCTGCGCGCTGAGGTCGTTGCGGATCGACAGCATCCTCCAACCGTCGAGGATCCTGAACTCGACCGCGGTGCGCAGCTTGAACCGTTCGAGTCGCTCGACGAGCGGGGCTGCCCAGCCGGCTTCGAGGTCCACCAGAAAATGGTCGTCTGAGACCCGATGCACTCGGAACCAGGCTGTGAGCCTGCCCGTGGGTGCCAAGATCAGCGACCAGGCTGTCGAAGGAGCGGTGATCCGGTCCACATCCTGGGAGATCTGGCCCTGCAGATACGTCGAGGCCTCGGAGCCCTTGATCTCGACTGCATCGCGGTCGACGATCGTGGCGAGCATGTCAGCGCCCATCCCCGGCTCGCAGGGCCTCGCGCGCCTCACGCATCCGGCGGGCCACGGGCACCGCCGCGAGCAGGGCTCTCGCCTTGTTCTCACACTCGAGATGCTCATCGGAGGCCACCGAGTCGGCGACGATTCCCGCACCTGCACTGACCGTGGCGCGGTTGCCGGACACCAGCATGGTGCGGATCGTGATTGCGGTGTCGATGCAGCCCGAGAAGTTGAGGTAGCCGACCACTCCCCCGTAGGGGCCGCGCTTCACCGGTTCAAGCTCATCAATGATCTCCATGGCCCGAACCTTGGGCGCACCCGACAGCGTGCCCGCCGGCAGAGTGGCGCGCAGTACGTCGATGGCGGTAGCGCCGTCGCGCAGATCGCCCGACACCTGCGAGGTGAGGTGCATGACGTGGCTGTAGCGCTCGAGGGTCATCATCTCGTCCACGTTCAGCGACCCGAACTCGATGACCCGCCCGATGTCATTGCGGGCGAGGTCCACGAGCATCACGTGCTCTGCGATCTCTTTGGGGTGTTCGCGGAGTTCTGCCGCCATCCTGAGGTCGTGCTCGGTGGTTCTGCCCCGCTTGCGGGTGCCCGCTATCGGGCGGGAGACGACTCGCCCGTCCTGGAGCCGCACCATCGGCTCAGGCGATCCGCCCACGATCTCCAGATCGCCGTGGCGCAGGAAGTACATGTAGGGACTCGGGTTCAACTGGCGCAACACTCGGTACAGATCGAACGCGTCGGCGTCGAAGGACACATCGAACCGCTGGGCCAGAACGACCTGGAAGACGTCTCCGGCGAGAATGTGCTCGCGAGCCGCTTCGACGGCCGCGCAGTAGTTCGACTTCGACATCGTGGAGGTGAACTCGGGTATCTCCTCGTCTCCCTCCGCCGGGTTGAACAGCGGCTCCTCCAACGCCGCAGACCCCGCTCGACCCAGCGATTCGAGGCGCGCTACGGCGTCATGGTACGCGGCTTCAATCGCGGCGTCGTCAGCGCCCTGCGGGATCGCCGCGTTGGCGATCAGCGTCACCCGCTGCTGCCAATGGTCGTAGGCAGCCAGTTCACCGATTATTGAAACGACTGCGTCGGGATGGCCGAGGTCGTCCTCCGCGACGTCGGGCAGGTGCTCCACCTCTCGGACAACGTCGTATCCGAGGTAGCCGATCAGCCCGCTGTGGAGCGGCGGCAGGCCCTCGATGTCGGGCGCTTCGTAGTGCTCCAAGAGCCGTTCCAGCGCGGCGAGTATGCCCCCCTCGGTGTCTATGTCGATGCCGAGGTCGCCCTCGATGGTGATTCGGCCGTCCTGCGCGACGAGCGTTCCGAGGGGGCGGCGACCAACGAACGACCAGCGGCTCCAACGGTCACCGCCGTCCACGGACTCGAGCAGGAAGCCCTCGTCCTCCCCGACCACCCTGGCGAAGGCGCTGACGGGTGTGGTGAGGTCGGCGAGAACGTTGCGCCACACCGGAACCATGCGGTGCGACCGCGCCAACGAGCGGAACTCTTCAAGGTCGGGGCGTACGGTCATTGCTCAGTCGAACGTGAGCGAGTCTGGATCGGTCACGGTGCGGTAGTAGCAGGTCGGGCGGGTGTTGCCGTGCTCATCTGTGGTGTGGCACACGCCCGTGCCTGCCTTGCGGACGCGGTACAACAGGCTGTTCTGCTCACAGTTGACCTTCACATCGACCACCTCGAGAGTGTCTCCACTCGTTGCTCCCTTGTGCCACAGCTCCTGGCGCGAGGTCGAGTACAGCACCGCTGAGCGTCGTTCGAGCGTCGCTGAAAAAGCCTGCTCGTTGGCGTAACCGATGAACAGAACCTCGTCGGAATCGGCGTCCTGGAGCACCACCGGGACGACTTGATGTCCGGCCCGGCCGATCTTGGCGACCTTGTCGAAGTCGAGTTCGACCGAAAGCCCCTCTTCCAGTGCGACTCCATCTGAAGACATGCTCATAGCCCCTAGCTTACGTGGCCGACCCTGAACCAGTTTTCTTTCCGCTCTTGTTCGCTGCGCTCGGCTCCCGCTCTTGTTGCTGCGCTCACGGGCCGCGAGGCCGCGGGCGGGCCGCTCGGTCGCGGTCGCGTTCGGGGTCGATCCGCTCAGCCTCTGGGAGTTTCTCCCGCCCGTGGCCCGCTCCGCCTCTGGTTCGACTCCGCCTGTCACTCGGGAGGGCTCTAGAGTCTCGGCCATGCTCGACACTCCTGACAGATCCGAATTCGCTCGCGTCGATGCTGTGGGGCTCGCCGAACTGGTGCGGACCCGGCAGATCAGCCCCGTTGAGTTGATCGACGACACCATCGACCGCATCGAGCGGATCGATCCGCAGATCAACGCGGTGATCCAACCGAGCTTCGAGAAGGCCCGGGCCGTCGCACAGTCCGAACTCCCCGACGGACCGTTCCGCGGAGTCCCGATGCTGCTGAAAGACCTTTGGCCGTGCTCGGAGGGCGACCCGTTCCATCTGGGAGTGCTCGGCCTCAAGAATGCCGGCCACACGGCCTCCTTCGACGCCAACATCACCACGGCCTACCGCCGAGCGGGCTTCGTGCTCTGCGGGCGCACCAACAGCCCCGAGATGGGGCTGGCGGCCACGACGGAGCCGCTGTCCTATGGCGCCACCCGCAACCCCTGGGACCTCTCTCGCAGCCCCGGCGGCTCATCGGGCGGGGCCGCGGCCGCGGTGGCCGCAGGAATGCTCCCGGCCGCCAACGCCAGCGACGGCGGCGGATCGATTCGGATTCCGGCCGCCATGTGCGGCCTGGTCGGCCTCAAACCGAGCCGGGGACGCATCTCCCAGGGTCCCCACAACGACGAGTGGAGCAACAGCGTTCAACACGTCGTGTGCCACACCGTGCGTGACAGCGCGGCGATCCTGGACGCCACCGCCGGACCGTTTCCGGGCGACGGTGTGACCGCCCCTGCTCCGGTGGCCCCGTATGCCGAGTTGATCAACCAAGCGCCGCCGACGTTGCGGATCGGCATGCTGGCCGACTCGATCCGCAGCCGAGTCGCAATCGATGCGGAAGTGGCCCTTGCGGTGCAGGAGTCCGCCTCTCTGCTGGAACGACTGGGCCACAGCGTCGACGATGAATCACCCGCGGCGCTGCACGACGAGGACCTGATCGGCTCGTTCGGCCCCGCTTGGGCCGTAGGGGTCGCCCATTCGCTGGAACAGTTCGGCGAATGGATCGGCCGAGACATCACGCCAGAGGATGTCGAACCGATGACCTGGCGACTCGCCGAACGAGGTCGTCGAATGGAGGCCCTGGAGCTGACGCGCAGCAGCGACGCAATGATGAGGTTCCGCCGCTTGATGGCGCAGTGGTGGGCCGACGGACACGACCTTCTGCTGGTGCCGACCTGCCTGCGACCACCGGCGCTCCTCGGTGAGATGTCGGCTGCCGCACCGGACCCCACCTCAGCGATTCTCACCACCCTGGCCTATTCGACGTTGACCGCACCGTTCAACACGACCGGCCAACCTGCGATCTCGCTGCCGCTCGCCCGCACCGGCACCGGGCTGCCGATCGGCATCCAGTTGGTCGCCGCCTACGGAAAGGAGCACCTGCTGCTGCAGGTCGCCCGCCAACTGGAGGTCGAAGTCCGCTGGGGCGACCAGCGCAGCCCGCTGCACCCGTAGCTTGGCACGAGACGCCATACTGACCCGACGTGATAGTCTGAAGCCGATCAGCTAGCGCATCTGCACTCGACCACATGCTGCGGCGCATCAGGAGACCGTTATGGCATTCGCTTCAGGCATCTTTGCATTGGAGGGCGACCCCGAACTAGATCTCAAACACCGTTATTCGGTGCGACCGGTCCTGCAGTTCCATCAGGACCTCTACAGGACCGACTTCATCTTCCGTGATATCGGAACCCCCGAAGAACTCCAGCACTATCTCACGCAGTGGACGCTGGCCAAGCACCGCAAGTACAACATCGGCTACATCAGCTTCCACGGCACTCCGGGCGCTATTTCGTTCCCCGATAGCAGGAAGCCCGCGGTCACGCTGGAGATGCTCGGTGAGTGGCTGGAGGGTCGGCTGGAAGGACGGATAATTCACTTCTGCGCCTGTTCGTCCGTGCGCCTCGGAGATGCACGGTTGCAGCGCTTCGTCAAACAGACGCGTGCCACTGCAGTCACGGGCTATCGCACCGACATCGACTGGGCAGAGTCGATGGCATTCGATTCACTGCTGTTCAGCGCCCTGGCGACATACACGAGGCTCAGTGACGCCGTGAACTACCTCGACCGAATCGCCGGCACCCTGAAACAGCACCTCAGATTCGACATCATCCGCTGACCGTGCTGACGCGCGTTTGGCATCCTTCTCGAAGCGGCTAGTTGAAGTGTCCACAGAAGTTGTTGACGCGGATGGCGGGTGCCAAACCAAAGAGATGGGATGACATGGCTAAGAGGCCGAGCGGATTGATCCCGCACACGGCCGTGACCGAACGAGGCCGTGGCCCGAGCGGCCCGTGAACGCAGTGAACAAGAGCGGGAGACAGCAGGCCTCAACTCATCGCCATTTTCAATCCGCGCACGTTCTAAGACCTGATCCGACTGGAGCGTTATGCACAAAACCGGACCGGGCTAACGGATCAGAGGTAGAGACCGGTGGAGCCTTCGTCGAGACGCTCAGCGGCAACCGCGTGGATGTCGCGTTCGCGCAGGATGATGTAGTCGAGGCCCCGGACCTCGACCTCGTATCTGTCCTCAGGGTTGAACAACACCTGATCGCCGGTCTCGAGATTGCGGACATTGGGGCCCACGGCCACGACCTCCGCCCACGACAGGCGCTTGCCGACCTGTGCCGTCGCCGGGATCAGGATTCCCCCCGACGACCGACGCTCTCCCTCCGCCTCGCCGAGCGAAACGAGGATCCGGTCGTTGAGCATCTTGACCGGAAGCCCGTCGTCGCCTGAGAGGTCTCCGTTCTGCTTCGCCCTTGTTGCCACAGAGCCACGCTAGCGGTCAACGCACGAAATGAACGCCGGTACTCAGGGTCCGTCACTGGTCTAGCCATGCCAGTGGCAGACTCAGCCAGGGGCGGGCAACGGGTGGGGATAAACGCTGGCGAGAGCAGACTTGAATTTGCAGAACGCGTCCAGATTCTCAAGCGGACTGTAGTCCTCAATGAGTGACGCCAGGTTCACACGGCGCTCAGCCAACGAACCCTTAAACTTCTTTCCGCGACGACCCGTCGGGAAACCCGCCGCCTCATCCAGCAGCTTTCCCAACAGTGTTTTGGGATCAGGAATCTGTTCGAGCCTGTTCAACTTTGGTACTTCAACCGTGGCCCTTGAGCCTGCGGCTCGGGCGATCGCGTCGCCGTCGATCAAGAGCCAGGCCTCGGACATTCGAACCGGAACGACGGGAACCACCCCAGAAACGTTTTCGAACCCACGAAGCCGATCGTCAATACTTGAACCCTCGGCGTCACGATGCGCGAAGACCAGCATGGTGGTCGGCGTGTAGCAATCAAAATACTCGCCGACACTGCCTTATTCGTTTCTCGAACTCTGGTTCGAGAATGTCGACCGCTGGATCAAGCCGATGAATGGTCCAATCAATGATGGGCACCAAGAGCCTGTCGGTTCCTCCGTCAGCTACTACCGTGTAGGTGATCTGTCGGTTCACCGGGCGGACCCGAACTCAAGCTGCAGCTGACCAAGTTTGCGATTGACCGGCGAACCTCCGATAAAATCTGCTACACGCTGCGTGGCTTTCGGCAGTACTCCTGGTTCCGGCCCATTGAGCACGGATGCGCGCCATGTGTCTTCCATCGGCCGAAAGACACTGTATTGGCCGTCACTGGGCGAAGTAGCCACTTCAACGAAGACCATCTCATCCAACTCGACTTGGCGCACGACTTCTGGCGAGTGCGTGTTGATGAGCACTTGCCTCAGGGGGTTGTCGTCAGAAACTGGCAAATCGACGTCCACCGCGTAGTCGCGCAGCAGCTGCACAAGGTTGGGAATACGGGACGGGTGGATTCCGTTCTCCGGTTCTTCCATGCACAGCACTGCTCTGTCCTGCACATCTGCCAACATCAGGGCGAGCGCAACATATCTCAGCGTGCCGTCTGACAGGGAGCGACCGTAGAGCCAGTTGTCCACTCCAGGAACTTTCGCCCTCAGCGCCAGTTGGTCCCTGACTTCGTCGCTGTAGACGTCTATGTCTTCAATTCCCGAGTTGAGTTCACGAAGGTTGTTGACAATCTCAAGTCCGGCGTCGGGGTACTTGTCTATGAGTGCGTTGAGTGTCGCTGGAATATGTCCGCCTGAAGCCGAGACGTGCTGAGGCGCCGAGCGCGAGTCGGGAGCACGCATGACGCTCGGTTCCAAGTGGAGGGTCCGCCAAGAGGCCATCTCTCGCTTGGCGGCAAGTACCGTCGGGTAATTGAAGGTGTTCGTACCACCGACCACCGTCAATGGCGACCTGCCTACGGGCGTCGGTCTCCCCCTGCTGCCACCGTCACCATGAAGCATGATCCGGCGATCCTCGGAATTCGTCGAAATCAGCGCCCCGCCCCTGCGCGACCCGACGGCAACCGACTCCCTGAAGTCGGCGGAGGACGCGAAGCCGACGAACTTCTTGTACTCCCCGAGCCTTGCGTGTGTCAGACTCTCATTCTCGACAACCAAGCGGTCGGATTCACCTTGATAACCGAGCGTCAGAGAGTAGGTCAACAGCGTCGTGCTGGGTGTCGCCTCCTCGCCGAAGTCGTCTTCGACTTGTTGGGGGGCCATCATGTCAGCCGTCAGTTCAATCTTGCGGGTCGGGTCCCGGCCGAACACCAAGTCCAGAGGCGAGTAGCTGCCGTCACTGGCACTCCTGACCCGCGTGACCGCTTCAGGGATGTCGTGCTCAGCCAGAGCGCTCAGGAAGTGGATCGCATCGAACAGATTGCTCTTCCCCACCCCGTTGTGACCGATGAAACAGGTGAAGGGCCCCAATCGGATATGTGCGTCCCGGATGCTCTTGAAGTTCTTGATCTTCAGTCCGACTAGCATCTCCGCACCCGATCCTTCCCCCGTGGATCCTAGCCTTCTGGGCTCGTACGGATGCATCCGGAATCAAGCCCTGCCCGTGGAGGGTCGCAGACAAAGGATCAGTTCGGGGGGCGGACCGTTACGCCGTTCGCGGCCAGCACCCGTTTGGCGTCGGCCACGGTGTGCTCACCGAAATGGAAGATGCTCGCTGCCAGCACTGCGTCGGCACCACCGTCGGTGACCCCTTCGACCATGTGCTGCAGCGTCCCCACACCGCCGCTGGCGATCACCGGGATGTCCACAGCCGCGGTCACTGCCGCGGTGAGAGGAATATCGAATCCGTCCCTGGTGCCGTCGGTGTCCATCGAGGTGAGCAGAATCTCACCAGCACCGAGTCGCTGCACCTCTGAGGCCCACTCGAGCGCGTCGATGCCGGTACGGGTCCTGCCCCCATGTGTGTAGACCTCGAAGGCGTCGTCGCTGCCGTCCACCCGGCGGGCGTCGATGGCGACGACGCAACACTGCGCTCCGAACTCGGCGCTTATCTCGGTGACCAACACCGGTCGCCTTATCGCCGCGGTCATGACGCTCACCTTGTCGGCGCCGGCCATCAGCAACCGACGGGCGTCGTCGACAGTGCGGATCCCTCCACCGATGGTGAAGGGGATGAAGACCTGATCGGCGACAGCTCGGGCCATCTGGGCCGTCGTGTCGCGCTGCTCCGAAGAGGCGGTGATGTCGAGGAACACCAACTCATCGGCACCCTGGGCGTCATAGGCGGCGGCAAGTTCAACCGGGTCGCCGGCGTCACGGATGTCCACAAAATTGACGCCCTTCACCACCCTTCCGGCATCGACGTCAAGACACGGGATGACCCGGATCGCCCGCACGGTCAGCGAGTCTCCCGCAGCGCGGCGACCGCGGCTGCCACATCGATGCGACCCTCATAGAACGCCTTGCCGGCAATCACTCCGCTGAGCCGGCGACCCTCGACCTCGATACGGTCGAGCTCTTCGAGGTCGTCGAGGCTCCCCACTCCCCCACTGGCGATCACATCGGTCTGAGTCACTGCAAGGATCTCGGAGAGTCCGGCGACGTCGGGGCCATCAAGGGTGCCGTCGCGACCGATGTCGGTCACCACGAATGCGTCGACTCCGCTGTCGGCGAACGAACGGGCGACCTCGGCCACGGTGCGACCGGAGCCGACGAGCCAACCGTCGGTGGCCACCTCGCCCGACTTGGCGTCGAGGCCAACCGCAACCCGATTCTGCTGCGCAAGAGCAACCACCAGATCAGGATCTCTCAACGCTGCCGTTCCGATCACGACGCGCTCCACACCAGCGTCGAACAGCGCTTGAGCCGCCTCCGCGCTGCGAACGCCTCCGCCTGTCTGAACCGGCACCGGCACCGCATCGGCGATGGCGGCGACAACCTCCCGGTTCTCAGGGGTCCCGGTGCGCGCCGCATCGAGGTCGACGACGTGGATCCACCGCGCGCCGGCTTCGACGAAGGCAAGGGCCTGCGTCAGCGGATCATCGCCGTAGACGGTCTCGCGTCCGTAGTCACCCTGCAGCAGCCGAACACACTTGCCACCACGAAGATCAATCGCCGGATAGAGGTCCATCAGGCTGCGACTTTCGCTGCGCCGCTTGCGTAAGCGACGAAGTTCGACAGGATGCGCAGACCTGTAGCGCCCGATTTTTCGGGATGGAACTGGGCCGCCCAGACGTTGCCACGCGCCACCGCCGCGGTGACCGGTCCGCCGTAGTCACAGGTGGCAATAACTTCCTCACCAGGGTCCGGGGCATAGGAATGAACGAAGTAGACCCAGGCCTCGTCGCCGAGGTCGTTCAACATCGGATGTTCCTTGTGGACGTTGAGCTTGTTCCACTGAATCTGTGGACGCTTGACGGTGTCCGGCAACAGTCGCACCGTCTGCGGGAAGACACCCAGACCGTCGACCTCCGGCGCTTCAGCAGATCCCGCGAACAGCATCTGCATGCCGATGCAGATGCCGAAGAATGGAACGCCGGAATTGATGCGATCCAGCGCGACTTCGTCGAGACCCGCTGCTCTCAGCGCTCTCATGCAGGGGCCGAACGCCCCCACGCCCGGGAGCACCACACCACAGGCGTCACGGATCAGCCCTCTGTCGGCGGTCAGCCTGGTGTCCGCACCCACATGGGAGAAACCCTTGTGAGCCGAATGCAGATTGCCGATGCCGTAGTCGAGCACAGCCAGCAGCGGCCGCTCTTCGGCTGTCACAGTGCTCATCGCTTACAGCGTGCCTTTGGTTGACGGCAACACATCCCCCTCGACCGCGACGGCATCGCGCAGGGACCGGGCCACACCCTTGAACATGGCCTCGATGATGTGGTGGGTGTTCTTGCCCCGCAGCCCGACGATGTGCAGGGTCACGCCTGCCGAGGTCACGAACGCCCGCCAGAACTCCTCCACCAGTTGCGGATCGAAGGGCGGATCGCCGAGGATCTTCTCCCCGGGGAAGTCGACTTCATAGTGAAAATAGGGCCGGCCGGACAGGTCGAGCACGATCTCCACCGCGGCCTCGTCGAGCGGCACCACGTTGGAGGCGAAGCGACGCACACCCCGCTTGTCGCCGAGAGCGCCGGCGAAGGTCTCTCCCAGAGCAATACCGACGTCCTCCACTGTGTGGTGCGCGTCGATGCTCAAGTCGCCGGTGGCCTCGATGTTGAGATCGAACGATCCGTGTCGACCGAGTTGGTCGAGCATGTGATCAAAGAACGGCAGGCCAGTGGAGACGTCGGTGTCACCGCGCCCGTCCAGAGCCAGGGTGATCTCTATTGCGGTCTCCTTGGTTACACGGCTGATGACGCCGGTACGCGGTGAACTTGTCGTGGGGGTTGTCATGTGAGCACCTCTCGTAAGGCTGCTAGGAATCGATCATCTTCTTGGGGAGTGCCGACCGTTACCCGGAGACACCCCTGCAGGCGGGGCCACGAGGCACAGTTGCGAACCAGCACCGAGCGATCAACCAGTTTCTGCCAGACCACCTCGCCTGAACGCTCCTCGGGGCGGAACAGCACGAAGTTCGCTCCGCTGGGCCAAACCTTGACGGCCATGGAGGACATCTCCGCCACCAGACGCTCCCGTTCAGCCACAAGCCTCTGCACTCGTTGTTCCATGACATCGACATAGTCGAGAGCCAGAGTCCCGGCGATCTGGGTCATGGCGTCGAGATGATAGGGCAGAACCACCTTCTCAAGTTCGCTGACAAGCCAGGAGGGGCCGATCAGATAACCGAGTCGGGCTCCGGCCATTGCCCAGGTCTTCGAGTAGGTGCGCGACACCACCAACGGAACGTCGTGTCCCAGCAACATCATTGTGCTGTGTTCGCTGAACTGCCCGTAAGCCTCATCAACACACAGCAGCCCGCCGACGCCGCTCACAAGTTCAAGCACATCGCTCACAGAATCGGGATCGTCGACGACTCCGGAGGGATTGTTGGGCGAGCAGAGAAAAGTCACATCGACACGTTGCGATTCGAGCACCCGTTTCACCTCATCGACGTCCAGGGCGAAATCCGGTCCCCGGTCACCGGTCGCCACTGCGGTGCCCGTGATCCTGCTCAGGTGGGAGTGCAGAGCGTAGGTCGGTTCGAACACGGCCGCGGTGCGCCCTGCACCGCCATAGGTCAGCAGCAGGGTCTGCAACGCTTCGTTGGAACCATTGGCCGCGAACACCTGCTCGGGGCTCACCCCGTGGAACTCCCCGATGCGGGTCCGCAAATTCATCGCCGAGCGGTCCGGATATCGGTGCCAGTCGATGCTGCCGGCCGCAGCCGACACGGCCTCACGGAACTCATCCGGGGGCGGCTCGGGACTCTCATTGGTGTTCAGGCGAACCTCAACCTCCAGTTGCGGTGAATGGTAACCCTGCATAAGAGCTACAGATTCCCGCGGAGCTGCTCGAGGGTTCACGAGCGTGCCTCCTGGCGGATCCGGATCGAGGCCGCATGCGCGTCCAGGCCCTCGGCTCCCGCGAGGGCTTGCACATAGTCGCCGAGCATCGCGAAACCCTGCTCATCCGCGGTGACGACGTGAATGTCCTTCATGAAATCGCGCACTGTTAACGAACTGGCGAACCGTGCCGTGCCGCTCGTCGGAAGCACATGGGAGGGGCCGGCCACATAGTCGCCGAGCGATGCGGGCGTCCAGGCACCGCAGAACACCGCACCTGCGTCGCGCACCAGGCCGAGCAGAGACTCGGGGTCGTCGGTCTGGAGTTCCAGATGTTCCGGTGCGATATGGTTCGACACCGCCATCGCCTGGGCCGGGCCTGAACACAGCACGCAGTAGCCCGAGTCGGCCAGGGTCGACTCGATGTCGTCGCGGCGCAGTGCTTGGCGGACCAGACGCTCGACGTCGGCGGCGACTTCGTCGGCACAGTCCTCGTCCCAGGTGACCAACCAGGCCAAGCCGTCAGGGCCGTGCTCTGCCTGCACTATAAGGTCGATCGCCGCGAACTCGCTGGGGGCGGAGCCGTCGGCTACCACCACGACCTCTGAAGGACCGGCGAACGACGACGGAACACCAACCACACCGGCGACCTGCTGCTTGGCCACCGCCACGTATGCGTTGCCCGGACCGACGATCACGTCGACCGGCCGAATCGTCTCGGTCCCGTATGCCAGCGCGCCGATCGCCTGTGCACCACCCACAGCGAAGACTTCATCCGCATCCGCCACAGCCGCGGCAGCCAGAGTGACGTCGGGGACAGAACCGCTTGAGTCTGGAGGAACGCAGACGACCACTTCTGCCACGCCCGCAACCCGGGCAACGATCGCGGTCATCAACACCGTCGATGGATACGCAGCCCTTCCGCCGGGTACGTAGCATCCTGCACGCCGCACCGGACGGTGCATGCCTGAGATCACCACCCCGGCACCCGATACATCGACATCGGTGGGCATCTGGGCCTCGTGATAGACCGCGATCCGCTGAGCAGCGGATTCCAAAGCGGTTCGCACCAAAGGATCAATTCGCTTGAGGGCGGCGACCGTCTCAGAGCGCGGCACCACCGCAGACTCGAGCTTCACGCCGTCGAAACGTTCGGTGAAATCGCGCACAGCGCTGTCCCCGAACTCCTTGACGGATTGCAGGATCTCGCGCACGACCTCGACCGGTCCCTCCGAAGGAAGCTCCGGCCGGGGAAGCCTCTCCGCGACGTCACCGTCGAAATCGCGAAGATCGATTCGTGTCAGCACCTCACCACGCTACCGGTCGCAGTGCGGCGCTCAGGTGGATTTACGGGCAGACTGCCACGATGGATTCTGACGCAGCCGAACTCTCCTCCCTCACCACAGTGGTGTCCGACGCAGCTCAACGCATCGCCGAGATGGCGAACCGTCGCGGCGCCGACCCCGACGATCCGGTTCTGGCACGACTGCACGAGATTGAGAGGGCTCTGATCACGGTCGAACGCCGACTGCGATCGACAGCTCGTGACCTGGATTGAGGGCCGGTTGAGCAGTACGCAAGGCCTGAGAACTGCCCAAAACAGAATTGCGGTGGCCTCCGTACACGGAGGCCACCGCATGGCGACACAGGGCGGCGGATCCCTCGTATCGCCGAGTCGGCCAAGCGGCGGGTGCTCGGCCAGAGTGCCAATATACCGCTGCAGGAGCGAGAAAATAGCGCTGTTTCTGGAGAATTGACGGACCGGAATCAACTCACAGGCGACTGGAGGGGCAGAAATCGTTGAGCACACAGTCTTCGCATTGTGGCCTCCGAGCGATGCACACCCGGCGTCCGTGAAGGATCAGCCGCAAACTGAAATCGCCCCGCTGTGACGCCGGCACCATCGGGTTGAGTTCGAGCTCGATCTTGACCGGGTCGGTCTGCTGAGTCAGCCCCAACAGGTTCGAAAGACGGGTCACGTGCGTGTCGACCGGAAGTCCCGGCTGTCCCATCGCGACGCTGCGGACGACATTGGCGGTCTTCCGTCCGACGCCGGGCAGCCGCACCAGGTCCTTCATCGCGCAAGGCACTTCGCCGTCATAGTCATCGACGAGGATGTTCGCCATTCTCACCAGGCTCTTCGACTTCTGACGGAACAGCCCGATGGTGCTCACATAGGGTTCGACCTCGCTCGGCTCCACCTCTGCGAGCGCATAGGGATCCGGGAAGCGGGCGAACAGGGCCGGTGTCGCCTTGTTCACTCCCACATCGGTGGCCTGAGCCGACAGGATCGTGGCCACCAGGAGCTCGAACGCGTTCCGATGGTCGAGTTCACACTCAGCGTCGGGATACTCGAACCTCAGGCGCTCGTTGGTGACACGGGCGCGGCCCTTGGGTGATCGCGGCTTGGCCATAGACCGAAGCTACGATAACGCGGTGACGTTGACCATCGAGGGACCGAATTCAGGCGACTTCCGTTGGTCGCTGGCAGTCTCGGCGGATCGACACGGATTCGATCTGCATGCAGCGCTCACCGGCTGGCTCTCAGGGCATCGCGGCGAAACGGTTCAACTCTGGCTGCGCGAGGTTGATGAACAGAGCCACACGATCGCTTCAGAGTTGGGGTTTGTGCCTTACCGTGATCTCTGGCAGTTGCGTTGCGATCTCCCGAACAGCGCATCGGGCCTCAACACGCGGGCCTTCGACGAAACCGATATCGAGGACTTCGTGGCAGTGAACAATCGGGCTTTCCGCTGGCATCCCGAACAGAGCGGACTGACCGCCGATGCGGTGCGTCAAACCATGACCGAATCCTGGTTCAACGCCGGTGGTTTCCGGCTGCTGCATGACGACGAGGGCAGGCTGACGGGTTTTTGTTGGACCAAGATCCACAGAGACACCGATCCCGAACTCGGTGAGATTTACGTGATCGCGGTTGATCCCGAGTTTCATGGCCGGGGCCTGGGCAAGCCGATGACCTTGGCGGGTCTTGAATGGCTGGCCGCTGAAGGGTTGAGGGTCGGGATGCTGTACGTGGAGTCCGACAACGATGCCGCCAACGCCACCTATGCGGCCATCGGGTTCAGCCGTCACCACACTGACCGCGCCTACCGGCTCGCCGGTTGACGGTGCTGTGGGGATCGACCCCGAGAACCTGCCCGAGGGTGACGAGAAGCGTGACGCTGTCCGGTCGCTCTTCGACAGCATCGCCGGGCGGTACGACCTGGTCAACCGAGTGATCACCTTCGGCCTCGATGTGCGTTGGCGACGCAGGGCCGTCTCTGCTCTGGATCTCAATGCCGGATCAGTCGTGCTCGATCTGGCCTGCGGCACGGGCGACTTCTGCCGCGAGACGTCTCGGGTCGGCATGGTGCCGATCGGAATCGACCTCTCGATGGGCATGCTGGCGGCCGCTCACACCGACGCGCCGCTGTTGCAGGGTGATGTGCTTGCCCTGCCGATCTCCGATGGTGCCGTCGACGGAGCCGTATGCGGGTTCGCGTTGCGCAACCTCGTCGAACTGCCCTGTTTCTTTGCCGAGTTGTCGAGGGTGATCCGCCACGGCGGAAGGATCTCCCTGCTCGACGCTGCCGAGCCCGAGAGTTCAGTGCTGCGCCGGGGTCATCGGATCTACTTCCAGAAGATCGTTCCGCGCATCGGTGCGTTGCTCTCCGATCGAGCGGCATACACCTACCTGCCGAGGTCTCTGGTCTACATGCCGGCGTGGCCCGACCTCAGAGGGCAACTGTCCGCTGCGGGATTCGCCGACATCGAGAGGCACGTCTTCGTCGGCGCCCATCTGATCACCGCGACCCGCGGGGGCTAGAGTCCGCACATGCGTCGCTTTCGTTGGAGCGTCATTTGTCGATCACTGTCAACGATGTGTTCTATAGTCGACAGTAGATTTTGAATGTTTGCCATGCGGAGGAACAGGTGCTAATCTGAGGGCAATCACTCGGGGACGGTGATTGCGACCCCCTCCAACACGGACGAATCTAGGAGGGCGGTCATGTCAGCGGGTGAGGAGGAGCGCCTTACGCTCCTGAGCAGATTGACCGAAGCAATCGGGGCCGATGCAGCCAGGACGATCATGGAGTCACTACCCCCAATGCAATGGGACCAACTCGCCACCAAAGATGATCTGAGGGCCCTTGAGGAACGCTTGGTCAGCAAGTTCAATGGCGAGTTCGTCAAGATCAATGGCGAGTTCGCCAAGGTCTATGGCGAGTTCGCGAACGTGAGGGGCGAAATCAAGGAGCTTCGCGGATCCATATCCCTTGAAATCTCCAAGCAGACGCGCACTCTGGTGTTCACGATGGTGGGATTCGCCCTGACAGTCTGGATTTCAATATTCGCCATCGGAATTTCCTGACACCCTCCGACCGACCGAAAGCGGGGTCGGTTCGTGTCGGTAACCAGATCTAGCTCGACCAGCAAGCCGCGCAGCCCCTCAGCGTTCAACCGGTCAGGGCGATCCCGAGTGCCATGGCCAACCCGGCAATGAGCTGCACCCGACCGGTGGCGGCCAGCACCGCTATGAGCTCCGACCCCGTCGCTTTGCGGCGAACCGAGCCGACTGCGTGGACCGCGAACGGAAGACCCGCCAGCGCTGCTGCCGCGAACCGGCCCGTCAACACGGTTATCAACACCGCGATCAACATCGCCGCGGCCTGCATGGCTGTGAAGAGGTGGCGGGTACGAGCATCACCGAGCCGAACCGCCAAGGTGATCTTGCCGGAGGCCCGGTCTCCGGGAATGTCGCGGAGATTGTTGATCACCAGCAACGCAGTGGCCCACAGTCCGACCACCACCGAGGAGCCCGCCGCCAAACCGTCGATGTTCTCGGTCAGCACGTAGCTCGTGCCGATTGTCGCCACCAGCCCGAAGAACACGAAGACGGACACCTCGCCGAGGCCCCGGTATCCGTAGGGGCGGGGCCCACCGGTGTAGGTCCATGCCGCGGCCACGCAGAGAACACCGACGACGAGCAGTTCGGGACCGACGACCAGCGCCAACAGCAAGCCGAAGAACCCTGCTGCCGCGAATGCCCCCAGCGCAGCCCGCTTCACGAGCGCGGGGCTCACAGACCCGGAGCCGACCAACCGCACGGGCCCGATTCGGCTGCTGCCGTCGGTGCCGCGGATCCCGTCCGAGTAGTCGTTGGCGAAGTTGACCCCGACCTGCATCGCTAAGGCCACGGCCAGTGCTGCAGCGGCACGCCACCATTGAGTGTCGTCGCCGTGCCCCACCGCCACGGCAGCCCCTACAGCCACCGGCACGATCGCTGCGACGAGCGTGCGCGGACGCGCCCCGGCCAGCCACATCGCCAGACCGGCACGCTTCGAGGGCTCCGGCGAGGCGTTCACAGCCCCTCCAGACAGTCGGCGACCGCACGGACGAGCAGATCGTGTTCAACGGCGTGGATTCGGGCCTCGAGACTCTCGCGGTCGTCGTCGAGCGCAATCGGCACTACCTCGGTTGCCAGTACCGGCCCGTTGTCGACACCCTCGTCGGGCACCAGATGAACCATCACCCCGGTGCGGTCGAGACCATCGGTGAGGTGTGCATGCCAGGCATCGCCGATCGCGTTCGGGCCACCGAACTCGCCTGGAAGAGCCGGGTGCAGGTTGATGACCCGACCCGGGAAATGCTCCAGGAACTCCATTGTCAACAGGTGCATCCAGCCGGCGAGCACAACCAGGTCGGGGCGGTGGCCCAGAACCGTTTCCGCCAGATCTGCGTCGTAACGACGACGCGCTTCTGCGGGGTCATCGTGGTCGTCCAAGTAGGGCCGCAAGCCGAAGAACTCTGCAGCGATATTGTTTGATGCGGCCCGCTGGAGCGCAAACGCGCTGCGTCGGTTCACGATGACCGCGACGATCTCTGCGTCGAGGCGCCCGTTGTCGACCGCGTCGATCAACGCCTGCAGATTCGACCCGGCACCCGACGCGAGGACCACGATGCGTCGTGTCAACGCCAATCTCCGTCAAGGCGTACTCGCTCGGAGCCCGCGGAGGTGACCAGATGCCCGACAGTGACGAGGCCGAGTTCGTCGATCTGTCGCTGCTGCGTCCGATCAACGACCACGATCATGCCGATTCCCATGTTCCAGACTCGAAAAGCCTCATCATCGGCCAGTTCTGCCCATTGCACCAAGGTTCGGAACGCCCGGGGCACCTGCCACGCACCGAGGTCGACCCGAGCGCTCAATTCATCGGGCAGGACCCGGGGGAGGTTCTCGATCACCCCCCCGCCGGTTATATGGGCCAGCGCCTTGGGGCGAATCCCCTCTCCCTGCAGGAATTCAATGTCGCCGAGGTAGCAACGATGGGGAGTCAACAGAAACTCGAGCATCTCCGCGTCGGGCTCGTGCTGTTCAAGCAGTAGGCGAATCAGCGAATAGCCGTTGGTGTGGGGGCTGTCACTGGCCAGTCCCACCAGCAGGTCACCGGCACTGAGCTGCTCGGTCTGCGGCCAGAGAGCGCCGCGGTCGGCCACCCCGACGATCGTGCCGGCGACGTCTGTCGCACCCGGCATATAGACGCCGGGCATCTCCGCGGTCTCGCCGCCCAGCAGCGCACAGTCCACTGCCCTGCAGGCTTCGCTCATCCCCGTGACGATCTCGAGCACGATCTCAGGCACCAGAGAAGCCGTGGCAATGTAATCGAGGAAGAAGAGCGGGCGCGCACCCTGGACCAGGATGTCGTTGACGCAATGATTCACCAGGTCGACACCCAGGCCCCTGAAACGCTGGTGACGCGCCGCCAGTTCAACCTTGGTGCCCACGCCGTCGGTGGAAGCCACCAACACCTTTCCCGGTCCAAGCTCATCGGCCGCGAACAGTCCGCCGAACGCTCCGAGTTCCGAAAGCACCGCCGGGGTCGCAGTGGAGGACACAGCCTCGACCAACAACTCGACGGTCCGGTTTCCGGCGTCGATGTCCACACCGGCCTCGCGGTAACTCTTCACGCCCCGACCCCACCGCCGATATCAGCACGGAACTGGGAACCCGCGAACGAGACCGCTGCAACTCCTCTGTAGGCAGCCGCTGACGCTTCGCTCAGTTCGGGTGCCAGAGCTGTCACCGCCAGCACCCTTCCTCCCGCGGTGTGAGGCTGTCCCTCACGCACGGCAGTACCGGCGTGGAACACCTTGCAGCCGGTCGCGGCCGCGGCATCGAGGCCCTCGATCGCAACCGGAGCGCTGCTTCGGACCGGGTAACCCTGCGATGCCATCACAACGGTCACCGCGGCGCTTTCGCTCCAAACGATGTCGGTGGCTGACAGGTCCCCCGCACAGCACGCCTCGAATATCTCATACAGGTCCGATTCGAGCAGGGGCAGAACAACCTGAGCCTCAGGATCACCGAATCGGCAGTTGAACTCGATGACTTTCGGCCCCGACTCTGTGAGCATCATTCCCGCATAGAGCACGCCCCGATACGGCCGACCCTGGCGTGCCAACGCAGCCAGAGTGGGTGCCAGCACCTCCCTGCCGACCTGCTCAATCAACGCCTCGTCAGCGATCGGCGAAGGATGAAATGCTCCCATTCCGCCCGTGTTGGGTCCGTGGTCGCCGGCCAGCAGGCGCTTGTGGTCCTGGGCGGGGGGCATGACCCGGAAGTCTCTGCCGTCACAGAAGGCCAGGACCGACACCTCCGTGCCGACCAGGCGTTCTTCGAGCAGAATTTCGTGTCCCGCTTCGCCGAAGCGGTCCTCGAGCAGCATCGAGGTGATCGCATCGGCCGCTTCGGCGGTGGTCTCCGCGACGATCACCCCCTTCCCGGCGGCAAGACCGGTGGCCTTGACGACCGGCACAGCCGCCATGCCCTCAAGATGTTCGAGCGCGGCTCCGGCGTCGTCGAACGCCGCCGCGTCGGCTGTGGGAATTCCGTTGTCGAGCAGAAACTCCTTGCAGTGCGATTTGGAGCCCTCGAGCGCGGCGGCCGCCGCGCTCGGGCCGAAGGCGGCCACACCCGCTTCATTCAACACATCAACGAGTCCCGCAACCAGGGGGTCTTCGGGACCGACCACGACCATGTCGACACCTTGGGCCAGGGCAAACTCCACTATCGGTGACCCCTCGGTCGGGACCAGAGCCACGTTCCGGCACTTGTGCTCCGTTGCCGTCCCGGCATTGCCCGGCACGACTATCACCTCAGCGACCCGGGGGGATTTGGCCAAGGTCGCCGCAATGGCGTGTTCCCGGCCACCGCCGCCGACGACCAACAGCCTCGCCGACATGTCTGCTAATCGCTCCAGACCGATGAGAACTCTTCTTTGGGATTCAAGCTGAGCTGCACGAAGCGCATCGACTCGAACGGATAGGTTCCGGTGAAGCATGCGTTGCAGTAGCCGTTGTCCGAACCGAGGGCACGCATCATCGCCTCAATGGACAAGAATGCCAGCGAGTCCGCTCCGATGTGGTCGCAAATCTCCTCGACTGATCGATGCGCAGCGATCAGTTCATCCTTGCTGGCCATGTCGACACCCATGTAACAGGGGCTGATAATCGCCGGGCACGCAACACGGAGGTGCACTTCGAGCGCTCCCGCGTTGCGCAGCATCTTGACCAACGGGCCCGATGTGGTGCCGCGCACGATCGAATCGTCAACCAGGACCACCCGTTTGTCGGCCACGTTCTCGGCCAGAGGATTGAATTTCATCGCCACGCGGGCAGCTCGAAGCTGCTGTGTCGGCTCGATGAAGGTACGTCCCACATAGCGGTTCTTGATGAGTCCCTCGGTATAGGGGATCCCCGTCTGTTGCGCGAACCCGACTGCGTGCGGCGTGCCCGAGTCCGGGACCGACACCACCAGGTCGGCGTCGACCGGCGCTTCTGAGGCCAGTTCACGACCCAGCCGTTGCCTCGTTGAGTGCACCAGGTTGCCGTCGCAGATCGAATCGGGTCGAGAAAAGTAAATCTGCTCGAAGGTGCACAATGCCCGGTTCTTGGCAGACACGCCCTGCCGTGCAGAAAGACCGGAGTCGCTCAGACGGACAACTTCACCGGGTTCGACCTCGCGTACGAACTCGGCGCCGATGGTTGAGAAGACGCAAGTCTCCGACGCGAGGACATGACCACCGTCGACGGCCCCAATGACCAGCGGCCTCAACCCCCACGGGTCGCGCACTCCGTAAACGGCGTCACGGGTCAGGATCGTGAGCGCATAGGCACCCTCGACACGCGACATGAGAGTCTTGATCCGCTCCATCCAGTCTCCAGTCGCGCCGGTGAGCAGATGGACCATGACCTCGGTGTCGCTCGACGTCTGCAGTCCGACTCCCCGCTCCAGCAGTTCGCGGCGCAGCATGTGCGCATTGACGAGGTTGCCGTTGTGTGCCAGACCGAGCGGGCCGTCGAGGGTCTCGATCAGTTGGGGTTGGGCGTTGCGCAGTCCCGATCCGCCGGTGGTCGAATAACGGGTATGGCCAATGGCCAGGTCGCCCCGAAGCGTCGCCAGATTCTCCTCATTGAAGACGCTGGCGACGAGTCCCAGTCCCTTGTGCATGTGAGCCACACCGTGGGTGGTGGTGGCGATCCCGGCGGCCTCCTGACCGCGGTGCTGAAGCGTGTGGAGCGCGAAGAACGCCAACCTCGCTGCGTCTGAGCCTGCCGCGTGGATCCCGACCACGCCGCACTCCTCGTGAAGGTCGTCAGCTCCGCTCAACACAGAAATCACCGGTCGGTCAGAGCCTGCCGCAAGGCGGTCACTCTATCCAGCAGGACGTAGGGGTCGTCGCCCACAGCGGTCAGATGGCCCATCTTTCGACCCTTTCGAGCTTCGTGCTTTCCGTAGAGGTGAAGGTGCACTCCGCTCTGCGCGAAGACCGGCGACCAGTCGGGGGAGCCTTCTTGGAAAAGGTCACCGAGAAGTTGTACCATCGCGGCGGGTCGGCAACGCCCGTCGCCCAGCGGCATTCCGACCACGGCGCGGAGTTGCTGCTCGAACTGGCTGGTTGGCGACGCCTCAATAGTGCAGTGTCCGGAGTTGTGCGGCCGCGGCGCCACCTCGTTGACGACCAGTCCGCCGGCAGCGTCGAACATCTCGACGCACAACACACCGACCAGTCCCCACTCGTTGGCGATTCGGGCCGCAATGGCGGTGGCCTCGTCGAAACGCCCTTCGCTGAGGCGCGCCGGAGTGATGGTGCTGTCGAGGATGTGGTCGACGTGATGGTTCTCCATCACGCCATGGTCCGCGACCTCCCCATTATGGGAGCGCGCCACAATCACGGACAGCTCTCTCTCGAAAGCCACAACCGACTCGACCACCAGTCGTTGAGCGCCCAACCGCCGCCAAACGTCGGCTGTCTCGGCCCTCCGCTCGATCCGGGCCTGTCCCTTGCCGTCGTAGCCGAAGCGTGCGGCTTTGGCGATGACCGGCAACCCGAGCTCATGAACAGCGGACACGAGCTCCGACTCGCTTTCTGCGGAGCGCCAGGGGGCCACCGCAACACCTGCGGCGGTCAGAGCCTCCTTTTCTGCACGGCGGTCCTGGGCTGTGGCGACTATCTCGCCGCTCGGACGAACCTCCACGCCGGCATTGGTGGCCGTGTCGGCGATCCCGACGTCGACATTCTCGAATTCCCAGGTGATCACGTCGGATTCTGCCACCAGACGTGCAATGGCAGCCTCGTCGTCGAACCCGGCGGCAATCTCGACTTCGGCGACCGCGCCCGCCGGCGTGTCCTTGTCTCCACCGGTCAGCACCGCCACCCGGTATCCGTGTTGGTGGGCCGCATAGCCCAACATTCGCCCCAGTTGACCACCGCCGACAACGCCGACCGTGGACCCGGGCGGGAGCGGAGCCTGCGCCTTCGGCAAGAGTGTCTGTGCCGATGTCACCGTTCTAGTTCGCTCGATCGGACCCGGGCTGCCTGCTCGGCGCGTCGCGAGCGCAGCTTGTCGGTCAAGGCGGGGTCACCGCCGGCGAGCATCGCCACCGCGAAGAGCCCGGCGTTGGTCGCTCCGGCCGGTCCGATCGCCATTGTCGCGACCGGAACACCGGCGGGCATCTGCACGATCGACAGCAGAGAGTCCATTCCGTTGAGTGCCCGGCTCTGGATGGGCACCCCGATGACCGGAACCAGCGTGTGCGACGCAACCATTCCCGGCAGGTGAGCGGCCCCTCCGGCACCCGCGATGATCGCCTGCAAGCCTCGCGCCTGGGCAGATGCAGAGTATTCGTTCATGTCCTCGGGCGTCCGGTGTGCCGACACCACCCGGCACTCGTGCGGAACTCCGAAATCGGTCAACACGTCTGCCGCGCAGCGCATCGTCTCCCAGTCAGATTCGCTGCCCATGATGACGCCTACCAGCGGATCAGAATCCACGCCTCAAATCCCTTGCCTGCTTCCCCACGGAGCCATCCTGTCAGGACCGCACCTGCTGGCGGTGGATGTCTTCAGATCGCCCTTATAGCTGCCTCTATGCGGGGGCCCGCAGGGTAAGCGGCCGGTGAGAGCGGGGTCTTGGTGAGCAGTTCGAAGGTCTCCGCATAGACGTGGGCGGCGCGGCTCGCCAGGGCGGAGTCGAGTAAAGGGGGCTCGCCGTCGCCACGGTAGCCACGCGCGACGTAGTCGAGCCGAATGACCTCCTTGTCGAGGTTCTCGGGTTCGAGTCCGGCAGCGAGACGCTTCTCCAGGCTCGACGCGCGCCAGTAGCGCGAGCTGTCGGGGGTGTGAACCTCGTCGATCACGGTGAGCCGGTCATCGGTGTCGAGTCCGAACTCGTACTTCGTGTCGACCAGGACCAGGCCGGCCGCCGCCGCGACAGTTCTGCCGCGCTCGAACATCTCGAGCGCCACGCTCCGTACCTCCTCCCAGCGCCCGCCGTCTACCAAGCCGTCGGCGACGATCTCGGTCTCGGTTATCGGCGTGTCGTGCTCCCCGTCGGCGGCTTTGGTGGTTGGAGTGATGATCGGGCACCGAAGCTGCTCGTTCTTGTGCATCTGATCGGAGAACGTCATGCCGTATATCTGGCGGTGTCCTGCGTCGTACTGCGTCCACAGAGCGGTGGAAGTGGTACCGGTGAGACGGTCTCTCACCACCACCTCGACCGGCAGGGTTCGACAGGCCCGCGCAACTGTGACGTTGGGGTCGGGCACCGCAACAACATGCGACGCCACGATGTCAGAGATCTCCTCGAACCACCACGCCGAGAGCTCGTTGAGGATTTGACCCCGAAAGGGCACCGTTCCGAGGACCCGGTCGAAAGCCGAGACACGGTCCGTCGACACCATCACCAGTCGGTCGCCCAGATCGATGATGTCTCTCACCTTGCCGCGTCGAAGAGGTCCGGTATCGGCCAATGCCCGAGCGTCGAGACCCTCGAAGGGAGACTCCTGCGCAGGGGTCAGGTCGAGCATCACCGAGCCGCCGCCACGAAAGCCTTGAACAACGGCAGCCCTGTTGCACCCGGGTCGCCGTTGGGTCGCTGCCAGTCCAGAACATGGTCCTCCGGATGGGGCATCAGCCCCACTACGGCTCCGCTGTGGTCGCAGATCCCGGCGATGTCAGCTGCAGAACCGTTGGGGTTCGCAGGGTAGACCCCTGATGCGGGTCTCACAGAGTCCGACCTGTTGACTGGTGTCGCGCCAGAGTCCTGATACCTGAACGCAACGAGTCCCTGCGCATCCAATTCGGCGCTCACGGAGTCGTCGGCGCTGACGAACCGGCCCTCACCGTGTGCGATGGGACAGCGGATGATCGTGTCTCTGATCGATCCCAGCCAGGTGCTGCGAACTGTAGGTTCCACTCGCAGCGTGACCCAGCGACATTCGAAGCGGCCACGAGCATTGTCGGTGAGCGTCACCTGTCGGTTCTCGGCCGCAGGGCGATTCTCCGACACCCCACCCAACAGGCCGGCCTTGACCAGCACCTGGAAGCCGTTGCAGATTCCCAGCACCGGTTTTCCAGCTGAGACCACCTCGGACATCTCGTGGGCGAACCACAGCCGAAGCTCCAGCGCCAGCCTCTGCCCGGCACCGAGCGAGTCGCCATAGGAGAACCCTCCAGGGATCAACACGCCCGCATGGCCGGCGAAGGTCACGTCGCCTCGGCGCAGTTGATTGATGTGCACGATTCGCGGGCTGCCCCCTGCCAGTTCGATCGCCTGGGCGGCATCGCCGTCACGGTTCGTGCCCGAAGCGTGCACTATGAGGATCGGTGCTGCGCTCACGTCGACACCGACGATGTGAATGCTCGTGCTGCGTCTTGGACTTCAACAGAGACCACTGCACCCGCAGTGGTCTCGCCGTTGACCCCCTGCACCTGCAAGCTGATCCGGCTGTCCGCGGTCACCTCGCCGATCCGCCGCCCGTCGACGCCCAGCGTCTGACCCAGCACATCACGGTTGCTCCGGTGTGCGGCCAACACGAGGCGCCCCGGTCCCTCATTGGTGAGAGCCGCGAACTCGTCGCATCCGTCGGCGGGAACCTCCACAGCCACGCCGTGCCGGGCGGCGATCGCCATCTCCGCGATCGCTACCGCGATTCCGCCGTCGCTGCAGTCGTGCGCGGCTGACACCAGACCGGCCGCGATGGCGGAGTGCACGGCTCGATAACGCGGCAGGGGGTCGTCGAGGGGCGCGGGGACGCCGGTGGCGCCAAGACCGTAGAGAGCGTCCGCGACAGAACCGCCGAGCGCTGCACTCCCCAGACCGACGAGCCACAGATCGTCGCCGACGTTCATGCCCGCCGAGTCGATCGCACTGTTGAGGTCACCGACCAGTCCCAGTGCGGAGATCAGCAGCGTGGGCGGCACCGGCCGCCCCTCGAACTCGTTGAAGAGGCTGTCCTTGCCGGAAATGAACGGCATCGCGTAGCGGCGGGCCCCCTCGGTGCAACCCTGCACGGCGCGGACCAGGCTGCCGAGGCGATCGCTGCGGGTTGGATCTCCCCAGCAGAAATTGTCGAGCAGTGCCACCCGGTCGGGGTCGCCGCCGACCGCGACCAGATTGCGGACCGCCTCGTCCAGCGCCAGCAGTGCCATCGCGTACGGGTCGTGCCTGCCGACACGCGGGCACAGGCCGTTGCTCAAGACTGCTGCAGCGGAAGTGTGCTGTGTGCCGAGCGGCTTGATGACCGCGGCGTCGGCGGGGCCGTCAGCGTTGCGTCCCACCAGGGGACGCACGACGGTCCCTGCGCGCACCTCATGGTCGTAGCGCCGGACAATGTCCTCCTTGCTGGCGACATCGGGATGTGAGAGGAGCCCCAAGAGCATCCCCGCGTCGACGCGCGGCGACTCGACCGCGGTGCGCGGCGGGTCGATGAAGGTCGCGGTCATCTCCCGGCGGGGCAGCCCGTTGTGCAGGAAGTCCATGGACATGTCGATGACTGGGGTGTCGCCATGTCGAACCACCAGGTTGCCGGACCCGCTGAAGCTGCCCAGATCGGTCAGCTCCACATCCCAGTCGTCACAGATCTGCTGCAACGCCGGCAGCGATTCGGCCGGCACCGCCATGACCATCCGTTCCTGCGCCTCTGAGAGCCAGATCTCCCATGGCTGCAGGCCCGGATACTTGAGACGCACTCCTTCGAGGTTGATCTCGACGCCCAGGTCCTCGCCCATCTCGCCCACAGCCGATGAGAAGCCTCCCGCCCCACAGTCCGTGATGGCGTTGTACAAACCGAGCTCACAGGCGCGTTCGACCACCTCAATACAACCCTTCTCGGTTATCGGATCACCGATCTGCACCGCCGCGCCGACCGAATCGACCGTGGATGCGTCCATGGTGGCCGACGAGAAGGTGGCGCCGTGGATTCCGTCCCGGCCGACCCTTCCCCCGATGGAGACGACGCGGTCACCGAGCTGAGCCGCGCTCGGATGTGAACCGTTGACCAGCAGTCCCAGCGCACCGCAGTACACCAGCGGGTTGCCGATGTATCCCTCGTCGTAGACCACAGCGCCGTTGACAGTCGGAAGGCCCAGCTTGTTTCCGTAGTCGGCGATCCCCTCCACGACTCCGTCGCGAATTCGGCGGGGATGCAGAACCCCTGTCAACAGTTGGTCATCGGGCAGGTCGACAGGGCCGAAACACAGCACGTTGGTGCAGGCGATGGGCCGAGCCGACACCCCCAGAATGTCTCGGACCACGCCGCCGACACCGGTGTTCGCACCACCGAACGGCTCCAGAGCCGACGGGTGGTTGTGGGTCTCCACCTTGAAGGCGAGATCGAAGTGGTCGTCGAAGGCCACTATCCCGGCGTCGTCGACGAATGCTGATCGCAACCACCATGGATCGAGTTCCTCGGTAACCTCGCGCAGCGCGGCCAGCAGACCGTCGTGACGGGTCACCGTTCTGCGGCCGTCCGCGGTGATGTGAGTCAATTCGATCGCAGCCCGGAACGTCTTGTGGACACAGTGCTCCGACCAGGTCTGAGCCAACGTCTCAAGCTCCGCATCGGTGGGGCTGCGACCGATGTCGTCAAAGTAACGCTGGATGGCGCGCATCTCCTCGGTGTCGAGTGACAGCAACCGTTGGGAGCTCAACGTCTGAAGTTCGCTGTCGCTGAGTCCGCGCAGCGGTACCGACTCGACCCGGGAGTCCGCGTCCGCTTGGACGACGAACGTGGGGGCCAATGTGCCTTCATGGGACTGCTCGATCGTGTCGTTGGCCAACAACCGCCTGGTGATGACGGCCACGGCGCTGTCGTCGAGGTCTCCGATCAGGTCGTAGCGGACCGCGGTCGAGACCCGCAGGTCCGCAATCTGCAGTTGCTGCGCGGCACGCTCAAGCTCTCTCGCATCGAGGTCTGTCACTCCCGGAAGTGCTGCCACCTCGATGGCGCGGCCCACGGCTGGGACGGCGTCGCCTATGGAGTATTCGGCCACGACGGGGTCGACGAGCACCTCGCGGCAGAGCCGATCGACGTCGTCGCGGTCCAAGGGGCCGCCGGCGTCGAGGTGATAGACCCTCGAGACCCGGCATTGCGCGAGTCCGCTGACGCCGACGAGGGGCGCGGCGGAGACGATCGCTTCGCCTTCTGGGTCGCTATGCGACGTGACAGTGACACGCAGCGGCATATTTCGACTCGCTGCCTCCTGTGATCAGACGGCGGCCTTCTCCAGGACATGGATAGCACACGCCGACCCCAAACCGATGACATGTGCCAGACCGACCTTGGCATCGGCAATCTGCCGGTCGCCGGCTTCGCCGCGAAGGTGGGTCGTGACCTCGAACACGTTGGCAACGCCGGTCGCGCCGATTGGGTGGCCCTTGGAGATCAAGCCACCCGACACGTTGACCGGTGTCGTGCCGTCACGGAACGGAGCACCGGAATCGATGAAGTCGCCTGCAGCGCCGGGTTCACACAGGCCGAGGTTGTCGTAATGGATCAACTCCGCTGTGGCGAAGCAGTCGTGAAGCTCCACAAGGTCGAGGTCCTCGGGACCGACACCTGCGGTTTCATAGGCCTTTGCCGCCGCATTGCGCGTCAACGTGTTGACGTCGGGCTGCACCTGGCTCGCTTCGGTATAGGGGTCTGAGGTCAGCACCGAGGCTGATATCTTGACGGCCCGCTTGCGGACCTGCGCCGGCATGGCCTTGAGCCGCTGCCCGGAGACGAGCACCGCTGCGGCCGCGCCGTCACCGGTGGGGCAACACATCAACAGGGTGTTCGGATAGCTCATGGTCGGCGAGGTCATGATCTCTTCCATCGAGAACTCTTTGCGGTACTGCGCCAGCGGGTTGAGCGTGGAGTGGAGGTGGTTCTTGTATGCCACCCTGGCGAACTGCTCGAAGCCGACGCCGTCGTATTCGTTGGCGTACTCCATCCCCGCCTGGGCGAACACACCGGGCATGCCTTCGGTGCCGATGTAGCCGTCGATGCCGGTCACAGCTCCGTAACGCCCGCTGGGCTCGAAGACCTTCTTCTCCTTCTTGGTGCCGGCGCCGCCGAGCAGACCCATCTTGCCCATCTGCTCGACACCGACTGCGAGCCCCAGATCAGCCTCTCCGGCCTTGATCGAGAGGTAGACCGTGCGCACCGCGGTTGCGCCGGTTGCACAGGCGTTGGCCACGTTGAACACCGGTATGCCGGTTTGTCCGATCTGCTTCTGGATACGCTGCCCGATCCCGGTCCCGGCATTGAAGAGCGATCCTGCCGCCAACACGTCCATGTCGTGGATGGTCACGTTGCCGTCCTCGAGTGCGGCGATCGAGGCCTCCGCTGCCAGATCCACCACGTCGGAGTCGGGGTAACGGGCGAACCGGGTCATGTGGGTGCCCAGAATCCACACACTGTCATCGCTGACCCTGCTTGCTGAGGACTTTGCTGCGGGGCTGTTCGTCGTGGCCATCTGAGATGCTCTTTCGTGTTGTAAGTGGGCTTGTTGTGGGTGGAGTTCAGGCAGTGTGGCGGGATTCAGGCGGGTTGATAACCGAAGGCGATCGCTTCGGTGCCGTCGTCGTCGGAGCCGATGGGATAGGTGGTGAGCTCGAGCTTCATTCCCAACTGCACGACTTCGGGGTCGGGCTCGCAGTTGACCACGTTGGACCGGACCGTGGTGCCGTCGGCAGTCTCGACGATGGCTGAGACATACGGGGCAGGGATGCCCGGCGCGGCGCGGTGAACGATCGTGAACGCCTTCAGCTTCGCGGCGTTGTCGACCCGGACATTCTTGAACTCGCGCAGACCGCATTGAGCACAGGCGTTGCGACGGTCGAAGAAGCGGGCTCCGCAGTTCGTGCATTCATTGGCTACCAGGTGGGCCTGCGAACCCAACCGCAGATAGCTGACGAGCGGAACTTGAGCTGGTGTATCCGCTTCCATTAGGCCTCCGATCGAGCTCATTGTCCAGGGAACATTGCCATGAACCCGCTGAGGATATCTTTGCGCCGGTCACGACACCAAGCCGCGGCGCGGATTCGTGAAGGCTCAGCGAACCGCGCGGACCACAGATCACCACTTGTTGCGGTGGAAGACTTCGCCGATCCGCCGACGGCGTCGAAGCTGACTCTGCGAAGGCCTGTCCGCAGCGCGGTTGCCGAGTGCGACCGCTCCCAGGGCTCTCCAGGTCGGGGGCACCCCGAAGGTCTCACGGACCTTCGGCTCGTAGTCGAACACACCGAAGAACAGCGCTCCCAGCCCCTTGTCCTCGGCAGCCAGCAGCAGTGTCTGCACCGCTGCACCGCCGTCGATAAACCAGTAGGGAACGTCCCAAGCGTCGAGCGACTCCCCGAGATGCGTATGTGCCTTGTCGGCCTCACGGTAGCGCCTGAGGTAGATCTGGGGGTCGACCCACGGAATCACGATCACCGGGGCGTTCAACAATCCGGGCCAAGCAAAGCCGTCGCGGCGCTCCGAGGGCAGTGTGGTGTCCCAGTACGCGGCCACGGCCGCCGGGTCGTGCAGTACCAGCCACTCCAACGCGGACGCGTTTCCCGCTGAGGGGGAACGCCGCGCGAGATCAATCAGTTCTTCAACAACCTCGGGAGCTATCGGTTCACTCAAGAACGACCGTGTCATCCGTCGGCGACGGACGATCCCGGCAAACCCGGAGTCGTTCAGAGCAGTTTCTCGAGATCCTCGGCCATGGCCCAGCCGAAGACGATCAGCGTGTCGCCGGCCGCGACGTCTAGATCGGCGAGTTGAGCGGTGACCTCAGCAGGGATCTTCTCGGGCCTTACGCTGGCATGGTCGAGCACGACCGGTTGCTTGCCGCCTCCGCGAACGATGAATGCGCGGTCTTCGTAGCGATTCGCCTCGATACCGAAACGCTTCGCCAGTCGACGGCCCCAAGCCCGCTCCTCACCGGAGGCCTTGTGGTCCGGGCGAGGGACGAGATCGTCGAGGGCCTTGTAGGCGTCGAAAGCACCCGCATCGTTGATCTGGGTGCCGACGAGCACATCCTCGTCCGGGAATGCCAACACCGAGCGGCGGAGCTGGTCGGTCATGATGACCCGGAGAACGGTGTCGCGTTTGTTGTTGCGGCAGATGTGGGCTGCACCGATCAGCACACTCGGCGTTCCGCCGATCCGCTCGAGCGTGCAATACGAGAATCCTCGGATCTTGCCGCCCTCGCTGGCGACCGTGACCAAGACCCATTTCTCGCACTGCTTCGACAGCAGCCCGACCTCGAAGGCATTGGGAGACGCTGCACAGAGATCAGCCATCTCGGCGAGTTCGGCATCGCTTACAGCGGTGCAGTCCTTGGTCTCCACTTCGATGGCCATGGCCGCGGCCCCCACTCTGTCGTTTCTGGAATGTCGTCTTCTGGAATCTTGACCTCTAAGTCAGGTCGCCCGAACAAACGGGCTATTACAGTCTTAGCCCTCAGCGGCCGTTTCGCAACTTCTGAACCCTCATACGATGATTGAATTCGAGCCAAGGAGTGCTCGGAGTTCCGCAACGACACCGTTCGTCCGGTCCACGGCGTACTCGTCAGACAACCGGAAGACCCTCTTGTCGCTGAGGTGGAGCTCGACTGGGCAGTCGCCGGGGTGAGCTTCCAGAACCGACTTGAGCTCAGAGATCCTGGACTGTTCATGGTGAGCGACGTCCAATAGGAGCCGTACCGGAGGGTTCTTGGCGGGTTCCTCGACAATGTCGATCTCCATCGCCAGCACCTTCACCGCGTCGTCACCGCCGCCTCCGCGGCCCCCCCTTGAGGAACGACCGCTCTCCCTGCGTCCACGAACCAGGACTATGGCGTCATCGTTCAACTTCTGGCCGTAGTCCTTCATCGCATTGGGGAAGACCACCACCTCGACCGAACCTTCAAGGTCCTCAAGATCGAACAGGGCCATCAGTTCGCCCCGGTTGGTCCAGCGGCGCTGCAGGTTGGTGATCAGGCCGCCGATGGTGACGACCGCCCGCTCCGGCTCGTCGTTGAGCGAGGCGACCGTGCTTGAGGCCTTGCGGCGGATCTGATCCTCGAACCCGAACAGCGGATGGTCCGAGACATACAGGCCCAGCATCTCGCGTTCGTAGGCCAGTTTGGTCTTCTTGTCGAACTCCAGGTCGGGGACCTCCGGGCGCTCGTCGAAGGTCGGGCCCTCGTCGAGGTCGCCGAACAGCGACATCACGCCCATGTCGTGTTCTTTGCGGCGTTCCACCGTCATCTCGGTGATCCGCTCATGGACCTGAAGCAGCCCCTTGCGCGGATGGCCGAGCGAGTCGAACGCCCCGCCCTTGATGAGCGACTCGATGGTGCGCTTGTTGAGGGACTCGATGCTGATCCGCTCCACGAAGTCCACGAACGACGCGAAGGGGCCGTTGGCGTTGCGTTCTTCGAGCACTTTCGCAACGAACCCCTCCCCCACATTGCGGATGGCGGAGAGCCCGAAGACGATCCTCCCAGGAGACGGGGCATCAGGACTCAGGTCTGGTTCCGGGGTGAAGTCGGACTCCGAGCGGTTGATGTCGGGGACTCCGATATCGATGCCCATGAGCCGACACTCGTTGAGGTACACCGCGGCCGACTCGAGCCTCGTCTTGACGCTGGTGAGCAGCGCTGAGAGGTACTCGACCGGGTAGTTCGCCTTCAGATAGGCGATCTGGTAGGCCACATAGCCGTAGCCGTAGGAATGGCTCTTGTTGAAGGCGTAGTCGGCGAACCGGGCGATGATGTCGAACATCTCAGTGGCCAGGGAATGGTCGTAGCCGTTGTCGACGACCCCGGAGACGAACTTCTCCCTCTCCTCTGCCATGGCCTCGCGGATCTTCTTGCCCATGGCCTTGCGCAACGAGTCGGCTTCAGCGAGCGTGTAGCCCGCGAACTTCTGCGCCATCCGCATGACGTTCTCCTGGTAGATCATCAACCCGTAGGTCTCGCTGAGCAGTTCCTCAGCGTCAGGGTGAATGAACTCCACCGGCTGGCGGCCGTTCTTGCGATCGGCGTAGTCGTTGTGCATGTTGGCGGCCATCGGTCCCGGCCTGTACAGCGCCACAAGGGCCGCCACATCGTCGAAGGAGGTGGGAGCGAGGGAGCGGATCAGCGCACGCATCGGGGTCGACTCGAGCTGGAACACGCCGATCGTGTCGCCCCGCTGCAACAGTTGGAAGGTGGCTGCATCGGTGAGGTCCACCGAGTCGATGTCGACGGGCTCACCTCGCGTCCGCTCGATGAGGGTCAGACAGTCGGCTATCACGTCGAGGTTCCGGAGTCCGAGGAAGTCCATCTTCAACAGACCGAGGCTCTCGACCCCGTTCATTTCGAACTGGGTGACGATCGGGGCGTCCTCGATCGATGCCTTGCGGCCCTCCGGTTTGCGCTGAATCGGCAGATACTCGGTAAGGGGCTCGTCGGTGATCACCACCGCTGCAGCGTGGACGCTGTCCTGGCGGCGAAGGCCCTCCAGCCCTTTGGCAACCTCGATGACACGGGCTGCGTCCGGGTCGTCGTCGACCATCCCCCGCAGATCTGCAGCGGCGCGGTAGCCCTCGATGTACTTGGGATGCTCCTCGAGGCAGTACTTGAGGGGCGTGTCGCGGCCCATCACCAGCGGTGGCATGGACTTCGCGAGCTTGTCGCCCAGACCGTACGGGTACCCCAGGACCCGGGCGGCGTCGCGCACCGCGGCGCGTGCCTTGATCTGCGAGAAGGTGACGATCTGGGCGACGTTGTCCCTTCCGTACTTGTCGGAGGCGTAGCGGATCACCGCGTCTCGGTGACGCGTCTCGAAGTCCATGTCGATATCGGGCATGGACAGGCGCGAGGGGTTGAGGAACCGCTCGAACAGAAGGTCGTACCTGATCGGGTCGAGGTCGGTGATCCTCAAGGCGTAGGCGACTGCACAGCCCGCAGCCGAACCCCGCCCCGGACCCACCCGGATGTCGTTGTCACGCGCGAACCGGATCAGGTCCCAGGTGATCAGGAAGTAGGCCGAGAAACCCATTCTGTCGATCACGCCGAGTTCGAAATCGAGCCGCTCGACGGCTTCGGCGCCCAGTTTCTGGCCCCAGCGGCGTTTCGCTCCCTCGAAGGTGAGGTGGCGCAGATAGTCGGTGTCTGTTGCGAAGCCTTCAGGGAGCGGAAATTTCGGAAGTCTCGGTTGACCGAACTCGATGTTGACTTCGGTCCGTTCGGCGACCCACAGCGTGTTGTCGCACGCCTCCGGGACCTCCTTGAAGAGCCGTCGCATCTCAGCCGCCGATTTGATGTAGTGCTGGTCGCCGTGAAACTTGAAGCGGTCGGTGTCGCTCAACAACGACCCGGTCTGGACGCACAGCAACGCGTCGTGTGCCTCGGCATCATGGGGGTGGGTGTAGTGGCTGTCGTTGGTCGCCACGACCGGAGCCTTGATCTTGCGGGCGATCTCCAACAGTTGCGGGTTGGTCCTGTGCTGTTCGGGCATCCCGTGGTCTTGGATCTCGATGAAGTAGTTGTCCCTCCCGAAGATGTCCTGAAATCGTGCTGCCTGCTCCAGCGCTATCTTCTCCTGCCCCTGCAGCAACGACTGGAGGACGTGGCCACCCAGGCAGCCGCAGGTGGCGATCAGTCCTTCGTGATACTTCTCGAGCAGTTCGAAATCAGCCCGAGGCTTGTAGTGGTAGCCCGACAGGAACGCCTCGCTGGAGATCTGGATCAGGTTCTTGTAGCCGACGTCGTTCTCCGCGAGCAGTATCGCGTGGTAGTAGAGCTTCTGGCCCGAACCGGTACTGCCACCGGAGTCATCGGCGCGGCCGGTGCGATTCGGACGCTCAGTCCGCGACTCGTGGGCCAGGTAGACCTCGCTGCCGATGATCGGTTTGATGCCGGCCTCGCGACAGCCCCTGTAGAACTCGAGGACTCCGTACATGTTCCCGTGGTCGGTGATCGCCAAGGCGGGTTGCCCGTCGGCGACCGCAGCGTTGATGGCGTCGTCGACACGCGAGGCACCGTCAAGCATCGAATACTCGGTGTGGACGTGAAGATGCGTGAACGAATCGCCCAACCGGACTCCTTTTTTCTCTGCCGAACCACAATCACATGATTGTCATTAGAACCTACCCGCGCCCGGGGGTCACGTCCACTCCTCGATCAAACATCGGCACTCCTCGATCAAACACTGGCACTCCTCGATCAAACATTGGCAGAGACGGCCGGTCACAGGTACGTGCCTGGACGTTCGTCGCCCGCCTCGCTCTGCGCCGGCCCGATCTGGGTCCGCATCGACTGGAGCTGCTGCTGCGCAGCCATCTGCTGGGCGAACAGCATTGCTTGGATCCCCTGGACGAGACCTTCGAGCCAACCGACGAGTTGTGCCTTGGCTATCTGCAGCTCCGCGCCTGAGGGGGTCTCTTTGGAGCCGAAAGGCAGAGCGAGCCGCCCCAGTTCCTCACGGAGGTCCTCAGAGAGAGCCCCGCCGAGTTCAGCAATGGAGGTCTCGTAGATGTCACGCAGACGGTCGCGGCTGGGTTCGTCAAGGTCCGTTGACCGCACCTCGTCGAGCAACTGTTTCATCATGGTTCCGATCCGCATCACCTTGGCGGGGTGGTCGATCGTCTCGCTCAGTTCTTCGGTGGAGTCCACGGCTTCCAGCACTTCGGGCGGCTCAAGCAACTGTGGCTCTGAGTCCGGCTCAAGCAACTGTGGCTCTGAGTCGGGACTGCCGGGGTTGTTCGGTCGTTCAGGCAAGGAGTTCTCCCAAGTCAACGGTCAGCTGGTAAAGGTTAGAACGGGGATGAGCATCTCGTCGGGTGTCAACGATCCATGACGGCCGATCAACTCGATCCTCGGGTTGTCGACCGGATCGGTGAAATACCAACGATCCTTGGCTACAACAGCCACATCGCCGAGCCTGGATCGAGCCGCGTCGGTCACTTCAGGGCCGAACCAGCCTTCATCTATCATCTCCTCGGCGGTATGTACCCAGGCCCGGTCAGAATGTGCGGCGGCTGCCGCGGCGAAGAGATCGGCTTGCCGGCCGGGCTCGGCATGCAGCCAACGAAAGCGGGCCTCGCCGCTCTGGGAGCGCACATGGGCGCTCACCTCGGGGACGAACGCGGTGGCGGTGCCCTGACAGTCGACCAGTCCGTGATCGGCGGTCACGACAATGGCTGTGCCGCGCGGCAGCGCCATCATCAGGTCGGCCACCAATCTGTCGCAGGCAACCAGTTCAGCGTCGTAGAACTCGCCGAATCCCCGAAGGTGAGCCGACTTGTCGATGCCGTCGTAGTAGGCGTAGACGAAGGGTTCCCCAGAGGCGATCGCCTGACGCACCTGGACCGCTATCGCAGGCATCGTCTGCCAGCCGCGGTGCCTCACGTCCGCGAGGTGTGCCATCGTGAACCCGCTGTGAAGGAACTCGGCATTCTGTACAACGACTGGTCGCTGACCACAGAAAGCCGGTTCAGGTTGGAACTCGCCGGGCACAATGCGTTTGCGAGCATCGCCGCTCGGTGTGCTCCAACGCAGGGTATTGAGCACTTCTCCGTCGACGTTGATCCGATACCCGACCACCCCGTGGCGACCGGGAGGCGTTCCAGTCACCAGCGAGGTGAGCGCCGTTGCCGTTGTCGACGGGGCCACCGTGGTGGCGGTGCGCTGCTTCATCGACATCAGAGTCGGTGCCAGATGGGATCGTTGCTCCAACTGGTTCCAGCCGAGGCCGTCGAGGACCAGCATCACCACTGCGAAACTGTCGAGCACCGCTTCATCGAGCAGCGACTGCGGTGGTGCTGTCACTCCGAGGAGTGCAGGCACGAGGTCTGTTATGCAGTCTCCGCCGAAGGCGGGCAGCATCGGTTCAGGGTCGTGCATTCGCTCAAGTCCTTCGGAAGTTCTGCTCGCGTCGCTCCGCAGTGACTCTACAACTCTGCTGAGCCGACGACAGTCACGTAGGCTCTGGACCATGAGAGTCTCGACCAGAGGTGACTACGCCGCCCGCGCGCTGCTCTCGTTGGCTCTGCACACCGAGGATGCGCCCACGTCGGTACGCGAGATCGCCGAACGCACTGCCCTCCCCCAGCCCTACCTTGAACAGATCCTGCTAGCGGTGAAGGGGGCGGGGATCGTTCGCTCGAAGCGGGGCGTCGGCGGCGGCTACGTCCTGACCCGGGACCCGAGCGAGATTCGACTGTCGGAGATAGTTCGAGCCGTTGACGGACCGATCACCGCGGGCGACTTCTCAGAACCTCACACCGACGGAGCCTGCGACCATGAGGGGCAGTGTGTTCTGCTCAGCATCTGGGGTGCAGCCGGGACACACATGCGTGACTTCCTCGATTCGTTCACCCTGGCCGATATTGCGGCAATGTCTCGGGGTCAAGCCCCATGGCCCGCCCCTGAGGAGCTCTAGAGGCCCAACGAACTGGTCCCAAACAACTCCCTGTTCAATCCTCGGATGTGCTCAGGCGGCGCAGAGCGCCAGGACGGCGGCAAGATCATCGGGAAGGTCCGACTCCAGTTCGAGGCGTTCGTTGGTGACCGGATGACGAAAACGAAGTGCGCATGCGTGCAGGAACGGCCGAGCCAGATCGATGCCCGGTCTGCCTCCGTCGTAAGCCCGGTCACCGACGACGGGATGACCGATGGCTCGCAGGTGCACCCGAATCTGGTGGGTCCGTCCCGTCTCGAGCCGACACGACAGCAGCGACGTCTCCCGGGGTTCGATGAAACGTTCGAGGACCTCGTAGTGGGTCAGTGCCCTGCGCCCGCGGTCGGTCACCGACATCCGCGTCGGATGCCTCGGTGATCGCCCGATCGGAGCATCTATCGTCCCTTGATCGTTTTTTAGGAGGCCCCAGGCCAGCGCTCGGTAGATCCGTTCAGGTTCGTGAGCCGACATCTGAGCAACGAGACCCTGGTAGGCCTCGGGACTGCGGGCAACAACAAGCAGACCCGACGTCGTGCGATCGAGTCGATGCACGATCCCCGGCCTGTGGGCTTCACCGACTTCCGCCGTCTCCGGGTAGCGGGCCAGAAGGCCGTTGACCAGAGTCTTCTCAACATGTCCTGCACCGGGGTGAACAACGAGGTCGACCGGTTTGTCCACAACAACAATGTCGGGGTCCTCATATACGACAGCGAACTCCACCTCCGGGTCCGCAGCCGGCCTCGGATCGCGGGGAGCGGGGCGCACTGCTTCGATCGTGCTGCCCGCAAAGACGCGGAGCGAGCCTGATCTCGCAGTCACTCCATCGACAGTCACGGACCCCTCGTCAATCATCCGAGCAGCGACGGAGCGACTCACCTCAGCCATCAACGCAACGACTCGGTCAAGGCGTTCATCGGCCAACGCTTCGGGGATCTCCTCTGAAATGACACGCTGATCGGACAAAGCGGTTCAACCGCTCTGCTCAGCGTCGCCCAAGGCTGCCGACCTTGTATTCGACACGTTCGGCGGCCCAGGGAATCGCGCGGAGCCGTTCCTGTGGAATCCGCAGGCCGGAGACGACACAAATGCCATAGGTCCCAGCAGCAATTCGTTCCAACGCGGCATCGATCTGTTCAACCGCGACTCTTGCCTGAGCCGACAATGCGAGGTCGCGCTCGCGTTCCACGGCGAGCGTGTCGCCTTCGCCGCTCTCTTCGTCGAACTGGACGTCGCCCGGTTCGCGACCCTCGATCAGCGCCTCGGCCTCGGCCCGGTAGATCTCTTCAGAGTGGAGGTACTTGGCCCGTTCTGCGAGCAGCCGTTTCTTCATTTCGTCGTTGAACCTCTTGCCGAAGGGTGACTTCTTGGCGGAAGTCTTCTTTGCTGTCCGCTTCTTGGCCGTGTGCTTGGCTGCCGGGGCCTTCTTGGCCGCAGCCCTCTTCTTCGTGCTCTCCATCGCGGCAGCTTTCGCCGGGGCCTTCTTGGCCGCAGCCCTCTTCTTCGTGCTCTCCATCGCGGCAGCTTTCGCCGGGGCCTTCTTGGCCGCAGCCCTCTTCTTCGTGCTCTTCATCGCGGCAGTTCTTGCCGGAGACTTCTTCGCCGTGCGCTTGGCCGCGGCCTTCTTGACGGTTCGTTTCTTCGCCGGGGACTTCTTGGTCTTGCTCTTCAATGTCGCAGTACCGTCCGTCACCGATTCGGCCGCCACAGCCTTGCCGGCAGTGCGCTTTCGCTTCGAACCCGCCGCAGCCTTCTTCGCAGTAGTTTTTTTCGCCGCGCTAGCCGCACTCTTCTTTGTCGTGGCCATACTGCCGGTCCTTCACACCTGTGACCGACGCATGACCGCCCCAGTCAGGCCCGCAGTGTACCCGATGCTGCCGTTGAGCAGATCAACTGTGACCAGATCAACGGCCGCCCAAGAACCAGGGTGACCTTCGTTGATCCTCGTCCTGGTTGAAGAACGCTGACAGAGCGTCATCTGTGTCCGTTCGAATGTTGTCTCTCGAGGCAGCTTCTCGGAGTTGAGCGAGAAAAGGCTCCTCCTCGCGTCTGTACGCCGCCGCGGAGGACAGTTCAGCCTCGTCGAACAATTGCGAGCGCACCGGAGCATCCTCTACTCCCAGCGGCTCAGCTCCGTCGTCGAAAGTAGGTCGCTCCTCGAGATCTTCAACGGTCACAAACCTCGGCTGGGAATGGGGCGACTCGATGGACTCCACAAGAGCAGCACCAGAGGCGTCGGTCGGCGTCTCGCTGAGCAGCGAGTCGATCTCATCATCAAATACGGCGGATGCACCCAAACTGAGGATGTCATCGAATTCACGCGCAGAGCTGTCGGTGGTCTCGGCTCTGGGCCCGCTTGAATCCGACTTGAGTGAGTCGTCGCCATCGAGTCCAGCACGCTCACCCGCTCCGTCCTCGAAATCGGCAGCGTCGGTCGCCTCTCCGGAATCGGTGTCGGCAACGACAGACTCGGAGTGCCCATTCAAAGGTGCTTGCACCGTTCGGAAGATCTCTGCCGACTCGACGACCTCGACCAGTCTCGACAACGAGCTCTGGACCTCTTGGCGCCTCCGGGCAACCTGGCGCTCGAACAACTCCAGATCTTCTTTTAGCCGGGCGCGTTCCGCGGCCAACTCGGTGATCGCTGAGGCGTGCTGCTCGCGCTCGGCGGTCGCCGCGGCGGCTTCGCGTTCGGTGGCCAGACTCTCGACGTCGGCAAAGGTGGACGCGGCATACTCGTCGGCTTCGTGCCGAATCCGTGTTCCCTCCGCATTCGCACCGGCGATCATGGCCTCCACCCGGCTCTCGGCCTCAGCAACCATCTCCTTTGCCTGTTCACCAGCTTTTTCTATTACGTCGTCCGCGGCGTCCTGGGCCGAAGCAAGCGCTCGAGCAAGCTCTTGCGCTTTGGCGGCCTCTTCGGCTGCCGAAGTCTCGGGCTCTGGATCGACGGGTTCGTCCGCTCGTGCTGATTCAGTCTCGACACGCTCGGTGAGCGTCTCAATCCGGCCCCGTGCCCAGACAGATGCCTTTTCGACCCGCTCAATGTACGCGTCAACTTCTCTGGGGTCGTAACCCCTCCAACTCTCGTGAAATCTGACCTGCTCAAAAAGGGGAGACAATCCGTCCATGCCTCAAATTGTAGAACAGCGCAATGTCCTATTCGGGGACACCCGCATCAGTCGATTCCGAGGCCTCCATACCACGCACCGTGACCTCCGGAGGCGTTATCAGGAACACCTGATCGGCCACGCGCTCCATCCTTCCCCCGAGGGCGTAACATGCCCCGCTCGCGAAGTCGAGAAGCCGACGTCGAATGTTCCGCTCCGCGTTCTGAAGGTTCAGTATCACGGGCTGACCCGCTTTGAGCCGCTCACCGATACGAGGGGCCTCTTCGAAGATCGTCGGCGAGGCCGTATGGGGATTCGCCGTCGAGGGGCGAGTCGGCGGGTCGTCCACGATTCGAACCGCTGACTCCCCTGCCTCAGGCGAGTGAACCCGCCCACCGGTTCCACTCCCGCGGAACGAATCATCAACCGGAGCGATCGGGCGAACAGTCGCGTCGGAGGTACCCGAAGGCATGATCGGGCGCACCGTTGCACTTCCGGGACCTCGTCTAGCATCGGGTCCGTTCGACGGACTGCCGGGGAGTGTGTCTCCGTCGCCGGGGAATCCTCCGCCCGCGACCCGGTCGTCGTATTGCTCATATTCCTCGTCGGACCCGAGTCCCAGGTAAAACAGCGCTTTCTTCAGCATCATCAACACCTGCCTTCACATGCAAATGTAGCGCTACCACACGCGCGGGTGCGTCATTACGACTGATTAAGCGGGGCGGACTGTGGGCGTGGACCGAGGAGGCCCGTACCTATCCGAACCATTGTGGAACCCTCCTGCACCGCAACCTCGAGGTCTGCGGTCATCCCCATCGAACACTCGACAAGGCCGAGTTGATCGACCAGTCCACGGAGCAGGGCGAAACCTCTGCGAGCATCCTCTGGTTCGCCCATCGGACCGATTCCCATCAGTCCGACCACGTTGAGTCCCAGTCCCTGCAACCGTTGCACCAGTTCGGGGGCCGCCGAGGGCCCGCACCCTCGTCTGTGCCCATCGCCTGAAAGGTTCACCTGGACCATCGCTTCGGCGGAAGGGCATCGCCTTGCCAGTTCCTCGCCGAGCTCATATCGGTCAATGGACTGCCAGACGTCGACGATCGAGACCAGCCTGCGAATCTTGTTGCGTTGCAGACCTCCGACGAAATGGACCCGGGCTCGAGTCCGGCTGTGTTTCCGCAGCGCTTGATTCTTGTGCAGCAACTCTTGTGCATAGCTCTCCGCGATGTCGCTGCACCCCGCAGCGATCGCGGACTGCATCGTCTCGATGCTGTGGCCCTTGGTGACGGCCACAATCCGAACGTCTTGCCCGCCCGCGGCCGAGATGCGCTCACGGACCTGCGTCAGCCGTCGCTGAATCGAATCTGCGTCGGTCATCGCTTCTCCAGCCAGGCCACCGTTGCCTGACGCTGTTGTTCGCCACGACTGCGGTAGGAGTACCAGCGGTCCTCGGAGGTGTCGAAGGGCGCAGAGCTGTGGCGAGGGCCTACAACTGAGAACGAAGCGACCCCTGCGTCCTCGCATTTCGTCCGGACTGCCACAGCCAGATCAAGAGCTGAATGGCCGTCGGCCGTGGTCGAGCGCACGCAGTCCCCCGCCACTGACGCCACGAGGTCCAACTCGGCCACACCGAACTCGTAATTGGCAGCTGCGATGCAGGGACCCAACAACGCGTGGGTCTCCCCACCGCCGAGTTCACTCAACACCTTAGACGTTGCAGTGATCACTCCCTCCACGATTCCTCGCCAGCCTGCGTGCACCAACGCCACAAGACCCTGCGAAGCAAGCACCAACGGCGCACAGTCAGCCGTTTGAACAGACAACCGCGCATCAATACAGCCGGTCACGCAGCCGTCCGCGACCGCTCCGCGCTGTGCACCCGGTTCATCCACTACGACCACGTTCGCACCATGAACCTGCTGGAGCCAGGTCCATTGGCCTTGGACCAGGCGCGCACGCACCCGAGCCAGTTCGTCAGGGTCTCTGCCTATGGCGAAATCCCCGTCGCAACGCTCTGAGCAGCGCACACGCACAAGGTGGTCGGGACCGGCGGGAAGCGTGCGCTCAATCACGCGCCGGCTTACCTCAAGAAGGATGGGACATCGAACTCGTCTCCGAGGTCGAGGTCATCGTCTCCGAAGGAGGCGAAGACATCCGCAATCGGAACGTCGCCAGTCGGTTGGGAGGCGTAGGCGTCGTCCGGTCCGACCAGTTGGCGCGCAGTCGGGCGCGAATCGTCCCAGCGGTCGAACCCGGCGGCAATGACCGTGACCCTCACGTCATCACCCATTTCTTCATCGACAACCGTTCCGAAGATGATGTTGGCGTCTTGATGGGCGACGGCGTGAATGATCTCGGCCGCCTCGTTGACTTCGAGCAGACCCAGCTCGGGCCCACCGCTGACGTTGAGCAGAATTCCACGGGCGTTCTCGATCGAGGCCTCAAGCAGGGGGCTGGAGATGGCGTCACGCGCCGCGGCCACCGCGCGGCCTTCACCTGTGCCGCGGCCGATTCCCATCAAGGCACTGCCCGCGTCGGTCATGATGGTACGAACGTCAGCAAAGTCGGTGTTGATCAGACCTGGTGTGGTGATCAGCGTGGTGATGCCCTGAACGCCTTGCAGCAGGATCTCGTCTGCCATCTTGAAGGCGTTGAGCACCGAAGTGTTGGTGTCGGAAACCGTGAGCAGGCGGTCGTTGGGGATGACGATAAGTGTGTCGACCTTCTCCTTCAGCTTCTGAATCCCGGTCTCCGCTTGAACCGAGCGGCGGCGTCCCTCGAAGGCGAACGGCCGGGTGACCACCCCGATCGTGAGGGATCCCTCCGACTTGGCGAGTTCCGCGATCACCGGCGCAGCACCGGTTCCAGTCCCGCCTCCCTTGCCCGCGGTAATGAAAACCATGTCGGCTCCACGGATCGACTCGCGAATCTCGTCGAGGTGTGCCTCTGCGGCCAAGCGGCCGACTTCCGGGTCACTGCCCGCACCGAGGCCGCGGGTCAGGTCGCGGCCGATATCGATCTTCTCGTCGGCATCGCTCATCAACAGCGCTTGTGCATCAGTGTTGGCGGCAATGAACTCGACGCCCTTCAATCCAGCGTCGATCATCCGATTGACAGCGTTGACGCCTCCACCGCCAACGCCTATCACCTTGATGACGGCTAGATAATTCTGCGGATGAGACATCGCGTATTTGTCCTCAAAACTTGAATTGAAAAAAATGAATCTGAATCGAACCGAACAGGTGACGGTCAACCGATGACGGTATACGACAGAGCGCGTATTTTCGCGGACGGTCGACCAGTTTCGCGCCGTGCTCGCCGGGTGTTGTGGCAGCCGCGGTGGTCATCGACTCTGTATTCCGGCCCAGGCGGCACATACCGGGTCCCGCTGGACCGTCGGGAAATCGGGGACAGCGACATCAATCTTGCGAACACAGGCGAGATCGACCCCGTTGAGCACCGATCTCAAGGCTTGAACCTTGTCGCTCAACAGAGTGGGTTCACCGAGGTGAGCCTCAGCCTCCCCGACAAGATCGATCCCAACCACTCCCCTGGCCCCAACAGATGCGCCTCGGCGGTAGGTGATCGCTTCAACCCACCTCGCAAGGTCGTCGGGAAGCACTTCGATCAACCCGAGTCCCGCCAGCGCATCGGGTTCGACCGCGCCCAGTTCAGCGCTGCTCGCCAGAGAGATCCGCGGCAGTCCCTGGAATGCAGTCCCGCCCTCGGCCATCACTGTGCCGGTCGCGTCCACAACCACGACGCGACCGTCCGGCGCGGCCAGCCGCGCCACGGCGGTGCGCTCAACCACTTCGACTCGCACGGTGTCGGGCCAGGACTTCTCCACGTCGGCGCGCAGTACCCAGGGAAGCGCTTCAAGATCGGCTTCGATCAGCGCCGGTTCGATGTCTTTGAGCGAAGTCCCCCGCTCCAGTCCGATGGTCTGTGACACCTCGGTGAGCCGCGACGGTCCGAGGCCGTTGATCTCGATATGGTCGAGGTCCAACAACGGCGAACGGAGTGCCGCCCAACCAGCGAATATTATTCCCAGGATTGCGATGCCGACGAGAATGAATCGCAGTCGGCGTCTGCCTTCGGCTCGACGCACCGCACCACGTCGGGCACGGAGCCGGGGGTCTATCTTGGTGACGGTTGTCATCGGCTGTCGGCCTCGTCGGTGTCGGCGTCAAGGTCTTCGAAGCCCAGGAGGTGCGTTTCGAACACGAGCTCGATTCCATGGCTCTCCAACACCCGACGTTGTATCTCCCTCATCAACGACCAGATGTCGGCGGCACGCCCGTTCTCGTCGGCTTGAATGAAGTTCGCGTGCTTCTGTGACACCTCGGCAGTACCGATCCGCAGGCCTTTGGCGCCGGTCGACTCGATGAGCCTGCCGGCACTGTCACCAACGGGATTGGTGAAGACCGAACCCGCATTCTGGCCGCCTGGTTGATTGGTCCTCCGCCACGCCACGATCTCTGCCAGCATGGCCCTGCCGTCGGCGACGGCTCCGGGACTCAACTCGAAGCGGGCCTCAAGCACCAACTCGGTCGCTCTCACCGACGAAGTGCGATATCCGAACGCCAAGTCTTCGTTGGACCGGCTGAGTGGGTCACCGTTGCGCAGGTCGACCAACTCAGCAGCGACCAGGGAGTCCTTTATCTCAGCACCGTGCCCACCCGCATTCATTCGAACTGCTCCCCCAACCGACCCGGGAACTCCGACAGCCCACTCAAACCCGGTGAGTGCTGCATTGACCGAGGCGCGGGCGACCACTGGCAGCTTGGCGGCCCCGCCCGCCACAACGGTCGACCCGGCGATGCTGATCTCGCCGAAGCTTCCTCCGAGCATTATCGCTACTCCGGCAAAGCCGTCGTCGCTCACCAAAAGGTTGGATCCTCGGCCTATCACCGCGACCGGGGTGTCGGCCCCCCCCTGCGCGCTCCCAAGAACCTCGCACAGCTCAGTGAGTTCATCGCGGTTGTCGACTGCCACGAGTGCCGAAGCACGACCACCGACGCGATAGCTGGTGAACGGGCCGAGCGGTGCACCGATCCGAGTCTTCGACGACAACCGGCTTGAGAGCAGCGCTCGGGCCACGTTGCTGCCAACTACCGTGCTGCTCGCCGCCTCCCCGCCGCCCACCTGCCCGCTCGCAGGGCCGCCGGCATCGTTGGAGACATCCGGAGCGGTCATTGCGCCTCAGAAGTTCGCAGGCGTTCAAGCACAGCATCGGGGACACTGGTCAAGTCACCGGCTCCGAGTGTCAGGCAGAGGTCACCTGCTCTGAGCTGTTCCGCGAGTCGTTGCGCGACGTCGCCGAGACGGGCGACGTAGCCGATGCGAGTCTCGGGGTGGGCGTCCAGCACGGCGTCCACAACGAGCTTTCCTGTGACCCCCGGGCGTGGAGTCTCACCGGCAGAGTAGATGTCGGTGACCACAACCTCGTCAGCTCCCTCGAAGGCGCCCGCGAAGTCCTTGGCCAATACGGCGATCCGGCTGTAACGGTGCGGTTGGAACACCGCCACGATCCGCTTCCAGTCTCCGTCGCCTGCTGCGGCCAGGGCTGCCTCGACCTCGGCTGGAAGATGCGCGTAGTCATCGACGAAGGTGACTCCTGCGGCTTCGCCCCGAAACTCGTAGCGTCGTGCCACGCCCCCGAAGCGGGACAAGGCTCTACTTGCAGCATCGACCGGTGCACCAATCTCCAGAGCGGTTGCGACCGCAGCTGCAGCGTTGCGGGCATTGTGCAGTCCCGGCGTCGGCAGAGCGACGCTGACCAGGCGCTCTTGGCGATGCTTCAACGAGAACGAGACCGATGCGCGGCTCGTGACGAGGTCCACGAGTTGGTAGTCCGCGGCGGAGTCGATTCCGTAAGTCACTGCCCCCGTTTGTCGTGCCAGCCCAGCGGTGCCCGGGTCGTCGGCGCACATGACACAGTTCGAGGCCCCGTCGGCGAACTCGGCGAAAGCGGCGTAGAGTGCAGCGGGGTCTCCGCCATAGGTTTCGAGGTGGTCGGATTCGGCGTTGGTGACCACCGCTACTTCGGTGCCCAATGAGAGGAACGTGCGATCGCTCTCGTCGGCCTCGACAACGATCCACTCGCCGTCACCCCAGACTGCACCCGAGCCGATCTCGTTGATGTCTCCGCCGATGATGAAAGACGGCTGAAGTCCCGCTTCGGTCAGCACCATCGACAGCATCGAGGCGGTTGTGGTCTTACCGTGGGTGCCGGCGACGGCGATGGTTCGCCTCTGTGCGGAGATGGCAGGCAACAGGTCCGATCGGCGGAGCACTTCGATCCCTGATTCGCGGGCCGCCCGCAACTCCGGGTTGTGTTCTGGAATCGCGCTGCTGATCGCCACCAGTTCCGCTTCGCCGAGATTTGTCCGTTCATGGCCGATCGTCACCTTGATGCCCTCGGCACGGAGACGTTCAACGATCAGTCCTTCCTTGAGGTCGCTTCCTGACACCTCATGGCCCATGGCTGCAAGTACCGAAGCGATCGCTCCCATACCGGCACCGCCGGCGCCGATGAGGTGGATCCGGCGTGCACTGCTGAGGTCGACGGTCATGAGCCGCCTCCGCGTACCAGTGGCCGCTTGGCGTGGCGCTCGAGCAGATCGACGACTGCCCGGGCAGCGTCGGGTCGTCCGTGCGTTCTGGCAGCAGCCGACATGGCGGCCAGTTGCCGCTCATCACCGAGCAGTTCATCGACCTCGCGATAGAGCCGCTCACCGTTGAACTCACTGTCGGGCACGACCCTCGCCGCGTTCGATTCCCCGAGAATACGAGCGTTGGCGCTCTGGTGGTCACCGGTCGCTGCAGGGAACGGCACGAGAATTGCCGGCGTCCCTGCAACAGTCAGCTCCGCCACGGTGCTCGCACCTGCACGGCAGACCAGAAGATCGCTGGCCGCATAGACCGCCGCCATGTCCTGTTCGAACTCGACTAGTTGCAGGACCAACCCGCCGTCGAGATGGTAGGTGAGAGGAGATTCGGAGTCGCTTTGAGCACGCTCGTTGAACCGCTTGACGAACTCGGCGTAGTCGCGTTTTCCGGTGATCTGGCGAATGGTCAGATCATCGCGCTGCTGCGCGTGCTCGAGAGCATCAAATAGCGCCTCGTTGATCCTGCGAGCGCCCAACGAGCCCCCGAAGACGCACAGGAACTTCCGCTTCGGGTCGACGCCGAGCCGTTGACAAGCCTCGTCCCGACCGTCGGAGCGGTCGACTCCGATGACCGCGGAACGTACCGGGTTGCCGGTCCAGACCGCCCTGGGGAGGTTCACCTCAGCGAACGGGACCGCAGCAGCCTTGGCGAACCTCGCCCCCATCCGGTTGGCAGCACTCGGCACGGCGTTCTGTTCGGCCACCACCAGCGGCACCCGCCAGACGACCGCCGCCACCACGCCGGGGACTGAAGCAAAACCACCGAGTCCGACCACCACTGCCGGACGCCACCGTGCCATCCGGACCACGGCCTCGATGATCGCCGCGCAGAGCCCGACCACCGCTGCGATGTTGCTGAGCGTGAACCTGCGGGCGATGCCCCGACCCCGCAGGGCCGTCAACGTGAACCCTGCTTCGGGGACGACGGTGGTTTCGAGTCCTCGGCGACTGCCCAGGTAGTGCACCGCCCCGATGCGGTCGCAACGCGCCACGATCTGCTCGGCAATAGCGAGTCCGGGGACAACGTGACCGCCCGTCCCTCCCCCGGCTACGACAGCCCAGACACGTCCAGAACTCTTCGCCGGTCTTTTCATCGATCGCTTCTTCGGCTCTGGCGAGCGACGTTGAGCAGGATCCCAGTGGTCGCCATCATCACTACCAGCGAAGTTCCGCCGTGCGACAACAACGGAAGCGTCACGCCGACAGTCGGGACTATTCCCATCACCGAGCCCAGGTTGAGAAACGCCTGAGTGAAGATCCATGTCGTGATGCCGGCCGCCAATAGCATCCCGAACTTGTCGGGAGCCTTCAAAGCCACAACGGAGCCGAGGACGCCGATTCCGAGATAAAGCAGGATCACGGCGCCGGCCCCGAGTATTCCCAGTTCTTCGGCGATGACCGCAAAGATGAAGTCGCTGTGCGCGTAGGGAACGAAACCCCATTTGGCCAATCCATCGCCGAGCCCCGTCCCACGGATTCCGCCGACCGTGATGGCGTGAAGCGACTGCAGCAGTTGAAAGCTCGCGCCGTCGGGGTCGCTCCAAGGGTCGAAAACGCTCAACAGCCGTTGGCGGCGCCATGCAGTGCTCCAGACGACGAGCCCTGCCAACGACACCCCGACAAACGCCGTGGCTGACAACAGTCGTATCGACGTCCCCGCCCAGAACAGCATCGTCAACGCGATCATCCCGAGGATCAGGGTGTTGCCGAAATGAGGCTGCAACATGAACAGCACGGCGAACAACGTTGTGCAGGCCAGGACCGGAACCAGTGTGCTCCGGGCGTTGCGGATGTCACGGCGCGGCCGGGACAGGATGTCCGCCGCGAAGAAGATCAACCCCAGTTTCGCAACCTCGGACGGCTGGAACGAGATGACACCGAGGTCGAGCCAACGAGTTGCGTTGTTCTGGCTGACACCGAAGCCCGGGACCGCCAGCAGAGCGAGCAGAAACAGTGAACTGACCACCACCGGCGCCATCAGGGTGCGCCAATGGTGGTAGTCGATGCGGATCATCACGAACATCAGGATCAGTCCGACTGCAGCGGACGCCGCCTGGCGGCTGAACTTGCTCCAGGCGCTTCCGCTGTGCTCGATGCTGACGACCGCCGACGCCGAGAGCACCATCACCAGACCCAGCACAACCAGTGTGCTGACCATCACCAGCAACGAGATGAACAACAGGGAGTGCTGTCCCGCTTTCGAAGGCACTGCCCGCCGTTGGGCAGGGGCCTTTGCCCGTGACGAGCGTGACTGCGAAGAGCGAGCTTGTCGCGTGACGGTTCCGGCGGCTCTCATTGCTGTTCCCCGACCGCTCTGATGAAATCCTCACCACGTTCGTGATAGCTCCCGTACCAGTCGAACGACGCGCAGCCGGGGCTGAGCATCACGGGAACTCCCCCGGCTGCCAGTCGACGCGCGCGCCGCACCGCGTCGTCCATGTCCGAGGCTGTCTCAACAGGGTGCGTGGCTCGGAAGGCATCGACGATCTCCGCTGAGGCATCGCCGATCGCCACCACCGCTGCGACGCAGGAGGCCTCGACGGTCATCTCGGCGAGATCAACTCCTTTGTTCAGTCCGCCGGCGATCAACACGACGGCTCCGAAGCCTCGCAGCGCGGCAGAGGTCGCATGTGGAGTGGTTGCTTTGGAATCGTCGTAGTAGACGGATCCGTCGATCTCTCCGACCGGAGTGATTCTGTGTGGCAGCCCACGGAACTCCTGGCATGCCTGCGCCACTGCGTCTGTGGTTGCACCGACGTGAGTGGCAGACGCTGCGACGGCGAGGGCGGCTTCGACGTCGTGGGGAAGCGTCCGCCACAGCGTTGCCACGTCTGCGAAAGGTCCGTCAGGTCCGATCAACTCGCCGTGGGCGACACGCCAGTCCGCTCGGCATCCTCCGAAGGTGACGGTCCGAAGATCGGAGCGCACGTGGCGCATCACCACCGTGTCGAGAGCGTTGGCCACGCACACGCCATCGTCGCTGAGGTTCCTCCAAATCCGGGATTTTGCACTCCTGTACGAATCCAAGTTGAGGTGCACATCGAGGTGGTCGGGCGCGAAGTTGAGCCAGGTTGCGACCTGCGGGGAGAACTCGCGGACTCGGGCGAGTCGGAACGAACTCGCCTCCACGACGAACACTTCGGTGGTCGCGTCGCCGATCGCCTCGACCAGGGGGATGTCGGTGTTGCCCGCTGTGACCGCCTTTAGACCTGAGCGCTCGAGTGCATCGGCGCACAACTCGACGACGGTGGTCTTGCCGTTGGTGCCGGTGATCGCCACGACCGGGCGATCATCCCAGTGTGTCGCCAGATCCAGTTCCGACACCAGCGGCAGGCCTCGCCGCTCAGCACATTCGAGCAGCATGTGGGTTTCGGCCAGCCCCGGCGTGGGGACAACAAGATCTACGGTCCCAAGGCAGCGGTCCAACTCTGATGCCGAGTCCAGCAGTTCTATTCCGAGTTCGTCGCCGACTCTGCGAACGGCATCGTTCGGCTCGTCGTCGAAAGCCACAACCGTGTGACCCCGCTCCAACAGTGCGGTGGCCACCGCTCGGTTGGTACGGCCGAGGCCCCCGAGGAGCACGTTCTGGGGAGCGCCGAGACTCAAGTCAGGAGGTGCGGTGGCCGGACTCATGCTGTGAACCCCTGAGCGATTGCATCACGGTAGAAGATCCCCAGACCGATCGCGGTGCAGAGCCCCGACATGATCCAGAGGCGTACGATCACGGTCGTCTCGGGCCATCCGGCGAGTTCGAAGTGGTGGTGGATGGGCGCCATGCGGAACAGGCGCCGCCCGCCGAAACGATGGAACACAATGATCTGCAGGATCACCGAGACCGTCTCCACAACGAACAGCCCTCCGATGATCGGCAACAGCAGGTGCGTGCCGGTCGACAGCGCCAGGGCGGCGAGTCCGCTGCCGATAGCCAGAGAACCCGCATCACCCATGAAGATCTGCGCGGGCGCCGCGTTCCACCACAGGAAGCCGACAATACCTCCGACCATCGCTGCGGAGATGACCGACAGGTCCAGCGCCGCGGGGTTGTCGTAGTACTGAACGTGACGGAACTGCCAGAAGGCGATCACGGTGAAGGCGGCAAAGCAGATCAGCCCGGCCCCTGCGGCCAGACCGTCGAGCCCGTCAGTGAGGTTGACGCTGTTGGTTGTCGCAACGATCAGCAGCACGGCCCAGACCATCCAGCCGACGCGCCCGACCTCCCATCCGGGATGGTCGAACCGAGTGAACGCCACTGTCGTCTCTACGCTGGTGAACTCGGTCATCAAGAACGCGAATCCGGACGCCACAACCAGCAGACCGATGATCTTCGCCCGTTTGCTGAGTCCGCGATTGCGGGCGGCGACGACCTTGATCCAGTCGTCGAGCAGGCCGACCGCGCCTCCGCCGACGATGCACATGAGCACGAAGATGCCGCGGACCGTCTTGATCCCCCCGAAAAAATCTGAGATGACGTAACCGAGCACAGCCCCAGACACGATGGCGACCCCGCCCATTGTCGGGGTGCCCGCCTTGGTGTGGTGCCCCTCGGGACCGTCGCTGCGAATCGGTTGCCCGATCCTGTGCTCGGTCAACCACTTCAGCAGCAGCTTCGTGCCGAACAGGGAGACCATCATTGAGACCGCTGCCGCGATGAGTAGACGATTCACGACCAGACACCTGTTCGCAGTTGCAGTTCCTGGCGCGCAACGACTCGATCATCGAAGGAGAACACCTGGGACCCGATCGTCTGAGTCGCCTCATGGCCCTTGCCCGCGAGCAGCACGAGGTCTCCCTGCGCGGCCATGTCGAAGGCTGAGCCGATGGCTCGGCGGCGATCGGCTTCAACAAGGTCCGGAGGGTCTGCCATACCCGAAACGATGGCAGAAATGATGTCTTGGGGGTGTTCATCCCGGGGATTGTCACTGGTCACAACAACCCGGTCGGCAAGGTCGCGGGCAACCTTGCCCATCAGCGGACGCTTGTCGCGGTCACGGTTCCCACCCGCGCCGAACACCACGATCAGCGATTCCTCAGTCACTGCCCTCGCCGCTTCCAGAACGCCGGCGAGCGCCTCGTGAGTGTGTGCATAGTCGACGATCACCGAGAACTGCTGGCCTTGATCGATTGCTTCAAAGCGCCCCGGCACACCGGGAATCGTCGCCAGTGCCCCGGCAACAGCGTTCGGGGAGTGGCCCAGTGCCACCGCCGTCTCCGCCGCCATCACCGCATTGACAACATTGAATCCTCCCACCAGCTGAATCTCGACTGTTCGGTCGCGCCAGCGGAACGTGCTGGCGCGACGGTCGAATCGCACGGCGTCGAAGAGGTGGTGACCGACCCGCACCACTGGAATCCTGCTCTCATCGGCCAGACGCGACCCGAACTCACAGTCCACATTCACGATGGCCAGATCGCTCAGTTCGGGACTGAACAACCTCCCCTTGGCAGCGAAGTAGTCCTCGATCGTGCCGTGGTAGTCAAGATGGTCGTTGCCGAGGTTGGTGAACGCCGCGACCGCGAACCGACAGCCGTCGACCCGGTGCTGAGCCAACCCGTGCGAGGAGACCTCCATGGCCACGGTGTCCACTCCTCGACCGACAGCGTCAGCCAGGAACCGCTGCAGCTCCGGCGCTTCGGGGGTGGTCCGTTCTCCTGTCAGGGTTCCAATCTCTGAAACCGACACGTCCAGCGCAGCCAGCAGCCGACAGAGGATACGAACCGTGGTCGTCTTCCCGTTCGTGCCGGTGACGCCGACTAGTTGCAGTGATCGGCTCGGATCACCGTGCACCGCCGAGGCCACCGCACCGAGCGACTCGCGGACAGAGGCGACCTTCAGTTCTGGAACCCCGACACCCAACCGTCGTTGGACCAGAAGTGCTGCCGCGCCCCCGTCCACCGCGGAGACGGCATGGTCGTGCCCGTCGTTTGAGCCCCCGCGGATCGCGGCGAACAGCGAACCGGGCACCATCTCCCGTGAATCGTGACGAACATCGCTGATCTCAATATCGGGCCATCGCGGGTCCGGCTCGATTCCCACAATGCCGGCCAACTCAGACAGTCGCCTGCTCATTGCAGCGTCTCCGAGTCGCTCTGCGCTGCCATCGCAACCGGCACGGCGGCCGGGTCTGCACGGATGCGCTGTGCCACGACGGCCTGGTCACCGAAGGGCGCGAGATGCAGTTGGCGGACCGAATAGCTCACAAGTTCGGCAAAGATCGGGGCGGCTGCGGAACCGCCCCCGTAGCTCTCGCCCTGCGGATCATCGACCACGACGACGGCACTCAACACTGGACCTTGGTCGTTCTCCACGATACCCACGAAACTAGCCGTGTAATGCCGTTCCTTGACTTCCAGATCCTCTGGGTCTGCGCCGGCTTCAAGTTCCTCATTGCAGATGTAGCCCGTGACGTTCCCGCACGGTTGCCACGCAGTCCCCGTCTTGCCCGCCACGAGATAGCCGGGAAGGGCCGCACGTTTGCCGGTGCCTGAACTGACCACACCACGCAACATTTCCATGAGCGCCTGTGCGTTCTGCGATGACACGACCCTGACCGGTTGCGTCGGTGCGCTGCCGGAATCGTTGAACCCGCCGTCGAGCACCAGCTTCGGCTCGATCCGGACTCCGCCGTTGGCCAGGGTGTTGTACGCCTGAATCAATTGCAGCGGTGTGACTGCGATGCTCTGCCCGATGGCGGTGTTCGACAAAAGCAGGCTGTGTGAATCGAGATCCTCGAGGATGCCGGGGCTCTCGCCCGGAAATGCCAAGCCGGTCTGGCGCCCGAACCCGAAGTTCTCGAACGTCGCCTGGAGCGCTTCGGCTCCGAGAGCCTGGGCAAGCAGTACCGTCCCGGTGTTCGAAGAGTGCCCGAGAATCGTCGAGGGAAGGTTCTCAACAGTCGTGCCCCAGGCCACTCGCTTGTCGAGATAGACGAGGCTCTCCACACCGGATTCGCGCGCCACCGCCACTGTGGCCGGAACCTCCACCATTTCGTCGATTTCCCACGCGCCATTGTCGAACACGCCCGCGAATGTGATCCCCTTCATGGTTGATCCCGGTTCGTAAGCCCATACCGCCGCCAAGTTGGCGTTGCTGCACTGGACCTCTCCGGTATCGGCGTCTCGCAGGACGCTGGCCATCGCGTAGATCTCCCCTGTCCGGGGATTGGAGACGATTGCGATGGCCGTGGTGCCCTGCGTCTGCTGCAACGCTGCGGCAAGGAGCTGTTCTGCTTCATACTGGATGTTGCGGTCGATGCTCAGTCTCAGGTCCTCGCCGGGTGAATGCGGCTCGGTCACCTGGTAGCCGTCGGGGATCTGGACGGCACCTCCCAGTTGCGTCTGTCGGAGAGCGCGACCAGGGCTTCCTTGGAGTTGTTCGTCGAACTGCTTCTCGAGACCTGATATCCCCACCTGCTCGGTATCAACCCGGCCGACGATTGACAGCGCCGAGCACGGGCCATTGGGGTGCTCACGGAACTGCTCGTCCATGATCCATATTCCCGGGAGTCCGAGGGCCTCAACGGCTTCGCCGACTTCAGGATCGACTTGTCGTTGGAGATAGACGAAGCTCTTGTCGCTGCGCAGACGCCTGGCCATCTCTTCGGGGTCTGTCGAGAGCACCGTTGCGAGCTGGGCCACGATGTCATCGACGGAGATTGGGTTGTCGGCGTCTGCGATGCCGCGGGGATCGGCGACGATTGACGGTCGCGGTACCGAGAAGGCGAGCAACCGACCCTGACGATCCACTATGTCGCCGCGCGACGCCTCAATCTGCTCCTCACGCAAGTAGCTCCCGACGTTGTTGAGCAAGTCGTCGTCGGGGCTCAACTGCAGATCCACCAGTTTCCAGACAAAACCTGCCGCCACGAGAACCAGCACCACGAATATCGTCCCGGACCTCCAGGGACTGACATGGAGGTGGTCACTGCCAGCACCGCCACGGCCTCGGGCACGATCCGGACTCAACGGCCGGCTCATCGCTGCGGCACGCCCGCCGGAGTGAAGGGATCGACCGCGTCCGGAGGTTCCAGAAACCCGGGCGCAAGCGGTGCCAGGAGTGCCACTTCCCCAGCCCGCACGAGTCCCGCGTCGGCAGCCGTTTCGGCAAGCCCCTCAGGAGAGTCGTGCCACGCTCGTTCAGCCAGGACCTCGATGCGCGTCTCCCGCAGTCCGGTGATCTCACGCTTGATCTGGTCAATCTCTGCTTGGGTCTGAATGTCTCCGGCGAACAAGCCGGCGACAACAAAGGCGATACCGATCGCTATGGAACTCACGATCGTCATTGCGGGCCAGATACGGTCGTTTGCTCTGGGCGTCCTGCGGTCCGGCGCTGCCTTCAAGTTCGCCCGCTGTGGGGCAGCTCTGGGCGCTCTTCGGGGCGCCGGCTGAGCCGCCGTGGAGACTCTCCGCGAGGCACTCGATGCCATTATCGCCCCTCTTCGAGTCTCTCGACCGCTCGGAGGCGCGCGGCTTCTGCGCGCGGATTGCGGTCGATCTCCTCCGCGCCGGGCCTGCGGACGCCGCGCCACAGCAACCGGACGTGTGCCTGTTGATCCGGTGGCGGTGGGAGGCCGGGGCGAGGGGGAGTTGATTCGCCCGCGGCCTCGGTGAAGCAACGCTTCACGATCCGGTCCTCGCCCGAGTGGTAGGCCAAGACCGCGCACCGCCCACGCGGCACCAGCAACGAGATTGCCTGGGTGATCGCGTCTTCTAGAATTTCGAGTTCTTCGTTGACCTCGATCCGGATTGCCTGGAAGGTCCGGCGTGCGGGATGGCCCCTGCTCCGACGGACCGCTGCCGGTACGGCGTCGCGGACGACTTCCGCCAGTTCGACCGTTGAGGTGATCGGTCTGGCCTCGACTATCGCCCGCGCGATTCGGTGGGCGTTGGGCTCGTCGCCGTATCGTCGCAGCAACGAAGTCAGCGCGCCCTGGTCGTAGCTGTTGACCACGTCGCCACCGGTGATTCCGCGGCTGCGGTCCATCCGCATGTCGAGCGGGCCGCAGTGCCGGTAGCTGAAACCGCGCTGGGCAGTGTCCAGTTGCGGAGAGCTGACCCCAAGATCGAAGAGGCACCCCGAGATTCTCTGTACATCGAGTTCTCGCAGCACCTCGGCCAGTTCATCGAAGCGGCGGTGAATCCTGACGGCTCGTTGTCCATGCGAGGCCAGCCGGGCGTCTGCCGCGGCCAGCGCTACGGGGTCGCGGTCTAAGCCGATCACGGTTACGCCAACGTTGGCGTTCAGCAGCGCCTCGGTGTGACCGCCACCTCCGAGGGTCGCGTCGACCACGACACCGTCGGGCACATCGGACAGCACCGTCACCACTTCATCGAGCATCACCGGCTGATGAATGAAGTCTCTGGGAGGGTCAACGTTGGCTCTGAATCGTGGGCCGCTGGTCATGTGTGTCTTCGATGCTCAAGTGCTCGGCTCTGAACCAGCAGGCCCGAGCCCATATTCACGGACGATGGAGGAAACGAACTTGGCGGCTCCTGAAGGGAAGACGGAGGCCCAGCGAGCCGGGTCCCACACTTCGATTCGTTCGAGCACTCCCGCTACGACGACTCTGTCGCCCAGACCCGCCAGCTCTCTGAGATGTGGTGCCAGGCGCATCCGGCCTTGGGAGTCGGGGACGACCTCGTCCGCGAGGCTGGCGAAGGCGCGCAGATGGTCGAGGTCCGCCTTCCCCTGTGACACCTGCGCCTTGAGGTGTGTCGCCATGCGATCGAACTCCTCGGGTGGGAGGATCGCCAGGCAGCGGTCGAGGGGAACCGAGACCGCTCCCTGGGCCAGTTTCGAACGGAAGGTTGCAGGGAGTATGAGCCGGCCCTTGTCATCGAGCGTGTGCTCGTATGTCCCCATGAACATTGCCATTTCGTTCCCTCTGCCTTACTTGCGGATCAATATAGCTCCCTTATCCACCATATTGCTCCACTATACTCCTATACCCCCCACAATTTGCAAGTTTTGTGGGCGTGCAAGTTTCTCTGGGCGCGCGACATCGGGTGAAGCGCCGTCAAATGTCAGAGCGCTCGGCTCAGGGGCCGAGCGCTCTGATCTCGAACAGGATCTCCACCGAGACTGCTACCGAAGATGCGGCCGCAACAGGTCGAGCACTACCACCGCACCGATCTCGAAGACCTGTGACTCCAAGCGCTGTGCCACGTCGTTGACCAGCACATCAGCACCTGGAGGTGCAGCGATGAGACCAGCCGTCTGCTCAGCAGAGAATTGACGGTGCACGAGGGTCTGGAAACGGATCCAGTCACGGGTTCTCCGCTGACTCAGTCCCACGACCTTCTTCTCTCCACAGAAGACTTCTCCAGGTCCCCGACCCAGGAAACAGACCTTGCGGGAGAGAGCGTCGTTGCTCGCAGGACCGCGGTGGACCGACAGGTCGTCTATGCCTGCATCACCGAGCGCCGACACGAACAACTCGCCGAGCCACTCCCCAGCGGAGACGACATCGTCGCGCCACAGGGGGTCGCCTGCGGGCAACCAGAAATCAATCCATTCGTGCTGAGCGGGAACGAGCAGGACCGCGCCTCCCCCACTGCGTCGGCGGACCATCTCTACACCCGTGGATTCGGCGTGGCGAAGATCGATGTCGCTGTCGGGCTGGGAACTTCCGATCACGACTGCCGCCGAGTCGACCTCGAGGGTCCGCAGCATGCGGGTACCGAGCAGTGGAGGTGTGAACTCGTGGAGGGCTGCGGCGCTGCCGTGGAGATGCTCGAAAGCCCAGCTCACGCCGAGCGGCGCTGGTCGGTCAGATACTGCGACCAAGCGACCGGCATCGACCCCGCTGCAATCTCGATCCAGGAGCCGGGCGGAGGTGGACCGGGCGGGTGCCGAAGCCGCATTGCGGTCTCGCCGAGCAGCCGGTCCCGCTTGTTGGCATTGCAGACCCGACAAGCTGCGACCACGTTCTCCCAGACGTGGCGGCCCCCGCGGCTGCGAGGCACGACGTGGTCCACAGTCTCGGCGCGTGCACCGCAATACTGGCAACCATGGCGGTCACGAGCGAAGATCCCGCGACGGTTGGGAGACCGATGACGCGCATAAGGGACCTTGACGTAACGCGACAGTTTCACCACCGAAGGCTCCGCCAGGGCCAGGCGCTCAGAACGCACCAGACGGCCCGAGCTGTGCAGCAGTTCGACCTTGTCAGCCAGCATCAGGCAAACGGCGCGGCGAACCGGAACAACTGCGAGCGGCTCGAACGTCGCATTGAGAACGAGAACTCCGGCCATGGGCGAACGCTAGTCCCTGCACCGCCGCCGGTTCTCAGTTTTGCACCAACGCAACCATGCAACCACGTCGCCGGGCACAACCCGAGCCTCAGGATCGCCGTATTGAGTAACGACACGGAAGCGAAGCACCCTCGCATCAGGCAGCGGAAGGAACGGGGCTCGACGAAACCAGTCGTCGGGCACGAACCGCTTCAGCTGCACAACGGCCGTTGCCCACAGCGACGGCCTCACCAACACCGCTCCCAACACGGCGAACATCCCGACCGCAGGGCGCGCACCTCTCATCGCCGCCACCTCATCGGCCACCGATGCAGTATCCCGAGCCTGTGAATCCGACTGCTGCCGCACCGATCAACGGACCCCTCTCAGCCAGCCCGGCCGACACGATTCTCGTCCCGACGGAGTGTTGAAGCTGGGCGACGCGGTCGCACTCAAGCTGGGCCGCAGCGAAGAAATCGTCGCCGTAGCCCAGAGCCACAGAGCCCGCTATCACCGCCAGTTGCAGATCCAGCAGGTTTGCGACCGAGCCCACCGCGCGTCCGACCATGGTGCCGACACGCCTCCGTTCGCTCGCGGAGGCCTCGCTGGGCGGCGCTCCGGTCCGAAAGGCGATGGCGGTGCCGCTGGCTTCAGCTTCGAGCACTCCACGGACATGGCCGGGCAGTTCGGTGCCTTCGGGTTCCACGACTACGTGGCCGATGTGACCGGCGTTGCCCTCTGCACCGTCGAGCAGTCTCCCGTTGAGGACGATTCCGCCGCCGACACCGGTCGACACCACCATGGCGATGTAGTTGGAGACCCCCACCGCCGCGCCGAGCCACCCCTCCGCGAGAGCCAGAGCCTTCGCGTCGTTGTCGACGAACGTCGCGAGTCCCGTCAGCTCGGCCAACCGGGACCGCAGAGGAAAGTCGCGCCACGCAGTGATGTTGAGCGGGGACACCTGCTCGCCGTTGGGGCGCATCGGACCGCCCGAGCCGACCCCGCAGACGTCCACGCCACCAAGGTCGATGGTCTCAATGATCCCAGCCAGACGACCGAACAGTTCCTCGCCGTCGTCGGCGCCGGTCGAGTCGACTCGGACGCGCCCGTCAATCTCGCCGCTGTCGTCAACGACCGCTGCCTCGAACTTCGTTCCACCGATGTCGACCGCGAGCGCAACTGCCATGCTCTCCAAGCTAGATGCCGAACGAACTGCTGAAAAATCCTCGCTCCCCACCTAATGGCTCCACCCACTGGCCGCACCTGCAGGCCGCGGTATATCGCCAGTGGGCATCGCGGATCGGGGGACCCCTAGTTACGATTGACGCCCTTGGAGGTACTGTGAGCGTTGTCGATGGTAGCGGACGTGATGCTGCAGGTCTGACGGCCGACGGCGATGCACCTCGTCGAGTCGAGTCTGTCACTGAGTTCCAGAGGAACTTCGCTGCGATCGTCGCCAATATCGAGACGGTGATTCGCGGCAAGGCCGACGTGGTCCACCTGCTCGTGCTCGCCCTGGTCTGCGACGGTCACGTGCTCATCGAGGACGTCCCCGGTGTCGGCAAGACGAGCCTCGGCAAGGCTCTGGCCCGCAGCGTCGACGGACGATTCGGGCGGGTGCAGTTCACTCCCGACCTCCTGCCGACCGATGTGACGGGCATGTCGGTATGGAACCGGGCGAGCGAGACCTTCGAGTTCCGACCCGGGCCGATCTTCTCTGACGTGCTGTTGGCCGATGAGATCAACCGCGCCTCTCCGAAGACTCAATCGGCCCTCCTTGAAGCGATGGCCGAGCGTCAGGTCACATCCGACGGAGTGACCCACGAGTTGGGCTCTCCCTTCATGGTGATCGCTACCCAGAACCCGATCGAACACGAGGGCACCTACAGGCTGCCGGAGGCCCAGCTCGACCGTTTCCTGATGCAGATCGCCATCGGCTACCCGGACCGCGGGGCCGAGGAGCAGATCCTCGAATCGCACGCCGGAATCGCCAGCCTGGTCGACCAACTCAGCCCTGTCGTGTCATCGCAGGCGGTCACCGAAATGTCTGAGTCGCTCGAAGGGATCTATGTCGCTCCGCAGTTGCGTCAGTACCTGCTCAATCTGGCCGCCGCCACCCGCGCCCATCCATCGTTGACACTCGGACTCTCGCCGCGCGGTGTACTGGCCCTGCAACGCGTCGCGCGCGCCCAGGCCGCATCGTTCGGTCGCCAGTACAGCACTCCCGACGATGTCAAGGAACTGGCGCGCGTGGTTCTTCCGCACCGACTGCTCGTCACTCCCGAGGTGCGCATGCGCGGCGTGAGACCTGCCGACGTGGTCACCGAGGTCCTGGACAGCGTTCCTCTGCCGCGACCGAAGAGAACCTAGCGTGCCGACCCGCACAGGCTGGTGGGTGTTGATCGTCAGCGCTGTGGCGGGAGTCTTCGGACGCCTGATCGGTGGGATCGAGTTCATAGTTCCCGCTGCCACAGGAGTCATCTCGGTTGCACTGGCGCTGCTGTGGCGCCAGTTGTCTCCGGTCCGGCTGTCAGTCAAGAAGCGGCTCTCTCCACTGCGTGTGCCTGCGGGAGACTCGGCGCGGGTCGATCTCGAGTTGCGCAACGGCGGATCTCGACGCACGCCGGTGCTGCGCCTTCACGACGCTGTACGAGGCACGCGGGGATTCAACGTGGAGGTTGCTCCGATCGCGCCGAGAGGAGGAACGGCCCACGCTTCGTACCGTCTCAGCACCGCCAGTCGCGGGGTGCAGGAGGTTGGGCCGGTGACGATCCGCGCCAGTGACGCTTTCGGGTTGGTGCAGCGAGACCAACAGATTCCAGGTGTCCTGCGACTCGTGGTCCACCCTCGTCTTGAGATCATCGGCTCGCCGCGGGTCGCCGCCGCGGAGGATTCACTGCTCGGCAAGCAGCACCACCAGTCGCTGGGACTCAGCGACGAGGACTTCGACGGACTTCGTCCGTACACGCCAGGTGATGATCTCCGGCGCGTGCACTGGCTCTCCTCGGCACGCCAGGACGAGCTCCAGGTGCGCCAACCCCGCCCACCCCGGCACGGTCTGCTCTCGGTGGTGATCGACACACGGCCACCGGGTGATCTCGCAGCGTCTCTGGACATCACCACATCAATCGCCGGATCGATCGCAGCCTCGGTTCTGGGCGCCGGCGACGCAACACTGATCGAGACGACTGACGGCCGCTCGACGAGAAGGGTCATCGGCAGTTCACAACTCAACTCGCTGCTGGAGTTTCTCGCGCTGCTCGACGACGGGTCGCCGGAGATTCACGCAGCGGTTCCCAGCACCAACGGCTCCGTCGTCGCTGTCACCGCAGACCCCCTGCTCATCACCGACCAGCCGGCGCGACGCAATTTTGCCCAACGACTGGGGGCTCGACTCGTCATCACGACCGACGTCGAGAACTGGGGCGCCGACCATCGCCCTCACAGCTCAACGGGCTGGATCCATCTCACCGGCTCCAACCAGCTCGGGAAGCTCTTCGCTCCGGAACGCCACCGATCATACGAGTTCACGTGAAGCCGCATCAGCTCACTGCCGTTGTCGCTGAGAGTTCGGTGATAGCGGCTTCGATTGTGGCTGCGATCAGCCTGGAGCGGCTCTTCGCCGACTCGACGTTTCTACGCGACGTCCTGTTGATGGCAGTAGCTTCCCACCTCGTGGCGATCGCCTGTCGCCGTGCCAGATTCAAGTTCGGCCCCTCCGCGATCGTGAGCGGACTGACCCTGGTGCTGCTCGGCAGCGCGATCTTCTATCCCAACGACAGCTCGTTCATCTTCCCGACATCAGACACGGTCCGCGCCCTCACCGACGACCTGTCGGCGGCCGCGGCCGTGTTCGTCGAGGAGTCCGCCCCGGTTGAACCGTTGCGGGGATTCGTTGTGAGCGCATCAGCACTGATCTGGATTGGAGCCTTCCTGGCCGATTCTGCCGCCTTCAGACTGCGCTCCTATGTTGAAGCCGTCGCCTTCGCCACTTCGGTTCTCGCGTTCTCCTCGCTCATGGGCGTCGATCGCAACCAGGTGACTCATGGTGTGGCGTTCACGGCCGCGTTGACGGCTGTGGCGCTCTCGATGCGAGCGCTCGACAAGGCCGACGACGACCTCTGGACAGCCGGCAGAGCCGGCCCCGGAGTGTCGACGATCCTGCGTTCCGGCGCAATTCTCGGCTTGATCGTCGTGGTCGCCGGAGGGCTCGTGGCCCCGCGTATTCCCGGCGCGGACTCTCAGCCTCTCCTCGACGTCACCGGACTCGACGATCCACCGTCAACTCGCAGCATCACCAGTCCCCTGGTCAATGTCTCGGCCTCACTGGTCGAGCAGAGCGACGAGGAGATCTTCTCGGTCAGGGTCGCCCCCGAGGAGCGGGACTATTGGCGCCTGATGGCGCTGACCGGATTCGACGGCAACCAGTGGCAGAGAACCTCGAACTTCGATGAGGCTCGTGGTCACCTCCCCAGCACCATCGACTCGTCGGTGATCAACCGCACGAGTCTGGTCCAGACGGTGACCAAGCGTTCCCGCGGCGACGACATCTTTCTGCCGGCCGCCTACGAATTGAGCCGAGTGCTCGACGACGGAGGAGTTGATCTCGAATACGAGGTTGCCACCGGCGCGCTGGTGTACCACCGCAACTCCCAAGAGTCGGCGGAGCAGGGGTTCTCCTACACGATCGAGAGTCAGGTCCCCGACTACGAGCCTTCCCAGCTTCCGGCACGAGCGGCGGCGAACCTGAGTGAAGAGTTCCTGGCGGCACACACGCAGCTTCCGCCGGTCTGCAGCCCCGACCAGTCCAGCGCGACCCGCGACTGCTGGCCGACGCGGATCACCGATCTCGCCGAGCAGGTGACCGCGGGCGCTGCCAGCGACTACCAGCGGGCCAGGATGCTGCAGGACTTCCTGCGGAGTCCGGCGAACTTCCGCTACGACCTCAATGTTGCTCAGCGTCACGACGTCGCCACCACCGAGGACTTCCTGTTCGACGTCCGCGCCGGGTATTGCGAGCAGTTCGCCTCGGTGTTCGCGGCAATGGCCCGGTCGCTGGGGATTCCCACACGGGTGGCGGTCGGTTACACCTGGGGTTCCTGGGATCCCGAACGCCAGGAGTACGTTGTGCGCGGACATCACGCCCATGCCTGGCCCGAGGTGTACTTCGCCGAGGCGGGTTGGATCATCTTCGAGCCGACCCCGGGTCGCAGCAGGCCTCGTGACACCGACATCACCGGTCTAGCCGACGCCCGGCAGTACCCCAGCAACGAGTCGGCAATCCTGTCGGACTCCGTCGGCGGCGCTACCGGCGGTGCTGCGACCAACAACGGCTTCTCGGGGCCTCCAGTCCCCCGTCCAAGCGCTTCGGAGATCGTTTCAGGAACAGGCTCGGCACCGGACTCGAGTGGATCGTCTGTGCTGTTCTCGGTTTTGCGCGTGGCTCTCATCGTCGTGGCCGGTGTTGCTGCGACCACTGTGGCGACTCCCACGATCAGAGCTGTCCGCAGGCGAAGACGTTTGCTGCGGGCCGCTGACGACCCGGTGCTGCGAGGCGAGATCGCCTGGGACGACGCCGTCAAAGCCCTCCGGCTGGTCGGATTCTCGCCCAGCCGAGCCCAGACTCCGTTGGAGGTCGCCCACGCGACGGAACAGTTCGGAGGTGATCTGGGCCCGATCGGGGACCTGGCCGCCGCTCTCACCGCGCTGCGCTACTCGGACACATCGGTTGAGGGTTCGACCGACCGGGACGGTCGGAGCGGGTCCAGTGCTGCCAACGAGTTGGCGCTCAGTACCAAAGAGGCATCCGCACGCATTGTGGATCGATGTCACACGCTCGCGGGCCTGCGCCGTGTGACGCTGGCAGCGATTGATCCGCGGGACCCTGTCAAGAACTGAGCAGGACAGGCCGGGCTGGCTCTACAGGCGGTCGTCGGGGCGCTGGAACCGTTGCCGGAAACGCGCCCCCGCTCCTCCGACCGCGTCGCGCAGGGTGCCGCCGCGGTAGTGCTCGGTCATCTCCTGGAGGCCTGCCCGCCCCAGCTTCCGAGCGTTGTTCTCGAACCACAGCACGCTCACCAGCATCACTGCGAAACCGACGAATGCGAGCACGAAGTGGACCGACAGCAACACGACCATGACCACGGCCCCCAAGAGGAACGTCAGGGTCGCCCATTTGAGGTTTCTGAAGGCGTGCGTGTAGATGGTGGTCTGCGCGACTTCACGCGCCAAAGCGGGGTCGCTCTCGTAGAGATGATCCTCAATCTCGTTGAGGATGCGTCGCTCGTCTTCTGATAGCGGCACCGATTTTTTCCTCCAGACCGGATGTCCGTTACTTACAGTGTCGCACAGCTTGAGCGCCAAACCAACGCTTGAATCGGCGAACTGTGTCGCTCAGGATCGTTTTCCCAACAAGCGGCGCAACCGCTCGAAGCGGTCCCGCGCTCCCCACCAAGTGACCAGCACCAGTGCTTCGACAACGATGCGAGGCGACATCTTCGACTTGCCGCGTACTCGGTCGACGAAAGCGATCGGGAGTTCGCGAACGGTACCGCCCAGACCCTGCATCCGGTAGGCCATTTCGATCTGGAAGCCGTATCCGTCGGCTCGGACCTCGCGAAAGTCGATCTTGGCGATCATTGTGGCCCGAAAGGCGCGGTAGCCGCTCGTGGCGTCGGCAACATTCAGTCCGAGCGCAGCTCCCGCATAGCGGTTGCCCCATTTCGAGAGCAGCCTCCGGTGCCAGGGCCAGTCGGGAATGGACCCGCCGGACACGTAGCGGCTGCCGATGACCAGATCCGCTCCCTGATCGATCACATCGAGGAGTTGTGGGAGCACTCCCGGGTCGTGCGAAAGGTCGCTGTCCATCGCCACGAGAATGTCGAAACCCTGTTCCAACCCCCTCTGGAACCCGTCGCGGTATGCAGACCCCAGACCCGCTTTGGCGCTGCGCTTCAGCAGTTCGACACCCCAGAGGTCTTCAGCCAGGGCACTGACAACGTCGGCAGTGCCGTCCGGGGAGGCGTCGTCGACTACCAGCACGTTGGCTTTTGGACAGGCCGAGCGCAAGCGATCCAGCACCTCGCCGATGTTCGCCGCCTCGTTGTATGTCGGAAGAACCACCAGTGACCGCACTGCGGGCACTCTAGGCGGCGGCGACGGTGGCGCGTCGCTAGGATCGGTGCAATGACCACGACGTCTGCTCCCAAGAGGATTGTGCGTGTGCTTGCCGTGTTCTCGATTCTGCTCGCCGGTCTCTGCGGCGGCCTGGTCGGTTATGTGGTCATGGATCTCCAATGCCACGACGGTTGTTCCACCGCAGCAGGTTTCGTGGGGCTTGCAAGTGCCGTCGGTTGCGCCGCGGGAGTCGCGATCGTGGCGGTTCTCGCCCTGCGAGCGTCCACTGAATGGAACGAGCGAGAAGCACGAGAGCGAGCCCATCAGCAACGGGGACTCACCTGATGGCCGAGAAACCGGAGACTGCGCAACTGTGACTACACGAATACTGACTGTCGAAGACGACGAGCGGATCCGAATGTCGGTACGCCTCGCTCTGGAGGACGAGGGCTACGAGGTGGCCGAGGCCGAGTCGGGTGAGGACGCTCTTCTTGCCTTCGGCCAAGCTCCGGCCGATGTGGTGTTGATCGACATCATGCTCCCAGGCATGGACGGCTTCGAAGTCTGTAGGTCGATCCGCAAGGTGTCCGACGTTCCCATCGTGATGGTCACGGCGCGGGCCGACACCCATGATGTGGTCGCCGGACTCGAGGCAGGCGCCGACGACTACCTCACCAAACCGCACGCACCCAAAGAGCTGTCCGCCCGGATCAGGGCGTTGCTGCGCCGCGTCCGCACCTCGGACTCAGGTGCTCCCCAGCTAGTTTTCGGCGAGCTGGAGATAATCCCTGATGAGGGCGTGGTCCGAGTCGGTGCAGAAGAAGCACATCTCACCAAGACGGAGTTTCGGCTCCTCGTGGAGTTGGCTTCAAACGTCGGGCGGGTGTTCAGCCGCGAGCTCCTGCTGGAGCGAGTCTGGGGTTACGGATATTTCGGCGACGGTCGCCTCGTCGACGTGCACATTCGCCGGCTTCGTACCAAGATTGAGCCCGATCCGGCCAACCCGCGTTATGTCGTGACCGTCCGCGGGCTGGGCTACAAGCTCGCTGCGTAGACTTGGGACCGTGTCTCGATGGGAACGACTCGGTCTAAGGGCCAGAATCACCCTCCTCTTTGCTTTGGGGGGCCTGCTGTTGGCCACCACGATCGGCCTTCTGACATTGACGCTGACACGTCGAAGCCTCCTGGTTGAACGCGACGCTGCTGCCCTTGCCTCGTTCGCCGAGAACGGTCAGAGGTTCCAACGTCAAGTCGGCGACGATCCAGCCGCTGAAGGCGTCGCGGCAATCCTGGAATCGTTGACGACCACCTCCGGCGCGCTGCCGCTGGTCCGATTCGGCGACGAGTGGGTGGGGCTCAACTCGCTGGTCTTCAGCGAGGAGACCGTGCCCGACACCCTGCTGGCGCTCCTCTCGCAAGGGTCTGCGGGCCGCACGCGGATCACCTTGAACGGCGAGCCCGCCATTGTCAGCGGTGTCCAACTCCCGGGCCGCGATGCCGCATATTTCGAGGCGGTGCTCATTGGGGAAGTCGATGAGACCCTGAATTCGTTGGGCCTCATTCTGCTTGTTGTCGGCACGGTCACGACTCTGGTTGCGGCCGCACTGGGACTGTGGGCGTCGCGTCGCGCCCTGACGCCGCTGGCTGATATTCGCGCTGCAGCCGAATCGCTGGCCGCGGGTGAACTCAAGACTCGGCTTGATCCACCCGCTGATGCCGACCTTGCGTCGCTGTCGGCTTCATTCAACGGCATGGCCCAGTCTCTCGAGGACCGAATCGACCGGGACGCGCGTTTTGCCTCCGAGGTGAGCCATGAGCTTCGTTCCCCGCTGATGACTTTCAGTGCCTCCGCGGAGGTTCTCAACAACGACCGCCACCAGATGTCGCAACGCAGTCAGACCGCGCTGGCCCTGTTGACTGACGACATCGCCCGATTCACCCAACTGGTCGAGAATCTCCTTGAGATCAGCCGTTACGACGTCGGTACCGCTGCGCTTCAAGCCGAACCGGTCTTCTTCGCCGAGTTCGTCAGGCACGCAATCAGCTACTCGTCCCGGCCCGATATCTCGCTCTCGGTAAGCGAGGAGGGTGAGACGCTGGTGATCGTCGCTGACAAGCGCCGCTTGGCGCAGGTCATCGCCAACCTCATCGACAACGCCGACAAGTACGGCGGCGGCAACATCGAGGTCGAGATCTCCAGCGAGTCCGACGTGGCGTTGTTGGCAGTCCAGGACCGTGGGCCAGGCGTCCCGGCAGCCGAGCGGCAGGTGATCTTCGACCGCTTCAGCCGAGGCAGTTCGGGAGGGCGACGCGGCCACGACACCGGCACCGGACTCGGGTTGTCGCTCGTTTCAGAACATGTGCATCTGCACACCGGAGAGGTCTGGGTGGAGGATCGGCTCGATGGGATGCCGGGTGCGCGGATGGTTGTGGCCCTGCCGATAAGAATCGATCCGGAAGACGACCAGTGAGGTGGATCACCAACTCAGCGTTGGCTGTCCTGCTGGCGGTCACCGCTTGTGCAGTTCCCACTGACGGACCGGCATCGGAGATCTCCTCTGACGACCTGCCCGAGAACCTTCGACCGGGCTACACCACGACCACGACCACCGCGCCGGTGGTCCCCACCGAGCCTGCCGTCTTCTATCTGATCGACCAGGTTGAATCGATCGTGGTTCCGGTCGTCAGAGAGATCCGGCCGTTCGCCACGAACGCGGGTCGACTGCGACCACTCTTTGACGAGTTCCGCACCGAGGAGGAGCGGAATGCAGGCTTTGTGAACCAGTTGCTCGAGTTCGAGTTGTTGAGCGCAACCCGGGACCGGGACCTCTTGACGATTAACATCACTCAGGGCGACCCCGAAGCGGACGTGAGTCCGATTCTGCTTGAAGCCGTGGCCCAACTCGTCTGGACCGCGACGGAGCCCGACAACGTCAACCGGGTCCGAGTATTGATCGATTCTCAGCGCCAAGCACTCCCGACCAGCGCCGAGACCACTGACGAGGACCAGACGGTCGACCGCAGCAACTACGCTTCCTTCAACCCCGAATCTCAAGCTCAAGGTGAGCCTGAGTCCGGAGATGAAGATCCCGCCGACCCAGAGGGTTAGGCCTCTGTTCGCGGTTCCGCTTCACCGGACAGTTCAAGGGAAGAATGTGCGAGCCACTTCCAGCAGGTCCGGGTTCGCGTATTTCAGAGTCGAGACACACTCGTCGAGACGTCTCCGGACGACCTTGTTGTTGTTGAAGGCAACCATCGTCCCAAAGTCGCCTTCGTGCGCCGCACTCATGGCGGCAACCCCGTACCAAGTGGAGAGCACTCTGTCCAGCGCGGAGGGGGTGCCGCCGCGCTGGACATGTCCAAGCACGGTGACCCGCGTCTCAAAACCAGTACGTTGTTCGATCTCCTCAGCCACAACGTTGCAGATTCCGCCGAGTCTGGCATGGCCGTATTCGTCGATTGTCGGCTCGGTGACCTCAAGCGTTCCAGGTACAGGAACTGCTCCCTCCGCAACTACCACTATCGACGAGAAGCGCCCTCGCCGATGCCTTCTCCTGAGGGACTCACATATCGCGCCGATATCGAACGGCACCTCTGGAACCAGCACTATCGTGGCGCCGCCGGCGATCCCGGCCCAGGTGGCTATGTGCCCCACATGGCGGCCCATCACCTCGACAACAATCACTCGATCATGGGACTCTGCTGTGGTGTGAAGTCGGTCGATCGCATCAGTCGCAGTCTGCACCGCGGTGTCGAAACCGAAAGTCCGCTCCGTCCCGTCGATGTCGTTGTCGATGGTCTTGGGCACGCCGACCAAAGGCACGCCGTCGGCGTGGATTCGAGAGGCGGCCGAGAGCGTCCCCTCTCCTCCGATGACGATCAGCGCATCAACAGAGTGTCGCTCCATGGTGGCTTTCACCCGCTCAACCCCGTCATCGAACATGTAGGGCTGGTAGCGACTCGTCCCTAAAACGGTGCCTCCGCGGGTCAGGAGTCCTCGGCAAGCCTCGACGTCGAGTGGCATCCAGCGATCTTCGAGCAGGCCGCTCCAACCGTCGAGGAACCCGACAACCACGTCGCCGTATTCTCGTTCGGCCTTGCGCACGACGCCTCGGATCACCGCGTTCAAACCAGGACAATCGCCTCCACCGGTGAGCACCCCAACTTTCATTCCAGCGACGCTACCAACAGATAACGTCGGGTCATGGGACTAGTTCTGACAATCGATTCGGGAACGACCGGAGTCCGCACATTCGCCGTCGACGAGGCGGGCGTCCCGCTCGGTTACGCCTACCGGGAGTTCACACAGCACTTTCCGAGACCAGGGTGGGTGGAGCACGATCCCGACGAAATATGGCAAGCGGTCCTGGAGACCCTCGCCGAGATCGTGGAGACGACTGCTGAACCCATCAGCGCGATCGGCATTACCAACCAGCGGGAGACGGTGGTTGTCTGGGATCGGCGCAACGGCCGGCCCCTGCACCGGGCCATCGTCTGGCAAGATCGGCGCACCGCGACTCGATGTGAGCAGTTGCAGGCCGAGGGGCATCTCGATCTGGTGCGCACAACGACCGGGCTGGTCCTGGATCCGTACTTCTCCGCGAGCAAACTCGAGTGGCTCTTCAAGCACGGCGGCGTCACGCCCGACGAGCATCTGGCTTTCGGTACGGTCGACTCCTGGCTGGTGTGGAAACTGACCGGCGGTCGACACGCCACCGACACCTCCAACGCCTCTCGGACGCTCCTGTACGACATCGGTGCAATGTCATGGAGCGAAGAGATGTGCTCCCTGTTCGGGGTGCCGACGTCCGCTCTGCCCGAGGTGCTGCCGTCATCGGGACGGTTCGGAGAAACGACGGGCGACATCCCGACAGGAGCCGGTGTTCCCGTCAGCGGAATCGCAGGCGACCAGCAGGCAGCGCTGTTCGGCCAAGGGTGCTTCTGGGAAGGCCAAGCCAAGAACACCTACGGGACCGGGTCCTTCGTGCTGATGAACGTCGGAACGGAACGCCCCGAACCCGTCGACGGGCTGTTGTCGACAGTGGCATGGACGATCGGCGAGCAGACGACCTACGCCTACGAGGGAGCCGTCTTCGTGACGGGGGCGGCGATCCAGTGGCTGCGCGACGGTCTCGGCATCATCGACGATGCGGACGAGACCGGGCCTCTGGCGGCCTCAGTCCCCGACACCGGCGGTGTCGTCTTCGTTCCCGCACTGACAGGGCTCGGCTCACCGCACTGGGACGCCCGCGCACGCGGCACGATCATTGGCCTCACCCGTGGGACCGGACGCGCAGAGATCGTCCGCGCGACCGTGGAATCCATGGCATACCAGAGCCGCGACGTGGTCGACGCCATGTCTGCGGCCTCCGGAACCCCCCTTACCGAGCTGCGCGTCGACGGCGGCGCATCAGTGATGGACATCCTCCTGCAGATCCAGGCCGACCAGCTCGGAGTTCCTGTCGTACGCGCCCCTGTCGCGGAGACGACAGCGCTGGGCGCCGCCTACCTCGCGGGGATTGCCGAGGGCGTCTGGAGCGGACTCGAGGACGTCGCCGCTCTGTCGGGACAGTCCGACGCCGACCGGACCTTTCAGCCCGACCCCGACCGCACACGGGCGGACGCGGATTATCGGCGGTGGCAGCGGGCATTGAGCCGATCCCTGGCGTGGGATCAGAGCGAATAGCCCCAGAGGCTGACCGGCTTAGTCCCGCACACGGCAGCGACAGGACGAGGCCGTGGCCCGAGCGGCCCGCCCGCGGCCTCGCGGCCCGTGAGCTCAGCGAACAAGGGCGGGAACCGAACACAGCGAACAAGGGCGGGAGACAACTGGTCGCCTCCCAGCCGCGGCTATGAGCCCGCTAGGTCGGGAAGCGCCGCGCGCAACTGGCGGATCGCCTGGTTGATTCGCTGTTCGTTCTCGATCAGGGCAAATCTCACGTTGCCCTCCCCACCGGGACCGAATCCGACGCCCGGCGAAACCGCGACGTTGGCCTCGGTGACGAGCATCGACGCGAACTCCACCGAACCCATGTGGCGGTACGGCTCCGGAATCGGCGCCCAGGTGAACATGGTCCCTCTCGGCGGCTCAACCTCCCAGCCGATACGGGCGAGCCCGTCACACAGAGAGTTGCGTCGACTCTCGTAGATCTCACGGGCTTCGCTGGGATAGTCCGCGGCTTCGTTCATGGTCACGGTCGCGGCGATCTGCACCGGCTGGAACGTGCCGTAGTCGAGGTAACTCTTCAGCTTCGCCAGCGCCGCGATCGTCTGGGCGTTCCCAACCATGAACGCGACCCGCCAACCCGCCATCGAGAAGCTCTTGGTCATCGAATAGAACTCGACGGCCACCTCCTTGGCTCCCTCGGCCTCAAGGATCGAACACGGCACGTATCCGTCGTAACCGAGATCGGCATAGGCAAAATCGTGCACGACGACGACATCGCGCTGACGGGCGAAGTCCACCACCTGCTGCATGAACTCGAGGTCGACGCAAGCCGTTGTCGGGTTGTGCGGAAACGACAGCACAATCGCCCGCGGACGGGGCCAGGAATACTCGAAGCGGGTCCTCAAGGTGTCGAAGAAGGCTCCCTGGTCGCTGGTCAGGGGCATCTCTCGAACGTTGGCACCCGCGAACAGGGGTGCGAACAGGTGGATCGGATAGGATGGCGAGGGCACGAGCACTGAGTCTCCCGGCTCCAACAGCACCCACATCAGATGGCTGAATCCCTCCTTGGCGCCGATCGTGTTGATGATCTCGGTCTCCGGATCGAGTTCGACTCCGAAACGCCGCTGATAGAGGCCGGCCACCGCTTCTCGGAGCTTCGGAATCCCCCGACTCGACGAGTACCGATGGTTGCGGGGGTTCTGGGCCGCCTCGATCAGCTTGTTGACCGCGGTGGGAGGGGACGGCAGGTCGGGGTTGCCGAATCCGAGGTCGATCACATCCTCGCCCGCGCGACGTGCCTGGACCTTCAACGAGTCGATGATCGTGAAGACATAGGGCGGAAGCCCGTTGATCCGACGGAACTCCATAAGCGGCCGCTACTGATCAGCAGCGGAGGCTTCGGAGCCGCCACTGTCGTCGGTGAATCTGAATCCTCTGCTGAACGCGTCGACAAAGGACCGTCCCGTCGCCGCCACCGCGGCCAGTGCTTCAGGATCCTCAATGACCCGCTCGGTCGCTTCGATCAGCCACCTCAGCGAGGCCAGAACCGCTTCAGCGGCCTCCCGAACCTCATCGAACCGGCCCTCCTCGTCAGCAACAGACTCGCTACAGTCCATTTCAACGGCGCTCAACGGTCCACGGAGCGCTCACGACGAGCGGCTCTCAACGTGTCTGGTGAAATCCTCCAGAGCGGTGCGCAACAGGCGAGCCTCGGCGCGGCGCTTGACGAAACCCGGCAGAGGAACCTTCACCTCGACGGCGAGGTGATACACGACCTCGGTTGACCCCGGGTCTGACCGCACCGGCAGAAACTCATACTCGCCATCGAGACGCCTGGTGATGTCGCCGCGTTGCAGACGCCAGGCGAGACGACGCGGGTTGGCGCCATAGAAGTACCGCAGCGTGTAGGTGGTGCTGCGGCCCATGGCCGCGGCGCGGTATTCGACGTCGACTGCGCGGCCTTCGTCGTCACGCGAGAGAACCCGGGCCATCTTGATGTCAGAAGCCCACTCCGGGTACTTCTCGAAGTCGATGGCCGTGGCATAACACTGCTCCGGCGTCGCCATGATCGTTGTTCGTTCGGTCGCTTGATCAACCATTACTGCTGACCCTAACCGCTCTGCGGGTCTGTTTTGCGCACCTCGAATTCGCCGTGGCGAGCACACCACAGTCCCGTCAGACCGAGAGCCCATACAGGAACCAGGAGCCCGAATGCCGCGGGCGTGTAACTCCGTATCGATGCCGTGGTCAGCGCCACTGCAATCTCGACCGCGAGGGAACTCAACAAGATCCTCCGCACCTCAGAACCGGCGCTGCCCACCGCAAAATAGAGGCCCGCAATCCCAATGACGTGGTGGCGACTGCGCTCCACGGCTATCAACAGGGCCCACCCCATCACGAAGGTTCCGGCGGCGAACAACACCAGCGACACGACTGCGTTGAGCCATTCGAAAGTGTCCGGCCAGACTGTCGCCGTGACCGCGGTGAGCGTGAACACCCCGGTACCGAACCACGACCAATTGAGAATGGCCTGTCCCGCTGCCCATTGCTCCCGCCGTGTCATCGCCGCACCATGGTGTTGATCGCCTCGGCCAACTGTTCGGCCAGAGTGTCGTAGGAGGACTCCCGTTCGGCGCGCTCCCTGGCCGCCTGCGCCATCGCGTGGCGTCGTTCGTCGTCGTCGAGCAGTTCGGTTATCGCCCGCGCCGCGGCATCGGCGTCGGTGGGGTCATCGACTATCAGGCCCGTCTCTTGGTGCACCACCGCCTCGTGCGCGCCGCCGCTGCGACCGGCGACCTGCGCAACGCCGGCCGCTGCCGCCTCCATGAAGACAATCCCGAAGCCCTCCTGTTCCAACCCGCCCCAACGGCTGCGGCACAACATCGCGAACACGTCGCCGCAGCCGTAGAGGCGGCTCAGATCATCGGAGTCGACTCTTCCCAGCAGCTTCACGGGTGCGTCGAGGCGGGCGATAAGCGAACTGAGCCGTCTGTGGTCGCGCCCGGCACCGGCGATCGCGACACAGACGTCAGGCTTGCTGCGGCGAATCTGCACCGATGCCCGAATCAGCGTGTCCATGCCCTTGCGGGGAACCAGGCGGCTGACTGACACGACCAGCGGACCCTCGGTCGGCAGGCCCAGGGCCTTCCGGGCGGCCTGTTTGGCGGCACGGTCGAGTGGAACGAAACGTTCGGTGTCGACACCGGGCGCAATGATGCTGACCGGCAGGGGGCGCCCCAGCGACTGCTCGCCCTGCCGGGCCGGGTACCCGCCCGCTGCGATCACCCCGACGGCGCCGTCGAGCACTCGGTTCAGCAGACTGCGGACACCCGGGATGCGGCTCGGAATCGTGACTTCCGCACCATGGAGGACGACTCCGTAGGGAACGTCGAGATGCGGGCCGATCAGACCGACCGGCACCGCCGGGTCGAGGATCACGAGTTCGGCACCGCAGGAGCTCGCCAAGCGGTCTACACGACGCGCCAGCAGCGGATGCGGCAGCAACCAGGGTTCGCGGCTGCGAACAACGGTGAACGGTTGCGCGGCGTCGAAGGCGCCAGCGTTGGCGTGCGGGGTGCAGTAGACGACCACCTCATCGGCGGGGAGGCGCCGCCAGAGCTCCCACAGGTAGTTCTGAATGCCACCGATCTTGGGGGGAAAGTCGTTGGTGACGAGTAGATGGCGGGCCACAGCACGCCACTATGCCACGGCGGTGACCGGCCGCCGGAGTTCTTCGCGCACCATCTCGTCGAGTTCGCAGCCCTCCAACTCGGCGAGCAGATCGTCCCTGCTAAGGCGGCGGGCCGCCCAGACGGCGTGAGCCGCGACGACCGGAGATTGATGGGCCAGCGATCGGGCGAGCACTGCTGCAGTTCGTTCGTCGTCGCCGCGACCGATGTTGCCGAGCACCACCAGGGCATTGCGCCGCAGGTAGTCGGGATTGCGCTGCGGCACGTACCAGCGCCCATGACGGGCCATCAGCGTCTCATCATCGGACTCCAGCATCTCGAGGATCGAGACCCAGGCGCCGCCGCCGCCCTCCGCCGCAGGCTGCTTGCGGCGGATCTGGTTCGGTGGGCAGACGTCCTGGCAATCGTCGCATCCGTAGATGCGGTCGCCGAGCAGCTCCCGGTACTCGACGGGGAATCGGCCCGATGCCTGCAGCAGCCACGCCAAGCACCTGTTGGCATCGACCACCCCGGGGGAGATGATCGCCCCTGTCGGGCATCCGTCGAGACACTTGGTGCAGGTTCTGCAACCATCGGCAGCAACGGCGACCGTTTCGATCTCGAGGGGTGCGTTGGTCAGAACCGAGCCGAGCACGACCATGCTGCCGACGCCGGCGATCAGCACATTGGAACTCTTTCCCCACCAGCCGATACCGGCGCGGTGTGCCGCCGCCCGGTCGACCAGGTTGTTCTGGTCGGCCAGCACAAGAGCCTTGTAGCCCTGCACGCGCAGCGCGACGGCAATCTGTTCGAGAGCTGCACGCAAGGACGCGTAGTGGTCTTCTGAGCTGTAAGCGGCAACTCTTCCAGTCGGTTGATCCGTGGGGCGGGGCGGGAGTTCGCGTTGGAAGTCGTACGCCCCTACGATCAGGCAGGTGGCATCGCTCATGGTCCGGCGTGGATCTGTTGAGCGTGACGGGTTGCGGTAGGTGAACTGCATTGATCCGCTCAGCCCCCCGGCCTTGCGCTGCTCGAGGTCGACGCGGGTGCGTTCGAAGGGGGTCGCTTCGGTCGCGCCCACCGCGGCCAACCCTGCGGCGCGCCCTATGTCTATGAGGTCGGCGACAGTCAGATCCACCCGTCCATGGTGGCACGACAAATCAGAAATGAGACACAACAACCGACGCGAAGGACTAAACGGCGTCGGAGCGGGGGACGAACCTGCTCGACGGGACGAGCCCGGCGTCGTTGAGCAACTCATAGGCGCGTCGTTCCTCGAAATCGAGGACCACCGGCGTTCCGGCGACATGACCGACCAGATAACTCACTACGCAATCGTCACACGCTTCTGTGTGCTGCATGACGCACATGTCGCAGTCGATCATCAGCCCCGGCTGCTCGCCGGCCGTTGCGCCGCAATGATCGTCCAGCTCATCGCCAACCAATCGAAGATAAGTGTGTTCTGCCATGCCTCCAAGCTACGCAGGGGGTATGACACTGCTCGATAGATTGACTCCATGGTCAACGCCGATGCACCCGATACGTCGGCTCCCGACAACGACTCCCCTGTCGCCGTCGAGCGCCACAACGTCTCGCGGCGTCAGGTCCTGCGACTTGGAAGCGGAGGCGCACTCGCCTTAGTCATCGGTGCCGGTGTCGGCTGGCTCGACCGATCCCACAACCGGGGCCCCGAATCAGTCTCACCGCTGAGAGACACCACCGGCGCCACGACGACCAGCACGACAGTCGGCACGACGACCACGACGACCGAGCCGATAACTGTGAGCGGGATCGGCGAGGTGGACCCGCGGATAATCACCCTCGGTCAGCGAGTCGTCGAGGTGACCGGCGAGAACGACATCGCTGAACTGCTCGCTCAACTCCCGACGGCCGAGCGCGACAGCGATCCGCTCGAGCGTGCCGCTGCGCGTGTCAGAGCTGATTTCGAACAGAGCGACACCATCACTGTCGACGGTTGGGTCCTCGCCGCATCAGAGGCCAGGGCGGCCGCGGTGATCGCTCTGGCATGTTCAGAGTCCCTTCAATCCACATGCTGACCGACGCTCGCACACTTCGCTCGGGAAGCGCCCTGGAAGCAGACGTGTGCATCATCGGCGGAGGCGCGGCGGGAATATCGATGGCAATGGAACTGCTCAATTCCGGACTGCGGGTACTGCTGATCGAGTCCGGAGGCACAGAATCCGATGCTGCCACCCAGGCACTGATGACCGGCGACAGCATCGGCGCGCCCGTGACCACGCTCGACAACCCGGTGACTCTCGACCAGACCCGTCTGCGTTACTTCGGCGGGACCACCAACCACTGGGCCGGTTACTGCAGACCGCTGGCCCCTGTTGATTTCGAGCACCGGGACCATCTTGGCGTCTCAGGATGGCCGATCGAGGTCACCGACCTCACCCCATACTGGGACCGGGCGACGCAATGGGTACGGATCACCGACGGAGACTTCTCAGTCGACACCTGGGAACGGCGTCTGGGGGTGAAAGCTCCGCCGGTGGAGACCGACGCAGTCGAACCTTTCGTGTTCCAGGTCACGTTCCCGACGAAATTCGGCGACCTGTACGGCGCAGAACTGACCGCGTCAGCCAACATCGAGGTGCTGCTCCACGCCAACGCGCTGAACCTCGCCACCGACAACGGGCGCTCCGTCACCCATCTCGATGTCGCCACCCTTAGCGGCGTCTCGTTCAGAGTTACCGCGCGGGCCTATGTGTTGGCTGCCGGGGGGATCGAGAACGCGCGGCTGTTGTTGGCTTCAGCCGACCATGACCCCGCCGGGCTCGGCAACAGCAACGACCTCGTGGGGCGCTATTTCACGGAACACCTGCAGATCTATGCCGGGTTCGGGGTGTTCGAGTCGGACTTCGACGCGCTCAGCGGTCTGGGCGGCGGCGAGGTCCCCATCACGCAGGGACGCCATGCCGGACATGTCCACGGCGCCAAGTTCGCTCTCGGGTTGAGCGACGCACACCTGCGTTCAGCGGAGACCGCCGGTCTCGAGCTGCAGTTCCTTGTCGGCTCCCTACCCGATGGAGTGCCGTTTCAGGCGCGGGGAGCCACCGTCGGCGACGTCGGTGCGCTCATGGCCCACACCGGGTCGGAACCCCGCACAGCGGCATATCTCCAAGCGCTGGCGGAGCAGGAACTCAATCCGCACAGCCGCGTCACCCTGGGATCGGGGACCGACGCTCTGGGAATGCGTCAGATAGAACTCGACTGGCAGTACACCGCGGCTGATCGACGGCGGGTGGTCGCCGGACTGAAGGTCATGGCCGAAGCCATAGGCGCGACCGGCTGGGGACGGGTCCAACTCGTGCCCGGCGGAGTCCACGCCGACGCCCACGACAGTGCGATCAGCGGTGAGTTCCTAACCGTATTCAGGTCCGTCCCTGAAGAGATCGACCTGAGGGGGTTCCCGGTGGGAGTGGGCTTCCATCACATGTGCACCACCCGAATGTCGGACGATCCTGCACAAGGAGTCGTCGATGCCGACTGTCGCATGCACGAAGTCGACAATCTCTGGGTCGCTGGGAGCAGCGTCTTCGCCACCGGCGGGACGGCCACGCCGACATTCTCGATCGTGGCGTTGGCGATTCGTCTCGCAGACCACCTGCGAGACGTGCTCGGCTGACGTCGGAGACATGCTGACATCCTTGACATCACGGGTCTGTTCGGGCAGTGTTTTGGAATGCCCGAACAGGCGTTCGCCCTCCAGCAGAGCTTCGAAGACCTCGGCACCCCCCTGTACGAGGTCACCTTCGTTGTCATAGACCTTGAAACGACCGGTGCTTCTGCCGCGGACTGCGCGATCACCGAGATCGGCGCGGTCAAGCTCCGCGGCGGCGAGTGCCTCGGCACATACCAGACGCTGGTCGACCCGGGATCTGCGATCCCGCCGGAGATCACGGTCCTCACCGGGATAACTCAGGCCATGGTGATGCGGGCACCCCGGATCGAATCGGTGATGCCGTCGCTGTTGGAGTTCATCGACGGCGCGGTGATCGTGGGTCACAACGTTCGCTTCGACCTCTCATTCCTCAACGCGGCTCTACAGCAATTGGGGCGTCCCCGCCTCGCGGCACGCTGGATCGACACACTCGCCCTGGCTCGCAGACTGGTGCGCGATGAGGTCCCCAACTGCAGGCTCGGCACGCTTGCGGACCGTCTGCGACTCAGCCACAGACCCAGCCACCGCGCCCTCGACGACGCCCTGGCAACCGGAGACCTGCTGCATTTCCTTCTGGAGCGGGCCGCCACTCTGGGAGTGTTGGGTCTCGAAGACCTCATTGCGCTCCCGACGCTCGCCGGCAGCCCCCATGCCAAGAAACTGAAGCTGACCGACGGGCTGCCCCGCAAGGGCGGCGTCTATCTCTTTCGCGACGCTCGCGACGAAGTGCTCTATGTCGGCAAGGCCACCAACCTGCGATCCCGGGTTCGCAGCTACTTCTCGACCGACGAGCGTCGCAAGGTCTCGCAGTTGCTTCGCGAGACGCATCGCATAGACCATCACGTGTGTCGCAACGGTCTCGAATCTGCCGTGTTGGAGTTACGGCTGATCCAACAGCATCTGCCGCGGTTCAATCGGCAGGGCACCCGGGCGGGCAAGTATCCATACATCAAGCTGACCCTCAATGAACGCTTCCCCCGCCTGTCGATAGTACGGACGGTCCGAAACGACGGAGCCCTCTATCTGGGTCCGGTGGCATCGACACGGGCGGCCAAACGGGTAGTGGAGGCGATCCAGAGCGCCACGCCGATTCGGCGTTGCGGTCTCGCGTCGAGGGCATCGACGACCGCGAGTGTCTGCGCTTCAGCCCAGTTGGGAGTGTCGTGCTGTCCGTGTTCCGGAGCGACCTCGCAAACCGAGTACGCGGCTGTGATCGAAGAACTCGTCACAAATCTGACATCGCGCCCCGACCTGCTGTTGGCCCCTCTGGCCGCGAGGATCGAGAAGTTGGCGGAACAACAGCGCTACGAGGAGGCAGCTGACGTGCGGGACCGCGCTGAAGCACTGGCGGGCCTGTTGCGACGTCATCGACGCTTCGACCTGTTGCGACGAGCCGGACGTGTTCGCCTGGGAATCGGCAAAACCTGGGTTGAGCTTCATGGAGGAAGACTCAGTCGCAGCGGCCACGCAACGGACGCCGTCGAACCCAGCGATTCACCTGAACTCAGTGATCCATCTGAACTCAGTGCCCCATCAGCCCCGAGTGCAGCCCCGACCCCGACTGCGGGGCCGTTGCCGGTTCCCGAGCGTCATGACGCCGACGAGTTGCTCACAGTCGTCGGCTGGATCGAACGCAATGTCGACAAGCTTACGATCGAGGAGGTTGAGGGAGTGTTGGCCAGTCCCCTGCCGGCGCTGCCGGTCTTCAAGCCGAAGACCCCCAGTCCAGCCCGCCGCACCACCAAGCGCACCGGTGTGAGCACATTGCCGGACTCTCGCAGACCGGCAGGCGCGCAGATGCCGCGCGTCGCCTAGCCTGCGGGTCGCCTGCCGTCAGCGGTGGTCTCACCAGGCGGTTGACACCAGCGCTGAGAGCTTGGCCTCCGCCCGACCATCGTCGATCGCGTCAGCCGCCAGCGACACCGCTTCGCTGAGGTCCGCCGCCAGTCCCGCGACCACCAGGCCGGCGGCGGCGTTGAGCACGACCATGTCTCGACGGGGTCCCTTCTCGCCCGCGAAGATCGAGCGGGCGATCCGGGCGTTCGTGTCGGCATCACCCCCGGCTAGGTCCTCTGGCGACGCCGGTGCCAGACCGACCGACGACGCCGTCACGGTCAGTACGGTGATCTCCCCATCCTCTAGCGAGAGGACTCTCGAAGGGCCCGTCGTTGAGAACTCGTCCAGTCCCCCGTCACCGTTCACAACCAAGCTGCGACGCGATCCCGTGGCTCTGAGGACCTGCGCCATCCGCTGCGCGACGGACCAGTCCCCTGCACCGACAACCTGACGCTTCACGCGGCCAGGATGACTCAACGGACCCAGAATGTTGAACACGGTCGGAATACCCATCTGTGCTCGCACGGGACCCACATGACGCATCGCTGGATGAAAGCTCCGGGCGAAGGCGAACCCCAGTCCGATGCTGCCAACCTGAGCCTCAAGCTGACCAACAGTGATGTCGACATCGACTCCGAGAACCTCCAGCAGGTCGAAGCTGCCTGAGGTGGAAGAGGCCTTGCGGTTACCGTGCTTGCACACGGTCGCACCGGCTGCGGAAGCCACGAACGCTGCCATTGTCGAGACGTTGAGGGCATGGATCCTCCGGCTGGGCGAACCTCCCGCACCAACGATGTCGACTGTGTCGTCGGGCACCGAGAGCGGAGTTGCCGCGTCGAGCATGGCGGCCTGAAGTCCGACCAACTCACCCACAGTCTCACCCTTGATTCGCAGACCGACGATGAACGCGGCCGTCTGCGCGTCTGCAGCCTCACCATTGAGGATCGTGGAGAGGACCGCTCTCGTGATCTCCGCGCTGAGGTCGGCACCATCGGCCAGAGTGCCGAGGATGGCCGGCCAACCGCCATGCTCGTCGATGCTTGTCACAGGTGTCATAGGTTTCATGTTCGTCTCTGTGAGGTGCCAACAGTCTGCCTACGCGACCGTAGCGCGCTGCTAGCCTCGGCTCCGTGTCAAAGTCCCTGTTTCCTGCGGCAATTCGAGCCGGGACTGCGATCTGTCTCGTTGTCTCGATTCCCGCAGCTGTGGCACAGGCAGCCCTTGCTGACAGTGACGCGGGCGAGCAGTCCAACTGGGTGTACGTCACGTTGTTGGCGATCGTTGTGGCCTACCTCGTAGGCGGTGCGGTTGCAGGCCGGATAGCGACGGACGCGCCGATGATCAACGGCGCGGCCGCGACAGTCACTGCGTTCGCGGTCGTGCAACTCGTGGCTGGTGTCGTCCGCATCGCCGGTGGCGACGGGATCAACCCGCTGGCGTTGGTCTTCAATGTGCTGCTGGCTGCGTCGATCGGAACTGTCGGTGCCGGAATTGGCGCTTACCTTTCCAATCGGGCCAAAGTCAACGGGTAGAGATTCTGTTCACAACCAAAGGGCACCAGATGAAGCTTCCAGTTTCGGGCGCGGTTCACGACGAGCGCGAGATCGAGGCGGTCGTGGAGGTGTTGCGCTCCTCGACGCTCGACATCGGCGAGAACGTCTTCGAGTTCGAGCGCAGGGTCGCTTCGCTGCTGTCCAAACAGCACGGGATCATGGTAAACAGCGGATCGTCGGCCCTGCGCATAGCGGTGGACCTGCTCCAACTCGAGCGGGGCGACGAGATCATCACCTCGCCGCTCACCTTCTCGACCGACATCGCCACCATGGTGCAGTCGGGCCTCGTCCCGGTGTTCGTGGACATCACGCAAGACACCTACCAGATCGACCACACCAAGATCGAAGCGATGATCGGGCCGCGAACAAAGGCGATCCTCACGCCGAACCTTTGCGGCAACTGCCCCGACTGGGACGCGATCCGTGCCATCGCGGACGCTCACGGCCTCACCGTCGTCGAGGATTCCTGCGATGTGCTCGACTCCTGGCAGCGGGGTGAACGTACCGGCGCCCGGGCCGACATCGTGGTGACCAGTTTCGCCCGCAGCCATGCCATGACCGCCGGCGGTGCGGGAGGCATGGTCGGTGTGGACGATCCGGGCCTGTTCGATCTGGGGCTCGAGTTGCGGCGCTGGGGCCGCCGCTCGGAGCCCTACCTGTACGGCTCACGCAAAGGCGAACAGGACCGCTTCGGTTACCTCGCCGACGGCACCCCCTACGACATGATCTTCACCTTCGACTCGATCGGCTACAACTTCGAACCGACCGAGATCAGCGCCGCGTACGGTCTCGTCCAACTCGACAAACTCGCCGGTTTCAACCAACAGCGTCGCGACAACTGGCGTCGGCTGGACGACTTCCTGGCGACCCGTGGGGGTGTGACGCGGGGCCGTACAACACCTGAGACTGACACGACCTGGATGCGCTTCTGCTTCACGATCGACGACGACCTCGGCATCGACCGCAGCGAAGTTCAGGAGCGGCTCGAAGCGCGCGGCGTGTCGACGCGTATGGTCTGGACCGGCAACATCCTGCGTCAGAAGGGGTTCGCGGGGATCGAGCACCGCGCCCCCGAGGGCGGGCTGCCGAACTGCGACTACATCATGGACAACGCCATGTCGTTGCCGATCCACCATGGTCTCAACGCAGATCACATGGGCTTCCTGTGCGAACAACTCGACGCGGTGCTCGACGTCTAGCACCCTTGAGCATCGACAGCTGGACCGCAGCGGCGAATATCTGGGACAAATGCGCATTCGTTGGGGCAGACTGAGAGTGTGACGGGGAGCCGGTCGGATGGCCGCGGCGCAGTTCGCTGTGTCGAGGAAGGTCGGGACTCCGTAGGGAAGGGTGCTGGCTTGCGCCAGTCGAGGCGACTCGCAGGAAAGTGCCACAGAAAACAAACCGCCTTCCCGGTTCCGGAGGGACCGGGCGGGTAAGGGTGAAACGGTGCGGTAAGAGCGCACCAGCACCCCGGGCGACCGGGGTGGCTAGGTAAACCCCACCCGGAGCAAGGCCATGCAGGGAGAGGGCGTCCCGTCCGCAGACACTCCCGGGTAGGCCGCAAAGATGGATGGCCATCCACGGAGTCGGCAGAACCGGCTCCCGGACAGAATCCCGCCTACAGGCCGACTCCCCGTCACACCCCGGATCAGCCTCAACGAATACGAGTCCTCGAATCGCTACCTGAGGTGCTCCCGGGGTAGTCGTCCTGAACGAAAGAGCAGCCGGCGGTTCTCTGGTCGGGTGAGTCCAAAGCGGTGGACCAGCCAACCCGCGGCGCAGACTCCGAGCAGTTCAAGCAGAATCAGCACTGCGAGGGGACGATCGAACTCCGGCAGTGGAGCCGCCGCGATCCCGTCGAGCCCGGCGACGGGCCACCAGAACAACTCGGTCCGTGTCCATGCTCCCGAGACCACAAGGAAGACGAACGTCCCGATCGGCACGCCCAGCAGCCGTCGCCGGCGCAGCCGCGACCCGACCGTCGTCAACATCACCAGACTCAACAACGCAACCGAACCCAACAGGGTGTGGAGGATCAGCGGGCGGCCCGTCACCCCCTCTGCGAGTGGCAGCACGGCTCCAGCGGCGACGTAGCGGTAGTCGACGGCTCCGCTGTCGAACACCGTCAGCACACCGAGCACCGCGGCCGCGACAAAGAAGAGGAACACGTCAGAGCAGAACGATCCGGCCGCACTCGTCGCACGGCAGGACGTCCTCGGTGGAATGTTTCATCCGGTCCGCCTCCATTGCCGGCATCATCGACGGGCAGCCCACGCACTTTCCGCTCTCGAAGCGCACCACGGTCGCCGAACCGAACGTCGACCTCAGACGCTCGTAGTCGGCGACCAACGAGCTGTCGAGGCCCGCTTCTAGTTCTGCCCGGTTCGAACTGACGGTCTCCAAGCGAGCGTCGATCTCCGACTCAGCAGAGTTGATCTCGGTGTTCAGGTCTCCGATGCGCTGGTCACACACATCAACCTCAGCGCCCAGCGCGGCCGCTTTCGATGCCAGCGACTCGGCCTCCTCCATGGCGTTGAGAGCCTCGTCTTCAAGATCACTCTGGCGGTTCCGCAACGAAGCGATCTCTTCTTGGAGGGCCTGCAGGTCACGGAGTCCTGTGACTTCACCGCTGTAGAGGCGCGCCTCATCGGTCTCGATCCTGGCCGCGACGATCTGAGCCTCGTCTTCAAAACGCTTCTGGCGTGTCGCCACTTCGATTTGGGTGAGCGAGATCTGATCGATCTCCGCAGTGAGACGCTTCCGCTCGTCGGTTGCTTCCCGCAGTTGCCCGCGCTGCGCGAGCACAGCTCTGCGGTGCAGCAACTGGTCGGTCTCGACGTCAAGGCGTTGAACTTCGAAAAGATCGTGGTGACTCATTGATGAAATGGCTCCCTGTCGCGAATGCGCCCAATAATGAACTGAGTATGAGACAGTACCGAACTTGGACCGTCAACGCCCCAAGCGCGGGTTCGCGATGACCACACTGGCGATCATCGGTGCCGGCAGGGCGGCAACGCTCCATGCCGAATCCTCGCGCGGGGTCGCCGGGGTGCGGCTGATCGGGATCGGCGGGCGCGCTCCGGGGCGTGCGAGCGAGGCTGCTGAGGCGCTGGGCTGCGCCGAACTCAGCGTTGCCGGGATGATCAGACGCGCAGACATTCTCATCGTTGCTGTACCTCCGGCCGAGGTCGGCGGCGTGTTGGCGCAGATCCCGCCTGACCGGCCCATGATCGTCGAATCACCGGTGGGTGTGAGTTCGCGCTGTGACCCCGGCGATCGACCGAACGCGATGCTCGGCGCAAACCTGCTCCACGCCCCGGTCGCGCGACAAGGCCTTACCGCGATCAACGGTCTCGGTGAACCGCACCACCTTGTGCTTCGCGCCAACGCCCCCCGCCGGGCCTGCCACACCACCGGAGTTGCCCGCCGCGGCGTCACGTTGGACTTGGGAGGTCGCCTCCTTCCCGTCCTGTTGGCCGCGGCCGCTCAACCGGTGGTTGAAGTCTCCGCGAGTCTGAACCTTCAAGACGGTGTAGACATTGGTGCCGATCTGGACCTGCGAATCGCTGACGGGCGGACGGTGCGCGCCGAGCTGCACTGGGACGAGGGGCCTGCTTCAGCGAACCTGGAGGCGGCCAGCGACAGCGGGGTCGTTTCTGTCGACCTGTGGCCGTTCCCTGTGCTCGAAGTCGACGGCTCCGAAATCGCTTCGGCCGAAGGCCAGGAACCGTTGCATTCTCTTGGATTCGTGTCTCAATTGAGACGCCTCGCCGCGGTTGCGGCGAACCGGGCTGCTGTGTGGCCTGAACTCTCCAGCGGTCTCGGGGCGTTGCGGATCATCGAGGCGGCGGAACTCAGCGCCCGCAGCGGTCGAGTACAGCGACTCGGCTGATTCACCGAGCAGGCGCTCCGAAGGCCCGGCAGACGCTCAGTAGGCGCCTGAGAGCTTGCGGTGGTCCCAGCTGACAACTTTTTCGGGTTCCACGACTACAGCCGTGCGCTTGGCCGCCATCTGGGTGGCGGCCTGCTCCAACAGCTCCTCGGGAATGTCAGGCTGGTTCCGCTTCATCACCTCGAGCGCCAACGGAAACACTTCGGAATGGTCGGTCACGAGCTGAGCGGTCCCTTTGATCATCACGCCCCGCAACTGGTCGTACACGTCGCCGTCCTCCCACAACAGGGTGATCCGCGGGTCTCGTTGGAGGTTCTTGATCTTCTGGGACTTGGTGTAGGTCTCGAAGACGACTCGCTTGTCCACGTAGGCGAACCACAACGTCGACAAGTGGATGCTGCCGTCACGCTCGATCGTGCCCACTTGAAGGCTCTTCTGCTCCTCGATGAACGCGTCGACCTCCGACTCATTCATGCGGATCACGTCTCGTCTGTTCGTCGCCATCCGCTCACCCTAGAACGTCGCCTGCAAAAATATGAAAAGGGCACCCATGACCGGACCCCGCGCCCGTACGGTCCGCAGTCACCTGGGTCGCAGTTCCTGCGGTCACAGGCCGCCGTTGCCTGCGACTTCGCCACCGTCCTAGCTGTATCGGACGCTTCTTGCCTGGTTGCGTCGCCTGTCGCTGCGGACTAGCCGGTCTGCCTGCCTAGGTCAGTCATGTTGACCAATCAGCGCTGAGGGCTGGGGTTGCGCTGCTTCGCGAAAGGCCACTCCGAGCTGGATTCCTTCGTGGCGTTGGATACAGCCGATGATTCCCAAGAGATTGCGTGCGTGTGGGTTACCGTGAGGCCCCAGCATCCGCATGAGGCTCTTGGGCTGCTTTTCTGTGAGTCTGCCGAGCTCTGAGAAGCCTATGGTTGCGTTGACGTAGATGCGCAACAGGGATTTGCCCGTGTCGATGTCCCCGCCGAGCAGACACTCGACACCTTCTTGAAGCAGCCTTTGACGAAACTCGGGGTCATGCTGCACGCGAGCCTTTACTGTCTCCTTGAAATCACGGGTGAGTGGCATGTTGCCCTCCATAAGTTTTGCGGTTCTTGTAGTCTTTCCAGCGGCCTTGCGCATTTGCGATATCGGATTGCTGGTTTCGCTTGGTCCCGCCGCCGAGCAAAATGATCACGGTGTCCTTGTCGATAGCCGCATAGATTCTGTAACCGGGACCGCTGTGGATGCGGCACTCCATGACTCCTCCTCCGACGCCGTGGTGGTCTCCGAAGTTCCCGGCCTCCATCCGGGTGACAGCTGCGACAATCTTGGTTGCGGGTGTCGTATCGAGGCGCTCGAACCAACGACCGAAAGGGCTGCGCCCACGACTGTCCACGTATTCTCTTGACTCATATGGTTTCGCCTCAGCAATGCCGCTATGGTAACGCAGACGTTACCAAAAGGCAACTGTGCTCCAGATCGTCGCCTCGGCTGCCGTCCGCAGCGCACACAACCCTGTCGACCGATCTGTTCACTCCAACGCCGACCCGTCCTTCACGATCTAGACGAACGGTACGACATGTGCCGGTCGAACCTAATCGCCCGCTTCGGTCCGGTCATGCCGCTGGAGGCAGTAGACAGCATTGCCGCTGCGCATGAACGCTGGCGCTCCAGCGACCACCGCAGCGCCGTCGCGCTGCTCTGGCCCACAATCGAGCCGATCGTGAGAAGCATGTGCCCCACCCGCGGACTCACGACCGCCGCAAGGAAATCGACATCATTCCCCCAAACGCGTCCACTGGGAGAACTACTCAACGACCTCGCGCCCCACATCGACCGAAACTACGCGAACATGTTCGCCTTTGGCGATTCACGTGCAGGGCCAGGGACCGGTGAGCTACGTGGCCGTACCGCCGCGGATCGGCCAGCCGTGTCACCCGCCACGCATCTCATCTGGGTGTTCCGGCGAGTGATCCGTAAACGAGTACTGCATGGGTGTTGATGCTGCGGTCACGCAGGTTGGTCTTCTTCTGCCGCGTCGGCGTACTGCCCAAGGCTCAGCTATTGAAGAGGTCATGGATCATTTCGCTCGACAGAAACTCGTCGAGTGTCAGAAACGCTCGGCCCAAGTCCGACAGTTCAAGGTTGAGACGCCAGCGGGCCACCTCGCCGTCGTCCCACGCCGCTCGAAGCCCGAAGGCGCCTTGATAGGCCTGCCACTCGTCGTAAGTATCCACATAGAAGAACCGCTGGTCTTCCTTGTCCCAGATGGCACACTCGAACTCGTACCTATCCCGTTCCGCTTCGTCGTCCATCATGAGGTTCGCCCAAGGAAACATGCGAGGTAGCTCCACTGCGTAATCGGCATAGGGCAGAAAGATCCATGGCCACTCACGCGTGCCGACGACTTCCCCGTCCTCGTCCAGAGCCGTTAGGAGAAGCGACGCACGCCCTGACGACTTGTGCATCCACTCCTCGAGTTCAACGGCCAGACTGCCTCCGTTGGCGAGGTGTTCCATCCAAGGACGCGCTAGTTGCATCCGACGAAGCTTCAAGGTGTACGCATCGCCCTCGCTGGCGGCCAAGAGAGCGGACGCCGCTGGCATGGAGAATGTGTTGGTCGTCGGGATGGTCATCTTCCATCCCTTCCCGGTTGAAGTCACCGTCTCCTTAGTCACAACCTGCCAATAGGCGACCTCCTCATCGACATCCACAAGGACGACCGCAACCGGCAAGGAGTGACAGAGCCAGTACGCAACGTGCTTTGCCTTCGGACGAAACACAAACCCACCTGCCGTCGGCTCGCAGAACCGGCTCTCGCCGGCCTTGACCTGAAGAGCCACCAACCGACCGGTGGTCTTGCCATCCTGAACCACCTCGACTTGCGCATCAATGCCCGTGTCCGCGCGGAGCTGGGGGCGAACGATCCACCCAAGTTGCTTCCCGACGATGAGCCCCACCAGGTCGACAGCGATATCGCCGGTCACTGAACTCGCGGGAGTTTCCATTACTACACATTATGCACGGGCTGACCAGCTTGGCAGGCTCCCGGGTCAAGCGTCATCGAGCCCTCAGTGCGGCCCTGTGACAACCCGGGCGTACAGATCCCTTACGTGACGCGATGCGACGCTCGTCGACGAGCGCTGCCCCAGCGCCTGGCGCAAGCTCACTCGACCGTCGATCACCTGACTAGCCCTGATCGTTCATGGGGGTGTTGAGGTTGGGGTGTGCGCGTCCGCGGAAAAGCCCCTTTGATGTGGGACGATGTGTGTTGGGAAGCACATGTGGGTTCCACAGAAAGGGGCATCTCCGAGATGCAGGTTAGCAGCACTTGTGATGTGAGGGTGACAGGGGGCGGTGGGCAGGTCGCGGCGCATGCGGGTTTGTTCGCGTTGGGGCGTTTCGCTGACGGTTTGGGTTTGGGGGAGGCGTTGTCGGCGGTGGTGCCGGTGTCTGGTGAGCGGGCGCCGGTCCATGACCGGGGCAAGGTGTTGGTGCATTTGTTGTTGATGCTCGCCGGGGGTGGGGAGGCGTGCGCGGATATTGAGCATCTGCGGGCTCAGCCGGTGCTGTTTGGGGAGGTGGCGTCTGATTCGACTCTGTACCGCACACTGCGGGGCTTGGGCCCTGATGTGGTGGGGGGACTGGCTGGGGCGGTGGCTGGTGTGCGCGCGGGGGTGTGGGAGCGCCGCGGTGATGTGTCGGGGTCGTCTCCGGTGGTTTTGGATATCGACTCGACGCTGGTGGAGGTGCATTCTGAGAACAAGGCCGAAGCGGCGGCGCATTTCAAGGGCGGGTTCGGGTTCCATCCGATGCTGTGTGCTACCGACGATGGTGAGATGCTGTCGATCAAGCTGCGTGCGGGCAACGCAGCCGCGAACTCGATAGCAGACCATATAGAGGTCCTCGACGCTGCTGTGGCGCAGCTCCCCGCAGCGGTCGCCGCGGGGCACCGCGAACACGACGACACGGTGCCTCTCAGGCGGGTGCAGTTGCGTGTGGACTCCGCGGGCTGTTCTGCACGTATCGCCGCGGCTTGCCGGGACCGCAACATCGAGTTCTTCATGACAGCACGCTCCAACAACCAGGTGGAGGCGGCTATCGACCACAACCGCATCGACCCGGACAAATGGCAGTCCGCCCTCGACGCGAAAGGCGAACCCGCCGAACGCGCCCAGGTCGCGGACCTCACCCATTTCGTCGATCTCTCCGACTGGCCCGACGCGACCCGTTTCATCGCTTGCCGCGAGCCCCGCCACCCCGGCGCCCAAAGGACCCTGTTCGACTCCGACACCTGGCGCTACCGCGGGTTCTACACCGACGCCGCAGGCGACCCCGCCGAACTCGACGCCCACCACAGAGCCCACGCCCGCATCGAGAACACCATCGCCGACCTCAAAGACTCCGGCCTGGCCCGCATGCCCTTCAGCGACTTCGACGCCAACACCGCCTGGGCCGCGATGGTCGCGTTCAGCTCGACGCTGGTGAAATGGTTCCAACAACTCCGCCTCGACGGACCCCTCGCCAACGCCTCCCCCAAACGCCTCCGCTGGCAGCTATGGCACGCACCCGCGAGACTCGTGCGGTCCTCACGCAAATGGACCCTGCGCCTGCTCCACTGGTGGCCAACAACACCACAACTCCTCCACGCCTGCCGCCCCGGCGCCCCATAAACACACCCCCCACCCCGACCCGACACGGCCTGATTCACCCCGACCCGACACGCCCCAACACACCCCAACACGCCTGACCAGACCCCAAAACACCCGCCCGCGAACCCCACGCCCCCCAACCCCGAAACCCCAACCCCGAAACCACACCAAAACACGCACACCCAACCCGATCACAAATACTCGTGAACGATCAGGGCTAGCAGGCCAGCACCCGTCTCGAATGGTCCCCGGTATTACCGCTGACGGCCAACGTTCGGGTTCGTGCACAGAGGAAGAAACCTCCCTCTGTGCACGAACCAGCAGCCCGAACCGTGGACGCGCACCGTCGAAACCCACCCTCGACGGCGCTGCGCGACAGCACATCAGCAAGTGTGGGAACAATTGTGGGAACCCGATCAGAATGATCACAGACAGACATTCGCAAAAGCGCAGGTCAAAGCACTAAAATAGAACGCCGATCTGTTGTTTCGTGATGTTGAACGAAAGTCCGCTCAGACCACTCGGACGGACAGGGCTTCGTCACCCTTACGGCCCGGGCCGATCTCGAACTCGACGTTTTGACCCTCCTCAAGAGTTCGGAACCCGGAACCATCAATGTTGGAGAAGTGCACGAACACATCGTCACCGTCGGTACGGGAGATGAATCCGTAGCCTTTCTCGTTGTTGAAAAACTTAACTGTGCCCGTTGGCATTCTGGGCATTCCTTTCGATTAGCGCGACATCCGACGCGAATGCCGCCCGCACAGCCTATGGAGTCGTCATGTGAATCCACCGACTGTTGCCAGATGTGTGCAAGTTGTCACACGCTTCGTTCCCGCCCGACCGCTCAGCGTCCTGTGACGGAATCGCGTCCTGCGACGGAATCGAAGGCGTCTACCAGTTCGCGGATCCGTTGCTCCGCGTCGAGTGCTTCGGGCGTGAAGCGCAAACCAAGCCGAAAGTCGGTCACTCCGGCTTCAAGCAGCCGCGGGACCGGTGACATGGTGGCTCCAATGTCGAAAGAGCCGTCGTCGCGGCTGACAACGCCGAGGTTGGACACCACTTCGATGTCATCGGGGTCACGGTCGTGCGCACTGACCGCCGCCCTCATTCTGGCTATACCGCTGGTGATGTCGGCCGCATCGGGGCCCCAGGGGATCCACCCTCTTCCGAAACGGGCGAGACGGCGCATCGACGCTGCATTGACGGTACCGCTGACCCAGATCGGCACGCCCCCCTCCTGAGTGGGTTTGGGCATCTGGTGTATCCGCGAGAAATGCAGGCGGTCAGAGGAATGCTCGGCAACTTGTTGAGTCCACAGCGTCTGGCACACCTCGAGCGTGTGGTTGAGTTGCGCTCCGCGGTCGCGGTAGTCGAGTCCCGCCGCTTCATACTCCTCACGTTGCCAACCGACACCGACACCGAGGTCGACTCGGCCGCCCGACAAGACGTCGATGGTGGCCAGCGTCTTGGCCAGCACCACCGGCCGACGCAACGCCGCGATCAGGATCCCGGTGGTGAATCGGATGCGTTCGGTCACTGCTGACAGGTGGGCGATCGTGGTCAGCGGTTCCAACCAGTGACCGTCTGGACCGGTCGGTTGACGGCCGCCTTCGATGCCTCCGGTCCTTGGGTCGCTGTAGGCCTCGAGGTTCTCTCCGAAAGCGACATGATCTGCCAGGGCCACCCGATCGATACCAGCGCGGTCCACTGCCTTGGCCCGCTCGACGAGGTGCTCCCATCCACCGGGGTCGTCGGCCGAGAAGGTGATCAGCATCGTGGAGAGTTTTGGGACGATCGACATTGCCTACCTCAGTCGCTATTGGCCTCTATTGCCAGTGATTCACTCGCATGTAAGCACATCACGGCATCGTTTCGACAACTGGAAGCTGCTCGGGAGCGCTTAGCCGCGACGCCGTCGACGCCGCTGCGAACGGTCGTAGGGGCGCTCAGTCCGGCTCGAGCGACTCTCGGGAATGCCAGCAGCAAGGGAGTCCGGTACCGCGATCGTGCCGTCGAGGACCCCGCGGATGAACGACACGTGAGCAGGGGTGTTCCCACAGCAGCCGCCGATGATCTCCGCGCCTGCAAGTCGCACACGCTGCGCATGGGCACCCATGACCTCGGGGGTGCCGCTGTAGGACAGTTCAGCGCCACGCCATTGCGGTATCCCGGCGTTCGCCTTGGATATGACCGGCACGCCGGCGACCGCCCGCATCTCGACCAGAGCGGCTTCGGTGTCTGCGAGGTTGTTGCCGCAGTTGGCGCCCATCGCCGCGACTCCGAGTTCGGTGAGACGTGTGGCGGCTTGCTCGCCTGTGACGCCCATCATCGTTCGACCGGCGGTGTCGAAGCTCATGGTGACCGCGATGGGAAGGTCACAGCTCTGTCGAGTCCCGACAACGGCAGCTTCAACCTCCGCCAGCGAGCTCATCGTCTCGATCCAGACGATGTCGGCGCCTCCTGTGCTGAGCCCCGCTGTCTGTTCGGCGAATGCGACAACGGCGTCCGCGAATTCCAGCGGGCCCAGCGGAGCGATCAACTCGCCGGTAGGACCGACCGACCCTGCCACCAGGATCTTGCGGTCTGTCCGGTCTGCGACGATTCGACCGTTGTTGGCGGCAGCTTCGTTCACTTCGACGACCCGGTCGTCGAGTTTGTGCAGTGCCAACCGATGGCGGGTGCCACCGAATGAGTTGGTCAAGAAGATGTCGGAGCCGGCGTCGACGTAGGCCTGATGAATCTCCTGAACCTTTCGGGGAACATCGAGGTTCATGCGTTCCGGTGCGTCACCGGCGGTCAGGCCTCGGGCGAACATCTCGGTTCCCATGGCTCCATCAACGACGAGGTGGCCTCGTTGCGCGACCATCTCTTCAAGCGCCATGGCCGCTGACGCTACCCGCAGGCCAACGGCTAACCGCGTCGCGCGCAGCCCCGAACTTCCCTTCCCCGCGCCAGCGGTGTTGTGGCGACTGCCGGCTATTTGCGTTGGCGCAGTTCGCGGCGCAGGATCTTGCCCGACGCGCTCTTGGGAACAGCGTCGATCAACTCGAGTCGGCGGACCTGCTTGTAGCTCACCAGATGCTCGGCGACGAGTGCCTGGACCTCTTCGAGGGTGACGGTCGCGCCGGGGGCGCAGACCACGAATGCTTTGGGGATCTCACCGGCTTCGATGTCGGCAACCCCGATCACGGCCACATCAACGATCGACGGGTGGGTGATGAGCACCGCTTCGATCTCCGCGGGAGGAACCTGGAACCCCTTATACTTGATGAGCTCCTTGATGCGGTCCACGATCGAGTAGTGCCCAGCCTCGTCGAGAACGGCCACGTCGCCGGTGTGCAGCCAGCCGTCCGCGTCGATGGTGGCGGCGGTGGCTTCGGGGTTGTTGAGGTAGCCCTTCATCACCATCGGGCCGCGCACCCACAGTTCGCCCCGTCCGCCGACGTCCTGATCCTCACCGGTCCCGGGGTCGACGATCCGGCACTGCGTGTTGGACACAGCCGTGCCGCTGGTGCCGGGCCGGTAGTCGCCTTCTGGGGTGGCGTGTGTGACCGGGCTCAGTTCGGTCATCCCGTAGCCCTGGACAACCTCGCATCCCACCCGGTTGGCCGCTTCCGCCGCCAGGTCGGCACCTAGGGGTGCGGCACCCGAGAACACCTGTTTCAGGCTCGACAGGTCGTAGTTCTCCACGAGCGGCGACTTGGCCAGGGCCAGCACCATCGGGGGAACCGCGAAGAAACGGGTGATCCGCAACGACTGAACGAGGGTCAGCGCGGTTTCGAGATCGAAGCGCGGCATAGTCACCACGGTCACCCCGTTGGCCAGCAGCCCGTTCATCAGGACCTGCATCCCGTAGATGTGGAAGAAGGGCAGGGCCGCCAGCCCCAACTCGTCCTCGTCGTATCGGAGCACATGCTCCATCTGGCAGACGTTGGCGACCAGGTTGCGGTGGGTGAGCATCACCCCTTTGGGCAGGCCCGTGGTCCCCGACGAGTACGGCAGCACCATCACGTCGTCGTTGAGGTCGACGGCGACCTGGTCGACCGGGTCGCCCATCAGCGAAGCCATCGGTGTGGCCGCCGGCCCACCGGTTGGCGGCTCCCCCACCACGATCACCTCGCCGACCCCGGTGCCCTCGATAGCGGCGAACGCAACCTCGAGGAACATCGGAACTGTCAACAGCAGCGAAGCGCCCGAGTCCAGGAGTTGGAAGCGGACCTCCTCGGCGCCGTAGGTCGGATTGATGGTGGTGAGCGTGGCGCCTGCTACACCGACCGCGTGGAACGCCACCGCGTACTCGGGCACGTTGGGGGCCATGAGCCCGAGCACATCGCCGGGACCGAACCCTCGAGCCGACAGACCGCCGGCCATCGACCGGATCGCTTCGTCGAGCTCGGCAAAGGTGTACGACGAAGCACCGCCGTCGGTGATGGCCACTCGGTCGGGGATCCTCTGGGCATGTCGCATGACCAACTCGGTGATCGAGACGTCGGGGATGTCCACGCTCGGCAGAGGACTGGAATGGATGATTGTCATCGGGTTCTCTCAGGGGCTCAGTTGGGGCCGGATGCTAGCGTGAGCAACTTCTGCAGGCTCACGCAGACTAAGGATATGGTGGATGTGTGCTCCGGCAGGCTCCCGCACCAGGGACAGAGCCGGAACTGAACCGTGCAACCCGCTTGTTGATCCCTATGGACCCTTTCTCAGACCCGCCTGTTCCTCGCAGAGGCTTCAACCTAAGGCAACTTCGTGCGTTCATTCGGCGAGTCATGGGACCGGCGGCCCGTCCCCGGTCAGAATCCGACATCTTCACCGCGGCCCGTCACGTCACGGGCGCGATCGGAGCCGGCACCAGCCCGGCTTACGAGGCGCTGGCCGAGGGGGGTGAGAGCCTCAACCGTTCGCTGCGGAAGAACCCGCTGCCTCCCAGCACCCACATCTCGCATCGTGACAGCACCCGTCACAATATTCCGGTTCCGCTGTCCGAACGGTGCATCGAGGACTACCACAAGACCGCTGACCCGTAATCTGTCATCGGGCTCCCGCTCGACCGTTGGGGGCGGTCGTTTCGAGGGCTGTGATTCCTAAGAGGCCGAGCGGATTGACCCCGCACACGGACGCGACCGAACGAGGCCGTGGCCCGAGCGGCCCGTGAGCGCAGCGAACATGAGCGGGAGACAACAGGCCTCGGCGCACCCACAATGTTCAATCCGCGCACGTTCTAATGCAGTGCTTGCTAGGGCAACAGGAGCAGGGCGTTGCCCGCACGCGTGGGCGCGCCGAGACTGGTCAGGTCGACGGACCTCAACTCTGCTGTGGACACGTCCAATGCCCAGAGCCGCGGATCGGTGGTCGCTGGGTCCAGCCATGCCGCAAGAGTCGAATCGGGCGCCCAAGCAACCTCATTGCCGACCCTGCCGCTCAGCGGTGTGAGTTCTGCCGCTGCGACATCGTAGAGGTGGTCTGGATCCGAAGGGTCCGTGTCCTGGTTCGTCAACAGGAGAGAACTTCCATTGGGAGCAATCGTGACGTTCACCGAGCTTTCGGCAAATTCCACCGGCAGGTCGGTGACCTCGCTCGAGGAACGATCGACCAGCACCGGAGTGCAGGCCAGCGGCTCAGCGCATCGAATCTCGACATGATGCGTCGCATTGGCGGCTATCACCGGCCAGTCGGAATAGTGCGTGAACCCACTCTGAGTGGTGACAAAAGTCTCGCCGGTCGAGGAGACCGCAAGCACGCCTACGGAGGGCACAGCGAGCAGTTCCGCTCCGACCGGGACGTCGATGCGCGACATGAACAGCCCAGAGGAGTTTCCGACGTAGAGGTGGTCAGCGGCTTCGGAGCCCCCGACGGCGAGCGCGAAACTGCTGTTCTCGCCGGCAATGACCTCCCCTTGAGTGAACAGTAGGTAGACCCTTGCGGCGGCTGATTCGGGGTCCCGCTTGAATCCATACATGTGGCCTTGTTCCTCGAACATGGAGAATGAGTCGAAACCGGTCAGCAGGTCGTCCATGGTCACTTGTTCGGCTGTGACGACGCTCACCGGGTCCACGGCCATAGGGTTGACAACAACCACGCCGTCAGTGGACACATACGCAAGTCGATGTCGGCCAATGAGCGACGCCAGAGTTCTTTGGGTTGTCACGATGGTGCCTTCAGACAAGACGCCGTCGGCGAGTTCGCCGTCGAGTTCACCGCCCCTGGAACCATCGTTCGTGTCTGCGATCGGGCTTTCGAGCGAGGTGTTCTCGGTGAAGGGCGGCAGACCGTCGGGTTCGCTCACCGGTTCAGACCTCTCGCCACGCCACCCGATGAACAACGCCGCGGCGAATATCGACAACAGCGCAACCGTGAACCATTTCGCTGGTCCGACACGACCGCCCGCCTGCACCGCTTCGGTCTCCTCGATGAAGCCGCTGTGGTCGGAATGGCCCTCCTGGCCCTGGTGGAGCTGCTGACCGCAGGTGGGACACACATGCTCGTCGAAGCGCTCGTGGGCCGCAATCGAGAGGTGCTGGATGCGAGCAGAGCTTTGGTCACTGTCCTCGTCGTTGCCTCGATCGGTGTCTCGCTGAGTGTCTCGTCTCATCCGTAACCGAATCTAGTTCGCCCCATGCCGCCCAGTTCAGAGCAGCCGCTGCTCCTGACCTTTCGGACCGCGGCGACGTCTAGAATGAGCCTGTTCGTTGGACACTTAGCGGAGTCGAGATACGGGTGGTTGTTCAGGAGCCATATCTGGAGATGATCGCCCCTTGGGACGGGCGCCGTGTACCCGTGACTTTGCTCGGCGGATACCTCGGTTCCGGCAAGACGACGGTGATCAACGAGGTGTTGGCCGCAACGGACCGTCCGATCGCCGTGCTGGTGAACGATGTCGGCGTGGTGAACGTCGATGCCTCGCTGGTTCGTCGTCGCCACGGCGACACGATTGAGCTGACCGACGGATGCGTCTGCTGCAGCCTGGCCGGTGGGTTGGCAGCGGCGTTCGACGGCTTGCGGGAGCGCGACACCCCGCCTGATCACGTCATCGTGGAGCTGAGCGGTATTGCTGATCCGGCCCGGGTGGTGCCATGGGCGTCTTCACCGGGGTTTTCGCTCGACGGTGTGGTGGTGCTGGTGGACGCCGATCAGTTCCTAGAACGTCTTGACGATCCGGCCACGGCTGCTTCGGTGGAGACACAACTCGCCGCAGCAGATCTATTGGTTCTCACCAAACTCGACCTCGCATCGCCGGATGACGTGTCGCAGACCCGGTCGGTGCTGCAGACTCGAATACCTGGAATCCCGATTCTGAACAGCGAAGATGCGGTTGCGGCTGCATCTTTTGTGGGCCTTGCCACTCGTAGGCCCGGAGGCGTTGCCGATGTCGGGTCGGCGAACCTGTTCGACGCCCACGAAGTCTCCACCGTTGCGATACCGCGGCCCATCACCGCCGCTGATTTTGAAGCGATGATCGGTGCACTGGAGCCAACGACCCTGCGCGCCAAGGGCATTGCGACCACCCCCGACGGCACCCGTCTCCTAGCTCAAGTAGTGGGCCGCCGCCGATCAGTCACCGTTCTCCCCGACGCCGAATCCCAACCCCCCACCAACCTGGTAGTAATCACTCCGCGCGGTTGAACTGCACATGAGATAGTTGAGCGACCGAGCATCATTGCCGTGTATGCTTACAAGCAGGAAATAAAGGAGGACACCCGATGAGCAGGAAGACGTCTTCTCGTACACCCCGTCGGTCCTCCGGGAACTGGCAGGTGCGCGGGCAGAAGTATGCCCCGAATCGCCCAACCCCTCCTGTGGGTCAGAAACGGCCGGCCCCACCACCGCCACCGAAATCCAAGTAATAGACTGTGCCAACATCAGTTCTTGGGTTGACGATACTCCTCGTCGTTATCCCTGGACTTGGCTATCGGCTCGGGCGTGAGTCGCAGCGACCGACCCGGGAGTTGGCCGGATTTCGCGAAACCGTCTCGCTCGTCTTCGCTGGCATAATTGCGATATCTGTCGGATTGTCAACCTTCGGTCTATTGCGATTGATAGCCCCCGACCACACTCCGGATGTAGGACAACTGCTTCGCACACCCGGGCCTTACTTCCGCGATCATCTGCCGTACATCGTATTTTGGACGTTCGCCGTCTTGGCGTTTGCTACGGGCCTCGCTTACTGCGGGGGCCGATATCTTCCGCGAGCTGGTGGCAGGCATGCGTACGAATCGGCGTGGTCGAGAGTCTTTGAACACGCAGAGGAGCACCAAATCTACGTTGGCTGTGAACTTACAGACGGCACCTACGTCGGTGGCACGCTTTGGACTTACAACGCGACGGTTGAAGAGACACCAGACCGCGAGATCGTCCTTGCGGCACCGATCAGTTTCCGCCCGAACGACGATTCGGCGCCGGTTGCCCTTGAAGATGTCGCGATCATTACCCTGAGCGCGTCACGAATCAAGTTCACGACGGTCACCTACCTCAAGGAGGACATTGAGGATCAGGCTCACCCGGCAGCGTGACGAGACCGGGAACGCTCTGGTCGAAAAACGGGCTCGGAACCATTCCCGCTGCCACGCCTCGTTGCTGGGATGCACTTCGCTGCTTCAGAACGAGGCGTGGCAAGAGCCGGCCTCTCTCTTCGCGCTTGCAGGTCGAGTTGCCAGGTGAGAGGTGCGATTGACCGGCACTGTCATCCAACCGCGGACTGTGTCAATCGAGGGCCAGGTGGAGGCGCAGGGCGTTGTCGAGTCGGGCCATATGCTCGAAGTCGACGATCCCGATCATGCGGCCGATCCGTTCCACCGATACGGACCTGACTTGCTCAGCCTGCGCCTTCGAATCAAAGTTCAGCCCGGTTTCCGCCGAACTCAAGAAGACCTGGAACGGGTAGATCCGCTCATTGTTGGAGGTCACTGGCACTACAGTGATCACGCCGCGCCCCAGTCGTCTGGCGCTGGAGTTGGCACCGTCATTGCTGACGATCACGGCGGGCCGAGTACGCGCAGCCTCAGAACCGACGGCATCACTGAAGTCAACGATGCGGATCTCGCTGCGTCGCATCAGCTAACGGTGAGCCCGTCGGCAACTGCGGTGTTCCATAGACGGGACTCGTCGTCGCCCCACTCTTCAAACGCATCGGCGTAACTCTGCGACAACTGAGACGCGCGAAGAAGCCTGACGGCTCGCTGAAGCGCACCCGAGCGCGACAGACCGTTGTGTGCTTCGGAGTATTCGGCGAGAAACCGTATGTCTTCATCAGGAAGGTTCACACTCACTTTCATATCAACAATGCTACCAAAGTAGGAATCCGGTTACCACCAGACCTCGAAGCGTGAGTTTGGCCTTACACAGAGCCAAGGCGATTAGGGTGAGGGCGGTGAGCGGGAACGACGCAGGTACGCAGCAACGCGAGGCGGATCGAGTTCTTGCCACGGTGCCTGAGGATTGGGAACGGGGGTTGGCGGTGGTGGCACATCCCGATGACCTCGAATATGGGGCGTCGGCGGCTGTCGCCCGCTGGACCGCCATGGGCAAGGACGTCCGTTACGTGTTGGCCACACGGGGCGAGGCCGGCATCGATTCCATGGGTCCCAGTGAGGCTGGTCCGCTGCGCTCGAAAGAGCAGGTGTCTGCCGCGGCCGCCGTGGGAGTCTCGGTGGTCAAGTTCCTCGATCACCCCGACGGCCTCGTGACCAACGGGATCGAACTGCGGCGGGACCTCGCCGCGGCCATCCGTCGTCACCAGCCGGAAGTGATCATCGGATCGAACTACCGCGACCGGTGGGGCGAGTCCGGGCCCTGGAACCACGTCGATCATCGGGAGCTCGGCAGGGCTCTGCCCGACGCGGTTCGCGACGCCGCCAATCGCTGGCTGTTCCCCGAAGCGGGAGAGCCGTGGGGCGGTGTGCGCTGGATCGCTTTCGCCTCCTCTCCGGTGCCCACACACGGAGTCGACGTGACCGATCATCTCGCCGCCGGGGTGCACTCGTTGCTCTGTCACCGCGTCTACATCGAGAGCCTCGGCGACCCGTCCTTTGATCCCGATTCGTTCCTGAGCGACACATGCCGACAGGTCGGCGAGACGCTCGGCGTGCAGTACGGAGTCAGCTTCGAACTGATCCCAATGTGATCAAGCGCCAGAGGAACTCCCCAGATCCCCACGCCTAGCGCAGCATGGTCGCAAGCGGGTCAGGTTCCCGCCAGGCGGGCGACGACGGGGGCCACCCCGAAACGAAACGCCCGCATCATGAGAGCAAGTCTGCAAGCGCTGCCAGGGACTCGCACTCGGGCGAACCGAACAACCGTGCATTCATCCCAAGCAACTTCGCCGCCTCGACGTTCCTTTTCCGATCGTCGATGAACAGGCAGTCGTTAGCGGCAGCGTCGGTCGCGTCCAAGACCGACTGGTAGGCGGCAGCATCGGGTTTGCGGAAGCCGATGTCGCCCGAGATGCACCAATGATCGAAATGGTCCGTCAACCCAAAGTTCTCACGCAACAGAATCGACCATTCGCTCACATCGTTCGAGAGACACACCAAGCCGAACCCCCGGGCACGCGCCACACCCAGCAACTCGAACAGGCCAGCGGAGAGTGTGTGTCGACTGATGTACTCGGCGTCGACGCCATCAACACGACACGCGGCCCAAAACTCTGCACTGCTCCGACGGCCGAGGCTCGCCTCAAGATAGAGACTCTCTATCTCCGCGTCTCCAAGCCGGCAGCCTCGGTCCCGCAAGTACGGAATCAGGATCTCTTCAACGTCGTCACAGGACCGGTAGATGACTCCCATCGCGTCAAGCACCAGCCAGAGACACTCGTCCATGCGCAGCGATTCTGTCCGAAGAACAACTGGTCGTGCACTTGATTTACGTGTCGGTTCAGTCAACGAGGAGAGGCGCAGACCGTTTTGGCGGCCAAAAGATCTCTGCCCCCAACCGCTTCACCCGGTGAACCGGGGAGAGGCTGTTGGGGGCTTTACGTAACCAATGTACCATGGCGCGTGGTGGCGGATCAACCTTACGACTACGGCGGCGAGGAACAGGATCGCCCACCATGAACCGATCTTCCATCGCAAGCTTGATGAAGACTATCGCCGGATCCGTACCCTGGTCGGGTTCCTCAGCCCGCCAACACTCACGTGGCTGGACCACCACAGCAGGGTGCGCACGGTTCTCGAAACCAAACCGGACTCAGTTCTCTGCTTCTAAGAATATCAGTTAGTCAGACAGCCCGCTGATCGTGCTCAGACGGCAGATTGCTCAAGAGTGCAGAGCCATGGCGCGGCGAATATGGCCCATATCGACGTTCTCCCGCACAAGGGCGGCCAACTTGTCGTACTCGACGTTGAGGTCGACGTCATTGCCGGCCTGCGGCAAGGTGATGCCTTTGCGCTCCGCGATGAACTCGAGCACCGAACGCCTGACGCCGCGATTGTGGAACAGCCCGTGCATGTAGGTGCCGAGGGTCAGTCCTTCGTCATCAAGTTCACCGTCGGCCGAAGCGACGCTGGCACCTGAACGCGACTCGACGACAAACGGGCTCGTACGAGGCTCCTTGTCGGGCACACCCATGTGAATCTCGTAGCCGGTCAGCGCCGCTCCACGGCAACCGCCCAGCAGACCGCGCCCGTCGACGACGCGAGCCGAAACCTGGTGTGTGACCTTCTCCGCTGAGAAGGCAGTCGATGTGGACAACAGGCCGAGACCCGCAGTGCTCGGCTGATCCGATTCAACGCCGGCGGGATCGCGAAGTTCGCTTCCCAGCATCTGGAATCCCGCGCAGATGCCGACAACCGGTGTTCCCGACTTGCGGGCTGCGATGATCTGGTCCGCCAAGCCGTTCGTGCGAAGCCAGCCGAGGTCGTGCACGGTTGTCTTGCTGCCCGGAATCACGACCAGGTCGGGTTGCCCGAAGTCACCGCTGTCGTCGACGTAGCGGACCCGCACGCCCCGCTCGTGGCGCAGCGGATCGAAGTCGTCGAAATTGGAGGTGTGGGGCAGTCGCATGACGGCGACGTCGACGAACACTGCCTCGTTGCCTTCGTTGCTCGACCCAGCCGGCTCAAGGCCGAGCGTGTCTTCTTCGGGGACGTGAATGTCGAAGAAGTAGGGCAGCACGCCGAGGGCCGGCGCACCCGAGTGCTCTTCGAGCAGGTGCAGTCCTGATGTGAGCAGCGAAGGGTCGCCGCGAAACTTGTTGATCACGTGCCCGGTGACCAGCGCACGCTCCTCTGGTTCCAGCAGAACCATCGTGCCGACAATCTGGGCGAAGACCCCTCCGCGTTCGATGTCACCAACCAGAATCACCGGCGACTCGGCGTGCCTCGCCACGCGCATGTTGACAAGGTCGTACTGCTTCAAGTTGATTTCGGCAGGACTGCCGGCCCCCTCGATCACCACAACGTCGAAATCACGACGCAGCGTGTCCAATGCCGACGTGATGACAGGCCAGAGCCGCTGTTTGAGCCCGTAGTATCCCCTCGCCGACTTTGTCGTTTGCGGCCTGCCCATCACCACGACCTGTGAGCGCGCGTCAGCCTCCGGTTTCAACAGGACGGGGTTCATTTCAACCCGAGGTTCGACCATCGCCGCTGCAGCCTGGACCGCCTGTGAACGGCCGATCTCGCCGCCGTCTGGTGTGACATATGAGTTGAGGGACATGTTCTGCGCTTTGAAGGGAGCCACCTGATACCCGTCCTGCGCGAAGATCCGGCACAACGCTGCCGCCACGATCGACTTGCCGGCGTGCGACGACGTCCCCTGCACCATGATCACCTTCGCGGGTTCCTTCATCGCTTGATCCCCTGTGTTCGCATCGTTTAGTTGTACAGATTGACAAGGCTTCCGAGTTGAGACCCTGTACGAGCGGGTCAGGTTCCCGCCAGGCGAACGACGACGGGCACCAACTCGTCCATGGACTCCTGGCCGGTGGCGGTCACTCGTAGCGCAGCGCCTCGGTGGGTGACAGGCGGGAAGCCCGGATCGCCGGATAGATGCCCGCCAAAGCACCGATCGCGAACGCGGCGCTGAGACCGCCCCAGACCGCTATGTCAGGGATGATCACCCGCCATCCCTGGGTTGCCGAATACCCAGCGGTGACCGCAACACCGAGCAGCACCCCTGCTGCACCCCCCGCGGCAGACAACAGCAGCGACTCGGTCAGGAACTGGCCGAGGATGTGAGCGCGAGTGGCACCGATCGCTCGTCGCAACCCGATCTCGCCGCGCCGCTCGAGCACACCGATCACCATCACGTTGGCGATGCCGATCCCGCCGACGAACAGAGCCACCGCACCCAAGCCGAGGAAGAGATTCGCGAACTGGTTCTCCGCGGCCTCCTGTGCCTCCAGCAGGTCCGACGGGCGGCTCACCTCCACCTCTTCGGGGTTGGCCGGATCGGCCGTGGCGGGCATGACGTCGCGGGTGATGTCGATCCACCCTTCGTCGACCCGCAGATACACCGTCGTCGCCGCGCCGTCAGCATCGAAATAGTCGATCGACGCCTGATGCCCGATAATGGCCGCCCGGTCCAGGTCGGGTGCGAGCGCGAAGGGTTCCAGGATGCCCATCACCTCCACCCACCGGTCGCCGATGAGCACCTTCGGCCTGTGGGTCAGGTCCCTTATCCCGAGCCGCTCCGCTGTGACCGACCCAAGAACCACGGCCGGGTACTCGAGGGCTGCCTCGGTGAGGAACGTGCCGTGGGCGATCTCTCCGTTGAGGGTGTCGAGCAGTGCCATGTCGCTTCCCACCACCGAGATTCCGCCTGTGCGGCCCGACGGGATGAAGTCGCTGCGGTACACGCCGGCTTCGACCGAGGAAACGAAGGAGATCTCCTCCACGCTCCCGACGCGTCCGATCATGGCTACAGCCTCGTCCGGAAGGGTTGCATCCCCGGCACCGAAACCAGCCGAGGGAGTCACCTGCAGAAGGTTGGTGCCCAAGGCGTTGATCTTGTCGAGCAGATCGGACTTCGACGATTCTGAGAGTCCGAGCACGCCCACGAGCGAAGCAATGCCGATGGCGATGCCCAGCGCCGAGAGGGCGGCACGCAGCTTCCGTGACTGAAGCCCGGCTAACCCGACACGAAGCACATCAATGGGCCGCAGACGGCTCGGCTGGACACCCGAACTCACCACGTCCGCCTCTCATCGGACTGCACCCGCCCGTCGAGCAGGCGAACGACCCGGGGAAGATGTCCTGCGATCTCATCGTTGTGGGTTACCACGACGATCGTGCTCCCCTCGGCGTGCAGTTGCTCGAACAGTTCGATGATCGAGGCGCTGGCCCTCGAATCCAGGTTTCCCGTCGGCTCATCGGCCAGGATCAACGCCGGGTCGTGCACCAGGGCTCTGGCGATAGCGACCCTCTGCCGCTCACCCCCGGACATCTTCGAGGGAATGTGGGACATGCGGTTTCCGAGGCCCACCCGGTCCAGGGCTGCCGCCGCCCGTTCTCTCCGTTCTCGGGGGGCCACACCCAGATAGAGCAGTCCGCCGGCGACGTTCTCCAGAGCCGAGGTGCCCGACAACAGGAAGAACCGCTGGAACACGAATCCCAGCTTGCGCCCGCGTATCGCGGACAGATGCCGCTCAGAGAGTTCCGATGTGTCCAACCCGTCGACCAGTACCGTGCCGCTGCTCGGCCGGTCGAGCGTGCCCATCATGTGGAGCATGGTCGACTTGCCGCAGCCGGAGGGACCGACCACACCGACCATCTCGCCCGACTCGATGCTGAGGCTGACCCCGTCGAGCGCCAGCACTGGCGGGGTGCCCGGGTAGGACTTGGTAGCCGACCGAAGTTCCAACGCCGCCTCGGCTGCCTCGACGGCGGTCACGGGATCACGACCTCCAAGTCCGGGGCGAGTCCATTGCCTGAGACCTCCACGAATCCATCAGCGAACAGACCGGTGCCGACCCCGACGAGGCGGACGCTGCCGTCGGATTGGACGATCTCAACTGCGTAGCCCCCCTCCTGTAGAGCAAGCAGGGCGCTCACAGGAACACTCAGAACACCTTGCGCTATCTCAGTGGCGAAACGAACCTGAACGGTGGCCCCCGTCCAATTCGGGTCTACCGACTCCTGCGGGGCGATGACCACATCCAGATATGACGATTCACTGCTCTGTTCGGTCGCTGAAACGATCACCGGCACAGCACCCAGCTCAACCACCTCGCCGGCCACCTCGGTATCGTCGGGAAGCTCGATCGTCACAGGAGTGCCCAGTGCGAGCAGATCCTGGTCGACGAGGTCGAGCCGGGCGGTGACGCGTTGGGCGGTGACCGTCTGGTCTTGGACCCCGTCGGGCCCGACGGTGCTCGACACCAGTTCCACCGCGGTCAACTCGTAGAGGACAGCGCCCTCGTTCACCACATCGCCCCTCGAGACTGCCAAGGCGCTCACCGGGGCGGGCCCCGCAATGAAGACCACCTGTCCCAGTGGAACCTCGCCCGTGGCCGTCACTCCAACCTCTTCCTGCCATGCCACGACCGCATCGGTGGTCTCAGAATCGAATACGTCGTCCACTTCGAGGTCTCCGTAGCCGAGGGCGACCAGGTTGGTCTCCAGCCACTGAATGTCCGGGCCGGGTGTCGAGTCGATCGACATGGAACGCCACGCTGCTCCGTCGCCGTAGAACAGGAACGCCGTGTCGGCACCGGCGAGCAGATCGTCGTAGTCGTCTGATGCAGACTCCAGGGCGAGCTCCGCCGACAACAGGTTCGAGCGGGCCCGCAGCAGCTCCACGGTGTCGGGGTCGGCGAGCAGATCACTGAGCCTGGTCTCCGCCGACTGCAGGTTGGAGCGAGCCTGTTCGACCTCGAGGGCATCCGGTCCGTCCTGCAGGTCCTGCAACTGCTCCTTGGCCGATTGAAGGTTGTTGAACGCGCTCTCGACCTCAGCGGAGGAGGGACCGGCCAACAACTCGGCGTGGGCGTCCTGCGCAGTCTCCAGGTTGGCGAGCGCGCTCTCGACCTCAGCGGAGGAGGGACCGGCCAACAACTCGGCGTGGGCGTCTTCTGCCGCGTCCAAGCTGACGAGTGCCGACTCGTGGCCCGTCACATCGGCAAGGTAGGTCAAGTTGGCATTGAGCAGTCGCTCGGAAAGGTCCGCCCAGTCTTCATCGGTTGACGGCGACCCGGTCTTCTCGGCCTCGGCCCGCGCCTCGGCGATGCCGTCGGTGAGGGTCACCATCCGGCTCTCGCTCAGCGGCAGACGGCTCTGAGCGGAGCCACCGCACAACGACGCGATCGCCCTGTCAGTCCAGTCACAGTATTCGCCCCAGGTGATCTCCAGAGAGACGAAGGACAGGTCCCGCGTCGCCCTCGTCGAACCGACCCGCTGTTCTGCCGACTGGATTGCCGCGACGGCCTCCGCGACAGCGGTCGGGTCCAGATCGGCAAGCAGATCATCGTAGGTCTCCTGCGCACGCGCGACTGCCGCTCGAGCCGCACCCACCTCCGCTTCGGTGGGCGGAGCAAGCAGATCATCGTAAGTCTGTTGCGAACGGGCAACTGCCGCTTGAGCGGCACCCAACTCTGCTTCGGTGGGCACGGCGGTCAAGTTGTCGAGGATCAAGAGGGCCTGCGCGACAGATGCTTCTGCAGCGGCCAGATCGGCGGGTCCAGCGCCGGATTCAAGATCATCGAGAGCGATCTCGGCGCCGGCCAACGACGCCTCGGCGGACGCGATCCTCTGTTCGGCCTGCGTCACCTGCGAATCGGTGACCATCGAGTCGATGGCGAACAGTCGGCCGCCGCGTTCCAGCCGCGTCCCCTCCGCGGGAACCTCCACCACGACACCAGCGCTCGGGGCGACCACGACCCGGGCGTCGTCGTAGGCCAGGGTCCCCGAGATGGTGGTCGTCTCAGAAAGGTCGCGCACTTCGATGACGTCGGTGTTCAACGTGGCTGCAACCGGAGCGTCCGAGCTCTCAGTCTGATCGCCGACGAACCAGACCGCGGCACCTCCCACCGCAAGTGTCAGGACCAGGATCACGAATAGGCCCAACCAACGGCGCTTTCGCCGTCCCGGCCGTGCAGACGTCTCGTTCATTGCTGGTTTCCTCCTGCTTATGCTCCGCCGCCACCAAGACCTCCGAGTTCTCCCCGGCAGGCTTCGACGGCGGCTTGCACATCTGGATCTGTCGGGTCGAATGCGGGGCCGAACAGCCGTGTACCGGGATTGTCGCCGGTGCCGGTGACGAGCCTCGACAGCTCGGGGTCGTCCACCTCAATTCCCTCGGCACGCAGGCACTGGGCGAACCCGAGCAGAGTGTCCTGCACCTCGGTCGGGTCGAAACCGCCGCCGTCCCCTCCGAAGGCGAGACCCTCGAAGTGGTGTCGGCAGACGTCCAGTCCCTGCTGAAAGTCATCTGAATCAGGGTCGATGCCAGAATCCGCGAACATCTGACGCCACTGCACGGTACCGGTGGCGTCCACAGTCGGATCGACGAAGTCCGGCAGTCCGTTCTCCCTCATGCACTGCGCGAATTTCAACAACGCCTGCTCGGGGTCTGTCTCCGCAGCCTCAGGCTCGACTTCAGGCTCAGGGTCAACCTCCTGCGCCGCAACCTCCTGCTCCGCGACCCCCTCAGAGAATTCCTCACCGACGGTGCGGATCTCCGAGTCGCTCTGGCCGTCGGTCGCCGCGAGGACCGACTCCGCTGAAGACTCCGATGTTGCAGCTTCGGGCGCCGTCGCAGCGGTGATGAGTGTCTCCGTTTCCGGAGGCTCCACTCCAACCAGTGTGGCCACTCCCCTGCCCTCGTTGCCTTGATCGCCGCCACCACAGGATGCGGCGACCAACGCGATGGCGAGTGCTGCCGCCGCCATGAATTGGAGTCTCAAGGTTTCCCCCCTCGCCAAACTCGGTCAGGACCCGGAATCAGACAGAACCCATATCTTGTCTCAGATCTCCCGAGAACCCGACATCGGTGGTCAGTCGCGCAACATGTGGGCGCGGAGGGATTCGAACCCCCGACTTCTTCCTTGTAAGGGAAGCGCTCTAACCAACTGAGCTACGCGCCCCGAAGAGCAAAGGCTACGGGGGAATTCAGAGAATCTGGCTCAGGAACAGCTTGGTGCGTTCTTCAGTCGGGTTCGTGAAGAAGTGCTCCGGTGGGCCGACCTCGACGATCTCGCCGTCCGCCATGAACACCACACGGTCAGCAACCTCCCGGGCGAAACCCATTTCGTGCGTTACGCAGATCATGGTCATGCCCTCGGTGGCAAGGTCCTTCATGGTGTCGAGGACTTCCTTGATCATCTCCGGATCCAGCGCCGAGGTGGGTTCGTCGAAGAGCATCACCTTGGGCTTCATCGCCAGAGAACGGGCGATGGCGACCCGCTGTTGCTGACCGCCCGAGAGCTGGCCCGGATACTTCCGTGCCTGATCCGGGATCTTCACCCGCTCGAGCAGATCCATCGCGGTCGCCTCCGCTTCCACTCTGGAAATATTGCGAACATTGCGCGGCGCCAGGGTGATGTTGTCCATCACCGACAGGTGCGGGAACAGGTTGAAGCTCTGGAACACCATGCCCGTCTCACGGCGGATCCCCTGAATTGCCCGAATGTCGTCGGACAGCTCGACTCCGTCCACCACGATCGAGCCGCGGTCGTGTCGCTCCAGGCGGTTGATGCAGCGGATCAGTGTGGACTTGCCCGAACCCGAAGGTCCGATGACCACCACCACCTCCTGCTCCCCGACTGACATATTGATGTTGCTCAGAGCCTGAAAGTCACCAAAGAACTTGTCGACTCCGCGCAGGCTGATGATCGTGTCCCCTTTGCCGAGGACCTCGGTTGCGTCTGCGTTGACGGCTGTGTCGCTCATCTCACTCCGACTCCCAATCTCTCTTCGACTCTACGACTCTCTTTGGACATGGTGTAGGCAAAGGCCCAATACCCGAGGGCGACGAAGGGATACGTCACCGTCACCAGCCCCTGTCCCAGGAACTCTGTCTGATTATTGGCCACTGCGGAGGCCTGCAGGAACTCCAGCAGGCCAATGATCGTAAGCAGCGAAGTGTCCTTGAACAACGAAATGAACTGGCCTACCAGGGCGGGGATCACCGCGCGCAACGCCTGGGGAAGGACGATCAGCCGTTGGATCTTGCCGGCCGACATCCCAGAAGCCTGCGCGGCTTCAACCTGGCCGCGAGGCACCGCCTGGAGGCCTCCACGGACAATCTCGGCGATGTACGCAGCCGAGAACGCGGTTATGACGATCATGACTCGAGTCAGTGGGCCGGGAATGTCGAGGTCGATCGGGAACAGCAGGGGAAGCATCAGCCATGAGAACATCAACAGGGAGATCAACGGCACGCCGCGCACAAACTCTATGAAGAGCACCGATGCGCTCTTGATCACCGGCAGGTCCGACTGGCGTCCCAGGGCCAGCAGGATGCCCACCGGAAGTCCGGTGCTGATACCGACCACAGTCACGAACAGGGTCAGGTGGAGACCTCCCCAATCGTCCCAACCGAAGCCTCCCAAGTCGAGGGTCCGCAACCCGTACCACACACCGAGGAAGACAACGACTGCCGCGGCCCGCGAGGCAAAGACCCCTCCGACCCGTCGTCTGAACGGATACGGAATGTGCCAACGCCGCGCCCGGCGTGATGCCCCGATCGTCTCTGGCGACCCGACACCCCTCTCATCGGCATAACGTCGAACCTCCACAAGCGTCCACGCGCCGACCAACCCGCCCACAGTCAAGGCTCCCAGACCTCCAGTCCCGGCGAGCACCAGCAGCGACAGCAGACCAAGCAGCCCGGAGAAGAACATTCCGCGCGTTCGCATCGCGGGGTTGAACCTGCGGCCCAGTTCACGGCTGACGAAGAACGCCACGAAGATGGTGGCCAGACCCACGAACGGCGGCACCGTCCGGGCGAAGGACAAGAAGAAGATCAACACCGCAATGATCGCCCAGAACCTGCGCAACAGATCAGGCCAGGAGTGGGGTTCGGGGAGCAGTCCCTTTTCTTCTGCGTCTGCCTGCGCGGAGCGCCACAACACTCCGGAACCGATTCCCAACGAAGCCATCAGCAGGTACCCCGACGCCCAGGGTCGCCACAACTCGTCGCGGGGGAACTGACCGACCATGAACAGCGCGAGGTTGCGGCGGATGATAAGAAAATCCGAAGTGAACAGCCAGCCCAGCGTTCGAACAACCGCGAAAACAACGCAGAGGACGACTACGGCAGTGATCACCGAGTTGTACCAGTTGTTGAACAGGTTCTTCTTGATCCAGTCTCCCGGTGTCAACCGGTGGCTCGGTGGCAGATCGCTCGCCTCGGAAACCTCGTCGTGGACTCCCGAACCAGAATCGGTAACCGACATCACACACCCCTCAGCTGGAGACGACGGTTCACCAGGTTGCCTATCGCCGACAGGGCCAATGAGAAGACCAAGTAGATCAACATGAGAATCAGCAGGAGTTGCGGTGCGGGTTGGGACTGCCCGAACAGGTTGGAGATGACCGAGGTGGTCTCAGCGAAACCGATCGCCACAGCCAATGAAGAGTTCTTCGTGTAGTTGAGGAACTGATTGATCAACGGCGGGAAGGCGATCCGGAAGGCCTGAGGCAGTATCACGAACCGATACCGTTGCAATCCGTTCAGGGCCAGGGCATGGGAGGCCTCCACCTGTCCCCGGTGTACAGCCAGGATGCTGCCCCGAACGATCTCGGCGATATGGGAGGCAGTGTAGATGACGAGCGCCAACATCACCGCCACATAGGGCATCTGCATCCGAAAGCCGCCCGACCAGACCCGATTCTCGACGGTGGTCTTGGAGAACTCGAAGGGCCCTCCAAGCGCCAGGAAGAACACCCCGCACAGCACGGCCAGTGCCGCCACAGACCACAGCGCCCTACGATGCGGAGCACCGGTGTTGTTGAACACCCGAGTCCGCCACACCCAGACCCCCGCCGCAGCCACGACGCTGCCCACGACGAGCAGTTGGTAGGCCGCGAAGTTGTCCAGACCGACAATCGAGGGAAAAGCGAACCGGCTGTTGCTGAAGATCATCCAGCCGCCGAAGGGACGCCAGGCTGCTTCCGCTGTCGGACTCGACCCGATTGGGAAATTGAGAAAAACGGCGCCCCACAGGAACACGATCACCAACAGGGGCGGGATGTTCCTGAAGAACTCGACGTATCCGGTCGCCAACTTCCGCAGCAGCCAGTTGGTCGACAGGCGTGCGATACCGATGAGGGTCCCGAACATTATTGAAAGGGGAATCCCCAACAGGATTATCAAGAACGTGTTCTTGACCCCCTGCTGCAGTGCGTCCCGGATACCTGCGTTGGAACTCAGCGGGTTGTCGGCGATGGAGATCCCCGACGGCTGGTCCAAGAAAGCGAAGGTCAGTTCGAGACCGATATCATCGGTGCGGTCCCTGAAGTTGCTCCACAACCAGGATCCGACAGTGACTATGAGGCCGAGAGCAAGGACTTGGGCCGCCAACGACAGAACGTTCAGGTCGCGCCACGGCGGAGGACGGTCGGAGGTGTCCCGATCGGTGACCTTGTCGACAACGAGGCGTCCGCCGAGATAAACCACTGCTGCCAACACCAAGGTGATCACCAACAACAGCAGCCTGCCGAGCATTTGTTCGTCTCGCCCCTCTCTGCGCCTTCTGCTATTCCGGCCGATTCACCGGTTACCCGAACCATAACCAGCAACATTCGCCGAGCGGAGTATTTCAGAAAATTTGCCGAACGCGCAAGACGACCCCGGCGACCCTCGAGACTGTGCGAGGGCCGACCGGAATCGTCTTGTCGAAGTAATTCAGCTCTTATCGCCGTTGGCGATTAAAACAAGTGGCTTACCGGAAGGGCGGAACGTACATGAGCCCGCCGTCGGTCCACAGGGCGTTGACACCACGCTCGAGACCCAGTGGCGCAAGGTTGCGCTCGTAGATCTCTCCGTAGTTGCCGACCTGGCTGATTATCTGGGTCGCGAAGTCAGCCGGGAGCCCGAGGCCGACCTCGGCCACCTCTCCCTCGATGGGGAGGCCGAGGAACCTGCGGATGTTGGAGTTCTCGGTGTCGTCGAAGTCAGCGAGGTTGCTTGAGGAGATGCCGTACTCTTCGGCCTGCACCGTGGCCATGGTGGCCCAGTTCACGACCTGCGCCCACTCGGTGTCGCCATCAGCCACCACAGGCCCGAGGGGCTCTTTGGAGATGATGTCGCCGAGGACGCGCGTGCCGATGTCGAGCGTGGCAGAGAAGGCCGCCAACTGCGAGGCGTCCGAAGTCCAGACCTCGCACTGCCCGGAAACGAACGCCGGCTGCAGTTCGGTGTTGGACTGGAACTCCACTGAGGTGAACGGGACTCCCATGTCGCCGAGCACAGCGTTCAGGTTCAACAGCGTGGTGGTGCCCTGAAGCACGCAGATGCTGGCGTTGGCCATGTCGGGCACGGACTGGATCGGACTGTCGGCGTGGACCATGAATCCCTGGCCGTCGAAGAATGTGGTGAACATGAAGTTCGCCTGCTCGTTGCCGTCGCGGCTGGCTGTCCAGGTGGTGTTGCGCACCAGCATGTCGATCTCGCCGGACTGCAGAGTCGGGAAGCGCTGGGAAGCGTCGAGGGGCGTGTAGTTCACAGAATCGGCATCACCGAGCACCGCTGCGGCCACTACCCGGCAGAAGTCGACATCGAAGCCGATGTTGTTGCCGTTGGCGTCGACGTTGCCGAAGCCCGGAAGCGTGTCGTTGACACCGCAGTTGATCGAACCGCGATCGATTACCGCAGCGAGTCGCCCACCTTCGTCTTCGGCCATGTCGTCCTCGACGGGTGCAGTGGTGGTGGGGGTGGTCGCTTCGGGTTCTGCGTCATCGTCGCCATCGTCGTCGCCACAAGCGGCGGCTATGAGGACGATCGCCAACAGTGCTGCAAGCAAGCGCAACAATCTACTGTTCTTGTTCATGGATAGTTTCCCTCCTGAAATGACCTGACCCGCATGGGTGGCGCGCAACGTCGGATCACGGCCTGGGTCATGGTTGGGCACAAATCTAGCGGAAATAGCAAAGACCACAACCGCAACGTTGCACCCTTGTCAGCGCCTTGTATCTGCGCCTCGCCGTGCCGTCAGCAAGTGGGGTATCAGCGCTGGAGGTGCAGCAACGGGCGACCTCTGGGCATGGTGGTCGATCACCGCCAATTCTCGATCCTCCGCATCAACCACGACCACTCCGACCTCACGACAGACGAGCAGGGCGCCCAGATAGTCCCAGACATGAAGCGAGCCGGCGAAATCGACGAACCCGGCGAAACGCCCGTCTGCCACCGCACACAGTTCCAGAGCACAGGAACCCATGGTCCGGAACTGCCACCAACCCGCCTCAGCCGGGGGCACTCCGTTCACCGCAACAACCGCTTCGGAGAGCTCGACTGCTCGGGGCGACGTCAAGGCAACGCCGTCAAGGGTCGCGCCCCGACCACGGATCGCCGTGTAGCGCCTATTGCTGGGATGGTCATGCACAACGGCCACCCAGGGACCGTCTTCGTCGACCACACACAGGCTCGTCGCGAACCACGGAAGCGGCAGCGAAGCGTTGGTCGAGCCGTCGACGGGATCGACAACGGCCACCAGTCCCGTACCGGGTCCGAGGCCGCTCTCCTCGCTGAGAACCCGGATATCGGCGGCTCCGAGCACGCCGAGCACCGCTTCGTCAGCGACAAGGTCCGGAACGTACTGATCGTGGCGCAGGCCCGACTTGCCCCAGTCGCGCTGATCGACGAAGGCGTCGACCACCGCATCGGCAGCTTCGTGCAGGACCGTGAGAACCTCGTCAGCGTTCATCTCGTCAACCTCGCTCCCTGCGCGCCACCGGCGCGCATCAGATTCGTACAGTCCAGGAAACTGCAATTCAGACAATACGGTCGATCGCCTACACGATACGCGCCAAGTCATGGCAAGCTAATGGCAATGGCAGTAGTCGACCTACAGGGATTCGTTGCTGATCTCAAGGATCATGTCGTCGAACACGGATTCCACGTTCATGACGAACGGCACTTCATCGAGACTTACACCAACCGCCAGATCTGGGAAGTCGACCTACACCCCGAGGCGGCGTGCGACGGTCCACTGGACATGCATGTCGCGCTCGAGGTCGGCTCTCGAGCACTGATCATGTTTGAAGATGAGCTGCTCAGCTTGGATGAGGGCGACGAAGTGTCCTCCGACATTCGCCTGCCGCTGACAATCAGCTTCGCCCTCCCACCGCTGCCGTCGGCGCCCGACCTTTTGATTCTGGCCACCGACCTGGCCGGTATCGGCACCACAGAGCTGCCGCTCGAGGTGAGTGCCCTCGACAGCTTCGGAGCGGTCACCGATGCACCGGTCCGCGCTATCAGCATCGTCGCGCGGGTCCAGGTCGAGTTGGTGAGGATCTTCTATGGACGAGACGTGTTGTGCGACGTGCTCGACCGCTGCTCGAAGGTCGCTGAATTCCTGCTCGACCGCGCGCCCGCCTGGATTGACGAACCCTGAGGGTTCTGTGCCGGGGCCGGCTCTAGGCTCCGCTCTGCAGTTCTCGCAACGCCGCCAGCGCTTCGTCGGTGTGAACGGCCATGTCGGACTCGCTCTGGGTCACGTGGACTATCCGTCGATCCTGGTCGATCACAAACGTGGTTCGCTTCGGCGGGAGCGGCCCGAAGCGTTTGACTCCGAACAGGCGTGCAACGGAGCCCCCGCGGTCTGAGAGCAGCGGGAAGCCCAGCGTGTGCTTCTCATCGAATTTTCTCTGCCGATTCACCGAATCAGCGCAGACCCCCACTCTGGAGGCGTTGAGTTCAGCGAACTTCGCCTTCAGGTCGCGGAAGGTGCAGCTGACCTTGGTTCAACCGACTGTATTGGTCCGCAGGTAGAAGAACAGGACCAATGGCCCGGTTGCAACCAGTTCGTCCAGAGTCACCGTGTTGCCGTGTTGGTCACTCAGGCTGAAGTTGCGGACTGCGTCGCCTCGGTTCAGCATCGATTGTCACCTCCGTCGTTCGCGCTCCGTCGTTTCATAGAGCGGCCGCCGCAAACCCCTTGTCGAGATCCGCGATGATGTCTTCGATCGACTCCAGTCCCACCGACAGCCTCACCAGCCCCGGGGTGACGCCGGTGGACTCCTGCTCTTCGGGGGTCAACTGGGAGTGGGTGGTGGCTGCAGGCTGGATCACCAGGCTGCGGGTGTCGCCGATGTTGGCCAGGTGGCTGTGAAGCTCAAGGGCCTCAACGAACTTCTTGCCCGCTTCGAGACCACCTTTGATCACAAAGGCGGGGACGGAGCCGTATCCCTTCCCGCCGCCGAGCTCGTTGGCGATGTCGTGCCAGGGCGAGTCGGGCAGTCCTGCGTAGGCGACAGACTCGACCTGGTCGTGGGAGGCGAGATAATCGACGACTGCGTTCGCGTTGGCGAAGTGACGCTCCATCCGCATGCTCAGCGTCTCGAGGCCCTGCAGCAGCAGGAACGAATTGAACGGCGCGATTGCCGCACCGATGTCCCGAAGGAGTTGCACACGGGCCTTGATGATGTAGGAACCGGGGCCGAGCGCGGGCCAATAGGCCAGGCCGTGGTAGCTGGGATCCGGCTCGGTGAACATCGGATGCTTGCCCGACGCGCCGAAATCGAAACTGCCTCCGTCGACGATCACTCCGGCGATTGCAGTGCCGTGCCCGCCGATGAACTTCGTCGCCGAGTGGACGACGATGTCTGCACCGTGCTCGAGCGGACGGATCAAATACGGAGTGGCCACAGTGTTGTCGACGATGAGCGGCACATTGTTTGCATGCGCGATGTCTGCGACCTTGGCGATGTCGACCACGTTGTTCATCGGGTTGCCGATCGACTCGCAGTAGTATGCCTTGGTATTGGGCTGTGTGGCCGCTTGCCAAGCGTCGGGATCATCGGCGTCGTCGATGAACGTGCAGGTGATTCCCATCTTCGGCAACGTGTAGTGGAACAGGTTGTAGGTGCCGCCGTAGAGGGCCGCGGCCGACACGATGTGGTCGCCGGACTCAGCCAGATTCAGGACCGCCAAGGTTTCTGCTGCTTGGCCGGACGACAGAGCGAGTGCCCCGGGAATTCCGACTGCGGTGTCCGTGCCGCCTTCCAGACTGGCGAGACGGGCTTCGACCACGGCTTGGGTCGGGTTCATTATCCGGGTGTAGATGTTGCCTATCTCGGCTAGGGCGAACAGGTTCTTGGCGTGATCGGAATCACGGAACTGGTAGGCCGTCGTCTGATAGATCGGAACCGCGCGCGCACCAGTGGTCGGGTCAGCTTCCTGCCCGGCGTGGATTTGGCGGGTTTCGAAACCCCAGTCGTTGCTCATGGATGCACCTTTCGTAGCTCGGTTCTTGTCTCTTTCTTGGAGAGATAGTGGACATCGCCGGTTGTAGGTTCACCGGCGACCACTGGAGCCTACAGCAATAACCGACAAGATCGGTCGGAATTGATTCGCCGGCTTCGGTCGGAGACGCATACCCGTGGTGTTGCCAAGATAGTCAACACTTTGTTAGAGTATCCACATGGATCGCCGAGTGTCAGACATCTTGCGAGAGGCCCGTGAGGCCAACGGGCAGTCGTTGCGCGGCGCAGCGCGAGAACTCGGCGTCGACGCGTCGTACCTGTCGCGGGTCGAGTCAGGCGAACGGTCGCCCTCGCTCGGCTTGCGGGAGCGCGCCGAGAACCTCTACGGGCTTGATAGCGACCGCCTAGCACTGTCAGCGGGGCAGGTTCCGGCTGACGTACTGGAGATTCTCCAGCGGCAACCGGAATTGCTGAACGAGATCAGGGACAAGCATGGTCGGACCGGCTGACGCCTACCTCACGCAGACTCTTGCCGGTCGATACCAACTGATCCGACACCTCGCCGACGGCAACTTCTCCCATGTGTTCCAAGCTGTAGATCAGCGCTCGTCTGCGTTGGTTGCTGTGAAGATGCTGCAACCCAGCGCCGCGGTCCATCCCGAGTCGACCGTTGAGTTCAAACATGAGGGTGAACTGCTCGAGCGGCTGGCGCGCAGCGGCAATGTGATCGGCCTCTTGGACTCTGGGAACACTCAAATCACTGTCAAGATCGACGGGCAGTCTGTGCCGTTGTCGGTCAGCTTTCATGCGATGGAACTCGCAGACGGAGCGCTGAGCGAACTGCTTCCTCTATACGACGAACTTGATTGGCACCGCAAGCTGGAAATTTTCCGCGACGTGGTAGTGGGTGCACATCAGATGCATCTTCAACGGATCATGCACCGAGACCTCAAAGCGTCCAATGTGCTGCTGTTCGACACCGAAGCCGCTCGGGTGGTGGCGAAGGTCTCGGATCTGGGCCGGAGCCGTGATCTGGGGTTGCCGCCTCGCTTCGAGGTGGATGCGTACGTGGCAGGCCGAGGGGACATGAGCCACGCGCCGCCGGAGCACCTGTGGCGCCTGGGACAAGCTGATGACGCGGCTCTTCGACAGGCCGACATCTACCTCGCCGGCTCTGTTCTCTTTGAACTCGGCACCGGTGTCGGGATCACTTCGATGACGTTCACGGACTGGTTCGCGCACAGCTGCGCAGCTGTGACTATGAACCCGCAGGATCGCAAGACGGCATTTCGCGCTGCAGGGCGTCTCATGGCTGAAGCTCACGAAGATGCCCTAGGCGTTCTCGCAGACGAGTCTCCTAAAGCGATACGACATCTCGTCGTGGATCTGGTGCGCCAGATGTGCCACCCGATCCCTGCCCGCCGCGAACACAGATTCCGTGTCGAGCGCAAGAACCCTGCGTGGGGTCTGCAGTGGGCCATCCGCCGGATCGACATCATCATCATCAAGAACTTGAAAACTGGCCGTGCGATGAATTCAGCTCGTAAAGACAGGCAACGTTCATGACGCTTCTCATGCAGAGGGACCAGACCGTTGAGGCATTCAGCCTTAGGGCCAGCCGCGTCACCGTTCCGCCGGTTCTCGAACCGTCACTGTTGGGAGCTGAAGTTTCTCTTGCGAGTCTCACGGAGCATGTCGACGGTGATCTGTCGCAAGCACGCGCGCTCGCAGACAAGAACGCCGACTCGCCGACCGCGCTGGCGAGGCTCGCTGCCAGCGAACTCAGTTTCGGGAACCGAGTCAGCGCAGGCCAAGCAGCGAAACGCGCGTTCGATTCCGGCATCGTCGACGCGCCTGCGCTGGTAGTGGTGTCGCGCATCTTCATCGCACTCGGTGACCTGAGTTCGGCTGATCTTGCGTTGAGCAAGGTGATCACGGCGACAGAACCCGCAGATGGGGCCAAGCACGCAGCGGAGACCCTCTTGGCCCGTGTGGCGGCGCACCAAGGCGATACAAGGAGAGCGCTGCAGGTTCTGGAGCCTTGCGACAATGTCGCAGGGCTCTCGCTCAAGGGCGCTCTGCTGGTTCACGTGGGCCAGTATCACGATGCGATCCGGGTGCTGCGAGCGGTGCTGCGCGACATTCCCGACGCTCCCGAAGCGCTATGCAACCTCGGATACGCCTATGCCGCTGCTGGCTCTGCTCGCAAAGCTGCACGCGCGACCAGGGCCGCAGTGGCTCTGGCCCCGACTGACCGCACCGCCGGACTGAACCTCGCCGGGTTGCTGCTCTCAGAAGGCAGTCCGCTTGAAGCAGTCACGGTCATAGAGCGTCTGTCCTCATTCCATCCGGACGACGTCCGCCTGGTGCGTGCGTCGGCAATGGCGCTGCACGCCGCCGGGGACGCCGCTGGTGCGATACGGCGGCTGCGGCATTTTCGGTCCACCAAGACCGCGCGCGACGCGTCGCCCATACAGCAAGAAGAACTCAACCTCGACATCTTCCTGCTGTCAGAACCGCAGCCTACATCCCCAGAAGTCCTCGACTTTGCGTCGGAAGCGCTCAAGCGATGCGATCATCGCAGCGAGCAGATCGTCCGTGTGCTCGCAGCTGCTGCAAGGACTGCCAAGGATCTGCCCGTGCTCGAATCCGCCTACAGGAACTCACGCCAGCACATCAGCCGATCTGATCTGCTGGCAGTCGAATACCAGTTCGCGTACTTGCACTTCGATTTCGACCGATGCCTCGATACATCTCTCGATTGGGTTCGCGAGGAACCGTTCTCTGCCGAAGCACACATCGCGGCGACATACATGCTCGCGTTGCATGCAGGCGACTGCGAGGAATCGGTGCGCATCGGTCGAACAGGACTACGGCGAGGGATCCGCAGCGTACCGCTCCGCAACAACGTCGCCTTCGCGCTCGCGCTGGGATCGAGGACGGACCAAGCAGAAAGTGTACTGCCCGAACCCTCCGAGAACGAACCAACTCTTGCAACAGCAGGACTCATCGAGATGATGCGGGGCAACATCAGTCAAGCAGTCATGATGTACGAGTCCTTCGTGCAGAAGATGCGCTCAGAGGGCGAACACAGCCTCGCTGCGTTGGCCAGCCTGTACCAGGTGCTCGCAGAGGTCGCAGCGGGACAAAGCATCACGGAGGATCGTCTGGCGGTGACCCCCAACCATCTCAAGGACACCGACCCGAACTTCACAGTCATTCTCAAGGCCATCGCACGCGAGCAGGCTAGGCAGACATAGCGATCCGCCCACCACAGACCGGCGACCTCGCTCCCGGGCAAGGTTCGTGTCTCGCGACATCACCTGGTGGGCTCGGTGGGGATCGAACCCACGACCGAAGGATTATGAGTCCTCTGCTCTAACCACTGAGCTACGAGCCCAACGAGACACTACCGCTGCAACCCATGGAACAGCGAAGCAAGCCGCACACTGCGTGCGGCCGAGGACACTATTCGAGAACGGTTCTGTCTTTCGGTCTACGATGCCCATGCTCCAATGTCCTTAACCGGGACGCCCCACGGAACCCACGAGCAAGTCCGGAGGTTTAGCAATGGCCCCAGATCCTGACGACAACTTCTCGTGGACATCGTTCTACTCAGAATTCGCGGACAAGCTGCTCACGTACCGCCATGACCGGCCGGCTCTGCTCAAGGCGATCTATGAACTGCCCGAAGAGCGGGTCAGATATCTCACAGACAGTTTCGCCGACGGCTCGTCCGGTCGGATGCGTGACATCTGCCCCTTCACGACGATGGGAACCTTCAATCGAGGGTTGACAGACGACAACCGCAGGAAGGTCGCCCACGAGTTGGCAGAACTCCTAGGGATGGGGGGACGGATGGACGACCTACTTGACTTCGGTGGAATCCCCGTTCTGGACAATCGTGCCAGCTGGCTCTTCCCTCGTGAGGATCGGCGTGATGATGATCACATCGACGCGCTATGGCGAGTGTTCGCAGACGCTATCGAGTACGCCGACGGCCGAGACGAGACGAACCGGGCCTCGCTCATCGACTCCTTCAACGATGCAGTTGATCGCAAGTATGTGCGCGGGAAGCTACCAATCGGTCTCTACTGGATCAGACCATATACTTTCGTGCCTTTGGACTGGTATTCACAGTACTTCATCAGCGAGCAGTTGGATCTGGATGTTGCCGAGTGGTCAGACGGCGAAACGTACCTGGACCTGTGCGACGAACTGCTGCGGATGTTCAACGACGCGAACCTGCCAGTCCACTCATTTCCCGAACTGTCCACCAGGGCATGGGACGAACCTGAGGACGAAGCTGAGCACGAAGCTGACACGGCATCTGAGGACGAAGCTGAGGACGGCGCACCTGAAGGCGACGAGAGTCCTCCCGGCTCCGGGCAGTCGTATTCGGTGGATGACATCATCGCAGAGGGATGCTTCCTGGATCGGGCCAAGCTGGAAACGATCCTGGATCGATGGCGGGTCAAGAAGAACTTGATCCTTCAGGGTCCGCCCGGCACCGGCAAGACCTGGCTGGCAAAGAAGCTCGCTTTCGCCCTCATCGGAGTTCGGTCTCCAACACGGGTGCGCCCGTTGCAGTTCCACCCGAACCTGTCCTACGAGGACTTCGTGAGAGGCTGGCGGCCCGGCGGCGACGGCGACGGCCCGCTCAAGCTGCTGGACGGACCGTTCCTGCAAGCGGTCGAGGATGCCGCGAAAGAGCCGACACGAGATCATGTGGTCGTGATCGAAGAGATCAACCGGGGGAATCCTGCCCAGATATTCGGGGAGTTGCTCACTCTGCTGGAAGCCGACAAACGCAGTGCGGACGAGGCGTTGGCACTGAGCTATCCCCGACGCCGCAACGAGCGGGTGCATATTCCGGACAATCTCTACGTGGTCGGCACCATGAATATCGCTGACCGATCGCTCGCCCTGGTTGATCTTGCCCTGCGACGCCGGTTCGCCTTCGTGGACCTGGAACCGACCTTCGGGGATGCTTGGCATCGCTGGGTCAGCGAGCGAAACGGTTTGGCCGCGGAGTTCCTGGATGACATTGGGCGGCGGCTGACAAGGTTGAACCAGAAGATATCCAGTGACGAACTGCTCGGCCCGCAGTTCCGGGTCGGCCACAGCGTCGTGACACCCAGCGCCGATACACCAATCGCGGACCCTGTCCAATGGTTCACGCAAGTAGTGGACACCGAAATCGGACCGCTCTTGGACGAGTACTGGTTCGATGTCACCGACAGAGCTCGCTCCGCCAAGGAGAATCTGCTCAAGGGACTCGACAGTTGACACCGCCACCAGCGAGGCCGGGGATGATCGGCAGGATTCCGGTCAGGAACATCTGGCTGTTGATGTTGTACGCATCGAGGCTCTATAGCGAACTCCCGAGTAGGCGAAGGTACCGCGCAGAGGAGAATCCCGACGACCTCCCCGATCTGGTCGCGGAGATCCTGACGCGGGCGGTCAAGCGCCGGATCAGGCGCAACCTGACTCTCGAGTTCCAACGCAACCGGGCTGAGCTGACCCGGGTGCGAGGTCGCATTGACACCCTCCGCACCGAGCGACGCAGTCTCATTCAGAAGGGCAGAGTCGCCTGCTCCTTCGATGAGTTGACCACAGACACGCCACGGAACCGTCTCGTGAAGACAGCCCTCAACAAGCTGCGCGGTTCTGTCAACGAGGAGGAGCTGGGCAGACAGTGCCGCAGCCTTGCCGCGGCTCTCGACCGTGCCGGAGTGGGCGATGAGACCTCCGCTGGCTTCAGTTCAAGAAACCTCCGAAACGCCCTCGCCGCGCGCAGGGCCAATTCCGAGGACCGCCAGATGCTCGCAGCCGCGGAGTTGGCCGTCAGGCTGAGTCTTCCCACCGAGGATCCCGGAAGTTCCCACTTGGTCGCACCCGACAGGGACGAGGTATGGGCCAGACGTCTGTTCGAGGCCGCAGTGGGAGGCTTCTACAGTACGGTTCTCGGTCCCCGCGGCTGGTCCGTAAAGACCGGCCAGTGGATCGAATGGCCGATCGAGACCAATACTTCGAGGATCGACGCGATCATGCCACACATGCAGACCGACATTGTCCTGGAGTCCCTCCCGGACGAGCACGGTCAACGAAATCGCGTAGTCATCGACACGAAGTTCACCAGCATCTTGAAGCCGGGCAATCACAGGGCGCTGACTCTGAAAAGCGGACACATCTACCAGATGTACGCCTACCTGAGGTCCCAGGAGGGCGACAGTGACCCCAGGTCCCTCGATTCGTCTGGACTGTTGCTGCATCCTTCCGTCGGCGACGACGTAGACGAGTGCGCGGTTATCCAAGGGCACAGAATTCACTTCGCCACGGTGGACTTGGCCGCTGACAGCACCGCCATCCGAGCACGGCTCATCGCGCTGGCCAACAAAGTTGCGGAATCAACCCCACGATAGGGCGTTCCGTGAACGGCGAAGCAGACCGCACGTTGCGTGCGGCCCGGCTTCGTCAGCTCCGGGGGTGGGGATCGAACCCACGACAATTCGGTTAACAGCCGAGCGCTCTGCCAGCTGAGCTACCCCGGATCGGCACTGAAGATGATACCGCCACGAGATCTTGTCTGAGTGGTTTTTCCAACGCTCGGATCAGAGCGACTCCAGGTAGTCGCGCAACTGCTCGCTGCGGTGCGGGTGGCGCAGCTTCGTCAACGTCTTGGCTTCGATCTGGCGGATGCGTTCGCGGGTCACGCCGAAGGCCTCGCCGACTTCCTTGAGCGTCCGGGGTCGGTCCTCATCGAGCCCGAAACGCATCCGCACGACTTCCTGCTCCCGCTGGGAGAGTTCGCCAAGTACCTCTCGAACGGCCTCCACGAGCAGCGTCCGGGCCGCCGCGTCACCTGGGGCGACCGCGTTCTGGTCCTCCACGAAGTTGGCGAGGCTCGAATCTTCACTCTCCCCGATCGGGGAGTCGAGCGACAACAGGTCCAAAGAGATCCGCAGGATTTCTGAGACCTTGTCGATCGGTTGGTCGAGTTCCTCTGCCAGTTCTGCGACTGTCGGCTCACGCATCAGTTCCTGGCGCATCTGCCATTGCACCCGCTTCACCCGGTTGACGGTCTCGGCCACGTGCACCGGTATGCGAATGGTGCGCGACTGATCCGCTATCGCTCGGGTGATCGACTGGCGGATCCACCACGTTGCGTAGGTCGAGAACTTGAAGCCCTTGCTGTGGTCGAACTTCTCGACGGCACGCATCAAGCCGAGGTTCCCTTCTTGGATCACGTCGAGGAGGGCCATCGAGCGGCTCGCATAGCGCTTGGCGATCGAAACGACCAACCGCAGGTTGGCCTGCGTCAGTTCATCACGCGCCGCTTCGCCGTCGCTGACCAGAAGTTCGAGTTGAGAGGTCTGTGCCGCGCTCAGCTTCTCGCCCGTAACGGAGAGTTCGGCGAGGGTCTCCGCAGCCTCTCCCCCGCGCCGGATCCGCTCCGCTATCCGAACTTCCTGCTCGGCATCGAGCAGGGGCACACGGCCGATCTGCTGGAGGTACAGACGCACAGCGTCGTCAGCCGATCCCGCCTCGGAACCTGAGCCCCCAGGCACGCTTACCTCGCCCTCCATTCTGCGTGTCTGATCAACCATGGCAGCAGTCCGTCCACCGCGCCTCGGCGCGTCCTCGGATCATTGAGCTTCTCCAACTCCGCTTTGAGCCAGGTGGCCGAGCGGCTCACCTCTATCGCCACTTCGTCGGTTGCGCCGAAGGGGCGCAGGCCACGGCCAATCCCGTCGAGCGTCCTGCGCCCGGCGAGGCGGGCCATGCCGGCCAGGACATCGTCACGATCAGCGTCGAAACCCTCAACAGCCAATCGCCGCAGCAGATCGGCGGCCTGCGGTCCGCAACGTTCCGCAGCCCCCTCGAATCCATGGTCCCTCAGCGCTTGAAAAGCTTCTTGACGCACACTGTGGCCGAAAAGATTGGCGTGAAGCCGCGCGGCCTCGTCCGGGCGGTCAATAACGAGGCGGATCGCTTCGTCCTCCGCGGCCGCGGCGTTCGAGTCCGGGAGTCTCGGTTGGTGTTGGGGAGCGTGCCCGTCCCCGTCGGAGGCATTGGGGACCTCGCGCTCCATCGCTTCCCGGGTGCCCTGTTGGCCGCGGCTCCTCGGGGCGGCCGGTTGTGGACGGGGCTTGGAGGCGAGTTCCCGCAATCTCGCTGCCTCGACCCGGCAACGGTCGGCGATCTCCACGAGATACGGGTCGCGGACAAGTTCGTTGGGATGTTCAGCGACGACGTCGACTGCTCGCTCCGCGGCACGGGCCCGGCCCTCCGGGCTCGACAGATCAGCGGCTGCCAGGGCTCTCTCCATACGGAAACGCATGTAAGGAATGGCCTGGAGCACGGCTCTGGCCAGTTCCGCTGGGTCTTCACGGGCTACGTCGTCGGGATCGACGCCGGGTGGCAGGTCGGCCACCCGCACATCGAGTTCGAAGCGCTGTTCCCATTCGTAGACGCGTTCGGCAGCTGCGAGACCGGCCGAGTCGGTGTCGAATGCGAGCACCAAGCGATCGGCCGAGAACCTCTTGAGCAGCTTGATGTGCTCTTCGGTGAGGGCCGTGCCACAAGTTGCCACAGCCCTCAAGATGTTGGCGTTGGCGAATCCGATCACGTCGGTGTAGCCCTCGCAGATGATGGCTTCACCCTCCTTGACGATGCCCTCGCGGTGTGTGTGCAGCCCGTAGAGCAGCTTGCTCTTGTCATAGACCGCTGCGCCTCCGATCGTGTTCTTGTACTTGGGGCCCTCGGAACCCGGAAGGATGCGGCCGCCGAAGCCGGTGAAATCACCTCGCTCGTCGGCGATCGGGAACATGATCCGGGCACGGAAGGCGTCTTGCACCCGATCCGCGCTGTTGACGAAACCGAGGCCGCTGTCAGTCAGGTCGGCTGCGTTCAGTCTCAGGTGTCTGGCCAGTTCATCCCAGTTGTCGGGCGCCCAACCGAGCTTGTACTTGCTGACCACAGCGCGGTCATAGCCCCGCGAGCGCAGATAGCTCCGCGCCGCGCCGGCGTCGGGGCCGTTGAGCAGCCTCTGATGGTAGAAATCGGCTGCCTTGGCTACCGCGTCGAGCAACAGTCGTTTGCGCGCCCGAGTGGTCCCCTCGCCCTGGGTCGTGTAGCGCAGTTGGACGCCGTAGCGCGACGCAAGCGACTCGACCGCGCCGACGAAGTCCAGTTTCTCGATCTCCTGGACGAAGGTGATCGCGTCGCCGCTGCGCTGACAGCCGAAACAGTAGTAGACGCCCTTCTCGGAGTTGACCGAGAGCGAAGGCGTGCGTTCTCCATGGAGGGGACAGCGGGCCATCCAGTTGCGGCCTGAACGCTTGATGTCGGTGTGTTCGCCGATCAGCGCGACCAGATCGGCCGCGGTTCGCACCTTGGCGATGTCGTCATCGTGAATGCCCATCAATCCGCAAGCTAGCCGAAACCCGCGCCCACGAATAAGGGGCCCGCTGGGGGCAGCTCAGTCGAGACGCGCCGCGAGGAACCCCTCGAGTTGGTCGATCGAGACCCGCTGTTGTTCACGCGTGTCGCGTTCACGCACGGTGACGGCCCGATCCTCGAGGCTGTCGAAGTCGACGGTCACGCAGTAGGGCGTGCCGATCTCATCCTGGCGGGCGTAGCGTTTTCCGATCGACTGCGTCTGGTCGTAGTCGGCCATCCAACGAAGCTTGACGATCTCGAAGACCTCCTGGGCCGCCGCTGTGAGCGTGTCCTTGTTGGACAGCGGCAGGACCGCGACCTTGTACGGCGCAAGCCTGGCATCGAGGCGCAGCACCGTGCGGACGCTGTCGTTGACCGTTTCGGTGTCGTAGGCGGCCATGAGGAACGCCATTGCCGCCCGTGTGGCCCCTGCCGCCGGCTCGATGACATGGGGCACGTAGTGCTGGTTGTTCGCCTGGTCGAAATACTCCAGGCGCTCCCCGGAATGGGCGGCATGGACGCTGAGGTCGAAATCACCCCGATCGGCTATTCCCTCGAGTTCGTCCCAACCCCACGGGAAGCGGTACTCCAGGTCTGAAGTTCCCGACGAGTAGTGGCTCAGCTCGTCGGCGTCATGGGGGCGCAGGCGGATATCGGCCGGGGGGATACCCAAGTCCAAGTACCAGTCCAGTCTCTGATCGCACCAATACTTGAACCAGTAGCCGGCATCGTCGGGTGGAACGAAGAACTCCATCTCCATCTGCTCGAACTCGCGGGTTCGAAAGACGAAGTTCCCCGGGGTGATCTCGTTGCGGAACGACTTTCCGACCTGGGCTATGCCGAACGGTGGTTTCTTGCGGCTGGTCTGCAGCACGTTGGCGAAGTTGGTGAAGATTCCCTGGGCTGTCTCCGGGCGCAGGTAGACCTCCGCGGTCGAGTCGGCCATCGGACCGGCGTGGGTCTTGAACATCAGGTTGAACTGACGGGCCTCGGTGAGGCATCCGGTGGTTCCGCAGCTTGGACAGGTCTCGGGGTCGGTGAGTTTGTCCTGGCGGTGGCGGGCGTTGCAGTTGGTGCAGTCGACGAGTGGATCCGAGAAGTTGGCGAGGTGACCGCTCGCCTCCCAGACCTGGGGTGGGGAGAGGATCGAGGCGTCAAGGCCAACCACGTCGTGGCGGTGCTGCACCATCGAGCGCCACCAGGCATCCTTGACGTTGCGCAACAGCAGGACCCCGAGCGGGCCGTAGTCGTATGTGGAACGGAAACCGCCGTAGATCTCGGCTGACTGGAAGACAAATCCACGGCGCTTGGATAGGTTCACTATCTTGTCGAACAGTTCTGGGTCAGCCATGGCCGAGAGGCTACCGGAGGCGCGCTGATATGGAGTCCATGCGAACCAACGATCCCTCGGGTGGTGATCCGACCGCTGTGTTCGGGCGTCGTTGCGTCGCCTTCGCCGTCGACTTCGTCATCCTGTTCGCCGTATTCGTGATCGCGTTCCTTTCGTCGGCCACCTTTGAAGACGTCGAAGACTCCGAGATCGCCGAACAGATCTGTGTCCACTACGACAACTTGGACAACGGTGACATCTGCCTGCAGGGTGATTCGTTCGTTTTCGTGCTCGAGAACGGCAAGTTCACCGATATAGCCCTCTGGGTGATCGTTGTCTCGGCGTTGAACCTCGTGGTCATCGCCGCGATCACCGGTGGTTCTGTGGGCAAGCTCGCCGCCGGAATCCGTGTCGTCGACAAGAACACATTCCAAAGAGCGGGGATTCACAAGCATCTGCTGCGTTGGGTCCTCTGGATCGTGGACGCCTTCCCCTGGTTCTTGCTGGTGCCGCTGACCGGGCTGATCTGCTCCCTTGTCACCAAGGGACACCGACGAGTCGCTGACTTCGCGGCGAAGACACTGGTAGTCGACAAGAAATACGTCGGTACCCCCACGCTGGTCCCCGGAGTCAACGACACTGCACTGGCGACCGCAGCACTCCCGGGTCTTTGGAATCCACCCGTCCAAGCGCCGCCCACACAGGCACCGCCCACACAAGCACCGCCCACACAGGCACCGGCCACCGAGGCGCCCATCACCGATCCTGCTTCACCCGGGCAAACCACGGCACCCGCCACCCACGGCACCCAACCTGGCACCGACATGCCCGACGATGGCGGGATCGAACCGCGCCCCGACCAGGCCGGACCGGCAGCCGAGGCGCCGTTCGCGGGCGAGCAGGCATCGCAACCAGGAGTGGATGCACCAACCTGGGATACGGCGCGCGACACCTACATCCAGTGGGACCACGAGCTTCAGGCGTGGATGGAATGGGACGAGTCTCAGGGTCGCTGGATCCCCATCAGCCAGTAACCGTTGCAACCGGCTCGGGTCGGCTCAGGTCTGATCCAGCACAGCAATAGAGCGCAGTCGCCGCTCCAAGTGGTGCTCCAACAAAGCGGTCGCCAGCGCTTCGACTTCCGTTGACGCGCCCGACGGTGAAGTCGACTCCTCGGCGAGCACGCTGCCCAGTCCACCGCTGAGGATCCGCCTCATCAGATTGACAGCCTCAACCGAGACGGGGCGCCCGCGACGGCACTGCCGACACAGCACTCCTCCCTCGTCGAGATCGAAGGCCACGAGTTCGCCCTGCGTTCCACACCTGTAGCAGACGTCGAGTTGCGGCTGCAGCCCCTCATGGGCGAGGAGCTTCAGGAAGAAGGCGGCGACCACCAGGCCGCTGTCGCGTTCGGCGAGGGTTCCGAGCGCCTTGACCAACATGACATGGAGCGGCCGGTCCGGTTCCCGGTCCTGTGCAACCCCCTCAACCGCCTCGAGCAGCGCCTGGGCGCGCGCGAAACGCTGCGGATCGTCGCGCAGCGAGACAAACCGCGAGATCGTCTCCACCTGGGTGATGGTGTCGAGGTCGCTGCGTCCTCTGTACAGCTGTATCGACACATGGCTCAACGGTTCAAGCCGAGCCCCGAACTTGGATTTTGTTCGTCGGACCCCTTTGGCGACACCGCGGACCTTGCCGTTGTCGTAAGTGTGGAGACTGACGATCCGATCAGCCTCGCCGAGCTTCCAGGATCGCAATACCACAGCCTGATCCCGGTAGAGGCTCATCTCAACCGCCGCCGTCAACACCGCCGAAACGGCGGTCGCGGTCCTGGAACTCTCTGATGGCCGCAAAGAACTCTCGACGCTGGAACTCCGGCCACGGAGTGTCGGTGAACACCAACTCGCTGTAGGCGAGTTCCCACAACAGGAAGTTTGAGATGCGGTACTCACCGGACGTGCGGATGACCAGGTCCGGATCGGGCATCTGGGGGTCGTAGAGATTCCGGGCGATGGTCGATTCGGTGATCTTCTCGGGAGCGGTGCCCGAAGCCGCTATCCGACGCACCGCGTCGACTATCTCCGCACGTCCGCCGTAGTTGAACGCAATCGTGAACGTGAGCCTGCGGTTCTTCTCAGTCAGCTCCGACGCTTCGTCCATGCGCCGTATCAGGCGTTTCGGAACCCGCCAGTCGCGACGGCCGACGAAGCGGATACGCACACCCCGTTCGTTGAGTTCATCGCGTCGACGCAACAGGATCTCTTCGTTGAAGTTGATCAGGAACCGCACCTCATCGCGGGGTCGTCTCCAGTTCTCCGTGCTGAAGGCATACACCGTGAGCCACTCGACCCCGATCTCGAGGCAGGCATCGACGACATCGAACAAAGAGTGTTCACCGGCACGGTGACCCTCGGTACGAGGCAGGCCCCGCGCCTGGGCCCATCGGCCGTTGCCGTCCATCACACAGGCGATGTGACGGGGTATCCGATTCAGATCGAGCAGATCGGCGGGCACCCCGTAGAACCTATCGGGTCGAAGCACCCGGCTAATCGACCGATGAACTTTGTGGGCCAAGTGGCAACAAGGGCCAGCATCCGGTCAGACCCGACCCCTTTCGGCTCGGATAGCTCTGGTCCTCGCGTGGCACAGGAGGCGGCGCACAGGTGAAAGCTGCTTGCCAGTCGTATCATCGTTGGGGTCCGCTAACTCGACGTCCGCTGACGGGCCGTGTTCAACGGACAATACGGCTGCCCGTCAGGACTGTCCGTTCTCCGAATGCCAGACGTCGCCGGGTTAGGGTGAACGTCCATGCCCGCCGACTCTGCCTACTCGCCAGCCCAGCAATCGTCAGTCGAACTGTTGGCCCGGGTGGCCGCTGCACTGCCTGGAGGCGGGGAGCACCGCGACGGACAGGTGGAGATGACCGCTGCGGTGGCGCAGATCGTGGAGAGCAACGGCCATGGGCTGGTGCAGGCCGGGACTGGAACAGGCAAGTCACTCGCCTATCTCATTCCAGTCGTCGTCTCAGGCCGGAAGGTGGTGGTCGCCACCGCTACCAAAGCGCTTCAGGACCAACTGGCGAGCAAGGACCTTCCGTTCCTGTCGAGCCGACTCGACACGCCGATTCAATTCTCCGTGTTGAAGGGTCGCTCCAACTACTTGTGCCTTCAACGCCTCAACGAGGTGGAAACCGACGCAGCGAAGGCCGAGCAGAGCCCCGACCTCGGGATCGGAGAAAGCGGGGCCGCCACACGGGCGGGGTTGTCGGGCCTTACCGGAGAGGATCTCAAGACGCTGCGAGCCTTCGCCGAACGCAGCGACACCGGCGACAGTTCGGAACTCGCCGATATCGGCGACAGGGCCTGGCAGCAGGTGAGCGTTGGACGAGATGAGTGCCCGGGGGCGGCCCGCTGTCCGGTCGGCGAAGACTGTTTCGCAGAGAAGGCGTGGCGGAGAGCGGCCGAGGCCGACGTGCTCATCGTCAACCTGCACCTCTACGCAATCGACGTCGCTGTCGGCAACATCCTCCCAGAACACGACACGGTCGTGATCGATGAAGCCCACCAACTCGAAGACGTCTTGGCCAACGTCACCGGCCGCCAACTGAGCCCCGCGCGACTGGCAGCCGCAGCGACCGCCACGAGGGCGGTGATCGCCGACTCGGACGCGCCGGCCCGGGTCGCACAAGCAGCGGACGCGCTCAAAGAACGACTGGTGCCCCTAGTCGGGAAACGCCTGGCCGACGGGCCTCCCGAGGATCTTTCGAGCACCCTCGACCTGGTTTCGGGACGCACCACCGACCTGTTGGAAGCGCTGCGCGCAGTACCTCCCGACGCACCCAGCGAGGTGCTCAACCGGACCGTTCGAGCACGCCAGTCGGTCACCTCGCTGCTCGACGACATCAGCTTCCTCCGATGGGCGGTGGACGACGAAGTGATGTGGGTGGACGGACCGGCCCACAATCCCAGCCTTCGCTCCACGCCACTGGCGATCAACAAGATCCTCGCTGAGAACCTGTGGTCGCAGCGTGGCGGGGTCCTCACATCCGCGACGATGCCCGTCGATGCCGCATCGCAGTTCGGGCTTCCCGACAGCACTGTGGAAGTCGATGTCGGCAGTCCCTTCGACTACGAATCGAACGCTCTGCTGTACTGCGCCGCTGATCTCCCCGACCCTCGCAAGCCGGGACATCGGGAGTCGCAGCATCTGGAGATCGAATCCCTGATCAACGCGGCCGGGGGAAGGACCCTGGCGTTGTTCACAAGTTGGGCGGCGATGACCGAAGCCTCCGCGCGCATCTCGTCGCGGGTTCCGTGGCCGGTCCTCACACAGGGCGAGGGCTCCAAGGCGCAGCTTCTCAGAGAGTTCACAGCGCACGACGAAACCTGTCTGTTCGCCACGATGTCCTACTGGCAGGGCATAGACGCGGTCGGATCGACCTGCAACCTGGTGATAATCGACCGGCTCCCATTCCCTCGACCCGATGATCCCGTGCTGTCGGCACGCCGCGAGCGGGTCGGTCCCAACGCGTTTCGGGCAGTCGACCTGCCGAGGGCCGCGATCATGCTGGCCCAGGGAGCGGGCCGACTCATCCGCTCCGCCACCGACTGCGGCGTGGTGGCCGTGCTGGACTCCCGCCTGGCGAATTCACGCAGCTATCGCTGGCAACTGCTCGGGGGCCTCCCCCCGATGCGCCGAACCAAAGACCGTTCCGAGGCCGAGAGCTTTCTTCGAGCACTGCAGAACAGCTAGTAGCCGAGGCGTTGGACCAGTTCGGGGCGGCGCTGCCAGTTCTTTTCGACCTTCACGAAGAGTTCGATGAAGACCTCCTCGCCTATCTCAGCACGAACAGCCGTGCCGACCTTCTTGAGCACCTCTCCACCCTTCCCGATCACCATCGGTTTCTGGGACTCTCGCTCAACGAGGATCTCGCAGCGGATCCGGGGCCATTCCCATTCAGTGACCCTGGTTGCGACACTGTGCGGGAGTTCCTCGCGGGTGAGGGCCAGCAGCTTCTCGCGCACGAGCTCGGCCACCCAGAACTCATCACCGACGTCGGTGACCATCCCCTCGGGATACAGACGCGGCCCCAATGGCATCCTGGTTGTCAGGTAGGAGACCAGGTCCTCGATTCCGTCGCCCGTTCGTCCGCTCACCGGGAACCATTGGGCCGCGTCGAGATCAGACGTAGCCGCGAGCTGCTCGGCGATCTGGGGACGCGAGGCAATGTCGGACTTCGTCACGACGATCACAGACTCTTTGGGCAGACGCTGCGCTATCGCGGCGTCGCCTCGGCCGTACCGGGCGGTCGCGTCGAGCACGAAGCAGACGACGTCGACCTGTGAACTCGCCTGGTTGGCGGTGGCATTGAGGCTGGACCCCAGAGCGGTCCTGGGCTTGTGGATACCGGGAGTGTCGACGAACACGAGCTGTGCTCCAGGGCGGTCGAGGACCCCGCGGACCTGGGTGCGGGTCGTTTGGGGCTTGTCGGAGACGATCGACACCTTGAAGCCGAGGATCTTGTTGAGCAGGGTCGACTTTCCGGCGTTGGGGCGACCGATCAGCGTCACGAATCCAGAGCGCTCACCAGCAACCGGACCTCGCTGCGTGTCCGAGCGCTCAGTGACCATCGGCGGTGCTGGTGCGACCGAGCAGTTCAACCGGCGTGAGGCGCACCTTGGTGATTCGGCGACCCTCCATGCGTTCGACCTTCAAGAGCACACCGCCCTGTTCGATTGACTCGCCCACCGTCGGGACATGACCCAGGGTACTGAAGATCAATCCCCCCACGGTGTCCCAATCGCCCTCACCGAGTTCTGATCGCACCAGGGCATTCAGTTGATCGACAGGCATCCTTCCGTGGACCAGCACCTCCCCTCCCGCAAGAGGCTCAACGAGGGGCTCCTCGATATCGAACTCGTCCACTATCTCGCCAACCAACTCCTCCACCACGTCTTCAAGCGTGACCAGACCGGCGGTTCCGCCATATTCGTCGACCGCGATCGCGAGGTGGTAGCGGCCCGCTTGCATTTCCCGCAACAGGACCCCCGCCTGCTTGGTCTCGGGCACGAAACGTGCGCGGCGCATGAGCGTCGCCACGAGCTGGTCGCCGCGTCCCGCCCGTTCCGCGCGGGTCAGGTCCTTCATCAGGCACACCCCCACGATGTCGTCGAGGTCCTCGCCGAAGACGGGAAGTCGGCTCAACCCCTTGTCGATCGCGAGATCGACGACCGCGGCAATGCCCAGATCGGACGCCACCGCGACCATGTCAGTGCGGGGCACCATCACCTCCCGCACAATGGTGTCATCGAGTGCGAAGACCGACTCGATCAGTTCCCGCTCCTCGTCATCGATCACGTCATCAGCAGCGGCGGCCTCGGTGAGCGCAATCAATTCGTCTTCAGAAGCGACCGGAGCTTCGAAGCGCTTCACCGACAGCCGCTTGGGGATCCGGTCGGTGAGCGTCAGCGCGACGCCGGCGACAAGCCCCGCCGCCAGAGCCACAACTACGGACAGCACGGTCCAGATCATGCGCGGCGGTGGTGTTGACGCAGAAGAGCCTGCTCGCAGGACTGCATCCGAGTTGTCGTCGGTGTGTCGCAATGGTCGTGGCCGAGCACATGCAGCACGCCATGAACTATCAGCAGTGCCAGTTCGTCATCGAGGGACCCGTCGTGGCCTGGGAGGCTCTCGTGGTCTGGTGCTTGGGCCGCAGCCCGAGCCGGACACACGACCACATCACCGATCAAGGACTGGCCCCACTCCGCAGCGCCTGAACCGTCGAGGGGAAACGACAGAACGTCGGTGGCGCAGTCCTTTCCCATGTGCAGGGCATTCAGTTCGGTCATCGCGCCTTCGTCGACAAAGAGCAAGTTGAGCTCGCCGTTCGTGACTCCCGAAGTCTTGAGGGATCGTGCGGCAAGACGCTGCCAGCGACCCATATCGATTTCGATGGCGTCCTGCTCGTTGAGCACCACCACCACCGGGCCGGCCGAGTCGTTCACGCAGGTCCGCCGGGAGGTTCACTGAAGTCGGTCGCCTTCTCGTATGCGTCGACGATCTCGGCCACGATGCGGTGGCGCACCACATCACGCTTCGTGAGCCACACGAAGCCAACGCCCTCGATCCCACCCAGAATCGGTTCCAGGCCGGCGAGGCCGCTGCGACCTGTCGCTACGTCGACTTGGGTGATGTCACCGGTAACGACTGCCTTCGATCCATGACCGATCCTCGTCAGAAACATCTTCATCTGTTCCGCTGTGGTGTTCTGGGCCTCGTCGAGAATAATGAACGACGAGTTGAGCGTGCGGCCGCGCATGAATGCAAGCGGTGCCACCTCCACTACCCCGCGTTCCATCAACCGCTCAACACCGTCGGTGCCGGCCATGTCGTGGAGCGCGTCATAAAGCGGGCGAAGATAGGGGTCGACCTTGGCCATCAGGTCGCCGGGCAGAAACCCGAGACGCTCTCCGGCCTCGACGGCAGGCCTGGTAAGGATGATCCGTTCGACTGATTCGGACTGAAGAGCGGCGACGGCGGTCGCCACCGCCAACCAGGACTTCCCCGTCCCGGCCGGCCCGATACCGAAGGTGACAACATTGTCCGCGATCGCTTCGACGTACCGCTTCTGCCCGCTCGACTTGGGACGGATCACCCTGCCTCGGTCAGCCCGCAGAATCTCATGGTTCAACAGGGTCGAAGGTCGTTCGTCGGCTCGCACCATGTCGATCGTCGAGTCGAGTGTATTGAGGTCGAGGCGTTGGCCGTTCTCCGCCAACAACACGAGTTCCTCGAAGGTGGTCCGCGCGGCCCATGCATCAGGGCCCGAGAGATGCACCTCGTTGCCTCGAACAGTCACGGTGGTTTCGGGGAACGCGTCCTCTATGTGGCGCAGATGCTGATCGTACTCACCGAGCAGCGTCCCCATCAGATGGTTGCCGGGGATGTGAAGCGTGGTGGTCTGTTCAGTCATCGGTCACCTAGATATTAGCGCTACCCTCTGAGCTTCATGAAAAATAAGCTCTATCGGCAGCCGATCGCCGACCAGTACAACGATCCGTTGGCGGACTGGTCGCGCTGGTTGGCTGACTGCCGAGTCGACGAGGCCGTTGCCGCGCGTGCCCGCCAGAGATCACTGGAACAGCAGGCCGCGCAGGAGTCCACGATCACCGGAGTGCTCTTGGACTTGGGCGAACGAGGGCGCCCGGTGACGGTCAAAACCGCTGGTGGACGATGCTGTCACGGTCGAATCGCCGCAGTCGGGGCCGACTTCGTCCTGGTCTGCGACGACAACGACGACCTGCTTCTGATCCCGACAGCCTCGATCGCCACCATCAGCGCCTCACCAGCCCAGCGCCGCGTGACGGGGGCGCGTCTTCGGCCTTCGGCTGTGCTCGCGGACGTGATCCACGAACTGGCCGCGGATCAAGCCCAAATCGAGGTGATGGTCGCCGGTGAATGCGTCAGCGGGCTGCTGTCCACGGCTGGAGCCGACGTGATCGCAGTGGCCGTCGATCAACCGCGGGATGATCATCTCCACGTTGCGACCGCGGCGATCGACCACCTTGTAGTGCTGGCGCGTTGAGAGGCCGAGCGAATTGATCCCGCGCACGGCCGCGACCGAAACGAGGCCGTGGCCCGAGCGGCCCGCCGTGGCCCGAGCGGCCCCGTGAGCGAAGCGAACAAGAGCGGGAAGCGGAGCGAAGCGAACAAGAGCGGGAAGCGGAGCGAAGCGAACAAGAGCGGGAAGCGGAGCGAAGCGAACAAGAGCGGAATACGACTAGGGCCGACGTGATCGCCGCTGGCGTTCCAAGAACCGGTACACGTCGAGCAGGTCAATTCCCGGAAACGGACTGAACTCGAGGTCGGAGGGCGGAAGCGCGGAGAGTACGTGGCTGCGTTCTGCAGCCGACGGCCACGTCACATCCTTCCATTCGTTGACCAGGGTGGGGTCAGGTTCGATCTCACGGGCTCTGCAATATTCCTTGCGCAGCGTGTCCGATCCCCGAAAGTAGTGCGCGAACTCCGCGCGTGTGCCCAGGGTGATGGCGTGGGGCCAGCGGTCTGTCTCTGTCTCGATGTAGGTGGTGCAGAAGTACTCACCGCCGTCGGTGACGGTGAACTGGCTGTGCAGCAGGAAACTCCCCGACGCGTTCCAAGCCTGTCGACTCCCCCATTGACGCGGGACACGCTCGCCTTCGAGACCGCCGTCGGGCGCCGCAGGGAATCGGACCCCGTCGTTCTCATATGCCTTGTTGATCACACCCTCCCGGTCGGTTCGCACGAAGTGGCAGGGGATCCCCAGATGGTGGGTGGCGAGGTTGGTGAATCGATGTGCCGCCATCTCATAGGAGATGTAGAAGACCTCCTTGAGATCTTCCACGGAGATGTCGTCGTCGGCCTGCGCCTCGCGGAGGAACGCCACGGCTGGTTCTTCGGGAGCCAGGATCGCCGCGGCGAAATAGTTGGATTCGATGCGTTGCCGCAGATACTCGGCAAAATCACGGGTGTCGGTGTGTTCAAGTGCGAAGTGTCCCAGCGTCTGCAGCACCACGGACCGGGCCTCACGGATTTTCAGTCCTCCCCGGTCGGGGATGAAGATGATCTTGTCGCGGGTGTCGGTGATGCTGCGGGCAGTACGTGGCATGGAACGGACTCGTTCGATGGTGAATCCCTGGCCCGCCACCAGTTCGGTGAGGACTCGCTCGCTGATGGGTCCCGTTCCGGGATAGTTGGCGTCCACGAGAGCTTGTTCGGCGATTGCTTCGATCTCGCGATAGTGGTTGGCTCTTTCGCGCATCTCGGCACGCAACGCGATGTTGGCCGACCGAGCGAAGTCTGCGAAACGAACCTTATTCGAGGGTTTCTGCTGCTCTTGCACGTTCTGGCAGCTCAACTCGTTCCAGAGGGCGACGAGATGCTCCAGGACATCGTTTGAGACCCTGGCCGACGCTTTAAGGTGCGGCAGTCCAAGAGCTTGATAGGCAGGGTCACTCTGTGCCCGTGCCAATGAGATCTCCAGATCTGCCCGACGGTCGGGGGGTTCGGGTGACAGGAAATCGGCCGTTGTCGTGCCGAACATGTCCGCGAGTTCACCGAGCAGGCTGAGCTTCGGTTCGACCCTGCCGGTCTCGAGTTGTGAAAGGTACGGCGCGGGGCGGTTCACAACAGCGGAGACTTCGGCAAGCGTATAGTCGGCGCGCCGCCGGGCGTGCCGCACTCTGCTGCCCAGGACAAGTAGGTCAAATTGATCTGCCATTCCGAAATAATGGCAAATTTTATGATTATTGCAAACTCAGACATGAATCTTTAGACCATATTTCTGGCATTATTCGTGTGGTCGCGACTCATACTGAATTGTGGTTATGACACTGGCTCGCTGCGCTGTCACCCCTCACCCGTTGGCCAATGCGATCGTCACCGCGCAAGCAGTCGAATTCCTCTCGGACCTGCACCACAACTTCGAGTCTCAACGACAGCAACTGCTCGAAGATCGAGTCTTCCGCCAGCAGCGCACCGACGCTGGTGAACTCCCTTCGTTCAGACCCGAAACAGCACACATTCGCTCCGGCGAGTGGACTGTCGCGCCGCCGCCCGCAGACCTGCGGGATCGCCGCACCGAAGTCACCGGTCCCGTAACCACCGAGTTCATGATCGAGGCACTCAATTCGGGTGCCAAAGTGTTCATGGCCGACTTCGAAGACGCAACATCGCCGACCTGGCACAACATTCTGAGCGGCCAGGCCAACGTCAAAGCCGCATACGCAGGCGAATTGACAGCTGCCGGTTCGGACACGGCCACGCTGATGGTGCGAACCCGAGCATGGCACCTGGAAGAGTCACACATCACCTTTGAAGGCGAACCCATCAGCGCGGCGCTCGCCGACTTCGGACTCTGCTTCTTCCACAACTTCAACCCCGCCATCGAAAGCGGCAGCGGGCCCTACTTCTACCTTCCCAAACTCGAAGGCCGGCGAGACGCCCAACTCTGGAACCGAGTGTTCGACTACACCGAAGACCGATTCGGGCTGCAACGCGGAACAATCCGTGCAACCGTCCTGGTCGAGACGATCCTGGCCGCCTTCGAGATGGACGAGATCCTCTTCGAACTGCGCGACCACATCACCGGCCTGCACACCGGCAACTGGGACTACCTCTTCAGCATGGCCAAAACCTTCCGGCACAATCCCGACTTCCTGCTGCCCGACCGTGAACAGATCTCCGTCATGACCCCGTTCATGCGAGCCTTCACCGAGTTGCTGGTCTCGACCTGTCATCGTCGCCATGCCCACGCCATCGGCGGAATGTCCGGAGTCATACCCGATGTCGACAACCCCGCACGCACCGAGGGGGCGCTGGCGAAAGTCACGATCGACAAACGACGCGAGGCCGGCGACGGTTTCGACGGAACCCGTATCGCAGTCCCCGAGATCGTTTCCACCGCAGCGGCCGAGTTCGACAAGGTTCTCAGAAACAGGGCCAACCAGGTGGAACGTCAAAGAGACGACGTCTATGTCACCGCCGGAGACCTGCTCTCGGTCTCCTCTGGCCGAGGCTCCGTCTCGGAGTGGGGCGTCCGCAAGAACATCCGAATCGTGATCCGCTATCTCGGCGAGTGGCTGGTCGGCAACGGAGCGGTGCCGATCGACGACCACCTCGAGGACACCGCGATGGCCGAGGTCTGCCGGGCACAACTCTGGCAGTGGCGCCACCACCAAGTGCAACTCACCAACGGGCTGCTTCTCGACGGAGAGCTTCTCGAGCGCCTCATCGCCGAAGAGACAGAAGTGCAGCGCGCCGAACTCGGTGACGAGGCTTGGTCGGCGAGCCGTTTCGCCGAAGCCTGCCAACTGTTGAAAACGCTGACCACAACCGACGACTACCACGAGTTCCTCACCACCGAGGCCTACCGGCTGCTGTGAACCCGCAACACAAACAATCAGGAGAGATCCGATGACCGGCAACAAGATGAACGCCAGCTTCGATGAGCAGGTGAGCGCCCTCGAACACGACTGGGCTTTTGACGACCGCTGGAACGGACTCACCCGTGACTACAGCGCGGCCGACGTGGTACGCCTGCGCGGATCAGTGACACCCGAACTCACCCTTGCACGCCAGGGATCGGCCAAGCTCTGGCAGCAACTCCACAGCAAGGACTATGTACACGCCCTCGGCGCAATGACCGGCGGTCAGGCCATTCAGTACGCGAAGGCCGGACTGCCCGCCATCTACCTGTCGGGCTGGCAGGTCGCCGGCGACGCAAACCTCTCCGGCCATGTCTACCCCGACCAGTCCCTGTACCCGTCGAACTCGGTGCCCTCGGTAGTCGCGCGAATCAACAACGCTCTGCGCCGTGCCGACCAGATCGAATGGTCCGAGACGTCCGGTTCCCCAAACGTCGACTACCTGCTGCCGATCGTGGCAGACGCCGAAGCCGGTTTCGGCGGCCCGCTCAACGCCTTCGAACTCATGAAGTCGATGATCGAAGCCGGCGCCGCCGGGGTCCATTGGGAAGACCAGTTGAGTTCTGCCAAGAAATGCGGGCACATGGGCGGAAAGGTGCTCATCCCCACGCAACAGCACATTTCTACTCTGAGTGCGGCACGCCTGGCTGCCGATGTGGTCGGGGTCGACACGATCATCGTCGCCCGCACCGACGCGCTCGGCGCGAACCTCATCACCAGCGACGTCGACGAACGGGACCGGGAGTTCCTGACCGGCGAGCGTTCGTCGGAGGGTTTCTTCTACACCGAGCCCGGTTTGGCGACACCCGTCAAGCGCAGCCTCGCCTATGCCCCGTACTGCGACCTGATCTGGTGCGAGACCTCCACCCCCGACCTCGAAGAGGCCCGCCGATTCGCGGAGGCGATCCACGCCGAGTTCCCAGACAAGATGCTGGCCTACAACTGCTCACCCTCGTTCAACTGGTCGGCAGCTCTCGACGACTCGACCATCGCCAAGTTCCAGAAGGAGTTGGGCTCGATGGGTTATGCATTCCAGTTCATCACCCTTGCCGGATGGCATGCGCTCAACGCCTCCGCCTTCGATCTGGCGCACGGCTACAACGCATCAGACATGTCGGCCTATGTGGATCTGCAGCAACGGGAATTCGGTATGGAGGCCGACGGCTACACCGCCACGCGCCACCAACGGGAAGTCGGGGCCGGTTACTTCGATGATGTGGCCACGGTGATCTCCGGCGGCAAGGCTTCAACTCTGGCACTCAGGGGAAGCACCGAAGAACAACAGTTCTAGGCGTGAGCGGTTTGTTGAATCCGCTCGACCGGGGGCTCGGGAGTTCAGCGGACCGGCGTCCAGATGGGCAGAGACCGCTTGGCGCGCGTGAACACGACTTGCCACAGCTGGATGGCACGCGCCCGGAAACCCGCTGCAGAACTCATCAGGTAGTAGTGCCACATCCTGCGAAAACGTTCGTCGTAGTGCGGGATCTCGCTCCAGCGAGCCGAAATGTTGGCGTCCCACGCCAACAGCGTCCTGGTGTAGTAGGGACCGAAGTTGTGGACGTCCTCGATCGACCAGTGGGATTGTGCAGCCTTGGCAATCTGGCCGAGTGAGGGAAGCACGCCGCCTGGAAAGATGTAGCGGTCGAACCAGGGGTCACCGGACGTTCTCCAGTCGTTCGAGCCGATGGTGTGGTGCAGCATCATCCCATCGGGATCGAGGAGTTCACGGCACTTGTCGAAGAAGGTCGGCAGGTTCTTCGGACCCACATGCTCCATCATCCCGATCGAGGTGATGCGGTCATAGGTGCCGTCGAGTTCGCGATAGTCGGCCTGGACGATCCGCACCGGCAGGTCCGCGCAGCGTTGCCTCGCCAATGAGACTTGTTCCTCAGCCGGAGAGACTCCCGTCACCTCCACTTGATAACGCTGTGCCGCGAACTGGGCGAAACCGCCCCAGCCACAACCGATGTCGAGCAGAGTCATGCCGGGTTCAAGGCCCAACTTCCGACAGATCAGATCGAGCTTGGCCTCCTGAGCCGCGTCGAGAGCACCTTCGGCCGACGCCCCATGATCCATGTCTTTCCAGTAGGCGCATGAGTAGATCATCCGTTTGTCGAGCATGCGCTCGTACAAGTCGTTGCCGATGTTGTAGTGGGCTCGCGCATTTCGGCGGGCCCTGGCCTTCGACTGCCGGTTCATGAACTTGGACTTGGCCGCCAACACAAACAATTGAGGGCTTGGTGTCACCAGGGATCGAAGGTCCGCAGTCTGGACCAGGGTCAAGAACTCGTCGAGGCGGTTGGCGTCCCAACCACCGTCCATGTAGGTCTCGCCCAAACCGAGTTCACGATCTCTGAGAATGTGCGACCAGATGCCGTCATCATGAATATGAATGTCATGGGGTGCATCCCCACCGACAGTCACGCCGGCCTTGGAAAGCAGTTCAAGTCCCGTACTCTTCGCGTCTGGCACGAATCCCCCGCGTGGCTGTCCATCGTTGAACTGCCGCGGATATTATCGGCGTTCGCCCGCGTACTCAACAGGCTCACGTACTCAATGGGAAGGCAGCCAATGACCAATCCGATTCCGGACGACTATCCGAAACTGACACCGGCACTCTGCGTCGACGGGGCGAGTGACGCCATCGAGTTCTACACAGCAGTGTTCGGCGCCAACGAGCGACTGCGCCTCGAGGAGGCCGGCAAGGTCGGTCACGCCGAGTTGGAGTTGGACGGTTCGCTGATCATGATCTCCGACGAGTACCCAGAAATTGGCGTGGTCGGCCCCAAGGCCCTGGGCGGCACCGCCGTTTCACTGAACGTCTATGTCGAGGATGTGGACGCCGCGTTCGCGGCGGCGCTGGCGGCAGGGGCGACTGAGCTGCGTCCCGTCACAGAGCAGTTCTACGGGGACCGGGCCGGGATGTTCCTCGACCCGTGGGGCCACCGATGGGGTGTGGCCAGTCGCATTGAGGACGTCGACGCCGAAGAGATGGCCAAACGAGCCGCCGAAGCAATGAGCGGCGGCTGAGCCGCTCCCACAACACCGCGCGGCGACTGAGCCGCTCCCACGAGCTTGGATCAACCAAAGACCAGCGGTGAATCTTGAACTACAATGACCGCCTCTGACCGACTGGAAGCAGTCCGGTTACGCGGACAGACTCGACGCGCGAGCGTAAGGAACGAGAAGGGGTAGAGCATGGCAGACAAAGTCAGTGCAGCCATCGTCCAAGTGGCGTGGACAGGCGACAAAGAATCGATGATCGCCCTGCACGAGAAGTACGTGGCCGAAGCGTCCGCCGCCGGCGTTCAGGTCATGTGCTTTCAAGAGCTGTTCTACGGGCCCTACTTCTGTCAGGTGCAGGACACTGAGTTCTACTCCTATGCCGAGGCCGTCCCCGATGGACCGACCACCAAGCGATTCCAAGAACTGGCGGAGCGTCATGAAATGGTGCTCGTGCTCCCGATGTATGAAGAGGAACAGCCCGGATTCCTGTACAACACCGCCGCGGTGATCGACGCGGACGGTTCCTACCTCGGCAAGTACCGCAAGACCCATATCCCGCAGGTGAAGGGATTCTGGGAGAAGTTCTACTTCCGTCCCGGAAACCTGGGTTACCCGGTCTTCGACACGGCGGTCGGCAAGGTCGGCGTCTACATCTGCTATGACCGGCACTTCCCGGAGGGCTGGCGGGCCCTGGGGCTCGGCGGTGCGGAGATCGTATTCAACCCCTCCGCGACCAGCCGCGGGCTCTCGGCCTATCTCTGGCAACTTGAACAGACCGCTGCCGCGGCCGCCAACATGTACTTCGTCGGCGCCATCAACCGGGTCGGGGTCGAACCGCTCGGCGACAACGACTTCTACGGCACGTCCTACATCGCCACCCCCAGAGGCCAGATCCTCGATGGCGCCGCCTCGGACCAGACCGAGGAGCTGGTACTGCGTGAACTGGACCTCGCCCAGATCGCAGAGGTCCGCGACCAGTGGGCGTTCTATCGTGACAGGCGCCCCGACCTCTACGAAGGGCTGACCGCACCCTGAACTGCCGGACCACGACACATACTCAGAGGAGACCGACATGACGACACTGATAAAGGGCGGCACCGTGGTCGCCTCGACCGGCGCGGCTCCCGCCGAGGTGCTGATCGACGGCGAACAGATCGCTGCAGTACTGCAACCCGGCAGCGACATCGCCACAGCCGCAGAGTCCGCTGCGCAGGTGATTGACGCCACCGGCAAGCTGGTGGTGCCCGGCGGCGTGGACGTCCACACACACATGGAGTTGCCGTTCGGGGGGACGGAGGCCTCCGACGACTTCAAATCGGGCACCCGGGCAGCGGCCTGGGGCGGCACCACCACCATCGTCGACTTCGCGGTCCAGCGTTACGGAGAGGCCATCCGCGACAGCCTCGATGTGTGGATGGCCAAGGCCGAGGGGAACTGTGCGGTCGACTACGGCTTCCACATGATCGTCGGCGACGTCACCAACGACTCGCTCAAGGAGATGGACCTGCTCGTTGACGAGGGCATCACCAGCTTCAAGCTGTTCATGGCCTACCCCGGCGTGTTCTTCTCCGACGACGGCCAGATCCTGCGAGCGATGCAACAAGCCGCGGGCAACGGCGGTCTGATCATGATGCACGCCGAGAACGGGCTGGCCATCGACGTGTTGGCCGAGCAGGCCTTCGAACGCGGCGAGACCAGCCCTGTCAACCACGGGTACGTGCGCCGCAAAGAGTTGGAGTCCGAGGCCACCCATCGGGCCATCCAACTGGCCAAGGTCGGTGCTGCGCCGCTCTACATCGTGCACCTGTCGGCCCGCGAGGCCCTCGAGCAGGTTGCCATCGCCCGCGACCGCGACATGAACGTGTTCGCCGAGACCTGCCCCCAATACCTGTACTTCAGCTTGGAGGAGCACCTCGACCGGCCCGGTTTCGAGGGTGCCGCCTACGTCTGCTCAACGCCCCTGCGCTCCCACCACGAACACCACCAGCAGGAACTGTGGAGGGGGCTGCGAAGCAACGACTTGGCAGTGGTGTCGACCGACCACTGCCCGTTCTGCATGAAGGAGCAGAAAGAACTCGGACTCGACGACTTCCGTGCCATTCCCAATGGCATCGGCGGTGTGGAGCACCGCATGGACATGATCTATCAGGGCGTGGTCACCGGCGAGATCGGTCTGGCGCGCTGGGTGGAGTTGTGCGCCACCACACCGGCCCGAATGATGGGCCTCTACCCGCGCAAAGGCATCATCGCTGCCGGCTCCGACGCCGACATAGTGATCTACGACCCAGACAAGCGCTGGACGATCAGTGTTGACAACCACCACATGAACATGGACCATTCCGCCTATGAGGGAGTCGACGTAACCGGCCATGTCGACACGGTGCTCTCGCGCGGCAGGGTCATAGTCGACGACGGGCAGTATCTGGGACAGGCCGGCGACGGTCGTTATCTGCCCCGCAGCCTCTGCCAATACCTTCAGTAGCCGTAAAGAACCTGGGAGCACTCATGGACTTCGGTGTTGTTCTGCAGACTGATCCCCCCGCCTGGAGGGTTGTCGATCTGGCGCAACGGGCTGAGACCTTGGGTTTCAAGCACGGCTGGACCTTCGACAGCCATGTGTTGTGGCAGGAGCCCTTCGTCATATACAGCCAGATGCTGTCGGCAACCAACAAGATGATGGTGGGGCCGATGGTGACCAACCCCGGTACACGCGACTGGACCGTCACCGCATCGCTGTTCGCCACGCTCAACGACATGTTCGGCAACCGCACGGTCTGCGGCATCGGCCGAGGTGATTCGGCTCTGCGGGTAATCGGCAACAAACCCATCAATCTTGCGACTCTGGGAGAGTCGATCGAAGTAATACGGGGTCTGGCCGAAGGACGGGAAGTCGAATACAACGGCACCTCCCAGCACTTCCCCTGGTGCCGCGACAGCAGACTCGACGTCTGGATGGCCGCCTATGGACCCAAGGCGCTTCATCTCTGCGGCACTGTGGCCGACGGTTACATCCTGCAGTTGGCCGATCCGCAGATCGCAGCCTGGACCATCGGGGCGGTCCGCTCAGCCGCTGAGGAGGCGGGACGAGATCCCGACGATCTCTATATTTGTGTGGCTGCGCCCGCCTATGTCGGCTCGGATCTGGACCATCAAAGAGACCAGTGCCGCTGGTTCGGAGGGATGGTCGGCAACCATGTCGCCGATCTGGTCGGGCGCTACGGCGACATGAGCGACGCGGTCCCCTCAGCTTTGACCGACTACATCAAAGGTCGGGAGGGCTACGACTACGCAGAGCACGGACGGTCCGGGGCGGTTCACACAGAATTCGTTCCCGACGCGGTAATCGACCGATTCTGCATCCTCGGGGATGAGGCCGACCACATCAGCCGCTTGCGTGAGTTGCGCGACCTCGGCGTTGATCAATTCGCCATTTATCTGATGCATGATCAAAAAGATGAGACGCTGAACGCGTACGGCCAGCGGATCATCCCTGCTGTGAACATCTGAGAGAGACTCTCGGTGCTTCGGTTCCGCTATAGCGGGTCTGACTGGTACACGCCCAAGATGTTGCCGCTCGGATCTGAGAAGTGGAACCGTCGGCCGCCCGGGTAGGGGTAGATCTGCGAGACGATCACCCCGCCCGCGGCGACGACGTCCGCTTCTTCGGCTTCGAGGTCGTCGCAACTGAGCAGCACCAACGGGCCGATCGAGTCTTCTCCTCCCTGGGCATGGGCCGGGGCCGGCACCGCCCCGCCATTGAGCCCGACCTCCACTGAGCCTCCTTCGTAGGCCGCGTAGACCGGACCGTACTGCGTCCACTCCCAGCCGAACACTCGGCTGTAGAACCGCTTCGTCTCCTCGAACTCCGGTGCTGGAAGTTCGACGTAGCTGATCTGCATTCCGTGATTCGCCATCCCGCGACCCTACCGAGCAACCCGCCCCAACCCACGCCCCGCAACAACACACCACGGCTCCGGCTACGCCCGGCGACAACAGAGCGCACCTCCGACAGGACTCGAACCTGCAACCTGCGAGGTAGAAGCTCGCTGCTCTATCCAGTTGAGCTACGGAGGCAGATTAATCGTACGCCGAGCACCACAGTTCCGGTACACTCGTTGCTTGGCCTTGAACTGAGCTGCCCGCACGGATCAAGGTCGGCATGGTGGGCGTAGCTCAGTTGGTTAGAGCGCCTGGTTGTGGTCCAGGAGGTCGGGGGTTCGAGTCCCCTCGTTCACCCGTAGAATCGCCTTCGGCTATTCACGCACCTCTAGCTCAATTTGGTAGAGCAACGGACTCTTAATCCGCAGGTTCTGGGTTCGAGTCCCAGGGGGTGTACCAACACCGCCGGTTGGCTGCCAGGAGCCACTCAATCTGTGAGTTGACACGCCTTGGCTGGGGACCACCCAGCGATGCGGTGGATGCAGCCCGGAACGGCGAGGCGCAACTCGCCGACGGGTTCGGGTCGCTTGCTTCGTTCACGCCGGACAAGGTTCTCGATGCCATCGAAGACCGGGCACGCCGACGTCATGACAGCGAATGGAGCCCGGCCTTCACGCACGCGGCGACAGAGTCTGTTCTCCCGGTGCTACCGCCTCCTAAGCAAGGAGAGTATAAACCGGTCATACATTCGATCCGAGAGGAGCCGCCGCATGATCAACGCAGTTCGGGCGTGCTTCCCGCGGGCGTAACGGGTCTTGGGCTTGGAGGCCTCACAAATCTCGACCATCGCCTTGCCGATCACGCTCGGGTCGGACGCTCCCTCATGGATCCTCTCGAGGAACGACGCGTGTTTTTGGGCCAGGTCGCCATAGGCGGTACCGCCGGACGCGTCCAGCAGAAACTCACAGGCGAGCGAACTCCAGTTCGAGTGAACTGCGCCCGGCAAGACGACGACGACGTTGATCCCGAACTGGGATACCTCCTGACGCAGACAATCGCTGAGACCCTCGACTGCAAACTTCGTCGCGTGGTACCAAGCGCCATGCGGCTCGCTGGTCACGCCGCCGACAGAAGAGATGTTGACGATTGTGCCGGACTGCCGAGCCCGCATATGTGGCAGCACGAGTTGGGTGAGCCGAGCCAGGCCGAACACATTGACGTCGAACTGGCGGCGTGCCTCAGACATCGACACGTCCTCGAGAGCGCCGTAGGATCCGTAGCCGGCGTTGTTGATGAGAACGTCGATCCTGCCCTCCTCCGCAACAATCTCGTCGACACACGCAACCATCATCGCCTCGTCTGTGACGTCGAGGGCGCGGACCTTGGCGCCTCGTTCTTGCAGCGGTGACATGCCATCCAACGTGTCCGACGTTGCGTAGACAACGAAACCGGCATCGACAAGCTGCTGCGCGCCGCTGTAGCCCATGCCCGACGACGCACCGGTAACCAATACGACTTTCTCTGTGTTCATTGCTACTCCTTCACCCCGACCTGAGACCGGAGAATTCGGCGGGCGCGTTCACTCTTGAGCGGCGGGAAGAAGATGCCAGTGAACCGGCGCATCAAGCCCTGCCGGTGGACGGCCTTCGGATTGCTGAAGGCCGTATAATCCACTTTTCCGCCACTGTAGCGCCCCATGCCGATCTGTCCAACGCCGCCGAAGCCGAACGAGTTGGAATGGGCGCGAAGCATCAAGTCCAGCTTGACGCGTCGAGTCCGGGGATTGAACATCGTGGGTTCACAAGAGACCTGTTGTCCCCCGCTCTTTGCTCGCTGCGCTCCGCGGGGCCGCTCTTGTTCGCTGCATTCCACTTGCCTCTATTTTGTTCGCTGCGCTCACGGGGCCGCTCGGGCCACCGGCGGGCAGATCGGACACCGGCGGACACCAGCAGACAAAATCGGACACCGACACAGACAGATCGGATCAAGTGGCGGCGGTGGGGAGTTGTTGTTGCACCGTAACCGTGCCTTTGAACAGGTCGCCGAACTCCCCGATCCGTTCAAGCACATCGGCAGCTTCAAAATAAGCGGTTCGCCATCCGCGCCGTCGGCGACCTCGTCCCAGCTCAGGGTCTGTCAGGAACTCGGTGATCGGCCCGGACGAGCCGGGCCGACCGCCCGGGGAGGGGTCCGGCATGGTGGGCGTAGCTCAGTTGGTTAGAGCGCCTGGTTGTGGTCCAGGAGGTCGGGGGTTCGAGTCCCCTCGTCACCCGTAGAATCGCCTCCGGCTATTCACGCACCTCTAGCTCAATTTGGTAGAGCAACGGACTCTTAATCCGCAGGTTCTGGGTTCGAGTCCCAGGGGGTGTACCAACACAGCGTGTCAGCCGCAGGCGGTCGGACATCCGGACTGCTAGAGCTTGACGACTTCGGCCTCTCCGACGTGGGAGTAGCGGCCCGGAGTGCAGGTGAGCACGATGACTTGGCACTGCTTGCCTGCAGTCTTGATGGCGGCACCCATGGTCGCCAAGCGTTGCGGGTCGCTCCAGCCGAGGGCGTCGTCGATCATGACGGGGACTCCGCCGTCGCCGGGGCTGACGATGGCGGCGCATGCGAGTCGGCTCAGGACGCCGATCTGCTCGCGGGCGCCGGTGCTGAGGTGGTCTACATCGAGGGTGGTGCTGCCGAGTGTGCGGCGCACGACTCGCAGGTCGTCGGAGAGCTCCACAGCGAATGTCGGGCCGAAGACGATCCTTCCGAGCCGGTCGATCTGTTCCTTGAAGGGGCCGATGTAGCGCTGTCGGGCCTGTCGGCGGTGTTTCTCGAACGTCTCTTTCAACAGAAGTGCGACCCTCGCGCGCGATTCTGTGCGGTCATGCCGGCGCTCGATGTGCTCTAGAGCGCTGAGCGCTTCGCTGTGGAGGGTGTGCAAGCCTCGTTCGCCGCGGAGATCCAGGCTGCCTCTCAACTTGTTCTGCTCGTCACTGTTGGTCTGCAGATCCTTGACGGCTCGTCTTGTGGCTTCGCGAGCGTTCTCCAGGAGAGCTGCCAGGGAATCGGGATCTGCTGCGTCGAGTTCGGATTGTGCGTCCTTGAGATCCGCCTCGGCGGCTTCGGCCTGTTGTTGGGCCGATGCGAGTTCGGCTGTGAGAGCGGCGTCTTCACTGGCTTCTCTGGCGTCGGCGAGTTGGCTTGCGGCGTGCTTCTTTCTGTTGCGGGCATCTTCGACTCTCGCCGCGAGTACACTCTCGTTTACTTTTGACTCATGGAGGGCTTCAGCCGCCTCTTCGGCAGTCTCTTCGCGGGCGAGGCTCTCGTCTTGACGAATGTCGAGCGCGCGCTCCATTTCGCCAGCTGTCCGTTGCGCTGTGTCGTGGTCCTCGGGCAGGGCCGCATCGGCGGATCGCTCCTGTGGATAGGAATCGACCCGCTTGGTAAGTCCTTTGACCTTGCTGAGCAGAGTCTCGGGATTGAGATCGCGGAGTGCCCGCTCGATTTCATTGTTGGCACCCTCACGCTTGTGCAGGGCTTCTTGCCGTTGCTGCGCGGCCAAGCGGGCCTCGGCCAGATCAACTACTCCGGCCTCCTCACAGAGTTGCAGGTAGACCTGTTGAGTTCGACTGCGCTCGTCGGCCAAGTCTTTGGAGTCGGGCCCTGCGCTGACTCGCACCTGAGCGGCATCGGCAATAACCAGCGTCACCTCGTTGTCCACGAGGGTGTGTTCAACCTCCCCTGCGGGCAACTCGATTTCGTCGCCGTCGAAGCTCACCATGACGTCGCTGAGAGCGGTCGTCTCGATTGAGGCGGCGGCGCTGTCGGCTGCCGCCTTGGCCCGCTCATGGTCGAGGTGGGCTCGTTCGATCACCTCCACGATGGCGTCGTCAACCTTGGCTGAGTTGAGATGCTCTTCAGCCTCGCTCAGAGCTTGCGCAGCTTTGGTGTATTGCTCATGACGTTCCCTGAGTTGGACCACCTCGATCTTCTGGCGCAGATGGTCTCGGTCCTCGATAGCCAGCCGGTGCTCGGCTTGGGCGGACCGAAGCGCAGTGCGTGCCTCAGCGAGCGCGGTGGCGGCATCCTCGTTGCGACGAGTGCTCACCGCAAGAGCGGGAGCCGCCTGCTCGGCTTCGGCTTCGAGAGCAGTCAGAGCCTCGTCGGCGTCGGTCAGAGCTTCAATCAACTCTTGGCGCCGTTGCTGATGGCCGACGGCGCGGTCTCTGTTCGCTTCGGCAGCTTCGTAGCCGGCCGCCAGTTGTTCAACTTTGTAGCGCAGGCTCTGCGTCGACTCCCACCGCTCGGTCAGTTGAGCCTCCTCGTACTCGTTCCTTGTTTGAGTTGCTTCGAGGTCGACCGCTTCGGCGATCAGCCGGATCATTCTCTTGGCATCATCTTCGACTTCATCAAGTTGCCCAGCCAGTTCAGCGACCTTGCTGCGAGCCTCATCGACCTTGTCCGCTGATGAAACACGCTCCCCTTTGGGCCTGCCACCCGGAGTCCAGTACCTGTCGTACTCCTCACCGATGCGGTCCCACAGGGCGTCCTCGCGGTCGGTCGCAAGATCCCCCGCGGCGGCGCTGTCCAAGGCTCTGCCCATCGACGGCAAGTTGAAGAGCGGGAGACTCAGATCCTTGCCCTGCTCGATGCGTAACGCGCGCCAAAGCTGCTCATCGAGGGTCTCGTCGAGGATCTGCTTCAACCGGTCGTCGGCCTCTCGTCCGGTCAGGTTCTCGTTCAACGGCGCTGTGATCTTGAGAGTCGTCTGCGGAGACTTGAGCCACCGTTTTCGGCATGTGAGTTCGTATTTGCCTGAGGACAGGGTGATCTCAACCTCAGGACCCTCATCACGGTCGGCTGGCTTCACGGCCTTGATTTGTTTTCTTCGAGAGGAGTCTGGAAAGTCGATGACCAGCTGAAGAGCCTCGGCCATGGACGTCTTACCGGCCTCGTTGGGGCCCTCGACGATGGTGACGCCGCTGGGCGAGAAACTTACGTCGCTTGCGGTGACGCCGCGGTAGTTCCACAAACGCACGCGAAGAAGTCTCATGAGTCCGATCCCACGAGCCGGTACAGCAGCGCCAGAGCTTCACGGGCATCAACAGCCAACTCCGCGTCCCTGGAATCCTCAGCCTGTTCGCTCAGGTCGAGCATGGCATCGCGAGCGAAGCCCGAGAGCCCGAAATGATCGAGGTCGGCGTCGTCGGGGATCACCACCAAGTCACTGCGTCGTTCCCAGGTCTCCAAAGCCGCCAGCAGATCGGCGCTGTGCTCCAGCACGCTGTCGAGACGAGCCTTCTGAGCTACTGAGACTTGGCCGATGATCGACAACTTCACGATGGTGCGGTCCTTGTCGTTGAGACCGTCCAGCCAACCCTCAAGCTCGTCGATGTCCTCATCCGCGCTCAGTTCCCATTCACGGCGCACGAACTTCCAGGTGCCCAGCCGCCGCCGAGTGACATTTATACGGTTGACGTCAAGGTCTACGGCGAGCACGTTTCCGGGTTCGACCTCGTCGTAATCGGTGGGTTCGGGTGCTCCTGCATACCAGACGCGGCCAGTAGCGCCCACATCGGTCGTCGAGTGGCGGTCGCCCAAGGCGACGTAATGCACCAAACCCGATCTGATGCTGTCTTCCAAGGGATCCGTCACAATGAGCTTCGGATCGTCGGGATCCGGCGACATCGAGTCGACAGCACCGTGCCCGATGACTATGCGGACGGCACTGGTCAGGTTGAGCCCCTCGCATGCATCGCCCACCAGGTCGGAGATCGGGTGCTTGTTGAGCCAAGGCGCGGCTACCAGTTCGACACCGACCATTGCTTGCACCGGATCGGATGTTTCGAGCACCTTCACATTGTCGGGCTGGTGCTTGGTGAACGTAGAGGACTGATAAATTGACGACGCATCGAACGGATCGTGGTTGCCCGGCAGCAGAAAGAAGGTGACCTCCGGTGTCGCGGCCATCTTCTCGAAGGCACGCAGAAGCACCTGCCGCTGTACCTGGTTCGACTCGAACACGTCGCCGCACACCACCACGAAGTCACAGTCTTCCTCAACGGCGAGGCTCCCGATCCGCTCAATGACATCGAGCCTCGCTGCACTGAAACGTGCCTGGGCATCGTCTCCGAGGAAGTGCCTGGTCATCCCGAGTTGCCAGTCTGCGGAGTGTATGAACCTGACCACGAATCAGCTTACCCGTGGACCCCGAGCCTCACGACTCCGGTTTCCGTCATGCCGTATCACAGCGGGTTTCGTGAGACTGTTGCGCGTGCCTCCGCCGGGTCGGCGGGCACTCACTATGCAGCCTCGCTGCTGTCGTCGTTGGAGTCGGAGTCGGATTGTGCGGGGATCCCGATTCCGAGGTGGCCCTCGACGCGTGCCAAGCGATCCCGTACGTCGTCGAGGCTCGTCACCACCTTGTCGTGGTTCCGCTCAGCGGCACGCGAGTGCTCTTCGAGCTTGCCGGTCAGCCTCACTTCCAAACGTTCGATCTCGTCGCGGAGCATCTTGTTGGAGCCTTCGTTCAGCTTGCGATTCTTACTGCTGGATCGTTCGATCCGGTCGCGGATCTGGATGCTGTCGCGGTGTTGAAACCGTATGGATGCGATCATCAACGTTGTAATCGTCGCGAACATCACGCCGAACGCAGTCCCGAGAACCGTCAGAACCGTCGTGTCAACCGCCGTACCTGCCACCGTGTCCATGCAGCCGAACCTACACTGTCCAACTTCACAACGCAACTTGAAATACTACGACACTCATTGTCAAGATGCCCCATTGTCAGGCGCCTACCGACAGGGGGACAAAATTGAACGAGAGACTCGTGTTCGGCGCACACGGGTTCAAACACGGGCCACGTTCAGATCTGGCTGTGCTGATTACCGGGGGCGGGCTGGATCAGGGGGCGAGGAGGATGCGGGCGACCAGGTCTTGGCCGAAAGCGGTGAGGATGGCCAGATACATCAAACCGGTGGCGGCCATGACCGCCGAATAGGCGCGTTCGGTCAGGGCCGCACGGGTGACTCCCACAAGCCCGATCGTGGTCACCACGCACGCTGCCCAGAACCACCCGAGCAGCCCGTTGTAGGCGTCGTCGATCGTGCCGTTGAGCACCGAGACCATTCCGACGGGCCAGAGCATCAGGACGGTCTCGGGCAACCAGACAATGCCGGTCCAGCGGACCAGTTCCAGGATCGGCCCCCTCGCCAGACCGGGCTGCACCAGATACCAGTGACCGAGAAGCATGGCGTCGGACACGACACCGAGGAACAGGGCGCTGACCAACCCACGGGCGATCGACAGAGCCACCGGGTCGCCTGCCTGGATCGAGGCGAACAGTACCGCCACCAGACCGATCACTGCCGCGAGCAGATCCAGGTGCGGGGGGAACTCCACAGCAGAGTCGTCGAACGCCGGCTCGGCACGGTCAATACCAGTCATCTCCGCCACGCGTTCGGAACGCCGTTCGCGAAGTGCCCGCTGTCCTGAAACGCCCGCTGAGCGGCGGACTATCGACACAACCAGTGCAACACAACCCGCGGCCATGAACGCGACCGTGGCCACTTCCCGTGTCCACACCACTTGCGTCGCCAGCGCTGCGACCAGCGAACCCGCCGCCATGAGCAGGAATATCGTTCGCTGCAGCCACCCGTAGCCGAGACCGACCTCGCGACGCCGCGTCGTGACCCACAAGAAAACCCATCCACCCGCCGCCCACTGCACGAGGACCGTGGCGGCGTCTATGCGGATCACCGAGTCAAGCTACCGCTCGCGCCACGAGACTCAGCCACCAGACTCGTCTGTGCACCTCGGGGAAGCCTCGGGTTCCAAGAACACACACGGGCAGGTGATGCCGCATCGCGGGGCAGCGTGTCCTTCCTGCTCTTGTCGCTGCACTCACGGGCCGCTCGGGCCACGGCCCCGCTAGGTGCAGTCGCGTTGGGGGCAATCTACACCAAGTTCGCCTCGGTGGCCAGAGGTCTGGCTAGGCGCAGTCGCGTTGGGGGCAGCCCGCTCGGCCTCTATGCCTCCACGACTGCGAGATGATGGTCCACGATGTTCAACGGCTCGGGTCCAGCCTCAGTCGCGACGACGATGTCCTCGAGGCGCATACCCCACCGCTGCGGCATGTAGATTCCCGGCTCGACCGAGAACGCATTGCCCGCTGCCAGGGGTGCTTCATTGCCCTCAACGATGTAGGGCTCCTCGTGAGCCTCAACGCCGATCCCGTGCCCGGTTCGGTGAACGAAGTAACTGCCGAATCCGGCTGCAGCGATACGATCGCGTGCGGTTCGGTCGACCTCCTGTGCCGGGGTTCCGACCTCAGCTGCTGTGACCGCGGCGGCCTGCGCCTCATGCAGGACTGCATAGGCCTCCAGATACTCACGATCGGGCCGCGGCCCCACCCAGACGCATCGGGTGATGTCGGAGCAGTAGCCGACACCGTCGTCGCCGATCATCGTGCCACCGAAGTCGCACAGGAGTGCCTCTCCCTCAGAAACCACCCGGGAACCCGCCTCGTGGTGTGGGCTCGCGGCATTCTCCCCGGTCGCCACGATGGCGAAGTTCACTCGATCGTGACCCTCGTCAATGATCTGGCGGCCGAGTTCTGCCGACACCTCCGCCTCGGTGCGACCGATCAGCGGGATCTCTCCGGCCTGCAGACGCTTCGCGATCGCGTCCACCGCACGGCTCGCGGCGCGCAGCCGTTCGATCTCCGCCGAGTCCTTGACCGCTCGGATCGCGCCGGTAACCGAACTGGCTCGGCGGAACACGGTATTCGGTTTCACAGACATCAGATCCACGAGGAATCCCGACCACATCTGATCACCGACCGCGGCAGTCGACGCTGGACCCGTCAACGAGGCGATCACGGCGATCGGGTCCTGGGTCTCAGACCACGGCCGGACCGCGAACACCTCAGGACGCGGCACGACCCGTGGCGCTTCCAGACCGGGGACGACCAGCGTGGCCTCACCGTCGCGGGGGACCACCAGCATGGTGATCCGCTCCAGAGGCATCGCCTCGTATCCACAGAAGTACGGGAGGTCGGCCCCGACCGACAACAGCAGCACGTCCACATCCTGCGCGGTCATCTCGGCTCGTGCGCGGTCGAGCCGCTGCGCGAACATCGTGCTCGACCCGTCCGCTGTGTTCACAGTTCCCATGGTGTCCAATAGTAGGTAGGCAACGGGGTCATCCGCTGTCATCGACCAATCGGTCCACCGATTGGCGGGCGTGGTAGCTCGAACGGGTCAGCGGGGACGACTCCACATGCCCGATCCCCGCCGACTCGCCGAAGCGCTTCCATTCCTCGAACCGTTCCGGCTGCCACCACTGCGCCACCGGCAGATGGTGCGAAGTCGGACGCAGGTACTGGCCGATCGTGACGATGTCGACGCCGACCGCGGCCAGGTCCGTGAGGGTCTGGCGAATCTCGCCGTCGCTCTCTCCCATCCCCACGATTATCGACGACTTGGCTGTCAAGTCGGCCGCTCTGGCCCGGGCCAGGACCGAGAGACTGCGCGCATAGCCGGCCGAAGGGCGCACCGCGCGTTGCAGGCGGGCGACCGTCTCGATGTTGTGGTTGAACACGTCGGGTCGAGCATCGAACACCTTTCCGAGCGATTCCTCGCATCCCTTGAAGTCCGAGACCAGGGTCTCCACCCGACACTGCGGTGTGCGCTCACGGATCGCAGCAACGACTTCGGCCACGGCGCCGGCGCCGCCGTCGTCGAGGTCGTCTCGAGCCACCATGGTGACGACGGCATGGCGCAACCCCATCAGCTCGACCGCTTCAGCCACTCGGGTCGCCTCCTCGGGGTCCGGCGCCTCAGGGTGTCGTGTGTCGATCAGGCAGAACCCACAAGCTCGGGTGCAGCGGTCCCCGAGGATCATGAAAGTCGCTGTGCCGTCGTTCCAGCACTCGGAGATATTGGGACAGCCTGCCTCTTCGCACACCGTCACGAGTCCCAGTTGCCGCATCGTGGATCGGACCCGGCGATACTCGGGGCCAGGATCGAACTTCACCCGCATCCAGGGCGGTTTGCGGGCTCGCAGCCGCACCGGGTCGTGGTCAGTCGCCCCAGCCTGAGCAAGGCGGCCCAGCAGCCTGACCGAGGTGCCGTCCGCCTGTTCAGAGAACTGCCCAGACGGTGTCGGTTCAGACAGTGCCTGCCCAGACAGTGCTTGTCCAGCCAGTGCCAGGGCCGGCTGCTCGGATCCGTGTCCGACTCCTGATCGTCCGACGGGTGTGCCGGGACCTTCGCCGCGGGTGAACGGCGCAAGATCGCCGGGTCTGGTTCTGAACCCGACCCCTGCACAATCGACCGACCCGTGCGGCGCGAAGGTGTCCACGACCCGTTGCGTGAACACCTCGACCACCTCAGACATCGAGACGTCGACCCCGAGCGCGGCCAGCGAGGTGACCTCCTTGTCAGCAATGCCACACGGCACGATCCGCTCGAACCAGCCCAGATCCGGGTCGACGTTGAGCGCCACCCCATGCATCGAGCGTCCCCGCGCTATCCGCACCCCGATGGCGGCTATCTTTTGGGGCCAGTTCGTTTCGGGTTCGACCCAGACTCCCGTGCATCCTCTGAGACGACCGGCATGCACGCCGAGGTCTCCGAGCGTCTCTATCAACACCTGTTCGAGCGAAGCCACGTACGCTGCTGTGTCGGCCATCCCTCCACCGCGGCGCCCCGGCACCTCAACAATGGGGTAAGCAACGAGTTGACCCGGCCCGTGGTAGGTCACGTCACCACCCCGGTCTGCCTCGATCAGCTCAGCCCCGAGCGACTCGACGTCGGCGAGCAGATGCTCGGTCGGGGTGCGCCGGCTCGTCGTCACGACATGGGGATGCTCCAACAACAGCAGATACTCGTGTCGGCGGTTGGCGAACAACGCCCGCTGCAACCCGAGCGCATCACGATAGGCGACCCGTCCCAACCAGCGGACCCGCAGAGTCCGCTCGGCCGGAACCGGACCGTTGCGCACGGACCCGCTCAGCGGACCTCCGCCTCCCAGTCGCGGGTCTCGATGATCTCCTTGACCCGATGGAGGAATGCCGCGGCATAGGCACCGTCGAAAGCACGGTGGTCCCAGGCCATCGCCAGCACCCCGACCGAATGGATGGCGATCGATTCGTTGCCGTAGGAATCGGTGACCACAACCGGCTTCCTCGTCACGCCGTCGGTAGACAGGATCGCCACCTGGGGCTGGTTGATGATCGGGAACTGCATCATGGTGCCGTACTGCCCGGCGTTGGTCAGCGTGAAAGTGCCGCCTGAGAGCTCATCGGGCATCAACTGCTTGGTGCGCGCCCGGCTGGCGACATCGACGATGTCCCGGGCGATCTGGCGCAGCCGCTTGCCCTCGGTGCCCCTGACAACCGGCGCCAGCAGGCCGTTGAAGTCGATGTCGACGGCGATCGCCAGGTTCACTTCGTCATGGACGACCAGATGGTCACCGCCGAAGCTGGCATTGAGGTGCGGATACTCCCGCAAGGCGTCGACGACCGCCCGGGCGATGAAGGGCAGGTAGGTGAGGCTGAAACCCTCCTCGGCCTTCCAACCAGACTTGAGCATCCTGCGAATCTTCTCAACACCCTCATAGTCGATTTCCATGGCGGTGAGCACATGGGGCGACGCGCTCTTCGACATGACCATGTGCTCCGCGGTGCGCTTGCGGATGTTGTTGAGCGCAACAACCTTGTCACGCGCTGCGACTTCGATCGGCGGCGGCGCGCTGACCGCCGGTGGCGCGGCTGGAGCCGTTGGAGCACTCGGTGCGGCAGCGGGTTCCGGGGCCGGAGGCGGCGGCAATGACGATTCTCCAGGGCTCTGCTCCTGCGGTGCAGACTGGGCGGCGGCCCCCGAACGAATCACCGCTTCGACGTCGGAGCGGGTGATGCGACCAGCGATGCCCGTGCCGACGATCATTGAGGCGTCGAGTCCGTTGTCGGCTATCAACCGACGCACCACCGGAGACATCAGCGAACTCGACAACCCGCCGCGCCCTGAGGGTCCGTCGGCCGGGGGCTCAGTCGGCCGCTCCACTGCTGTGTCTGCGGGCGTGGGTGGCCGAGGCGGTGGCGGAAGGCTCGAGGACTGAGGTTCTGCTGCGATCGCGGTGCCTACGGGTTCAACAACGGGCACCACGGGTTCCGGCTCCGTCTTGGGTCTGGGCTCAGGTTCAGGCTCGGGCTGAGGTTGGGGATCGGGCTCAGGCTCGGATGCGACCTGCGGCTCCGCGGACGGCGGAGCCACGGCCGGCGCGGCGGCCGGATCACCGATCTGGGCGAGCACCTGTCCCACCTCGACGAGGTCGCCTTCGTTGGCGAATATCTCGGTCAACGTGCCCGCTATGGGCGACGGCACCTCCGAATCGACCTTGTCGGTCGAGACCTCGAAGAGGATCTCATCCATCTCGACGTGATCGCCGACCGCCTTGAACCAGCGGGTGATCGTTCCCTCGGTGACCGTCTCTCCCAACTGGGGCATCGTCACATCAGCCATCAAGTCCTCTTCTCATCGGTTGGGGGTCCAGTCTTGCATCAACCATGAAGCGACCGCCCCGTCAATGACAACACCGATTCTCCGAAGAGTTCGCTCATCGTGGGGTGAGGCTGGATGAAGGCCGCCACATCGTCGACCGTGGCCTCCCAATTGACAGCCAGATACGCCTGTCCGAGCTGCTCTGTGACCCAGGGCCCGACCATGTGGACTCCAAGGATCTGCCCGCCCGTGCCGTCGGGGAGCCTCTCGGCGACGACCTTCACGATGCCGTCGGTGTCCCCGACGATCTTCGCCCGACCGTTGCCGATGAACCGGTGTGACGAGGTCACGACCTCGTAGCCCGCCTCGACCGCCGAGGACTCCGTGTGCCCGGCGAAGGCCACCTCGGGATGGCAGTAGATGCACCACGGCGTCCCGTGGTGGTCCAGCGGCGCCGGTTCCTCCCCCAACGAGTCGGTCACCGCCAGCATCCCCTCGGCGAACGCCACATGGGCCAGTTGCGGTGTGTCGATCAGGTCGCCGACCGCCCAGACCCCCGGCTCCGCGGTGCGACAACGACCGTCGACTGGGATGAATCCCCTTTCGTCGAGCGCAATCGCGGTGCCACCCAAACCCAACAGATCAGCGTTGGGGCGACGCCCGACGGACACCACCACCAACTCAACGTCCACAGACTCGCCGTCTCCGAAGGACACTGACGTGTGCGAACCGGAGGGGTCGACCGAATGGCCGTGGACCGGAGCAGAGGTGCGTACTGTGATCCCGCGTTTCTTGAAGCTGCGCGCCACCACCTTGGCTGCGTCGCTGTCGCATCCGGTCAGTATCTGGTCCAACGCCTCGATCACGGTGACCTCAACTCCGAGGTCGGCCATCATGGAGGCGAATTCACAGCCGATGGCGCCGCCGCCGATCACCGCGGCACTCTGCGGGAGCGACTCGATCGACAGCAGTTCGTCGGAGGTCATGACGAATTTGCCGTCCACCTCGAATCCTGGAATCGTGCGCGGCAGCGACCCGGTGGCCAGAATGACCGACGGAGCGCTCAGCGTGCTGGTCTCCCCGTCTCGGGAGACCGACACGGCCCGGTCGGCGCCGAGCGTGCCGACGCCGTTGTAGACGGTCACCTTCCGGCCCTTCATCATTGAGCCCAGTCCTGCCACCAACTGGTCGATGATGGTCTGCTTGCGTTTCATCGTGACGTCCCAGTCGAGTTCCGGGGCGCCTGCGTTAACGCCGAAGTCGGCGGCCTTGCGGACCGTCCGATACACGTGGGCCGTCTCCAGCAGTTCCTTGGCGGGAATGCACCCGACATGCAGGCAGGTGCCGCCGAGCGCCCCCTTCTCCACAAGTCCCACGTTCAGTCCGATGCCAGCGGCGTACAGCGCGGCTGCGTACCCCGCAGGGCCACCGCCGATGACGATCACATCGTGTTGCGTCTCCATGGGACTTCCTCTGTGTACGGGCCTCATGCTACCTGCGCAGATTCTCTTCAACCGACGATCATCAGCAGCTGGACCGTTCCCGCCACAAGAATCGCCAGCCCGACAATCAGGGATACTCCGATCAACTTCCGGGTGCTCATCGCTGCCTCGTCCCCGACTTCCTCCGGTCCACTGCTGTTCAGGCAAGGATACCAACGCAGTTGCAGACCGACAGCGCTGCTGCGCTCTGAGCCTCAAACAGGCGAAACACGACCTCATGCGCCGCAACACTTAACTCACAGTCAGATCCGCGGGCAGATCCTGGCCCTGTCCCCTAGCATGGGATCATGCACCGCAGCTTGAACCCGCGGGTCATCGCCGCCGTTGTTGCGCTGCTGCTCGCCGCGAGCTCCTGCGGAGACGGAGGCGACAACACCACCGCGCAGGATCCGGCGGCAACAACGACGGAGGCTTCCTCTCCAAACACCGAGGGGTCGGCGCCTGCTTCGGATGCAGGCGGCTCCGTTGCGGTCGCGTGGCCCCACGACTGGACCGAAGAGACAGTTGGAGGCGGCCAGTTCGATGCCGGCGACTACGCGGGGCAGGACCTCGTGCTGTGGTTCTGGGCGCCATGGTGACCGACTTGTCAACGAGAAGCCGGTGCGGTCGCATGGGTGCAGGAACAATTCGCCGGAGAACTCGACATCATCGGTGTGGGTGGCGCAACCACCTCGGAATCCGATCTTGAGCGCTTCGTCGCGAGCTACGGGGCGATGGACCTCATCCACGTTTCAGACACGGACAACTCGGTCTGGGAACGCTACGGGGTGACCAGCCAACAGACGTTCGTGTTCATCGACGACGACGGCAGCACCGAGCTGACCAAGGTCGACACCGCGGACCTGCCTGAACGGATCGACCAGCTGTTGGCCACATAGCCGGCCTCACCACACACAGATACCGGCCGCGCAGATACCGGCCGCGCAAGGGTGCCGCGTCACTGACCAATCACAGTCAGGTGAGGGCGAGCCAGGCAACCAGGTGGACATCGCTTCGGGCGATTTCGGGGAGCGGGTCCGGGGGGACGTAGGGCTCCAGGCCCAGGGTCTCGATCACCGCGAGGATCTTCCGGGCTTGTTCGGCGGGGTCGCTGGAAGCCTTTATTGCGGTCCCGAAGGTGCGGATGGTGCGTTCGGGGTAGGGGGCGTTGATCGTGTCGATGGCACGGTCGATCTCCTCCCGGGTCGCCTCGGGCGGTGGGTTCTCCCGAACGATGTCTGCCGCGCGGCGGAGGCGTGGGACGATCCTCGGTTCGAGGTTGGCCTTGTCAGCCATGAAGTTCCAGCGCTCCACGATGTGGTCTCGGGCGGTTTCCCATGCTCCGAACGCCCCTTGAACGACACGCTCATCGAGTCGCCGTTCGGTGTTGAAACCGGAGGGGGGCCGCGCCAGATCGAGGCAGGCCAGAGTCTCGTCGACCACTTCGGCCTCGGCTCCCGTTTCGACGAAGCGGAACAGCGGACGGGAGTGGTCGCCGATTCGCGCGCAGAACACGTAGCCGCTGCGGCCGCCGGGCGCGGATGCTGCCATGCCCGAACCCGAACCCCAGGGAAGGGATCTGATCTGCTGGGCCAGGTCGGTGTCTTCGAGCGCCTGGCGCAGCTCTTGGCGGAACTCCTCACCCGACAGCGCGCCCCGGCTGGTTCCTCCCCTTTCGAAGATTGCTGCGTCCTCGTTGCGGAGGCGTTCGATCTCCTCTCTGGTCTCGGTGAAGTTGATCTCAATCTGGGCTGCTTGATCCGGCAGCACCTCTCCCACACCGACACTGGCGGCAGCCTGTGCGAGTTTGGTGTGCAGTCGTTCTTCGAGGCCGAGCAGGTCGTTGAGTCGATCGTCGGGGAAGACGCAGCGCAGGAACACCTCTTTGTGGTGTGAGCCGATGCGGTCGATGCGACCATGGCGCTGGACCAGCCGCATCGGGTTCCACGGCAGGTCGTAGTTGATGATGTGGCGGGCCTGTTGGAGGTTGACTCCCTCTGCGAGCACGTCGGTTGCAACGACAATGTCGAACAGGTCCTCACGGGAATTCTCAGGAGCATCAGTGGTCTGGGGCGCGAATCCCCAGAGCACTGCTTCCTTGCCGTCCGCGCCCGAACTGCCCGACAGCGAAGCGATCCGGTTCCGGTAGGGAGCTAGCCGTTCGTCGCTCTCGACAGCGGCAATGAGATGTTCGCAGACCCAGTCGACCGTGTCGGCGTAGTAGCTGAAGACAAGCACCTTGCGGCGGTTTCGCTCATCAGCCGAACCGATGCCTTCCGAGGCAGCCTCAGCCGCGATGGCGGCGAGTTCCTCGACCAGAACAGCCAGGTTGGGGTCGTCTGATCGGGTCACGCTACGGGCTTGCTCAGCAAACATTCTGAGCAGGTCCCTGTCGCGCCGCACTCGCTCTTTGAGCAGATCAACGTCATAGGCGGCCGCGTCGTCTGTCACGCCGACTATGCCGCCGAGGTAGGTATCGACTTGCGCTTCCTCCATCTCGTCGGAGTCGCCGGCGATCCAGTCGGCCAGGGCGTCCCCGGTTGCGACGCGGCCCTTCTCGAGCAGAGACAGGAACGCTTCGTGGCTTCTGGCCATCCGCCCGCAGCTTTCTGCAAAGGCATGGGGAGACGATTCAAAGCGTTTCAACAGGTTGGAGCGCAGCAGTCCGGCGAGCTGTGTCTCGTAAACGTCGATTTCGTTGTCGAGGCGGTACTGCGAGGGCGAGTACCGCGCCAGGCTGAGAGCGTCCGGGTCGTCGGCGTCGGGTTCAGGATTGAGTGCATCAGCGAAGCGCTCGAAGAAGCCCGGCATCACGTCGTCCAGTCTGTAATCGACTTTGCGCACCCGCGGAGTCGGAAAGACTATCGGCTGGTCCTTTCCGCCGACTTTGATGGTGTCGTTCGGGTAGAAGCGTTTGACGAAGGACCTTGTGCGCCGCACCGCCACCGCGTCGAGCACGTCGAAGAGGTGCTCGGGGGTGAGGTCGTCGGGATTGGTGGTCATGGCCTTCGCGAAGTGTTCGCGAAGTGAGCGGATGCCGGTGTCGGCGAACACTGCGTCGTTGCGCAAGAAGAGTCCGAGCAGGTGGTACAGGTCCCAGAGGCTGTTGTTCACGGGCGTGGCGGTGAGCATCACCAGTTTCTTGGGTGGTGACCCGGCCAGCAGCGTGCGCAGCGCACTCGCCCGCTGCGTGCTGGGATTGCGTAGATTGTGGGCTTCGTCGATCACCACCATGGCGTAGTCGTTGATTGCGGCCTCGAGTTTGTGAGCCGTTGCGTGTTTCAGGTTCAAGCGGGCGTCGGCCATCAGTTCTTCGTAGGACACGAGCTCCATCGGCAAGTTGTGTACGGACTTGAACGCTCGCCAGGGGCCGTCGCGCAGGGTGGCGGGAGTGATGACCAGCACTCGTTGGCGGCGGTCCATTGCCGCCTCCCGGATCAACTCCCCCGCCAGGAACGTCTTGCCCAGACCGACCTCGTCGGCGATCAGCACACCGTTGTGCTCCTCGAGGATGCGGCGGGCACGGAACAGCCCGTCGGACTGGAACGCGGTCAGATGGATCTGCGGCGCCCCCTCGGCCGCCGCTTCTTCCTGCAGTTCCGAGCCGTAGAACTCCCACAGCATCCGCAGGTACACGAGCTGCGGGGAATGGGGCTCGAAGCGGGCCTCGAACAGCGCTGCGAGGTCATAGTCGACCGCCTCGGCCCACAGTTCGTCGAACCAGTCTTCGACCTGCCCGACGACATGAGGGGAATAGTTCCCGAGGTTCAACTCCAGGTTGGTGGCCAGCCCCGCATACGTGAAGTTTGACGACCCGGCGACCACCCCGTGGGAATGGTCGCTGACCAGGAAGGCCTTGCCGTGGATGAACCGGCCTTCGAGCCGACGCACCTGGACCGTGTCTGATTGGAGCCACTGCACCAGTCGGCGGGTCGCCGCATCGACCTCCGGTGTGAAACCTAGGTGGTCCCGCTCGATGACGAGATTCTGCTCATGGCCGTCGAGTGCCAGGCGCAGTCGGGTGCGCGCAGCCCGCTGGGGATTGGCCGACTCTGAGCGCAGCGCCCTGCGGGGGTTCTCCGGCGGGACCGGCTCTGCACCTAACAGCAACCGCACACCGCTGAGTTGATCCAGTGAATCGGCCAGCAGCGCGTAGCCCCCGACGTTGAAGTAGGCAGTGACGACAGCGAGGGACGCTCCGCCGACGAACCCGGTGGCCGCATGGGAGATGAACCCGGAGAGCGCCTCAGACACTGTTCGGCCATCACGATTTACGACGAACTCAGGCTTCATACTCCCATTCATGCCGCTACTCCGAGCCTAGAGTCAAAAGTAATTGCAATTGCATGAAATCTCTGTAACATCGGCTTCATGGAAGATGCTGGCCACCACGCCACCGCAGGGCAGAACGACTTCGATCCCGGCGAGCGCGCAGCAGTGCCGCCCCATCTTCGTCCCCTCGAGGAGAAGCAGGCCGCGTTCGAGGAGTTCGAGAGAAACTTTCCTCGCGACAGATTCCCGCCGGGAAGCTTGACCTCACTGCTCGACGAGGAACGCGATGCGCTAAAGCACCTGCACCCCGGTTCGCTCGTAGATCTGGGAAGGCAGGGAATCATCAGGATGCGGGTGTTCCGCGACGACGGCACGTCGTACCTCCTCCCCGAAGACGAAGAGGCAGAGACCTGAAAACCAGGCGAATCCCCGCAGTGCTCGATGCATGGCCGCTTGTTCGCTTCTGGGCAGGAGATACGCTGGTCCGAACAGAGATACATGAACTGCTGAAGGACCCCTTGCCCACCATTGTGTGCAGCATCAACCTTGGTGAGGCCCACTACGTCATTTCCCGACGAGACGGTTTTGCGGCGGCCGACGAGATCTGGAACTACTTCTGCCACAATGCCCAAGTTCAGCCGCCAACGTTGGAGGTCACATACAGCGCCGCGAAGCTGGCGCTGACTAGCCGCCTGCCGTGGGCTGACGCTCACACTGCCGCCACAGCGCTTGCTTTCGGCGCGGAGGTCTGGGCGGGGGACAAGCACCTGAATAAACCCGGGCCCTGGAAGCGAAGAGACCTGCGCAAATTGGGGGCCAACCTTCGAGAGGGCCGCGACAAGTAGTTGAACGCTGCTCACGCTGTGAGCCTTCTGAAGTGGGCGAGGACCGCTGTGTGGCGGTCGGAGTAGTCGACTGTCTCGCTGAAAGTCTCGTAGATCACCGCCAGGTCGTCTTCGTCCAGTCCGTAGAGGTGGGCGACGCAGGCGTCGAGTTCGCAGATCAGGTCCTGCTTGGTCTCCTCATCGTTCGCTGACCCGACCAGCACCCCGACCTCGGAAGCCCACCGCGCGAAGCGCTCGTCCACAGCTGCCAGCCGACCCGCAATCTCAACAACCCTGTCTCTCACCGGGCGTCCCTCACCCGGATCGGGGATTGATGTCGCCATTAGATCCGTAAAACTGAGCGTCAATTCCATAACGCGGCGGAGTTGCCAATCGAAAATCATCGACGACAAAACCCCCAACAGATACGCCTCGTCGTACACCCTCCCCTCGAGTTGTTCGAAATAGGAGGCGGCTTCTGTGGTGACTCTGTGGGGTGGGACAAGGGCGCATACAAAAGTACGGGTATCGGTCGTCCTGGCTACTCTGCGGAACACGATCCTTGCCCTCATACAAGCAAGAGTTGCCGGATCGGCAAGCAGTGCTTCGTCGATTTGTGCGAAAGCTGAAGACTTGACCTTGCTGCGCCGATATCGCTTTTCTTGCAGATGCGCGGTGATGCTCGCGGCAACGACGCTGTCGTAATAGTCGCCTGTATCCGGCTGCCAGAGGTTGAAACTCTTTCCAGAGCAAACAGGCCAAACGCGATTCGTTGGAGTCGCTGTGCCTGCGGCCATTCCGTCGTCCTTCATGAACCGTTTCCTGTCATTGGTGGAGTCGAGTTCTCGTGACGGGCGGAAATACCATCGTCGCTCACGAATCTGAACCTGTCGTGAGTCGAGTGAAGTTCGGAGACTGGATGGAAGCTCCACGGCCGTCGTCCTTGAGAAATCTCTGTCTGTCGTTCGTTGAGTTGAGATCTCCCTGTACCGGCCGGAAGCGCCAGCGGGGGGGGGGGGGGGGGTGTGTGTGTGTGTGTGCAGATCCGTGCCGTCGAAGCGGGGATGGCTCTTGATCTTGCGCCACACTCGAAACGCGGGACGAGTGGGGATCTGAGGGAACGCGGCAGTATTGGACCAGCGCGTGAACTCTGAAACTGGGATCAACTCGGGTTTGCCGTCCACCAACGCGTGATATTGAGAAAGTGAACTCGCGGGCCCAGGAAAGATAGCGACATGCGGTTCGTCGGGGTCGCCGTCAAAGCCACCCCCTCGGCTCAGCTCTACGGTTGAGTTTTCGAACCGCGACCAGCGCGACCGTGTAGCGCCCGTCGACGCCGTCGAACGCCCACTGCCTGGTGTTGAGGCAGGTGACGACCGAGAGGATCGGGTGACCGCCACCAGCGCCACCGTGTAGGAGTTGTGGACCCCCTCGAACACCCAACCCTTGTGGTTGATGACCGTCGCCACCGATATCCGCGCCGAAGACCCCCCCCCCGCGTGATTTTCGCACTGCTGGTAGGCGACTCGATGATCTCCTTGCGCCAGTTGGCCATGCCGGCGTCGGAGACCGCCGAACGAGGAAGCACGATGCCGAGCCTCCCGCCTTCACGACACAGCGCGAGATTGGCCCAGGCAAAGGCCTTGTAGAGGTCCGTCTGACCTGAACCCAGGTTCGGGAACGTCGCTCGCAGCACCAGCTTCAGTGCTTCAGCCCTCTTGTGCTCATCGTCGAACTCGGCTGCCAGGTCCGGGCGATCAGCCTCCAGGGCGTCGATTCGCGCGCGTCGCTTCGCTACTGGCAGCGACCTGACGCCGGGCAAGTGCATCCCCCACCAGACCTCGCGGTCCACCACGACCTTCTCCCAGGGCGGGTTGCCGAGCAGACAGTCGAAGCCGCTCCGCTCGGTTCGGGCGAACACTTCCGGCCACACCGTCGGATAGTGGACAGGGGCAAGGCGTTGAACTGCTTCCTGGACCGCTTCCTCGTTCGCCAATCGGGCGATGCTCTCCAGGCTGAAATCGAAGTCTCGGTGTATCTCAATAGCCCCGGCACGGACCGCGGTGGCCACATCGAACACTGCCCTCACCGTAGAGACCGCCTCACGGGTATCCGCCTGCGCCGCTCGTGCCGCTTCGATCTCGGACTTGTCGGCGTCATTGAGACGACCAAGCCTCGCCAGCGGATCCAGACACTCTTCCAACAGTTCCTCCAACAGGTACACGAACAGCGACGTCTCAGCCTTGCTTCCCTTCGGCTTCACCGCGGCGGCCGCATCGCCCACCGAAGCCGCGCCCGTCAGGCTGTCGCCCTGGACCAGGTTGTGGTCGAGGAACGACAACGGCAAGCCGGCAACGAAGGTGTGCACCCAGATCGCCAGACGGGCCAACTCGACAGCGACACCGTTCTTGTCGACCCCGTAGATGCAGTGGCGAGCCACTTGACGGCGCAGGAGGGAACCCCTCTCGATCTCGGTGCTGTCAGCCAGATCGCCCAGAGCCCCGAGCGCGGTGTCGCGCAGACGATTCAGTTCCGCGGTGATCGCCGCAACAGGATGCAGGGTGAGCCAAGCAGACAGCCGGGCCTCGATGCGGTCGACCGCTGCCACCAGGAAGTGGGCCGAACCCATGGCGATGTCGGCACAACGGAAATCAAAGAACGCCTCGGCCAACGCCGCGTCGTCACCGGATTCCCACAGGCGGTCCAAGCGTGCGATGTGATCGTCGAGCGCCGGCTCCAGAGCGTTGTTGAGCAGATGCTCGACCGCGAAGGGCTTGGTGAAGTACGAGCCGGTCGCCTTGCGGACACCGGAGCGATTGTGGAAATACACCTCGCCTGCCTGCACCTCCACATCGTCGTCAGCAGAGGCGGGCACGAAATTCTCCTTGCCCTTGACGGACTTGACGGCCAAATCGTCCTGTGCAACCGACAGCTTCGACTCCAACAGCCCCTCGTAGATGGTGCCGAACTCCCGCACCGACAGCGAACGGAAGTCCACAGGGCCGACGCCCTCGGGACCCTCGTCCACGAGCACCGCAGCCAGGGCCGGACCGAACTCGGCGTTGCTGAGCTTGATCTCGGCGATGGCCGCCCCCGACGGACTCACCTGAGGATCATCAGAGAACAGCCCGCCGTTGTAGGTGGGCACGCCCCAGTCGCGGTTGCCGAGGTTGACCGCATCCCAAAGCTGGCACACGTCATCCCACAGGTCGGTGGCGCCCTCGTCGTAGTCGGCGAATCCCCTGTGGTGATCCTCGGCCAGCAGACGGGCTTTACGCGACAGGGAGTGATCGGCGTACCGGCCGTTGGAGCGATAGGGCAACAGGTCCTTGTCCTCGGCATAGGCGACGAACAACAACCGGAACAGGATCACCATCACCTGCTCATAGGCTCCGACGAGGTCAGCTTCGCTCAAGCCGTCACAGCCCGATGCGGGCGAGAGTCGGGCGGCCACTGCTCTGGCCAGAGCAGGCACCGTTTCGTGGTAGACCCGCTCACGCAGCCGAACGGCCAACTCAGCGACATAGTCTTCCGACTTCTCCAGGATCTGCTGGAGTGTGCCGCCTTCGCCGAGGGCCTCCGCAGAGAACAGCAAGTGGAGATAGCCCGCGAACTCGTCGGGAACCAGCGACAGGTTCAACTCGACGAAGGTCTCAGCGCGGCCCTTGCGGCCCACGCCAGTATCAGGACGGGCGGCATAGAGGCGGATCTCCGATGACCGCGTGAGGATCACCCAGTCGACCCGTTCCTGATCTGCCAGAGCCAGCGCCCGAGACACCGGCGAGGCGCTGTCGAACCGGCCCGACGGCGCCTCGAAAGGCTCGCCGTCATCACAGAACACCGCCACCGCGTGCTTGCGGTTGTTGATCGTGAGCATCTGGGCGTTGGTGGCCAACGTCTCGATTCGGAATCCCAGACCCTCAACCAAGCGGCGCCCCCTTCGGCCCAGCAACACCGAAGCCCTGCGGGTGGCCGACGCCCAGTCGGAGCGGACAGGAACGCCGGCCCTGAGCTCCTGGGTAGCCAACAGGCCGACGTTGCGCAGGCCCGGAAACGGTGAGTCCAGTTCCGAGGCGGCCGCCAGAAGGGAGCGGGTAGCAGCATGGTGGCTCGGTTCGCTCAACGCGACCTCAGCCAGCCTCTCAACCTGCGACACCTCAAGGTCGTGATGCACCAGCGGCGGGTCGCCCACCGGACCGCACAGCGACACCCGCTCGCCTTCGGTCGTCGGGTAGAACGCCACGAGCAGCACCGGACTGGCACGACCGGCCCGGCGCCTCGACCATCCGTCGCGCAGATCCGCAGCGGTCGGTTTGCTCATCGTGTGGACCAGCGCCACCTCCAACCCGCTCGGTGCGTCCTGGACGAACATCCCGGCTGGAACAAGCGCAGACGGAAACCGCTCCGGCTCTGCCCAAGTCATCGGATCGCGATCAATGAGGAAGTCGTTCACGAACTGACGACCTTAGCCAGATCCCAGAGTTGCCGCTCAACCGGCTCTGCGGATCGACGGTGACCGACCCCGCAACAAGCGTGACACTGCCGGAGGTCTGCGCCCTCATTTATGAAGTTGAATGTTAAATGGATGATTTTAGCTGCTTTCTGTGTATCATGGCCTCAGCAGGCGGAACGTCGCCACGGGCGCAATATTCAAGCTTCCCCCGAACCAAACGCAAAATTCCTGAACCCCAGGAAGGAACTGAGTAGTGTCATCTATCGAAGCAGAGCAGCAACGAGTAGCGATCTATGAGAAACTGGTTGAGAAACTAGGTCTTGAACAGGCGAATTACATTATGGAGAACCATCCACCAGGCGGCTGGGAGCAGTTCGCCACCAAACAGGACCTCGAAGAGGGCCTCAAGGCTCTCGAGGACGCGATCAGAGAAGACCTCAAGGGATTCGCCACCAAAGAAGACCTTGAGAGGTTGACCGAGAGGTTCGCCACCAAAGAAGACCTTGAGAGGTTTGCCACCAAAGAGGACCTCAAGGCCCTTGAGGCGTCAACCAAGCGGGACCTGGAAACCGGTCTCAACACAGTACGCGTCGAGATGAGGGAGGGCTTCGCTGCTGTCCACCTTGCTCTCGCCGGGATTGTCGAGCAGTCGGCCAAAGCTTCTGAGCGGCGAGCGAGCGTCTTCTACGCGAACTTCTTGACGCTGCTCGTACTATGCGTCGCCATCGCCAGTGTCGTAGTCAGCCTCAACTAGCGAAGACCGTCAGACGGGCACCGCGCAGCCCCGGATCTGTCAGCGGCGGCGGCGGATGATCCAAGCCAAGATCTCGCTGAGCAGCGCGCCCGCAACCGCCGAAACAACGATTATCAGCCACAACGGTGCACTGCGATCGATGAAGAACCACTGGACCGGAGTGCTGTCGGTGTTCTGCACCACGAATGCGACCAGCGCGACCGCCACCAGTGCAGCAGCGACGAACTTGCCGAGGCCGGGCCTTGTTCTCCGTTGTTTGATCGGTTCGTCTGACACCTTTCAGCCTTTCCCTGAGGACCTCGGCACTCTATGATTCGCAAGCATAGAGCCTGACTCGACCAAGCACGAGAAGTGGGATGGGAGGACGACTATGCGAGTACTGGTGAGCGGGTCCACCGGGTTGATCGGGACATCGCTGGTCGAGGCGCTGCAAGCCGCAAGCCACACACCGGTTCGTCTGTTGAGGTCCGGCACCGACGACCACACCGAAGCCAGATTCTGGAATCCCGCTACCGGCAAGTTCGCCGAAGACACGCTCGAAGACATCGACGCGGTAGTACACCTAGCCGGAGAACCGATAGCCGACAAACGCTGGAGCGAATCCCAGAAGACCCGGATCATCGAGAGCCGGACCACGACCACGGCGCTGCTCGCGCACGCAATCGCCGCAGCCGAGAATCCCCCATCGGTGTTCCTGTCGGGTTCGGCCATCGGCTTCTACGGAGACCGGGGAGACGAACAACTCAGCGAGGTCAGCTCAGTCGGAGAGGGCTTCCTCGCGGAGGTTGTGCGTGCCTGGGAACACGCTGCGACCCCGGCGCATACATCCACACGGCTCGCATATCTGCGCACCGGGGTGGTATTGGCGCCCGACGGAGGCGCCCTGGAGGCGCAGCTCCCGTTCTTCAAGCTCGGAATCGGCGGACGCATCGGAGACGGACGCCAATGGCTGAGCTGGATATCGATCCAGGACATGGTGCAGGGCATCATCTGGCTCCTCGACAACGACGTCAGCGGACCTGTCAACATGACCGCACCCAATCCCGTCACCAACGCAGAGTTCACCAAGACCCTCGGACAGGTGCTGGGGCGACCGACGATCCTGCCGACACCCAAAGCGGTGATGTGGGCCAAGTTCGGGCGGGAACTGACCCAGCAGCTGCTGTACGCGAGCCAGCGGGTCGAACCCGCGGCGCTGTTGGCCGGCGGCTACCAGTTCCGTCAGCCGGAACTCTCCAGAGCGCTGCGGAGCATTCTCAAAACAGCTTGAGGTCGTCCGCGGGCGGTTCAAGGCCGGGCAGACTGAGGCCGCCCGGGTCGCTCGGACCCCCGGACGCCGCAAGACCGAGATCAAGACCAAAATCGTCAAGGTCGACGCCGCTCAGACTGTCGCCGCTCCCACCGGACTGGCTGCGCGCCGCTTTCGTCGCGAGACGGTCGGCGACGTCGTTCCATTTGTTGCCGGCGTGTCCCTTGACCCAGTGGAAGGTGACTTCATCGGGTGCGCTGCGGTAGAGGGTGATCAGCGGTTCCCAGAGGTCCCGATTGGCAACCGGTTTCTTGCTCGAGTTTCGCCAGCCCCGATTGAGCCAACCGACCCACCAGCGCTCCTCGAAACAGTTGACCACGTAGGTCGAGTCGGAAACCACCTCAATCGGAGGCCCGACAACGCGCAGCGCTTCGAGCACCGCGGTCAGTTCCATTCGCTGGTTTGTAGTCACCGCCTCGGCGCCGTTCGCCCAGCGGCCTCCGGGTACCACCCAACCCCAACCTCCCGGGCCGGGATTGCCCAGACAGGCGCCGTCTGTGAAGACCGTCACTGCGGAACTCGGGCTGCTGCTTGAAGTACTGATGCACCCATTGTGCGGCCTTCACGGGCAACTTCCAAACGAAGCTTCAACCAAAGCCGAAAAGTCCTGCGAGAATAGACGCACATATGGCTGATCATTTCTCCCGCCAACTGCCCGACATCGACCCCGACGAGACCACCGAATGGATCGACTCCCTCGATGCCGTCCACGCCGGCCAAGGCCAGGCTCGGGCCCGCTACCTGCTCGCCAAGCTGCTCGAACGCTCCAATGAACTGCAGATCGGTGTCCCCCCGACCACCAGCACGCCCTACATCAACACCATCCCCGCGGAGTCACAACCCTTCTTCCCCGGCGACGAGAACATAGAGCGCCGCATCCGTGCGATAATCCGCTGGAACGCTGCGGCGATGGTGATCCGCGCCAACAAGACAGCAGACGGCATCGGAGGCCACCTGTCGACGTTCGCCTCCAGCGCGGCGCTGTACGAAGTCGGCTTCAACCACTTCTTCCGAGGCAAGGAGGACGGACTCCCCGGCGACCACGTGTACTTCCAGGGTCATGCCGCCCCGGGGGTCTACGCACGGGCCTTCCTAGAAGGACGCCTCAACGAGCAGCAGCTCGACAACTTCCGTATGGAAGTCGGCGGCAACGGCCTCTCGAGCTATCCGCACCCCCGCCTGATGCCGGAGTTCTGGGAGTACCCCACGGTCTCGATGGGCCTGGGCCCGATCAACTCGATCTACCACGCCAGATTCAACCGCTACATGCACCAGCGCAAGATCGACGACACCTCACAGAGCAATGTCTGGAGTTTCCTCGGCGACGGCGAATGCGACGAACCCGAGACCCTCGGCGCCATCTCGTTGGCAGGCCGCTCCGATCTCGACAACCTGAAATGGGTCGTCAACTGCAACCTGCAGCGGCTCGACGGCCCCGTGAGAGGCAACGGGAAGATCATCCAGGAGCTCGAAGGAGTATTCCGCGGCGCCGGTTGGAACGTCATCAAGGTGATATGGGGCAGCCGTTGGGATGAACTGCTCCACCGCGACGTCGACGGAGTGCTGCTCAACAAGATGGCCGAGACAGTCGACGGAGAGTACCAGCGGTTCGCGGTCGAGGACGGCGCCTACATCCGTGAGAACTTCTTCGGACCGGACCCGAGACTGCGAAAGCTCGTCGAGCACCTCAACGATGACGACCTCAAGGAGCTTCCCCGCGGGGGCCACGACTACCAGAAGGTCTACGCGGCGTTCAAAGCCGCCGCCGAGACCACCGGACAGCCGACGGTGATCCTCGCCAAGACCATAAAGGGCTGGACCCTCGGTGAAGGCTTCGAGGGACGCAACGCCACCCACCAGATCAAGAAGATGACCAAGGCACAGCTTCTGGAACTGCGCGCCAGGCTCCACATGGAGGACGAGATCACCGAGGAGTCGCTCGAGGACGGGATACCGCCCTACTACCGGCCGTCACCGGACTCAGAGGAGCGCGAGTACCTGATGGGGCGGCGCCGCGCCCTCGACGGGCCCCTGCCGAGCCGCATCGTACGCGACCGGCGACCGCTCAAGCTGCCGAACGAAACACCCTTCCTGGATCTTCAGAAGGGGTCTTCGGGGCGGCCGGTGTCAACCACCATGGCCTTCACCGCAGTGCTGCGGGACCTGCTCCGAGACAAGCGATTCGGTGAACGGGTGGTGCCGATCGTCCCCGACGAAGCCCGAACCTTCGGAATGGACTCGCTGTTCCGCGAGTTCAGGATCTACGCGCCGCAGGGCCAACTCTACGAACCGGTCGACCACGACCTCCTGCTGTCCTACGCCGAGTCCGAGGACGGGCAGATCCTCGAGGAGGGCATAACCGAGTGCGGTTCCACTGCCGAGTGGATCGCGGCCGGCACCGCCTTTGCCAACAGCGGTGTTCCAATGGTCCCGTTCTACACGTTCTACTCGATGTTCGGTTTCCAGCGGGTGGGCGACTCCTTGTGGGCAGCAGCCGACGCTCGGACGCGCGGTTTCCTGATGGGCGCCACCGCCGGCCGGACCACCCTGTTGGGCGAGGGCCTGCAGCACCAGGACGGCCACAGCATGCTGTTGGCCTCGACAGTCCCCTCGTGCGAGGCCTACGACCCCGCCTTCGCCTACGAACTCGGCACGATCCTGCGCCACGGTCTGCACCGGATGTACCCCGACGGGCGCTCAGCCGACGGTGAGGACGTGTTCTACTACATCACGATCTACAACGAGAACTACGAACAGCCGCCGCGGCCCGACCATGTGCAGGACCGTGACATCACCGACGGGATCTACAAATTCGACGATGGTCCCGACGGCCCGCAGCGCCGTGCAACCATCCTCTTCTCGGGAACCCTGAACCTGGCCGCGCGCGAAGCCCAACAGATACTTGCCGACGAATACGACATCGGCGCCGAACTCTGGAGCGTCACCTCCTACAAGCGGCTCCGCGCGGACGCGCTGGATGTGGAGCGTCGCAACCGGCTGTTGCCCGAGCGGCCACCTGAATTGTCCAACGTGACCCGGAAGCTTGCCGACAGCGAAGGACCGATCGTGGCCGTGTCGGACTGGATGACCCTGGTACCCGACCAGATCGCGCGCTGGACGCCCCGCCCGCTGCATGTCCTCGGGACCGACGGATTCGGTCGTTCCGACACCCGCGAAGCGCTTCGTCGGTTCTTTGAGATAGATGCCCGCAATGTGGTCGTTGCGGTGCTGTCGGCCATGCTCGAAGATGGCGCCGCTACCCGTGAAGAAGTCAGCCGCGCCATCGCCGATGCGGGGATCGACCCCTACCGTCCCGACCCGGCCCATCCGGACACCGGTGCCTGAACCCGGCCGGCACCACCACGGCACGCTCGTGGTCAGCGGCGACCCGGACGCCGACCATCTGGTCAATACCGATCCGCTGGCGCTCATGATCGCCATGCTGCTCGACCAGCAGATCCCCATCGAGTGGGCTTTCGCCTCACCCCTGCGACTGGCCCAGAGGCTCGGCAGCGCACTCGACGCCGCCGAGATCGCCGCGATGGACCCTGAGGAACTGGTCGCGGTCGCCGCTGCGAAACCCGCAATCCATCGCTTCCCGGCCATGATGGCACGCCGAATCCACAAGCTGTGCGAGCACCTTGTCGACGAATACCAAGGATCTGCCGCCTTGATCTGGGCAGATCCGAACAACGCCGATGTGCTCTACGACCGGTTGTTGACGGTGCCCGGTTACGGTCCGGTCAAGTCCCAGATTCTCATAGCCGTTCTGGCCAAGCGTTTCGACTGCAGACCAGACGGTTGGGAGGCCGTTGCCGGAGTCTTCGCAACCGAAGACCTCCGCAGTGTCGCCGACCTTGGCGACCCGACCGCGCTTGGGAGGCTCCGCGAGAAGCGCCGGACCGACAGCCGATAGATCCGCCCCGGGGTCGACCGCGCAAACCCCTGCGCGTCAGCCGACCTCGGAACGCATCACCGCACGGTCATCCGCCCCGCCCCGGGGTCGACCGCGCAAACCCCTGCGCGTCAGCCGACCTCGGAACGCAGTCGGTTGCGTTGGCGGTCCAGCCAGCCGAGGACCACCGCGACGGCACGGGGGTCGTGGCGCAGGTGATGGCTGGCTCCGTCGATGATCCGCAAGTCTGCAGAACCATGGGCGTCGGCAACGGCACGGGCGTCGAGCACCGGCACGACATCATCTTCGCTGCCATGAATCAGCAACAGCTCACGCGGCGACAGGCGCGTCGCCGCTTCGCTGGCATCCACGGAACGCAGTTGCTGCGACCAGTCACCGAAGTCGTCTGGAAAGGCGCTGTCGCGGATCGCTCCCATCTCGCGTGCGAGCACCAACAGCTTGCGGGGGCTGCGTGCCCAGTCGCTGAAGTCCGCCGGCAACGACACGGCGCAGACGCCTCGGATCGTCTCGTCGGCGGCGCCGGCCTCGACCGCCAGAGCGCCGCCTGTACCGAATCCAAGAAGCCAGACGCCGTCGCAATGCACTGATTCACGCAGGAACGCGATCGCTCCCTTGAGGTCCCGCAACCAGCCCTCCAGCGAGAAATCGCCACCAGACTTTGCGATCCCCCTGCTGGAGTACGCAAGCGCGGCCCAACCGCATTCAGTGGCGACCCGATCAGCAAGACCGGGAAAGCTTGAAGTCGAGTTGATTCCACCACCGGCCTCAGCCGGGAAACCGTGCGCGATCACCAACCCTGGTTGGGCTGTGCTGTGATTCTGGGAGGGCCGGGCGAGGTGGGCTTCCAACTCGATGCCATCAACCGTGAAGCTCCTGTCCACTAGTCCGGCAACCCGCTAGTCAGACGGACCGCAAGCGGTAGCCGCGGTTGCGGGCTTCGGCAAGGGTGTCGGGTCCGAACGCCAACGCATGCTCGCTGTTGGCGAGTTCTTCGATGACAGCGGTCTCTGCCACGTCGTCGAGGTCGTAAACCACCTGAACCCGCTTGTCGCCCAGAAAGCGGCTGTTCTGAAATCGAGCCGGTCGTTCCATGCACGCAACCTAGCGGCAGCAACGGCAGGAATCAGCGATTCACACGGAACAAGATTCACACGGAACAAAACGAGAACCGTCCCAGGGCCGCGACAGCCCTGGGACGGTTCTTGAGTATTGCTTGAAAACAATGTTTGCTGGAAACCCGGGGAGTGGTGGCACCTTGCGGTACCGCACCAGGCGTGACATATTCCCGGTCCACCTAGCCCCAGGGGTGGAGCTGGCTTGGTTTGCGCCAGTGGTCCAGCAGCTGTTCTAGCGGCCAGCCACCTCCAAGGTCACAGATCTTCTACACACTGCGGGACCACCTCCTTTCTTTGGTGCCAATAGTGAAGCACAAAAGCAGTCAGGTGTGTTGGATATTTCTGCGGTTCACGAGTCGTCGACCTCGTCGCCGACGGCGCCGATCGCCGTCAGATACTTCATCTGGAGGTCGAGCACGCAGACCACGTCGACCGCTTCAGGACCGCCAGCGGCCAGCGAACGGGCCACGATCGCGTCGATCGCTGCATCATGGGGCGCGACCGCTCCATCGACTCGGACCTGATCGGTGGCCAGCTCCTCGCCATGACGCGAGGCCACCCCCGCCTCTTGGAACCAGTCGAGATGCCAGCGCAGCAGCATCTTCAGGTCTTCGAAGGAGATCCGGGCTGTCACCTCGTCGGGAAGCCGTTGGGCGATCCATTCCACCGCGTCGTTGAGGTCATAGACGGCAGGGCTTCGTTCGGTCTCCAGTTCCGCAACCGCTTTTCCGACGGCCACGAGAGCGATCAGGATGACGGCTACCGCACCGACTGCGAAGAAGACCCAGACCAAGCCGCGTCACCCCCGCCAGTGCCCGCTCAGATCCCGATGCGCTGGGCGAGCAGCTCTCGATGGTAGGTCGGATCTCCGAACAACAGCTCAGAGCTCTTCGCGCGCTTGAAGTAGAGATGGGCGGGATGCTCCCAGGTGAAGCCGATGCCACCATGGATCTGAATGTTCTCCGCAGCGGCATGGAAGTACGCCTCGGAGCAGTAGCTCTTCGCCAAGGAAGCAACCTGGCCCAGCTCATCGTTCATCTCAGCCGCACACCAGCCCGCGTAGTAGGCGGCGGACTTGGCCGACTCGACTTCCAGGAGCATGTCGGCACACTTGTGCTTGATGGCCTGGAAGGACCCGATCGGGCGACCGAACTGCACCCTTACCTTTGCGTATTCGACCGACATGTCCAGGCACATCTGCGCACCGCCCACCTGTTCTGCCGCTAGGGCCACCGCGGCCAGGTCGAGCACCGTCTCCAACACGTCCCAGCCGGCGCCGGCGGTACCGATCAGTTCGGCGGCCACACCGGCGAACTCCAGCTTGGCCTGCTTGCGCGTCTGGTCCATTGTCGACAGAGCCGTCCGGGTGAGGCCGTCGGCGTCGGAGGCAACACTGAACAGCGACACTCCCGCATCGCTGCGGGCCGCAACCAGGATCAGATTGGCAGTGTGCCCGTCGAGCACATACATCTTCGTGCCGTCGAGGGTCCACGAACCGCCGTCGTTCGATGCCGCCATGGTGATGCCGCCCTCGTCCCAGCGGCCGTTCTCCTCGGTGAAAGCGAGCGTCGCCCGGGTCTCTCCGGAGGCGATTCCGGGAAGGTGGGCGTTCTTGGCGTCCTCGTCGCCGCTGTGCAGCAGCGTGTTGGCCGCCAGCACACACGATGAGAAGTACGGGGCGCAGAGCAGTGCCCGACCCATTTCCTCAAGTACCACTATCTGCTCTACGAATCCGAAACCCTGGCCACCGTATTCCTCGGGAATCGCCAGCGCCTGCAGGCCCATCTGCTCCGCCATTTGAGACCAGACTGCGTCGTCATAGCCGATCTCGGTGTCCATCTGTTCACGTACTGAGGTTTCAGACGACTTGTCCTCCAAGAAGCTGCGGACGAACTCACGCAACTGGTCCTGCTCTTCTGAGAATGCAAAGTTCATGCGCTGCACTCTACGACTCCACCACCACAAGTCCAATCGACCCCGCCCCGAGCCACCAACGTATTCGAGGCGGATTCCGTCGTACCTGTGCGTATTGCGCGTCCAAAATGTATGAGTATGACTGTCCGAAACGTAGCGCAATAGATGTCCATTGTGTAGAGTAGATGAATGGCAGGCTACATCGAGCGTGTGGTGGACAGCGAACTCGACGAACTGCTCGAAGAGTTGCCGGCCGTGGCGCTGGAAGGTCCCCGGGCGGTGGGCAAGACCGAGACGGCGCTGCGCCGGGCGCAGACCGTGTTCCGACTCGACAACGACGCTGCGTTGACGATCGCGCGCGCCGACCCGCTGCGGCTCGCTCAAGGCGAGCAGCCCATTCTCATTGACGAGTGGCAGCGGCTCCCGGCGTCATGGGATGTCGTGCGTCGAGCAGTCGATGCAGACTTCGCGGGCTCCTGTTTCCTGCTGACAGGCTCAGCCGCGCCCAACGAGCTGCCGACTCACTCGGGTGCGGGGCGAATCGTGACGCTGAGAATGCGGCCGCTGTCCCTCGCCGAGCGACTCGGCAACGGCACCGTCCGCCTGTCGCAACTGCTCGACGGTGCCCGTGGGCCCCTCGAGGGATCCAGCGACGTGACACTGGCCGACTATGCGAACGAGATCGTCCGTTCGGGGCTGCCGGCGGTTCGCGGTCTGCGTGACCGGGTGATCCGGGGAATGCTCGATGGCTACCTGAATCGAATCATCGAATACGACATCGTCGAGCAGGGGACACGAGTCCGCGACCCCCATTCACTGCGAACATGGCTGAGTGCCTACGCCGCTGCAGTCTCGACCGCGACCACGTTCACCAAGATCACCCAAGCCGCCTCCACACGAGAAGGGCAGACACCGGCTCGTAGCACAGCACTGGCATACCGCGGCGCACTCGAACGTGCGTGGATGATCGAGCCCACTCCAGCATGGCTGCCTACACCGAACCGTCTCAGGCGGGTGGCGACCGCACCTGTGCACCAACTGGCAGACCCCGCCTTTGCCGCACGGTTGCTGGGCGTCGACGTCGATGCACTGCTCGAGGGCAGCTCGGGCAGGGGAATCCTTCCTCGCGACGGCACACTGCTCGGCGGTCTGTTCGAATCGCTGGTGACGTTGTCGGTCCGCGTCTATGCCCAAGCCAACGAGGCTCGGGTGTTCCACATGCGAACCCGCGCCGGAGAACATGAGGTCGATCTCATCTTGGAGCGCCCCGACGGACGCATCGTCGCCCTGGAAGTCAAGCTCGGGAGTACTGTCGACGATGATGACGTCAGGCACCTCCACTGGCTCGCGCAACGCATCGGCCCGCAACTGCTCGACGCAGCGGTGCTGACCACCGGTTCCGAGGCCTACCGCCGCCAAGACGGCATCGCCGTCATCCCCGCAGCCCTGCTCACTGCCTAGACCCAAGCTGGCGTAGAAACACCCGCACCCCACTCGGAGACCGAGCCCCCTCAGCGACTCCACTACCACAAGTCAAATCGACCCAGCCTGACCACATCGCCGGCCCGCGATAGGTTGCGGCTGTGGGCAGGCGAGTGTGTTTGGTGTTTGGCTTGGTTGTCGGGTTGTTGGCACCCGCTGCACCTGTAGCTGGTGTAGCGGGTTTCGGTGATGTCGATCCAGAGCGCTACTACACCGCGCCGGTTCAGTGGTTGGTCGACGACAACATCGTCGACACCGACAATTCAGCCTGTTTTGCACCGAATATCGCTGCGAACCGAGGTGACACCGCCCTGTACATGTGGCGCATGCGGGAACAGCCAGGTGCTCCCTCTCACCCGTTCAACGATGTCATCGACGAAGACCAGCACAAAGCCGTCTCATGGATGTACGCCAACGGGATTACCGATGGCAAGAGCCCCACCGCGTTCGCCCCGGACGACACCCTGACGCGAGGCGAAGTCGCCGCTTTCCTGCACCGCCTTGCAGGCAGACCCCACGCCACAGATCACCCGTTCACCGATGTCACGGCGCCTTGGCAACAACAGCCAGTCGCCTGGATGTTCCTCCACGGGATAACCACCGGCACCGGGCCCACGACTTTCGCACCCGATGAACCTGTCGCTCGCGGCCAGCTAGCCACTTTCCTGTACCGCTACAAGGGCGAACCCCCCGTCACCATCGACCCCGCCAGCCCTGATTGCAACGAATTCACCGCTGTCGCCGCAGGAGACGAGCATTCCTGTGGGTTGCGCACGGACCAGACCATCGCCTGCTGGGGTTCGAACAACTACGGCGAGTCCAATCCTCCCGTTGGCCAATTCACCACCGTCAGCACCGGTGGGAACCATGCCTGCGGACTGCGCATTGACAACACCATCACCTGCTGGGGAGACAACCTCACGGGAGAGACTGACCCACCCAGCGGACAATTCACCGCGTTGGCCTCGGGGTCGGCCGGTTCGTGCGGGATACGCACCGACAACACTCTCGCCTGCTGGGGACAAGACTTTCGACAACCAACCGACACTCCCGACGGACGCTTCACCGATGTCACAATTGATTTCTGGCATTCGTGCGCGCTACGTACGGACAAGACCATCACATGCTGGGGACCGGACGACATAGAAGGCAGGACGGACGCTCCGACTGGTCAGTTCACCGCCATCACTGGCGGGATTTCTTGTGGTCTGCGAACCGATATGGCTATCGCATGCTGGGGACCGGACGACGATCTGGACAAACCAGGCGGGCGGTTCACTGCCATCACTGGAGGGCAATCTCACTCGTGCGGCCTAGGCATCGACAAGACGGTTTCATGCTGGGGATACAACGAATCTGAATCGATTTCGGAAGCTGCGGTACGACTCGCCGACCCCGAAATCGATTTCAGTGGGATAGACGTTGTGATGACCGTCGGACCCAGCACCCACTTCGACGGCGCGAACGCCGGAGGTCAAGTGACAACCAACGAAGGCATTCTGACCACCAACCGAATCAACGTTCCCTCCCGGTCGATCATCTTCTTGGGCGACGGCACGCTCCAAGAGTGGGGGCATGCTGCGGCTCATGAATTTGCGCACAATCTCGGCCTTGCGGACCTCTACGACGCCAGCGGTTCGCGAGCATCCAGAACCGCCGCCGTCGCGGGATGGCCCTCAGCGGAGTTCGGTCTCATGGGTTTCAGAGTCCTCCTTCCCCCCAAATACGGCTATCGCTTCGACGGCGGCGAGATGCTGGCATGGAACCGCTGGTTGTTGGGCTGGCTCGACCCCTCCCAGATCCGTTGCGTCACCGAACCCGAAGCCATCGTCGACTTGAGCCCCGCTGCCGACCCGGGCAACGGAACGGCAATGGCCGCAATTCCGCTCTCGGCAACCGAGTTGATCGTCGTCGAGAGCAGACGCCGACTCGGCTACGACTCGGATATTTTGCACCGACTGCCCGAAGGAGTGTTGGTGTACACCGTGGACGCGGCCATAGCGACAGGCGCACTACCGATCAAGGGAGCGAACGAGACAACCTCGGGATACAGCGATGAGTCCCCGTTCCTGACCGAGGGACAGAGCATCACCGTCGCCGGCTACACCATCACTCTGCTGTCCGACGACGGCGAGACGCATACCGTCAAGATCTCGAGAACCAATACCTACGCTGGACCAGTCCAGAATTATTAGTTAAACTGATATTGATGTGGGATGTTGAGTAGGACTTATGTGATGCCAAGCACCAGGAGCTTCAACACGCTGCGAGACGAAGCGCGCCGGGACCCTGAACGCGCTCGTCGGATCGACGAGGCCAAGCAACGAGCCATCGGCGAGATCGTGAGCTTCCGCCTCGCTGAGCTTCGCAAAGCACTCGGTGTGACCCAGGTCGAGCTGGCAGAGATGATCGGCAAGTCACAGTCAGCCATCTCGCAGATCGAGCACGGTGAGATCGGCCTGTCGCTCGAAACGCTCCGGTCGATCGTGCATCAACTCGGAGGCGAGGTTGAGATCGCTGCCGTGTTCGACGACCGTCGAGTCCTGATCGACACCTGACGCCAACCTTGACGTCCGACGACGGTGGGACGCACGCCGTCAAGATCTTCAGAACCGAGTCAGCCCAGGGTTCTAGCCGGGCGGTTCGCTTGCTTGGAGCACCATGTGGGCAAGGTCACAGACGGTCTGTGCTTCGCTGCTCGCCGTCGCCGCGCTTCGAGTCACCAGGAACCGTCTGTCGGCTCCGATCAGATCGGCCGTGTCGTTGAGGCGGGCCATGTCGGAACGGCTTGGATTGCTGGTGAGTTTCACCTCGATCGCCCAGAGTCGCTGGCGCACGTTGACGACGAGATCGATCTCGCGACCGTCAGCTGTTCGCAGGTGCGATGCTCTGAAGCGTGTGCCTGATTGTTGCAGTGCTGTGAGAACCTGCTCAATGACATGTCCTTCCCAGCTCGCGCCCACCATCGGATAGCTGAGCAGTTCCGAGGCGTCGCCGATGCCCCACAAGCTGTGCAGCAGGCCACTGTCGCGCCAGTAGACCTTCGGTCGTTTCGTGAGCTGCTTGCGAACATTGCCGTGAAAGGCGGGAAGACGCCTGAGCAGGAACGCTCCCTCCAAGTAGTCGAAGTAGTCGTTCACCGTGTGATAGGAGAGCCCCAGGGCGCGGCCGATCTCGCTGGCGTTCCACTGCTGCCCATGTGATGTCGCCAACATCTCGAAGAGGCGCAGGGTCGTGGGCGCGGTGGCGGGCAGCCCCCATGTTGGCAGATCGCGCTGCGCAAGCAGGTTCAGATAATCGTGCTGCCAGTCGGGAAAGCCTCGGCCGTGGAGCACTCCACCGTCGGCGAACCCGCCGCAGTGCCAAAGGCGCTCGCGGGCTTCGTCGGGCAATTCCAGCCAGGACAGAGGCGCCAACTCCACCACGCTCAAGCGGCCGGCGAGCGACTCCGAAACGTTCTTCATCAAAGACGGCGCTATCGAACCCAACAACAGGAACCGCCCACAAAGGCCGCGGTCGGCATCGATGGTGCTGCGTAGTCGACTGAAGATCTCCGGGGCTGCCTGGGCCTCGTCAATGACCACAAGACTTCCACCTCCGGCCATCTGGTCCCATTCGAGATCCAGCCTCAAACGATCGGACTCGAGCTCCATATCGTAGTAGCGACCCCCGAGTGATCGAGCGAGCGTGGTCTTGCCGCACTGACGCGGACCAACCAGCGCCACCGCCGGGTAAGAGGCGAGGCGGCGCTCCAGCAACGATCCGTACTGATCGCCAGCGATCCTCCGTTCAAGCATCATGATTGAGAATAGCGCTGATTTCTATTTTCTGTAGCTGTTTGTTCTATTTTATTGATCAATATTTTCTATTTTGCCGCTCGTACGCATCGGCTGTGGCTCGGTAATTTCTCCTATGGCCGTAGTGCGAAACTTGCAGCGCTCGTAAACTGGAACGCATGACGACCGTTCCGCTGTTTGAGATCGACGGCCTTCGCGCTTGCACCGTCGAAGGGGAGATCGAGATCCTCAAAGGCATCGACCTGCAGGTCGGGGTCGGAGAAGTGCACGCCCTCATGGGTCCTAACGGCTCAGGTAAAAGCACGCTCGCCAGCGTGATCCTGGGCAGTCCCGAGTACCAGGTCACCTCCGGTTCGATTCGCTTCCGAGGCGAGGACATAACCGAATGGCCCACCGATGTGCGAGGCAAGGCCGGGCTGTTCCTCGCCTTCCAATACCCCCAGGAGATCCACGGGGTCTCGGTTCTCAACTTCCTGCGGCAGTCGCTGTCGGCACGCAAGGGCATCGACATGTCCGTGCTCGAACTCCGCCTGGCCATCATGGAATGGATGGACCGGCTCAACATGGACTCCTCGTTCGCTGAGCGCTACGTCAACGAGGGATTCTCCGGCGGCGAGAAGAAGCGAAACGAGATCCTGCAGATGGCCATCCTCGAACCGGAGATGGCGGTCCTCGACGAGACCGACTCGGGGCTCGACATCGACGCGCTGCGGGTGGTCGCCACCGGCGTCCAGGAGGTCCGCTCCGAACGGCCCGAACTCGGCGTGCTCGCCATCACCCACTACCAGCGGCTGCTCTCAGAACTGAAGCCTGATCGTGTCCATGTGATCATCGACGGGCGGATCGCGCAGTCCGGAGGGCCGGAGTTGGTGCAGGAACTTGAAGACGACGGCTACGAACGGTTCGAGGCCTGAACCATGACCCTCCGCTCAAACGTCAAATCCGACTTCCCGCTACTCGACCAGCAGTTCCACGGCCGACAGCTCGTCTACCTCGACTCGGCCAACACCTCGCAGAAGCCCCAGTCGGTCATTGACGCGATGACCGACTACTACGAGACGACCAACGCCAACGTCCACCGCGGCAGCTACGAGCTCGCGGTACGGGCAACAGACGCACTCGAGGGCGCCCGAGCCAAAGTCGGGGCCTTCATCAACGCTGAAGCGAACTCCGAGATCGTCTTCACCAAGAATGCAACCGAGTCGATGAACCTCCTGGCCCACTGTTGGGGTGAGCACAGTCTCAAGGCAGGGGACGCAGTGGTGATCAGCGAGATGGAACACCACGCCAACATCGTTCCCTGGCACATGCTGCGAGCCCGAAAGGGCATAGAACTTCGTTGGATCCCAGTCGATGAGTCCGGCCACCTTGATCTCAGCGACCTCGACCGGCTCCTCGACGGGGCCAAACTGCTGTCGGTGACGGCCATGAGCAACGTGCTGGGCACACTCAACCCGATCGCCGCACTGGCAGAACGGGCTCACGACGCCGGAGCGCTGATGGTCGTCGACGCCAGCCAGTACGTTCCCCACGTACCCACCGACGTGCAGGCACTCGGAGCGGACTTCCTGGTCTTCACCGGTCACAAGATGCTCGCACCGATGGGGATCGGCGTGCTCTGGGCCCGCGCCGAACACCTCGAAGCCATGCCGCCGTTCCTCGGCGGCGGAGAGATGATACTCAACGTCACCAAGGACGGTTTCACGACCAACGACGTGCCCTGGAAATTCGAGGCGGGAACACCGATGGTCGCCGAAGCGGTCGGCCTCGGCGCAGCCGTCGACTATCTCAGCGATCTCGGAATGGACAATGTCCGCCAGCACGAGGTTGAACTGACCGCATACGCGCTGCGGACGCTCACCGAACGCCACGGTGACAAGATCACTGTCCACGGTCCGGCCGAACCGGCGGAGCGCGGCGGAGTGATGTCTTTCGCCTACCGCGACGTGCACCCCCACGACGTGGCCCAAGTACTCGACCAGTCCGGGATCGCGGTGCGCGCAGGACACCATTGCGCCAAGCCGCTCATGGACGTGCTCGGCACCAGTGCAACATCGCGTGCCTCCCTGTACGTCTACAACGACAAGTCCGACCTCGACAAGCTCGCCGACGCCCTCAGCGCCGTCGACGACATCTTCTCGTTCTAGGAGACCGCAAGATGATTGGCCTCGAAGACCTCTATCGCGAGATCATCCTCGACCACTACCGGACACCCCGCAATCGCGGAGAGCTCGAGACTCCGCCGGCACGCCGTGCCGAGGGCTTCAACCCCCTGTGCGGTGACGAGATCATCGTCTACCTGCAAGTCGACGACGCAGGCGTGATCGACGATGTCGCGATCGGCGGCCAGGGTTGTTCCATCAGTCAGTCATCGGCGTCGATGATGTCGGTGGCGATCAAGGGCAAGACGGTTGAAGACGCCCGCAAGCTGATCGTGGCCTTCAAGGGACTCATGTCGATCCACGAGACCGATATCGGCGGCGACGGCAGCGAAACCGCTCTGGGTATAGACCTCGAGGGCGCCTCGGACGGCATGCAACTCGGCGATCTGGAAGCGCTGCGCGGCGTGGTCAAGTTCCCGATACGGATCAAGTGCGCGACATTGAGCTGGAACACTCTCGCCCAAGCGCTCGACGAATAGCGTCCCCTTCGTTCGGGTCAGCCAGGATTCAACCGCTGAGTTTCTCGACCCGTTCGATCCAGGCGCGGTCATTGTCTGATATGCCGCCCGCGGCATGGTCGGTGATGGCGACGTCCACCCGGTTGTAGACGTTGCTCCACTCCGGATGGTGGAACAACTTCTCTGAGACGAGTGCCACTTCGGCCATGAAACCGAAGGCCTCGACGAAATCATCGAATTGATATGAACGGCACAGGCGGTCGCCGTCACGTCGCCACTCGGGAAACTCCGCCAACAGGTCGGTAATCTCATCGTCGCTCAGCAGAGTTCTGGCCATGGCAACAGTCTGCCCCAGCGACACGCTTCAAGCGAGCGGATCGGCGAAGGGGCCGTCGAGGAGCGGATCCGCGGGAAGCGTCGCCGACGATGCGACGGCCGGTGGCGCATCACTCCAACGTTCGTAACCGGTGTCCTCCAACTCTTGAGCCAGCCCGGCGCCACCGGTCTGTTGAATCCGTCCCCCGGCAAAGACATGCACGGTGTCGGGCCGGAGCTGCTCGAACAGGCGGCTGTAGTGGGTGATGGCAAGCACCCCCACGGAGTCCTCCTCGGTCGCGGCCTCCACCCGTGCGCCGACCAGGCGCAAGGCGTCGAAGTCGAGGCCCGAGTCAAGTTCGTCGAGGATCGCGAAACGGGGACGCAGCACTCCGAGTTGGAGCGTCTCATTGCGCTTCTTCTCGCCACCGGAGAGATCGACGTTGAGCGGCCGTGCGAGGAACTTCTCGTCGAAACCGATGCGCTCGGCCTCGACGCGCATCGACGATTCGATCTCATCGGCATTGTCGCTGCTGCCCACCGACGCTCGCAGCAGGTCGGCGAGCGCCACTCCGGGAACCTCCGTCGGATACTGCATCGCCAGGAACAGACCGGCCTGGGCCCGCTCCCAAGCGGGCAGATCCAACAGCTCGACGCCGTCGAGCCGTGCCGAGCCGCCGAGCACCTCGAATCCGGGGCGGCCCGCCAACACGTGGGCCAAGGTCGACTTTCCCGACCCGTTGGGACCCATCACCGCGTGGACTTCCCCCGAAGCCATCGCCAGATCGACGCCTTTGAGAATCTCCTGTCCACCAACCCGGGCCCGCAGGCCCTCGATCACGAGCTCACTCATCGACACGCCCCCCATTCGCATGGTACGGAGTCGCCGGGCCCCGAGTCCTCACCGCAGGCTCAGGCCCCTCATCGATCACCAGCTGGATCATTCCGTCGACGACCGACACGTCATACACCGGCACTGGACGGATCGCCGGGAGGGTTTCGGCGTCGCCTGTCCTCAGGTTGAACATCGCCCCGTGGCGCCAACACTCGAGCAGGCACTCCTCGGTGTCGACATAGCCCTCAGACAAAGAGACGTCTTCGTGGCTGCAGACGTCGCCGATCGCATACACGTCGTCGTCGATGCGCACAAGCGAGATCTGATGCCTCCCCAAGGTCACTCTGCGCGCCGTGCCCGCTTCGAGCTCAACAAGGGGGAACAAGACATGAACGCTCACGACACAGCCCCCTCGGATCGCCTCTGGCGGCTCAGTTTGGCGTCTATCGCAGACCTGAGCGTCTCGTGCGCGGCACTCACTGGCAGCGTCTCGAGCACCTCGCCCAGGAACCCGGCCACGATCAGGCGCTCCGCCTCGCCGGTGGGAACACCGCGGCTCTCCAGGTAGAACCGCTGCTCAGCATCTACGGGACCCACCGCGGATGCATGGCTGCAGCGCACATCGTTGTTCTCGATCTCAAGGTTCGGGACCGATTCAACCCACGCGTCCTCACCGAGTTTCAGGTTGCGGTTGGTCTGGAAGGCATTGGTTCCCCGAGCATCGGGACGCACTCGGATCAGACCCGTGTAGATGCTGCGGGACTCGTCGCTCACCACACCCTTGTAGAGCAGGTTGGAGGTCGTGTCCGCAGCGACATGATCCTGATAGGTACGAAAATCGAGTCCCTGCCGACCGTCACCGAAGTACAGCGCCGAGAGATCACAATCGGCGCCGCGGCCCACCAGGCGCACATCGGACCGCGTGCGGGCATAGCCGCCGCCGAAGGCCGCGGTGGAGACCGTGAGCCTGGCGTCACGCCCAGCCCTCGCCAACTGCGAGGCGAACTGCCAGGTGCTTGAGCCGAGCTGCTGCACGTTGAGGTATCCGAGCCGGCCCGCAGGCGACACGTCGAGCTCGGTCACCGGGCAGACCAGCAGCGCGCCGCTGTCGGATGTGTGGTGATCAAGCACTTCGGCCTGCGAATCGGCGCCGATGTCGACAACGAGCCGCGGGAACGCGGCGGCCCCGGAACCGGTCAGATGATGCGTCACCACGATCGGCTTGTGCAGCACAACGCCCGGCGGCACTCGAATCAGCACCGGATCGGCTACGAAGGCGTCATTGAGGATCGTGAAGTAGCCCGCCGCCTCGCTGCCCACCGCCCCCAGCAGGTCGGGTCCCTGCTCAGAACCTGTGAGCGGACCCACGTAGACACCGGCGGCACTGAGCTCGTCGGACGACTCGACCGAGACGATCCGCCCGTTGACGGTGCGGACCACAGCGGACGAGTCAAGCTCGAAATCAGGCGTCGGAGCGGTGCAGGACTGCGATGAGGGGGCGAACTCTGAAAGGTCGAACTCCCGGATTGCGCTGTATCGCCACTCCTCGTCGGCCACGTCCGGCGGTACTGCCGCGGCGAAGTCCTCCGCTGCGCTCACCCGGCGATCAACGAGCCACGACGGACCGGCCAGGGCCATTGCAGCATCTGTTGAGAATTCAGTCATGACCCTGCCCGATGAAGACGGCCCGAGGGCCGGTAAACACCGGCAATGCTACCGCCGCCATCATCAAGCGGCACCAGCCCCGCCCACTTCAGCGACCCTCTCCCCCACCGTCCCACCGCTCCGGTACGCCCGCAACAACGCCCCGCGGCAGCTCCGGTTACGCCCGGCACAAGCAACGCGCCCGGCACAACGCCCCACCGCTCCGGTACGCCCGCAACAACGCTCCGCGGCGGCTCCGGTTACGCCCGGCACAAGCAAGAACCGTCTTTCAGCGGGGGCGGCGGCGAAGGAAACGACCCAACCCGCGGCGTGAGGCTCTCCGCTGCTCGGCCTCGATCTCCGACAGCACCTCGGGCGCGGCCTCGTTGATGATGTCCTCGGCGGCGTCGAGCAACGCACCGATGCTGTCATCGCTGCCGAGACTCGAGGGTTCTTCCGGCGTGGCCGGCGTGATCAGCGATCCGTGGCTCCAGTTCACATCCGCCATGCGCCGGGTGTACTTCGGGCAGTCGTCGGGGCAGCGCCAGGGCGCTTCGGGAGCAAGGTCGAGGTCGCACTTGCGAACCGTGTCGCCGTTGGCATACGTGCGGGATTCAAAGTACTTGCAGTCCTGGCGCATCGGCATGCCCCTATTGTCGCGCAGCGATCACGCTGCGTCACTAACCCGATTGACTGATCTGCCGAGTCAGCCGGCAGAGCGTCAGCCGACGCTTCCCTCCATCTGCAGTTCGATCAAGCGGCTCCACTCGACCGCGTACTCCATCGGCAGAGTGCGGGTGACCGGCTCGATGAAGCCGTTGACGATCATGCCCATCGCCTGTTCCTCTGTCAGGCCGCGGCTCTGCAGATAGAACAGTTGCTCGTCGGCGACCCGGCTCACCGTGGCCTCATGACCGATGACGGCGTCGCCCGAACCGACCTCCATGTAGGGGTAGGTGTCGGAGACGGAATCCTCATCGAGGATCAGGGCATCGCACTGCACATGGCTCTTGCAGCCGTACGCATCGTCCTCAACTCGCACCAAGCCTCGATACGAGGTGCGGCCACCGTCCTTTGATATCGACTTCGAGACGATCTTGGAGGTCGTCTCCGGCGCCGCGTGGGTCATCTTGGCACCGGTGTCCTGATGCTGGTTCGGCCCGGCATAGGCAACAGAGAGCACCTCACCGGAGGCTTTGGGGCCGGCGAGCACGACCGCCGGATACTTCATGGTCAGTTTCGAGCCGATGTTGCCGTCGATCCACTCCATGTGGCCTTCAGCTTCCACGTAGGCACGTTTGGTGACCAGGTTGAATACGTTGTCGGACCAGTTCTGGATGGTGGTGTAGGTCACCCGCGCCGACGGTTTCACGATGATCTCGACAACTGCTGAATGGAGCGAGTCGGACGTGTAGGTCGGTGCTGAGCAACCCTCGATGTAGTGCACCTTGGAACCCTCGTCGGCGATGATCAGGGTGCGCTCGAACTGGCCCATGTTCTCGGCGTTGATCCGGAAGTAGGCCTGCAGCGGCATCTCGACCTCGACACCCGGGGGCACGTAGATGAACGAGCCGCCCGACCAGGCAGAGCTGTTGAGCGCAGAGAACTTGTTGTCGTTGGGAGGGATGACCTTGCCGAAGTACCGCTTCACCATGTCGGGGTACTCGCGCAGCGCAGTGTCCATGTCGGAGAACAGCACACCCTGTGCTTCGAGGTCCTCCCGATTGCGGTGGTATACGACCTCGGATTCGTACTGGGCAGTCACCCCGGCGAGATATTTCCGCTCAGCCTCGGGGATACCGAGCTTCTCGTAGGTGTTCTTGATGGACTCGGGGACGTCGTCCCAGTCGTCGCTGAGTTCTTCGGTGGGCTTGATGTAGTAGTAGATGTTGTCGAAGTCGATATCGGACATGTCGCCACCCCAGTGGGGCATCGGGCGGTTTCCGAATCGCTGGTACGACTTCAGGCGAAAGTCGAGCATCCACTGAGGCTCGCCCTTGAGCCAGGACATCTCGCGGAGAATCTCCTCGTTGAGCCCTCTCTGGGGCTTGAAGACGTAGTCTTCCTCGTCGCTCCACCCCAGTTGGTACTTGCCGAGGTCGACGCCGATGTCTGTGGATGTCCCAATCTCAGTGGATGTCATCGTGATCGCTCCTAGAGGCGCTGTTCAACCTATTTCTCCTATCCAGATAGTAACAAATAAGAGGCCGAACATCAACGGTTTATGCGCTGCTGCGTCAATCGATTCGGCGCAGTTGAGAAGGGTAGTAGCGAGCACGGCGGATGTAGCTCTCGACGTTGAGGCTGTTGGCCCCCTCGGTGAGTGCGTTCTCGCGGATTCGGGCCGGCACGCCCAACGCCATCGCCAGGGCGGGCACGACCATCTTGGCCGGCACCATCGCGGACGCTCCGATGAGCGCCTCGGGGCCGACGACCGCATCGTGCAGAATCACCGAACCGCTGCCGACCAGCGAACGGTCCAGGATCTGGCAGCCCTCGAGATGGGCCAGGTGGCCGATCGTCACATAGTCGCCGATGACCGTGGAGTGCACCTCAGTGCAATGCAGCACCGCGCCGTCCTGGATCGACGAGCCCCGTCCAATGCTGATCACGTTGTCATCGGCGCGGATCACCGCGTTGGGCCAAACAGAACTCTGCGGGCCGAGGATCACGCTGCCGATGAGGGTGGCGTCCGGATGGACGTAGGCGTCGGCGTCGATTTCGGGGATGCGGTCACCGAGGGCGTAGACCGGCATCAGATCCGCTCGAAACGGCCGTAGCTGCCACGGAAGAACAGCAGGGGGCCCCTGGCGTTCTCCGGGTCGTCTCCGGGGCCGTTCTCAGTCGAGAGTCCCTTGACCAGGCCCACGACGATGTCGTGGTCGCCGCCGTCGTGTACAGCATGGAGTTCGCAGTCGATCCACGCAATCGAGCCGCCGAGAACCGGGGAGCCGGTGACTCTGGTGCTCCATTCGATCCCAGCAAACTTGTCATCGGCCTTGCCGGCGAACACCCCGCACACGTCCGCTTGGTCGTCGCCGAGCACGTTCACACAGAAACGGTCCGTGCCGGACATCCTCGCCCAGGTCGCCGATTCCTTGCCCGGACAGAACATCACCAGCGGAGGATCCAGCGAGACGCTCGCGAAAGACCCGATCGCCATACCGACAGGACCCTGCTCGGTCGGGGCGGTCACCACAGTCACACCCGTCGGGAAATGGCCGAGCACCCGGCGGAACTCACTCGAGTCGATGGCCATCAGATCCCTCCCGAGGTCGAACGGGAGCCCTGGGCAGCGAGGGTCAGGCTCGTGCCCTCAGTGGCCGCCAGCACGTTGGTCACCCCCACCTCAGAACCCCGTTCGCCCAGACGCTGCACCATCTCGTCGATTGAGGCGTCGTCGTGGGCGGGGTCGTGGTGGAACAGCACCAGCGTCTCGACCCCGGCTTGGCCGGCGACCTCGAGAGCGTACTCCGGTGTGCTGTGGCCCCAGCGCTGTTTCATCATCAGTTCGTCGGGCCACAGCTGTCCGTCATGGATCAACAGGTCCGCACCGTCACACAGTTCAAGTACCCGATCGTCGACATGGGTCGGGTCGTCGACGGGTTCCTGGTGATCGGGAACATAGGCGACCGAGAATCCGTGGAGATCGAGCCGGTAGCCGTTGGTCCTGCCCACATGAGGTACGGGTCTCGCCATCACCGAGGCGAGGCCCAGCACGAAGTCGCTGCTGCTGACGTCGTGGAAATTGATCGTGGCCGGCAGGTCTGCGGTACGGATCGGAAAGAACGGCGGGGCGATGAAACGGTCGAACGCCTCCGCCAGCGACTCCGGCGGCCCTGCCGATCCGTATATGTTCAGCGTGGTGTCCTCGCAGAGCAGTGGAGCAAAGAACGGCAGACCCTGAATATGGTCCCAGTGGAGGTGCGTGACCAGCGCATTCACCGTCAAGGAGGTATGGCTCGCCAGCGCATGGCCCCAGGGACGGAGCCCGGTGCCGAGGTCCAACACGATCGGGGCCGCCTCGGCTGTCTCCACCGAAACGCAACTGGTGTTGCCGCCGTAGCGCTGCACCGTGGGGCAACTGCACGGCGTCGAACCGCGGACCCCGTGGAACGACACAACGACAGTCTCTTGTGACTCCCCCATTGGCTTTGACCGTACGCGAGCCGGTAAGCGTCGCACACCGAGTGTGACAGATGTCGCTTCTGTCAGCGTGACCGTCAACTTCTTCGTGTGCCACAGTTGACGGGTGACCAGTCCGCAGTCCGCTCCGCTCCCAGACGGTCTCGTAGCCGTGGTCAAGAGGGACTGCCCCACTTGTGTGCTGGTGGCCCCAGTCCTGGCCGACATGGCTGAACGCGTCGAAATCACTGTCGTCACCCAGGACGACCCCAACTTCCCCCAAGCTGCGCCGTGGGTCGTCCACGACGAAGACCTGGCGATGTCATGGCACAACCGGATCGAGACGGTCCCCACACTGCTCCGAGTCGACAACGGTTCCGAAGCCGACCGCATTGTCGGCTGGTCCCGCCTGCAGTGGGAGGAGTTCAGCGGACTCGAAGACCTCGGAGGTGACCTTCCCGACTTCAGACCGGGGTGCGGATCCCTCAGCGTCGATCCCAACCTCAGCGACGAGCTCGCCGTGCGTTTCTCGGGTTCGAGACTCAAGAGTCGCCGGCTCGAACTGGCCTCGCTCGAAGACGATATCGAAGCCATGTTCGACCGCGGATTCACCGACGGAATGCCCGTTGTGCCACCCACCGAGGCGCGGGTGCTGCGGATGCTCGAGGGCACGAGCCGCGCCCCCGACGAGATCGTGGCCGTCGTCCCGCCCGATCTCGTCGAGTGCTCCGTCGAGAAGGTCGCCATCAACGCGGTGATGGCCGGATGCAGGCCCGAATACCTGCCCGTGGTGCTCACCGCGGTCGCCGCGGCCTGTACCGACGAGTTCAACATGCACGGACTGTTGGCGACAACCATGCCGGTAGGGCCGATCCTCATAGTCAACGGACCCGTCCGGGCCGAGATCGGCATGAACAGCGGTGCCAACCTGCTCGGGCAGGGCAACCGCGCCAACTCCACGATCGGTCGGGCCCTGCAGTTGGTCGTCCGCAACGTCGGCGGGGGAAGGCCGGGCGGCGTCGACCGCGCAACCCAGGGCAGTCCCTCGAAGATCGGGTTGTGCTTCGCCGAGGACGAGGAGGGCAGCGCATTCGACACGTATGCCGAGTCTCGCGGTTTTGATCGATCCGCTTCGACCGTCACCCTGTTTCCAGGAGAGGGCCCCAGACTGATGTTCGATCAGAAGTCCCGCTCAGCCGAATCGCTCACCAAGCACTTCGCCGAGATGCTGCGCGTCAACGTCAGCCCGAGAATGGTGATGCAGATGGAGACTGTGATCGTGATGAGTCCCGAGCATATGGCCCGGTATCGAGATGCCGGCTGGGACAGGGCCCGCTTTCTGGCAGAACTCGAAGCGCAGCTGATGGTCGCAGGCGACGACATAGTCGCAGGCGCCGACGGGATCGAGGAGGGAATGCCGACGTTCCTGACGGGCCATCAACTGCCGAAGTTCCCGCCCGGAGGCATCCATGTCGTCCACGGAGGCAGCCGAGCCGGCTTGTTCTCCACCACTATCGCCGGCTGGGTTACGGGCGCAACCGGTAGCGTGACCGTCACAAAGGAGATCACTCGATGACTGTTGTACTGGATCCCACAGCTGAACTGCGGCCAGAGGAACGTGAGCGTGTCGCTCGACCCGAGTCTCTCAACGGACTCACGGTCGGACTGCTCGACATCTCCAAACCCCGCGGAGACATCTTCCTCGACCGTGTGCAGGAGAGGCTGACCGGGCTGGGTGCCGAGGTGAAGCGCTATAAGAAGCCGACGTTCACCAAACCGGCGCCTGTCGATTTGCGCCATGAGATCGCCGTGTCGTGCGACGCGGTGATCGAGGCGCTCGCCGATTGAGGTTCCTGCACGACGTGCAGTGTGCACGACATCAACGACCTTGAACGCAGGGGCATTCCGGGAGTGTTCGTCGCCACCGTCGAGTTCGCCGACGGTGCGGAGCAGCAGAGCAGGAGCCTCGGGGGTGACATAGCCCACGTCCTGACCGAGCACCCCATCCAGGACCGCACCGACGACGAGATGGTCGCCATCGCCGACCAGGCAATCGACGCCCTGCTGAGCTCACTCACCGGCCCCGGCTAACCCACTAACCGAGCCGACCAACCAACCACACCCACCAACCAGTCCGAGCCGACCAACCAACCGAGTGTTCGCCCAGCCACACCCGCCAACCAGTCCGAGCCGACCAACCAGCCAAGCCGAGCCGAGCCGTAGCAGCGAAGCTAGGTACTGGCCAGAAGAAACGTGTACTGGCCAGAGAGTTACGTGTAATTGGCGTACTTCTTCAGGTGGCGGACCGGGCGGCTCAGGGCGTCCTTGCGGAAGGGGTCGCCGAGCTCCTTGGTGGTCATGACCTCGATCACCGTGGTCTGCCGCTTCGTCATCTGATCGTCGATCGCCCGCTCCAGCGCCGGCCCGACGTCATCGAGCTGATCAACACGGACGCCGGTCGCACCCATCGCGTCGGCGATGTGCGCGTAGTTCTCACCGCCTTCGAGTTCCCCGGCCACGAACCGGCGACCGTAGAAGTCGACCTGGTTCTTCTTCTCTGCGCCCCATTGGCGGTTGTGGAACACCACCGCGGTGACCGGAATGTCGTGGCGCACCGCGGTCATCACCTCGACCATGCTCATCGCCCAGGCGCCGTCACCCGCATATGCCACGGCGGGACGGTCGTCTGCAGCCTTCTTGGCGCCGATGACGGTAGGCAGCGCGTACCCGCAGTTGCCCCAGCTCATGGCCGCGAAGAACGACCGAGGCTCCTCGAAGCGCAGGTAACTGTTGGACACCGAGTTGATGTTGCCGATGTCGGTGGACACCATCACCCGGGCGGGCATCGCCTTCTCCAGTTCACGCAGGACCTGGCGGGGGTGCAGCCAGCTGCCCTCCTCGGCGGCTGCCTCCTTGATCATGTCGATGCTGAAGTCGTCGGTCTCCTCGGTCCAGTCGTCGAGCTCGGCCTCCCAGACGGACTTCTCAGCGCGCATCGTGGACTCCCGCTCTGCGCGGTTGCGATCCGCCACCAGCGTGCGTTGCTCCAACCGCGCGGTCAGGGCCGCTGCGGCGGCACCGGCATCGCCGCAGATTCCGACGTCGATCTTCTTGACCAATCCGAGCATCTTCGAATCGGCGTCGACCTGGATGATCTTCGCATCGGCCGGCCAGTAGTCGAGACCATGCTGGGGCAGGGTACCGAACGGCCCCAGGCGGGTGCCGAGCGCCAGCACCACATCAGCCCGCGCGATCAGCTTCATCGCGGCTTTCGAGCCCTGATAGCCCAGTGGGCCGCACCACTGCGGATGGCCGGCGGGGAACGAATCGTTGTGCAGGTAGCTGTTGACAACCGGGGCGCCGAGTCTCTCGGCCAGAGCGACCGCCTCGGCCATGCCGTCACCCATCACGACGCCGCCACCGCTGACGATGACAGGGAACTGGGCTCGGGCCAACAGGTCCGCCGCCTCGTTCAGCGTGCGCTCGCCGCCGGGACCCCGGTCGAGTCGCATCGGAGTCGGAACCTCCACGTTGATGTCGCCATAGAAGCGGTCACGGGGAATGTTGAGCTGTGTCGGACCCATTTCCGACAGCGCCCGGTCGAAGCAGCGAGCAGTGATCTCGGCCATGCGATTCTCGTTGTTGATGTGGCCCTGATACTTGGTGAACTCCTCAAACATCGGCAGCTGGTTGGCTTCCTGGAAACCGCCGAGGCCCATTCCCATCGTCCCTGCTTCGGGGGTGACGACGACCACGGGGCTGTGCGCCCAGAAGGCGGCCGCAACAGCAGTCACACAGTTCGAGATACCGGGGCCGTTCTGCCCGATGACGACTCCATGGCGACCACTGACCCGGGCGTAGCCGTCTGCCATGTGGGCGGCACCCTGTTCGTGGACCACCGGTACCAACTCGATGCCTGCGGGCTCGAAAATGTCCATGGCGTCCATGAACGCGCTGCCCATGATGCCGAAGACGGTGGTCACGCCGTTGGCGACCATGGTTTCGACGAACGCTTCGCTGGGGGTCATCCGGGTCATGCTTCCTCCTCCGTTCCGAACCGGTTGTAAGAGCCTATAACTAATCCGCAAGACTATCTAGCGCAGAATCCCGCTCCAGATGGCGGATCCCGGCGATCAGGAGCTCCAGCAGATGGTCGAACGTGTCATCAAGGTCGTGTTCGTGTGGATGCCCGTCGCCGGACTCGAGGTGAGAGAACCCGTGGAAGGAACTCCGCAACCCACGCGCCACATGAACACGCTCAGCTTCGTCGATACTGAAGCTCCCCAAAGACCGCGCAATGACCCCCACGATCCTCTCCACCGCCTCCTCCAGTTCAACATCACCCGCGCAGGGATGTCGGTCGGTTGCGGCATACAGGCCAGGATGGGTCCTCACCACCTCCCGCCAGGCCCGCCCGATTGCCACTACGGCCTCGGGACCCGACACGCCGATGGCTGCCTCGGTCAGCGAACGGGCGAGTTTCTCGCGGCCTCTCAGAGCCAGTTGCTTCACGAGGTCGTCATACCCGTCAACATGGCGATACAGCGCGGGTTGACGAACACCGAGTTCATCAGCCACCCGGGTGAGTGTGACCGCATCGAAACCCTCACTGTCTGCTAGAGAAGAGGCGCATTCGATCACTTGCGCCTGGTCCAGAGTCCGCCTGGGTGGTCCGCTCATGCGTTAGAAGCTATCACTTACACGTTAGAGCAGGCGCAAAGCGGAGGCTTGGATCGAGGCGATGACCGCCACGTTGACGATGTCGTCTTCGGAACAGCCCCGCGAGAGGTCGTGCAGAACGCCGTGGAGCCCCTGCAACAGAGGCCCGAAAGCGAGTGCCCCACCAAGCCGTTCGGTGATCTTGTACGCGATGTTGCCGGAGTCGAGGTCCGGAAAGACGAACACATTGGCTCTGCCGGCAACTTCGGAGCCAGGAGCCTTGAGGGCACCAACCGCCTGGACCCACGCTGCATCGAACTGCAGCTCGCCGTCGATCTTCAGATCTGGCGCGGTCTGCTGAGCGATCGCGGTGGCGCGGCGCACCTTGTCGATCCGCGGGTGGTGTGCGCTCCCCTTGGTTGAGAATGAGAGCATGGCGACACGAGGCTCCTCGCCGGACAGCTGAGCGAACGTGGCCGCGCTTGAGATCGCCACCGAGGCCAGTTGCTGATCGTCGGGATCGGGCAGCACTCCACAGTCGCCGTAGACCATTGCGTGACCGTCGGGCAATACGAAGAAGAAGCAGCTGCTCACGGCTTCAACCCCAGGCGCGACCCCGAGCACCCGCAACCCGGCCCGTACCACCTCGGCGCTGGAGCGGCTCGCGCCGCCCACACACCCCGCAGCCCAACCTGTTCTGACCAGAGCCGCAGAGATCACCAGCGGATCGTCGACATCTAGACGACGGCCGGCCCAGGGCCCCGTCTCTGCACCGGCCAGTTCCTCAACGAGGCGCTCCGCGGGATCATGGGCGATCTCAGCGAGTGAGCCGAAGTCCCTGCCCGCCACCAATGCCTCGGCCAGGCCCTGTGCATTGAGCCGGTCGGCGGCCCCGAGCGCCCGCTGGTCGTCAGCATCGGCCAGGATGATGCGCTGAGGGTTCGCCCGAGCGCTTCTGTACCAGTCTTCGAGAACGCTCACGGCGAGCGTTCAGCCCTTCCCCCGCCAGGGGATCAGCCTCTTCTCGGCCATGCGCATCGCCACGTCCATGCTCACGCCCAGAATGCTGATGAGTATCACCGCCGAGAGCATCAAGTCGAGCAGGAAGAACTGGCGGGCCTTGAAGATCGTGAAACCGAGTCCGGAGCTGGCACCGAGCAGTTCGGCAGCGACCAGGGTGCCCCAACACACACCGATCGCTACGCGCAACCCCGTGAAGATCTCAGGCAGCGCGTTGGGCAGGATCACATGGCGCAACACCTGGGCCTTCGACGCGCCCAGCGAATAGGCGGCATGAACCTTTGTCGTGTTGACCGCAAGCACTCCCGAACGGGCCGCGATGACCATGATCCAGATGGCCGCGAACAGCAGCAGATTGACCTTGCCTTCCTCGCCGATCCCGAACCACACGATGAACAACGGGATCAGAGCCAGCGGCGGTATCGGTCTGAGCAGCTCGACAACCGGGTCGAAGACGCCCCGCCAGCGATTCGACAGGCCCATGGCCAAGCCGATGGGAACCCCTATGGCCACCCCCCAGAACAGGCCCTTTGCCAGACGGCTGAAGCTCACCCACAGGTGCTGCCAGAGCGTGAAGCCGCTATAGCCGTTGCGGGCAAAGTCCCAGGCCGCGTCCCACACCTGCACCGGATGCGGCAGGGTCGATTCGCTGAGCCATTGGGTGTAGGAGCAGGGTGGGAGTCCAGGAAATCCAGAGGGATCGTCGGCTGCCTTGTCACAGTCGCGCAGCAGGTCACGCTGACGGTAGCGCTCATCCTCAGTGAGGCCGGCGCGCACCTCTTCTGCGTAGTCGGACCACTCGGGGGGGAGTCCCCAGACCGTGGTCGCAATGAACCACACGAAAAGGATGACGGCCAGACTGGCGATGGTCCACGGAAGGGCGCCGCTCACCTCCGAGGCGTCGCCGAACGTCACGGTCTTGCGGGCGCTCGCCCCCTTCTTCCGGAACATCCAGTTGAACGGCCAGTTCGACTGCCTGGCCTGTTGGTCGATGTTGTCTTTGAGGGCGTGCCCTCCAGGACCTTCAGCCATCACTGGCCTCCCGTTCCCATGATCTGCTCCTCCATCTCCCAGATCATCGACAGGATCTCCTCACGCGTCGCAATGAAATCAGGAGAGGTCTTCAGTTCCCGGGCATCCGCGGTCAGCGCCTGCTGAGCGAACGGCAAGTCGTAGACCCGTTCGATACGACCGGGGCGCGGGGCCATGACGAACAGCTGATCGCCCAGATACAGCGCCTCCTCGACGCTGTGGGTGACCAGCACGATGGTCTTGCCGGTCTCGTTCCACAGGTTGAGAACCAGACTCTGCATCTTCTCGCGGGTCAGCGCGTCGAGCGCGCCGAGCGGCTCGTCCATCAGGATGATCTTGGGGTCGTTGGCGAGGCAGCGGGCCAGCGCCACACGCTGTTGCATGCCTCCGGAGAGTTCGTACACCGCCTTCTCTCCGAAGTCCGACAGGCCGACGATGCGAAGCAGGTCCTGTACCGCCTCACGGGAAGCGGGCCGGGAGCGCCCGTTCATACGGGCCCCGAAACCGACATTGTCGTTGACGGTGAGCCATTCGAACAGGGCTCCCTGTTGGAACACCATGCCCCGTTCCTGGCTGGGACCGGTGATCACCTCGTTGCCCAGTTTCGCCTCGCCTGCGGTGGGCGCCAGGAAACCGGCGAGAATGTTGAGCAGGGTGGTCTTGCCGCATCCCGACGGTCCGAGCAGGGTGAGCAGGCGTCCGGGCTCGAGCGTGAACGTCACGTCTTTGAGAGCCTCGACACTGCCGCCGTCGGGCAGTTCGTAGACCATTCCCAGTTGTTCGACCACAAGCGGACTCTCGGTCTTGGACTCACGCGCGACCTCCACTTGGGACGCGTCGAAGTGCACTTCGGGACGAGCCAGCGAGAACCACGCTCGGGCCAGCACGAACACCGCCAGGAGCAGGCCGAGGAAAGGAATCGAGGAGTCATCGCGCTGCAGGTACGCCAAGATCACCGCCACCACCGCGCTGACGGCGAGGGCGAGCCAAACGTACCGGGCGAGCCCGGCCTGTTTGCGTTCGTCAGTTCGTCTGTAAGTCAACAGGAGGACGAGCAGCGCCGCTCCACCGAGCAGGGCCGCCACCGGCTGCCACGCCGAGGCCGTGTCGCGGAACGCCAGCACCACTCCGCCGACGAGCGACATTCCCGCCATGAGCTGGCCGATCAATACGATGCCGTCGCTGGGCCGCGCGGCGTGGTCTGCCTCTCGGAAGCGCCGTGAGGGTGTGACAAGCAGATCAATGAGCATCAATGCTGCGCCGACTGCCGCCAACACGAAGAACACGACCGACAGCCAGTAGGCGCCTCGGGCGATCACATAGGTGATGGCGTCATATACATCCGCCAGACCCTGAACGATCGAATCCACGTAATCCCCCTTCCGGCCCCAAGGCGGGCCTCGCTGCGAGTATTGCTTGGCTGACCCTCCCCGGGCAACCGCAGCCGACTGGTCTGAGTCGGCTGCGGCCGCCCGGCAGTGGTCAGGAGGTTTCTATTCGACGGCTTCGAGGAAGCTGGTGTCGACGAAGGAGTCGTAGCTCGGCAGTGCCGAGTCGATCTCGCCCTGGGCCACGAAGAAGTCCATCTGCTCCTTCATGGTGGACTGCACCGTGCCGCCCAGCCAGGCATCAGACAGCTGTACATCCTTTTCGGGGAAGCCGAACGCGTCGAGCAGAGCAATCGTCGGTTCACGGTCCATTCCGGCCGCCTCAGCGATCGTGTCGATGAACGGCGTCCGATCCGAGTTGTAGGCGCGGTTGGCGTCCTCGGTCACCTGCAGGAATGCGGTCACCACACCGGGGTACTCATCCGCGAAGTCGCCTGTGGTCGAGATGATGTCGAACACACGGATGCCGATGGCCTCCTGTTCGGCGCCGGTCATCACCAGGTTGCCGCCGTCGGCGATCATCTGGTTCACCGCGCCGCCGAACGCACAGGCCATGGCCACATCACCGGAGTCCAGAGCCGCAACAGCAGCAGGACCACCCTCAGACTGGATCAACTCCACAGACGAGGAGTCCACTCCGAGATGCTCAAGCATCTTCAACAGCTTGAAATGCGTGACGTTGCCCAACGGCGTATAGATGCTCTGGCCCGCCAACGTCTCCGCAGCGTTGTCAGCGGTGATGCCGTAGTCCGGATGAGCGACGCAGTTGTCGGCGTCGGCATAGGTCACCGCCACACCGACCAACAGCAGGTCCGACCCACCGGTCACGAAGTTCGCGAACGGCGTCAAACCCTGCGAATAGGAGATGTCGATGTCGCCGGACTCCATCGCCTGCGCCATGTCACCACCCGACGCGAACGGAATCCAGTTCACCGTCAGACCCAGCTCAGAGTCGTAGGTCTTCTCGGCCTGGGCCACCTGATTCGCGGTCGGCCACTCCAGAAAGTAGGCCACGTTCAACTCATCAGGGCCCATCATCTCCTCGGCGTCGTCGCCCATGGAAGCGCCACCATCGACGGCTTCGAGGAAGCTGGTGTCGACGAAGGAGTCGTAGCTCGGCAGTGCCGAGTCGATCTCGCCCTGGGCCACGAAGAAGTCCATCTGCTCCTTCATGGTGGACTGCACCGTGCCGCCCAGCCAGGCATCAGACAGCTGCGCTTCCTTTTCGGGGAAGCCGAACGCGTCGAGCAGAGCAATCGTCGGTTCACGGTCCATTCCGGCCGCCTCAGCGATCGTGTCGATGAACGGCGTCCGATCCGAGTTGTAGGCGCGGTTGGCGTCCTCGGTCACCTGCAGGAATGCGGTAACGATGTCGGGATGCGCCTCTGCGAAGTCGCCTGTGGTCGAGATGATGTCGAACACGCGGATGCCGATGGCCTCCTGTTCGGCACCGGTCATCACCAGGTTGCCGCCGTTGGCGATCATCTGGTTCACCGCGCCGCCGAACGCACAGGCCATGGCCACATCACCGGAGTCCAGAGCCGCAACAGCAGCAGGACCACCCTCAGACTGGATCAACTCCACAGACGAGGAGTCCACTCCGAGATGCTCAAGCATCTTCAACAGCTTGAAATGCGTGACGTTGCCCAACGGCGTATAGATGCTCTGGCCTGCCAGACTCTCCGCAGCGTTGTCAGCGGTGATGCCATAGTCGGCTCCGGCGACGCAGTTGTCGGCGTCGGCATAGGTCACCGCCACACCGACCAACAGCAGGTCCGACCCACCGGTCACGAAGTTCGCGAACGGCGTCAAACCCTGCGAATAGGAGATGTCGATGTCCCCGGACTCCATCGCCTGCGCCATGTCACCACCCGACGCGAACGGAATCCAGTTCACCGTCAGACCCAGCTCAGAGTCGTAGGTCTTCTCGGCCTGGGCCACCTGATTCGCGGTCGGCCACTCCAAGAAGTACGCCACGTTCAACTCATCGAGACCCATATCGGCGTCGTCGCCGTCATCGCCGTCGTCACCGTCGTCACCGGTTTCTTCGGGAGTCGTTGTACCGCCGTCGTCGTCGCCGTCGGCCGAGTCGTCGTCGCCGCAGGCCGCGGCAATGAGGCCGAGCACCATAAGCAATACCAATAGTCGCTTCATTTGATTACCCTCCAATGGATATTCAGTAGTCTCATGTTGAGACCTTCAGCCAACCGCCCACGCGGTCGAGCACTTGGTCGACCCGCGCGAGCAGGTCGTCGATCACGGTGGCATCTGCCACCAGCGGCGGCGCCACGGCCAACATGGCGGCACCTCTGGAGTCGGGCCGGACCAGAACACGCGCCTCGCGGACGAATCGTTCCAGAACACCGCCCGGCAACAGTTCGGCGAACTCAGAGTCAGTGAGACGGATACCGGCGGCGCGGTCGCGCATCAATTCCACGGCACAGAAGAAACCGGCGCCCCGTACATCGGAGACACAATCATGAGACTCCATCAACGAGCGCAGACCACCGATGAGACGTTCCTCGTTGGCCAGCACGCTGTCGAAGACTTTCTCGTCGCGCATGGCGGTCATGTTGGCCACGGCCACCGCGGTGGCGACCGGATGGCCGCCGAAGGTAGCCCCGTGCACGAACATCGCAGCGGGCGAGTCCCACACCCGATCAACCAGCGAATCGCGCACGATCAGACCCCCGAGCGGCACATACGCGCTCGTGACACCTTTGGCGAAGGTGATCATGTCGGGGACGACGCCGTAGCGCTCGCTGCCGAACCAGTGGCCGAGACGACCGAAGGAGTTGATCACCTCGTCCGCGCAGAGCAGCACGCCGTGGGTGTCGCAGATACGCCGCAGTTCCTGCCAGTAGCCGTCGGGGGGAACCAGCGCTCCCCGACCGTTCTGGACCGGCTCGGCGATCACCATTGCCACCGTTTCGGGACCCTCGGCGAGGATCGCCTGCTCAACTGCGGCAACACACGGCAGTTCGGCGGCGGATCCTCTGTGACCGGAACAGCCGAGAGTGTTGTCGGCATGGCGCACGAAGCTGCCCAGCATCGGCTCGTAGGGGTCACGAAAATTGGGAATGCCCGTCACCGCCAGCGCACCGAGGGTGGTCCCGTGGTAGGCCCAACGGCGGGCGATCACCTTCTGGCGATTCGGTGCGCCGTTCGCCAAGTGGTAGCAGCGGGCAAACTTGAGGGCCGATTCCACCGCCTCTGAGCCGGAGTTCACAAAGAACACTCGGTTGAGGTCGGCCGGCGCCACCGATGCGATCAGCGACGACGCTTCGATGGACGAGGGGTGGGCGTAGCTCCAGTTGGGGCTGAAGGCCAGTTTGTCCATCTGCTTGGCCGCTACCGCGGTCAGATCACTGCGACCGTGGCCGAGGTTGGTGCAGAACAACCCTGAGAGCCCGTCGAGGTATTCGTCGCCCCCGGTGTCCCAGACATAACAGCCTTCGCCTCGGTCTATGACCAGCAAGTCGTCGCGTTGCCAAGCATCGCCACGCGTGAAATGCGGCACCAAGTGGGCTTGAGCCTTGGCTCGAATCTCGGTCAACGGTCCTCCCTCCCGTAAAATCGGTTACACGTTAGCACGTTTTCGTTAGGAGGTCTAGCGTAAATGTGACAGTGACTAACTGATGGTCCGAATGCTTGATCCTCTTCCGAGCTGTTGCAGATCGTGGAGTGGTGTATAGTCACTTTATGCGGCGTATACAGCTATATATGGATGAAGATCTCGACCACGCTCTCACAGCCGAGGCAGCACGAACTGGGCGAACTCGTTCCGAACTGGTCAGGGCGGCTGTTCGCCACTCTCTCGACCGTGCCCTCAGCAGGTACCCTGACCCAGTCGATGACCTGATCGGTTCTGTTGACATTGATCCAATCGACGACATCGACGCGGTCGTCTATCCCCGGTGAGATTCGCTGACACATCGTTTTGGGTTGGCTTGCTGCTTCCCCGAGATCGGCGTCACCACGATGCGAGCGTCTTGTGGACCAGGGACAACGAACCCGTTCGAACATCAAGTCTAGTTCTGGGGGAGACGTGGACTCTGCTGAGGTATCGGGCCGACCACCGCACGGCTGTCCGTTTCCTGAACACCATCGACCAATCAACTCGCGTTTCCCAAGCCCCGGTGGACACCCACATTGACGAGCGGGCTTGGGAATGGTTGCGCCGACACGATGAACGGGCCTACTCCTATGTGGATGCGGTCAGCTTCGAGATCATGCGACGGGAACGGATTGCCGAGGCTCTTGCGTTCGACGGAGACTTCAGCGCGGCAGGTTTCATCGAAGCCCGACCCTGAACGTGCCCCAGTTCGAACCGGCCAGAAGTGGATCGGAGGCACCGACAGGCATCCGCTCGAAAATCATGTGTCTGCCACAGGACTCCCTCCACATGTCAGCAAGAACACGTTCGGTGGTCTAGCGCAACGGTGACGGTGACTTACTGATGGTCCGAATGCTTGATCCACTCAGAGAGCGGTCAACATGTGCGTCGCCAATGACGCTGATCCGTTCAGCACTCGCGCTCGCCCGTCATTGCATACGACCATCACACATCTCCTACGGTCTCGGTCCAACACCGAAGTAGCAGACCACAGCGTGTTCGATCCTTGCATGATGTACGAGACGACGGAGCCTCGCGCTTTGATCCATCCCATCGCCATGCAGTCGCTTCCCGGCTCGGGAACGCGAAATATCTCTGCCATAGATTCTTCGCTCAAGAACCCGGCCTTAGTGCTCGACACAAAGATGCTGAGCAGGGTGGTCCAGTCTTCGAGCGACACGTGCATTGAACCCGCCGACGAGAACACCGCAGGATTGTCGCTGTCGGCGGTTGCCGGTTTCGCGGGTGGTCCCTTCAGCAATCCGATGCCCCCCAGGTTCGTCTTGGCACCGTGACCGCATATCTCCGCGGGCGCGCCATAGCCGACAGAACGAACGCCCAACGGTTCCTGAACATGGCTGAGCAGTGCTTCCTCGTAACTGGCCCCCGAGACTCGATCAATCGCCGCGCCCACGATGATGTAGCTCAAGTTCGAGTAGCAATACTTGCCAGGGTTCCGGGGGGCGGCCCCGAGCGCCTCTGCGGCTAGATCCGTGCGTTGTTCAGGTAGCGGACGCATGTCTCTACGCGCCGATTCGAAGCGGTCCCAGTCAATATTGGCGGGAATGCCGGCCCGGCAGTTCAGAAGGTCGCGCATCGTCAGCTCTCTCCAACTGCCGTCAACACTGTTGAGGTCTCTGAAAATCTCAGTCAATGGCGTGTCCCACTGAGCGCTACCCGAGTCCACCAACCTCGCCCACAGAACCGCCGTCATTGTCTTGGTGCAGGACCCGATATGCCACTTGTCGGACAACAGCACATTGTTATCGGATCCACGGGCTCGCACTCCCATCGTGTTCACCATGGGAGAGCCTTCGTCATCCACGAACGCCACACCCACCGCAGGCACGTCATAACGTCGTCTGAACCGATGCAACAGGGAATCCATCAACTGAGATTCTTGCGCCATGTGTGCTTCCTCGAGCGTTGGCCTTAACTAGCTGCGCAGGGACACACCGTGGCGCTTGGACACCGTGTCGATGCACGCTTGGCGGACGTCGGCCACTTCGGCGTCGGTCAGAGTGCGATCCTGGGCCTGGAACCGCAGGCGGTAGGCCAGGCTCCGAGAACCGGTCGGCAGACCCTCGCCGCGGTAGACGTCGAACAGTTCGATGTCGGTCAGCAAACCTTTGCCCGCCTTGCGCAGCGAACTCTCAACTGCCGCAGCAGCCACCTCATCGGGGACTTCGAACGCCAGATCGACATCGCTCGACGGGTACTTCGACACAGGGCTGTACTTGCGGTTGCTCCTAGGCCCGGCGAGCAGTTCACCCAAATCGAGTTCGAGCCACGCCACCCTCCCCGCGACACCGTAGTTGTCGAGCACAACCGGGTCGACCTCACCAACCACTCCCCTGGCGCGTCCGGCGACTATCACCTCAGCGGAGCGGGTGGCATGCAGACCGGGGGGTGAAGCCGAACGCAGGACAACGTTCGGCAGGCCCAACTCCCGCTCCAACAGATCAAGCACCGCCACCGCCTCCGGGGCCTCGGATCCAGCCAGCGCGACCGCAAGGTACTCGCGTTCGTCCGGAAGCAACTGATCCGGCAGCGGCTCGATGTGGAATGAGTTGATGGGTTTGGGCTTGTGGGCGAGCATCTTGGTGAGTGTCTCACCTACCAAGGGCGGCAGATAGACGTGACCGATCTCAAAGAAGCGAACCTCCGCGCAGCGGTGGGACTGGTTGTAGGCAATCGCTTTGAGCTGGCCTGGAAGCAGCGACGTGCGCAACACAGACTGTTCGGAGACGAGCGGGTTGGTCAGGGTCACCCCGTTGTCGGCAAGGCCCGCCTTCAACAAGTCGCCGGGCGCCAGGAAGGGCATCGGGAAGGTCTCATCGCACCCGAATCCCGCCAGAACCTGACGAACCAGACGACGACGAACCTGGTAGTCACTGAGACCTCCGGGGAGTTCTCCCTTGGGCACGGTTCTGACGATGTTGTCGTAGCCGTACAGGCGCGCCACCTCTTCAGCCACATCGGTCTCGGTCTCGGTGTCCCAGCGCCAAGTGGGAATGGTGACGGCCAAGTCCTCCACACCGCTGTCGGACGCGACCACATCGGCTCCAAAACCGATCGAAGCCAGATGCCCGGCCATCTCAGTAGCGCTCAGGTCAGTGCCGAGCAGACCGTTGATCTTGGCGCTGCGAACCTTTAGCGGTGTTCGATCGGGAGTGTTTCCCGCAACATCTACGAAACCGGGGACCGCAGTGGCCCCGAGTTCCGCAGCGAGCTGGATGAAGCGCCGCATTGAGCGATCTACGTTCTCGCCCCAATCGGCACCGCGTCGGAACCTGCTCGACGCCTCGCTCACCAGATTGAGCCGTTTGACGGTCCGCGAGATCGTGGGCGGATCCCACCACGCCATCTCCAACAGCACGTCGGTCGTCTGCTCGGAGATCTCGGTGGTTGCTCCGCCCATGACTCCAGCCAAGCTGACGATCTCGTCCGAGTTGTTGGTGATCACCCCGTCATTGGCAACGAGTTCACGTTCCAGGCCGTCGAGAGTCGTCAGCGTCTCACCGGGCTCAGCCCGTCGCACCCGCAGGTGACCATTGGGGATCGTGGCCAGATCGAAGGTGTGGTTGGGTTGCCCCAACTCGAGCATCACATAGTTGGAGATGTCGACGATCGAATTGAGCGGGCGCATTCCCGCCAACATCAACCGGTCAGCGAGCCACTGCGGCGACGTCCCCACGGTGATTCCCCGCAGCACAGTCGCAACGAAGCGTCCGCACAGTGTCGGATCGAGAATCTCAACTGTCAGGAGTTCATCAACACTGTCTCGATCAGCAGAGCCGCCCTCGGTGTAGCTGCCGGTGTCGACGCTGTAGTCCGGGTAGGAGAAGTCGACACCGAGTGCGGCGGCCAGATCGCGCGCCACTCCGGCCACCGACATGGCGTCGGGCCGATTGGCGTTCACCTCGAGGTCCCACAACACGTCGGGTTCCAGACCGATGGCAGCCCCCAAGTCCATTCCCAACTCGGCTTCGGGAACCAAGCGGTCGTTGAGCACGAGGATTCCCTCCTCGTCGTCGCTCAGACCCAGCTCGGCCCCCGAGCAACACATGCCTGCCGACACTTCGCCGCGCATCTTCCGCTGTTGAATCTCCAAGCCATTGGGCATCACCGTGCCCGGCGCGGCGAACGGGATCAGGTCCCCGACGGCCATGTTGAAGGCCCCGCAGCACACCTGCCGCGCCTCTCCGTCGCCGGCGTCCACGTCGACGAGCTGGATCTTGTCGGCTGCGGGATGGGGCCTGAGGTCGAGCACCTTCGCCAGTACCACCCCATCGACGACGTCGCCGATGAGAGTCATCTCCTCCACGGTCAAGCCGAGCGCGCTCAGGGTCTCGCTCAGCTCGTTCGGATCACCGTCGATACCAGGTGCGAACTCCCTAAGCCACGACAATGTCACCTTCATAGGGTCACCTTCATTGGGTCACCTTCATCAGAACTGCCTCAAGAACCGAACGTCGTTGTTGACAAGTTCACGGATGTCGTCGAGTTCGTGGCGCATCACTGCCAGACGGTCGATGCCGAAACCGAACGCGAAGCCCTGCCACTCGTCGGGATCGATGCCGCAGTTGCGCAGAACGTTCGGATGGACCATGCCGCAACCCCCCAATTCCAGCCATGTTCCATCGGCGCGGGAGATGTCGAACTCTGCGCTCGGCTCGGTGAACGGGAAGTACGAGGGGCGCAGCCGGCTCTTCACGTCACCACCGAAGAAGGTGTGAACGAACTCGTCGATCGTCCCCGCCAGATCGCCCATGGTTATCCCCCGATCAACCACCAGGCCCTCAATCTGGTTGAAGGCGGGGAGATGGGTCGCATCGGCAGTGTCGGTCCGAAAAGTCCTGCCCGGTGCGACGATGTAGATCGGCGGCTTCTGATCCTCCATCGTGCGGATCTGGACCGGAGAGGTATGCGAACGGAGCATCACCTCTTCGGGCTCCCCCAGGTTCACGAAGATCGTGTCGAAACTGCCGCGGGCCGGATGCCACTCAGGAATGTTGAGCGCCTCGAAGTTGTACCAGGCAGATTCAACTTCGGGGCCTTCGGCTACCGTGAATCCCATCCCGACGAACACGTCTTCGAGCCTGTCGCGGGCCTGGGTGACGAGATGGAGCGAACCGCGTCGTGCGGTTCCGCGGAACTCTGTGAGATCAAGCCTCTCAGCCTCGAGCTGCTCGCTCAGCGCGGCCCGGGCCAGGCGTTCACGGGCGGCACCGAGCGCACCCTCGATCTCCGCGCGGATCTCGTTCAGTGCCTGGCCGGCGGCTCTGCGCTGTTCGGGAGCGAGCGACCCGAGTTGCCGTTTCGCAAGGGTCAGAGCGGACTTCTTGCCCAGGAATTCGACGTCGAGTTGCGCCAGCGCATCAAGGTCGGCGACTTCGGCCAGTCGGGCCTGGGCCTCAGCGGCGGTCGAGCGGAGCGTCTCAATCATCAACCGAACAGGTTACGAGGCAGGTTGACGCGTTGGCTCCCAATATCTGGGAGACTTCGTTGCGTGACCTTCGAAGTTCGAGACAATCCGACGCGTCAACGCTATGAACTGGTGGTCGACGACCGCATCGTGTCGATCGCCGACTATCAGGTCGACGGCACAACGCTGGTGGTGCCCCATGTGGAGACGGACCCGTCGATGCGGGGCCAGGGGATGGCCGACGAACTGATGCGGGGGATGCTCGACGACCTGCGGGCCAACAACAGGACAATCCTGCCCTTGTGCGGATTCGCCGCTGCCTACATCCGCGATCATCCCGAAGACGCCGATCTGCTGGCTTAGAGGCCGAGCGAATGGGCGGGACAACACGGTAGCGACCGAACGAGGCCGTGGCCCGAGCGGCCCCGTGAGCGCAGCGAACAAGAGCGGAAGACACAATGTTGCGCTTTGCGAGGTTCTGTACCTGTTTGCGCGTGCTCTTCGTAGCCCGCGGCCCTAGCGGCCCGTTGAACGAAGCGAACAAGAGCGGGAATCAGCGCGAGACGAACACGAGCAGAGAGCAACGTCTCTTCAGCAGGAGGGCTGCCTGCTAATCACGAGCTTGCTGATTCTTGGCGGCCTCAAAGGCCAGCAACGTACCCGCCATCGCCACATTGAGCGATTCAGCGTTGCCGGGCATATCTATGCGGACCCGCGCATCAACCAGCGAATCGATGGAACGGTCGAGGCCACCGGACTCGGAGCCGAGCACTATCGCCAACGGCCCTCTGAGCACTCCGCTATCGTGCGGCAGTCCCTCACGCACATCGGTAGCGACGATCTTGGCTCCGGCGCCACGGAGCCGACGCAGCATCTCATGCACGTCGTCTCCGCTCACCACAGGAACTCGCAGCACCGAACCTGCCGAGGCACGAACAGCCTTGGGGCGCCACGGGTCCGCGCCACCGGCCACCACCACGCAGGCCGCGCCGCTCGCGTCGGCGACCCGGATGAGCGTGCCGACATTGCCCGGGTCAGCAACTCCGACGAGCACCAGTGCGAAGTCGTCGACGCCGAAGTCGGGGGGGACCTGAGCTACCGGGCGTTCGATCACCGCCAACATCGGCTGAGGCGTCACCGACGGAGCCAATCGCTTAAAAACCTTGTCCCGAACCACCAGAACCTCAACGGAGTCGTCGAGGCGCGAACGCAACGAAGATCTGTCGAAGTCTCCGATCCCGCGTTCCGGGACCACGACCGTGGTCGGGCGTATTCCAGCGTCGAGCGCCTCGCCGACCGTGCGATCCCCTTCAAGCACAGTCTCGGTGGGGTTCGCGCCCGGCCGCTCGATGAGACGCCGCAACTCCACGACTCGACGATTGTTCGGACCCTTGACGAGGTCTCGGTCCATTCCGGGCGGCGTGTCGCTCGCTTGTCTGATCCGAACCGCCCTCAGGCGTCGGCCAGTGCTCCGTTGGCCGTCTCGACGAGCACCGTGAACGTGGCAGGATCGTGGATCGCTGTCTCTGACAGCATTTTGCGGTCAACCTCTATCTCCGCGGCCTTCAGACCTGCAATGAAGCGGCTGTAGGAGGTGCCGTTCTCACGGCAGGCCGCGTTGATCCGCTGAATCCACAGCTTGCGGAACTGACCCTTGCGAGCACGGCGGTCACGAAAGGCGTAGTTGCCCGCGTGCATGACCGACTCGTTCGCTGACTTGAAACTGCGCGAACGGTTGCCGTAATGGCCCTTCGCCCGTTCAAGGACGACCCGGCGGTGTTTCTTGGAATGTACGGCGCGTTTAGCTCTTGCCATTGTGTGCTCCCTTTCCCTGTTCTAGGCAGATTCAGTGGACGCGGCTTCGGTGTTCGGGTTCAGATGCCGAGGTCGCGGATTCGCGGCTCGTCAGCCGGCGACACCGAAGTCGGCCTGCGAAGTTGGCGTTTGCGCTTCGGGGACTTCTTCTCGAGGATGTGGTTCTTGTTCTGGCTGCGACGCCTCAGCTTTCCTGAGCCGGTGCGCTTGAATCGGGCCTGTGCACCCTTGTGCGTCTTCATCTTGGGCATTTGATTCTCGGTTCTCTGTGATTCTCGGTTCTATGGATTTGGACGATCCCGGCGGTGCTGCCGCCGACAGATCACTCGGTTGGTGTTTGCTGTGCGGTATCCGGCTCGGTCACTGCGACCGAATCCTCCGCTTCCCTGCGTTTCTGTTTTTCATGACGAGCTTGGGCCCGCTTGTCGGGGGCCAGCACCATCACCATGTTGCGGCCGTCCTGGCGAGGATGAAACTCGACCTTGCCAACATGGGCCACAGCGTCGGACACCCGATCAAGAATCTGGCGACCCAGTTCGGGATGCTGCATCTCTCGGCCTCGGAACATGATCGTGACCTTGACCTTGTGCCCTCCGCCGAGGAACTCGACCACCTTGCGGGTCTTGGTGTCGAAGTCGCCGGGCCCGATCTTGGGTCGGTACTTCATCTCCTTGACCGTGAGGTTGGAAGACTTCTTCTTGGATTCTTTGGCCCGCTGGTCGGCTTCGTATCGCCATTTGCCGTAATCCATGATCCGACAGACCGGGGGGTTGGCCTGCTCCGCCACCTCGACCAAGTCGAGATCTGCGGCTTGAGCGATGTTGCGCGCTTCGGATAGTGATGTGATGCCAATCTGCTCGCCGTCCTGCCCGACGAGTCGGACTTCTCTGGCTCGGATCCGTTCGTTGATCCTTGGCTCGTTGTTTGGCGGTGCTATCGCCCTTTACTCCTCGTGAGCACGAAACCTCCGTCGTGTAGTGGATACCGGAATGTCGACATCCACGATCACGCCCACTCGGAGCGTTGCCGATTCGTCGACCTGGACGCACGGTGACCGCCGAAAACGACGATCTGTGGCCAGGTGGAGAGGCTCCCGTCGGGATTCTCCCACTTCGGTGTTCGAATTGTCAGCGATAGCGTATCAGCATGAGTTCTTTGTGGACACCCGGCGGGGAACACCCCGTAGATCGCCCGACACCAACCGGTCCCGCTGACAGTGCTGTGCCGACACCAGACGACAGCCTCGATGACGAGATCGCAGCCGCCCTGCCGGAGGGAATGAGCCTCGACGACCTGAGCCCCACCGAGCGGGCGAGAGCCGAGGAGATGGTCAAGGAGATGGCCGAGGCCCGCGAGCGGCTGATCAAAACTCCCGCCGCCACAGTCGTCGCAAACCACGCCATGGGCCTGTACGAGCTGGCGGCGCTCCATCTCTCCGCGCAGAACCCCGACTTCGCTGAGGCGACTGTGGCCATCGACGCTCTGAGCGCCCTCGTCGACGGTCTGTCGGGGCGGCTCGGCGACGACGAGGCAGCCGTGTCCCATGCTCTCGACCAGATCCGTATGGCGTTCGTGCAGATCAAGGGCCGGGCTGGGGCCGGTTCCGACTGAGAATCGCCCGGGGGGTTCAGGCAACGATCTTGGAGATCGGCAGCTCGACGATGTCGCTCGCCCCATGATCGCGCAGTGCCGGGATCAAGATGTTGATCTCAGACTTGGCCACAACGGTCTCTACCGCATACCCCGCGCCTCGAAACAGCTCGTTGACCGTGGGGGCCTTCATGGAGGGAAGCATCTCAATGACTTCATCGAGGCGCTCCGCAGGCACGTTCATCTTGACCAGCACCTTGCCCCGCGCCTCGAGCACACCCTGCAGCAGCGTGTTGATCTGACGCATTGCGTGCGCCTTGGCCGGGTCGGCGAACGATGCAGGGTTGGCGATCAGTTCGGTGTAGGAGGTGCACAGCGTCTCGATGATTCGCAGGCCCGCGGCGCGCAAGGCCCGTCCCGTCTCCGTGATGTCGACAACCAGGTCGACGATGTCGGGGGCCTTCGCCTCGGTGGCTCCGTAACTGAGACGGACGTCGGCATCGATCCCGGCCTCCTCGAAGAACCGCCGGGTGATCTCGGGATACTCGGTCGACACTCTCACGCCGTCAGGAAGATCCGCGACCGACTGCCAGGGCGACCCCTGGGGAACTGCCAGCACGATCTGAATCGGACGCGAAGTCGCCTTGGAGTACTTGAGCTCTCCAAGGCTCTCGACGTAGCTGTCAGTCTCCTCGATCCAGTCTCGACCGGTGATCCCGAGATCGAACAGCCCGTCTGCGACGTATCCAGGAATCTCCTGGGGACGCAGGATCCGAACGGACTCGATACGCGGATCAGCGATCGAGCCCCTGTAGGCGACAGCCGAAGCGCGCTCGACACTCAGATCAGCCGCTTCGAAGAGTTCCAGAGTCGCCTTCTCGAGCGACCCCTTGGGGATGACCAGTCTCAACACCACGCCGAGGGTAGCGCCGCGCCGAGCGACTAGGAGGTGAATTTCGCTACATCGATCCTCAGATCGTCTCCCAGTCTCCGAACTTCTTCAATTCTGCCGCGCCAGGCCTCGCCGATTGTCGTCGCACCGGGCCCGCGGAGAAGCGGGGCTCCATCGTCCCCGCCCATGACCGCCGCTGCCAGGTACACAACGTACTGGTCGACCAGACCCGCACTGTGGAAGGAGTGGGCCACCGTTGGGCCGCCCTCCACCATCAACTGCACCACTCCGGTGTCGCCGAGGTGCACAAGCAGCTCATCGAGTCCTCCGTCCCATTCCAGACAGGGGTGGATCTTGGCGCCGGGCGGGGCCGCACCGAGAACCACACGGCGGGGACTCACAACCTCGGAGGGGTCGACGGTTCGGTCGTCGCCGGGCCAGTGGCGCACCCTCAACGACGGATCGTCGCTGCGGACAGTGCCCGCCCCCACGACAATCGCGTCCGAGACTGCTCTCAGGTGGTGAACATCGGTCCGTGCGGCCGCCCCGGTGATCCACTTGGACGTCGAGTCGGGTGCGGCTGTGCGGCCGTCGAGGGTTGCCGCCAGTTTGAGCACCACCCATGGCCGCTTGGTTCGACGATGGTGCAGGTACGGGCGCAGCTGCGCGTCGACCTCTTCGGCCCGCACGCCGACGGTGACTTCAATACCGGCCTTACGGAGGCGCTCAAAGCCGCGGCCGGCGACCGACGGGTCCGGGTCTTCGATCGCCGCCACGACCCGGGCGACCCCCGCTTCGATCAATGCCTCCGTACAGGGGCCTGTGCGACCGCTGTGACTGCAGGGTTCGAGCGTGCTGTAGAGGGTCGCGCCCCGGGTCTGCGACGCTTCGGTGAGGGCCACAACCTCGGCGTGGGCGCCTCCGGGCGGCTGCGTCGCGCCCGATACGACCTTCCCGTCGGTCTGGACCAGCACTGCCCCGACCCACGGGTTGGGAGCGCTTCGATGCCGAGCCTGTCGAGCCGCTTCGATCGCGAGCCCCATGCAATGCTCGTGGAGGTTCACCTGCACAACTCCCGCTAGCTGTGAGGGTGGGGGTCGGCGTTGTCGACCAGCAGCCGAACTGCGTGGGGGAGCACATCAAGGACCGCTTCCAAGGTCTCGATGCATCCCTTCGACGATCCCGGTGTGTTGAGGATCAGGGCGGTACCGAGGGTTCCTGCCACACCACGGCTCAGCCGCCCGAGGGGATTCACCAGCCGCATGACCTCAGCCAACCCAGGGGCATCGCGGTCGATCACTGCCCGGGTCCCTTCGGGGGTCTGGTCACGGGGCCCGAACCCTGTGCCGCCCGTGGTGACGATCAGACCGTGGAAGCCCTGTGCCAGGCGTGTCAGGGTCTCGGCGACGGGGCGTTCACCGTCGGAGGTCACGGCCCGTTCCACGACTCTCCAACCGGCGCCGGTCAGGTGGGCGCCGAGAGCCGCTCCGGAGCGGTCTTCGCGGGTGCCGTGCACCACTCCGTCTGAGACTGTCAGAACTTTCGCCAGAAGAGGCGCCTCGGTCGAGCCGCGGTCGTGCCTGGAATCGTGGTCGTGGGACATGCCACGACGATATACGATCGCCCCAGCGCGGCGTGTGGACGGCGCGGTCAGTGTGGTCGTGTCAGTCGGTGATGGCAGCTTTGGCTCTGGCTGAGTTGTTGGTGGCGCCGATGGTGTACACGATATGGAACTCGATGTCTGCGTCGATGCCGGCGGTGGGCACGCTCACAGTCATGTGGGTGTCGCCGGCGGCGATGACACGGGTGTGGACGGCGCCGAGGCGGTGGTTGTGGGCGACCGTGTAGTAGACGGTGACATCGCTTGCTGAGCGGCAGCTGAGGCTGATCACGAATTCGAGGTCGTCGCCTTGCTCGGCGGTGGCGTCGGCCACGGTCACGGTCGGGGCGCCTGCGCAGGCCGCGACGGCGGGTTCGGGCGGCGGGTCGTCGTCGTCTGCGATCAGCGCGGTCTGTGTTGCCTGGGCGCCGATGGTGTAGCCGCTGCCCGCCGCGACGGTGGCGGTGATGGACCCGTCGGGCTCGTCGGTGCTGTCGTCGACGGTCGCAACAGTCAGGGTGGCCTGGGTGGCACCTTTGGGGATCGTCACGGTCCGTGTGCCGACGGTTGCGCCCCAGTCGCCCGATGAGACGACATCCACGGACACGTCGAGGTCTGCTGTTGTGGGCGCCGACGCGGTGACGGTGAATGTCGCGTTCGTGCCCTCGGTGCCGCCCGCGGCGGCGGTGACGTCGATCTGCGGAGGCGGTTCGTCGCTGTCGATGATCACCACAGTGGTGGACCCGTCAGCGCGTTCGGTGCCGTCAGGACCCCACGAGATGCCCAAGACCACGCCTTCGGTGCTGCCGTTGAGCGTCGGCGCCCGTGCCCCGGTGCCATAAGACACAGTGATCTCCTGATCGACCCAGTCGTCGTCGGCCACAGCCGTCAACGCCATCTCGACGCGCTGGTCGCCGGGACCGAACACAACATCGAAGTCGTTGGCGAACACCGCGTCGGGATCGTTGAGGTCGCGCATCGTCCACTGGACGCCCTCGTCGCCGCCGACCACGCTCAACGGCACCGTCAGCGACTCCCAAGACCGCAACGTCCGCGTCAAACCGATGTTCAGCCCCGCCTGATTGTCATAACCCGTACCGTCCTCAGCGATCGACCTCGCAAAGAAGATCATGTACACCGTCAACGGATCCACATCATCATCAACCACCGCAACCGACGCCTCGCTGCTGGTCGCCGACACCGTATAGCCCGCATCCGCCGCGGGCTCCTCCAACGACACCGACACCGACCCGTCAGCCTCATCCACGCCGTCACCCACCGTGGGGACCGTCAACGTCGCAGACGCCGCGCCCGCCGCGAGCGTCACCGTCTGCGAACCCGCAGTGACGCCCCACTCGCCCACCGACGACACCGTCACCGCCACGTTGACACTTGCGGACGGCGGCGGCACCGCAGAGATCGTGAACACCGCACCACCACCCTCGGTCACACCGCCGCCCCCAGCGACTGAGATCTCGGGGACCACCGCAGGCACAGCATCGTCCTCGTCCGGCACCGGGGCGTCCTGCGACACCGGCACCGGGGCGTCCTGCGATGTCGGGGCGTCCTTTTGTGCCGCTGCGGCTTCGAGTGCCGTCAACTCGACCACTACCTCGTCCCACACCGGGCTGCTGTGCACATCAGCCATCTGCTGAGCCTGCTCCACAGTCATCGCGCCGCCCGCAACGCCCGCCGCGTCGAGCACTCCGAACGCGACCAGCACACGCTGCCAACGATTCACATGCGCCGCACCGTGATGAACCTGCGAAGCCAAGTACTCCACCTTCGCCACCACCTGCGCGTCCACCGCGTAACCCGACGGCGCGTCGCTGTCGTCGAGGGACCCGGTCGGCTCGTCATCGTCGACAATATCAGTGCTCAAAGTCGACACTGCCCCCACCGTGTAACCGTCGCCGGCCAGGAGCGTCACCGTGACCGACCCGTCCGGCTCGTCGACATCATCGTCTGTGGTCGCGACCGTGACGGTCGCAGAACCGCCGGTGCCGATCGTGACCGTGCGCGTCCCGACCACCGCTCCGAAATCGCCCGAACCGGACACCTCGACAGTCACATCGAGATCGGCCTGAGGTGCCGGGACAGCCGACAGCGTGAACACCGCGTCACCGCCCTCAGTGCCGCCCGACGCTGCAGCCACCGACACCGCGGCTTCCGGCGCGTCCGTGTCGTCCGTGTTCGGGTCAGGGGCAACCGTGACCCCCGCCCGCTGCCCGGCCGGATCCAGAGGGCAATACGGCTCACCGTCAGCAGTGTCGATCCCCGGCTTGTCCCCACAATACTTCAACACCGGATACTGCGACGACGACCCGAAATCCCAAGGATCATCACCCGGGCCGATGTCGTCCCAGTCCGCGTAGATGCCCGTATAACCCGTGGGGGCCTGCAACTGCGCCGTCGTGTAGCCCACCCCCAACCCCGGGCTAGCCGCCTGACCGGATGTCTCCACATCCCAGTAATTCGAACCCTCACCAGACGGGATGGGCGAGTGGATGATCTGACCGCCCAGCCCGCCGACGTTGATGGCTCCCTGCGGTGCCGAGACCTGCCCGATCGCGTAGCTGGCACGCGGCCAGTCGACCAGAGCGGGCGCCCACATCGATCCGAGCAAGCCGCCGACAGATCTCACGAACACGCCGTCCACCTTGCATCTGCTTGCTCCGGTGGCGGTCACCGAACCGGTGGCATAGGCCGCCCGGATGTGGCCGTCGATCCGCCGCCCGATGAGCCCTCCCCCTACGCAGTGTGCCGTCACGTCGCCGGTGGCGTAGCTCGCAATAGCACCGGGTCCCGCGTTGAGGATCCCGATCAAGCCGCCCACAAGCGCCCTGCCGGTCACGTCGCCGGTGGCGTAGCTCTCGACCACAGCGCTGAAGTTCCAGCTCGCCCCGACCAGGCCCCCGACTTCGGTCCAGATGCCGGTCACGTCGACATCGGACCACACACCGCTGACAATGCCCCCCTCCACCGAGCCTGCCAGCGTCCCCACATGACGGTTGCCGCGCACCCCGCTGTCGGAGTTGGGGGCCGGCAGCCCCACATTGCGCACATGCCCGCCAGGGCCGACATAGCCGAACAGCCCCACATACCGCCGATCAGGATCGTCGATGAACAAATTCGAGATCGTGCGGCCGTTGCCCTCGAACACCGCAGTGAACATGCGAGCACGCGAATTTGGCCCGCTAGTACCCGCGTAGTCCACAAAACGCAACCATGCATCCCAATCGCGGATCGCCTCGCCGCCCATCAACGGGAACCAGCCCAGGCCGCCGTTCCAGAAGGCGTCCCCCGCGTCGGCCTGCCCGTTGGCGTTGGTGTCGAAGTCCAAGTCCGCAGCCAGTTCATAGCCGACACACCCATCAGACGTGCAGCCCATGCCCGCCACCGCGTTCGGGAACGCCGCCGCATGCTTCGTAGCGCCGTCGGGGTCATGACCGGTGCGACCCTCACTATCGGGCGGATACACGTCCGCGGTGCCGTCACCGTCGAGGTCCCACCGGATCGCGTTCAACTGCGCCAAACTCGAAACCTCGATCAAACCGTCATCGTCGACGTCGTAATCCACCGAAGGCGTCGGTACCTGCGCCAACACCGGCGACACAGCCAACAACTCAGCCAACACCGCCACCATCAAAACAACCCCAACAAGGCTCCTACGCCCCCCCCCCCCCTTACCTTCGAACACCCTGCAAAAACCGGCATAACCCCTCATCTTTCGTTCATTGATCCACCCTGGCTTTGCGCAGGCTGAATGTTGTGGTTTTCTGTCTTGTTGTGGTCGGTTGTTGTTACAGTGTAGGCGGGCTTCGTGCCCATGAGCTTCCGCATCATAACCTGCTGTGAAACCATACCACAGGGGTCTGTGGATGTTCTGATAGTCCCTTCTAGTAAGGGACAGGCACTTGGTGAGATTCACCCCAAGGTTGGGGTGGTCGTCGCCTCGTCGTGCTTCGGCGTCGGCGACGGTGACGGTCGGGGCGCCTGCGCAGGCCGCGACGGCGGGGTCGGGCGGCGGTTCGTCGTCAGCGACGCTGACCGTGTAGCCGTTGCCGGCCAGCACCTGTGCCGATACCGTTCCGTCCATATTCGCCCTCGACAAGTTGGCCGGGCGCGGTTCGGGCTTTGCGGTTGCGGCGGGTTAGTCGTCGTCGGTGATCGTGCCGTACGCCCAGACTCCCCAGGGGTTGGTGACTTCGGTGACGTACGCGAGGTATATGCCGACCTCGGAGACAGTGCCGGTGGTGGGCATGGTCACGGTGGTTGTGGTGTCGCCGCTGCTGATAATCGCTGTGCCTGCGCCTGCGATGTAGAGGCGGCCGTCGTGTGTGACCGAGTAGAGCACGACCACGTCGCTGCTGTGGGCGCAGTCGATGCTGATCACGAACTCGAGGTCGTCGCCTCGCTGAGCGGTCACGTCAGCCGCGGACACCGTCGGCTTGCCCACACATGCCTGCACACCCGGCGGCGGGTCGTCATCGTCGGTGATGTCGACGGTGGCGGTTTTGGCAGTTCCGAGGTCGTAGTCTGCGCCGTCGATGAGGGTGGCGGTGACGGACCCGTCGGTTTCGTCGGTGTTGTCGTTGGTGGTGGCCACGGTGAAGGTGACGGTGCCGCCGACAGGGACTGTGACTGTTCGGGTGCCGGTGGTGGCGCCGTAGTCGCCGGTCTGGGTTATTTTGACCTGCACCGAGAGGTTCGAGGCAGGCGGCGGGCTCGCGGTCACCGTGAACGAAGCAGAACCACCCTCGGTCACACCGGCGCCGCCGGTGATCGACACCACCGGGATCACCGGCGGCGGGTCGTCGTTGTCGGTGATGTCGACGGTGGCGGTTTTGGTGGTTCCGAGGTCGTAGTCTGCGCCGTCGATGAGGGTGGCGGTGACGGATCCGTCGGTTTCGTCGGTGTTGTCGTTGGTGGTGGCCACGGTGAACGTGACGGTGCCGCTGACAGGGACTGTGACTGTTCGGGTGCCGGTGGCCGCGCCGTAGTCGCCGGTCTGGGTTATTTTGACCTGCACCGAAAGGCTCGAGGTGGGCGGCGGGGTCGCGGTCACCGTGAACGACACAGAACCACCCTCGGCCACACTGCTGCCGCCGGTGATCGACACCACCGGGATCACCGGTGGCGGGTCGTCGTTGTCGGTGATGTTGACGGTGGCGGTTTTGGTGGTTCCGAGGTCGTAGTCTGCGCCGTCGATGAGCGTGGCGGTGACGGATCCGTCGGCCTCGTCGGTGTTGTCGTTGGTGGTGGCCACGGTGAACGTGACGGTGCCGCTGACAGGGACTGTGACTGTTCGGGTGCCGGTGGTGGCGCCGTAGTCGCCGGTCTGGGTTATTTTGACCTGCACCGAGAGGCTCGAGGTGGGCGGCGGGTTCGCGGTCAGGGTGTATGAGGCGTTGCTGCCCTCGGTCACACTGCTGCCGCCGGTGATCGACACCACCGGGATCACCGGTGGCGGGTCGTCGTTGTCGGTGATGTTGACGGTGGCGGTTTTGGTGGTTCCGAGGTCGTAGTCTGCGCCGTCGATGAGGGTGGCGGTGACGGATCCGTCAGCCTCGTCGGTGCTGTCGTTGGTGGTGGCCACGGTGAACGTGACGGTGCCGCCGACGGGGATGGTGACTGTTCGGGTGCCGGTGGCGGCGCCGTAGTCGCCGGTCTGGGTTATTTTGACCTGCACAGGGAGGTTCGATGCAGGCGGCGGGCTCGCGGTCAGGGTGTATGAGGCGTTGCTGCCCTCGGCCACACTGCTGCCGCCGGTGATCGACACCACCGGGATCACCGGCGGCGGGTCGTCATCGTCGAGCACCTGCACTGTTCGCGACGACAGCGAACCGACGGTGTAACCGCCGCCGGTGTTCAACGTCAGCGTCACCGAACCGTCAGCCTCATCGACCGAATCATCCGACGTCGACAACGACAGCGTCTTGCTGGACGTGCCCGCCGGGATCGTCACCGTCCTCGCGCCAGACGACACCCCGAAATCACCCGACACCGACACCGACACGCCCACCGCCAGATCAGCCGTCGGCGACGGAACCGCGCTCACCGTGAACGACACACCAGCACCCTCCGTACCACCAACAGAACCAGTGATATTCACCTCCGGCACACTCACCGGCTGCGGCGCCGCCAAAAACGCCTGCACCTTCGGCAGCGTCGTGACGCCGTCCTGCCAGCCATGCCGACGCGAGCGGGTGAGCCACACCGCGATATCCGCGTCGCTCATACCCGTCCGACCCTCAAGCCGATCCAAAATCAGATTCCAATCACGCACCCCGTTCGCATGACTCCGGCTCGTGAAATCCGCAATATGCGCCTTCACCTCCGCAATCAACGCCGATTCGCCAAGCGGCGGCGGGTCGTCGTCGTCAGCGACGCTGACCGACGCCGAGGCAGTGCCCACATCGTAATCCGCGCCGTCGACCACCGTCACCGACACCGACCCGTCAGCCTCGTCGGCACTGTCGTTGGTGGTGTCCACGGTGAACGTGACGGTGCCGCCAACAGGGACTGTGACCGTTCGGGTGCCGGTAGTGGCGCCGTAGTCGCCGGTCTGGGCTACCTCGACCTGCACCGAGAGATTCGAAGCAGGCGGCGGGCTCGCGGTCACCGTGAACGACGCAGAACCACCCTCAGTCACACCCGGCCCAGCCGACACCGACACTGCCGGGATGGGGTCGTCGTCGTCGGCAACGCTGACCGACGCCGAGGCGGTGCCAACGTCGTAATCCGTGCCGTCGACCACCGTCACCGACACCGACCCGTCAGCCTCGTCGGCACTGTCGTTTGTGGTGGCCACGGTGAACGTGGCGGTGCCGCCGACAGGAACTGTGACTGTTCGCGTGCCGGTGACGGCACCGTAGTCGCCGGTCTGGGTTACCTTGACCTGCACCGAGAGGTCCGAGGCAGGCGGCGGGCTCGCGGTCACCGTGAACGACACAGAACCACCCTCAGCCACACCGGCGCCGCCGGTGATCGACACCACCGGCACGACCGAAGGAGGCTGCTGTTGCTGTGCTGCGTCGAACGCTGCCTTGGCCTCGATCTCAGCCACCACCTGACCCCACACCGGGCTGCTGAACCTCTTGGTGTTCTGGCGGGCCTCCGCCAAAGTCAGCGCACCGCCGGCGACACCGGCAGAATCCAGCGCACCCATCGCAACCAAAGCCCGCTGCCAGCGATTCACATGCACAGAACCGTGATGGGCCTGCGACGCCAAATACTCCACCGCAGAGACCACCTGCGGATCCGCAACATACGACGGCGGCGAGTCGTCATCGTCAGCGACGCTGACGGTTGCGGTTTTGGCGGTTCCGAGGTCGTAGTCTGTGCCGTCGATGAGCGTAGCGGTTACGGATCCGTCAGCCTCGTCGGCACTGTCGTTTGTGGTGGCCACGGTGAACGTGATGGTCCCGCCGACAGGGACTGTCACTGTTCGCGTGCCGGTGGCCGCGCCGTAGTCGCCGGTCTGGGTTACCTTGACCTGCACCGAAAGGTTCGATGTGGGCGGCGGGCTCGCGGTCACCGTGAACGACGCGTTGCCGCCCTCAGTCACGCCGGCGCCGCCGGTGATCGACACCACCGGGATCACCGGCGGCGGATCGTCATCGTCGGTGATGTCGACGGTGGCCGCTTTGGCGGTTCCGAGGTCGTAGTCTGCGCCGTCGATGAGCGTGGCAGTGACAGACCCGTCAGCCTCGTCGGCACTGTCGTTAGTGGTGGGCACGGTGAACGTGACGGTGCCGCCGACAGGGACTGTGACTGTTCGGGTGCCGGTGGCCGCGCCGTAGTCGCCGGTCTGGGTTACCTTGACCTTCACCGAAAGATCCGAAACAGGCGGCGGGCTCGCGGTCAGGGTATATGACGCGTTGCCGCCCTCGGTCACACTGCTGCCGCCGGTGATCGACACCACCGGGTCGTCGTCGTCGGTGATGTCGACGGTGGCCGCTTTGGCGGTTCCGAGGTCGTAGTCTGCGCCGTCGATGAGCGTGGCAGTGACAGACCCGTCAGCCTCGTCGGCACTGTCGTTAGTGGTGGCGACGGTGAACGACGCGGTGCCGCCGACAGGGACTGTGACTGTTCGCGTGCCGGTGGCCGCGCCGTAGTCGCCGGTCTGGGTTACCTTGACCTTCACCGAAAGGTCCGAAGCAGGCGACGGGCTCGCGGTCACCGTGAACGACGCAGAACCACCCTCAGTCACACCGCCGTCGGACGCGATGCTGACCTCCGGCACCGGCTCAGCCACGGTCGGCACACCCGCGACCGTCAGGACGAACGGACCCTTGGAACCCGTGTAGTAGCTGGCCGCCTCAATGGTGTAATCGCCTGCAGGCAGGTTTCTGCTGATCTCGCTCACTTCTCGGTTGGGGTTGCGGTATAAGGAACTCCTGTCCCGGGCCAGCCAGGCTCCGTCCTTCTGGCCGGACCCGTTGCGCAAATAGAGATCTCCAGACAGCAGGTTCGGCGATGTGAGATTGATGGTCACCGTTGACTGCGTATCCAGTGTGAAGGTGTAGAAACGGGCATGGCGGCCGCTGAGGTGAACCGAATCGCAGGCATCAGTCCACTCGCCCCCGAAGCTCCCGCTGCCCGTCAGCGCCACAACACACGCGTCCCCCGCTACAGGGAGGGGCAGCGTATCCTCGTCGTCGGACACAGCCACAGACGCCGAGGAGGCAGACGACGACACGGTGTAGCGCGGGCTGACATCCACCTTCGCGGTCACCGAGCCGTCAGACTCGTCCGCGTTGTCGTCGTCGGTGGACACGACCAGCGAACCGCTGCCCGCCGTCGACACCGTCACCGGCCGAAGACCTTCCTCCACACCGAACACGCCCTCCCCGGAGACGTCCACCCACACGGTCAACGGCGCCGACGGCGGCGGATCAGCCGTCACCGTGAACACCGCGTCGCCGCCCTCAGTCACATCGGCGCCGGCCGCGATGCTGATTTCCGACCCCGACCGGACCAGCGCCGGAACACCCTGAACCACCAACGTGAACGAACCGAGTGTCAACTCACCCAAAGGCAAAGGTCGAGCCTCGATCGTGTAGTCACCGGCGGGCAGACTCATCGAGATCGCGGCATTCTGGTCCGGGTTGGCAATCCTGTAACTTACCATGTATCCACGTCTCGTGTCGCCGCCTCGCCGGAGATAGAGTCCGGTTCTGCCCTGTAAGGCAGTGGACAGCCGTATCTTCACGAAGCTCTGCTTGTCCAGTGCGAAGCTGTAGTAGCTTGCAAACCCGTCGGAAGTGCCGTCCCTGGGGCAGTAGATGCTCCAAGTCCCCTTGACAGTCCCACTGCCCGTCAGCGCAGTCGTCGCGCAGATTGAGTCCGTTGCGTCCAACCCCGACGGGGGCAGTACGGCAAAGCCATGACCCCAGGTGTTGTCAGTACCGACGGCGCCTTGATCGGCTGCGTTGGTCTTGAGATAAGTCGCCACCTGCCGGGCGGTGTAGGCGGGGTAGCGCTCAAGCACCAGCGCGGCGAGGCCCGCGACGTTCGGTGTCGCTTGGCTCGTCCCGCACATAAACCCCCCGGACACGGTCGTTACGCAGGTGAGACCGACAATATCGGGCTTCGTGCGTCCGTCGAGTGTGGGGCCGCGGCTGCTGTAGGACTCGATTGCGAGTGTGCCGCGCTTCTTCGCCGCCGCGCCGACCGCCAGCACTCCTGGCTCGGGGCTGTCAGCAGGACTAGCGATGCTGCCGCCCTCGGTGTAGTGCTCGAGCTGGCGGCGGAAGGTCTGGATCTGTACCCACGAGGGGGCCGCGCTCCCAGCCTTCTTCTTCGCGTAGACCCAGTAGTAGCCGCTACCCCGCCCCCCTAGGGTCACCATCTCGTACGGGTGGTCACGAGCCTGTCCGCGCTGAAGGTCGGCGCTGGTGGCGACCACGGTCCGAGGTCCATTGAGGGAGGCCGAATACCTGACCTCGAGGTCGAGGTCCTTGGTTGCGTAGCCCCATGGATCATCCCAGACCATCCAGAGGTAGACCACCTTGGATGCCCCCAGATGGAACATCTGGGACTCGTCTGCGGTGCTGCCTGTGCCGGACCACTCGTGGTAGCCGTCGTTGTCGGAATCGGCAAAAGCGCCGAGCCAAGACATCTTCGCATAATTTCCGGCTGCGGAGACCCACAGGATACCGTTGTCTGAAGCCCACTTGGCCGTGCTCAGCGGACTCGGCACGGTCGGCGTGGTGCCGTCGCCGGCACCATGGGTAGACCAAGCTACCGAGTAGACGATGACTTTCACGCCCTGGCGGTGCATCCACTCGACACTGCTCTGGAGATCAGCCCAAGACCTCGCGTTGGAGATGTACAGCTCAGCGTCGGGTGCGAAGTGGATGGCCGCCTCCGCCACTCGCGTGCCGTGGTCGTCGCCGCCCGCGGTGTCGCAGTTCGCCAGATCGCTGGTGGGGAGGCCAACAGAGTTGTAGCAGCGGCCGACCACCGTCGAAGGCAGTCCCTTGCCGAGGAGCGCACGCAACCCGGTGAAGCCGTCAGCGGAGCGGTTGGTGGTCGATGTGTCGATCACGCCGATCTTCACCCCGTCGCCGGTGAAGCCATTGTGATGCCAGACCCCGGCACCGTGATCGCGCGCGGCGGCAGCGGTGAGCGCCGACACGGATGCGCTGTCGTTCTTGAACGGGATGGGCATCTCGCGCACCCGTGACACGCCGGTCTGCTGCGCGAGCGGACCCAGCAGATCAGGCGGCACGAACACCTCGAGGTAGTCGCCCACCACGTTCGCCGGCGTCACCCCGTTGTCCCGCAGGAAGTCCAGAACTCCGGCACGGTTGCCGTCCAACTCCACAGTGAGCAGCGGCGGCTCGCCACCCGTGTAACTCGTGCCGTCAGGCAGCACCGACCCGCCGTCCGCGCCACCCAGAGCAGACTCTGCGCCAGACCCGCTTGTGGCGGCGCTCGCCACTGCCAACTCACTGAGCTGCGAACCCAGATTGGGATACACCACCTCATCCGCCGTCCACCCGTCACCAGAATCAGACCCAAGGGACCCGTCCGGCCCCAACCCGTCGGCGGGCACCAGACCCTCAGTGACATCAAACCCCGGTGGATCAACGACCGGTTGAGGAGCACCGTCGAGACTCTGCGCGGCAACATGAGGCGTCACGGTCGCAAAGAAAGCTACCGACAGTACGACCACTATCGTAGACCGCAGCCCCCCCCCCCCCTCTGACCATATTTCTAATCCTTCGCATGTCGTTGTGTCGCTCGAACCGTGCCCGATTGTAGCGTTCGCGCCGACCAGGTTCAATCACTTGTCGCCTGATACGGCGAGCGCGCTCCATGACGTGTCCACACTGACCAGAACATGCCGTCGTGCCCGGAGTTGGGCAACAACAGCCTGCTCGACTGTTCGGTGAAACCGAGCGCTCCGAGTTCAGAGCCCGTCGCGCCGGTGACCCCGGCAGTCTCTGCTGTGCTGAGAGTGCAGACGCTGTAGACGAGCGTTCCTCCCGGCGCCACCAGAGGGGCGGCGCTCTCCAACAGTTTTCGCTGCAGAGCAGCCAGGACGCTGATATCGGCAGGTTTGATCCGCCAACGGGCGTCCGGGCGGCGACGCAGAGCGCCCAAGCCCGAACACGGTGCGTCAACCAGGACGGCGTCGAACGTGCCGCGCCGAAACGGCGGTGCAGTGCCGTCAGCCACCACGACCGCCAACCCGTTGCCTTCGAGACGACTGCTGCACCCCAGACGGTGGGCGTTCCCTGCGACCAAGCCGGCGCGGCCGGGATGCAGATCCACCGCGACCACCGACGCTCCCCGGCCGGCAATCTCTGTCGACTTGCCGCCCGGAGCAGCGCAGAGGTCCAGCACCAAGTCACCGCGCGCAACCGGAACGACCGAAGCGACCTGCTGCGAACTCCGGTCCTGGACGTAACCGTCCTCGCGACGATGGCTGCGCGCCGGGAGGTTCATTGCGCTCAGAGCATCCAGGGCGCGCTGTTCACCCAGTTCCTCGATCAGGCAATCCACGATCCAGTCCGGATAGCTCAACGCGACTGCCCGGCTCGGATATTCGATACCGGCCGAAGCCGCGGTCGCGACCTTTCGCAGAACGGCGTTGACGAGCCCGCGGAACCTCTTCGGGGTCGCCTGGACGGTCGCCGACACCGCGGCGTGCGGTGGTGTGCCCATCTCAATGAGTTGATGCGCGCCGATGCGGAGGGCGGCGCGCGCGACCGGGGGTGGATCGGCCATAAGGAACCGGTCCACGACATGGTCAAGAGCCCGCTTGCGTCGAGTGGACCCGTAGACCAACTCGGTCACCAATCCCCTGTCGCGAGCTTCAAGTTCTGTCTTTGCGAGCATTCTCGGCAGCAGAACGTTGGCGTAAGCGCCGTCCGACTCGATGCGAACCACAGCTTCGATCGCGGTCCGGCGGGCGTCTGCGGACACCGGAGGCCCAGCGGATTCAGAAGAGTCTGTCATGCGCCTCACTCGAACCGGTCTTTTGGGGTGAGCTTGGCTCCGTTGCGCCAGGCGGATGCAACTTGACGTGTCCGACCCTGCGCCTGTACCTCAAGCAACTCGATCAGCCCCTCGCCAGTCGCCACGAACTGCCCGCTGATCGATCCGGCTGGTGCGTCGAGTGGCACGCCGGCAACCGGGGCATCTACCGGTGCGGTACGCCAGATCTTGAAATGCCGACCGCGAAAGCTGGTCCAAGCGCCACCGACACGCACCTGTCGGTGGATCTCGACGGCCGGTCGGGTCCAATCGATACGGCGGTCCTCAGCGGAGATCTTGGCGGCGTAGAGCGGATCGCCGCGCTGCGGCTGCGGCTGGCCGAGCCCCTCTGAGAGCGCCTCGATCAACACTTCGGTTCCAATGGTCACGAGCCGGTCTCTCAGGGTGCTGCAATCCTCGTCGGGGTCGATCGGCGTTTCGACTGTCTTGTACACGGCACCGGTGTCGAGGTCCTCCTCAAGGGCCATCAGGGACACGCCGGTGACTTCGTCGCCTGCAAGCAACGCCCGTTCTACCGGTGCGGCTCCACGCCAACGCGGCAGCAATGAGAAATGAAGGTTGACCATCGCCAACTCTTCGAGGAGCGCTGCTGGGATGATCTCACCGTAGGCGACCACCACGCCGAGGTCGGCGCCGACCTCTGACAGGTCCTCGATATCGTCGCTGACGTCCAGACCAAGATTGAGCGCCGCGGCTTTCACCGGGCTCGGTTCAAAGGATGCGCCGCGTCCCCTTCGGGTGTCGGGGCGCGAGACGACCAGGGGTATCTCGTAGCCGACACGGCACAGCGCGCGCAGGGGCGGCACCGCGGTGGCGGGCGTGCCCAAGTAGACGATGCGTCGAATCTCCGCCGGTGGCGGAATGGTCACGGCAGCCTTAGCGGTGGACTAGCACCCTCGGCACTCGCAGTTTCACCACTCGAGTTCGCGGCGCGCTGTGACCCGACGGCTCGTGACGTCGGCATGGCCTCCGCCAGTTGCAGGTCGCGGATCGTCTTGAGCGCGGCCTTGCGGGTGTCGGAGTCGAGCCGCTCAATCAGCAGGGTGCCGTCGAGATGATCGATCTCGTGCTGGAACAGCCTCGCCTCCAGTTCGTCGGCTTCGAACGACATCTCGTTGCCGTCGAGGTCGCGACCGACCAGGTGAACCGTCTTGGGGCGGACTATCTCCCAGGACAACCCGGGAACCGACAGGCATGCCTCGTCATAGAGCCATTCGCCGTCCGATTCGATGATCTCGGGGTTGACGATCGCCTTTGGTCCTTCGCCCATATCCCAGACAAACAGCCTTTTCTGTACTCCGACTTGGGGAGCCGCGAGCCCGATACCCGGTGCTTCGTACATCGTTTCGATCATGTCGTCGGCGAGTCGCACGAGCGCGCCGTCGATGTCGGTGATCCGACGCGCACTCTGGCGCAACACGGGATCCCCAATGACACGAATGTCGTAACTGCTCACCCGTTCAGGCTAACCGAAAGATGCGCGCCCTCGGCGTTGAGGGTGCAGTACGGTCGCGGCTGTGGGGACGGCTCACTACTTCGATCAACACCCGACGGTGGCCTCTAGACCTTCGCAGGTCGAGATCAACCTCGTTGACCTGTCCGTGACCCTCACGTCAGACCGGGGAGTGTTCTCCTCCGGTCGGCTTGATCCCGGTACAAAGTTGCTGCTTACGGAGACTCCTCGGGTCACCGACGACACGGTGGCCCTCGACCTCGGCTGCGGCTGGGGGGCCATTGCCTGCGTCACTGCGCTGCGAACTGCGACATGCCGAGTCTGGGCTGTCGACACCAATACCCGGGCTCGGACCCTCACCGAACTCAATGCCGAGGCGACAGGCGCCGGCGACCGCATCACCGTCGCGTCGCCTGCTGAGCTGCCAAAGAGCGTTCGCTTCGACCGAATCCTGTCCAACCCGCCGATCCGGATCGGCAAACAAGCGTTGCATCAACTGCTTGAGGCGTGGCTCAGCCGCTTGAACCCCGACGGCCGGGCCCATCTCGTCGTCCAGAAACACCTGGGCAGCGATTCTCTGGGGCGTTGGCTGACAGACCAAGGATTCCCGACAATTCGGTTGGTCAGCCGCTCGGGTTATCGCATACTCGAAGTCAACCCACGGGAGGACTAGTGGCACAACTCGACGGCACGGGCATGAAACGGCTTCACCGTTCATGGCGCCGGCGCACCACAGGCCGGCTGGCACTGATCCTCGACGGCGTGGCCAACCCGTTCAACGTCGGGTCGATCGTTCGCACCGCGGCTGCCCAGCGGGTCGATCACCTGTGGATCGCCAAAGGCACCTCTCCGGACCACGACAAAGTCGACAAGACCGCTCTCGGAAGCGCCCGTTACTTGAGTTGGACGGAGATCGACTCAGGTCCTGCGGCTGTGACCGCGGCACGGGCCAACGGCTACCGGGTGATCGCAGTCGAGCTCACCAGCGATGCGTCGCCGCTTCACGACACCGATCTGTCCGGCGACATCGCTCTGGTGATCGGCCACGAGGATCGAGGGATCACGCCCGACACACTCGAAGTCTGCGACGACATCGCCTTCATCCCCCAGCTCGGAAAAGTCGGCTCGCTCAACGTCGCAATCGCAACCGCGATCGCCCTCTACGAGACCCGCCGCACCAACTGGACCGCCTAGACGAACTATCAACCACACCGGTGGATCCGGGTTAAGACAATGCCTCAAACATCGGGAGATGCTAACTGCTACCGGCATCGCGGCGAGCACGACGTTTCACCACAAATCGGAAGATCAGTTCGCCAAGGAGCTGCACGGAAAAGATCGCGACGACGCTCGCGTACGGACCACCGAGCGACCGCCCCAGCAAGCGCATCAACAAGACCGACACATCAGATGTCCCGGTCATGGCCGGTCTGGGTTTGTGAACGCATCGTCGGCAGCTTGGACACGCGCAGTCAGCGGCAACAAACCCCCTGTACGTGCCTCATGGACACAAACATACGGACCCAAATCAGGGTCCCCTGTTGGACCCACTAGCGTGATAGGGATGGAACGCTCCTCAAGCACGCTGTTGCCGACCAACTACCGATCCTTGAGGATCGCAACGAGTCGACGGGATGAGAAGGTGCGAGTGGTCGCAATGCTGCTCGCCAGGAGAAGCCCCGCTATGGCGAGTGCCTCTGAGACGCGCAAGCGGCGCAGCGCAGCGTCCCACTCGGAGCCTGCCAGCAGAAAACTGGCAGAGAAGCCGAGGCTTGTCGCTGCTATGATGACGCAACTGCGTTCGACTGCTCGGACCATGAGAAGCGCGACGCGTCCGACACCAAGTGCTCGGTAGAGCGCGGTCTCTGCTCTTCGTGACCAATCAATGAGCCAATAGAGGCCGAGCGCGAGCAGGACACCCGCCATCCAACCATATCGTGAGATTCTGGTGCCGTAAGCATTCTCAAGCGTTGTCACAGCCGGGGACAGCTCGGATATGTTGACAGCGTCACCGCCGAGCACTGTACGTAGAAGATCCCGGTCCGCTGGACGGACATTGCGTCCGAAATCGACCCAGCAACTCCTGACTCGGCCAGGCGCTCCCCCGTCCGCCTGAAGCAATGAGAAAGCAAATCCTTCGCTGCGAGGGCCGGTAACGACGGTGCTGACAATAGCCGGATCTCGGGTTCTGGCGGTGGGGCTTAGAAAATCCCCGGCTTGAAGGCCGAGCTGTGCCGATACAAGCTCACCGAGCACCACCTGTTGTTCGCGGCCCAGCTCTGCCCAGGCGGACAGCCCGATCATTGCCGGGAGGTCGCCGCCGATTCGCACTTGCCCAATCTCAAGATCTGGCAAGGTCTTCGAACGAAACGTTCCAGCTTGCCGGTCCCAGCCAACCCCCAATACACTGCTTAGCCGGTGAGCAGACCGGCACATGTCGACGGTCAACACGTCTTCGGGTCCGGGCGTGGCTTTGGCAATGGTCGTTCCGTTGGTCAGATTGGAGGTTCGCTCGCTGAGGACACCGCTAGCGGCATGGTGTTCCTGAACGATTGAGACAGCCACCAACCCCGCGATTAGGAGTACTTCTGCACATACCAACCAACAAGAGGCCTTCATGGCAGCGAGACCTTCTTGCAGAGCAGGAAACGCCCGGCGTGCTTTGCTCACTGCGACTCTTCGATGTGCAGTCGACCCTTGCGCATCTCAACGACACGGTGACATGCCTGAGCGAGTGCGAGATCGTGTGTCGCAACAACGACAGCTGCGCCGGTTGATGATACCTGTCGAAGCAACGACGCGACTTGTCTTGAGTTTTCCTCGTCCAGTCCACCCGTTGGCTCGTCTGCCAGAATCAGCTTTGGGCGCGCAGCGATCGAGCGGGCCACACACATCCGTTGGAGTTCCCCCCCTGAGAGGTCTCTAGCCTCCGAATGCAGCCGGTCAGACAAACCGACGTCAGTCAAAGCACGTTCGGAGAGTTCCTGGGACTCAGCGTGTGAGAAACCTGCTGCAAGAGATCCCAGAGCCACATTGTCCAAGACAGTGCGTCTCGGAAAGGAGTTGCTCTGTTGCAGCACCCAGCCAATGGCCCCGGGCCTGAGCTGCGACATTCTGGTAACCTCCTGCCCGTCGATCCTGACAGACCCTGAGTCGGCCCTAAGCAGCAGACCGCACACGGATAGCAGAGTGGTCTTGCCAGATCCTGATGGCCCCAGCACCGCGACAGTCTCACAGGCCTGCACTTCGATCGATGCTCCCGACAGTACCTGTCGGCCGTCGAAGGACATGTGGAGGTCAGTCGATTCTAAGCCTGAATCCACCGATTCGGTGTTGGTGGGTGGGGTGGTTGGTGGGCGGGTGTCGGGTTGGGTGTTTGGGACTGGGTTTGGTGTGTTGGGGCGTGTTGGGTTCAGGGTTCAGGGGTTGGGTTGGGTTGGTGGCGCTGGGTGTGTGCTGGAGGGCGCCGGGTTCCTTTGGGTGGTGGGGGTTAGCCGGAGGGTCCGGGCAGGTTTCGTAGTTTGGTGAGTGTGTTGGTGAATTGGGTTTGCCATCGCCAGCGGGTGGGGTATCGCAGGGTGTGTGTGCCGGATCGGTTGACGAGCACGGCGGGCAGCGCGGTGAGGCGGGTGCGGCGGGTTTGGTTGGTGGCTGGTGTGGTGTTGGTGAGGATGGCGGTCCAGTGGCCGATGTTGTGGGCGAGCACGGCGCAGGCGAGCCATGCACAGTTGGCTGGGTAGTGCCCGGAGGGGATGTGGTTGAGTCCGGAGCCTTCTTTGAGGTCGCGGATGGCGAGCTCGACGACTGCGTGGTTGCGGTGGAATTGGTCTGCTGTGACGGTGCTGAGGTCGTTTCTGTTGGTGATGAAGGCGTGGTAGCGCCAGTTGGGCCAGAGCCGTTGCTGGGCGCGGTCGGTGAGGCGGGTGCGGCGCACCACGAGGCGCACGGTGCGGCGTTGTTTGCCGCGGCCGGTGGTATAGAGGGTTTCGGCGACTTGGGCGTGGCCCCCTTTGGGGTAGTCGATGTCAACCCAGGCTTTGTCGCCGATCGTCTCGATAGCGGCGCGGACAGCAGAGTTCAGCGACACGGTGATCGACCATTTCACGTCAACAGTGTTGAGACGGTCGATCAGCCCCCAGGACCAGAACCCCGAATCGGCGCGTATCGTGACCGGCCCGGCAGCACCCGCGCGTTTGAGGTTGGCTATGAGCTCATCGACGAAGCGCAGCACACCACGCGATGAGTGAGCGGAGCCTTTGCGCATCCGCGCTCCGAGCACCTCAGAGGTGCCCGCACGCACAGCCAGCAGCGGGTGATAGCCCAACACTTTGGTGTAGGCGTAGGAGGCGCCGTGCTTGAGTTTGCCGTGCACCTCACAGACCGTGGAGTCCAGATCCACCACCAACGGCGAAGAGCCCGGGCCTGCGCCGAGTTGCCAGGCCCGCGCCAAAACCCGCGAGGCCACCGCTTCGAGCTGGCGGACGTGACCGAACGTGAAGGTCCGCAGAAACGTTCCCACCGTCGACGGCGCCGCGGGGGCAAACCCCAACACGCTGCCAGTGCGCCCGGCGCGCAGCATGTCGACATGATCAATATGGGTGCCACCCGCCAGCATCGCTGCGACCACCGTCAAAACCTTGCGGTCCGGGTTCGGCGAACCAGTGTCCACCCACCGTTTGATCAACCCCGACAGACCCAAACGAGCGAACAACGTCGCAGCCAGAACCAGGCCCGCGTTCGCTACCAGGCCCTCATGATCAAACGTTGTTGCCAACCGGTCCAACCTGCGCGATGATACAGACACGAAAAGTGCCTCCTGTTTTTGTGACGAAAGTGACTTTTAGTCATCACAATCATCGCAGATCAGGAGGCCTTTTCCGCGGACGCGAACACACCAACAACCCAACCCCACCGGTGGATCCAGGCTAAGAGCACCCGACACCCGGCAGCGCAACTCGAGGATTCACGACAACTGGTTCGGACTCTCTGATCGTTCCAGTCGCCAGCTCGGCCTGGTTGCCGCTGCTGCTGACAACGTTGACAGTCCGATCCACGATGCGGTCTGGTGACTCGCCAACGAGGACGCATGTTGTCCCTGAGACTCCAGTTATCACGGCGCTCGCCGGTAACGTGACCAGGCGAACCGGGGTCCGCAAACTTAGCGATCCCCGTACAGTCAGTTGGTCATCGACTAGTGCGGCGTCGAGGAATTCGGGAGCCTCAATCACGACCATTCCGTCGACGACGACTGCCGCGAGTTCGACATCGCCGAGCAACAGCGTGCGCGGCAACCCGTCGCTGCGCAGCACCGGCTGTCCGTCTGGGCCGAGTATTCTTGCATCAACAACAGACTGGGTGCTCCTGAGAAGAGTTGAGCCCGCAGGTGGCGGCGGCGAACCCACGCTGAACTGGATGTCAGAGACGACGATGGTCAACTCCGGCATCCAGAGGAACCAATCACTGCGCATGTCCGGGGTCGAACTGCTGTAGCCCAAGTCGAGGCTAAGCTGGCGAACCGCGGCTGCTGTGGCCGGTCCATATTTTCCCTCGGGTTCCTCTCCGTCGAGATCTAGACCGCCCCTGTGGAGAAGGAACGCCTGTAACGCCGCGACATCCTCACCCGTGTCGCCCAAACTGAGGTCGCGCCAAAACGGCACAGAACTCTTGATCGCGAGGCGATCGATCCCATCAATCTGCAGCACACGGTCCCCATGAGCTATCTCTTCATCAGCGCTCACGTACAACGCTGACACCACACCACCGTGGAACGGGCTAGTGATCGCGGAAGGCTCGGCGAGCGTCACGCGCACATTAACCGAGAGAGGGTCGTCGTGCTCCCGCGTCAGGGCGAGCACTGTCTGCAACGACTCCTGCTCAAGGGGGCCCAACCTCGCGTCATACCTGAAGTAGACCGCAGCGGCCGCCGCAGCTACCGGCAACCCAACAAGGAAAAACAGCAGGGCGAATGCCCGAATTTGTCGCACCGACCGACTACATTAACCCTGAGAGTTCAAGGCCTCGTCAAAACACGCATCGTAATCGGTCGGGGCTTGGCTCACCCAGATAGACAGTGTTGCCGGGTCGCTGTCCTCAACGGGGTAACCACGGACGCGGAGACATTCAGCAACCGAAGCGTACAGTTGAGCTTCAGTATCGGGGTTCGGGGCGAAATTGTCTGCAAACCTCAACTCCACCTTGTCAAGGAAATTCTCATGACAGGACGCGCTCGACTCACTTTCAAGAGCTTCTTCGACGTTGACCACATCGCTTGTAAATCTGTAGGTATACGCGCCTTGCGACTGATCCAAACGGGCCTCGGTCGTCACACCGAGTTCGCCTAAGCAGTCCACGTAGGAGGCAACCGCGAGTTCCATCTCACCGCTCGTGACCTCGTCATCTTCAAGAATAGCCGATTGGAAATCACTCGTTGCGTTCAACGCCTCGTCCGGCATCGAATCACTGCACGCAATCGCAACAACGGCCACGGCAGCAACCAGACTGAATAATTTCATCCTTGGTCTCCTACATGGGTCACAGGAACAACCTCTCTAGTCGTCCACCCACCCATAGTATTGGAACCAGTCGTGTTCCCAAGTCGTGACCTCAATGCAACAGCCGTTGCGTTTGTGCTGCCTGTACGTGTACCTTCAGGGTCGTCGACGGCAAGCTACGAAACGCAGACGTAGCGAAAGACGGCGCACACACTAGTTGACGAACCGGTACAGGAGGTTCCTGTCGCAGGTATCGGTCCCGAAGGGGACGGCGCGGCGAACCAAAGGCCAGGGTCATCGTCAGTCGGGTTCTGTGTGTGTGTGTGCGCGCGCTCGGCGACGGCTCAATGGTTAGTGTCGGCGGCGAACGTCTTGTTCAGCTGAACTCCGTGTCGTCCGGGACCGACCCGGCAGGTTCTACATCGGTGAAGCACAGTTCCGATGCGTCGGCGGCGTTCGTGGTGACTGTCGTAAAAACCGTACGCCTTGAAGCTGCGAAAGATCCGCGGGAAGGGTCGAGTCTCCGAGAGCTTCAACCGGCAAAGACACTGTTGTGGACGGGTCCCACTGCGGAACCATCACATCCAGGCGACGCTCGACACGGACCAGCGGCCGACAATAGAGCCTGTCGGCAGGCGACGTGCCGGTCATTGCGCAGCCGTCGACGTAGACGGCAAGGCCACAATGGCTCGCCGCGGCAGGCTCGGTTTCGTCCAACAATGGCGGGTCACCGACCGGTGAGCCGACCAGACCCAACGCGAACACGAACACAGACAGCGCCAACAACACATTGCGCTTCGCGACACTCATCCTCCGGGGCCGAACTGGTTTCGGGGCATCGGGTTGGTTCGTCATCTGGCTCTCCGTTTTCTACGCGACGACTAATTGCCGTTATTCGTCACGTAGACCCCCAACCAGCGACACGCGAGAGCTCGAGGAGCCCAACCACGAAAACCCTGGCAGGGCTTAGAAACCAGCGATGATTCGCAGCCAGCCGGACCATCCCCGGTGGTCACCGACAGCTCCTAGTCCAGCCACGGTCGGGCAATGGCCGACAGTGCCAGAACTTGCTGGCCACTCAGTATGGTCCGCTGACTCCAAGGACCTTCATCGGATTCCGACAATTCGCCAACCTCCACCACTCGCGGTCGTCAAACGCGCTGGGGGTCGACCTCTATCCGCAGACGACTGTCGGGGCGGGGCGTGGCTTCAAGGGCGTGGAGGAGCGGCTCATGGGTGTCGGCCTGCAACAACCAGCGGTCGTTGGAGGGGCCGAGGACTCGAACCCCGGCCGGACGGCCCAGCGCGCCGATGAACTCGCCGGCGCCTGCACCTGAGACCAGGACCTGCGCTCCGTAGGGCGCGATCCCCAAAGATCTGCGCCGATCGCGTTCTGCCACGGCGACGATCGAGGGGTCGGCGCGCGTCACTGCCTGCACAACCTCATGGTCTGGTTGGCGAGTCTGCAGCACTAGGCGCCCAGCGGAGTCCCGCGGTCCCAACAGGCGAGCAGCCCGTGCCAACAGCGCCATCGTCTGTTCCACGGCTCTTTGGCGGGGCGCGAGAAGTTCCTGATCAAGGTCTAAGAACACCACAACGTCGGCCACGTCGAGGCGGTGCAGCACCGCCTCAGTTCCGATCACCACTCGGCTTGCCGGTTCTGCCACAGACGACGCGGTGACCTCGTCGACCGGCTCGCCGACAAGAGCTTCCAATTCTTCTCTGGCCCTAGTCACTCCTGCGCGGAGGTTCTTCAGACGGGTGTCACCGCAGAGGGCACATACCGGCGGGCGCACCTCGCTGCCGTCCGGCGAACGAAGCTCGGCGTCTTCAAGCACCATCGGCGAAGTGCCGTCGACGGTGCGCACCAGTTCACCACACGCCGCACAGGCGAGAAGCCGTGAACGTCCCTTGCGATTCAGCACACAGGCGACTCGACCCTGGCCGCGGAGCAGGCCGGCAACGCCCTCGGCGAAGAGGCCAACCTTCGCCGGGTCCTCGGCACGACGATCGAACACTTCCACCCGCGGCCACCCAGATCGCTCCGCAGCACGGTCGGGCCGCAGCAGCGGACCGGAGCGCAGAGCCTCGAGCGACGGCACCGGAGAACTGAGAACGACCGGCACGCCGCGGCGGCGGGCCCGTTCCAGACCGGCCTCCCGAGCGTTCCAGGCAGGAGTCGACTGCTCGGCGTGCGACTCATCGTGCTCGTCGAAGACCACCACTGCCGAAAGTCGCGGCATGGGCATCCAGACCGCCGACCGAGTCCCGACGACCGTCGCTCCGCTGGCGGCCACAGACCACTCCTGAACGCCCAGAGCGATCTTGACGCCGGCACGGCGCAAGGCGATCCCCAGGCGACGGGCCCGAGCGGAGTCTGCGAGCAGCAGCAACGCGTCGCCCCCTCTGCAAGCTTCCAGAGCCAGCGACACATCGTCGCTGACCGGTGGGGTCCTGACCACTGCAACACCACGTTCTCGAGCCAGTTCAAAAGCCTGCGAGAACACATCCGCGGGGCCGGACGGCACAGGTTCGCGGCTAGCGCCCCGCGGCACTCCCGCGAGCATCGAGGGCGGTGAGGCAGCGCGCAGGAACTTCACTCTGCTGCCGGCCCAACGCCACGCCGCCCAAGATGCCAGTTCGAGCATCTCCGCTTCGGGTCCAACGCCGCGCAGGGTTCTCAAAGGGGCCAACTCCACTCCTTGGGGCGGTTCAACATCGAGAGCGCACACCCAGGCGCCCACCCGCCGTCCCGCCAGAGACACCCGCACCATCGAACCCACGCTCAGCCGGTCCGCGCGACCATCGCGGCGCCACGCTTCGGGAACGTAATAGTCGAACTCCCTGTTGATCCCCAACACATCGGGAACAACCCGCACGACCTTGCGGTCGGGTCCTCCCGAGTTCGACTTCGGCAAGCGGATCCTCAGAGTCCCAATGCCGAGACGAGGTCGTCGACCCGGTTCGTCTGCTCCCAGGGGAACAGGCCGTTGTCGCTCGAACGGCCGAAGTGCCCGTATGCGGCGGTCTTGCGGTAGATCGGACGACGGAGGTCGAGATCACGAAGGATCGCCGCTGGACGGAGATCGAATATGTCGTCGATAGCTGCGTCGATGGCCGCCTTGTCAACAATCTCCGTGCCGAAGGTGTCGATGAGGATCGAAACGGGGCGGGCCATGCCGATGGCATAGGCGACCTGAACCTCACAGCGGCTTGCTGCTCCCGAGGCGACCAAGTTCTTTGCCACCCAGCGGGCCGCGTACGCAGCCGAACGGTCGACCTTCGAAGGATCCTTGCCTGAGAATGCGCCACCGCCATGGCGAGCCATCCCGCCGTACGTGTCGACGATGATCTTGCGTCCGGTGAGTCCACAGTCCCCCACCGGGCCACCGATCACGAAACGGCCCGTCGGGTTGACATAGACGTCGTAGTTGTCGTCGGCGAACTCCGCGGGAATGACCGGAGCAATCACGTGCTCGATCAGATCGGGCCGAATCATCGAGTCGCGGTCGATGCCGTCATTGTGTTGGGTGGAGACCAGGACGGTCTTGAGCCGAACAGGTTTGCTGCCCTCATACTCGAAAGTCACCTGGGTCTTGGCATCCGGGCGGAGATAGGGAATTGTGCCGGCCTTGCGGACCTCGGCGTGGCGTTCGGCCATCCGATGGGCGAGGTGGATGGGCAGAGGCATCAGTTCCTCGGTCTCATCGCAGGCGTAGCCGAACATCATCCCCTGGTCGCCGGCTCCCTGCATGTCGAGTGCGTCCTTCTCACCGGCAATGCCGGAACGGACCTCTTCGGACGCGGTGAGTCCCAGAAAGATGTCCGGCGACTGGTCGTCGATCGTGACCATCACCCCGCAGGTGTTGCCGTCGTAACCGAAGGCTTCACGGTCGTAGCCGATCTCCTTGATCGTCTCGCGTACCGTGCCGGCAATATCCACATAGGCGTCGGTGGTGATCTCACCGGCCACGATCGCAAGTCCAGTAGTCACCATGGTCTCGCAGGCCACACGACTCATTTCGTCCTGGGCCAACATGGCATCGAGAATCGAGTCTGAGATCTGATCTGCCATCTTGTCTGGATGGCCCTCGGTCACGCTCTCAGAGGTGAAGGTCCAGCGAGTCACTCTTGCTCCTGTGAATTGTCGAGTCGGTTAAGGGTTTCAACTGCGGCATCAAGCACGACACGGGCCACCTCGCCCTTGCTGCACAGCGGCAGGTGCTGCCGGACTCCGTCCGCCCACAGCACTACAACCTCATTGGTCTCATGCTCAAATCCGACACCGGGTTTGGACACGTCGTTCGCCACGATTATGTCCAGGTTCTTGCGGTCGAGCTTTGCTGCCGCGTTGCTTTCGACGTTGTCGGTTTCGGCAGCGAATCCGACCAGGACCTGGCCATCGGGTTTATCGGCGCCCAGACACGCAAGGATGTCGGCCGTGGGCTCGAACTCGACACTGAGGATCCCCTCGTCCTTCTTGAGCTTGCGATCCACTGCTCTGTGTGGCCGGAAGTCGGCGACCGCTGCGGCCATCACGACCAGGTCGGCCTCGGGTGCTTCAGCGGTGCAAGCACGATGCATCTCCTCGGCCGTGGACACATCCACAATGCGAACACCGCTGGGAGCACTTGCTGCGTTGGTTGTCACCAACACGACGTCAGCACCTCGTTCCGCCGCGTTCCGGGCGAGGGCATGGCCCTGTCTGCCTGAGGACCGGTTGCCCACAAAACGGACCGCATCAATGGGCTCGCGAGTCCCGCCGGCGGTGACGAGCACCCGCCTCCCGCCAAGATCATTCGGGCCACCAGGATCGTTCGGGGCCAGCAGGCTCCCGACAGCAGCCACGATCGATGCCGGCTCGGCGAGTCGCCCGAGGCCGAAGTCTCCTCCAGCGAGTCGGCCGCTCTCCGGATCAACGACATGCACGCCGCGGCCGCGCAGCACCTCGAGGTTCTCCTGCACAGACACCTGTTCCCACATTTCGGTATGCATCGCCGGGCAGACCATCAGTGGTGCCCGGGTGGCAAGAATCGTGGCCGTCAAGAGATCAGCCGAGCGTCCGGTGCGAATATCGGAAATGACCCTCGCCGTCGCCGGAGCCACCAGCACCAAGTCAGCATTGCGACCCATGACGGTGTGTGGAATCGGACTCGAGGGATCGTTGAACAGAGAAGTGCGCGCCGGTTCGCCGGCCAACGCCGAGAATGTGGCCTCACCGACCATCTTCAGGGCGCCTGCAGTCAGTACCGGCGTGACATGCGCACCAGCGTCAACCAGACGACGACAGATCTCAACCGCCTTGTAGGCGGCGATTCCGCCAGTCACACCAAGGATGATGCGTCGACCCGAGAGCGTGGTCATGCGCCGGACACCGCCCTGTTGCTCGGGTCAGGCACCCACAAAGTCCGCAGCGGCTCCACCTTCGGCTTCTGCTTCGGCTTCCGGGTCGACGTCAACGGCGATGATCTTGTCCGCAGCGATCTCCTCAAAGGCGATCGACAACGGCTTGCTGGCCGTGGACGCAACCTGGGGAGGTATCGACGCTCCCATGCCTCGGCCGAGTTGCCCCACATAGTTGGTGATTTCGCGGCTCCGCATGGCAGAGAGCGAGACGAGTCGGAACTTGGAGCCGACATCGTCGAGGAGACCCTCAATCGAAGGATTCATCATCGTGTCGTAGCCGTGAGCCATAGTGCCTTCTCCCGAGACGTCGTCGAACCGTGTCGTCAGCCGCATGGTGTTCAACCGACCTACAAGCGTAGCAGCGGCACTAGCTCCCGCGACGCTCGCGAATCAACGCTTCCAATTCTTCGAGCGCCCGATCGAGGTCGCCGTTGATCAATATCTTCGCACCGAGTTCCCGCGCCGCGGCCAACTCGGTGTCGGCGCAGGCCAAGCGGTCTTCAATCTTGTCCGGGGGGTCGCCGCGGCCGACCAAGCGAGCCCGCTGGGCTTCACGGGAAGGAGCATCGACAAAAACCAGCAGCGCGTCGGGAAAGTGCTCACGGATCTGTTCAGCTCCATAGACGTCGATCTCATAGACCAGATCATGCCCCGGGGGTGGCTGTACCACCGGTGTGCCCTGGCGGTAGTCCAAGAAGTCCACCCACTCGAGGAATCCGCCGGCCTCCATGTGCCGGTCAAAGAACTCCCTGTTCGTGAAGTGGTATGCCTCCATCGACTCGCCGGGGCGCCGGGCGCGGGTCGTCCAACTGCGCGAGAGCCAGAGCCTGTGGTCCCGGTCCAACAACCGGGCCACCAGAGTGCCCTTCCCAACCCCACCCGGGCCGGAGATGACAACAACCAACTGGTCTGAGGCCGCAATCACCACAGGTCAACCAGCCTCATAGCAGAATCTGGTCAGCCGAACCTTTCCAGAAGTTCAGCCCTCTGCTTCTGGCCGAGACCCCGAAGACGGCGGTTCTCCGCGATACCGATGTCCTCCATGGCGCGCCGGGCCTTGACCTTCCCTACTCCGGGAAGCGACTCGATCACAGACAACGTCTTCGTCTTTCCAACGATTTCGTCCGAGTCGGCTTTGTCGAGAACCTCAGCGAGAGTCAAAGATCGCATCTTCAACAACTGCTTCAACTCTCTACGGGCCTTTCGCGCTTCGGTTGCCTTTGCAAGTGCTGCGGCTCGCGCTTCGTCTGACAACTTTGGAGGATTAGACATGACAGAAACACTAGAGCGCGAGCGAAACGAAGGCAATTACCCTCGTCGATACTTAGCCGTGCGCCGCGCCGACGAGCTCGGCGAGTTGCGTGACGTCATGACGCTTGCACCACTGTTCGAACTCGTCGAGGATCCGTCGCGGCGCCCGAGGATCAGCGAACGTGGCAGTGCCGACCTCGACCGCCGAGGCGCCGGCCAACAGGAACTCGGCCACGTCAACCCCGCCGGCGACGCCGCCGACGCCAATGATCGGTAGAGCCGGCATCGCTTCATGCACGTCATATACCGCCCTCACCGCCACGGGGCGCATCGCTGCTCCCGACAGACCTCCCCGCTTCGCACCCAGCACTGGGCGGCGGGTCTCGGGGTCTATCACCATCGCCAGCAGGGTGTTCGTCAAGACGACGGCCTCAGCACCGGCGGAATGCGCGGCCGCGGCGATCTCGGCGATGTCCGGGGCATTGGGACTGAGCTTGGCCCAACAGGGTCGGCCGCATCGACTGGCGGCCTCGATCGCTTCGCTTGTTGCTTGGGCACTGTGGGAGAACATTCGGCTGCGGTCTTCGAGATTGGGACATGACACGTTGACTTCGACCGCGACCACACACGGAGGCGCCACCGACAGCGCCTCGGCTGCCTGACGGTACTCGTCGACGGTGTTTCCCCAGATGCTGGCCACGACGGTGGCGCCTGCGGTCTTCAGGGCCGGCAGTTCATGTTCGAGCCAGTGCGACACTCCGGGTCCTTGGAGTCCGACGCTGTTGATCATCCCGGCGGGGGTCGGGTGAACCCGCGGGGCGGGATTTCCCTGGAACGGCGTTGCCTTCATCGACTTGACCACAATTGCACCGAGTTCGCTCAGACGAAGGCAACGCGCGAACTCCGCGCCGTGACCGACCGTGCCCGAGGCCGTCAACACCGGCGCTTTGAGACTCACCGAGCCCACCGAGGTCGTGAGGTCGGCCATCACTCACTCACCCAGTGCTCACCCATCGCAGGCTCACTCACCCGGTGCTCACCCATCGCAGGCTCAATCACCGCTGGGCCAGTCGAAACCGCCCACCGCGCCCGGGTATCCGCCCCGTTGGTGGTACTCCTGAAGACTGCGGACCCGCAACGGGTACCGCGCCCAGTCACGCAACCCCTCGACGGCGGCCATCGCCGCGGCTGCAGTGGTCAGCAGCGGCACGTTCGCCAGTCCCGCGGCGGCGCGTATGTGCGCTCCGTCCGCGCGGGGACGACGCCCCCGGGGAGAATTGACGACCAACTGCACATCGCCGCGCTCGATCAACTCGACCGCGTGGACGCCACCGCTCTCACCAAGCTTGGAGACGATTGTCGAAACCTCGACCCCAGCGGCCTGCAACGCTGCTGCGGTCCCGCTGGTCGCGACAATCGAGAATCCGAGTTCTTGAAAGCCGCGTCCCACCGACGCACCGAGGGTCTTGTCCCGGTCCGCCAGAGACATGAACACCGTGACATCGTCTGGGCCGACCTCCGGCAGCCGCGTGCCCGCGGCGAGCTGTGACTTCATGAACGCCAGTCCCGAAGTCAGATCGATCCCCATCACCTCACCCGTGGAACGCATCTCCGGCCCGAGCACCGCGTCCGCTTCCGGGAACCGATTGAAGGGCAGCACCGCCTCCTTCACGGCCACATGGCCTGAGTTCCGCGCCTCAGTCAACAGGCCTTCGACGCGGAGTTCCTCCAGCGTGGAGCCGAGCATCACTCGACTGGCAACCTTGGCGAGCGGGACACCGGTTGCCTTGGCAACGAACGGCACAGTCCTCGAAGCGCGGGGATTCGCCTCGATCACGAAGACCTGACTGTCCTTCACCGCGTACTGCACGTTGATCAGGCCCCTGACGTCGAGAGCCGCTGCGATCCTGGCCGTGTAGCTCTCGATCAACTCGACGGTGTCGGCACTGAGATTGGTCGGTGGAATGGAGCAGGCGGAGTCTCCGCTGTGGACGCCCGCCTCCTCGACATGCTCCATGACCGCGCCGACGACGAAATCGCCGAGGTGGTCTCGAATGGCGTCAACGTCGACTTCGGTGGCGTCCTCCAAGAATCGGTCGATCAGCACGGGGCGCTGCGCGGAGAGCCCTCCTTCACGACCCAGTGAACCGAACCCCGCCAACTCCTGCATGGCTCTGGTCAGGTTCTCGTCGTCGTAGACGATCTCCATCGCCCGACCGCCGAGCACATAGGAGGGCCGTACCAGCGCCGGGTAGCCGATCCGGGACGTGACCTCGAGAGCTTCGGCAGTGCTGCGGGCCGTGCCTCCGGCCGGCTGGGGGATTTCGAGGCGGCTGCAGAGCGCGTTCCACTGCTCACGATCCTCAGCTGCGTCGATCGCGCTCGGCGAGGTGCCAAGCACGAGGTCCGCCGGCAACTGGTCGGCAAGCTTCAAGGGCGTCTGTCCGCCCAACGAGACGATGACGCCGCGGGGTTTCTCACTGTCGATGATGTTCATCACATCCTCGTAGGTGAGCGGCTCGAAATAGAGGCGGTCCGAAGTGTCGTAGTCCGTGGACACCGTCTCTGGGTTGCAGTTGACCATCACCGTCTCAAACCCGGCGTCGCGCAGAGCGAAGCTGGCATGCACGCAGCAGTAGTCGAACTCGATGCCCTGGCCGATGCGGTTCGGTCCCGAACCCAGGATCAGGACCCGTTCACGTTCACCGGGCCGGACCTCGTCGGTGTCCTCGTAGGTCGAATAGTGGTACGGGGTCTCGGCGTCGAACTCCGCCGCGCAGGTGTCGACCGTCTTGAAAGTGGCCTTGACGCCGAGGGCGAGGCGCCGTTCACGCACCTCAGCCTCGGTCCGGTCCCACAGATAAGCGAGTTGACAGTCCGAGAAGCCGAGCTGCTTGGCGCGTTTCAGGTCGCGCCCGTTGATGTCGTCGAGAGAGCGGGTAGCGAGGTGGGCGCGTTCCTCGGTGATTCGAAGCATCTGGTCGAGAAACCAGCGGTCGACGCGCGTGGTCTCGTAGATCTCGTCCACCGTGACCCCCCTGCGCAGCAGTGCTTCAAGCTGAAACGGACGGTCGGGGGTCGCGATTGAGGCCGCTGCCAGCAGGGTCGCATCGTCGAGCCGATCGAACGCGGTCTCGGCCGGGTCGCAGTTGAGGCCGAAACGCCCATGTTCGAGCGAACGCAGCGCCTTCTGCAACGACTCCGGGAAGGTCCTGCCGATGGACATCACCTCGCCGACACTCTGCATCGAAGTTCCCAAGATGCCCGAGGTGCCGGGAAACTTCTCGAACGCCCAGCGCGGGACCTTGGTGACGACATAGTCGATCGAAGGTTCAAATGAGGCCGGCGTCTTGCGGGTGATGTCGTTGGGTATCTCGTCAAGTGTGTACCCCACGGCAAGCTTGGCCGCGATCTTGGCTATCGGGAACCCGGTTGCCTTGGAGGCCAGCGCCGACGAGCGGCTCACCCGCGGGTTCATCTCGATAATGACCTGACGTCCAGTCTCGGGATGGACCGCCCACTGCACGTTCGACCCACCGGTCTCGACCCCGACCCGACGAATACAGGCGAAGGATCCGTCGCGCAGCTTCTGATACTCGACGTCGGTCAGGGTCTGTGTAGGTGCGACGGTGATCGAGTCGCCCGTGTGCACGCCCATGGGATCGAAGTTCTCGATGGCGCACACCACCACGCAGTTGTCGTGGCGGTCGCGCATCACCTCGAGCTCGAACTCCTTCCAACCGGAGATCGACTCCTCGATGAGGATCTCAGAGATGGGGCTGCACTCGAGGCCGTAGCGCGCGATCTTCTCGAACTCTTCGAGCGTCGCAGCGATGCCGGTTCCCCGGCCGCCCAGGATGTACGCGGGTCGGATGATGACCGGGAGGCCGACTTCCTCCACGACTCGACGCGCCGCCTCCATGTCGTGGGCGATCCCTGATCTGGCCACTTCCAGCCCGATCTCCGTCATGGCCGACTTGAACAGTTCGCGGTCCTCGGCTGTGGCGATAGCGGCGGCGTCGGCTCCGATCAGTTCAACGTCGTGGGCAGCGAGGACTCCCTCTGACTCGAGCTCCATCGCCAGGTTCAACCCCGTCTGCCCACCCAGTGTGGGCAGCAGCGCCATGGTCCGATCAGGGTTGTCGCGCTTCTCCTTCTCGATGATCTTGGTCAGGACCGCCACGTCGAGGGGTTCGATGTAGGTGGCGTCGGCGAAGTCCGGGTCGGTCATGATCGTTGCCGGATTCGAGTTCGCCAGGATCACGCGGTAGCCCTCCTCCCTGATCGCACGGCAGGCCTGGGTGCCGGAGTAGTCGAACTCGCAAGCCTGGCCGATGACGATCGGGCCCGAGCCGATGATCAGTATCGAATCGATGTCGTCTCTGCGCGGCACTATGCGACCGGACCTGTCGTGTCCATGAGCCGCTCGAAATCCTTGAACAGGTAGCGGCTGTCGTGGGGCCCGGGCCCGGCTTCAGGGTGGTACTGCACGCTGAACACCGGAAGGTCCCTGTGGAACATCCCCTCGAGGGCGCCGTCGTTGAGGCACACGTGCGTCTCCACGACGTCTGGAACAGAGCCGGTCTCCACTGCGAAGTTGTGGTTCTGGCTGGTGATCTCGACTCTGCCGCTGCGAAGGTCCTTGACCGGAACGTTGCCGCCGTGGTGTCCGAACTTCATCTTGAACGTTCTGCCGCCGAGCGCCAGTGACAGGACTTGGTGCCCGAGGCAGATCCCGAAGATCGGCAGGCGGCCGATCAGTTTCGGAAGTTCGTCGACGATCGATCCGGCCATCTGCGGATCACCCGGGCCGTTGGACAGGAAGACCCCGTCGGGACCCTCGGCGAGCACATCGGCCGCGGGCGTGTCCGCGGGCACGACCGTCACCGTTGCCATGGCCGACAGCTGACGCAGCATCGTGGACTTGATGCCGAGGTCGTATGCAATGATCCTGCGCTGCGCACTCCCGACCGTGTAGGGCTTGTCGGTGGACACCAGCCCCACCAGGTCGACCCCGCTCGTTGTCGGGTCTGACTTCGCCGCGGCTTGCAGCGCGGATGCGTCTGTGGCGCCGAACGCGCCGGGCATCGCCCCGAAGTCGCGGATATGGCGGGTGAGCCGCCGGGTATCGACCCCCGCGATGCCGGGGACATTGTGGGTTCGAAGAAAAGTGTCGAGATCACCCTCCGAACGCCAACTGCTGTGCCGACGGGCCAGATCGCGGACGATGACACCGCGACAGAACGGCCTGCGGGCCTCTTCGTCTGTGGCGTTGACCCCGTAGTTGCCGATGTGCGGGTAGGTGAAGGTGATGATCTGTCCCGCGTAGGAAGGATCGGTGATCACCTCCTGATAACCGGACAGAACCGTGTTGAACACGACCTCGCCCGAGGCGACACCGTCGTTCGGGTCAGCACCGACAGCCTCGCCTTCGAACACTTCTCCGTCCGCCAGCACCAGCCGACACGGGCGAATCGGGTCAGAACCGCTCATCGCTGCGCTTCGCCGTCGACAACCACGGCCTCTCCTCTGTAGATCGTGTGGCGCACTCTTCCTCGGAGTCCCATTCCGTCATAGGGCGTGTTGGAACTGCGGCTCGCCGTCTCTTCAGCGCAGACCGTCCACGCGACGTTGGGGTCAATCACCGCGAGGTTGGCCGGGCAACCTTCGGAGATGAGGCCGCCGTGGTCGGCGGTCAGTCCGGCAATTGCCGCCGGTCGCCACGACATGGCCGCGAGGAGGGACTCGATCGGCATGTCGAGATGGGTGTTGGCTACCGCGAAGGCAGTCTCGAGTCCGAGCATCCCCGGGGGGGCGTCAGCGAATGTCTGCTGTTTGGACTTGGGAGCGTGAGGTGCATGGTCAGTGGCTATGGCGTCGATCGTGCCGTCAATGAGACCCTCCTTGACCGCGGCCACGTCCGCTTCGGTGCGCAGCGGCGGGTGAACCTTGAAGACCGGATCGTAACTCGCGCAACATGCGTCGGTGAGCGAGAAGTGGTGGGTTGCAGCCTCGGCGGTGACCGGGAGCCCCGAGGCCTTGGCTGCACGGATCATTGAGACGGATCCGGCAGTCGACATGTGCTGGAAATGGACACGGGCTCCAGTGAGACGGCACAGCGCGATGTCTCGCATCACCATCAACTCTTCAGCTTCGGACGGCTGACCGGGAATACCGAGCCAACTCGACCATTCGCCCTCGTGCATGAATCCACCGCTGCTGAGAGACTCGACCTCGCAGTGCTGGGCCAGAACAATGGTCTCACCACCGCAGATGTGCTGCAGCGAACTCGCATATTCCAGTGCTGTGCGCATCAGCCTGTCGTCCTGCACTCCGCTGCCGTCATCGGTGAAGATCCGTACGCCGGCACGAACCAGTTCTGCCATGGGTGAGAGCGCTTCACCGCGGCGACCCACCGAGATGGCAGCCGACGGCACGACATCGCAGACCGCCGTGGAACCGAGGGCCTGCACTTCGCTGACCACCGAGACGCAGTCCATCGCCGGGTCGGTGTTGGGCATGGCCACCACCGCGGTGAACCCTCCGAGCGCCGCGGCCCGCGCACCGGTCTCGATGGTCTCGGCTTCTTCGTTTCCAGGCTGGCGGAGATGAACATGCAGATCGACGAGTCCCGGTGAAATGATGCAGTCACCTGCATCGAGGGAACTGTCGGCGGTGAGCCCCGAACCGACCGCGAGGATGGTGCCTTCGTCTCCGACCACCACATCGGCGCGTCGGGAACCCTGCGCATCGATCACCGTCGCGCCGCGGATGGCCAGAGTCCTCATGCCACCGCGCTCTGCTCTTCGACGAGGTCGAGGCGAGAGCCGATCAGCACGAACAGCACTGCCATCCGCACAGCCACACCGTTTGCAACCTGCTCGGTGATAACAGCGTTGGGGCGGTCAGCGACCACACCTGCGATCTCGACGTCCCGGTTCATCGGGCCGGGATGCATGATCAACGCGTCGTCCCGCAACCGGTCAGCACGCGCCGTGGTCAGCCCGAACTCGTGGTGGAACTCTCTCAGGGTGGGAACCGCGGCAACATTGTGGCGTTCAAGCTGCATCCGCAGCAGGTAACAGACGTCGACCGTATCGATCACCTCGTCGAGGTTGTGAGTTACGCTCACCGGCCAGCCTTCAAGACTCGCCGGCAGCAGCGTGCGCGGGGCGACGAATATCACTTCTGCGCCCATCTTGGAGAATCCGATGGCATTGGAACGCGCGACCCGGGAATTCTTGATGTCGCCCACAATGGCGATGCGCCTGCCGTGGAGATCTCCGAGATGTCGGCGCGCGGTGAACAGGTCCGCCAGTGACTGGGTCGGATGCTGGTTGCGTCCGTCGCCTCCGTTGACTATCGAAGCGTCGGTCCATTCGCGCACCCGCCAGGGAGCGCCTGCGCCGAAATGCCGCAGGACCATGCAGTGGATGCCCATTGCGGAGATCGTCTCGATGGTGTCGCGCAGGGACTCCCCCTTGTTGACCGAGGAGCGCCCCACATCGAAACCCAGGGTGTCCGCGGAGAGCCGGCCGGCGGCGGTGGCGAAGCTGACTCTGGTGCGGGTGGAGTCCTCGAAGAACACCAGGGCGACGGTCTTGCCGCGCAGTGCCGGGATTCGCGGGATTTTCCGCTCACTCACCTCGACGTACCGCTCCGTGAGGTCCAACAGGTATTCGATGTCGTCGCGGTCGAGATCATCCATCGACAGCAGATGCCGCAGAGCTTTCACGAGATCTCCCCCAGGTCGACTCCGTCGTCGTTGACATCGACCATTTCGGCTCGGCGTGTCGGCAGGTTCTTGCCTACGAAGTCGGGGCGGATCGGGAGCTCTCGGTGACCGCGGTCGACCATCACCGCGAGCTGGATCGCCTTGGGCCGCCCATAGCTGTGGATCGCGTCGAGGGCCGCTCGCACGGTCCGACCCGTGTAGAGGACATCGTCGACCAGCACGATGATCCTGCCGGTCGGGTCGACCGGGATTGTGGTGGCCGCTTCGGAGGTGATCGGGCGAAGATCGAAATCGTCGCGGTGCATGGTCGCATCGAGGCTGCCCAGAGGAACGTCGGCGCCTTCAATCTCGTTGATGTCGTCGACCAGGCGCTCGGCAAGGCCCACCCCGCCCGTCTGCAGGCCGACTATCACGACGTCCGCACAGCCCGAGTTGCGTTCGAGGATCTCATGGGCCATGCGACGAATCGCTCGGGTGACGTCGGACGCTGACATGACTTGCGTCCTGGCTTGGAACACCCCGCTCGTGTGCGGCCCAGCCATTCGCCGTTCTCGCTCTGCCACTGACTTCTCCCGTCCATTCGAGCCTCACGGGACTCGTTTCATGGTCGAGGCCCGACGGTATCACGCGCGTCCGCCTGCACCACGGGACCCGCCTGTGGATTTCAGGACCCGGATGCCGCGCGGCGGACGAAGGCCATCGGGGTCGAGTCTCCCGCGGCACGCAGAAGATCGAAACCGCATCGTTGCGCCAACTCCCGGGACTTGGCGTTGGTCTCCTCTATCTCAGCGATCACCGCAGTCAGCGGGCCGGCCAACGCCCACTCCGCCACCATGTTCACAGCTCGGGTTGCTATACCGTCCCCCCGAGTTCCGGCGGTGAGCCACCAACTGATCAATGCTGCCCTTCTTGACTTGTCGAACCGGTACAGACTGACCTCACCGAGCAGCGAGTCGTCGCCGCAGTCAGCAACGACGAGGTCCAGGGCAACACCCGCACGGCGCCGAACATCGGTTCTCGATATCCATTTTCGGGCGTCCCGCAAGGATCGCTTCCCGGGCGCGACGGAGTCGCTCAATATCTGGGGATCCTTCCAAGCCTCGACCAGGTCCGGCGCGTCCGCGGTTCGCCATTGACGAAGGCGGAACGTCTCGCATCTCAGATCCGGCACTTCAAGCACAATCGCCCGCTCGTTCACCGTCAGGGCCTCATCTCCGTGTCGTGGAGGTCACCCAGTGTCGTCGGGGTCACCTCGAGCCTCGGTGGCGACAGCGCGCAGCACACCGTTGAGGAAGCGGGGCGACTCCTCGCCGGAGTACTGCGAGGCGAGCTCCACCGCCTCGCTGAGTACGACACCGGTCGGCACGTCTTTGCGTTCATTCAATTCCCAGGTTGCCATACGGGCGAGCACACGATCGACCACAGCGAGCCGGTCGACGGTCCAACCCGTCAGATGAGCGCCGATCCGCCGGTCCAACTCGCCCGCCGTGGCAGTGACGCCCTCGATCAGTTCCAGCGCGTAGTCCTCCGGTGGCACAGGCCTGGCCGACAGCGCCGCCTGCAGCGACTCTCCGGTGACCTCGAGTTCATACAACAACCCCAGTGCCTCCTCCCGGGCCTCCCGCCGGCTGCCGACGCCTGAAGGTGAATCGTTCACGCGCGGCTGAGGTATTGACCTGATCGGGTGTCGATCTTGACACGCTCACCGGTCTCGATGAACAGCGGAACCTGGATCACCAGTCCGGTCTCCAGTGTGGCCGGTTTGGTGCCTCCCGATGAGCGGTCACCCTGCAGCCCGGGTTCGGTCGCTGCCACCGTCAACTCGACTGCTGCGGGCATGTCCGTACCGATGATCTCAGTTCCGAACATCAGCAGGACCGCGGTGGACCCGTCGACGATGAAATTGGCGGTGTCGCCGAGCGTTGCGGGGGCGACGCTCATCTGCTCGAAGGACTCGTTGTCCATGAACACGTAGTCGTCACCGTCGCGGTACAGGAACTGCATCTCGCGTTTGTCGATATTGGCCCGTTCGACCTTCTCGCCGGCGCGGAAAGTGCGTTCGACGACTCCCCCGGCACGGAGGTTGCGGAGGTTCGTACGAACGAACGCATGGCCTTTGCCCGGTTTGACATGCTGAAACTCCACGACCTGAAAGAGTCCATCGTCGAGGTTCAACGTCATCCCGTTCTTGAGGTCGTTGGTGGTGATTACTGGCACACGGACTCCTTGGGATACTTCGTCAACGAGCGGCAGCCATGGGGGGTGACGACCACCATGTCCTCCACTCGCACACCCCCGAAACCGGAGAGGTAGATCCCCGGTTCGACGGTGATTACTTGACCGGGCGAAAGGATAGCGGTGTTCCCGCGGCGCACCGCCGGAAGTTCATGAATGTCGAGACCGACGCCATGCCCGGTTCCGTGAACGAAAGCGTCGCCGTAACCTGCGTCGGCAATGACGTCTCGGCAGACCCTGTCGATCTCCTGAGCCTCTATTCCCGGACGTACCGCGGCGACTCCCTGCGCCTGCGCCCGGGTCACGATGTCGTGGATCTCCGCGGTCTGATCGTCGGGCTGTCCCACAACGAAGGTGCGGGTCATGTCACTGCGGTACCGGTCAACGACCGCACCCGCGTCGACCACCACCAAGTCACCGTTGACAAAGCGTCTCGAACCCGCACGGGCGTGAGGCAACGCGGCATTGGGACCCGACGCCACGATCGTGTCGTAGGCCGGACCATCGGCACCCGCCGCGCGCATCTGATCCTCGAGCATTCGGGCCAGTTCACGCTCGCTGACGCCGGGCACGAACCGGTCCTGACAATCTCGAAGAGCCGCGTCCACGATGTCCGCCGCGGTCTCCATGCGTACCAGTTCCGCCTCGTCCTTGACACTGCGCAGTTCCGCGATCAGACCAGTGGTGGAGATCAGGGCAGCGTCGAGCGCCTCGGACAGACGACGCTGGTCCGCCCACACGATCCGGTCAGCTTCGAGCGCGACCTCAGCCGCGCCCCCGAGACACCCGGCCACCGCATCGAAGGTGGCCGAGTCGATGTGCACCTGAGCCTCGGATCCCGCCGCGTTGAGCTGAGCAGGGGCTTGGTCCCGGTACCTGCTGTCGGTGACCAGCACGCTGGTGTCTGTTGTGATCACCAGAGCACCGGCGGAACCAGTGAACCCGGTGCACCAACCGATGTTGGTCAGGTCGGTGACGACCAGAGCGTCAGCTCCTCGTTCCGCCAGGGCTCCTCTGGTGCGTTCGGTACGGCCCTTCACACTCAGCGGAGGCAGATCCAGGAGTTGCTCTCGCCGGGCGTGGCCGGAGCCGGGGGGTCCGGTCGATTCCCGCCGGGCGTAGCCGGAGCCGGGAGGACTTGTCGATTCTCGCCGGGCGTGGCCGGAGCCGGGAGGACTTGTCGATTCTCGCCGGGCGTAGCCGGAGCCGGGGGGACTTGTCGGCATGGTTAGGGTCTGGTCGGCAGTCTGCCGCTCATGATGCGAGCTGTGCTGCTACGGCTTCGATCGCAAGGCGGTAACCGTCCGCGCCGAAGCCGACTATTGACCCTGTGGCCACCGGCGCGACAACCGAAGTATGCCGCCACGCTTCACGGGCGTTGGGGTTCGAGAGGTGGAGTTCGACGATTACGCCTGAGAACGCGGCCAGGGCGTCGTGGATGGCCCACGACGAATGCGTGAATGCGCCCGGGTTGATCACGATCGCAGCCACCCGATCCCGAGCGCCGTGGATCGCCTCTATCAGCTCCCCCTCATGGTTGGACTGGAAGTGTTCGATCTCCAGGTTGTGGTCCCCAGCCGTGGCGGTCGCTGCAGCGACATGGTCGTCAAGGGTCTCGGGGCCGTAGACGTCAGGCTCTCGTGTCCCCAGCAGGTTCAGATTGGGACCCGAAAGAAGCAGAACAACAGAACTCATACGATGTCTCCAGTCATGGCGCGTCTCCAGTCATCGCGCGTCTCCAATTATCGCGTCAGGCTCATCGACAGAGGCAGACCCGGTCATCGCAGCGTACCCAGCGCGTCTGCCAGGATCGTCGGATCGATCCCGGTGACGGGTTCGACACCGTCGGGTCCGTCGAGCACCAGCGTGACGCCTTCGACCGCTTTCTTGTCACGCTTGAACAACTCGAGCAGTTCCTCGGTGTCGAGCCCTCGTGGCAGGCGGCAGGGCAGGTCATAGCCGCTCAGCACCTGGTGGTGCTCGGTCACGCGCTCGTCGCTGATGCGTCCGAGGCGCCTGGCGACTTCAGCGGCGTAGGCGATCCCGACCGCCACCGCCTCACCGTGACGAAGGTCGTAGGCCCCCGCGGTCTCGATGGCATGGGCGAGCGTGTGCCCGTAGTTGAGAATCGCTCGTCGGCCTCCCTCACGCTCGTCTGCCGCTACGACGTCCGCTTTGATCTGCACGCAGGCGGCCACGACTCCGGCATCGACTGCGGCGCCCGTCGTTGCATCTCCTGGAGCCGGAACCGAGCCCAGAAAGTGGTACTTGGCGACCTCTCCGAGACCGCTGCGGTACTCGCGGATCGGCAGAGTCGTCAACATCTCGGTGTCGCAGATCACCGCAGTGGGCTGCCAGAAGGCCCCCACAAGGTTCTTGCCTTCCACCAAGTTGACCCCGGTCTTGCCTCCGATTGCCGCGTCCACCTGGGCCAACAGTGTGGTTGCGACGTTGATGAAGCGGATACCGCGGTGATACACCGCTGCTGCGAAACCACCGACGTCGGTGACGACGCCGCCGCCGACCGCCACCACCACGTCGGCACGGGTGAACCCGGCGACCGTCATTTTCCGACAGACGTCCTCGATGACGCTCAGCGACTTCGCCGACTCCCCGTCCGGAACCGTGATGGTCATCGCCCCGATGCTGGGATCGACGCTCCAGGGTATTGACTCCTGGGTTATCACCGCAACCCGTCTGGCTTCCGACGGGATGAGTTCGCCCAGCATCTCCAGCGCTCTGGGGCCGACATGCACCGGGTAGGGGCGATCACGCAGTTCAACGTTTATCACCGTCATGACGCCGGCCTCTGAACGGGCTGCGGCGCGTCCGGCGCGCTCGCCGCCACGATGAGATCGACACAGTCCTCGACGGTCGCCTCGGAGGTGTCGATTCGGAGGTCTGCGACCTCGTTGTACCAGTCGGCGCGCTCCGCGACGATGGCTCGCAGCGCGCCCTCGACGTAGTCGCCGGCCAACAACGGTCTGGTTGCGTCGCCGTCGACCCGACGGGTCAACACTTCAACCGACGCATCGAGCCAGACGATCAGGGCACCGGACCCGCCCAACAGGTCCCGGTTGGACTCGACTGTGACCACGCCGCCTCCGGTGGAGACCACCGCCGGGCCCCGGGCCAGTGCACTTGACAGGGCTTCATGTTCAAGAGTCCGAAATCCAGGTTCACCCTCAGCCTCGAAGATCTCACCGATGGTGAGCCCGCGGGCGGCCACGATCATCTCGTCGAGGTCGAGGTGGTTCATATGCTCTCGATCCGCCAGGGCGCGGCCCACTGTCGTCTTCCCCGATCCCATGGGACCGATCAGAACGATCGAGGCCGGCGACATGGCGAAAGGTTACCGGACCCGCTCGGTGACCCCGGGGCGTTTATGACGCGCATGTCCGTTGAGGGCCGCTTCGCTGAGTTGCACGCGCTTGGATACACCGCGTTGGATACACAGCGTGGCTCCGGCTGCGCCCGGCGAAAGCACAGCGTTGGATTCACCGTGTTCATTGCTCGCCCCGCAGGGGCTACACGCCCGGGACGGACTCGGCGAAGAGCACCACGGTCATGGTTCCGCAGGCCAGGGCTGGACCGAAGGGGAAACTCGACTCCAGGAGCCTCGTGGGTCGGCCCCGGTCGGCCTGCGGATCGCCGAGCACGTCCCGATTCAGCTTTCGCCGCAGAACACCGAGCGACAGACCGCCCAAGAGCCCGAGCATGCTTGCCAGGAGCTGCGCCCAGAAGACCAAGCGGGCCACCAGTACCCAATCCGCAACACTCCCCCAGCCTGAGCGCGTGATCCCCGCAGCCCAGCCCAGGTGGAGTCCGAGCAGCAATGACAACTTGACGTCGCCGAATCCCAGGCCCCTGGGCGAGATCAGATGCACCGCCAGCAGCACTCCGAAATAGACGAACATGCCCAAGATCCCGTACCCGACAACGCCCACGTCGCCGACAGCAGCCGCTCCGGACAGCATCGCCGCAATAGACAGGCCCAACGACCAGAAGACGAGCCGGTCGGGAAGCCTGTAGCTGTACAGGTCGACCACCGAGAGCGCCGGCAGCGCACCTGCTGCCACGAGCGGTGCAAGCGACTGCCATCCCCAACCGAAACGCAGCACCACAGCAACCCACAAACCGGCGCTCACCGCCTCGACGCTGGGATGCATCAACGAGATCCTCTCGGCGCAGTAGCGGCATCGGCCGCTGAGCAACCACCACGACAACAACGGAATCGTCTCGTGGACCTCCAGGGAGGCCTCACACGATCCACACCGGGAACGAAACGACAACGGCTCGCCGCGGACGGTCCGCTCAGCCAGCATCGTCACCCCGCCGCCGACGATCAAGCCGCCGAACGCGGCGAGGATCACCGCCACAATCATGGTTCCGCCTCCCGTGTCTGTCGTCTGCGTCGCTTGCAACGCTCGCCGCGCCTCGACCAACCGAACCTAACCGGCCGGTGACCACACAACAAGAGGCTCGCTCGCCTCGGCCCGCCGGCGTTCCAGTCGGGCGGTTCAGTTCAAGCGGGTCCGCAGTGCTGAAGTCATGGCAGCTACGGGCGCGGGCCGTCCAGTCCAGTGGTTTATTGCCACTGCAGCCTGATGAACCAGCATTGCCAGACCGTTGAAGGCATCGATCCCCGCGGCACGGGCGGCAGCCAACCAGGGGGTCTCGATCGGGTTGTAGACGATGTCGACCACGATCTGGCCCCGGTGCAGCAGTGCCGGGTCGCAGGGCAGCCCACGGTCGGCGCCCATGCCGACGGTGGTCGCATTCACCACTATGTCGGCGTCACCGACGTCCGCGGGTTCGGCGACCGCACCGACAGAACCGGCCAAACCCGCACAAACCTCTGCGCGCTGTGCGGTGCGGTTGACGACCAGCACCTGCGACGCGCCGGCTTGCGCGCAGGCGCGGGCGATGGCCCGGGCCGCTCCACCGGCACCGAGGACAACGACCGTCCGTGCTTGTACCGTCACGCCGGTGTCTGCGGCCAGACCCCCCAGAAAACCGTCGCCATCAGTGTTCTCTGCACGGATGCGCCCGTCGGCCAGCCGAACAAGACAGTTCGCCGCTCCGAGAGCCTCGACGGCGTCGGAGGCTTCGTCCGCCGCTCGGGCGACCGCATCCTTGTGCGGGGTCGTGACCGACAAGCCGGCCAACCCGAGGGTCCGCATGGCCTCCAGGGCTCGGGCACCCTCCCCCGCAGCGACAGGGAAGGGCACCGAGACCCAGTCGAGCCCCAGCGCCGCGAAAGCAGCGTTGTGCAGGATCGGCGACAGCGAATGGGTCACCGGATCACCGATCACCCCGGCAACTCTCGTCGCGCCCGATACTGGGCTCATCGGCAACACTGGGCTCATCAGTACCGGGCTCATCCGCAGTACCCCAGTGATCGACAGACTGCGACGGCTGCGTTGTGGTCGTCGATATTGGTGGTGAACGTATGAGCGCCGTCCACACCGCCGTGGTCGGTGCGAACCCAGAACAACAGTTCAGGATCGGGGTCGGGCTGCAGTGCCGCGCGCAGCGCCGCCTCACCCGGAGCGGCGATCGGGGTCGGAGGAATCCCCGCGTTGAGACGCGTGTTGTAAGGCGAGTCGACGAGCAGGTCCGAGGCGGTCAGACCCTCGGTGAAGGACTTGTTGAGCGCGTAGTAGACGCTGGCGTCGACGCCCAACGGTTCACCCCGCAACAGGCGGTTGTAGATGACCCTCGCCATCTGCGGGCGGTCGACAGCCACTCTCGCCTCCTCTTCAATCAACGAGGCGACGGTGATGATCTGATAGTCGGTCAACCCGAGTTCATCGATCACCGGATCTCTTCCAACGTCGTTGAGCAGGGCACTGAAACGCTCGTCGAAGGTGTTGCTCATTCGCTGGACAAACCTAGCCTCATCGCGCAGGTCGTCTTCGGCAACGTCGTAGGTGGCGGGAAAGAGCAGACCCTCGAACCACGAGAACTGACCTATGTCGGCGGGCAGGAACTTCGACACGTACGCCGGATTGTTGAGAGCGGCGGCGATCTCGTCACGATCGAACTGGGGGTTCTGTGCGGCCATCAGGTCAATGGTCTCGGCGACCCTCAGCCCCTCGGGGATCGTGAAGTTGTAATACACCTCGGGAATCGGTCCAAGGTTCAAGACGTTGTTCACATCGACGTACGGCATGTTCTCAAAGAGTGCGTACTCGCCCGCCTCGAACGAGGAGTCGACATCGCACCACAGGAAACCCGAGATCGTGATCTCGCCGCCGTTGGGGCCGTCGCAGCGAAGCCAGTAGCGAAAAACGATGGCGTTGTCGATCACCCCGGCGTTGTCGAGGTTGGTGGCTATCTGGTTGACGGCCTCACCGTTCCCGACCGTGAAGATCACGGGTTCGCCGATCGGCCCCTCCGGAACGATCGGCTCGTCGATCCAGTCGTAGATTCGCCCGCGGATCGTCGTGAGCACCAAGAAGATGATCACCGCAACGCCCAGAAGGCGCAGGAACCCGCTCCAGTGACTCCTGTAGCGGACCCAGTTCCGATCGTGCGCGTCGTAACGGGGATCCACCAGGGGCTCGGCATCGGGTTCATCCTCAAAGACGTACTCCGTGCCGTCCTCGTCGGTCCCGGCCGGGATCAGCGCGCCGGGCGGCGCCTCAAAATCGGGCAGCGCGAAGGGCATCGCTCGACTTTCGTCGGGCACTCCCGGTCCGTCGTGGTAATCGTAGGGCGTCGGGTCGAGCTCGATCGGATCAGCGGAGACCGTGGCCACGACAGACTCCGAGACGCGCGCCTCATCACCGCGGCTCGGAATCGCCGCATCTGCCAGGGCACGATCCTGTTGCACAGGACCTCCGTGCGGTTCGGAGGGATCCTTCTCGGCCCAGCCCAACAGGAAGGCAAGATAACCGGAGCGGACTCGGCGCGGGTCCTCGTCACCCACGGGGCATTCCGGCGTCGAGCCACGACTGCAGCATCACCGCCGCGGCGACCTTGTCGACGACGCGACGGCGAGCCTCGGCCTTCATCTCCTGTTGCATGAGGAACCGCTCCGCAGAAACCGTGGTCAGGCGTTCATCGTAGGCAACTACTTCAAGACCGAGCGCTTCGCCGAGTGCTTTCGCCTCGCGCAGATACTTCTTGGCCGCCTCTCCGAGCGACCCGTCCATGTTGTACGGCACGCCCACCACGACGATCTCGGCTTCCCACTCGCTTGCCAGGTCCGCCAGTTCGCGGTGTTCACGTCGGCGGTCTCCCTGCCGCTGCACCACCTCGATCGGCGTCGCCAACGACCCCTTCGAGTCGCTCACCGCCACACCGACCCGTTTGGAGCCGAGGTCGATCCCGATGGCCCGCATGTCATCGGCCCACAATCATCGGCGGCGCGCTGAGGCGCGGACCTCGTCGAGCGCGTCGTTGAGCGCCTCGGCTTTGGAGCCCCCGGCCACCGCTATCTCATCTGCGGGTCTGCCTCCCCCGCCCACGGTCTTCTTGGCGTCCGCGATGAGCACGCCGGCGTTGAAGACACTGCCGGGGACGACCGCGGCGACCAACGCCACGCCCCCGCCGTCGAGTTCTGCTCCGAGCACCACTGCATCGACTCCGTCGTGATCGCGAACAGACACAGCGAGACCGCGAAGACCGTCGCGGTCCAGCCCGTCCACCCGCTCCACCACAACACCGTCGAGCGCCCTGGCCGCCAGCGCCGGTGCTTGGCCCGTCGCCAACTGCGCCTTGAGCGTTGCGACCTGCCGGCGCAGATCCTTGGCTTCGGACTTGAGTCGCTCGACACCGCCGAGCAGGTCATTGGCAGGGACGCTGAGGGTTTTGGCAGCCTCGGTTGCGCTGCGACCAACGGAACGGAAAGAGTCGATCGTCGCCTGGCCGGTCAGTGCCTCGACGCGACGGATGTTGCTGCCGATCGACGACTCCGAGATGATCCGCACCGGTCCGATGTCGCCCAGGGCACGCACGTGTGTGCCACCACAGAGTTCAGTCGAGTGGGGGCCGGCCTCCAGCACTCGCACCACGTCGCCGTACTTGTCACCGAAGAAGGCGACAGCTCCGAGTTGTTGAGCCTCGTCCATTGTGGTCTCGAAATGTCGGCAGGCGGCGTTGGCGAGCACCTCAGCATTCACGAAGTCCTCGATCTCGGTGATCTCGCTGTCGGTCAACGCCTGGTAGTGGCTGAAGTCGAAGCGGAGCCGGTCAGGCCCTACATAGGAGCCCTGCTGCTTCACATGTTCACCGACAACCGTCCGCAATGCCGCGTGGAGCAGGTGAGTGGCCGTGTGGTTCCGGCGGATCAACTCGCGTCGATCGTTGTCTATGGTTGCTATAGCGGTCTGACCCACCGCCGCCTCGCCCTCGACCGACTCGATTGCGTGCACTATGAGTCCCGGGACGCCGTAGCGCGTGTCCTTGACGGCTATCTCAGAGGTCTCGGTGCGGATCGTTCCGGTGTCGCCTGTCTGACCACCGGACTCGGCATAGAACGGCGTGCGGTCGAGCACCACGACCTCGTCGTCGACATGGATGATCTCAGAGACCGACTCGACCTCGTCGCGGCCCGTGAACTCGGTCTCACCAAATTGCTCGACGAGCTGCACGAGCATCGTCGTGTCATGGGCTTGCGCTTCGGTGCGGGCATCCTTGGCTCGTTTCTGCTGTTCTGCCATGGCTGCGCGGAAGCCCTCTGAATCGACGGCGATGCCGCGCTCGTTGGTGATCTCCCCGGTGAGTTCGACAGGGAACCCGTAGGTGTCGTGCAGTAGGAAGGCAATGGTTCCGGGCAGCGGCTCAGCGCCGGGGCCCTCTCCCTTCAATTTGGCCAGTTCGGCGTCGAGGATGGCCTGCCCGGTACGCAGAGTCTCGCGGAATCGGCGCTCCTCGCGGTCGATCACGTCTCTGACGAACTGCCGGTTCTTGACCAGGTCGGGATAGTCCGCCCCCATGACCTCCACCACTCGGTCAACCATCCGACCCATCACTGTGGCCTCGGCACCGTCGGTCTCTTCGACGCCGAGTATGTACGAGTGGCGCACCGCCCGGCGGAGGATCCGGCGCAACACGTAGCCGCGGGCCTCGTTGGAAGGGAAGACCCCGTCGCTGACCAGCATTGCCGTGCTTCGGGCATGGTCCGCCAGAATCCGCAACGAAACGAGTTGTTCGGTTGTTGCTCGGGACGCATCGACACCGGTCAGCTGCGCAGCTGTTTGCAGCAGGGAACGGAGTTCGTCGGTCTCCCAGACCGAGTCGACCCCCTGGAGCACCGAGACGGTGCGTTCCAGACCCATCCCGGTGTCGATCGACGGTTTCGGCAAGGGAGTCTTGGAACCGTCGCCCTGCTGGTCGAACTGCATGAACACAAGGTTCCAGATCTCGATGTAACGGTCCTCGTCGCCGTGTTCGGGGCCACCGCCGTCGCCGTACTGGGGGCCCTTGTCCCAGAAGATCTCCGAACACGGCCCGCACGGACCGGTTGCCCCCATCTTCCAGTAATTGTCCTCGTCGAGGCGTTGCAGCCGCTCGGGCGGGATTCCCACCTCGTCTGTCCAGACGGCTGCGGCCTCGTCATCGCTGAGATGCACGGTGACCCACAGACGTTGTGGATCCAGGCCCAGCACGTCGACAACGAACTCCCAGGCCCAGGCGATTGCCTCGGACTTGAAATAGTCGCCGAAACTGAAATTGCCCATCATCTCGAAGAAGGTCAGATGACGACTGGTGCGCCCGATCTCATCGAGGTCGTTGTGTTTGCCACCTGCGCGCACGCACTTCTGGACGGTCACCGCGCGGTCGAAGGGTGCGGCCTGCTCGCCGGTGAAGTAGGTCTTGAAAGGGACCATTCCGGCCACGGTGAACAGCAGGGTCGGGTCGTGGGGAATCAGGCTCGCCGACGGTTGGTGACTGTGGCCGCGCTCGGCGAAGAAGGAGGCGAATGCGCGGCGAACTTCGTTGGCTTGCACCCGGCGGAGTCTATCGCCGCTTCGTCGGCGCTTACCGTCCGCCGCCCCACTCAGATGTGCGTCGTTCTGTCGGTCCGCCTATCGCAGCAGTCGGCCACACGGATGCGGTAGTCGAACAGACGCCGCGCACGCCCCCCGTCCGACGGTTCAGGAGGTCGCCTCAGAAGTCTTGCACAGTTCACGGTTGTTCAGAAGACGCTTCTTGCCCTGGTCGTACCTGGTGGTTCCGGTCGTTGAGTAGACCTTGCCTCGCGGGTTGTCGATCAGTCGCTTGTCCTTGAAATCATCAGTCAAGTCTCGATCATTCGTGTAGAGCAGGCGAGCGCCTGAGACCACGGCCAACGCGACGATGTGATGATCGTTGGATCGACAGAGGCCCGGTCCGCGAGGAAGCGACCTGAGTTGATTCGCCGTCTCGTCAACCTCCTCGTAACTTTCAGGGTGTTGTGTAAGTCGTCCACTGAGTCGCAATTCTTGAAGCCACCGACGCACGCGTTCGCCCGCTCCGCTCAATTCGTCTTTGAGCGCAGAACCCCCTACAACCAGCGGAACTCTGCCACGTTCGACAGCGAGTCGGAATTCCTGACCCGCTTCGGTGCCGCCCTGTTCCCAGAGTTCGGGAACGACGTTCACGTCAATGATTGCGCACACTGTTCAGAATCCGACGGAACGCTGAAGTTCGTCCAAGAAGAACTGCCGGTAACCCTGGGGGGCTCCAGTGACGTTCCCTGACACGTCGATGGAGATCGAATGGAGCGCAACATCGAGGCCGCGCCTCTCGAAGTAGACCAGAGCGACGTCAGCGGGTCTGAGCGGATGGGTCTCGTCGGCAACAGCCATGCGCACTCTGTCGATTATGAAGTCGCTGTGAGTCTCAACAATCAACTGCCTGGGCTTCTGGGGAGTTGAACTTGCAGCGACATCGCAGAAAAGGGATCCGACCGCTGCTTGGGCACTCGGATGCAGATGAACCTCCGGCTGCTGCAAGAGCAGCGTCGTTGGTCCATCGACTTTCAGCAACTCGGTGACGAAGGGCAGGACCTGGCTTATTCCGTAACCGACATCGACCAAGTTCCGGAACGGACCCTTCGCGTTGTTGCTGAACTTCCGCACCTGCAACTGAAACGGATCGGCATCCGTTTTTCCGAGGTGTCGAACCCGCACTTCGTCGAACAGACGGGATTCTCTGCCGAAGCTCTCAAGCCCTTCCTTCAGAGCTTTCCAGGCATCAGGTTTCCTGAGTGCGAGCTGTGCCAAGAAACTCGGGGTGTTGTCACCGAGTGAATCGGCCACGGCAAGATCATAACTGTAGACCCTCTGTGGCTGAGACCTGACGGGAGCGCTCGCGAATGGACGCGCCGGCGTTTGACGACGGGGCGGAAAACTACCGGGTACGTGCCTGAACAATTCTGACCCGAGCGTCTCGAGGTCTTCTCTCGTAAAGTCCCTGGAATCACCGATCCGGACTATCTCCTGCGTGTCATCGGGTCCTCGGTTGAACTGTGATTCGAGGGCGAACAGGAGGCTGCGGACGGGCGGGATCCGGTCGTAAGCGACACGGGGTGACGGTTCGCCGGGCACCCTTCGATCGCGGTACTCCCATTCGCCGTCGGGGCCGCCGAACTTGAAATTGTCGATGTAGTTGCTGCGCAGATCTTGATCGACCCAGTAGGACCCCCGTTCCAGACGCCTGCTGATCGGGACCGGGGCGGACCATTGCGATTCGAATTTCACGGTGACCCTGGTCGATCCCGAAGAAGCCCGTCCATTGCGCGCCGCGCCCGGGCCGTTGGACTCGAAACCGGCCTCGAACACCTCGGCCCGACCTCCGCGGGCGCCGCGGTGGTGCGCTATCTCTTCAAAGCTGCCCAAGTCGTAGGGATCTTCCTTGAAGTCTGGGACACGATGGTCGTAGGCGACGTCCCACAGAGCGCGGACCATCGCCATCAGAGAGGTTTTGCCGCTGCTGTTCTCCCCGATGAGCAACGTGAGCGGAGCCAAACGTGCGGTCTGCGGCTCATCGCCGAAACAGCGGTAGTTGCGAATTGTGATTGATCTCATTGCTCATCGGCCCATGCGGTAGTCGACTCAACGCTATCCCAGCGGGCCAGAATCCCAATTGTCCAGGCTCCTGATTGCTCGCATGTCGGCTGTTCCCGGACGGGGCAACCCCAAGTCGAGTTCAGTCGGTTGCGTCCAGAGAGTGTCTTGACACCCTCTGCGTCATCAACGGCGCGGGGCAACTCCGGTCGGGTTGGGTCGGGGTGCGTCAGTGGCGGATGCGCGCCGGGCGGTGGCGGTGGGCCTCGCTTTCGGCAGCAAACTCCGAGCGCAGGTCGTGTTCAGTCTGGCGCATCGTTTCACTGCCCTCGTGGGCCGCGTCGCGCAGGTCCGCGACCAGGTCTCTCGTTCGCGCCGCGGCGCGTCTGCCGACGTCGGTGACGCCTTGCCGGACCTGCTCGGGGGTGTAACGCTCGACGGCGCGGCGGAGCCGCTTCTGGAGGTAGACCGAACTTCCGAAGCCGAGCGTGAAGCCGGTCGCAGTCCAGAACGTGCGTTTCATCGGATCCTCGACTTCCTCGCCCGTCTCGAGCCTCGTGAACGCGTCGAGCCGCGCGGACTGTGCACGGTACCTGTTCTGCGAGCAGGGATCGCCTTTCGGGAGCGGCCCCTCCGCAGCGTCAGCACAGCTCTGCTGACGCCCCTGGCAGCGGCCGCGGTCTTGATGAGCGGAGGCGTGAAGACCCTCTGGGTCAGCCGCGAGGCGACGTCCGCGGTTGCCACGACCCGCTCGACCCGACCCATAACCTCATCGACCCGTTCCAGTTCGTCGCCTGCTTTGGTGACCGTGGTCCGTAGGTCACCGAACATGGGAAGGCTCTCGGCACGCAGTTCGTCGATCGTCTCGCGCAGTTGGCGCAGGGTCGCAACCAGCGCCTGAACCGCGAACACCAGGATCACCACCACGACCAGACAGACGATCGTGACCACTACCGCGGCGAGATCAACCGCGCTCATGGTGTACCTGGCCTGCAGCCGGGTTTCTCAGATTCTCTGGTGACCGCGCCCCACACGCCCGACACCCTAGTGCCACCGTCTTGACTCTGGAGAGTTCTCTGGGACGGAAGTGCTTGCCGTCTGGTAGGTTGCCTCAGGCATCGTTTGGAGAGTCTGATGAGGTGGGTGTTCTACTTCAGGTCAGCAGTTGGGTTTTTCGGGTCGCTTGTATGTGTGGTTGCGGTATCGCTGATCGCCGCGTCGCCTGCGTCGGGGGTCGCAGGCTACGGCGATGTTGCTTATGGCAGGTATTTCACTGAACCTGTCCAGTGGTCGGTCGACAACGACATCACCGGTATTGACGGTGCTTGTTTCTCCCCGGACGCTGCGGTGTCACGGGGTGAAGCCGCGGTCTATCTGTGGACCATGGCAGGCCGGCCCTCCGCGCCTGCGCATTCGTTCGCGGACGTGACCGACGACGGCCAGAACGCTGCGGTGTCCTGGATGTCGCACAACAACATCACCACCGGCACCACCGAGACCACCTTCGACCCCGACGCGATCCTGACACGGGCACATCTGGTCACGTTCCTGTGGCGGATCGCCGACGAACCTGAGGCACCTGCACATCGATTCGTCGATGTGCACAGACCGTGGCAGCAGGCCAGTGTTTCGTGGGCGTCCCACACTCAGATCACCACAGGTACTTCTGCGACAACCTTCGCGCCCGACGCAACGCTGACACGAGCCCATGTCGTCACGTTCCTGTGGCGCTACCAAGGCGAACCAACCGTCACCGTCGATCCCGCCACGCCAGACTGCGAAGCGTTCAGCGCAATCAGTTCGGGCCATACCCATTCCTGCGGCGTGATGACTGACGGCACGATCACCTGCTGGGGCAGCAACGACCGCGGGCAGTCCGATGCGCCCGACGGGGCGTTCACCGCAGTGAGCGCGGGCGAACAGCACACCTGCGCGTTGAGGACCGACGCCACGATCACCTGCTGGGGCAGCAACGGCTACGGGCAGGCCAACTCGCCCCACGGAGCGTTCACTGCGGTCAGCGCAGGCAGCTTGCACTCCTGTGGTCTGAGGACCGACGCCGCGATCACCTGCTGGGGCAGCAACTTCTACGGGGAGGGCGACACGCCAATCGGCACGTTCACCGCCGTCAGCGCAGGCAATTGGCATACATGCGCTCTGAGGACCGACGCCGCGATCGTATGTTCAGGCATCAACACCAACGATCAGGGCATCGGGGTCGGCCAGGCCGACCCGCCCGACGGGGCGTTCACCGCGGTCAGCGCAGGCCGCAACCACTCCTGCGGCATCAGGACCGACGCCACGATCACCTGCTGGGGCAGCAACATCGACTCCTCGCGTGACTACGTCGGTCAATCCGATGCGCCCGACGGCTCCTTCACCGCGGTCAGCGCCGGCGGCTGGCATACGTGTGGTGTCAGAACCGACGCCACGATCACCTGCTGGGGCAGCAACAGCCACGGGCAGTCCAAAGCCCCCGACGGCGCGTTCACCGCAGTGAGCGCCGGCGACTGGCATACCTGTGGGTTGCGCGCCGAGGGCCCAGTCGAGTGCTGGGAGCCCAATGTCGCCGGACTGGGGCCTGAGCCTTACGAGAATGTGGTCCAGGCGGTGTACGTGGTTCCTTCCGACAAGACGCCGGTGGAGGGCCTCACCTCAGCGATCGCCCACGAAGTAGTCGTGGTTCAGTCGTGGTACGACTCCCAGACCGGTGGCACACATCCGATATTTGTTCGCGACGGCGACTCGATTTCGGTGCTGACGGTCCAACTGCCCGGTCCGTTGACCGAGTTCGACACCGACAAGAAGATCCTGGGCCGGATCCGCGAGGCGTTTCCCGCAACAGAAAACCAGCATCTAGCTCTGTATGTCGAGGGTCAACTCACCGAGGGGGGCGAGGTGACTGCCTGCGGCTGGGCGTCCCATCACGTGGTGATTCCGATGGACAACTGCGACATCAGGCCGGTGCAGGGCTCGGTCTGGCCCCACGGTGCGACCTACCTGCTGGCACACGAACTCGCCCACGTACTGGGCGCGGTTCCCGAGTGCGCCCCGAACTACGGCCATAACGGTCATGCGCTCGACGACAGGCGCGACCTGCTCTACTCGGGCACGGAACGGCGTGACTGGGACAACCTCGTGCTCGATTCCGGCAACGACGACTACTTCAACCACGGTCGCGACGACTGCTTCGACATCGCCGACAGCCCTCTGCTCGGCAGTGACTGACCGGTCCGCGCGAGGAAGGTTTCGCTAAGAACGTGCGCGGATTGAACATTGCGGGTGCGCCGAGGCCTGTTGTCTCCCGCTCATGTTCGCTGCGCTCACGGGCCGCTCGGGCCACGGCCTCGTTCGGTCGCGGCCGTGTGCGGGGTCAATCCGCTCGGCCTCTAAGGACTCTCGGAGTGATCGTCGGGTTCTTCGGGTTCTCGTGGGTGGCCGGGCCAGAACTCTCTGAGGCGGGCCTCGCGGCCGTGGTTCGTCGGTCTGTAGAACACCAGATCCGCTACTTCCGAGGGTCGGTAGTCCTGAGGCACCCAGCCGGAGGGATCGTTGTGGGGGTAGAGGTAGCCGTCGCCGTGTCCGAGGCCGGCCGCACCGGTGTAGTGGGCGTCCCGCAGATGGGCCGGCACCTCGCCTGTCCCCGACCGCCGCGCCGCTTCACGAGCGGCCCCCAGAGCAGCAGTCACCCGGTTGGACTTCGGGGCGGTCGCCAGATGCACCACGGCATGGGCCAGGTTGAGTTGGGCTTCTGGGAGGCCGACAAACTCGACGGCATGGGCGGCGGCGTTGGCGATGAGCAGCGACTGCGGGTCGGCCATGCCGATGTCCTCAGATGCCAGGATCACCAGCCGTCGGGCAATGAAACGGGCGTCCTCGCCCGCTTCGAGCATGCGCGCCAGCCAGTACAGCCCCGCGTCCGCATCGCTCCCCCGAATCGACTTGATGAAGGCGCTGATCACGTCGTAGTGCCCGTCGCGGCCATAGCGCACCGCCTTCGCGTCGACCGCGGCCTCGGCGTCGGCGAGCACTACACGGATCGGACGGCCACGGTCTGCGGCCAACGCCACGGCCACTTCCACGCCGGTCAACGCGTGGCGGCCGTCGCCTCCGCTGCGGGCCGCAAGATGGGCGACGGCATCGGGATCAGCGGTAGCCGACTCGAGTTCCAGCCCCCTCTCGATGAGCTCGGTCACAGCCGGTTCGTCGAGCGCATGGAGCCTGAACAGAGTCGATCTCGACATGAGGGGCGGATTGACCTCGAAGTGCGGGTTCTCGGTGGTCGCCCCGATCAGGACGATCAGCCCGTCTTCAACCGCAGGCAGCAGCGTGTCCTGCTGGGCCTTGTTGAAACGATGGACCTCGTCGAGGAACAGGATCGTTCCCGTCTGCTGTTCGCCGAGCCGCTGACGAGCGCCGGCAATGACCCCGCGAACGTCCTTGACCGACGCGGCAACCGCTGAGAGCTCCTCAAAGCGCTTGTTCGTGCTGCTCGCCACCAGACGAGCGAGCGAGGTCTTGCCGGTTCCCGGCGGTCCCCACAAGATGACCGAGGAGAGACGGTCAGTCTCGATCAGGGCCCGCAGCGGACGACCGGGAGCCAACAGATGATCCTGGCCGACGACATCATCGAGGGTGAGGGGGCGCAACCGGGCGGCCAGCGGCGAACGGCCCTTCAGATGCTCCCGCGCGGCCTCAGAGAACAGGTCATCGCTCACCGCGGGGCGCGCAGGCCCAGCTCGCGGAGATGGGCGCTGTCGATCGGGGACGGGGCGTTGGTCAGAGGATCCGCTCCGGACTGGGTCTTGGGGAAGGCGATCACTTCACGGATGTTGGACTCTCCCGCCAACAGGGCAGTCAGTCGGTCTATCCCGAAAGCGAAACCGGCGTGGGGCGGAGCGCCGTAGCCGAAAGCGTCGAGCAGGAAACCGAACTTCCGCTGCGCGTCGGCGGGTTCGATTCCCAGACAGGCGAATACCTGGTTCTGGACGTCGCGGCGATGGATCCGCACGCTCCCCGATCCGAGCTCCCAGCCGTTGAGAACCAAGTCGTAGGCTTGCGAACGGACGTCCAGCAGCGCTTCGCCTCCCTCGCCGAGCAGGTCCAAGTCGTCGGGATGGGGCATCGTGAACGGGTGATGGGCCGGAAGTGGGGAACCGTCGGCACTGAACCCCTCGAAAAGCGGGAAGTCCACAACCCACAGGTAATGCAGCCCGCCTTCGTTGACCGGGGGCCGGCCAAGCTCGAGTCGCAGCAACCCCAGCACATGACGAACCAGGCGGCGCTCATCAGCGACAAGGAACACCATGTCACCCGCGCTCGCCCCCAACGCGGAGATGACCGCGGCGGACTCTTCGGCGCTCAAGAACTTGGCAACACCAGCGTCGAGGACCGCCGAGGAGTCACGCTGCGCGACCTTCATCCATGCCAGGCCCTTGGCCCCCCAACGCCGGCAGGTCTCAACGAGGGAATCGATCTGGTTGCGGCTGAGCGCTTCGGAGCCTCCAGGCATGCAGATCCCCTTCACGCAGGGCGCTTGAAACACCCTCGCTCGGGTGTCAGCGAAGATCTCGGTGAGCTCGACGAGCTCCATCCCGAAACGGACATCGGGCTTGTCGGAGCCGTACCGCTCCATCGCATCGATCCAACTGATGCGGGGAAACTCCGTCGGCCGCACACCGGTCACCGCTTCGGTCGCCTCGGCAACCGCGGCGGAGATGAACTCGAAGACGTCTTGTTGGCCGACAAAACTCGCTTCGGCGTCGAGTTGCATGAACTCGAACTGCCGGTCGGCGCGAAGGTCCTCGTCCCGAAGACAGCGAGCGATCTGGTAGTAGCGGTCGACACCGCCGACCATGCAGAGCTGCTTGAAGAGCTGAGGGCTCTGCGGAAGCGCGTAGAAGCTCCCGGGTTCCTTGCGGGAGGGAACGACGAAGTCTCGGGCGCCCTCGGGTGTCGAGGCCACCAGCATCGGCGTCTCGACCTCGATGAATCCCTGAGACTCCATGCCGCGGCGGATCGCTCTGTTCACCTGGGCGCGGATCCGCAGGTTTCGCTGCAAGCGGGCCTTGCGCAGGTCCACGTAACGATGACGGAGCCGGATCGTCTCATCGACCTCGGTGCGCTCATCGAGGGGGAACGGTGGCGGCTCGGCGGACGAGAGCACCTCGACTTCGCGGACCTCGATCTCGATCTCCCCAGTGGCGAGTTCCGGATTCGCTGTGTCCTCGGGGCGTTCACGGACCTCGCCCGTCATCTGCACCACATATTCGCTGCGAAGGTCGTGGTTCTGGTCCACGACACACTGCACAACACCGGTGTGGTCGCGCAGGTCGATGAACACCAGGTGCTCACCGTGCTCACGCCGACGGTCCACCCATCCACAGACGCTCACGACGCTGCCGATGTCTGCAGGGCTCACCAGACCGCACATATGGGTCCGCATTGAGGTTGAGAGGTCCATCACCGTGTCCGTTTCCTGATCAATTCGTCGACGAGCGAACCCGCCTCGACTCGTTGCTGACTGCTGTCAGCCATGTCCCGCAAGGTGAGGACCCCGCGGGCGAGTTCATCTTCACCGATGATCACCGCGAAGTCGGCGCCGGAACGGTCCGCCACCTTCATCTGGGCTTTCATGGATCGCCCTCCGTAGCTTCGATCCGTCGCAATACCGGCCTGACGCAGGCGATCGCAGACCTTGAGCGCTTCTGTTCCCCCTGTGACGTCGACCACGAACACATCGACGGCATTGGACGGCGCACCGAACACCCCCTCCGCGTCGCAGGCCAGCAGGATCCGGTCGACGCCGAGGGCGAAACCGATCCCGGGTGTGGGCGGCCCGCCGAGATCCTCCACCAGACCATCGTAACGGCCGCCTCCGCCGACCGCGTTCTGCGCGCCCGACAACGCAGGGGCCGCGAACTCGAATGTGGTGCGCGTGTAATAGTCGAGGCCCCGAACCAGGCGCGGCGAAATCTCATAGGCCACACCAACAGCGTCGAGACCGGCCCGCACCGCGGCGAAGTGTGCCGCGGACTCATCGTCGAGGAAATCGACCATCACAGGAGCCCCGGCGATGACCGCTGCGTCCTGCTCACGCTTGGAGTCGAGTACCCGCAGGGGGTTGCGTTCGACCGTCACCCGCGACTGAGTCGACAGAAGGGAGCGGTTCTCTTCCAGGTACTCGACGAGCGCCTGCTCGTAGGCGCGCCGACTGCCGGAACCACCGGGACTGCCGAGACTGTTGAGCGCCAGTTCGATCCGGCCCAGACCCAGCGACTCGAAGAAGCGGACACCGAGGACGATGACATCGACGTCCGCCTGTGGGTCGTCGGTCCCGAGCACCTCCACACCGACCTGCGTGAACTGTCGATAGCGGCCCGCCTGCGGTTGTTCGTACCGGAACTGGGGCCCCTCGTACCACACTTTCCACGGTGGCACGGGGCGGTGTTCGGCATAGGCGCGACAGATGCCGGCGGTCAGTTCCGGACGGAGCGCGAGCTGCTGGGGAGGATCCCCCTTGTCGTAGAAGTCGAACATCTCCTTGGTGACCACATCGGTGGACTCACCGAGGCGCTTGAAGACTCCGAGATCCTCGAAGATCGGAGAGATCACCTCCCCGAATCCGCTGCGGCCGGCCTGGTGCGCGAACTCGACGACGAGCGCGCGCAGACGTGTCGAGTCGGGTGCGAGGATGTCACGGGTGCCCTTGGGGGCACGAAATGTCGGCTCAGCCACAGCCCCTCAGGCTACCGGTGCCCGGGGCCCGTCGTTTTCTTGGTATGCAGACGGCGCAGACGGGCTCTCGTGGGCGCGCGCCGATCTGGGAACCACTCGGAACGCGTCGTACACGGCCTCCACCACCAGCAGCGACGACAACACCGAATCGAGCTGGCTCAGATCCGCGAGCTCAAACTCGAACTGCATCTTGGCAATAGCGTCGTCGCCGGTCTCTGCTTCGACAGCGGTGACATTGAGCCCGTGGGAGGAGAGGACCTTCGACACGTCGACCAGCAGTTCCGCTCGGTCGAGTGCGTGGACCTCGATGGTCGTCGCGAACTGGCCGTCGTGCTCGGCATCCCACTCGACCTCTATGAGCCGGTCCGGTTGACCCTCCTGCAGGGTGGTGGCGTTGAGACAGTCCGTGCGATGGACCGACACCCCGCGGCCCCGAGTCACGAACCCCACGATCTCGTCGGGCGGAACCGGAGAGCAGCATCGGGAGATCCGAATCATGATGTCGTCGAGGCCCTCCACGTGCACCCCCGCCGATCCTGCAACGCGGCGCTTCGCGCCGGCGCGTCGGCTGACAGTGGTGGGAAGCCGCGGCTGCCCCTTCTCGGGGGCGTCCTCACCGTGCATCTCGCGGGCCAGGCGGTCAGCGACCGTCCGAGCCGCCACGTGCCCCTCCCCGATCGCCGCGAAGAGCAGGTCCTCATCGGAATAGTTCATCTGCTCGGCGACCTCGAGGAACACCTTCTCCTTGAGGATCCGCTGTGCCGGCAGGCCCTCTCGGCGCAGGGCCTGAAGCAGATCGTCGCGGCCCTGCTCGATGGCATCGGAGCGACGTTCCCTCGTGTACCACTGTTTGATCCGGTTCGCGGCGCGCCGACTGGCGACGAAGGTCAGCCAGTCTCTACTGGGACCCGCCCCCTCGACCTTCGAAGTGAAGATCTCGACTGAGTCGCCCGACCCGAGGCGAGTGTCGAGAGGCATCAACCGACCATTGATCTTCGATCCGACACAACTGTGTCCGACGTCTGTGTGGATCGCGTAGGCGAAATCGACCGGCGTGGCCCCCACCGGCAGCTCAATCACCTTGCCCTTGGGAGTGAACACGTACACTTCGTCCTGATCGAGATCGAGCTTCAGGTTGGACATGAACTCCGACGGGTCGGAGGTTTCCGACTGCCACTCGACTATGCGGCTCAGCCAGGCCATCTCGCTGCCCGGCTCCTCGTTCTTGTAGTCCCAGTGGGCGGCAACCCCGAACTCGGCGCGCTGGTGCATCTCCTCAGTGCGGATCTGCACTTCGATCGACTTGCCCTGCGGACCCACCACCGTCGTGTGCAACGACTGGTAGAGGTTGAACTTCGGCATGGCGATGTAGTCCTTGAACCGTCCCTGCACGGGCCGCCAGGTTGCGTGTATCGAACCCAGCGCGGCGTAGCAGTCCCGTACCGAGTCGACGATCACGCGGATGCCGACGAGGTCGAAGATCTCCTCGAACGTCCGACCCTTGACCACCATCTTCTCGTAGATCGACCAGAGGTGCTTCGGGCGGCCGTCAATGGTGGCGACGATCCCGAGCTCGGCCAGGCGGGCCTGCACGTTCCCGAGAACCTGAGCCAGATAGAGGTCGCGCTCGGGCGCCCGCAACGCCAGCATCTGGTCAATCTCCGCGTACCGGCGGGGATGGAGGGCCGCGAACGACAGGTCCTCGAGCTGCTGTTTCAGATCGGCCATGCCGAGTCGGTGGGCCAACGGCGCGTACACGTCGAGCGTCTCGCGGGCTGTCCGCTCCTGTTTGAACTCCGGCAGCGCAGCCACGGTCCTGAGGTTGTGCAGACGATCGGCAAGCTTGATGATCAGCACCCGGAGGTCTGAGGCGATCGCCACGATCATCTTGCGAATGGTTGCAGCCTGCTGCTGCTCCTTGGTGTCGTAGGAGACACGATCCAGTTTGGTGACGCCGTCGACGATGTCGGCGAGGTCGGCCCCGAACTCCTCGGTGATCTGCTTCAACCCGACCGCCGTGTCCTCCACCGCGTCGTGGAGCAGGGCTCCGGCCACTGTCACATCGTCGATGCCCTGGTGGGCGACGATCGTCGCCACAGCAACCGGGTGACGAATGTAGGGCTCGCCGGACTTGCGGTTCTGTCCCTCATGGGCCGCATGGGCCAACTCGAATGCCCGCTCGATCAGGTCCGTGTCCGCCTTGGGGTGATGGGCGCGGTAGACGCCCAGCAGCTGAGTGATCTCCGCGGAACTCGGACGATTGGCTGAGCGGCGCCACGGCAGGACTCGGGTGACCGTTACCAACTCAGTCCCCTCCGAACGCAAGCACGGACTCGACCCTGAGACCACTCAACAGCGAGCGGCCGGACAAGGACTCCAGTTCGATGAGCATGGCGAAACCCGCCACGGTGGCGCCGGCAGCGCCGAGCAGTTCCGCCGCTGCAAGCGCAGTACCGGCGGTAGCCAGTACATCGTCGACCACCAGCACACGGTCGCTTGGTCCGACCGCATCGGTATGCATCTCGATCGTGTCGGGGCCGTACTCCCGGCTGTAGTTCGCCGAGATGGTCTTCAAGGGCAGCTTCCCCTGTTTGCGGATTGGCACGAACCCGACCGAGAGGCGCTGCGCGATCGGCACCCCGAAGAAGAACCCGCGGGACTCAATACCGGCAACCTTGGTGATCTCATTGCCCGCTTCCGGGTTCAGCCAGGGCGCGGCCATCGCATCGACCGCCGCCTCGAATGCATCGGGGTCGCCCAGCAGCGGCGTGATGTCCTTGAATGCGATCCCGGGTTCAGGAAAGTTCTTTACGTCACGGATCAGGCCGGTCATGCCACCCAAGCCTGCCACGGTCATGCCTGCCACCGTATCGCCTCAGCGCTTCTTCTTTTTCTTCCTCGGTCGGGGAGGAGCATGACTCGGCCGGACGCGGTCGGCGGTGGGGCGTGCCGCGGTAGCACCGAGAGTGGCGTCGGCCTCGGCGACCATACGCGTGCCTTCACTCCCTCCGGACCGCAGCTGCACCTTGCGCGCGAGCGCCACATGGTGCTCCTCACGCTCCTTCATCTGCGCCACCAACGTAGAAGCCACGAAGATCGACGAGTACGAACCCACGATGATGCCGATGAGCAACGCCAGCGCAAACTCTTGGAGTGTCAGCGCACCCAGGAAGAACGAACCCACGACCAGCATCGAGAGCACCGGCAGAACCGAGGTGATCGAGGTGTTGATCGAACGCATCAACACCTGGTTGAGGGCCAGGTTCATCATCTCGGTGTAGGTGTAGCGCTCGGTCGGTCCCAGCCTGCGCCCGATCTCGCGGACCTTGTCGTAGACGACGATCGTGTCATAGAGCGAGTAGCCCATGATCGTCAGGAAGGCGATGACAGTCGCAGGGGTGACCTCGAACTGGAACAGCGAATAGAGGCCGACTGAGATGATGATGTCGTGGGCGACCGCTATCAGCGCACCCACCGACATTCTCCACTCGAGTCGGATGGCGATATAGATAGCGATGATGACGAAGAACCAGATGAGGGCGTTTCGGGCCTTGTTGGTTATCTGATCACCCCACGACGGACCCACGGTTGTGACAGAGACCTCACCGATGGCTGCGCCGGCCAGGTCCGCCAGCACCCGTGTGACTTCCGCGGTGCCGCCGGCATCGTCGATGTCTGCGCGGACACGGATGCTGTCGGTGCCGACGGTCTGGATCTTGCCCGCAGCCGCGCCGGTCCCGGCAAGGGCATCGCGGGTCTCAGCGACCGAGGTCTGCGGCGCCACCACTTCCCACGAAGTTCCGCCCTCAAATTCAATCCCCAGGTTCAACCCGCGGAACGCCAGAGAACTCAGGCTCACCAACACCAGCCCGGCCGAGACGATCAGAGCCTTCTTCCAGATCGCGGGAAAGTCGAACTGATGTGACCCCCGGTACATGCGTCGCAGGACGTTCATGAGGTCACCTGCGACGTCTGGGACCCGACCGCCGGAATGCCGAATCGTCTCGGGTGGTCGTTCATTGACTCTCGACGAGCCATCCTCCGAATGACCGGGCCCATGAAGAAGTAGGTCGCCACCAGGTCGAGCACGGTTGCCAAGCCCAGGAACAGAGCGAAGCCCCTCACCTGGCCAACGGTTAGGAAGTAGAGGACCAATGCGGCGATCAGGCTGGCCACATCGGCTTTGACGATCGTCGAGAAGGCAATGGGGAAGGCCCTCTCCACCGCCGAACGCACCGTCCGGCCGGCGCGGACGTCCTCCTTCAGGTGCTCGAAATAGACCACGTTCGAATCAACCGAGACGCCGATCGACACAATCAGACCGGTGACGCCTGCCAGCGTCAATGCCAGCCCCTGTGACTCTCCGAGCCAGGAGATCATGGTCCACAGCAGAGCCCCTGATATTGCCAGGCTGGAGATGGCGACAACACCCAACCATCGGTAGTACGCGAGCAGGTACAGCGACACCAGCGCCAAACCGATGATCCCCGCGACTATTCCAGCGTCCAGGGCGTCTTCGCCCAAAGTCGACGAGACGATCCGGCTCTCCTGGGGGGTGAGTTCCACTGGCAACGAACCGAACCGCAGGACAAGCGCCAGATCCTTGGCGACCTGCTCCGTCATGGCGCCCCCGGATATCACAACTTCGCCGCGGTCGAAGTTTGCGACGCCCACCGTCGGTGCGCTCTCAACGATTCCGTCGATCTCCACGGCAACCCGGCCCACGAAGGCCCCCGTGTTGGGGGAGGTGCCAGTCGGCGGGCATTGCGCGGTGCCTCTGGCGCACTCCGAGGCGAGGGCGTTGAAATCGTCGATTCCCGGCGATCCGGACCGGAACGAGATGTTGACGACCCACTCGACGAGCTGCAGTCGCGCTGCAGCAGTGTCGAGGACTTCACCGGTCAGCCGGGCGCCAGGATTTCGCTGCTGATCGACGAGCAGGGGCGCAGGACCGAGCAGGTAACGAACACCCGCGCCGGCTCGGTCGACCGCCACCATGCATTCGTCGGCATCAGCGTCGGGAGTCGGATCGTGATACAGCCCGGCCAAGGTTTCGGGGTCGTCGGCGAGTTCTGGTGCACACAGAGCGATGCTCTGAGGGAGGAAGGAGTCGTCGGCGAATACTTCCTGATACAACGGACGGAACCGAAGTTCGGCAGTCTGGCCAACGAGTTCAATTGCACGCTGCTGATCCTCCACGCCGGGGATCTGCACCAGGACGGTCGATCCTTGGCGACTGATCTCCGGTTCACGGACACCGAGGCCATCGACCCGGTTGCGAATGATCTCCACCGCCTGGTCGAGCACATCGTCGGAGATCTCTGAGCCGTCCTCATTGGGCTCGGGTTCGAGCACCACCGAGGCTCCGCCCTGGAGGTCGAGCCCCAACAGGGGCTCGTTGCCGGACACAGCCGTGTAGACGACGCCCGCGAGGGCGACGACCACGATGCCGATCACGAAAGTGAGTTGACGACGCATCTAGGGGGGCGTCAGTCCGCACCGTCGCCGGCGGTGTCAGCGTCGTCGGATTGATCGTCGGATTGAGGGACCACCGAGACGATCGACGACTTCTGGACCTTCAGCTCGACCTCGGGCGCCACTTCCAGCCAGATGACACTGTCTTCGACCTCTGCCACCGCGCCGAAAATGCCCGCGTTGGTGAGGACCTCGTCCCCCTCCTGCAGGGAGCTGAGCAGGAGACGGTGAGCCTTCATCTTGCGCCGCTGCGGGGCGATCATGAAGAAGTAGAGAAAACCTACGATGAGGATGGGATAGAAAAGTGATTCCATGCGTGCATCCGTATCTGGAGAGCGAACTCAGGCAAGGCTATCGTCCCCAAACGTCATGAACGCGACCCTGGAACATCTCAAATTCCTGAGCCTTGATCGCGTCAGACAGCTGCTCCATGAATCGAAACAGCCAGGCGAGGTTGTGAAGCGTCAGAATCCGGGGTGCGGTGGGTTCTGAGGCCACCAGCAGGTGCCTCAGGTAGCCGCGGGACCAGCGATTGGCCGGACTCCCGGGCCAGCAGGCGTCGAGCGGTTGGTCGCTGTTGGAGAACTCCGCTCGGCGCAGGTTGAACCTGCCCTCATCTGTCAGGACCGTGCCGTGGCGGGCAAGGCGGGTCGGCAGGACGCAATCGAACATGTCGACTCCCCGTGCCACGGACTCGACAATCCCGACGGGATCGCCGAGCCCCATGAAATATCGCGGCTGATCGCTCGGCAGCAGCCCGATGCAGGCGTCGAGGCCGTCCAGCATCTGCTGACGGTCCTCCCCTACTGACAGTCCGCCCACGGCGTAGCCGTCGAAGTCGAGAGCCACTGTCCGTTCTGCGGACTCGACGCGCAGCGCTTCGTCCGTACCACCCTGAACTATCCCGAACTGACTCTGCCGTTGCGCGGCGAACGGGTGCTCCTCAAAGGCCCGGCGTCCCCGGCGGGCCCAAAGAGCCGTGCGGTCCACCGCTGAGCGCAGGATCTGATGCTCAGCAACCGCTGAGGGGCAGACGTCGAGCACCATCTGGATGTCCGCCCCGATCAGAGCCTGCACTTCGACGGCCTTCTGCGGCGTCAGCCGGTGCGTCGACCCGTCGTACACCGATCTGAAAGTGGCGCCATCGTCGTCGATCTGCGGCTTCAACGAGAAGACCTGGAATCCGCCGGAGTCGGTCAGGACATGGTTGTCGAAGTCGACGAAACGGTGTATTCCCCCCAGATCGGCGATGACCGCCGGTCCGGGTCGGAGCATCAGATGATAGGTGTTGGCCAGAATCACCTGTGCTCCGAGAGCCTCCAAGTCGTTGGATGCCAGGTGGCGCACCGCGCCACGGGTTCCCACCGGCATGAAACGCGGCGTGCTGAACTGTCCGCGGGCCGTTGTTACGACACCGGTTCGTGCTGCTCCGTCACGCGCGGTCTCAACAAGAGTTGCCTTCACAGCGCCAGACTACGCACCGCAAGCGTGCAGCCCTCGGAAACCTGCGACACCACTACTCGAACTCCGTACGGGGTGCTCCCGACTGGCGGATAACCGATAACAGCGTCCCGGTTCGCAACTCCCTGTGATCTGGCACCGGAACCGTTACGTCCCATCCGGCCCCGTCTTCTGCATCGCAATGTGGCTGCCTCGGCGTCGACCTCGACCTGGTTCGGTACGAGGGACGTTCAAGCACGGCGTTCGCAGAGCATGGCGTCGCCGAAACTCAGGAACCGGTAGTCCTGCGCCAACGCCTCGGCATACAGTCCCCGCCAACGGGGGCCGACGAATGCGTCGATCATGCACAGCAGCGTGGAGGCGGGGAGATGGAAGTTGGTCATCAACATGTCGACCACCGACCACTCGAAGGGGCGTCGAATGAACAGGCTGCTGCGACCCTCGGGGGGGCCGCCGCGCCCCCAAGTCTCGAGCGCCCTGACCACGGTCGTGCCGACAGCCACGACCCGGTCCGCCGAACGTACGAGTCGTTGCGTGCGGGCGGGGATCGAGTACCGCTCGCTGTGCATCAGATGGTCGTCGAGGCGGTCCACTGTGATGGGCCTGAAGGTGTCGAGACCGACTGCCAACTCGACCGTTGCGACCTCGACTCCTTTCGCTCTGAGGCCGAAGAGCACAGACTCAGTCAGGTGCAGACCGGCGGTAGGTGCCGCAGCCGACACGGGCCGTTCGCTATAGACGGTCTGATAGCGCTCAGGATCGGCGATCTGCTGCTCGATATAGGGTGGCAACGGCGGCAGGCCGACTTCGTCCAAGACGTCGAGGAGTCGGCGATCACCGAGAACCGGGGTGACGATGCGACGCCCCTCGCCGAGATCCTCCCCGATCACCACGGACATCGCGCCGTTGGCCACGACCGAACCCGCCTCGAGCCTGCGCGAGGGTCGTACCAGCGCCTCCCAGCGTCGGTCGTCGAGCTGCTCCAACAGCAACACCTCAACCGCGCCCCCGCTGGACCGGCGAAGCGGAATACGTGCCTGGAGCACACGGGTGTTGTTGACGACCACAAGATCGCCTTCGGCGAGCAGCTCCGGCAGCTCATGGACGCGGCGGTGCAGGATCTCGGTGGAGCGGTCGACCAGCAGACGCGCCTCGTCGCGCCGTGCAAGCGGTGTCTGGGCGATGGAGGCGGCCGGCAGTTCATAGCCGATGTCATCGAGGGTCTGAGGTGGCGGGTCCACTAGGCCGACACATCGGGGGCGGGGTCGTCGAACAACCCCGGTGCCGTTGGCGGACCGACCGCCTCCACAGTCATCTGCAGATGCTCGAAAGCGGCCGGGGTGGCGACGCGGCCCCGTGGAGTGCGCATCAGCAGACCCTGTTGGATCAGATAGGGCTCGTACACGTCCTCGACGGTCTCGGACGGTTCGCTGACAGCGATGGCAAGCGTCGACAAACCGACGGGGCCGCCACCGAACCGTCGACAGACCGCGTCGAGCACCGCTCGACTGGCCTTGTCGAGACCGAGTTCATCAACACCGAAGAAAGCCAGACCGTCGGCTGCCACTCCTGCATCGATACGGCCGTCGCGTTCGACCTCTGCGTAGTCGCGTACCTGGCGCAACAGCCGGTTGGCGATGCGCGGTGTTCCTCTGGCACGACGGGCGATCTCCCATGCACCCGTCTCGGTGACATCGACACCGAAGATCCGGGCCGACCGCAAGGCGATGGACTGGAGATCGTCGACGTCGTAGAAGTCGAGGCGCGCGACCAGACCGAACCGGTCCCGAAGCGGTCCGGTGATCAAACCGGTTCGGGTGGTGGCACCCACCAGCGTGAACCGCGCCAGTTCAAGGGGAATCGAACGGGCGGCCGGGCCCTTTCCCAGGACGATGTCGATCCTGAAGTCCTCCATCGCCGGGTACAGGACTTCCTCGACCGGGCGCGGCAGGCGATGGATCTCGTCGATGAACAGGACGTCCCCGTCTTCGAGCTTCGACAGAATCGAGGCGAGGTCGCCGGACCGTTCCAACGCCGGACCCGAGGTGACCAGCAGGTGCGACCCCATCTCGGCGGCGATTATGTACGCCAACGTGGTCTTGCCCAGCCCGGGCGGGCCGGCGAACAACAGGTGGTCGACCGCATCACGACGTTTTGAGGCAGCGCCGAGAATCACCCGCAGGTGACTCTTCAGTTCTGACTGGCCGACGAACTCGGCGAGGGTCCGCGGTCGCAGTCCAGGCTCAGCGAGCAGTTCGGCATCGGTTTGTGTCTCACCGGGTGAGAGCAGGTCATTTTCAGACTCGGACTCGTTGAGGAGTTCCTCGCGCATCTGCTCAGTCACCCGCTGCCAGGCGACGCAGAGCGTCCTTCAACAGCGCGCTGGTATCACCCTGCGGGGGCATGTCCACGAGCGCCGCGTGGATCTCTTCGGGGCCGTAGCCGAGGCTCTCCAACGCCGCTCGAACATCACCGTGGACCGCCTGCGCGCTCGACGCATCCTCTCCGCCTGCGACCACTGGGGCGTAGTCTCCACTGGGAATGTCGAGTCTGCTCTTGAGCTCCATGACCAGCCGTGCGGCTGTCTTGCGCCCCACCCCGGGCACCAGGCAGAGCGCATCCAAATCGTCGTGGGCCACCGCGACGCGCAGGGCAGCCGGATCATGAACCGACAGGATGGCGAGTCCCAGCGCCGGGCCGACCCCGTGAGCGCTGATCAGAGACTCGAAGACACGGCGTTCGTCGATGGTCGCGAAGCCGTAGAGGGTGTCGCTGTCCTCGCGCACCGCATGATGGGTATGCACAAAGACCTCGCTGCCCGCAGAACCAACCGACACTGCGGTCGAGGGAGTCACCTGCACGCGGTAGCCCAGGCCTCCGACCTCGATCAACAGTTCCGACTCCGAGGTGCGGTCGAGCAGCTGCCCCCTCAAAGAGCCGATCATCGCCGCGCTCCCGCGACACGGCGCGAGGGAATGTGGGCGACATGGCACAGCGCCACCGCGACGGCATCGGCGACGTCCGCCGGCTTCAGGCGCTTCGACAACCCCAACAGAGTCTGAACCATCTGAGAGACCTCTTCCTTGTCCGCGCCTCCCCAACCTGCCACAGCCTGCTTGACCTCGTTGGGCGAGTACTCGACTACCGAGCAGCCCGCTGACACCGCTTCGACCATGACTATGCCGCTGACCATACCGACCGACATCGCGGTCAGCGCGTTCTGTTGGAACAGCACCCGCTCAACAGCCACCACGTCGGGGCTGAGTTCACTGATCAGAGCCCGGATCTCCCGTTGAACCTCTGCCAAGCGTGTGGGGCGGTCGAGGCTCGGGTCTGTTCGGATCACCCCAGCTGCGACTGCCCTGGGCTTTCGGCCGTGCTCGACGCAGCCGTAGCCGCAGCGTGAAAGACCTGGATCGATTCCGAGCACGAACATACGTACGACTCTAGCCGCCGAGGTCACACTGAGCGCGGCATGCCGCGGCCGTAGTTCCGCAGCGGTGCCGGCGACGGGATTCAGCCCGCTCGGACAGACTCCAAGAGGTCTGCGGCAGCTTCGGAGTTGTCCTGCACATCCTGCACATCATCAAGGTCGTCGAGCACATCGATGAGGTTGAGCAGCTTCTTGAGCTCGCCGACGTCAGTCATCTCCACAGTCGATGCAGGCAGCATCGTGAGGTCCGCGAACTCGACGGGCACCTCGGCTCCGTCGAGCGCGTCACGCACCTCATTGAGGTCGCTCGGCGCGGTGATTATCCGCCACACCTCCCCAACGTCTTCGATGTCCTCCGCTCCCGCATCCACGGTCAGGAGCATCAACTCCTCCTCATCGACCGACACCGGTACCAGCACCACACCCTTGCGCTCGAACTGCCAGGACACTGCCCCCGGTTCAGCCAGCGAACCGCCGTGCTTGGTCAGCGTGGAGCGGACCTCGCTGGACGTGCGGTTGCGATTGTCGGTCAGGCATTCGATCAGCAGCGCGATTCCACCCGGGGCATACCCCTCATAGGTGACCTGTTCGTAGTTGACACCCTCTAGTTCACCGGTGCCGCGCTTGACTGCCCGCTCGATCGTGTCGAGCGGCACGGAGTTGTCACGCGCCTTCTGGAACATCGTCCGCAGAGTCGGGTTCGCATCGAGGTCTCCTCCGCCGGTCCTGGCTGCCACCTCCACCTGCTTGATCAGCTTGGCGAAGAGCTTGCCGCGTTTGGCGTCAGCAGCCCCCTTGCGGTGTTTGATCGTTGCCCACTTGGAATGACCACTCATGAACGGAATCTACCCGCTGCGCTGTGACCGCGGTCAACGAGCATCGATGATGCCCGCTTGTGACAGCCAACGACGGTGAAGTCGATTGTCGCCCGACAACTCAGGATGGAAGGCCGCAACGGTGACCGGGCCCCTGCGGCACAGGACCGGGTTGCCGTCGAGGGCGGCGAGCGCCTCGATATCGGGCCCGAGCCGAGTGACCACCGGAGATCGGATGAACACCGCGTGGAACGGTGTGTCCAGACCGGTGATCTCGATATCGGTCTCGAAACTGTCGATCTGACGGCCGTAGCCGTTGCGTTCCACGGTCATGTCCAACACTCCCAACGCCACTTGGTCATCGCGTCCGTCGCAGATCTCTGAGGCCATCAGGATCAAGCCTGCGCAGGTCCCGAAGACTGGCAAGCCCCCGTGTGCTCGAACCTGCAGCGACTCGAGCATCTGCGAGCGCTCCAGCAGCATCGACATTGTGGTCGACTCGCCGCCGGGCACTACCAGCGCATCGACCGCCTCCAGCTGCTCAGCTGTGCGTATCTGCCGGGTCGCGCACCCGAGGGACTCGAGGATCGTCGCGTGAGCGGCGAACGCACCCTGGAGGGCGAGAACTCCAACGGTCGGTGCTACCAACCCCGTTCAGCCAACTTCATGTCGAGGGTTGCGATCTCCTGGCCGACCATCGCATCGCCGAGACCAGTGGAGACCTTCACCAAGATTGCCGGATCCTGATAGTGGGTGGTCGCCTCCACGATGGCTGACGCCATCTTCTCAGGACTCTCGCTCTTGAAGATCCCGGAACCGACGAACACCGCCTGCGCTCCGAGCTGCATCACCAGCGATGCGTCCGCGGGCGTGGCGATGCCACCCGCGCAGAAGATCGGTACCGGGAGCTGCCCCGTTCGGGCAACCTCTTGAATCAACGGGAGGGGCGCTTGGAGTCGTTTCGCCCAGTCGAACAGTTCTGCGGAGTCTGCTCTGGTCAGCTTGCCGATGTCGCCCATGATCGAGCGCAGATGGCGCACCGCCTCGACCACGTTGCCGGTCCCGGCCTCACCTTTGGAGCGAATCATGGCCGCCCCCTCGCTGATACGCCGCAGAGCCTCACCCAAGTTGGTGGCGCCGCAAACGAACGGAACCGTGAAAGACCACTTGTCGATATGGTGGGCTTCATCAGCGGGTGAAAGCACCTCTGACTCGTCGATGTAGTCGACACCGATGGCCTCGAGCATCTGCGCTTCCGCGAAATGGCCGATGCGGGCCTTGGCCATGACCGGTATTGAGACCGCTGCCTGAATACCCTGGATCATCTCCGGATCAGACATGCGGGAGACCCCACCGTCTCGGCGAATGTCGGAGGGCACCCGTTCAAGGGCCATCACTGCGACTGCCCCGGCGTCTTCTGCGATCTTCGCGTGCTGCGGGTTGACGACGTCCATAATGACGCCGCCCTTGAGCATCTCGGCCAAACCCCGCTTCACCAGAGTTGTCCCAGTCTCGCGCTGGTTGTTCTGTCCCATACGGACCATCCTAGGACCGTTGTGACTTGACGACGCAGAAGTTTTCTTGACGCCCCTGCGGCGTGCTGCAACTAGACGAGTAGTTCCAAGGGGTGGGGGTCCACCATTGGGGGTGAGGGTGTCCATGCTCGGGGTTTTCCACAGCCCTGATCCTTGGAGGGTCTTGGTATGAACCCGGGCTTGGACACCCTCGTGACTGCACTGTATGCGAGACGCGGAACCGTCCCCGGTCACCGCACCGCTGCTGCTGATCGTCACCACCGGCACAGGCCACAGGCCGCCGATGGTGGGTACTCGTACTGTTGTTGTTGCGGTTATTGTGCTGTGTCGAAGGCTTGTTTGGCTTGGATCTCGGTGACTACCTGGTCCCAGACGGGGCTGCTGTATCTCTGGGTGTTCTGCTGTGCTTCGGCGAGGGTGAGCGCGCCGCCTGTGACGTCGGCGGGGTCGAGCACGCCGATCGCGGCGAGCGCCCGCTGCCAGCGGTTGACATGCGCGAAGCCGTGGTGGGTCTGTGACGCCAGGTATTGCACCGCCGCGACGACCTGCGGGTCCGCGGCATACGACGGCGCCGGGTCTTGGGCCGGCGGGTCGTCGTCGTCTGCGACGACCACTGTCGCCGAGTTGGCGGTGCCCACGGTGTAGCCGCTGCCGGTTGTGACGGTCGCTGTGACCGACCCGTCGGCCTCGTCTGTGGTGTCGCCGACGGTGGCCACGGTGAGGGTTCTGGCTGTGGCGCCTGCGGGGATCGTGACGGTGCGGGTGCCCGCTGTGACGCCGTAGTCGCCTGACGCTGCCACTTCGACGCTGACCGCCAGGTCGGCTGCGGGCGCAGCGTCGGCGGTGACGGTGAACGTCGCCGGGCCGCCCTCAGCGACGTCGCTGCCGGCGGTGACGGTCACTGTCGGCACGACCGGCGGCGGATCCTGCTGTTGCTGGTCCTGCTGGGGCTGGTCCTGCTGGGGCTGCTGGGGCTGCTGCTGGGGCTGCTGTTGCTGGTCCTGTTGTTGTTGGGCTTGGGCGGCTGCCTGGGCGGTGAGGGCTGCCTGCACTTTGGGGAGCGTGCCGACGCCGTCGGCCCAGCCGTGACGGCGTGACCGGGCGAGCCACGCCGCTATGTCTTCGTCGCTCATGCCGTCGCTGCGGCCTTGGAGCCGGTCGAGCACCGCAGTCCAGTCGCGCACCCCTGCTTGGTGGCGGCGCGTCCTGAACGACGCGATGTGCGCTTCGACCTCCGCGATCAGCGCCGGCGCGATGTCTGCGACGGCGCCGCTGTCCGCGTCGGGGACAGCCTGGTCCTGGTCCTGGGGGGGTGCCTGCTGGTCGTCGGACACCGGGTGGTTGTTGTCGTCGACGCTGGGAGAGGTGACCAGGCTCGGCCCGTAGCTGACCGTGACCCGCCGATGCGCCGACGGCTCGCCGTTCGCCCGCTCCAAGCTCATCGAAATGACATAGTCGCCGCTGGAACCGTACAACGCCGGATCCAACGTCAAATCGACCCGCAACAGCCTGTCCCAGTGCTGCGGCCTGACATGCATAGCAAACCAGTGCCTCGGCCCCGCGACCTTCGTGTACGACGACGGACCCGAACCCGCCTGATCAGCGCGAAACACCGTCGCGGCCACCGGCGCGTTGTCCCACGACCCGTCCGGACGGCCGGTCCGCAGCCGGATCCGCAACGTATCCCAACACAACCCCGCAGACCGGCCGTAGCCCCTCGTGCAATCAGGCGGCCCATCAACCCTCACCCAAAAACGGCCCAGCCCCGAACGGCCCTCACCCGCACGGCTCAACACGCTCACCTCACCGATCACCGCCCCATCAGCACCCACAGCATCAAAACCCGCCAAGTCGTCATCAACCACCCGCACCGCCATGTTGAAATCCGACTCCACCTCAGCCTTGGACTCGCTACGCCGCAAAATCTTCGACAACGACCCCGACGTGTCCCAATTCTCGCTGAACACATGACGAATCACCCGGGTCTCAGACCTCACATCATCATCATGAACAGCAGTCACCGTCACCGTCCGCACCTCATCATGATCCAAATGAGTCCACGACACCACCGGCGGATCGAACGACAAGCCCTCGCCCGTCGGGGTGATCGTCAACGGCGACCCCGGCGCCGGAACATTGGAATTGCGCACCGTGTACTCAACCGTGCCCCCCTCCCCGACACGCAGACACTCCCGCTCACGACACCCGAAACTGAAACGCGGATCCGGATCAAACACCGGATCCAACCCCCGGCTGCGTTTCACCACCACCGTCACCGGCGCGAACCCCACCGACGCATCCGACGACGACAACAACAACTCGAACTTCGCGTCAGGCCCATTCGCAGGCAACCCATCCGCGCCCGAAGCCACACCAGTCACCTCCACCACCCGAAAACCCTTATGCAACACAGGCTCCTCAATAGACGTGTAACCCGCCCAATCCGCAGCAGTGAAATCGAAACCGATCGACCCAGACGGCGCACGCCTGACCGGATGTCCCCAATCTCGAAAGGCCCCCGCCGCCAAATTGTCGCTAATACGACGACCAATATCGACATAACCGGTCTGCACCTGAACGCCCTCAACACCGTTACGTCCGTCATGGCCATTCACATACTTGCGGCCCATAAACACGGACTCCGGATGATTCACCAACACCCGCGACGGATCAGACGACGAAACCGTCACCGGCACCGACCCAGACACCTCCGACACCAAATCCAAACGCACAGACACCGTCTCACCCTCACCCACAAACACCACCGAAGGCGCCGACACCAAAGCCTCCAGCGCCGTGCCGTTCACACCGATCTTGAGGGAATTAGTGGATAAATCTGTAGGGGTTAACCCCCAGCCAACGGAGATCTGCCTGAAGCGGCTCAGCCTCGTGTCAGCAATGCTCCAACCCGCCGCCCCGCCGGCATCCTCGCCGTCCGCGGCGGTGCTCCGCAGGTTGTTTGAGCCGGTCCATCCGGCAATGCTGTCGAGCACAACAAAATAAGTAGTGTCCGCCGCAAGACGAATACCACCCTGCGGCGCCGCGAACCTCAAATTCTGGGCGGTAGAGAACGTGCCTGTGGACGACGGCGTCAAAGTCCCGAGAACCGCGCCCGGACTCCCGGACGCAGCAGCATTCACCGTAACCGTCAGCTTCGAAGCCCAAGCAGCATCCGTCAACCTCGCGAAATGCACATCAACACTGCTCAACGAGTAACCCACCGAGTTCCCGCCCGTGGTAAACGCCTGGGCAAAATCCCTAACGCCCACGCCACCAAAACCAGTAGACGTCGAACCCAGATTGCTCACCAACACCGGCTCAGACGGCGGCGTCTGCGCCCCAACAGGCAACGACGGCGACACAGCCAACAACCCAGCCAACACCGCCACCGTCAAAAAGCCCCTCAAGGCCCCCCCCCCCCGGCCATTTGAACCACCCGCGAAACCAGACACAATCTTTCTCTTTCCCATGACTCCGAGTGAACTGAGAGTTTTCAGCATCATACACAATACAGACCTATAGAAGCTTCCCCTCCACCTCCCCCCGAACAACCGTCTAGCTGGCGGCGCGGGCAGCTTCGAGACGTGCAGCAGCTTCGGCAGGTTCGAGCATGGCGACGTGGGCCTCGGGGAACTTGGAGCCGTCGGCCGAAGCGAGAATGAACCACGTGGCACCGGGTTGCAGAGCGATGACGTCTCCGTCAGTGCTCCTCAGATCCCACGCCGGGGACTGAAGCGACCTGCTCCAAGTGCCCTCCACAACTTGACCCTGAGTGAACACCTGTGCTGGACCGGTGTTGAAGGACTGAGCCTCCGGCGACGCAGGGTCAGCCGGCGAGATCTCATAGACAACGTGCAGGACCACCACATTCGCGGGCGCAATCTCCACTTCGGTGTCATCCCGCAGCGCCGTATGAAGGGTTCCGTCCTGCACCCGCACCCATCGGGCGATCGCCGGGTCCCAGAGATGGCTGACCTGCCGTCCGAAACTGGCTTCGTAGGTGATCTCCACACCCCCGATCTCAGAGCCCATGCCCTCGGAGAGCCCTCCGTAAGTCACGATCGGACTGGGCACGCCGGAACCGAGAAAATCGATCATCTCCATATCAACCCAGAGGTTGTAGGGAGCGCTGCGGGACCCCAGACGGAAGTATGGATCCAGACGACGCAACGCGCCCGCGTCCACAAACACGCCCCTGTTCGCTGCATCGCGCAGTTCAACCAGGGTCGGCGTGTTGGCACCGGAGAACACCAGTGCCGGAGTTCCGAGCCCGGCCAACAGCTCGATGTCTGTGGTTCTGGCGGAACGGACCGGTCCTACTTCAGTGGGCACCTGGGACTGGAACACTGCCGCGAAACGGGTCTTGAGCCCCTCGATCAGTTCCTCATAGACGATGTCGGCTTCTGCCAGTCCCATCTGTGGCCTGGACTGATCGTTGTTGTTGCCGATCTTGACCACGAACGCAGGCTCACGAGCAGCCGCTTCGCTGGTCGCCCCGAGTCCGGTGAAAGGAGCAAAGGGCCCGTCGAAGACGGTCGTCGTACTGGTCTGCGACCCTGCAGCCTCGGTGCTTGTGGTCGTGGGGGCAACGGTCTGTTCGATCGGCTCCGGTTCGGGTTCGTTGACCTCGACCCCGTTCCCGCCGTCAAGACACGCAACCGCGAACAGCGCAGACAACGCGAACGTTGCCGACAACCCGCCTGCGGCTCGCATCACAGCTCTCTCAGAGCATCAATTCGATCCTGTAGTTGAGGTTGTACTCCCGGCGTGCCGTCGAGCGGTCCGATCATCCACAGATGCCGGTTGGCACGGGTACAGCTGACGCCGCTGCCCGCAGCGGCCTGTTCGAACGCGCCGACCAGCGCAGGGGGATATCGAGTCATCAACACACCCTGCACATCGGTGAGAGCCAGTCGCTGACCATCGAGCTGTACCCGACGAATCAGCTCTGCTGCCGGACCGAGCAGCGGACCCACAGACGCAAGGGTCGTCGCCGCGTGAACGCCGGAACTGATCTGGGCCAGCTGTCGCGCCACGACGACCTCCAGCTGCAGTCGGTCCAGCTTCTGCAATGCCCCCGTCGTCATCACCAGATGCGTTTGCTTGGCCCGTCCGACCACAGCCGAGTCCGGGGCTTGAGAATCGACCACATGCAGTTGCGGCTCAGCGATCCCGTGGCTTGCGCACAAGCTGGCAACCAGGCTCTCGAGGCGCGGTTGGCGTCCCGGGACGACCGGAACGGCCCCGAGGGCGCTCAGCGTCGCGGCGGGGGCGCGCCTGTCGAGCGCGATGGCCGACAGGACAGCGACCGCCAGCCCGACGATCACGCCGACGACGATCCTTGGGCCGTACGGCGACAGCAGTGTTGCAACCGCTGCCACAACCAGTCCGACCACCAATGCCGGGATCAATAGAACCAATCGGGGTGCCGCTGTGGGCATAGAGGTGCTCTCCGCAAGATCTGTGGTCCGCGGTAACGAGGCCGCGAGTCGATTCGTCGTCGGCTCAGAGTATCGGCGCTTGGACACTCTCAGCGCCCCGTCAATGCAGTAGCGCTCGGTAACGCTGCAAGTAGAGGTCGGCCAGGCGATCCATGGAGAACTCATCGGCTCTCTCGTTTCCCGACACGACAAGCTCTGCGACTCTTTGGCTGTCTTGCAGCAACTCGCTGACCGCGGCGGCCAACGCCTTGTGATCACCAGCAGGGAACAACAGGGCGTCGCGGCCGTGTCTCGACGCATTGGCATAACCGCCGATATCGGACGCGACCACCGGTGTGCCCGCGGCCATCCCCTCCAGCAGAACAATCCCGAAGGACTCACCGAACAGGGAGGGGGCGCAGAAGACGTCGGCGCCGCGCAGTCGCGCTATCTTCTCGGTCTCGTCGATCGATCCCAGCCATTCGAGCCTTGAATCGCCGCCGTAGGCCGTCTTGAGCCTCTGCGTCTCAGGGCCGCTGCCTGCGATCCAGACGCGAATATCCGCCGGAAGCAGCTTCACCGCCTCAAGCAGGACCTGCAGTCCCTTTCGCTGCTCGTGGCGACCGATGAACAGAACGGTGGGAGAACCGGCGGCGTAAGCCGGGCTGCGGCGATAACGGCTGACCTCCACCCCGTTGAAGAGCACGTCGTACTCGCCGCCGAGATGTTTCATCGCGAGTTTGCGGGCATCTTCAGAGACCACCACACGATCATCGAGACGACGAGCCAGGTAACGAACCGCCTTGGGCATCAACTCGTACGACAACGATCGACCCGCGGCATGGAAGGTCCCGATCAACGGCGCCGGGTGGGTCAGCAACGCAGTCATCGTCGGCCCCGGGGCGAGCGGTTCGTGCAGGTGAATCACGTCGAATGCTTCATCCCGCATCGCTCGAATGACACGCAGCTGTGCAGACGGATCCGGTGCCACCGGAGCAACCGATCCGTTGGCCGACGCCGGCAGGCTCAGACCGAGGGGCGTCACACCGGCATCGGGAGGCGGTCCGTCACACGGTGCGAGCACCCGTACCGCGTGGGCGCGTCGTCGCAGCGCCCTCGCCAACGCCAACACTTGGGACTGGACCCCGCCGGGCATCGTCAGGCTGTACGGGCAGATCAACCCGATGCGCATCAGAGGTCCTGCAGGTGCTCGGGGAGCGGTAGGCCCAACGCTTCATAGTCGCTGGGCCAGTTCGGCGACAGCATGTGCCACTGCTCGGGCGCCTGCGATATCAGATACTCGAAGTCTCGCGCCAGATCCTGGGTGACACGGGCGACGTCTTGGCGAAGCCTGCCCCGCCGCTCCGTGTCGAGCGGCGGGGTGGAGACGGCGTGGCGGGTGTTGTCGCGCCAGTAGACCGCCGAGGGTATCAACGGTGAGCCGGTCCTCAGGGCCAGGGTCGCGGGTCCCGCTGGAAGCGTGGTCCTCTCACCGAAGAACTCGACGGGAACGCCGTTGCCCTGTATGTCCCGGTCCGCCAACAGGCACAACACTTGACCCTGGTTCAGCGCCTTGATGCTGGTCCTCGCGGCGTCAGCTCCCAAAGGCACGATGTTCATGCCCAACCCCTCACGGAACCCCACGAACCACTCGAACACTTCGGGAGGCTCCAGCGGTTCAACAACCGCGGTGACCTTGAACTTCGGCACCAGAGCGAGCCACCACGCGGCCCATTCCCAGGTCCCGAGATGGGGAAGAGCCAGAATCGGCCCCTGGCCGCGCTCCACCGCCGCGGCGATCTCACCGAACCCCTCGTATCCGAAACCCTGATCGATCTCGGCAACCGGCACACTCGGCAGACGGAAGCTCTCGGCGTAGTAGCGCGTATACCACTCGAAGGTCTTGGCCACGCGACGACGCTTCTCTGAAGCGGACATGCTCCGCCCCAGCACCCGCTGGAGATTGCGCGCCACGACCAGGCGTTTCTGCCCAGTGCCGGAGGCGGAGGCGCCCACCGCACGCGCCGCCGCGTTCTGGGCGACAACTGGTACGTGACGGGCCAACAGAGACCCCGCCCGATAGGCGGAGACCGATACCACAGTCAGCCTTCGCGCAGCGCCCGACGTTCCCGCATCCGCTGAGCCCAGGCCGACTCATTGCGTCCACGTGAGCCTTGACGGGGCCGGCGACGAGGTCGGCGAGCCGGAAGCGGTCGATCTATCGACGCCTGACGCCAGACCTTGACGAAACGCTGCAACGCAGTCACCGCGGTGAGAGCAAGCATGATCCACAGAACCGGTATGAGGATCTCGGGAAACAGCAGCGCCAGAGCGAGCATGATGACGCGCTCGGCACGTTCCATGATCCCGCCCTTGGCTTCATAACCGAGCGACTCGGCCTTGGCCCGCTGGTAGGAGACAAACATCGCCGCAGCCATGATGGCCACCGGCAGCATCATGATTCGACCCGGCTCGGTGCTGGCCAGGTGCCAGGCGACACCCCCGAACAGCAGGGCGTCGGTCAACCGGTCGGAGACGGAATCGAAATAGGCGCCTCTTTGAGATCCGGAGTCTGCAGCGCGGGCCACCGCTCCGTCGAGGGCGTCGGAGATCCCGGTGATCAACAGGAAGAGCAGGCCGATTCGGAGGTAGCCGGCACCGATCGTCACTGCCGCGACCGTCGCCGTGACGATCCCGACAATTGTTATGGCATCAGGGGTGATGCCGGTGCGACGCAGACTGTGGCCAATCGGGGTAAGGCTGCGGTCAACGGCCGAGCGCCAGTTTCCGTCGAACATGAAATGCTCCTCGCGGGAATCATCTCACGATAGCAGCACGCTGGGACCGATCCGTGCGCTGAGAATGATCCCGGAACCGCAGCCTGCTTGTGTGCAGCGTCGCGGTCAGTTCCGCGGGCTGGTCCAGTCTTCGGGGTTGGTCTCGACGAAACGGTCGATGATCTCCCCGTCGATGCCGTCCACCAACACCAGCCCGCGATGCGTCGGCGAGGGTTCGTTGCTGTATAGGAGCACCCGCCAGGTGGGCCGGCTGCGCAGTCCCCGCCAGCCGAGCTGTGCCGAGGCGTGCCCGACCGGGAAACCCACGTCGCGTGCGGCGGCCTGCAGCGCCTGCTCCTCGTCGAAGGAGAGGTCCCAGCCCCCCTGGGCGTGATAGAGCCCGACCGCGATCAGGACGATCCCCGCGACGAGCACACCGTTGTTGATGAAAGAGTCGTTCACGACCGGCGTGTTCTCCCCGACCGTGAAGCGCGCGAGGATGCAGGCCGCGCCGATCAGCGTGTACAGCACCGCCGGGATGCGCCGCCTGCTGTTGTTGGGAAAGAGGTAGGGCTCGACGACCGCGCCGGGGTCCAGGTCCGCGGGAAGCGAGTCACGTAAGTCGGCATCGCGCTGCGTTCGGTCTTGGGCCGCTTCAGCGGAGTCGTCGTTCACCGGATTGAGCCTAGCGATGGCCCGCTCCTTTGGAACTGAGCCATCGGAGATCCCAGGATGGTTCGCGGCGTCCGCGCAAAGAGTCGCCCTGTGGTATTTTCTGGGATGCCGACCCTGGATCTGTCGAGTCGAAATACTGCTCGACGGTTTGGCTGGTGCGGGTTGGCGTTGTGTCTGGCAGCGGCGTCGTTGGTGGCCACGTCGCCTGCCGCTGGTGTCGCTGGATATGGGGATGTTGCTGCGGACCGGTACTTCACAGAGCCGGTTCAATGGTCGGTCGACAACGACATCACCGGCATCGCCGGGAACTGTTTCCTGCCCGACGCGCCGGTGTCTCGAGGTGAGACGGCGATCTTCATCTGGAACATGGTGGGCCAACCCGCAGCCAAGGCCGCCCATTCGTTCACAGACGTGACCACTGACGCCCAGAACCCGGCGATTTCATGGTTGGCAGAGACCGGTGTCACGACCGGCACCTCCGACACAACGTTCTCGCCTCAAGACACCTTGACGCGTGCGCAGATCGCGGCGTTCCTGCATCGCTTGGCCGCCGAACCCGCCGCACCCGCTCATCCGTTTACAGACGTGGTCGCTGACTGGCAACAAGTGCCCGTCTCCTGGATGGCGTCCACCGGCATCACCACAGGTACCTCGCCCTCCATGTTCTCGCCTGACAACACGTTGACGCGGGCGCAACTGGTGACGTTCCTGTACCGCTACCAAGACGAGCCCGACGTGACGGTCGATCCCACCACACCGCTGTGCGACCCCGTGAACCCTGGTGATTCGGAGGCCAGCCCAGTAGTTGACCCGTACGCCGCATGCCGACCGCAGGGTCCGACCTACCTGACCGCCGGTTTCCCGCTGCCACAATTCGCTGCCCCGTCCTCCGGCCATGTCGACATCACCGTGTTGTTCATGGATTTCCCAGACGCACCAGCGACAACCACGACGAGTTCAGAAATCCAGTACGGACTTCCCTATATGAAGCAGTACCTCGAAACCGCCAGCTACGGACGACTCGATCTGGACATCGACATCGTGGATCGTTGGTGGCGATCTTCGGTGAGCTTCAAGGAATATGTAGGCGACGACGCTGCCGGTGCCACTGGCCTGTATCCGGCCGCCGGTGCAGAGTCGGTTCGACTCGCGGACGCCACCTACGATTTCTCTGACACCGAGATTGTGATCACCGTGTTCCCGAGCGCCCACTTCGGCCGCGGTCTCGCCTTGGGGACAGCCCATGCCGATGGCAACACGCTGTCCACCTTCAGGATCAACACGCATCCGAACACCGGTTCAGGTGCACCGGCGAACTGGGGCCTCGTCGCCGCCCACGAGCTTGCGCACAACTTTGGACTGCTCGATCACTACCCCTACGACGAGAGCGTCCACACACTCCCGGCACCGCCTGCGGGGATGACTTGGACCTATGTCGAATTCGGCCTGCTCGGTTTGCGTGCAAGATTCCCGTCTTCAGAAAACCTGTGGTTCGCGACACCTGTGGAGATGCTCAGCTGGACCCGTTGGCAACTCGGGTGGCTCGATACTTCGCAGGTCAGATGCGTTGACCGAGCGCACAGCGAGCTGAGCCTGAGTGCCGTTGCCCGACCTGGTGCGGGGATAGCCATGGTCGCAGTGCCGTTGAACGATCACGAGCTCATAGTCGTTGAGAGCCGCCGCAAGCTCGGTTATGACGCCACCGTGCCCCCGACAAGCTCCTCGGGAGCGCAGCCGAGGCACGGTCTCCTTGAAGAGGGAGTGTTGGTCTACACCGTCGATGCACGTCTAGAGACGGGACAGTTGCCGCTGAGAATCGTCGGTGACGACGGGACGAGCCAAGTCGACGACTTCCCCATCCTCACTCTCGGCGAATCGGTGAACGTGCGCGGCTACACGATCACGGTGATCGCCGATAACGGCGACACTCACACCGTCCGGATCACAAGGACGGGCTGAAACGAGCCGACGCTCGAGCACAGCTCTGGTCTCTGAGGTCTTGGAGAACCGATATACGGCACGGTGCCCTAGAAGTAAGGGACAGGCACTTGGTGAGATTCACCCCAAGGTTGGGGTGGTCGTCGCCTCGTCGTGCTTCGGCGTCGGCGACGGTGACGGTCGGGGCGCCTGCGCAGGCCGCGACGGCGGGGTCGGGCGGCGGTTCGTCGTCAGCGACGCTGACCGTGTAGCCGTTGCCGGCCAGCACCTGTGCCGATACCGTTCCGTCCATATTCGCCCTCGACAAGTTGGCCGGGCGCGGTTCGGGCTTTGCGGTTGCGGCGGGTTAGTCGTCGTCGGTGATCGTGCCGTACGCCCAGACTCCCCAGGGGTTGGTGACTTCGGTGACGTACGCGAGGTATATGCCGACCTCGGAGACAGTGCCGGTGGTGGGCATGGTCACGGTGGTTGTGGTGTCGCCGCTGCTGATAATCGCTGTGCCTGCGCCTGCGATGTAGAGGCGGCCGTCGTGTGTGACCGAGTAGAGCACGACCACGTCGCTGCTGTGGGCGCAGTCGATGCTGATCACGAACTCGAGGTCGTCGCCTCGCTGAGCGGTCACGTCAGCCGCGGACACCGTCGGCTTGCCCACACATGCCTGCACACCCGGCGGCGGGTCGTCATCGTCGGTGATGTCGACGGTGGCGGTTTTGGTGGTTCCGAGGTCGTAGTCTGCGCCGTCGATGAGGGTGGCGGTGACGGACCCGTCGGTTTCGTCGGTGTTGTCGTTGGTGGTGGCCACGGTGAAGGTGACGGTGCCGCTGACAGGGACTGTGACTGTTCGGGTGCCGGTGGTGGCGCCGTAGTCGCCGGTCTGGGTTATTTTGACCTGCACAGGGAGGTTCGAGGCGGGCGGCGGGTTCGCGGTCAGGGTGTATGAGGCGTTGCCGCCCTCGGTCACACCGGCGCCGCCGGTGATCGACACCACCGGGATCACCGGTGGCGGGTCGTCGTTGTCGGTGATGTCGACGGTGGCGGTTTTGGTGGTTCCGAGGTCGTAGTCTGCGCCGTCGATGAGCGTGGCGGTGACGGATCCGTCGGTTTCGTCGGTGTTGTCGTTGGTGGTGGCCACGGTGAACGTGACGGTGCCGCTGACAGGGACTGTGACTGTTCGGGTGCCGGTGGCCGCGCCGTAGTCGCCGGTCTGGGTTATTTTGACCTGCACCGAAAGGCTCGAGGTGGGCGGCGGGGTCGCGGTCACCGTGAACGACACAGAACCACCCTCGGCCACACTGCTGCCGCCGGTGATCGACACCACCGGGATCACCGGTGGCGGGTCGTCGTTGTCGGTGATGTTGACGGTGGCGGTTTTGGTGGTTCCGAGGTCGTAGTCTGCGCCGTCGATGAGCGTGGCGGTGACGGATCCGTCAGCCTCGTCGGTGCTGTCGTTGGTGGTGGCCACGGTGAACGTGACGGTGCCGCTGACAGGGACTGTGACTGTTCGGGTGCCGGTGGCGGCGCCGTAGTCGCCGGTCTGGGTTATTTTGACCTGCACCGAGAGGCTCGAGGTGGGCGGCGGGCTCGCGGTCAGGGTGTATGAGGCGTTGCTGCCCTCGGCCACACTGCTGCCGCCGGTGATCGACACCACCGGGATCACCGGCGGCGGGTCGTCATCGTCGAGCACCTGCACTGTTCGCGACGACAGCGAACCGACGGTGTAACCGCCGCCGGTGTTCAACGTCAGCGTCACCGAACCGTCAGCCTCATCGACCGAATCATCCGACGTCGACAACGACAGCGTCTTGCTGGACGTGCCCGCCGGGATCGTCACCGTCCTCGCGCCAGACGACACCCCGAAATCACCCGACACCGACACCGACACGCCCACCGCCAGATCAGCCGTCGGCGACGGAACCGCGCTCACCGTGAACGACACACCAGCACCCTCCGTACCACCAACAGAACCAGTGATATTCACCTCCGGCACACTCACCGGCTGCGGCGCCGCCAAAAACGCCTGCACCTTCGGCAGCGTCGTGACGCCGTCCTGCCAGCCATGCCGACGCGAGCGGGTGAGCCACACCGCGATATCCGCGTCGCTCATACCCGTCCGACCCTCAAGCCGATCCAAAATCAGATTCCAATCACGCACCCCGTTCGCATGACTCCGGCTCGTGAAATCCGCAATATGCGCCTTCACCTCCGCAATCAACGCCGATTCGCCAAGCGGCGGCGGGTCGTCGTCGTCAGCGACGCTGACCGACGCCGAGGCAGTGCCCACATCGTAATCCGCGCCGTCGACCACCGTCACCGACACCGACCCGTCAGCCTCGTCGGCACTGTCGTTGGTGGTGTCCACGGTGAACGTGACGGTGCCGCCAACAGGGACTGTGACCGTTCGGGTGCCGGTAGTGGCGCCGTAGTCGCCGGTCTGGGCTACCTCGACCTGCACCGAGAGATTCGAAGCAGGCGGCGGGCTCGCGGTCACCGTGAACGACGCAGAACCACCCTCAGTCACACCCGGCCCAGCCGACACCGACACTGCCGGGATGGGGTCGTCGTCGTCGGCAACGCTGACCGACGCCGAGGCGGTGCCAACGTCGTAATCCGTGCCGTCGACCACCGTCACCGACACCGACCCGTCAGCCTCGTCGGCACTGTCGTTTGTGGTGGCCACGGTGAACGTGGCGGTGCCGCCGACAGGAACTGTGACTGTTCGCGTGCCGGTGACGGCACCGTAGTCGCCGGTCTGGGTTACCTTGACCTGCACCGAGAGGTCCGAGGCAGGCGGCGGGCTCGCGGTCACCGTGAACGACACAGAACCACCCTCAGCCACACCCGGCCCAGCCGACACCGACACTGCCGGGATGGGGTCGTCGTCGTCGGCAACGCTGACCGATGCCGAGGCGGTGCCCACATCGTAATCCGTGCCGTCGACCACCGTCACCGACACCGACCCGTCAACCTCGTCGGCACTGTCGTTAGTGGTGGCCACGGTGAACGTGACTGTCCCGCCGACAGGAACTGTGACTGTTCGCGTGCCGGTGACGGCGCCGTAGTCGCCGGTCTGGGTTACCTTGACCTGCACCGAAAGGTCCGAAACAGGCAGCGGGCTCGCCGTCACCGTGAACGAAGCAGAACCGCCCTCAGTCACACCGGCGCCGCCGGTGATCGACACCACCGGCACGACCGAAGGAGGCTGCTGTTGCTGTGCTGCGTCGAACGCTGCCTTGGCCTCGATCTCAGCCACCACCTGACCCCACACCGGGCTGCTGAACCTCTTGGTGTTCTGGCGGGCCTCCGCCAAAGTCAGCGCACCGCCGGCGACACCGGCAGAATCCAGCGCGCCCATCGCAACCAAAGCCCGCTGCCAACGATTCACATGCGCAAAACCGTGATGGGCCTGCGACGCCAAATACTCCACCGCGGAGACCACCTGCGGATCCGCAACATACGACGGCGGCGAGTCGTCATCGTCAGCGACGCTGACCGACGCCGAAGCGGTGCCCACATCGTAATCCGTGCCGTCGACCACCGTCACCGACACCGACCCGTCAACCTCGTCGGCACTGTCGTTAGTGGTGGCCACGGTGAACGTGACTGTCCCGCCGACAGGAACTGTCACTGTTCGCGTGCCGGTGGCCGCACCGTAGTCGCCGGTCTGGGTTACCTTGACCTGCACCGAAAGGTCCGAAACAGGCAGCGGGCTCGCCGTCACCGTGAACGAAGCAGAACCACCCTCAGTCACACCCGGCCCAGCCGACACCGACACTGCCGGGATGGGGTCGTCGTCGTCGGCAACGCTGACCGACGCCACCGACGCAGTGGACGACACCGTGTAGCCCGCATCGGCAGCCGGAGCATCCAAAGACGCAGTGACCGAACCGTCAGGCTCATCGACAGAGTCCCCCGACGTGGCAACCGTCAGCTTCACACTGCCCGAGGCCGGAACCGTCACAGTCCGTGCCCCGGCAGTCGCCCCGAAATCACCGACAGCGCCCACCGTCACCCCCACAGAAAGATCCGCCGACGGCTTCGGCACAGCAGACACCGTGAACACCGCGTCACCACCCTCAGTCACATCGCCGTCGGACGCGATGCTGACCTCCGGCACCGGCTCAGCCACGGTCGGCACACCCGCGACCGTCAGGACGAACGGACCCGTGGAACCCGTGTAGTAGCTGGCCGCCTCAATGGTGTAATCGCCTGCAGGCAGGTTTCTGCTGATCTCGCTCTCACCTCGGCTGAGGTTCCTCCTGGATACGGAACTCCTGTCCCGGGCCAGCCAGGCTCCGTCCTTCTGGCCGGACCCGTTGCGCAAATAGAGATCTCCAAGCAACCGGAACGGCAATGTGAGATTGATGGTCACCTTTGACTGCGTATCCAGTGTGAAGGTGTAGAAACGGGCATGGCGGCCGCTGAGGTGAACCGAATCGCAGGCATCAGTCCACTCGCCCCCGAAGCTCCCGCTGCCCGTCAGCGCCACAACACACGCGTCCCCCGCTACAGGGAGGGGCAGCGTATCCTCGTCGTCGGACACAGCCACAGACGCCGAGGAGGCAGACGACGACACGGTGTAGCGCGGGCTGACATCCACCTTCGCGGTCACCGAGCCGTCAGACTCGTCCGCGTTGTCGTCGTCGGTGGACACGACCAGCGAACCGCTGCCCGCCGTCGACACCGTCACCGGCCGAAGACCTTCCTCCACACCGAACACGCCCTCCCCAGAGACGTCCACCCACACGGTCAACGGCACCGACGGCACCGGATCAGCCGTCACCGGGAACACCGCGTCGCCACCCTCAGTCACATCGGCGCCGGCCGCGATGCTGATTTCCGAACCCGACCGGACCAGCGCCGGGATGCCTTGGACATCCAACGTGAACGAGCCGCGGTCGAACGCATGGAATGGCTGCGCCGAGATCGTGTAATCGCCGGCAGGCAGGCTCATGGTCATGCTTGCAGGCGTTCCGTTGCGGCCAGTGATTTGCTGCTGCTCTACGGTGTCTCCGCGTCTCGTGTCACCGCCCCTCCGCAGTTCCAGACGGGTTGTGAACTTCGAGGCGGTAGACAGCCTGATCGTCACGCTGCTCTGCTGATGCAGAGCGAAGCTGTAGTAACGCGCAGAGAAGTTGTCGTTGACCTCCTGGAGGCAGTATTGGTCCCAGGTTCCTTGGACGGTCCCGCTTCCGGTCAGCGCCGTCGTCGCGCAAGCCTCAGCGGGCGTGGCGAGACCGTCAGAGGGCAGAAACGCCAAGCCGTGACCCCAAGTGCTGTCTGCCCCCGGGACGCCTTGATCGACTGCGTTGGCCTTGAGATACGCAGCCACCTGTTGAGAGGTCGAGGCGGGGCTGCGCTCGAGCACCAACGCAGCAAGGCCCGCGACGATCGGCGCCGACTGGCTCGTCCCACAGAATCTCCTGACACCGCCGCCTCTCCATGAGGGCAGGCAATCGAGACCCACGATGTCGGGCTTGATACGGCCGTCGGGCGTGGGCCCGCGGCTGCTGTACCACCTGATGGCGAAGGTGCCGTCCTTCTCTTCGCCCGCGGCACCGACCGCCAGGACCCCCGGACTCGAGCTGTCTCCAGGACTCGCGACGCTGCCGCTCGCGGTCCAGTGCTCGATACTGGCGCCGAATGCAAGGAACTGCACCCACGCCGGGGCCGCGCTGGCAGCCTTCTTCTTCGCGTAGACCCAGTAGAACCCCGCGCTCGTCGTCGGCAGGTACAAGCCCTCCCACGGGATATCGGTCAAGCTGCCGTTCTGGAGGTCGGCGCTGGTGGCGACCACGGTCCGCGGTCCGCCTTTGGTGGCCGAGTAGCGGACCTCGAGATCGAGGTCCTTGGCCGCACCGGCCCAAGCATCGTCCCAGCGCATGTTGACAAAGACGCTCGCGGATGCAGACAGCTCGAACCCCTGCGCCTCCTGCGCGGTGCTGCCTGTGCCGGACCACTCGTGGTAGTCGTCGTTGTCGGAATCGGCAAAAGCGCCGTACCAAGCCTGCTTCGCGTAGTTCCCGGCTGAGTTGACCCACAAGATGCCGTTGTCCGAAGCCCACTTGGCTGTGCTCAGCGGGCTCGGCGTAGAGCGCGGCGTGCCGTCGGGAGCACCGTGGAAGCTCCAGGACATCGAGTGGGCGATGACCTTCACCCCTTGGCCGTGCATCCACTCGACTGCGGACTGGATGTCGGCCCACGTCCGCGGGTTGGAGACGTACAGCGCAGCGTCGGGTGCGACGTCGATGACCGACTGCGCCACTCGAGTGCCGTGGTCGTCGCCGCCCGCGGTGTCGCAGTTCGCCAGACTGCTCGTAGGCGTGCCGACAGCGCTATAGCAGCGGCCGACTACTGTTGAGGGCAGTTCCGTGCCGAGAAGGGCACGCAAGCCGGTGAAGCCGTCCTTGGAGGTGCCACTGGTAGGCCCATCGATGACGCCGACCTTCACCCCGTCGCCGGTGAAACCGTTGAAATGCCACACCGCGGTACCGTGGGCACGAAGCGACCTGTCGATGACTCCCGCCACTTGTTGGCTCTTGAACGGCTGCGGCATCTCGCGCACCCGTGACACGCCGGTCTGCTGCGCGAGCGGGGCGAGCAGTTCCGGCGGCACGAACACCTCGAGGTAGTCGCCCACCACGTTCGCCGGCGTCACCCCGTTGTCCGCCAAGAAGCCCAAGACGTCGGTGCGGTTGCCGTCCAACTGCACCGTCAGCAGCAGCGGCTCGCCGCCCTGCGTGGCATTCGTGCCGTCCGCACCACCCAGAGCCGACTCTGCGCCAGACCCGCTTGTGGCGGCGCTCGCCACTGCCAACTCACTGAGCTGCGAACCCAGATTGGGATACACCACCTCATCCGCCGTCCACCCGTCACCAGAATCAGACCCAAGGGACCCGTCCGGCCCCAACCCGTCGGGCACCAGACCCTCAGTGACATCAAACCCCGGTGGATCAACGACCGGTTGAGGAGCACCGTCGAGACTCTGCGCGGCAACATGAGGCGTCACGGTCGCAAAGAAAGCTACCGTCAGTGTGACCACTGTCGTAGACCGCAGCCCCCCCCCCCCCTCTGACCATATTTCTAATCCTTCGCATGTCGTTGTGTCGCTCGAACCGTGCCCCATTGTAGCGTTCGCGCCGACCAGGTTCAATCACTTGTCGCCTGATACGGCGAGCGCGCTCCATGACGTGTCCACACTGACCAGAACATGCCGTCGTGCCCGGAGGTGGGCAACAACAGCCTGCTCGACTGTTCGGTGAAACCGAGCACTCCGAGTTCAGGGCCCGTCGCGCCGGTGACCCCGGCAGTCTCTGCTGTGCTGAGAGTGCAGACGCTGTAGACGAGCGTTCCTCCCGGCGCCACCAGAGGGGCGGCGCTCTCCAACAGTTTTCGCTGCAGAGCAGCCAGGACGCTGATATCGGCAGGTTTGATCCGCCAACGGGCGTCCGGGCGGCGACGCAGAGCGCCCAAGCCCGAACACGGTGCGTCAACCAGCGCAGCGTCGAACGTGTCGTGCGGAAACGGCGGTGCGGTGCCGTCAGCCACCACGACCGCCAACCCGTTGCCTTCGAGACGACTGCTGTGCCCCAGCCGGTGGGCGTTGCCTGCGACCAGGCCGGCGCGGCCGGGATGCAGATCCACCGCGACCACCGACGCTCCCCGGCCGGCAATCTCTGTCGACTTGCCGCCCGGAGCGGCGCAGAGGTCCAGCACCAAGTCACCGCGCGCAACCGGAACAAGGGCAGCGACCTGCTGCGAACTCTGGTCCTGGACGTAACCGTCTAGAGGCCGAGCGGGATGAACAAGGGAGTTGCGCTAACACCAGTTGTCTTCCGCTCTTGTTCGCTGCGCTCACGGGCCGCTCGGGCCGCTCGGGCCACGGCCTCGCTCGGTCGCGGCCGTGTTCAGGATCAATCCGCTCGGCCTCTTGGAGGCCGAGAGCTTGAAACTCAGGTGGTCGGCCACGACGCGACGAGTTGGCGCCAGGTGTCTGAGAGGGTCTCGGGCATCACCCGCACATTGGCGACCGAGGTCATGAAGTTCGTGTCGCCGGCGAAGCGCGGGACGACATGAACGTGCAGGTGGTCGGGCACACCCGCTCCTGAACCACGGCCGAGGTTGGCGCCGACGTTGATGCCGTGCGGCTCATAGGCCGACGACACCGCCAGCGTGGCGCTGCGCACGGCCGCCCAGAGCTCTTCGTGCTCGTCGGCGGTCAGGTCTCCCAGAGCTGTGGCCGGCCGGTAGGGCACCACCATCAGATGACCTCTGGCATAGGGATAGATGTTGAGCAACGCGAAGCAGAGCTCTCCGCGCCAGACGATGTAGGTCTCCTCGTCGGGCAGTCCGCTGGTGAGGATTGCCTCGAACAGGGTTCGACCCTGAGGCACCACCGGGGCGTCGGCGGCTTCGGCAGACGGAATGCGCCATCCGGCCCAGAGGCGCTCAACCATGGCGGGGTCGGAACATCGCGACGGAAGGCACGACGGATCAGGCCGGGGCGGCGGCCTCGGCCGCCAGCATTTCAACGAATTCGGCTACGGGCACGTCCCGTTCGGGTGCGCCCTGGCCTCGGCGGTTGACACCGACCGTGTCGTTGAGCGCGTCGTCGTCGCCCACAACGAGGATGTACGGGACCTTCTGGACCTTGCCGTTGCGGACGCGCTTGCCCAACGGCTCGACGGCTCCGGTCACCTCGACTCGAACACCGGCGTCGACCAGGCGCGCGGCGACCGCATCGGCGTAGTCATTGTGAACCGCTGCCACCGGCAGAACCAGGGCCTGAACCGGCGCCAGCCAGGTGGGAAACGCACCGGCATAGTGCTCGAGCAGGACCCCGAAGAACCGTTCCACCGACCCGAACAGTGCCCGATGGATCATTACCGGGCGCTTTCGTGAACCGTCGGGGGCGATGTATTCCAAGCCGAAGCGCTCCGGCAGGTTGAAGTCGAGTTGGACGGTCGACAGCTGCCACGAACGCCCGATCGCGTCACCCACATCGACGTCGATCTTGGGGCCGTAGAACGCCCCGCCGCCCTCATCGATGATGTACTCCAAGCCGCTGGCGTCCAGCGCTCGGCGCAGCCCCTCGGTGGCCTCCTCCCACAATTCGTCCTCACCGACCGACTTGTCCGGCGGGCGGGTTGAGAGCTTGGCGACGAATTCGTCGAACCCGAAGGCGCGCAGCACGCTGAGCACGAAGTCGATCAGCGACACGAGCTCGGCCGCGATGTCCTCCCGGGTGCAGAAGATGTGGCTGTCGTCCACAGTGAACCCGCGGCTGCGCATCAGGCCGTGGACCGCGCCCGACAGTTCGTAGCGGTACACCGCGCCCAACTCGAAGAGCCGCAGCGGCAACTCCCGGTAGCTGCGCTGGCCGGACCGGTAGATCATCACATGGAACGGACAGTTCATCGGTTTCGGGTAGTACGACGTGCCGTCGAGGTCCATCGGCGGGTACATCGAGTCGGCGTAGAAGTCGAGGTGGCCGGAGGTCTCCCAGAGCACCGACTTCGCCAGGTGCGGCGTGAACACGAAGTCGTAGCCGCCCTGTTCGTGGCGCAAACGGCTGTAGTCCTCCATCAGCTTGCGGACCAGGGCCCCTTTGGGATGCCACACAGCCAGGCCGGGGCCCAACTCCTCGGGCCAGGACAGCAGGTCGAGCTCGGTGGCGAGGCGACGATGGTCGCGTTTGGCCGCTTCGGCCAGCATCTGCAGGTGCCTCTTCAGTTCCTTTCGCGAGGACCATGCGGTGCCGTAGACCCGCTGCAGCATCGGCCGGGTGACGTCGCCCCGCCAGTACGCCCCGGCAACCGACTGGAGCTTGAACGCGCCGAGCCGGCCGGTGCTCGGTACATGGGGGCCGGTGCACATGTCGCGGAAGGTGCCCTCCGCGTCGGCGTCGCCGTTCGCGTAGTAGCTGATCGACGATGCGTCCGCGACCTCGCCGGCGTCTTCACCGGTCGCCGATCCAGACACGACGCGGTCGATGATCTCGGCCTTGTAGCGGTCGTCGGCAAAGAACTCCCGGGCTTGCGACACGGACAGTTCGTGACGCACGAACGGCTGGTCAGATGCAACGATCTCGGCCATCCGCGCCTCTATCCGCTCAAGGTCACCCTCAGAGAGCGGCCGGGCATCAGGCAGTTCGACGTCGTAGTAGAAACCGTTCTCAATAGGGGGCCCTATTGCCAGTTGGGTGCCCGGATAGAGATCGAGGATCGCTTGGGCCAGAACATGGGCGGTTGAGTGACGGATCGTGCGAAGGCCGGCCTCGGACTCCGGTGTGACTATCTCGACGGTCGATCCGGGGCTCAACGCCACGTTGAGATCCTGTTCGACGCCGTCTACTACCGCGATCAGCGCTTCGGAGGCGAGGCGGGGGCTGATCGACGCAGCCAGGTCAGCGGCCGTTGAACCGGCGCTGAGCCGACGCTCAGTTCCGTCAAGCAGTTCCACGCCTATCAGATCAGACATCGGCAGATCAGACATGGGCGAATCAGACATAGGCAGCCAACGATACCGCCACGTTCGGGCACGCCCGGCGAATCATCAGCGCGGCTCCGGCCACGCCCGGCGAATCATCAGCGCGGCTCGAGCCACGCCCGGCGAATGAACAGCGCGGCTCGAGCCACGCCCGGCGAATCATCAGCACGGCTCCGGCCACGCCCGGCGAATCATCAGCGCGGCTCCGGCCACGCCCGGCGAATGAACAGCGCGGCTCCGGCCACGCCCGGCGAATCATCAGCGCGGCTCCGGCCACGCCCGGCACTAGCAACGCGCTCAACTCGCTACCGCGGTCGGTTGCAGCACTTCTGTGGAGGAACGGCGCGGCAACGTCTGGTGATCGGCCGCCGGCTGGGACTGCTCGGGCGACGTTGCGCCACCCCTCGTGGCGTACTCGTTCACGTACTCCTGCCCGGTCAGGTTCTTGATCTCAAACATCAATTCGTCGGTCATGTGACGCAACTTGAGCCGCTGATTGGTCGCTGATCCAGTCTCGGACGGAAAGATCGGTTCACCGAAACGAACCTCCACCGGACGAAACGGCTTCGGCGCCCTGGCATCGGGGGGTTGCACTGCCCGGGTGCCGAGAATCCCCACCGGGATGATCGGGGCGCCGGTTCGCATCGACAGCCGAGCCGCGCCCGTATGCCCCTTGTGAAGGAATCCGTCACGAGCCCTGGTCCCTTCGGGATAGATCCCGAAGAGCTCCCCGTCGGTGAGGAGCCGGGCCGCCGTGTCGAGCGCGCGCGCCGAGGCGTTCCCACCGCCACGGTCGATCGGGATCATCCCCAGCGCCGGGAACAGGCGGCGAGTCTTCCAATCGTCGAGATACTCCGACTTGCCGACGAAGGTGATTCTGCGACCCAGGGTGGCCGGCAGGAAGAAGCTGTCAATCACCGACACATGGTTGGGCGCAAGGATGGCCGGGCCGTGCGCGGGCACATTGTCGCCTCCAACCACACTGATCCGCCACAGGGCAGAGAATGCCGGTCGGAGGAGGACCTTCGCGGCCGTCTGTAGTTGTCCCTGCTCCCGACCCATGGACTCCGATTATAGGGCGACTCCTATCAGTGCGGCTGCGGTGCCCACTCCCCTTCCCGCTTCCACAGCCTCGTCGATCACCGTGAGCGCGGCCGGAACGTCCAGGTCGTCGTCGAGATGCGCCCTGACTTCGTCGACGGCTGCTGATCCGTCACCCGCTGCGCGCCAACGGTCGAGCCGCTCAGCGGCATCGGACATCAACTGTTCACTCCAGTTCCAGGGGCGACGGTAGTGGTGCGCGCTCAAAGCCAACCGGATGGCCATCGGGTCGTATTGCGATCGGAGCTCATGGACGAAGACCAGGTTCCGGGTCGACTTCGACATCTTGCGACCGTTCAGATACACCATCGACTGGTGCAGCCAGTGCTTCACGAACGGCTCTCCGGTGGCCGCTTCGCTCTGGGCCCTCACGCACTCGTGATGCGGGTACAGCAGGTCCATCCCTCCCCCGTGGAGGTCGATGGTCGCTCCGAGTTCTCGTAACGCCAGCGCCGTGCATTCGATGTGCCAACCGGGGCGTCCCGGGCCCCAGCGCGACTCCCAGGCAGGCTCTCCCGCACCGGACGGTCGCCACATCAAGAAGTCGAGGGGGTCGCGTTTCTGGGGGTCGCTGGGATCTTCGCGCCACTGGAGTCCGAGCTTCTGCATCCGTTCACGGCCCAGCGAACCGAGCGAGCCGAAGTCGGCTGACGCTCGGGTGTCGAAGTACACGCTGCCGTTGACGACATAACCCATCCGACGCTCGAGGATCGTCTCGATCACCCCCCTGATGTCGGGAATCGCTCCAGTGGCGCGCGGCGCCGACCAGGCAGGCAGCACGTTCAGTGCTTCCATGTCGTCATCGAAGCGGGCCGTCTCTCCGAACGCCAGATCGAGGTAGTGGACCCCGCGTTGTCGGGCGGCGGCAAGGATGTCGTCGTCGACGTCTGTGATGTTGCGCACACAGCGGGTCTCGTGCCCGCGGTCACGAAGACGGCGCTGCAGCACATCGTAGGTGACGTAGGTGGCGGCGTGGCCGAGGTGCGTGGCGTCATAGGGAGTGATGCCGCACACGTACATTGTCACTAACGGGCCGGGCGCGAACTCCACGGTCGCGCCTCGATGCGTGTCGTACAGCCGCATCGGCTCCGTGGACGAGTTCAAGGTGTGCTATCCGTGCGGATCATCGTCGATTCCCGCCAACTGCAACGAGACCCGCGTCTCGTAACGGACATTCAACTGCAACAGCACCGCGGTGAACGCCTCAATGGCTGTGGCGTTGGACAACTCACCCGCATCCAGGGGCCTCATCCCGGGGATCTGGCTGCAGAGGTCGGCGATCGTGACCGTTGCCCGTTGATGGTCCGAACAGATCAGGATGTCCGACACAACGGGGCGGTCGATACGGCCGAGTTCGGTTGCGGGTACATGATGGAACGCGGCGGCGACGAATGAGTCGCGCAGTTCCGCTTGCACGCTGGCGCTGACCGAGCCCCTCGGAGGCACCAGCGGTTGAAACTCACGGCCGACTTTCGACAGTGCGTTGCTCATGCAGACGACCACCTTGCCGCGGAGCTTCGGACGGACGCTGTGAGCGGTCTCGGTGGCGGCGTTCCAGGGCGTGGCGATCACCACCACCTCCCCCTCGGCCGCGCCGAGGTTGTCGGCACTGTCGATCAGCAGCTCGGAGCGCGGCCACCGCTCGATGATCGAGTCACGCACTTCCATGGCCCGATACTTCGAGCGGGACCCGATCGTCACGGAGTGGCCGACCGAAGCCAACCTCGCCGCCAGTGCCGTGCCGGCGGGACCGGTGGCGCCGAGTAATCCGATGTGCATCACAGTGAGGGTACGGTGCTGGGCAGGACTCCAACACAGTAAGGGAGAATCGTGGGTCTATTGGACGGAAAACGAATCGTGGTCACCGGCGTTCTCACCGACGCCTCATTGGCGTTCGGTGTCGCTGCCAGGGCTCAGGAGCAGGGCGCCGAGATCGTGCTGACCGGCGCGGGCCGCGGTCTGCGCCTGACCCAGCGAACTGCCCGCAAGCTGCCGACTGAGGTTGAGGTGCTCGAGTTCGACGTCACCGAGCCGAGCCATGCCGAGAGCCTGCGCAACGCCCTCGAAGCGAAGTGGGGCCGAGTCGACGGTGCTCTTCATGCCATCGGATTCGCGCCAGAGGCCTGCCTGGGTGAGGACTTCATGGGGGCCGCGTGGGACGACGTGAAGGTCGCAATCGAGGTCTCAACCTATTCGCTCAAGCTTCTGGCCGACGCAGTCGCGCCGCTGATGACCGACGGAGGCTCGATCGTCGCTCTCGACTTCGACGCGACGGTCACCTGGCCCGCCTACAACTGGATGGGGGTCGCCAAAGCTGCGTTGGAATCGACCAACCGCTATCTCGCCCGTGAGCTCGGGCCGTCGCAGATCCGCTGCAATCTGGTCGCCGCCGGCCCGATTAGAACGATGGCCGCCAAGTCCATCCCCGGATTCTCGGCCTTCGAGGACGTGTGGGACTCCCGTGCCCCTCTCGGCTGGGATGTCGGGGATTCCAGCGCCGTGGCCGAGACGTCAGTGGCTCTGCTGTCCGACTGGTTCCGCGCCACCACCGGCTCGATGATCCACGCCGACGGCGGCTACCACATCATCGGCGCCTGACATCAAGCTGAGTCCCCGCGTTGACATCCGACAGGCGACCTCAACCACCCCACATCCCACGTTTACGCGCAGGCTCAACAATTCCCATCACCATTGATCAGATCGACTCCTCGAAAGGCGGCGGAGGCGTCAGCTCGCTCGATCCGATCGGAGACGAAGTCCGCATCGGCAGGCCGTAGCAGCAATTCGTTGCCACGAAGTCTAGTCGTCCTGGTCGGTCTCGTCGCGGATGTCGCCGACCAGGGCCTCGAGGACGTCTTCGAGGGTGACCATGCCGAGCAGATGTTCGTCGGGGGTCTGCACGAGGGCCGCGTGGCAACGGTGCTCACGCATCAAGAACATGAGGTCGCGCACCGACTGATCGGGACCGACGATGAGCATCCGGCGGATCATCTCCAACGGAACCTGGTCGAGGTGCGAAGCCCCGTTGTCGAGGTCGCCGAGCCGGAGCAGATCCTTCGAATGCACGAACCCCACGATGTTGTCGGGTCTTGTGCCCTGCATCGGAATACGGCTGTGGCCCGAGATTGCGACGACCTCCTCGATCTCGCGCACTGAGGTTGCGCGCGGCACCGACACCATCGCAGCCGCGGGAACCATGATCGACCCTGCCGTACGCGCCCTGAAGTCGAGCACTCCGGCGAGCAGGTCGTGCTCGGTGTCCTCTATCTTCCCCTCCTCGAGCACACCGTCGAACAGCGTGTGGAACTCGTTGACGGTGAGCGCCGTGTTGATCTCGTCCACCGGCTCAGTCCCGAGCATCCTGACGATGCCGTTGGAGACGGTGTTGAGCGTCCACACCACCGGTTTGAACACCGCCAGGTAGAAGGCGTGGATCGGGGCGATCACCCGGGCTACCCGTTCGGGGTTGGCGATGGCCAGATTCTTGGGGAGCATCTCCCCCACGACCATGTGCGCTGTGACAACGAGCCCCATGGACACCACGAATGAGATTGTGTGGAGCACGCCGCCGGGAAGCTCCACGAACGTCTCGACCGCTGATTCGATCAGCGAGGCGACCACCGGCTCGGCCACATAACCGAGACCGAGGGACGCCATGGTGATTCCGAGCTGGGCGCCGACCAACTGCGGCTGCAGGTCCTGAACGGCTTCGAGGGCTGCCGAAGCACCGGCGTCGTCGCCGTTCTCCGCCATCGGTTCCAGCCTCGTCACCCGGCTCGCCAACAAGGCGAACTCCGCGGCGACGAAGAACCCGTTGACGACGATCAACAGGACGGAGACTGCGAGGAGGCCGACGGTCATGGCGTGGCCTGCCTTGGCGCCACTACCCTCACCGAGGCGGCGCGCAGGCGCTCCATCGCCACCACCTCGAGGCGCCAACCGTCGACCGTGCAGATCTCACCCGGTTCGGGGATCTGCCCGAGCCGGTCCAGCACGAGCCCTGCGAGCGTCTCGTACTCTCCTTCGGGCATCACGAAACCGGTAATGTCGCGAACCTCGTCGGGGTGCAGGGAAGCCGGGACCACCGTCGACCCGCTCGCTTCCACCTTGGTGAGGACAGCCGACGGCGCGTCGTATTCGTCGTCGATCTCTCCGACTATCTCCTCGAGCACGTCCTCGAGTGTGATGATCCCCGCGGTGCCGCCATGCTCGTCGATCACCACCGCCAGCTGCTGCCCGCCCTCGCGGAGGTCCACCAGCAGATCATCAAGCGCACGGGCTTCGGGCACAGCGAGAACGGGCGCCATCAGAGTCATCACCCGGGTCGTCTCGCGAGCTTCGACCGCGACGGTGTGGACCGATTTCACGTGAACGACTCCGACCACGTCATCGAGACCGTCGCCCATCACCGGAAAGCGCGAGTGCCCGGACTGGACCGCCAACGAGACCAGGGTGTCGATCGTCGCGGCCTTGTCGATGGTCACCATGGCCACTCTCGGCACCATGGCGTCGTCCGCGGACTTGTCCGCCAATCGGATGGACCGGGTCAGCAGCTCGACCTCGCCCGCATCGAGGGTGCCCTTCTCGCCAGACGAGCGGATCAGCAGTTCGATCTCGTTGCGGTCGCGTACCGGTTCGAGCTCATCTGTCGGTTCGACTCCCAGCGCCCGGGTCAGTCTCAGCGCCAGCCCGTCGAGCAGCGCCACGAGGGGTCGGGCCAGGATCCCGTAGACAGCCGTCGGTCGGGCCAGCAGCGCTGAGGCTTCCAGTGGATGGCTCGTCGCCAGGGACTTCGGAACCAACTCGCCGATCACCATCTGCACCGCTGTGGCGATCAACAAGGCCAGCACGATCGACCAGGCTTGGGAGTCAACCCCCGAAACCTGTTCCAGCAGCGGTTCGATGGCCGACGCGACTGCCGGCTCGGCCACCGCTCCCAGCATCAGCGAGGTGACGGTGATACCGAGTTGCGCGCCCGACAGGTGATAGGAGAGCCGGCTCAGCAGGCGTTGGACCTGCCGGGCTGAGCCCGCCTCCTTGGCGCGCTCGTCGACCTTGGTGCGGTCGACCGAAACCAGCGCGAACTCGGCTGCGACGAAACCGGCGTTGGCGACAATCAAGCCCAGCGCGGCAAACAGTCGCAGGGCAGTGGGGATCACAATCTCAGAATGTAGCCGTAGGTTGTCACGATGACTGCTGTGCGTTCTGTCTGTGAATCTGTGGGGCTCTCGGAGATTGCGTCACGGTCCACACGTCCTGTCATGGCGAGTCGATACGCCGAGCCGGCCTGTGGTATCGATCCCGACAACTCGAAGGGTTGGCTTCGCAGGGTATGGCCCGTGGTATGGCAACAGAAGAACGTCTTCGTCAGCGGCATCGGTTTCGGGCTGCTGGCCACCGTCGCCACGGTGCTCGTGCCTCTGGCCGTCGGACGCGGCATCGATGCCATCGTCTCAGGCGATACTCCGACGCCGTATGTGATCGCCCTGGTCGTGCTTGCGATGATGCGTTTCGGGTTTGGTTTCGGGTATCGCTTCAACCTCTTCCGGGCCGCGCTGCAGATTGAGAACGACCTCCGGAACCTGATCTTCGCGCGGCTCACGGAACTGTCGTTCAGCTACTGGGACCGGGTTCAGAGCGGCCAGATCATCAGTCGCGCCAACACCGACATCCGCTCGATCCAACTGCTCTTCGCCTTCGGGCCGTTGATTGCGATGCAACTCGTGCTGTTGACGATGGCCCTGGTCGTGATGCTGGTGACCGACGTGGCCCTCACTGTCGTTGCACTGGCCGGCCTGCCGCTGGTGTTCATCATCGGTGTGAAACTGCGAAGAGTGATCTTTCCGCTCTCCTGGGTGGCTCAGGCCCGCCAAGCCGAAGTGGCCACGATCGTCGACGAGAACATTCAAGGCGCTCGTGTCGTCAAGGCTTTCGCGCAGGAGTCCGAGCAGGTGCAGACTCTGGCGATGGCATCGCACCGGCTTCGCTGGGTCGGTGTCGAGGTGGCCCGCACACGTGCCCGTTATGCCCCAGCGATGGAGGCTCTGCCGCGTCTGGGACTGGCGCTGGTGCTGTGGTACGGAGGCATCCAGACCATCGACGGCGATATCCAGATCGGTGACCTGGTGGTGTTCAGCACCTACGTCGTGCTGCTGGCCACACCCTTCCGAATGGTCGGGTTCATGCTCCTGCAGTGGCAACGCGCCGCTGCCGCGGCCCTGCGGGTGTACGAGATCCTTGATGAGCAGCCTGCTGTGGTAGAGCCTGCAGATCCCGTGGGACTGCGAGAACCGCAGGGACGGATCGATTTCGAGAATGTGTCGTTCTCATATCCGGGTTCGGACGGTTCGCTGGTGCTCGATCAGATGAGCTTCACGGTTGAACCGGGTGAGACCATCGCCATCGTCGGTCCGACCGGATGCGGAAAATCGACGGTCACCCGGTTGATTCCCCGCTTCTACGACAGCGATTCGGGCGTGATCCGCATCGACGGCACCGACGTCACCGAGGTGTCGCTCACGGATCTGCGCAATGCCGTCAACGTGGTGACCGACGATCCGTTCCTGTTCGACACCAGCGTGTACGACAATGTCGCGTTCGCCCGCCCGACCGCGGAACCCGACGTCGTCGACGCGGCCATAGCCGACGCCGCTGCTTCAGAGTTCGTCGCCGAACTGCCCGACGGCGTGTTGACCGAGGTCGGCGAGCGGGGTTTCTCGCTGTCGGGAGGCCAACGCCAGCGAATCGCCCTGGCGCGGGGACTGCTGGCCGATCCCACCGTGCTGGTGCTCGACGATGCCACCAGCGCCATCGACGTGACCGTCGAGCAGAGGATCCATGACGCGGTCAGGCGACGACGCTCGAACCGCACAACGATTCTCATCGCACATCGACTGTCGACAATCGCCCTTGCCGACCGGGTGCTGCTGATGGACGAAGGGCGGATCGTCGCAGCCGGCGACCACTATGAGCTGTTGGCGAGCAACCCGGCCTACGCCTCGATCCTCGCTGACACCACCACAGACGCCGCCGCCGGTGACGGTCTCGGCTCCTCGAACGGCTCCGGCCCGGACCACACCGGGACCCGCTGATGTTCGCGGTCGGGGGTGGATTCGGTGTGCGAAGCGGTGCACCCACTTCGATGGAGGCCAACGCGGCGGCAGGGCTCCCCCACGCGGACGTCCCCGGCGACTTGCGGGAGAAGGTTGTCAAGGTCCTCGAGCATGAACCTGAGCACAAGATTGCCGAGGTCCCGTGGAGGCACGACCAATGGGACCGGCGGCCGTTCACCCTGATCCGGTTCATGTGGCCGCACCGGTTCCGGCTGGCGGCAGCAATCGTGCTGGTGCTGATCGAGACCGTAGCCCTGCAGATGGGGCCCGTCCTCACCCAGATCGGCATCGACGACGGTGTCCGTCAGGGTCGACGAGAGGTCCTCGTAACCGCTGCGGTCGTGTATGTCGCTTCAGTGTTCGTGGCGGGCGCGCTCGGCCGTGCGCGGGTCGCATACACCGGAAATCTCGGTGAGCGCCTCAACGACAACCTGCGGATCCGGGTCTTCAGCCACATGCAGCGCCAGAGCATCGACTATTACAACGAGGAGAAGGCTGGCGTCCTCATCACCCGAATGACCTCAGACATCGAGGCACTCGCCGTTCTGTTCCAGGAGGGCATCGTGAACCTGCTGGTGCAGATCTTCACACTGCTGGTGATCACCAGTGCGCTGTTTTACTATGACCCGCTGCTGGCCTTGATCACCCTGGCGGTGGCCGTGCCACCCACGTTGATCACCTCGCTGTGGTTCCGTGACGTCTCTGCCCGTTCCTATCTGGTCGTGCGCGACCGTATAGCTGCGCTGCTCGCCAACCTTGCCGAGTCGCTCGCCGGTATCCGTGTGATCGCCGCCCACAACCGCCGCTCGGTCAATCTGGCGATGCACAGCGATCTGGTCGGCGAGCACCGCGACGGGGCGGTGGCCGCGGCCAAAGCCAACTCCACCTACGCTCCGGCCACTGAGTTCGTGGGCATCTGCACGCAGGCGGCGCTGCTCGGAGTGGGCGGCGCGATGGTTGTGAACGGACGCATCAGCATCGGCGAAATGGCCGCCTTCCTGCTGTTCCTCACCTCGTTCTTCGCCCCGATCCAGACACTTGTCCAGTTGTACAATTCCTATCAACAGGGCGGCGCAGCGATCGTGAAGCTGCGTGAGATGCTGGGCACCGAGCCCACAGTCGTCCAGGCCCCTGACGCCTACGAACTGCCTCCGATCGACGGCGAGATCGAGCTTCGCGACGTTACTTTCGGGTATGCCGATGAGCGTCCGGTGCTTCACAACGTCTCACTGCGCATCGAGCCTGGAGAGACGGTCGCCTTCGTCGGAGAGACCGGCGCCGGGAAGTCGACCGTCGCGCAACTGTTAATGCGTTTCTACGACCCGCAACAGGGATCACTGCTGATCGACGGACACGACCTCCGCTCCGTCGAGATCGCCAGCCTGCGTTCACAACTCGGAGTCGTTCCCCAAGAGCCGTTCCTGTTCGCCGGTGCGGTGCGTGACAACCTCGCGTTCGCCCAGCCGGATGCGAGCGACCTCACTCTCTGGGCCGCGTTGCAGGCCGTGGGCATAGACGATCTCGTGGAACGGCTCGGTGGGCTCGACGCGGTGGTGCATGAACGGGGAGCATCGTTGTCGGCCGGCGAGCGGCAACTCTTGGCGCTGGCGCGCGCCCTGGTCGCCCGCCCCCGAGTGCTGATCCTCGACGAGGCGACCAGCAACTTAGACCTCGTCTCGGAATCGCGGGTGGAAGCAGCCCTCGACGTCGTGCTTGAGAGCCGCACCGCGGTGATCATCGCCCACCGGCTGGCCACGGCTCGCCGGGCCGACCGGATCGCGGTGGTTCACGACGGTGAGGTCGTCGAACTCGGTTCACATGACGAGTTGGTGGCCCTGGGCGGCCGTTATGGGGCCATGTACGCGACTTGGGTCGCCCACGGCGGAGCGAAATGAGCGCGGACTTCGAGCGCTCGGCGACTCTCGGGGCGACTCGATGAACGTCGAACCTGAAATCATCGCGGCTGCGGTGGCGGTGATCGCGGTGGCGTCGTGCGTTCAGGGCTCAATCGGTTTCGGTTGCGGGCTGCTGGCGATTCCGGTGTTCGCCCTGCTGGATCCGGACTTGGTCCCGGGCCCGATATTTGTGAGCAACGCGGTGCTGACCTCTTCTACCGCACTTCGCGAACGTCACGACATCGACTGGTCGGCGGTGCGTTGGGGGACCATGGGGCGCCTTCCGGGGACCGTCGCCGGCTCTTTGGTTCTGGCCCGCGTCACCGACACGAGCCTGCAGATCCTGGTCGCAATCGTCATCCTGGCCGTGGTGGCTCTCTCTGCAGGGCCGTTGAAACTGCCCGGCAACGCCGCCGCCCTGGTCGGAGCGGGCGGACTCTCGGGTTTCGGTTCCACTTCTGTGGGTATCGGCGGGCCGCCGATGGCCCTGGTTCTGCGAAACCGCACCGGCCCAGAGTTTCGTTCAACGATGGGCATGTTCTTCTCTGTCGGCTTGGTGATGGTCGTCCCAGGAATCGCTTTGGCCGGTCGGCTCGGAATCGACGAACTGCTGATCGGGGCTGCTCTGGTACCCGGCGCGCTCGGCGGGTTCGCGGCCTCCGGACCGTTGCGCAAACACATCGATGCCCGCAACCTGGCTCCGATTGTGCTCGTCGGCGCGACGCTGGCTTCTGTTGCACTGCTGGTAAGGGTGTTCACATGAACGGCGGCACAGTCGCCCGCTGTCCCGGGGACGCCGCGAACGGCAATAACGCTGTTCCGGGCGGTGATTCCGTCGTCGGCGGTGATGTTGTTCTGGAAATGCGCGCAGTCCAGCGCTCGATAGACGGCGTGGAGATACTGCGTGACATCGACTGGCGCGTCGAGCCTCAGCAGCACTGGGTGGTGTTGGGCCCCAACGGCTGCGGCAAGACGACCCTGATGCAGATCGCCTCGATGTGGCTGCATCCCTCCGCCGGTGAGGTGACCGTGCTCGGTCAGCGTCTCGGACGCACCGACGTCCGCACTCTGCGGTCACGCGTCGGGTTCAGCAGCGCGGCTCTGGCGAAGATGCTTCGTCCGCACCTGCTGGTGTCCGATGTGGTGATGACCGCGTTGAACGCGGCGTTGGAACCTTGGTGGCACACCTACAGCGATGACGACCGTACCCAGGCCCAAGCGGTGCTTGATCGAGTCGGGGCGGGCCATCTGAGCGGGCGGCGCTTCGGAGTGTGTTCAGACGGTGAGCGGCAGCGGGTGCTGATGGCGCGTTCGTTGATGACCGACCCTGGCTTAGTGTTGTTGGACGAGCCGACCGCGGCACTCGACCTCGCCGGGCGGGAACAGTTCGTCTCGATGCTCAACGATCTGGCGACAGATCCCGCCAACCCTCCGATGGTGCTGGTGACCCATCATGTCGAGGAGATCCCGGACCGGTTCACCCACTGCCTGCTGCTTCGTGACGGCCGTATTCTGGCCCGGGGCCCGATGGCCGAGGTGCTCACAGACGAACTGCTCAGTTCCTGTTTCGGTCTGCCCCTCGTTGTCGAGCAGCGGAACCGCCGCTGGACGGCGTGGACGGACTGATCGCGAGCACCACGCCGGACTCGACCCTGATCGTGGGCGTGTCGGCGACGGCCTCATTGGAGATCCCGAGAGCGACCAGCGGGGGGAGGTCGCCGTCCACGAGCGGGTATCTCAAGTTGGTGGTGGTCACGCCCTCGGCGGTTGCGCCCACTGCGTGAAGTGCCAGCGCCTCGCCTGCGACCAGCGGAATCCTTCGCCGGTCACCGCCGTGCACAACCCACACCCTATGCTCTCCGACCACCGCATCAATGTCGGCTTGTTGCCAACGCGGCGACGCCAGCACCAGCAGGTTCGCGAGTTGATGATCGAGACGTCCGCCGTCGCGCAGCAGCACGTGAACCCGTTGAGCCCCGCCCCAGACCGCCGCGGTCAGGGCGAGTTCAAGGTCTGACTCGTCCTTGTCGCTCGGGTGTTGTTGGATCTCTGCGCCGCCCGCAGCGGCATCCGAGAGTGCCTCCGGCGAGACGGAGTCCAAGTCGCCGACCACCAGGTCGACGGATCGGCCCGCTTGCAGCAGCACTTCGAGCCCTGCGTCGGCCGCGACCACAAGGTCGGTCTGCGGGGCGCGTTCAACGGCGCCGAGAGGTGCGCCCGAGGCGACCACCAGGGCACTGCTCACAGTACGCATACTGTACGCATCAGGACAGGACGCATCAGGTACCGAGAAGCAGCATCAGACCGATGACGGTGTAGGCCACCATCACTGTCAGCATCGGATATTGGGAGCGCAACGCGGTCTCACGCTGGTACCGGTCGATCGCCAGGTCATGGGCGGCGGCCACCGCGAGCACGTGCCCGACCGCGATGGAGACTGCCTGGACCCAGGCAATCTGGGCGGGGCTGACCAGAGTCCAGTTGATCGCATAGTCCCTGGTGCCGAACAGGTCCCAGCCGTGCCCGAAGGGGTCGGACAACAGGTTGATCAACACCTGCCCGTCCAGCATCAGGGCACTGAAGTAGTGGGCGAACGCGTAGGCGACCACGATCGGCACGAGCGTGGGGGCGAACTGTTCTGCCAGTGCCCGGGTCGAGTCGCCGGTGACGACCGCCATCGCCTTGACGGCCAGCGTGTAGAGCGTCGCCACGAAGGCGATGATCGCGACCAGGCCGAGAGTGCTCATGAACACCGATTCCCAGCCGGTGAGGTCGCCGGCCAGGTCCAACCAGATCGAACTGCGGGTGAAACCGTCGAATGTCGTCGCCCCGAGCACCGTCAAGATGAAAGCGACGCTGTACAGGCCGCAGCGCATTGTGGTGAGCCCCGAAAGCGGGGTCCTGAGTCGCAGGGCCTTGGTGTCGTCACGATAGATCGGGGCGATCAGCGAGATCTTCTTGAACAGCACTGCAAAACCGTCGGCGGAGCGAACCCAGCCGCGTCCGAACACTCCGGCACCGGCGAGCATCACCGCTGAATACAGGGTCAGGAACACTGCTACCGAACGGGGTGCGTCGGTGCTGTGGTAGGCCAACTCGAACCAGAGGTACGCAGCTATCGCCGCCACTGCAACCCATCCCACGCGTCGATCTCCGGCGCCGTGATCCGCCGATGACATTGGGGTCTTGGCGATTCTGGCCTTCAGCGATGCGGCCGCATCCGCGATCGTCGTGTACGGGTTGAAGGCACTCCAGACATCACCGACCAGCGCAGACACGAGTTGCAGTCCCACCCAGAACCAGATCAGAAAGGCGGTCGGGGCGATGTTGACCGCCGTAGTGGGTTTGCCCCACCAGGCCGCTGCGATCACCAACGCAAATCCCAATACTCCGACGAGCTTGCAGACTGCCGTTACGAACCTTGCCGACGGGGACGCCAGCGATAAGACCCGGCGACCACCTGCCGCAGCGGCCAGGCGCGGCTTGTCCCAGAAGGTTCCGAGCGCCACGAACGACACGATCACCGAGAACGCCGCCGCCCAGGCCATCTGCCATGCCGGCAGCGGAAGATCTGTGCGGCTTCCGGTGCCATGAGCCGCCGCGGGTTGTGCTGCTGTCAGCAACCACGCACCCAACAACAACCCGAGGAGCCAACGACGGATCATAGGTTGGCAGGGTACTCCGGTTCGACAGCCTCGAACCACGCGGCAAATCTAGTTCTGTGACCGAACCGACGAACGACCAACACGACAGCATGGCCGAGCCGCTCGCGGCGTGGCTGACCGAACACCTTGACGACGTGACCCGCGTTGAGGTCGGCGCTTTCGACAGACCCAGCGGCGGCTACTCCGCGGAGACATTGATCGTGCCGATCACGGTGACGACATCCGCGTCGACTGCGCAGCGCACCGTCGTGCTGCGCCGTGAGATGCCTGAACCGCCCGTCTACCCGGTCCAGGTCGGGGTCGACAACGAGATTGAGGTCCAGTGGCGGGTCATGTCGGCACTGGCCGCACACGCCGATGTGCCCATCGCTTCGCTGCTCGGATACGAGACCGACCCTGAAGTGCTCGGCTCGCCGTTCTTCGTTATGGACTTCGTCGGCGGAGACATACCGCGCGAGGACCCGCCCTATGTGCTGACGGGGTTCTACGCCGACGCCGGCCCCACCGAGCGGGAGCTCATGGGCTACAGATGCCTCGACGTCATGGCCAGCGTCCATGCGGTCGACATCGAAGAGGCCGGGCTCGGTTGGCTGACCGACAGCGACGTCAATGACGGGCACCGGCAGCTGAGAATCTGGCGCGACTACGCCGAGCGGGAACTCGACGGGCGGCCCCATGAGTTGATGATGGCGGCGTTCGACCGCGTGGCCGGGGAACTTCCCAAGACTGACACGACCGTGCTCACCTGGGGGGACGCTCGACTCGGCAACGTGATCTGGCAGAACTTCCAGCCTGCGTGCCTGACCGACTTCGAAGCCGCTGCACTGGCGCCGCCGGAGATGGACCTCGGCTGGTGCCTGATGTTCGAGCAGTGGTCCCATGCGCTCGCAGGTGTCGAGGTGTCGGCCGGTGTGCCGAGTCTGCAACAGCAGGTGGAGCACTACTCGACGGTGAGCAGCCACGAGGTCGAAGACATAGGCCCCTGGGTGCTGTTCGCAGCCGCCCGCTACGCCGCGATAGTCGTGCGGATCATGAACCGCTGGGTGGACCGGGGCCTGCTCGACGCAGACCAGACCGTCTACCTCGACCCGATCGCCCCGGTGCTACGCCCCCTGCTGGAAGCCTGAATCCTCACTGCGTCGGCTCCTGTGAGTTCGATCAGATTGTCTCTGAGTGGTTTTGATGATACTATGTTGCCCGTAAGCCACTTCCCCCGTGACTCGACCATAACGAATTGGATGGGAGACCAGAGTGGCCCTGACCGAGCAGCAGCGAGCCGAGATCTACACCAGTATCGCCGACACGATAGGTGAACAGGGAGCAGAGTACCTTATGGCACAGCAACCACCCGGAGGATGGGAGCAGCTGGCCACAAAACGTGACCTGGCAGACCTCGAGACCAAGACACAGGCCGGTTTCGTCGCACTCAATGCCAAGATGGACATCCAGTTCGCCGAAGTCAAAGAACAGTTCGCGGCAGTCCGCGAGCAGTTCGCCGAGGTGAAAGAGCAGTTCGCTGAGGTCCGCGAGCAGTTCGCCGAGGTGAAAGAGCAGTTCGCTGAGGTCCGCGAGCAGTTCGCCGAGGTGAAAGAGCAGTTCGCTGAGGTCCGCGAGCAGTTCGCCGAGGTGAAGGAACAGTTCGCCACGGTCGACACCCGATTCGCGACGTTGTCGGACAAACGCAGCAGAGACGTCTGGGCGTTCGTTGTGGCGACCGCCTCCATCTGCGGCTCGGTCTTCTTGGCGGCCTGGCAATTCACACCAGCCTGAACAACGCCCCCCTCGCCTACCTGAGGCGTCCACAGAAGAACCAGGTGGAGCGATGCGTCAGGGCGGCCTCCTTTCCGAGTGCTGCTTGCTGGCGCTTGTTGTGGGCGGCAGCAGGCGGGAACGGGTTCTGGGCAGTCCACCAGCGGCGCTGTGCCAACTTGCTACAGCAGGTGGAGCGCTACTCGACGGTTAGCGGCCACGAGGTCGAAGACATAGGCCCCTGGGTGCTGTTCGCAGCCGCCCGCTACGCCGCGATAGTCGTGCGGCTCATGAACCGCTGGGCCGACCGGGGCCTGCTCGACCCAGACCAGACCGTCTACCTCGACCCGATCGCCCCAGTGCTGCGCCCCCTACTGGACGCCTGAATCGTCTCGTTGCTCGAAACGGTGAGGGGCTTGACAAACGCGATAAGCCTGACAGACTGTGGTTCCGAAGCCACGCTAGTGAGAGAAGGTGCCGATTATGTTCAAGAAGTTGAAGCGTCACAGTGTTGCGTTCGTAGCCGTGGTCGTCCTGCTTCTGGTCAATCTCGCCGGTCCAGCCTCGGCTGGCTACCGGGAAGGCAGGATTGGGTGCTAGAGCGGGTACGATGTGTTCACAGAGTCCTATTCTGGTAGTACCTCCACTTTGCACCGACACTACTTGGAGTCGTATGGTGAGAGGCGCCACAATAATGTGGCGTTCGCGTTTACAATCTGGGCTGGCGCTACGAGCCGCTACACATGGTCAGTCCAAGCCACTCCGTTGCAGTCCGGCGGTGCTGGCTGCGGTTAGATGCGAACGATAAGTTGTGTTGGCACGAAGTTTCTTGTCGCCTTGACTATCGTCCTGACGGTGGCTAGCGGTTGCTCATCTGACGGAGACCAGGCAGTGGATCAGAGCCGGAGGCCCGGCAACGCGGCTGATGGCTTCCCCATGGAACGGGCTTTTGTCGCGTGCATTCAAGACAACGGCATCGACGCAGAGTTGTTCCTGGACGGGTCTGTTCACATCGATAGGAACGGCACGCAATCGCGGGCGGAATTGAGTGCATTGAGCGACCTGTGTGATCAGCGTCTTGAAGACGAGGGTTTCGTCCTCCATGAGGAACCGAGCGAGGAGATGACCGAGCGTACCTACAACGCGTGGGTGGCTTTCCGCGAGTGCATGATCGATCACGGAATTGCCCTAGGGGAGTTGGTCAGCCTCGAATCGTACGCCGCGAATCCGGAGTCTGTAGGCGACCTCCTCATTGCTGCGGTTCGCGAAGATCTCGGGGCCTTCAAGGAAGCCTATGACAAGTGCCCATCGCGAATCGGCTTTGCTAATATCAGCGTTGTCGGTGAGTGAATCAGTTGGATCGGCGTGGTAAGGCGATCTTCTTTCCGAGTGCTGATGCTGGCGCTCGTCGTGGCGGCGGCGGTCGGGGCCGGATTCTGGGCGGGCCAGCAATTCGGTGGCGAAGTCGACAATGTCGAGAGTGAGGCTCCCGAGCCGGTGACGGCTGCGGCGCGCGCAGGCACGCTGGGAGAGGAGTACGCCGTACCGATCAGTCTGGAATGGGACCAAGATCTGTCGCTGCCCTTCCTGGGAGACACAGGGGTCGTCACGGCCCTGAGCGCCGAGTCGGGGGGTTTCGCCAGTGTCGCCTCGGGGTCGGCGATCGGCACGGTTGACGGCGAACCGGTCGTCGTCATCGAAGGGGAACACCCGGCGTATCGACCCATGGAGCTTGGCGTTGCTGGAATCGACGTTGCACAGCTCCAGGATCACCTGGCCTCAGCTGGTTTCTTGGCCGCTGCCGATGCCGACGGATCCTTCGGGCCGACAACAGCGCAAGCCGTTCGAGAGTGGTGGGAGACACTAGGTGTCCGCGACCGCGACACCGTGCCGAACGGAAGCGTCATATTCGCAGGCGATCTGCCCAGACTCGTTTCTACCGACCCGTCAGTTCGGGTCGGTGAGCTCATTGCGACAGGCGCTCCTTTTCTTGTGGGTGTGTCTTCGACCCCGGTTGCAACCGTGACCCTGACCGAGATCCAAGAGAATCGCTTCCTGGCCGAGGGAGCGACTTTTGTTGTGAACGACCCGACCGGCGCCGAGGTCGAGATGACGGTGCTTGGAACTCAGATTCGGGACCGGGCTACAGAGATTGAGCTTGCGCTACCGCCCGACGAGTTCGACGGATGGAGGAACTTGACGTTGTCGCCGGGGAATCCGACACGGCTCAGTGGGCGAATGGTTGTGACGCCAGCAACCGAGGGGACGATCGTGCCTGCGGCGGCACTGAACGGCCTTGCAGATTCCGATGCGACCCTTCGCCTGGCGGGCGGCGGAACAGTGGACGTGAAGGTCGTCGCCGTTGTCGGCGGCCAAGCCATAGTCGAGCCACTCGACCCCGGCACAGTGGTAGTGGCAGGCCGGTGAATCCGCCCGCAGGCCCGAGCGCCGAAGCACGTTGTCTCCGCTTCCGATTCGATCCAACGAGCGAATGGTTGTTCAACGACCTCGACGTTGAGTTCCCCGCCCGATCCGTCTCCGCGGTCACCGGGCGATCAGGATCCGGCAAGTCGACACTGCTGAGCCTCTTCGGCCTCCTGTTGTCACCCGTCGACGGGCAGATCGCAATCGCTGGTCACGCAACAGAGACAATGTCGGACTACTCCAGGTCGATGCTGCGGGGAACCCACATCGGCTTCTTGTTTCAGGACGCCCTGCTCGACCCGACGCGGACGGTGTTGGACAACATAACAGAGGGGGCACTATTTGCCGGGTTGTCACCCCGCCGGGTCCGGGCAAGAGCACGCGACCAGTTGCGGGAGGTGGGTCTCGACACCGATCTTCTGTCCCGTCGCCTGCCTGCGACCATATCGGGCGGCCAAGCCCAACGGGTCGCCTTGTGCCGGGCGCTGATCAAGCAACCAACGATCGTGCTCGCGGATGAACCCACCGGGAACCTCGATGCTGAGAGTTCCGGCATCGTCATGGAGCTGCTGGGCAACGCTGCCCGGTCCGGTGCGGCGGTGATCATCGCGACCCACGACGATGCCGTGATCCAGTACGCCGACCGCGTGGTGTCCCTCGACTAACAGACATGACCAACCAGCAGCACAGTCGCCGAATCAGTCTGGTCAAGCTGACGCGTGAGGCGCTCGCGATCTCGGCGGCGCGGCGCACAGCGACCGCAGTTGTGATGCTGATCGCCGCTGTCGGGGCGTTCATTCCGCTCGCCGTCAGCGCCCAGGCCCAGAATGCACGATCCGATGCACTGGCGGCCCTCGACCGCCCGGAACAACGGATCGTCAAGATCACCGACAGCGAGTTCGGCCAACAAAGCACGACCCTCGACCCGGCCACAGTCTCACAGCTGCGCGAACTGTCCATCGTGGACAACCTGACAGCGCTCGGCACAGTCCAGGACACCAGACCCGCCGAAGGCTGGCCGACCAGTGAGCGGATCCCAACGGTCGACGTCCTCTCCGCCGACGGGCGTCTGGACGACCCGTGCGGCTCGGTTCGGCTTCCGCAAACGTATACCGGCTCGACCCGCACGTTGCATCTCGCACTTGAACCCGCGTTCATCGCCGTCGCCGGCCAACGACAGACCGTAGCGCACCCGTTCGCCGATCCCGGAATTGCAACCCGCAACATCTGTGACTGGATCGCCGCCCGACAGGTCCTGATACTGGTCGACGAACCCGCCTCTGTACAGCGGCTGATCGATCTGATCCCTTCCTTCGGCGGTATCAACCTCCAGGTCTTTGTGCCAGATGATCTCGATGCGCTTCGTAGAGACGTCGCCACCGAACTCAGCGACTCCGCCCGACAACTCAGGAACCTCGCGATGCTCGGTGCAGGGATCCTGGTCGGAGCGACCACCTTTGTAACCAACACGACCCAGACCCGGCACATGGCACGACGACGGGCTCTCGGTGCCACCCGTTCAGACATCGCCATCCTCATCCTCACCCAAGTAGCGGTGTCAGTCGCGGCGGGACTTCTAATCGCGGTCACCGCTTTCACCGTCGGCGCTTCAAGTCTGCGCTATCCCATTGACGGGTCACTGATCATGGCGGTCGCCATCACAATCGGTCTAACGAGCCTCGTTGCGTCTCTCCCTGTGGCCTCGATTGCCGCCAACCGTGATCCCGCCAGAGTCCTCAGAGTTCCCTGAGCCTCTGCTGCACCAATTTGCCGTCGGCAGCGGCACAGGGGCATCGATGAATGCTCAATGGTTCACCGTGGGACGGATTCACCGCCTGTGCTGTCACAGTCGCCCGTCTACTGTCTCTGGGCACACCTTGCCACCGCCATCCAACAAATCACAACGCGCGAACCCCGAACCCGCCCACCCACTTAGTCGTGCTGGAACAACGAATCGTCACGGTAGGAGGGGTTGGCGACGGTGAGTTTGTCGAGCGTGGTTGCCCACAATGCCTCGGCGAGTTCAGTTCGGCGGTCGTCGAGCAGGCCGTTGCGGATCGCCTCTGCCAGTTCCTGTTCAGTGTTGACACCGAGGCTCCTTAACCGCTCGGTGTGCGCGGCGCGGTCTTGGGGAGCTGAACGCGCCTCGCGCGCGGCGATGGTCAGTGCGTTGGCGGCGATTCGCAGCATCCAGCGATCGCGGCCCTCGGCGCGGGGACCCAAATCATCGCTGAGATAGTCACGGACACTCTTGAGCAGTTCCTCGGCATCGGGCAGATCGTGGGGCCAGTCCCTCGGGAGTTCGTCGCCGGTGTTCATGTGATCGAGTTCATGTTGCGGCCGCCGTTGACAGTTCCGGTCGCAACAGGAGCATCACGTCGTATTCCGTCTCGACGACCCGCCGCCCGATCACTGCCTGTTCCAGGGAGCGTCTTGGGCCGCGACGATGATCGGCAACCATCGCCATGGTGACCACACCCCAGCGAAGGCAGGCCAACATCTCCCACCAGCGCAGTTCGTCGAGTGTGATTCCCTCGCCCCCGTTGGCCTGATACGCGTCGAGCAGTTCGCTTCTCGTGCCGATTCCACCTACTTCCCCTGTACCGCCGAAACGCCAGGCCCGCGCCACCAGCCAGCCCAGGTCGAAGGCGGGATCACCGAGGTAGGCGAGTTCCCAGTCCAGCACCGCGGTGAGTCCACCGCTGTCGACCAACACGTTGCCCATGCGGAAATCACCATGGACGACGCACGGCCGCCGGGCTTGCGGGCGACGCTCGCCGAGCCAACGAAAGGCCAGGTCGAAGACCGGATGCGGGTCTCCAAACCCCTCATACAACGTTCGTTGAACGGCCAACGGGTCATCGATGGCCGCGATCTGATCCAACGAGGTCGTCTCCAGGCGGTGTATCGCTGCCAGCTCTCGACCAAAGTCGGCGACCAGACCTTGGCGGGCGTTCGCGAAGACGTCGTCGCGCAGAATCTTGCGGGGAATCGACTCTCCCTCGATTCTCCGACTGATCATGAACGGCGCACCGACCGGGTTGGCGTCACCGGTGTCTGACGCCACGATCTCCGGCGCAGCCACGCCGCCGGCGCGGGCATGTCGAATCAGCGACGCTTCGTCGAGTCCGGTCCGCAATGCCGAAGCAGCCGATCGGTGACGCTGCAGAATCAACTGCTGGAGTCCGTCGAGGGTGACCGCACTGAACGACCAGGTCTCGCGGCTGGCACCTGCGGACAAACGCTGCAGGTCTTTGATCTCGACCTCACCGAGCGCCTCGCGCAGCGAGACGGCGAGCGCGTCCGCCAGATCAGCGCTCACCAGAGCCCATGCCGGTCATCTCATGTCGGTTCCGATGGGACGACCGTCGACGATCTGATCGAGGTACTCGCTCATCCCCATGCCGACGCGGCCGTTGCACTCGTAGCGGGTCATCGCCTCGGTGATGCGGGTGTGCAGTTGCTGCCCGTCGTCGGTGACGCGGCGGTTGCGCAAAGGAATCATCGACAGCACATGACCGGTGATCTCGTACTCGGCGTCGTCGGTCGCGGCCCAGCAGCGCATCGCGGTCTGGCAGTCGTCCGAGTCCCACTCCGATTCGATCCTGCAATCTCGGATCAGTGAGTATTCGCCGTCCACCAGCACCATGCCGCTGCGGGCGGGAGTGCCGTCCCGGTCGACTATCGACAGCATCATGGCGAAGTCGGGGCCGAAGATCATCGGCAGCCAGCGGTACCAGCGCAGCGCCTGCCAATAGCGGGGTCCCCATGACTTGTCACGCAAACCCAGGCCGTCGAGCGCGATCGTCTCCTCGCCGAGGAGGACCGTTCCGACAACCGCGGTGTGCTGTTCGTAGTGCGCCTTGGCGAAGCTCTTCGAAGCATCAGTCTTCAGAGGGGTGCCGTCTTCGTACTGCGGCATGCCTCCGTACATGGGCGACACGCCGGTCACACCGAGGCGCACCGAGCAGTCGACGAAGGGGTTGTCGCGAAACGCCACACGAGGGTTGGCCATCTGGCGGGGTTCGTCGAGCAGACACACCTTGCCGTCGTAGCTGACCGTCAGATGCTCGAACGGCTTCTCGACTCTGATCTCGAGCCCGCCGGCGCGCATCTCGTCGTTGCTGGTGATCTCAGGTCGTCCGTATATGAACCCGACCCGGCCGTCGGGCAGATAGATGCAGACCGTCATCTCGGCGTAGCCCTCATTGACCCGATTGCCGATCCTGAACCATGCGCCCAATTCCCGCTGGAGGTCGAAGCCGTTGAGATACATCGACTCGTTGTAGTTCGAGACCGGGTCCGGTTCGTGGGTGTACTCGTCCTCGGGCTCCAAGACGGTGACAATCTTGGGTTCGCTCATCGGTTCAACCCTCGGAACTCTGCGCGCCCGCTGAGAAGACGGCACGCAGATCTTCGAGACCGGCCGGGAGCTCGATCGGCGGGTCCGGCAACTGCTCGACGCCGCGATCGGCCAACCAGCGCTTCATGGAGTCCATGTCATCGCTCCACGAACGCGGGTCGCCCATCATCACTTCGTAGAGCTCGACACCGTCGGGACCAGCAACGAACGGGCCGAAGGAGGCTCCTAGCGGCAACTCGATATGGCCCCCCGGGCCCAGCTCGACGTCACCGCAGGTGAACGAACCGGACAGGACGGTGAGAGTGTGCGGACTGTTGTGCCCGTGGTGACGCACGATCATGCCCGGATCCCAACGGGCGAACAGGGCCAGGTAGAGCGGATCCACAGAGAAGGCGACCCATTTCTCCCACACATGGGACTCCGAACCGTCGGCGTTGCGCTGGCTGCGCACCGCGATGAACGGAATGTCACCATCGTCAATGTCGGTGAAAACGGGTTCCAGTCCCGCAATGCGCGGTGTGTCGCTCATCTGCGGTCTGCGCCGCGGACCTAGGCGAGTGCTGCTTCGAGCGCTTCTACAGAAGGAGCGAAGTAGAACGAACCCGAGGCCGGGGTGGAGTAGTTGGTGATGGCGTCGAGTGCCTGGCCACCGGTGCCGTACATGGCTTCCATGCGCTCACGCATCGGTGCCTGCGTCTTGCAGAAGCCCATGAAATAGAGGCCGACGGTGCCCTCGTGGAACGCGTAGGGAGTGGACCGGCGAACCATCTCGCCCCGCTTGGGGGTCGACTCGTCCGCGGTGGCGCCCTCGCGCAACTCGACGTGGGAAAGATGCGAAGTCGGCACCTGGGTCTCAAGCTTCACTGAGTCGGCCTTGGTGCGCCCGAAGGTGTTCTCCTCCTCTTCGAGGGAGAGCGTGGCCCAGTAGTCCATGTCGTGAACCCAACGCTGGGCGATGCAGTAGCTGCCTCCCTCGCCTGGCTGGCCGTCATCGACGATGCCCCGGTCCTTCTGGTCCTCGGGCTCGGGGTTGCCGGTGCCGTCGATGTGCCCGGTGAGGTCGAGGCTGTTCTTGTAGATGAACGTCGGGGTCTCGCGGGCCACTTCGAGATGGCCTGCCACCGCCTTGCGGAAGGTGTGCTGCACCTCCCAGATCAGGTCCTTGTCTGCGTGGTGGAGCCACATGAGGAGCTCTTCCTGGGTTCCCTTGGCGACGCGGGAGCCGTCGGGGGACTCATAGCCGGGGTAGGCCTGGAAATCGTCGGTTTCGATCCCGAGGTCGTCCGCGAGCGTCGGACCGACGAGAACGCAGAGGTTGACTCCCTGTGCCGCAGCATCGGCAAGACTGTCCTTTATCGCGCTCTTGATGAGACCGAGATCGGCGTTTTCGGTACGGCTCATGTGTACGTACCACTGGTACTTCTGAAGATCCATGAGGATTGCGGGCTGCGAAGTTGCCATTGGATGATTCCTCTGTCGGTTAGCGGTGAATGACGATTCTGAGGCTAGACGATTGATGCCCCGGTGAGACAAGGCAAGTACCGGTTTTTGCGCGGAGAACGCGCACACAGGTGCAGTGCGCGTTCTCCGCGCACACAGGCACAGTGCGCGTTCTCCGCGCACCGCAGGTACAGGTTCGGCTGCGCAGGCCCTGAAGAGGTCTAGGTTGCGGGGCCGACGACGCTGAAACCGTCCTCGCTGAACCCGACTTCGACGCCGCGATTGATCGAAACCCAGTCGCGAGCCTCCAGGTACGGCCGGAAGGTGGCAGCGATGACCCGTTCGTCGTCTTTGGTCTTGGGACGCTGGATCTCGTAGAGGTGCGGGAACTCGAGCCAACCGCAGACCGTGTCCCAGAGGCGCAGCGCCGCCTCGTCGAGGGGCGGGTCCACCAGAACCGGGCCGAAGATCGTCTGCTCGCTGCCGTCGGCGGCGGCGAAGAACAGGGTCGGCACTCCATAACCGGACGCCGCCACAACCTTGTCGTGCTCGGCTCTCACCTCGTCATGGGTGGTCGGGTCCGCGATTGCGGCGTCGACGATGCCGGGATCGAGTCCGATCTGCTCCAGCAGGTGCCGCGCCACGTCGGGCTCGTGGGGTTTGTTGCCGTCCTCGTGCAGCGCCTTCCCGGCGGCTGCGTACCAGGCGTCGAGGTGGGCCATGTCGATGCGTCGCAGAGCCGCGCCGATGCGCATCATCGACCAGCCGTAGGACCATTCGCGTTCCCACGGGTGTTTCTTGCCCTCGACCCTGTTGATCTCCTCAAGACTGAAGAAGCGCCAGTTGATGGTCAGGTCGGTCTGTTCGCGTACCGCCCGAATCCAGCGTGAGGTCTGGTAGGCGTACGGGCACATGACGTCGAAGTGGAAGTCCACGGAGGTCGGTCGATCCATGAGAAGACCCTATTCCCTCCAGTGAATCTAGACACAGCGCACCTGATCGCTGCAGGTGGAATCGCCGAGTAGAGCCTCTTGGGATATTGTCCAGCGCTGACCGACGATGATCGCCATGAAAGGAATCAGACCATGGCAGAAGACTATTACAGGGTTAACTTGCCGGAGTCGGAGCATCCGACGCAGTGGTACAACGTGATCCCGGATCTGCCCGCACCTCCTCCCCCGCCGCTGCACCCAGGCACTCTGGAACCTGCCGGCCCTGAAGACCTCGCGCCGCTGTTCCCGATGGCGCTGATCCTCCAGGAGGTGAGCAGCGACTCCTACATCGACATCCCGGGCGGGATCCTTGATGTGCTGCGACTGTGGCGGCCAAGCCCGTTGTTCCGAGCCCGCCGGCTAGAGAAGGCGCTCGACACTCCGGCGAAGATCTTCTACAAGTACGAAGGCGTGAGCCCCGCGGGTTCCCACAAGCCCAACACTGCGGTCCCTCAGGCCTACTACAACAACGCCGAGGGTGTGACCAAGCTAACCACCGAGACCGGCGCAGGACAGTGGGGCAGCGCCTTGGCGTTCGCCTGCTCCCAGTACGGCATGGAGTGCGAAGTCTGGCAAGTGGCAGCTTCCTACCGCCAGAAGCCGTACCGCAAGACGATGATGGAACTGTGGGGTGCGACGGTGCACTCGAGCCCCTCACCGGTGACCGAATTCGGTCGTGAGCTGTTGGCGGCGGACCCCGACCATCCCGGTTCGCTCGGCATCGCCATCTCCGAGGCGGTGTCGGTGGCGGCAGCCGATCCAGCAATTCGCTACTCCCTCGGAAGCGTCTTGAACCATGTGTTGATGCACCAGACAGTGATCGGCGAGGAGGCCCTTCGCCAACTGGCGATGGTGGGCGAGACTCCCGACCTGTTGGTGGGATGCACCGGCGGGGGTTCGAACTTCGGAGGTCTGGCACTTCCGTTCCTGCGCGAGAAGCTGGCCGGCAACATGGCGCCGACGATCCGCTGCGTCGAACCGGCATCGTGCCCGACTCTGACCAAGGGCGAGTACCGCTACGACTTCGGCGACACCGCCTGCTCGACTCCCCTGTTCAAGATGCACACGCTGGGTCACAGCTATATTCCGCCGGCCATCCACGCGGGCGGCTTGAGGTACCACGGTATGTCGCCTCTGGTGTCGCATATCCATGAACTGGGGTTGACCGAGGCCGTCGCCATCGGCCAGACGGAGTGCTTCGCTGCGGGACTTCAGTTCGCCCGCACCGAGGGCATAGTGCCCGCTCCTGAACCGACCCATGCGCTTGCAGCAACCATCCGCGAGGCATTGGCGTGCAAGGAGTCCGGCGAGTCCAGGACGATCCTCACAGCGATGTGCGGCCACGGACACTTGGACCTCTCCGCCTATGAGTCCTACATCTCCGGTGCGGTGAGCGACTTCGACCTCTCCGATGAGGCCATCGCCGCGTCCCTCAGCAGCGTTCCGGTTCTCAGCTGAGGCCGAGCGGATTGATCCAGAGCGACTGCGGAGCCGCGAGGCCGTGGACCGAGCGTCCCGGTGAGCGCAGCCAACAAGAGCGGGAGGTGGAGCGCAGCGAACCAGAGCAGGAACCAACAGAACCGTTCGGGTCTGGAGACCTAGGAGGTCAGGCCTTGGGGGTCAAGTCGAACAGCACCCTGGTTCCTCCGGGGAGTTCTGATCGCCGGCGAACATCGAACCGCTCGTTGATCTGCGCCTCGATGACCCGAAGCGTGTAGGCGTCATGGGTACCGGCGCGCTTGTGGCTCTTGAGTTCTTTCACCATCCGGTCTGATTCGGCGGGTACCTCGAGAACCACTTGAGAGTCGAGGTCGCGCAGGAAGTCGAGGATCGCCGCAGTCGGCACGTTGTGGGTGAGGGCCAAGTGATGGATCACCGCCAGCGCGAGCACCAACTCCGGTCTTGAACGCTCGGTGAGCGGTGGGCGTTCGGTGCCGCGCCAGCCGATCCCAGGGGTCGGGTCGGCAAGGTTCACGACCAGCGGGATGATCCTTTCGGTGCCGTCTTCGCGTAATGCCCGGTACAGGCGGTCGACGACAAGGGCGTCGGCGTCGAGAGCCAGCACTGCATCGGCGTGTTGCGCCGCGATCCGGCTGAACATTCCGTCGTTGGCGCCGATGTCCCATACCTGTGAACGTTGTCGTTGCGCCACGACTCCACGCACGAAGTCGGCCTTGCTGAGCAGGTCGTTCGATGCGTAATGGCTTCGCTCCGAGTAGTCTGCCCACACAGAATCGGACCGATTCCAACTCATATTGTCGACCAGCTTGCGGAGCCGGTCGACCAAGCCGACGTAGATCTTCTTGTTGTATCCGGCCCGTTTCAGGTCTTTGACGGTGTCTGCGGATCCTCCGCTGAAACGCCGGTCGGCCTTGGCGTGCAGCCACACGTGAGGGATCAGTCCTCTGCTGGAGTGGCGTCGTCCCTGGAGCACCCGTCGAGCCTGCTCGGGGGTGATCCCGTCGACCGCTCCCCGCATCCAGGGCTGGTGTGGGAGGTCCTTGTAAGCCGTGAACATCAACGGATACAGGAACATCTGACAGAACTGCCGGTAACCCCACCACGGTTCGCCTGTCCGGTGGGTCTCGAACGAGCCGATGTCGATGAACGTCGGCCTCGCCCCGACGAACTGGATGTTGTAGGGGGTTGCGTCCTTGCTCGTCATGTCTTCGTCGATCGCCGCTCGAACCAACTTGAGGGTGAAGCTCGCGGCGTCCTGCAGCATTGAGAACGACCACTCGTGGGCGTACGTGATCACGTCGACAGGCTCATGTTCGAGCACCAGCGACCAGTCGGACGCGTCGGGTGAGGCGGTTTCGACCACCTCGCTGCTGACCAGTTCTCCGGCCTTGTAGGCTCCTCGGTAGAAACTCGTGGCGGTCAACGCGTCGAAATCGGTGGCCGCGGCCTCGTTGAGGCCTCGCAGCACGCGGTTGCCGTCACGCCAGACACGCGAGTTTGGATCACGGAACGATCCGCTGTCGTAAACCGCCTCCGGGTCGCAGCCCGGGGTCATCACTGGGTGATTTCGTCAGGCTCGCCGACTTCTTCAGAGTCGTCGGTCTCGTCGTAGATCGGCGTTTCGTTGGAAGAAGTTTTCTTGCCGAACCCCAGCTTGGAGAGCACTGCGCGGCCCGCAACCGCAATGCCAGCTCCGCCTGCTGCGACCGCGCCGATGATCGCGCTGCCAGATGCCGGGTCCAAATATGAGCTGATCATCTTTCTGCCACCCCCGTTCTGGTCCCCGGAACCCTAACAGCCGCGCCAAAGCAACCGCCATCCGACTGGTCGGAGCCATCCTCGCCGACCTCCACGACGAATGACAGGCCAACCAGTGCCGCTACCTCTCAGAGGACTCCATGAGCCTCCTCTAGCCCCCAACGTGATAGCCTCACCACAGACGAGTTCACAGCTCGGCCATCTACCGAGGCTCAACCCCCAAATACACCACTCAGCGGGACATAGCCATGACGGAAGGAAACCGTAGAATGCGTAGACGTTTCGTAGCCCTTATAGCGGCTGCTTCAATTGCTCTCGGGGCCTTCGGAGTCGTTGCAACTGCCGAGGCTCACTCATCCAGTTATTGCGGACACAGCTCCACGACGAGCCTCTTGAATATCGTCCGTTTCTGGTACACCGTGGCGGACAACCCGGTCCATGAGCATGCTTACAATCACTACATATACGTCCTATTTCCGGTCTACCAGCACTGGTCGTCTCGCGCCTGCTGACCCAAACAATCGAAATGAAAGCGGCAACCCAAGCCCTGCTCATAGTCGGCCTTCTTGCCGCGTGTGGAAGCGGTTCGGGCGCGCCTGAGTTCACATCGGTCGATGATGCCCTGGCGAGCATCGCCCCGTCAGACGAGGACTGGATTGGGTTCGAACAGGCGATTGCCGTTTGTATGGCCGAGGCTGGGTTCACGTATGAGCCGGTGGTCTTTGTGCCGCCATCAAGCCAGATCGCGCCGCGTCGAGCGATCGTGACCACGGGGCTGGACGATGCGTTCCTGCGTGAGCACGGGTACGGACTCGCTGGCCGGGCGATCGCTCTCCAGGAGTACTTCGAAGCAGGTGGCGGGGCGTCTCAGATCGAGGAGCTGAGCCCGTCTGTTCGGGCCGACTACACCGCTGCATACGACCTGTGTCAGCGCACCGAGCAGGGATCCTCAGGAATCAACGACTTCGTTCGCTCTGCCACCGCCTTGGTGGAGGCGACCGAAGAGTTCGATAGTCGTGTGCTGGGCTCAGAGGAGGTCTTAGCAGCGACTGCTGCATGGACGGCATGCATGGCCGAGTTCGGACACACCTTTACCTTTCTCAATGGCCCTTGGATGAAGGTCGCTGGCGATGTGGACGAGGTCATGTCTTCAATCGATCCGCTAGGCAAAGAGTCCCACTCAGCGGACGGCCATACACATGGCGATGAGTCGACGCACACACACAGCGGGTCATACTCGCCCTCTGAGGCCATGGCCGAACTACAAGATCTACGGCTTCTCGAGATCACCCTAGCGTCTCAAGACGCAGGTTGCCGTGCCGATTCGGGAGTTCTGGAGGCGGTGCGTGAGGTTCATCTGGAGCTCGAGTCGCAGTTCTACGCCGACCACGCGGACCTGCTCAACCCGTAGCTAGGGAACGCTTTACCGGTGCCGAACCCGGCCGCTCACAGTCGACTCGTATGATGTCTGGTATGCCGCGAAAGATTGCCGTCGGAGCGGCCCTGATCATTTCTTGGGCATTCGTCGCATGGTCGACATGGACGGTCGCCAGCCGACCCGATCCGCCCCTCCACGCAGCGACGGAACCCACGGTCGTAACCGTCGACGTAGAGATGCGACGGCTCGAGTCCGCGGTTGTAGGCAACGCTTCAGTTGAGTGGTCCGACCGCCACACCCACGCCCTTGCGGGGCACTGGTCCGCAGGTGTCGTGACACGCGGGGTCGAAGAGGGCGAGCCGTTGACCTTTGGCGCTGCTCTCTTCGAGATTGACCTGACGCCAGTGTTTCTCCTGCCGGGCGAAGTCCCATCCTTTCGAGACATCAACTCGACAACGGTAGGCCGTGACGTTGTCGAACTTCGGGCAGCGCTAACGTCGCTCGGGCTGCTCGACTCCAGGAGCGTAGACGAACCAGAAGTCTTCGACGACGACGTCGCACAAGCCGTCGCCCGGCTCTATGTCAAGGCCGGCTACATGCCCCCGACAGAAAGGCCCATCCCAAGTAGCCAACTCACTCAGCTTCGCGCCTTGTGGTCGCAAGTCGAAACCAACAAATCTGACCAGGTCGACCGAGTCGTTGACGTCATCTATGCGTTCGGGCCCTACCTTCCGGCCTCACAATTTCTTGTTGTCGAGAGCGCAGGCGAACGTTTGGGCGCTCCCATCTCTATAGGGCAAAACGCTTCTGGGGTTGAGGTGATCTCGACAGGTCGAAATCAGATCGCTCGGCTCTCATTGGACAGGAATGCTGTTGGACTGCTCGCTGTCGGGGCGACGGCTGTCCTCAACACTCCCGATGGTGCCGTTCACCCGGCTGAGGTGACCTGGATCTCACCCACCGTCGACTCGGAAACGGGGCGGTTTTGGGTCGAAGCTACGCTCGATAGAAGCGACTCAGCTTTGGAAGGTCAACCTGCTCGGGTGTCGATTGTCGTCGAGACAACCGGCTCGAACGACGTGCTCGTCGCGCCCGTCTCGGCGATCACGGAGTCTCTCGCGGGACAGCCTCGCGTTCTGATCCTCACAGACGATGGGGCTATCAGGGAGTCTGAAGTTCGCCTTGGACTGAGTGTCGCTCCATTCGTGGAAGTGTTGGAGAGCTCAATCCCGCTTGAACCTGGCACACGACTCGTCATCGCGGCAGGCGTCCGACGGGAGCCAGAGGAATGACGCCTGCGGTCCTCGAGGTTTTGGACATCGGCTACAGCTACCCGGCGCTGAGCAGCCCCACCCTGGCGGGTCTTGATCTCCGGGTTGCAGCCGGCGAGAGCGTGGCCATCGTGGGGCCCTCCGGCTCGGGTAAGTCAACACTCCTAAGGCTTTGCGGTTTACTTGACCACCCGGTGACGGGCGAGATCCGGCTAGTTGGCGAGAGGGTATCTCACTCGCATGAGCGCCGCCGGTCCCGGCTGCGTGCCACATCCATCGGCTTCGTCTTCCAGGATTATCAGCTGCTGCGAGACCGTGATGCACTTGAGAACGTCCTGCTCGGGGCGATGTACCATCCAACACTCGCGCGACGCGAGGCATCTCAGCTTGGCCGTAAGTTGCTCGACCAAGTCGGCCTGAGTCATCGTGTCGGCGCCGTGCCGGGCAAGTTGTCCGGTGGAGAACAACAGCGTGTCGCAATCGCTCGCGCATTGGTCGGCGACCCGGCGCTCCTCATCTGCGATGAGCCCACTGGCAATCTCGACGCCTCAACGGCCGGGGAGATTCGCGACGTTCTGCTTGACCTCTGCAGCAACCGCGGGATGGCACTTCTTCTCGCTACCCATGACCCGGCGACCTGGTCGTCCGTGGACCGAATCTACGATCTGCGCGACGGTCGACTTCACGCTCACAAGTCGGACGCGTGTTGAGACAAGGACGGGTTCTCGCAGAGGCGTTCCGTAGCCTCGTAGTACGGCCGCGGAGAACAGTCCTTACGATGTTGAGCGTTGCGGTGGCCGTGGCCCTCTATCTGCTCGCATTCGGGTTGAGCGAGTCATCTGCTAGATCGCTGCGAGAGGCAATCGCTCGGCCTTCCGAGAATCGGCTGGCTGTGCATCCACTCAATGACAGCGGCGCTGACTCTCCACTCTCTTGGGAGGCAGTTGACAACTTCAAGGACGTACCACTCGTGCTTTCGGTCTCTGCTATCGCACAAGGCGACCGGAGTCACGTCGTGCAGGTCCGCAGCCTGACCGACCCTCTCAGATCGCCCAGTCTTGAACTCCCTGTGCTGGCGACCAGCGGAGACCTGTTGACAGTCAGTCAGTTGGCCCCGGTAGAGGGCCGAGCGATCACTTCTATAGACGGCAGAGAGGCTCTTCCAGTTGCTGTTCTTGGTTCAGCGGCGGCCCGCCTCCTCAACGTCGCGTTCGCGGATGGACGTGCAATCATGACTATCGACGGCCACTCGTTTGCCTTGGTCGGCATCACCCCTGACGGCCTAGGTAGAGAGATCGATGCTGCCGTAATCGTGCCCTACCGCAACGAAATCGATGACGAAGGGCTACAACACCCCGACGAGCTGCACATGCTAACGGTTACAGGCGCAGCTCACGAAGTCGCAAGGGTCGCGTCCGCAATCGCTGTGCCATTCTCTCCGAGCTCGGCGCGCTCCGTAGTGGAGGTGAACAACTCGAACGATGTTGGGGAGCTGGTGGATAAGTCAGCTGCCACGGTACTCCGGAGCTTCGCTGCGGTTCTCGGGCTCGTCTCGGTGGTCGGGATCAACTCGGCTGTGATGTCGAGTGTTGGGGAACGTCGAGCCGAGATTGGTTTGAAGCGAGCCTTGGGAGCATCCCGCGTTGACGTGTTCGTGGAGTTCATGGCGTCCGGAGGGATGCTCGGCTTCGCTGGCGTCGTTTGTGGAATGCTCGCCGGAGTGACCGGGATAGCACTAGCTGCGCTATGGAATGACTGGGTGCCGGTGCTCTCATCCTCAGCGATGGTGACCGCATCCGCCGCCGGAGTCGCGATGGCACTTGTCGCAAGCGTGCTTCCATCTCATGCAGCCGCATCACTTGACCCCGCGGCGGTTCTGGCTGAGCCGTAGCCGATTCCGACCCTGACAGAGCGTCACCGAAATGCGTTCTAGCTAGGGGTTATTTCGCCAGATCGAAGCCTGCTCCCATTTGGCGAACAATGCCCCGATAATCTTGGCACATGCGTGGCAGTGAAGGCAAAAGCCCACCGAAGAGCCCCACCGACGACGGCCGCGGCCAGACGTCAGGCCCGACCCGGCTACTGGTCTCGCTAGCGGTAGATGTACCTCTCGCCGGTTGGTAAACGGCGGCGCCTACCACAACCCCCGACGCACAGGGCGACGAGAGCGAAAGTTCTTACCGTCGTTGTCCGCGGTCATACGGTGCGTTCATGCGCGAGTGGCGGAAGTGCTCCCGGATCAGACCGAGCCGTTCATTCGCAGGACGCTGCGAAGCCAGATCAAATCGTTCAAGCTCGTCCGCCAGGGGGAGATCTCCAGTAGTCGTTGGTTCACGGCGAAGTGGTCTGTGTGGACGTCTGTACTAGTGGCGTAATTCAACTCGCGCATCAGCAGGACCTTGTCGTTGGGCATCAATACGTTGAACAAAATGGATCAGTCGGCACCGGAGTGCGCATTCGATGGGCGTCAATTTCTGCTCGCTGCGTCGCAACCGCAGCTATTCTCCCAAGCAACGGAAGTTCCACGTTTGGCGGAACTCTGATATCGGCTCCTCGGGGCGTGGTGCTGATGCCTGCGAGTGAGCGGATGCCACTACTCGACGCAGACGACATGACCCTGAGCAGGAAGTTCCTAGGTCTGCGATAGCGAGCGACGCTGGGCTCGAGCAGTGAAACAGCTGCGGTTTCTGGTGCGATCGGAGAAATACGAGCCGATTTGGCACTGGTGGCACTCCGATCACCATCATCGAACGCCTCGTCGCTGGCCTTGGCGATCCTACGCGCCTACGTTCTGCCGGACCCGCTTGACGGCCAGTGGTCTGCTTCATGTTCAATATTGGAAACGGTCTTCATTGCGCTTCATTGCGCCCCGTGACGCTTGAGGAGTCGGTGCGCTCGGTGCCGTACTCGTGCAGACGGACTCTGCACGACTTGTCTTGCAATCTCAAGGCCAAGTTCTGACATCTGCTCGTCTTGTCGAACAAGTCCAAGAAGCAACGATTCGGACAGATCCGTCCCTTCTCCTCCTGCAATACGTCTTGCCATACCTTCGATTTGAGGGCTCGGGCTCGCGGCTGCGAGTTTTCCGACCGCTACGGCCGTCTCGTGCCTCACTTCGAAGCGTGCGTCTGCAATTAGCGATGCCAGAGCAGGCTGCATGGTCGGCCGATGTCCTGCGCCAAGCAACAAAGCGGCATCTTGACGCTCCTGCCGAAACCCAGATGCGAGCCGTGTAATCGCTGTATCGGCCTCATCACCGCTCGGCGCACCAATAGCAATACCGGTTGCGATGGCAATGCTGGCGCCCGACGCAACTCCAGTGACGGTTGCCGCCTCCCCTATGGCGCCGATGCTCCCGGCCAGCCTTTCGCTGATCTGGCTTGGCATCCGTTCAGATTCATTGATGATGCGTGTGCACGCGTACCTCTTGTCACGTTCGTACGCGCGCGACTCAAACAGCAACTCAATGACTGGATCCCAGCACGCAACTCCCGGGAACCGGAGGTTCAACGACGTGAGAACACCACCGTGATCGGATCCCCCCAAATTGAACGTGCCCTTGCGGGCCGACAAGACCATGTCTTTCACTTTGTCTGCGAGTCGATCGATGATCGGCCGAGCTTCAGCCTCTTCGAATTCAGACACGGGAATTGCAGACAACACTGTGGTCTCACCGTTTCTGGCACGGTGCTTCAGCTCAGCTAGTGCTTCCGTGTCGTGATTTGCCACCAGCCAGCGCAGCGCGGCTGTCCCTGAAAGACCGTGGTCCCGATAGGCGAACTCACTAAGCGCAGTTCGTTCCGGCACCGCTACGTGGTCGAACTCAAGTTGGGTAATCACGACAGGAAGGCGGCTAGACCAATCGTCAAACGCTGCCTGAGGGAGAGTGGTTATCATTTCGGCCACCGCTTGATGGGCGCGGCCAGCAGCGGACGACATCAGTCCCTCGGCCGCGTAAAACACCGCATGCTCGGCAATGACCGTTTGAAGGATCCGTTCGTCGTACTCGTTCGTGTCACGGCTCATGAGTCGGGTGATCCAAACCAGGAGATCGGTAGCGGTTGCCTCGTCCATCAGGTCACCGGCTCTCCGGAGAGCGTCGAAATTCGCGGGAGCTTCGGTGGAGGTCCAACCATCGCTCGGGATTCTGTTCACAAACTTCACGATCGCTTCGGTCGGACCGACTCGCCTGAGATGCGCAATGGACGACTCCAACGAAGAGCAGTCCCCGCTTCGACGCAGGGCGTCAAGTCCTTCGAGCAACTCCCGGACTTCGTCCCGCGAGTCCGCCGCGCTCACGAGACGATGCTGTGCCCTAAGTGACGAAATGTGCCTCCATGTGCCGTGGGAGCCCACCAGATCGGCGTTCAACTCGGCCGAGAACAGATTGTTGTCAGTCGTGTTGCTCCGAAAAGAAATCAATTCACGCTTCTCAGTCCATGAACGGAACCGTGTCGTCGCGGCAGCGGAGAGCGCAGTCGACACCGTCTGGGCTTGCCACCACGAGACCGCATTGTCGGATGTCGTCAACAAGTCGCGCAGATCGGCCTCCGCGAAGTTGCTGGCCGCGTCCATGCTCCACAGCAGGCCGGTGGCCGCTGCTGCTAGAGCAGTGACGGTGACATCGCTACCGTCAACAAAATTCCTCAACGCGGTGCTAGCGTCAGATCGGACATCGTCGTCGTTGCTAACATCCAGCTTGGTACAGGCCCGCTGGATCAGAACCCATCCATGGTCAGCCGGATTGAGGTCGGCTCTTTCTAGGAGTTCATCTAGCACTGCGGTTGCTTCGCCGTGCCCATCGTACGGTCCTGTGACTTCGCCATGAATGTGGAATCGCCTTAGGGCACACGCCAAGAACACTCCACTAGCTGCCTGTTCGGTTCCATTAGGAGCCGATTGATACGCAGCTCTGAGACGGTCAACGGAGTCTGTTTCTGCCCAATTCCAGATCGCCGCAGCGAAGGACCATATCCAGTCTCCTCCCTCGGTCGGTTCATCTCTCGGATGTGGGACTTCTGCATGTCGCTTCACGAATTCATCGACGTCGTCGAAGCGACCTTGGGCCAACAGCGCTATCCCTTCCACGGCTCCAATCGGAGTTTCGTAACCGGTGTTGCGGTGAGGTGCCACAAGCCTGGGCGCGATCAGCGCATGCCTCAGTTGCTGGTTTTTTGCAATATTCTCGGCCGCTGCACGGAATGCCGTTCCCTCCAAGACTGGTGGATGCCTCCGGTCATAGGCGACCGCTGCAAGCTGCTTGCGATGCTCCTTGTCAATCACCTGGTTCGCTGGTACCAGAATCTTGCGACCCTTCCCAGTAGACTTCAATTCTTCGGGTGTGACGTACACCCAGAAGAATTTCCAAGTTCTCGGATCCTCCGGATCGCACGGATCACACAGCACGAGTACGTGCGGCACGACGTGTTTGGTCCAGTAGTCAAACCGGCGCGAAGGGGTCTCTTGATGCCACCAACCGCAAATATCCCCGTTCTTCCTCGATTGCTCCTTGAAATAGGATTTCCCTGTCTTGACCTGCACTCCCAGCACAGCCTCACCATCGAACAGGTCTGGCTCCCTGACCTGGACAAAGAGATCGGTACCGGTGTCATGCTTCCCGGTCGAAACGGGTCCCCATTCGAACAACTCCAAGATTGAACTCAGTTGACTCTCGCCAGCGTGACCGAGACTCCTGGATTTGCTATTGGATGACATAGGGTAAGATATGAGTCTACTCGTGAGACAATGTCAGAAAAAGACGCAACCCCGGCCGTTTGCCGAGGCATTGACGGTTCCGGGGCTTTGAAGAAGCCTACAGGCGGCGGCGGTAATGTCAAGCACCTACAACCAAACAGTCGCTCAACGCCTCACGCGAGAGCGGCTCAGCTCGTACCTGTCGGAGACCGACGGCGAGCTTCGAGAAGCGCTGAGTCTCTACGACTGGAACATCCGAGCAGGCGCAGCCATGCATGAGGACATCGGCCGTTTCGAGGTGGTGTTCAGGAACATCGTCACGGACACGCTCGTCGAACACGGCGAGACCAGTGGGTGGGAAGGCCCTTGGTATCAGCAACACCACCTGTTTCGAGGCAAGCAGCACGAACCGATGAGCCAAGCAATCGCTCGCGCTCGCGAACGTGCCACCCGGCGTCATCGACCCGAGGTCTATGGCAAGGTCATCACCGAGCTGAACCTCGGGTTCTGGCGATACCTGTGCCACAAGAGATACCTGACCTCGTTGTGGGTACCTGCGATCGGCTCTGCATTCCCCTTACACCCGGAGACCGGGAACCCCTACCAGATCCGACGAGAGGTCGAGAATCGAATGAAGAAGTTCCACTTCACGCGCAACCGCATCGCGCATCATGAGCCGATTCACCGTCGGGACTTGAACCTTGAACACGAGTATCTGTTAGAACCATCGGTTGGATGTGTGCTGACAGCAGATCTTGGATCAGGGACACGAGCCGGACTCCAGGAATCTTGGCCGCACGACCGACGCTGGAAAGGTATCAGGAGTGAGAAATCACGAGGACTGGGGTTTGGGACCTGAGTTGGTGGGGACGGTGGGGTGATGGCGCCGCCTGTTGTTCTGATCCACGGGTTCGCCACTTCGACTGAGCGGACCTGGCGGGAACCTGGTTGGTTCGACCTGCTCAAAGACGCGCGCCGTCGTGCTGTAGGCATCGACCTGTTGGGTCACGGTGAGGCGCCGAAGCCCGCCGAACCAGAGGCCTACGACGATCTGGTGACACCTGTGTTGGAGAGGTTCCCCGACTCGCCGGCCGACGTGATCGGCTATTCGCTGGGAGCCCACACCGCGCTCGGTATCGCCATGTCGTACCCAGAACGCGTGAACCGGCTTGTGCTCGCCGCGATCGGGCGCAACGTCGTCGACTTCGGTGAGAGCCGACCCTTGGAAGGCAGCGTGGAGGCCCGATTCGAGTCACTGATCACCGCTCCGGGCAACGACTCCGAAGCGCTTCGAGCCTGTCTCGCACGGGAGCGGCGGCCTTTCACAGTCGAACAGTTGGGGAAGGTCCAGGCACCTTGTCTGATAGTGATCGGCAGTGAAGACTTCGCTGGGCCGCCCGAGCCGCTCGCCGATGCGCTGCCGAACGCCACCGTCAAGACAATCCCGGGCATCGACCACTTCGGGCTGCCGAAACAGTTCGGTTTCATCGACGCCGCGCTCGAGTTCATCGACGCCGTCCCCCAATGGGACTGATCGCTCACTGACCGGGGCACGGCGCCGGTTTGTGTGCGATAACGCGGTAAGTGGGTCACACTTCTCGGGTGAAGACACTGCTGTGGCGAACGGTTCATCTGCTGGTGCTCGCGACCTTGGCGATCAGCCAACCGCTGCTGGGCATCCTCGGTGAGAATCCGACATTCTTCACCGCCCACTCGAGTTCGCCGGGCCAGATCGTGGTGTTCGCGATCACGGTGGCTCTGGCTCCGGCGCTTGTGCTGAGCGCGGCGATGCTCGCCGGGCACACACTCTCGGAGCGGCTGGGGGAACACATCTTCCGGGCGGCCATGGCCACGCTGACGTTCCTGTTCGTCATCCAGGTGGTGGACGTGATCGGCAGGTCGGCCTGGCTCGTGGTGACAATCGCCGTCGCCGGCGCCTACGGGCTGATGACCCTGTACCTGAGACACGACCGGGTTCGTTCAGTCGTGTCGGTATTGGCGGTGCTGGGACCGGCCGTTGTCGTCCATTTCCTCTTCTTCTCGGCAGCCAACAGTGTCGTCTTCCCAGACGACGTCGAGGCGGTGACGCTCGAAACCCTGCTCGGGACCGACCTTGAGACGGACCTGGGCGACTCGCGTGACGACGAAGACCAACAGGACAGCGCCTCATTCGACGGGGTCGAGCCGCCCAACGCCGGCAACGGACGCGACGGCCCCGAGAGTGCTGCGGCCGGTGGGAACACCGCCGGGCAGGCCTCGATGGTCGAGCGATTGAACGAGAGGTTCCCGCCGATCTATCTGCTCGTCTTCGATGAGCTGCCATGGAATTCGCTGCTCGACAGGACCGGGCACATCGACCCAGTCCGCTATCCCAATTTCGCTCGCCTAGCCGAGACCTCACATGTCTTCGAGAACGCCACCACGGTGGGTTTCACCACCGAAGCGGCGGTACCGGCACTGCTTGCGAGCACGATCGAGACCCAGCCGGCGCCCGTCTATTCTATGTATCCCCACAACCTGTTCACCCTGTTGGGCGGGGTGTACGACGTCTCCTCCTCGGACCCGCTCGTTGACCTGTGCCCCGATTCAGTGTGCAACGGCTCACCGCCCGAGCAGATCCTCGACTGGATCGCGGCCAACGACCAGACTACGGCGACCACCGCTCCCACCACGACCGCCGCCCCGGCTACACCCGCTGCCACCACGGCTCCAACGGCCTCAGCCGCGCCGACAACCACGGTCGCAACCTCCTCCACGATCTCATCTGCGACCACTTCGAGTCCGTCGGCGCTGACCCGCGACGACACAGATCCAAGCGACGGGGAGTCATTGGCTCTGCTGCTGTTCAAGGACGCAGCGATCGTGTTCGGGCATCTCGTGGCGCCGGAGGGGACAGACCTGGGGCTTCCGTCGATCGGTGCCACTTGGGGTGATTTCGGAGGGGATCTGACCACAACCACCGCCCCGATCCCGACCGCCCAGGAACCCACAAGCACCACGACGGGCACAACCACGACAGCCGGCACAACCACCACGCAGACCTCGACCACGACGACCACGCAGTCATCGCTGCTTCAGAGTGCACCGACGACCACACTGCTGAACACCACCGCGCTCGAAACCGGCATCGACACCGATCCCATGGACCCGGAGCGCATCGCCGCGGAACGAACCGCGTTCCTAGACAGCCTTATCTCCCTCGACACGCGGGTCTTCGATTTTCGAAGAGAGGTCGCGGCAATACAACCGAAGGAACATCCTCGCCTGCACTACCTGCACACGCTGTTGCCGCACGTGCCTTGGCGGCTCAGACCGGACGGCTCGATCTACGCCGATATCGGCCTGCCCGGATACTTCTCGAAATGGGACAACGACGAGATCACGGCCAGGTTCGGACAACAACGGCATCTTCTGCAACTCGGTTTCACGGACCAACTGCTCGGGGAGTATCTGGATCGTCTCGAAGAAATCGGAGACTTCGACCGTGCCATCGTGATCATCACCGCCGACCACGGGATCTCCTTTGTCGCAGGCGAGCGGTCGAGAGGGGTGGGCGAACTGAACGTGGGTGGTATCGCAGGCGTACCGCTGCTGTTGAAGGAACCTCACCAAACGAACGGGACCGTTCTATCCCAGCCGGTTCAGTTGATCGACGTCGTACCCACGATCGCGGCGCTGCTCGAAGTTGATGCGCCATGGGATTTCGCTGGGCGTGACTTGTTCAGCGCACAACCAGCGGCAGGCCGCGCCGTCGACGGGATCGGCGGTTCGGTGAGAATACCAGAGGGTTTCACGGCGGTCACCAAAGAGTCGGCTCAAAGAACGCACGAAGTGTTCGGCGACGGGGCCTCGGGAAGCCTCTACGGACTCGGCGGAGCGCACGCACTGATCGGTACCGCGGCGCGGGACAGGACGAGCAGCCGATCCGCACACTGCTGGGTCCTAGAACGGCCAACAGCGATTCCCGAACCCGACGGGGCGATCGGCTACGTCTTCGGACAGATCGACGCACCGCCGGGCGCGCCGATCGCCTTCGCCGTCGTGGTGGACGGCATCGTGGCTGGTACCGCACGGTCCTTCGAAGACGGGCCGGAACACCGCGTCTTCGCGATCGGCGATTCGCAGTACTGGCGCGGTGCCGATTCGACAGTCGAACTCCACGAGATCGTCAACGACCGCCTCGCCCCGATTCCAAGCTGCTAGCTGTATTGGACACAGCGGCTGGTGCCTCCGTGATGGAGTGAGCGACAGCGCCAACCCCCACTGGAGTTGGAGCACCTCACTGTTCTCGGATGGAAGAGTCCCGGTGGAGCCCTGGCAAAAACGTAGCGACCAGGCCCTCGGCATGCGCCGCGATGAGACTTGAGTCCAGTTCATCTGTGTCGAGAAGCAGACAAGTCTCTGTTCGGGCGACGTAGGGCAACGAGACTGCTCCTATCAATACGTGGTGCACGAACTCTTCGGGGATCGGCGCGGCGATACCGTCGGCACGAAGCTGTCGCCAGATCTCGCGCCGCTCGTTGAAACGGGGTCGTACATGGGTCTCGGCGAGCCACCGGGTGCGAGGGTTCGCCGAACTCGTCTCCTGTACGATGATGCGGTTCAGGTGAGGGTTCTTGTGGGCAAAGAAAACAAGTCGGCGAATGCTCTCAGCGAATGCCCCGGCGGGGTGTTCGCTGTCTTCGATCCCCGCAAGCTCGGCGTCGAGAAGGCCAAACAGGTGATTGACCGCAGCACGCCATAGTTCTTCCTTCGACGCGAAGTGATAGTTGATCTGCGGCTGGTGCGCATCGGCCCGCTCGGCGATCGACCTGGTCGCTGCGCCCTCGAAACCGTACATCGCAAACTCCACCACTGCCGATTCGATCAGCAGGTCGCGGATGTCGCTCCGGTCCCGACGAATCCTGGAGGTCGCTTCTTTAGATTCGCTTTTTCTCACGTCGATTCCAATGGTTTGCATCCGAGATTGATGGCCTATGAAGCATAGGGTCGACACGGCCGAGGTCAGCGTGCGGCCAATAACCGATTGATCGCATCGACCAACGCATCGGGGCGTTCCAGCGCAGTGAGATGTTTGGCGTCAGGCAAAACGGTTACGCGGGAGGCTTCAATCCGCTCGCCGAGGTCGTGTGCGTCTGATGGAGGCGTAGCACCATCGTGCTCGCCAACGACGATCTCTGTCGGTGCCTCGATTTCCTCCACGGCACCGCGCCCGTCGTATCTTCCCAGAGCATCACATGTTGCTGCATACGAATCGATGTCGTTTGCCCTGAAGGTTGCGAGCAGTTCGCGGCACAGGTCCTGATTCGCTCTTTGGAAACTCTCGCTGAACCAACGATCCAACTGAAACCCTGCCAAAGACCCGAGCCCCTGTCTTCGGGCCCGGTCAGCCCGTTCACGCCATTTCCGCGGCCCGTCGTCGCCATACCAAGCCGTCGTGTCCGCGAGAACGAGGCTCTCGGCCACCGAAGGGTGCCGAAACGAGACTGCCTGCGCAACGCAACCGCCCAGAGACAGGCCGACCAACAAGAAAGAGTGGACGCCAAGAGCATGAACGGTCTCGACGACGTCGTCGGCCATCTCCTCCACTGTGAAGTCGGTGCCTGCCGGTGACTGACCATGTCCTCGAAGATCAAGCGCCAGAGTCCGGCACTTCTCGGCTATAGGCGGAACCACGAATCGCCAGACACCGGCGTCGAGCGCAAGCGAATGCAACAAGACGACCGTCTTACCGTCCCTCAACCCCCGCTCGGAGGTGTGGAGCATCATGAACCGACTCCACCCTGATCCGCCGATGCAACCGGAAAGAAGCGATTGAGCCACCCGCGTACGATTTCTCTGACGCGAGTATTCTCCTCAGAGAACATGAAGTGGTCGGTTTCGGCGATCAGGTGCATATCAACGGGCATACCCGCCTTTTCGAACAACGCAACTGATTGTTCGGTCGGCGTGATCGAATCGTCGGACGAGTGTAGGAGCAATAGAGGTCGCGGCGAGATGAGACCAACAACATCTTCGGCACAGAAGTTGAACATTGACTGTGCTACTTCTGACGGGAACTTCGTCACGGACTGCGCGCTGAGGTGTGTTCGCAGGTGCTCTGGCATCGGAACGATGTCGTAGCGATCGACAAGCAGCGGTTCGCCAGTCCGCTCTCGGTGGAGACGACCCTTCTCAAGCATCTCCATGAACTTCATCCAAGCCTCGGGTGTGGGGTGCTGACGGCGAAATTTCCGCTCACCGTGTCCCCACCCGCCCGACGAGACCACAGCAGCGAGCCGCTCATCGATTCCTGCGGCATAGATCGCAACTGCTGCGCCGAAGCTCGAGCCGAGCACCCCAATCCGGTCGGGATCAACCTCGGGAAGGGACTGGAGAAGGTCTACGGCTGCGCTGGTGTCTGCAACCTGTTCGAGACAGATCACTCGACCAAATTCACCGTCGCTCTCGCCACAGCCGCGCATGTCGAAGCGGAATGCCGCATAGCCCCAACCATTCAGCATCTTGACGGGCCCGCGAACATTGGTGGCGTCTTTGTTCGACCCAAATCCGTGCAGTACTGCAAAACAAGGGAGCGGGCCGCCATCGTGGCTGTCGGGTATGTGCAGCACCCCCGACAATTCGAGGTCGCCACTGGGAAATCTGATCGGCCGTTCCATGCTCACTCGCTCGCGGTCGGTGCGTGATCGGCCCCGGGCCGCGATTGGTTGGCCGCGGCGAATATCCGACGGAATGTGTCTACGTGTTCTGGATCGGCGCCGATCGCGTCCAGGTACTTGGGCATGGGCACATGGTTGGCGTGAGCGAAGAACAGAACAGACATCGAGTGGACTCCAAGGTCGATGAGTCGGGCGAAGTCCTGCTGCTCAAGGGCTGAACGGAGTTCGGCCGTCACGCCGAGACGTTGGCAGGCTTCTTGGAGATAGGCGGACGGATCCGCCCGATACTCATCGCCGCGCCCCCTTCGGTGGATCTCCCAAACCAGCCGTTCAACAGATGCTGTTGACATAGTCAGACCTCCTCACCACTCGGTGGCAACCACGCGAGTTGGTACACGCCGACGTTCCAACCAGGCACGAAGGACTCACTCAAGAGCAATTCCGGTTCAAGGCCGGCTTCGCGTGCCGCCCCAGACATTGTGATCCAAGTACGGATTTCGTGAGCGCCGTCACCTCCCGGGTCGATGTCGTCGTCGGAGATTGAACGCAGCGCGGCGTCTTCACGATTCACAAGCAACTCGATGAACCACTGGTCGAACTCCAGATTCATGTCGCCGTGTCGACGATTGCCGACCCAGTGGGAGATACCACCAGTGCCAATCAGCAGCACACGGAGGTGAGGAAACTGCTCATCAACGAACCGGACCAACAGTGAACCCAGATCATGTGCTTCCGACGTGGAGGGAAACGGTGCCCAGACTGTGTTGACCAGAATGGGAACGACCGCGATGTCGTATTCTGGCCGCAGGAACTTGAGGGGGAGGTTGGTGCCGTGGTCGAGATACAACTCGTCGCGCCCTTCGAGCGGGAATCCGTGTCGGCGGGCGAACTCGACAAGACCCTCAGCGAAGTCAGCATTGCCTGGTACGCGCCGGTCTGGCAGGCCGAACTCAGGTTGGGTCGGGTTGTCCGGGGCCCTGCTCACCGCGAACGCCGGCACATCGTCTGCCAGGAAGTTGGTGATGTGCTCGCTTGACACGGTGACAATGACATCCGGTTGCAATTCGCCTACCTTCGCTCTCAGATGCTCAAAGCTATTGTTGACCGCTGACCGTTGCGGCTCTGGCGCCAACTCGGGCATACCTGCGATAAACGGTGCGTGGACAGTGGCGAGGGCGCCCAAAATGCTCATCTTGTTTCTCCCAATAGTTGATGGTTGATCGGTTCTTGATGGCGGTGCACGAAAGTCACCGCATCGGTATGCAGTCATCGGGCGAGACATGCACCGATACCGCGTCTCCGGCCCGCGGCTGCTGCGTGCGGGGCACATGGGCTCGTATCCGACCGCCGTCGACTTGGATCGTGCAGTCCCACAGAGTGCCGAGGAAGAGCGCAGAGATCACCTGTCCCGCCCATCGGTTCATGCCGTCGCGGTCAGCGTCCGGAGGGTCGAGCCTGACATCCTCAAGGCGGAAAATCACCGAGGTCGTCCGGTTGGGGCAATCAGGGTCCTCGCGGAAGCTGACCGTTCCGATGTCACTCGATCCCTTGAAGAGATCGCCGTCTCCGCGGATGTCGGTCAATTCGAAGATGTTGGCCAGGCCGATGAAGCGGGCCACCGCGAGCGATGAAGGACGTTCGTAGATGCGCTGTGGGGCGCCTACATCGAGGATTTCGCCGTGTGACATGACAATAACCTGATCGGAGATTGCCAGCGCCTCGGTCTGGTCGTGCGTAACGTACAGCGAGGCGATTCCCAGCCGTTGTTGCACCTCGCGGATCTCCTGACGCATCGACTCGCGCAGTGTGGCATCAAGGTTGGAGAGCGGCTCGTCGAAAAGCAGGATTTGCGGTTCGCTCACCAGCGCACGGGCCAAGGCAACACGTTGCTGCTGACCACCAGAGAGGTTGGGCGCCGGCCGATCGGCGAAATCGCCGAGACCGACCAGGTCGATGGCGCGGTCGACCCTCTCTCGCGCACTGGATTTGTTGACGCGCCCGACGCGCAGCGGGTACGCGACGTTCTCGGCCACGGTCATGTGTGGCCATATGGCGTAGGACTGGAAGACCATCCCCGTATTGCGCTGGTTGGCCCGCACCCTGATCTTCTCCGAAGAGCTGAATACGGTCCGATCGCCAATCTGGATGCGCCCCGTGTCGGGCATCTCCAACCCGGCGATGCAGCGCAGTGTGGTCGTCTTGCCGCAACCTGAAGGCCCGAGCAGGGTCACCAACTCGCCATTCGCAACGACCACGTCGATTCCCTTGACTGCCGGCTCTGTGCTGCCAGGGTAGGTCTTGACGATTTCCTCGAGTTTGATCACTGTTCTGTCACCCCGTATCTTTCACTGAGCCCGGCTACGGCGAGCGCAGCAATCAACAATGCGGTCATGATGACTATTCCAAAGGCGCTCAACAGTCCAAAGCTGCCGTTCTCCCACAGGTCGAGGATCGCCACACCTACCACCTCGGTGCCGAACGACGAAACGAGCACGGATGCGCCGAGTTCGCGAAACGCATGCACCATCACGAAGATCCATGCCGCTACGAGTCCTGGTCGAAGGAGCGGGAGCATGATGGTTCGAAAGCTCTGCCACCACGTGGCTCCGCTCACTTCGGCCGCCTCCTGCAACTCGTTGGACACCTGGGTTGTCTGCGCTGACAGGATGCGGAGGGCCACCGGAGGGAAGCGTGCGACGTAGAGGATCAACAGGATCCACAAGGTTCCGTACACGGGGAACGGCAGCACAAGGTACATCCACAGCACGGCGAGGCCGAACATGATGGCGGGTACGGCTATCGGAGCAAACGCCAGATGGTCAAGCAACCCTCGCCCGCGGATCCTTGACTTGACGGTGATCCATGCGGTGACCGCCATCAGGAGCGTGACAATCGTGGCTGTGCTGACAGCGAGAATGGTCGAGTTCCAGATCGCCCGCCGCGTGAGTTCGGAGTCGAAGGCGTCCCGATAGTTCTCCAGCGAAAAGTTGCCCTCGGCAATCACGTCGATCGTGAGCGGTGGAACCCCCGAGAACGGCGGCTGAATGCTTGCCCATGCGAGCACGATCATGGGAAGGCCGATCGAGAGCATCAGAATCAACGCCGCAAAACCGAAGGAGATCCAGCGAGCCCAGCCGAGATCGATTCGACGGGGGCGAAACGCCTTGCCGCTGACAATCTGGTATGACTCGCTGTGGCGGGTCGCGCGGTTGTAACCCCAGACCAGGACAACGGCCAACAACAGGACGAAGACGGCATACACCGCGGCGAGTCCCAGATCGGTCGGTACAGCACTGGTGCGCTGCCAGATCTCGACCACGAATGTGCGGATACCCGCCGGGAGGCCGATCAGGGTCGGGGTCTCGAAGGTCTCCACCCCGCGGATGAGGAGGTAGATGAACGTTGCCAGGATCGCCGGGAGAATGAGCGGCAAGGTCACCCTGAACGTTGTGCTGAGCGTGCTGTGGCCGGCGACCGCAGATGCCTCCTCGAGGGAGGGGTCCATCGAACGCAGCGCCGCTGACATGAGAAGGAAGGACACCGGAAACACGTCGAGCGCCTCGACGAAGATCATCCCGTGGAGCGTGAACACATCGATGATGGGTTCTTCCAACCCGAACAAGCTTTCGAACCACTTGTTGATCAAGCCGATCCTGGGGCTGGCCAGAAAGATCCACGAGACCGTGGTCAGAATGCCCGGGATGATGAGACGAGCGAGGACGAGGAGAGTGATGAGTCTGCGAAACGGTGTGTTGGTTCGCTCGACAGCCCAGGCGAGGGAAGTTCCGAACACGAAGGCGAGCAGGGATGTTCCGACCGCGAATATCGCGGTGTTTCCAAGCACCTCCCAGAGACCCGAGTCGAGGGCGCGGCTGTAGTTGTCGAGCGTCAGCGACTCGGCGGAGAAGTAATCGTCCCGACCGGGGCGGGCTGACGAGAAACTGCCCCAGATCAGGGTGCATATTGGAACAATGATCAGCCACGCGAGCAACGCGGTGACAGCAATGAACAGTGGGTTGCGGAGGTCTAAACGGCGCCTCTTGATTCGGCTCGCATTGAATCCGCCGTCGCCTCCTGCTCCCGGACGGTCTGTCGATGTCTGCGATTGCTCTTCGAAGTTGGAGGTCATGTCAAGTTCCCAATTGCAGGACGAGTTTGTCGTTGAGAAGTTGACTGGACCCGGTCTCATGACCGGGTCCAGTCAACAGTCAGGGCGCGGCCCATCGACAAAGTAGAATTTGGCGTTGATCGAAATCAGCCGCTGCCGAAGACCTCGCTAAAGACTCGCAAACCTGATTCGAGCGAGTCGGACTCTTCTGGTCCGAGCACGAGCAGGTCGGCACCCTCCATGAACGACCAGTACGGGTGAGCGTCCGCGGTCGAGGTGGTGGTCGCCTTGCCCTCATTGGTCATCGCTGTCTGTCCCTCGGGCATCAACCAGAACTCCTGCAGCAGACGTGCTGAGTTCGGGTTGGGGGGGTCGGCGAGGATGGCCGACATGTCGACAATGGCCGGCATCGGCGCCACATGCGGAATCTGCACTCCAATTGCTGCTCCACCGTCGATGAAGCGCTTCGATACATGTCCCATTCCGTCGAGTTTGACGTCGAACTCGCCGACGTTCACCAATTCCGTTCCGTTCGTCGTGCCTCGGTGCAGGATCGGGTTGTTGTCGGCCAGGCATTCGAGGAAGGCACGGGCATCTTCTTCGCCCCAAGCATCGATGAATGCGGCGGCCCATTCGAAGGACTCGGCGTCGAACCCGATGCGGCCATCCCACTCTGGCTCGCAGAAGCCCAGCCAGTCGGAGGGCAGGTCCGCCGGATCGACATTATCGGTGTTGTAAGTAACGTGACGCGACAGGTAGTTGAGGCCGATATAGGGTCCGTCGAAGATGAAGTCGTCGCTCACGAATTGGAGCCCGGCCGGCGAATAATCGGTTAGTGCTCCTTCGTTGTCGAGCAGCAGCATCTCAACGCCTGCGGCGCCGAACACATCACCCTGCGTGTTGCCCGTTCCGACCTCAAGCAACGCTCGCTCAAGTATTGTGCCTGCTCGGGCGGTGACCGGTTCGAAATTGACATCTGGGAAGAGGGCCTCCCACTGCTCTCGAATGAACTCGAGTTCAGACTCTCCGGAGGACTGGTAGTAGATGACCTGTCCTTCCCCGGCTGCTGCGGCGTACAGGCGGTCAATGTAGGCGTCGTAGTCCTCGCCTTCCATCCGTACGACCACACCGTCAGCAGTCATCCCGTCAACAATCGCTTCGCTGGCATCGTCCGGTGCGTCGGCTTCATCGGGTTCATCCGGTTCATCCGGTTCATCGGCTTCATCCTGTGCATCGGTTTCATCCACAGCGGGCGTGTCGTCGACAGCATCGGCGTCGTCGTCATTGCCGCATGCCGAGGCCATCAGAATGGCCGCCAACAATACGGCGATTAGGGCAAGTGGTCTGTTCTTCATCGGTTTCCCTCCAATTTTTTCAATTATCCTGCGAATTTGCTGATCGCGTCCCCTCGAGAGCGACAAGTCAACCAATTAACATTTGATAATTCTGAATTAAGAACTGATAATAGGCACACTGTAAGCTCGATGGCAAGCCTGGGAGCGCAGATTTCAACCGGTGCTCAGAACGCCGTTGCCGTTTGCAGGTGCTTCCGTTGGCAACAAGAGAAGAGATTTGAACGCATGACCACCAGGTTCATCGACGCTAGCCAGCCAATTCGCGACGGTACACCGGCGATTTCACCACTGCCGCCGGTGGAGATGTCGTGGTTGCACAAGATGTCCGACGGCGCGCCTCTTGATGTGACATTGCTCAGCACCGCGACCCACGCCGGAACGCATGTGGACGCACCATCCCATGCCATCCCCGGAGGACTCACGATCGACCAGATCCCGCCCGAACGCTTCATTCGGCCATGCCTCGTAGTGGAGGTCGATGTCGGAGCAGGCGATGAGATCGGCGCAGATCTGCTTCGGGACGAGACGGGACACCGCCTCGAACGTGGCGATGCGCTGATCATCATGACGGGCTGGGGCGAAAAATTTGGGTCAGACGCCTACTGTGAGCATCCCGCGATCGGAGTCGATGCCGCTGAATGGATGGTGGAAGCCGGAATCAACATGGTCGGGGTGGATCTGATAACGGTTGACCTGCCGGTATCGCGTCGTGCCCCCGGATTCGACTTTCCCGTGCACCGCACGTTGCTCGGCAACGACATCCTGATAATCGAGAATCTCGCCTCATTGCGCGGGCGCTTCCGGGGAAGAGCCCGCCTGCACGCACTCCCGCTGCCGCTTGCCGGACGTGACGCCGCACAGGCTCGCGTGCTTATAGAAGTCGGGTCATGACCGATCTACTTCGGCGTCGAGGCGTGATTGTGGCGGCATTGACGCCATGGAACGACCAGGGTCGGTTGGACTTGCCGGCCTTCGAGGCCCAGCTCGACTGGCTAGCTGCCCAAGCACCTCTGGCGATCGGGGTAGCAGCGGTCGAAGTGCAGGAGTACCACCTGATCGATGAAGATCAGCGGGTTGATCTCGTACGACGAGCAGTCGACCAGGTCGGCGAGATACCCGTGATTGCAGGCGTTTCGTCAGCGCTCGCGCAACGCTCGGCTGAGCTTGCAGACAGAATGGCCGGATCCGGCGCGGCGGCGGTGTTGTCGTTGGCCGCCCCCAAACCATGGGCCGCGCCACCCACAAATGACGAGTTCGTCAGATGGTTCACCACGCTCGCGAATTCGAGTCCGCTGCCCGTGGTCGTCTACTCGAACCCTCGAACCGGAACAGAACCCTCGGTGGCATCGCTCGTCGAAGTAGCGGCCCATGAACAGATCGCGGCCATCAAGGAAACTTCCCGCGATATGACCAAGGTTCTCAACCTGTGCTTTGAGCTGGCCGAAACCGGTCTCGCCGGCGTGTACACCAACATGGAGTCGCTGTTCGCCACCCTCCAACTCGGTGGACATGGGTCCATGGTCCCGGCACCCGCGCTTCCAGCGGCGCAGCGGATCCTCGACGCCTGCCAACGGGGCGACACGGATCAAGCCCTGCGCTGGCAACGCTTCTTTGCCGGCTTCCCGACACGTTGGATGCGGCTGGGTCTGGGGCCGGCGGTGAAGGCAGGCATGTCGGTACTAGGTGTCGATGTGGGGACCCCTCAGCACACATTCGACAGCCTCAACGACGACGAGATTGCTGAGATGTCGGAACTGTTCGATCGTTGGGAGATAACCCGCGCAAACCGCTAGCCGAGTGATCGCATGCCTGGTCATGATTCTGCTCCGAGCAGGCGCATCCAGCGATCGTCGAATATGTCTTCGGACCGCTCTCCGGTGTGCCGCTGTCGAAGGTCGGCCACCTTGGCGAGCGCATCGGCTGCCTCTCGGCTGTCCGGCAGCGAACTCGTGCGGGCGGCAGCCTCGCGCTGGAGAATCTGCTGTGCCTGCTGAGGTGAGAGCGCCATTCCCGCGGCCAGTAGCGCTCCGGCCTCGTCGGCGTTGGAAGGGCTTTCGACCCAGCGCATAGCCTGCTGGAGTGCCGAGGCGTAGGAGCTCAGCATTTCAGGGCGCGCTTCGGCCACAGCGCGTGAGGTTGCGGCAGCGATCCCCGGGTACCACGGGACGGATTCGGCAGCGCCGGTCAGCACGTTCAGACCCAATTCACGGATCCGGCCCGACATGGCCGCACTCAACAGCCCGGCATCTATTTCGCCGGATGCCAACGCATCGAGTCGCTGGCGGCTCGACCCTACGGGCACTGTCTCGCATGATTCGAGGTCGACTCCGTTGGCGCGCAGCAGTTCATATACTACGAAGGCGAAGCCCGATTCAGGGTCATCAACACCGATCCGTCCACCGGCGACGGCATTCCAGTCCGCAACTCCGTTGCGCCCAACGAGCAGTTGGGGGAGACCCAAATCGAGCACGAAGAAGACGAACACATCGTCACCGCGCAGGCGTGCCTTGATGATGTTGTCAGGCGATGTGTGTATCACCTGGAAGTCACCATCGCGCAGCCCTTGGATCTGCGCGCCCGATCCCTTGACTTCCTCGGTGAGTACCGAGATGCCGTTGGCAGCGAACAGTCCGAGACCGTCGGCAATGGCCACAATGCTCGCCGTGGTGAACACGCCTAGCCGAAGCGGTTGAGGTTTGATGTTGTCTGACATTTTGTGATTCCTTTGATCAGGTTCCGTCTTGCTCCGTTGGAAGGAGCAGGATCTTTCCGTTGAGGGCACGGCGCTCGGCAAGCCGGTGGGCGTGAGCCGCGCGTGAGAGGGGCAGGCGCGTCGCGATGTTCGCGCTGAGCTGTCCGGTGCTCGCCATTTCGAGGCATTGATCGATGTCTGTTCGGCGGTGCCCGGCGCCACCGATCATCCGCAGTCGCTTCCGGTAGAGCCGATGCAGGTCGACTTCAACCTGACCGCCCGCGTGGGCACCAGCCGTGACGAGACGCGCCCGGTGCGCCATCGACACCATCACGTCCGCCCAGAGCGTCGGGTCGCCGACGTTCTCGAACACCACGTCGACACCGCGTCCGTTGGTCACGTCGAGAACCCGTTCGGCCAGTGATTCCTCGCGATATGCAACTCCGTGGTCGGCACCGAGCGCGACCGCTGCTGCTGCCCGCGCAGCGGTACCGGCACCTGCGATCACGGTTGCGCCGAGCAGTCTCCCGAGTTGGACGCCGATGCTCCCGAGTCCGCCCGAAGCGCCCATCACGAGCAGTGCTTCCCCCGATCTCAGCTCGGCCTTGGTCTTGAGAAGGTTCCATGCAGTCGGTGCATGGCGCAAGATCACCGACGCTTCGTCGAAGGCCAGACTCGGCGGAATCTGATGCGCGTTCGCCTCCGGGACAACCACGTATTCGGCGTACCCACCCCACCGATGGACTCCGATATGTTCGGTCGACGAGCAGTCCTCCTGCTTGCCGGTCTTGCAGGCCTCGCATTCACCGCACCAGATCGCGGAGGTGACGGCGACTCGATCACCTGGAGCTAGCCGATCGACGCCTTCACCGACCTCGACGACGCTTCCGGCCGGGTCAACACCCAGGACATGGGGCAATCTGACCCCGCGCCGGCTAACACCGCTGCGGATCTGAAGGTCAAGCGTCTGGTTCACGGAGACCGATTCGACCGCAATCAGTACCTCGCCGGACGCGATGGACGGGGTAGGCACTTGCTCGTAACCGAGCACCTCGGGACCACCAGTGCGGCTGAATACGGCGGCTCTCATGCGTTGTGTTTCAGCGTTGGTGGATCCAAGTCGAACTGACTTCCGACATGGACCAATTGCTCCCAGACACCTTCGCGTATTGGGACGCCCGAACGCGCACGTTCATGTGCGATACGGTCGCCTCGTTCACCCGGAGCAAGCAGCTCGTCTACACGTTCGGCCGTGGGAAGCGATTTTATGGCCCGCTCCAGCGAGCTCACGTCACGGGCAAAGTCGCCAAGGTCGCGGAACGCTCCGATATCGATCGCGCAGACGATCCCGCCCTGAGCATGACGGTCGAGCCGACCCGAAAGCGTGGGTTCAAGCAGCGGGAAACCGCCCATCACGTTGGCAAAGCACTCGAAGAGCAACGACATTCCAGAACCCTTGGGGCCGCCGAGTGGAAGGGGCAGGACGGCACGGCGTGGATCTACCGTCGGGTTGCCTGCCTCGTCGATTGCCAAACCCGCGGCGAGTGGTTCGCCGGTGATCTTGTGGAGCTGAAGTCGGCCGCGGGAGAGCGCCGCCGTCGCCATGTCGACGGCGAGGACGCGTCCGTCTTCGGCCGGCACGGCCATTGCCAACGGGTTGGTGGCCACTCCCGCCACTCGAGATCCGTGGTATGCCATGGTGGGTCTCGAAGCGGCTATTGCCAGACCCGCCATGCCTTGTCTCGCTATACGCTGCGTGAAGTAACCGAGGGCACCGGCATGTGTGGCATTGACAACGGCCACCCAGCCGATACCGGCCTCTTGGGCCAGATCTAGCGCTGTGGATGCCGCGCGGTCGAATGCAACCTGGCCTTGGCTGCGACCGGCGCGTACGATGGCGAGCGCTGCACGACGGCGGTCGAGTTCGATCTGTGGCCTGGGCTCGACCTCACCGGAGCGAATCCGTTGTACGTAGTTTGGGACTCTCATGACACCGTGCGATGTGATGCCACGAAGGTCGGCCCACACCAGCGTGTCGGCCACGAGTTCTGCATCGTCTGTCGGCATGTCCAGCCGCTCAAAGACCTGATGTACGAACCGCGCCAGATCTTTCGACGCGACCAAAGCGAACTCCATATGATCAAACGATAATTTACTTCGTCTCGGAACAAAAGCACAGCTCGCTAGCGACTCGGTTTCCAGCGCTCCTCGAAAATCCGCCACTGGGCCGGGGTCATCACCACCGCTTGCACAATGAGTCAGACGGTCCTTCTACAGATTTACGTCCGCTGCGGCGCGAAGGTCCGTGGCGGAGGCGGCCAGAACGATCGAGTGGGAGCCCGGGTCGACCACCCAGTCGTGCACTCCCGGGTCCCAGCGGGCGAAGGAGCGGTCCGTCAATTCGACCCGTGCTGTTCCGGTCTCGCCCGGCTCCAGTTCGAGCTTGGTGAAACCGGCGAGTTCCTTCACGGGACGCGGGACGACACTCTGGGCGGGAGCGACATACACCTGGACCACTTCGCTGCCGGCACGCGCTCCTGTGTTTGTGACCGGCACCTCGACGCTCAAGTCCGTGCCAGTGCCACTGATCGTTGGTTCGCCCCATTCGAAGGTGGTGTAGGACCCGCCGTGACCGAAGGGGATCAGCGGGGCGATGCCGCGGGCGTCGTATGAGCGGTAGCCGACGAAGATCCCCTCGCCATATCGCACCACTCCAGCCTCACCCGGATAGTTCAAGAAAGCGGGAGTGTCGCGCTCGTCACGTGCCCAGGTGGTGGGCATCCGCCCCGCCGGTTCGGCGTCGCCGGTGAGCACATCGGTGATCGCATAGCCTGCCTCCTGGCCCGGGTACCACGCCAGAACGACCGCCGGCGCATCGTCGAGCCACGGCAGCGTCATGGGAGCACCACAGTTGAGCACCACAACGGTGTTCGGATTCGCCGCGATGACCCGCCGAACGAGTTCGTCCTGTCGGTTGGGCAGATCTATCGAGTCGCGATCGGATCCCTCCGATTCCCACTCAGAGCTCGATCCCACCACCACTACGGCAGTATCGGCTTGAGCGGCAAGTTCCGCAGCGTCGTTGAGACCGGCCTCCGGGTCGAGATCAGCCAGTTCAACACCAGCGTCGACAATGCTGACCAACTGCCTCGCGTCGCGGGGCAGACTGTCAAGTCTGATCCTGTAACGGCGGCCCGCTTCGAGATCCATGAAGCCGTCACCACCGTGCAGCCCCAGCCCCGCGCTGAACGTCTTGACCGAGTTGTCAGCCACCAGTTCCTCGTCGATGAACAACGCTGCATGGGCGAAGCCGAGGGCGCAGAACCGGTGGCGGCCCGACGTAGACGGGGTCATAGTGAAACTCAACCGCACCGACATCGTCTCGATTCCCTGGGGCCAACTCTCCCCGAACCAGACGTTGAACACCGAAGAGTTCGTCCCGACCTTGAATGGTTCACGGTCGAAACCCATTCCCTCGAACAGTTCGAAGCGCACCTCGCCACCGTCGATCCACTCTGCAGGAACCGCCGCGGCTCGACGACGCATGTCGATCCCCGGCGCAACACCTATCACGCGGTCACCGATCCGCTCCTGCATTGCTTGAGCCACCGTCGTTGCACGGTGTGGTTCCAGACTGGCCGAACCGCCGCCGAGTATCGCGGTGTCAGCCACACCGGGCCCGATCAGCGCGACCGTCCCGTCACCGGCCAGAGGCAACAGGCCACGGTCGTTCTTGAACAGGACCATCGACTCGGTAGCGGCGCGCCGTGCCAGCACACGATGCTCCGGTCGTTCAATGTGGCGCTCGCTGTGGTCCGTGGGGGTGCCCATTCGGCCTGCCCAGTCGAGGAAACCGACGATGCGGCGCACCTTGTCGTCGATCAGGTCCTCGTCGACTTCACCCGATTCCACCGCGGCCTGAAGCTGCCCTCTCCCCCAGAAGCGCCCAGGTCCCGGCATCTCCAGATCAAGGCCGTGACGAGCGGGGCCGACCGTCTCCTTGATCGCTGCCCAGTCCGACACGACAAAGCCGTCGAATTCCCATTCGTTCTTCAAGAGGTCGACCAAATAGTCCTGGTGCGCGCAGGCGTGCTGGCCGTTCACGAAGTTGTAGGCGCCCATCACACTGCGCACACCAGCCTGTTTGACCGCGGCCTCGAACGGAGGCAGATAGATCTCGCGCAGGCTCCTCTCGTCGACTTCCACGTTGATGGTGTGACGTTCGAATTCTTGGTCGTTGGCAACGAAGTGCTTCACGCACGCCCCCACCCCCTGACTCTGCACACCGGTGATGTAGGCGACCGCCATAGCCGAGCTGAGCTGGGGATCCTCGCTGTAGGACTCGAAATGGCGTCCACCACGGGGAGAGCGGTGGAGGTTGACCGTCGGCGCCAGCACGGGCCTGCTGGCCAACGAGTCAGCGCACCTGGCCGACGCGATCCAAAAGGTGCTCGTGGAGAACACCCGTCTCGGAATCCCCGGTGTGATCCACGAGGAGGGAGTCGGCGGATTCCTGCACAGGGGGGCGACCACTTTCCCTCAGGGGCTGGGCCTTGCCGCCACCTGGAACACCTCTCTGATGGCCGAGGTAGCGGAGGTGATCCGAACCCAGATGCTCGCTGTCGGGGCACGCCACAACCTCTCACCAGTTCTCGACGTGGCGCGTGATCCCCGTTGGGGCCGCGTGGAGGAGACCTACGGCGAGTCCCCCGAACTCTGCGGCCAGATGGGTGTGGCATATGTGAGGGCGATGCAGACCGACGACCTCGCAAACGGCGTCGTCTGCACCGGCAAGCACTTCCTGGGTTACGCATATTCGTTGGGTGGGCGCAACCATGCGCCGGTCCATCTCGGTGGCCGGGAGTTGCGCGAGGTCTACGCAGAGCCCTTCGCGGCCGCGATCCGAGAGGCGGGCCTCGCTTCGATAATGAACAGCTACTCGTCGATCGACGGCGTGCCCGTCGCCGCGAGCCGCCCGGGGTGCAGTCACAGCTGGTGGCGGAGGTGGCGGAGGTGGCGGCGACGGGCACTCCGACTGTCGTAGTGGTGATCAGCGGCCGAGTGCACACGCTGGAAGCCTGCGCTGAGGCAGCGAACGCATTGGTGTGGTCGATCCTTCCCGGCGAGGAGGGCGGCAGTGCGATCGCCGATGTGCTGACTGGCGCGGTCAACCCGGCGGGACGGCTGCCGGTGAGCCTGCCCCGCCATGTCGGCCAGGTTCCACTGCACCACGACATGCGCAGTCGCGGCGACCGTTCGGAGTTCTACGGGAACTATGTCGACCGCGATGTCTCGGCTCTCTACTGGTTCGGGCACGGACTGTCCTACACGAGCTTCGAATACGGCGAACCGAATGTCTCGGCGGGATCCACGACAACGCCGACCACCGTGTCGGTCGCGGTCACCAACACGGGCGACCGCGACGGCGACGAGGTGGTGCAGCTGTATGTCACAGACGACGTCGCCTCGGTGGCGAGGCCCTTGCGCGAACTGATCGGGTTCGCCCGGGTCGGACTCGGTGTCGGAGAGACGCGCACGGTCACCTTCACGGTCCACCCGAGTCGGCTGGCGTTCCACGGTCTCGACATGGATCTCGTCACAGAGCCGGGGAGTTTCACGTTCCGGGCGGGTGGATCCTCCTACGACCCGAACATGCGCGAGACGACGGTGACCCTCGACGGAGCCATCGCCGGCTACGAACGGCGCTCGATCGTCACGACCACGACCGAGATCAGCTGATCGTCAGTTCCACGCAATGGCCAGAGGTTCGGTGGATGCCGACACTGCCTCGCCGTCACGCAGAACCTCGACCCAATCCTGGTTGGGTGAGCGCAGGCCCTGCGTGGTCGGCGGGGCGTAGTGGTAGACCATCGCCGCGCGCATGTCTGCACCTCCCAACTCTCCTGTTGCGCCGCGTTCATCCCCATCGAGCAAATATGCCAACGGACTATTTCCGACTCAAGCCGCTCAGTCCGGCTGACGACGGTAGAGAGTGTGGACCTTGACTGGATCGGCGAAGCCTCGGAGCATTCGCCGCCCAGCGGGGAAAGTCCCAAAATTGCTAATGCCGGCAAGATTGGAGGCCATGTCTGACGACACCAGGATCTCACCCGGCACAGCTTGGCGGGCGATCCGCGACGCCAGGTTGACCACCGGCCCGTAGTAGTCGCCCCGGCGGTTGACTACCGGCCCGAACGTGACTCCGCCATGGGGCGTCACGTCTCCCTCGTTGTTGAAGGCGTCGACCAGATCCATGGCGATGGTCGCGGCCGCAGCCGCGTCGTTGGCCACGAACATGACCTCATCACCGAGATGTTTGACCGTGTGTCCTCCGCTGGCGGCGACGATGTCCAGGGAGCGGTTCTCGAAGCCTGACACCATGTCGAACAGCTCCCCCACCGAAACCTCAGAAGCACGTGCGGAGTATCCCACTATGTCCACGAACCCGACCGCCAGCAGACGCTCTGACGGACTCCCCTGGACCTGGGTGGCCTGCAAGCGCTCAGCGGCGTCGGAGATGTGATGTCGAATGAGTGCCGTCAACAGTTGAGGGAAGACCATGGCCTCCGAAGCTCTGGCGATCGTGAGCTTGGCCCGCTCCAGTTCACTGGCCTCCGAAGCCATCATCCGTTGGTAGGCACCCTGCTGATACATCGCCACCGCCGCGTCGGCGATGCGGCCCACGGCCTCTCCAAAGACCCGAAGTACCTCACCCAACTCCTCGTATTGAAAGAACCTGCCTCCGACAATATTTCTCAAACCGCGGACCAGATCCACATCCTGCTCGCCGAACCGGCGTTCATCAGGGTCAATGACCGGCACTCCAGCCACCCGGTAGACCGTCTCGATCGCCTCCAGACCCACACCGGCCCTCTCAGCCAGTTCGTGAGCCGACATGGCCGACGATGTCCCGTAGACCAACTCGATCGCCAACTCCCACAACTCGCCGATCTCGATGGCGGCAACCATCTGCTCGACTGTGGCCCCGTACGAAGCCAAGAGTTCGATCAGTTCCCGACGGGTGTCCGCTCCGGTTGACGCCGGGTCGTACAGTCCAGCGGCGACGACCGCATCCCAATCCACGCTCACCGCTCCAGTGTGCCCGTTTCTCCACCCGGACGCGCGGCCGTTGCACGACCCCGCTCACCTGCGTAGCTAGGATCACAGGGTGACGGGAGCGACCACTAAATGCCTGTAGCAACATTCGGGACCCTGGGACTCATCGCTGAGGTTCCCGCTGCTCCTGTAGATGTTCCGATCGTCTACCTGCACGGTTGGGGTCGTACACGAAGCGACTTCGCGTCTGTTGCGAGCCAGAGGCCGGGAATGTCGCTTGACCTTCCCGGTTTCGGTTCATCGGTGCAACCACCCGAGGCCATGGGTTCGAGCGGTTACGCCACAGCGGTCCTCGACGCGGTCACCCAATGGACCGGCTCGCGGCGAGTGCTCCTCGTCGGTCACTCCTTCGGAGGTCGGGTCGCCCTGCAGATCGCGGCGGCCGCGCCGGATTCTGTCCGCGGCTTGATCATCGCCGGTACGCCCCTCTTCCGGAACCAGACGAGCTCCAGGCCACCACTGCTGTACCGGACCGTCAGAAGGCTCAACAGGCTGGGACTCGCAAGCGACGCCCGGCTCGAGTCCGCCCGCAGGAGGCACGGTTCTGCGGACTACCTGGCTGCTACTGGTGTGATGCGCGAGACATTCGTCAAGGTTGTCAACGAGTCGTACGAGAACGAACTGGCCGAGATTCGCTGCCCGACGGCATTCGTGTGGGGTCGAGCCGACACCGCCGCGCCGATCGAACAGGCGAGGCGGGCACAGCGGATCGTCGACGGGTCGATCCTCGAAGAGCGGGACTGCGGCCACGACGTCCACCTCGAGCATCCCGAACTCTTTGTTGAACTGATTGATCGGTTCGCGCACCAGTGATTCCAGTCCTTCTCGCCGTGGCCTCTGCGCTGGCCTGGATGCCGAAGTGGTGGCGCGTCGCCCAACGCGAGCACTACCTGCCGGGATCGGTCAACACGACGCTGTTCCGCTGGCTGGAGACCACTCCGGTGCCCAACATGGGGCTCGCGCTGGGCGGGCTGGTCGGTACGGCCGTCACGATCCCAACAACGGGCTCGGGGCGGATCTGGCCGACTGCTTCTGTTGCGGTGATCGCGGCGGTGACTCCGATGGGGCTCCCCTTGCGCGGCAGGACGTCCAAGCTGCGTTTCACCCGGCGCATGCGGACGACCGCCGCGCTGGCGGTGCTCATCTGGGGCGCCACTCTGTGGCTCCTCAGCGTCTTTGCGAACCCCTGGTCGGCCGCGGCGATCTGCTCGCTGTTCGGATTCGTTGCAGTCGACGCTGCCCTGGCCGTGGCCGTTCCTGTCGAGTCGCGACTCGCAAGGCGTTTCCAGCGCAGCGCCGAGGAACGGCTCGGTGCAATACGCCCGCTGGTGATCGCGATCACCGGCTCCTACGGAAAAACGTCGACCAAAGAGCATCTGGCGGCACTTCTCAGCCCGGTCCGCCCCACCGTCGCCTCGCCCGCGTCGTGGAACAACCAGGCGGGACTGTCGCGGGCCGTCAACGAACATCTGACTCCCTCAACGGAGGTCTTCATCGCTGAGATGGGCACCTACGGCGAGGGCGAGATCCGGCGGCTCTGCGGCTGGATCAAACCTGAGGTCGTCGCGATCACCGCTATCGGGCCGGTCCACCTCGAACGAATGGGCTCTGTCGACAGGATCGTCTCCGCGAAGATGGAGATAGTCGAGCACGCCGAGACCGTGGTGCTCAACGTCGACTCGCCGGAGTTGGCCGAGCAGGCCGAACGGATCGCAGACACTCATCGAGTGATCCGCTGCTCGGGCGATCGAACTGCCGCCGCAGATGTTCGCGTCTCGGCTGACGATACCGGCGAGGGACTGCGCCTCGACTACTTCGCCGAGCCTGTCGCGCTCGGGTCGCTCCACCCGTCGGTGCAGAGATCGAACGTCGCGGTGGCCGCGGCCCTCGCGGTGGAGGCCGGCCTGCCCTCGGACCGGTTGGCGGCGCTGATCGAGGACCTCGAGACCGGTGAGCACCGGGCGAGCGTCTCGGTTGCGGACTCGGGTGTCACCATCATCGACAACACCTTCAACTCGAACCCCGCTGGTGCCAGAGAGGCGCTGGCCACGCTGCTCGAGCACAGCGACGAGGGCCGATCGGTGGTCGTCACGCCCGGAATGATCGAACTGGGGTCAGTACAAGACTCCGAGAACGCCGAGTTCGCAAGGCTGGTGACCGAATCCGGCTGCGAGCTCGTCATCGTCGGCCGGACCAACCGCACATCCCTTCACCGTGGCGCATCCGCGGTTGGCGGTATCGTGACCGAGGTGTCGAGCCGTGACGCTGCGAGGGAGTGGGTTCACCTCAATCTCAGCGCAGGTGACGGTGTTCTCTGGGAGAACGATCTTCCCGACCACTATGCCTGAAACACCAGTGAATACAGAACCTAGGAGGCTGAGTTGAAGGTCGCAGTTGTATTCGGGGGACTTTCACCAGAGCACGACATCAGCATCCTGACCGGCCTGCAGGCGGCGCGCCTGTTGCGCAATGCCGGCACGGACGCGAGCCTCGTCTACTGGACGAAACAGGCGAGGTTCGAGAGCGTGCCCGCCGATGCTGAGGCCAAGGACTTCGCCGGGCCGGACCGGGCGGGTTTCTCACCCGTCGATTTCACGATCCCGGGCGGATTCGCCGAACGGGGGCGCCGACGGAGCCGACCGCTCGACATCAGCGTTGTGTTGAACTGCTGCCACGGTGGTCCGGGCGAGGACGGCGGCTTGGATTCACTGCTCCGTCTCGCCGGGATTCGTGTGACCGGACCCAACGCCAGATCGTGCGCCTTGTCGATGGACAAGCTGGCAACCACCGCCGTCGCCGATGCCGTGGGTATCGACACGATCCCGAGTGTTCCATTCGAGCAGGGGGCCGACTTCGCTGCCCCGTTCGGTCCACCCTGGGCTGTCAAGCCGCGGTTCGGCGGCTCCTCGATCGGCGTCGAGGTCGGCGTCGGCGATGTTGCGACGATCAAGACGCTCTCGCAGGTCGCCTCGGCGCGTTCAGGGCTGGTGGTGCAGCCGTACCTCGGAGGCTGGATCGACCTGAACATCGCTGTGCGCACCTTCCCCGAGTTGCAGGTGTCGGCCATCGAACGACCTCTGGCGGACGGTGTCTACGACTACGCCACCAAGTACCTCTCAGGTTCCGAGGGGATGGAGTCCGCCCCCCGTGAACTGCCCGCCGATCTGCCTTCAGGGATCAGGACGACTATCGAGGACGCCGCCAAGACCCTCGCCGGGGCGCTGCAGATCAGCGGCGCACCACGGGTGGACTTCCTGTGGGACGGCGACGGCACGGTCCTGTTGAACGAGATCAATCCGATCCCCGGCGCCTTCGGGTTGTACCTGTGGTCCGCGATCGGAGTCGACCGGGTGAGGCTGCTCACTGATCTGCTCACCGAGGCTGGGAATCAGCCCGTTCACCCCGGATCGTGGAACACGACAAGCGACGGCGCGGCGCTGCGGTCGGCCGGCGACATAGCTGCCAAACTCGCCTAGGCGAAACCGGCGCTGATCGCAGCGGCACCAATCCCCGTACAGTCAATCGAACTGCGACATCAACAAACGATGAGGTGACCTCAATGAGCAACACGAAATGGACTGTTGACGACATCACGGACCAGTCGGGCCGGGTGGCGGTCGTGACAGGAGCAAACACCGGTCTCGGGCTCGAGACAGCACGAGGCTTGGCCGGTAGCGGCGCGTCGGTCGTGCTGGCCGTGCGCAGTCTGGACAAGGGACGAGCGGCCATCGAAGCAATCCGAGCCGACCACGGCGATGCCAGTCTCGAGTTGCAGGAACTTGATCTGGCGTCTCTGGACTCAATCCGCAGTGCTGCTGCGGAGATAGGGAGACGGTTCGAGCGAATCGACCTCCTCATCAACAACGCCGGGGTCATGTACACGCCCCGGCTCAAGACTTCCGACGGCTTCGAGATGCAGTTCGGCACGAATCACCTGGGCCACTTCGCGTTCACCGGTCTCGTTTTGGGCCGCATGTCGGGTGTGGCCGGGTCGAGGGTCGTCACGGTCAGCAGCATCGGTCACCGCATCCTTTCGAAGATCGACTTCGACGATCTGCAGGCCGAGCAGCGTTACAGCCGGGTGGCTGCGTACGGCCGCTCGAAACTGGCGAATCTGCTGTTCACCTACGAGTTGGAACGCCGACTCCGGGCGGCGGGCACCGAGACCGCTGCGCTGGCCGCTCATCCGGGAGGATCAGACACCGAACTCGGGCGCCATATCCCCGCGGGCCGGTTGTTCGAGCCGATGTTGAAGCCCATGACGCAGAGCGCAGCGATGGGCGCCCTTCCGACGTTGCGAGCGGCTACCGACCCCGAGGCTCACGGCGGGCAGTACTACGGTCCCGACGGATTCCAAGAGACGAGAGGACACCCAGTCCTGGTCTCCTCAAGCGACCGCTCCCACAACGCCCAGACCCAGCAGAAGCTGTGGACCGCTTCCGAGGAACTCACCAACGTGCAATATCCCGTCTGAGAAGATCCCGTTAGAACGTGCGCGGATTGAACATTGTGGGTGCGCCGGGACCTGTTGTCTCCCGCTCATGTTCGCTGCGTTCACGGGCCGCTCGGGCCACGGCCTCGTTCGGTCGCGGCTGTGTGCGGGGTCAATCCGCGCACGCTCTTAGCGGGTTGTGTGGGCCGCTACTGCTGTTGGGCTTGCTGTTGCTGTAATTCTTGGAGCTGCAGACGGGTTGATCCACTCTAGATTTCGACCGCCGCGGTGGTTCTTGCACCAGTCTCGGTTCCGATCGGTTCGTACCACAGGCCACCAACAGGCGCGTCCCGTGGGCGGTCGGCCTCCCCGTGGTCAGGGGCCGTTGGGTGGGTTGTTGGGGTTGATGATTTGGTAGCCGGTTTTGGTTTTGATGACGATGTAGCCGCGGTCGTGGATGTTGTGGTGACACAGCGGGCAGGCGAGGCACATTTCGTCGATGTCTGTGCGTCCGCCTTGTTCCCAGGGCTTGATGTGGTGGATTTCGCAGCGTTCGGGTCCGGCTGTGCAGTGTTTGCCTCGGCAGTGGCGGTCGCGTGCGATGATGGCTTTGATTTGGGCTTCGGTTGCGTGTCGGTGGGTGCGTCCCACCCAGATGGGTTGTCCCTTGCCGTCGAACACGACGCCGGTGACAGCGGCGGTGCACATCAGCCGTTCCAACACCGTCTGGGGCAGCGCCTCACCACCGACGATCTCCGCAACGCCGGTGGGGTTGTCGCCGCGCAGGCGTTCGATGTCAGCCATCGCGATGACCTGTGTGCGTGTAGTGCCGGGCCCTCGTCGGGTCGTGTCTGTGAGCAAAGCAACGAACGCGTCGGCCATGCGCTGTGGTGTTGTGCGCAAGTCTTCGGGTTTGCCGTCGCGGCCTCCGTCGCCGCGCCACAACCGGTCGTATTCGGTGTCGATTGCTTTGCGTACCTGTTGATAGCTGACCGGGTCGAGTTCCGCGAGTAGCACTCCCATGCCCTCGTCGTTGATCCAATGCTTGAATGACCGGTTGTTGCGTTGCTGTTCATATCGTTCGGCACCGTCGTCGGGCTGGTTGCGGTTCACCCAACGCCGCGACTGCTCTGTGAACGCATCAACAGAAGACTCCTCGGCAAGACCCGACAGTTGATCCTCGACTTGTTGAGGCGAAGTCTTCGCAGCCGCCCCCACAGCCACCTCGGCGTGTTCCGCGGTGATCGCACCACGAGCCAACGACTCCGCCAGCTTGGGCATCTCAACAAGCCCAGCAGCAGTCTTGGCGACCTTATTGGCCGCATGTGTCGACATGCGCCCCGCCTCACGCAACACCACCTTGGAGTTCACCCCGCCATCATCGAGAGCCTCGATCTCGGTCGCGCACCGTGTCTGCAACGCATTCAACGCCGCGATCGCCCGCCCAGCACCCGCAACCAACCCTTCCAGTTCGCCGCGGCAAAGCCCAGAAACCGCCACTCCCCGAGTCTGTTTGATCATCGAATCGAACATGACCACAACCTAACAACAGGGTGTGACACTGTATGATAAGAAACATTATAACACAGCAGCAAACCCACCCGAACGGCGAGTCCGGAGCTTCTGGGTGACCCCCCAATAGCGCAGACGGTTACTACGACCCGCTGGTGCCCGACGATCCGAAACGCCCGGCAAGCGTGCCGAACGTCTGATTGTCCAATATGCCCCGGGCAACCGGGGCGAATGCAACTGGCGAACTGCCCTCTAGACGTGGCCGGCGAGGGTTCCGCTCGATCTTTGACACTCTTGTGCAGGAGGCGGTTACCGTGGCGGCAATGGCCTTCCAGTTTGAGTGGACCGGTCGCACGCTTCGGGTTGTGCTCTCTAGACGAGTAGTTCCAAGGGGTGGGGGTCCACCATTTGGGGGGTGAGGGTGTCCATGCTCGGGGTTTTCCACAGACCTTGATCTTGGAGGACCTTGGTATGAACCCGGGCTTGGACACCCTCGTGACTGCACTGTATGCGAGAATCGACGATTTGTTGGCGTCAAATCCCCACTGGTTGCCGCAGCGGCCCGCGGTGGGGATAGCTCCGAAGCTGTCGGACGCGGAGTTGGTCGCTTTGGCGGTGCTGTCGGCGTTGTTGGGGTTCGATTCTGAGGCCCGGTTCATCCGCCACGCCAAAGCGCATTTGAAGCCGTGGTTCCCGTATGTGCCCGAGCGGCCCGGCTACAACAAGCGTCTGCGCCGCAGCGGCGAGCTGATGAAACATGTGTTGGGTGCGCTGGCCCGGGACTGCCCGTCGTTTCACGACGACGTGCAGCTGGTGGACTCGACCCCCGTCGAGTGCGGACGCAGCCGCAACACCGCCCAACGCTCTGACCTCGCCGGATGGGCCACCTACGGTTACTGCGCCTCGCACTCAAGGTGGTTGGGGGGGGCTGCGCCTGCACCTCATCACAACACCGTCGGGGCTGCCGATCGCCTACGCGCTCACCGGCGCCAAAACAGACGAACGCGACACCTGTCATGCGCAATGACCAAGCGATCGCAGACCACATCACCCATGATCGGCTGCGTTCCTACCTGTCGGCGACAGCGGCAGATCTCGAAGCAGCTATCGAACTCTACGACTGGAACATCAGGGTGGGCTCGGCGCTGCTCGAAGACCTGTCCCGGTTGGAGATTGTGTTTCGCAACACGATCGACAGCGCACTCGTCGCACACGGCCAAACCAGGCAGTGGCGGACGTCTGGTATCGGCGACCTCAGCTGTTTCCCGGCAGGCCGGGAGCGCGAGCGCTGGACGACATCGCTACCGCAAGGAGGCGAGCTGAGCGGCGTGGCCAACCGGAGGTCCACGGAAAGGTCATCGCGGAACTCAGCTTCGGATTCTTGGCGGGCGGGCAGGCTCAGGAGTTGTTCGCCGCCATGCTGCCGGGCACAGAAGCCGCAGCTTGCCGAGAACGGGTACTTGCGGACGTGGCCCAACTGCAGCGCGACACCGAGGCTCATGACCTCGACCCGGACGCTGCGCTGACGCGACTTGTCGTCCGCGCGGCTTCGGGCACAACGAATGCACGCGTCCGCGAAGCTGCGCTCCGTGTGCGATCTGCCTTACACAACGCGCTCGAAAGGAACGAACCGCTTCGCTGGACCGAGTTTGCCGAAGATCTGGGCCTCATCGGGGTCGATCCAACAACGTGGGATCCAGTCGTAGTCGGGAGCAAGTTCGTCCAGATCAGCGCTCGTGAGGCCAATGAGGACCCACGAATTCCAACGGCGCGGATCAAGTGGCCCAAAGCTGGATTGCGCGGTCGATTCCACCACTGTGCTCGCGGCAGGAGGGGGAACTGACGGACAATGGGCCCAGTGAGCACTCTCGCGGGTCGACCATGGCGTGTCTTTGACTCTCAACTGGGACTTGCACCATGATTGCGGCATGACCGTCCTGGAAGCCGCACGAGCGGCTGATGCGCGACGTCATATCCATGGGCAGACAGACCTTCGCCGCCACGCGACGGCGACCCTCCTCGACGCAGGCCTCTTCCCTGCTGGAGCGTCGTCGGGCGAGATCAACTCCCGGATCGAAGTCGAGCGTATGCTCGCCACCGTCGACCGGCTCGCCGGCGCGTAGATGCGCCGGGGCAACCGCGACCGGAACCGGAGCCACGAACCGCGGCCCGCCACCACCCCGGCGCCGGCCGGCGGCGCGTACCAACCACTGTCGACCCGAGACCGCGACGCCATCATCGACCACGCCTTCACCATCCTCGAGCAAGTAGGCATGGCCGGTGCACCAGATCGCTTCTCGGCTCGGCTCAAGGAACTGGGAGCGACCGAGCGCGACGACGGTCGACTGCTCCTGCCCCGCCCTACGGTGGAGGCGGCCCTCGCCACCGCACCCTCCAGCGTGTCGCTTCCGGGGTTCTGTGAGGACCGCGGCGTCACGATCGGCCGGGCGGGCGTGCACATCGGCACAGGAGGCGCCGCGGTGCGCACCCTCGAAGGCGCGAGCGGCACCTATCGCGACTCGACGCTGGCCGACCTCTGGACGATGATGCGGGTGCTCGACGAGTGCCCGAACATCCACTACGGCCTGCGTCCCCTCGTTGCCCGTGACGTGACCGACGACTTAGCCCTGGACGTCAACACCGCGTTCGCGACCACCGCGGCAACGTCCAAGCCGACCGGGATCAGCTTCACGTCGGCCGCCAGCGTCGGTCCGGTCGTCGACCTGTTCGATGCCGCACTCGGCGGCGACGGGCGATTCGCCCGCAAGCCCTTCTCGATGGCCGTCGTGGTTCACGTGGTCCCGCCGCTGCGCTTCTCACCGGACGGCTGCGAGACCATGGCCGCAGCCATCGGCCGGGGAATGATCGTGCAGACCTGCTCGGCGGGCCAGGCCGGGGCCACCAGCCCTCCATCGCTCGCGGGCAGCCTTGCCCAGGGCATGGCCGAAGTGTTGGCCGGCGTCGTGCTGGCCCACTCGATCAAGCCAGGCCACCCCTGCATCCATGCATTCATGCCGTTCATCTCCGATCTCCGCAGCGGTGCGATGACCGGCGGGAGCGGGGAGGCCGCGGTGGCCGGCGCGGCCGCAGCCCAACTCATGCGGACCCTGGACATACCCCACGCCGTGTCGGCCGGCATCACCGAGTCGAAGGTGCCCGACAGCCAGGCCGGATATGAGAAGGGCTACACCGTGGCCCTCGCCGCCAACGCGGGAGCCGACATGGTGCAACTGTCGGTTGGGATGCTCGGCTCGATCATGGTCGCGAGCCCCGAGATCCTCGTCATCGACGACGACATGTGCGGCGCCATCCTGCGGTCGGTGCGAGGAGTGGAGGTCGAGTCCCACTACCTCGACGTCGACATCATCAACGAAGCGGTGACCGGCGAGGGCCACTACCTGGGGCACGACCAGACCCTCGAGCTGATGCGCAGCGAGTACGTCTACCCGCAGCTGGGCGATCGGGCATCGGTCGACGACTGGGTCACGGAGGGGGCGCCCAGCCTCTGGAGTCGGGCCCGGGACCGGGTCTGCGAGATCGTCGCCGCGGGCCGGCCCGGCCACCTCGATACCGCGGCCGAGACGGCCATCCGGTCACGGTTCCCCATCCACCTGCCACAGATCCGATGACAGGCTCCGAATCGGACTGCGTCGAGATCGTGGTGATCGGCGGCGGCGCGGTCGGCACCTCAATCCTGGCCCATCTCGCCGAAGCCGGGCGCACCGACGCCGTTCTGCTCGAGAAGCATGAACTGACTGCCGGCTCGACCTGGCACGCGGCCGGGAACGTACCGACGTGTTCCAACAGCTGGCTCGGGCAGCGAGCCGGCAACTATGCGTGGCGCCTGTACTCGGAGTTGGCGGCCGATCCCGACGATCCCATCACCTACCGCCACACCCGGGCGTTCTGGCCCGGCCACACCCCGGACCGGATCGACCATTTCCATCATCTCATGGGCATCGCCACCGGCCTCGGCTTCGACCTCCAACTCGTGTCGCCCGCCGAGATGGAGGAGATGCACCCGTTCTGGCACGACGACGGGACCGTGATCGCGGGCCTGCTCGATCCCTACGAGGGCGACATCGACCCGAGCGGACTCACCCAGAGCCTGGGCCGCCGGGCCCGGGCCCTCGGGGCTCAGGTCCGCCGCCACTGCCGGGTGGTCGACATCGAGGCCCTTGCCGGACGCGACGGTGCCGAGTGGCGGGTACACGTCGAGCACAACGGGGGGCGCGCCCTCATCGACTGCGACATCGTCATCAACGCCGCAGGCTTCTACGGCAGCCAGGTCAGCGCCATGGCCGGCATCGACGCGCCTCTGGCGGTGGTCGAGCACCAGTACCTGGTGTCCGCACCAGTGCCACAACTGGAGTCGATCACCGAGGGCTTCCCGTTGGTGCGCGACCCGGAGTTGATGTTCTACCTGCGCCGGGAGCAGAACCGCCTGCTGTTCGGGAACTACGGCCATGAAGGCCGCACCGTGTGGGAGGACGGCCTGCCCGATGCGTTCGACTCCTCGCTGTTCGCCGACTCGACCGACGACATCGCCGAGGCCGCGGAGCGAGCGATGGCCCACCTGCCGATCCTGCGGGAGGTCGGCGTGGCCGAGTTCGTCAACGGTCCGATCACCTACTCCCCCGACGCGAACCCGCTTGTCGGCCCCGCCCCGGGAGTGAGGAACTTCTACCAGGCTGTCGGCGCTCAGATAGGCATCACCCACGCGGCAGCCGTGGGGAAGGTACTGACCGAGATGATCACCGGCGGTGACACCGAGTGGGACGTGTGGCCGTGGGACCCCCGCCGGTTCGGCGACTGGGCCCTGAGGGGGCGTGGGCGCCACACCTACGCGAACACGCGGGTCCGGGAGCTCTACGAACTGCAGTACGCCGAGCCCTTCCCGCATCGGGTGTGGACCTCGGCACGGCCCGTGAACCAGAGCCCGCTGCATGACACGCTGGCCGCGAAGGGGGCCCGGTTCGGTCAGGTCGCGGGCTGGGAGCGGGCCTTCTGGTTCGGCGCCGAGCCATACGACCACGCCGCGCTCAGCTACCGCGACGAACAGTGGCACGAGACCGTCGCAGGCGAGTGCCTGGCCGTGCGCGACCACGTCGGCGTCATGGACCACTGCGGCTTCACAAGGTTCGAGGTCGCCGGTCCCGGAGCCGCTGCATTCTTGGACCGCATGTTCTGCACCCGGCTCCCCGAAGTGGGTCGGGTGCGACTCGCCTACATGCTGCGACCCAACGGAACCGTATGGACCGAAGCGACCATCGCCCGCCTCGCTGAGGACCACTTCCTCCTGTTGGGACCGACCGCGGCCCGTGAACGCGACTTCGACTGGCTGCAGGGCCATCTGCCCGCCAACGGAAGTGTCACGCTGCGCCATGGCACCGAACGCACATCCACGCTGATGGTGATGGGACCGCGATCCCGGGAACTGCTGTCGCGCCTCACCGACGCGGACCTTTCTCGGGGGGCCGCTCCCTGGATGTCGGTGCGCGAGATCGATGTCGCCGGCGCCAAGGCGACGGCGCTGCGGGTGAGTTTCGTGGGCGAACTGGGCTGGGAGCTGCACGTCGACGACGCCGACCTTGCCGGCTTCTACACCGCACTCCACTGCGCGGGATCGGACCTGGGCCTTCGAGACTTCGGCTCCTACGCCCTCGACGCGATGCGAATCGAGAAGGCCTACCACGGCTGGGGCAGCGAGTTCGGGGTGGAGTACACGCCCTTCGAGGCCGGGTTGGAACGTTTCGTAGATCTGGACAAGCCCGATTTCGTCGGTCGCGAAGCGGCGCTCGCAGCCGCCGACGAGCCGCAAGGGTGGTGCTATGGCATATGGACCGTCGACCTCGGTGCGCCCGGCGACCCTGCACCGTCGGCCCCGATCCGGATACACGGCAGGCCGATCGGATTCGTCACATCGGCGAGCATGGGGTTCCGAACCGGCCGGCGGGTCTGCCTCGGCTACGTCGAAGGCCCTTTCGCCGACGCCGTCACGGGCTTCACGGTCAACGTGCTCGGCACCGACTGCCCAGCCCAGCGTCACGCCCGCGCCGTGTATGACCCGACCAACGAACGGCCCCGCAGCTGACGGGAGGGAGTGAGGTTCCCCCCTGATCGTGGAGACATGCTCTATAAGTGAGGAGCTATGTCTAGACCACGGAGAAGCTTGACCGGGAGTTCCGGGATGGGGCTGTGCGGATTGTCCGCAACCCTGTAGCCGCCCCGTAATCGCCTGACGCCGTGAGCGTGACGCTCACTGAGGTCGTGTTCGTCGGCGGCGGGACCGCGGTGAAGTGAATGACACGGAACCCCTCGGTCACCGCGTCACTGCCGCTGCTGCTGATCGTCACCACCGGAACCGGTACAGGCGCCGACTGCTACTGCTGTTGTTGTGTGTCGAAGGCTTGTTTGGCTTCGATCTCGGTGACTACCTGGTGCCATACGGGGCTGCTGTATTTCTTGGTATTCGAACGGGCCTCGGCGAGGGTCAGCGCGCCGCCGTGCACGTCGGCGGGATCGAGCGCGCCCATCGCGGCGAGCGCCCGCTGCCAGCGGTTCACGTGGGCTGTGCCGTGATGGGTCTGCGACGCCAGATACTGCACCGCTGCGACAACCTGGGGGTCCGCGGCGTATGACGGCGGCGGGTCCGCGGGCTGCTGTTCGACCTCCGGGACCACCGGTGGGGGCGAGTCGTCGTCGTCTCGGATGTGCACAGTGCGCGACGGCGGCTGTCCGACGGTGTAGCTGCCGCTATCGGCTGTGACGGTTGCGGTGACTGTGCCGTCAGGTTCGTCGACCGTGTCGCCCGATGTCGCGACGGTGAGGGTCTTCGACGTGGCGCCTGCGGGGATCGTGACGGTTCGGGTACCGGCTGTGACGCCGTAGTCGCCCGACACAGCAACCGTGACGCTGACCGCCAGGTCGGCTGCGGGTGCAGTGTCAGCGGTGACGGTGAACACCGCGGAACCGCCCTCGACCACCGCAGCGCTGCTGCTGCTGATCGTCACCACCGGCACAGGCACAGGCTGCTGTTGTTGTTGTTGTTGCTGGTCCTGCTGAGGCTGCTGTTGCTGGTCCTGTTGTTGTTGGGCTTGGGCGGCTGCCTGGGCGGTGAGGGCTGCCTGCACTTTGGGGAGCGTGCCGACGCCGTCGGCCCAGCCGTGACGGCGTGACCGGGCGAGCCACGCCGCTATGTCTTCGTCGCTCATGCCGTCGCTGCGGCCTTGGAGCCGGTCGAGCACCGCAGTCCAGTCGCGCACCCCTGCTTGGTGGCGGCGCGTCCTGAACGACGCGATGTGCGCTTCGACCTCCGCGATCAGCGCCGGCGCGATGTCTGCACCGGCACCGCTGTCCGCGTCGGCGACGGCCTGCTGCTGATCGGCCCGGTCCTGGTCGTGGGGGGGTGCCTGCTGGTCGTCGGGCACCGGGTCGCCGTCGGACACCGGGTGGTTGTTGTCGTCGACGCTGGGAAAGGTGACCAGGTTCGGTCCGTAGCTGACCGTGACCCGCCGATGCGCCGACGGCTCGCCGTTCGCCCGCTCCAAGCTCATCGAAATGACATAGCTGCCGGTGGAACCGTACAACGCCGGATCCAACGTCAAATCGACCCGCAACAGCCTGTCCCAGTGCCCCGGCCTGATATGCATAGCAAACCAGTGCCTGGGCCCCGCGACCTTCGTGTACGACGACGGACCCGAACCCGCCTGATCGGCGCGATGCACCGTCGCGGCCACCGGCGCGTTGTCCCACGACCCGTCAGGGCGGCCGGTCCGCAGCCGGATACGCAACGTATCCCAGCACAACCCCGCAGAACGGCCCTCGCAGTCAGGCGCCCCGTCGACCCTCACCCAGAAACGGCCCAGCCCCGAACGGCTCTCGCCCGCACGGCTCAACACGTCGACCTGACCGATCACCGCCCCATCAGCGCCGACCGCGTCGAAAGCGGTCAAGTCGTCGTCGACGACCCGCACCGCCATGTTGAAATTGGACTCCGTCCGCTGCCCCAGGATCCGAGACAGCGAACCCGACGTGTCCCAGTTCTCGCTGAACGCATGACGAATGATCCGGGTCTCAGACCTCACATCACTGTCGTGAGCAGCAGTCACCGTCACCGTCCGCGGCTCATCGTGATCGCGATGCGTCCACGACACCACCGGCGGATCGAACGACAGCCCATCGCCCGTCGGGGTGATCGTCAACGGCGACCCCGGCGCCGGAACATTGGAATTGCGCACCGTGTACGAAACCGAGCCCCCCTCCCCGACGCGCAGGCACTCCCGCTCACGACACCCGAAACTGAAACGCGGATCCGGATCAAACACCGGATCCAACCCCCGCGAACGTTTCACCACCACCGTGACCGGCGCGAACCCCACCGACGCATCCGACGACGACAACAACAACTCGAACTTCGCGTCAGGCCCATTCGCAGGCAAACCACCCGCACCAGAAGCCACACCAGTCACCTCCACCACCCGAAAACCCTTATGCAACACAGGCTCCTCAATATCCGTGTAACCCGCCCAATCCCGACCAGTGAAATCAAAACTGATCGACCCAGACGGCCTCGTCCTCACCGCAGCACCTCGCGAGTCCCCAGACACAACATTGGTCTGCACCTGAACACCCGAAACGCCGTTACGCGCGTTCACGCCGTTCACAAACTTGCGGCCCATAAACAACCTATCGGGATGATTCACCCTGACCCGCGACGGATCAGACGACGTCACCGTCACCGGAATCCGGCCAGTCACCTCCTGCGCCAAATCCAAACGCACCGACACCGTCTCACCCTCACCCACAAACACCACCGAAGGCGCATCCACCAACGGAACCAGCGCCACACCGTTCATGCGGACCTTGAACGGGCCATCCGACGACGTCCAGCCGCCGGTACTAGTCCGCAGGCGGGACAGGCTCGTGTCCGCAATGCTCCAACCCGGCGCCCCGCCGCTGTCCTCCCCGTTCGAATTGGTGCGCCGCAAACTGTGGGTGCCAGTAGTAAAAAAGGTAGTGGTGTCGAGCACCACAAAATATGTGGTGTCCGCCGCAAGACGAACACCACCCCCCGGCACCGAGAACCTCAACGTCGTGAGGCTGGTGAAAGGAGTGAAGTCGGGCCACGCCAACGTGGCGACCACCGCGCCCGGAACCCCACCATCGTCAGCATTCACCGACACCGACAACCTCGAAGCCGCATCAGCCTGCTGCAACGCAGAAAACATCACATCAACACTGCTCAACGAGTAACCCGCCGAGTTGCTGCCCGTAGTGAACGCCTGAGCATTATCGCTGCTGGACACACTCGAAAAACCGCGATTGGGCTGACCCACATTGCCCACCAACTGAGGCTCAACCGGCGACTGCGCCCCAACCCGAGCAGGCGACCCGACAAGCAGCGCACCCAACACCGCAACCGTCAAAACAACCCCAACAAGGCTCCTACGCCCCCCCCCCCCCCTTTACCTGCAAACCAGCCACAAAAGCTCTCCCTTTCGCAAGATCCCGGCGAACCGGGAAACGACCACACAACAATACCGCCCCCCAACACTGACCTCAACCTCCGGTCGCGGACAGTCCCTCGATCCCTTGGGGGCGAGGGCGATTCGTGGATGCCAGACTGGGATCGTGACGTCTGCCAGAAGCGACGAGCGGATCCAGCCGGCTTTGCATGCGCTCCTTGTGGGTGACGCCGACGGGTTGCACGCCGCTCTGGAAGCCGATCCCGACGTCGTGAACCTCACCGTCGGCGGGAACACACTGCTCGAACTGGCCACTCAACCTGATGTCAGCCCGCCGTCGCCGGCAATCGTCGACGTGCTGGTCGAGGCCGGCGCCGCGCTGGACCGCGCCCTGAACCTCGCCGGGTGCTGGAACCTCCCTGATCTCTGTGCACAGCTCCTGGCCGCGGGCGCCGACCCGGCAGCCCGCGCCGACGCGGGCATCACACCGCTGGAGTCGGCGGCCATGCACAGCTCCACCGAAGCCGCTGACGTCCTCGTCGAAGCGGGCCTTCACCGGCCGAGTCTGTGGCTCGCCGCGGCCGCCGGCCTGCTCCCGGCGGTGATGGACTGGGTCGGCGCCGACGGGTCGCTGCACGCCGACCCCGGGCCGTACCGGCCGGACTGGGCAGACGTCGGCCGCCCCGCCGGCGCTGCGCCTTCCAACGACCCGGGCGAGATCCTCGACGAGGCCTTCGTGTTCGCCGCGTTGAACAACCGGCGCGCCGTCGTCGAGTACCTCCTAGAGACCGGCGCAGACATCGACGCGCGCCCCTATCGCAACACGACAGCGCTGCACTTGGCCATCCAGTTCCAGCACCGCGACATGGTCCAGCTACTGCTCGATCGCGGCGCGGCGACCACAATCGAAGACGACACCCACCAGTCCGACGCCGCCGGATGGGCCCGCGCCTGCGACGACGGCAGCGAATCCGCAACCGCCATTCACGAGCTCCTGGGCACCGCCTCGTCGTGAGGAACTGCCGAACCGCATCCGGGCGGGCCTAGCCGGCTTCGTACCAGCCTGAAGCGATGAGAATGTCGTCCCGCTTGACGATCCAGGTGTGCTTGGTCTCCCAATCACCGCTCAGGGGGTTGGTATAGGAGTAGTCCACCCACTTGCCCGTCTCGGTGGCGGTCATCAGTTCGTCGGCGGCTGCCAGGCCCTCAGGGGTAGTGCCGAGAAGCTCGTGAAGAGTCATGCCGATGTTCTCCGGGAAAGTGGGATGGGACACCACCACACCGTCGAGGTCGGTGACGAACCCGTACCACTGGTCGTCCACACTGGCCGGATCGGTGCTGTCGGGGTTGTTGTAGTGCTCGATCAGGGCATCGCGGCCGTTGCTCTCGTAGAACCACACTGCGTCCTCGACGAACGCCTGCGTGTAGGAACCGGGCTCCGCCTTGGTGGGTGCGGGCGAGGGGTAGGAGTCTTCGTACCAGCCGGACACGAAGATGAGGTTGTCCCGTCGAACGGCCCATGCGTGCTTGGTGCCGCCGTCGTCGGTCTGCGGGTTGTAGAAGACGTAGTCGACCCATTGCCCCTCCTCATCGGCGGCCACCAGGTCCGAGCCGTAGGCATATCCCGTTATGTCCACCCGCTGTCCCAAGTCGGTGTCCACCCGCGAGGGAATGGTGGCATGGGCTGCAAGGATGCCGGAGTCGGCGTCGGCGATGAACAGGTACCACTGGTCGTCGGAGCCCGCCTCATTGTTGTAGTAGTCGATCGTGGCTTCCCCGCCGGTCTCCTCGTAGCGATCCAGCGCCTGCTGCACATACCACTTGGTGTACGCGTCCCGCTCGGTCTTGGCCGGCGGGTCCGCTGTCGCTCCGCCATCGTCATCGTCGCCGCCGCACGCCGCCGCTCCGAAGAGCACTACGGCCACCGCTGCCAGTGCTGCGACGAACATCCGCCATCGACTTCGATGCATCCGATTACCACCTTGTTCAGACTCTCAGGGCGATTGCAAGCCTACGGGAGTCACCCGAAAAACCATGCTGGACAAGCGCTGGGGAGTGGGAGTGCGCAGCTTGATTCGCTGTGTCTGAACCGGAAACGAACCGGGCCTGGGGTGATATCTTCGTTGATGTTTCATAGATTTCTGATGATTTGAAGTGGTTGTCACAGGGGGTGCGTAGTGTGACATTCATGCAATCGACCCCTGCTCTCGATCCAGACACCACGATCGAAGGTGCTCCGTGTGGCAACGCGGTGTGTGTCGGGGTTGTGGATGTTGCCGGGTTGTCCGAGAAGGGTCTGCGGGCGCAGTTGCAACTGGTGGGGCGTGGTGAGTCTCGGCTGGCGGCGATGAAGGCTCAGATTCTCGGGGAGCTGGGTCGGCGCACATCGGCGGTCGACGCTCAGTTGATCGCCAGCGACGAGTTGTTGTCCTCGAAACGTGAAGCGAAACGCGATGTCGAGACGGCAACCCGTCTTCAACAACTGCCCGACACTTCCAATGCGCTGGCTGACGGCGAGATCCCCGCTGAGCACGCCCGGTTGATCGCGCGTGCATCGTCTGAGGGACCAGTCGACGAGGCTGTGCTGGTCGAGGCGGCTCGTACTGAGAATTATGACCGGTTCGCCAAGACCGTGAAACGTCATCAACAAGACCGCTCAGGCGATGACGGACAGGCGCTGCTGGATCGGCAACGTCAACGTCGTTCGGCTCGGATATTCGAGAGTCCCGAGACCGGGATGTTCGTCTTGTCGGCCCAGTTCGATCGGATCACGGGCACCCGTATTGCAACCGCATTGACGGCCAAGGAACGTGAGTTGTGGCACCGCGAAGACCCGAGCCGACGGTGCACGCCCCAACAACGCATGGCCGACGCGCTGGCCGAGTTGATCTGCGACGAGTCCAACGACAGCACCGGCGGCACCGCCAACAAGAAGGGCAAGAAGCGGAGAAAGAAGCAGGGCACGAACCTGCTGGTGTTGGCTGACTTCGATGTGATCAAACAACAGTTGGTCAACGCCCGGCTCGCTGACGGCACACCCATACCAGTCACCGAACTGCGCGACCTGGCCATTGACGCCGAGATTCTGCCCTCGATCTTCGACGCCGATACGCAGAACCTGTGGCTCGGACGTAGCCGCCGCACCGCTTCTGAAGCTCAACGGATGGCCTTGACCGCCCGTGACGAGCACTGCATCGGTTGTGAGGCCAATCCCTTGTGGTGCCGAGTCCATCACATCGTCTGGTGGTCCAAGAACGGTCCCACCGACCTGGGCAACCTGCTGCTGGTATGCGACGCGTGCCACCACAAGATCCACGACCGAGGCTGGCAGGTTCACCAACACCCCACCACCAAGAAGTTCTACCTGAAACCCCCGCCCAACCCAGACTGAACAGGGCGGCACCCCGGCGCCGGTCCATGGGTCCATCAGAAGGCCGCAGAAACCGACTGCAATTCTCCAACCAGACTTGTGGCCACGGTCCGCAATCCCGGCAACCGATCGGCGGCAACCAAGACCGGCAACCCGTCACAACAAGACCAACGAAAGCGGGCGGCGAACCGGCAACCAACAACCGCAGCGAACCGTCACAACAAGACCAACGAAAGCGGGCAGCGAACCGGCAACCAACAACCGCAGCGAACCGTCACAACAAGACCAACGAAAGCGGGCAGCGAACCGGCAACCAACAACCGCAGCGAACCGTCACAACAAGACCAACGAAAGCGGGCAGCGAACCGGCAACCAACAACCGCAGCGAACGGAGCCTCGGTCAGCTGGCAGCGAAGACAGCTATCTGAGCCATCTGATCGGGGTCGCTGCTGTCGGCACCTTCGTACACTTGGCGGAAGTGGACCTCGAGACCGTTGATGGCATCCTCGGTGGCATAGCGTTCGAAACGATCCTTGAAGCCGTCCGGCTCGAAAATCGAGGCGTTCACGCCGATCACGCAGCAGGCGCCGGGGCGAGCAATACGCAGAAGTTCGGCAATGCCGTCGGGTCCGACGTGGCCGTGGGTGAACGTACCGGTGCTGATGATGCCGCTATAGGTGTCGCTGGCGATGTCGACGGGGCCGGTCAGGTCGACCTCGAAGGTCTTTCGGTAGACGGGGCTGCCGTCGGCGGCAGTCTTGGCGCGAGCCTTGGCCAGCATCTCCAGCGAAATATCGATGCCGTCGACCACGGCGACACCAAGATCTCGGAGATGCTCCCCTACCAGCCCGGTGCCGCAGCCCACATCGAGCACCGGCCCCGAACCGCGGAAGCCCTCACTCAGCAGTTCAGCCGCAGCGCGGGGGTATATGTACCGCCGGGGGACGGTGAAGTCGGACTCGTAGGTGTCAGCCCATTTCGCGTACAGGGCACGATTGTCGTCGGGACTCTCAACCGAGTAAGCCTCACTCAAACCGATCGGTTGGCCAGCAACTGTTCCATGAGCAGTTGGGTCACCCGACATGGCCCCTGAACCTACCGCCAATCTTCAGAGTCCGCATCGCGTCATCGGCGGCCCGCTGCCGGCGTTCAAGTTCCGGGGCGGGCGGCGGCACCAGCGGCTTCCAGTTCAGCGCCTCCAACTCACCGACCAGACAACAGCGGGAGAACACCTCCCCCGCCAGAACTCGTCGGTGCTCAGCGCTCGATGGTCCCATCGCTCACCTCCAATTGACCACAGAACGCCTGCCGTTGCCACGCTCAGCGGGCAGCTTGCTCCGACTGCTTCTTGTGGAGCAGCCGGCGTCATGGGGTCAGCTGGTGCAGCCTCGGCCGTCCCGGTCTCGGTCCAGACGGTAGGGATCAACACCGATCGTCCGCACCTGAACCGGTTTTTCAGCACTCGACAGGTCGCCGCAGTTCAGGGCATCGCCCGGCAGGTTGGGCAAGCACGGGATGTAGGCGGGATGACACTCGTCATCAACAGCAGCTTCTGTCTGGGGCGGCGCTGCCGTTTCGGGGGGCGCAGTCGCGGCCGGAGCGATGACCGGCGACCCAGGAGTCGGCGCGCCACCCAACTGCGAGTCCTCGCATTGCGAAATCAACGCTCGCAGGGCCCCCAACTCGACCGAATCAACCGAAAGCTCCCAACGGGTCTTGACCGCTATCCACGCTTCGGCATACCAGCACCGCGCTGAGGCATCGGGCGGCAACCATTCAGCAGGGTCCGAGGCACCCTTCTGGCGGTTCGACGAAGCCGACACGGCCACCAACGAATGCGCATAGCCCAAGTCATTGGCGTAGCGGCGGCGGGTGTCTCTGTCCCACCCGTGAGCACCCGAATCCCAGGCCTCAGCCAGCGGCACGAGATGATCCACATCGAAACCCGATCCCGTGCCCGTCTCAGTTGCTCCGTCATAGACGCTGTACCACTGCCCGCCTGACAGGGAACAAGAACTCCCGACACGCGGGACCACGACCGCCTCGGCTATCAGCACCTCCCGGCGTGCATCGCAACGGTCGCCGTCCGCGTCGACCCAATGGTCGAACAGATCACGGTCATAGCCAGACCGTTGTTCGGGCCGCACCGGCAAAGCTTCGAGTCGGCTCAACAACTCCGCGACCGCACCATCTGATCCGACAGTCACCTCCACGTCTGTTGCGCCCGAAACACTGCTGTCGCTCGCGGATTGTTCTACCGCCCCGGGAACAACCGCGACGGAGCCATCTTCCGGCGGTGCCGCGGTTCCAGCAGGAGCTGTCGTCGCTGTAGCAGGATCCGTCGTAACAGGATCCGTCGTAACAGGATCCGTCGTAACAGGATCCGTAGCAGGATCCGTCGTAACAGGATCCGTAGCAGGATCCGTCGTAACAGGATCCGTAGCAGGATCCGTCGTAGCAGCAGGATCCGTAGCAGGGTCCGTCGTAGCAGCAGGATCCGTAGCAGGGTCCGTCGTCTCGGCCTGCGGTGGCTCTGTGGTCGTGGAGGGAGCAGGTGGTTCCGTGCTCGTCAGAGGGGCTGTCTCTGGTGGCTCCGATACTGATGAAGCATCCTCGGGGACTGGCGCATCATCGCTCTCAACATCGGCACAGGCACCCCCCAGGACCACCAACAAGATGAATCCACAGCCCCCCAACATCAACCATCTCCGACAGAGAGGAGCTTTCAACCTTCCACCACCACGAGTCCGACGCGAAACCGAAGTTCCAGGACGAGGCGCAGGACGAGGCGCAGGAGACGAGTCGTACGGGTCTGTCCGCAGCGTTCTGTCAGCACCCGAGACCTGGTCGGTCCAATTCTCTGCCGCATCGCGCCAACCCCAACGGCAACGGCCGGTCGGATCCGCCTGCCATGACCCCGACGGCGGGTTGCTCACCTGACCGTCGCTGCCGCTGTCGTCTTGATCAGGTGCCACTGGCTGGAGTTACACGACCGGGGCGGCCACCGTGAGGCGGGCCATCTCGCGGCGTTGGGGATAATGATCAGCGACCGCGAAATGCTGGGTGCAGCGCTCATCCCACACGATCAGGTCGCCCTCGGACCATTCGTAGCGAATCGTGTAGTTCGGTTGGGTGGCGTGGTCGTACAGGAAGTTGAGCATGGCGTCGCTCTCGCCGCGGTGGAAACCCACCAAGTGGCTTGTGAAATTCTGGTTGACGTTGAGGTAGCACCTACCGGTGTCGGGATGGGTGGCGACAACCGGTCGCTCCGCGCCGGGAAACTGCGCACGGGTGCGCTCGACCAACTCACCGCCGGCCTTGGAGATGAACGACTGACCAGGGCCCATGTCGTGCCAGGCGGCCATGCCCGCGAGCCGCTGCTGCAAGGACTCCGAAAGGCCGTCGAAGGCGGCATACATGCTGGCGAAGATGGTGTCTCCGCCCCGCGCCGGCATCTCCACAGCCCGCAGGGATCCCAGAATCGGGGCGTCAGGGTCCCAGGTCACATCCGTGTGCCATTTGTCCTGGTAGGGAGGCCGGTCTTCATCGTCGACGATTCGCTCGACCTTGGCCTCGGTCGTACCCGCGGTCCGGCCGATCGGATGGATGTATGGTCGCCCCCACCCAGCGAGCAGGTCCATCTGGTGGGAGTCCTCAATCGCCTGTGCCGGGAACACCAGCACGAGGTGCTCCAGCAGGAGCCCGTACAGATCAGCGCGCTCACCGTCGCTCAGCCGGACCCGCAGATCAATGCCGAACACCCGAGCCCCGAGCACACCACCGATGGGTTCAACCTTCCATGCGTTCATCGCGGTCGACAATACTGCACGCAACGAGGCACGGCCGATTCGTGCCGGCATGGCGACGCTGCTGATCAAGCGGTCTCACCCATCGACCGCCACACCCCATCAACCCGCGCCCAATGCACCCCAATACACAAAGTTTCCGAGTGTCACTTGGTGTTGCCGGGACTCACAGCCAGGGGTCACGGTCCGGTCCGCCTGCGGTGACCGTTTGAACGTCTCCCTACGGCGCATCAGTCTGCACGCGACTTCCGGAGAGACGTTACGGGTCTATCGCCTGCAGGCTCCAGCAGGCGATGGTGTCGTCGGTGCGCAGCCCACACGCAGAATTCACGCCTGCGGTGACGGTCTTGAACGTACCCGACGGCGCAAGAACCCGACTCAAGGGGTCGCCCACTGCCCGCTATCGGCCGCTGGACGGATACCGGCCGAATCGCAGCTCAAGCTGATACAGGGATAGCTTTAGCGCCAGACCGCTCGCCTAGGGAGAACTGATGTCAGCGGACACCGTCAACGATAATGAACTGGCCGAGTTCGAGCAGCGCTGCCGAGCCTTCCTCGACGAGCACGCCACCGGATTCCCCTCCGACGGCGAGCCCGACCCGCGAAGCGTCAAACGCATGGCCGTCACCAAGAAGTTCCAACAGGGACTGGCCGAAGCAGGGCTGGCCGGAATCGTCTACCCGACAGAATACGGAGGAGCGGGGCTGACCAGGACACATGATCGGGTATGGCGCGAAATCTACGCGCAGTATCCCAACATGTCCTTCGACCTCACCATCTCACACGGCATGTGCCTGCCGATGCTGGCCGAATACGGCACCCACGAACAGAAGGCCAAGTACCTCGCCGACAACATCAGCGGACGCACCGTGTGGTGCCAGATGTTCTCAGAACCGGGGGCCGGATCCGACGTCGCCAGCCTCCAGACCCGAGCAGAACGAGACGGCGACACCTGGATCGTCAACGGCCAGAAAGTATGGACCACCCTCGCCCACCTGAGCGACTACGGCGTGATAATCGCCCGGACCGATCCGAACGTCCCGAAACACGCGGGAATCTCGATGTTCATCGTGGGAATGGACGCTCCCGGCGTGGAAGTCCGCCCCATCCACCAGATAGACGGCGGCACCCATTTCAACGAAGTCTTCTTCACCGACGTCGAGATCCCAGCCGACAACCTGCTCGGCGAGCTCAACAACGGCTGGAACATGGCCACCGCCATGCTCATGTATGAACGGGTCGCCATCGGCACTGGAGCCGGCGGAGGGGTCCGCCACGACCGGGCCGACCAGCTCATCGCCGAAGCCACCAAGCGAGGCATCATCGACGACCTGGTGCTGCGCCAGAAACTCATGCGCATCTACGCAATGGAGACCTGCCAGTCGCTCGTGTCGATACGCACCCGAGCCGAGATGAAAGCCGGCAAGACCCCCGGACCCGGCGGATCCATCAGCAAACTCGCCAGCACCAACATCATGGACCAGGTGCGCGACGTCACCATGGAGATCGTCGGTGCCGGTGGAGTCGCCTGGGAGGACGAGTCCGACGGACACTGGCAGCGCGCGGCACTGACGAGCCTGCAGGGAGGAATCGCCGGAGGCACCAACGAGATCCAACGCAACATAATCGGAGACCGCGTGCTGGGCCTCCCCCGCGACATCAGCGTCGACCGGGGCATCCCATTCAAGGACCTCAAGGTCGGCACGCAGAAGAGTTCCGCCTGAACCCGCAACAACCCCAACCTGGCACATCCATGAGCACCGAACCCGCCAAACACAGGCCGCCGACTACGGGCCGGCAACAGAACCAGCCGACTACAGGCCGACACCGGGCACATCCATGAACACCGGACCCGCCAACTGCAGGCCGCCGACTACGGGCCGGCAACAGAACCAGCCGACTACAGGCCGACACCGGGCACATCCATGAGCACCGGACCCGCCAACTGCAGGCCGCCAACAGAACCAGCCGACTACAGGCCGACACCGGAAGTCAGCCGGATCCTCGAGGAGCTCGACCATCCCGTCATCGACACTGACGGACACGTCATTGAGTTCCTGCCCTGGGTACGGGACCTGGTCGTCAGCATCGCAGGCAACGACGTCGCCGGGCGCTTCGACCAGATGGTCAACGGAAGCGCCTCCATCCGCCAAGTTCCGGCCGAACTGCGACGACAGGCAGGCGTCACCCGCAGCGCCTGGTGGGGACTGCCCGCACGCAACACACTCGACCGGGCGACGGCAATGCTCCCCGAACTGCTCTACGGGCGCCTCGACCAGATCGGCGTGGACGTGGCGCTGCTGTACCCGACATACGGACTGACCGTCACCGCCCTCCCCGACGATGAGCTGCGCCAGGCCATGGCCCGGGCGTTCAACATCTACATGGCGCAAGCCTACGAACCGTACGGCGACCGCCTGATCGCGGTGGCGTCGATCCCGATGTTCACGCCAGAGGAGGCACTCGCCGAACTGGACCATGCCGTCGGCACCCTCGGCCTGCGGGCCGTGATGCTCTCAGGGGTGATCCCCCGCCCGCTGCCCGGCGAACAGAGCCATCGCGGCGCCCGATTCATCAACGGGGTCGGCCACGATAGCGAACACGACTACGACCCCGTATGGAAACGCTGTGAAGAACTCGGCGTCTGCCCCACCTTCCACGCCTCCGCGCAGGGCTGGGGAACCCGCGCCTCACGCACCAACTACGTCTACAACCACATCGGGAACTTCGCCACAGCCGGAGAGGCCGCCGCCCGTTCCCTGCTGATCGGCGGCGCCCCCATGCGCTTTCCGAACCTCCGCTGGGCCTTCCTCGAGGGCGGTGTGGGGTGGGGAGCGAACCTGTTGGGCGACGCCATCGGCCACTTCGAGAAACGCAACCGCAGCGGCATCACACACTACGACCCCGCGAGAATCGACCGGGAGGAACTCGAGGCCCTGTTCGCGCGCCACGGCACCGAGGAGCACTCCACACGAATCGACCAACTCGACTACGCACTCACCATGCTCTCAGACCCCGACGAGGACCGCTCAACGGTCGACGAATGGGCCGAGAGCCAGATCAGCAGCGTCGATGAGTTGATCGAGATCTTCCGCGACCGCTTCTACTTCGGTTGCGAAGCAGACGACCCCATGAACGCGTTGGCCTACCAGACCAGCCTGCTGCCGGGCGGCATCGCGATGCGCGCCATCTTCGCCTCAGACATCGGCCACTGGGACGTGCCGGACATCCGAGAAGTGCTGCCCGAAGCCTACGAGCTGGTCGAGAAGGGACTGATCAGCCGCTCGGACTTCCGGAAGTTCACCTTCGAAGACCCCGTGAGGCTCTTCACCGCCCAAAACCCCGGCTTCTTCGCGTCGACCACCGTCGCCGAGGCCGCGGCAACAGTTCTCGATCGGCCAGACTGAACCAACTCCCCGCGCCAGACCAACACCGCAACCCGAAACCAACCTCCCGCGCCAGACCAACACCACCGGCCCGAAACCAACCCCCCGCGCCAGACCGACACCGCAACCCGAAACCAACTCCCCGCGCCAGACCAACACCACCGGCCCGAAACCAACTCCCCGCGCCAGACCAACACCACCGGCCCGAAACCAACTCCCCGCGCCAGACCGACACCGCAACCCGAAACCAACTCCCCGCGCTAGACCGGCAGGTTGCCGGTCGCAGACTTGGTCGTGCCGTGGTCCTTGTAGGCAGCGATCGTCCGCTGAGCTATCCGCATCTGATGGACCTCGTCGGCACCATCGGCGAAACGGGCCCAGCGGGCATGCTGGAACATGTGCGCGAGCGGGGTGTCGGTCGAATAACCCAAAGCTCCGTGCACCTGAATGGAGCGGTCAATGATCCGATTCAACGAATTGGCCACGAAGTGCTTCGCCATCGACACCTCCGACTTGAAATCCTCATTGGCGTCGATCTTCGAAGCAGCATGCAGCACCATCAACTTGCACTGATACAACTCCATGGCCGAATCGGCGATCATCCACTGGATCCCCTGCTTCTCCGCCAAGATCGAACCGTGGCTGTAACGATCGAGCGAACGGGCCACCATCATGTCCAACGCGGTCTCGGCCTGGGCGATCCAACGCATGCAGTGCGCCAGCCGGGCCGGACCCAGACGGTACTGGCCGAGCAGGTGGCCCTGACCCCTGCCGCCCAGCATCTGGCTCTCATGCAGGCGCAGATCCTCGATGAGGATCTCAGAGTGCCCGGTGCCGCCGTGCATCGTCTCGATCTGGCGAACTTCCGTCCAACCAGGTGTCGGAAGGTCGACGATGAACGCAGTGTTCGCCGCCTGGGGAAGATCCGGGTCGTCCTCGGTCCTGACAATGAGGATGGCGAAGTCGGCGCGATGGGCATTGGAGATGAACCACTTGTGCCCGTTGAGGACCCATTCCTCCCCGTCGGGGTAGCCGCTGCTGCGAATCAGGGTCGGATCAGAACCGGCCACCTCGGGTTCGGTCATCGCGAAGCAGGACCAGACGGTGCCCTGGCACAGAGGTTTCAAGTACTTCTCCGCCTGCTGCGGAGTCGCCCAGTGCAACAGGGTGTGCATGTTGCCCTCATCTGGGGCCTGACAGTTGAGCACCCAGGGGCCGTAGTACGACTTGGCCGCCTCGGCCTGCACCATCGCCAAGGCCACATGGCCCAGTCCCATCCCGCCCCACTCGACGGGCATGTGTGGAAGCCAGAGACCCTTCCCGTGAGCCTGCTTGCGAAGACTGAGCAGCCGTTCGACCCTCTCTTTGCCCTCGAGCGCCGGAGCATCCCCATGGCCCTCGATCTCTGCTTCGACAGGCTTGACCACCTCGTTGATGAACTCACGGACCCTGCCCCGGATCGCTTCGTGCTCCGGACTCAGAGTGAAATCAATCGCCACGACACACCCCAGACATCCAGATCTCAGACATCCAGATAACGAGTCACAGCCACCGCTGACCCGATGCCCGACACCACGACGGCGATGCCCAGAACCAGCAGGCTCGTGGAGTAGAACTCGCCCTGATCAACCCGGAAGCCCTGCATGAGCTGAAGACTGTCCGGTTCGCTCAGTCCCTTGATGACCGTGTCGTCAAGAACCCGCAGACCGACCCAGGCCCCCATGGCCCCCAACACCGCCTGAGCCAGACCCTCGAGCATGAACGGCACGCGAATGAACCAGTTGGTCGCTCCAACCACCTTCATGATCTCGATCTCAGCACCGCGACTGCGGATCGCGCTCACGATGTTGGTCAGGATCAACAATGTGGCCGCCGTGAGCAGGATCACCGAACCCACCAGGAACACCCTGGTCACCTTGTCGGCGAGGCGCTGAATGTCACGGATCGTCTGATCAGCGGAAACGACCTCCTCCACGCCCGGGCGCCCGACGAACTGGTCCGACAGTTCAGCGACCACATCGGCATCGGGGTTCTCGGGCACCACCCGATACGACGGGGGCAGAACATCGGGAGAGACGACCTCGATCAACTCCGGGGTGTCGGCAAAGATCTCGCGAAACTCCTCATACGTCTGGGTCTGGTCGACGTAGATCCATTCCTTGATCGCCGGGCTCGTTTCGATACTGTCGCGGATGTTCGCGTCCTGTTCAGCGGTCGCGCCGGGCTGCATCCAGACCACGAACTCGATCCCGCCCTCCCAGCGGGCCGTGGCGTTGTCGACCGCGTAGTTGAACAGGAAGAACCCGCCGAAGAGCCAGAGCGACACACCGATGGTGATGATCGCCGCAGCCGACGACAAGACGTTGCGCCAAAGGTTCTGGCCCGTCTCACGCAGGACGTACCTCGGACTCAGCGCCATAAGGACCTGCCCATTGACCTGCTTACAGACACAGGCCTTCCCATACGCACAGACCCACCCATGGTCGCGGACCTACCCATACGCACAGACCTACCCATGGACACAGACCTACTCATAGACACCGCGAGCCTGGTCGCGGACGATCTCGCCTCGGTCGAGCTCGATGACCCTGCGACGCATCGTGTCGACGATGCTGCGGTCATGGGTCGCCATCACCACAGTCGTACCCGTGCGGTTGATCCGATCGAGCAGCTTCATGATCCCGACGGAGGTCTGCGGATCAAGGTTGCCGGTGGGCTCGTCCGCCAACAGGATCGGCGGTCGATTGACGAACGCCCGCGCCACCGACACGCGCTGCTGCTCACCACCCGACAGTTCGTGGGGGAAATTGTCCACCTTCTCGGCGAGGCCGACGAGTTCGAGGATGGCGGGAACCTGCTTGCGGACCACCTGTCGGGGCTTGCCGATCACCTCGAGGGCGAAAGCAACGTTCTCGGCCACCGTCTTCTTGGGGAGCAGCTTGAAATCCTGGAAAATGAAGCCGATGTTCCGACGAAGGAAAGGCACCCGCCAGGTACCGAGCGTGCCGATGTCCTTGCCCGCCACATAGATCGTCCCGTGCTCGGGGAGCTCCTCACGGTTCAGGAGCCGAATGAACGTCGACTTGCCCGATCCCGAAGGCCCCACGAGGAACACGAACTCACCCTTGGCGATATCGACGGTGACGTCGCGAACCGCAACAACGTTGCCCTTGTAGACCTTGGTGACGTTGTTGAGCTTGATCATGGTTGTTCAGTCTTGTTTGCTCGGGAGCGATGCGGTCCTGAAACGCTGGGCGCGCGTCAGCCGACCGCGGGACATTACCAGCGACCGGGGGTCGAACCGTGTCAATCGCTTGAGTTCCGGGCTCTCGTCCAACGGAGCCAGGCCTCCATGAACGCTTCGATCTCCCCGCCGAGCACCGACTCGATCTGTGAAGTCTCGAAATCGGTGCGAAGATCCTTGACCATCTGGTACGGCTGCATCACATAGCTGCGGATCTGGCTGCCGAAACCCACGTTGTCCTGTTCGCCCGTGATTCCAGCGATCTCGGCCTCGCGCTTCTTGCGTTCCCGATCCAAGAGTTTGGCGGCCATCATCTGTATGGCACGGTCCTTGTTCTGGTGCTGGCTCCGCTCGTTCTGGCAACTCGTCACCAGGCCGGTCGGCAGGTGGGTGATGCGAACGGCCGAGTCGGTGACGTTGACATGCTGGCCACCCGCACCCGAGGAACGATACGTGTCGATCCGAAGCTCCTTCTCGTCGATGTCGATCTCGTTGGCCACCTCCTCGAAGAACGGGGCGACCTGAACCGCGGAGAAGGCCGTCTGGCGTTTGCCCTCGTTGTTGAACGGCGAGATCCGCACCAGCCGGTGCACGCCGTGCTCGGCCTGCATCAACCCGTAGGCGTGGCGTCCCTTCAGGATGAACTCGACGCTCGAGAGACCCGCTTCTGTGCCTTCCGACACCGCCGTGATCTCGACTTCGAAACCCTTGCGGTCCGCCCAGCGGTTGTACATCCGCATGAGCATCTCCGCCCAGTCCGCAGCGTCGGTCCCGCCCTCCCCCGACTTGATCTGACAGACAGCGTCGCCCTGATCGAACTCACCGGTGAACAATGAGCGCACCTCGAGGTCGTCGAGCTTGGCTTCAAGGGCTGTGATCCCCTGGGAGATCTCATCGGCGAGCAACTCGTCGCCCTCCTCACGGGCGAGTTGATGCAACGTCTCCACATCGTCGAGGTCTTCGCACAGGCGACTGAACATCGTCAGGTCCTCGTTGAGTGCCGCGAACTCGGAGGTGATCCTGCGTGCCGAGTCCTGGTCGTCCCAGAGATCGGCGCGCGAGGCCTCAGCCTCTAGCTGCGGGCGGCGAGCCTCAAGATCAGCGATCCGCAGGTACTGCGACGCTTCGGTGACCCGACTCCTGATCGCGGCGAGTTGGTCGGTGAAGTCCTGCATCATTACCAGTCCCAGTTACCAGTCCTGCATCGTCGGCGTTAAAGAGCAGCCCTTGCAGCTGCCCGGCCGTGGCACATCTTGAACTTCTTGCCGCTGCCACAGGGGCAGGGCTCGTTCCGACCCACCTTCTCGAGCTCGCTCTTGACGATCGGGGTGCGCGAAGCGGCTCGGTCAGGTTTCACCAGCGGCGCAGCCGCAGCGGGGATCGCCGCGGCCGGAGTGCCGGCGTCGGCGGTCTGCTTCTGCTCGGTCACACCGACGAGTTGCTGCTCGTCGAGCTCACTGTCTGGTTCGGCGGGCTGATCATCTGGTGGGCGGGCCGCCTGCACGTGCATGACGTACTTCACGAAGTCGATCGAGATGGCCGTCATCATCTGGGCGAACATCTGGAACCCCTCGCGTTGCCATTCCGACGCCGGGTCCTTCTGGCCCATGGCACGCAGGTGGATGCCCTCGCGGAGCAGATCCATCTCCGAGAGGTGCTGACGCCAACGCTGGTCGATGACCAGGAGCATCACCTGCCGTTCGACCTGGCGGAGAACCTCTTGCGTGAGCTCTGACTCGCGTGCCTCGTAGATCTCGACAGCTTCGCTGAAGATCAGCTCGGTCAGCTCATTGTGGTCGCGGACACCGCCGAGGGACAACTTGGTGATCTTCGAGGGCCACAGCGTGGAGATCTCGGTGATCAACCCTTCGAGATCCCACTCTTCGAAGATGTCGGACTCGCAGTAGGTGTCGAGCAGGCCGTCGACGGCCTGTTGAATGTACTCGAACGCCTCGCTGCGGAGATCGGCTCCGTCGAGAATCTGGCTGCGGCGCTTGTAGATGACCTTGCGCTGCTCGTTCATCACCTCGTCGTATTTGAGAACGTTCTTGCGCGTCTCAGCGTTGCGCTGCTCAACAGTGTTCTGGGCGCGCTCGATCGCTTTGGTCACCATGTTGGCCTCGATCGGTGCGTCCTCGGGCAGTGCCCTGTCCATCACCCAGTTCATTGCGCCGGTAGCGAAGAGGCGCATCAGGTCGTCTTCGAGCGACAGATAGAAGCGGCTCTGCCCCGGATCACCCTGACGACCGGAACGGCCCCGGAGCTGATTGTCGATGCGGCGGCTCTCGTGACGTTCCGTGCCGAGCACGTAGAGGCCCCCGAGTTCGATGACCTTGTGGCGCTCACGCTCAGTCGTCTCGGTATGGGTTGCGAGACGCTCGTTGTAGAAGTCTCGGCCCTGTTCGGTCTGCGGATCGTAACCCTTGGCCAACACGTCACGCTCAGCCAGCCCCTCGGGATTGCCTCCCAACAGCACATCGACGCCGCGGCCCGCCATGTTGGTGGCCACCGTGATCGCTCCGAGCCGCCCAGCCTGAGCGACAATCTCGGCCTCCCGGTCATGCTGCTTGGCGTTGAGGACCTCATGGGGGATGCCGCGCTTGTCGAGCGCACGGGAGAGCTTCTCGGACTTCTCCACCGAGATCGTGCCCACCAGCACCGGTTGACCCGACTCGTAACGATCGGCCAGATCCTCGACGCAGGCCGAGAACTTGCCGTCCTCGCTCTTGTAGATCAGATCGGCCTCGTCGTCCCGGGCGAGCGGGCGATTAGTGGGAATGGGGACCACGTGCAGCCCGTAGGTGCCGACGAACTCCGCCGCCTCGGTCTCGGCCGTACCAGTCATCCCCGCGAGGCGCTCATAGAGCCGGTAGTAGTTCTGAAGCGTGATGGTGGCGAGGGTCTGGTTCTCCTCTTTGATCGCGACCCCCTCTTTCGCCTCCACCGCCTGATGGAGGCCGTCGGACCAGCGGCGCCCCTCCAGGACTCGGCCCGTGAACTCGTCGACGATCTTCACCGCGCCCTTCTCGACGATGTACTCCTTGTCGCGCTTGTACAGTTCCTTGGCCCGCAGCGCCGCTTGAAGCTGGTGCACCAGGTTGGCCGAGACCTGGTCGTACAGGTTCTCGATCCCCAGAGCCCTCTCGACGGCGTGTACCCCCTCCTCGAGCGGGGCGACCGTGCGCTTCTCCTCGTCGACCTCGTAGTGCAGGTCCCGGCGCAGACCTCTGGCCACCGAGGCGAACTTGGTGTAGAGCTTGGCCGCGTCGGCCACACGGCCCGAGATGATGAGGGGCGTGCGCGCCTCGTCGATCAGGATCGAGTCGATCTCGTCGACGATGCAGTAGTGGTGGCCCCGCTGCACCTGACGCGCACGGCTGGTGGCCATGTTGTCGCGCAGATAGTCGAACCCGAACTCGTTGTTGGTCCCGTAGGTGATGTCCGCGGCGTACTGGACCCGCTTGAAATCAGAGTCCCGGTTGCCGGGGACGATCAGCCCGACCTCAAGACCCAGCCAACGGTAGATCTGACCCATCCATTCGGCGTCGCGGCGGGCGAGATAGTCGTTGACGGTCACAATGTGAACGCCCTTGCCGGTGAGCCCGTTGAGATAGATCGGGAGTGTGGAGGTGAGGGTCTTGCCCTCCCCCGTCTTCATTTCCGCGACCCAACCCAGATGCAGTGCGGCTCCGCCCACCAACTGCACGTCGTAGTGCCGTTGACCGAGCACCCGCCGCGCCGCCTCGCGCACTACAGCAAAGGCTTCCACCAGCAGGTCGTTGGGGCTCTCACCGTTGTCCAGCCTGGTACGGAACTCGGCGGTGGAGGCCTTGAGAGCCTCGTCCGACAACGCCTCGGTGGCCGGTTCGAGGGCGTTGATGTCTGGTACCAGATCCTGAAGGTACTTGAGTTTCCGCCCCTCGCCGCTTCGAAGAACCCGCTTGAACACGCTCATAGGTACCCAAGACTCTACCGACCTGCAGTCCCACAATTGGGACAGAATCTATCGCGTCGGCACTATCGAGTCAGGATTATCCGGCTTCGTCTATCAGGCCGACGTCGCCGTCGTCGCGGCGGTAGACCACGGCTGAGCGGTCGGTTTCCCTGTTGATGAAGAAGAAGAACCCGTGGTCCATGTTCTCCATCTTCTCGACCGCCTCGTCGGGAGTCAGCGGACCGAGATGGAACCGCTTCGTCTTGACGATCTGCAACGTCCGCTCCTCGTCGCCGTCGACATCGGGCATTTCCGCCTCAATCACCGACACGTTGCTGAGCGGGGCATCGGTTCCCGAACGGATGGTGGCCCCGGTGCCGTGGTGTCGACGCTGCAGTTTCGTCCGCAGCTTGCGAATCTGCCGCATCAACTTGTCTTCAGCGAGGTCGATCGCAGTGAAGGGGTCGGGGGCGCGCACCTTGCAGCGCAGATGATGACCTCGGCCCCTCAGGACGATCTCACAGAACTCCTTGTCTGCGATCCGAGGATTCTGAGCTTGGTCGAAATGGACGCTCGCATAGTCGAGCACGTCAAGGTACCGGTCCAACTGACCGATTTTCTCGTGGATCACCTCCTCCAGTCGCGGCGTGACATTCACATGCCGGGCACTGATGGAGACGTCCATTACCTACCTCCTGATTGTGGTGTGGTCCGATAGTAGATCGTCGACGGACCCCTGTTGCAAGCCGACATTAGGAGACCCGCCACCTCGCCGCCGCCATACCCTCCCAATAGCGGGACATGCCTGCCCCGACAACCCGACAACAACTGTGCCCGCCCACGGTCGCGCCCACGACCCACCACCGGCACGCACCCCCATGACGGCACTGCCCGCGGCACTGCAGCAACACGGCTCTCCACCACCAGAGTCCGCAACCCGCCAGCGGGCACGCACCCTCATCGCGGCACCGCATGCGTGGCCTGTGTGGCTACCAGGCCGAACACTGTGCCGGCTCCACGAGACCGGAGCACCGAGGCGGCACAGCGCAGGGTCGTACCCGTCGTGGACACGTCGTCCACGACCAGGACCCTGGGCTCGGAACGCAGTCGCGGCCCGCGCGACACGAGGTCGGGCCCGGCCATCCGACCATCGAGGCCACGCCCGGTCTGGGGTTCATCGTCTGATCGCCGCAGCAACCTCCTCACCCGGATCCGACGGCGTCGGGCCAGCGCACGAGCGAGCAGTTCGCCCTGGTCGAACCCCCTCTGCCGGCGACGAGAGGGGGACGCCGGCACCCAGGTCACCACGTCGACCTCAGGCGACACTTCAGCCATGGCGGCTGCCAACTCCGAAACAACGGCAGTCGAGCGGCCGTACTTCAACCTGCACACCAACTCAGCCGCGCGCCCCTCATGGGGCCAGACCGAGATCAACTCATGCAACGAACCGTCGACTGCCATGGGCGAACCCTAAGCACACCCTGTGACAGTCGGGGACCCGATCGCCGCCCCAGGTGCGCCCGGTCTGAGATCGAGAGTGCCATGCGCAGGTCAGGCGTCGGCGAGGTCGCCCACCTTCTCGGCGCTGACATGGCCGGCCTCGTACATCCAGCGAGCCATGTCGCGGAAGGTCTCCACCACGGGGCGGAACTGCACCCCGGTGGCCTCGACGGTGGCAGAGTCGTCGCCGGGCCTGCAGTTGAACAGGTAGTCGTAGCCGTCACTGGTCATCACGATGTCCCTGCCGTAACGCCTGGTGAGATCACCGAGCCGCCCCCAAGTCCACATGAACCAACGCGGCGTCGGGAAGGTCTTGATCTTCGCACCGGTCGCCTCGGTCAGCGCAGCCACATGTGCTCTGGCATCGACATGGCTGCCGAACGCCAGCAACCGCTTCGGGCCCCGACCCGGCTCCAGCGAGGCCGAGACGACAGCGGCGACGTCACGTACGTCGACATAGTTTCCGCTGAGCCCCTTCGCGATCGGGAACCCCTTCTCGAACCACATGACCGCGGAGGACAGATTGATCGACTCAGTCCAGTCGTCGGGGCCGACGATGCTCGACGGATACACGGTCACCACCGGTCTGCCGTCGTCCTGGAGACTCCGGGCATAACGCTCGCAGGCCGCCTTGCTGCGACCGTAGGCTTCGTCGTTGCCCATCACCGGATGGTCCGCGGTCACCGGGTCGGCCCGGAACGGAAACAGCGCCGCCGCCGATGAGATGTGCACGATCGGGTCGCAACCCGCAGCAACCGCAGCCCCGAGCACGTTGCGAGCACCGGCAAGGTTGGTCTCGTCCATTGCCTGGGCCTGTGCCGGGTCGGTCGCCACGATGGCAGCACAGTGCACCACAGCTTCACAGCCCTGCACCGCCGCATTGACAGAGGCCTCGTCGGTGATGTCGCCCTGAGTCACCTCGAGTTCCGACGGGTCCACGGAGAGCTTCTCCATCAGGGAGGCGAACTTGTCCGGGGTCCTGACAAAAACCCGTACGTCGTGACCGTCGAGCAGCAGCCGCCTGGTCGTCAGGCTTCCCAGATAGCCCGTTGCTCCCGTCACCAGAACTTTCATGAGTCTCCCTTAGAACATGCGCGGACTGAACATCGTAGGTGCGCCGAGACCGGTTGTCTCCCGCTCTTGTTCACTACGTTCACGGGCCGCTCGGGCCACGGCCTCGTTCGGTCGCGTCCGTGTACGGGTCAATCTGCTCGGCCTCTCAGCATCATCAACTCCACAAGATGCGTGCGCCTGGTCGGCGTCGCCCTCCGTTCGATGTCGGCGTGGCGCTCCCGGATCATACCGTCGGCCAGATCGTCGGTGAAAAGCCAGAACTGGTTCGTCTTGACCGCGTCGACGACCTGCTCGGCGACACTCGCCGGGTCCATCTGCGCGGCATACAGGTCCGCGATGGCAGAGGAGGCGTCCCCCAACACAGGGCTGTCCAGGGCAGGGCCGTCCCGATCGTCCCCGTCGTCCGGGTCCAGATCAGGGCCCGGGTCGCGGTACCGCTCCTGGCGGTTCCTCTCGCTGTTGATGATGTTGGTGGCAACGAACCCGGGGCACAGACAGGTGACACCGACACCCGTAGGACCCTCGAGCATCTCCTGTTGCAGCGTCTCGCTGAAACCGACAACGGCATGCTTGCTGGTGTTGTAGGCGCCCATGCCCGTGGACGTGAGGTGACCGGCGATCGAGGCGGTGTTGACGATGTGGCCCTCGCCGCGCTCGATCATGGCAGGCAGAAAGGCCTTCACGCCGTAGATGACACCCCAGAGGTTCACTGCCAGGGTCCACTCCCAGGCCTTGAGATCGACCGCCGAGATCGAACCGCCGCCAGCGACGCCCGCGTTGTTCATCACAACATCCGCCGGCCCGAACTCCTCGGTGCAGCGTGCCCGCAGAGCATCCACCGACTCCCAATCGGAAACGTCGCAGACGACGCCGACCGCGACGCCGCCGGCCGACTCGATCTCAGCGACGGTTGCGTCGAGTGGTGGCTGCTCAATGTCGGCGACCACGACTTTCATCGACTCTGCCGCCAGCGCCAGCGCCACAGCCCTGCCGATACCGCTGGCTCCACCGGTGACCACCGCGACCCTGCCGTTCAACTGTTCCATGACTGAACACTCACTCCCTTCAACTGTTCCAGCTGTTCCATGACTGAACACTCACTCCCTTCAACTGTTCCAACTGTTCCATGACTGAACACTCACTCCCTTCAACTGTTCCAACTGTTCCATGACTGAACACTCACTCCCTGTGCCTGCTGTGGGCACACTGCCGGACTCCCGTGACGATCCCGATGCTCTCGGCCCACTCCGGGAGCACACACGCTGTCGCCGTCAATGAGCATTGCCCGGTTTGGCACTCGTCGAGGGGGCCAGCGCGGCCAGCACCGCATCGTCGACGGCACCCTGGCCGGAGTCGGGATGCAGCGGATGGATGCAGACGTGCGACGCACCCGCCTCTGCGTGCTCGGTCAGGCGGGCCTCGATCGCTTCGACATCACCCCAGGCCACCAGACCATCCACGAGCCGGGGGCGCAGACCGTCGATGTCGTCTTCGGAGAAACCCATCTTCAACCAGGCGTTGCGGTATCCCGGTGCCCGTGAGTAGAACTTCAGGACCTTCGCCCCAGTCTCGCGGGCCACCGAAGCGTCGCTGGTGAGCATCACCTTCTGTTCCACGTAGAGACCTGATTCTTCTCCGATGATTGCGCGGGCCCATGCCGTGTGTTCCGGTGTGGTGTTGTAGGGGTGGGCCCCCGCACAGCGTTGCGCTGCGAGTTCCAGCATCTTCGGGCCGAGCGCGGCGAGCACCCGAGGCACCGCCTTTGGAGGCGCGACAGAGGTGTACAGAGCGCTGTCCATCGCCTCGAGGTAGCCGCGCATGAACGACAGCGGCTTGTCGTAGGAAATGCCGCGTGCCCGCTGGACGATCGCCGGACTCGAGACCCCCAACCCCAGGATCATGCGCCCGCCGGTCTGTTCGGCCACGGTGTTGGCGCCCTGGAGCATCACGCCCGGATGCCGGTTGTAGATGTTGGCGATGCCCGACGCCAACACAAGAGTGGAGGTCGCCGCTCCGACCGAGGCCAACTGGGCGAAAGGGTCGCGTCCGAAAGTCTCGCCGACCCAGAGCGTCGAGTAACCGAGCTCCTCGACCCGCCTGCCGAGTTCAGCCACCTGCGAGCCCGTCAGCCCCTCAGGAGCGACCCAGACACCTCTGCCACATGAAGTCATCCTGTGAATCTAATGGGACCTGCGCCTGAACGTGTGTGTATGTGTGAAGCCATGTGTTGTGCTTCCTAGCGCCTGCGCTCAGTCAAGGAGCCCCTCCTCAGTCGCCTTGGTGTGCACGTTGTGCCTTGCATTGGCTCTGAATGCTGTGGGTTGCTCTGAGGGTGCCGACAGAGGCGCATGCGAGGGAGATATCGAGGAACTGGAAGTCAACTATTTCGTCCAGTGGCAGAACAGCCAGGGAGACTGTGTGGCAGACGCCTCAAGCTCGATCATGTACGAGCTGCAATGCGAACCGGGCGACCCCTATGGGATCAGGCTCGGCCTCACGGCAGACGGGGCGCCGGCTCCGTTCAACGAATCCGGCGTAAGAGTTCTGTCGTACCTGAGAACGGACTCAACCCTCGCAGAACTGCCGCCGGACGCCATACGCACGGGACTGTTCAGCAGAGGCCGGGAACTCTTCGTCGCACAGGACCGAGAATCGGCATATGTGCGGCACCAACAAGGGGAGCAAAGGATTGAAGTATGGCAGAGACACAACAACCTCTCCTGTTCGTCGCCAAATCCTGACCCTGGGGGTGACGGCGGGCTGTGGGCGTTTCTGATTGTCTGCGGACTCATGCTGTCAATAGTCCTCGGGCTACGACGGTGGCGGCCTCGGTAATACGCGGGCGCGCGGCCACAGAATTGTGCAGCAGGATGTCGGTGCCTTCGAGTCTGACGTTGGCTATGGCACCAAGCCAGGATCTCGTCGGCAGTTCGACTAATAGCGGTAGTGGTCGGGTTTGTAGGGGCCGCCGACGGGCACTCCCAGATAGTCGGCCTGTTGTTGGCTCATCGTCGTCAACTTCACGCCGAGGGCGTCGAGATGGAGCCGGGCCACCTCCTCATCGAGGGTCCGGGGCAGCACGTGCACACCCATCTCGATGCTGTCGGCATTGGCGTGCAGCTCCAGCTGCGCCAGCACCTGATTGGTGAACGAGCAGCTCATCACGAAGCTCGGATGGCCGGTGGCATTGCCCAGGTTGAGGAGCCGCCCCTCGCTCAACACGATGACCGAATGGCCGTCTGGGAACACGTACTCGTCTACCTGGGGTTTGATGTTGACCCTGCGCACGTCGGAGAGCCGGTTGAGTCCCGCTATGTCGATCTCGTTGTCGAAATGGCCTATGTTGCCGACGATGGCCTGATGCTTCATCCTCGCCATGTGGCCCGCCAGGATGATGTCCTTGTTGCCTGTGGCCGAGATGAAGATGTCGGCTCTGCCGACGACGGCCTCGAGCGTGTTGACCTCGTAGCCCGACATGGCGGCCTGCAGAGCGCAGATCGGATCGACCTCGGTGACGATCACCCGTGCGCCCTGTCCCGCCAGCGATTCCGCACAGCCCTTGCCCACATCACCGAAACCGCAGACGACCGCGACCTTGCCGCCGATCATCACATCGGTGCCACGGTTGATGCCGTCGACCAGGCTGTGGCGAACACCGTAGAGATTGTCGAACTTGGACTTTGTCACCGAATCGTTGACGTTGATCGCCGGGAACAGCAGTTCGCCTCTCTCCAGCATCTGGTAGAGACGGTTGACGCCGGTGGTCGTCTCCTCGGAGACGCCGCGGACCGCCGGCGCGATCCGGCTGAAGAACCGCGGGTCACGTGCGGCGATGTCGCGCAGACGGTCCAGGAACACCGTCCATTCCTCCGAGTCGTCCTCGAGTGGCTCCGGAATGACGCCGGTCGTCTCGAACTCCAGACCTTTGTGGACCAGCATGGTCGCGTCGCCGCCATCGTCGAGGATCAAGTTTGGGCCGGCGCCGTCGGGCCAGACAAAAAGCTGCTCGGTCGCCCACCAGTACTCTTCGAGGGTCTCACCCTTCCAGGCGAAGACGGGAACGCCGCGACAATGATCAGGGGTTCCGTCGGGTCCGACCACCGCGGCTGCAGCGGCATGGTCCTGGGTGGAGAAGATGTTGCAGCTCACCCAGCGCACGTCCGCGCCGAGGGCTGTGAGGGTCTCAATGAGCACCGCCGTCTGCACCGTCATGTGCAGCGAACCGGCGATCCGCGCCCCCGCCAGAGGGGCATCGTCCGCGTACTTGGCGCGCAACGCCATCAGGCCCGGCATCTCATGTTCCGCCAAGCGGATCTCTTTGCGGCCGAACTCTGCTGAGTCCAGATCCGCGACCTTGTAGTCAGGGGTAAGGGTCACTGCACAACACTCCTAAAGAAACAACGGGTATCAGCGGGCGGGGGTCGACTGACACCATCTCTGCGCAGCCCGCGCGCCCAGCCTACCGGTGCCGTGGCCTACCGGTGCCGTGGCCTACCGGTGCCGTGGCCCAGAGTCGGTGCCGTGGCCCAGAGTCGGTGCCGTGGCCTACCGGTGCCGTGGCCTACCGGTGCCGTGGCCTACCGGTGCCGTGGCCTACCGGTGCCGTGGCCTACCGGCTCTATGGCCCGGAGTCGGTGCCGGGACCAACCCCGGCGCGGAACACGGTTGCGGTGCCGTCGAGCCGGGCGGGGCCCTCGGATGCCGCCATCCAGGCCGCCGCGCCCCGCCCGAGGGGGTGAGAACCGGCTCGGCTCTCAAGACGGGCATGACCCGAAGTGCACAGCAGGATCGCGGGGCCCGGCCCGATCTCGGCACCGCCGCTCAGATCGATCCTCTGCAACGAGAACTCTTCGACCGGGCTGCGGTAGCTGACCACCCCGTCAACGGCTGACGGCCGCTGAACGTCAACTGTCATCGGGTCGGTTTCGACGATGTCGAGCAGCGTCGCCACGTCCACGTGCTTGCTCGTCAAGCCGGCGCGCACGACATTGTCGGAACTCGACATCACCTCCACGCCCGTGCCGCGCAGATAACAGTGCAGGTTGCCCGGTCCGAAGAAGATCGACTCGCCCGGCTGCAGCGTCACCAGATTCAACAGCAGGGCGATCACCACAGCGGGGTCCTGGCGATACCGGCGGCCGAGCTCGCTCACCATCTGCCGTTCCGGTGCGAACGGCAGCGAAGACTGCGCAGCGCACGCAGCCGTCACAGACCCCACCAGATCCGCAGTCGCCTGTCGATCCTGCCGGAGCAGCCACTCCAGAAGGCCACCGATACCGCTGGGCGTCGGCTCCGCAGCAATCCTGGCCCTGATCGGATCAAGAGCAACAGTGGGGACAGTCCCAAGCAGTTCAAGCGTCTCGGTCGGTTCACGGAATCCGCACAGAGCGCTGAACTCGCTGAGCGCGCAGATCAACTCCGGTTTGTGGTGCCGGTCACGGAAACAGCGGTGGGCGCCGTCCCGGTCGATTCCCAGGGACTCCTCGCGTTCGTATCCCCTCCGGGCCTGCTCGGCCGACGGATGCGTCTGCAGCGAGAGCGGGACGTCGGCGGCCAACACCTTCAACAGGAACGGGAGCGAACCGAAACGATCTGCCACCGAGGCACCCAGCGCCGCACGCCGGTCGGCGTCGATGTGTTCATCAAGACGGACACCTGAACCGCGCAACTCCGCCGACCCTGCCCAATGCGCTCCGAACCACACCTCCGCAACGGGCTCACCCGTCGCACTGCGGTCGAGCAGCTCAGGGATCGCGGTCGGCGAGCCCCAGTCGTAGTTCTTCAGCGCCCCGTCGATCAACACCATGGCCGGATCCCAGACTCGTCAGCGCGCCCAGTCACGCGCGGGCCGGTCGCGGGCCGGAAGCTGACCGTCGCGGGGCGTCGCGGGCCGGTCGCGGGCCGGAAGCTGACCGTCGCGGGGCGTCGCGGGCCGGTCGCGGGGCGTCGCGGGCCGGGAGATGACAGACGCGGCCAGCACCAACAGGTCCAGCATCTGAGGCGGCAGTCACCACGCACTTGATTCTGAAGACGGCTCACCGCACCGAGCAGTCCCGCAGAAGGCATGGCTGCACTCAGTTCCGGGAAGTCTCCGCGGTCCCGTCCGTCTCGGCTTTGGCGAGCAGGCGGGAATGCTCCTCTGGATCCACATCGCTTGCTTCATCGGGCAGCATCACCGGAATGTCACCCTCATGAATGCGATAGAGCTTCTGAAGGCGCGGGTTGTACAGCACTGATTCGTCGGCGAAATAGAGCAGCGGGCCGCGGTCGATGGGGCAAACCAGAATCTCAAGGAGGCGGATGTCGAGGGTCATGCGTCCCAGTCAACCAGAAAACTGCCCGCACACAGACAACAGTCAGGCGAACAGGGCGAGGACTTCATTGACACGAACGTCAACGTCGGCGGAGGTAGCAGCTTCGAGGTTGAGACGAAGAAGCGGCTCAGTGTTCGAGGCACGCAGGTTGAACCACCAGTCACCGAGGTCGACGGTCAACCCGTCCATACGATCCACCGAGGCGCCGGCGAAGGCACTGTCCACCCGGTCGATCACCGCGGCCGTGTCGTTGACCCTGGTGTTGATCTCCCCGGAGGCGGCATAGCGATCGAGGGTCGACACAAGATCTGAAAGGCCTGCAGGATGGCGCCCCAACGCCTCAAGCACCACGAGCGCGGCGATCAGCCCACTGTCGGCGCCGAAGTTGTCACGGAAGTAGTAGTGCCCCGAATGCTCTCCACCGAACGCGGCCCCCGTCTCGAGCATCACCGCCTTGATGAACGAATGGCCGACCCGCGTCCGAACAGGTTCTCCGCCGTTCTCGGCAATGACCTCGGGCACGGCCTTCGAGCAGATCAGATTGTGGACAATCTTCGCGCCCGGTTCACGCTCCAGGATGGAGCGGGCGACCATTGCGGTGGTCAAGGACCCGGACACGGCCCTGGCGTTCTCATCGACGAGGAACACCCGATCTGCGTCGCCGTCGAAGGCCAGACCGATGTCGGCACCGTCGCGCAGAACCCTGGACATCAAGTCTCTGCAGTTCTCGGGCTGGATCGGGTCAGCCGGGTGGTTCGGGAACGTGCCGTCGAGTTCGGGATACATGTGGTCGAGTTCAAATGGCAGCCCAGAAAACGCTGCAGGCACCACCAGACCGCCCATTCCGTTGGCCGTGTCGGCCACCACACGCAGAGGTTTCAGGGCATCGAGGTCGACGAAGGAGTGCACATGGGAGACGTATCCAGCAAGCAGGTCAAGCTGCGTGAGTCGCCCTCGCGTGCCGACGGGATCGGGGCCCGAAATCGCCATCTGCTTGATCTCGGAAAGTCCCGAATCAGAGCCGATGGGCGCTGCCTGGGCGAGGCACATCTTGATTCCGTTGTAGCCCGCCGGGTTGTGCGAAGCCGTGAAGACAGCCCCCGGGACTCCCAGGTGACCCGACCCGTAGTACAGCATGTCGGTGGCGCAGAGACCCACATCGACCACGTCGACCCCGTGGTCCATCGCCCCCTGCGCGAAGGCAGCCGCCATCTCCTCGCCGTCGGGCCGCATGTCGCGCCCCACGAGAATCGAAGTGTCCCCCAGGTTCCGGACGAATCGGGCGAACGCCCCGCCGATGGCTCGGGATCCGTCAGTGTCGAACTGGTCCGGGACGGTGCCGCGAATATCGTAAGCCTTGAAGATCGTGTCGAAGTCTGTGCTCACACAACGAAACTAAGCCGCGAATTCCGTTTTGGGACATTCGACTGCCGGCCGCCCGACAGATTGCTGGGAGTCAGTACTTCTCAGGTACGAAGGTCTGATCCGAGATCGGCGGCCGCACATAGCCCACCGCCGACTGCTTCTCAGGCAACTCAACATCCTCCCACGGGACCGGTTCGTAGGGGATCTGCGACAGGAGGTGAGAAATGCAGTTCAGCCTGGCCCTCTTCTTGGAGTCGGCGTTGACCACGTACCAGGGGGCCTGCTTGATGTCGGTGTGGGCGAACAGCGTGTCCTTGGCCTTCGAGAAGTCCACCCAGCGCTCTCGGCTCTGCAGATCGACCGGTGACAGCTTCCAGCGCCTCAACGGATCGGAGATGCGACTCTGGAAGCGGGCCTCCTGAACTGCGTCGCTCACCGAGAACCAGTACTTGATCAAGATGATCCCCGAGCGGACCAGCATCCGCTCGAACTCGGGGCAGGACCGCAGAAACTCGCGGTACTCCTCGTCGGTGCAGAAGCCCATGACCGGCTCGACCAGACCGCGGTTGTACCAGCTGCGGTCGAACAGCACCATCTCCCCCGCCGCCGGCAACTCGGCCGCATAACGCTGGAACCACCACTGGGACTTCTCCCGGTCGCTCGGCGTGCCGAGCGCCACGACCCGCACGACCCGGGGGTTGAGCCGTTCGGTTATCCGCTTGATCGCTCCACCCTTGCCCGCGGCGTCACGCCCTTCGAAGACGACGACCACCTTGAGGCCCCTGTGGCGGATCCACCGCTGCAACAGCACCAGTTCCTCCTGCAGGGCGGCCAGCTCGCGGTTGTAGACCTTCGTCTTGATCTTCTGAGCCTGCGCGTAAACGTGGGGGGCGGGTTCCGATTCGAGGGACTCCATCTCTATGGGAGTCCGCTGCTCGTCCATGCTGCCCGAGACTAGCCGAGCACAGGATCGCCGTCTCGGGTGAAGACGGATGAGTTCGGTTCGCCGGGGAAGTTCATGTCCGGTGAACTCACCGGCCTGAAGTGAAGGGTCAAGCGGGGGTGGACTCTTCGACCGCCGCCGGCGCCAGGTTGTCCAGCTCTGTCACGTCGAGACTCGAGTCGTCGTGGAGCTCCGGTGCCGCGGAGTCCCAGTCACCGAACAGTCCCTCCAAGACGGACGGATCGTCGAGCAAGTCGAATGCGAACAGTTCGGCCAACAACTCGGCGCCGAGTCCACTGCCGAATCCCGTCGTGCTCGACCCGGAGCCCCCTGCATTGTCCCGGCCGGGCAGAGCGACGTCCCAGCCGCCCGGACCTCCGAGCACAACCACGACTACGGGTCCGCTGTCGGCGCCAGGACCGAAGGACCTCTCCCAAACTCCGGATTCAGATGAGGCGCCCGACTCCGCGAAGTACTCCTTGTCAGCGCACTCCTTGTCGGCCGGGTCCCAATGTTTGTCCCATTGTCTGCTGCGGCCGAACGGGCCTTTCCCGTGCTTGTGCCGACGCCCGTCGAAATGGTCGCGGAACTCCGAGGGCTCCATGTACTGCAACCATCCGTCGTCGGAGTCTCGCCGTTCGTGATACTCGTCGTCGTCGGAATCTCGCCGTTCGTAGTCGTCGTCGTCGTCAAAATCTCGCCCTTCGTAATCGTCGTCGGAATCATCGGTGATCGCGGAGACGGACCACACCGCGGCAACGACGATCACCGCGACCAGCAACGCCGCGATCACCCCGATCCCGGCGAGCTTGGCCGCGCGATGGGGAGCCAGGCTCTGGTCGGCAGGTGTCTGCGGAGACGGCGCGGCGGAATCACCTGCAGATTCATTCGGGAGCGCATCGTCTGCAGCGGCGTCCTGCTCCGGCAGTTCAGAGCCGCCGCCGTCATTCGACTCCGGCGCGGCAGCGGGGGTCTCCTCGGGCCGTTCGTCATCTGCCATGCAACGAGTCTACGTCCGCCGGGTACTGCCCGCGTCTGCTGAGACCTCTGATCATCGCGACCTCACACGACTCTGGACCCGTCTCAATGCCCGAACGGTCGGGGATCCGCAGCGTTGTGCAAGGTGGAGCAGTTCGATGCGGACGCGACTGTCTGGTTGGTCTGTGTGTGTGTTCTCAGCCGTTGTCGGTGGTGGCAATGTGGACGGGTTGGTAGGTGCGGGGAGGTGCGATGTAGCGGGCTGCTCTGATCCAGCCGAGTTCGGGGTGTTCGATGAGGATCTTACGGTATACGAGCGGGTCGCCGGCACTGTACTGGGCTTGGGTGCGGTGCCAGATCTGTGCGGAGCCGGCTCGGGCGGCGGCGCAGGCGATGGTCACGGTGACGGTCTGGGGTGTGTCCCAGTTGTCGTGGTCGAACCGCAAACGCAGAGGGTCGCCGGCGACGTTGACGGTGCCAGGGGGGGCGTTGAAATCGAACGCGCCGCGTCCGAGGGCGTCAGTGATGGCTTTGATCTGTTCGCGGGTGAGGCCGGCGCGGTCGAAGACGTCGACATGCACGGCACGGCCCGGCTCGGGCTGCTTGTCGAGGCGCACCGTGTAGGCCGCCTCCGTGGTGGCGGTGTCGTCGCCGACGCAGTCGGGGTGCGCGGCGGCGGTGAGGGCGTCGTTGTCGAACACGGCCCGGTAGCGCATCACGATCTCGGGGTCCGGGGAGGTGTCGCGGGCGATCACCACGCGCTCGGCGCGGCCGACCCGCACCCCTGCGGACACGCTGGCGATGCGCACCGCGAACATCTTGTCCCCGTCGGGAACCTTGTCGTCCAGAACCGGCAGCGTCGCGCCCGTCCAGAGGCTGCCCGCGGCGATCACCAACTCCCACTGGCCGTCAGCCGCGATCCATTTGGCGGGCCAGGGGTCGCCCAGGTCGCCGGGCTGGGTGGGATACCGGCCCCACCCGGCCACCTCGAAGCGCACAACCGTGGGCACCGTCCGCTTCTCAGACAGCGTGAACAACACAGAGAGGATGCCTCCTTCGACGATCCGGTCCTGGTGGGCGTGGGCCGACAGGTCCAGAACCGGCCCGGTAGCCGCGCTGTCACTGATATAGAGCGTCTGGGCGTGCTCATTGCCTATCTGGCCCCGCGCGCCCTCCACACCCGACACCGCCGCCAACGCGAACGGCACCGCCCGCGCCCCACCCGCAGAGCCGTCCACCGACCCCGCCGCCGCGGTCACCGTCACCGTCGCCTCCCTCGGCGCCGACGGCCCCGTGAACGTCACCCGCGCCGCCGACGCGTCATAGGAAACCCCCGCCGGCGACCCGGCCAACGCGAACGACCACACCCCGGCGTCCACGTTCGTGCGGTCGAGATCCACATACAGCACCTCGCCCGCCCCCAACGACCGGCTCAACTTCAGATCCACCGAACCCGAAGCGGCGCTGTCACCCTCAACCAACACCGAGTCCACCACATCGAACACCACACTCAACGGCGCCACTGCCGGCGGGTCGTCGTTGTCACCCACCCACACCGACGCCCGCGACGCCGCGGCATCAACCACATACCCCGGCCCGTCGGACAGCACCGCCAACACTGAACCCCGCCCCTCGTCCAAGTCGTCATCGACTGTGGGCAGGCTCAACATCGCCGAGCCCGACACCGGCACCGTCACCTCGTACTGCCCCTCGCTCCCCTCCAAGAACCTGCCGTGCTGGGCCACGCTCACCGTCACCGACAGCGGAGCTGAAGGCGGAGGAGTGACAGAGAGCGTGAACACCGCGTCTTCGCCTTCCTCCACCTCAGGCGCCCCGGCCACACTCACCACCGGCACCGCACCACCCGGAACCACCACCGGAGGATCGTCGTCATCGACGATCGTCACTGCCACGGACGACTGGGTGCCCGCTATGAAGCCCGACGGCAGAGTACCCAACTCGATGATCAACGTCTCAGACGCGCCCTCGTCAACATCGTCATCAACCGCCATCAACGTCACCGACCCAGACGTCATCGTCGCCGCCACCGACACCGACGCGGCCAGCGTGTAATCCGCCGCCACCGCCGTGGAACCCAACACCCGTCGCTGCACCGGTATCACCACACCCCCAACCGGCGCAGCGGACCCCAACGTCACCGTCACCGTGACCGAAGCGCCCTCCACAACTGACGTGGCGCTCACCCCCAACGACACCAACACATCGGTCGGCGCCGGATCATCATCATCGACCACCGTCACAGACACCGACCCCGCATCCGCGATCACATAATTCGTGTCAGACGACGACGCCGCATGGGAGACCGTCACCGACCGCGACGCCCCCTGATCGACAGAATCGTCCACACCAGTCACCGTCACCGTCTGCGCGGTACTCCAATTCGACGTCGAGAACGTCAACACCACCGACGTGCCCGGCGTGCCGCCAGCGCTCACCCTCGCCGCCCCCGGCGTCCCAGACGTCACCGTCACAGACACATCATGAGTCGGCTCAGAATCCAACACCACCGTATAAGTGTCAGTACGGTCCCCGCCCGCAGCCTCAGTCACCGACACCGACAACGGCGACAACGACACACCCGCAGAATCATCATCGGTGACCGTCACATCCACATCATCAATATCGGACATGGTGATCACATAGTTCGTGTCCGTAGACGACGCCGCATGAGTGACCTTCACCGTACGCGTCGCCGCCTGGTCGACGTCGTCGTCGTCGCCGAACACTGTGACCGTCTGCACACTGTTCCAGTTCGACGCAGTGAACGTCAACGTCTCAACCCGAGTACCTACCGAACCCGGATCGGGACCGTCGACCAGCACACCCGCAGCCGCGGTGACCGTCACAGACACCTCATGAGTCGGCTCAGAATCCAACACCACCGTGTAAGTGTCAGAGTTGCCCGGACCCGAAGCCTCAGTCACCGCCGTCGAACCACTCGTCTGCGCGACCGACACACCCGCATCGTCGTTGTCGGTGATGGTGACGCTCTGATGCGTCGTCGTCCCGGGCGCATAACCCGACGGCAGAGTACCCAACTCGATGATCAACGTCTCAGACGCGCCCTCATCAACATCGTCATCAGCCGCGGACAGCATCACCGACCCCGACGACATCGACGCCGCCACCGTCACCGACGCGGCCAGCGTGTAATCCGCTGCCACCGCCGTCGAGCCCGTAGCCCGACGCTGCACCGGTATCACCACACCACCCAACGGCGCGGCGGACCCCAACGTCACCGTCACCGTGACCGAAGCGCCCTCCACAACTGACGCAGCGCTCACCCCCAACGACACCAACACATCGGTCGGCGCCGGATCATCATCATCGACCACCGTCACCGACACCGACCCCGCATCAGCGATCACATAATTCGTGTCAGACGACGACGCCGCATGAGAAACCGCCACCGACCGCGACGCCCCCTGATCGACAGAGTCGTCCACACCAGTCACCGTCACCGTCTGCGCCATATCCCAGTTCGACGCAGTGAACGTCAACACCGCCGACGTGCCCGGCGTGCCGCCAGCGCTCACCGTCGCCGCCCCCGGCGTCCCAGACGTCGCCGTCACAGACACATCATGGGTCGGCTCAGAATCCAACACCACCGTATAAGTATCAGAGTTCCCCGGACCCGAAGCCTCAGTCACCGACACCGACACCGGCGACAACGACACACCAGCAGAATCATTGTCGGTGACTGTCACGTCCACATCATCAATATCGGATTTGGTGATCACATAGTTCGTGTCCGTGGACGATGCCGCATGGGTGATCGTCACTTCACGAGTCGCCGCCTGGTCGATGTCGTCGTCCACACCAGTCACCGTGACTGTCTGCGCGCTGTCCCAGTTCGACGTCGAGAACGTCAAAGCGGCCGACGAGTCCGGCGTGCCGCCCGGACCGTTCACCCTCACACCAGCGGCCGCGGTGACCGTCACCGTCACGTCATGGGTCGGCTCAGAATCCAACACCACCGTATAAGTATCAGTTCGGCCCGGACCCGAAGCCTCAGTCACCGCCGTCGAACCGCTGCTCTGCGCGACCGACACACCCGCATCGTCGTTGTCGGTGATGGTGACGCTCTGATGCGTCGTCGTCCCGGGCGCATAACCCGACGGCAGAGTACCCAACTCGATCACCAACGTCTCAGACGCGCCCTCATCAACATCGTCATCAGCCGCGGACAGCATCACCGACCCCGACGACATCGACGCCGCCACCGTCACCGACGCGGCCAGCGTGTAATCCGCCGCCACCGCCGTCGAACCCGTAGCCCGGCGCCGCACCGGTATCACCACACCCCCAACCGGCGCAGCGGACCCCAACGTCACCGACACCGTAACCGAAGCGCCCTCCACAACTGACGTGGCGCTGACCCCCAACGACACCAACACATCGGTCGGGGCCGGATCATCATCATCGACCACCGTCACCGACACCGACCCCGCATCCGCGATCACATAATTCGTGTCAGACGACGACGCCGCGTGGGTGACCGTCACCGACCGCGACGCCCCCTGATCGACAGAATCGTCCACACCAGTCACAGTCACCGTCTGTGCCATGTCCCAGTTCGACGCAGTGAACGTCAACACCGCCGACGTGCCCGGCGTGCCGCCAGCGCTCACCCTCGCCGCCGCCGGCATACCAGACGTCACCGTCACCATCACCGGATGCGTCGGCTGCGAATCCAACACCACCGTATACGTGTCAGTACGGTCCCCGCCCGCAGCCTCAGTCACCGACACCGACAACGGCGACAACGACACACCCGCAGAATCATCATCGGTGACCGTCACATCCACATCATCAATATCGGACATGGTGATCACATAGTTCGTGTCCGTAGACGACGCCGCATGAGTGACCTTCACCGTACGCGTCGCCGCCTGGTCGATGTCATCGTCGTCGCCGGTCACCGTCACCGTCTGCGCGCTGTCCCAGTTCGACGTCGAGAACGTCAAAGCGGCCGACGAGTCCGGCGTGCCGCCCGGACCGTTCACCCTCACACCAGCAGCCGCGGTGACCGTCACAGACACGTCATGGGTCGGCTCAGAGTCCAACACCACCGTGTAAGTATCCGTGTTCGGGCCGCCCGACGCTTCGGTCACCGCCGTGGAACCGCTCGACTCAACAATCGACACCCCGGCATCGTCGTTGTCGGTGACCGTCACGTCCACATCATCAATATCGGATTTGGTGATCACATAGTCCGTGTCCGTCGACGACGCCGCATGGGTGATCGTCACTTCACGGGTCGCCGCCTGGTCAATGTCGTCGTCCACACCAGTCACCGTGACTGTCTGCGCCATGTCCCAGTTCGTGGCGGTGAACACCAAAGTCTGTGATGCCGCGGCCACGCCACCAACCTTGTTGACCAGCACACCGGTCTCAGCGGTGACCGTCACCGTCACGTCATGGGTCGGCTCAGAATCCAACACCACCGTGTAAGTATCCGTGTTCGGGCCGCCCGACGCCTCAGTCACCGCCGTGGAGCCGCTCGACTCTGAGATCGACACCCCGGCATCGTCGTTGTCGGTGATGGTGACGCTCTGATGCGCCGTTGTGCCCTCCGCATAGCCCGACGGCAGGGTTCCCAACTCGATGATCAACGTCTCAGACGCGCCCTCGTCAACATCATCATCAACCGCCATCAACGTCACCGACCCAGACGTCATCGTCGCCGCCACCGACACCGACGCAGCCAGCGTGTAATCCGCCGCCGCCACCGCCGTCGAGCCCGTAGCCCGACGCTGCACCGGTATCACCACACCCCCAACCGGCGCCGCGGACCCCAACGTCACCGACACCGTGACCGAAGCGCCCTCCACAACTGACGCAGCGCTCACCCCCAACGACACCAACACATCGGTCGGCGCCGGATCATCATCATCGACCACCGTCACAGACACCGACCCCGCATCCGCGATCGTGTAGCCCGTGTCAGACGACGACGCCGCATGGGAGACCGACACCGACCGCGACGCCCCCTGATCGACACTGTCGTCCACACCAGTCACCGTCACCGTCTGCGCGGTACTCCAATTCGACGTCGAGAACGTCAACACCACCGACGTGCCCGCCGACCCGCCACCAGCGCTCACCCTCGCCGCCGCCGGCGTGCCCGACGTCACCGTCACCATCACCGGATGCGTCGGCTCAGAATCCAACACCACCGTATAAGTATCAGAGTTCCCCGGACCCGAAGCCTCAGTCACCGACACCGACACCGGCGACAACGACACACCAGCAGAATCATCATCGGTCACCGTCACGTCCACATCATCAATATCGGACATGGTGATCACATAGTTCGTGTCCGTAGACGACGCCGCATGAGAGACCGTCACCGTACGCGTCGCCGACTGGTCGACGTCATCGTCGTCGCCGAACACCGTGACCGTCTGCACACTGTTCCAGTTCGACGCAGTGAACGTCAACGTCTCAACCCGAGTACCTACCGAACCCGGATCGGGACCGTCGACCAGCACACCCGCAGCCGCGGTGACCGTCACAGACACCTCATGAGTCGGCTCAGAATCCAACACCACCGTGTAAGTGTCAGAGTTGCCTGGACCCGAAGCCTCAGTCACCGCCGTCGAACCACTCGTCTGCGCGACCGACACACCCGCATCGTCGTTGTCGGTGATGGTGACGCTCTGATGCGTCGTCGTCCCGGGCGCATAACCCGACGGCAGAGTACCCAACTCGATCACCAACGTCTCAGACGCGCCCTCATCAACATCGTCATCAGCCGCGGACAGCATCACCGACCCCGACGACATCGACGCCGCCACCGTCACCGACGCGGCCAGCGTGTAATCCGCCGCCACCGCCGTCGAGCCCGTAGCCCGGCGCCGCACCGGTATCACCACACCACCCAACGGCGCGGCGGACCCCAACGTCACCGTCACCGTGACCGAAGCGCCCTCCACAACTGACGCAGCGCTCACCCCCAACGACACCGCCACATCACTGGGCGCCGGATCATCATCATCGACCACCGTCACCGACACCGACCCCGCATCCGCGATCACATAATTCGTGTCAGACGACGACGCCGCATGAGAAACCGCCACCGACCGCGACGCCCCCTGATCAGCAGAGTCGTCCACACCAGTCACAGTCACCGTCTGCGCCATATCCCAGTTCGACGCAGTGAACGTCAACACCGCCGACGTGCCCGGCGTGCCGCCAGCGCTCACCCTCGCCGCCCCCGGCATACCAGACGTCACCGTCACAGACACATCATGAGTCGGCTCAGAATCCAACACCACCGTATAAGTATCAGAGTTCCCCGGACCCGAAGCCTCAGTCACCGACACCGACACCGGCGACAACGACACACCCGCAGAATCATCATCGGTCACCGTCACGTCCACATCATCAATATCGGACATGGTGATCACATAGTTCGTGTCCGACGACGACGCCGCATGAGTGACCTTCACCGTACGCGTCGCCGCCTGGTCGATGTCATCGTCCACACCAGTCACCGTGACCGTCTGCGCGCTGTCCCAGTTCGACGTCGAGAACGTCAAAGCGGCCGACGAGTCCGGCGTGCCGCCCGGACCGTTCACCCTCACACCAGCAGCCGCGGTGACCGTCACAGACACCTCATGAGTCGGCTCAGAATCCAACACCACCGTATAAGTATCAGTACGGCCCGGACCCGACGCCTCAGTCACCGCCGACGACCCGCTGCTCTCAACAATCGACACCCCGGCATCGTCGTTGTCGGTGACTGTCACATCCACATCATCAATATCGGATTTGGTGATCACATAGTTCGTGTCCGTCGACGACGCCGCATGGGTGATCGTCACTTCACGGGTCGCCGCCTGGTCAATGTCGTCGTCCACACCAGTCACCGTGACTGTCTGCGCCATGTTCCAGTTCGACGCGGTGAACACCAAAGTCTGTGATGCCGCGGCCACGCCACCAACCTTGTTGACCAGCACACCGGTCTCAGCGGTGACAGTCACGGTCACGTCATGGGTCGGCGCCGTGTCCAACACCACCGTGTAAGTGTCAGAGTTGCCGGTGCCTGAAGCCTCAGTCACCGCCGTCGAACCGCTGCTCTCAACAATCGACACCCCGGCAGAAGCCGGCGCCGCGCTCGCGGTGAACGTCGGCGACAACGCATAGAACGGCAACTCGGTGGTGCGCGCCGCGGTGCCGCCCCGCAGCGGGTTCTCGTTGGCAGTGGCCGAGTTGAGTTTGCCGACACCGACGACGGCTGAACCCGACCCTGCGCCCAACTCGCGGCCGGTGTTCCCTGTGCCGTTGTCGAGGGTGCCCGTCCAATATCCCGCCGCGTTCACCGTCGCCGCCGAACCAGACTCGTCGGTCACCCCGCCCTCGTTGTCCCAGACCCCGTCGATCAGGCCCGCGTAGTCGGCGCCCACCTGATGCGCTGTCGAGGTGGTCGGCCGCAGCCAATAGATCGGCTCGCCTACACCATCAGCGGACGCGATGTCGTTGTGGTCGCGGGCACCGACGGCCGCGGTGCTGGCCAGCACCCGGAAGAACCCGGCATAGGGCACCACACCGGCGTGACCCATCGCCGCATGCAACCGCACGAAACGGTCATAGTCGCCGATATCGGACGACGACGCGTCGCGTGTTCCCGACGTGGCGAACAACACCCGGAAATCCCCACCCGGGTCCACCGCCATCGGCAACAACGGCCAATCGCTGGGCACCACAATGTCGCCGGTCTCATCGTCGATGACCACGAACGACACCGGCCCCCCGACCGGCTCGCCCAACGTCACACCAGTCCCAGCAGGCACACGCCCCCCAGTCCCATACGCGACCGTCACAAACGGCTGGGTCCGCACCGAGTTCGCCACCGCAGTGAAACGCAGCACAGCCGACGACGCACCCACCGCCAACCGCACCGCCGGGTTCTGGACACTGTGCGCACCCGACGTCAACAACGACACACCCGTCTGAGTCAACGGCTCCAAACCGAACGTGAAATCATCGGTCACCACCGCGCCGGTCACCGTCAACGGCACGACCACAACCTCTGAACCCGTCAACGCCCGACTCAACGTGACAGTCACATCCTTGGTGCCCGAAGCCTCCACAACATCACCCGACGGCGCCGACAGCGTCACCGCCAACACATCGTTGATGGTCAAAGACCCCGCATCATCGATGTCGCGCGGCGTGCCGTCTGCATAGGCGCCTGCGAAAGTGCTCCCCGACAAACCCAGGTCCACCGTCTCTGCATCGTCGGTGCCCGTGTCGTGCTGCGCCGTCAAAGTCAACGCCAACGACGTGCCCGCGAAACTCGACGACAACACCACCTGCCGCGTGGCCTCAGTCATCGTGCACGTCACACCCGCAGGCACCGGATCCGGGCACGCCAACCGATAATCGGTCCACCAAACAGCCGTGCCGCCCGTCGTCAACGCCGCGGTCACGCTCTGCCCGGCCTTCAACGCCCGGCTCAACGTGAGGGCATAACCCGTAGATGCACCCTCGTCGATGCCCGCTCCGGCATCGCGCGACAGCGTCAACGACAGCGAATCGTTGTCCGACACCGCGACCGAGTCCGACGAGTCGGTATCGCTCACCGTGTAACCCGAACCGGTCGCCACCGTCACCGACACCGCGCCGTCGGGCTCATCGACCGTGTCCGACGCCGTCGCGACGGTGAACGTCGCGGTGGTCTGGTTCGCCAAGATCGTCACCGTCTTGCCGGTGCCCTCATCACCCGCAGCAACGAAATCGCCGCCGCCGGTGCTGGTCTCAGTCACGGTCAGATTCACCGTCAGAGCGGCGCCCGGTGCAGGGTCGGCTGTCACCGTGAACGACGCGGCGGTGCCCTCGGTCACCGGCGAGGTGTCCGCTTCGATCGAGATCTCCGGCCCCGACGCGACGGTGAACACCGGCGACAGGGCGTAGAAGGACAGCGCGGAGTTCCTGGCGAGGGTCTGGGACGCAGCGCTGAGCGGGCCGACCCCGGCGCCGCTGTCGTTGAGCTTGCCGATGCGGACAGCGGCGGCGCCGAGCTCCCGGCCGCCGGCGGCGGTGCCGGCGGCCACAGAGCCGGTGAAATAGCCGCCTGAACTGACGGTCGCCGCCGCGCCGGTCTCGTCGCGGGGGGCGTTCTCGTTGGCCCACCCGCCGTCGTAGAAGTCCTCGTAGTCGTCGGCCACCTTGGCGGTATTGGCAGTGGCCGCAAGCCAATACACCGGATCGCCCTTGTCGGCGGGGGTGAACGCAGTGGACGTGTGGTCGCGGGCATCCACCCCAGCGGTGCTGGCCACCACCTTGAACAGGCCGGCGTACGGCACTACCGCCGCGTGGCCGGCCGACACGAGCGCCTGAACGAACAAGTCATAATCGCCGATCACGGTCGAAGCCGCGCTACGGGCCTGCGACGTAGCGAACAGCAGCCTGAACGAATCGCCACCGCTCAACCCGTCCGGAACTAACGGCCAATCATGGGGCACCACCGCGTCGCCGGTCTCGTCGTCGACGATCACGAATCTCACCGAGCCGACCGGATAGCTGGACGAGAAGCCGCTCGTCATCTGGACGCTGTTCACGATGACCGTCACCAACGGCTGCGAGCGCACATCGTTGTCCACCGGGCTGAACCGGACCGTCGCAGTCCGCGCACCCGCCGCGAACCTCACCGCCGGGTTCTGGACGCTGTGCGCACCCGAGGTCAACAGCGACACCCCCGTCTGGGTGAGCGGCTGCAACGCGAGCGTGAAGTCGTCGCCGGCAACCGCGCCCGTCACCGACAGCGACACCGTGATCGTCTCTGCGCCCGCCAGCGCACGCTCCAAAGCAATCTCGACGTCCTGATGGCCCGACGCCTCGCTGACCGCGACCGACGCCGCCTTGCGCATCGTCACATCGATATACGGCTCTACCTCTGTCTGCGCCGAGCCCGGCGACCCGATCGCGTACGCCCCCGGCCGGACCGTCACCGACACCGATCCCTGCGCGAGGCTCTTCCCCCGCTCAGTGGGGATGACGAGGACGGCGTCGTCGGTGCCGCCCCATACCGTCACTGTCATGTCGCCTGCCGAAAAGAGCCTCGGCAGATGGCCCCCAGTCTCGGCCACCCACACAGACACCGCCAGATCCGCAGCCGGCATCGGGGTCGCCGACACCACAAACACTGCTGCCTCGACGGCAGCCACGAGCGTATCCTGCGCCGTGACGGTCACGGTGGGTGTGTCCTCAGAACTCACGATTCCCACCGACGCCGAGTTCGAGGTCGCCGCCGGCACCACCCCGGCGGCCACATTGGTATCGGTGTCGGCCGTGAACGAAGCAAGATTGCCCAGCACGATCTTCGCGGTCTCCGCGCCCTCGTCGACGCCGTCGGCCGCAGCCGTCAGCACCAGCGTCGCCGTTTGTGCCCCAGCCCCCCGGAAGCTCACCGTCGGCGCCAGCGTGCCCCCGTCCTCCAGGCTCACCCCGATGTTCACCCCGTCCCCGGACGCCAGCGACAGCGTGTAGTCAGAGGCTGACACCCCCGACACCACCAACGGCGCGTCCACCCGCTCGCCCGACACCAGCGCACGATCCAGCTCCACCTCCAACACCGCCTCGCGGTACTTGCGCGCAGCCGTCGCCGCCTCCAACACCGAAGCCTCATCGGAAGCGGTGTCGGTGCGCGACAGCGAGACCGTCACCTGCTTGTCGTCGTCGGTGATGGTGACGGTCGCGGTGCGGGCAGCGGTGTCGGCCGCGAGGCCTCCGGCGAGGTTGGTGGGCCGAGGGGCGTAGTTGAGGCTGGGACCGATCGAGATGTTGACGGTCTCGTCGGTCTTGTCGGGATCGACGCTGGTGGCGGTGAACGTGATGGTCGCGGTGCGGGCGCCTGTGCCGGTGAAGCGCACCACCAAATTCATGGTGATCAACGAGCGACTGGTCACCGAGTCGCCGGCGATGCTGACGCCGGTGCCGCTCGCGGTCCATCGCAGCGGCCTGAACCGATGCGGCGCGGAGAGCCGCGCCCCGGTGGTGCTCGCCAATGTGAGCGGCACTTCGGCTGTCTCGCCCGACGCCAGCGCTCGCGACAGCGTGACGGTCACCGTGGCTGTGACGGAGGAGTCGCCCTCGCGCACGGTGCCGCCGCCGCTCAGCGACACCGTCGTCGGGGTCGCGTCGACGATCTCCACGCTCAGCGCCGGCCCCGCGACCACGGCCCCGTACCCCGACACGGTGTGCGTCATCTGCACTGTCGTCGCCTGACCGGGCGGGTCGGCAGCATCGAGCGGCGCCCGCACCGACAGCGTCTGGGGCTGCCACCAGGTCGCCGCGTCGAAGCTGAGCTGCGCGGAGGTGCCCCACGAGCCGCCGGGCGCGCGGACCTCGAGCCCGCTGGGCGCCGCCGCGGCGACCGTCGCCGTGCCGGTCGGCACTGTGGCGAGGCGCACCCTGTAGATGTCGGCAGCGTCGCCCTCGACGACGCGCGTCCCGCCCGCCGTCTCGGTCACGAGGACTGCGGGGGTGCCTGCGTCGTCGTCCACGATCTCAACGGTCATCGCGGTCGGCCGGTCCGGGTCGGGTGTTGCGCCTCCCCCGATGCTGGTGCCGCCCTGTGCGTCGAGCGCTGCCTGCGCGCCCACAGCGATGCGGATCGTCTCGCCGTTGCCCTCGTCGGCGGAGTCGGGCACAGCGGTGAGCACGAGCCGCGCGATTCCCGACCCGGCGGTGAACTCGATCACCGGCGCGGCGCTGGTCAGCGGCGCTGTTGTCGACGCCGACGCCGCGTCGTTGAAGCTCTTGCCCTGTTCGCGGGCCTTGAACGTCAGCGTGTAGTCGCTGCTGGTGATGCCGGCGCCCGTTATCGTCAGGGGCACGTCGATCCGCTCGCCCGGGCCGAGAGCACGGCCCAGCGCCACGTCGAACTCGGCGGCGCCGCCCGATTCGAGCACAGCTGCGGCCTCTGAGATGATGCGCACGGTGGTCGGGTCGTCGTCGATGACGGTCACGGCCACGTCGGCGACGGCGACCGACGCGTCGGCTGTCTGCGCCGCGGCCACGGTGTGGGAGACGGCGGCGGTGCGGGTGCCGGCCTGCACGTCGATGTCGTCGTCGGGCGCGGTGACGGTCACCGTCTTGGGCACGCTCCAGTCGGTGGGATCGAACTCCAGCGGGCCGGACACGGTCGCCACCGCCGCGGCCGACGACACCGGCGTGATGGTCACCGTGCCGGCCGGCATGCTCGCGAGGCGGATCGTGTACGAAGCTGACGAACCCTCCACCGGCGACACCGCCAGGGTGCTGAGCACGCTGCCGGTGTCGTCGTCGGTGATCGCGATGCGGGCCGTGCCGGTGCCGGTGATCGTGTCGGCGAGCCCCTCAGCTGTCATGCCTGCCGCAGTCGTCGGGATCGTTGCGGTGATGCGCTCGTCTGTTGAGTCGGGGTCGTGCAGCGGCGAGGCCGACAGCGACGCCGACTCAGCGGACGGCCCTTTGAACGTCACCGTGCCCGCAGCGAGGCTCACGCCCGCAGGCTTGCCGTCGAGCGCGAGCGCGAACTCCGACCCGAGGGCGCCGCCGGAGAACAGCAGCGGCACCGACAGCCGCTGACCTGTGATCAGCGCCCGCGACAGCGTCAGCGTCAGGCCCACCGCGGCGCCGGAGGCGCCCTCGACGACGGGCGTCGCGCTGCCGCCCGACAGGGTGACCGCGAGCGGTGCGTCGGCGTCGGCGACGACGACCGTGGCGCTGCCGGCGGTTCGGCTCGGCGCGGCGCCGCCGTCGATGACGCTGGGCGCGGCGGCGAACTGGGCTGCGCTGCCGAGGCTGACGGTGAGCGTCTCGGCGGGCTCGTCGAGGCTGTCACGCTCAGCGGTGACCACAAGGTGGGCGGTCTGCGCGCCGGGGGCGAACGTGAGGACCGCGCTGAGGGTGCCGCCGCGGACCAGCCGCACAGCGCTGCTGCGCCCGCCGCTGGTGTCGAGGGTCACAGCGAAGTCGCTGCCGGTCACGCCGGCGCCGCTGAACAGCACCGGCACCACCACGGTCTCGCCTGCAGCGAGCTCACGGGCCAGCGACACCTCGAACACCGCTTGACGGTCTGCGTCGGTCTCGCCGGCCTCGTCGATGCCGCCCGAGTCGGAGCGGACCAGCGACACCTCCGTCGCGTCGTCATCGACGACGGTCACCCCCACCGCGGGCGCTGCCGCAGCGTCGTATTGGGCATCGGTCTCCGAGGTGACGGCGTGGGTCACCGCCGCGGTGCGTCGCGGCGTGTCGGTGTCGTCGTTGACCGCGGTGACCGTCACGTACTTGTCGGCGCTCCAGTCGTCGGCGTCGAACGTGACGGGACCCGAGACGGTCACGCCCGAGCCTGCGGGCGCCGCGGGCGTGACTGTCACCGTCCCCGCAGGCCGCGTCGCAAGCCTCAGCGCGTAGCGGACAGTCCCCGACGGTTCCGACACGACCAGCTCACGCCGCACGCCGCCGCTCACCACGACCGCCGCACGGCCGACGTCGTTGAGCACGAACGACGCCGACGACCGCGCCGTCACCGGTACCGGTATGCCCGTCGCGGTCAGCGCCCCCGCAGCGACGGTGACCCGTTCGGTCACGGCGTCGTCGTCGGCCAGCGCCGTGACGGTCAGGTCGGCGCTGCGAGCCGACGGGCCGGTGAACGTCAACGTCCCCGCCGCGTAGCCCACTCCGTTGGGCGACCCCGACAGCGACAGCGACATGTCGACGCCCAGCGAGCCGCCCGACAGCACCAGCGGAATCACCAGCTTCTCGCCCGGCAGCAGGCCTCGCGGGCTCAGCGACACCGACAGCAGCCCGTCGTCCGAAGTGCTCGCCTCGGTGGCCGTCGAGTCCATCGACAGCAGCGTCACCGACAGCGACCCGCCTTCGGGTACCGCGGCGCCGTCCACGACCTCCAGCGAACCCGTCGTGCCGGCGACCAGGCCCGCCGGCAGGATCCCGGTCGACACTGTCCACGACTGCGGCGCCTCTTCGACCCCGTCGGCGAGCACCTCGAGGTTCACCGCCGCCTCATCGGCGCCGGCGCGGATCAGCACTGGCGACGCCAGCCGGTAGTCCGCGCTCGACACCCCCGTGCCCGACACCGACAGGGGCACCGACACGTCGGCGCCCAGCGGGCCTCCGGGAAGGCTCAGCATCACCGCCACCGAACTGCCCTCCGATGCCGACGGCGACGACAGGCTCACATTCACCACCCGTGCCCCCGCAGGCTCGGCCAGCACCACCGTCGACGGCCCTGCAACGCTGCCGTGCAGCACGGCCCCGCTCAACGCCGGCCCCGAAGCGGTGAGCGTGCCCGTCGACACCGACAGCACCCGCTTGACCCCGTCGTCGTCGGCCAGCGCCGACAGCGTCACCTGCGCATGCCCCGAGACGGGACCGGTGAAAGTCACGCCGCCGGCGCCGACCGCCGTGCCCGTCGCGGAGGCCGCGCCGCGCGCCAGCGAGAAGTGCGTGCCTGCGGTTCCGCCGGAGAACACCAGCGGCACCGTGACCGACTCGCCTTCGAACAGTCTCACGTCGAGCCCGACCCGCAGCACCGCCACATCCGACGTCGAGCCCTCGGTCGCCACCGGGTCGACCACCTGCACCGTCGCCGAGACCGCGGCGAGGCCTGCCACCGGCACCGGGTCGGAGTAAACCGTCTCGGTGGTGCCGCCGCCGTCGACGTAGACCACCCGCAGACGCAGATGCCTGCCCGTATCGCCCGCGGCGACCGTGTAGGTGGCAGTCGTGGCGCCGGCGCCCGTCGCGCCAGCCCATGTGACGCCCCCGTCGGACGACGCCTGCCACTGCAACGACAGGTCGGCGCGGCTCGTGGCCACACCGTCGGGGTCGCCCGACAGGCCCGCGAACGACACCGACGAGCGCCCCGCCACCGGCGTTCCCGACAGCGCCACCGACGCGTCGCCCTCATCGACGTCGGTCACCGTCACCGTCACCTGCAGGCGCACTGCCGTCGCGGCGCCGTTCACGCCCAGCGACGTGGCCACCACCATGAAGGTGAGCGAGCCCCCGACGAGCAGTTCGCGGTCGACGCCTGTGCCCGTGTAGGAGATCTGCCCCGTGCCCGCGTCGATCACGAAGCCCGGCGGCACCCGGAGACCCCGCCGGAGACCCTCGAGCGAGTATGTGATCGGGTCGTTGTCGGCGTCGGTCGCGGTCACCGGCGAGCCCACCTTGAGCGCCGTCGTCGAGCCGTCGGCGTTCTCGGCGAGCACCAGGTCCGACGGCGCCGCGCCGAACACTGCATCCGCGCCCTCGTCGTCGGTCACCGACACCGACACCGACCGCACCTTGAGCCCGTGGTAGTCGGCGTCGACCGAGGTCACTGTGTGCGTCACCGTCACGGCCCGCGCGTTGCCCGCGTTCGCGACCGAGTCGTCCACCCCGCGCACCTGGACTGTGCGCGGCGTCCCGAAATCGGTCGGCAGGAATCTCAGCCACACCGTGCGCGCCCACGCCCCCGTCGTGCCCTCGCGCACCAGCAGCGCCTCTTGGTCCGAGGACTGCACCTGCACGTCCACCGCAGACGCCGGGCGCGTGTCGAGCACGACCGTGTAGGAGTCCACACCGTCTTTCTCGGCCACCGCCGTCGAGTCGCTCGACTCGGCGATCGTCACCCCCGCCGCGCCGTTGCCGACGACGGTCACCTCGAAGGCGGCCGAGTCGAGCGTGTAGCCCGGCGGGTCGGTGCCGCCCACCTTCAGCACCTCGTCCGGCTCTGCGGTGCTGTCGGACTTGGCGGTGATGGCGACTGTGCCCCCGGTCTGGCCGTAGGGGATGAACACCGACGTCGGCAGGGCGTCGAAATCGGCGGCCGAGGTGGACGTGTGGGTGTAGGTGATCGGAATCTCGACCGGTCCGGTGGCGCCGGTCGGCAGCACCGCTTTGAAGGTGAACGACCGGCCTTCGTCGACCGAGGCGGCGCTCAGTGCCTCGTCGTCGGCTGTGGTCCAGGTGATGACCCCGTCGGCGGCCTCGTCGTCGGCGATCAGCACCGCTGTGGCCGTGTCGTGGATCGTCGTCGCGACGAGCCCGATGCTGGCCTGCGGGGAGAGGCCCTTGTTCACGGTGACGGTGACGACCTCGTCGGCGCCGTCGCCGTCGCCTCCGGCGCTGGGATCGCCGCTCTGGTCGCCGGCGTCGCGGCCGGTGGAGGCGAATCTGAGCACGGCCCGCTGCACCGTGTCGGAGTCGCTGCCGGTGAAGGTGACCTGCCAGATCGCTCGCGAAGCCGTGCCGGAGTGACGGCTGGAGGCAACGCCGTCGCCGCTGATGGTCAACGCCATGTCGGGATTCGAGTTGCCCGGCAGTCCGGCGCCGGTGCTCGTGTCGAGCTGCACCCCGACGGCTGTCGATTCACCGGCGGTCAGCGCGCGCGACAGTTCGACCACCGCTTCGGCGGTGCTGCCGGGGCCGCTCGACAGACGCCCCTCGATGCTGCCGCCGCCGGTCGCCTTCACGGTGATCGTCTCGACGCCGGCACTGTCGATCACGGTGAACGAGGCCGTGCCCGACCCGGCAGCCCCGCCGCCGAGGCTGGTGGCGGTCATCTTGGGCGAGCCGGTCTGTGACGACGCCGGGATCGAGACCGTGACCGTCTCGTCGACCGTGTCGGCGTCGGTCATGCCGGTGATGTGCAGGTGGAGCAGTTTTCCCGACGTGGCTGTGAAGGTCACCTGTGCCGACGCGGCGTCGGCGAAGAAGATCTTCGCCGGGCTCAGCGGGTCGAAGCCCGCACACGGGAGGCCGCGGCACTCCACCTTGACGTCTGTGCCCGGTGTGGCGCCCGCGAACCGGATCGGCACCACCAGCGTCTCGCTGCCGACCAGCTCGCGGCTCAGTTCCAGTGCGAGATGCACGTTACGGTTCTGTCGTTCGTTGGTGCGGTCCAAGCTGGGGTCTTCGTAGACGTGGGCGATCTGGTTCATGCGGCGCAGCGTCACCGTGGTGGGGTCGTTGTCGATGATCTGCACCGACGCCGACGTGGCGGTCTCGCTCTCGCCGACGGCGCCGTTGTGGTCGGCGTCGCCTGCGTCGAACAGGCCTGCGGGCAGGGTTCTGAGCCGCAGCGTGGCGGTCTCGCCGCCGGGCTCGTCGACGCTGTCGTCGGCTGCGCTGAGCACGAGCGTGGCGACCTGGGCGCCGGGTCCCGCGAACGTCAGCGACGGCGTCGTCGTGGTGGCCCCCGTCAGCGTCACCCCGGTGTTGACTCCCGTTCCGGTCTGGGCGGCGAGCGTGAAGTCGGCTGCTGTGACTCCGGAGACGGCCAGCGGCACGGTGAAGCTCTCGCCGGCGAGCAGCGCTGCGCTCAAGGTCGCGGTGAAGACGGCCTCGCGGTCGGCCTTCGCCGCGGCCCCCTCGGTGATCGCTCCGGAGTCGGTGCGGGCCAGCGTGACCGTCAGCGGGGAGTCGTCGTCGGTGACCTTCACTGTGGCTGTCGGCGTTCCTTGGAGCGCATAGCCGGATCCGGCGACGATGGTGACCGTCACTGCTCCGTCGGGCTCGTCGACGCTGTCGGCCACCGTGGCCACCGTGAAGGTGGCTGTCCTGGCGTTGGCCTTGATCACCACCGACTTGCCGCTGCCCTCGTCGCCCGCCGCCACGTAGTCGCCCGCGCCCTCGGCGACGCTCAGGTTCACCGTCAGGTCGGCAGTGGGCGCCTGCGCCACCTCGACAGTGAACGACGCGGCGCTGCCCTCGGCCACCGTGGCGGCGACCGGGCTGATCGTGATGGAGGGTTCGGCGACAGTGAGGTCGAATGTGGCGCTGCTGAACGTGAAGCCGGGCGGATCGGTGCCGCCCACCCGCAGCACTTCGTCGCCGTCCGCGGTGCTGTCGGCCACAGCAGAGATCGTGACCTCGGCGCTGGACTGCCCGTAGGGGATGAACACCGACGCCGGCAGCGCGCCGAAGTCTGCCGCCGATGTCGTCATGTGTGTGTAGTCCAGCGAAGCGAGCACCGGGCCCGTCACGCCAGTGGGCAATGCTGCTGTGAAGGTGTAGTCGGCGCCCTCGTTCACCGTGGCCGCGCTGAGCGCCGTGCCGCCCGCAGTCGTCCAGGAGATCACCTGGTCTTCGGCTTCGTCGTCGGCGATTCTCACCGCGGTGGTGGCATCGTGGGTGGTCGCGCCGTCGCCGTCGCTGTACGCGACCACGTTCAAGCCGAAAGTCGCCCTGGTGCCAGAGGCGGCGGAGAAGTTCGGCGAGATCGTCACCACCTCGTCTGCAATGTTTCTGTCGCCCCCGCGCCTGGAGGTCTGGGTTCCGGCATCGAGGCCTGTGGAGGCGATCCGAAGCCGCGCCGAGCGAACCTCGACGCCGTCCTCCCCTGTGAAGATCAGCTTATCCACTATCATGCCGGACCGGGCGCCGGTGCCGCTCACGGTGACCGTGGCATGGCCGTTCTCAGCATCCGCCGGCAGCACGAACGACACTGGCTCAGAATCGGTCACGAACGCCAAGTGGAGTTCGACGATCTCGCCGGCGGCGAGCGCGCGGGACAGTTCCACCCCCACGTCGATGCTGCTGCCCGAGGTGTCCCCCTCGATGGTGCCGCCGCCCGTGAGCTTGACTGCGATGTCGGCGTTGTTGTCGTCGTCGTCGATGCGGAACGACACCTGCCCGGTCCCCGACGCACCCCCGCCCAATCCGGTTGCGACAATCCTGGGCGAGCCGGACTGCGACGACGCGGCAAGGCTGATCGTGACCGATTCGTCGACGGCGTCGTCGTCGTCGGCGCCGTTGACGAGCAACTGCGCCTGTGGTGTGGCGGCCGGGCCGGTGAAGGTCACCGTCCATCCTGATGCAGATGCGGAGGCGAAATCGCCGCAGGTCGCTGCTGATATCCCGGTGCACGTGACCGCTAGGCCGTCGCCCGGGGATGCACCGGCGAAGACCACCGGAACGGTGAGCGACTCGCCCGCAACGAGCGCCCGCTGCACCAGCACCGCCGCCAGAACAGTACGCCGGCCGCCGACAGGCCCCTGGTCGGGAACCTCTCCGATCACCGGACCGGCCGGGCCTAGAAGCAGGATCTGCACCTGCGTCGCGTCGTCGTCGGCGATCTGCACCGTCGCCGAAGTGGCGGTCTCTGTCGAGTCGATGGCGCCGTCGAGGTCGGTGTCGCCCGCGTCGCTCAGCGGCGAGGGCAGCGTGCCGAGCGTGACGGTCGCCGTCTCAGTCGGCTCGTCGTCGCTGTCGTCGGCGACGGTCAGCGTCAGGGTGGCGGTCTGCGCGCCTGTGCCCGCGAAGGTCGCCGTCGGCGCCAGGCCCGACAGCGCTGCGAGCGTCACGCCGGTGTTGACGCCGGGCCCGGTGGCTGCGGCCAGCGTGAAGTCGCTTGCTGCGACTCCGCTGCCGGCGATGGCGAGGGGGACGGTGTAGCGCTCTTCGGCGACCAGCGGGCGGCCCAGCGTGACGGTGAAGACGGCTTGGCGATCGGCTGCCGCCGCTGCGCCCTCGGTGATCGCTCCCGAGTCGGTGCGCGCCAGCGTCACTGTCAGCCCGTCGTCGTCGAAGATCGTCACTGTGGCGCTGTTGGCGGTGCTGTGAGGCGCTGCGCCGCCGACGGCGTTGGTGGCCGTCCGGGCGTCGAAGGCTGCCTGGTTGCCGAGCGTCACCGTGACGGTCTCGGCCGTCGTGTCGCCGTCATTGCGACCGGCTGTCGGAGTGATCGTCACCACTGCGGTTCGCACCGACTTGCCCTTGGCGCCGGTGAGTGTGACCACCGGCGCGGCGGTGGTCGCCCCCGACAGCGCTGCGCCGGTCTGGCTCGATTTCAGCGCCACGGTGAAATCGCGGTTCGTGGCACCGGACACGGTCGCGCCGGTCGAACTGGCGAGCACCAGCGGCACCGCCACCACCTCGCCTGGTCCGAGCGCGCGCGCGAGCGTCACCGTCACCTCCACCGTGGCGGTGGCGTCGCCTTCGGTGGTCGTGCCGCCTCCGCTGAGCGAGACCGTGGTGGGGTCGTCGTCGGTCACGCTCACGGCGACCGCGGTGACGGTCACGCTGTTGTAGCCGCCGCCGGAGAAGCTGTGGCCGATCATGGCCGTGCGTTTCCCGCCTGTGTTGTCGGCGGTGTCTGCCACGCCGGTCACCGTCACGGTCTGCTGGGAGGCCCAGTTGACGGTGCTGAACTTCAGCACGGCGCTGGTGGCGGAGGTGCCTGTGGTTGCCACGGTGGCGGCGGCGGGGTCGCTGCTGGTGACGGTGACGGTGACTTCGCCGGTCGGCTGGCTGCCCAGCGCGATCGTGTAGGTGTCGGTGTTGCCTGCGCCTGCCTCGGTGACCACCGTCGAGCCGTCGCTCTCGAGGAGCTTGGCCGAGACCGTCTCGTCGTCGGCGACGGTCACTGCCACCGACGGCCCGGCGACGACGCTGCCGTATCCGGTCACGGTGTGGGAGATCGTGGCACTCTCGTTGTCGGCGTCGCCGTCGTCTCGAGGTGTCACTGTGACGGTCTGCGGTGTGGCCCAGCTGCCAGCGATCCCGCCGGTGAATGTCAGCGCGCCGCTGACATTCACCGGCGGGTTCGCGGCATCGGGCAATACCGGAGTCACCAGGACCGTTGCGCCGTTGCCGGGATCTGTGGACAGCACCGCGGTGTACTTGCCGGGGTCCCCGCCTTCGGTCAGTCCGAGCGTGGTCGGCTTCACCACGACTGCGGGCGCTGTCGCCGAGACCGTGAAGGTGCCGGAGATCGCGGCGCACGCCGTCTCGTCGTCGTCGCGCTCGCCGTCGCAGGGCTGCGGCGACTTCGCTCCGCCGCTGCGCGACAGGAGTGCCCCGCCCACGTTCACGGTGACCGTCGTGTCTGTGGTGATGGCCGCGCCGGAGTACGAGAGCACCAGCACTGCGTTGGCGCCGGTCGACTTGTCGGTGGTGGTGGCGCTCTCGTCGCGGGTGACCACCAGGCGGGCCGAGGAGATCGACAGTCCTGTGGGTGCTCCGCTGAGCGTGATGTGGGCCAGCCCGGCGGCGGTCAGCTCGCCGGTCGTCGCTTTCCAGAGGACTTCGCCGACGTTGCGGCCCGAGGTGCCGCCTCGGCCGCCGCCTCCGCCTGCGCCGGCGAACGACACGCCGAGCGGCACCAGTTCCACGTTCAGCGTCGCCCCGCCGGAGAACTGGTTGGCGGGCAGTTCGGAGGGCACGACCACCAGGCCGGAGGTGTCGGTGCTCTCGTCGTCGAGCACTGCGACCAGCACTGCCGGCGCCGCGCTGACCCCCGTGTATCCGGTGACGGTGTGGGCGATGAACACCTGTTCGTGGTCCGCGTCGTCGTCGGCGGCGGGCGTGACGGTCACGGCTTGCGGCGTGGCCCAGGTGCCGTCGGTACCGCCGGTGAAGGTGAGCGTCACGGGGCTCACGCCGACTGCTGCGGTATTGCGGGAGACCGGTGTGACGGTCACGGTGATGCCGTCGCCGGGATCGGTGCCCAGCTGGACGTGATAGGTGCCCGCTGCGCCTCCCTCGGTGAGGCGCATGCGTTCGACGGACACTTCGACGCCCGCCACCGCCGGCTTGTCGTCATCGACGATCAGGAAGCTCAGCGACCCCGAACCGGTCGCCCCGCCGCCGAGCGTCGTGGACGCCGACAGCACCGTCTCGCTGGGCCATTGAGCGGGCAGCGAGATCGTGACCGACTCGTCGTCGGCATCGCTGTCGTGCAGCAGCGTCACCGTGAACGTCGCCTTCGTGACGGTGCTGCCCTGCGCGCCGGTGAACGTGACTGAGCTCCCAGACAGGGTCACCCCGGCGGGTGCCGGGGCCTTGAGCGCCAGCGACAGGTCGGCGCCCACGACGGCGCCGGTCACCACCAGCGGCACTTCGAGCACCTCGCCGGCGGTGAGCGGGCGGCCCAGCGAGACGTCGATCTCGCGCGTGCCGGAGGTCTGGCCTTCGTCCCAGGCCACCCTCGACGTGCCCTCGGAGTTCTCGAAGCGTCCCACCAGCGTCACTGCCGTCGGGTCGTCGTCGGCCACCGTCACCGTGCGGGCCGCGGGTTCGGCGATGGTGTAGTCGGTGCTCTCCGCCACGGTCGCGGTGACCTGTCCGTCGGCCTCGTCGTCGCTGTCGCCGACGGTTGCAACGGTGAAGGTCGCTCTGCCTGAGGCCGGTACCGAGATCGTGCGGGTGGTCGGCGTGGCCGTGGACGGGGCCCCTGCACCGGTCACCGTGATCGTCACCGTCACGTCGAGGGCTGTCGCCGGCTTGGGTTCGACGGTGACCGTGAAGCCGGCGGGGGCGCCCTCGGTCACCTCGGGCCCGGCGGTGAGGGTCACCGTGGTGGAGTCGTCGTTGGTGATGGCCACCGTCTTGGCGCCGCCCGCCGCGCTCACCCCGCCGCCCGAGCCGCTGACCGTCATGGCCCGGCTGCCGCTGCCGTGCGCGATGGTCACGCTGCGCTCCTCGGCGTCGCTGTTGGGCACCGCGGTCAACGTCAGGGTCGCCACCCGGGCGCCGACAACAAAGCGCAGCGCCGGGTTCTGGGGGCTGTGCGGGGCGCTGACGTCCAGGCTGACGCCGGTGTTGAGGCCTGTGCCGCCCTTGAGCGCGAGCGTGTAGTGCTCGCCCTCGGTGGCCCCGGTCACCACGAGCGGCACCACGACCTCCATGCCGGCGCCTGCCACGGACCCGAGCGTCACCGTCACGTCGACGGTGCCCTTGTCCTCTGCCACGGTCGTGCCGCCCACGGCCAGCGTCGCCACCGTGGGGTCGTTGTCGACGAGGGTGAACACGACCGGCGCCACACCGAGCGAAGCGAATGCGGCACCCGCAGGCGTGCCCGCGAAAGTGACGGTCTCGTCGGCTTCGTCGACCGTGTCCGACACTGCCGTCAGCGTCACTGACCGCGACGCTGAGGCCCGTTGCCCCGCCGCGATGACGAGGCCGAAGCTGGGCACCGCCGTAAAGCCCACCTTGGCTGATCCCCCCGCCGGGGTGGCGCGCACGTCCACCGTCTGGGCGACGTCGAGCAGCGAATCGCCGGTCAGTTCGGCGGTCAGCCCGAAGGTGAGCGGTGTGCCCTCGGTGACGCTGCGGGCGGACGTGTCGGGCTTCAACGCGAAGCCCGACGGTCTCGGGTCGGTGTCGATCACGGTAATTGTGTGGGGATCGGGCGCGGCGCCGCTGTCGGCGGCGTAGGCGGTACCGGGGGGGCCGACCGTGTAGCCGGTCGTGTAGGTGACGGTCGCGGTGCGCGGGCCCTTCGAGTTGAAGGTGGCGTCGTCCACAGCGGTGACGGTGACCGTCTGAGGCCGGTTCCAGTCGGTGCTGCCGAAGCGCAGCGCCGCTTGAGTCTGCTGTGTCTGTTCTCCGCCCGTGAGCACCGCAACGCCGACCGGACGCACGGTGGCCACGACGCGCACGGTGTCGTCTTGGGCGGTGAGATCCGGCGCAGTGTTGAGCACCACTTGGTAGGTGTCAGTGCGGCCCGGACCCGTCTCGTGCACCGTGGTGCCGCCGTCGGTCTCGATGACGGTGACCCCCGGCTCGCTGTCGATGAGGGTGACGTTCAGCGTTGCCGTGGTGCCCTGGTAGCCCTGATCGACCCGGCCGGAGTTGCTGGGATCATGGGAGGCTGTGGTGTGGGTGATCGTCCATCGGCTGCTGCCGGCCTCGGTGATGTAGCTGCCGCCCTCCACTTCCAGCGTCTTGGGCTGGTTCCAGTCGCTGGGGTTGAACACCAGGTCTACGCCGGAGTTGAGGTAGTTCGTGTTGCCGACCCGTGTGCCGTTGCGGATCTCATAGACCTTGAGCGGCGAGCCGGCCGGTGCTGTCAAGCGGACCGCCACCTGTGTGTCGGCCGCGGGCTGTGCGCCGAGCGCCAGGCTGTAGCGGTCGGTGCGGCCGAATGCGCCGGTGCCGGCGTCGGTGGCCCGGGCGGCCTCGGTCACCACGGTCGATCCGCCGGTGTGGCTCACCCTGACCTCCTTCGCCTCGTCGTCGGTGACGGTGACGGCCACCGTCGGTCCGCTCAGGCCCGCGTAGCGCGTGTCGCCCGTCGATGCGGTCCGGTGGGTGATGCTCACTTTGCGGGCATTGCCGGCGTTGTCCAGCGAGTCGTCCCGGCCGGTGACGGTGACCGTCCGGGGCTTGTCCCAGTTGCCGGCAGTGAAGGTCAGTGTCGCCGAGGCCGCCGCCGCCCCGCCGTCGACGCTCACCCGTGCCGCGGCGGGGCCGGCCGAGGTGACGGTGACGGTGACGGCATGGGTCGGTTTCGAGGCCAGCGCGACCGTGTAGGTGTCGGTGCCGCCCTTCTCGCCCACCGTTGTCGAGCCGAGCGTCTCGGTGACCACCACGCCCACGTCGGGGTCGTCGTCGTCGATGCGCACGACGACGGCGGCAACGGTGATGCCGTGGTACGGGTTTGCGGTGTCGTCGGAGGTCGCCCCATGGGTGATGCGCGCGCTGCGATGGTCGACGGAGGGATTGTCGAGGTCGTCGGCCACGCCGGTCACGGTGTATGTCCGCCCATGGCGCCATGTGCCGGACCGGCCGCCGGTGAAGGTGAACGACGCCGAAGCCGCCGATGCGGCGCCGCCCACGCTCACCAGCGCCGCCGCGGCGTTGTTCGACGACGCGGTGACGGTCACCGACTTGCCGGCGCCGGGGTCGGTGTTGAGCGCGACCGTGTAGGTGTCGGTGCTGCCGTCGTCGGCGACCCGGGTCGATCCGTCGGTCTGTGTGACGGTCACCCCCGCGGAGTCGTCGTCCACGACGGTCACGGTCAGTGACTTCGTTGCGCCGCTGTAGTCGGGGTCGGCCGATGCAGCGGAGTGGCCGATCACGACGCTGCGGTTGCCGCTGTTGTCGACGCTGTCGGCGACGCCGGTCACCGTCACCGTCTGCGGTCGGTTCCAGGTGGCGGCGTCGAACGTCAGCGTGGCGGTGGCGCCGGCCGCCCCGACGGGGCCCTGCACGGTTGCCGCTGCCGGTGTCGGCGAGGTGACCGTCACCATCACCGCCTCGGTCGGCCGGCTGTCGAGTTGCACCGTGTAGGTGTCGGTGCTGCCGTCGTCGGCGACCTGGGTCGATCCGCCGGTCTCGGTCACGATGATGCCCGCGGTGTCGTCGTCGACGATGGTGACCTTGACCGCGGCGACGGCGGCGCCGTGGTAGCGCGGGTCGTCGGAGGTGACCGCGTGGGCGATGCTCGCCGTGAGGCCGGCTGCGGGGTTGTCGAGTTCGTCGTCGACTGCGGTCACCGAGATGGTCGCCGGACGGTTCCAGTCGGCCGGGGAGATCGTCACTGCTCCAGAGACGGTGACACGCGCAGAGCTCACGGTGGGGGTGATGGTGACGTCCGCGTTCGGACGCGAGTCGAGCACCACGGTGTAGGTGTCGGTGCGTCCGCTGCCGGGGGCCTCGGTGACGGTGGTCGCGCCGCCGGATTCGACGAGCGTCACCCCGGCTGCGGTGTCGAGCACCCGCACCGCCACCTCGGGGCCGGCGCTGACCGCGCTCCAGCCGGTGACGGTGTGTGAGAGCTTCACCGACTCCTCGTCGACGGTGTCATCGGCCGCTGCGGTCAGCCTCACGGTCTGCGGTGTGTCCCAGGTGCCGGTGCTGCCGCCGGTGAAGGTGACCTCGGCGGGGCTCACCGTCAGGATCGAGCTGTCCGATGAGGCGACAGCGACCGTCACGGTGGCGTCGTCGCCGGGGTCGGCGCTGAGACGCAGCGTGTATCCGCCCGCGGGCGAGACCACGCTGGAGGTGCCTTCGTACACTTCGACTTCGAGCGCTGAGGGCTGCACCGACGGGTCGTTGTCGTTGATCTGCACCGATGCCCGGTTGTCGCTGGGGTGCGGCACCGCCCCGCCGGCGAGGTTGGTGCCGCGCCGCGCCGCCAGCTCGGCAGCGTCGCCGAGTTCCGCCGTCAGCGTCTCGAAGCGGCCCTCGCCGAGCTTGTCGTCGGTGAAGCGCAGGATCAGCATGGCCTCCTGCGGCTCGGGCGCCTCCGCGAAGCGGTCGCCCGCGGCAGGAGCGTCGAATTCGGCAGCGTCGAAGACCGCGACGAACTCGAGCGCGGAGGCGGGCAGTTTCTGGATGTCTAAGGTGATCTGATCGGAGCGGCGGGTTCCGCCGTGCCAGTCCCATTTCGAGGTGTCCTGACGGGGCCGGTAGACGCGCCCGTCGTGGATCCAGGCCACGCCTGCGTTCACGGGGTCGCGGGCTTGGTGAGTGTTCCCGGAGGCGGCAAGCCCGGTCTGCCAGACCAGTTCCGCCTCGATGTCGGCGGGGGTGATGTTGGTTCCGCTGATCCGAACCGGCACCTCGAGCCGTTCGCCGCTGCTGTTGAGCGCCCGGCTCAGTGCGATCTTGAAGCCGACGTAGCCGTTGTCGCGCACTGAGTCTGCGTAGGTGCTCTGGCCTTCGGTGACCGGGGTGATTCCCGCATAGGTGAGCGACACCACGGTGGGCTCGCTGTCGCGCACGGTCAGCGGCACCGCAGGGGCGGTGGCGGAGCTGTAGGCGGGATCGGTGGAGGTCACGGCGTGGCTGATGGAGGCCGTGCGGCGCCCGCCGCTGTTGTCTTTGCCGTCGTCGACGCCGAGCACCGTGACGGCTTGGGGCCGGTTCCAGTTGGCCGCCGTGAAGGTGATCTTCGACGGCGACACCGTTGCCGCCGCAGTGCTGCTGGAGGTGGGCGTGACGACCACCGAGCTCGATCCAGCGGGGGCCGAGGCCAGCCTCACGGTGTAGGACTCCGTTGCGCTCTCGGCCACGGTGAGCGCGCTCGACGAGACCAGCACGGTCGCTCCGGAGCCTTCGTCGTCGATGAGGCGCACGCCGGCCGACGAGGCCAGCGGGTCGGGCGCCAGGCCGCCGCTGAGCTCGCCGAGCTTCACGAGGACCTGCTCGTGGATGGCGTCGGCATCGTCGGCTGCGGTCAGCGACAGCACCGCCGGGTCGCTGCCTGCTCCGGTGAACGCGACCACCGGGGCCAGCGTGGCGGCTCCGGTGATGCTCACCCCGGCGCCTGAGGTGACGGCCAGCGTGAGGTCGCCCGCGGCCAGCCCGGCGCCTGACAGCACCAGCGGCACCCGAAACGTGTCGTCGGCCGCGCGGGGCCGTGACAAGGTGATGAACAGCGTCGCAGCCGAGGAGCTGTCGCCTTCGACAGCCTGCCCGCCGCCCCGCAGCGCCGCCACCACAGCCGGGTCGTCGTCGAGCAGCGGCACCGACGCCGACCGTGCTCCGGTGGGGGCCCTGCCCAGGGTCGCCTTCACGGTCGTCGCGGCGCTCAGCGTGTAGCCGCTGCCGGCGGCGACGGTTGCGGTCACCGCGCCGTCGGGTTCGTGCAGGTCGTCGTCGACGGTGGGCACTGCAAGCGATACTTCGGTCTTGCCTGCCGGGATGGTCACGGTCACGGCGCCCTCGTCGCCCGATGCCACGAAGTCGGTTCCGGCTGTCTCGGTGATGCTCAGCGTCACGTCGAGGTCGTAGGAGACGGCAGGGGTGGCGGTGACGGTGAACCGCGCCGGTGTGCCCTCGATGACTGGCAGCGCGCCGACGCTCTCGCCGGGCTGTGTCACCTGGCCCGGGGCCAGCGACCATGCCACAGCGATCACCGGATCGGTGTTGGCGTCGGTGATCGAGACCTCGATGTGGTCCGGTGTGCCTGACGCAACGTCGGCGGGCAGGGCGCCGAGCTCGAGGGTCAGCGTCTCGGTGGGCTCATCGGCGCTGTCGGCGGCTGCGGTCACGGTGAGCGTGCCGGTCTTGGCGCCCTTCGCGATGCTGATGCTGCCGCCGCCCGACAGCGTGACGTCGCCCGCCGAGGCGGTGCCGGCGCCTGCTCGCAGCTGCACCGGTATCGACAGGTCGGTCGCTGCGGGCGCCAGCAGCGTGGCCGTCACGGTCAGCGTCTCGCCCTCTGCCAGCGAGGTCTTGTCGGCCGACAGCCGCACCGACTGCCCGACTTTGTCGTCGGTCACGGTCAGCGTCACCGCGCAGCTGCCGCGTGTGGTGTCGCAGTTGGCGCCGCTGCCCGCTGCCCCGCCGTCGAGCGTCTCGGAGCCCGAGCGTTGCGTCACGAACTTGAACGCGGCTTCGCCGCCGGTGCTGACGGTCGGGATCTCCGCGGTGACGGCAGTGTCTGCCACGTCGGCGTCGCTGTTGGCGGTGGCGATCAGGTCCACGGTGGAAGCCGTGCCGCCTGCCCGCCCGGTGAAGGTGACGGTCGATCCGCTCAGGGTCACGCCGGCCGGCGTTCCCGACAGCGCCAACGCGAACGGCGGGTCGACGCCTCCGGTGAAGCGCAGCGGCACGTCGAGGTGCTCGCCTGCGACCAGCGCCCGGTTGAGCACCAGCCGCAGCGTGGCGGTGGCCGAGGCGTCGCCCTCGGTCGCGGCGGCGTCGGGCGCCGAGAGGGTCACTGTGGTGGGGTCGTTGTCGGTGATCGTGACGGTGGCTCGGGCCGGTTCGCCGATCTTCGCCGACGACGTGGCCGAGAGCGCGACGGTGAAGGTCTCGGCGGCCTCGTCTGCAGAGTCGTCGAGGGTTGCCACCGTGAGGCTCACGGTGGCAGCGTCTGCCGCCAGCGTGAGCGTGCCTGAGGCCGCTGTGAAGTCGCTGCCGGCTGTCGCGGTGCCGTCGGCGCCTGTGGCGTAGGCCACCTCCACATCGACCGCTCGGGCGTCGGCGGTGGTGACGGTGAGCGTCGCGGTGCCGGCTTCTGTTGCTGCCGCCGCGGTGCCCGAGAACTTCAGCGTGGGGATGTCGGCCGAGTCGGTGATGGTGCCCACGGCGGTTGCGTCGCGGTTGCTCAGCGGCGGCGCGGCGCCGCTGGTCACCGTCGGCGCGCCCAGGGTGACGGTGAAGTAGTGGCTGCCCTCGTAGGTCTCGTCGTCGGTGGTCGCCACGCTGATGGTGCCGGTCTCAGCGCCGCCGGCGACGGTGATCGAACCCGACGCATTGGTGTAGTCCGCTGAGGCGCCGTCCGCGCTGCCGGTGGCGACGGCGCCGGTTGCATCGGAGCTCTCGCCGCGCCCGTCGGCGAGCGTGTAGGGGATGGTCACATCGGTGGTCGCTGTGGCGGGCAGCGTCACGGTGAACTTCACCGCGCTGCCTTCTGCTGCGGTCGCCGGCGCGACACGCACGCCCTGCTCGGCGGTGAACACCGGCGACAGGGCGTACATCCGTCGTTGTGTGCTCGCACTGCCGCGTTTGCCGCGCAGCGGGCCCACACCGGCGCCCGAGTCGTTCAGCGAGCCGTAGGTGACGAACGCAGCGTTGGCGCCGGTGGTGCCCAGCGGGTGGCCGGCGCTGTCGCCGGCGCCGAAGGCGATGCCGGTCCAGTGGTCGGCCGCGGCGGCGTCCGCGACTCTGCGTAATATGCCCTGCGAGGTGCGGGGGGCGTCCTCGTTGGCCCAGCTGCCGTCGTAGAAGTCGTCGTAGTCGTCGGCGACCTTGCCGCCCTGCACCCAGTAGACGGGCGCTTCGGGGTCGGTGGATGCGGTGGCGGTGTTGCGGCGCGCGGTCACCGCGGCGGTCGACACGACGGCGGTGAACTGCTGTGCGTAGGGCAGGACGGCGTTCGGGGTGGAGCTGGAGACGGCCGCGTCTTCGCGGACGAAGGCGTTGTAGTCGGCGACGTCGGCTGAGGTGGCTGCTGTTGCGGCAGTGGAGAACAGCAGCCTGAAGCTCTCGCCCGCCCTGACGCCGTCGGGGATCAGCGGCGAGTCCAACGGGATCTCATCGATCGGCGGGGGCTCGGTGATGGTCAACTCGACTGAGGTGACGTCGCCGCGGTAGATGCCGGCGGGCAGCGTCCCGATCTCGAGGGTCAGCGTCTCGACGCCTTCATCCACGGCGTCGGCTATCCCGTAGACCCTCAACTTCACGTTTCCAGTGGTTTTGCCGAACCTCGCGATGCCGCCGCGCTCCAGGCGCAGGTCAGCGGCCTCGGCGGTCCCGCCCTGGGCCTTGATCTGCACCGGCACGCTGTATGCCCCAGTGGCCTCTCCTTTCCCGGAGTCGATCGTGATGCTGATGAAGCTGCCCTCGATGATCTCGGTGCTGCTCGCGGAGAGTGTCACCACCGGTTCGGCGACCCTGAGAATGGTGATGACAGCACTTCGCGGGCTGCCGATTTCGGCGTGCTCGGACGCTTCCAGAAAGACCCGCGCTGTCTCGCTTTTTTCCTGCTCGATGTCGTCGATGATCGTCAGTTCGACGCTCTTTTCGGTATCGCTCGGGGCGAAGGTGACCGTCTCCCGGGCAACCGCCTCATAGTCCTCGCCGGCTTTGGCCGTGTTGTCCACTGTCCACCACGTCAGCTCGACGGGCACCAGCGTGGTTCCCGTTCCATCCTCGGTGTGCTTGACGATCGTCAGCGACGCCGAGCCGTCCGTCTCTGACACGCCGAACGAGGATTGTTTCCAGTAGAAGACGGGCGTGTCGTCGGCGTCGGTGATCGTGCCCACCGCAGTGCCGGCGGTTGCGTTCAGCGGCGGAGCGGCGCCGCTCGCCACGGTGGGCGCGCCCAGGGTGACGGTGAAGCGGTGGTCGCTCTCATAGACCGTGTCATCGGTGGTGGGCACCGAGATCGCGGCGCTGCGGGCGCCCTTGGGTATGACGACCGAGCCCGCCTTGTTCGCGTAGTCGGCGCCGGTGCCGTCCGCGCTGCCGGTGGCCACGCTGTAGGCGGGGTCGTCGGGGGTCGAGCGGCCGTCGCTGAGGGTGTAGGGCACCGTCACCGCCGCAGCTGCCGGTACCGGCAACGAGACGGTGAACGTCACCGGGTCGCCCTCTTCAGCACTGGCCGCGGCGATGCTGACGGCGGGGTCGATCACGGTCACGGTGACGTCTGGGCCGCTGGTGACGCTGCCGTAGCCCGACACGGTGTGGGAGACGACCACCTCCTCGCCGGCGGTGTCGCTGTCGGACACCGGACGGACCCCGACGGGCATCGGCACCCGCCATCTCGTGTCGTTGCCGTCGGTGGGTTCGGGCCATGTCACCGTCAGCGAGCCGTCGGACTCGAGCACGGCGGTCGGCCCCGCAGTAGCCGGGGTGAGCGCCAGCAGCGAGACCGCGGCAGTGTCGGCTGAGGTGACCGTGACGGTGACCGCGCCCTGCGGCGCAGAGGTCAGGCTCAGGTGGTACTCGCCGTCGCTGCCGCCTTCGACCAGGCTGATCTGTGTCGGCACGCCGAGCAGTGCCGGGGTGCTGCCGGCGTCGACGGCGAGGAAGCCGGCCCGGCTGCGCTGACTGTCGGCGGTGGGCGTGCCGATGTTGGTGGCGAGCCCTTCGGTGTCGAGCACGCCGATGCTCACGGTGATGTCGTCGTCGTCCGTGTCGGAGTCTGTGTTGGCTGCCTTGAGCGCGACCTTCGCCTGCTGCACGGTCTTGCCTGCCGCGGCGGTGAAGGTGAGGGTTGCGGCGGCGGTGCCCAGCCCGGTGACGGTCACGCCGTCGCTGGCCTTGTTGGCGGTGGTGAGCTCCCACACGAACACGCCGCTGTCGGGGGCCTGTGCGGTTCCGAAGGCGGCGCCGCTGGTGGTCGCGAAGGTGAGCGGCACCACCACGGTCTCCGCGGTGCCGTCGGGCAGCACCGCCAGCGGCCTCGAGAGCGACACGGTGAAGCCGGGCGGGTCGCCGCTGGGGGTCTCGCCTTCATGGACGATGCCGCCGCCGGTCAGCGACACCACCGTGGCGTCGTCGTCGTGCAGGTCGACGGTCATGGTGCGCTGCGCGCCGATCCTGAACACGCCGACCGGCTTGGACAGCGACAGGCTGAAGCGCTTGACCGTGGTGTCGTCGACGGTGTCTGCGAAGGCCTCGATGGGGACGGTCACCTTGCTGGTCCCCACCGGCCAGGTGACGTCGAGCGAGGTCCGGCGTCCGTCGCGGGTGACCGGGCCGTCGCCGGCGTAGCGGTAGTCGGTGCCGTATGCGGCGGTGCCGTCGGTCATCGTGACGGTCACGCCGCCCGCCGATGCGGTGTCGCTGACGGTGAGCTCCACGCCGAGCCTGCCCGCCGGGCCGTCGCCCTCGGTGAGCGTCGCTGTCGCGGCGGCGAAGCTGACCACCTTGCCGGCGTCGTCGTCATCGGTGACGGTGAACTTCGTGGGAGTCCCGCTCGCGAGTCGAGCTTGAATCGGCGTCAGCTCAGGATCGCTGCAGTATTTGGGGTATGTCGCGTCGGAGGGACTCGGCAATTCTGGCACGATGACGCTCATGGGACCGTAGGTGGCGTCTGCCGCGTCGTCATCGTGCTTGAAAGTCAGCTTGATTTTCGCGACAGTCGGCGACGGCTTGCCTTCGAGCGGGTCGAATCTGATTTTCGGACCGACGAGTTTTCTCACGTTCCGCTCACCGGTGACCGGGTCCGTCCCCCTTATGACGAACGTGGTCCGTTTGCTGAGCGTCAGGCCCGCGGTGCTGCCTCCCGGAGTCTCAGGAACGAGTTCGGCCGTGTACTCCCGGTCCATATGGGCGCCGTCGATTTCGAAGTCTGCCTCGAACCACTCGTTCACCCTGTCGACGTCGCTGCACACCAGCGGCGTGTTGAGCGTCACCGTCACCATCATCGCGTTGTCTGCGTCGCCTTCGGTGGCAGTGGCTTTGTCGACCTTCACGGTGGCGGTCACCCGGTCATTGTCGGCGCGGTCCTTGGGCGAGAATGCCGTCACCGGCGCCGAATATGCGGTCTCGGCGTTGCCGCCGCCGTCGGTGTAGTCGGCCTGCACGCGGACCTGCTTGTCGGCGTCGCCGGCCGCCACCGTGTACACCGCGGTCTTGTCGCCGGCGCCGGCAGCGCCCGCCCAGGTGGTGCCGCTGTCGGCGCTGGTCTGCCACTGGTAGGTCACCGCGCTCAGTTCGGCGTCGCCGTCGGGGTCGCCGCTCACCGCCGTCACCCGCATCGGCGACCCGGTGCGTCCGATGGAGTCGGCGCGCAGTGTGACCGCGGCGTCGCCCTCGTCGACGTCTGCCACCGTGACCGTCACCGCCTGCTCCACCCCTGTGGCGGCGCCGTCGGCGCCGGTCGACGTCGCCACCACGGTCAGCGCGATCTTGCCGCCGGGTGTGGTCTCGCGGTCGACTCCGGCGCCGCTGTAGGCGATCTGGCCGCCTGCGTCGACCGCGAACCCGGCGGGCGGCGTCTTCAGCGAATAGGCGACGGTGTCGCCGTTGAAATCGACGGCGATCACCGGCGACCCCACCGTGACGGCGTCGGTGGAGCCGTCGGCGTTCTCGGTGAGCACCAGGTCGTCGGGCACCACCACGAACTCCGCATCGACCGGCGTGGTGACCATGGGCGTCAGGTGGAACTGCGCTTGGGCCGGTGCACAGCTGCCCGGCCGGCTGAGGCTCGCCGCGGACGCGCACAGGTCGTCGCTGTCGCCGGCGGGCGCCTTGCCGAACCGGTTCTTCCTGCCTTCGATGAGCGTGCCGCCGAGCCGCAGCGTCACTTCGGACGCTGCTGTCAGTGCCGTCTTGGCGGCGTCGGTGAGTTCCAGCGTCAGCTTGGCGGCAGCGCCTGCGCTGGTGCCGGCGACGCGCAGCGCCGAGACCGTTCCGTCCGACGACGACGCCAGCGTCAGCCCGGTCGGTGCGTCCACGAGCGCTATCGACGGGTCGTCGCCGAGCGCGGCGCTTCCCGAGGCGAGGTGGCGGCACGGCTTCAGTGCGGTCTCGAACACCGGGCCGCACGCCGCTGCGGTCGTGCCGCTGCTGAATCCGCCGCTGCTCGCGTCGGCGAAGGCGTAGTCGCCGCCGAGGGTGACGTCGAGTGTGAGCCGGTGCGGGCCGGTGCTGCCCGAGCGTGTGAACTCGGCGGCCTGCAGCACCTTCTTACTCAACGCCAGCGTTCCGGCGGCGTCGTCGTCGTCGATGATCTCGGCGGGTACTTTGACTTGCAGGCTCGAGTCGCCCTCGTAGTCGAGCACGACGTTGAAGTCCCCCTGGTCGAAGATGTCGTCGTCCTCGAGCACGGTCAGCGTGACGGTCTGCGGCTTGAACCACGCGTTGTCGCTCGATGCGGCGACCTGGAACGTCAGCGAACTCGGCGACAGCTTGACCTTTGAGGTGATGTCGCTCAGGTCGGTGAGCGTGTCGCTGCCGAGTGTGACGGTGACTTCTTTGTCTGCTCCCCGAAGATTCCCAGGGAACTGAGCGAGCCTGACCTTGAGTTCGGTCTCCGAACCCTCGCCAAGCTCGAGTTCAGCGCGGTCGACGACGATTCCCTCCGGGGTCCCCGAATCGAGGTACAGTATCTCGAGCGAGCGTGACATTGGGCCAACCACGAAGCCGCCTTCGAGGTTCGGGTCAAGCACCGCACCGGTGCCGCCGCCGATGCGGACGCCGAACCTGTCCGCCTCGTTGTCCGCATCAGCCCCACGCCGATCGAAAAACCTCAGTGTCACGAGTTGGGTTGTTGCTTTGTCCGTGAAGACGAGCGAACCGCGTACTGTGCCGTCCGCGGATGCTGTATCGAAACCAGTCAATTCGACGCCGCGGAGTCTTCCTACACTGCCGTCTTCTTCAATGTGTAAGGGACGCATGAATACGTCCGATGTGATCTCCTGGTCTAGAGTCGGCCTCGTGGGGGTCGAGGCCCCCACGAGGCTGACGCCGGTGGTGCTGTAGAGTTCCAGCGGCACCACAAACTCTTTGCCGGCTTGGGGCTCTCTGCTGACACCCACCTCCACATCCACGAGAATCGGGGTCAATCCCTCAGCCTCACCGAGGTATGCGACACCGTCGAAGAGCGTCTGCCTGGCGGGAACTGACATTGTGACATACGTCGTCTCGTCGTCGACGAAGTCGACCACCACGTTGGGCACGTCGGCATTGACGTAGAAGGTGTCATTCGACTCGACGTCGTGTGTGATGGTGACGTCGGGCCATGTCGAGCCGCCGGCATTGTCAGTCGGGTCGTCTTGCCGACTGGTGACGGTGACCGTCTTGGTCAAAGCAGCACCGGTGTCGGAGGGCTGGAACACCAACGGGTCCGGGTCGAGTATGTATGCCGGATCAGAGGACACCGGCTTGATGGTCAACGTGTCCGACGGCGCTCTCGCCAGCCGTATGGTGTAGGTGTCCTGTGCGTCTGCGGTGTCGCCGAGAACCGTGTCTCCGTCGCTCTCGGTGAGAATGAGGTCCTTGTCGGGAATCATCGACAGACCGAACACCAGCGGCCAGCAGGAGGCGAATGTGTCCCCGCGATTGTGTTTAGTGAGAGTTGACAGATCGTGGTCCGGGCAGTCTCTGAACAGCATGCCGCCCATCTTGATGTCGAAGTCTCGGGGAGCATTGAACGCTGCCATCCCCGCGGCGGACATGCGCAGCGTGATTGTTGCTTCTACGTCGCTCGTGCGCTCGAGGCTGTGAATCGTCATGCCCTCGGGCGCGCCCTGCAGTTCGATCGACGGCCCGATAGTGAGTTCTCGGCTGTTGTGCTTCAGGGTGCCGCCGCGCAGGGTCAGCGAACTGGCGACCACCTTGTCGCCGGCGGCGCTCTCGAAGGCGCCCCGCGGATCCGCTGTGACGTTGAATGTGTGACCACCGGGTCGGTACCAAAGATCGGGGCCAACGCCGGCCCTCATCTGGAACCGGAAGCTGAAATCATAGAACTCACTCTGACCGTCTCTTCTGAACGCCGCCTCGTCCAGTACACGCAGTGCTGCGTCGTAGGTATGGCGCAGTTGCACAAGCTCTGAAAGCCAGTAGCTGCCGCGGGGTTCGTCATCGACCAGTGTGATCGTGCCGCTGCCGCTGCCTGTGGGCGCAGCGGTGAACCCTGTGGACGTCAGCGAAGCCGGGATGCTGAGCGTCAGCGTCTCATCGTCATGGTCTGCATCGTCGAGGGCGCGCACGATGACCTCCGCCGACGGCACCGCCTTGGACGCGCCGTCGAAGGTCAGCGTGCTGCCCGACAGGCTCACCCCGGTCGCGGGCACCAGTTCCAGGTCGAAGTCGGTCCCGAGCACGAGGCTGTCCGGCTTGGTGATGATCGGCACCTCGAGCCGCTGCATTGCGGTCAGGGGCGACTCCCTGTCCTGCTGCAGCACCACCGTGAACCGCCCCGGAGCGGGTGCTGTCAGCGCCCGCTCGGTGGCGGTGCTGTCGGTGACTGTCAGCTTGACGACCTGGGCGGTCTGCGCCGCGGCCGGCTCAGCACCGAGCAGCGGCACGTGCGACGCCACCGGCGCCAGCACGCCCGCGAGCAGCGCCGCCGCGACGAAACAGAGCGCAGACACCCGCGCCGGACGCGAACGCTCAATCGACCCAGCCATTCAGGTGTCACACAACGGCGTGAGAGATACCACGGCGCCTGCGCACAAGGTCAACGAGCGCGACGACCTCAAACGCAGGCCCATTGCTTCTGACGCCACATTCCATCAGCGAGCCGCGGCGCGCAGCCCCCCCCCCCCCCCCCGGTGGTGGGCGACACACCAACACCACGCGAACTGCACATGGTCGGCAGAGAACGAACAGACATAACAGACCCTGGATTCTAGAGCAGTTCGAGGATGCCTCAGCGTACCTCCGCGAGAGTCGGGGAGTTCTTCGCTTCGCGGTTGTGGTCATCAGCCATGCACAGAGTGTACATCAACATCAACCCGATACTGCCCGCGTCTGCTGAGACGCCTGATCATCGCGACGTCACGCACGACTCTGAACCCGTCCTTCAAAGCCCGAACAGTCGAGGGGCCGCTGTTGACGACCCTCACCGGAACCTCAGCGACCGCAAAACCACAGCGCTCCGCAAGATGGAGCAGTTCGACGTCGAAAGCGAAACCATCGATCCGCCCCGCAGCCGTCAGAGTCTTGGCGACATCGGCACGAAACGCCTTGCAGCCGCACTGGGTGTCCCGGTAGCGGCCCGACAAGACGGTACGGGCGAAGAGGTTCACCGTCCGGCTCCCCAACCGGCGCAGACCCGACACGCCGCGGTCGGCCGCCGAGCGCGCCGCGTACCGATTGCCGATCACCACCTCGCAGCCCGCCTCCACCGCTGCGAGCAGTCCCAACAACTGATCCGGCGAGTAGGCCAGATCCGCGTCGGTGAACGCCACAGTCCGACCCCTGCTCGCCAGCACGCCGGCGCGGACCGCAGCGCCCTTCCCCCGGTTGGCAGGCAGCTCGACCACCAGGTCGGCACCCGCCTGCCGTGCCCGTCGGGCCGTGCCGTCGGGCGACCCGTCATCGACGACCACGATCTCCAGATCGCCGGCAGCGTCCAGAGAAGCCAGCTCGGAGCGGATCTCGGAGACCGTCGATGCGATCCGCTGCGCTTCGCAATACGCCGGCACCACGACCGACAGACGCAATCCACCGGTCGCGTCGGCCTCGGCCACCGATCCCGGTGCCGAATCAACCAGCGCCGATCCCAGCGCCGAATCAACCAGCGCCGATCCCAGCGCCGAATCAACGAGTGCCGAATCAATGGATCCAGAATCAGTCGATCCAGAATCAGAAAGATTCTCTGCGGCGACTGCATCATCGGGCGTTCCCGGCTGCGAGGGCATCGCCGCGGTCGGCGCAGTCGGATCCCGGAATGCAGTCGGGCCGTCATCGTGGTGATCCCGTCTGCGACGGGTCAGCGCGACGGCCAGCACGAGTCCGAGCAGGGTCGCCGACAGACCGATCCACTGCACCGCTGAGCGGGTGTAGCTCAGACTCACCGACGTCTCGGTCGGCACAAGTTTGAGCACCGCTTCAAGATATCAAGCCTGCACAACATAAACGTGGGATTGGGGGGTGGTTGAGGGTCCCTGAGTTGGGGGTGGGGCCCTGCTGGAATCGGTGATTGGCAACAACAACGATCCAGGAGGGTGAATCACAATGATCCTCGCTCATCACAGCGATCATACCGGCAGGGCCAAGACTCCCAGCCGCTCGCGAGGCTGGCGCTGTGCATCGGCAGGTCAAGCAGCTCACAAATCCCCCACACCCAGGCTCTTGGCACCCTTCGGGAGCAACATCAGACCGAATCGCAAGAATCGGTGTTGCCTCGATCGACCTCTACAGGTATTATCAGAATATGTTATTATATTTCAAGATAATACGCGCAGCTTACGGGAAGCGGCCATACAACAACGCTGGCGAAGGTGCGGCCGTGGAGTTACCGTCATGACCATGGTGAAAAGGAGGGTTTCGGTCACCTTGGACCGCCAGGTCGCCAAGCGGGCGGCTGATGCCGCCAGAAGCCAAGGCGCAAGCCTGTCGGCATGGCTTAACGCCGCGGCCTGTCGCGCCCTGTTCATCGAGGAAGGTCTGGACATGGCGCGCGAATGGGAGGAAGAGCACGGCCCCCCAACCGAAGAAGAACTTGCGTGGGCAGATTCCGTCCTCAACGCTGAACCTGAACCGGAGTCTTCTTGATAATGGCGGGAATCACCTACGACACCGGAGCTCTCATAGCAGCAGAACGAGCCGACAAACATATGTGGACACTTCACAATCACTCACTCAAGCACGGGTTGGTTCCAACCGTCCCGGCAGCGGTTCTGACACAGGCGTGGCGTGGCGGTCCGCAGCCTCTCATGTCGAGGCTCCTGTCAAAATGCCGAGTGGTCGTGCTCGACGAGGAACAAGCTCGAGCCGCCGGGGCGGCGTGCGCGGCGGCAGGGACATCGGATATCGTTGACGCTTCAGTTGTCGTTGGAGCCGCAGAACGCGGCGATATGGTCGCAACGAGCGACCGGGCTGACCTTGAACGACTTCGAGACGCTCTCCGAGTCCCCCTTGCACTGCGACCCGTTTGATCAATGGAGGCATTCGTGACCGCGACAAAGAAGCAAATGTCCGTCAGCTTGGACAGCGAGATAGCCGAACGAGCTTCAAAATCTGCCAAAGATCATGGGATTAGTCTCTCAGCGTGGTTGAACGCGGCGGCAGTACGGGGCCTGGAAGTTGAAGACCGTCGAGCAGCAACATATGAACGAGCCAAGGCACGCGGCGTGCCTCCCGCCGAACGATATTCGTCTGCTGAGTCGATCTTCGAATACCTCCCGAAACGGACCCGCCACTGAGCTGCCGCTCGCTTCGGCACACGGCAGACAGGCTAGAACTGGGCGCTAACGCATCGACAAGCTGACTAGTTAACGGGGTTGCTTCGGGGGGGTGAGGAGGTGGCGGCCGGTGAAAGTTCTTCGGGGCATGGATCCGGCCCTCGGAATGCAGCAACTCACCGTGTACCCAGACAGCGTCGATTCCGTCGGGATGAACCAGCGGCTCGGAGTAGCTGTTGCGTTCGGCCACCCGGTCCCAATCGAACAGCACCACCGACGCGTCGGCGCCGGGCTGCAGAACCGGGCTGGGCAGGCCCATGAACTCACACGGCAGCACCGACATCCGGTGGACGATCTCAACGAGCGGCACGCTCATCTCCCGGGCCATGCGCAGAGTGCACATCAACCCGATACTGCCCGCGTCTGCTGAGACGCCTGATCATCGCGACGTCACGCACGACTCTGAACCCGTCCTTCAAAGCCCGAACAGTCGAGGGGCCGCTGTTGACGACCCGCACCGGAACCTCAGCGACCGCGAAACCACGGCGCTCCGCAAGATGGAGCAGTTCGACGTCGAAAGCGAAACCATCGATCCGCCCCGCAGCCGTCAGAGTCTCAGCGACGTCGGCACGAAACGCCTTGCAGCCGCACTGGGTGTCCCGGTAGCGGCCCGACAGAACGGTGCGGGCGAACAGGTTCACCGCCCTGCTCCCCAACCGGCGCAGACCCGACACGCCGCGGTCGGCCACCGACAGCACCGCGTAGCGATTGCCGATCACCACCTCACAGCCCGCCTCCACCGCGGCGAGCATTCCCAACAACTGATCCGGCGAGTAGGCCAGATCCGCGTCGGTGAACGCCACAGTCCGTCCCCTGCTCGCCAGCACGCCGGCACGGACCGCAGCGCCCTTCCCCCGGTTGGCGGGCAGCTCGACCACCAGGTCGGCGCCCGCCTGCCGTGCCCGTCGGGCAGTGCCGTCGGGTGATCCGTCATCGACGACCACGATCTCCAGATCGCCGGCAGCGTCCAGAGAAGCCAACTCGGAGCGGATCTCGGAGACCGTCGATGCGATCCGCTGAGCTTCGCAATACGCCGGCACCACTACCGACAGACGCAATCCACCGGTCGCGTCGGCCTCGGCCACCGATCCCGGTGCCGAATCAACCAGCGCCGGATCCCGGTGCCGATCCCGGTGCCGAATCAACCAGCGCCGAATCGAGCGCCGAATCAACCAGCGCCGATCCCGGTGCCGAATCAACCAGCGCCGAATCGAGCGCCGAATCAATGGATCCAGAATCAGTCGATCCAGAATCAGAAAGATTCTCTGCGGCGACTGCATCATCGGGCGTTCACGGCTGCGAAGGCATCGCCGCGGCCGGCGCAGTCGGATTCCCGAGCGCAGTCGGGCCGTCATCGTCTCGGCGATCCCGTCTGCGACGGGTCACCGCGACGGCCAGCACGAGTCCGAGCAGGGTCGCCGACAGACCGATCCACTGCACCGCTGAGCGGGTGTAGCTCAGACTCACCGACGTCCCGGTCGGCACGACCACCATCAGATTGGGCGCCACCCGGAACGGCCCCTGCGCACCGGACACCGTCCAGTTGGGAAAATAGCTGGTCCTCACCAGAACCGGGGTTCCGATCCGGTCCACGCTGAAACTGATCGAGTCGTCGTCGACAGCAAGGTCGAAGACTTCCGCCGTCTCGGCGGGTACCCGCTCGAGCCAATCCGGCAGAACATCCGCCAACGCGCGCATCTCCGACACCCGTTCGCCGCTGCGGACCGCGGCAGCAAAATCGGCGTCCTGTCGGGCCAGATCGTCAAGAGACATACGCGGCCAGCCGGCGGGGCCGTCCGCCGCGATCAGCGGGATCTCCTCGGCGCTCTCCCACGCGGCGACGGTGGGCACCAACCACCGCTCCCCGCCCGCCGACAACCCCTCGATCACCACAGGCAACTGCTCGAGGCCCACGGCAATCTGTTGATCCTTCACCAGAAAGACCACCCACGGCCCGCTCGCCGCTATCTCCTCGAACGCTTCGAGCCCGCGGGCCTCGGCAATCGCCGACTCGGACACGGCCAGGTAGTAGCGCACACCGAGGGTCTCAAGCCCCCCGACGCCCTTCTCCACGTCGAGTCTCGAATACGGAAGGTCGCGCTGGGCGCGGGAGGGGCTCGCCGACAGTTCCGACTGCAACAGGAAGTGGTAGGGGGTCGTGGCCGACGCCTCGAAATAGAGTCCCTCCATCGAACCGATACAGCCGTCGGTCCAGTGAGGCAGCAACATCGGCGCCATGGTCGTGCCGTACGTCCCGAGACGCTCACTGTCGAACTCCCAGAGCGACCGCCCACAACCGAACTCCTCTCCGACCTCCGCCATGGTCAACACCAACTCGTCGTACTCCACAGTCCCCGATTTCTGCTCGTACCCCGTGAAGTTGTATCTCACCCACCCGGGACCCTGGTTGAACTCAGCCGTCGCAAGACCGTTCCAACCCCGGATCGACTCGATCCCGAAGAAACTCGAGAAGCCGTAGAGGGTGGTGACTCCACCGGCCGCGTCGGTCCTCTGGAAGGTCGTGGCGAACGGAACGGACCGGAGCGGAAAGGCCAAGGCGATCAGAATCACCAGAGTGAACAGGCCCGCAGGAACCGCCGCCCAGACTGCAGGGGCGCGCGCGCCCGAGCCGCCGGGGTCCAGAGGCGCCGGCCGAAGCATTCGGATCGCGCCGCGGCTGATCTCGGCCACAGCGATACCGGACAACAGGTAGACCGACAGGTAGTAGAACGGCAGGATCCGCACGTTCCAGAGCCGGCTCTCGGGGAGCAGCACGAATGCAGCCGCGAAGACCGCCGCAACGATCCCGAGGGTCATACCGATCCGGACCCGGCGAAGCGCGCACACCAAAGCACCGATGGCCCCGAGAACCACGAACACCTGCAACGGCAAGTCGTTGACCAGAAAGCTCTGGTTGCCGAGATCGTCTCCCCGATGCCAGAGCGCCGCAGCGTAACGACGCTCCTTTCCCCAACCCATGTCGTTGAGGTAGGCAGCGTTCCACGCAAAGGGCAGCACCCAGAACGCCGACAGCAGCGCGGCGACAGGACCGACGACCGCAACCCAGCAGACCTCGCGTCGCCCAACCCGAATGACCAGCAGAGCGAACAACGCCACGAGCGCGAAGAATGCCGCGAACAGATGCAGCAGGCCGGTCAGGGCCAGCAGCACGGCGGCCACGACCCGGTCCGAGCCGCCCGCCAACCCGCGGGCTGCGAAACCGACGAACAGCAGGGCAGCCGACAACCCCAGGCTGTAGGCGAACTCGCCGGCCATCGTCGACATCAGATTCCCGCCGTAGATGTTGAACGAACGGTCGAAAATGAACGGCAGGGTCATCAGCGCCATCAGCGCCGGTCCCGGGAATGCCAGACCGCTCAGACGGCCCGCGACCAATGCCGACAACGGCAGGACAACGATCCCCGCGATCACCACCAGTTTCATGGCGACCCCGTAGGGAGTCGGGACTATCAGGACCGTCGCTGCCACCGAGGCGGCAGTGACCGCGGCCCGCCACTGCCTGGCCGAAGCGGTGACCGACCATACGAGCGCGCCGACCGCCGCCGGGGCCGCCACCGCAGCGACCGCCAGATCAACAGACGTGTCGTTGAACGTGAAGGGTTCCAGAGGCGACCAGCCCAACCAGTCCGTGACGAAGACGCGGCCGTCCGCGACCGCCCCGAACAGCGCACTGCCGACCGCGGACCCGAGCGCCACAACCAACCTCGAACCCTGCTCGGTCCGGAACCTGCCGGCAACGACGAACACCGCGACCGCAACCCCGAACGCCGAGAGCAGGTCCAGCGGAATGTCCAGCCCGACGTTGACCATCACAATCAGCAGCGAGGGAACGACCATGTAGAACGTGAAGGCCGGGAAACCCGCATACCAGTCGGGCGACCAGCCCGTCAGCCGGAAATCCGGCAGCAGCTCGTCGCGCAGGTAAGCAGGCGACCAGACGTGGGCGCCCAAGTCTCCACCGGTCGGGGTCGTGTCGGTGAACCACAGCCAGGGCGACAGATTCCAGACGACGAACAGAGTGGCCCCGCCCACGATCACCGCGGTGAACACCGCCTGCATATCGAGGGACCGATCGGTGATCAACCGCCGCCCCCGCCGCAGGCGCTGCAACAACGCAGGCCCAGCCCCGGACAGCCGCGCAGGCGCAGTGGGACTGTCGGGAGGCGGACTCATGGCGCTTCATTGTGCCATCTCCTCAGATCCTCCGACGACAGAGTCGACAACATCGCCATCTGAGCATCAACTGTTCCACGCATAACGACATTGTCCCACCCCCCACATCAAAACGCGAGCACACACAACGACTTTTTCAGCACCCTGCTAGGAGGGCGTGCATGGGTGTTCAGGCGAAGAGGATGCCGCCGGCCATGGCTGCGCACACGGTCAGCGAGAACCCGGAGATCATCAACACCATGATCCGAGTCTGCTCCGCGATCTTCTTGGATATCCCCGCGATCTCTTTGGAGAGGTTGCCCTCGACCTTGGAGAGCTCCCCGCGTACGCTCACAAACTCCGCCGCAACCATCTCGAACTTCGCGTCGACCGACTCGAACTTCGCGTCGACGGACTCGAACTTCGCGTTGAGGGACTTGAATTGTGCGTCGACTTGGTCGAACTTCGCGGTGATCGCTGTGGCCAGCGCAGCGACGTCGTCTTTGGTCGCGACCTGGTCCCAGGAGAATGGGGGTAGTGTGTCCATGAGTTTGTGGGCCACGTCCTCTCCGAGCGCTTCGATCAAACTGTTGAGGAGCTCAAAACGCTCCTGCTCGCCTGCCGCCATGGCAAGTTCCCTTCGTTGTAGTTGCTTGTGGAGGGAAGTTGTCGCCATTGCGCAGCGAGTACCCCGTACCGTATCACCCGAAATGCGGGTTGGCTGCGGTTAATCTGATTCGATTGTCTCTGAGTGGCTTTGGTGTCACGGTGATGCCCGTAAGCCACTTCCCCCCCTGAATCGACCATGACGAATTGGACGGGAGACCCGAGCGACTGCGTTGAAGACTCCGGCCTGGCCCGCATGCCCTTCACCGATGCTCATCAGAGTAACGGCGAGACCTCGCCGCCCTCGCTTGTGTATCCATAGATTCCATACTTGCTCCAATCCTTGGAGCCTGCGCAAAACCCAGGGTGAATCACACACCCAACCCGATCACAAATACTCGTGAACGATCAGGGCTAGAGAAGCTGAGCAAGCAGGACGACCACGCTGGTCGCGTTGAATCCCACATGGATCCACAGCGGGGTACCGAGACGGCCCGTGATCTGAAACGCTGCCGCGGTGACGATGCCGACCGCCAACAGGCCCGGGAACTGGAGGACCTGGAAGTGCGATGCCGCGAACAACGTCGAGGACCCCAGGACCGCCACTGCGGTGCCCACCCGGCCGCGATGCGACAGCAACTCCGCCAAGCTCCGATGCAGCAGGCCCCGGTACAGGAACTCCTCAGCGATCGGCGCTCCCACGACGGTGAGCACGACCAGTGCCAGGATCCCCAGAGACGAATCGGCCGAGGCGACAAGGTTCCGTGCCGGCGCCTCGAGCGACTCGCTGTCGATGAAACGACTCAACGGCAGATAGACCAGCGGCACGAGCACAACCTGGGTGGCGACCCCGACGGCCAGGCCGACACCGACGTCGCCTCCCGTCATTCCCCAGCCGAGGTCACGCCGCAGATCGAGCCTGTTGCGCCGGGACAGCAGGAACGGAACGCCCACCAGGCACGCCCACAACGGCACCGTCAGCAACACCCGCGCCACCAGCGGAACACGCTTGTGGTCGAGGGGAACCTCCGCCGCCACCTGCCCCGCCACCCGGCCGAAATCGTCACCCAGACCAGATGCAACGTCGAAGGACCAACCCGCTGCACTGACGACAGAGGCGCCGATCAATGCCGACAGCACGATCCCTATCGGAATCGCTGCAAGAGCCAGCACCACCCGGCGCCCAGGCGTCGGTGCGCTCTCGGGCACCGACGGTCCTAACCGGCCCGGCGAAGGCGGCCCGACCCGTCACCCAGCACGGCAGCACCCACCTGCGGTTCGAATACCGACACCGAACCGGATCGTCGGTCGCTCAACTCCCAGCCGCGCGGAGGCCGCGTCCGGTCAGCATGGCCCGTGCACAGATCGTGGTTGGCAGGTGAATCCTCGACATGCAGATCGTCGATCCACACAATCTGTCGCGCGTAGAGGAAGGAGAGGGTCGCGGCGGCCAGTTGATGACAGCCCGGTCGGGCGCAGCGACGGTTCACGCTGGGCACCGTACCCTCTCGGAGCGGCCAAGACAGGGATATCCCACAACGGGGCTACGCTTGGACCCATGGCGTCCAGCCCCTCTCCACCGCCCCCACCACCGCCGCCGCCGCCACAGTCGGGCGACCGCGGAAAACCCGAAGACAAGGGCGCGACCCGACGCAGCGCTCCGAGTTGGTCGCGTTACATACTGTGGATAGCAGTCGGCACACTGCTCACGGTTATGCTGGTCAACTACCTGACCGGTGGCGACTCCCGCGAACAGGTCACCTACTCCAACTTCTTGGAGCGCGTCGACGAGGGCGAGGTGGACGAGGTCACCTACGACAACAACGACGGCGGGATCGTCTTTGCAACCGAACTGGGCGACTTCGAGACCACCGGCCCCACACCGCTGCCCGACGCCGACCACGACATGATCGGCGAGAACACCAGGCTCGAGTTCGAGACGCCCAAGCCGAACTTCTTCACCTCGATCTTCCCGATCCTGCTCCCGGTGCTGCTGCTCATCGGGTTCTTCTTCTGGATGCAGCGCAGAGCGCAGGGGCAGTTGGGCAGCATGATGTCGGTCGGACGGAGCAAGGCCAAGACCTACTCGACCGAACGTCCCGGAACCACCTTCGACGATGTGGCGGGCTACGACGGCGTCAAACAGGAGATCACCGAGATCGTCGAGTTCTTGAAACACCCCGCCCCGTTCGCCGAGATCGGCGCGCGCGTCCCCAAGGGAGTGATGCTGGTCGGCCCTCCAGGCACCGGCAAGACCCTCATAGCCAAAGCGGTCGCAGGCGAGGCAGGCGTTCCCTTCCTCTCCGTCACGGGCTCGGACTTCATGGAGATGTTCGTGGGAGTCGGCGCGAGCCGTGTGCGAGACCTTTTCGACTCGGCCCGCAAGATGGGCAAAACAATCATCTTCATAGACGAGATCGACTCGATCGGGCGCAAACGCGGCGCCGGTCTCGGCGGCGGGCACGACGAACGCGAACAGACCCTCAATCAGATGCTGGCTGAAATGGACGGCTTCGAGCCGACCGACGGGATCGTGATGATGGCGGCCACCAACCGGCCCGACATCCTCGACCCGGCACTGCTGCGCCCCGGCCGCTTCGACCGACAGGTCGTCGTGCCGCTGCCCGAACTCGACGACCGCAAGAACATCCTCGCAGTCCACCTCAAGGGCAAGCGCACCAGCGACGACGTCGACGTCGACCTGATCGCCCGAGGCGCCCCCGGCATGAGCGGCGCCGACCTCGCCAACCTCGTCAACGAGGCGGCACTGTTCGCGGTCCGCCGCGGTCGGGACCAGATCGCCGCCGCCGACTTCGACTCTGCCAGAGACCGGGTGATCCTGGGAATCGAACGATTGTCGGTCGCCCAGAGCCCGGAGAACCTGGAACGCACGGCCTACCACGAAGCCGGCCACGCCCTGTGCGCCGCGGTGCAGGACAACCACGATCCCGTCCACAAGGTCACGATCATTCCCACCGGCATGGCCCTCGGCGTGACCATGACGCTGCCCACCGAGGACCGCCACACCCTCGACAAGGCCGAGGCCGAGGCACGAATGGTCATGGCCATGGGCGGCAGAGTGGCGGAGTCCATGGTGTTCGACGAGTTCTCCTCAGGAGCTGCCAACGACCTCGCCCAAGCAACCAGCATCGCCCGTCTGATGGTCACCGAATGGGGCATGAGCTCAGCAGTCGGGCCCATGTCCCTCGCCGACGGCGGACCGGTCTTTCTCGGCGCCGACATGATGCAGTCGAAGAATTACTCACCCGACACGGCCAAGCTCGTCGACACCGAGATCCGCCGGATCCTCACCGAGTCCGAGGATCGCTGCCGGGAGATTCTCATCGAATATCGCAAGGGCCTCGACCTCGTGGCCAGGGCCCTGTTGGAGCACGAGACCATCTCGGGAGACGAAGTGGAACGCCTCATCGCACTGGCGCGTTCAGGACCGGTCACCGAGAACATCGCCCGGACTAACACGGAGCCAGAGACAGGCCTCCAACAGCCGATCCCGGCTGAAGCGACTGTTTCCGAAGACTCCTGACCGACGCTCGGCATGGACCGCCTGCTTCTGGTCTTGGGTGGTGTCGCCATAGCTCTGCTGGTTGCGTCGCTGCTCAGCCGTAGGAAACACCCGGCACCGGCTGCGAACACCCACACGATCCCCCGACAACTCGACCGCAACGATTTCCACGGCACAGATCGGCCGTGGCTCGTCGCGGTGTTCACCGCGTCGAACTGTGCAACGTGTGCCGGGGTGATGGAGAGGGCCAAGCACCTGGCCAGCAGCCAAGTATGCGTTCAGGAACTGGAACTGGGCGCTGAGGCGGCACTGCACGAACGCTACGGCATTGATGCGGTGCCCATGCTGCTCATCGCAGACCAGACGGGTGCGGTGCGGCGCGCTTTCGCCGGTCCCACCACCGCTGCCGACCTCTGGGCCTCGTTGGCCGACCTTCGCGAACCGCGCAGTCGCGAACCGCACAGCGTTGCGAACGAACACGACTCAGACGAAACCGTTCCCGGCGGGGACTGACACCACCCAAGATGCCGCGGACTGTCCCGGGATACCGCAGCAGCATGAACGGCGGACCGGGTCTCTGGTATCACGGAGCGGCCGCGGGACGCGGCTCGGCGGCCACGACCCCGGGCAGCAACTGATGCTGCGACACGCCGGTCAGGTCCCGGCTGACCACCACCGGCGAGCGGGAGACTACCTCCACGATCGGGCGTTCAGATCCCAGTTCTGAAGCAGGCAGCGAGACCCGTCGCAGCGGAGCCACCTCTATGGAAGCAACCAGACTGCGACCCCGGTCATCAAGGGTCGCCACCTCGACGGTGGCGATCGACGCAGGGGACGGATTGAAGATCGCAACTGAGTGCGACCCGTCACCCAACGGAGCCAACCATCTCGTCGAGCTCACGTCCAGGCCCGTGGTTGCGGCCACCGAGACGTTCACCGGCCCAAGGTCCTGTGTCGGCTCGGGATCAAGGGAATCCTCACCGTCGACCGCTTCGTCGAGGGGAGTCTCGGCGAACAGGTCGCTGCTCTCGTGCATCACCGCGATCGGTAGGCCCGTCAACGACCTCGCAGTAATGCCGTACGAGCCCAGTCCGTTGAGCCTGCTCACGTCGCTCAAACGGACCTGGCTCATGGTGCCTGCAGCGATGCTCAGCTCAATCGGATCACGGCTCAACCCCTCCCCGGAGAGGATCTCAAGATCAACCTCTGCTGTCTGGTCCGCCGAAGGGTTGACCACACTCACCACATCGAAGCGATCGTTGCTGTTGAGGTCCAGAAGGTGCCAGACCGGAGCTGTAGTGGATGCCAGCGGCACAACCGACAAGCCGACAGGAAAACTATGGTCCGCCTGGGTAACGAGTCCCTGTGACTGCACTCGCGACGCCGCTATCCGACCGACAACGACATCGATCACCGCGCTCACCCGACTCGCCACGGGTACCACCTCGGTGACATCGAGGGCAACCACCCGTCGGGCTGGAACCACTACCCCGTTGAGGGTGTCGACCCCCACGTCGGAATGGAAACGAATGTCGAGAACCGCATCATGGGGAAACGGGTTGAGCAGCAACAACACCATCTCCTCGCCCTTCGTCGCGAACTCCGTCGCTCCCGAGGCCACCACCCACAGATCAGAGGTACGGGTATGGCACAGAGCCCGATCAGTGGTCCCCGATGCGCCCAGATACGTCTGCTCCACGATCACGTCGGCGGAGCCCACCTCAACGACGGCACCCATCCACTCCGAGTCGGCTACGAGGTCCGCCAATCGCACGCGGGTGCGCCCACCGGCTTCGATCGTCACCACCACATCCGTGGGAGAAACGCCGAGTCCGCTTCGGATCCCCGAGACGAACGCCTGCACGGGCTCTACCGAGGCATTGATGACTTCCAGGGACACATCGGCTCGTCCACCGGGAGCAGACCCTCCCGGGCAGAACCAGGTTCCGATTTCGGTGGACGACTCCGGAACCGAATAAGCATCCGGAACCACCAGCTGTTCTATGTCCCGCTCAAAAACCTCCGAAGCGCCGATCTCGTCCAGCGTGTCTGACCCGTCGAGCAACAACGCGGCCGCGAGCACGAAACCGAGCAGCATCACCACGAACACGCGGGTCACCCTCACCGCCTGTGTCCAATCACCGGGCGGATTGCAACCACGCCGATCAACAGCACGATCGCGGACAGTTGCACGATCAACACCCATCGCCTCCAGGGTGCGGTCGAGTAGACCAGTTCACCGGTACCCCCAGCTTGGGGCACGAAAGCGGTGGCATAACCGACGGAGTGTCGTTGCGGGGCTCGAGAACCGTCAACTTCAAGGGTCCATGACGGATCCGCAGTCTGCGCCAGGAACACCTCCGTGCCGTCCGGAATCGAGCCGGAGATGTTGTCGCCACGGCCCGACATGACACCTGCGGTTCCCGATATGGGCACCGCAGCCAGATCCGCGATCTCCTCGACACCACTGTCGAAACCCGGAGATGCAGCAGCGCGAACCGAAGTCCACTCGGTGTTGGCGTACACCTCGACAGCGCTGTTGATCCCCTCCAGACGCCTCAAGTCGAGTTGAGACGCAATCGCACCCCGCACACCCTCCGGTATCGAAACGGCATCATCGGGTTCGCTGAAAGGGGCCGGGGCGAGTCGGTCCAACATGACCACGTAACGGACACCGAGCCCACCGAGCTCCCTCCCCAGACGTATCGTCTCTCCGTTGAGCGCACGCAGAACCGCCTCGGAAACCAACGGCGCCGCCCCGGAATCGACCGCCGGAAGACGATCAGACAACCTCGGAAACCCGTCGATGGACGCAACCCAGGCAAGGTCGGCAACCAACGGGCGGCCGTCAGAAAGGATGGTCTCCGGTCCTCCGATCCACAGGACTCGATAACTTCCGTCTCGCAACGGGTCGGCGAAGGGCAGCACGTCCTCATAATCGCCGCGAGGCATCCCCCAACGCCCGGTCTCCGCCAACGCGAGACCCGGAATCGAACCTGCCACCGCAGCCACGACCGCCAACGGCAGCAGTGCCTGACGCCAGCCGAACCCCGCGGCGGGCAGATCGTGTTCAAACGCCACTATCGCGGTGCCGCAGGCCAGCGCCACCCCCACTGCCGCTGCCGCCAACAGGACGCTGTTGTCGGGCAGGCCGAACGGCAGCCAACCCAAAGCCGCGACCCAGGTCAGACCCCAACTGACGATCGCCAGCGACCAGCCGCTGACCGCCAGCTCGAACCGCCATGAACGCCCAATAATCATCGGGATGACCATCAGAACCCCGAAAGCCCAGACAAAGACTCCCGGTTCGGTCGGCCCGATGTTGAAACTGATGATGTCGTAGAGCGGTATTGCAGAAGCTGAGCCGTCACGCCCCCCAGCCAACGGCTCCCAGGTCGCACCGCCGGCGAGCTGGTCCACGAGGAAGGGCAGAGCAAGTGCCGACACCACCGGCAGAGCAACGATCACGCAGACGAACATGCGCAACGTTCCGGAAAGGTTGACGCCGAGAATCGCCGCGAGCAACAGCCCGGCGACCATCGGAACCAGGATCAGACTCGCTGACAGATCGAACAGGGCAGTCACGCCGAGGGCCGCACCGATGGTCCCACCGATTGGAACCACGGAATGCCAGGTGTCATCGGTGGAACGGGGCGACCACACCGACTGTGCCTTCAGCAGCGCCGCGAGCAGCCACGGCGCCAACGAATAGGCGTAGACGCCGGCGATACTCGCAGTCGCAACCGCAGCCCAGGGCAACGGAATCACCGCGTACACGAACAACGAACCGAGTTGAGCCCGTCGAGACCCCGTGGGCCGGAGCATCCTCCAAGCCCCCACCAGACCCACGACGATCGGCAACAGAACCCACAGGGTGCGTACCAGGCCCACCGCGCCACCCGAAAGTACCGAGAACAGTCCAAGGAGGCCCACCACACTGGCCCCAGCACCGGAACTCCCCATGTCACGCTCCCGCCATCCACTCCACCACTCGCCGATCATCTCTGAACCTGAACCGCCGAAGGGCAGGTAGTCGCCGATCGCAGGAACGCCATCCGCTATCAGCGACCGGGAGCCGAACAGCACGAACAACCCGATCAACGCCCAGACCACAGCCGAGATCCGAGCCGTGCCCGTACGCATCGCGGACGCCAGTTCCTGGCTCACGACGTGCGCCCCGTCCGGACCGAAGCGTCCCCTGAACGCCGCGTTCAACCGCACACTCCCGCCCTGCTGAAGGGCTCGGACGTCGGCGTAGCGGATCCTTCTCAGACGTCTCACCGCCTTGCGCCGCGAGTGGACCTCCCCCAGACGGGCGACATTCCAGAGCCACGCCCCCCAGATATCCCGGAAATGGCCGAACCGGCGACCGAACAGCGCGACCATCGACTCGGAGAACGAGAACATCAACGCCAGCGGCAGCAGATAGAACAGCGACGGGAGACTCGACGTGACCAGCACGGTCCGGAGTTGGTGACGGGCGCCGAGACGCTCGGCGTCTGTGCTCTTTCGTGTCGAGAGTGCCCCGCGGTGCCGCACCCGGGCATCGGGAACCGCCATCACCCTCGCTCCCGCCAATTGTGCCCTGAAACAGAGGTCCACGTCTTCACAGTGGTAGGGCATCTCGGGATCAAAACCGTCGAGGCTCCTGAACAGGTCGGTGCGTATCAGGATGCACGCCGAGGGCACCGCAAAGACGTCCACCACAGCGTCGTACTGCTCCTGGTCGATCTCGCCGGGTTCCACAACGTCGGCAGCCACGGCGAAGCGGTCGACAATGTAGGCGACATGCTGCAACCGGTCGGGATCGTCCCAATCGAGGAGCTTCGGGCCGACGATCCCTGCGTTGGAACGCAGCGACTCAACCACGAGCAGCCGCACCGCGTCCGTTTCCAGGGCGATGTCGTCGTGGCAGACCATCAGGAACACAGGGTCGACATGAGTGTCGAGAAGCGCGTTCGCCGCGCCCGAGAACCCGTCTGTGTCAGAGGCGTCGAGCACCGACGCCTCCGGCAGGAGAGCCTCCACCCGAGCGGGCATGGAAGGGTCGCCCGCGGCGTCCACCACCATGACCTCGAGACGCGGATAGTCCTGCGTGGCGAGGCTCTCCAAGGTGTCTTCGAACCAGTCACCGGGTTCGTGGGCGACGACCACCGCAAGGACCGACGGGGTCGTGTCCCGGCCGGCGGGCGCCGCCGTCTCCGCGGCGGTCTCGGCCTCCAGCACTTGGTTGTCACCGCTGCGTGCAGTTTGGTCTGTATGGTCGGGCACTATCGACCGAGGCTACCGCTGCCGCCGCTGCGGCGGGTCACGACACGGGCCGCGTCCGCTGAGCCGGGAGGCAACATGCGAACCCCGCTATTTGGAGCGGCCCAGCAGGGAGCCGTTCGCCATGGCACCTATTCGCACGACTTCGGGAATTGCCGCATGGCTTCGGGAAATACTGCACAACTTGAGGAAACGCCGCACTAACTGAGGAAACTGGTCATCTGGGCGACGGTTGTGGTGCTCGACCAGTCCACGGAGCGTCCGCCATCGACTGAAGTTGCCGCCGTCGCTTCGGGCGCCCGACAAGGCACTGGCTCAAGAACTCTCCTCTTGTTTGAGCCTCTTGTTCAGGCTCTGGCGGACCAGGTCCTGGGCGGACTTGGCGCTGAGGTCGAGGAAGCCGTCAGGCCAGTCCTCTGACACGCCGCCGTACTCGTTGATCTCCGACTCCCGGTAGCTGGTGATTCCGTCTGACTGTTCCGCGAACAGGAGCTTGACAAGATTCCCGGTCTGGTTCGTTTCGTCGGCAGCGACCTGGGTCCGCAGCCGGTTCACCAGATGCTCGCTGTGGGTTTCCACCAGAATCTGGCGTCCGGAACGGACGAAGCTGAGCAGGAAGTCAGCCATCTTCTGCTGCATCGCCGGATGCAGATGCAGTTCCGGCTGTTCGAGAATGAGCAACTTCTTGTAAAAAGATCTGTCAACGTCCAAATAGTCGCGCGAGCTGTCAAAGCCCACTAGGCAAAAGAGAATAATGGGCAGTGCCTGGCTGACCCCGACGCCCAGAGACGTAAGGTTCACTTCGTGTGCTGCGCCTTTCGGACGCACTCTCAGTTCCAACCCCCGGCTGTCGTGGTCCTCCACCGACGCGTGGTCCGCCAGCCCGAACCAGTCGAGCCACATGTTCAGGGCTGCGGCCAGAGTCGTCTCCCGCGTCTCTCCATCAGGCATGGGGGCACGAATCTTGAGGTTCGAATTCTCATACAAGAGCTTGGCTGCGCCTTCGCCTCTCCGCTCACGAAGGGGGCGAAGGTGATAGAGGTGTGCGTACCCCTCGGAACCCATCAGGTCGCCCAAGACGAATCGTGTCGACTCCAGAATATTGTTGACCCACCTCTCTTCAATCCGTTGACGACCGGCGGACAGTGCTGTCGGGACCAGGCATTCAAGGGAGAGTGCATCGAACTGCACCTCGGTCGTTTCAACTCTGCTGTGGGTGATGCGGCCTGCCTGTCCATCCTCGAGCACTGCGAACCGTTGAGCACCGCGACCGCGCCCCTGATCAGGCAACGGAAGTGCTGTTGATCCGGCGAGCACGCCGCTTCGCAGGGTGAACACCGCCTTGCGGTCCGGGTTCTCAATATAGAAATCTGGCCCCCGCGGTTCGTCGCCCCGAAGGTGGCCGTAGAGCGAAACTGTAAGGTCGACATCATTGATCTCGGCAATTCGGTCTTCGGGAGACTCTCGCAGACCCACCGACCAGTCCAGATTGATCAAGGGGCCGATCAAATCTGACTCATCGGGCAATGGTGGCTCACCGGCAGTGGCAGCTTCCGTCTCGGCTCTCGGCATCTCCCGGACCCCCATCCCCTCTAACCGGTCTCGCCAGGACTTCTCGGGCCTCTCCGCATGAGGATGCAACTCCGACAGCCCGTCTGTACCGGGCGAACTCGGATCGTCGTCGAGTTCAATCCGCTGTGCGATGTCATCCTCCTCCGGCTCCAGAGGCAGTCCCTGCATGTAAATCGGCTCATCCACTATTCCGAATCCGATCCGCATGGGTTCGGACTGGTCCTGCGTCTGGAAGTTGCGGGCCTCCCGGTACGTGCCGAGATCCAAGAGCTCACCGTTCAACTGGAACGAATACGGAGACGATGCATCTCTCACTGCTTGCGCGACCGCCAGCACGGCTTGCAGCAGGGTGCTCTTGCCGGAACTGTTCGCGCCGACCACAACTGTCAGCGGTCCCAACTCCACCGACTGTTCGGCGACAGACTTGAAGTTCTTCAGATCGATCCGGCGGAGCCGGTACGGGTGGCGTTCTTGAGACGGCATCGGTAAATCCTTCACGCGTCAATCAGTTCGAGGTCTAGTTCATCAACGGGCGAAACGGACATGTCCCGGTCACTCGTATAGACGAAGTTGGCAGACATGAGGGGCACACTGGGCCTGGTTCTCAACTCTCCTGCCTCCGGCTTGCGCCCCGCAACCTGAGCCGAATCCGGTTCTTGCCTCGCATCGACTGCTATCCGGCCCTTTGACAGCGCACCTTCCTTCAGGAGATCCAGGAAAGCCTCGTAGTAATCGTAGTAATCGACTCCGAATGATCCGAAAGCGCTGGCCCAAACGGCCTCCGACAACGCTCCGATTTCATCAAGCATCTTCAGATCGTCGAGATCGAATACGACATCTCGCGTTCTGAGGATGTCCAACAATTTGAGCAGGGGGCTCTCGATGTCATCGAGAGCGGCGAGCAGCACCGGCGAGAGGATCCCGACGTCTAACTGGACCAGGGCTCGGCCGTCCAGAAGTGTTGCTGTGCAGTCGGCGGCGAGGGTTCTCAGGGCGGAGCCTTCGGCTGCCTTGAAGTTCCATCTCCGGTCGAACCGGCCCCGCAACGGTGGACCTGCTACGAGGCTCTCCGACGCGGTATCTTCCCCGAGAGCCACCGCTCCGACGGCCTTGAGCGCCGTTCGGTCCAGGAGCCCGACGCGCGCGCCGACTTGCGTCAACCAGACCACCCCCCGGACATCGGTCTGCGCGACAACTTGATACGGGATCCTCGAATGCTCCGAGGGCACGACGAGGTCTGTTCCCGTTGCAAGTTCTGCATAGGGGTGGACGAACAGTATCTCGGCGAAATCTCGGATCTCGTCGACGCGGAGCACCAGCGCCAGACGTTCGACAGGTTCGCCTGCCTGAGGGCCTTCAGCCAAACGACGGATCTGACCGCGCTCAACCGGCTCAACCGGCAGGGAGTTGCCGAGCAACCCAGCGGTATAGGTGCCGGGCAGGGCTTCGCGTATCGCCTGGGGGACGGTCATCGGCCCTCACCCTGCGCGAGCGAGTCGCTGACCGCGACCAGCAGGATCTCCATCGCCTCGGTCTGCTGAGGGCCCTCCAACTCCCGCATCACCTCGTCGCCGACGCGGTCCAGCACAAGCTGCTTCCGCTGCGCAACCCACGGCCTGGAACGGCCCAGGCTCCCGGCGATCTCAGCGTCGGGCACGCCCTGGCTCTTCGAGAGCAGTATCTGCTGCTCCGCCCCACTGAGGCTCTCTGCGAATGTTTCGACCATCGATCCCATTTCCGTTCTTTCGAGCAACTCGACCGGACCCTCCGCCTCAGCGTCACGACCAGACAGCTGCTCACCATCTTCAAGGAAGGTTGGAAGCCACGATGTCAACAACAGCTCAAGGATCTTGGCGAGATCGCGCTCGCTGACCGCCCCGACTTCTTCCAGCACCACCTCGAGCAGCGTCCGAAGGTCACTCGTGCGGTAGACCATCGACGCCCTCGAGGATCGTTGGTCGGCGACCATCTGCGGTATGTGCCGGACAGAACCGGCCAGCCGTGAGACTTCCGACGGCGCCAGATCAACGAAATCTCCGTCGAAGTCTCCACCCGAGATCCACACGGTGGAGCCGAAGGTCTCCAGCCGGAACGGTGCTGCTTGAGTTTGGGCCAGTTTGCGGACTCGGGACAGCAGCGTGTCGAGCACCGTCGTTCGACGGCGACGAGTCAGGGTCCGCCTGACTTGAAACGTCAACAGCCGCCGCCACGACTCAAGGTCGGTCGCCTGATCGAACAGGTACTGGAGTTGCGCCTCACCCAGCAACCGTTCAAGGACGACCTCCTGCGCGAGATCTGCAACGGCCTCCTCGCTCCAGGGCTCCCCGTTGTTGTAGACGTCGGTCGGGTAACGACGGGAGACCGCTCTCGTCAACTCCAGCACAAGGTCCCAGATCCTCGGACCGATCCTGTCCAAGTCGTACTCATCACGGAGATCTCGGAGAGTCACGGTCGTAGCCTCCGCTCAATGGCGGCCCACAGACTCGACTTCTCCGGCTCACGGCAGGAATATTTGTGGCTGGAGAAGACCTCATTGATGTCCACGGTCAGCGTCACGTCAAGCGCCACCCAGCCATCGAGGTTGATATTGCAGGGCTCCCCATCGTGTGGCTGGGAGTGCGCAGGATGCTTGAACTCGCTCGGACTCGTCGACGACCGCGCATACGCGATCGCGTTCGGTCCACTCAAGCTGGCAGAAAGGACTATCGGACGTTTGCCGTTACGCTTTTGTGGTGCGAAGGGTTTGCCTGACTTGGCTATGATTGCGCTCTCCGGCACCAAGAGCCAGTCCCCCATTCCATAGAGTTGAGTCCGAAACAAGTCCCAATCTCCGTCCACGTCCGTCTCCCGCTCGCCGCTTGCGCGTGAGCCTACAGGAGACGGGTCAACTCAAACGTACTTGTCCGACACGGCATGGTGCTGTTGAGCAGTCTCCAGTCGGCGTTGCCGGCGCAGAGCGTGCACTGATCCCGCACAGCGGGGGTCGGGCTATGTTGCGGCGGTACCGAAGACAGCGCCTTCGAGTGCGCTGATCCGTTCCCCGTGGCTCAGCATGTGCTCGAGTTTGACGCCGTGCTCGGCTTGAGTCGCCGCTATCGCCGCGACGCTCGCCGCCAAAGAGCCGACCCTCTCCTCGAGCTTGTCGATCCTCGTGTTCACCTGAACTCCCAGGCTGTAGATTTCTGCGCGCACGCCTTGGATCTCTGCTTGGATTTCTGCGCGCACGCCTTGGATTTCTGCGCGCACGCCTTGGATTTCTGCGCGCACGGTGTGGATGAAGTAGATGAACAGGCCGAGTACGGCTGCCCCTAAAACGCTGATGATCGTTGCGATCACGGTTGGCTCCATTGTCGTCCTTTCGTGAACCCTAACACGCCCCCGCCAAGGCGGCCATATCAGGACTGATTGTGGTTATCTTACATGCTATCCTGTTCTCTGTGGATCCACTACAGTATTTTCTGCGGTCGGCATCGCCACATCACCAACCGGCCGACCATATCGAGGGCCGCCGTGTTGAGAGCAGGGGCAGCCGGGCGTAGAGTCTACGGCGATGCGCGGCCTACCGGTGAACGACAGCGGTGGACCGACCGCTGCGACCGCCGCGACCCGAGGCCCGGTATGCGTTCACTAGTGACCGGCGCCAACGGTTTCGTGGGGCTTCATCTCGTTGCCCACCTCGCCTCCTGCGGCGACGAGGTGGTCGAGTCCGACACCGACATCCTGGACCGCGAGGCGATCATCGCCACGGTCACCCAGGCAAGACCCGAGGTCGTGTACCACCTCGCCGCCCAAGCCGATGTGGGCGGCTCCTGGGACTCTCCCGTCGAGACGCTGCGAGTCAACGCGGAAGGCACGCTCAACGTCTGTGACGCTGCCCGGCTCGCCGGCGCTCAACGTGTGTTGGGGATAACCAGCGCAGACGTGTACGGCCATGTCGACCAGACCGACCCGGACGGCCCGCCGCTCGACGAGACGACGCCGTTGCGCCCGCTCAGCCCCTACGCGGCGAGCAAGGCGGCCGCAGAGGCCGTCTACCTCCAGGCCGGACTGGGTCACGGCCTGAACGTCGTGTTGGCGCGCAGTTTCAACCATCTCGGCCCGGGACAGTCCGACCGTTTCGTCGCTTCGGCCATCGCCGGCCGGATCGCGGCCAATGAACGCAACGGCAACACCACCGTGTCGATCGGCAATCTCGAAGCCCGCCGCGACTTCACCGACGTCCGAGACGTCGTAAGGGCGTACCGGCTGCTGATCGAACACGGCGACCCCGGAGACGCATACCACGTCTGCTCTGGCAGGGACCGCTCGATCCGAGAGATCGCCGAACAACTCGTAGGCTTGGCCGCATTCCCCATGACCCTCGAACCAGACCCGGAACTGTGCAGACCCGTCGACCTGAAGGTGCTGTGCGGCGACAACACCAAGATTCGCACCCAGACCGGTTGGGAACCACAGATCCCGATCCAGACGACCCTGTCCGACCTGCTCGAGTTCTGGCGCCACAACCCCGACGGCGTCGAGACTCCCCAACCCCGCTGAAACAAGGACCACCGTGGCTGAACGCGCGCTAATTACAGGAATCACCGGCCAGGACGGCTCATATCTGGCCGAGCTGCTCCTCGCCAAGGGCTACGACGTCATCGGCATGGTGCGCCGCTCGAGCACCGTCAACTTCGAACGCATCGCCCACATCCAGGACCAGCTGCGCCTCGCGCCCGGCGATCTGCTCGACGAAGTCTCGATGATCGAGATCCTGAGAACCTACCGGCCCGCTGAGATCTACAATCTCGCAGCGCAGTCGTTCGTGCAGACCTCCTTCGGCCAGCCGGTGTTGACCGGTGAGACCACAGCTCTGGGAGTAACCCGCCTGCTCGACGCGGTCCGGCTCGTAGATCCGGAGATCCGGTTCTACCAGGCCAGCTCATCAGAGATGTTCGGCAAGGTTCAAGAGGTCCCGCAGACCGAGACGACACCGTTCCATCCACGCAGTCCCTACGGCGTGGCCAAGGTGTACGGGCACTGGATCACCGTCAACTACCGCGAGAGCTACGGCTTGCACGCCACCTCCGGAATCCTCTTCAACCACGAGAGTCCCCGCCGCGGGATGGAGTTCGTGACCCGCAAGATCAGCCATGCCGTGGCGCGGATCAAGCTCGGACTCACCGACGAGCTCCGCCTCGGCAACCTCGATGCCAAACGGGACTGGGGGTTCGCGGCCGATTACGTGGACGCCATGTGGCGAATGCTGCAACGGGACGAACCTGAGGACTACGTGATCTGCACAGGGGAGACGCACTCGGTGCGTGAGTTCTGTCAACTCGCCTTCGATCATGTCGGCCTGAGTTGGGAGGACCATGTCGTGATCGACGAGTCTTTCATGCGGCCCGCAGAGGTCGATCTGCTCGTCGGAGACGCCTCGAAGGCTGAGACCGACCTCGGCTGGACTCCCCAGACTTCGTTCGGTGACCTCGTACGGCTCATGGTCGACGCCGACCTCGACCTGCTCGAGGGTCGCCTTCGGGGACTGGCTTGAGACACGGGGACTGGCTTGAAACACACTGTTCTCGCCGGAGGGGTAGGTGCGGCGCGATATCTGCAGGGCGCCGTCGAGGCGTTCGATCCCGCTGACGTCACCGCCGTGGTCAACGTCGCCGACGACGTGACGCTGCACGGACTGCGCGTCTGCCCCGACCTAGACACCTGCACCTACACGCTCGCCGGCGCGATCGACCCCCAGAGGGGCTGGGGCCTCGTCGACGAGAGTTTCAAGGCGATGGCCGCGCTCGGACGCTACGGAGGGCTCGACTGGTTCTCGCTCGGCGATCAAGACCTCGGCACACACCTCTACCGCACCCAGCGACTGATCGAAGGCGCCACCCTGACCGAGGTGGCCTCAGAGATATGCGACGCCTGGGGAGTCAGAGCAACGCTGGTGCCCGTCAGCGACGACCCGATCGAGACCAGAGTCACGCTCGGGACCGGCGAGGAGATCGGATTCCAGGAGTATTTCGTCCGACTCGCCCACAGCGTGGAGATCTCATCGGTGCGTTTCGTCGGCGCAGAACAGGCGAGACCGTCCGCTGCGGCTCTCGAGGCGATCGAGTCGGCGGAGACCCTGGTGATCGCGCCTAGCAACCCGGCAGTGTCGATTCAGCCGGTGCTCGCCGTGCCTGCGATTGAAGCCGCCGTGCGCGCCCGTCGCTCCCAGAATGTCGCCGTCTCGCCGATAGTCGGCGGCCGGGCGCTGAAGGGTCCCGCCGACAGGATGCTGCGGGAACTGGGCGAACAGGCGACCGTGGTCGGTGTGGCCCGCCGCTACCAGGCACTGGCCGCAACGATGGTGATCGACGAGACCGACGCCGAGTCCGCAGGCGAGATCGAGGATCTGGGGATGCGGGTGATCGCGGTGCCGACCGTGATGTCGGAACCGGGTGTGGCGCGGGCTCTGGCCGAGACCTGCCATCAAGCGGGAGCACCGCGGTGAGCGCTCTTGAGATCTTCGCGGTGAACGGCATCGGAGAAGTTCGCCCCGGCGACGACCTGGCCTCGTTGATACTCGACTCAGATGCCGACCTTAGAGACCGCGACTGCCTTGTGATAACCCAGAAGGTCGTCTCCAAGGCTGAGAACCGGATCGTCGGGGTCGACCCCGACGATCCGCTGTCGCACAAGCCGTTGGTGGAGCGTGAATCGGTACGGGTTCTGAGGCGACGGGGCGATCTGATAATAAGCGAGACGAGCCACGGGTTCGTGTGTGCCAATGCCGGGATCGACCTGTCCAACGTCGAGCGGGGCCAGGCTGCCCTGCTGCCGATAGACAGCGACCGAACGGCTCGCGGGATCCGCGACAGACTGAAGGCCCGGGCCGGCGTGGACGTGGGGGTCGTGGTCAGCGACACCTTCGGACGCCCCTGGCGGCGGGGGGTGACCGACGTCGCCATCGGCTGTGCAGGCATCGCGGCCGTCGTCGATCTCCGCGGGTCAACCGACACTTTCGGGCGTGAGTTGATGGTGACCGAAGTCGCCGCGGTCGACGAGATCGCCGCAGCGGCGGATCTGGTCATGGGCAAGGCTGAAGGCATCCCCGCGGCCATCGTTCGAGGGCTTCGCGAGGAGTGGTTCAGACCCGCCAGCGTCATCGCCGAGATCGTCCGCTCCCCCGCCGAAGACCTGTTCCGCTAACTGCGTCGACCCGTTCTTGGCACGAGGGTGTGGCCCTGTTGTTGGGGCACGATTGCGGGCGCAGCGTTGATCGCGCCCGGCGCGCCGGCGACGGCCCGCTTCAGCTGAATGCGTTAGCGGCCGCAGCCGTCGGGCCTTCAATAACCGTCTGGGTTCTGGCACTGCCAGCGCCAGTGGTCGGCCATCATGTCGTCGACGTCGCGGGTCGCCCGCCAGCCGAGCAACTCGGCAGCGAGGTCCGTGGCCGCCCAGGTCTTGGCGATGTCGCCGGCTCGGCGCTCGCAGATCTCGTACGGAATCGCCGCACCTGTCGCCCGCCTGGCCGCTTTGATCAATTCGAGCACGCTGGTGCCGGTGCCCGTGCCCACATTGACGGCGACAGCTCCCCGATGCCCCCCGGCCAACACGTCGAGGGCGGCGACATGGGCCTCCGCCAGATCCACGACATGTATGTAGTCGCGGACTCCTGACCCGTCGACGGTGTCGTAGTCGCCGCCGAACACCTGCAGCGATGCACGCCTGCCGCAGGCCACCTCCATCACCAGCGGCACAAGATTGTTGGGGACGTCGTTTGGGTCCTCTCCGAGGGTTCCGGAGGGGTGCGCGCCGACCGGATTGAAGTAGCGCAGCATCATCGCGTCCATCGGCCGAACCGCGCAGACGTCGGTGATGATCTGCTCGCTCATCAGCTTCGTGCGACCGTAGGGGCTCTCCGCTCCCACGGGTGCCGACTCGCTGACCGGCAGGACTTCTGGCTGTCCGTACACGGTGCACGACGATGAGTGGACCAGTCTGCGGACTCCATCGTCGAGCATCGCCTCGAGCAGCCCGAGCAGCGAATCCAAGTTGTTGCGGTAGTACGCAAGGGGTTCGTCGACGGACTCCGCCACGGCCTTGTGAGCCGCGAAATGCACCACTTCGGTGATCGGATACCGAGCGAAGACCCCGCGAACCGCATCGCCGTCGCACAGGTCGGCTTCGACGAGGGCGACCTCAGAGGCACTGAGCGCCCGCACCGCATCCACCGCGCGGGGCGAAGAATTGACGAAGTTGTCGACGATGACGACGTCGCGGCCCGTCTCACTGAGAGCAACCGCTGTGTGGGAGCCGATGTACCCAGCTCCGCCAGTGACCAGAACAGCCACGTCAGTCGCTCATCGGGATCTTCGATCCGTCAACAAGCTGACCGGCACCGACATGCTGCCCGTCGCCGAGGATCGACATGCCGGTGACCTTGGCGCCCTCCCCGACGCGGGCCCGAGGGCCGATGATCGAACCGTCGACGAGGGCGTCGGCAGCGACCTCCGCGCCGCCCATGACGATGCTGTCGCGCACGACTGCGCCGGCGGCGACAGTCGCACCTGCCATCACAACCGACCTTTCGACTTCGGCACCGCCATCGACGCCGGCCTCCGGCGACTCGGCAGGCAGCGCAGCGCCCCGAACGCCGTCGATCAGATCCAGCTGCGCCTGCACGTAGGTCGCCGGGGTTCCGATATCGATCCAGTAGGCATCGCAATGCACGGCCCGGAGGCCACCTTCGGCAACAATCGCCGGAAAAATCTCCCGTTCGATGGAGACCCGGCGACCGGCGGCGATCCGCTGAAGAATCTCGGGATCAAGCACGTATATTCCGGCATTGATCCAGTCTGTCGGAGCTTCATCACGGCTCGGTTTCTCGATGAATCCCAACACCCGGCCCTCAGCGTCAGTCGGCACGACCCCGAAACGCGACGGGTCCTCCACTCGAGTCAGCGCGATCGTCGCCATTGCGCCGAGGGCGACGTGACGGTCCCACAACGATCCGATGTCGATATCGGTCATGACATCGCCGTTCACGACTATGAACGACTCGTCGACGCCCACCGCATCGGCCGCGAAACGGACCGCGCCGGCGGTGTCGAGCGGCTCGGGCTCGACGGCATACCTGAGCGACACGCCACAACACACGGCGTCGGGGTAGGCGGCACGGAACAGATCCTCCTTGTAGCCCAAGGCGAGGATCACCTCACTGACACCGGCCTGTCCCAGCGTGCTGACGACATGTTCGATCATCGGCCTGTCCACGACCGGCAACATCTGTTTCGGAGTCGCCGCCGTCAGCGGTCGGAGCCTCGTTCCGAAGCCGCCAACCAGTACAACGGCCCTCATGACATTCCTTAGCCGTCGCTCCCGTCAGATTCTTCGACGGCCTCCACGGGAACCTCTATCTCCTGCCCGTCCACTTCCACGGGAATCTCTATCCCCGGCCCGTCCACCTCCACGGGAACCTCGACCTCCGGCCCGTCCACCTCCACGGGAACCTCGACCTCCGGCCCGTCCACTTCCACGGGAACCTCTATCTGCTCGATGATCTCGCCGTCGCCGGCACCCGGATCCAACGGGGTCGTGCCCGGCTCTCCCTCCCACTCGATCTGAGAACCGACACCGATGAGCGCGCCTATTGTGTCCGATGCAGGCGGTGGAGGATCGTCCCCGACCGCAACCAGCGCAAAGCTGAAGCCCTCACCGTCGTCGAGCAGGCGAATATCGTCGAAATCGTCTTCGTAGACCTCAAGGATCTCCGGCCCCCCGGATGCACCGAGGTTCCAGCGCGCCACCTTGATCACGCCGGGTTCGCCTTCGCAGCCGTCCGCCGCGAGGATCGGGGCGAACTCTCCGTTGTCCGCGAAGATCCCGTCAACCTCGATGGACGCGTTCATGGTGTCGAGGAAGACCCCGAGGCGTGCGTCCTCGCCTGTCGCTGAACTGTTGTAGGGATGGATGTGAATCAGGGAGTCACCGTGGCTGTGAATGCCGTCGGGGTCCGTCTGGCCCTGGAAATGCGGCATCTGTTGACCACAGTTGTAGACCGTGTAGGCCGAGTGCCAATGGTCCGCCGTCGTCGGCGACGTCAGAGGGTCACGAGAACCGCGGGCCAGGACCACCAAGACGACTCCGAGAACCACGACGAGTGCCACCACAAGGGGAAACCCATAATTTCGACGCTCCGAAGCCCCCCTGGAGGAGGCCGCGGCCCTTGCCGCGCGTTGAACCTTCTTGGACGAACTTGCTCTAGCCACGAGCCATTACGCTAGCGCTCAAGCAGCGACGAACGGCGCGATCAGCGTCCGATTCGCAGGTTGGGTCGGCTCCACCGGCGCTTGGTGGGAGCGCGGGGTCGTCCCAGTTCCTCAAAGAGTTCGGAATAGGCCGCCGCCACACCCGTCGGCGATGCGCAGTGCTCCACAAACTTCCTGCCCGCAGACCCCATCGCCGCCAGATCAGCGTCGTCAACCAGTTCCAGCACGGCCGCGGTGAACAACGACTGGTCCTCCGCGTCGACCACTGCTCCTGCACCCTGGGACTCCACGACATCGGCCACCTCGGTACCGGAGTCGAGCGCCGCCAGCACGGGCCGGCCGGCCGCGAGGATCGAATAGAGCTTCGAGGGGACCGACGACGCGCCGAGGCCGCGGCGCAGCGCGATGACGTGCACGTCACCGGCGGCGAGCACCTCGGCGAGCCGTTCCGCCGGCTGAAAGTCAACAAAGACGACGTTGTCGAGTCCCTCCGCGAGCGACTCGAGCTCCTGGCGCCTCGAGCCTTCACCGTTGATCACGAACACGACGTCGTCGCGACCACTCAGTTCACGAGCGGCTTCGACCATCAGTTCGAGCGGCTGGGAGAACCCCAGATTGCCTGCATACATGACCACGCTCCGAGTCCCGAGACCGAACTCGGCCCGGTACGGGTTGTCGCGGCCCTGCGGTCGAATCCGCTCGGTGTCGACAAAGTTGGGGATGACACGGACCTTGGCGGCAGCCGCGCCCGGACCTGCAGCGTCGACGAGCTTCGCCTCAACGTTGCTGCGGAGGTCCTCAGACAGCACGGTCACAACCGCAGACCGGCGGTACACGAACCGCTCGAGACCCTCGAGCAGCCCGATGACGCGCCGATTCGTGATCGCTCCGAGAGCCACGGCCACATCGGGGAAGACATCCTGGACATTGAACACCAACCGAGCCCGACGCAACCGGGAAGTGCACCAGGCGGCCAGTCCGAGCGTGAGCGGCGGAGACATCGCCAAGACCACATCAGGGCGCCGTTTGAACAGCGAACAGAGGCCGGCCAGTGCGGTGAACCCGCCGAAACCCACCGCACGCGCCGCAATGTTGCGCTTGTTCGTGGGGAACGGATAGACACGGCTGATAGAGCCCCAAGCGGTCCTCTCGGTGCGGATGATCCGACCCTTCCAGGCTTCATCGACCGCATGAGAGGCGTACCACGGCAGCGAGGTGACCACGTCGACCTCGTGGCCCTGTGCCACCAGACCACGAACAATCTCGCTCATCACCAACCCGGTCGGCGCGACGTCGGGCTCGAAATGGGGACAGACGATCTGGATCCGCACCTTGCCGGCCCCAGTCGCACCGGCCCCGGCCACACCGGGCTCGGTCATACCGGCCCCAGTCATACCGGCCCCAGTCATACCGGGCTCGGTCATACCGGCCCCGGCCACACCGGGCTCGGTCATACCGGCCCCAGTCGCGCCGGCCCCAGTCGCGCCGGGCTCGGTCATACCGGGCTCGGTCATTCGTCTCGGCTCAGGGCTTCGCGCCAAGCCGCGACCAATCGTTGCGCAGCAACAGCCGGGGCGTAGGCCTGCGCCCGGACCCGCCCCGCAGCACTCAATCGGCCCGCCACAGACCGGTCGGTGACGACCTCATCGATTGCGTCGGCCCAGGCGCCGGGGTCGTCCACCCCGAGCAGCAGTCCGGCGCCGGCCACGACTTCAGGCATCGCGCTGTTGTCGCCGGCGATCACAGGAGTGCCTGCATGCATCGCCTCGAGCAGCGGAAGCCCGAACCCCTCATAGCGCGACGGGAAAGCCAGGACGTCCGCCCGTCGTGTCAATGCCGACAACATCGATGCACTGACGCGGCCGAGACGCAGCACCCGGGCGCGCAGGCGGCGCAGCCTCGCCGCAACCACAGTCTCAGCCCTGCCCCGACCACCGGTCAGCACCAGTGTCACCTCACCTCCGCGGTCAGCCAGGCGATCAAGCGCCTCGAGCAGCACCAGATGGTTCTTGTGGGGATGGGTCGCAGCCGGATAGAGGACCACCGGTGCTGAGCCGAGACGATCCGCCAGACCGTCGACGGCGAGCGATTCTGTGTCCTCGGCGTCGGCCCCGTGTGGACTCCAGGTGGACGACACCACCCGAACCCTGTCCGGGTTGACACCGAGCCGTTCGACAACTGACTGGGCAACCCAGTCCGAGGGTGTGCAGATCAGAGATGCAGCCGCCGCGGACCGTTGCACAGCCCAGGAGAGGTACTGCCGTTTCGCGCGGCTGAAGTTCGCAGGCAGATCAAGGGGTTGCAGATCATGAATCGTCACAATGGAACGGGGGTTTCGCACCGCGGGCAGGCGGCCGCCGAAGTGGTGCACCACGTCCGCTTTGCGGGTTGCTCGGTGAACCTGCGTTGATTCCGCCAGTATGCGGTAGCCGCGGTTGCCCACCGGACCCGCTACGACCGAGAACGGCAGGGTCGCCATCCACGGATAGCTCTGCGTCAAACGCTTCGAAGCGACGATCTCCAGCGAAATGTCCTCAGGTGCGGCGCGCAGGACCGAAGCGAGCAGGCGGGTGGTGTACTCCTCGCTCCCACCCACATCGCCCGGAACCAGCCAAGCGAGGTTCACAGCAACCGAGATCACCGGCTCACCTCGTCGTAGACCGCGGCGATGCCCTCCGCAGTACGTGCCCAGGACATGGCCCCGGCCCTCTCGGAAGCCGCGGCCCCGAGCTCCTCACGCAGCTTCGCATCGCCCACAAGTGAATCGATGCCCGCGGCTATCGAGTCGACGTCAGTCGGGTCGACCAGCACCCCCGCCGAGCCCGCGACCTCACCGGTGGCGGTACCGGCGCTGGTGACCACCGCAGTACCCTGAGCCATCGCCTCGAGCACTGGCATGCCGAAGCCCTCCATGAGACTCGGGTAGACGAACACATCGGCCAGGTCATAAAGAACACTGAGGTCGTCGCTCGGGACCTGGCCGAGGTGACGCGCCTCAGCTGCTGAACCAGCAATCAACTCATTCACATCCACGCCCCAACCACCAGGACCCACCAGCAGCAACGGCAGGCGCGTCCCGCTTCGCGCAACCGCCGCAATCAGGGACTCCAGATTCTTGCGGGGCTCAGCAGTGCCGACCCACAGCAGGAACCGCGGGGGCAGGCGGTACCGGAACCGCACATCGTCACGCGCCTGTTCACTCACCGATGTCGGTGACACGCCCCACGGCACCACCCGGAGCCGATCGGCGTCCAAACCGTGCGAAACGCAGTCCTCCAAGGTGTGCCGCGACGGCACCACGACCAGCTCGGCATTGCATTTCGCCAGATCCCAGGCACGGCTCATGAAAGCTGCTCCCCGCCTCGAGAAGTGTCGGGGATAGCGAAGGAACGCAAGGTCGTGCACTGTCACGACCAATGCGGCATCACCAGCCGGCGGAACCACCCCCCCGGTTGCGTGGACAACGTCGAGTCGTCCTGTTGAGGCCTGGATGCTCGGCCGGCGGACTCGATGCCAGGCCTCGTAGAGCGCGACACGGGGCAGACCCATGTGGCACACCTCGACGGGTGGGACCGTCAAAACGTTGGGCGGGCCCCTGTGCGCCGCGGCCACACCGACAACCTCCCAGTCGGTGCTCTGCGCCAGAGCCTCCAGACTGCGGACCGTGGAGGCGGCGGTCCCCCCCGGAACGCGATGCCAGCATTGTTCGACTACAGCGCCGACACGACCCCCCACCTGCTAGCCGGCCTCAGCCGCGTCGCCCTGTTCGGATGCACCCACGACAGACGCTTCGGGCAGTTCGACAGGCAAGGCGATGAGCATCTCGGTGTATTCGCCAGTCTTGGAGTCGACGCTGATAGTCCCACCGTGCTGGCGGACTATGTCGCTCGATATCGCGAGACCGAGTCCGGTGCCGCGGTCCGTCGGTTTCGTCGTGAAGAACGGGTTGAAGATCTTGTCGGCCACATCGGGGGGGATACCGTTGCCGTTGTCCCTGATCCGAATCTCAACATGGTCCTCTGTGCGTCTCGTGCTGAGCCAGAGCGTCGGTGAATACGACTCCCCATAGGGTTCGTTCTCGCCGGCGGCGCCCCAGACCTCGCGACGTTTCTCGTCGGTGGCGTCACAGGCGTTCCCGACCATGTTGAGGAACACCCGGCTCAGGTCACGGGGGATGACCCGCATCTCGCCCACATTCGGGTCGAGGTCGTGCTGCAGGTCGAGCTGGAACTCCGAATCGACGGCGCGTGCTGAGTGGTAGGCCAGGCGTGCGTGCTCCTCGAGGAGTTTGTTTATGTCGGCGATCTGCCATTCCCCGGTGTCGCGGCCCATCGACAGCATGTCGGTGACGATCCGGTTGGCCCGATCACCATGGGAACGGATCCGCTCCAGATTGCCGCTCAGATCACCCCTTATCTCGCTGATCCAAGACTTCTGCTCCTCTGAGATGTCGTCGCCGATCTCGTCGAGGATCTCGCTTAACTCCTCAATCAGCTCCTCTGAGGCCTCTGAGAAGTTCTTCACGAAATTCAGGGGATTCTTGATCTCGTGGGCGACGCCTGCTGTGAGCTCGCCGAGCGCCGCCAGTTTCTCACGCGTGACGATCTGGTCCTGCGCGCGCTGCAGATCGGCGAGCACCTCCTCGAGCTGCACGTTCTTCTCCTGCAACTGCTCGGCCATCTCCTCAACCAGGTTGAGGCGTTGAACCTCGAGGGCGTGCCGCCGGAACACCTCCAACGCTGCGGCCATGTCCGCCACCTCGTCGCGTCCCCCGACATCAGCGGTGAGCTCCAAATCGCCGCCGGCCATACGCCGCATCCAGTCCGACAAGCGGGCCAGGCGACGCAGCAGCACCCGTCCTACCTGGTAGATGATCAGCAAGCCGCCCAAGACGCTGAACGCGCTGATGATGAGCAACAGCGTCCTTCCGGTCGATATCGCCTGCTCGGACGCCTCAGTCGCGTCCTGGACACTTATCTCCGCGGCGGCGACCAGCGAGTTCACATTCTCGAGGAGGTCCGCCGCGACCTCCCTGCTGCGCTCCAAGAGCTCCTCTTGGGACAACAGCAGCCGCAGCTCGGATTCACGCAGATCGAACCCGCCCTGTTCGCCTCCCAGAATGAACAGCCGCCCGAAGATGTCGTCGAACTCGTCAGCGAGGACCGGATCGCTCTGCCTCAACTGCGAGATGCTCCGCTGGATCCGTCCGGCTGTTGCTTCAAACCTCTCGCGCAGCGGCTCAATGGTCGACGCGTCCGACAATCCGAAGGCGCTCGCCAGCAACTGGGTCGATATGTTGGCATCGGCCTGCAGCTCAGCCAGAAAACGATACTCTCGGATCGCCTCCGCCGACAGATGGTCGGCCCGCGGACTCGGAGGCTCGTCGATGTCCTGATAGCCCGTCATCAAGAAGAAGAACTGATCGTCGAGAGCCGGGACGAGCGCCGAGTCGATCTCCGCGCGCAGAGCGTCGAGCTGTGCCTGAAGCTCCGATTTCCGATCTTCAAGCTGGAACAACTCGATTCGGTCGAACTTGATCTCCTCGATGTTCGAGCGCAGCGTGACCCCGAGACCTCGAACCATCTGATTCTGTCCAGGCCTCATGTCCGCCGATTCCAACAGAACCAGTCCGGAGTCGAAGGCGGCATACGTTTCGTTGATGTCCTCAGCAACAGAATCCAAGGCCTCCGGCGTCGCCGCAGCAATGCGAGGCGCGGCAGAAACCAACTCGCCGCTGAACTGAGCGACATTGAATGCGACCGCCATGGCCGGCACGCTGCCTTCGTTGACCCGTTCTTGCACATCACCAACCCGGTTTATCGAGTACCAGCCGACGGAACTGGCCGCGACAGTCAACACAACCGCCGCGCCGATCCACGAGTAGAGGCGGGTCGAGATGCGGAATCGGCTCTCGGCAACTCGTCTGAGCCAGTCCCTCACCGAACTGCCCCCATGTCGAACGGGCGATACTCGCCGTTGGAATCGATGACGGTCCAGAACACCTGATCCGAACCCTGATTGTCGTCTTCTCCGAAACTCAGCACGAACCCGTCGATGCCAATGGGCTCTGAGGACGAGAATCGCTCCAAGAAGCACTCCCGCTCAACGCTCGGCCCACAGCTCTGCAGACCGACGATCGCCAGGCGACCCGCCAGATATCCCTCCAGGGACACAAAACCCGGCACGCCGTTCGGATTGTAGTCTGCCAGCGCGTCGAGGTAGCTCGCCACCACCGGGACATCCCCGTCGGTCGGGAACGGCACCACCTGAGTTGTCAACACTCCTTCGCCGGTTGGACCCAACTCCTGTGCCAGCGCATTGCTGCCGACGAACGAGATCGTGACGAACTCCGAGTCCATGCCTATCTCGCGTGCCCAGCGGATCAGCGATGCGACAGGCTGGTAGGCCCCGATCACGATCACCCCCTGCGGGTCCCCCTGCTTGAGATCCAAGAGGCCCGTCTTGACCGCGGTCGTATTGCGCGGGTACAGGCCCACAGACACCGCCTCCATTCCACGGCGCTCGAGCGCGGCGCGCGCGCCGTCGTACCCTGCCTGACCGAAGGAGTCGTCCTGGTAGACGACCCCTATCCGCTCGAAGCCCAACTCCGATACCAGGCGCTCGACCATCTCCTCGGTCTCCTGGTTGTAGGAGGCCCGCAAGTTGATCACGTCGGTCTGTTGCGGGTCGCGCAGGAACGCGGCACCGGTGAACGGAGCGATGTAGGGAACACCGGCAGCCGTCGCCACGGGCACGGCGGATCGCGAGGTGGGTGTACCGACCGCACCGATCAAGGCGAACACGTCGCCGGAGTTGATCAGTCGCTTAGTGTTGTCGATAGCAGCCTCCGGCTCGTAGGCGTCGTCGTAGGAGACCAATTCCAACCGTCTCCCATGGACCCCCCCGCTCTCGTTCACCTCGTTGAACGCCGCCTCGATGCCCACGCGCATACCATCGCCGAGGTCTTGGGCGGGGCCGCTGAACGCCGCTGACTGACCGAAGACGACACGGTCGTCGAAGACCCCCGGCGCTGCCTGGATCCCTGACCCCTCCGGCCCTGATCCGTCCGGGTCGTCGGCGGAAGCCTCACCGGGAGGGTGCAACGTCGGTTCGGTCGAGGTCGGCTCCTCGACGCGGCCGGTGTCAGGCGACGAGGAGCACCCCGTACAAGCCAGAGCCAAGACCAGAACCAGGCAGGCGGCATACATCGTCGAACGGCAGCGATTCTGTTGCATCACCGCCTCGACATCGGGCTAACTCTTCCGGATCGTCATGGTGAGGAGGTTCCTGCCCAGTTCCCGCCGGTAGCGCATGTCGTCCATCATCGTGCGCACCAGGTGGATGCCCAGACCCCCCACCTCGCGGTCGGCGACGGAACTCTCCACCTCCGGCTCGGGGGCATCGGTCAGGGGATTGAAGGCCTCTCCGTTGTCGGAGATCCGGACCGTTATGAGGTCATGGCCCGAAGTGACAGTCACCTCCACCTCCACAGGCCCTTCCGGACGCCCGTGGGTGATGACGTTGAGGACCAGCTCCTCGAGCGCGAGGTTGACCTTGAAATCAATCCCGTCAGGCCACCCCTGCTGTTCGGCGAATTTTTCGACGGCGGCCGCCATCCGCTCGAGTTCTGCAGGATTGCCGCCCAACTCGAGGGACAGTGCGGTATTGGCGGCCTTGTCCTTCTGCTGCTCCTGCCCCGCTGCCCGCAGGGTCATACAGGTGATGTCGTCGGACTGCGGCGCGTCGCCGGCGAACTCAATGACCGAATCAAAGATGGCATCATTGACCGCTCGTGCCGATGGTGGCAGAGACTCCACAAAGAGGCTCTCCAGACGTTCCATGCCGTACTCCTCCTCGACATCGTCCATGGCCTCGGTCACACCGTCGGTGTAGAGGATCACGTTGTCGCCCGGTGAGAGCGTGATGCTCGACTGTTCGTACTCAAGGTCCGGCACCAGGCCCAGAGCGACGCCGCCGGTCAGCGGCAACCGGCTGGCGTTCCCGTCGGCGTCTATCAGGACCGGAGGGTTGTGACCCCCGTTCGCGAAGGTCAACATCCGCGAGACGGGGTCGTACACAGCGTAGAGGAGCGTTACGAACATGGCTGTCTCGTTGTCCTCGCACAGCAGGTTGTTGACCTCCGCCAACACCTCTGAAGGCGTGCTCAGTCCTATCGCGGCCCCTTTGAGCAGGGTCCGACTCGACATCATGAACAACGCTGCGGGCACGCCCTTGTCGGAGACGTCGGCCACGGCGAGGCCGAGCAGCCCGCCTTCGAGGCGCATCACGTCAAAGAAGTCTCCGCCCACAGACCGTGCCGGCTTCATGCTGGCGAACACCTCGTAGCCGGAACCTCGGGGGAATCGCTTGGGAAGGATCGACTGCTGCATCTGGGAGGCGACGTCGAGCTCGTTCTGCAGTGCGACGAGGCGGTCCCGTGCCCCGAGGGCGTCGCGCCACTCCAACAGTTGTTGCAATGTTCGGTCTATGGTCAGTTTCAAGTCGTCGAAGTCGACGGGCTTGGTGACGAAGTCGAACGCGCCCCGATTCATCGCGGTGCGGATGTTCTTCATGTCTCCGTATGCGGAGATGATCACAGACCGGATGTTGGGATTGACCTTGGGGATCTGCTCGAGCAGCGCCAGTCCGTCCATCTTGGGCATGTTGATGTCGGACAGGACGATCACGATCTCGTCGTCCTGCTGCAGGCATTCGAGCGCCTCGACGCCGTCGCGCGCGAACACGAACTGATACTGCCCTCTGCGCACATAGCGACGCATCCGCTGTTCCACAAGGGGCTGGAGGTCGGGCTCGTCGTCAACTACGAGGATCTTGTAGGGGGCTTGTATGCCGATCATGGCGCTCTCCTCCAACACTTGAGTTCAACCCCGGACACTCGACACCCCGGAGTACTTGAGGACCGTCAAGTCAAGCGCGGGTCACAACCCGAGGCCCGACACCGCATCGCCCGTGTCTGCATAGACTGGGACGATCTTGTCGAAACCGCTGATCTCGAAGACTTCCCGGATCGAATCCGAAAGTGAGCAGACTGCCAACTTGGCGTCCTGTTGTTGAAGTGTCTTGGCGACGAGGAGAACCACGCGCAGGCCGGCGCTGCTGATGTACGACAGCCCCTCGAAGTCAAGGACCATCGACTCGCCGTCGCTGCCGATGCTGGCTTCCAGACCTTCATGGAAGTCACGAGCGTTGGCACCGTCGACGCGGCCGACGGCCTTCACGATCACCGCTCCACCCGTATTGTCACTTGTTAATTCCATTAGGTTTCATTCCCTCATGTCTGCGGACTGTTGACCGGCTGGGTATGCGCCGGGACGCTCCCGCTTGCCGAGTCGCCGCCATCGTAGCCGGGTCTGCCGACGTATGTCATGTTCGAACCGAGAAAGCCTGGCAGGCGGTCAGTCCTCCTCGGGCATGAGCACGAACTCGGGGTAGCTCTCGATTCCCAGTTCCCCCGCATCCTGGCCCAGGCGTTCGACCTGAGCCGAGATGCGGATACCCAACAGTGCGTCCATCACCCGCCACAGCACGTAGGAGACGGTGAAGACGAACACACCGATCGAGACGACCCCGAGCAGCTGAATATGGAAACGGCCACCCGCCGCGATCGTCACTGCCAGCGTTCCCCAGATGCCCGACACGAGGTGGGCAGGAATCGCGCCGACGACATCGTCGATCTTCAGCCGCTCCAACAGTCTCGTCGCCAGCGTGCAGACCAGGCCTCCCACCGCTCCGATGATGATCGCCCACCAATGGTCGGTGATCGCGGGACCCGCGGTGATCGCCACAAGTCCGGCGATGGCCCCGTTCATCCCGGCGAAGAGGTCCATTCGGCCCAACAGGGGCCGTGAGACCGCCAGCGCCGCCAGCACGCCAGCGGAGGCCGACAGGTTGGTGTTGACCAGCACGTTGCTCATCGCCACCGCGTCGGCTGCGGTTCCCAACGCCAACTGCGACCCGCCGTTGAATGCGAACCACCCGAGCCAGAGGATGAACACGCCCAACGTGAAGACGAGCACGTTGGATGGCGGTGTCGGCTTGACGCTGCCGTCCTCGCGGAACTTGCCGAGGCGCGGCCCCAGGACGATGACGCCGGCGAGTGCCGCCCATCCGCCGGTTCCGTGGACGATAGTCGAACCCGCGAAATCAATGAACCCCTCTTGGGCCAGCCAACCGCCTCCCCAGGTCCAAGCACCGACCACCGGGTAGATGAACGCGGTGAGGACCAGAGTGAACAGGAAGAACGGCCACATCTTGATCCGCTCCGCAATGGCGCCCGAGACGATCGAGGCGGCGGTCGCCACGAAGACCATCTGGAAGAACCAGTCCGACATGACCGCGTATCCGTTGTCGACGACAGCGGCCAGCGCGGACTCGTTGCCGTCGAGCAGCGACACCTCATCGGCCGAAGTGGAGTAGAAGAACTCGAACTTGCCGACGACGTCGCCGACTTCCACATACATCAGGTTGTAGCCCACCAGGAAGTAGGCGAGCCCCGCTATCGAGTAGATGCCGATGTTCTTCAGGCAGATCATCGACGCGTTCTTGGTTCGCACCGCGCCCGACTCCAGCATCGTGAAGCCGGCGGCCATCCACATGATCAGTGCGCCCCAGACGAGGAACGCAAAAGTGTTGAAGATGAACTGGGTCTCAAGGTCCACAGCGGAGTCGGCCGCCGAGGCGAGACCCGGCATGACTGCCACCAGAGTGAACGTGAACGCGGCCAGGCCAAGGATCTTGGTTGCCCTCCGCGCCCGAAAGAGTTTCGACACATTTTCTCCCATTATCGGAGCCTCCCGTGATCGAGATTGCACAACCCCGTCACGACTTTAGTCTCATTCTCCGGCGCTGTTGGCACAAGCGCGAATGACTGCGGCACTCTGGGAAACGCTACGATCACACCGATGGTTCTCGACTCGAAAACACAACCGGACTTCGAGGATCAGCGGGTCTTGTTGACCGGGGGAGGCGGGTTTCTCGGACAGGCGGTGCAGGCTGCGCTGGCTCGGCGCAAAGTACTCGACGTGGTCGCGCCGACGAGTGCCGAGGTCGACTTTCTGAACTTCGACGCAGCCCTCGGAGCGATCACCGACCACGCACCCGACGTGGTCATCCATATGGCTGCGCGAGTCGGTGGCATAGGCGCGAACATGGCGAACCCGGCTCAGCTGTACGTCGAGAACCTGATGCTCGGCACCAATCTGATCGAGTCATGCAGGATCGCCGAGGTGCCCAAGACCGTGGTCGTGGGAACCATCTGCTCGTATCCCAAACACACCCCGGTCCCCTTCTCGGAGTCCTCGTTGTGGAACGGTTACCCGGAGGAGACCAATGCTCCGTACGGCATCGCCAAGTTGGCACAGCTGGTCCATCTCCAGGCCAACCGGGCCCAGTACGGCCAGCGCGGCGCCTACCTCATGCCCACGAACCTCTACGGTCCGGGCGACAAGTTCCACCCGGACGTGTCGCACGTCATTCCCGCCCTGATTCGAAAATGCGTGATCGCCCGTGAAACAGCAGCCGAGGAGATCGACGTGTGGGGATCGGGTGGTGCGAGCCGTGAGTTCCTCTACGTCGACGACGCCGCGCAAGGCATAGTGGCGGCTGCTGAGCACTGGGATGGTCCTGAGCCGGTCAACCTCGGGGCAGACCGCGAGATGCTGGTCTCAGAACTCGTGGAGGTCATCGTCGAACTGACGGGCTATCGGGGCCATGTCCGCTGGGACAGCAGTCGGCCCGACGGCCAACCCCGGCGCGGCGTCGACGCCTCCCGTGCCCGAGAACTGTTCGGTTTCACCGCGAAGACAGATTTCAAGACCGGCCTCCGAACCACGATCGACTGGTACCTGGCCAATCGCGAACTGGCGGAGTCCCGCCGGAGTTGAGGCGCCCGCCCAGGGCTCAGGACCGCCCGGCGATCTGAGACTTGAAGTACTCCGCGGTTCTCTCGACGCCTTCACGGAGCGCGACTGCGGGATGCCAATCCAACACCTCACGGGCACGGGCAGTGTCGGGGCGACGGCGCACAGGGTCGTCGACCGGCAGTGGCCGGTACTGGAGCGGCGATGACGAACCAGTCACCTCCAGGACGATCTGCGCCAACTCAGAGACGGTGAACTCCTCGGGGCTGCCGATGTTCACCGGAGCGTGTTCGTTGGACTCGAGCAGGGCGACGATACCGCTGAGGAGATCATCGACATAACAGAAACTGCGCGTCTGGGTGCCGTCACCGTAGACGGTGACCGGTTCGCCGCTCAGCGCCGCCACAATGAAGTTCGATACCACTCGCCCGTCGTTGGGACGCATCCGCGGGCCGTAGGTGTTGAAGATCCGGACGATCCGAGTGTCCAAGCCGTGATACTGGAAATACGCCATCGTGATCGCCTCGGCGAACCGCTTCGCCTCGTCGTAGACGCCGCGGGGTCCAACGGGGTTGACGTTGCCCCAATAGCTCTCAGCCTGCGGATGCACCAACGGGTCTCCGTAGACCTCTGACGTCGACGCCAACAGGAATGTGGCCTGTTTCGCCTTGGCCAGACCAAGGCTGTTGTGAGTGCCGAGCGAACCAACTTTCAGGGTCTGGATCGGCATCTCCAGATAGTCGACCGGAGAGGCCGGGCTGGCAAAATGAAGCACCGCGTCCACCGCGCCGTCGACGTCCACATGGCTAGATACGTCGTGCTCCACCAAGGTGAACCCACGATGCTCGCTGAGATGGGTGATGTTCGACCGAGTACCCGTAGCGAAGTTGTCGATACAGACCACGTCGTCACCACGGGCGAGCAGGTGGTCGCACAGATGCGAGCCAAGGAAGCCCGCTCCGCCGGTCACAACAACGCGCACCGTGCTAATTCCTCCCGATCCCCTGATAGCTGAAACCCCGGTTGAGCAGCTCCTCGCGGTCCATGATGTTGCGAGCATCGACTACGTGGCGCGCTGCCATGGACTCTGCGACCTTGTCGAGGTCGAGTTGGGAGAACTCGTCCCATTCGGTGGCGACGACGAGGGCCTCGGCAGCTTCTGCGGCCGCGTACGGATCGTCGACCACGACGATCCCGTCAATATCAACGCTCGCGACCGCGGGATCGTAAGCCTGGACCTTGGCGCCCCGTGCCAACAACAGCTTCGCAACCTTGAGCGCGGGCGAGTTGCGAGTGTCGTCGGTCCCGGCTTTGAAGGCCAGACCGAGCAGGCCGACAGTGGCTCCCGGCAGTGAGACCACGGAGGCAACCTTGCCGACGACACGCTTGAACTGTTCGTCGTTGGCTTCGAGGACTCCCCGCATGAGCGAGAAGTCGTATCCCGCGTCCTGTGCCATCGAGATGATCGCCGCCGCGTCCTTGGGGAGACACGAACCGCCCCAACCGGGGCCCGGACGCAGAAACTCCCTGCCGATCCGCTCGTCACAGCCCATCGCTGCGAGCACGTCGTCGACATCGGCGTCAACAGCCTCACACACCGCAGCGATCGTGTTGACGAAACTGAGCTTGGTGGCCAGGAAGGCATTGGCCGCGTACTTGGTGGTCTCCGCCGAAGCAGGGTCGGTGATCATGACCGGGGCGCCGATACCACCGTGCAGTTCCGCCACGAGATCAGCCGCAGCCGGGTCGTCGGAACCGATCACCACTCGATCGGGGTCGAGGAAGTCCGCGATCGCGGATCCTTCGCGGAGGAACTCAGGGTTCGACACGACCGCAGTGTCTGAGCGGCCCATCGCCTGTTCCACCAGCAGCGTCGAGCCGACCGGAACGGTCGACTTGTTGACGACGACCGCTCCCGGCCGAACGTGCGTGCTGATCTCTGCCGCGGCCGCCTTCAAGTAGTCCAGATCGACCGAACCGTCATCGCATTGAGGCGTCGGTACGCAGAGATAGACGAAATCGGCTTCGCCGACAGCATTCGCGCCACCCACGACAAACGACAGACGCCCGGATTCGAGACCCTCCGCGACCAACTCGGCGAGACCGGCTTCATGGATCGGCACATCACCGGCTCGCAGACGTTGCACCTTGACGACATCGATGTCAGCGCACACCACATCGTGGCCGAGATGCGCGAAGCAGGCACCGGTGGTGAGGCCGACGTACCCCGTCCCGATCACCGCGATCCTGCTCATGGAACGCCAAGTGTAGAGGGGGTGCTGTGTTGTCGCCGGACGTAGCCGGAGCCGCGGCAGTGTGAAGGGCTGAGTTGTCGCCGGGCGCAACCGGAGCCGCGGCAGTGTGAAGGGCTGAGTTGTCGCCGGGCGCAACCGGAGCCGCGGCAGTGTGAAGGGCTGTGTTGTCGCCGGGCGCAACCGGAGCCGCGGCAGTGTGAAGGGCTGAGTTGTCGCCGGGCGCAACCGGAGCCCCCAAGAGGCGAACTCCTTCGGCGGAGCCGGGACGTGGCTGCTCTCAGGGGCATGACTGTCCCTGCGGGGGTCGACCGATGACGCGTTCAGAGGAGACGTCGTTGTCGGTGCTCGCGGCACCGGAAGCGGCGGGAGCATCTTGCACCGTGTTCGGTGCAGCACCCGACTCGGCCGGGGCCGAGCTGAGAACCGCAGCTGACAGGTCCGGGACGGTCACGTTGGTGTGCGCGGCCGCTTCGGTGCGCGTCTTCTGGAGGTCATGCGGGAACAGGAACGAGATCTGTTCATGGTCGGTGCCGAGCACCACACGAATGCCGCTCGACGCGGCATCCTCGACAAGGGCCGGAACGGGGATCAGGTAACGCGCAACAGCCTCAGCCTCGGACCGAAGACCGGGCGGATACACGACCACCGAGGGTCTGAGGCCGCTCCCGTAGAGGAACCTTGAGGAAACATTGAACCCGAGACCGGCGAGCAGGTCGCCGTCCTCGTTGAGCAGAACCTCGTCGGTTGCGTAGAGATCGAAGACCACGTCACTCGGCCGGCTCAAACCGGACGTTCCCCTGAAGATGTCGAACAGTTCCTCGTTGACGTCGGGAACAAGTTCTTCACCCACATACACACCGTCCTCATCGTGAATCGTGTGGACCCGGAGTTCCAGCCGAGTCAGGTTCTCCGGGTTGAAATCGCTGAACGCCCTGCCCAGGTCGATCAACTCCAAAGGTGTGAGCTCGCTGTCGAGCACCACGCTGCTCGCTCCCGACTCGATCAAGCCTGCCAGCGCCGTGGGATTGCGGGCGCCCCGGTTGACCGCACGGCTCAGCGCAAGGACCAGAAAGTCCTGCTGGCGTTCAATGCGCCCGAAATCGGAGTTGCCGACCAACACCCAGCGGCCGTCGACGAACTCTTCATAGAACCGGGACCGCACATAGGCGAGTGCCGAAGCCCCGTCGAGGACATGACAGCCGCCCTCGACGATATTGAGGCCCGAGTTGAGGTCGCGGGCGGGCCGGTCGAACCAGACCGGAACACCGTTCAGGACATCGACCAGCTCACGGAAGCCCAGGAAGTCGATCTCGACATAGTGGTTGATCTCGACGCCGAAATGCGAGGTCACCGTCTCGACGAGGGTCTCGGGACCGCCGATCAACAATGCCGCGTTGATCCGGTTCGTGCCTGCTCCGGGGATGTGGTCGGTGATCACGTCACGCGGGATCGACAACATCCACGCCTGACCCGACGTCGGATCAACTCGCAGGATGGAGATGGTGTCGGCGTTGAAAGTACCGCGGGCGTCATAGGTCCGCCCGAGGTGTACCGGGTCGTCGGGATCGATTCCCAGAGCGCTGTCGTTGCCGATCAGCAGGAAGTTGACAGGATCCCCCGGCTCGTTGTCAGTGATGAGGATCTCACCGGAGATCTCAACGCGTCCGAAACCCGACACCGCCTCCTCGATGTTGCCGATGACCCAGGCAGCGGCGACAGCGGCGACAATGACGACGAGGCACAACACCATGACGATGCGCTGCGGCCAGGAACGGCGCAGCACGACCCTTCGCCGGGTTTGGGACGTTCGCTGGTCGACGGGCGGCGTCGGGAGCTCTGGCACATTGCGGAGCGTAGTGGTGCCGGAGCCGACCGCGATGCCCGCAGCGGCTAGGGGTCGGATCGCAGGTGGATCACGTCTCCGGTCGTGATCGTCATGTTCGTCGCGTCATCGCAGCGGACCAGCAGGTGGCCCTCGTCGCTGAGGCCGGTCGCCTCCCCCACAACGAAGCGCTCCCCTGCCAGCTCAACCCTCACCCTGGTTCCAAGGGTCGCCGAGTTGTTGCGAAGCTCTTCGAGGACCGAGGTTGGATCCGCGAGCCGGGACGCCAACTCAGCCAGCAGGCTGGACAACAGAAGGTCACGGTCCTCGAGACTCCCCTGGGTAACCATCCCGCACTCCACCATCGAGGTCGCTCCCGGCTGGCTCTTGATCGCCCTGACGTTGATCCCGACCCCGACCACCACAGACTCGGCAGGTGCGGCAATGTACTCGGCCAGTATCCCACCGAGCTTTCCTGGAGCCGGACCGTCCTCCACGACCAGGTCGTTGGGCCATTTCGTCAATACGGTCGAGGCAGTCAGCTGATCGGCCGCACGGCGCGCCGCCGCACCTGCCGCGGCCACGACGCCCGCAACCCGATCCGGACTCACCACAACGCGATCCAGGGGCAGACGAATACTCACCAACAGCGCATTCCCGGGGTCGTCGTCCCACTGCCGCCCCAAACGGCCTCGGCCCGCGCTCTGGTGGTCGGCAACCAGAACCGCCCCGGAGACAGAACCGGCACGCGCCTCGGCTGCGAGGTCAAGATTCGTCGACCCTGTAACCTCTACGTGGCGCAGGGGCCCCAATCCCGTCGCGTCGGCAACGCGGCTGCTCGCCGCAAACAGACCTCCGCTCGATGTCGCAACCTCATGGCTCATTCGACTAACCATTACCCTGTGTTCTCCAAAGTACTTATAGCAAACCGTGGTGAAATCGCGGTTCGGATCATTCGCGGCTGCCGCGAACTCGCCATAGGCACCGTGGCGGTCTACTCCGACCTCGACCGCGACGCGCTGCACGTGCGCCTCGCCGATGAGGCCTACAGCCTGGGAGGAAAGACCACCGCTGAGTCCTACCTCAACACCGAGGCGATCCTCGACGCCATCGAACGGAGCGGTGCAGACGCGGTGCATCCCGGTTACGGATTCTTCTCCGAGAACGCCGACTTCGCGCGCGCCATAACCGAGCGCGGAGTGACCTTCATCGGGCCGGATCCCGAAGCGATCGAGGTGATGGGCGACAAGATCTCTGCACGGGAGGCCGCCGAGAAGGTCGGCGTGTACGGCGTCCCCGGGACCACCGAGACGATCGCCGACCCCTCCCAGATCATCGAATTCGGGAACTCCCAGGGCTGGCCGGTCGCCGTCAAGGCGGCATACGGCGGAGGCGGGCGCGGCATGAAGGTCGTGAACAGCGCCGATGAGGCCGCTGAGCAGTTCGGGGCCGCCCAGAGAGAGGCTCTCGCCTACTTCGGGCGCGACGAGTGCTACATGGAGCGCTACCTCACCAAGCCGCGCCATGTGGAAGTCCAGATCCTGGCCGACAGGCACGGCAACTGCGTCTACCTCGGAACCCGCGACTGCTCGGTACAACGCCGACACCAGAAGCTCATCGAGGAGGCGCCCGCGCCGGACATAGACCCCGACATCATCACGGCGATGGGCCAAGCTGCCGTCGAGGTCGCCCGTGGCTGCGACTACGTCAACGCGGGAACCGTCGAGTTCCTGTACGAGGACGGCAGCTTCCACTACCTGGAAATGAATACCCGCCTCCAGGTGGAGCACCCGGCGACGGAGATGGTCACCGGAATCGATCTCGTCGAAGCCCAGATCCGCGTCGCCGCCGGTGAAGAACTGCCGTTCAGCCAGGACGACATCGAGATCAGCGGGCACGCTATTGAGATCCGGATCAACGCGGAAGACCCCGCCGGAGGGGCGTTCCTGCCATCACCGGGGACGATCACCGCTCTGACTGCAGCCGACGGCTTCGGCACTCGATTCGACACGGGTTACGAGGCGGGCGACGAGATCAGCCAGTACTACGACAACCTGATAGGCAAGCTCATCGTCTGGGGCAAGGACCGCCCGACCGCTGTCGCTCGGGCTCTTCGAGCGCTCAAAGAAACCACCGTTGAGGGAGTCGCCACCACTGTTCCAGCAGCCATCGTCGTGTTGGAGTCAGACGACTTTGCCGCGGTCGACCACAGCACCAAGTGGCTCGAGGAGACCGTCGATCTCAGCACGGTGGGCGTTGCCGAAGTCCCTGACGTCGAAGACTCAGGCGAACCGAAAGTCAAGCGCAACGTCGACGTCGAGGTGAACGGCAAACGATTCTCGGTGTCAATGTGGGTTCCCGAGAGCGCGGGTGCCCCGAGTTCCCCGAGCGTTCCACGTACCCGCCGATCAGGCCGAGGGGCGTCGGGCGGTGGGTCCGGCAGCGGAGACGTCACCGTGCCGATGCAGGGGACGATCGTCAAGGTTCTCGTCGGCGTCGGCGACAGCGTCGCGGCAGGCGATGTCGTCGTTGTTCTGGAAGCAATGAAGATGGAGAACAACGTCACCGCCGAGAAGGCAGGAACGATCACCGAAGTCCGTGTCGTCGAGGGTGACTCCGTCGGCGGAGGAGACATCGTCGCCGTAATCGAGTAACGCCTCTGCCGCGCTGCCGCTATTCGGCGGCTTCGCCCTATTCGGCAGCTTCGCGGAGCGCCTCGGCGAGAGTCGGGTGCACCAGCGCGCTCTCGTGAATGTCCGCAACGGTGAGACCGTTGCTGACCGCCACCGCAATGACCGAGATCAATTCGGCCGCGTGGCGACCGACGATCGAACCACCGAGAACGACCCCGGTGGCCGGGTCCGAGACGATCTTCACGAAGCCGCGTGGATCATCGTTGATCTGGGCCTTGGCCGAAGAGGCGAACGGGACCTTGGTGACCCTGACCTTGCGCCCTTCGGAGAACGCGTCCGCCTCGGCAAGACCGACGTCGGCGATCTCCGGCTCGGTGAAGATCGCTGATGCCGCCTTGTCGTAATCGATGACTCGGCGCCGCGACACCGAGAGCGCACCGAGCGCGTGTTCGGCGATCTTCTGACCCTGAATGCTCGCCACCGAGGAGAGTGGAAGGCGTCCACTCAGGTCTCCCGCGGCATATATGTGCTCGATGTTGGAGCGCAGGTTCACGTCCACCGGCACGTATCCGTGGACTGAGTGCACCCCGGCCTTGTCGAGACCCAGCGTTTCGCTGTTGGGAATTGAACCGATCGCCAACAGTGCGTGCGTTCCGGTCACCACCCGACCGTCGTCGCAGTCGACGGTGACCTCGTCTCCCTCCCTGCGTATGTCGACGGCGCGTGCTCCTTTGAGCAGTTGAACCCCACGACGCAGGAAATCCTCCTCCAATGCAGCCGCAACCTCGGGGTCTTTGGCCGGCAACACCTGTTGACGACTGACGATCAAGGTGACCTCAGACCCCATCGACTCGAACATGTGAACAAACTCCACGCCGGTGACACCCGAACCGATCACGACCAGATGCTCCGGCAGTGTCGGCGGCGGATAGGCGTCCCGGGTGGAGAGCACGCGGACACCGTCGATCGGCGCCCAATCGGGCAGGCGGGGGCGGCTTCCGGTGGCCAACACGATCACGTCGGCTTCGAAGTCGACCGTCCCGTCCGCGGTGGTCGCGCGCACCGTGTGGGGATCGATCAGGGTGCCGGCGCCGTGGGCGAACTGAACCTGTTGGCTGGCCAGAAGGCTTCGAATCTGGCCCTCGAGGCGCCTTTCGAGCGTCGACAGCCGTTCCCGCAACTGGTTGAGGTCGACATCGGTCGCAACCTCGGAGAGCCCCATGCGCATGGAGCGCTGCACGAACGATCGGGCGTTGCCCGCGGCGATCATCGCCTTGGACGGGATGCAGTCCCAGAGGTGGGCGGCTCCGCCTATCGTGTCCCGCTCGATCAGCACGACCTCGGCACCCAATCGTGCTGCGGTGGTGGCGCAACTGTTGCCTGCGGGACCTCCTCCGACAATTACCATGCGAGTGGTCATCAAGCGGAGATGCTACCCGTCGCGAGGAGGGTTGTGGGCTCAAAGCGGGGTTCGCTCCACTCCGGGTTCGCCCCAGGTGTGTTGGAGCCCCAACGGCCACGACATGGGGCTCCGTCGCCGTGGACGACTAGATTCAGCGGCTGTGGCCCCTGCCGCTGGAGAAGCTGACCCCGGTGTTGATTTCGGTGCCGATACCGATTGCGGCGACGCGCCTGCGCCACTGCGGTGGAACCGAACGGCTCTGACCTTCGCCGTCGTCGCCATGGCAGCGGGGGTGGCACTGCGTCTGGTCGCCCCCTCGCCGTTGTGGCTTGATGAGGCACTCTCAGTCAATATCGCAGCGTTGGACTTCGACCAGATGGTGGATGCACTGCGCCACGACGGCCACCCCGCCCTCTACTACCTGCTGCTCGGCTGGTGGATCGACGCCTTCGGTGACAGCGATCTGGCGGTGCGTTCGTTGTCCGGGTTGTTCTCGGTGCTCTCAGTCTGGGTGCTCTACAGAATAGCCGGCCGATACGGCGCCGCAACCGCGCAGGTGACTCTGCTGGTTGCCGCCACGTCGCCGTTCCTGATCCGCTACGCGACCGAAGCTCGGATGTACGCACTGCTGGTTCTGTTGTGCTGTGTCGGCTGGCTTTGTGTGGAGCGGGCGATCGAGCGTCCGTCGCCTGCCCGGCTGGTGTTCCTGGCGCTCACCGTCGCGGCGCTCGTACACACGCACTACTGGAGTTTCTACCTGATCGGCGCGGCGCTGATCGTCGTGGCCTGCAACATCGTCTTGCGAGACGACGGCACGCGCGCGCCCGCTGTCCGCATCGGCGCTGCGATCGTCGCGGGAGGCGCCACCATTCTGGTCTGGGCAAGCGTGCTGGGAGAACAGCTTCGAACCACGGGAACGCCGTGGGCCGACCGTGCGCGACCCGCAGAAGTCGTCATTGAGACGATTCAGGCGATCGGAGGCAACAACCGGTTCGAGGGAGAGCTCCTGGGGATCGTGTTGGCAGTGGCGGCAATTCTGGGTGTGCTGGCCTGCCGCATCGACGGACGAGAGCTGCTGCTTCGGTTCGGCACCGGGAGACTGGATCGCGCCGCGCTGTGCGTCGTGGGGACGCTCGGGCTCGGCGGAGGCGCCGCCGCGGTGACCGCCGGTGCTTTCGAGGCACGCTACGCCGCGGTTGTGGTGGGATCCCTGTTGGTCCTGGCCGCCAGGGGGATATCCATGCTTCCGCCGACGCCGAGGATCGTGGTGCTGGTGGTGGTCGTTGCTGTCGGACTCGCAATCAGCGTCGATGAGGCTCGCCGCGACCGGACCCAGGGGGCAGACGTCGCAGCACTGATCGACGAACAGCGCGCACCCGACGATGTGGTCGTCTTCTGCCCCGACCAGGTGGGACCCGCGACCCTTCGGGGAATTGCCGGGCATGTGGACTCGTTCGCGTATCCCCGCGGCGACGGTCGTCTCGTCGACTGGCAGAATTACGCCGACACAATTGCTGACACTGCTGTTGACAGCTTCGTCAGCGAGGTGCTCAGCGAGGCTGGCAACCATGACGTCTGGTTGGTGAGCGGATTCGGCTACAAGAATTTCGGCGACCGCTGCGAAGCCATGATCAACGAACTGGGGCGAAATCGCCGAGCGCACCGACTCCTGGCTCCGAGCGACGTCTTTGAACCGATGCTGCTCACCCGTTACGAGGCGCTGCAGTGACCGTCCGGTTCAACTGGCGACAAGACTTCCGAGCGGCGGCGGCCGGTTGGATCGAGGCCAGGATCTATGTGGCTGCGGCCTACGTCACCACCTTGGCGATTGTCGATCGCCTCGAGCCCTCACCGGCGTTCTCCCCCGTCGACGACGGGTTGATCCCCTGGGACGGTACCTGGTACCGCGACCTGGCGAGCGCGGGTTACGGCTCACCCGAACTCGAAGGGGGAATTCGTTTCTTTCCGCTGTGGCCCCTGTTGGGTCGAGTCCTCGGCGCCGTTGGAGACCGACCCGACATCGCCCTTGTGATCGCGGCCAACCTGCTCGCTCTGGTTGCGGGAATGCTGATGCACCGCATGGCTCTGCAGGAGACCGACGACCCGGAGACCTCCAGACACGTTGTGCGAGTCTTCTCACTGTTCCCGTCGGCTTTCGTATTGGTGCTCGGCTACAGCGAGGCGCTCTTCTTGACGCTGGCTCTCGGTTTCGTCCTCTGCGCCCGCTCACGCAACTGGTGGGCCACAGCCCTGTTGGGCTTTTGGGCCGGTTTGACACGACCGGTCGGGGGACTGCTGGCCCTGCCCGCTGCGGTGCGAGCCGCCCGAGAGGACCGGCGATCTCCGACGGCCTGGCTGGCCGTAGCTTCGGCACCGCTGGGCACGCTCAGCTTTCTTGGGTGGGCGGAACGCACCCAAGGGGGTTGGCGTGTCCCGATCGACGCGCAGGAAGAACTCCGGGGTTCCGCGGTTGAGCCGATCACCCGGATCAGCCGAGCGCTCGTCGACGGCGCTCGTGGCGACGCGGGCGAACTGTTGCATGGGAGCGCCGCAGTGATCCTGGTGTTCCTGCTGGCAGTTGCGGTGCGCAGGCTGTCGACCGATTTGTGGGTGTACGCGGTTCCCTCAACGGTGTTGCTCTTCGCTGCCGAGAACCTGAACTCGATGGAACGCTACGCATTGGCCGTGTTTCCACTTGTGATCGCCGCGGGGATCGTGAGCGACGCTTCGATGCTCCGGCGTTGGCTGCCCACCGCTTCGGCTGTCGCGATGACGTCGGTGACGATCTTAGCTCTGAACGGCATCTATGTCCCCTGAACACAGCGACAACCCCGCGCCCCGCCCCCGCTCTGCCGCGGCTCCGGCCACGCCCGGCAACAACACTCGCGTCGGGATTGACGTCACTTCCCTGGTTGGGCCGCCCAGCGGTATCCACCAGACGACGCGGGCCCTCGTGAATGCGCTCGCAGAGGTTGACGGGATCGATGTTCGAGGCTGGCTCCTGACCTTCCGCGGCAGACGGCCGGACACAGGAGTCCCGGTCCGGCGGTCGCGGGTGCCCGCCCGAATCGCCCATCAGCTGTGGCAGCGCAACGTCTGCAGCCTGGACCGGCTGATCGTCGGATCGGTCGACATCGCCCATGGAACAAACTTCACCGCACCGCCGACCGAGCGCTCGGTCATCACAGTCCAAGACCTTTCTCTGGTTCACCACCCGCAATGGTGTCGGCCCGAAGTAGTCGCCATGGTCAAACCCCTGCAGACCGCTGTCGACGCCGGAGCGACGGTACACGTGACCTCAACCGCCGTCGCCGATGAGGTGCACAGCCGTCTCGGTGTGCCGGAAGACAGAGTCGCGCTGGTCCCCCACGGAGTCGGACCCATCGTCGCCGGCGACGCCGAAGCCGGGTGCAGGCTTGCCGGTTTCGACACGTACGTTCTCGTGCTCGGAACCGTGGAACACCGCAAGAACGTCGCCCTGATCGCCGATTCACTGAGCTCGTTTCCCAACGACACAGGCCTCGTGGTGGCCGGGCCACCGGGAAACGCCGAATCGACACTGCGCGCAGCGGCCGGTGATCGGAGGTTCGTCAGGCTCACTGCAGTCACCGACGCCCAGAAGGCGTCGCTGCTGCGGGGAGCCGCGGTGCTGGCTTTCCCCTCCCGCTACGAGGGTTTCGGACTGCCCCCGCTCGAAGCACTGTCGGTGGGCACTCCTGTTGTGGCCAGTTCGGTCGGTGCGCTACCAGAGTTGATCGGTGACCAAGTAACGCTGGTACCCGACCACAACGACGCGGCATTCATCGAACAGCTTCACGAGGCAATATCAACGCCACCAGTGGTGCCAACAGTGCTTCGGGCCCGCATCACCGCGATGACCTGGCAGACCGCGGCGCAGCGGATGGCCCACGTCTACCGCAACCTGAAGAAGTAAACTCCCACCGTGACCGCTGAACCGACTCTGGGCATCGGGGGATCTGCGGCACCGTCCGCAGCGCAAGCAGAACCCGCTGAACCGACCCTGGACGTCAGCATCGTATTGCCCGTGCACAACGAAGCACCGCACCTCGGAGACGAGCTGGCCCGAATAAGCGCATCCATGGACGCCTCGGAATACTCCTGGGAGCTCGTCATCGTCGACGACGGTTCCACCGACGGATCAGCTGACGTCTGCAAAGGTCTCCCCGGGGTCCGGGTCCTCTCAACGCCCCGGAACCGGGGCTCCGGGGCTGCGCGGCGTCTGGGCACCGAGGCTGCGCGGGGACGCGTCGTGGTCTGGTCCGACGCAGACATGACCTACCCCAACGACCAGATCCCACAACTGGTCGCAGAACTCGGGAACGGGGATCACATCGTCGGTGCCAGAACCTCCGAACAGGGCACGCTGAAGTTCTTTCGGGTGCCGGCGAAGTGGGCTGTCCGCCGTCTCGCCTCCTATCTCACGCGGACCAGGATCCCAGACCTCAACTCGGGTTTCCGGGCATTCAGGCGTGACGTCGGCCTCCAGTTCACCCAACAGTTGCCGACCGGATTCTCGTGTGTCACCACGATCACCATGTCCTTCTTGATGAACGGCTACGAAGTCCGGTACGTGCCGATCGAGTACAAGCAGCGTGCCGGTCGTTCCAAGTTCCACTGGTTCCGCGACACCAGCCGCTACGTGTTGCAGGTGATCCGCATGATGCTGACCTATGACCCTCTGCGGGTGGCGTTGCCGATCGCGTCGGTTCTGGGAGTCGTTTTCGCCGCCAAACTCGGATACGACATCGTCGGCAAGGACTTCCGACCCGCCTCCAACACGCTGCTGTTGGGGTTCGCGGTGCTTCAGGTGCTCGTGGTGGGACTACTCGCAGACCTGGTGGTGAGGCTTAACCGTCCGACGAAGCTGATCCCGCCAGGCGACGTCGAGGAGACTCCCTGAGAACGTGCCCCGCTGCTAGCTGATCTGGGAGAGCAGCGATTGGTAACGCCGTCGCACGGCAGGCCAACTGAACGAGCGCTCCACGTACGACCGACCGGCTCGGGCCAGCCTCGAGCGGAGCTCGGCGTCGTCCAGAAGACGGTTCATCGACACCTCGAACTCAACGAAGTTGTCGTACCAGAGACCCCCGCCGGACTGCACACAGTGATCCCTTGTCGGGCCGCACCAACCGTTGACCAGCACGGGTGTTCCCGCCAGCCAGGCTTCGAGAACGACCAGCGAGAACGACTCCAGAGGTGACGGGTTGACGAGCACATCGGCAGCCGCGAGCAGGCCGAACTTCTGCTCTTCAGACACCGGGCCGACGCACACGATCCCGTCGCACGACGGTATCTCGTCGACCACTGGACCCACGATCACCAGCTTGCCGTCGCCGCGCCGGGCTCGTGTTGCAGCAAAGAAGTCGACCAGTTCATGCGTGCCCTTGCTTCTCAGAACCCGGCCCAGGAACACCACGAACGGTTCATCTCCAAGACCGAAGGTGCGACGCGCGGCCTGCGGATCGATCTCGAAGTCCGGCGCCTCGACCGGGAGGCCCGTCACAACCTGCGGGGTCAGGACGGTGGACGGAAAGCGGTCCGCCACCAGACGCTGTTCGAGACGGCTGTAGTGCGCCAGGGCCGACACAGAGTTGAACAACCCGTCGAAAACCGGAAGCCGCAACGGCGGCTCCGGATGGGCAGCGGCATGCAACACCGTGGGTACCCGGGCCACCGTCACCCCCCGCACCGCGGGATGGTACATGTACGGGGTGAACGCGAGCACCCCGCAGCGGACCTCAGCAACAGCGTCGAGCAGGTCCGTGCTGGTGGGGCCCTGTTTCTCGATCCACTGCCAGGCGTCCTGAATGCTGACCTGTTCCGGATTCGCCAGGAGCCGATCACAGGATGCCGCGAAATCGGGGGAACGGGGATGGTCGACGCTGAATCGGGAGACGGAGACACCCTCCTCATTCGTGGTGCCCTCGGGGAATTCATCAGCCCAGGTGTCAAAGGAGCGTGCCCGGGAGGTGAGAACCGACACTTCGAGTCCCCCGGCACTGAGGCGAGTCGCCAGCGCCCGGGCCCCCAACTCTGCCCCGCCGACAACATCGGCTCCGTAACGGGGCGTGACGAAGGTGATGTCGCTCATCACAAGTGCTGCTTCGACTTCAACAAGTCCGAGTTGAGGAGGTCCGCAAAGAACTCCCGCAGATGCGGCCGTACCGCCTCGGCGCGCAACTCGGAGGCCCGATCCGAACCGAGTCGCACCAATCGTTGGCGCAGCGGTTCGTCACCGACGATCCGCTCCACCGCCGCGGCCACAACCGCAGGCGACTTGTCGTCGAGAACCAGACCGGCGCTGGCCACGGTCTTCGGCACCGCTGCGGCGTCGAAGGCGACGACCGGCACACCCCACGCCATCGCCTCGAGAATCGGCACACAGAAACCTTCATGCTCAGACAAGCACACGAACACGTCTGCCCGGCGGTACCACGACGTCAACTCCGGGACCGGAACCGAACCTTCAAAGGACACAGCGTCCGCAATCCCAAGATCCGCTGCGAATTCCCGCAGTGCCTTCTCGTACCTCCTCGAAGTCGGCGAACCCACCAATACCAGCTCTGCGGTCGGAACCCGTTGACGCAGCACTGCCATCGCAGCCAACAGGTCGTGCTGACACTTGTTGGGTGCCAACCGACCGACGAACAGCACGGTAAACGCAGAGTCGTCCCGATCTGCGGGGGTCTGCAGCGATCCGTCGACCGGAAAGAGGGCATCGTCGGTCAGTACCGGGATCACTTCGACGCGCCTGCACTCAAAGTCGATCAGTTCACGGGCGTTGAAATCCGAATCGGCGACCGCCACCACGACTCGACGGCAGAGACGCGCCAACTGGCGCCTCCCGAAGGCGAGTTCCGCTCCCAGAGTCGGCTCCCAGCCGTAGAAGAACTCCGGAGGAGTCATATTGTGGTAGTTCAGCATCAGTGGCTCAGGCCGGCCAAGAAGGTAGTCGACCATCGGAGAGCCGATCGAGGCCTGATAGATGACCAGGTCGGGGCTCGGGTCCTTTGCGTGGTGTCGATAGTGACGCGCAAGATCCTCGGTCCCTGCGTTGAGGTGCGCCGCATAGATCGTGGAGTCGGCACCAAGCTCGCGCAGCATCCGATCAACCGCGAGAGTGTGGAAACCCACCGCGTCGCGCCTGGCCAGGGAGGGTATGAACTGGTGGACAATCGGTCGTCGGCTCACTGTCGCCGAGCCGTGACCAGGGTGGTCACCCGTGAGCCGTCCAACTCGGACGACTCCACGACGCAACCGCGATTCGCCAGCAGATGGGCCCATGTTCCAGGAGACAGCCCTACACCGCGCAGCAGCTCAGCTTCGGGACCTGAGCGGGTCAGAACATCCGCGACCGCGACAACGATCCGGCCTGACGGTTCAACACAACGCAGCGCCTCGTCGATCAGCGTCGACAGTTCGACCGGTCCGAGGCGCTCCACTGAACGCGTCAGCACCACACCCGCGAGCGAACCGTCGGCGATCCTGTCCAAGTGCTCGAAAGGCGTTGCCACCCGAAGGTCCAGACCCTCGTCAACTCCGTCGCTGATCAGCGCAGCCGACTCGTCGACGCCGTGCGCGGCGACTCCCGCGCGGACCAGTGCCGAAACGATCCGACCGCTGCCGCACGACACCACCGCCACCGGCCCGTCACAGCGAACAAGCAGGTCGGCCGCGGCCCCTGCCAAGACCAGGTCGGCATCGGGAACGGGATCAACGAACCCTCCCATGATCTCAGCGGCACGGGCATCGTCTTCGAGGCGAGAGATGCGCTGTTCCACCGAGCGCAGTAGATTCACCAGGAAATGGTTGAAGGCGTTCATCTGATCGGCCAGATACCGCAGATACCAGCGCGTGAGCCTGAGGACAGTGTCTTTGACCTGTCGTACGCCCTTCCGCTTGCCTGTCGGTGCGTCAACATTGAGCAACGCCAGGTCATTGACGCAACCGAGGAGATGCTCGGCGTTCGCCTTGAGGTCCGCTGGCGAGTCGGTGTCACGATGCGCCGCAGCGGCACCTGGAACTGAACGTGCCCAGGCTTCAGAGATCTCCCGCTCTTGAACCACCAGCGCCGGGTTGCCCTCCCTGCGCTGTTGAGCCTCTTTCAGAATCTCCTCCTGAATGCGGTTGACGTATTCGCGGGCAGCCGTTGCGTCATTCTGCACGCGCAGCAGCCTAGCGAGGAACAGGACCCGAGCGGGTTGGCTTGCGGTGTCGGCGAAACCCTCCGAGAATGAGAAGACCCGTTGCCAGCACAACCCCGAACACAGCTAGGAGCAGGCTGATTCCCAGATGACGCGGGCGGAATCTCAAGCTGACCGAGTGTTCGCCCTCCGACACGGCGACTCCCATGAACGCCGCGTCCGCGGTGACGATCTCGGCGTCTCGGCCGTCGACTGTAGCGGACCAGCCCGGATAGTCGGACACCGAGACCACCACCACCGCAGCCCGGTCGGCGCGCACCACGGTGTCGACGCGGTCCCGGCCAACAGAGACGCTCACCACTTCGAGGTCCGCGTTCTGCGCCGGGACTGTGGGGAGTCCCAGATCAGAGTCGACCACCGCTGACCGCTCACCAACCCCACGCGCTGCGACCGCCTCCGCTGCGGTCTGCGGATCAGCCTCCACCAGCGTTGCGTCGGCGAGCCGGACGAACGCCGCGTCAGGGCGCTCAATCAGAAGGACGTCGCCTGTCCGAGCGAGACGGAACTCGTCGTCCCCGGCCACCATTTGAGCCGTCAACTCGCCGGACTCGTCCACCCCGACCAGCAGCCTGCCCTTCGGAGAGGGCGACGTGACCTCGACCGATACCGGCGTTCCGACGCGGAGGTCCTCCCCAGAGAATGCGAACGACTCCACGCTCGTGCTCCGGGGCAGTACATGCCGGCTCTCGCTACTGCTCCGGCCGCCGGCTTCTATCCGGACGTCAACCATGCCACCAGCATTCGACACCACTTCTACCAATACCGCGCGCAGACCCCCGGCGGGGGACGACAAGGTGGTCCGAAGCGGTGCTACCGACGGATCAGAACCCTCAGCTGCGGGTGTCGCTGCAATCAGAGTGCCGGGTGGTCGACTGTCGGGGAACTGCGCCCACACCCCGACGGCCATTGCGTCCCAGACCGGAGAAGCAATATCGGCATCGAAGGGAATGTAGGGCCAGGTCACCGAGCCCCGCTCCTGCCCGAGTGTGATCGCGTCGGGAACCTCCGCTCGCAACAGGGCGTTGTAGCCCCGAGACTTGAACAACTGCCCGCGGGCATCGTCGATATCGAACAGTGCGGTCGTCGAAGGGAAGAATGTCCAACCTTCACCGCTGAGTCGCTCACCAGGTGCGAGCAGCTCCTCGACCTCGGCGTGAGCCGGTGTCGCCGTGATCTGCTCGGCTTCCTCGACGATCGTCGGCACGGGCATCGCGAAACTCAAGAGCTCAAAACCAACGATGGCCACAAACGCCCAACCGACCGCCGCGGGATTCATCCAGCCACGAAGCCGGGCCAGGATCACCACGGCCACAGCGAGCGCACACAACGCCGGTACCACCGAGACCGACAGCACGGCGCGGAGCACGTCGTGGGACTGGGCCGCGTCCAGCCAGTCGCCCAGAAACGGCAGGAACGCCAGTATCGTCACCACACCGACAACCAACGACACAGCGATCCCCCGCCGAAGCGACCATCGCGAGGCGGCCGAGGACTGTCGCACGATCTGTTCCACACCGAAGGCCGCAACAAGGGCGACCCCCAGGTTCCACAGGATCTTGCCTCTGGTCATCGCCCCGCCAGCGGCACCCGTCAGCTCCCGAACCGGAACCGAGAGCGGGCCGCCGATGTAGGCGATCAACAGCCCCGACGCTCCGATCGCAACGAAGGCAGCCACCGCGGAGCGCTGCCGCCGATCACCGTTCGCAAGGCCCGCGACCACCCCGACAACTCCAAGCATCAACACCGAAGCCCCGACATAGGCATTGTGCTCGGTCCAGTTGACCTCACCGAACCAGCCCGGACCGAACGACCCGTGCCCCCAGATCGCGGGCGCAACCGCGGTGAGCAGGTATTTGACTCCCGCGGAGGAGTCAACGTTCCCCATGCGGTCGCTCGTGTCGATCCAATCCAGATACTGCACGAACCCGATCAACTGCGGCAATGCCAACAACGCGGCCAACAGCACGGCCGCGGACCCGCAGAGCGCCACCGACCTCAGATCAGCGGCCCGGCTGCCTTCAGCGGTCCGCAACTCGGCCCACAGTCGAAACGCCGCATAGATTGCGGCTGCCAACAGCACATATATCGTGACCTGCGGGAAGTTCGACCAGACCATCGCTGCCACCACAGCTCCCAGCGGGACGGCCCGCCACAACCTCGGGTCGCGCAAGAGTCTCTCCAGCGCCCACAACAGCCCCGGCGCCAAAGCGGCGATCGAAGACTGCGGCCAGTTCATCCAGCCCACCATGAATCCGGAGAACGCGAAGGCGATTCCGCTCACCAACCCAGACACTCGCAACAGGCCCAACGACCTGACGAATCCGTATGTCAGGCCGATCGCCGTCAAGGCGCGGATCGCCGCGACCAGCCCCGGTGCGAACCACCCTGGAGCAACCAGGTAACCCAGATTGAAGACCGGCAGACCGCCTTTCATCGTGGGTTGACCGCCGGCGAGGTCAGATGTCCACCAGCCGACTTCGCCGGAGCGGACGTCGGCAGCCAGCGGAGCCCAATGAGAGTGGATATTGATCGGATCCGTTGAACCCGTCTCCAACGAGAAATCCTCTGACTGGTAGAAGTCGAACGGCGCCGCGTAGTTGTAGACAAAATCGCCGGCGATCAGACTTCCACCACCGAAAAGCGCTGGCCAGAAAGCAAAAAGAACCACACCGACGGCAATTGAGCCAGGCAGTCTTGACGCCGAGAAAACCTTGGCCATGGCCGCGCACGCTATCGTCGCCGCAACCCATGCGCTTGCTTCATGTCGTCTCCTCGCCTGCCGACGCCTCACCGTGTGACCAAGATTGCGACGGCGCAGCCATCCATCTGAGCACCGCGGGGCGACTGAGCGAAATCGCGCAGAGCGCCATAATCAGCGCTCTCTCGCAACGCCCGGACGCCGATGCTGTGTACGGCGACATTGAGATTGAAGGGACCATTCAACGTCGAAGTGCCTGGTCACCGACGCGCCTGCTCGTAGAACCCAACGCCTGTGCGCCTCTGGCGGTGCGCTGTCGGACCCTTGCTGAACTCGGCTGCGGCATCACAGATCCGGCATTGCCGTTTCGGTTGGCACGGAGCGAGTCTGCGGTACTGCACATTCCTGCAGTATTGAGCAGGCACCCCCAAGAGATTCCCGGGGCCGATTCGGTTGTGGTCAACGCCCACCTGGCGGAGACCGGGATCGCGGCCACTGCTGTCGAAGGCGGTCAGGCGGGCCGGCTCCGCCTGGTGCCCGACCCGTCCCACCAACCCGGGGTTTCAATAATCATCCCGACAGCCGGAGAGGCTCTCGGCGACGGCAACGGCGCTGAACTCGCGGTCCAGCGGTGCCTGACGACCATCGCTGCCGACGCCCGGACGAACCTCGAAGTGATCCTGGTCGTAGGCGAGGAGTACCGGGGCGACCCCTCCCAGATCGCCGACGCCGGCCTGCCGGTGCGGATCGAGCGGCGAGCGCCCGGGCCGTTCAACTTCTCCACCGCCTGCAATCAGGGCATCCTCGCCGCACGCAACGAACTGGTGCTTCTGCTGAACGACGACACCGAGGTCGACACCGGTGCCATCGACGCGATGGCCGTCCATTTCGGTGACAAGACGATCGGCGGGGTCGGAGCGTTGCTGCGCTACCCCGACGGCACGATCCAGCACGCCGGAATGGTCATTGACAACGCCCACCCGCTGCATCCGTTCGTGGGCTGGTCAACCGAGGACTCCCAGAGATTCGGCGGTGCAGTCGCCCGTGACGTGATCTCTGTCACCGGTGCCTGCTTCATGTCGCGTCGATCACTGCTTCTGGCCCTCGGCGCGATGTCGACCGACTTCCCGCTGTCGTTCAACGATGTTGACCTTTGCTTGAAGATCCGTCGATCTGGGTACCGGGTGATCGTCGAACCTGAAGCGACGTTGCTTCACCGTGAGTCGTTCAGCCGGGCGGCGCGCATCTTCGAGTGGGAGTGGCACCGCTTCATCGAGCGATGGGGCGAGGTGGACGACCCGTGGTACCACCCCGGTTACAGACGACCCGACGATCCGACGAATCTGCGTCTCAACGCCGACCATCTCGAACCGGCCGAGCACCACGATCATTGCGACCCGCGCGACACGACCATCAGGGTCGGCATCCACCGCCCACGCATCAGCGATCACTTGACGTAGGGTTTTGGGGGTGCCGCAACAGTCTGTGACTCCCGACGGGTCCGACCCGATCGACAGCGTTGATCAGGCCGAACTTCGTGCGGAGATACTGCGACTCCGCGATCTGAACATCGGGCTCGAGAGCCGAGCCGAGGTACTCGCTGAGCGGTTGGCCGACCAAGAGGCGCGGAACAAGGAACTCAACGTCCAGAACCGAGCGCTTGAAGTCGAGCTCGGCCGCAGCCCGATGATTCGGATAGCCCGCGCCGTCGCCCGCCGACTCAGACTGCGCTGAACGTACTGCGCCGAACGTTACGGCTCGAGTGGTTGCGCTGCACTCTCGCCGTAAGCGCCGCCGGCCGAATGCAAGGGTCTCGCCTGCTGTGTGGATCCGGTCGGTCGAAGGGCCGCGCCCATGAGCAGGACCCAGTTGTAGGAGAACAGCAGCACATAGCTCAACGTCAGATTCACCGCGACCAGAAACACGACCAACGCGAAGAAGGTCCACGAGTCTGCGCTCGGATCACGCCACAGAGCCTGACCGGATCCCCAGAGCGCAGTCGCGCCGACCGTCACGAAGGGCATCAGCGCCAACAGCCCCCCACCCAGCCAAACCCCCAGGATGCTGTTGTGGACACTGCCTATGGCCCACAGTTCACCGGCGCCGATCAAGTCGATGCTGTCCCAGACCGTGAACCAGCCGTACCCCGCGATCGGACGCTCGACTATCCCCTCCCATCCGAACTCCCAGAGACCACGACGGAGAGCCAGCGTCGAGCTGTTCCATACCGCAGCCGCCACAACCGCGGTGGCCGCCGCACCCAACGCCGCGACGGCTGACGCGTAATGCACGGCGCGCGAGCCGAACCGGACACGGCCGACCGAAGCGAACCACAGCAACGAAGCACAGACCACCGCCCCGAGCAGGCCGAGCCAGGCGCTGAGACTCCCGCTGCCCGCCAACGCCGCCAACCCCATCACCCCCAACGAAACCGGCAGAATCCGGGCTCGGCCACCAGTCCCCAACAGAGCCGGAACGCCGACGAGCAGCCCGAGCGCGGCCAGCGAGCCGAGTTCGTTGGGATCACCGAACAGGCCCCGCCAGTCACCGTTGAGGTCCCGACCGATCGAGGTAGACAGCACCACCGCCACCAGACTCCCCGCGAGCGCCAACGCGACCGTCACCGCCAACGCCCGACGGAGACGGGCGAAGTCCAGATCCGCAATGATCCACGCCAGAGCGGCCAAGCCGACATAGGCGAGCGACCTCTCCCGGGTCACCGAGGCGTCGACACTCCACAAACTTGAAGCGACAATGACCGCTGTGAACGCGCCCACCGAGACGCCACCGACAAGCGAAGGCGCCCTGAGACGTCGACCCGACACCCGTTGGGAGTCGAGCAGCACCGCCAGTACTGACACTGCGGCTGTCGCCGTGAAGATCCCCCGCACCGCGGGGTCCTCCCATGTCGGCGCACCTCCGAGGACGTGCCACGCCAGGTACACCACCGGGCCGTTGGTGCAGACCAGCAGCGCCGCAACCACCAGCGCGTCGCGGAGCGGACTGTCAAGCGCGCCCGGATCCTCGCTCACGCGTCTGTCCTAGGCGACGAAAGCGGCGACTGTCTCCACATGGGAGGTTCCCGGGAACATGTCGAGCACCGTGTAGCGGTCGAGGCTCATACCTGCGTCTTCCAGCAGTTTCGCGTCGCGGGCGAAAGAACTCGGATCGCAGCTGACCAGCACGAAGACGTCGGGCTCAGATCGAAGCAGCGACTGCACGCCGCGCGCGCCCAGGCCCTCCCGAGCCGGGTCGGCGACCACCACGGCCGCCGGCGACGGACGCCAGTTCTCGACCGGGGCGGTAATGACCAGCGCATCGCTGCCATTGAGGTTCACCCGGGCATCGGCAGTGCAGTCCTTGGTCCGTTCGATCACATGCACCTTGCGGCCCGTTCCAGCAGTGCCAGCGAAGACCCCGATGCCCGCATAGGCGTCGACCATGACCCCGTCGTCGGCCAGGTCGTCCACCATCGTGGTCACCTCGTCGACCAGGGCGTCGACCCCGGCCGGCCGGTTCTGGAAGAACGACCGGGCCGAGACGCGCCAGCGACGACCACCGGCCTCCTCGTGGATCCAGGCGCGTCTGCCGCCACGAAGTTCAGCAATCGTCACCACCAGGACGTCGTCTGGAACCGAAACCCCGAAATCGCTGCCCTTCACGACAACCATGCGTTCGCCTGTGCGGTTGCCGATCCTGATCGTGACCTCGCCGGCCTCCCCGAAACGTCCGTCGACGAGCAACTGTTCGGCAGCGGGATCAACCGCATCACACACGTCGGGCACGATCACGTCATGGGAGGATCGGACCCGGTAACCGGCTCGACCCCCGACCACCGCCGCCTTGACAGTCGTGCGTCCCTCGTCGTTGTCGAGCGAACGCAGCGACGGGTCGGGGGCGGACACCCCCGCCCGCACCAGTTGGTCGACAACCATCGACTGCTTCATCCGCAGTTGCGCATCGGGCGCCACATGCAACAGATCACAACCGCCGCAACCCTCGAGCTGGTGCGAACAGCGCACCGGCACCCGATCCGCCGACGCCTCGATCACCGAGATTATCCGGGCTCGAGACCAACGCCGGTCGATCCGCAAGATCTCAGCGGTGACCGTCTCGCCGGGAAGCGCACCTTCGACAAAGACGATTCTGCCGTCGTCGGCCCGAGCTACGCCGGTGCCGTCCCGCGCCGTGGCGGTCACGCGCAATCTCATAATGGAACGGTATCGGCGCCATCGCGATTAGTGTCGCGGATGTGCGTCGTCCGATTGAAATAGCTCCGTCCATCCTGCCCGCCGACTTCGCTCGGCTGGGTCGGGAGTGCATCGATCTCGAGAACGCCGGAGTCGACCGCATCCACTGGGATGTGATGGACGGTGTGTTCGTCCCCAACATCACCATGGGCCCCGACATCGTGAAGAGCCTGCGCAGCCATCTCACGATTCCCTTCGAGGCCCATCTGATGGTCGTCAATGCGGACGAGTTCGCACCGCTTTTCGTCGAAGCCGGATGCTCTACGGTGATGGTCCATGCCGAGGCATGCACACATCTGCACCGCTCGTTGAACAACATTCGGAACCTCGGCGCCCGAGCCGGAGTGGTCCTCAATCCCCACACACACCCAAGCACGATCGCCAATGTCCTCGACCAGACCGACCACATCCTGATAATGACCGTGAACCCCGGTTTCGGCGGCCAGACCTACATCCGGCTGCTCGACAAGATCTCCGAGACCAAGGCGATGGTCGATGCCGGCGGATACGAGATCGACATTGAAGTCGACGGAGGGATCAATGCCGACAACATCGGTGAATGCGCCGCAGCGGGCGCCAACGTCTTCGTGAGCGGGTCAGCCCTGTTCAGATACGACGACCGCGCCGCCGGCGTCAGCGAACTGCGCGCCTGCGCCGAAGCCGCCCGCAGCTAGCATCGGGACAGCCGGTTGAGCTTCGACCCGAGCCCTATTGTGCGCTGGGGCTAGAGCATCTCTCCACGCTTGACGATCACGTGGTCGATGATGCCGTACTCCTTGGCTGGAGCTGACCCGGTTTGGTTGACACCGGGTGGTTATGCGGCTTGGGCCGCGGGTTGGTGGTGTTGTTCGTAGCGGATGGGTGACAGGTTGTCGAGTCGGGTGTGGCGACGGTGGTGGTTGTACCAGTTGATGAAGCTCATGATTTGTGTGCGGGCGTCGGTTTGGTTGCGGAATCGGGTCTTGTCGAGCAGTTCGCACTCTAGGGTCGCGAAGAACGATTCGGCCATGCTGTTGTCAAAGCAGTCGCCCTTCGATCCCATCGACAGCACGATCCCGGCGCGGTGGCAGCGGCGCCCGAACGCGATGCTTCGGTATTGAGATCCCTGGTCTGAATGATGGATCAGGCCTCGGGGAGGCTGGCGGGTCTCGATGGCCATGTCGATGGCGTCGACGATCAGCTCGGTGCGCATGTGCGTCGCGTAGGACCAGCCCACGATGCGGCGGCTGAACACATCGAGCACGGTGGCTAGATAGCCGAACCCGGCCCAGGTCGGCACGTAGGTGATGTCGGCTACCCACAACTTGTTGGGGCCCTCCGCGGTGAACTGGCGGTTCACCCGATCCGGTGCCGGCGAGGCCGAATCGTCGCGGCGGGTGGTCCAGACCTTCTTGCGGCGGTGACAACCGGCGATGCCGGCCTGGCGCATCAGGCGGGCGACCCGTTTGCGGCCACAGCAGATGTTGTAGTCATCGGCGAGCTCGGCATGAATCCGCGGCGCGCCGTAGTTGCCCCGCGAATCGGCATGGATCTTCTTGATGACCGCGGTGTAGGCCGCGTCTGCGATGCGCCGCTGACACGGAGGCCGCTTGCGCCACGCGTAGAAGCCCTGGCGGGTCACACCGAGTTGCTCGCACATGAACTTGACCGGGAAGTTGGCCTTCTCCGCCTCGATGAAATCGAACACCGTTACCGCGTCGGGGTGTTCTTCGCTGCGAAGAAGGCCGCTGCTTTTTCCAGCAGATCCTTCTCCATGCGCAGCACCCGATTCTCAGACCGCAACCGGCGAAGCTCGGCCTTCTCATCAGTCGTCAAACCACCGCGCTTGCCGTCGTCGATCTCGGCCTGGGCGACCCAGTTCATGATCGACTGCGCCGACGGCTCGAACTCGCGAGCAAGCTCCGACGGCGACCGGCCCTCCTCGCGAACCAGCCGGACCAGCTCGGCCTTGTACTCCAACGGATACGGCGGACGAGTACGTCCCCTCATAGTTGACTCCCCTCTGGACCCCCTCAAGGATCCCAGAATCAGGATGTCAACCAAACCGGGTCAGCTCCAGGCCTGTTCCGCGGTGAACCAACGGTCGCGGTCGGAGTCGGCCTCTATCTCCTCGTAAGACCCCACTAACACCCAAAGAAGAAACGACCAAAACTAGTTTGTATAGAACGCGAGCGACGTTGCGAGAACAATCACCGCGAGCGGAATGGTAAGTAGTTTCTTCATAGGCGAACACTATATTCAGACAAATTCGAAAGCGCAAACTGCTCGTCTGTAAAGCACAAACACCTCACCGGCCCAGGCGAGGCGAAACTACTCGGACTGCTCAAAGCCGGTGACCCCACAGCGAGGTCCGCAACGCCTGGCACGCCAAGGAGACACTGCGCGGGATCTACGGTGTCGCCACCCCGGCCTCGGCCGGGCAACCGTTGACGAACTCGCTGTGGAGTTCCAAGACGCCGCTCTGGCCGTCGAGGTCAACCGGCTGGGCCGCTCCCTGGCCTGTTGGAGCACCCAGATTACTAACCCTGATCGTTCATGGGGGTGTTGAGGTTGGGGTGTGCGCGTCCGCGGAAAAGCCCCTTTGATGTGGGACGATGTGTGTTGGGAAGCACATGTGGGTTCCACAGAAAGGGGCATCTCCGAGATGCAGGTTAGCAGCACTTGTGATGTGAGGGTGACAGGGGGCGGTGGGCAGGTCGCGGCGCATGCGGGTTTGTTCGCGTTGGGGCGTTTCGCTGACGGTTTGGGTTTGGGGGAGGCGTTGTCGGCGGTGGTGCCGGTGTCTGGTGAGCGGGCGCCGGTCCATGACCGGGGCAAGGTGTTGGTGCATTTGTTGTTGATGCTCGCCGGGGGTGGGGAGGCGTGCGCGGATATTGAGCATCTGCGGGTGTGTTGCATCTGACTTCGCGCGACAGATCCTGAGTTTTTTCAAGTCGCATCGGGCAGGGTTGGCGGTCTTAGGACAGGAGGCTGCAGCCTATGAGTTCCGAGCAGAGAAAACCGAAGAGACTGTTGACAGCGGAGCAGAAGTACGACTTGTGGGTGCGGATGCTCACCGGTCAGGTCACTCAGGCCCAGGCGGACGCGGAGGCGGGGGTGGACCGGTCGGTGATCGCTCGGCTGCGTGCGGTGGCCCGGGACGGGGCGGTCGCGGCGTTGGGTTCGTCCAAGCCCGGCCGGCGGCGTCAGTCCCAGGCCGAAGCAACCGAGGCAGCGGCGTTGCGTTCGGAGGTGGAGCGGCTGGGGCGTACTGTGGTCGAACAGGCTGTGGAGTTGGCGGTGCTGCGGGGAAAAACGGGTTGAGGTGTGAGCGGTCCTGTCCCCGCCCGCGTCGATGGGACCGCCAAGACAGTGCTGCTGGGGTTGATCGACGACGCCGTCGACGCTGGCTGGACGCACAGCCGCGTTTGTGCGGTGCTGGGTGTGGACCGCCGCCGGGCTTGGCGCTGGAGCCTGCGCCGCGCCGACGGCACTCTTGACGATGCCCGCCCAGGCGGCCGGGCGATCCACAGCCTGCTCGGTTCTGAACGCGACGAGATCCTGGCGCTGTTCGGGGAGTGGGGTGACGTTGACCGGTCGCATCGCAAACTCGCGCACCGCGGCTCCTACCTGGGCCGGGTGTGGGTGTCGCCCTCAACGGTGGACCGTGTTCTTGCAGGTCACGGCCTCGCACTGGCCGGCACGCCCCGCCCCACCAAGACAGCTAAGCCTGGATCCACCGGTGGGGTTGGGTTGTTGGTGTGTTCGCGTCCGCGGAAAAGGCCTCCTGGTCTGCGATGATTGTGATGACTAAAAGTCACTTTCGCCACAAAAACAGGAGGCACTTTTCGTGTCTGTATCATCGCGCGGGTTGGACCGGTTGGCAACAACGTTTGATCATGAGGGCCTGGTAGCGAACGCGGGCCTGGTTCTGGCTGCGACGTTGTTCGCTCGTTTGGGTCTGTCGGGGCTGATCAAACGGTGGGTGGACACTGGTTCGCCGAACCCGGACCGCAAGGTTTTGACGGTGGTCGCAGCGATGCTGGCGGGTGGCACCCATATTGATCATGTCGACATGCTGCGCGCCGGGCGCACTGGCAGCGTGTTGGGGTTCAAACCCGCGGCGCCGTCGACGGTGGGAACGTTTCTGCGGACCTTCACGTTCGGTCACGTCCGCCAGCTCGAAGCGGTGGCCTCGCGGGTTTTGGCGCGGGCCTGGCAACTCGGCGCAGGCCCGGGCTCTTCGCCGTTGGTGGTGGATCTGGACTCCACGGTCTGTGAGGTGCACGGCAAACTCAAGCACGGCGCCTCCTACGCCTACACCAAAGTGTTGGGCTATCACCCGCTGCTGGCTGTGCGTGCGGGCACCTCTGAGGTGCTCGGAGCGCGGATGCGCAAAGGCTCCGCTCACTCATCGCGTGGTGTGCTGCGCTTCGTCGATGAGCTCATAGCCAACCTCAAACGCGCGGGTGCTGCCGGGCCGGTCACGATACGCGCCGATTCGGGGTTCTGGTCCTGGAAACTGATCGACCGTCTCAACACTGTTGACGTGAAATGGTCGATCACCGTGTCGCTGAACTCTGCTGTCCGCGCCGCTATCGAGACGATCGGCGACAAAGCCTGGATCGACATCGACTACCCCAAAGGGGGCCACGCCCAAGTCGCCGAAACCCTCTATACCACCGGCCGCGGCAAACAACGCCGCACCGTGCGCCTCGTGGTGCGCCGCACCCGCCTCACCGACCGCGCCCAGCAACGGCTCTGGCCCAACTGGCGCTACCACGCCTTCATCACCAACAGAAACGACCTCAGCACCGTCACAGCAGACCAATTCCACCGCAACCACGCAGTCGTCGAGCTCGCCATCCGCGACCTCAAAGAAGGCTCCGGACTCAACCACATCCCCTCCGGGCACTACCCAGCCAACTGTGCATGGCTCGCCTGCGCCGTGCTCGCCCACAACATCGGCCACTGGACCGCCATCCTCACCAACACCACACCAGCCACCAACCAAACCCGCCGCACCCGCCTCACCGCGCTGCCCGCCGTGCTCGTCAACCGATCCGGCACACACACCCTGCGATACCCCACCCGCTGGCGATGGCAAACCCAATTCACCAACACACTCACCAAACTACGAAACCTGCCCGGACCCTCCGGCTAACCCCCACCACCCAAAGGAACCCGGCACCCTCCAGCACACACCCAGCGCCACCAACCCAACCCAACCCCTGAACCCTGAACCCAACACGCCCCAACACACCAAACCCAGTCCCAAACACCCAACCCGACACCCGCCCACCAACCACCCCACCCACCAACACCGAATCGGTGGATTCAGGCTAAGACGCCGTGGCCATCGTGGTGTGAGTGGCGGCCCAACCAACTGTGGTGCTGGGACGGAACCCAGTTCCCGGCATGTAAACCCGCCAAACACGTCTACGCGATCGTCGATGTCGTGTCCCGCAAATGGATCGCCACCCACCTCACACCGGCACCGGACTCGGTTGCTGCTCGGGTCCTGTTCGCCAAAGCACTGTCCAGTGAAGGGCTCCTCACCGAAGAGGCCGCTGCCCGCCTCGACGACCCCAACAGCGACATGCCCGACAACAACGAGATCCCGCTGCTGTTGGCAGTGTCAGACAACGGCCCGGAGATGCGCTCAGGCGACACAGCCAAGTTCATGGCCCTCTGCTCAATCGCCCAACACTTCGGGCGGCGCTCCACACCAACCGACCAGGCCTGGATCGAGTCTCTGTTCAGCCACATCAAAGGTGAGCACCCCCACCTCGAAACGCTCGACGACCCCACAGACCTCACCCGAGAACTCGAACGCGTCCGCAGCCACTACAACTGTGTGCGGCTCCACGAAAGCATCGGATACGTCACCCCCAACGACGAACACACCGGACAAGGCGACCAGATCCGCCAAGCACGCCGCGACGGACTCCACAGAGCCGACCAGCAACGACGCGCCCACCACCGAAACCAACCGCTAACATGACAAACCAACCACCACCGCACACCCACCAATGCGACTTGAAAAAACCCGCAACTTGTCGCGAAGAGTCAGATACACCTCAGTCCTCGACGCTGCTGTGGCGCAGCTCCCCGCAGCGGTCGCCGCGGGGCACCGCGAACACGACGACACGGTGCCTCTCAGGCGGGTGCAGTTGCGTGTGGACTCCGCGGGCTGTTCTGCACGTATCGCCGCGGCTTGCCGGGACCGCAACATCGAGTTCTTCATGACAGCACGCTCCAACAACCAGGTGGAGGCGGCTATCGACCACAACCGCATCGACCCGGACAAATGGCAGTCCGCCCTCGACGCGAAAGGCGAACCCGCCGAACGCGCCCAGGTCGCGGACCTCACCCATTTCGTCGATCTCTCCGACTGGCCCGACGCGACCCGTTTCATCGCTTGCCGCGAGCCCCGCCACCCCGGCGCCCAAAGGACCCTGTTCGACTCCGACACCTGGCGCTACCGCGGGTTCTACACCGACGCCGCAGGCGACCCCGCCGAACTCGACGCCCACCACAGAGCCCACGCCCGCATCGAGAACACCATCGCCGACCTCAAAGACTCCGGCCTGGCCCGCATGCCCTTCAGCGACTTCGACGCCAACACCGCCTGGGCCGCGATGGTCGCGTTCAGCTCGACGCTGGTGAAATGGTTCCAACAACTCCGCCTCGACGGACCCCTCGCCAACGCCTCCCCCAAACGCCTCCGCTGGCAGCTATGGCACGCACCCGCGAGACTCGTGCGGTCCTCACGCAAATGGACCCTGCGCCTGCTCCACTGGTGGCCAACAACACCACAACTCCTCCACGCCTGCCGCCCCGGCGCCCCATAAACACACCCCCCACCCCGACCCGACACGGCCTGATTCACCCCGACCCGACACGCCCCAACACACCCCAACACGCCTGACCAGACCCCAAAACACCCGCCCGCGAACCCCACGCCCCCCAACCCCGAAACCCCAACCCCGAAACCACACCAAAACACGCACACCCAACCCGATCACAAATACTCGTGAACGATCAGGGCTAACTGTCCACCCTGAAATCCGAAGAGCCCCAAACACAGGGGGTCAGGCCACGAGCGTCGACGGCTTGTTGGGAGTTCTATACAAACTCGGCGAGCGCCCACACCGTCATGCAACAGGTCGGCCGACCGCAACAGGTTTGCGAGGAGGTGACAAGACCATTCCAGGTGATCGTCGGTTATAGCGGTGCAGGTCGCTTCCGGCAACCCATCTGGGGTTGGAGGACTGAGACCCGCACTGTCTGCACGCGCGTGAACGTCATCACTTGGCAACCTAGGCGACACGCTCACGTCAGCGTGGAGGACTGCCAGTTTTATGGCGTGACGGCCGCGGCCGCGGGTGGAGCTATCGCGGGAGCTCCAATTGGAGCGGCTGTCGGCGCGGCTGTTGCCTACGAGCTGTGTCAATATGCTGAACGAATCATCTGGTATTAAGGTGTAAACAATGGACTCTATAGCAATCAAGCTGCGCACACTTGGACAGAAAAGATGGCACGCTTTTCAGGCGGGCCCGCTCGAATTCGTAGCCGCGGCTGCACTCACCACCATCGGGACTGTATGGGTGGTGATCAACGCGCCCGACGGAGTTCGGAGAGTGGGCGCGGCGGTACTTTTTGTTTGCGCACTCCTCCAATATGTCTGGAAGAAGCGCCGCACCACGGTGCCGTCTAGCGGTGAAGTCTCCGCTTCAAAGCTGCGCACACTTGGACAGAAAAGATGGCACGCTTTTCAGGCGGGCCCGCTCGAATTCGTAGCCGCGGCTGCACTCACCACCATCGGGACTGTATGGGTGGTGATCAACGCGCCCGACGGAGTTCGGAGAGTGGGCGCGGCGGTACTTTTTGTTTGCGCACTCCTCCAATATGTCTGGAAGAAGCGCCGCACCACGGTGCCGTCTAGCGGTGAAGTCTCCGCTTCAAAGCTGAATGACACAGCTTAGAGCAGCGTGGGCCGTAGTCGCGCTAACGGTCCTAGCCGGGTGCGGTGGCGGTGCGGATGCGAACGCGTGCCGCGTTGCCGCCATAGCGCAGGCTGAGGCCGAACAGGCTTGGGGTTTGGCTATCGAGGATCACAACACTGCCCACGAACAGCTTGAACACAGCGGCACCACTGACACCGCTTCGTTTGGAGATCACTTGGAACTAGAGGATCGCCTGACGGCTACTCGCGTTGATCTGATTGTCGCCACCGAGTCGACTCGACAAGCCTGCGGGTAAATCTGCCCTGCGCGGAAACGTGGGGTGCCGCGCAGGCTCATCAAAGACCTCGAGCCTGCGCGGCACTCTCAACCACCCCGCCCCCACGTTTCCGCGCAGGCTCCACAACATTTGGCGCATCGGCGGGGAGAAGATAATCGCCCCAGAGTTGCATAACCTCTCTGCGCCTGTCGAGCAGGTCTGTGCCATGACTGTAAGCCCTCTCAACCGCAGAGCCCACGCGGTGGCCCAAGGCGAACTCAGACACTTCGCGGGGAACCTGCATCTCAAGCGCCCACGCCTTGAACGAACTCCGCAGCCCGTGAACTGTTGTGTCGTATCCAGCCGCCTTGACCTCTCGGCGAATTTCCGAGGGGGTGGCGTGGTTGGCTATGGGTTCGCGCTCTTGGGGGAACGCCCACGGACTCGCCAGCTCCAGCGAACGCACGCGTGCACCGCGCAGCACCTGCAAGGCTTGACGGCTGAGCGGCACGCGCAGCAACTCGTTGCTCTTTCGCCTTACGGCGGGGATCGTCCAGACGCCAGCGTCCAATTCAAACTCTTCCCACTTGGCCCCTCCCGCCTCCCCTGACCGCACGGCGGTGAGCGCCACTAACCGCACTGCGTCGGCGCTCGGTCGGAGGCCGAGGTCAGCTAGAAGCCGACCGACTTCGCTATGGGGCAGACTGTGGTGGTGCCGGTGCTTGTACTTGCCGTGCATCAACTTGACCTCGAAGTCGATGGCCTCGCCTGCGGGATTGGCCCGTATCGCCTCGTTTCTACCCATCGCGAGATTGATTGCCTGTCTCAGCCCAATCCGTACTTTTTTCATGGTCGGCGGTTTGTGCTGAAGCGCTCCTAGGGCGTCCAGAACTTCAGAGCGGAGGAGACCATCGACGGGCGTCTCCCATACTCGGGAGCAATGACGACGCATCATCATCAACCAATGGAGCGCCTGGCTCTCGTGCTTCAGTTGGCGCGCCTTGAACTCTCCCAAGCGCTCGACGGCCTCCCCTACAGTAGGCATCTCGGAAGGCTGCGGGGTCTGCGCCCCCTCGCTCGCACCACTCACCGGTTGATCCTAGGCGAAAAAGGCGGCGACCGGTATCGACGTGGGACGTTCCCGAGAACATGTCGATCACCGTGTAGCGGTCGAGGCTCATGCCTGCGTCTTCAAGCAGTCTTGCGTCACGGACGAACGAACTCGGATCGCAGCTGACCAGCACGAAGATGTCTAGCTCGGCCCGAACCGGCGACTGCACGCCGCGGGCGCCGAGGCCTTCATGGTCGATGCCGGCTCCTACGAGATCGACATCGAGGTCGACGGCGGGATCAATGCCAACTACATCGGTGAATGCGCCGCAGCGGGCGCCAACGTATTCGTGAGCGGGTCAGCCCTGTTCAGATACGACGACCGCGCCGCCGACGTCAGCGAACTGCTCTCCTGCGCCGAAGCCGCCCGCAGCTAGCATCGGGACAGCCGGTTGAGCTTCGACCCGAGCCCTATTGTGCGCTGGGGCTAGAGCATCTCTCCACGCTTGACGATCACGTGGTCGATGATGCCGTACTCCTTGGCCTGCTCCGCGGTGAACCAACGGTCGCGGTCGGAGTCGGCCTCTATCTCCTCGTAGGTCCGGCCCGTGTGTTGGGCGATTCGTTCCTGCAGCAGCCGCTTGGTGTAGGCCATCTGCTCGGCCTGGATCGCGATGTCAGTCGCCTGGCCCTCGACCCCGCCGAGCGGCTGGTGCATCATGATCCGAGCGTGGGGCAGCGCATACCGCTTGCCCGGCGCACCGGCACACAGCAGGAACTGGCCCATTGAAGCCCCCAGGCCCATACAGATCGTGCCGACCTCAGGCTCGACGAACTGCATGGTGTCGTAGATGGCCATTCCGGCGGTCACCGAACCGCCCGGAGAGTTGATGTAGAGCCAGATCGGCTTCTCCTTGTCCTGGCCCTCCAGGTAGAGCAGCTGGGCGGTGATGTAGTTGGCGATCTCGTCGTTGACGTCCGTACCGAGCACGACGATGCGGTCCTGAAGCAGCCGATGGAAGATATCGGCCTGCGGGTTGACGAGATTGGCAGTGGCCAGGTTCGGGGGCTGAGTCATCGCACACAGGCTACCGCCACCACAGCCACGCTCAATCATCGCAGCTAGGCTGGACCGCCCACGCGGACGTGGCGGAATTGGCATACGCGCCAGGTTTAGGTCCTGGTACCCGAAAGGGTGTGGGGGTTCGACTCCCCCCGTCCGCACCCGTATCGGCCTGCGGGTTTAGTTACCACCACTCGTCGAAGGTGCGTCGCGATCTCTGCTGCGCGGCGGTGCCACGGGGGAACCACGCCAGTTCGCGTTCACCCCCCGGAGCCGCGGACCGGTAGTCGACGCCGTCGAGGTCGGCATCGTAGACGGCTTTGCCGATGGGCTGACAAGCGCTGTGGGGGATTGGGCTGCCGTCTGCGTTGTGGGGATATGTGTGAGGCAACCCGAGGGATGTGAGCCCGTCGCCGGAGTATGCGTCGGCTGCCTGTCCCGCGGGCACTGCGACCTCGACAAGCACCGGCGCGGTCGCAGGGTCGAGATCTTCTGCACCGTAGGCCAGACTTGCAAAACGGTGCACAACATTGGCCCGCGCGGTCTCCTCATCTCGGTTCAAGTACAGGCACACCATTCCCAGCGGGTTCCAGCGCTGTCCTCGGGAGCCGGAATAGGACGGGTCTAGCGGATCGTCCCATTCTGGATCGGCGACGCGGCAGTAGATGCCTTCGATCGCGACGGTATGCATACTCAGGCGACACGCGTGTAGTCGAAGCTGTCCTTGACGGATCGCAGCAGCCACTCATGGTCATCATCGGCGAAGACCTCAAGCATGCTCCGCCCGTCATAGCCATCAGCACAGCGGCGCACGACCACCGCCGCCGTCCCGTCTCGAAGCCGGTAGCTGAGGATGTCCGCGACCTCCGCCAAAGCGCCGATCTTGGCGATTCGATCCGCAGGCGGACCTGCCAGCAGCCACTTGTCGACCGCCTGGCGCTTGACGCCCATCACGTCGGCGATGTCGCTGCTCGACAAGTCCAGCGTCGTCATGGCCCGACGGAGCGGAGAGGTGCTGCGCTGCTCGTGCTCGGCCGCCGCCATCGTCTTGATGAACCAAACGAAACGGTGCTCGTCAATGTCACGGCGCACTTGCACGCATTGCTGGGGAAGTCCGCCGACGAACCCCCGCAAACGATCGACGAGCACGGTGACTGCGCCCCGCCCGTCACACGACGGCGCGACCCAGGGCACGTCGACACAACTGCGCCGAAGCAACCCGTACATGACGACCGCAGCCGGTAGCGCATCAGGACATCTGGCGGGCAGCTCCGTCAGAGTGCGTGCGGCAGCGTCGGTGAACACGACGTAGCGCCGAACCGCCGTGCGGTCCGCACGGGCCGCAATCCTTGGGACGAGATGGTCAAGCGCTGCCACCACGTCAGGAAGCAGCTCGCAAGCCGCGTCTGACCCGGATGCCAGATCACCCTCAAGCAGGTCTTCGATAACTTCCATACGAACATCCTAACGCAACCAATACGCAACTACAAGCGGTTGATGCTACCTCACCCTGGACAGGCCCATTCAGGTCGGGTTTGGGCGTGTGAGCAGGTGGCGGCCCGCGAAGTTCTTCGGGGCATGGATTCGGCCCTCGGAATGAAGCAACTCGCCGTGTACCCAGACAGCGTCGATTCCGTCGGGATGAACCAGCGGCTCGGTGTAACTGTTGCGTTCGGCCACCCGGTCCCAATCGAACAGCACCACCGACGCGTCGGCGCCGGGCTGCAGAACCGGGCTGGGCAGGCCCATGAACTCACACGGCAGCACCGACATTCGGTGGACGATCTCAACGAGCGGCACGCTCATCTCCCGGGCCATGCGCAGAGCCTTGGGGAAGGCCCCGAGCAGGCGAGGATGAGGCTTCTGGCCCGGCCCGGGCATCAGGCCGTCGGTGCAGAGCGCCATGTTCGGGCGACGGAAGAACCTCTCCACGGTTGCCTCATTGCCGTAATGGCTGATGATCGACACCTCACCGCGGTTGTCGAGGAAGAAGTCGCAGACCGCGTCGTGAGCCTCCACTGAGCTCATATCGGTGACCCCGGCGGCGAGCACCACATCCGAGAAGCGCTTCCCCAAGAACTCGTCGCCCACCCCCTCAAGCGCGCCGGCTATCTGTATGCCCTCCAGACCACCGCAGAACGCCACGAAATTGTCCCACCCGGAGCCGTCACCGTGGATCTTCTCGAAGGCGAACCGGCGCACATCGGAATCGCTCAACCGGGCCATGAACTCAGCCCGAGTGCCCGACCGCACCTCAGGTGGGAACAAGGCGTCGGCGGTGGTGCTGCCTGCGGTGTAGGGATACATGTTGCCGATCGTCGGCACGGAACCCGCGGCGTCGTCGAGGCGAGCAGCCACCTGCTCGTACCGGTCCCAGTTGCGGCGCCCGGCGATCTTGGTGTGCTCACTGCAATAGCCGCCGCCGCCATCGGTCGCCGCGGTGATCACCTCGGTGAACGCATCCACGATGTCGTCGCTCTCCGAACGAAGATGCGGGTACAGCGCGCCGTTCTTGACTTCGTTGAAGGCCCGTACCAGCGCGGTGATCTCACGCTCATCGCAGTACACCGCCGGGTTGTAGACGAGGCCGGTGGAAAGCCCCAGGCACCAGGGCGCCTCACGACGCACCACCTCTGCCATCTCCCTTATCTGCTGGTCGTCAGCGACACGGTCAAGGTTGCCCATCACCACACGCCGCACCGCGCTGTGCCCCAGATGCAGGCCCATGTCGGTGACCGTGCGGCCCCGGTGCCAGTGGAGGAACTCCTTTGTCGTGGTCCACGACCACTGCGCGCCTCCGGCCGGATCATCGCTGTCGGCCGTGCGGGTGTCTCCACGGGGCGGACCGATCGACCCGTCGAGTGGAGCAAGCTGCATGGCGTACTCGGCGCGTTGGTCGGCCGCCACAGGAGCGGGCGACAGTCCGTCCACGCCGCAGATGCGTTTGGTGACACCTCCCCGAAGCGCCATCTCACAACTCAACGGGATGCCGTGCGCGCCAATTCTAGTGCCGCCGAGGGCACCGTGGTTGTGGGTGTCGACGAATCCGGGGGCGAGCACCCGTCCGCCCGCGTCCATCGCGCGGTCCGCGTCCTCGGCGGCACTCCGCGGCACCCGGCCGAGATGCACGATGCGGTCGTCCTCAATGAGCATGTCGCCGCGAAACGGTTCTGTCACCCCGTCGCCGTTGACGATAAGGGCGTCGGTAATGAACTGCCGCACCCCCTAACCGTACCTGAGCGGGGGCCTCCGCCACGCGACTGCCCGGTGCGGACGCAACTTCGAACACGGATCGTCCCGCCCGGCGGGCGCTGCGGTCAAAGGTGCCGTTCGCGGGACGCGACAGTGCCGTAGAGAACGCCCGCGATGATGATCACCGCGCCGACGACGGTTCCGACTTTGGGCACCTCAGAGAACGCCAACCAGGCCCACAATGACGCGGCGACCGTTTCCACCGGCGTGAACAACGCCACTTCGGCCGCAGGCGCATAGCGGGGCGCGTTCGTGTGCAGCAGCCTTCCCAGCGGATTCAGCACACCCATCCCAAGACACGCCAGATAGGCGCGTCCGTCCAAAGAGAACGGCGACGCGAAGGCCGACGCCACCGCGACCGACAGGACTGCAGACATCGACAAGCCGACCGGTCGGCTCATTTCGGGCCAGCGTCGCCAGATGTTCACGCCGACCGAGAACGCCAATACGGCCGCCACCGCCAGCAGGTCGCCGTCGAGGTTCGGCTCTCCGACCGATCCCGCAACGATGACGGTCATCCCAGCGAAGGTGACGACGATGGCGGTCCAGACGCGGCGGGTGGCCCGTTCGCCGAAGAAGCTGCGACCGACCAGGGCAACCATCACCGGTGAAGCGCCGACGATGACAACCGTGTTCGAGACCGAGGTGCGGGTAACCGCGGTGATGTAGGAGACTTGGCTGACGGTTGCCAGCACGGCTATCGCCGTCAGCGGAATTGGAAAGCGGCGCCATGAGTGGAGCGGGTTCGTCGGCTCGGTCCGCCTGCCCGTCGCGTAGTACGTCACAAGCGAGGTCAACGAAACCCAGAACACCAGATCCCAGACCTCGGCGCGCGACCAGCGCACAAAGAAGGAGTCGGTGGAGACCACCAGCATCCCGACCGCCGCGTACATCCATCCACGGCTCCGGCCATGCAGCCTCAGCCGTTCGGCCACCGACTCAGGCCCTCGGCGTTTCGCCGGCCGGCTCGCTCAGAGCCGCAGCCAAAGCACGGAGCGCGCGGCCCCGGTGGCTGATCAGGTGCTTTTCGTCGCCCATCTCAGCGAACGTCCGGCCGTCGCCTTCGGTCGGCACGAACACCGAGTCGTAGCCGAAGCCGCCGGTCCCCCGCCGCTGTTGGGCGATCACGCCCTCCACAACTCCCTGCACCGCAAGCTCGGAGCCGTCGGGCCGCACCACCATCACCGCGCAGCGGAAACGCGCGGTGCGCTGCTCAGGGGCGGTCGCCCCGACCCGCGCAAGTTCAGACAACAGCTTCTCGACGTTGTCGGCGTATCCGGCCGTTTCTCCGGCATAACGCGCCGAACGAACCCCGGGCGCCCCCGCCAGGGCGTCGACCTCGAGGCCGGTGTCGTCGCTGACCGCGGCTGCTCCCGCCGCAGCGCACACCGCAGCCGCCTTGAGCCGTGCGTTGCCCTCCAGATCGTCTGCGTCCTCAACAACGTCGGCGAGATCCGCCGGGCGATTCAGCAACTCGACCGACCCGTTGAGAATCTGCGCGATCTCCTGGACCTTGTCCGGGTTTGCGCTGGCGCACACGAGTCGAGGCAGGACTCCCACGGGTCACCCAGCGGGGCGCGGCTCGGGCGGCGTGCTCAGAACAGCACGTTGGGCCTCATTTATCTCAGCGATCCCCTTGGCGGCCAGGTCAAGGATCTGCGACAGGTCCGCCCGACTGAACGCCTTGCCTTCGGCGGTGCCCTGAACTTCGATCAACGAAGCGTCACCGGCCATCACCACGTTGAAGTCGACATCGGCGACAGAATCCTCGCGATAGGGCAGGTCCAGGAGAGCTTGGCCGTCTATGATCCCGACCGAGATCGCCGCACACTCGGTGACGAGCGGGTTCGCTTCGATCTCGCCTGCCAGCAGCAGCCGCTCGCAGGCATCGTGCAGCGCCACATATCCGCCGCAGATCGAGGCCGTGCGCGTGCCGCCGTCCGCGGAGAGCACGTCGCAGTCCACGGTGATGGAGCGCTCACCGAGCGCCGCTGAGTCGATCACGCAGCGCAGCGATCGGCCGATGAGCCGCTGGATCTCCTGGTCGCGGCCCGAGGTGCGGCGCCGGATCCGCTCCGGTGAGGAGCCGGGAAGCATCGAATACTCCGCCGTCACCCAGCCTTCGCCGCTGTGGCGCAGCCAGCGGGGCGTGTCGGGCGCGACCGAGGCCGTGCAGAGCACCCGGGTCTCACCGAACGAGACGAGCACCGAGCCCATCGACATCTTCGTGTAGTCGCGCACGAAGGACAACGGACGCAGCTCATCGAAGGCACGGCCGTCGTGGCGGGGGATGGTCATGGAAGCTCCATTGGGGTTGTCGGGGGCCGGACGGTTCGGCGACGGACCACTGAGAGGCTCAGGGAGTCTGCCACACTGCTCGTCGCCTTGTTCGTAACCATGTTCGTCACCAGGTGTGACATTCGACGTTGTTGAGTTCGGGGCCGAAGAGGCCTCTTCCGAGGCGGGCGAACTCCAACACATCACCGCTGGACACGAAGCGGTGCACACCCCGCGATGCTCCCACTCGGCGATCGTCGGAGGCTTCAAGGGCACGCCATACTTCAAACGCGGTCTCGTCAGCAGACGACACCAGGACCACATCGCGTCCCATCACCTCGGCGATCGTGCGGGCAAGGAACGGGTAGTGGGTGCAACCGAGCAGCAGGCCATCGATCTTGGCTTCAATCAGCGGCGCCAGAAGGCGCTGGGCAAGGACCCGGACCTGGTCTGAGCCGGTCTCACCCCGCTCAACGAACTCGACGAAGCCCGGGCAGGCAGCGCACCGGAAGTCGACCGCGGGAGCCGTCTGCGCAGCCAACCGCTGGTAGGCGCCGCTCGCCACCGTCCCCACCGTGCCGATCATGCCGACCCTCAAGTTGATCGTCACCTTCAAGAGAGACTCCAACCCCGGTCTGAGCACTCCTATCACCGGGACGTCAACGCGGGCCTCCAGATCGTCGAGCGCAACCGCCGATGCTGTGTTGCAAGCAACGACGATCATCTTCGGATCGTATTTATCGATCAGCAGGTCGGTGATCTGGGCCGCGAACGTCGCCACCTCGTCGTGACCCTTCGACCCGTAGGGATAACGGGCAGTGTCACCGAAATAGACGATGTTCTCCTCTGGCAGAAGGTCGATGACCGCCCTTGTGACCGTCAACCCTCCGAACCCCGAATCGAACATGGCGATCGGGCGGTCGCGCCGGTCCTGCGTCATCCCACGAGTCTAAGACCCCGCGCACGCCACCGTTGCGACAGAGCCTCGGCCAGCGCGGACGGTACCGGCGCCTGAACTCAGCGTTCTTCTTTGAAGACCACGTGTTTGCGGATTACCGGATCGTACTTCTTGATCTCGATGCGCTCGCGCGTGTTGGTCTTGTTCTTGGTGGTCACGTACGTGTAACCGGTGCCCGCGGTGGAGCGGAGCTTGATGATGGGACGCTTGTCGCTGGCCATCTCGCTCAGACCTTCCTGCCTTCGCGGCGCATCGAGGCCACAACGCTCTCGATCCCGCGCTTGTCGATCGTCTTGATGCCCTTGGCGCTGACTTCGAGCTTGATCCAACGCCGTTCGCTCGCGAGGTAGTAGCGCTTGGTCTGGACGTTGGGATCCCAACGACGGCTGGACCGGCGATGCGAGTGCGAGAGTTGCTTGCCGAAGCGGGGTTTGCGACCCGTGACCTGGCAGATCTTGGACATCGTGCACGACTCCTGAGCGAAACTGGACACGAAACTGTACCAGCGAAGGGTACCGGCTCCACCCTGGATCCACCCCGTATCGACCTCGCCGTGGGATGCCCTCGACGCTAGCCTCGGAGCTGTGCCGACCGATACTGCGCCAACCGATCAAGGCGCGACCGATCACGTCGAGAAGGTCCTGCTGGCATCTCCACGAGGTTTCTGTGCCGGAGTGGAGATGGCCATCAAGGCGCTCGCATGGATGGTCAGAGCTTTCGAGCCTCCCGTCTACTGCTACCACGAGATCGTCCACAACCAGCTCGTAGTCCAGCGTTTCGAAGCTTCGGGTGTGGTATTCGTCGACGACATCAGCGAAGTGCCCGAAGGCCGCCCGATCATGCTCTCAGCCCACGGCTCGGCCCCCGAAGTCGTGACCGCGGCCATCGACAGGGGCGGTTACGTGGTCGACGCGGTGTGCCCGCTGGTCACCAAGGTCCATCATGAGGTCAAGACTCGGGCTCACAAGGGCTACCAGATCGTCTATGTCGGTCACGAGGGACACGAGGAGGCAGTCGGGACGATGGCTGTCGCTCCCGAGGCCATCCACCGCGTCGAGACCGCTAAAGACGTGGCGGACCTGCCCGAATTCGACTCCCCCATCGCCGTTCTGGCCCAAACCACACTGTCGCACCGCGAATGGGCCGGAGTGCTCGAAGCGGCACGGGAGCGCTTCCCGCAGCTCTGGCAGCCCGAACGCTCCGACCTCTGCTTCGCCACCACCAACCGTCAGTCGGCATTGATGAAGATCGCCGGCCGAGTCGACGCCATGATCGTGATCGGCTCATCCAACTCCTCTAACACCAAAGCACTCGCGGCGCTGGCCAGAGAAGCAGGTTGCGAGCATGTGTACCGCATAAACTCCGCGGGCGAACTGCCCGACGACCTGACCGGCACCGTCGGGGTGACCGCGGGAGCCTCGGCGCCCGAGGATCTCGTGTTGTCGGTGATCGACCGGCTCGCTCCGACCGACGGCGTCGAGGAGGTGCGGGTAACCGACGAAGACGAGTACTTCCCGCCGCCGCGCAACCTTCGCCAACTGCTCCGAGCCATCGACGCGGCCGCGACGGTCACGCTCGGACTCCCCGAAGACCGGCTTGGACTCGACGACCGTGACATCGACGCCAGCGAGGTGCTCGAGTCGCTTCCGGCCGCCGTAAGCGACGCGTGACCGACCCCAGACAGCTACTGAGACAAGTGCCGTTTCGGGGGCTCGCTGCCGGTGCAGCGGCGTCGGTGGCGCTCGGGGCATACAGCGTGGTGCACGAACCCACGGGCCGGGACTTCGTGCTCTACGGCTTTGATTCTTCAGTTGAGTGGAAGAACGCGCTCACGCTCGTCGTCGCTGTGCTCCTGGTCGCTCAGGCCGCGATCGGTTTCAAACTGGCTGGACTGTTCGGCCTTCGACCGGCCGGCAGACTGTGGTTGTCCGAGTTGCGGAGCCTGATCGCCACGGTCGCCGTCGGTCTCTCGCTTCCGGTCGCCTTCCACTGTGTCTGGGTCCTGGGATTCGGCAGCGACAGCCCCATGGGTGCGCTGCATTCGATCCTCGGCTGCATTGCCTACGGATGTGTCGTCGCAGCGCTGTGGCCGGACGGCCGCAAGCCGGCACCGCTCGACACTGCTGACCGCAATTGGGCACGCGCGGTCTCTGCGGTGCAGTACATCGTCGGAGTGGCCGCGGCGACGGCGGTGGTCATGCTGTTCACGCTTCAAGGGGCCGCACCGCTCGCGGAGGCCCGACAAACCCTGCCCACGGCATCGATCGACGCGCAGGAGCTCTACGCCGAGCACTGCGCCGACTGCCACGGCAACGATGGAAGCGGCGGAGTCGGCACCCCCCTGGCCGGAGTGGTAGTGAGCCGTTACCCTGACCCCTCGACTCAATCAGCAGTGGTGGCTGAGGGCCGCAACACGATGCCCGCCTTCGCGAAGGTACTAACCCCCGCCGAGATCGCCGCGGTCACCATCTACACCCGCACAGCCTGGCCGTAGCACTCGTTCTCGAATCACGCTCTTATGCTGTTCGTCCATGCCAGATGGTCACCCAGCCCGAACTGAACGCAAAATCAGTTCTTTCCTTGCAGAGCATCGCGACGCCGACCTGTTCGTATGCACCGGATATACGTCGGTAAAGGGGTTGGCTTGGCTGTCCCGACACGTAAGCAGCCACCAGAGGGTAACTCTCGTCATCGGCGACATGACCCCCAACAACTTCACAAAAGCGACGGAGACAGACCGCGCGACCGCTTCAATGTTTCTACGTCGAAACAACCTGACAGTTCACAACTGGTACCGCTCTAAACCCACCAAGAAGATCGCCCACGGCAAGGCGATAGTCGCCAAACGCGGCGGGAGGACTGTCGCCGCCCTCGTCGGATCAGCCAACCTCACTGAGACGGGGCTGTCCAACAATTTGGAGATGATGGTCCGCTGCCACCCCGACGACTGGGGCGACCTCCAAGCGTACCTGAACGAGGCGATGAGCCATCCTCCAGCCAACACCAAGCTCGTCGAACTCGTCGGCTCCAGTTCCGGCTCAGACCGAAGGCGTTCACAGCCATACCGCGCGCCCGCCAAGACCGGGAGCGGTTGCCTCGGTGCGCTCGTACTACTTCCAATTCAGACTGCGGTACAGCTCTGGAATCGGCTCAGGCTCAGGTCTGCCCGCTGACGGGCGCACCAGCAGCCTGCCACGGAGTCACAGCTAGTCGGCGGGGGGCCATTCGTCGCCGGCGGCTACCCGGGCTTCGATGAAGACGTCGTTGAGCTCGCGGTAGAGGGTCTCGGTGAGCTCGTGCACAACTCGGCGCGGGACCCTCCCGCCGACTTTCGGCGGTGGCTGGATCGGCTCACCGATGATGGCGACCACCTTGGCGGGTCGGGGTATCACCGAACCCACCGGAAGCGCGCTCGGTGTTCCACCGAGTCCGACCGGCACAATCGGCACGCCCGTACGAGCCGCCACGAAGGCCGGACCGTCAAGCACCAGTTCGCGGTCGAGTCGAGGGCCGTGTTGACGAGTACCCTCAGGGAACATCACCAGCGGTTCTGACCGGAACTAAGACATCCTGCGCTGCCCACAGCGCTGTGCGATCCGTTGCAACCCGCTTGATCAGGAAGTCGCCCGTCACCGTGCTCGCGGCTTGTCGGCCAATTCTGGCGACTGGCACCGTTGCGCAAACCACATTCATGTTGCACTCCACCACTCTTCTGCTATTCTTGAGGGTGATCCAAGGCCAAAAGCTGAGGAGGGCGCTCAGAACGGTAGCTCCGTTCTGGGTGCCAGTTATGTGAGAGTGGAGGTGAACCCAGCGGTTGCCCTGACTATCGCGAGGCGAGACTCATAAGTCTCCGCTGCGCAACCGAATGTCCACCGAGATCCCCTCTCGATGGCTGAGACCTCGCATAATTTAAGTTTTTGCGAATGCCCCGCCAAGTGGTCGGGGCATTCGCTATTTGGAGCGGCTTCGCTTCCGTTCGTGCTCGTCGGCCTTCGCGCTATCCGCCGCGCTCCAAATCAATCGGCTGTTCTTACCGGTACGCATGCATCCATCGGGATAAACGTTTATGTATCCACCGGAACGTACCTCCCAGATCGTAGTCGACGAGGTGATAACCGGAGAGCCTGACATCGTCACATCCCAGTGGTACCCGTCGTCGAGTCGCAGGCCACGAACGGCCTGAGGCTCCCGGCCATGCCGCGTTCCTGGACGCGCCGACGACCATCTTCGCTTGCGCTTGTCCACCAGCGCGCCGCGGACCCTGTGCGAGCGTCGGAACCGCTGACGCTCGGCCAACTCATCGAGTTCAAAGGCTTCTTTCGCCGAGAAGATTTGGAACGGGAGGATCCTGGGATCGTCTCGGCCATCACACTTGATGTTCGTCAGCCATGCATCGAAAGCTGGCTCCCAGTCGGATCTGACATTCTCTGCATAGCACTTGTATTTGCAAAACTCACGAAGCGAGACTGCCCGGTCGTCTCGAAAGGGTGGGCGGGGATCGGTTCTGACGACGGGTTTTCCCTCGTAGATCACCGCGACCGGTCTACGGTGCATGTCTTCATACATCTGGGCGGCATCGCGGCGCTGTAGCAAGTCGCGCACCCTCCCGCGTCCCGAAGCGAGTCGGACGCACTGGACGCGGGCCACTTCCCAACCTCGTGCTGATGCCTTTCTAGCGATGTCATCTGCTGGGTCGGTTCGAGGGAGAGCCACATGCCATATGAGAGGCGTAGTATCCGTCATCGATGCGCCCGCATAGCGATATCTGCCGGGATTGTCAATCCTCTCAATTCTTGCTCGCTCATTATTGCAATGCACCGCAGAATGAATGACCGAAGCTCATCGGCCGGTTCTCGTGACCGCTTTGAAACGAACGCATCCACCGGCGGTTCCAATTCGTGTGTTTGGAAGAACTGGAGTAGCCGCTCCCAAACCTGTTCCCGCATTCGCGCGTTCCAGAGTCCGCGGAGGCGCATCGGAAGCGCCGCAGTACCGAGGCCCTTACGCGCCCAGTCTTCAAGCTCAAGTGCTTCTTGACCTTGCAGTCCCGGCGAGTGCTCTTCGAAGAATCCGGTTCGCCAAGCCTGGAGGGTAGGTCGGTCCAGCGTTGGAAGAAGATCTCCCGCATTCCCGTCGACCGCCTCGTCTGCGGGGACAGCCATACCCGATGAACGATCCCAGACCCATTCCCCGACGCCGCTGTAGTCCATGATCGCGTTCCAAAGGTCCGATCTGATGGTTCCTTTCGAACGAGACTGGTGTGCCTGTTCCGCCAAGTCGATCTCTGAGCGGTACGGCTCGCACAACTCGACGATGAACGGCTTGGCGGAGTGGTCAATAACGAGCAACCCGTCAAGCCGTTCGACGAGAGTGCCGAATCGGTCTGCACCATAGTCCGCCTCATCGAATCGTCGGTTGGTCAGGTCCAACAGTCGGTTCTTCAGCACACTACCTCTCATACGATGCCACTCGGTCTGACGGTCCTTTGCGGCAATAGCAAAGGCAGCAAGGACAAGACCCTTTAGCTGAGAGTGCTGTTCAGGGCTCTCGTTCACAACTCTCCTACACTCGTCGCATCTGAGCGTGTTTGCAACGCCCTGTGATGAATGGACAGAATCCAACTGTCCGCCAACTCTACCGGCGCTTGCCCAAAGGGCAGTCCGCGAGAGTTAGCGCCTGTGCCCGGTTGAAATCGTATTCGCAACTCGCCATATGAAACTTGGCGACGAACTGTGGAAGATAACGGGAAGTCATGACGAAGCAGTCGCGGATCGCCGAGCGCATCCGAGGCGAATTCAAGAGCCTCTTCGCTCCGTTTCGTCGAGGGCCGCGTTTCGTCTTTCTCGTCCGCCTAAGAGGCCGAGCGGATTGACCCCGCACACGGCCGCGACCGAACGAGGCCGTGGCCCGAGCGGCCCGTGAGCGCAGCGAACATGAGCGGGAGACAACAGGCCTCGGCGCACCCACAATGTTCAATCCGCGCACATTCTAAGTTGATGGGTGGTCATTTGTGAAGCTCGCCCATGGCGTAGACACAGGAATGGCGGGCTCTCAGCGGGGAGGTGGTTCGTCGCCGGCGGCTACCCGGGCTTCGATGAAGACGTCGTTGAGCTCGCGGTAGAGGGTCTCGGTGAGCTCGTGCACAACTCGGCGCGGGACCCTCCCGCCGACTTTCGGCGGTGGCTGGATCGGCTCACCGATGATGGCGACCACCTTGGCGGGTCGGGGTATCACCGAACCCACCGGAAGCGCGCTCGGTGTTCCACCGAGTCCGACCGGCACAATCGGCACGCCCGCACGAGCCGCCACGAAGGCCGGACCGTCAAGCACCAGTTCGCGGTCGAGTCGCGCTCCCTGCCGGCGGGTGCCCTCTGGGAACATCACCAGAGGCTCACCCAGGGCCAGAACGTCGCCTGCAGCCCGCAGAGCAGTGCGATCAGCCGAGCCCCGCTCCACTGGAAACCCACCCATCACCGTCAGAAACGTCCCGAGCAGCCTCGAGTTCCAGAGGCTCTCCTTGCCCATGAACCGCAGGCGTTTCCCGGTGATCACCCCGACGATCGGGGTGTCCGCGAACGAACGATGAACGGCCGAAAGAACGAAGGGGCCGTCCGGCAGATTCTCTCTGCCCTCAACCCTCAGGCGAAAGAGAATCTTGATCGGAATATAGATGACCACCCAGAAGCAGCGATACAGGAGCCGGCCGGGCCACGACTGTCGACTGCGGGCCGGCGTATCACCGCTCTGCGAGCCGTAGGTTGCTTCTGGGCTCATAGTCTGCTTGGGCTCATCGCCTTGTGGCGCTCATCGTCTGCTCTAACGGCCCTTCGCATCGCTGTTCGACAACAATTCCACGATCCGGGCGACCACCTCTTCGACGGTCAGCGTTGAGGTGTCAATAATGATCGCGTCATCGGCTTCGATCAACGGGGCGACGTCCCTGGTGGAGTCGACCGTGTCACGCCTGCTGAGATCTGCCGCGACAGTCTGATAGTCGAGATCCGTCACCTCTTTGGCTCGACGTTGCGCCCTCACGTTCTCGTCGGCAGTGAGATAGACCTTCAATTCGGCATCAGGAAACACGACAGTGCCGATGTCGCGCCCCTCGAGAACGCCGCCACCGCGACGCTCGATCCACTCGCGTTGACGTGAGACCATCTCACGTCGCACCATCGGATTCGCAGCAACAGCACTCACCGCCCTGGTCACCTCCGGGCCGCGGATCTGCAAGGTGGCGTCGATACCGTTCACCACGATCCGGTCGTCGCTGAGACTGAGCTCCATGGCACGCGCGGCGTTGGCCGCGAACTCGAGGTCTTCGGGATCACCGGCGGCGCCCAGAACCGTGAACGCCACCGACCGGTACATCGCGCCGGTATCGAGGTACTCGACGCCGAGCCGGTCCGCGACAGCGCGGGCGACAGTGGACTTCCCCGACCCCGCCGGTCCGTCGATCGCGATCACCCTCACAGCAGCACCCCAGGCACCCTCACAGCAGCGTGGCCAACGCGATCATGCCCGCGGCAGCCGCGACCCCTCACAGCAGCACCCTAGGAGAACCGACCACCGCGATCATCGGAGCTGCTCCAGCGCGCCGAAGTAACCGGGGAACGTCTTCACCACGCAGCCGGGATCACACACCGACACTCCTTGTACCACCAATCCGATCAACGAGAAAGCCATGGCCATCCGATGATCCTGGTAGGTCTCGAATGCCGCGGCCACCGGAAGTCTCGAAGGTCGCACCACAAACCCGTCCTCGGTCTCGACAGCGTCGATCCCGCAGCGATTCAGTTCCGCAACCGGCCCCGCGAGACGATCGCTCTCCTTGTTCCTCACGAAACCGATCCCCGACACCGTCGTGGTTCCGGACGCGAAGGCGGCAACGACCGCCAACGTCGGGGCTGTGTCGGAGATCTCTGCGAGGTCGACCTCCACACCGTGCAGAGACCCGCCGGAGACTTCGATGCTGTCGTCGCCGACGGTTACCTCCGCGCCCATCTCAGCGAGCACGTCTGCAAAAGCAACATCGCCCTGTATGGACGTGCGGCCGAGGCCCTCGATTCGCACCCGCCCACCGGTTATGGCCGCCGCCGCAAGAAAGTACGACGCCGTGCTGGCATCCGGCTCGACCCTGTAGGTGCCCGGACTGTGATAATCGCCTCGGACCGTCACCACCCTGCCCTCGCTGGAACTGATGGGTTCGGCGATATCAACTGTGGCGCCGAAGGCGCCCATGACCGCGAGAGTCATCTCCAGATACGGCCAGCTCACAGGGTCGGGGGCGAGGCGGACCGAGAGCCCGGCCGCTCCCCCGGCGAGCAGCAGGCCCGAAGCGAACTGACTGCTGGCATCGCCCGCAATACCGCAGGCTCGCCCCGTGATCGGGCCCTGGACACGAACCGGCAGACGACCGGGCCGCCCGAGTTCGGTCACGGACACGCCCAGTTCGCGCAGGGCACTGATCTGGTGGCCCATGGGGCGTGCTTGCAGTTGCCGGTCACCGTCGATCACCGAAGGCACACTTCTCAGAGCCGCCACCGGCATCAGGAAACGACTCGTCGTGCCGGAACGTCGAGCGTTCACGACCGCTTCGGTGGACTCGGCTGCGTCGGCGAACCCTGTACCGGCGAACCCCGGGCCGCAACCCTCCACCGTGATCGAGCCGTCCGCACCGTCGGGCACACAGCTGACGCCGAGGGCGCCCAGACCGTCGATCATCGCCAGGGTGTCGTCGGCGAACAGCGCCGATTCAAGCCGAGTAACGCCGTCGGCCAAGGCTGCGGTCACAAGGGCGCGGTTGGTGATGCTCTTTGATCCCGGCAGCACAACGGCCGCATCCGGCGGGCGGTCCAGCGGCTCGATGGGCAGTGGATCAGCAGACATTGCGCTAAGCATCGCTGTTTGGTGCACCATGTCAACCCAACGGTTGAATCGGCTGAATCGACGGACGGTAACCCTGCTGACTCAGGGCGGCCTGCAGTCTCTGCGCCGTGTCGGACTCGACCAGCAGCACCACCACGCCGCGCGGTCCCTCTGGTGAATGGGCGATCTCCAGGTCGTAGATATTGACATCGAGCTCGGTGGCCAGCATGGCAATGGCCGCCAGCTCGCCGGGACGATCCAATACCGGAACCCGCATCTCCGACAGTGCCTCGGCGTCGGGGGCAGTCGTCGGCAGATTCCGGCGCGCGACCCTCGCACCCTCGAGATGGGCGAGCAGCTGCAGTTCATCGCCGTCAGCCACGATCTCACGCAATGAACCCAACTCTGAAATGAGGTCGTCGAGCACACCCACGATCGCATTCGAGTTCTGCGCGCAGATCGCCGGCCAGATCGTGGGTTGCCCTGCCGCTATGCGGGTCATGTCGCGGAATCCGCCCGCCGCGAAGCGAAGCAGGTTACGTTGCTTTTCAGCGCGCCCCACGGCGACCCGCATCAGTGTGGCCGCGGTCAGGTGCGGCACATGGGAGACAACGGCGATCAGGGAGTCGTGGCGTTCGGGTGACACCACGACCACCTGAGCCCCGGTGGCGGCAACCACATCTTTGACCTGCGATAAAGCAGCATCGTCGGTGGCCGCTGTGGGGCACAGCACCCAGGCCGCGCCGCTGAACATGTCAGCTGTTGCCCCGAAGACGCCGTCCTGCTCGCTGCCCGCAATCGGGTGCCCCGCAACGAAACGCCCGTCGGTCACCGCCTCGGCTATCGGCGCTTTCACGCTGCCGACATCGGTGACCACGGCCGCGCCGGCGTCCAGCGCGCCCTGGGCCAGATCCGGGATCGAATTGACCGGCGTGGCGATCACTGCCAGATCACACGGGCCCAGGTCTCCCAACTCGTCCACCACTGCGGCGTCCAATGCTGCTCGAGCGTTGGCCCCGTCGGAGTCAACGCCGATGACATGCCAGCCCGAACGGCGCAGAGCCAGCGCCACGGATCCTCCGATCAGCCCCACGCCGACGACGATTGCGGTCCGCTTCTCGCTCACGGACCGCGATGCTACCCGTAGCGTCCGCGGTTCAGTGACGAATTTGAGGTCGGGCCGAACATGGCCAGAGGGTGCCTGCGTACAGGTGAGAGCCTGTCATGTAGCAACAGTGCCACTTCCGCTCCTGTTCGCTGCGCTCCACTCCCGCTCCTGTTCGCTGCGCTCACGGGCCGCTGGGCCACGGGCGGGCCGCTGGGCCACGGGCGGGCCGCTGGGCCACGGGCGGGCCGCTGGGCCACGGGCGGGCCGCTGGGCCACGGGCGGGCCGCTGGGCCACGGGCGGGCCGCTGGGCCACGGCCTCGCGCCGTATGGTCCGCGTTGTCCCACATGCTCGCTCGGCCTCTGAGCGACTATGCATCAGCGTTGCCGACCGCCACTTCCAGGCTCCTCAGTTCCGTCGCGGACAATTCCCGCCACTCCCCCGGCGCCAGTGATCGATCCACCAGAGGTCCGATTCGGGTGCGCACGAGGCGGACCACCGGGTAGCCGACCTCCTCGCACATCCTTCGCACCTGACGGTTCCGTCCCTCATGGATGGTGATCTTGACGAGATCGGCTTCAACGCGGACCACACGGACCGGCGCGGTGGGGCCATCGTCGAGGGTGACTCCCTCGCGCAGCCGGCGCAGCGCCGAACGGCTGGGGTTGCCTCGAAGGTGCGCCAGGTACTCCTTCTCGACGCCGTAGGAGGGATGGGTCAACCGCTGGGTCATCTCCCCGTCGTTGGTCAACAGCAGAAGACCCTCGGTCTCGCCGTCGAGGCGACCCACCGGGAACACCCGGGGCTCGGAAGGGACCAGATCGATCACAGTCCGGCGACCCTGCGGGTCATGGGCGGTGCTGATGACGCCCGGCGGTTTGTTCAACAGGTAGTGCACCAGATCCGGACGCACCCCGACAACCACACCGTCGACAGCGACCTCGTCTCGATCCACATCCACTCGGCGACCCAGGACCGCCACGTCGCCGTCCACGGTGACGCGACTCTGCGCGATGAGCTCCTCGCATGCCCGCCGACTGCCGAACCCGTGCCGGGCCAACACCTTCTGGAGCCGCTCGCCCGCCCCCTCAGCCCCCGTCGATTCCACCGGTCTCATCGTTGTCGCCGTCCTGTCGAGGATCATCGAACAGTTCGTCCTCGGGCACCACATGAAGGCTCCGCTCCAAGGCCTCGACCACCTCGGTGGTCGGGAAGAACTCCCCGAGCGGCGCCAGCTCGCCCACCGAGTCGATGCCCATCCGTTCAAGAAACGCCGGAGTGGTCCCGTACAGAACTGCCTGGCCCGGTCCCGGGTCGCGGGCCACCTCGTCGATGTAGCCCCGAACCTGCAGCGTTCGCACCACGCCATCGACATTGACACCGCGGATCGAAGCTATCTGATTGCGCGACACCGGTTGCTTGTAGGCGACGACGGCAAGGGTCTCGAGCGCAGCCGCGGACAGGCGCGACGACTGGCCCTCGAGCACGTAGCGCTCGACATAGGGGGTCTGCTCGACTGCAGTCTGGTAGCGGTATCCACCAGCCACCCGCTTGAGGACGAAGCCGCGGCCCTCCGCCTCGTACTGGTCGGCCAAGTCGCTGCACAACGCCTCTATCTCGATCGGCGTGGACCCAACGAGTTGGGCCAGCAACTCGGGCGGCAAAGGTTCCTCTGCAACCAACAGAATCGCTTCGACCGCAGCCGGGACGTGATCTTCAGCCATTGTCAACCCGCTCCCAACCTCTCAGCCTTCATAGTCATCGACGCCGATCACACCGACTGACTCAACCGCTCCACCCTGCCAGACGCCACCCTGCCAGACAATCGTGATGTCTCCGAAGGTCTTGGACTGTTCGAGCTCCACGATCCCGCGTTTGAACAACTCCAGCAGCGCCAGGAAGTAGACGACCACCTCAATGCGGTCGACCAGTTCGGAGGTGATCTGACGGAAGGTCATGCGACCGTGCCGAGGAAGTTCCTCCACAAGTTCGCCCACCACCTTCGCCACGGTGATCTTGATCGGGCTGACATGCGAGAGGTCGACTCGCACCACCGGCTTGGGCGCTGTTGCCCGGCCGTAGGCGGCTCGCAGATCCTCGAGGGTGGTGTTGCGCAACAGGTCGGGGGCAAGACCGATGAAATGGTCTTCAACCGGCCCGACACGCCGGGGATAGGACCGCGCGGCATCAGCTGAGAGGCTGCGCAGAACCGCAGCCGCATCCTTGAACACCTTGCATTCGACCAACCGTGCCAGCAGCAGGTCGCGCTCCTCCCAGAGGCCGAGTTCATCGTCGAGGTCGATCGCGCTGTCCTCGGGGAGCAGGCGACGGGTCTTCAACTCCACGAGCGTTGCGGCTATCAGCAGGAACTCGGTCGCCACCTCGAGGTCCCGCCGCTCCATGGCTTCGATCTGCTGCAGGTAGGCATCGACGATCTCGCTCAGGTTGACGTCGTACAGCTCGACTTGCTGCTTCAGGATCAGGTGCAGCAACAAGTCGAACGGGCCTTCGAAAACGGCAGTCTGCACCTCGTACGGCATCGGGATCAGCTTAGAACGCGGCCAAGCCACAAAGCGGGTTATACCGGCGGTTGACATGGCGAAGGCGGTCGGGGCGCGTAGCCTGCGCTTCTATGAGACGCGTTTTGTCCGGCATCCAGCCCACGGGCCAGCTCCATCTCGGCAACTACCTCGGCGCCGTCCGCAACTGGGCGAGGATGCAGCACTCCACAGACGCCTTCTTCTGCATCGTGGACCTTCACTCGGTCACCATCCCCCAGGAACCCGGCGTGATTGGCAGAGAGTCACTGCGACTCGCCCAGATGTTGATAGCCGCCGGGTTGGACCCCGACGTCTGCACCCTGTTCGTGCAGAGCCATCTGCACGAACACACCGAGTGCGCCTGGCTGCTCGAATGCACCGCGTCGTTCGGGGAGCTCTCCCGAATGGCCCAGTTCAAGGACAAGTCAGACCGCCAGGAGTTCATCTCAGCCGGCCTGTTCACCTATCCGGCGCTGCAAGCGGCCGACATCCTGCTCTATGACACAAACGACGTGCCTGTAGGGGCCGACCAGCGTCAACACATTGAACTGACCCGCGACGTCGCCGAGCGGTTCAACTACCGCTACGGCGAGACCTTCGTGCTGCCCACCGCAGTGATTCCGAGTGCCGGGGCGCGGGTCATGGACCTCCAACGGCCCAACGACAAGATGTCCAAGTCTCTCAACTCGCCCAAGGGGACGATCGACCTTCTCGACGACCCCGCCCAGATCCGAAAGAAGATACGCAGCGCGGTCACCGACAACGATGCGGAGGTCCGCTTCGACATCGACAACAAGCCCGGAGTGAGCAATCTCCTGTCGATACTCGGTGCCGCCACCGACAACAGTCCCGAGGACCTCGCCGGCGAGTACCAGCAGTACGGGCCTCTCAAAGCAGACACCGCCGAAGCGGTCGCAGCTCTGCTCACCCCGGTGCAGGCCCGGTTCGCCGAACTCGAAGCCGACCCCGCAGAGACCGCGAGACTATTGAGAACCGGTGCCGACAAGGCCCGCGCCATAGCCGCCGAGACCCTGGCAAGAGCCAAGTCCAACATCGGCTTCCTCCCCGAGGACTGAATCGCACCCCGTGGCCCAGCAGCCCGCCCGTGGCCCAGCGTCTGAGAGGTCCGCGAGATCAAAGGCGTGACATGGAGCGCCAGTGCTCTCTGCCCGCTTGTCCGGCAGGGCGACGATTCGACCCGGGGGTGGGGGCCTGGCAATCAGATTGTTTCTGGTTTGTTTTGGTGTTACGGTGTTGCTTACGAACTACTTCCCCCTGGTTGAATCCATTACGAATCAGACGGGAGGCCGTAGTGGCCCTCACAGAACAGCAACGATCCGATATTTTCAGCAGTCTTGCCGACAGTTTGGGTCAACAGGAGGCAGAGTTTCTTATGGCGCAGCAACCACCTGGAGGATGGGAGCAGTTCGCCACCAAACGCGACCTCAAGGACTTGGAGGCCAAGACTCAGGCTGGGTTCGTCGCTCTTGAGGCCAAGATGGATGTTCAGTTCGCGCAGCTCCGCGAGGATCTCGCTGAGCAGTTCGCGGCGATTCAGAAGCAGTTCGCTGCGGTTGACACGCGGTTCGCTGCGGTTGACACGCGGTTCGCTGCGGTTGACACGCGGTTCGCTGCGGTTGACACGCGGTTCGCTGCGGTTGACACGCGGTTCGCGGAGCAGACGCGGGTGTTGGTGTTCGCGATCGGTTCGTTCGCGTTGGTTGTGTGTGCTGCGATGGCTGGGGGTGTGTTCTTCGCTTGATGTTTCACGGCCGCGGTGCCGGCTGAGGGGCTTTCTTCGCTTGAGGCCCTTGGAGACTGCTGATTATGTCCCCAAATCGCGAAACCTGGGTGGCAAAACCCCAGGTCAGACGCTTGCGTGTCGAGCGAAATCGGCATTACTCAGCAGTCTCCTTGGGGCTTGGTGTCAGGATCAGGTGGGGACGACGTGTCCGGTGACACCGCTACCGCGGACACCGACACTGTCGTGTAGCGCCTGAGACCAGACGGCGGGTTAGTTGGGGACGGTGATAGTGCCTCGCCGGGGACGCAGGCCATTTCTCACTTCCCATCACTCAGTCGTTGTCGAATTCGTGGAGCACTTCGGCGAACTCAGGGGCGATCGTCCAGCTGTCGGACTGTTGGTGATGCTCGGCGGCCCAAGCGATTACACGGGGATCGCTCTGCGCGCCACGCAACAGATCCGCGCCGATCTCGGGATGGCTCAGATAGCTGCTGACCCTGACGCGCCAGCCATCGTGATGAATCCACAGACGTGTACGGTCAGGCCCGACGATCCTGGCGACGACGGTGGCGGGCACGCGGCCCCAGGTACCAAGGCCAGCCTCGATCTTGCCGATGTCATGCAACAGCGCCGCGGCCGCCACCCAGCTTGTGTCGTCGTCTGACACTGATCTGTTGGCAAGCTCACGCTCAACTTGGCGGGCTACGGACGCGCTGTGGCGACGGTCGGGCGGGTACTGGCGCGCCCACAGCGCGTACTCCGACGCAGACAACATCGACTCAACCCAGATGCGGTCAGTTTCGGAAGGGTCTCGGTTGGGCAATGCCGCAAAGAAGCGGCGAATCAGGTGCCACAGTTCGCGCATCAGTCGCCCATCAGCCAACACCGGTGGCCCGCGGGTGAGCCGCGCGGTACACATTCATCAATCGCTCAATCGAGACCTTCGTATAGACCTGAGTCGTGGAGATCGATGCGTGACCGAGCAGTTCCTGGACAGTCCGGACGTCTGCGCCATGATCCAACATGTGCGTGGCACAGGAGTGGCGCAGCACATGGGGAGAGAGTCTTGCGCCGAGGCCCACTTCTATGGCGTAGCGGCGAACGACCCCCCAGGCTCCCTGACGGGACAGTCGAGAACCTCGTTGGTTGAGGAACACCGCATCGGCATCGGTGCGACGAGCCCAGCGTTCCGGTTCCATTTCCGGGCGTCCCTGCGGCTCGAACCACTGCTGGAGCGCCGCGGCCGCGTGTCGTCCGACTGGCACGATGCGTTCGGTGCCCCCCTTGCCCAGAAGACGCATGAGTCCGTCGTGCAGATCAATATCGGCCAGAGACAGGCTCACCAACTCCGAGACCCGTGCCCCGGTGCCGTAGAGCGTCTCGAGGATCGCCCGGTCGCGCCGCGCCACCCGATCGTCACCCGCCACCGCGTCGATCAACGAAGCGACTTCGGCGACGGTCAGCGCCTTGGGGAGCCCCCGGGGCACCTGGGGGATCTCCACGTCGACCGAAGGGTCGTCGAGCCGCATCTCCTCGGCGACCAGGAACCGGTGCAGGCCCCTCACCGCGACCAGGGTCCGCTTCACAGATGACGCCGCCAAGCCCGACCCGACCAGCACATGAACGAAGGCCACGATGTCGTCGCCGGCAGCCGTCGCCATGCCGACACCCCGGCGGCCGAGGTGGGCCTGGTAGCGGAGCAGGTCGCGGCGATACGACTCGAGTGTGTTTTGGGCACGGCCCCTCTCGATCGCCAGCCAGGTGAGGAAATCTTGTGCATTCTCTTCGAGCAACACCGATTCAACATCGTCAGAGGCGCTGGGTGCCCCTCTGCCGCTCGGCGGGTCCATTGGTCACCGGCCCAGACGACGAAGTGCCATCATCAGGCCGATCACCGTCTTGGCGTCTTCTATCTCCCCGGAGGACACGGCGGCAACCGCGTCGTCGAGCGCCAGACGCACAACGGACATGTGTTGTTCCTCGGGACCCTGGGGATTGATCGGCGCCTTCTCCAACTCGGTTGCCAAGAAGACGTACGAGTACTCGTCGCAGAAGCCGACCGAGTTGTAGAAGGTGGCCAACTGCACCAACGAACCTGCCGAATAACCGATCTCCTCGATCAGTTCCCGCTCGGCGGTCGTCTCGGGGGACTCACCGGGAACATCCCGCTTCCCCGCCGGAATCTCCAACATCTCGGAGTCGGCAGCGGGTCGATACTGACGGACCAGAATCACCTCGTCGTCGATCACGGGCACGACCGACACGGCGCCGGGATGGCGCACGATCTCGCGCTGGACCACGACGCCGTCGGGGGTTTCGAACTCTCCTGAAACGACCGTGACGAGCGCCCCGCGGTGAACGGTCCGCTCGCTCAATCCACGAAATCCCGATGGGGACCGCCCACGGCGACCGGTCACGACTTCTCAGCGGCTGCCAAGTCGGCGTCTACCCCCGGTTCGTCGACAATGGGTTCGTCAACACTGGGTTCGTCAACAATGGGTTCATCGACAATGGGTTCGTCAACAATGGGTTCGTCAACACTGAGCAGTTGCGGATTCCGACCCGCAGCACGGTCAAGAGCGGCCTCAACAAAGGTGCGGAACAGCGGCGCAGGGCGGTCCGGGCGGCTCTTGAACTCGGGATGGGCCTGAGTACCGATCCAATACGGATGGTTCTCCAACTCGATGAACTCAACGAGCCGGCCGTCGGGAGACTCGCCGCTCAACGTGAGATCGCTCTGCTCGAAGCGCTTGCGGTACTTGGGGTTGAACTCGTATCGATGCCGATGCCGCTCAGACACCACTTCCTCACCGTAGGCCAGCGCAACCCTCGAACCTGGCTTGAGCTGGGCGACATAGGCGCCGAGCCGCATCGTGCCCCCCATATCGGTCACGTCACGCTGGCTCTCCATCAGGTCAATGACCGGATGACGGGTCCGGGGGTCGAACTCGGTGGAGTTGGCGCCGGCGAGGTTCAGCGCATTGCGAGCGTATTCGATGGTCATCACCTGCATTCCGAGGCACAGACCCAGACACGGAACGTTGTTCTCACGCGCGTATGCGGCAGCTGCGATCTTGCCTTCGATACCCCGCTCGCCGAATCCTCCGGGGATGACGATGCCGTCGAGATCCCTCAATCGGCCCGCCGCCAACAGACCCTCGGCTTCTTCAGCCTGCACCCATTCAAGATCGATCTCGATGCCATGATGGATTCCCGCATGGTTGAGTGCCTCAACGACCGACAGATACGCGTCGGGCAGGCTGACGTACTTGCCGATGACACCGATGCGAACCGGTGTGGATGCCGCCTTCACCCGGGCCACGAGCTGATTCCAACCTTCGAGGTCCAAGGTGTGGTCGTCGAGTCCAAGGAGTCTGCAGACATGGTCGTCGAGTCCTGCCTCGTGAAGCACGACGGGGATCTCATAGAGGCTCGCTGCGTCGGCCGCATTGACGACACCCTCGAGCGGCACATCGCACAGGTTCGAGATCTTGCGCCTCAGATCAATGCTGATCGGGTCGTCTGAACGGCACACGATCGCGTCCGGTTGGATGCCGCGACTACGGAGCTCGGTCACCGAATGCTGCGTGGGCTTGGTCTTCTGCTCCGAGGACGGGCCGATGAACGGAACCAGCGTGACATGGACGTAGAGCACGTTCTCACGGCCCACGTCCAGACGGAACTGTCGGACCGCTTCAAGGAACGGGAGTATCTCAATGTCACCGACCGTGCCGCCCACCTCGGTGATCACCACATCCACCTCATCGGATGCGAGCCGAGTGATCCGCCTCTTGATCTCATCGGTGATATGGGGGATCACCTGGACGGTTCGACCCAGGTAGTCGCCACGCCGTTCCGCGGCGATCACCGACGAGTAGATCGACCCGGTGGTGGAATTGGAGTCCTGAGTGAGACTCTCGTCGATGAAACGCTCATAGTGACCGAGATCAAGGTCGGTCTCTCCCCCGTCGTCGGTGACGAACACCTCGCCGTGCTCGAACGGGTTCATCGTGCCGGGATCGATATTGAGGTACGGGTCGAGCTTCTGCATGGTGACCCTGAGACCTCTGGCCTTCAGAAGGCGGCCGAGGGAACTTCCGGTGAGCCCCTTGCCGAGCCCACTGACCACTCCTCCCGTCACGAAGATGTGCTTCGTCATCGGGAACTCAACTTATCCAAATCCGGACCCAAAGGCGCGCATCCGGTGCTTTCGCCGGGCACAACCGGAGCCCCCTCGGCACCACAGGCTGTGCCATCACCGGGCGCAGCCGGAGCCGGGGCGGCACCACGGGCTGTGCCATCACCGGGCGCAACCGGAGCCCCCTCGGCACCACGGGCTGTGCCATCACCGGGCGCAACCGGAGCCCCCTCGGCATCACAGGCTGTGCCATCACCGGGCGCAGCCGGAGCCGGGGCGGCATCAGCGGTTCCGGGCGTGGAGGAGTTCGACTGCATGGCTGTGGGCCGCATCCGAGTCTGGAGAACCCGAGAGCATACGGCTCAACTCGACGATACGCGACTCGTGGTCGAGCAACTGGACGACACTGCGCGTCGCGCCATCGACCTCGGTCTTGCTGACGCTGAGATGCTGATCGGCAACCGCGGCGATCTGCGCCAGGTGGGTCACCACCAGCACCTGATGGTCCGTCGCCAAAGAAGCCAGAGACTCAGCGACCGTGTTCGCAGCTTCTCCACCAATGCCCGCATCAACCTCGTCGAACACCAGGGTCGGAGGTCCCACGGTGAGAACCATGCGCAGCGCCAGCATGGCGCGGGCCAGCTCACCGCCCGAGGCAACCTTGGTCAGCGGCGCGAGGTCATGGCCCGCGTTGGCCGCGAGCCACAGCGACACATCATCGCCGGCAGGACCGTCGACTCTGACCTCAAGCCTCGCGCCCGGCATCGCCAGACCCGCGAGGTGCGCTTCAACGGCGGCAGCGAGCTGCGGCGCGGTGCCACACCGAGACTGCAACACCTCCGACTGTTCTCGAACCAGTTCCTCTGACAGCACCGCACACCGCTGATCGAGGGCCGCGGCCCGCTGGTCATGGGATCGCAGCACCTCCAAGCGATCGGCGACGGTTCGGCCGTAGCTGACAACCTCCGCCAGGTCAGCGCCGTACTTGCGCCGCAACTCTCGCAGCAGCGCCCGTCGATGTCTCAGCGCGGCGAGTTGTTCGGGATCGTCTTGAATCGACTCGACACGATCCCGCGCCTCGCGCGCTATGTCGCTGAGCTCTGCGACAACCGACCCCAGACGTTCTTCGAGATCAGCGAACGGACCGCGGTTCCGGACCTCCGCCAGCGCCGTGGAGACCGCCTCGAGCGCCGCGGAGTCCGCATCGAGAAGGACGCTCACCCTCGCCGCGGCCTCACGATGAGCGCCCGCCTCGGCTAGGAGGTCTTCCTCCCCGTCGAGGCGTGCGTCCTCGTTCTCGTCGGCGATGTCGGCCGCCTCGATCTCGTTGAGCTGATAGGTGAGCAGGTCGATCTCGCGCGCACGATCGCGTTCGTCACCGCCCAAATCCGCCAGCGCCGCTTCAGCAGCGCGCAGATCGTCTCGCAACGACGCCAGGCCGGTGGTGTCGATCCCACCAAAACGATCCAGCGCCGCTCTCTGCACAGGACCCTTCAGCAGAGACTGATGCGAGTGTTGTCCGTGGAGATCAACGAAATCGACACCGTGGTCGGCCAAGGCGCCGACCGTGGCGAGCCGTCCGTCGATGTAGACACGAGAACGACCGTCACGTGGGACGACGCGTCGCACGACGAGTTCCTTGTCGCCGTCGACGAAACGGCCCTCGATCTCTGCTTCTTGCGAACCGGGACGGACCAACGTTGCGTCGGCACGGCCTCCGGTCAGCAGATCGATCGCGGTGACGATGAGAGTCTTGCCCGCGCCCGTCTCACCCGTGACTGCAGTCATTCCCTGCCCGAGCAGCAGGTTCACTTCATCGATCACGCCGAGATTGCGTACCACCAGTTCTGTCAGCACGATTATTGCTCCGCCTGCTTCGCCTCAGGTTCTGCGTCTTCAACTATTCGTTCATGGACACCGCCTACATGGACACAGCCGCCATGAACACAGCCATTCATATCAGCATTCGCGGCCAAACCGGCATCCGCAGCGGTTGTATCTGCGACGGCATCGGAGAATGTGTCAGGATCCGCTCTATCGGTCATTGAGGCCGAATTTCGCTTTCAGCACCCGCTGAAATCGCCGTGGCCCGAATGTCACGAGCCGCGCAGACTGATCGGCCGCAGTGCACTCGATCGAATCGCCGTCGCCGACAACGGCCAGCCTCCGACCGTCCACAGACACCGCTGCGAGGCGGTGCCCGTCAATGGACAGGCGCAACCTGGTCTCCGCAGAGAGCACCAGAGCGCGGTCGAAGGGCATGTGGGGTGCTACCGGCGTGAGCAGCAGCGCTCGGTGGGTTGCGTCGATAATCGGACCTCGTGCCGAGAACGCATAGGCCGTAGACCCCGTCGGGCTGGCGACGATCAAGCCGTCGGCTGCGTAGGTGGTGAAGAACTCACCGTCGATCCAAACCGCGAGCCGGACCGTGTTGGCTTCGGAGGTCCGTTCAATAACCGCTTCGTTCAAGGCGAGATGCGTGCTGGTCTCACCGGCGACCGTCAAGGTGGTTCGCACCAGCATCCGCTCCTCGATGTCGTGGGCGCCGGAGAGCGCCCTGGCGATCGCGCCCTGTGCGTCGTCTGGTGCGACCTCGGTCAGATAGCCGAGCCGGCCGTGGTTCACGCCCAGGATCGGGATCGATTCGCCCTCCAACAACTCCACGGCCCGCAGGATCGAACCGTCCCCACCCAGAGTCACAACCAGGTCGACAGCCTCACCGAACTCCGAGGCCACAACGACCTGCGGGTCCAGGGCCAGCGCGGCGGCGTCGAGAGGCACCCGCACCTCGTGACCTTCGCTGATGAGCCACTCCGCAAGAGCGCGGGCATGCACCGCTGCCTGATCTCGCCCGAGATGCACAATCAGCCCGACGACGCTCATGACAACCGCCCTTGTTCAGGCCGTGCTCGCTCAGCCATTGCTTCGGTCACCGCTGCGTCCAGCATTCCGGAGTCAACCTCCTTTGGCCTCGCGCCAGGTTCCAGCCGTCGCGCGTGCAAAAGAAACTCAACGTTGCCGTCACCGCCGGTAATCGGAGAAGCCATAGCCCCCATGATGGCCGCTGCACGGTTGATTAGCGCGTCAGAGACCTCGCTGAGTGTTCGACGCCAGATCGCAGGGTCGCGAATTATCCCGCGCCCCTTGTCGGCCTCCGCCTTTCCTGCTTCGAACTGAGGCTTCACCAGCACCACAAGATCGCCACCGCAACGAACCAGTCCAACCAGTGCTTCTGCAACCGTTCGCAACGAAATGAACGAGAGGTCGGCGACCACCAGGTCAGCGACCCCGCCAACATCGCCCGGGCGTACATGGCGAATATTGGTCTGCTCACGGACCTCCACCCGAGGGTCGGCACGGAGTGACTCATGAAGCTGGTTCCGTCCCACATCGATCGCCACCACCGTCGCGGTGCCACGACCCAACACGCAGTCAGTGAACCCACCGGTCGAGGAGCCTGCGTCGATAATGCGCAGACCACTGCAATCCAGCGCGAACCGGTCCAGTGCAGCGACGAGTTTGTGACCGCCCCGGGACACGAACCGGGGTGCGCCGCTCGCGACTTCGACGGGCTCGCCCGGATCAACCAGTCGCGCCGCTTTGTCAGCGAGAGCGCCGCCCACGGTGACGCGCCGTTCTGCAATGGCCTGCTGAGCACGGGTCCGGCTCTCAACCAGACCCCGTCTCACCAGTTCAGAATCGAGCCGACGCCGGACCATCACCACTCCATCGAGTGATCCGCCGACTCCTGCGCCGGCTTCAGCCCTGTCGAGGCACTCACGCCCGCACCTTGGAACGTGCGCGGACTGGACGTCGCGGGTGCGCCGGGACCTGTCGTCCTCCGCTCTCGTTCACTGCGTTCACGGGCCGCTCGGGCCACGGCCTCGTTCGGTCACGTCCGTGTGCGGGACCAATCCGCTCGGCCTCTTGTTGACGAGTTCGGAGAGATCGTCGGCAACTATCTCCGGCACGGGCTCGACAGGCAGGTCATCGCGGGAGGTGACACCACTCAGGACCAGCCCGAAGCGATAGCCCATCGCCCTGGCGAACATACCGTCGGTCTCTGGACGGTCACCCACGACGATCCCGCTGGGGCCCAACCTGGCACGCACCAGTTCAGCCATCGGTTGATGCGGTTTACCGGCGATCTCGGGCTGAACTCCCGAGGCTGTCGCGACCGCCGCAACGATCGCTCCGTTGCCCGGGAGCAGGCCGTCGGAGTCAGGGAAAGTCGAGTCGTCGTTGGTAGCTATGAAACGGGCGCCCGCGCGCACCGCGCGCATCGCGTCGGCCATCGCCTGGTAGTCGAAATCCGCGCTGATCCCGATCACGACGACGTCCGCGGGCGCGCCACCACCAACCAGTTCGACATCACGGAGCGCCAACTCGGCACGCAGGCCCGCACTCCCGATCACATATGCCCGAACGCCGCAAGGGACAATCGCCGCGGCAGCCATCGCAGAAGTGACGACCAGATCCTCCGCATCAGCAATACCGTGCCCGGCCAGCTTCTCGGCAACCTCTGACGGCGAGCGGGCAGCCGAGTTGGTGACGAATGCCAACCGCTGATGGTCGGCGCGGAGCTGCGCTACCGCTTGCGGCGCTCCCGGAACCGCTCGCCGGCCACACCAGACGACACCGTCAAGATCGATCGCCCAAGCAGTCAGTTGACTTCCCAGGTCGGCAGGCTGTGGAGCAGCGCATCAAGATCGCCGGGTCCTCGGTCAGCCTGTGCCGCAGCGATCTGGGCGTCGATCCCACCGCCATACTCGAGCCGGTCCACAGCACAATAGACACCGATGGGAGTCGGACTCTGCCGGTCGTCGGCCAGACGGCTCAGCGCGAACGCCACCGACAGGTCCTCCGCGGTCTCGTCATGGACGTGCAGTGCCTCGACACCGACGTCGTCAACCGACACGATGCGGGCAACGCCGTCGTCGAGTATCACTCCGCGTTCCCCCTGCGGGCCGAACCGAACGGGCTCTCCATGCTGAAGAGGGATCAGCATCTCCGCACGGGCGTCCTTCTTGGTGAGAGCCGCGAAGGCGCCATCGTTGAAGACGTTGCAGTTCTGGTAGACCTCGACGATCGCGGCTCCGCGGTGATTGTGAGCCCTGCGGAAGACCTCCTGCATGTGGGCACGATCCATGTCGTGGGTGCGCGCCACGAACGAGGCTTCTGCACCGAGCGCCACCGAGATGGGATTGAAGGGCGTGTCGAGCGAACCCATCGGGGTCGACTTGGTCACCTTGCCGACCTCGCTGGTCGGAGAGTACTGGCCCTTGGTGAGTCCATAGATCTGGTTGTTGAACAGCAGGATCGTCAGATTGACGTTGCGACGCAGCGCGTGGATCAGATGATTCCCGCCGATCGACAGCATGTCGCCGTCACCGCCGACCACCCAGACGTCTAGATCGCGGCGAGCCATGGCCAGCCCGGTGGCTATCGCCGGTGACCGTCCATGAATGGCGTGCAGTCCGTAGGTGTTCATGTAGTACGGGAAGCGGGCCGCACAACCGATTCCCGAGACGAAGACGGTGTCCTCGCGGCGAGTGCCGATCTCGGGCATGAGCAGCTGCATGGCCGTGAGGATCGAATAGTCGCCGCAACCCGGACACCAACGCACCTCCTGGTCGCTGGTCCAGTCCTTCTTGGTGGTGACAGCGCTGTCGCTCACTGGGTCATCTCCCGAAACTGTTGATGGAGTTCCGCCGCGGTGAACGGTTGCCCCTCCACCTTGCAAATGGACTTGGCATCGACGAGATACTCGGCTCTCAAGATCTTCGAGAGCTGGCCCAGATTCATCTCAGGCACGATCACCTTGTCGAACTGCCGGAGAATATCGCCGAGATCGTTGGGGAGCGGACAGAGGTTGGCCAGGTGCACCCGGGCGACCTTGTCGCCTGCGCGCCTCATGCGCCCGATGGCACTGGTGATCGCCCCCCAGGTAGAGCCCCAACTGACGATCACCACATCGGCGTCCGAATCGCCTTCGACCACCGTGGGCGCGTAGGAGTCGGCCACCTTCTTTATCCGCTCGTCACGGATTGCGACCATCCGCCCGTGGTTCTCAGGGTCGTAGCTGATGTTGCCGGTGCCGTCCTCCTTCTCGATCCCGCCGATGCGATGCATCAGATTCTCGGTTCCCGGAACCGCCCAAGGTCGGGCCAGATCGTCGTTGCGCACGTACGGCCAGAAGACCTCTTCGCCGTCCTCGTTGAGCGCATTGGCCGAGGAGGCGAAGTCGACCGGGATGTCCGGAAGGTCCTTCGCGGCGGGCAGACGCCATGGCTCGGTTCCGTTGGCCAGGTAGCCGTCGGACAACAGGATCACCGGTGTTCGATAACGCACCGCGATCCGCACGGCCTCGAAGGCGGCGCGGAAGCAGTCCGACGGCGAGTTGGCGGACACGATCGGAAGCGGCGCCTCCCCGTGGCGTCCGTAGTGGGCCATCATCAGGTCGGCCGCCTCGGTCTTGGTCGGCAGCCCGGTGGAGGGGCCGCCCCGCTGGATGTCGATGACGACGAGCGGCAGTTCGAGGCTCACCGCCAAACCGAGAGTCTCACCTTTGAGAGCCAACCCGGGGCCGCTGGTCGTGGTGACGCCGAGATGCCCCCCGTAGGACGCTCCGAGCGCCGCGCCGACAGCGGCAATCTCGTCTTCGGCCTGAAGGGTGCGAACCCCGAAATTCTTGTGTTTCGCCAATTCGTGGAGGATGTCGCTCGCCGGCGTGATCGGGTATGAACCCAAGAAGATCGGTATGCCAGCCTTCTGGGAAGCGGCGATCAGACCCCACGACAGCGCGGTGTTGCCGTTGATGTTGGTGTAGGTGCCGGGGTCGAAGCGCGCTGGTCGCACGGCCAGGCGGCTCGCTGAGAGTTCTGCAGTCTCCCCGAAGGCATGCCCGGCTTTGAAGGCCGCCTCGTTGGCGGCGATCACCGCTTCGCGCCCTGCGAACTTCTCCCGGATCCAGTGCAAGGAAGGATCTGTAGGACGACTGAAAAGCCATGATACCAGGCCCAATGCAAAGAAGTTCTTGGACCGCTCAGCATCACGGGGTTTGACGCCGAGATCCTTGCAGACCTTCTTGGTCAGGTCGGTCATGGGTGCGGTGATGACCGAGTAGCCGTCCAGCGAACCGTCTTCAAGCGGGTTCGCTTGATAACCGGCCTTGGCGAGGTTGCGGTCGTTGAAGGCATCTGTGTTGACGATGATCGTGCCGCCCGACTCCAGGCGCGGCAACTCCGCCATCATCGCCGCGGGGTTCATCGTGACCAGTACGTTGGGCGCGTCTCCCGGAGTCGTGATGTCGTGGTCGGAGATATGGACCTGAAAGGCCGAGACCCCCGCAAGCGTGCCGGCGGGGGCACGAATCTCGGCGGGAAACTCCGGGAGCGTGGCGAGGTCGTTGCCGAACAGAGCACTCGCTGAAGTGAAGCGATCTCCTGTGAGTTGCATTCCATCACCAGAATCACCGGCGAATCGAACGATTATCCGCTCGACCTCGCGGACCTCCGGCAACAGCTCCTCGGTATTGATCACAGTGCCCCCTTGGCTACTTCGAGTGTAGCGAGATGAACCGCCAGTGAGGTTACCCCACGGCCCCGATATCGGTGCATCGCCACGGCCGACGCGCCGGGCCCGCGCTCCTGCCAAGCAGGTGGCGGACTGGACGGCAGCGAACTGGGACGTGCGCGGAGACTGGAGGGGGGCGGTCACTGAAACGGGCGACCCGCACGAAACCGCGGGGCGTGTTCGAGGTCAGTGCATTCGGCCTCTCGGCAACTGGTCGACGATCAGCTCAGTGCTCGAGCCCTGGCGGCGACGTCGGCGAGTTCGGAGTCGTGATGGGCCACCCATTTGAAAAGCTCGCGCGCCCGTGTGGTCTTGCCGGCACGGTCGTAGAGGTCCGCCAGCGCGTAGGCACGTCGAAGCTGGTCTGCACGAGGGCGGCTGGGCTTCTTCCAGCGGTGTTCGAGGGTGGCGATCGCACCGGCGACGTCGCCCCTGTCCGCCTTGGCGCCGGCAAGCACGATACGGCCCTCAGTGACTATCTCAGCACGGGGCGACTCTGCACCCAGTTCAGCCCACAATTCCTCAACGTCAGCCCAGCGCCCGAGCGCTCGATGGCAGTCGGCGAGGACTGGATGCTGTTCAGTCGACGAGGTCAGCTCGCGGAACTTCTCAAGCTGCTCGATCGCTTCGGACCAGCGCCCCAGCCGATACAGGACAATCCCCATCAGTTCACGGCCATCGGCCAGTTGGGGAGCTTCGCGCACCACCGGTTGGAGTTGTTTGCGCGCATCGTTGAACCGTTCAGCCTCGAAGTCCCGCGCCGCTTTGCGCAAGCGATTCAACAGCGCCCGGTCGCGGGGCGCGTCCACCGCCCGTCTCAGCACGTCCGCCGGATCTTCGACCCGCTGGGAGCGTCTCTGCAAGGGCTTGCGTCTGCGCGCAGACGGTGACCGGGCACGGCCGACCGCGGCCGACGCGCTGCGGGCAAGAGCCTCAGCGTTGGGCAGGTCTCGCTTCGACGAAGATGCCGCAGAACCCATGGCCGTTGACTCTAGCAACAGGGGCCCACAACGAGGTCGAGCCCCGCCTGCAGGCGGGGCTCGACCTTATTGAGAAATCCGGCAGCGTCCTACTCTCCCAGGGCGTAACCACCCAAGTACCATCGGCGCTGACAGGCTTAACTTCCGTGTTCGGAATGGGAACGGGTGTGACCCTGTCGCTATCGCCACCGAAACTGTTGAGTCCTCTGCTTGCGCAGAAAACGAAGCGGAGTCGGTGGACTCCTACCTCTTCAGAACTCCATAGCGAGCACGAGCTATCAATATTTGAAATGTAAAAACCAAGCCCTCGGCCGATTAGTACCGGTCAGCTGAACACATTGCTGTGCTTACACTTCCGGCCTATCAACGTGGTGTTCTGCCACGGGCCTTACCCGGTTTACCCGGTGAGAGATCTCATCTTGGAAAAGGCTTCCCGCTTAGATGCTTTCAGCGGTTATCCCTCCCGTAGGTCGCCAACCAGCCATGCTCCTGGCGGAACAACTGGCACACGAGAGCTACGTCCATCCCGGTCCTCTCGTACTAGGGATAGCTTTCCTCAAATCTCTTCCGGCTGCAGAGGATAGGGACCGAACTGTCTCACGACGTTCTAAACCCAGCTCGCGTACCGCTTTAATGGGCGAACAGCCCAACCCTTGGGACCTGCTTCAGCCCCAGGATGCGATGAGCCGACATCGAGGTGCCAAACCTTCCCGTCGATATGGACTCTTGGGGAAGATTAGCCTGTTATCCCCGGGGTACCTTTTATCCGTTGAGCGACGGCGCTTCCACACGCAACCGCCGGATCACTATCTCCTACTTTCGTACCTGCTCGACTTGTAAGTCTCACAGTCAAGCTCCCTTGTGCGATTGCACTCAACGACTGATGGCCGACCAGTCTGAGGGAACCTTTGAGCGCCTCCGTTACCATTTAGGAGGCGACCGCCCCAGTCAAACTACCCATCTGGCACTGTCCCTGACCCGGATAACGGGCCGAAGTTAGATTTCCAGCATGAGAAGGGTGGTATTTCAAGATTGACTCCACACGAGCTGGCGCCCATGCTTCCTAGTCTCCCACCTATCCTACACAACTCAGACCAAAAACCAATACCAAACTGTAGTAAAGGTCCACGGGGTCTTTCCGTCCTTCTGCAGCTAACGAGCATCTTTACTCGTACTTCAATTTCGCTGGGCCTATGGTTGAGACAGTAGGGAAGTCGTTACTCCATTCGTGCAGGTCGGAACTTACCCGACAAGGAATTTCGCTACCTTAGGACCGTTATAGTTACGGCCGCCGTTTACTGGGGCTTAGGTTCAGAGCTTCGCCCGAAGGCTAACCCTTCCCCGTAACCTTCCAGCACCGGGCAGGAGTCACAGCGTATACAGCGCCTTACGGCTTCGCACGCTGCTGTGTTTTTAGTAAACAGTCGCTTCCCTCTGGTTTGTGTCACCTCTTCAAGCTCGGGGAGTAAATCCCGTCACCATCGCAAGGTCGTCCTTCTCCCGAAGTTACGGACGCAATTTGCCGAGTTCCTTAACCATAGTTCTCCCAATCGCCTTGGTATTCTCTACCTGTCCACCTGTGTTGGTTTGGGGTACGGGCACCACATGTGCTAACTAGCGGATTTTCTTGGCAGCATAGGATCGGTGACTTCGCCTGATTCGGCTCGGCGTCGCGTCTCAGGATTATGAGGGCCGGACTTACCTGGACCTCTCCCTACACGCTTACCCCAGGACTACCATCGCCTGGGATCACTTACCTTCCTGCGTCCCCGCATTGCTTGCCTCAACGATCTGGATCGGTTCGTCCTCATGCCACAATGGCCTGAGGCATCCCCTCACCAAAATCGCCTTGACATGGGCGCATAATGTGGTGGTACTGGAATATTAACCAGTTGTGCATCGACTACGCCTTTCGGCCTCGCCTTAGCTCCCGACTAACCCTGGGCGGATAAGCCTAACCCAGGAACCCTTGGACTTCCGGCGGAGGGGTTTCTCACCCCTCTCTCGCTACTCATACCTACATTCGCACTCGACCACGCTCCACGACGGTTCACACCGGCGCTTCGACGCGAGATCGACGCTCCGCTACCACTCCTACTAGGTAGGAATTCACAGCTTCGGCTCTGTACTTGAGCCCCGTTACATTGTCCGCGCAGGACCACTCGACCAGTGAGCTATTACGCACTCTTTAAAGGGTGGCTGCTTCTAAGCCAACCTCCTGGCTGTCTGTGCAATCCCACATCGTTTACCACTTAGTACAGAATTAGGGGCCTTAGCTGGTGATCTGGGCTGTTTCCCTTTCGACCATCGAAGCTCATCCCCCGAGGTCTCACTGCCGCACTCTGGAGTCATGGCATTCGGAGTTTGGTTGGGGTTGGTAACCTTGTGGGGCCCCTAGCCCATCCAGTGCTCTACCTCCATGACTGAACGTGCGACGCTGCACCTAAATGCATTTCGCGGAGAACCAGCTATCACCGAGTTTGATTGGCCTTTCACCCCTAACCACAGGTCATCCCCTCCGTTTTCAACCGAAGTGGGTTCGCGCCTCCACGGAGTCTTACCTCCGCTTCACACTGCCCATGGCTAGATCACTCGGCTTCGGGTCTACAGCATGCGACTGAACGCCCTGTTCAGACTCGCTTTCGCTCCGGCTTCCCCTCGCGGGTTAACCTTGCCACACACCGTAACTCGTAGGCTCATTCTTCAAAAGGCACGCCATCGTGACCACTGAGTGTAAACACTCTGTGGCGACACTCTGACTGATTGTAAACCAACGGTTTCAGGTACTATTTCACTCCCCTCCCGGGGTTCTTTTCACCTTTCCCTCACGGTACTTGTTCACTATCGGTCACTGACATATACGTAGCCTTGCGAGGTGGTCCTCGCAGATTCACGCCGGCTTTCCCGGATCCGGCGCTACTCGGGAGACACGATCGGAGGCAAGAGATGTTTCGTATACGGGGCTTTTACCCTCTGCGGCTGGCCTTTCCAGAACCATTCCACTACATCCTTGCTTTGTAACTCCGTGGACCATCTGACGCTGGTCCTATCGGTTCCCACAACCCCCATGTGGCAACGCCGTCAGGCTTTCCACCACACAGGTTTAGGCTGATCCCGTTTCGCTCGCCGCTACTAAGGGAGTCGCTGTTGCTTTCTTTTCCTCGGGTTACTTAGATGTTTCAGTTCACCCGGTTCCCTCTATCCGTCCTATGTGTTCAGACGGAAGTAATACCCCATTACAGGTATTGGGTTTCCCCATTCGGTCATCCGCGGATCGACGCTTAGTCGGCAGCTTCCCGCGGCTTATCGCAGCCTCTCACGACCTTCATCGGTAGTCAGTGCCAAGGCATCCGCCGTTGGCTCTTCGTAGCTTGGGTTGTCTACATTTCAGAAATTGAATTGATCATTTGATCATCTATAAAAGATGCTCGTGCTCGCTATGCAATTCTCAAGAGGCGATTACACGACGATTCGCTGCTCACAGCGCAGTGCGTCGCAAGGTGCAATCAATCGGACTGCTCCCTCAAAGCGGAAGAGACGAACACCGGCCGTCGCGTTATGAAGCATTGCTTCACGACGACGACAGCCATAAACGAGTGCCTAACTGGGAACCTACTCGAGTGGCTGACTCAAACGAGCCAGTTCATCGAGAGGAGCTCCTTAGAAAGGAGGTGATCCAGCCGCACCTTCCGGTACGGCTACCTTGTTACGACTTCACCCCAATCGCCAACCCCACCTTCGGCAGCTCCCTCCCCTGAGGGTTAGGCCACTGACTTCGGGTGTTGCCGACTTTCGTGGTGTGACGGGCGGTGTGTACAAGGCCCGGGAACGTATTCACCCCGGCGTTGCTGATCCGGGATTACTAGCGACTCCAGCTTCATGGAGTCGAGTTGCAGACTCCAATCCGAACTGAGACCGGCTTTGTGGGATTCGCTCGACCTCGCGGTCTTGCAGCCCTCTGTACCGGCCATTGTAGCATGTTTGCAGCCCTGGATATAAGGGGCATGATGACTTGACGTCATCCCCACCTTCCTCCGAGTTAACCCCGGCAGTCTCCTACGAGTCCCCACCATTACGTGCTGGCAACATAGGACGAGGGTTGCGCTCGTTGCGGGACTTAACCCAACATCTCACGACACGAGCTGACGACAGCCATGCACCACCTGTGTACCGCCCCGAAGGACACCATATCTCTATAGCTTTTCGGTACATGTCAAACCCAGGTAAGGTTCTCCGCGTTGCCTCGAATTAAGCAACATGCTCCGCCGCTTGTGCGGGCCCCCGTCAATTCCTTTGAGTTTTAGCCTTGCGGCCGTACTCCCCAGGCGGGGCACTTAATGCGTTAGCTACGGCACGGAGTCCGTTAGAAGACCCCACACCTAGTGCCCAACGTTTACGGCATGGACTACCAGGGTATCTAATCCTGTTTGCTCCCCATGCTTTCGCTCCTCAGCGTCAGTACCGGCCCAGAGCACTGCCTTCGCCGTTGGTGTTCCTCCTGATATCTGCGCATTCCACCGCTACACCAGGAATTCCATGCTCCTCTACCGGACTCTAGTCATCGCAGTATCAGATGGCGTCTCAGGGTTGAGCCCTGAGTTTTCACATCCGACTTACGAAACCGCCTACGAGCTCTTTACGCCCAATAAATCCGGACAACGCTCGCTCCCTACGTATTACCGCGGCTGCTGGCACGTAGTTGGCCGGAGCTTCTTCTGTGACTACCGTCATTTTCGTCATCACTGAAAGAGGTTTACAACCCGAAAGCCGTCATCCCTCACGCGGCGTTGCTGCGTCAGGCTTTCGCCCATTGCGCAATATTCCCCACTGCTGCCTCCCGTAGGAGTCTGGGCCGTGTCTCAGTCCCAGTGTGGCTGATCGTCCTCTCAGACCAGCTACCCGTCGATGCCTTGGTAGGCCGTTACCCCACCAACAAGCTGATAGGCCGCGAGATCCTCCTAGAGCACCTGAGCATTTCCTCGCTCGGCCATGCGACCGGGCGAGGGTATCCGGTATTAGCCATCGTTTCCGATGGTTGTCCCGGTCTCTAGGACAGATTTCTCACGTGTTACTCACCCGTTCGCCACTTTCCACCGGAGCAAGCTCCGGTTTCTCGTTCGACTTGCATGTGTTAAGCACGCCGCCAGCGTTCGTCCTGAGCCAGGATCAAACTCTCCGTCGAGATCTCCGACCAGTCGAGACCGGTCTTCAGATCGGGTTGCGGATGCCTCAGTCACTCAGGTGATATCACCGAAGTGATCGCGTAAGGCATCCAGCGTTTACGTAGAGCCGGTCACCGCTGGCTTGCAGTGACCAGTTTTCCCCTCCGACCACCTTTCGGTGCTCAGAGAAGGTTCGTTCGTCCAACCGAGGCTGAACGAACTGGCTCACCGGGGTCGTTGAGAACCCCGGCATTGAATTGACAGATGCCGTTTCAGATCGCGAAATCCAAAACGTCACCCGCACTCGCTTTGCGTCCGTCTCTTCCGTTTTCAAGGAGCACTCAGCACCGAAGTGCCAGGCACACTGACCAGATGGATCGGCCTGTTGATGCCTCGCTACGCGCTCGTCAGACCTAGCGTCGGAAGAGGCGAACCCCTAAACTACCGAACGAGCCTGGGTGCGGCAACCCGTTCGAGTCGATTATTTTCCCGATCGGCCCCCTCCGGCAGGCGCCCGAACAGATTCAGAACGTGCGCCGAATGAACAGCGTCTCGCGGACACCAGTTGTCTTCCGCTCTTTGTTCGCTCCGCTCACGGGCCGCTCGGGCCACGGCCTCGCCCGACGCAGTCGTGTTCGGGGTCAATCCGCTCGGCCTCTAGTCCCCGAATACCGCCAAATGTCGCTGCTTCTTGCCACGCTGCACCAGAACAAAACGGCCGCCGATCGGCTCGAACGAATCGGAATTCGCGGCCATAACCTGGCCGTTGACCTTGATCCCGCCGCCCTTGACGGAGCGGCGAGCGTCGCTTCGAGAAGCGCACACGCCGGTAGCGACCAGGAGGTCTACGACTGGTTCGTCCGCACCGACCGAACCAGCTGCCACGAGTGACTCAGGAACGATCCCGCGCAGCGACTCCAACCCCTCGGAGTCGAGGTCGCCACCGCCGAACAACGCCGCCGCGGCTCGCTTGGCTCGGCGCAACTCCACCGGGCCATGAATCAGCGCTGTGATCGAGTCCGCGAGTTCATGTTGAGCCAGGCGATGCTCGGGGCTCTCCACATGTGCTCGCATGATCTCAGAGACCTCCCCGACACCGAGCAGTGTCAACTGCAGCAGAGTGCGCTCCACGTCCGCATCGCTGACCCTCAGGAAGTACTGATGAAACTCATAGGGCAACGTCAAGGCCGGGTCCAGCCAGACGGCGCCCTGTGCAGTCTTGCCGAACTTGCTGCCGTCGCTCCGAGTCATCAGCGGCCAGGTGAGGCCGTGGACCCGGGCGCCACTGCGTTTTCGGATCAGGTCAATCCCAGCGGTGATGTTGCCCCACTGATCGGAACCGCCGATCTGCAGGCTGCACCCGCGGTTCTCATGCAGCCACCAGAAATCGAAAGCCTGCAGCAGCATGTAGCTGAACTCTGTGAAGGAGATGCCCGCATCGGAGGTCATCCTTGAGCGGATCGAGTCCTTGGCCACCATCTGGTTGACGGTGATGTGCTTTCCCGCGTCCCGCAGAAACTCGAGCAGAGTGACATCGCGCGTCCAGTCGTAGTTGTTGACCAGCTCGGCTCCGCCGGCACCACCGAAGTCGAGCAATCGCTCCAACTGGGATCTGATCCCCGCCAGGTTGGTGGCAAGTTCAGCCTCGTCGAGCAGGTTCCGTTCACCCGAGCGGCCACTGGGGTCGCCGATCATCCCGGTCGCGCCGCCTACCAGCGCAATCGGTCGGTGGCCGGCGTCCTGGAATCGACGAAGGACCAACACCCCGATGAGATTGCCGAGGTGCAGGCTGGGAGCTGTCGGGTCGATTCCGTGGTACAGGCTGATGCCGCCCGGTTCGAGCAGATCCCTCAGCGCGGCCTCTTCGGTGTGGCCCGCCAGCAACCCTCGGGAACCAAGATCGTCAACAATATCCGCTCCGGTCATGCCACACCACGATACGAGTTCAAACGGCGAGCCACGTTCCAGACGCTCCTGATTGCCACGGGACCTGCAAACGCCAACGGCCACACGCCAACGGTTTGATATGCGGGGCCGTGAGCCGAGTTGAGGGCGCGCCGCGCGCCGCAGCGGGAGACAACGCGTTGCAACCCTCCGATTGCCTACGTTGACCTGCTTCGCCGACTAGACAACGGTGGTGAGGATCAAGCGTAGTTTGTGAGCACAATGGGGGCCATGCGCCGCCGCCTCATTAGACGCCACTTGGCAGCGCTGATTTCAATCGCCGTGATCGCTGCCGGCTGCAGCTTCGAGACCAAGGACTTCGACGCTCTGTTCGGATCCGACTTCTCGGTCGACGTCTTGGGAACCGCCCAGTCCTCAGTCGTGCTCGACCGCAACGGCAGACTCATCACAAGCCTTCGGGGAGAACAGAACCGCATCGACGTTCCCATCGCGGACATTCCCGAAGTCGTGCAGAACGCGGTGATCGCCATTGAGGACGAGCGTTTCTGGGACCACAACGGCATCGACCTCAAAGCGATCCTGCGCGCGGCGCGATCAAACGTGAGCGCCGGCGGGATCAGCGAGGGTGGCTCAACCATCACTCAGCAGTACGTGGGCAACGTGTTCCTCGACCGCAGCGACAACACCGGCAGCCGAAAGATCGAAGAACTCTTCATGGCCCTTCGCTTCGAACAGCGTTACATCAAGAATTTCATCCTCGAGCGCTACCTCAACTGGATCTACTTCGGCAACGGTGCATACGGCATCGAGGCCGCCGCACGCCAGTACTTCGGCGCCCCGAACTGCGCGCTCCAGGGCGTCGTGGGCGACCGCTGCCTGAAGGTGACCGAACTCAGCCTTGTCGAGGCCGCAACACTGGCAGGCTTCATCCAGGCGCCGAGCCGCTACAACCCCTACCTGAACCCCGATGAGGCACGCGACCGGCGCGACCTCGTGCTGCTGCGCATGTTCACGAACGACTACATAACCCTCGAGGAGTACGAGTTCGCACGACTGGAACCGATTGAACTCGTCGATGACGTATCGATCCTCGAGGAGCAGTATCCGGCGGCCTACTTCGTTGAAGACGTGAAGCAGTGGTTCCTCGACAACGAAGCGTTCGGCGAGACCCGCGACGACCGCGCACGCCTCCTCTTCGAGGGCGGGCTGACCATACACGCCACCATCGACCTGGAACTTCAAGCGCGTACCGAAGCCGCCGTCGAGCGAGCGCTCCCCCGCTTCGGTGAGGACGGCAGCGAGAACCCCGACGCGGCCGCGGTGGTGATGGGCACGACCCCCAGCGACGACGGCCACATCCTCGCCATGTTCGGCGGCCGAGACTTCTTCGGGGACCGGGAGGACGCAAAGTTCAATCTGGCCTCAGGATCGGGGCGCCAAGCCGGTTCGGCCATGAAACCCATCGGCCTGGCCGCCGCGGTTCAGGGCGGCATACCCGTGACCAGCGTCTGGGAGGCTCCCAGCGAGATCGAGATCGACAACTTCCCGGTCTGCGGTGAACCTTGGGAAGTGGAGGGTGGAGCCGGCGATGAGAGCATCACCTTGATCGACGCGACCCGCTGGTCGATCAACACGGTCTACGCACAACTGATCGAACGCATCCGACCCCCGAGTTTCGTGCAGATGGCCGAGAAACTGGGTTTCGGGGTCGGCCGGATCGCACCAGTGTGCGCCGCGGTGCTCGGCACGGAGAACGTCAACATGGTCGAGCTGTCCACCGCGTTCTCCACCTTCAAACGCTCGGGGGTACGGGTGGACCCGATCATTGTCACCCATATCACCAACCCCGACGGGACACTGCTGTACGAAGCGTCCCCCAACCCCGCACCGGTTCTGAGCGCATCGGTCGCCAACCAGATCTCCTGGGTGCTTACGGGGACCATCGTCAACGGAACCGGCACGCGTGCACAACTCGACGGCGGTCGCGCCGCCGCAGGCAAGACGGGGACGTCGCAGAACAACGCAGACGCCACCTTCGTCGGCTACACGGCCCAGCGCACTGCCGCGGTGTGGGTCGGCTACCCCGTCGGGCAGGTGCCGATGACCAACGAGTTCGGGGGGCGTCCGGTCGCCGGCGGCACCTTCCCAGCGCTGATCTGGAAAGAGGTAATGGATGAGATGCACGACGGCCTGCCCGTCGAAGGGTTTCAGACGCCCCCAACGAGTTCGACCACCACGACGCTGCCCAATGCCCCCGATGTGATCGTTGTACCCGACCTGTTCGGACGCTCGATCGACGAAGAGCTCAGACTCCAGATGGAGGAGGAGTTCTTCACCATCACCGTCGTCGAGCGGGTGACCACCGACTATGAGTCCGGGACGATCTTCATGCAGGTTCCCGCGGCGGGATCCGAGGCGCCCGGGGGCGTCATCATCACTGTCGAGATCGCAGTCGGACCCCAGACCGATCCGGTCCCTAGCGTCGTCGGCCTGCTCGAGAGCGAAGCCAAGCAGTCACTGACCAGCGCCGGACTCGGCGTCAACACCCGAATCATCCAGAATACAGATCCTGGCGGCGAGGCTCGCCCCGGCAGGGTCTGGGCACAGAACCCGGTCGCAGGCACGACCGATGCGGGTGATCGGACTACCACCATCTGGGTCAATCCGAGGGCCGGATCAGAAGACCTGTGATGGAAACACCAGCCATGGACACCCCAACGAGACTGAAACGTGTGTCGATCAGGATGGTACTGACCCTGGTGGTGCTGGCCATGGTCGCCATGTGGGTCTGGATCTACCTGTTCGCCCCCCGGGACAATCCAGACCGTCTCGAGAGCAGGGAATTCGCCGCTGATGCCGAAGCCGTCTGCCTGCCGCTTCAGACCGAGATCAACGCGCTGCCCACAGGCCGTGATGTAGACACCGTGGCCGAACGCACCGAACAGATAATCGCGGGCACGGATCTGACCGAGACGATGGTCGCAGCCCTGCGGGAGGCTTCCGAGACGCACGTGACCGACAGCCACGACCTGCAGATTCTCGAAGCCTGGTTCGCCGACTGGGATGTATATCTGCAGGATCGTTGGCGTCACGTGTCCAAACTGCAGAGCCTCGGGGAGTCCGCCGAGGGTTCGGACCTCCGGTTCATTCTCACCGAGCGGGCTGAAGGCGGCATCTACACCCGTCGCATCGACGGTCTCGCCAACGTGAACGACATGGAGAGCTGCCACACGCCCCTCGACCTCTAGCGGTTCGCCCTTCAGCTGGCAGGGCGCGGCTAAGAGGCCGAGCGAGCAGGTGGGACAACACGGACCATAGGGCGCGAAGCCGTGGCCCGAACGGCCCGCCCGCGGCCTCGCGGCCCGTGAGCGCAGCGAACAAGAGCGGGAGTCGAGCGCAGCGAACAAGAGCAGACGTGGCACTGCTGCTACATGGCAGGCCCTCACCTGTCCGCGGGCGCTCTAAGCGAGTCTGCGGGCCAGCGCCAGACCGGTCTCGGCCAGCCGTTGAAGTCCGGGGTCGGCTCCCAGAGACTCCAGATCCTCTGGAGCCGCCCAACGCTGAGCAGTCGACTCATGGTTCGCGTCGACCACGGCCGAACGTGGCGCCAACGCCAGGAACCGCACGTCGTAGTGGAGATGGGCATCCTCATTCGGCGGGTCCACCTGATGGACGTCGAGGTCGATGGCCGCAGGCCAGATCCGCAATCCGGCTATACCGGTCTCCTCAGTCGCTTCGGACAGCGCTACGGCCAACAGGTTGGCGTTGCCGTCTGCGTGACCGCCCGGTTGCACCCAGATCCTGAGCTTGGCGTGATGCAGGAGCAGCACCCGATCCCGCTCGGCATTCACCACCAGAGCGCTCGCGGTGAAATGACCCGGCCGTTCCCGACGGTCCAGCGGCGCCGGACGCTGCGCGAGCAGCAGACGCATCGCTTGGAGTGCCTGAGCCTGATCGGGGCTGTCCAAGGGCTCGATCGTCTCTGAGACGTCGCCGAGGCGCGCCGAACACTGCAGACGTTCATCGCTCTCGGTGATCCACCCCTCTCGCATTGAGGTCCGACGTTACCGTTACCGCAGACCCAGCAACGGCCGGAACCGCCTGATCTGTTGGGCGACCGCGGCGGGAGAACCCCCGCCGTGAGCATTTCGACGTTACAACTCGGGCAAACCCAGCAACGCCCGGAACTGCCTGATCTGTTGCGCGACCGCGGCGGGAGAACCCCCGCCGTGAGCATTTCGACGTTACAACTCGGGCAAACCCAGCAACGCCCGGAACTGCCTGATCTGTTGGGCGACCGCGGCGGGAGAACCGCCGCCGTGGGTATTGCGGCGGGTGACGGACACGCCCGTTTCTGCGAGCCGCGCCGCATCAGGCCCGAGGGCATCGCTGGCAGCGACCAGTTCGACAAAGCTCCCCTCGCCGTCGATCGACCGCCGGACCAGGTCGCCGACCACCTCATGTGCCTGGCGGAAGGGCATGCCCCGCAAGACCAGCCACTCAGCAAGGTCTGTGGCCGCGGCGTAGGGAGAGGCCGCAGCCTCGGCCATGCGATCAGTGTCGAACTCGAGGGTCGAGATCATTCCGTCGAGGGCCGAAACTGTGAGCAGCACCGTGTCGACGGCGTCGAACAGGGGCTCCTTGTCTTCCTGAAGGTCCTTGTTGTAGGTCAGAGGCAGCCCTTTGAGCGTGGCCAGCAACCCGGTCAGGTGACCGATCAAGCGACCCGCCTTGGCGCGGGCGAGTTCGGCGATGTCGGGGTTCTTCTTCTGCGGCATCATCGACGAACCGGTCGAGAAGGCCTCGTCGAGGGCAACGAAACCGAACTCGCTCGAAGCCCAGAGGACCAGCTCCTCGCCGATCCGGCTCAGGTGGACGCCCAGCAGGGCCAGCGCGAACAGCACCTCAGCCACGAAGTCGCGATCGCTGACCGCATCGAGGCTGTTGTCGAACACGCCCGCGAAGCCGAGCTCGTCGGCACACATCTGAGGATTGAGCGGCAGCGACGAACCGGCCAGCGCTCCGGCGCCGAGCGGAGAGACGTCGAGCCGTGCCCTGGCAGCAACGAGGCGGTCCACGTCGCGGGCCAATGCCCAACCGTGAGCCAACAGGTGGTGTGCCAGCAGGACCGGCTGAGCCTGTTGGAGGTGGGTGTAACCGGGAAGATGGGCGTCACCGACCGACTCGGCGGACTCGAGCAGTGTCCGTTGCAGGCCCTGAACGAGCGCCACGACCTCATCGACCGCGGCCTTCGTCCACAAACGGAGGTCGGTGGCCACCTGGTCGTTGCGGCTCCGACCGGTGTGGAGCTTCGCTCCTGACTCCGCCAGCTCGCAGACCCGCCGCTCGACGGCGGTGTGGATGTCCTCGTCGCTCTCAACAAACTCGAACGAACCGTCGCTGAGCTCTGCAAGGACCTGATCGAGGGCCGAAAGGATCTCATCACGTTCAGAGTCCGCCAACAGGCCGACCTCGCACAGCATCCGCACGTGCGCGCGCGAGCCGGCGACATCCTCAGGGAACATCCGCCGATCGAAGTGCAGCGAGTCGTTGAGCGCCTGCAACGATTCCGAAGGGTCTGACGAGAATCTTCCCTGCCAAAGAGTCGCCATCACTCAACCCCGCTTCCGTGCAAGGTTCCGCAACCGCAGCGCGTTGAGCTTGATGAAGCCTTCAGCGTCACCCTGGTTGTACACACCCTCATCCTCTTCGAAGGTGGCGATCTTGTCGTCGAACAACGAATCCGGTGAGGAGCGGCCGACGATATCGACGTTGCCCTTGTAGAGCTTCGCCCGGACCTCGCCGTTGACGCAGCGCTGGCTGTGGTCGATCGCGACCTGGAGCATCTCCCGTTCAGGACTCCACCAGTATCCGTTGTAGATCAACTCAGCGTATCTGGGCATCAGCGAGTCCTTGAGGTGGGCGACCTCGCGGTCGAGCGTTATCGACTCGATCGCCCGGTGGGCGCGCAGCATGATCGTGCCGCCCGGAGTCTCATAGGCGCCGCGGCTCTTCATCCCCACGTAGCGGTTCTCGACAATGTCGAGCCGTCCGACACCGTTGGCGCCGCCCAGATCGTTGAGACGCGTGAGTACCTCGGCGGGGCTCATCGCTCTGCCGTCGACGGCGACAATATCGCCGCGCTCGTATGTGAGATCAACATAAGTCGCCTCGTTGGGCGCCTCGGCGGGGCTGACCGACCAGCGCCACATCTCCGCGGGCGGCTCGGTCCAGGGGTCCTCCAAGGGACCGCCCTCATAGGAGATGTGGAGCAGGTTGGCGTCCATCGAGAACGGCGATGAGGCTCCCCTGGTCATCTCGATGGGTATGTTGCGGGCCGAGGCGTAGGCCATCAGCGACTCACGGGAGCCCAGATCCCAGATCCGCCAGGGCGCGATGACCTCGATGTCAGGTGAGAGAGCGTAGGCGCCGAGCTCGAACCGGACCTGATCGTTGCCCTTCCCCGTAGCACCGTGGCTGATGGCGTCGGCCTGATGCTCCGCTGCTATCTCCACGAGGCGTTTGGCGATCAGCGGCCGGGCGATCGAAGTGCCCAGAAGGTACTCGCCCTCATAGATCGTGTTGGCCCGGAACATCGGGTAGACGAAGTCGCGGGTGAACTCTTCGCGCAGGTCTTCGATATGGATGTTCTCCTCTGGCACACCCATCGACAGCGCTTTGGCGCGCGCCGGTTCGACCTCCTCCCGCTGCCCGAGGTCGGCAGTGAAGGTGATCACTTCGGCGTCGTAGTTCTCCCGCAGCCAGTGCAGGATGATCGACGTGTCGAGCCCACCGCTGTAGGCCAGTACGACTTTCATGTCAGCAGATCTTTCGGTTCTCGTCGGATGGTTCGTTCGGTCGTTCGGTCGGTCACGGCTCTCACAGGCCGGCCAGGTCTCGCAGGCGTGAGGCGAGGCAGGCACCGCCGACTTCTTCGGCGGCGACCACCATCAAGGTGTCGTCTCCAGCGACCGTACCGAGGATCTCTTCGATCCCGGCGCGGTCGAGCGCAGACGCAACAACATGGGCGGACCCGGGTGGCGTGCGCAGCAGCACCAGGTTTACCGAGTGGGTTATGTCGGCGACCCAGTCCCCCATCACCCGGCGCAGATGATCCTCCGGAGCGATTCGGTCCATCGAGTGTTCGGGTATGGCGTAGACGGTCTCGCCGCCGGCCACGCGCACCTTGACCGCGCCGAGCTCGTCGAGGTCGCGCGACACAGTTGCCTGCGTGGCTCGAATCTCCTCATGTTGCAGCAGGTCCACTAGTTGGCTCTGGTTGCTCACGGCATGCTCGCCGAGCAGTGTGGCTATGCGGTGCTGTCGACGGGCCTTGCTCATCGGTTCGCCTCCCCGAGGAGCCAGACGAGCAGACCCCGTGCGGCATGCATCCGATTGGCGGCCTGCACCCAGATCCTGCTGTCGGGGCCGTCGAGCACCGCGTCGGTGGCCTCCTCATTTCGATGCGCCGGCAGGCAGTGCATGAAGATGGCCTGGGTCGAGGCCGCTTCCATCATCTTCTCGTCGACCCTGAAGCCCTCGAAGTCTCGTCTGCGCTGTGCGGCCTCATCCTCCTGGCCCATCGACGTCCATGTGTCGGTGTACACCACATCGGCACCGTCGACGGCTTCCTCGGGCCGCTTGAACACCTTCGGCGCGTTGACCATGGTGATCCGCTCAAGGTCGGATTCGCTGAAGGCGTAGCCTCCGGGGCTGGCGATACGGAACTCCATTTGAGCCAGGCCGGCGCCCAACGCCAGCGAGAACGCCACGTTGTTGGCGTCGCCGACGAAGGCGACGCTGCGACCCGCCAACCCGCCGAACTCCTGTTGGACGGTGAGCAGGTCGGCCAGAGCCTGCATCGGGTGGCCCCGGTCGCTCAAGAGATTGACTACCGGAACCAGATCGACCGCGGCCATCCGCTCCACGACAGACTGGCTGAAGACCCGCGCGCCTATCGCCGCGTGGAATCCGGCCATGACTCTGGTGACGTCCTCCACCGACTCGCGCCGGTCCAACCCGACCTCATCGTCGCTGATGTAGACAGGATGACCGCCGAGTTGAACTACCGCCATCTCCATCGAGTTGCGGGTCCGAGCCGACGGCTTCTCGAAAATGAGCGCCATGCCCCTGCCTGTCAGCAGCGTCGGTGAAGCAGCAGCCGAGGCGAGCTCAAGAACACGCGTGAGCTCAGTTGCAGAGAGATCGTCGATTTCGGTGAAGTGTCGCATCACCTGGCCTCCAGCACTCTCTCGACAACGGAGACCGCTTCGTCGATCTGTGCGTCGGTGACGGTGTAGGGAGGGGCGATTCGCAGCGCCGTGGGAGTGATCCCGTTGAGGATCAGACCCTCCTCGAGGCAGGCCCTGGCGATCTCAGCGCCGGTCCGTTGGCCGCGGCCCTCGTCGCTGAGTTCAATGGCCAGCAGCAGGCCCCGGCCTCTGACGTGGTCGACTCCGGCAACGCCCGCGAGTCTGGTCCGTAGCCTGGCTTCCTTGCTCCGCACGACTCCAGGGGCATCCATCTGGATGTAGCTGTTGATCGTGGCCCTCGCGGCCGCGAGCGCCAGAGCCTGGCCGGCGAAGGTCGAACCGTGGTCACCGGGACCGAAGCAGGCGGCCACATCATCGCGGGCCCAAACCGCGCCCACGGGGAAGCCGTTGGCGATGGCTTTGGCCAACGTGACGATGTCGGGGGTGATGCCGCTGTGCTGGTAGCCGAACCAGGTGCCGGTGCGCCCGAACCCGGTCTGGATCTCGTCCATGATCAGCAGGATCTGCCGCTCGTCGCAGATCTTGCGCACGGCCTGGAGGTATGCGTCGTTGGCGGGGTTGACGCCGCCCTCGCCCTGGACGGCTTCGAGCATGACTGCACCCACCTCAGGGCCGAGCGCGCGCTCCAACTCCGTCACGTCGTCGAAGACGACGTGACGGAACCCTTCGGGCAGGGGCTGGAACGGCTCGTGCTTCTCGGGCTGTCCGGTCGCCGCAAGGGTCGCAAGGGTTCGACCGTGGAACGACCTGAGCGCGCTCACCACCACATGACGACCCCTGCCCTGATACTTGCGCGCAAGCTTGATGGCGGCTTCGTTGGCCTCCGCCCCCGAGTTCTGGAACAACACCTGGCCTGGACCGGAATCGATCAGTTCGCTGATCAACTCGGCAACCGGTGCCTGGTGCTCGTTGGCGAACAGGTTCGACGTATGGGTCAGCGTGGCGGCCTGCGCGGCTATAGCTGCGGTCACAGCGGGGTGGGCGTGGCCCAGCGAGGTGACCGCAAGGCCGCAGAGAAAATCGAGATGCCTCCGACCCTCGTTGTCCCACAGTTCGGCGCCCCGGCCCTTCACGAAGATGCGCGGCGGGGAGCCGTAGTTGTTCATCAGGGGACTGTGGTCACCCGTGGCGCCCCATGCTTGGGCCTGCGCGCTGGTCATGACGTCACCATCGTGCCGATCCCGGCGTCGGTGAACAGTTCCAGCAGCAGCACATGGGGGATCCGGCCGTCGAGCAGATGAGCTGAGGTCGCACCCGAATTGACAGCGTCGACGCAGGCACGGACCTTGGGGATCATTCCGCCGGAGATCGTTCCGTCGGCGATCATCGCTTCAAGTTCGGAGACGGCGGCGCGCGGCACGATCGAGGAGGGGTCGTCGGGATCGGTCAGCAGGCCCGGCACATCGGTGAGATAGACCGCCTTCTCTGCTCCGAGCGCGCCTGCCAGCGCACCCGCAACCGTGTCGGCGTTGATGTTGTAAGCCTGGCCGGCCCCGTCCGCGCCGATCGTCGACACCACCGGGATCATCCTCTCGGCCAACAACCGTTCGAGGATCCCGGGTTGCACAGATGCAATACTGCCGACGAAACCGAGGGCCTCGTCGGTCGGTTCTGCGGTGATCAGGCCGCCGTCCTCACCTGAGACTCCCACCGCGAAGGCACCGTGAACGTTGATGGCTCCGACGATGTCCCGGCCGACCTTTCCGACCAGAACCATTCTGGCGACGTCGAGTGTCTCGGCGTCGGTGACCCGCAGGCCGTCGACGAACTCCGATGACTTTCCGAGGCGTTTCAGCAGCGCGCCGATCTGGGGACCGCCCCCGTGTACTACCACCGGCCGCAGTCCCACAGACCGCAACAGCACCACGTCCTGGGCGAAGGTCCCCGACAGTTCGGGATCGACCATGGCGTTGCCGCCGAGCTTGACCACAACGACGGCGTCGCGGAACTGTTGGATGTAGGGCAGTGCTTCGATCAGCGCGTCGGCGCGCCGTTTGGGCGCGAAGCCCCGGTCCGAAATGAGCTCTGGAAGTTCTGGATCGGTCATGAGCGGTACCCCGCGTTGATCTCGATGTATCCGTGGGTCAGGTCGCACGTCCAGACCGTCGCTGAGCCGGTGCCGATACCGACGTCGACCCGCAGATCGACTTCGTCCCGTTGCAGATGTTGGGTGGCCCGCGCCTCGCTGTAGCCCTGATGCTGCGCTCCGTCCGAGGCGACCAGTTCATCGCCGATCCAGATCGACAGTCGATCGCGGTCGGCTCTCTCCCCCGCTTTGCCGACTGCCATCACGATCCGCCCCCAGTTGGCGTCTTGCGCAGCCACCGCGGTTGATACCAGGGGTGAGTCGGCTATCGACCGTGCGATCCTGTGTGCCGAATCGTCGGACTGCGCCCCGGTCACTGCCACCTGCACGAACTTGGTGGCACCTTCGCCGTCACGCACGATCTGGTGTGCCAGATCCAACAGGACGCTGTCGAGCGCGGTTTGGAAATCATCGAGCCGATAGTCCTGCAGTGAGCTGATCTCGTCGTCGATCTGTTCACCTGTGGCGAACAGCAGCACCGTGTCGCTGGTGGAAGTGTCGGAGTCGACGGTGATGCGGTTGAAACTCGCCTCCACGGACTTTGAGAGGCAGTCCTGGAGAATCTCTGGAGCGACTGCGAGGTCAGTGAAGACGAACGCCAGCATGGTTGCCATATCGGGGGCGATCATCCCGGAGCCCTTGGCGATTCCGGCGATGTGCGCCGCAGTTGATTCGATGCGTGCTGCTGAGCCCTTGCTGAAGGTGTCGGTTGTGCGGATCGCAGCGGCAGCGTCGGCCCACGCCGCTGCGTCGGCAACGTCGAGATTGTCGACCAGGCCCGGAAGGCTGCTGCTCAGCAGGTCGTCTGGGAGGGACTCGCCGATGACTCCGGTGGATGCCAGGTACACCCGGTCGACATCAACTCCCAGTGCGGAGGCCACGGTCTGCGCGGTGAGCGTCGCGCTGGCGGTTCCTGCCGCTCCGGTGAAGGCGTTGGCGTTGCCCGAGTTGCATACCACGGCCCGCGCTGTGCGGTTTCCCCCGTTGAAGATGCGCCGACACCATTCCACGGGCGCGGACGGGCACTTCGAACTTGTGAACGTTGCGGCCACGGTGGTGCCTTCGGCCAGCGAGGCGAGAAACAGGTCCTCTCGGTCCTGGGAGCTGATTCCAGCGGCGTAGGTGGCCAGTTGCACTCCCGCGATGGGGGGAAGGTCGGGGAACGACTCGGGCGCCAGGGGCGAAACTGATTCAGGCATAATCGATCGGGGGTGTCCTCGGGGTTCTCAAAGCGGGCTTCTCAGGGGAAGAGTCCAGCGGCGGGCAGACCTGTGTGTTCGGGAAGTCCCAGAATCGCGTTGGCGCATTGGATTCCCTGTCCCGACGCTCCTTTGACCAGATTGTCGAGCGCGCCGATGGCCACCACCGTCTGAGTCCGCTGGTCGACTCTGGCGGTCAGATGGACCGTGTTCGATCCGAGCGTCGCCTTGGTCGACGGGGGCCGCTCGTCGACGACCACGAACGGTTCTTCAGCGTACGCCTGAGCCAAGCATTCGAGCGCCTCGTCGGTTGTCGCTGGAGTCTCGCCGACGGCTCCGTAGCAGGTGGCGAGGATCCCGCGGTTCATCGGTGCGAGATGCGGTGTGAAGAGGACCTGGGTCTCGGTCCCGGTGAATCCCGATATCGCCATCTCAATCTCAGGTGTGTGACGGTGGTTCAGCAGTCCATAGGCGCTGAAGTCCTCGTCGACCGTACAGAACGAGGTGTTGTCCTTGGGGGGCCGCCCCGCGCCGGAGACGCCGCTGGCCGCGTCGACGATTATTCCCGTCGGCTTGACGATCCCGGCTTTGACCAGAGGCGCCAGGGCCACCGAGGCAGTGGTGACATAGCAGCCGGCGACCGCGGTCAGTTCTGCTCCCGCCAGCCGATCGCGGAACAGTTCGGGGAGCCCGAACACGAACTCGCTCAGCAGTTCAGGAGCCTGGTGCGGTCCGCCGTACCACTTCGGGTAGACGCTCGGGTCGTTGAACCGGAAATCCGAGGACAGATCGATGATGTGTTTGACCTTGCCCCTCAGCTGAGGCACGAGGGTCTGCGCATGTCCATGGGGAAGCCCCATCAAGACCACGTCGACTGATTCTTCGATGGTGTCGATCAGTTCGTTGTCATGCGGCGCGAAAGTCATGGCGCCGTAGGCCGATGCGAGACTCGGATACAGGTCTGCTATCGGTCTTTGGGCTTGGGATTCGCCCGTTGCGATGACCACCTCGAATTCGGGGTGGGCCGCGCACAAGCGCAGGAATTCCGCCCCGGTGAAGCCGGAAGCGCCGATGATCGCGACTCTATTGTCGCCGGGCGTAACCGGAGCCGCGTTCGCTTGTTGGGCCGTGGCCGTGTCCATGCGTTGACTATAGCTGGTTCGTATGATTATGCAACTACTTGCAAAATCATGCTACTATCTTCCGCTCTTGTTCGCTGCGCTCACGGGCCGCTCAGGCCACGGGCGGGCCGCTCAGGCCACGGCCTCGTTCGGTCGTGTTCGTGTGCGGTATCAACTCGCTCGGCCTCTGGGTCAGGCGAACAGTTCCGGAACGATCGGGCATTCACGGCGAAACCGGAGCTCGCTGATCGGATGCAGTCCGGAAGGACCGACCACGGAGTCGACGCAGTCGAGCGAAGCCACCTCCAGAGCAGCCTCCGAGCCATGATAGGCGCCGCGCCCCCGCTGGTCGCGCAGGGCCAAGTCTCGTAGGGCCAGGTCTCGCGCGCCGGTCCACATCTGGTCCAGCAGCACCCTGCCAAGTCCAGCGACCAGCCACACCGGGGTCCCCTCCTGGCGAGCAGCCAGAGCTGCGTCGCGTGCGCCTGAGCGCAACAGGGCCTCGCGGTCGCCGACCACGTCCGCTTCCAGAATCACCAGGTCCACGCTTCGATCAGGCGGAGCGGCCGATGGATCCCCTGCGCCTGCCATCGTCAGATCAATGTCCGGCCTCCAGCGCGCCGCCTCGTGGCTCGCCTCGCTGAATCCCACCGCCAACACCGACGCCTCGCTGGGAATCCGGTTGGCCAACTCTTCGGCGGTGCGGTCTCTCTGCAGCGCAGCAACGCAGTCGTACGCCTCGGTCACCGGATCGCTTCCCGACAGGATTCGGGCACACACCCACACCAGCGGGCCACACGCCGGGCGACGTTCGACCAGACGTTTGCAAGCGGTCAGCAACTCCATCGGATCGTAGGCGAAGTCGGCCAGCGCGTACGCGGCCTCACACGCCAGTTCCACGGTCGGTGCATCACCGGTTCGAGCTACATATCGGAGACGCTCAACCGGGTGCACACCGACAATCGTAGTCCGCCTCGCCAACCGCCGTTCTGTGGCCCGATGCGACCGGCGCAGCGTCCGTAGCGCTAACGTTGCTGCGTGATTTCCACTCCGGAGCTTGAACTCGATCCGGTCGGCGGCGACAGCCGTCCCCTCTCTGACTGGCTCACGACTTTCCCCCTCGCCTGCGTCGTACTCGACCCGTACACCCACGAGAGTGCCTGGATCCTCGACACCTCCAAGCGGATCCTCGAGGGCTTCCGAGAAGCCGATTGCCGGCCGTGCTGGATCCTCACCTGCTCGGCTGAAGACGCCAGAACGTTCCTCGGGCCCTACGCCGATGAAGTCCTGGCCTTCAGTGATCCGGCGCGCGCTATTGCCAAGACGTTCGGAGTGCAGTCCGCACCCGCATTTCTGCTGGTCCGCCAGGACGGAGCGGTCACCGCCAAAGCTGAAGGATGGGACCCCGAGACCTGGCGGGAGGTAGCCGACGCGATCGCTGAGTTGACTCACTGGTCCCGTCCCTCCATCCCCGCCGAAGGCGACCCCGCCCCCTTCCCCGGCACACCCATCGACGGCACTGTCGAGCCGTGAAGCGCCTGATCGATGAACGGATCGTCTGACCGGCTGTCCACACGGGTTGCGGGTGTTCCCATCCTGAAGCGCCGCGGCATCGCTTCGATGGTCGCTGTCCTGGTGGCCTTCGGTGTTTGGGTATCGGCATGCGGCGACTCCGACGACACCGCACTGGGCGACGGATCGCTCGGCATCGTCACCGTCGAGGAGGGTGAGGCCGTTCAGATCCGGTCGATCAGCACGCTCGACCTTCCCGACGCCGGAGCGCTGGACTACTTCCATGCCGTCGAGATCGCCGTCGAAGACTACGGGCCGATCCATGGCGAGTTCGCCGTCGAGATCGGCGACGGCATCAACGACCCGTGCTCGGATGACGACGGTCCGGCCACAGCCGAAGCGGTACTGGCCGACGGGAGCGTTCTGGGCGTGATCGGTCCATCCTGCTCGGCCACCGCCACCACTGCGGTGCCGTTGATCACCGCTGCGGGTCAGGTGGTGATATCGATGTCGAACACCTCGCCACTGCTCACCTCGGATCTGGCCGGTACGGCGGCTGAGTTCCACCAGCCGGGGTATTACAGGACTGCACACAACGACCTGTATCAGGGCGAGGCCGTATCAGCCTTCGTGCACGACTCGCTGGGACCTCAGAAGGTGGCGGTCGTCCACGAGGGCGACGCCTACACGCAGAGTCTGGCCCAAGCATTCAGCGACGCTTTCGAGAGTCATGGGGGCACTGTCAGCAACCTCGTCGAGATCAACCCGGACACGTCCGACTTGGCCGATGCGCTGAACCGGATCGCTGCCCGAGAGCCGGATGCACTGTTCTTTCCGCTCACCCAGGAGACGGCGGCCGACTTCACAGAGGCTGTGAAACAGCACAGGGGCTTCGAGGACGCTGTGCTGCTGTCGGGCGACGGAGTCCTTCACTACTCGTTCTTGGAATTGGAGTCGTCCCGCGGGGCGTTCATCTCCGGCCCGGACCTGGACTTCGGCGGCAACACGAACCAGGCCACCGGCATGAACGCCGAGCAGGTGACCCAGCGGTTCATCGACGAAACGGGAGCAGCTCCGGTCCGGGCATTCTGGGCCCATGCATACGACGCCACCACGCTGCTGCTGGACGCGATCACAGCCGCCTCAAGGCTAGACGGCGACAAGCTTGTGATCGACCGGGCAGGAATCCGCCAATACCTCGACCAAGTTCAGGACTACCAGGGAATCATCGGCGAAATAGCCTGCGACGAGTTCGGAGACTGCGGCTCGGGGAAGATTTCCATCATCGAACACCTCGACCCCAGCGACCCGGACGCCTCCTGGGACAACGTAGTCTACCGGTTCTCCCCGTAACCGAGGCGACAGGAGCCGCGTACGGCCAATGGACTAGCCGCCGGTCAACCCCTGTGCCGGAATGTCTTAGCAACCCTGGCCTGAAGGAGCCTCCCATGGGTTGATCAGATCGACCCCCATGCCCTGCAAGTCTTTGATGTTGCGGGTTGCCACCGCCATGCCGCGCGACCGGGCGATAGCTGCGATCTGCGTATCGGCTTGGGCGGCTGGCCGACCAGTTGCACGTCGATCGGAAGCAATGGTTGCGTAGGCACGTGCCGCAGCACTGTCGAAGGGGAGAATGCGACCCGCGAGATCCTCACGGAGCATCAGATCAACTGCCGAGGCCAACATTTCCCGGCGACGGCCCGCTGGTAGAATGGCTACCCCATAGCGAAGCTCGGCCTCGCCGATTGCCGTCACAAACAGAGTCTGAGCATCTTGGTCAGCCACCCAGGCCGTAACGGCCGGATCGGGAGTTCGTCGCATCAACTCCGAAACGACGTTGGTGTCAAGGACAATCAACTGTGCCGCTCAATCGAAACGGGGTGGTTCTGGCATTGGTGCACGTTGCGGAATCTCCAGTTCGACCCCACCCAAAGGCCCGAATCGGTCGCGGAGTGTCGTTGCGAGATCTGTTGAGTTCTTCTCGCGCTCCACTGCCTCGCGGATGATCGATCGCGCCTCTTCCTCCATTGAGCGGCCGCGACTAGCCGCCCGCACACGCAGGCGCGTCTTCACTTCGTCATCAAGATTCCGAATCGTGATACTCGCCATCGTTCTCACCAACGCTCATGGTTCTTTGGCACTGTAGCTACAACCTACCCACACAGTGATTGCAATGCAATCATCTCTTCCAACATTGAGGTCGCGTCGGGACTGCTGCTGACTCCCCATCCTTACCGAAGCACGCATCGTCACCAGCAACCGAAGAAACGCCTACAATCACTACCGGCCCACCGGGTGCACAACGGCAGACCACTCGCCTCACAAGCAGCCCAAAGAGACCAACAGCCCAACCAAGACACCCAGAAACCCATGGACTCACAAATTGGTCCCCGTCAACTCCACGCCCGTCACCCCGTCCACCAGCGTTCACGCGAGCATCCGTCCGAGGGGTGCCGTGAGGGTCGAATCCGCGCTCAGGATGCGTTGCCGAACGCGAGTAGCCGAGGATGAAGCTGTAGCCCAATGAAGATCATCGACAACGTCAACGAGCGGCTTGGTGACGACCTGCGAGCTGAACTAACGCGGGGGTCCAAGCTCCGCATAGCCGCTTCGACGTTCTCATTGTTTGCCTTCGAGGCACTCAAGGACGAACTTGAGCGCCTCGACGAGCTTCAGTTCATCTTCACCTCGCCTACGTTCGTGACGGACAATGCCACGGACCACTCGCCTAGGCAGCGTCGACAGTTCTTCATCCCAGAGGCCCGCAGGGGCGAGTCGGCGCTGTTCGGTACGGAATTCGAGGTCCGGTTGCGGAACAAGCTGACGCAGCGGGCGATTGCTCGGGAGTGCGCGGAGTGGGTGCGTCAGAAAGTCTGTTTCCGGTCGAACACGACCGGTGCACCAATGCAACAGTTCGCGGCCGTTGACGACCGGGTGGCATATCAACCCTTGCAGGGCTTCACCTCGGCCGACCTCGGCTACGAACGAAGCAACGCTGTGTCGAACTTGGTCACCAAGCTTGATGAGGCTCCAATGGCGGCTCGATACGTCGCTCAGTTCGACCAGATCTGGCACAACGACGATCAACTCCAAGATGTCGCCGATGCCGTCTGCGATCACATCGCCTCGGTGTACGCGGAGAATTCACCAGCCCGCATCTACTTCTTGATCCTGTACAACCTGTTCGCTGAGTTCCTTGATGACATCAGCGAAGACGTTTTGCCCGACGATCGCACGGGATACCAAGGCACCAAGGTCTGGCAGAGCCTGTACAACTTCCAGCGTGACGCGGCGAACGGGATTATCAACAAGCTGGAGACCTACGCTGGTTGCGTCCTCGCTGACAGCGTCGGGCTCGGAAAGACGTTCACGGCGCTGGCTGTGATCAAGTACTACGAACTCCGTAACAAGTCCGTCCTAGTGTTGGCCCCCAAGAAGCTGGCGGATAACTGGACGAACTACAACGCGAATCTGACGACCAACATCTTTGCATCGGACCGGTTCAACTACGACGTTCTCGCTCACACTGATCTGTCTCGCTCTCAAGGCGAGTCGCTGGGTATCCAGCTTGACCGCGTCAACTGGGGAAATTATGACCTCCTGGTGATCGACGAGTCGCACAATTTTCGCAACGCGAATTTCTCAACCGAACGGGAAACCCGCTACCAGCGCCTCATGCGCCAAATCATCCAGCAGGGCGTCAAAACCAAGGTGTTGATGCTCTCGGCAACGCCCGTAAACAATCGCTTCGGAGACTTGCGCAACCAACTCGCTTTGGCACACGGCGACGAGTCCGAGCAACTCGCTGCCAAGCTCAAGATTTCGGGCACCATCGAACAGGTCTTCCGGCAGGCCCAAGGTGCCTTTAACGAATGGTCCAAGCTTCCAGCGAACGACCGCACGACGGATGCCATCCTTGCGCGCCTCAATTTCGATTTCTTCGAACTGCTCGACGCCGTGACGATCGCGCGCTCTCGCAAGCACATCCAGGCGTTCTACGACACATCCGACATCGGTGCGTTTCCCGAGCGACTCCCGCCGGAATCGATTCGGTCGCCGCTAACCGGCCTGGTCGCCGTGCCGACGTTCGCCGAACTGTACGAGCGACTGTCGTCGCTCACGCTTGCCGTTTACGCACCGTTGGCATACGTGTTCCCAAGCAGGCTCGAGAAGTATGAGCGGCTCTACGGCAATGTCACGGCAGGGCTAAACACGGCTGGCGGGGCGGTAGCGAACCTCGGGCAGGCCAGCCGGGAACGCGGCATTCAGAAGCTAATGACAGTCAACCTGCTCAAACGGCTGGAGAGTTCCGTGGAGGCGTTTCGCCTCACACTCTCCAGGCTCCAGGCGACCGTGGGCGACGCCGTCACGGCAGTCGATGACCATGCCAACTCGGTGATGGACGCAACAGCTGTGCTTGACGACCTTGACGCCGATGACGATGACTTCGATCTGCCGACTGCCAGCACGGTAGGTACTAGGGTCCAGGTCGATCTTGCCGACATGGACATCGAATCGTGGAAGCGGGACCTCGACCACGACGCTGCGATCATTTCCGAACTCATCGACGGTATCAAACAGGTCACGCCTGAGCATGATCTCAAGCTTCAGACGCTTGGGGATCGCATCCGCGGCAAGTTCTCTGACCCGATCAATCCCGGGAACCGCAAGGTGCTCATCTTCTCGGCCTTCGCCGATACCGCCAACTACCTCTACAGAGAGCTAGCCCCGCGCCTCACCGAAGCTGGGGCGCAAGCAGCTGTGGTGACGGGACAAGGAAACCCGCGCACGACACTAGGCACGGGTTTCGGGTATCAGCAGGTGCTCACGTTGTTCTCTCCAGAGTCCAAGTCGCGGTCGCTCGTGATGCCGAACGAGAAGCGGGAGATCGACGTGCTCATCGGCACCGACTGCATCAGCGAGGGACAGAACCTGCAGGACTGCGACTATGTCATCAACTACGACATCCACTGGAACCCGGTGCGAATCATCCAGCGATTCGGACGCATCGATCGCATTGGCTCCACCAATTCACACATCCAGTTGGTGAACTTCTGGCCGGACATCTCACTCGACGAGTACATCAACCTCAAGGAACGTGTCGAGAACCGCATGGTGATCGCTGATCTCAGCGCAACTGCCGATGAAAATCTGTTCACTCAAGAATCGAGCGACACAGCGTTCCGGAAGGAGCAGCTCCGCAGGCTCCAAGAGGAAGTCATCGAGTTGGAGGACGTACGAACCGGTGTGTCGATCACTGACCTCGGCTTGAATGAATTCCGCATGGACCTGCTCGGCTACGTCAAGGAATACGGCGACCTCGCTGCAACGCCCAAGGGCCTCCACGCTGTCGTGCCTGCTAATCCCGAAATCGGGCTTCACCCCGGAGCACTCTTCGCGCTGCGGAACGTACGGGCTGGCGAGACGATCAACCGCGGCAATCGATTGCACCCTCACTACCTGATCTACCTCGACGATGACGGCGCGGTTATCTCCGATCACACCGAGGTGAAGCAGCTCCTCGACATTATCCGCTCCGGATGCCGCGCCTATAGCGAGCCCGTGCTGGAAGTGTGTCGAGTCTTCAATGCCGCTACCCAAGACGGCGCCCACATGCGTCACTACTCGGACCTGCTCACCGCAGCGATCAGGTCGATGATCGACGTCGACCAAGAACATGACATCGACAGTCTGTTCAAAGGCGACCATACGACCGCGTTGACCCAGTCGATCGAAGGGCTGGACGACTTCGAGCTGGTTGCCTTCCTCGCTATCGTGGACACCCCCGCCTACAACCCCAGCAGCACATGAGTGCGGCGGTCCTCTACGACTGGCCGGCGACCGCCAAGTTTGGTCGGGTCGTACCCAAGACGAAGATCTACGATCACGGTACAGTCACAGCTGCCCTGCGTAACAAGTTCGTCACCGACATCCAGCGCATCACCTGGGCTTACAAGCTCGCCGAAGCCACGATCCATCTCTGCGGGGACGCTGCCGTGCCGGAGATTCAGGTCTTCGTCCTTGATGCCAAGAACGACGATGTCAGCGATGACGTACTCGCCGGGATCGACAAGGCTGTGCGATTTCCCATCATCTTCGAGATCTGCAAGACCAACTCAGACCGGGAGCACGTGAGAATGGTCGCTGCGTACAAGCAACTTGACGGCACGAGACCTCGGCTCAGCACCTACGTGTCCACAAACTGGTTCCCCGCGGACGCTCCGCGAACTCCGCTGCCTGCCGCGCTCGACCTCCCCTCGCTCTACAGCGGCCTGTTGTCACCGATGCTGCCCGTGACGACCAGCCCCGGTGAACCCCTGTCGGAAGCGATGGCACGGATGGACGAGGCCCGCAGACTAAAGCGCGAGATCGCAAGCCTCGACCGCCAGCTACAGACCGAACAGCAGTTCAACCGCAAAGTTGAGGTATATCGCCAGGTCCGTGATCGAACAGCGACACTGACATTGCTCACCGACACCGCACGACCCGAGGCCCACGACACGTTCCGAGAGGACCCTCCATGGACAAGCTGAAGATGCATTCACCCGACCTGACGAAACGGAATATCGACAAGATCGCCGAGTTGTTCCCGACGGTCGTCACAGAGAGCCTCGGAGACGACGGTGAGCCGGTGCCCGGTATCAACTTCGACTTGCTTCGCCAAGAACTATCAGATCATGTCGTGGATGGACCGCAAGAACGGTACCACCTGGACTGGCCCGGTAAACGCGAAGCGCTTGTTGCAGCGAATGCTCCGATCGCCAAGACACTGCGGCCAATCCGCGACAAATCAGTCAACTTTGACACCACCAAGAATCTCTTCATCGAAGGCGACAATCTCGACGCCCTCAAGTTGTTGCAGGAGTCATACCTCGGAAAGATCAAGCTCATCTACATCGATCCGCCATACAACACCGGGAACGACTTTGTCTACGACGACGACTACGCCGAGACGGTCAGTGACTACTTGGCAAGGTCAGGTCAAACGGATTTGGAAGGCACCCGGCTGGTTGCCAACACTGAAGCAAATGGACGGTTTCACTCAGATTGGTTGAGCATGATGTATCCAAGGCTCAAGCTGGCCCGAAATGTCTTGGCGCCGAATGGAGTGCTTGCAGTGAGCATAGATGACGGCGAGCATGCCAGCCTCAAACGAGTTCTCGACGAGATATTCGGCGAGCGCAATTTCCTTGCATCACTCATTTGGAACAAGCAGCATTCGCAGCAACAGGGAATATTCAAACGTTACCACGAGTATGTCCTTGTTTACGCCCGTGATGCTACACAACTCCAGTACATCTCTGGTGGTGAGGGTTTAATCGAGGCTGGTGCCCTCAAGAAGGTGTCGAAATCGAATCCTGCTAGCGATTTTGAGTTTCCAGCCGGAGTCAGATTCGACGCACCCGATGGCACCGTAATCTCTGGTGAATATGGGGGTTCAGAACGTGTCATCGTAGTTCATGGTAAGTTGCGAAGCGAGAGAGGTCGCACCGCAGAAAAAGTTACATTACGAGCTGGATGGACGCAGAAGAACCAGATGAGATCATGGTTCGAGGGCAGTATGACTGTCGATACACGTGGACAAAAGTAGTTGAATTTTACTTCAATAGTGCGGGCAAACTCAAATGTCGAAAGGAACGAGTTAGAATCACACCTTCCACGCTACTACCGAAATATGGGATGAGCAGCGCTCATACTGACCGATTAGTGAAATTGATGGATGCGCCTGTGTTCGATAATCCTAAGCCAGTTCCATTAGTCGCCGATCTGATCGAGTGGTTTACAGATGAAGGAGATATAGTCGCTGACTTCTTCTCGGGATCGGGCACGACTGCTGAAGCTGCGCTCTCCGTATCTGCTATTAGCGGTAAGCAACGACCGTTTCTATTAGTACAACTAGCTGAACCATGCTCCGACGGATCCGCTGCGCAATCCAACGGCTATCACTCTGTCGCTTCGATCGCCGCGGCTAGAATCAAACGAGCAGGGACAAAGATAACTGGCTCTTCGCGTTTGAGGTCGGAGTTGGTGGGGTGAGGGTCCGCGGTTGAACGCGAGGGATCCCCCAGAATCGGTGCTGACAAGCAACCGAGGAACTGGAGGATCCCTATGGAAGTTGACCCTACACGCGTCTGTGAGCTGTTGGTGGGTTTGGGCGATGTCGAGGTGCTCGGCGTCGACGATGATGTGGGTTTGCCGCTGGGGGTTCACATCCGTCGGCGGGCACCGAGACCGGATTGCGAGAGTTGTGGCGGGCTGTTGTGGTCCAACGGTGAGCGGGAGGTGGAGTTGGTGGACCTCCCGGCGTTCGGGCGTGCTGTTGTGCTGGTGTGGCACAAGCGCCGGTGGCGCTGCCCGGCGTCTGGGTGTTCGGCGGGTGCGGTCACTGAGCAGGACCCCGCTATTGCGCCGCCGCGTGAGCGCCTGACCACCCGGGCGGGTCGTTGGGTGACGCGCCAGGCGGGTCGTGGCCGCCCGTTCAATGAGGTCGCTTCGGAGCTGGGATGCAGTTGGCATCCGGTGAACGGGTCGGTGCAGCGTTGGGGTGAAGCTTTGCTCGAAGCTGATGTCGAGCGGATCGGCGACACTGAGGCGCTGGGACTTGATGAGCATCTGATGTGGCGCCGCGGGAAGTTCCGCACCAAGGCCTGGGGGACTGGCATCGTCGATGTTGGGCGGGGACAGTTGTTGGACATAGTCCCAGGCAGGACCGCTGAGGCACCCGTGAGGTGGCTGCTTGCGCGACCCGCTGGTTGGCTGGCCGGGATCGCTTGGGCGGCGCTGGACCTGTCAGGGCCGTATCGGGCCGCGTTCGACACGGCGCTGCCACATGCCGAACAGGTCGCGGACCCGTTCCACGTCGTGAAACTCGCCAACAACGCACTCGACGAGGTCCGTCGCCGGGTCCAGAACCAGACCATGGGCCACCGCGGCCGCAAAGACGACCCGCTGTACAAGGCCCGCAAACTACTCGTGTCGGGCTCTGAACGGATCGGCGACAACGGACAGATCCGGCTGCGGGGACTGCTCGAAGCAGGCGACCCCCACAGCGAGGTCCGCAACGCTTGGCACGCCAAAGAAACCCTGCGCGGCATCTACAACATCGCCGACCCCAAAGCCGGCGCCGAAACCGTGGCCCAGCTCGCGGACGAGTTCCAAGACCCCTATCTGCCCGAAGAGATCAACCAACTCGGCCGCACCCTGACACGCTGGCACACCCAGATATCGAACTGGCACAAAGCCCGAGTCACAAACGCAGCCACCGAAGCAGCCAACAACCTCATCAAACGCGTCAAACGCGCCGCGTTCGGGTTCACCAACTTCAACAACTACCGCATCCGCGCCCTGCTCTACGCCGGCAAACCCAACTGGGCACTGCTCGACACCCTCACTCCACCCTGAAACGCGAAGAGCCAGATAACTGATGAATCACACGAACTTCCAGCGGAGTTCGATTGTGGTTTTCGCTATCTACGGATCGACTCGACGAACATGATGGATGTCGCTCGAATCCCCGAGGAGGTTGATCAAGAGCAACTAGCACTCGACGAGGAGACCGCAAAGTTCGATAGGACCGGCGAGGATTTATTGTTCGAGGTGTTGCTCCGTTGGGGTCTAGAATTGACGCTACCTATCAGGCGAGAACGTGTGAATGAGTACGAGATCTTTGATGTCGAACATGGAACGCTCATCGCATGCTTCGATAAGCACATTAGCCGCGCACTTGTTAGCCGGATAGCTGAGTTACAACCGTTGCGTGTGGTATTGCGTGACTCAAGCTTCGAATCGGATGCTGAGAGGATCAACGCGCAGCAAACATTCGCCGAGACTGCTTCGCAAGCAGACTTCAAGACGATCTGACCCCGTGAAGCTTCAGTTCAAGCTCCAGCAGTACCAGACTGACGCGGTTGATGCCGTGGTCGACTGTTTCGCTGGTCAACCCAAGCTTGACGGTACTTCCTATCGGATCGATCCGGGCCAAGTCTCCGACGCGAGCCAAGTCGCACTCGATCTAGGTACTCACTCACACTCTGGGCTCCGAAACGGGGAAATCAAGCTCAGTTCCGATCGGTTGATGGAGAACCTCCAGACCGTCCAGCGCAGAAGCGGTCTTCCGCCAGCGAAACAGCTCAAGGATAGCCAGGCGGGAAAAGACGTGCCGAACCTTGACATCGAGATGGAGACCGGAACCGGCAAGACCTACGTCTACATCAAGACGATGATGGAGCTACACCAGCGATATGGATGGAGCAAGTTCATTGTGGTCGTGCCCAGTGTCGCGATCCGGGAGGGTGTCAAGAAGTCCTTCGGCGTGACTGCCGATCACTTCCAACAGTTCTACGGCACCAAGCCGCGGGCTTTCGTCTACAACTCCTCTCAGCTCCACGAGTTGGAGCGGTTCAGCTCGAACGCTGGCATACAAGTGATGATCATTAACATCCAGGCCTTCAACGCCAAAGGAAAGGACCAGCGCCGAATCTACGAAAAACTCGACGATTTCCAGTCTCGTCGCCCCATTGACGTCATTAAGGCCAACCGACCAATCGTCATCATCGACGAACCCCAGAAGATGAGCGCCGACAGGTCGCAGAAGTCACTCTCCGAGTTCAATGCGCTCATGATCCTCCGCTACTCGGCAACCCACCGAGTCGAGCACAACAAGGTTCATCGCCTTGACGCCGTTGACGCCTACAAGCAGAAACTTGTTAAGCGCATTGCCGTGCGTGGCATCACTGTGAAGGGCTTGGCGGGTAGGTCGGCGTATCTCTACTTGGAGACCGTCGAGATTGTGAAGGGAGCGAAACCACGGGCGAGGGTTGAGATCGAGGCACGTACGAAGACCGAGGTAATCAGGCGTACGGTCAAGCGGCTCGATGTTGGAGCGAATCTGTACGACATCTCGGGCGGGATTGAGGCCTACAAGGGCTTGTTCATAACCAACATCGATGCTAACCGTGATTCGATTGAATTGAGCAACGGCGACACGGTGATTGCCGGGCAACTCGCGGATCGCGATGTCACTGAGGATTCCAAGCGGCGTATACAGATCCGCGAGGTTGTCCGTGCGCATATTGACAAAGAACGTGAACTGTTCGCGCGGGGCATCAAGGTCCTGTCCCTGTATTTCATCGACGAGGTAGTCAAGTACCGCGATTACGGGCGAGAAGACACCCTCGGTGACTATGCGCAAGTATTTGAGGAGGAATACACGGCCGCTGTCGAGGAGGTCTTAGGACAGCTTGCGTTCAACGAGACGACAACGGCCTATCAGCAGTACCTAAAGCGCGATAAAACTCGCGACGTTCACCAAGGCTACTTCTCAATCGATAAGAGGACGCAACGTCAAGTCGACCCGCAGGTTGCCGGACGCGGCGACGATAAGGGCCAATCACGAGATGTCGATGCGTACGATCTGATCCTGCGAGAAAAAGAACGCTTGCTGTCGTTAGACGAGCCGGTGCGGTTCATTTTCTCCCACTCGGCGCTACGCGAGGGATGGGACAACCCCAACGTGTTCACGATGGGGTTGCTCAAGAAGAGCGACAACACCATCTCCCGCCGCCAGGAGATTGGTCGCGGCTTGCGGCTTGCGGTCAATCAGCATGGTGAGCGAATGGACGACCCCGCCATCGTTCACGACATCAACGAGCTCACGGTGGTAACCGACGAGTCCTATACCGATTTCGTGGCAGGGTTTCAGAAAGAGGTGGCCGAATCACTGTCAGCACGTCCCCGCAAGGCCACACCCGAATTCTTCGCTGGCAAGCTGCTTGAGGTATTGGACGGATCTGGCGAGCAAGTTGAGATCACAAGTGACCAGGCCCTACAACTCCTGTACTGGCTCAGAATCAACGAGTTCATCGACTACCAGGATCAGCTCACAGACAAATGGCTAAACCGGACTGAAGTGCCGGAGCTGCCTGCGGGATTGGAGCAGTACCACCACCAAGTAGCATGTCTGGTCGATTCGCTCGATGTCGAGTTTCCCGAACCCGTGGACGGGCGCAAACCCAAACGGATTCCGCTCAACGAGGCGAACTTCGCGAGACAAGAATTTCAGGAACTCTGGAGCCGCATCAACCACAAGTCCGTATACCGCGTCGAATTTGACTCAGCTGAGTTGATTTCCGCGTGCATCGGAGCACTCAATGCTCATCTAAAGGTCTCACCCATGCAGTACGTCGTGCAGGCCGGTGAACAACGAGCTGAGTTGGACGCCGACGACCTAGCACAGGGCACGGGCTTCGAACTCAGCAGAACGTCCACAGGCACGGAACTCACAACCGCTTCATCGCGAGTGAAGTACGACCTTCTCGGCGAGATCGCCGAGAAGACCCGACTGACCCGTCGCACCGCCAGTGCAATCCTCCAGGGGATTCACGCAACCACGTTCGCGAAGTACAAACAAAATCCCGAGCAGTTCATCACTGAAGCAGCCAACCTAATCAACGAGCAGAAAGCCACCGTGATCGTTGAGCACTTGAGTTACAACACTCTCGCCGATCGGCATGACGAGACAATCTTCACTGAGAATCAAACCAAACAGGATCTTGCCAACGCGGGCAAGAGGCTCACGAAACACATTTACGACTACGTCGTCACAGACTCACAGGTCGAACGTGATTTTGTCAATGAGCTTGACACCAGCACGGAAGTGGTGGTGTACGCCAAGCTCCCCCGCGGGTTCTTCATCCCTACTCCGGTCGGAAATTACAATCCCGACTGGGCGATCGCCTTCGAGGAGGGTGCCGTCAAGCATGTGTACTTCGTCGCAGAGACCAAGGGCTCACTCTCCTCAATGCATCTGCGGGGCGCCGAGGAAGCCAAGATCAAATGCGCCCGCAAATTCTTCGACGCACTCAACGCAGGGAACAGCTACGACGTCAAGTACGACGTCATCACTAATTTCTCCAAACTCATGACCCTCGTAGGCCAACCCTGACGTGCTCTGTAACCTCGTGCACCGAAGCTGTCGACGCCATGAACAAAAGAGTTTTCATTGCTTTTTCTGCAATGATCCGGTATACCTACTGCATGCTTGATCGCGCGAAGCATGCCATCGAGAAAGAGAGCGCCCTCCACTCAAACGAGCGCGCGTCCTGTGACGAGTGGGCCGACTACGTGCCCGAAGGAATTCACATCTCCGAGACCCGCAGAAGAGAACTCCGCGAGGAGCATGAACGTTACCTTGATGAACTCATCAAGGAAGTCGGAGAGCCGACAGCCGAGGAGATGGCCCGTGCTGAAGCCTGGTGGCGACCGATCGAGGAACACCTGACAAAAGACAACAACTCGTGAAACCCATCATCCTCGACTCTGGAGCGGCGGCCTCCATCGGTGGTTGCGACAAGTCGGCCATGATGGCCGGTGAACCGTCAGCAACCGGACCGATGGAGGTTTCTATTATGGCACAGCGTTTGTGTTTCGTTGAGCGGACGCGGATCGAGGCGATGCGTGAGGCTCAGTTGAGTGTGGGCGAGATAGCGGATCGGTTGGGTCGTCACCGGTCCACGGTGTATCGCGAGCTCGACCGTGGCGGCGGCCGTGACTGTTACCGGGCCGGTGATGTTCACCGCCAAGCAGCCGCTGCCGCGGCTCGACCGAAGAACTTCAAACTCGCTGATGATCCGGTGTTGTCTGAGGAGGTGGCTGAGGGGTTGAAGCAGAACTGGTCGCCTCACGCGGTCTCTGCGGACCTGCACGCCAGGGGCTTGCCCACGGTGTGCGCGGAGACGATCTACCGGGCCTGTTACGCCAACCACCGCGACAGCGGCCTCGAGGCAGATTCGTGGAAGGAGCTGCCGCGGGGTCGGCGCAGGCGTAAACGCCGCAGCCGCTGCGAAGCCGCTAAACGCAGCGTGCTGGGCGATTACAAGCCTTTGAGCCTGCGCCCCGCAACCGCAGAGGACCGCAGCGAACCGGGCCACTGGGAAGGCGATCTGATGATCGGCGCGAACAACGCCTCAGCAGTCGCGACGCTCGTGGAACGCGTCAGCCGCTACACGCTGGTAGTGCCGCTTTGCGACGGATACAGCGCCGACAACACAGCCGCAGCGGTCACCGCCGCGCTCAGGCATCAACCCGTCGAACTGGTCAAGACCCTCACCTGGGACCAAGGCTCTGAGATGGCACGCTGGACCGAAATCGAAGCGAACCTCGACATCGACGTGTTCTTCTGCGAACCGAGATCGCCGTGGCAGCGAGGTAGCAACGAACAAACCAACGGGCTCCTACGACGCTGGCTGCCCAAAGGAACCAACCTCAACCTCAACCCCGTACGCCTCGCCCTCATCCAAGACAGCCTCAACCACATGCCCCGCAAACTCCACACCTGGCAACCCGCCCAACACATCTACACTACACTCTGTCGCAACCACCGATAGAGCTTGCCGGCTGTCACGTTCTTGGCGCGCAAGAGCAGGCAGGCGGCAACAAGCATCTAATTGGCAGGCGTTCGCCGAGGTGCTCGCTGAACGAGCCATCAAACACCGCCGCACCCGACCTTACCGGCCCCAGACCAACGGCAAAGCCGAACGCTTCAACCGAACCCTCACCGACGAGTTCCTCTACAACTACAAGTTCCGATCAGAAACCGAACGGCGCATCCGCCTCAAATGCTGGATCCACGACTACAACTGTCACCGACACCACACCGCCATAGGCGGCCCACCCGCATCACGCGCCAACAACCTCACGCGAACCGACAACTAGTCGTCGCCCATGATGAAGTCGTCGGCATCAGCGTCTTTGATGTCGTTGCGGTTGGCAGCCTTTTCGATGACGACGCCAAGCTGAGAAAGCGCGGTGACCACAAGAACAAGCCGAAGGACGCTGAATACGACTACCATAGCCGCCAGAATGAGAAGAACATGATGCGATAGGCTGGCGTGATCCGCTAACACTTGCTCTGTTCCGCCGAGCCCATACATGGCGACAACTGCGCCAATCGTCGCGAGCTGAGCCATAGCCGAGAAGGTGAATACGAATAGGAGATCGCTGTACGAACTGTGACAACTACCCTCCAGATTATGCAAACTAACGGTTCGGATAAAGTCTCGGTTTGGCAAGGTCAAGACTAGAACACAGCTGCCGATACTCGCACCAAAGGAAAGAGCAGCGTAGGCGGTAAGATTACTTCGGAGCGAAGCAATTGACACGTCGCCGAAACTGGTCCAACGAGCACAGAAATAGAGGCAGATAGATGCCATGATCGTGAGAACAAAGGTCCAGTGGCAGAGAATCTTACGGAGACGCGGAACTACCTGACCCAAGTAGTACGCAGTGGGCGGTCGGGGCAGGGTGGCCTGAGGACCGTCTTCTCCATCGGACTCAGCCATCAATAGTTAGCCTTCCTTGTTGTTCTCTTCTTCGACCTCGAACTCTGACAGAAACCTGGCGCTCTCGGCTCGAACGCGTTCGGACTCTGACTCGGATGGGTGAACTGAAACGAAGCGCCGCTCCGAGTTGTTCTCAAGACTGATCCTGCGCTCCTTATTCTCACCTGTCCGCGTGCCGTTGACTCGAAAATCCTTAATCGGGCCGATCTGATTCTCTGCCAGCGAGCGGATTGCGCCGAGAATCCCGTCGCGCAATCGCAAGCTCTTGCCTCGCGGGGCACGAGCCCCAACCTCGACCTGACCGGCATCGCTCTCGTCGCCCATCTGGCTCAGTTGGTCAGCATTCTCGGTCCAGTCGAAGTTCGGTCGAGCTAGAACGACGCTGGCTTCTCTGATTCGTTCAAGACGGTCGAGTTCCTCAAGAATCGACTTGGACGGGATCGGGTTGAGGGTGAACGTCGGAGCCTGAAGATTCATGACATCCTCCATAACCCTCTCGATATGGGAGGCAATCGTCGAAGCGGACACACCTGGGCGGCGAATTTCCAGCGTCGCGAGCCGGCGAGCGGGGTCAATAACGAGCCATGCCGAGCGTGCGATGAAACGGTGTTCGAAGTCGAACTCGTCGAGTTCTCCGGTGCCGGGATCGAAGAGAAGCGCCCCGGTCTCCGGGTGCCCTGCAATGTAGCGGAGGTAGACGAATCCGTCAGTAGGCACCTCGGTTGTGGCAATTGCCACAACCTGCCCTCCAATCGTAAACTGGGAGTCAACGGGCGAGAGTCCGGCCAAGACACCGAAAACTTCTTGGTACTCAGCCAGACCCTCCGCTGAACGGCCGTGCATCGAGTGCCCGATTATCGTGACCTCTCGCTTGGGCATTACACTCCTTTGCTATGTGACTGTCGCTTGTCGGCAGAATTATAACCCGCATGAACACCCCCGTATTGACTGGTCGGGGCACCTCACAACGAGAGGCTAGCTGTAGTGGACATAGAGGTTTGGTAGCTCCGTGGCGGGGTGAGCCTCCTGTGAAAGTGTGGGGTTGGCGACAATCTCAGACGAACACAGGAGGCTCGTATGTCGCACGCTAATGCAAGGTGACGCCCGCTGGGCGGTTGTTGATGGTCCGCCGGTTGAGGCTGGGCTACCTTCGCACCGAACACCTCGAGCAACTCGCCAGCATCCTCGCAGACCCCGAGGCCTCCGGAAACGACGTCTTCGTGGCGGACGAACTGCTTCTCAGCGCCAACATCGCCGCGGCCGGGGTCCTTCCCATGTGCCAGGACACCGATACCGTGCTGGTGATGGCAACGGGTGCCCGAGGGGTCACTTCCGTCGACCGAGTGTCTTAGCAACTCTGGTGTGGAGGGTCGGCGGCCTCCCATGGGTTGATGAGATCAACACCCATGTCCTTCAGGTCTTTGATGTTGCGCGTTGCCACCGCCATGCCGCGCGACCGGGCGATGGCTGCAATCTGGGTATCTGCTTGGGTCGCTGTCCGACCGGCTGCTCGTCGCTCCGAAGCAATGGTCGCGTAGGCACGTGCCGCGGCACCGTCGAAGGGGAGAATGTGACCCGCGAGATCCTCACGAAGCATCAGATCAACTGCCGAAGCCAACATTTCCCGGCGACGACCCGAGGGCAGAATCGCTACTCCATAGCGAAGCTCCGCCTCGCCGATCGCCGTCACGAACAGCGTCGCTGCATCGCGGTCAGCCATCCAGGCCGTAACGGCTGGATCAGGAGTTTGTCGCATCAACTCCGAAACGACGTTGGTGTCGAGAACAATCAACTGTGCCGCTCAATCGAGACGCGGTGGTTCCGGCATTGGTGCACGTTGCGGAATCTCCAGTTCGACCCCACCCAGAGGCGCGAATCGGTTGCGGAGTGTCGTTGCGAGATCTGTTGAGTCCTTCTCACGCTCAACCGCCTCGCGGATGATCGAACGCGCTTCTTCCTCCATTGAGCGACCGTGACTAGCCGCCCGCAAACGCAGAAGCACCTTGACTTCATCATCGAGCTTCCGAATCGTGATACTCACCATCGTCGATCTCACCATCGTTCATGGTTGTTATTGTGCCAGAATCCTACCCATACAGTGATTGCAATGCAATCACTATGGAGGCAGAGTGGAGACCTGGTCGCACCGGCACGACCGGGGTGCTCTGAAGGGTAGTGGGGATAGTAGCGTGGCGGTATGGCTGAGTTTGCTTACTCTGATCTGTTGCCGCTGGGGCCCGACACCACCGAGTACCGCCTGATCTCAACTGAGGGAGTCTCCACCTTCGAAGCCGACGGACGCACGTTCCTGAAAATCGAGCCCTCGGCAATCCGTCTGCTCACCCGTGCCGCGATGAGCGACATCGCCCACTACCTTCGCACCGAGCACCTCGAGCAGCTCGCCAACATCCTCAAAGACCCCGAGGCCTCCGGAAACGACATCTTCGTGGCGCACGAACTGCTTCTCAACTCCAACATCGCCGCGGCGGGGGTCCTCCCCATGTGCCAGGACACCGGCACCGCCGTGGTGATGGGCAAGAAGGGCGACCAAGTCGTCACCTACGGGGACGACGGCGAGGCGATCTCCGCGGGAGTGTTCGATACCTACACAGAAACAAATCTGCGCTATTCACAGTTGGCGCCCCTCTCGATGTTTGAAGAAAAAAACACCGGCAACAACCTGCCCGCACAAATCGAGATCTACTCCAAGCCCGGGAACAGCTATGAGTTCCTGTTCATCGCCAAGGGTGGAGGATCAGCCAACAAGTCCTTCCTGTTCCAGAAGACCAAGGCCCTGCTGAACGAAGAGTCGCTGCTGGACTTCCTCGATGAGTCACTGCGAGCCGTCGGCACCTCCGCCTGCCCGCCCTACCACCTCGCGCTCGTGGTCGGCGGGACATCAGCGGAGTTCAACCTCAAGACGGCCAAGCTGGCCTCAGCCCACTATCTCGACACGCTGCCGACCTCAGGCAGCGCCGACACCGGCCACGGCTACCGAGACCTCGAATGGGAGGCCAAGGTCCTGGAGCAGACCCGCGAGTTCGGTATCGGAGCGCAATTCGGGGGTAAGTACTTCTGCCACGACGTGAGAGTGGTCCGACTCCCCCGCCACGGTGCCTCCAACCCCGTGGGGATCGCAGTCAGCTGCTCGGCTGACCGCCAGGCCAGAGCCAAGATCACTGCTGAGGGGATCTTCCTCGAACAACTCGAGACCGATCCGGCCCGGTTCCTTCCCGATGCAGCCGCCGACGACCTGTCGAGCGAGGTCGTCACGATCGATCTCGACCAGCCGATGGACGAGATCCGCAACCAGTTGACCCGCCACCCGGTGAAGACTCGGCTGTCGCTGAACGGCACGCTCGTGGTCGGGCGCGACATCGCCCACGCCAAGATCGCCGAGAGGCTCGACCGCGGCGAGTCGATGCCCCAGTACCTCCGCGACCATGCGATCTACTATGCGGGGCCGGCCAAGACGCCGACGGGTTACGCCTCGGGTTCCTTCGGGCCCACCACCGCGGGGCGCATGGACTCCTATGTCGCAGAGTTCCAGGCTGCGGGCGGGTCGATGGTGATGCTGGCCAAGGGCAACCGGTCCCGGGAGGTGACCGAGGCGTGCGCCCGCTACGGCGGCTTCTACCTGGGTTCGATCGGTGGCGCCGCGGCACGATTGGCCGAGGATTCGATCCGCTCGGTTGAGGTGCTCGAGTACCCGGAGCTGGGCATGGAGGCGATCTGGAAGATCGAGGTCGAGGACTTCCCAGCTTTCATCGTCATCGACGACAAGGGCAACGACTTCTACTCCGAAGTCAGCACCCCCGTGAGGCTCCGCTAACGTCAGGCCACCCTAAGCGCCTGTACGCTCCGGCCAGGGCCCACCGGTCGCGAGAGGTGACCGAGGCGTGCGGGGATGCGAGAGACCGAACCGTACCCCGAAATCGGATCCGTTGCCTCAGTCAGCCGCGGTCGGCGAGGTCGTATTCGGCCATGTAGTAGGGATGGTCGGGGTCGAAGGTGGTCAGCGCGACAGGGTTGTCGACCCGTCCCTGTGGGCGGCGACCGGTTCCGACTGTGCCGGTGGCTGCGTCTCCCAACTCTGCGCGTGCGGCTTCGACATGGACCATAATCTCTGCGACCACATCGGGGTTGTCGGCCAGCACGTTGTTGGTCTCGCCCACGTCCGCTGCCAGGTCGAAGAGTTGCGGCATCTCTACGCTGTCGCCGCCGCGCCATCTGTTGTTCTTGACCAGGTGGAGCTTCCACGTGCCCATTCGGAGGGCTTCGAGGGTTGAACCGCTGTAGTACAGGAACGTCTCTCTCGGCGATTCGCTGGAAACGCCCCGTAACAGCCCACTGAGGTCGCGGCCGTCGATCGGTCGGTCGGTCGGGACCTCAACTCCGCACCAACCGGCGATCGTCGGATACAGGTCCATGGCGGTGGTGAGCGCTCCGGTCGTTGAGCCTGCTGGTACTCGACCTGGCCAGCGCACGATGCAGGGAACCCGGATTCCGCCCTCCCAAGTCGTGCCCTTGACGTCGCGCAGCGGAGCGTTGCTTCCTTCTCCGGGGCGGCACAGCGCACCGTTGTCGCTGGTGAAGATGACGATGGTGTCGTCGCTCAATCCCAGCGCCGACAGTTCGGCCATCAGCACCGCCAGTGCCCAGTCGATGCAGCGGACCGCTGCACCGTAGGGCCCGTTGCGTGACTCGGCCAGGAACTGCGGTTGCACATACAGGGGAAGGTGCACATACATGTGCGCGAAATAGAGGAAGAACGGCTGATCACGGTTGCTTCGCATGAATCGGACCGACTCCTGGAGGTAACGCTCGGTCAGCGCCGCCTGGTCGGGCTGGGCCTCGATCACGTCCTCGTCAAGCATCAGCGGAAGGGGCGGATACGCACCAAGGGGCAGTTCGATCCCGAATTCTTCCTTGATCTTCTTGATCTCTTCGTCGCTGAACTTCGCTGCTTGGATTCCCATGTCGTTGCTGTAGGGAAGGCCGTACCAGCCGTCGAACCCGTGACGGGTCGGCAGGAACTCGGCCTGGTCCCCGCAGTGCCACTTGCCCACCATCTGGGTGACATAGCCGGAGTCCTTCAGTAACCGGGCGATCGTGACCTCGCTGAGGTTGAGCCCGCCGGCCATCCCGGGGAACAACACATGCATGCCGTCGAAGTCGTCGAAACCGATGCGCGGCGGGTAGCAGCCCGTCAGCATCGCTCCACGCGACGGCGTGCACACAGCGGAGCCCATATAGAAGTCCGTGAGCCGCATACCCTCGGCCGCCAGCGCATCTATTGCCGGGGTGTCGTGCACCTCGGAGCCGTAGCATCCGAGGTCGCCGTAGCCGAGGTCGTCGCAGTTGATCAGGATGACGTTGGGGCGGCGGTCGTTCGGAGGCATGAGAATCAGCGGACGTCTATCAACAACGACTTGATCGAGCGTCCCACAACTCCGTGCCGGTCGTACAGTTGCGCATCGGTCTGGCCGACGCCGCGCCGAGCGGTGCGCACCACGGCCATCGAGCCGATCCAGTCGCCCTCGGGCAACTTCGACACCGCGATATTGAGGTCGGGATTGACCGACAGATACCTGCGATGGTCCAGGATCGAGTTCGCGCTCGGGATCATGTCGGCAACTGCGGCGAGCCGGATCAGCGCGGTGTTCTCCTCTCCTGCGACGAACGGGCGGTCAAGGCGGGCCCAGGTCAACGCCTGTCCCTCGGAGACGTCCTCTCTGTGCATCGTGAAGTTCCACACAAAATCGAAGCCCACGAAGATGGCCGTCAATTCGGGGACCTCCTCGGGTTGTTTGGGAGGCAGGTCTTCGGGGCGCGGGCCCACCCCGACCGTCTCGGATGCAAGGTTCTCATCGACACGGATCCGGGTTGCCGTGGCGCGGGCCACGACCTCGTCGGCCACGTTGTAGGAGGCCTCCAACGACTGCACGCGGCGGCCGTTGCGCACCACCTCGACATCGACTCTGGTCGGTCCCATCGGCACCCGGCGGCTCATGTCGATGCTGATCCGGGTGGTAAACATCTCAGCATCTGATTCGACCCGTTCAATCGCCCTGGCAGTAAGCCCTGATACGGATCCTCCGTGCTGCACCCCGGGGAACCAGGGTCCACAGGCATTCGGCTGCGGGATCAGCCACTCACCGTCTGGCACGAAGATCGCATCGCTCACGCCGCCGCACACTACCGCCGAACCACCGCCGCCCAACGCCGCGCGGCACGGGTAGGGGGGTTGGTTTGATTGTAGTGGGTGTTCTCGTGTGCGACCGGTGCGGTGTCGCGCCGACGAACAGCGCTGTCGCCCCCACGAGAGGCCCTGTAGCCGTCGTTATGAACAACGTTGCGGCCACCCTTCGATAAGCAGCAAATCAGCTACCCGAGAACCGGATGTCTCGACCGTTTAGTTAGATGCTGCTACGGGCTGCGTGCAACATCAGCCGGTATTGTGTCACATGGGCCGGAGTTGTGTCATGCGGGCCGGTATTGTGTTAGTATGTGTCTGTGAGCAACGTCGGGCTTGGACAAGGCAAACCGAACCCGTTCTCTCCGGGGTTCGGCAAAACCCCAGGACGGCTCGTCGGGCGCGACGACCTGTTGTTCGACATAAGCGAGGGCCTGGCGACTGGGCCACGCGACGAACGGTTCGCGAGCATCTTGATGGGAGTACGCGGCTCAGGCAAGACAGCGTTGTTGAACGAGATCGAACAACGCGCGGCTACTGACGGCTGGGTGGTCATATCGTTGGACGCGTCGTCAGGCGACGACCTGGACGAAGGCGATCTGCTGGGGCGGTTGAGAAGCGAATTGTCCCACATCGCGGACCGCTACCCGGCGCTTGACATCGAAGAGCTGCGCGGCGATCAACAAACCGGCAGATCCGCCGGTTTCAAACTGGGTCCGCTGCAAGGTCAACGCACCGAGACCCGCAAATCCGCGGTGATGAACCTTCGCCAAAGCCTCACATACCTAGCCGAAGCGGCGCAACGGCACCAAACGTCGGTTCTGTTGACCGTCGACGAACTCCACACCGGCAAAAAGGACCAGTTGCGGCGACTCGCCAACGACCTGCAGCACATAACAAGCCGCGCGGAGCTGCCGTTAGCGTTCATCGGCGCCGGCCTGCTCGAAATGCAGTACACGATCCTCCAAGACAAAAAAATGACGTTCCTGCAAAGAAGCGAACCGTACAAACTCCCAGAGTTGGATTACACCGACGCCTTGGCCGGGCTTCGCCACACCATCAACGACGCTCACGGCGAGATCACCGAACCCGCTTTGCAGACCGCAGCAGCCGCGGTCAATGGATCGCCGTACAGACTGCAGGTGATCGGACACCGAGCATGGAAACTAGCTGATGCACCCAACCGCATCATCGACGAGACGGCAGCCGAGCAAGCTGTGGACATCGCCCGCGACGTCGTGAAACAGAAGGTGAACATCCCGGCGCTGTATGACGTCACAGCAACCGAACGCCAGTACCTGTCGGCTGTGGTGCAACTAGGCGCCAACGCCAGCAAAGCCGAGATCGGCAGAACCATCAAGAAATCGTCGAGCACAACCAAAGAAATCCACAGACGCTTGTTCTTGTCCGGTTATGTCACCTATCGCAACGAAACAGTCGGGCTGACCGACTTAGTGCCGATGTCGGTCGTGAGAGACGAAATGCTTGAACCGTTCGACGACCCCGACGGGTTCGGTTCGGCGAACGACCTCTCCGCGGTGGATGCACCTAAGCCGCGGCCGCTGTCGATTTGTCGTGAATGGATGCCTCGTGCCAACGCACGGTGCGTTCTCAGCCACGGGCATCAAGGCGCGTGCCGGTCAAAGAAACCCGGCAGCTAACTACCGACACGGCATCTCGGTGACCGCCTCGAGGCCGCAACCAAACAAGCACTGCGCGCCTTGGCTCGGCACCACCAGGCGCTCAGCGCCGAGATCGCCGACCTCGATGCCGAGCTGCTGTCCCCAGCCCAACTCCCTTTCGGCCTACAGATTGAGATTGGCCCTGCGCGTAAACGTGGGGTTGGGGTGCTCATTGACACCCCGGCGGTGTTGAGGGTGCGGGTCGAGTCGACCCAGACGCGGGTCCGGTGCCCGCATTGCGGGTTCAAGTGCCACAGGGTGCATGACACCCGCGAGCGCGAGGTGCGCGACTTGGAGGTGTCGGGGCGACATACGGTGTTGGCGTGGACGCGGCACCGGTTCAGTTGCGGCAACTGCTGTGAGCGGTTCTTGGAGGGCCACGGCGAGTTCGACGGGCGCATCGCCTGGTCAGCGACGCGCAACAGATGCCGATCCGTGCGGTGGTGCGCCGCCACGGTGTGAGCTGGGCCGTGATCAACACGCTGGTGCGTCGGTGGTCGGGGCTCATCGCTGAGCATCGCCTCAAGCCAGACGGCGTACGAAGCCGTTGCGGCGACCTGACCCCGGTTTCGGTCTGTCGCCGAAACTAAGAGACGTCGACGGAAGCGGACAACTCCAACTGGAGCTCCTCGAGCACCGTCAGCGCCGTGTTGAGCGCAGTGCTGTGCCCGCCCTGTTCTAGGCGGATCACGCATTGTCTGGTGGTGCCGGTCCGGTCAGCGAGTTGTTGTTGAGTCATCGACGCGGCTTGACGAGCCTCGCTTATCAACTCCCCAACATCGACATCCGTTCGAACTTTGCGACTCCGAGTCACAGCACTGACCTGCATCGGCCTCGGTGCCCCGAGCGAAGCAGGCAGGCACGGCCGGTGCGTTTGACAGTCTTGGCGCATGTCCTGATTTCTCGAGGCTCACCTACATCGAACTCCGCCGGCGGAGGCGTCGCCGACACAGCGGCGCCTCCGGTGCTGCCGGTCATTTTTCTGTCGGCGTGAGCCACGACGCTGTCACACACTTGACGGGCCGTCTCCGCAGCCCATGGGGGGCATTGCGCCGCTGCGGTTTCGAACGCTTCGGGTAGATCTTGTGCCATGGCTTTGAGCATGGCTGTGTCGACGCCTGTCCCGAGCCGTGCGGCGGTTTGGCCCCAGTGCTCCAAGCTGGTGGGGTTCGATGAGTCGAAACGCATCGCTGGACGTGACAGTTCAGATCCGTCGGGCATGTAAGGCGCTAAGGAGTTCAAGTCGTACAACGGAGCGAGTCGGGGTCGTGGCCCGTCCAGCAACAGCCCGTAGTTCTTGGCGTGCCCGTCGGTGTTGCCGATCAACGCGTTGTAGAACAACGACAAGAAGAACGCCGGTGTGTCGTTGCGGTTCTCTTGGCGCAGCAACCCGAGGATGTCCTCAGGCCCAGGACCGCCGTCTTGTTGATACTTCTGGGCTGTGGGCACCCCGAGCGCTGCGCACAGGTCCTCGAAATGCAGCCGGCGCACTTCGTGTCCGGATGTTTCACGGTCGAAACGCTCCACCACCAGAACCGCTTCGTCTTCGAACAGCTCCAGCGATGTGCGTGCCGCGTTCAGCCCGAGCGTCGCCGCGGCTGTTTGGCACAGGTGCTCGTTCACCGCTATCGAGTCGCGCAACCGTTCAGTGAGATGCCCGCGCTGCGGTTTGAGGATGTGGGTGGTAGCAAGCGAACCTGAAGGCAGGCGCCATCCGTTGTCGGTGAGCCTCAACGCCATCTTGGGTTGAGCACCGGGCAGGGACAACCGCAGATCTGCTGTCTGCTCTGACGGGTCGCTCGCAGCGTCTTGGGTGATGAGACGCAGATGCTGCGCAATGTCGCCGTCGTTGAGCTCGGTGAGCGTCGCGGTCTGCGGGTCGTCGAGAACCGGTCGCGTAGAGAACTGCACAGCGCCGCCGCATTCAAGCCCAGCGCCGGTACAAAGCAAGTCGTATGGGGCTGTTGAAACTGCGCCGAACTCGCGTGCCATGCGCGCTCGGGTGCGCTGGTTTTCCGGCAGCAGCCCGTCGACCCAGTCAGAGACATCGTGTCTTTCTCGGTGACCTACCGGCAAAGACAACGACAGCGGCGCAGCCGACGGACCGAGGCCGGGTTCGTAGTAGAGATGCACCGCGCCGCGCCGCAACCGCACAAGCCGCCCGATCCTCTCGCCGTGCAAGAACACGTAAAGGTCCTGCGCCGCTTCAGCCATCAGCATCACCGCCTCGCGACGCGTCCGCTCGACGGACAGCAACGTCGGCGCCCAGCGCGTTCAACGCCGTCAACACGTCAGCGAGCGAAGGTTCGGTCATCCCGCGTTCGAACTTCGACACCCACTGCTGGGACCGCCCCACAGCCTGCGCGAGGCGGGCCTGGTTCCAACCCCGCCGACGGCGCAGATAGACCACGAAACGGCGTAAACTGCCCTGAGTCGCGAGCACCACAACATCCTGTGTCACACCAAAGAGTATATCACGGTTACGCTTCTGTATGTCACTTCGGGTAGGGGGCGCCGCGAAACCACACAGCGGTTCACGGCTCGACTTGGTGCGTGTCGCTGAAATGCAGGCTGCAATGGATGCGCAGGTACGGCAACTCGCCACCGCACCCGCATAACATCTGTAGCCATCGGGGCCCTCCTGGATCGTTGTTGTTACCAATCACCGATTCCAGCAGGGCCCCACCCCCAACTCAGGGGCCCTCAACCACCCCCAACCCCACGTTTACGCGCAGGCTCAATTTGTTTCACTCGGGAACACTACCCGGATACGGTGACAGGCGTCGAGCGCCGGTCTGTTTGGGCAGTCACGCTCCTCTGGCCGGTGGCTCGACACCCCCCAGCTCGCCCGACGTCGAATCGCCGTCGGCCTGGAGCTGTGGCCCAGGCATCTAGCACGCATCGACGCCGCCAGGGCATCGATGCCGCCCACATCGAGCCGGTAGCCCAGTGGCCAGCTCGAACAGCCCCGGTCGAGGCGATCGAGCTGTGCGGCCGCCGCCGTGTGTTCCCGCAAGACCCTCACAAACGGATCCCCGTCACCTCGCGTTCAACCTCGCCTCAATCCGCTTCCGCTCATCGAAACACAAACGCCGTGCCATACTGGAAACCTCCATCGGTTCGGTTGCAGACTGATCACCGACCATCATGGCCGACTTGTCGCAACCACCGATGGAGGCCGCCGCTGCCGTTGTCCCTTTTGTGACGGGTTGGGGGTTGTGACGGGGCTGGGGTGACCTCGGTCCGGTCAGTGACCGTCTTGGCGACCTCACGAGTCACCGTACGCGTCTGATACACGGCGTCATGAGCCGACACCAGCACCCGAGGCGAACACCGCGACGACAATCGCCACAACCGAGTTACTCAACATCTACGCATCCGCGCTTGGGCACGCCTCAGCGCGCGCTTGGGCACGCCTCAGCGCTACATACATCCACGGCCATAAGCAAGCACCAACAAGGATGCCAGCGTGCTCAGATACCCACCACCAGCTAGAAGCCTTGAACACTTGCAAGAGGAGAAATCCTGTCGGCAGGCAGGTAACGAGGAGCACCAGCAGCAAGCGCAGCCCCTCGCGCCTCCTGGCCTTAGTCGGGGTCGGTTTGGTGTCGGTCATGGTGTGTCCCCTATCAGCAGTAGGCATGTCCAGCAAACGTAGCAGCACACGATCGGCCCCGTGCCCACCAGGGCCCCACACACCCGGGCACGGATCGCTTCGGCGCGGCGCAGGGGTCCGGTAGGACCGGACCCTCAGGGTCACCGACGACACAGCAGCATGTAAAGGCGCGGGGCAGTCCAGTACACCCACGGCACACAGTTCGGGAAGGTCCGACTGTGGGCAAGAGCCGTGTCCTGCACGCGGAAGAACCTGAACCAGTATTTGGAGCTGTCATAGGCGGGCAGACTGTCAACCGCAGGGAACGTCGCAGGAGGGTCAGGGTCCACCACTACAGGCGCAGGCGGCACCGTCGTCGTGGTCGTGGTGGTTGTTGGCGGTACCGTCGTGGTAGTCGGCGGTACCGTCGTCTTCGTTGTGGTCTTGCTAAAGAACTTGGCGCAAATCTTGTTCAACGTGTAAATGATGCCCGAGACCGTTGTGACGGCGAGCAGCGACGCGGCCAGCGACGCCCCTCCCGACGGTACAGCAAAAAAGATGCCCACAGCAGCGGCGACACCCAACCCGACAGCCAGCGCTGCTTCCCGTTCGGCAGATGGCAGTGCACAGTACGCTTCCAAAGTGATGGCAGTTCTGGACACGATGAGCAGACCGGCGGCTACCTGAGCCTCAATGGCGGTCTTGACCACGTCTGTGATCTCTCTGCCTACAGCCTTGCTCAGATCAACCCAGGGGATCGACTTCACAAGCTTGATCTTGGCCTCGATGTCTTTGATCTTGGCCTCGACCTCTTCAATCTTAGCCTCAATCACAGCACGGGTGACGCCTGAGCCGACCTTGATCCCGTCCTCGACGAACTTGATCCCCTCCACGACCTCTTTGATTCCATCCTCGATCACGTCCGCGGAGATGTCTTTGGCATCGTCTTTGATGCCGTTGATCGTCGACGTTGCGCCTTTGATCCTGGTCTTGATCCCGCTGACGAAGGCACCCCACGGTATGGTCTTCGTTGTCGGTAGTTGCGGCGGCACAGGTTTGTGGCAGCCGGTGTGGGAGTCTGCCTCTTGCCATTCAGCTTCGACCACCTCGGTCGTGGGGACACCCCCGGGCAGTTTGCCGATTTCGTAGAACGCCCAGTTGTTGCCGGTTCTGTAGGCCCACATACGCGGCAGCGGTTTCATGTACTGACCCTCAGGGCAGCGATGTTCTGACGGGTCGTGGGTGTGGGTGCCGTTCTCGGGGTTGGGGTCAGTGTAGGTGACGGTCTCGAATTCGCCGGTGCCGACCTGACGGGTCACAGTCTCAAACCTGCCGGTGCCGACCTGACGGGTGATGGTTTCGTATTTGCCGGTGCCGACCTGACGGGTCACGGTCTCGTACTTGCCGGTGCCGACCTGACGGGTCACGATCTTGAAGTTGGACGCGTCCACAAGCACCCGCTTGGTCAACGGCGGTATCCGAACTAACGGATACACCCGACGGGTCTCATAGTTGTAGACGGGCACCGTCTTGGGTTGCCACCCGACCGCAATATTCTTGTACTGGCATCCATGAGGCGGGCGGCAAGACCCCTCGACCTTCACCCGCATATATATCTGCTCTCGTATCGTCTTGGTGAACGGCGCCACCCGCTTCTGGTAGGTCCTGTAATTGAACACAGGCACTATGTCCCATCGTTTGAACGGCGCCACCCGAACCCGCTCCGTCACGGTCTTCATGACCTCGACCCGCTCCGTCACGGTCTTCATGACCTCGACCCGCTCGGTCACGGTCTTCATGATCTCGACCCGCTCCGTCACGGTCTTCATGATCTCCTCTTGGACCCTCACCGTGCGAGGCGTGTAAGTCGAGTCATGCGCCGACACCGCGGCCGGTGCCAGCACCGCCGCGAACAATGCCACGCAGACAGCCACCAAGCAGCAACGGATTGTACCCGCCCTTTCAGGCAGGCCGCCTCGAACGGCTGGCGATACACGCGGGTCATCGACAGTCAAGCAGTGGCGGACGGTCGGATCGGGGGTGTCGGATTGGTTCATGGCGGGTCTCGGTTCTAGTCAGCGGATAATTGCCGTTATTTGAAGCTGGGAACCCTTAACCGCTGGGGTGATAACGGCGAATCGTCAACTACAAAAACCCTGGTTAAGACTGAGAAATCGACGCCCATTCGGGACGGGCCGGACCATCGCAGCGGTCACCGACAGGTTCTGGTGCGGCCACGACTGGGGGACGGCCGACAGCGCCAGAACTTGTCGAACTCACCACAAGGAACGTCGCGCCCAAGAAAAACGAGGACTGGCTCGGCTGCTGTCTATGCAGGTAAACCCGATGATCGATGGGTCAGCGTCGGGCACGCATCATCAATCATGACCGACAAAGGCTTGACAACGACCCCGAACTTGCACTAGCTATAACGGCAATTATCGAAAGTAGACGATGAGGATCCGTCGGCTAGCTGTGGACCAGGGTCATGTAAGTTGGTGGGTTCGTGTCCACCGCTTGAGGTTGCCCGCAGGGACGATCAGCTTCTTGGCGGCTTGCTTGGTGAAGAATTCACACCGGCGGTCATAGGTTGCAGTCGTGGCCGGAGATGAATGGCCAGCGAGTCGCTGAACCATTGCCAAGTCCAGTCCCGCCTCAAGCGCGCTGGTTACGAAAGTGCGCCGAAGGTCGTGCGGTGAACACCGGTCAATCCCCGCATCACGGCAGCGTTTCGCTAGACGCTGCGTGACTGCAGCGGTGGAAATCCCGCGGTCAGCGATGGGCCGGCCTGAGCGTAGGACAGGACACAGAAGCGAACCCTCCGCATCGCCTCGAACCGCAGCCCATGCGGCCACAGCTTGAAGAGTGCCGGCGGGAAGGTACGCGGGCCGCTCCCTGTTCCCCTTCCCGAGGACAATGATCTCCTCGTTGTCGATGTCAATGTCGACCAAGTCGATGGCTACCGTCTCGGCGCAGCGCAGTCCGCATCCCAACATCAACGCGAAGGCAGCTTGGTCTCTCGACCCCGAGGGTGTCCCGTCGTCACAAGCGGCGAACAGGAGTTGGGCCTCGTGGTCGGTGAGCGCACGGCCGGCAGGCACACGACTGCCTTTCACCGACTGAGCGGCGTCAATAGTTCGGTGGAAGGTATCGGAGTCTATAGCGTTGCCGCGCCACGCGGCCCGAAGCACTCCGCGGACCGCGGCAAGCATCTTGTTGGCTGTCGCAGGCGCACGGTGCTCTGCTAGCTGAGCCCGCAACCACCCGACCTCTGATGCTCGCAACTCCGTCCAGGGCATGCTTCGTCGGGTTCGCAGCCGAAGAAGTCTCTAGCGACGACCCGCAACGATGACTCCGTCGTGGACCTGGATGGTCCAACAGCCAACGACGCCAGGTAGGCCTCTGCCCACTGCGCATCGGGATGGGTCACAAGGATCGCTCGTGAACCGTCGGCCGGCTCGCACAACCCGCTTTCGTATCCGCTCGGACCGGCAAGGCTCGGAGTATTGGAATCAAATACTCGCCTTCAACAACAATCCCCTCACCAACACCGTCGCACGCTAGCGCCGACTGCTCCGCGTGCAACGCAGCAACACCACTTCGAAGCATCCCGCTCGTATCAGTTATCCCGGAGGCGGTGGTCGCTGGTGAAAATCCCACGGGTCAGGCCCAGCGCCATGACTGATGTGGTGGTCGCCACCGAACCCAGCACCAGGTACATGATCGCCGCCTGAACCCGATGCACCCGCAACAACGGTGATTCCCTGCGCGTCCAGATCAACAGTCACACCGAACAGCCGGGCACCCAGTGCGGTCCCCGAATAGACATCTCGAAGTTGGAACTCAGCCCCACTCACCCGAGCAGTATTCCAGACTCTTCGCCGCGGACGATCACCAAGCGCCGTATCGTGGCCGATTCAAGGAACCATCGTCAGATCCCACACGGCCGAGAAGGGTGGGCACCACAGCCATGAGCCTCGACTATCGCTTGACTCCGGAACTTCAAGCTCTGCAAGCCGAAGCGAGAGCGGTGGGCGCGGCCGGTATCGCGGCTCACGGCGTACACAACGACAGTTGGATCAACGGGTTCTCAAAGGAGTTCAGCGAGACGATCGCCGCGCAGGGTTGGGTCGGCATGACCTGGCCGGTTGAACATGGCGGCGGTGGGCGCCCACCGATCGAACGCGTCATCGTGGCCGAGGAACTGATCTCGCTGGGCGCACCGATCGCTGCCAGCTGGTTCGCCGACAGACAGTTCGGCCCTTCGCTGATCAGCTACGGCACACCCGACCAGCAAGCGGAGTACCTGCCCGGCATTCTCTCCGGCGCTACAACCTGGTCGATCGGCATGAGCGAGCCCGACGCCGGCTCCGACCTCGCCGCCCTCAAGACTTCAGCGGTGCGGGACGGCGACGTGTTCGTGGTGAACGGTCAGAAAGTCTGGACGTCGGGTGCGGCTCTCGCCGACTACTGCTACCTGATCTGCCGAACCGATTCGACCGGGCGGCCCCATGAAGGGATCAGCGAACTGATCGTGCCGATGGACCTGCCCGGGATCGAGGTGCGGACCATCCGTGACATGGTCGACAACACCCACTTCTGCGAGACCTACTTCACCGACGCCAGAGTGCCCGTGGAGAATCTGGTGGGAGTCGAGGGCGCGGCGTTCCGTCAGACGATGACCCAGCTTGAACATGAGCGGGGAGGCATCGACCGCCTCGTTTCCAACAAACCGCTGTACGACCATGCGCGTTCGGTCGCCGACGTCGACGATCCGAGGGTCCGCCAGGAGATCGCTCGACTGGAGGCCGGATACCGCCTCGGTCGGATCCTCGTCTACCGCGAGACCCTGAGGCAGGCGCCGCAGGGTTTCAGCGCTGCCACCAAGGCTTACTGCACCGAGCATCAACAGCGTGTGGCGCAGTTCGCCGCTCGAGTCCTCGGACCGGCGCTCACCCTCGACTCCCCCCACAGCAAGGCCTTCGCCTACTCGCCCGCATACACGATCATGGGCGGCACTTCGAACATAATGCGCAACATCCTCGGCGAACGAGTCCTGGGACTCCCCCGCGAACCCCGCGTCTGACCAACGGTCGCGCCGGAGGTTCCCGTACTCCCACTGCGACAAGTTGCACCAGTTCGGCACCTAGTTCCCACGCACTGAAGCGTCGAATCGCGCACCACTGGCTGGCTCGAGTGACCCTGGCGATTCGCGGCATCAGAACCGGGGCGAGACCTGCTAGCGTTCTCGCGTCAACAGGATCTTTGCGAATATCCAACAGCAGCACTCCGAAGCGACCGGTGCCCATGTCCGACGAATCCACAAACGACCGCTTGCACCTTCCCGACCTTTCGATCGTCAATTTTCGAGGCATCGACAACCTTGAGATTCCCCGATTGGGTCGTGTCACCCTTATCGCGGGGCGCAACGGAGTTGGTAAAACGACGGTGCTTGAGGCAGTGCGCGTCTACGCGGCGAGGGGCCGTTCAAGACTTCTGGAAGAGTTGCTGCGCCAACGTGAAGAGTTCGTGAACGCTATTGACGAAGACTACGCCCCAGATTTCATCGCTGATTTCACGGCGCTGTTTCATGGTAGGGAACCCGACCACGGGTCGACGATCGCAATCGGTCCCACAGACATGCGCTCAACGCTCGCCATTGAACTGCTCCCTCCATCAGCCTGGACAAAAGAGCAACCCGAACTGTTTCCTGATCTCAGCAACGATGACGATGTCTGGGTCCTCAAGATCAAATTTCGAGACAAGGAACGCGCTCTGCCTTGGATCGCCATTGATGAGTTCCAGAACGCTCAGGCGAGACATCGAGATTCTCGGAGAGTGCGCAACAGGTGGTCGACCGAAGATTGGCCAGAACCAACCAATTGCCGGACTATCGGGCCCGGGCTATCGCTCACTGAGGACCTGACACGCCTCTGGGGCAACGTAGCCTTGACCGACGACGAAGACCGCACCACGGAAGCTCTGCGACTTCTCCACAACGGAATAGAACGTGTTGCAATCGTTGCGCCAACCCATCGGATGCGACAGAGCCAGCGGGTGCTCGTCAAAGTCGCAGGCCGAGAGATCCCGGTACCGTTAAAAAGTCTTGGCGACGGAGTGGTCCGTGTTTTTGGTGTCGCGCTGGCGCTCGCCAACAGCAAGAACGGGTTCTTTGTGATCGACGAAGCTGAGAATGGGATACACCATTCGGCCCAGAAGGATTTCTGGAGCATGGTGCTCAGGACCGCACAACGGAACAACGTACAGGTTCTAGCGACCACCCATAGTTGGGACTGCGTTGCGGGCTTTGCCCAGGCATCCTGCGAGTACGACGATGTTGAAGGGATCCTGGTCCGCCTCGAAAACCAACAAGACGGTGTTAGAGCCGTCGAATATAGCGAATCCGATCTAGTGGTAGCTGCCGAGCAACGAATCGAAGTGCGGTAGCCGCTTGTCCCAACACTCCACAACCGAGCGATGCTTGCTTGTAGAAGGCAAGGACGATCTTCACGTCGTCATACATCTCCGTCAATGCCACGATCAAATCCCCGAATTCGGAATCAAAGAAAAAGGGGGATTCAACGAACTGGCCGATTCAATCCCGGCCGAGATGAAAGTATCCGGGCGTATCGCCCTCGGTATCTTGGTAGACGCCAACGAAGACCGAGAAGCGCGATGGCGCTCGATAGCAAACCGATTGCGCTCGGAGGGTATCGACGTCCCTGGAGCGATGGACCCCGGAGGCACGATCGTCGAAGGCACTCCCCGGGTAGGAATCTGGTTGATGCCAGACAATCAGTCGGAGGGAGAACTTGAGGACTTCGTGGCCGGATTGGTACCAGACTCTGATCCTGTCTGGCCTCTAGCTACTGCATACATTCGTGACATACCGTCGGCGGATCGTAAATTCAAACCGAAGAAAACGTCGAGGGCGATACTGGCCGCATGGTTGGCAACACGGGAAGATCCGAGACAAATGGGGCTGGCAATCACGTCTGGAGATCTGGACGCGAGCCAACCTCCTGCGCCGGACTTTGCAGAGTGGCTGAGGAGAACCTTCCGCTGAGGCGTGTTCAATGACCGTGCGACAGTTCTGGGAGTTGGCGGCCTCCATCGGTGGTTGCTGCGAGCGGATGCGATGGCCGGCTACGTTTGAAGAGTGCGATCGCTATCGGACTACCTCGACCTCACCGTCGAGCAGGCGAGATCGCATTGGGGACGGATGGTGCTGGATTGGTCAGCGGGCGGGGGGCGTGGGAGCCTCGGGGGATGAAAGTACGGATCGGCTACGGCATTGGCGCAGTACCGAAGCTGCTGAGCCGGCCCGACGGGCTCGGCGCGGTGGTCGACGATCTTGATCGGCTCGGTTTCGACTCGTTGTGGTTTCCCGAGCGGGTCAACAGCCCACAGCTCGACCCGATCGTGGCCATGGCATACGTGGCCGGGCGCAGCACCCGCCTGAAGTTCGGGCCGGCTGTGTCGGTGCTGCCCGGGCGCAACCCTGTGTTGATGGCGAAGATGCTGGCCAGCCTCGACGTGATATCGGGCGGCCGCTGTCTCCCTGCGTTCGGGCTCGGTATCGCCAACACCGCTGAGCATCAGGCGTTCGGTGTTGAGCGGATGCAGCGCGCCCCCTGGCTCAACGAGGCCTTGCCGCTGATGCGCCGTCTCTGGTGCGAGGACGAGATCGACCACGAGGGTGAACGCTTCTCGCTGAAGGGGGCGCGGGTCCTTCCCAAACCGATCCAGCAACCGTTCGAAGTGTGGCTGGGCGGGCAGGACCCTTCGGAACTTCGGCGCACCGGCCGGTTGGCCGATGGCTGGCTTGCCTCGTTCACCACCCCGGGCCGTGTCGCCGAGTCGATGGTCGTGATCGAACAAGCGGCCCAAGACGCCGGCAGATCAATGGATCCCGAACATTACGGGGTGCTGATCCCCTACCTGCCGACGCCTCCGGGTGGCGGTGAGTCCGAGATTCCCGGTGCTTTGCGGCAGGTCGTGGCCGGCCGAATGCCAGACACCGACGTTCGTGAAATCGTGGCCACGTCCCACAAGCGGATCGTGGAGATGCTCGACGAGTACACCGCTGTCGGTGCTTCAAAATTCGTGCTGTTCCCGTTCAGCGAACCCGAAGACTGGAACCGGGAACTCGACTCCCTGGCACAGGTCGCCCTGCCGTTCCAGGCCTGAACGGCCGCACTAGATGTGAGCGCGTCAGCAATATCGAGCCCCTGTACAGGCGCCTCTGGTGGTCAGTTGGTGACGGTGCCGTGGCCCCAGAGTCCCCAGGGGTTGGTGACGCCGGTGACGTAGAGGCCGATGTTGTTGGTGCCGCCAGTGGTGGGTAAGCGTACGGTGGTTGTGGTGTCGCCGCTGTTGATGGTTGCTGTGGTTGCTACTTTTGTTGTTGGGTGTCGAAGGCTTGTTTGGCTTCGATCTCGGCTACTACCTGGTGCCAGACGGGGCTGCTGTATCTCTTGGTGTTCTGTTTCGCTTCGGTGAGGGTGAGCGCGCCGCCTGTGACGTCGGCGGGATCCAATGCGCCGAGCGCGGCGAGCGCCCGCTGCCAGCGGTTCACGTGGGCGAAGCCGTGATGGGTCTGCGACGCCAAATACTGCACCGCCGCGACAACCTGCGGATCCGCCGCGTACGGTGCCGGCTGGTCCTGCTGTTGCTGTTCCTGCTGCGGCGGCGGGTTGTCGTCGTCTGTGACGGGCGCAGTCCGTGTCGATGCCTGCCCGATCGTGTAGCCGTCGCCGGCGGTCACAGTCGCGGTGACTGTGCCGTCGGGTTCGTCTGTGGTGTCACCGGTCGTAGCGACGCTCAGCGTCGCCGACGACACGCCGGCGGGGATCGTGACCGTACGCGTCCCTGTTGTGACACCGTAGTCGCCTGCCGCGGTCACCGCGACCGCGACGCTAAGGTCCGCTGCCGGTGCAGGCGACGCGGCCACCGTGAACGTCACCGCGGTTCCCTCAGTCGCCCCCGACGCGGACGCGACAGTCACCTCAGGCACAACAACAAGCGGAGGATCCTGCTGCGGCTGGTCCTGCTGGGGTTGCTGGGGTTGCTGGTCCTGCTGCGGCTGTTGTTGTTGTGTGTCGTGGGTTTGTTTGGCTTGGATCTCGGTGACTATCTGGTCCCAGACGGGGCTGCTGTACTTGTTGGTGTTCTGTTTCGCTTCGGCGAGGGTGAGCGCGCCGCCTGTGACGTCGGCTGGGTCCAATGCGCCGAGCGCGGCGAGCGCCCGCTGCCAGCGGTTGACGTGCGCGAAGCCGTGATGGGTCTGTGACGCCAGATACTGCACCGCCGCGACGACCTGCGGATCCGGCACATACATCTGCGGCTGCTGCTGGCCCGGCTGGTCTTGTTGTGGTTCGCCGAACGCGGCGTCTTGTGCCTGCTGGTCGTCGGACACCGGGTGGTTGTTGGCGTCTACATAGCTGTTGGAGTCTGGGATGGCTGACAGGACCGGTCCCCAGCTGGCTCTGAGCGTGGAGTGCTGTGTCGGTTCGCCGTTCGCGTGGGCCAGGCTCAACGAAATGTCATAGTGGCCGCTGCTGATACCGTTCACAAGCGACGGATCCAACTCCAAATTGACCCTGAACGGCCTGTTCCAGTTGTGCGGCGTGATACGAATACCAAACCAGTTCTTCGGCCCGGCGAGCCTGGTGTAGGGCAACGCTGCAGCCGAACCGCCCAGCGCGGGCGGCCTGTCGGCGCGGTACACAGTAGCAGTCATATCCGCGTTGTCGTAAGTCCCGTCCGCGTTGCGGGTCCGCAACCGGATGTAAAGCACATCCCAACACAAACCCGGGGTGCGGCCAGCACAGTCAGGCGGCCCGTCAACAGTGACCCAGAACCTCCCCACCCCCGATGACCCGACGAAACCCGGACGGCTCAAAATCTTCACCTGACCGACCACACGCCCCAAAGCACTGACCGTATCGAAGCTGCTGACATCGTCGTCTTGGACTGCGACGGCCATGTTGAAACTGGACTCCGCCTCAGCCTTGGACTCGCTACGCCGCAAAATCTTCGACAACGAACCCGAAGTGTCCCAATTCTCGCTGAACACATGACGAATGATACGCGCCTCAGACCTGCTGTCGGCATCATGGGCAGCGGTCACCGTCACCGTGCGCGGCTCGTCATGATCTGTATGGGTCCACGACACCACCGCCGGATCAAAGCTCAACCCGACACCGGTCGGGGTGATCGTCAACGGCGACCCCGGCGCCGGAACATTGAAGTTCCGCACCGTGTACGAAACCGTGCCGCCCTCCGCCACACGCAAACACTCCCGCTCACGGCAACCGAAACTGAAACGCGGATCCGGATCAAACACCGGATCCAACCCCCGACTGCGCTTCACCACCACCGTGATCGGCGCGAACGCCACCGACGAGTGGCTCGACGACAACAACAACTGAAACTTGGCGTCAGGCCCATTCGCAGGCAAACCATCCGCGCCAGAAGCCACACCAGTCACCTCCACCACCCGATAACCCTTATGCAACACAGGCTCGTCAATGTCCGTGTAACCCGCCCAATCCCGAGAAGTGAAATCGAAACTGATCGACCCAGACGGCCTCGTCCTCACCGCAGCACCTCGCGAGTCCCCAGACACAACATTGGTCTGCACCTGATGGCCCACAACACCGTTACGCGCGTTATGGCCATTCACGTACTTGCGGCCCATAAACAACCTATCGGGATGATTCACCCTGACCCGCGACGGATCAGACGACGACACCGTCACCGGAATCCGGCCAGTCACCTCCTGCGCCAAATCCAAACGCACCGACACCGTCTCACCCTCACCCACAAACACCACCTCAGGCGCAGACACCAACGGCGCCGCAGACGAAGACACCGTGTTCGCTTCACCGTTGACACCCATCCCGAGAGACTGGGTCAACGTGTTCGACCAAGTGCCCGACGTGCGGATGCGGCTCCGGTGCGTGTCCGCGACGCTCCAGCCCGCCGCCGCACCGGAATCCTCGACGTGTTCCTCGGTGGAAGCCAATACGGTGCCCGTGGGGAAAAAGCCGGTCACGTCGAACACAACAAAATACGTCGTGTTCGCCTCAAGGCTGATACCCCCAGACGCCGCGAACCTCAAAACCCGCTCGCTATCGAACGGCGCTGTCACCGGCCAAGCCAACGAGCCCACAACCGCGCCCGGAACCCCGCCCGAAGCCGCATTCACCGTCACCGAAACCTTCGAAGCCCGACTGCCCGACACCTCGAACGACAAACTCTTGAACCGTACATCGACACTGCTCAACGTGTAACCCAACGCGTTGGGACCCGTAGAAAACGCCGCAGCCACATCGAAGGTTCCCACATTCGACAAGCCAGTAAAATCCCGACCCAAAGTACTCACCAACACCGGCTCAACCGGCGACTGCGCCCCAACCCGAGCAGGCAACCCGACAAGCAGCGCACCCAACACCGCAACCGTCAAAACAACCCCAACAAAGCTCCTACGCCCCCCCCCCCCCCTTACCTTCGAACGACCCGCAAAAATCAGCACAGCTCCTCAACCTTTCGTAAAATCCCAAACGAACTGAGAAATCTCCAGTACACACAATACACAACCACAGGCTGATTCACCCGGACCACACAAGAAGTCGCATCCCCTGAGCTTTCCCCGTCGGCGTGACTGCGTACCCGTTGGCTTCGCACCTTGCACCAAAAGCACAGCCTCAACCGTGACAGAACACGACAGAGCCGCCCAAGCTAACTAATCCGCTTCGGACCGCTAGAGACAGTCGAACGCCTGCTCGAGGTCGCCGAGGAGGTCGTCGAGGGCCTCGAGGCCCACGCTGAGGCGAAGCAGGTCATCGGCCACTTCCAGAGGAGAACCCGCCGCTGATGCATGGGTCATCGCGCCGGGATGCTCGATCAACGACTCAACCGCTCCCAGCGACTCGGCCAACACGAACACTTGAGTGCTCGCCGCCAGGCGCATCGCTGCATCCGCTCCACCGGCAACCCGAAACGACACCATACCGCCGAAGTCGCGCATCTGGCGAGCCGCGGTCTCATGGCCCGGGTGATCGGCAAGGCCCGGATAGAACACCTCAACCACCTCAGGCCTGCCGGTCAAGAACTCGGCCACGGCGCGGGCGCTGTCACAATGACGATCCATCCGCACAGCCAGCGTCTTGAGGCCGCGCAAGGTGAGGTAGTTGTCGAAAGGACTGCCGACCGCACCCACTGCCTTCTGCAGAAACTCAAGTTGTTCAGCAAGCTCGCTGTCGTTCAGCGCCAAGAACCCGCCGACCACGTCTGAGTGCCCACCGCAGTACTTGGTGGTCGAGTGGACCACCACATCGGCACCCAGCGTCAACGGCTGCTGCAGGTACGGAGTGGCGAAGGTGTTGTCGACAACCAGCCTTGCGCCGACGCTGTGCGCAACTTCGGCAACCGCGGCGATATCGATCACCGTCAACGAGGGGTTTGTGGGCGTCTCCACCCAAACAACCTTCGTCGCCGACGGAAGTTCATCACGCAAGCCGGCCAAGTCGGTCAAGTCAACCGCAGACCAGGTGATGCCCATCGGGACCAGCACATGCGCGATCAGACGGAACGTCCCGCCGTAGGCATCGTCGCCCAACACAATGTGGTCGCCCGGGACCAGCGTGCGCAGAAAAGTGTCTTCAGCCGCCATGCCGGAAGCGAAAGCCAGCCCATGGTCGGCAGCTTCAAGCGATGCGAGGCACTCCTGCAGCGCCGTGCGCGTCGGGTTCGAGACCCGGGCATACAAGTAACCCCGGTTAACACCGACTTCCTCCTGCACGAAGGTCGTCGCCAGCGAGATCGGCGTGACCACCGCCCCGCTGCTGACATCGTGGGGCTGTCCGGCTCGAATGGCCCGAGTCTCAAAACCCCAGGCTTGCGCGTCGGCAAAGATATCGTCAGCCACCGGAGTCACCTTTCGACAGGAACGACAGCACATCGCTCGAAGAGACCACCGCGCGGGGTCGCCCACCATCGAGCACCAGCAACGCCGAACACGACTCCAACATCTCGACCGCCAGCGCGACCGGTTGCCCCGAACCGACCGTGCGCAGCTTCGGACCCATGATGTCCTCGACCGTCTTGTCGAGCACCGCATCGTTGCCGAAGGCGAGATCCATGATTCGCAGCTCACTGACCGACCCCATCACCTCGGCGTTGGCCAGCGGCATCTCACCCTTGGCCACCGGCAGCTGCGAGACCCCGTGATCACTCATCATCTGCACCGCCTCGCTGACAGTGGCGTCAGGCTGCACATAAAGCAGGTCCGGAACGTCTTCACGGCGCGAGTCGAGCACATCGGCGACCACCGGTCCCGATCCCCGCAAGAACCCGAATCCGGCCATCCACTCATCGTTGAAGACGGTGCTCAGATAGAGCCGCCCGTTGTCGGGGAGCAGCACGACCACCAGATCGTCGGGACCGCACTCACGGGCAACCTGGACCGCAGCATTGACCGCGGTGCCACAGGACCCCCCGATCAGCAGCCCTTCGGACTCGGTCACCTCACGAGCGGTCAGAAAGGAGTCTCGGTCGCTCACCGCGATGGTGCGGTCGACGATCGAGACGTCGTAGGTGTCGGGGAAGAAATCCTCGCCGATCCCCTCGACGAGATAGGGACGGCCGCTGCCTCCCGAATACACCGACCCCTCCGGATCGGCCGCGATGATCTGCACATCGGGATTTCGATCCTTCAGGTACCGGCCGACGCCGGTGAGCGTTCCGCCGGTCCCTGCGCCCGCAACGAAATGGGTGATCCGGCCGTCGGTCTGGCGCCACAACTCAGGCCCTGTCGTCTCCAAGTGGGCTTGAGGGTTGGCAAGATTGTGGTACTGGTCGGGCCGGAACGCTCCAGGGATCTCCTTCACGAGCCGCTCGGCCGTGGAGTAGTAGGAGGCCGGGTCATCAGGAGCGACAGCGACCGGACAGATCACAACCTCCGCGCCGTAGGCCCGGAGCAGATCGACTTTCTCAGCCCCCACCTTGCTGGTCACTACGAAGATGCAGCGGTAGCCGCGCTGGGCCGCCACGATCGCGAGCCCGATACCGGTGTTGCCCGAAGTCGGCTCGACGATGGTGCCGCCCGGCTGGAGCAGCCCCTCCCGTTCAGCAGCGTCAATCATGGCGATCGCAGGGCGGTCCTTTGAACTGCCCCCGGGGTTCACTGCCTCAATCTTGGCCACGACCGGACACGGCAGGTCCTCGCTGATACGTCGAAGCTTGACAAGGGGGGTGTTGCCAACCAGGTCAAGCACCGAGTCGTGAATCTCCATCGCAGTTCCTTGAATTTGTGACGGTAGCCGTATTGTGGCATCAACTCTTGGTGCCGGCGGACTCAACCAGCGTATGCCCCTTGAGTTCGATCACGATAGTTTCTGATCGCTTGCCAACATGGAGAGGTGAAAATGTCTGACAAGGGAGCGTCTGACAAGGGCGCGTCTGACAAACCGGGGTTGCTCTCGGGCGTGCGCGTGATCGAGTCGAGCCTGCTGGGGCCCGGCCATGTGGCAACGTTCCTCGCCGATCTCGGCGCCGACGTCATCAAGGTCGAGTCTCCGGCCGGTGACTACATCCGTGCGATGACCTGGCCCATCGTCAACGGCGTGTCATTGCTGCACCTCCACACGCACCGCGGCAAGCGGAGTGTCACGCTAAACTTGAAGACCGATGAGGGCAAACAGCTCTACCGCGACCTGGTAGCCACCGCGGACGTGGTGTTGGAGGCCATGCGGCCCGGCACCCTGGCCCGCCTGGGGCTCGGGTACGAAGACCTGAAGGCGGTCAACCCGAAGATCATTTTCGCCACGCTCTCCGGTTACGGGTCAACCGGCCCGTACCGGGACATGCCGAGCCACGGCATCGCATACGACACCTGGTCGGGCATAGTCCAGCCGGTCACCGACGACGAGGGCTTCACCCGCATCCCTCCGACGATGCCCAACGTGGGGATCAACGTCGGCCCGATGGTGGCGGCGATGGCGATACTGGCCGGCATCATCTCCGCTCGTGAGACCGGTGAGGGATGCTCAATGGAGATGGCCCAGTCAGACGCCGCCGCCTACATGGACTGGTACCGGATCGAGTCCGAAAGGGCATATCTGCGGCCCGAAGACGAAGTCACCGGCAACCCCTCCGACGACTACGTGCGCCGCCCCGCCGGTTTGGCCGGCATGTGGGAGGGCGTCCGCTACCAGATGTACGAGTCGACCGACGGCCATGTCCTGTTCATGGCTTCTGAACAGGCATTCTGGAAGAACTTCTGTGAAGGGCTCGAGCGCATGGACCTGTTCGAGCGCTGGCCGGGCTCCACCTATGCCGACCATGCGCGCGGCAACACCGAACTGCAGCGGGAACTCCAACAGATCTTCAAGACTCGCAGCAGCCGAGAATGGCTCGATTTCGCCAACGAGCACAACACGACGATCGCCCCGGTCAACACACCGGCCAACATCGGCGACGACCCGCAGTTCCAGGCCCGCATGGGTTTCTACCCGACCGAGGAACTCGGCTGCGAGCAGTTGCCGCTACCGGTGTTCGTCGACGGCGAGGCGCTCCGGTGCCCGACGATGGCACCCACCGTCGGAGAACACAACGACGACGTGATGGCCACAGTGCTCGACAAGTCCCCCGCCGAGATCGCCGCTCTTCGAGACGCAGGTGCCTTCGGCTGACCGCGGCGGTCCTGACCGCAACTGGCATTGTCTGCAATGGTGTCGACGATGCAGCGCTCCCTAGGCGGGCACCGCGGCTCCGGTTGTGCCCGGCGAAAGCACCGCGGAGTTGTCGCAGGGTTGGCAGTGGGGGCGTCGGCCTGCGAACGTTGGGGCATGTCGATCGCAGAACAACTGGCGGATCCCGGTGTCTGGCAGTTCACCGACGGCCAAAGCGCCCTACAAGCCCAGGAGACCGCCGCCCGCATCGAGTCGCTCGGCTACTCCGCTCAATGGTTCGGCGAGGCGATGGGCAAGAACGCCTTCGTCAACGCCGCAACCCTGATCTCCGGCACCCGACGGTTGATCATCGCAACCGGAATCGCCGGCATCCACCTGCGTCATCCAGCAGCAATGCAACAGGCCGGACTGGACCTCGCCGAGCTCTCGGGAGGTCGCTTCCTGCTCGGGATCGGAGTCTCGCACGCTCCCATGGTCGAAGGGCTTCGCAACCTGCCCTACGAAAAGCCGCTGTTGACGATGCGCACCTATCTCGAAGCAATGCAGGGCGCGCTCATCATGCCCGCGCCCAAGGTCGAGCCGCCGCCCGTCGTGCTCGCAGCGCTCGGCCCGAAGATGCTCGCACTGTCCGCTGAGAAGGCCGCCGGCGCCCACCCCTACTGGACCACACCGGAGCACACAGCCCAAGCCCGCCAGATCATGGGGCCCGACTCTCTATTGTGCGTGGAACAGAAGTGCGTGCTGACCACCGACCGCGAGCTTGCGCACACCAGAGCGAACGAGCAGCTTCAGATGTACGCCACTCTCCCCAACTATCGCAACAGCTGGCTTCGCCTGGGTTTCAGCGAGGAGGAAATCGACTCGCGCGCCGCTCGTTTCGTGGACGCGGTCGTGGCCTGGGGCACTGAAGACGACATTGCGGCGCGTATCTCGGCGCACTACGACGCCGGGGCCTCCCATGTCTGTATCCAGGCAGTGCCTGCCGACGGGAACCGCGGGCATCCGGACTGGAACCTGCTCGAAGCCCTCGCTCCCACTTCACAATGACAAGATGGGCACGATGACCAGATGAGTTCAGCACCTTCGGGAATCAACCCCGACTCTGTGACCGAATGGATTCTGACGCGCCGGGGTGATCTCGCCATCCCGCTCGACTTCGAGTTGATCACCGGCGGCGCCTCCAACCTCACCTTCGCGGTCACTGACCAGTCGGGCACGAAGCTGGTGCTGCGGCGCCCTCCGACAGGCCACATCCTGCCCCGTGCCCACGACATGGCACGCGAGCACCGCATCATCTCCGCGCTGCGGGACACCGATGTTCCGGTCCCCGAAACCGTCGGTCTCTGCACCGACGCCTCCGTCAACGGCGCTGACTTCTACGTCATGGAGTTCGTCGAAGGCTCGATCGTCTTCAACGAGGCCGACGGCAACGCTGTGGACCCCGCATTGCGGCCGGTTATGGCGAACTCCCTCACCGACACGCTCGCAGCGCTCCACAAGCTCGATCCCGCCTCGGTCGGACTCGGCGACCTCGGACGCACCGAAGACTATTGCGCCAGGCAGCTGCGCCGTTGGAAACGCCAGGTCGACGACGGTTCAGACCGAGTGGTGCCGCTGTTCGATGACCTGCACCGGCGGCTGGTCCAAACCGTCCCCCCACAACAGGGCGCCGGGATCGTCCATGGCGACTACCGCCTGGACAACACGATGGCAGGCCATGACGGGAAAGTCGCCGCGGTTCTCGACTGGGAACTGTGCACGCTCGGCGACGTGCTCGCCGATGTGGCCAGCATGGCGATGTGGTGGGGCGACGACCCTCGGGCCACAGGCCGTCTGCGCGACGTTCCCACCAAAGCAGACGGCTTCGGCTCACGCTCAGAGATGCTCGCGCGGTACGGGCAGAACTCCGACCGCGACATCTCCGATCTCCCCTGGTATGTCGCGTTCCAATACTGGCGGATGTCAGCGATCAGCGAAGGGGTCCGGGTGCGCTACGCGGCCGGGGCCATGGGCGATCAGGACGGCACCGCCGACAGCGACGCCAGAGACGGCATTCACTCAATGCTGCGGATCGCCGACGAGATCCTCCGCACCGGCGAGCTCTAGCCTCTCTGCGGCCGCTCCGGCTACGCCCGGCAAAGACACCGCGCCAACACCCGACCAACCACGGCTACGGCTATGCCCGGCGAAAGCACCGGGCAGCCAACGCCGCTTACAGCGCAGACAACGCAGCGTCGTAGTCGGGCTCCTGCGCGATCTCTGGAACGAGTTCAGCATGGACGACGGTGCCCGACTCGTCGATCACGACCACAGCACGCGCAGCAAGGCCAGCGAGCAGCCCGTCGATGATCCGCACGCCGTAATCGTCGAGCACCTCCGGGTTCTTGAACGTCGACCCCGTCTTCACGTCCTCGATACCCTCCGCCCCGCAGAAACGACCCGCCGCAGGGGGCAGATCGGCGGAAACACAGAGCACAGTGGCGTTGTCGAGACCGGCGGCACGCTCATTGAAGGTCCGCACACTGGTGGCACAGACTCCCGTGTCGATCGAAGGAAAGATATTGAGCACCACTCTCTGTCCGGCGAAGTCGGCCAACGAGACCGGCCCGAAATCTGCGCCGGTCAGCACGAAGGAGGGCGCAGAGCTGCCAACGGCGGGCAGTGAACCGTTGGTGTTGATGGGGTTGCCGCCAAGGGTGATTTCGGCCATTTGATCTACTCCAGATTCAATCTCGAAAGAGGTCTACAGACCGAGAGCCTATGTCCGGGGAGACCGAATTCACCACTCCTCCGGCGACACTCCCGATAGCCTCTGGCACATGGGACACATCGTCGACATCAAGTATTGCGTTCCTTGAGACTATTCGAGCTACGCCGTGAGCGCAGCCAAGGACCTGCTCTCGAACTATCAGCACGTAATTGAACGCTTGACGCTGACCATGGGGTCTCAAGGAGTGTTCGACGTCACTGTGGACGGCGACCTCATCTACTCCAAAGACGAGACCGGGCGCCACGACGAACCCGGGGAGATCCTCGAACTCTTCGAGAAAGCCGTCGGCGACGTAGGACGCTACGGTCAGGGGTGAAATAATTTCCGATCCGCTCGACCTGGACGAGTTCCGCGCCAACGGACATGCGCTGGTCGACTGGATCGCCGACTACCTCGCCGGCATCGAACAACGCCCGGTACAGGCTCAAGTCTCCCCCGGCGAGGTACGGGCCATGCTTCCCGCGACCGCCCCTGAATCAGCCGAGCCTTTCGACGCGTTGCTGCGAGACCTCGACGAGGTAGTGGTACCGGGGCTCGCGCAATGGCAGCACCCCGGATGGTTCACCTACTTCCCAGCCCAGTCGTCACCTCCCTCGATCCTTGGCGAGATGGCCTCCGCGGCGCTGGGGGCCCAAGGCATGATGTGGACCACTGCACCCGCTGCGACCGAGATCGAATCGCACGTTCTGGACTGGTTCGTAGACCTGACAGGAGTGCCCCAAGACTGGAAGACGACCGGCAGAGGCGGTGGCGTCATCCAGATGAGTGCCTCGGATTCTACCCACACCGCCCTGGTAGTGGCACGCGAGGTCTGCCGCCAACGGACCGGGGCCGCCGCTGAGCGAATGGTCGCCTACACCTCTGCACAAGCCCACTCGTCTGTAGAGAAGGGCGCACGGGTGGCGGGCATGGGGCATCTGCGCCTGATTGAAGTCGACGACTGCTTCGCTGTGCGCCCCGAAGCGCTGGCCAGGACGATCAACGACGACATCTCAGCAGGTCTGGTGCCGACGTTCGTGTGCGGATCGGTAGGAACGACCGCGACCGCCGCAGTCGATCCGCTTCGGACGATCGGAGAGATCGCCGCTGCGCACAGTCTCTGGTTCCACGTCGATGCCGCCTACGCGGGTTCGGCGATGATCTGTGAAGAGTTCCGCCACCACCAGGACGGTCTTGAACTCGTCGACAGCTACACGTTCAATCCCCACAAATGGCTGGCAACCAACTTCGACTGCTCCGTCTTCTGGGTGGCTGACCGCAGACCGCTGATCGACACGCTCAGCATCAGCGCACCGTATTTGACGAACGCCGCCTCCGAAACCGGCGAGGTGATCGATTACCGGGACTGGCAAGTACCGCTCGGAAGGCGGTTTCGAGCACTCAAGCTGTGGTGGGTGCTCCGCGGTTTCGGCGCCGAGGGGTTGCGTGAGCGGATCCGCGCCAACGTGAGGCAGGCCCGCAATTTGGCCGACTGGATAACGACACAAACGCAGTTGACACTGATCGCTCCAACCCCGTTCGCCCTGGTCTGCTTCGCGCATGTCGACGGCGACGAGGCAACCCAGCGCCTGCTCGACTCGCTGAACGCCGACCGCAGCGTCTACCTGCTGGGCTCGGTGATCGACCAACGGGCGTTCATCAGGGTGTCCATCGGCTCCACCTGGACCACCGATCATCATGTCGCGGCCCTTCAAGCGCGCATCGAGTCCTCACTGGCAACGCTTTGAGCGGCCGGAACCAGAGGCGACCGGGCTAGAGATTGATCGGGTCGACGATGTCGCGGAACACAGCGATCAAACCCACACCCAGAAGCAGGACCACCACCCCATAGGCAACGGGAAGCAGCTTGGCGTAGTCGACCCGGTGGATGCGTCCGCCGAAAGAACGGATCCGCTCATAGACCGCAACGGCCACATGGCCGCCATCGAACGGCGGCAGCGGAATCAGGTTGATCAGACCAATGGAGATGTTGAGTCCCGCCAGGAAGATCAGCACCGCGTCGAAACCGTCGTCGGTCAACTGGGTACCCAACTGCGCCGCACCGTAGATCGAGATGATCCTCTGTTCATCGGGGTCACGGGCATCAAGGGAACGAATCGCGACCTCGCGCTCCGCCGCCACGCTCGACGACACCTGTTCAGCGGGGCTGTCGACATCGCCGGTCAACGTGTCAGAAACAAAGCCCTGGAGTCCTCCACCCGCAACCAACTCCCCCATCCCCACCAGAATCGCCTTGGAATAAGAACCGAATCCGGTAATGGAGTCGGTAACACCGTCGACGAAGCCTGACGGTTCCCGGTAACGCCGAGGACCGACACCGAAGAAGCCCGAAGTCGCGACTTCTGCCGCAGGCAATTGTGACACCACGGCTTCATCGACAACCAGCAACTCAGAACCCCCAGCCGGGTCGACGATGATCTGCAGCGGCTCGCCAGTGGAATCACCGACCGCGGCCACGACCTCGTCCCAGCCGAACACGTTGACACCTTCGACTGCCAGGATGCGGTCTCTCGGCAACAGCCCGTTGATCGCAGCCGCCCCCTCCTCGGTCAACCGGGAACCGAGAGTCACCGTCCCGGTCAAGGTCTCGGAACCGCTCCGGTACACCACCCCGACCTCCTGGGCGCCACGAGCAGTCACAACCTCACCGAACTGGGCGAAGTCGGCGATCTCAATGCCGTCGATCGAGACGATCTCATCTCCTGGTTCGATCCCCAACTCAGACGCCGCGCTGCGATCACTGACAGCTGCGACCGACCAACGATCATCGTCGGTCGGCAGGCCGTAGACCAACAGCACAATGAACAACAGCACGATCGCCAACAAGAAGTGCATGGCTGATCCCGCACTGACCACCAACAACCTTCTGGGAAACGACTTGACCCGATAGGTGCGGTGCTCATCGGAGGGCGGGACCACATCCAGATTGTTCATCCCGATGATCCGGATATATGCGCCCCCAGGTATCGCCTTGACCCCGAAGGTTGTCTCGCCGCCACGAAACGACCACAGACGCGGACCGAATCCGATGAAGAACTCGGTGACCTTCATCCCCGTCCACCGCGCCGTCACGTAGTGGCCCATCTCGTGCATGAAGATCATGAAGACAATGAACGTCACGATGAAAGCCCAGCTCCAGCTGACAAAGACCCCGAGGGCCACCAGGGCCAGAATCAATATCGCCAACCCGATGAAATCAGTGGACGTATCAGGTTCGCCCGCCACATCGGCGGCGGTGCGGCCGCGTGCCGGCAGAGGCAGCCGACGCTTGTCAGCGGGCTGATCAGCCATCAGCGCAGTCTCTTGTCGACCATGGCACGGGCGACCTCGCGGGCACGGCGATCGATGTCGAGCACCACGTCCACATCGGTCGCCGGATCCCCGGGCCACTGCTGCATCACCGCCTCGACGACCTCTGCAATCTCGACCCACCGAACCGCCCCGGCAAGGAACGCATCGACCGCCACCTCGTTCGCTGCGCTCAGCCATGCGGGGGCAGTCTCTGATGCCCGCCCTGCCTCATAGGCCAGCCCGAGACACCTGAACGCATCGACGTCCGGCGGATGGAACTCGAGTCGCGAAGACTCGGACCAGTCCATGGCGCCGTAGGGCCGGACCGTTCGATCAGGAAACGCCAGGGCATAGCCGATACACAGGCGCATGTCGGGAAGCGACAGCTGAGCCAGAGTCGCGCCATCGGTGTAGCTGACCATCGAGTGGACGATCGACTGCGGATGAACCACAACCTTGATCTGGTCATAATCCACACCGAACAACTCGTGGGCTTCTATGACCTCAAGGCCCTTGTTCATCAGGGTGCTCGAGTCAATCGTGATCTTCGGCCCCATCGACCAGGTCGGATGCGAAAGAGCATCTTGAATCGACACGTCGCTGAGCTCTTGTCGGGTACGGCCCCTGAAGGGGCCGCCGCTGGCCGTCAACACAATCTCTGCCACACGATCCGACGGTCCGACCTTTCCTGAGACGTCGTTGGCGCGAAGGCACTGGTGGATCGCGCAGTGTTCGCTGTCCACCGGGATCAGTTCCGCCCCCGCAGTCGCCCAGGCCCGCTGCACCACCGGACCTGCGGCTATCAGGGACTCCTTGTTGGCCAGGCCAAGCCGTCTGCCTGCTTGAAGAGTTGCCAACGTGACGGGAAGACCCGCAAATCCGACCACACCATTGATCACCGTCTCCGCACACGTCGCGGCGGTGGCCATGGCATCGGCCCCGACCAACAGGTCTGTACCGGCCGGAAGGCGACCGCGCAGTTGCTCGGCACAACTGCCGTCAGCGACCGCAACAACCTCGGGCCTGAACTCAACGGCCTGTTCAAGAACCGCATCCACCGAAGAGGCGACACCCAGTGCCGCCACCCGGTAGCGGTCAGGCTCGGCCCGGACAATCTCAAGGGTCTGAGCCCCGATCGAACCAGTCGAACCGAGAACGGCAACAGATCTGGTCACGCCCTTGACGCTATCCGTTGCAAGCCGTCACTGAGCGACAGGTGAATCAGAGCACGAAGCGCGATACGTAGAAGGTTGTCGGCAGCACGAACAACAGACTGTCGAAGCGGTCGAGCACGCCGCCGTGGCTGGGCAGTACCGAACCCATGTCCTTGATGCCCAGATCCCGTTTGAGTTGGGACTCAGCGAGATCGCCGATCGGTGCTGCGATCGCCGCGGCGACCCCGAGTATCAGGACGTCGGTGAACCCGCCGCCGGCGGAGACGTCAGCGAAAGGTGATGGCTGTGACAGGAAGCCCATCACGGACGCTGCGCCGATCGCCGCCACGACACCTCCGATGAGTCCTTCCAGAGTCTTGTTGGGACTCGCTGCGGACAACGGTGAGCGGCCCATGGTCCGCCCCACCACCAAGCCGCCGGTGTCGTAGCAGACCGTGATGATAATCGCAGCGGTCAACATCCCCGTGCCGCGGTCTGGGATTGAGAGCATCAACGCCGCGTACGACCCCAGCAGACCGATATGGAGGATCCCCAGCATGGTCGATCCGAGGCCGCGCACCGGCGAGTCGTTCGGAGCGACAACCAGATACCACAGCGCCCCGAAGACCACCGACATCACCAGCACCAACCCGGCCGCGGACTCCCCCCGCCAATACACAGCGAGGGGCATCGACACAACGCTGGCGATTCCGAGCAGGACAGCGGGTTGAAGGCCGCCGACCCGAGCCGCATTGAAGAACTCGACCGCAGCAACCGCCAGAACAACGGTGACCACGCCGACCGCGACCCATTCGCGATAAGCCATGGCTGCGAGGATCACCACCGCCAGTCCCACACCGACGATCGTCGCGGTGAAGAAATCGCGATCACCGTTACCCGAGACCCCCGGAGCCACGCCCGACGGATACGCCCCGGGCGCCTGAGACGGCTGTGCTTCGCCGTCGTCGTGAGCAAAGAACGCATCCGCCTCCACGTCGACCGAGCGGGACGGCTGCTTCGGAGGCGGAGGCGGAGCCTCACCCGCCCAGGTCGGCTCCGAAGTCCCGTTCGCCCATCCCGAGTAGTCCCCGGAACCCGACTCCGAGGCTGCGGGTTCGGACTGAGGTTTGAAGGTCACGCTCTCAGCAGGATTGCCGACCTTCGGCACCGATCCAGTCGGGGGGGCGCTCCAATGGGGCACCACCGCATCATCGTCCTCGAATGATATCTCATCGTCGCCGAACACGGACCTCCCGGGAGATACATCGTCATCGATCGGGTCGGTGCGCTGAATGCGAAACCCCTCGTTGTCTTGTTCTTGACTCATGGAATCGCTCTCTTCGCGGAAGACCGGTGGTCAGACCTCCATCAACTCCTGCTGCTTGTTGGTCTGCGCCTGATCAATCATAGCGACATGAGAGTTCTTGAGCGCGTCAAGCCGTGCTTCGGCGCGCTGGATGTCGTCTTCGGAAACTCCCCCCTCACCCTCCAATTGGTCGAGGTCCTTGCGCGCCGCCCGCCGCACCGCGTTGACCCTCTGCTTGCCGTCCTCCCCCATCGCACCCACAACCCTGGTCAGATCACGACGCCGTTCCTCGGTCAAGGGCGGGAACGTCAGCCTGATCACCCGACCGTCGTTGCTGGGAGTCAAGCCCATACTGCTGTTGACGATCGCCCTCTCGATCGCATTGAGGTTCGCGGAGTCGTGAGGGGTCACGACCAGCAGGCGAGCTTCGGGCACACCGAAACTCGCCAACTCCTGGATCCTCATCTCAACACCGTAAGCCTCCACGGTGAGCCGCTCCAAGAGGCTCGAGGAAGCACGGCCTGTACGCACGCTGGAGAACTCCCGTCGAGTGTGATCCACCGCGCCGCGCATCTGCTCGCCGGCGTCCTCGATCACCAACTCGATCATCTCGTTCACAGATTCCCCTTGCCGGCGTCGACGAGCGTGCCGATCACCTCTCCTTCCAGTAGGGATCGTAGGTTGCCCGGACCCATCAGGTCGAACACGACGATCGGCATGTCGTTGTCCATGCACAGGGTGATAGCGGTGGCGTCCATCACTTTGAGGCCGCGGTTGACCACATCGAGGTAGGTCACATGGTCGAGTTTCTCAGCAGACCCATCGACGCTCGGGTCACCCGTGTAGATGCCGTCGACGCTGCCATGAGTGCCCTTCAGCACGGCTTCCGCTTCGATCTCAACGGCTCGAAGGCTCGCAGCGGTGTCTGTGGTGAAGCCCGGGTTTCCGGTACCGCTCGCCAGAATGACGATGCGACCCTTCTCCAAATGACGAATCGCTCGACGCCGGATATAGGGCTCCGCGATCTGGGCCATGTGGACAGCACTCTGTACCCGGGTTGCCGCGCCGAGGCGTTCCAACGTGTCCTGCAGGGCGAGACTGTTCATCACCGTGGACAGCATGCCCATGTAGTCGGCTTGGGCCGGGTCCATTCCGTCGCCCGCACCCTGTATGCCACGCCAGATGTTGCCACCGCCCACCACCACCGCGACGTCTATATCGAAGTGGCGCTTCACCGCCACGATATCGGTGGCGATCCGGCTCACGGTGTCGCCGTGGATGCCGTGTTCGAGAGGACCCGAGAACGCCTGACCCGACAGCTTCAAAAGGACCCTGTTCCATCTGGGAGCGTTCGATCCTCGAAGAGCTTCGGTGGCGTGACTCACAGTTACGTCCCGATCACAACCTGAACGAAGCGAGCAATCGAACCTCCGCCAAGGCTGCTCTTCACGCTGGTCTTGTCTCCATGCAGCCCCTGCTCGAGCAGGACACGCTCGGCATACCAACCGCGCATCCTGCCCTCCACGATCTTGTCCCAAGCCTGCTCGGGTTTGCCTTCGGCCTTGGTGATCTCGAGCAGCGAGGCACGTTCTCTGTCTGCTTCGCTCGCCGGCACCTCATCAGTTGAAAGATACGACGGTTTGGCGAATGCGACATGCAGCGCGACCTGGTGAAGGTCGTCTCGGCTCACACCCGAGCCCTCGACAACCACAGCATTCACTCCACGGCCATCCTGGCTGTGCAGGTATGTGTCGACGATATTGCCGGGCGCTCCCTCAACGCGCTCAACGGCACCGAGTTCAAGGTTCTCCTTGATCGTGACCCGCAGGTCCTCGATGGCCTCGGCAAAGTCCTGCGCGGCCTCCGGTCCTTTAGCGAGCACACGATCGGCTATCGCCGAGGCCAGCGATGTGACCGCATCGCTCTTGGCTGAGAAATCAGTCTCTGTCTTGATCTGAACGATTGCCGCCGCATTGTCGTCCGCCGCTATTGCGATCGTGCCCTCGGTATTCTCGCGGTCGCTGCGGGCTGCCGCCTTCGCCAGGCCCTTCTCACGAAGAAGCTGGCTCGCAGCTTCGGCGTCGCCGTCACACTCCACTAGTGCTTTCTTGGCATCCATCATGCCTGCGCCCGTCGCATCGCGCAGCGCCTTCACGTCTTTGGCCGAAATCGACATATTCATTGGTCTCCGAGGAATCTATTGCTGGGTCTCAACCGGGTCGGTTGGTGTGTCGGTCTCTTCGCTTGCAGCGGCGGGGGCGGTATCGGCACTCGCCTGGGCGACCGCTTCATCCGCACCCGAGTCTTCGCTTGCAGCAGTCTGGTCTGTGCCGGCCTGGTCTGTGCCGGCCTGGTCTGTGCCGGGCTGGACTGTGCCGGGCTGGACTGTGCCGGGCTGGACTGTGCCGGGCTGGACTGTGCCGGCCTGGTCTGTGCCAGCCTGGTCTGTGCCGGCCTGGTCTGTGCCGGGCTGGACTGTGCCGGGCTGGACTGTGCCGGGCTGGACTGTGCCGGGCTGGACTGTGCCGGGCTGGTCTGTGCCAGCCTGGTCTGTGCCAGCCTGGTCTGTGCCAGCCTGGTCTGTGCCGGGCTGGACTGTGCCGGGCTGGTCTGTGTCAGCCTGGTCAGTGTTGGCAGCGGTCTCGTCGGCACTGGACTGTTGTGACTGCGCGACACGGGCTTCTCTGATCACGGCCTGGGCCGCGGCTTCGTTGCGAGCCTGTTCCTGCGCGGCGATATCGGTCTCGTCTACAGCACTGCTCTTCGGGCCCTCCCCGTCGATTTCAACTCGTTTGGACCGGATGAAACGGCCTTCCTGCACAGCGTCTGAGATCACACGGCACATCAATTGGCCGGCGCGGATTGCGTCGTCGTTCCCAGGGATTGCGTAATCGATCAAGTCGGGGTCGCAGTTGGTATCGACCACGGCAACAATCGGCACGCCCACTTTGCGTGCCTCAGTGACCGCGATGTGTTCCTTCTTGGTGTCGAGGACGAAGATGGCCTCGGGCAGACCCTCCATGTCGCGGATTCCGCCGAGGTTTCGCTCCAGCTTGGTGAGTTCGCGGGTGATGAGCAGTGCCTCCTTCTTCGGCATTGCCTCAAACTCGCCGGAGTCGCGCATCCGCTGGTATTCCTTCATCTTGCTGACGCGTTTGGAAATGGTCTGGAAGTTGGTGAGCATCCCACCGAGCCAGCGTTCGTTGATATAAGGCATGTTGCAGCGCTCGGCGTACGACTGGATCGAGTCCTGAGCCTGCTTCTTTGTGCCGATGAACAGCACGGTGCCGCCGTTGGCGACCAGGTCGCGAATGAAGATGTACGACTGCTCAAGATGACTGAGGGTCTGATGCAGATCCACAATGTGGATCCCGGAGCGTTCGCCGTGGATGAAGCGTTTCATCTTCGGGTTCCAGCGGCGAGTCTGGTGGCCGAAGTGGAGGCCCGCCTCCAACAGTTGCTTCATGGAGATTACAGCCATGTTTGATCCTTCTTCCCGGTTCTGAACCCGCACCGGACACCGAAGCGACCGGGAGTGGCACGGGTACCAATTGTCCGTCGACACCAATCTGATGCGTCCGAGGCCCGAACGGGCCGCGCAGTAGTGTAGCGGCTCTCACACGAAGCCCACGCCGCTACAGCGGTGCTGGCTAGAACCAGCGGCCTTGAACGGGGTGGGGCACCAAGCGCACCACGACGCGTCGTGACCCGAAGAACAGTTCCGGGTCGACGTACTCTCCGTGGAGGCGCACGCTGAAGTGGAACGGCCCGTCGCTCAGCGCGACCAGGTCGCCGTCGGCGACCTCTTGGCCTTCTCTCACCAGTATGTGGCCGACGAACCCGTAGGAAGACTCCAAGCCGTCGCCATGGTCCACGGTCACGAACAGCGAGCGGGCCACCGGCCCCGCGAACACCACGGTTCCCCGAGCTGCAGCAACGATGCGCTCAAGCTCACCCGTGTCGTATTCGATGCCGCGATTCCCCGCGCCGTACTTGCCGTCCGGCAATCGGAACGGGTCCAGCACAGGCGCTGACGTCGGACGTCGAAAGAGCAGGTCCGCTGCCTCCGCGGGTTGCGCAACGGCGGCTGAGACCGCCAGCAGAACACTCGCAACGACAGCGGCGGCAGTTCGCCCCACGGACCGGGCCGGGGAACTCGATGAACCAGATGAGCAACACCCGAACGGGCGGTGCCGAAGAGAGCCTCGCATAGTCTTCTCCCAAGAGCTGACTGTTCTCTGGGGGAAGTCGGACGACGCTTCGACTCTAGTGGTACGTCGACAAATTGTACAGGGCCGACCGAACCCATTTCCGCAGGTCAGAGAGATGCGAACCGCCCGAACCGATACAGCGACACACCACTAGGCCCGCGGGTGCGTGGACCGATGTACCGTGACCGTATCTCGATTGCCACCGACTTCACTAGGCCCGCGGGTGCGTGGACCGATGCACTTCGCGCATTCTCTCTCTGCTCACCCGCGTGTAGATCTGAGTGGTGGCGAGGTCTTCGTGACCCAGAAGCTCCTGCACGCTGCGCAGATCTGCACCACCGTCGAGGAGGTGCGTGGCAAACGTGTGGCGCAGGGCGTGGGGATGCGTGGGCGACAGCGATCTGCGGTCGAGCAGTCGTCTGACGTCGCGCGGCGAGAGGGCCTTGCCTCGGCGGTTCAGGAACACCCGATCATCGGGGGACGCCTCGGTCACCATCTTCGGGCGCCCGCGGCTGATCCAATCCTTGAGCGCAATCGCTGCCGGTTCGGAGACCGGCACCCGCCGCTGCTTCGAGCCCTTGCCCCACACGGTGATCGAGTCGCTGGACCCGGAAAGGTCTTCATGGCGGAGCCCGCACAGCTCACTCACCCGCAGGCCACTGCCGTACAACAACTCGACGATCGCCCGATCACGCAGTTCGATCTCGGGTTCGGCCTCGGCGGTCGCCCGCGCTGCGGTTGACCCCTCGAACAGGCTGTCGAGTTCTGCGGCGCTGAGCACGGTCGGCAGGGTCGCCGTGCCCCGGGGCGCCGACAGAGCTGCGCTGGGGTCGGTGACCAGTTGGTTCGTACGACACGCCCAACCGAAATACCTGCGGATCACTGAAGCCTTGCGGGCAGTGGTTCTTCTCGCATAGCCGGAACTGTGCAGTTCCGAGAGGTACATGCGGAGATCGCGGCGTGTCACCTTGTCGGGTGCGGATAAACCCGCCGATTCGAACCATCGGACCAGAGCACGCATGTCCCGCTCATAGACGGCCCGAGTCGAGGGTGCGACTCGTGACAGGGAGTCGAGCCAGACGTCGAGGCTCCAAGCTTTCACGACATCAACCCTACTTGCAGGCGCCCCTCGGACCGCGCGACCACTGCGCTACCGAGGGCACCGACCCGCAGCCCGGTAAACAGATCGAATGCGGTTGTTGAGCCGCTGACCCGTTCACTGTGGGTCGCCGGCAACGACCGGGTGACGTCGACCGATCGACTTCACTCAGTACCGGCGCCTGATTCGGGAACCGTCGTGGACGACTAGTCCAGCCGCAACCAGTTCTTCAACATGTGCGTAAGCCTCGAGCACGCCAAGCCCGCTGCGGTCAACGACTTCGTCCATCGAGGTCGGTCCGTCGTCAATGGCATCAAGCACCAGCGTTCCCTCAGCGCTTCTGCCACCGCTGCGAGCAGACGAACCCACACCGTGCGCCACCTCCGACTCAGGCGAACCGACGTCCGAGCCATCGCGGCGGGCAACCAGAGCAGCTTTCGACAGGCCCAACGCAACCAGTACATCAACCACGTCGCGTGCAGGCGCGCAACCATCGACCAGAAGCTGATTGGTGCCCTCAGCGGCCTTGTTCCGCACCGAACCAGGAACCGACATCACCTCTACATCTCTGCGAATCGCCTGTTCAACGGTCAGCAGCGAACCTCCCGAGGCACGCGATTCGACCACTACAACCAGATCCGAGAACGCTGCGATGAGCCTGTTTCGCGCTGGAAAGCGCCAAGGCTCGGGCCTCCCCCCGAGCGGTGCCTCGCTGACGACCGCACCAGCGGCGACCACGCCCGCCCAAAGATCGCGATGGCGTTTCGGATACACAACATCAACGCCGCTGCCCGCCACCGCCAGCGGTGGAGCCCCATCGGCCAGCAGCGCACCACGGTGCGCTTCACCGTCGACCCCCAGCGCCAGTCCCGAGACCACAACAACCCCCGCTTCAGCCAGGCCCATACCAATCTCGCGAGCCACCTCCCGGCCTATCGACGATGCGCGCCGGGTGCCTATCACCGCTACATGGGCCAGTGACGGATCGGGCAGAGCCCCGCTACAGAAGATCACCGGAGCCGGGTCGACGTCATTGATGAGTTGGACAGGATGTGTCGGATCGTGAAGGGTGCTGACACGAGCACCGGCTGCATCGAGACGGTCCGAAAGAGCGGTGAGATCAACGCGTCTGAGCTCCCGTTGCCACTCCCCAAGCACCTCAACAGGCGCAACTTCGGAACCCAGCGCACCCGACTCGATCGCATCGAAAGCCTCGCCGACTGAACGCCGTTCGAGCAGGGTGTGAAGGCGTAACGGCGTAGCCCCGCCCAACGAGCCGAGAGCAGCAGCTCTTGTGTCGTCACGCATCAAAACTCCCCATCGGAGGACGCACACGAAAGCCGATGGCCGAGTAGACGTCGCGAGCCCGCAGCGTGGGGCCGGCGTCATCCAGATCACGAATCGTGCGCGCAACGGCACGAACCCGCATTGCACCGCGTGCGCTCAGACGACCATCGGTCAAGGCCTGGTGGAGCACGTCGGTCGCCTCAGGATCGAGCGGCGCAGCATCCTCGAGCTGCTCACGGTTCAGCGCGGCATTGGTCCGTGCGCCGCGGCTCAGAGCCAGCTCGCGCACCCTCGCAACCCGCTGCGCCACAGCGCTGGAAGGCTCGCCAGGTTCTCGATCGAGGAGCGCTGTCGGCGAGGGACGATCAACATGCACCATCACGTCGAGCCGATCAAGGACCGGTCCCGAGATCCGCCGCGAATAGCGCATACGGGCCGAGGGCCCGCAACGGCAGCTCACCGAACCACCTTCACCACAGGGACAGGGGTTCATCGCCGCAACGAGCAGGACATTGGCCGGATGTTCACGCATGCCGCCGCTGCGCGCCACCCGCACCACGCCCTCCTCGAGAGGTTGGCGCAATCCGTCTAAAACACTGGGGGCGAACTCTCCCAGCTCATCAAGGAAGAGGACGCCCTCGGTGGCCACGCTGATCTCGCCCGGCAGTACCCGCCCCGATCCGCCACCGACCAACGCGGCCATGGACGCCGAATGATGGGGAGCGCGAAACGGCGGACGGCGGACCAGACCAGACCCCGGAAGCCGGATAGCGGCAGCGCTGTGGACACGGGTGACAAGACGAGCCGCTTCTGTTGACAGGTCGGGCAACAACCCCGGAAGGCGACGCGCCAACATGGTCTTTCCGCCTCCGGGCGGACCGATCAGCAGCAGGTGATGGCCCCCGGCCGCAGCAATCTCCAGAGCCCAGCGTGCGCTCACCTGCCCTCGGACATCGGCCAGATCCGGCTCGTCGGCCACCTCGTCGTCGCACAGAGGCGGCTCCACATGAGGCCACGGCAATCCCTCAGAAACCACATCGATGACGTCGCGCAAGCGGCGGACGGGACGAACCCGATCGCCTGCACCGAGCGCCGCGACTCCAGCGTCGGCCGCCGCAACGATCACCCGGTCGGTCTTCAGCACATCAACCATCGGGAGTATTCCCGGAACCGGGCGCAGCGAACCGTCCAACCCCAGTTCCCCGACTGCAGAAATATCCGATAGCGACTCGAGAGGAATCTGTTCCGAAGCCGCCAGGATCCCGAGCCCGATCGGCAGATCGAGGCCCGCACCGACCTTGCGGACACAAGTGGGCGCCAAGTTCACCGTGATCCGCTGCATCGGCCAGTTGAGATCACTCGACTCGACCGCCGCGCGCACGCGGTCTCGAGCCTCGCGGCATGAGGCATCAGGGAGACCCACAATGGTGAACGCCGGGAGGCCGTTGGTTACGTGGACCTCAACATCGACTGCAGCGCCGTCGATGCCGTCGAGTGTGGAAGAGGGGATAGAAGCAAGCATGAGACAGCCTTTTCGAAGGAGACAAAAGGCTGTCTTTCGCAAACAGCGAGCGTGGAGAGAACACTAGGCAGAGCGTGTGACACCGCTCAGCTCAGCACCTCTCTTGTGTATCGGGTGACCGCCTCAATCTGTCGATCAGTCAATCTCCCGACGAACGAAGGCATCGTACCGTTGCCATCGGCGACAACCGCAACCTGATCGTCGATGTCGGGATACGCCTCGACAACAGCACCATTGTTCAGGCGCGGCCCCTGCCCCCCGCCGCCGCTCCGTCCATGACACGACGCACAGTGCTTCGCGTAGACGGCACGGCCTTCCGCCAAGACCGGGTCAGGCTGCCCGTCGGTCCCGAGGGGGACTTCCGGCGGATCCCCCGCGCAGGAACCCACGAACATCCCGACTACAAGAATCCCTGAGATCATCTTGCGCACCGCGACTCCAACACGAGGAAACAAACTCGATAGACCATACTGACAAGATGGGAATGGACCCCACTCGCCCACACCGTCGCCGTCCAACCGACTACCTGTACGTGGCGGCCGGCCTCCTGGTAGCAGCGCTGTTGGTGCTGTGGGCGGTGCTCGGCTGATGGACGACCCCGAATCATACGGCGAGGTCGACATCAAGTTCCTGCAGCCATACCAAGCGCGCAAGAGCTACGTCTGCCCGAACTGCAACCGCGACATCCCGCCCGGAACCAGCCACTACGTCGTCGTTCCCGTGCACGCGCCCGACCTGCGGCGGCACTGGCACCGCGGCTGCTGGGACGGCAGGCGCACACGCACACCTCGCCGTTGACCGACCAAGGCCCTGGAACGCCAAAGGTCTCAGAACGCGCCGGCGATGACTCTGACCTGCCCGGCAACGACTGAGGCCACATCGAAACGCAGGCGACCACGGCACCCATGCCGGTCGAGCCACGACAAGGCAGTACGGCGCACCAGTTGCTGCTTGCGCGGGCCAACCGCTTCCACCGCGCTGCCGAAACTGTCCGACGAACGCGTCTTCACTTCACAGAAGACGATCTCATCGTTGCGACCCAGCACCAAGTCGAGCTCACCGCCCTTGATCCGCCAGTTCCGATCGAGTACTTCGTACCCGTCGGATTCATACCTGCGAGCGACGAGGTCCTCGCCCCAACGCCCCAATGCGACTCGTGATCTGTCCATTCCCTGACAATAGGGAGGCCCTGTGACAACGCTGTTGCGGCACCCGCACGAAGGCGGGCCGGCGACTAGTTGTCGCGCTTCTCCTTGACCCTGGCAGCCTTGCCGATCCGGTCACGCAGGTAGTAGAGCTTGGCACGCCGAACATCGCCACGGGTCACCCGCTCGATCCGTTCCACAATCGGGGTGTACAGCGGAAAGGTGCGTTCGACGCCGACACCGAAACTCAGCTTGCGGACCGTGAAAGTCTCGCGGACACCGCTGCCCTGTCGGCGGATCACCACACCCTCGAAGACCTGCGTGCGAGCACGGTTTCCCTCCATCACGCGGACATGGACCCGAAGCGTGTCGCCAGGGCCGAAGTCCGGGATGTCATCCCGTTCAATAAGGTTGTCGATGACGTCTGTGGGCTGCATCGCAGGCTCCGCGGCAGTGAGGACAAGAGAACGGCCGCCCGAAGCTCGAACGGACCGAACAGCAAGCCTAGAGGCGACTTGTCGAACCAACACCCTCCTAGGGGTCGAGAAGTTCGAATTCTGTCAACAGTTCGCGGTCCGCGGCGCTCAGGCCGCCGCGCTCGGCAATGAGATCAGGGCGACGGTCGATCGTGCGCCGCAACGATTGGGCTCTGCGCCAGCGCCGCACACGACCATGGTCGCCCGAGCGCAGAACCTCCGGCACCGCCCAGGTGCGGAACTCCGCAGGCCGGGTGTACTGCGGGTACTCGAGCAGGCCGTCGCTGAACGACTCCTCGGTCGTGCTGTCGGCATTGCCGAGCACCCCCGAAACGAGCCGGCCGACCGCCTCGACAATGAGCAGAGCCCCGACCTCGCCGCCGGCGAGAACCACATCGCCCACCGATACTTCATCATCTACGAGGTGCTCTCGCACTCGCTCATCAACGCCCTCGTAACGGCCGCACAACAACGAGAAACCGCCGGTCACCGCCAATTCAGACGCCATGGCCGCATCGAAGCGCCGCCCCGCGGGAGTCAGGTACAGCAGCGGTCTGGGAGGGTCGACCGCCTCCACCGCAGCGAACAGCGGCGCCGGTGACATCACCATGCCCGCCCCTCCTCCGAACGGGGCGTCGTCGACGGACTGATGCACCCCGGTTGCGTGGGTACGCAGGTCGTGGACCCGCACATCGAGGAGGCCTTCACGGCGTCCCCTGCCGATCACCGACTCATTGGCGAACGAGTCGACCACCTGGGTGAAGATGGTGAAGATGTCGATACGAAGCCCGCTCACGACGGTGTCCCAGACTCATCGGGATCAGGACCGTTGTCGTCGTCGGCGTTCATCAGATCAAAAATACCCTCGGGCACGTCAACGGCGATCCGCTCGCCCGGCTTCAGCCCAGTGACGAAGGTGATCGGCACGAGCGCGCCGCTGTCGAGCTCAAGGAGATCGCTGGCCGGGTTCTGCACCACTCTGACCACGACGCCGCGCCGGGTCTTGTGCTGATCAATGACTTCGGCACCGATCAGTTCGTGCACCCACAACTCCTCGGGGTCGTCAAGCGGCTCAGCGTAGAGGACGGTGCCGCTCAGCGCCTCCGCGGCGTTGCGGTCGCCGACACCGTCGAAGGCAACGATCCAGGCGTCCTTGTGAGTCCTCGCGGTTCGGACCACGAGCTCGCGGTCCTCAGAAGCCAACACAGCACCGGTGCTCAGCCGTTCGGTGCGATTCGTTGTCAACGAGACCACCACGTCGCCGCGCACTCCGTGCGGGCGGGTGACGCGGCCCACTTCAAGCATCAGAGTTCGCTCGCTTAATCGACGAACTCCACTTCGATGGAGGTGCCCTCCTCGTAGCCGGCGGCCCGCACCACAGTACGGATCGCGCCCGCCACGCGGCCGCGCCTGCCGATCACGCGGCCCATGTCTCCTTCACCGACGGTCACGTCAAGGCGGAGCGTGTCTTCGTATCGTGAAGCCTCCACGTTGACCGCGTCCGGGTTCTCAACCATCTGCTTGACGACATATTCACAGACCGCCTGCGCTGATTCTGCTGACATCGTCAGACACCTCCATCGGCTTGGGAGTCACCGGCATCGGCGTCACTTGCCTCAGCGGCACCCTCGGACGGCGCTGACTCTGCCGACGCTGACTCTGCTGCCGCTGACTTTGGCGGCATTGACTCTGCTGCCGCTGACTCTGCCAGCGCTGACTCTGCCGGCATTGACTTAGCCGGCTGCGCGGCGACTGGTTCAGACTTGCCGGTGTGAATCTCCCAGGCACCTGAGATCTTCAACAACTTCTCGACCCGATCAGTCGGCTGAGCACCATGGCGGAGCCAATGCAGCGCACGGTCATTGTCGATCTTGACAACTGAAGGATCCTGACGCGGCTCGTAGGTGCCGATGATCTCAATGAAGCGCCCATTGCGGGGCGAGCGCGAGTCTGCGGCGACAACGCGATAGGTGGGCTGCTTCTTCTTGCCCATCCGCATGAGGCGGAGCTTGACGGCCATCTGTTCTCTGTTTCTCTTGAGGACTTATCGTCGCTGACTTGCGAAGATCGTGAGCGCGGCGGGGGCCGGGCGACCGCTCAATTCAATCTCCGCCGGTACACCAATTCCAACCTTGAGAGCCAACAACGCATCCGGTCGCTCAAAACCCGCCCACGCGATCTTCGAGCCCCGGCAGCGACAGCGGCACCTTCGGCACCTTGGCCGGACCCTTCTCGGTGACACGCCCACCACGCCTCTGCTTCCCTTTCTTACCCCTGTTGCCCCTGTTGCGAGCCTTGGGGTTGACCTTCTTGGAGCCGAATCCGGCGAACTGCTTCATCATCTGACGCATCTGCGAGAACTGGTCTATCAGTTGCCTGACTTCGGTGGGCTGCACGCCTGAACCGTTCGCGATGCGCAGACGCCGCGACCCGTCGATGATGTCCGGCTGGACCCGCTCGGCCGGGGTCATGGAGCGAATTATTCCTTCGATACGAGCCAGATGCCGGTCGTCGATCTCAACGTCGCGGGCCTCTTTGGGGATCCCCGGCATCATTCCCACGAGGTTCCCCAGCGGACCCATCTTCTTGATCTGCTGCATCTGCTCGAGGAAGTCCTCGAGCGTGAAGGTGCCTTCAAGCAACCGGGTCGCAGCCTGTTCGGCCTGTTCGGCCTCAAAGGCCTCCTCAGCCTTCTCGATGAGGGTCTCAACATCTCCCATGCCGAGGATGCGGCTCGCCAGACGATCCGGATGGAAGGTGTCGAAGTCCTCTATCTTCTCACCCGTCGACGCGAACGCGATCGGCTTGCCGACGACTTCCTTCACCGAGAGTGCCGCTCCGCCGCGGGCGTCACCGTCGAGCTTGGTGAGGATCACGCCGTCGAGGGCGAGGGTTTCGTCGAAGGACCTCGCCATGGTGACCGCGTTCTGGCCGGTCATGGCGTCCACCACCAAGAAGGTGTAGTCGGGTTGGACCACAGAGGAGATGTCGCCGATCTCAGCCATGAGCTCGGTGTCGATGGCCAAGCGCCCTGCGGTGTCGACGATCACCACGTCGCGGGCGGTGCGGGTGGCTTCCTTGATCGCTCTGCGGGCTACCCGGGTCGGACGGGAGGTCTCAGAAAAGACGGGAACGTCGATCTGCGCGCCCAGGGTGCGGAGCTGTTCCACGGCTGCGGGTCGTTGCAGGTCGGCACCGACGAGCAGCGGATGGCGGCCCTGTTTCTTGAACCAGTGCGCCAATTTGGCAGCGTTGGTGGTCTTGCCCGAACCTTGCAGACCCGCCATCAGCACGACAGTCGGAGGCTTGGACGCGTAGGTGAGCCGCATCGCCTCCCCGCCGAGGCTGACGGTCAATTCTTCGAGGACGATCTTGACGACCTGCTGGGAAGGGTTGAGCGCCCCGGAGAGTTCCTGGCCCTGGGCGCGGTCGCGGATCCGTGCCACCATCAAGTCAACGACATCGAGGTTCACGTCGGCTTCGAGCAGCGCCAAGCGGATCTCGCCGAGTGTCTCGACTATGTCGGCTCGGGTCAGCTTGCCCCGGCCCCTTATGCCTTTGAAGATGCGGTCGAACCGGTCCGAGAGGGTTTCAAACATGGTCCGTTCACCCTAGCGGCCCGGCCGCCCGTCCCAGAGGGGCTGGAACGCGCCCTGCCTGTCATGAGAGGCCGAGCGGATCGACCTCGCACACGGACCGCGACCGAACGGGTCCGTGGCCCGAGCGGCCCGTGAGCACAGCGAACATGAGCGGGGGACAACAGGCCTCGGCACACCCACAATGTTCAATCCGCGCACGTTCGAAGAGGGCGCTATTCGAAGAGGGCGTCGACGAACTCGGAAGGATCGAAGTCCACCAGGTCATCGATCCCCTCTCCCAGGCCCGCGAGCTTGACCGGAACACCGAGCTCGGAGTGGATCGCGATCACGATCCCCCCTTTGGCTGACCCGTCGAGCTTGGTGAGGATCACGCCCGTCACATCCACTGCCTCTGTGAACTGCCGCGCCTGCGACAGGCCGTTCTGACCAGTTGTGGCGTCAATGACCAGCAACGTCTCGGTGACGGTTCCCGAGCCTTTTTCTGCCACCCGGCGTACCTTGCGCAACTCCTCCATCAGGTTGGCCTTGGTCTGGAGCCGGCCGGCGGTGTCGGCCATCACCAACGGGACCGAACGCGCCGCGGCGTGTTCGATCGCGTCGAACACGACCGATGACGGATCGGCGCCCTCGGCCCCCCGCACGATCTGTGCGCCGGTGCGTTCGGACCATATGGTCAGCTGTTCAGCCGCGGCGGCGCGGAACGTGTCCCCCGCGGCGAGCACGATGGGGCTACCCGCATCTGACTGGCGCCGGGCCAGCTTGCCGATGGTGGTGGTCTTCCCGACACCGTTGACCCCGACGAACAACCACACTGCCGGCCCCGGAACCTGGGAGTCTGCCGGCATGTCGACGCTCGTGTCGACGTTCAAGGAGCGATCGAATCCGCTGAGACGTGAGACAATCTCCGCCTTCACAAGTTCGGCAAGCTCCGAAGCGTCCTCGAGTTTCTCATCGGCGGCTGCCGCACGCACCGCGGAGATGATCTCCGCTGATGTTGCGACACCCACATCGGCTCTGATCAAGGCGTCTTGGAGATCCTGCCAAGTCTGTTCGTTGATGGCTCCACGACCGAACACCGAGCCCAGATAGCCGCCGAGGGTTGAGCGCGCCCTACCGAGCCGGTCGCGGAACGTTGGTGCCGTCGAGGCAGATTCGATTGCCTCGCCCCTGTCGGCCTCGTCATCGCTTGTGGCGGTGTCGCTGGAGGGCTCGACGACGGTGGGGTCGTGGCCCTCAGTACGGCGGTCCCTGACAATGAAATACGCGGAGAAGCCGACAATCGTCAACGCGGCGACGGCAATGATGATCGCGAACAGCATGGCCGCCGGATTCTACCTGCTCTGTTAGGACAGTCGGGTGGCTCTGGTCTCCCCGGTCGCTCAGGCGGCTGCGAGAATCGCCTGGACCGTCAGTCGGATGCCGTCGCGAAGCAACAGGATGTCCACGCTCTCACCCGGGCGGAACAGCTTTATCTCGGCAGCCAGATCGGCCATCGAGGTGATCTCCTTGCCGTTGACCGCAATGATGAGGTCACCGGCCTTGAGGCCGCTGTCGTCGGCGGGCGAACCGTCGACGACAGACGTCACCAGAGCACCGTGGGAGCCGTCTGTGGGCGTTTCGCCCTGGATTCCCAGGAAACCGATATCGAGGGACTCCCCGCTGACGATACGACGAGCGATCAGCACGATCGTGTCAGAGGGAATGGCGAATCCGACACCGATGTTGCCTCCAGACAAACTCGTAGTCTGGATCTGAGTGTTGATTCCGATAACGCGACAATGACGGTCGACGAGAGCGCCCCCGGAGTTGCCGGGGTTGATGGGAGCATCGGTCTGGATCATCTCAACTGGGCTCGCATTCTCCGGATCCGAGCCGCCCCCTAGGAGGACTCGGTTGATAGCGCTCACAACGCCGGCTGTCACACTCTGATCCAACCCGAAGGGACCGCCGATGACAACCGCCAACTGTCCAACCTCCACTGTGGACGTGGAAGCGAAATCCGCCTGGATCAAGACATTGACCTCGTCTGGGTCCACGCCGACAACAGCAATGTCGCGGCTGGAATCGCCGCCGATCACGGTTCCCGTTACTCTCTGTCCGTCTAAGAATTGAATCTCGACGTTGGAACTTTGTTCAACCACATGGTTGTTAGTCACGATGTAACCGTTCTCAGCATCCCAGACAACACCAGATCCTTGGCGAACCTCCGTTTCGATCACCACTATTGACGGGCTGACTGCGCGTGCGACATTGACCACGGGCTCTAGAGATGATTCTTGACACAATGGATCGAACTCCGCTTCAACCAGAGAATCCTCCGTCCTCGTACCGGAATCCATGTCGCCCGGTGAAACAGGAGAAGTATCGTCAGTGCCGTGCGGGGTAGCGACAGCGGAAGGAAACGAGGATACGACTTGCGTATCACCAGACCACAACTTTCCTGCCACATAGCCCACCGCTAGCAGCACAAAAACTGCGAACAAGCCAACAATCCCCCTGAGCCAAGCCGAAGCGCCCCAACGTTTCCCGGCTGGCTTCGGGGACAAGGGTGGCTCAAACGGCGGAGACGCGTCCAGCCGCGACGAAACTGGCCGCGGCGAACTGGGTTGCAACGGTGCCGACGGTACCCCAGAGGATGAAGGCGACGGGGTTGCCAGGGCCGACCCTGGTGGAGGTGGAGGTGGTGGAGGTGGAGGTGGAGGTGGTGGAGGTGGAGGTGGTGGAGGAGGAGGAGGCCGGAGCGCGTCCGAGCCAGTTGAGGACGCGGGGCCCAGCGGTGAACTGAATCCCACATCGCGAGGATCATCGCTACAATCGCGATTCATTTCACCAACGATACGATAGGCAAAAGGAAAAACAGTCGAACCTTCCTGATCGGCGGGGACCCGTCAACAGCATTCCCTCCGCCAGCAACGGGCCAATCAGCATCCGTCGGTGATTCCTCGGTAGGAATCTGCTAATCCAACGCGCATGAAAAAGCTCGCAGCCTTCGTTGTTGTGGTTGTCGCGCTGGTGGTCGGTTCTGGCTCTGGTGCATACGCGCATCATGAGCCACCTCGTGCCACAGTCGTCTGCCACTGGGAAGGGCCGCCGATGCACGGTGCAACCGTCTGCTACATTGTTTGGTCATGGCCCCCTTATCACGATCTCCTCTACAGAGGGCCGCAGCCTTCGTCAGTATCTGACCCAATCTGACCCTGATCACCGGTCGGCCTCCCCTTGGGCAGGAGGCACAAGACAGGTTTGCCGCCCGGTCACGGTCTGCTTCGCCGTCTCCACTCAGCGCGCTCACCATCTATTATCTCTTTTAGTGAAGTGTTCTACCTTCAGATGAAATCTTGTGCCAGCATGTTCGGACATCATCCTCCGCGAAACCGAAAGGGAGAAGTGCAGGAGGCCAAAAACTGAAGATGCGCGATGCGCCACACGGGCATCACCGATCCTTGGGGTGTTCGCTCGCGTAGGGTGAGGCGATGACCACCATCACCGCTGACATCAAGGTTGAACCCGGCTCCGAATTCTCTGTGGAGCTGCGATCCGGGTCGCACGTCTGGCACGCCGATGAACCCCCCGAAGTCGGCGGTGCCGACACCGGACCCAATCCCTACGAGTTGCTGTTGTCGTCGGTTGCCGCCTGCACCGCCATCACCGTCTCGTTGTACTGCCGGCGCAAGGGTTGGGAACTCGACTCGGTGTCGGCGCGCTACGAGCACGACCGGGTCCACGCCCGCGACTGTGACGATTGCGAGTCCGACGCATCGGGCTACATCGACCGGGTCCGCAGCCAGATCTTCATCGAAGGCGACTTCGACGACGAGCAACGCTCACGCTTGACCGGGATAGCCCGCCGCTGCCCTGTCCACAAGACCCTGGAGCGGGGCGTGACCTTCACCTCCGAAGCCGTATTCGCCGGCTAGCGAAGGTAGGGAACGTCGTGACTCTCCACCAATGCAGACTGCTTCAGGCCGCGCAACCACCGATCGGAACTCAGTGACCAGACGGGATCTGGCCGTCAGAGTGGTCGCCGCGGTCACGCTGGCCGCCGCGGCAGTACGGATCGGGGACTCCGGCTCCTGGAGTTGGGCGCTGCTCGGGTTGTTTGCAGCGCTTGCCGGGACGAACCTGGGCCCTTCACTGGTCGACAACACGGGCAGCCTGGTGACAGCAGGCTGGTGGTCGCGGAACGACCGCCTGACACTGCTGCCGGGTTTCGCAGCCGGGTTGGCCTGCTCAGCTGCGGGCATCGGATTCGTCGTGTGGATCCTGGGCGAACTGCAGGTGGCACTGAGAACACTCGACAGGATCGTGTTCGCGTTCATTGTGGTTCTCACGATGCTCTTCATCGACTACGACCGGCACAAGCGCCGCGACCTTCCACCGTGGGTGAACCGGCGGACCGAACAGGAACTCGCACAACCTCGGTCAGCACGCGGCGCCTTCAGTCTCGGCGCCCAGCTGGGCTCTGGCAGCGTGGCGTTCAGGCATTCGGTCGCACCGCATGTCGTGGTGGTGGTGGCCGTGTTGACGAATCCCGGCTTCGTTGACTCGGTCGTGGTCTGCGGTGTCTTCGGGACTGTCGCGGCTGACACCTCTGGTGTTGCCGCGGCTGTCGGACCTGCCCCGCCCGGCGGCGATCGCCAACGCGCAGTTCCTGGCGGTACCGGCGTTGACGCTGCTGGTGGTGGTCTCGCTGATCGAGCCGTTCCCGCTCGCCACCGTCGACCAGGATCAGATCGCCGCGACCCCACAGGCGCACCTCAGCTGGACAGGCGGCGAAGTCGACCCCGGCGTCGCTGCCAGATCTGATCACAGCCTCACCGTCTTCGACAGGTACTCGATGATCTGGGGAGGCGTCACCGACGACGGGTTCAGCGCCACAGGAGCAGTCCTCAGCGTCACAGGGAAGGTGGCCACCGAAATTGGGGAGGCCCCGATAGTCGGCAGGCGCCACCACACCGCGGTCTGGACCGGGGAAGAGGTGATCGTCTGGGGAGGCTCGAGCGAGTACGGAATCCAACATCACGCCGACGGCGCGGCCTACAACCCGTTTACTGACCAGTGGCGTGTCATCGCTCCGAGTCCTCTTGACGGCGTCCGGGACCACACCGCGGTCTGGACCGGATCAGAGATGATCGTCTGGGGAGGCACCTCGGGATCAGACCTGCGTTCGGGGCTGGGCGCGGCCTACAACCCGGCAACCGACACCTGGCGCTTCATCCACGCCGCGAAGATCTCTGCCAGATCAGGCCATTCAGCGGCCTGGACCGGTTCTGAGATGGTGATCTGGGGCGGTGAGACCGACAAACCGGTCGACGACGGAGCCGCCTACAACCCGACGACGAACAAATGGCGCGAACTGCCGGAAGGGCCGCTCAAGGGCGCAAAGGATGCTCTGGTCGCCTGGACCGGAACCGACGTCCTGGTCGCCGGCGGATCCGGCGACAACGGCCGCGCACAGGTGCCGCATTGTGGAACCCGCAGACGAACCGCTGGAAACGCCTCCCGCCCGTGCCGCTGCCGTCAGCCACCTCGGACAACGCCGCATGGGTCGGTGAGGTGCTCTTCGCCGTCACCGGCGACGCAACGATCATCTTCGACACCAGAACCCTGCTCTGGTGGACCGCGCCGGGACCCGGGATCGAGGCTGTCGGCGGCTACACGCTGCAGGAGGTCGACGGAACGCTCGTGCTGTTCGGCGGGTACTCGCTCAACCGCGACGCCGGGCCCTTCCACAACGACTTCTGGTCCGCCGAAGTCGACTACCCGTCGGACTCGTAGTCTGGTGCACAGACAAGTCTCGCCCTTCCTGGGTGCCTAGATGGTTACCAACCGATCCAAAGGGTTCCCATCAATATGGCGGCGAGAGAATTATGCGTTGTATATATTTGTACTTACGCTATAATGCTATGGATAAATATTATCTCATTGGATAATCCGGTATCTATAGATATTAGAAAGACAACGGTGCGGAATGCTGGAAGACAAACGATCCCAATCTCGGCGTCGCCTCGACCAACGCTTCAGCCGGCACAACAACATCTCTGAACTGGCACCACCGTGGCAAGGATGGATTCGCACACTACGCGACGCTCTGGGAATGACCGGCGCGGACCTGGCCCGTCGTATGGGCGTCCACCAGTCGCGTATCCCGGCGATCGAACGCGGCGAGCGTGAACAGACCATCAAGATCGACACGCTCGCGCGGGCCGCCGAAGCACTCGAGTGCGACCTCGTCTATGTGCTCATGCCTCGCAGAAGCCTCAACGAAATGGTCGCTGAGCAGGCCCGGCGCAAAGCCATTCAACACTTGAATTATGTCAAGCTCCATTCACGGCTTGAAGACCAAGAAGTCGCTCAAGACGATCATGCGCACCAGATCGCACTGCTCGCCGCTGCGTACCAACGGCGACGCGACCTGTGGCGGACCGAACCCGACGACAACCGATGAGCGACCTCTCCGCTCCGCTCGGAGACGGGCACACAGTGCTGTCCGAAGAGGACCGCGCTGACTTGCTTCAACCAGAGATCATCACGCGACAGGAGCTATTTGAAGCCGAGCAACTCAATATCGCGACCGCACTGTTGCGTCCCAAGCCGAGGCTGCCGACGCTACTCGACGACAAGTACCTTCGCGGCCTCCACAAGGCCATGTTCGGCGACATATGGAGTTGGGCTGGTCGATACAGGCAGAGGGAGACAAACATCGGCGTTGAACCGACCTACATCTCCCCCCAGGTTCGGGATGCCCTGAATGACGTTGCTGCATGGGTGGAACACGAGACTTATCGACCTGACGAACTTGCAGTTCGATTCCACCATCGTCTCGTGTATATCCATCCCTTCGTGGACGGCAACGGCAGGCACAGCCGCATCAGTGCTGACCTTCTCATCGAGGCGCTCGGCCACAACGTGTTCAGCTGGGGCCGGGACCTCCGACTACCCACAGTGCCACTCCGTGGGCGTTACATTGCGGCTCTAAAGTCGGCCGACGATGAGCAGATCGACGACCTCGTCAGTTTCGCCCGCAGTTGAGAACCGCGATCGGGGGCGGGCCGAGGCGCAGGGTCAAAGCACTCGGGTGGTGTTTCCTAGACGAGTAGTTCCAAGGGGTGGGGGTCCACCATGTGAGCGGTGAGGGTGTCCATGCTCGGGGTTATCCACAGACCCCGATCCTTGGAGGACCTTGGTATGAACCCGGACTTGGACACCCTCGTGACTGCACTGTATGTGAAGATCGACGACTTGTTGGCGTCAAATCCCCAATGGTTGCCGCAGCGGCCTGTGGTGGGGATAGCTCCGAGGCTTTCGGACGCGGAGTTGGTCACTTTGGCGGTGCTTCAGGTGCTGTTGGGGTTCGACTCTGAGGCCCGGTTCATCCGCTACGCTACGGAGCACCTCAAGGCGTGGTTCCGCTATGTGCCTAAGCGGCCCGGCTACAACAAGCGTCTGCGCCGCAGCGGCGAGTTGATGAAACACGTGATTGCCGCGCTGGCACGGGACTGCCCGTCGTTTCACGACGACGTGTGGCTAGTGGACTCCACTCCGGTGGAGTGCGGCCGCAGCCGCAACACCGCCCAGCGCTCTGACCTCGCGGGATGGGCCGGCTACGGCTACTGCGCCTCGCACTCGAGGTGGTTCTGGGGGCTGCGCCTGCACCTCATCACAACACCGTCGGGGCTGCCGGTCGCCTACGCGCTCACCGGCGCCAAAGCCGACGAGCGCGACACCTGCTTGGACATGATCGCCCACGCCAACATCGCCCGGTGTGGCCAGACGCTCATCGCCGACAAAGGCTACCGGCGCGCCGGCTTCGAAGACGAACTCAACGCCGCGGGCATCACACTCATCAGGCCTGCCACCAAAACAGAACCACCCCGACCCGGACGACAGTTCCTCAAACCGCTGCGCCAGATCATCGAATCAGTCAACTGGACCCTCAAATCCCAACTCAGCCTCGAACGCCACCGCGGCCGCACCCGCCCCGGTGTCGCCGCACGCATACTGCAACGAATACTCGCGCTCACCACAGCCATCTGGCACAACCAAACCACCCAACAACCCGGACCCGCCCGATCCCTGATCGCCTACGACCACTAACCCCTTGGAACTAATCCTGAATCCACCGATTCGGTGTTGGTGGGTGGGGTGGTTGGTGGGCGGGTGTCGGGTTGGGTGTTTGGGACTGGGTTTGGTGTGTTGGGGCGTGTTGGGTTCAGGGTTCAGGGGTTGGGTTGGGTTGGTGGCGCTGGGTGTGTGCTGGAGGGTGCCGGGTTCCTTTGGGTGGTGGGGGTTAGCCGGAGGGTCCGGGCAGGTTTCGTAGTTTGGTGAGTGTGTTGGTGAATTGGGTTTGCCATCGCCAGCGGGTGGGGTATCGCAGGGTGTGTGTGCCGGATCGGTTGACGAGCACGGCGGGCAGCGCGGTGAGGCGGGTGCGGCGGGTTTGGTTGGTGGCTGGTGTGGTGTTGGTGAGGATGGCGGTCCAGTGGCCGATGTTGTGGGCGAGCACGGCGCAGGCGAGCCATGCACAGTTGGCTGGGTAGTGCCCGGAGGGGATGTGGTTGAGTCCGGAGCCTTCTTTGAGGTCGCGGATGGCGAGCTCGACGACTGCGTGGTTGCGGTGGAATTGGTCTGCTGTGACGGTGCTGAGGTCGTTTCTGTTGGTGATGAAGGCGTGGTAGCGCCAGTTGGGCCAGAGCCGTTGCTGGGCGCGGTCGGTGAGGCGGGTGCGGCGCACCACGAGGCGCACGGTGCGGCGTTGTTTGCCGCGGCCGGTGGTATAGAGGGTTTCGGCGACTTGGGCGTGGCCCCCTTTGGGGTAGTCGATGTCAACCCAGGCTTTGTCGCCGATCGTCTCGATAGCGGCGCGGACAGCAGAGTTCAGCGACACGGTGATCGACCATTTCACGTCAACAGTGTTGAGACGGTCGATCAGCCCCCAGGACCAGAACCCCGAATCGGCGCGTATCGTGACCGGCCCGGCAGCACCCGCGCGTTTGAGGTTGGCTATGAGCTCATCGACGAAGCGCAGCACACCACGCGATGAGTGAGCGGAGCCTTTGCGCATCCGCGCTCCGAGCACCTCAGAGGTGCCCGCACGCACAGCCAGCAGCGGGTGATAGCCCAACACTTTGGTGTAGGCGTAGGAGGCGCCGTGCTTGAGTTTGCCGTGCACCTCACAGACCGTGGAGTCCAGATCCACCACCAACGGCGAAGAGCCCGGGCCTGCGCCGAGTTGCCAGGCCCGCGCCAAAACCCGCGAGGCCACCGCTTCGAGCTGGCGGACGTGACCGAACGTGAAGGTCCGCAGAAACGTTCCCACCGTCGACGGCGCCGCGGGGGCAAACCCCAACACGCTGCCAGTGCGCCCGGCGCGCAGCATGTCGACATGATCAATATGGGTGCCACCCGCCAGCATCGCTGCGACCACCGTCAAAACCTTGCGGTCCGGGTTCGGCGAACCAGTGTCCACCCACCGTTTGATCAGCCCCGACAGACCCAAACGAGCGAACAACGTCGCAGCCAGAACCAGGCCCGCGTTCGCTACCAGGCCCTCATGATCAAACGTTGTTGCCAACCGGTCCAACCCGCGCGATGATACAGACACGAAAAGTGCCTCCTGTTTTTGTGGCGAAAGTGACTTTTAGTCATCACAATCATCGCAGACCAGGAGGCCTTTTCCGCGGACGCGAACACACCAACAACCCAACCCCACCGGTGGATCCAGGCTAATCATCTAGTGCAGCGCTGCGAGGTTTTGTCCCGTTCGCCCGACGCATGGATTTCTTCTCGGGTTTCGTCGGTCCGACCTGCACTTATTTAACCATTTTTATGATATTTGAATGATTTAGAGGGTTCACTGTCACACCCTGTGTCTAAGGTTGTGTTCATGGAATCAGCCCCCGCCCCCAGTTTCTTGGAGCCCTCTGTTCGTGCGGGTTGTGGCACTGCCGGGTCGGTGTGTGTCGGACGGGTTGATGAGGCGGGGTTGTCTGATGAGGCGTTGCGGTCGCACCTGGGAGTACTGGGTCGCGCTGAGTCTCGGTTGGCGGCGATGAGGTCCCGGGCACTCGCCGAGCTGAGCCGCCGTCATAGCAAAGGTGACGCGCAACGTCTGGTTCGTGACGATTTGCAGGCATCGAAGCGTGAGGCCAAACGCGATGTCGAGACCGCGGCCCAACTGGCGGAACTGCCCGCGACCAGCGAAGCGTTGGAGTCTGGGGAGATCCCCGTGGGCCATGCCCGCCTGATTGCCCGTGCTTCTGGTGAGAGCCCGATAGATGAGGGGTTGCTCGTCGAAGCAGCCAACAGCGAGCCCTTCGATGAGTTCGCCCGGACCGTCAAACGCCACCAACAAGAGGTGGCCGACGACGACGGGCAGGCAATGTTGGACCGTCAACGCACCAAACGCAAAGCCCGGATCTTCGAATCATCAGACTCCGGCATGTTCGTGCTGTCCGGCGAGTTTGATCAGATCACCGGTGCACGCATCGCCACTGCGTTGACCGCCAAAGAACGGCAACTGTGGCATCGCGAAGACCCCAAGGCGCGTGCCACACCCCAGCAGCGGATGGCAGACGCGTTGGCCGAGTTGATCTGCCAACCAGCCGGCGACGGCTCCTCTGCGGGCACTGATCTGTTGGTGATCGCCGATTTCGATGTGCTCAAACAACAACTCGACAACCCCCGATTGGCCGACGGATCACCAATACCGATCGTTGAACTGCACCGCCTCGCGCTTGAAGCCAACCTGTTACCTTCGATCTTCGACACCAAAGCACAAGACATGTGGCTGGGCCGCCGGTTGCGGACCGCGACTGAAGCTCAACGGATCGCGTTGATCGCCCGTGACCAGCACTGCATCGGCTGCGGCGCCAACCCCTTATGGTGCCGAGCACACCACATCACCTGGTGGTCAAAGAACGGACCCACCGACCTCGACAACCTCGTGCTGGTATGCGACGACTGCCACCACAAGATCCACGACGACGGCTGGCAAGTCCATCGACACCCCGACACAGGCAAATACAACCTCAAACCCCCCACCCCCACCCCCACCGGCCCGGCAGCCGTAGTGAAACCTGAGCGACGCGGACCCAATCAAAGAACCGGGCGCAACAAGCCGAACAACCCAGACCGCGAAGCCGAGACCGGGAACCCGACCCACGCAACCGAAGCGGTCAAGCCGAGCAGTCAAGACCGGGCAACCCAACCGACGCAACAAATGTCAAGACGGGCAACCCAAACCAGGCAGCAGATACAGCCAACACAGACAACCCAGACCGGGCATCCCGACCCACGCACCAACCTGAGATCGAAGCCCTATCGGGACACCGGACCCGAACAACAACACCCCGTAGTCCCTTACCCCAAGACCAGCACCGACAACGATCTGAACACCTCCTGATCGAGATCGTCGGTTGCTGCGTGGAGATAGCCCGCAACCGGCACCACATCACCGTTCCGCGCCTCCTGATCGAAATCGAAATCGTCGGTTGCTGAGTGTCTGCCCAGTGAAATGCAGACGGGTTCGGCCCCCAAATCGAAAGGGACTACTTGTCCTTGGCGACGATCCACATTGCGAAGTACTGCGCGCCGCCGCCGTAAGCATGACCGAAAGCCGTGCGCGCGCCGTCGACCTGATGCTCACCGGCCTCGCCCATCACCTGCAACGCGGCCTCGGCGAAACGGATCATCCCGGACGCGCCGATGGCGTTGGACGACAACACTCCGCCCGAACAGTTGACCGGAAGGTCACCGCCCTCAAGTTTGGTGGCACCGGACTCGACCAGCTGCCAGCCCTTGCCCTTCTCGGCAAACCCGAGAGACTCCAGCCACATCGGCTCATACCAGGAGAACGGCACATACATCTCGACCGCGTCGATCTGTTTGCGGCGGTCATGAATGCCGGCCTGGGCGAACACGTCATCAGCACACTGCTCACTGGCCGCGGGCGACACCATGTTGCGCCCACCGTACGAGTTCGACTCCGAGCGCATCGCGGTGCCCTTGACCCAAGCCACCGGACCGTCGTGGGCATCGCCGCCCGCCTCGTCGGTCAACACCATCGCACAAGCACCGTCTGAAGACGGACAGGTCTCGGAATAGCGGATCGGATCCCACAACATCGGCGAGTCAACCACCTGTTCGAAGGTGAGATCATGCTGTTGAAGGTGTGCGTAGGGGTTCTTCAAGGCGTGCTGCCGGTCCTTGAAGGCCACCAGACAGCCGATCAGTTCAGGAGCATCGCTCATGGCCATGTAACGGCGCATGATCGGCGAAAAATAGCCGCCGGCCCCAGCGTTGACCGAAGTCGTGAACGGCTGGGGAAGCGACATCTGACCAGGCGATGATGGTGTCGACGATGTCGTGGAACTCGGGCAGTTGACTGGTAATAGGTCACAGAACCGTCCGAGGGCCTCGAGGGCGCCTTGGTGGTCGTCGGCTGTGTAGAGGCCGTGGAGTTCTTGGAGGGCCTACCAGCCGGCTTTGAGCCTCGGGTGGGCGTCAAAGAGCGTGTCGAGCCGTGCCTGGTCAGCTTCGGTGAGGGTATCGCCTCGACGCATCAGCGCGAACCGGGCTTTGAACACTTCGGGATCGAAGACCGGTTTGGTGCCGTTCGGGCGGCGTTGGACGTCGCGGCGCACCGCGGTCAACCCGGCACAGAACCATCTGATGACGTGGAACCGGTCCAACACATGACGGGCGTGGGGCAAACAGGCACCGATGGAGGCTTTGTAGGCCGCTGACCCGTCGCTGACGACGACTTTGACCCCTCTACGCCACTTATGGGGTTGCGACATCAAGAACTGTGTCAATGCTGTGCTGGAGCGATGCTCGACCACAGCCAGGGTGTGTCCGGTGTCGCCGCAGGCGATCACGTCACATAACGGCGGCGTTTACGCATCGAGGTCTCATCAACCAACAACACTTTGCAGCGTTGTTGGCGGCGATCAGCCCCGACCAGGCCCGCACCAGCGTGTTGATGACACCCGAACTCACACCGTGACGGCGCACCACGCCACGGATCGGCTCTGTTGCGCGTCGCCGACCAGCCGATGCGCCAGCCGGCGTGTCAGCCGCCCGTCGAAGCAGCTGTGGTCCTCTATGAACCACTCGCCGCAGTTACCGCAACCGAACCGGCGCCGCGTCCACACCAACGTCGTTGCCCGACCCGACACCTCCAAGTCGCGCACCTCGCGTTCACGTGTATCATGAACCTTGTGGACTTGAACCCGCAATGCCAGCACCGGACCCGCGTCCGGGTCGACTCGACCCGCACTCTCAACACAGCCGCAGTGTCAACCAACACCTCAACCACACGAATCTGACGCAGACGCAACCGCACGACTACCAGCAACCCCACATCTCACGTTTACGCGCAGTGCCTTCAAAAAACCTGAGGATCCGCGCGACACAAGCCCCCTAGCGGGCAAGTACTGCGTGTCTCCCGACCACCGGACTAACGAGAAAACAACCCAATGAACCGAACAACATCCAAACCAGCATCGAGCTGCTCGAGTCCCGGCTTCATACAACAGGTCTTCTCTAACAGCGGATCCTCCCCCCGACCCAATACGCGACGCGTCGCTTGGTCCCGTTTGTTTGCCCTAGCGCCCCTAGTGCTCCTCGTTTGGGCTAGCGGAGTCCGAGCTTCGTCCGCTGACCCTCTGGTCCGCCAAGATTCGGAACAAATCGATACCACTGGAGGCAACGAACAACCTGGCGGGCCAGGCACGGACTCGATACTCACGGAGGAACCTACAGCCTTGGCTTCGGAATCTCCCGTTCCTCATAGCATCAAGTTCAACGCAGACGGCCGCTTAGCGGAAGTTACACAAATCGCTGAGCTTATGCCCGAAGGCGTCACCGTTGACGGACATGAAATTGATATCAGCGGACTTGTTGCCCATACCGGCGCTCCGATAGTTGAAGCAAGCCCCGAGTGGTTCATTGAGTTGGAGGCAGCACCTAGAATCGGTGCGGATATTCAGCTAACCGGTGCTTCGGTGGTTGAGTACACGGAGGCGGTATGGGGGTCAAATCCGGTGCTGCTCCATCCCGTTCGAGTGGTTCAGCAGGGTCGTCCTGAGACATTGACGATGCCGGACGGCAGTCAACTCGCCGGTTGCAACTTTGTGGGTCACATGACAGCAGGAAGGCAAGTTTCGACTGCGTTTACCGAGATCGCATATGATCCAGTTACATGCAAGCGAATCGTCGAGTTTGGGATCACCGCAGATTCGCCCTCGGATTCTGCGAGCGTGCCAGCTACCGACAACGACAGCGGTTCTGCGACTGCAACGTCTGATTCTAGTGGATCGGCATCGCCCCAACGGGAGACTCAGCCTCATGGATTGGCTCCCAGTGAAACTAGCTCGTCCAACCAGTTTCGGCTTGAAGTCCCCGACTATAAGGCTAAGACGCGTTCTCAAGTACTTGAACCGGCATATCCAGTATTGGAAGCGACATCAGAGGTCAACGCCCAAGTCGAAGTATGGAATCAGCAACCTCAGTATTCGCCCAGTCGCTGGTCTTGGTGGAGCAACTGGCTTGTAGGGACGGGTTGGCGCCGAACCAGCCACGACGCGTGGCATGGTCGGGATTCCAACAACATATTTGTAGGGGAGGCCTCTGACTATTCCAATTCGCTGTTCGCGAACGTGGCCTGCACGCGAATTCCGGTAATTGGGATATTTTTGGGAGGCACAACCTACGCGGGCCACACGGTACAGACGATCGGCTACGCAAATCTCACTGTGAATCATTTCGTCAGTAACTACAAGAGAGGTGCGTGTTCGGCACTTCTAAGAACAACCCAAACCGACAACTTCTGGTGGATCAACGAAAGCTAGTGGTTCGTCGGTTATTTGGTTGGGGCGTGTAGTGTGGGGGTATGGCTGATGGTTTTGTTGTGTCGGAGAAGGATCGGGCTGGGTTGGAGCGTATAGCGCGTTCGGGGTGTGAGCCGTGGCGTCGTGTGCGTCCGGCGAGGGCGTTGTTGGCGTTGGCTGACGGCGGGTCGGTGCGCGGCGTGGCCCGCGAGATGGGGGCTCATCAAGACACGGTGCGGCGTTGGCGTGACGAGTTCGGGTCACGCGGTGTGGCGGGGCTGGGTGTGGTGGCGCCGGGCCGTGGCCGCAAGCCGGTGGTGCCTGCTGAGGTGGTGGAGGCGATAGTGGCTGACACGCTCACGGTCGAGCCGCCTGATGGGGCGGTGTGCTGGTCGACGCGTCAGATGGCGGCCCGTCACAAGGTGGGCAAGGACTTCGTGGCTCAGATTTGGCGTCTCCGGGGGCTGCGCCCGTGGCTCGCGGACGTGTTCAAGGTGTCCTCTGACCCCGATTTCGAGGCCAAGCTCCAAGACGTGATCGGCCTGTATGTGGACCCCCCTGAACGCGCGGCGGTGTTCAGCTTCGACGAAAAGACCCAGATCCAGGCTTTGGACCGCCCCCAGCCGTCGCTGCCGATGCGCCCGGGACGCAACCGCACCGTAACCCACGACTACAAACGCAACGGCACCATCGACTTGTTCGCCGCGCTCAACGTCGCCACCGGCGAAGTGCTGCACCAGACCCGCCGCCGCCACACCGGAAACGACGTGTTGGCGTTCTTCAAATGGATCGACCTGCACACCCCGGCCCATCTCGACATCCACGTCATCTTGGACAACGTGTCCGCCCACAAGTCCGAGCCCGTACGCAAATGGCTCTCGCACTCCCGCCGCAAGCGCTGGCACCTTCACTTCACCCCCACCAGCTCAAGCTGGGCCAACCTCGTCGAAGGCTGGTTCTCGATCCTCACCCGCAAAGCCCTCAAAACACGGGCCTTCAACTCCGTCGCCGAGCTCCAAGACACCATCGAGCACTGGGCCGCGCACTGGAACCACGACCCCCAACCCCTCAAATGGACCAAAACAGCCGAAGAGATCATCACCAAAACCAAACGAGCCCGAACCGCCCTAAACAAAACCGCGACACACCACTAGACAACGATGAGACAGTGGCAAACTACGCGTCCCGTCGCCCTGGTAGAATGATGAGCAGAGCCGCCGTTGTGGCCAGGGTTGTAGCTGTTGTGGCATGTTTGGTAGGCGGTTGCGCTTCAAATGGAGCTGACATGGACGGTGGAGTGGCTAATGGCAGCTCTTCTGGCGATCAGGTTCCAGCCGGGATACGGCGAATCGGTGGCGGTTATCTGGCTCCGAAGGGTCCTGGGTGGCCCCCGAGCGTAGCGATCGTCGATACGGGGATCGATATCTCGAATCCAGAACTCAATGTCGTAGGAGGCATCGACTGCGCAACGGAAAGCCGGGATGACTGGAGCGACACGGACGGTCACGGCACGTCGCTGGCCGGAATTGTCGGGGCAAGGCGCGACGGAGAAGGGGTCATTGGAGTAGCGCCGGGTGCCGAACTATATTCAGTTCGGGTGTTTGCCAATGAGACGCAGGCCACCGAGGAGCGTGTGTTGTGTGGTCTTCGATGGGTCCTCGACCATGCCTACAAAATTGATGTGGCGCTAGTCGCGTTTAACCGCGTCGACGATTCGGTTGCTGACGACTCCACATGTGAAGTAGATGTCTTGCGAAGCATCGTCTGCGCGCTGTCCGAAGCCGGCGTGACGGTAGTTGTCGCCGCGGGAAACCAGAAGGCAGACGCTAGTGGGTTCGTTCCCGCAAAGTTGGTTGAGGTCATCACGGTAGGCGCATTCGTTGACTTCGATGGGCTACCGGGCGGATTCGGATCGCCGACATGCGGACCCGGAGTTGACGATGGGCTTGCCGACTTCAGCAACACCGGTCCGAATATTGACATCCTAGCTCCAGGCGTCTGCATCGAAACCGTAGGGTTGAACGGTGATGAGAGCACCGTCGTTCCGAGCGGCACTTCCCTAGCAGCCGCTCATGTGGCTGGTGTCGCTGCTATCTACAAGGCGTGCCATGTGGACGCAGCGCCTGATGAGGTTCGTACAGCGCTTCTCGCTGCGGCTGAGACAGTGAGTATCGAAGACGTTGACTTCTCGCTCGTCTCGGCCTGGGAATTCGACAGGAACTCCTGCCCGGACGTGAACCACGATGCTTAGACACATGGGACCGCGCTGGGTTGTGCTCTCAGCCGTTTGCCTTTGGACAGCAATATCGGTGTATATGTTGGTGGTGTTGGGCACGGAACTCGACATGGACGCGGTATTCCCAGGTTTCACAAATGATGCAGGACGAGTCATCAGTCGACAACCCACACCATCGAATCCGCCCGCAGCCGTCATGTACGCGTTCGTCGCGATGGGTGTCCTTGTAGCATCGCCTATGACCTTCCCGGAACGGCTGTTCCCCATTGCGCTTCTCGTCAGCACAATCGTGGTCGCTTGCTGTCTGATAGCAACGATCTTGCGCCTAGGAGTGTTGCTGGTCCCGGTTCTCGTCCTTCAGGGGTTGGCACTCCGGAGATCCGGTCTGGAAGCGCGACGGTCCTAACGAAGCGTCTGGCGCATTTCGCAGGCTGCCGCCAGAGTCCCAACGAAAATGGACTACTTGTCCTTGGCGACTATCCACATTGCGAAGTATTGGGCGCCGCCGCCGTAAGCATGACCGAAAGCCGTGCGCGCGCCGTCGACCTGATGCTCACCGGCCTCGCCCATCACCTGCAACGCGGCCTCGGCGAAACGGATCATCCCGGACGCACCGATGGCGTTGGACGACAACACCCCGCCCGAACAGTTCACCGGAAGGTCCCCGCCCTCAAGTTTGGTGGCACCGGACTCGACCAGCTGCCAGCCCTTGCCCTTCTCAGCAAACCCGAGAGACTCCAGCCACATCGGTTCATACCAGGAGAACGGCACATACATCTCAACCGCGTCGATCTGTGAGCGGCGGTCATGAATGCCGGCCTGGGCGAACACATCATCAGCACACTGCTCACTGGCCGCGGGCGACACCATGTTGCGCCCACCGTACGAGTTCGACTCCGAGCGCATCGCGGTGCCCTTGACCCAGGCCACCGGACCGTCGTGGGCATCGCCGCCCGCCTCGTCGGTCAACACCATCGCACAGGCACCGTCTGAAGAGGGACAGGTCTCGGAATAGCGGATCGGATCCCACAACATCGGCGACTCGACAACCTGTTCGAAGGTGAGATCGTGCTGGTGAAGGTGCGCGTAGGGGTTCTTCAAGGCGTGCTGCCGGTCCTTGAAGGCCACCAGGCAGCCGATCAGTTCAGGGGCATCGCTCATGGCCATGTAACGGCGCATGATCGGCGAGAAATAGCCGCCGGCTCCAGCGTTGACCGAAGTGGTGAACGGCTGGGGCAACGACAGAGCCCACATCGCGTTGGACTCCGACTGCTTCTCCCAGGCAACCGTCAGAACCGTGGAATGCACACGACTCTGAACCATCGAGGCGGCAACACACGCCGTGGAGCCGCCGACCGACCCAGCGGTGTGGACCCGCATGATCGGCTTGCCGACGCAACCGAGCGCTTCGGCGAGGTAGATCTCGGGCATCATCACGCCCTCGAAGAAGTCGGGGGCCTTGCCCATGATCACCGCGTCTATGTCCGCCCAAGTCTTGTGGGCGGAATCGAGTGCGCGCTGCGCGGCCTCCCGCAGCAGACCGGCCATCGACACGTCGCCGCGCGTCGACGCGTACTTGGTCTGGCCCACACCGATGACCGCGGTTCGTTCCTTGCCCATGATCACTCCCCCTCCAGCACCGCGACCAGGTTCTGTTGCAGGCAGGGACCGGAGGTGGCGTGCGCTACACCACGGTCACCGTCGCCTCTGGCGATCCGCTCGAAGACCTCGCCGAAACGGATCAGGCCCGCAGCCATCATCGTGTTGGCCGCCAACGCGCCCCCGGAGGGGTTCACAGAGACACTGTCATCCAACCCGATCGCTTGGGTCAGCACGGCCTCTGAGGTTGTGAACGGCGCATGCAGTTCAGCGAAGTCGATCCGATCGGCGCCGACACCCGACTTGTCTGCGGCAATGGCTGCCGATGAGGCGACGGTCAGGTCCCTCACCCCCAGAGTATGAGCATCGCTGCGATGGTCGATCCCGCGGATCCACACTGGGCGTTCACAAAGCGAGCGGGCACGGTCGCCGACAGCCAACACCATCGCCGCGCCGCCGTCTGCGGAGGCGCCGATGTCGGAGGGCCGCAGGGGATCCGAAAGGTACGGCTCCGCGAGGATCTCCTCGACCGACTTCTGCTGAGTGCGGACCGCATGGGGGTTCGTGGACGCGTTCACCCGCGAACGGCTCGCTGTCTCAGCCAACTGTCGTTCACTCACCTTGCCCGACTCCAGCAGCATCCGGGCCGCGAGTCCCTCGATGGCGTAGGCATCGGGCCAGAGCGGAGCGACATAGTAGGGATCCATCTGGGTCGCGAGGACGTCACGCAACGATCCCGGCGACGACTTCCCGTAGGAGTACACGAAGGCGGTGTCGATGTCCTCGCACTGCAGCTTCACCCACGCTTCATAGAGGGCCCAGGCACCGTCCTGCTCGACATGGCTCTCGCTGATGGGCGGGACCGGGCCTGTGCCGTCGATGGTCATCACGAACGAGAATGCCTGGCCCGCGAGGAAGTCTGAGGAGCCCGAGCAGGTGAAGCCCATGTCTCTCTGGGTCAGCCCCACTGCATCTTTGGCCTGTTCCATCAACGGGATCATCATTTCGACTTCCGACTCGTTGGGAATCGCCGCCTCCTGGCGCTGGGCGAACGAGACGATGGCAATGTCTTTCATGATGTGGATCCCCCCTTCTGCTGGGGGCCGACTCGGCCGATGCACTCGATGTCGGCGATTACTTCATCGGGCTCCCCGGTGGGTTCCCAGCCCAGAATGTTGGTTGCCGATATCTCGAGTTCTTCGTCGGGTTTCCAAACCGCTCTGACCCGCATGCCGAGGCGCACAGACTCCGGGTCACAGTTGATCACCAGGCCCATGAACCCGACCGACGCGCCGTCGAGGACGATCCAAGCCGAGCAGTAGGGCGGCTGAAGGTCCGGGCGGGTGGCGATCGGCACTCGGGTGATGTTGAACGACTCCACATAGCCGACATCGGCCAACTCGACCGTCTCCGTTGTGGCCTTGCCCGCCACCGGGCTGACACCCCGGGGTGGGACGAACACCTGACCGGTTTCACCGCAGCGGTCACCGATGATGCGCTTCTCCTTCATCGCATGGAGGTACTGCGACAGCGCCCGCCCGGGGGTGTAGGAGTAGCTCAGGCGAATCGGCGTGCGCACGCTCTGCACCGGCTCGACCGTTTCAAGGTCGACCGTGTTCGGGGGTTCGGCAGAGATCTCATCAGACAGGTCGGAGCAGGGAACGAATCCGCGAATGTCGGTGATGTGTCCCTCTCGGGTTTCGCGCCATTGGATCTGCACCCGCATTCCCGTCGACATCTGTTCGGGGCCGTCGACGAGGACTGCGTGCAGCATCGTGGTGTCGGCGCCGTCGAGTCGGATCAGCGCCCAGGCGACAGGCCGCTCGAAAGGCTGTTGGTCGCGCAACGGGCCGCCCCACGACCACGACACGACCGTGCCGCTCTGCTGAACTTCCACAAGCTCACCCAGAGGCGATGCGTCAGCCGGGTCGTACTCCAGCGGCGGACACATCACCGTGCCGTCGGCCCGCTTCACGCCGAGCACGACGCCCTCTCGCAGCCCGGTGAGGAACCGCCCCAGAACCGGCCCGGTAGTGCGGGTGAACGGATACTCGAGAACCAGTGGCGCTTGCAGCACTTCTTGAGGCATACGGCCCTCCCCCGGATCTCTGACATCTGACGGCGGCGCTGAACCTACAACGAACTGTCGATTCCACGCTAATGCGGGCACGGCAATCGGCCGGACGCGAACCGGCGCCAGTGGAGTGGGTGTGTGCTCCACTGACGCCTGGGTTCTCGGGGGGAATCGCCGAGCTCAGCCCTGAGCTGTCTTCAGCCAACCGTCCACCGTTGAGCGGTTGGCTTCAATCCAGGCGGCGGTGTCCGGGGACGGCCCTGATCTGCGCGAACGCCTGAACCTCGCTCTCCTCAGCGCAATCGAGGACGGGGTCCACGGCCAACTGCACGACAGGTGGTTCGGCGCCGAGAATAGCCGGCTCCGACTACCAGAATCACGGCCACACCGCCCGAACGGCCAAGCGCTTCGACCGCGGATGGCCGAGCGCGGTCCCCGTTGTGCAAAACTCGCAGGCGTGGGAGGAATCGAACCGCAGACCGGCGCGGCTGAGCATGGTCGAGAGATCAGCGCCGTGGCACGCCTGACACCAAACCGACGCGCCATTGCAAGCGAGCACGGCGACTTGACCTTCGCGGAACTCGACAGGGATGCCGAAAGACTCGCCGGTTACCTCCAGAATGCAGGATTGGCAGCAGGTGACGTGGTGGCACTGCTGTGCACAAACCGTCCGGAGTGGATCGTCACCCAGCAGGCCGCTCTGCGTTCGGGGCTGCGGCTGGTGCCGGTCAACTGGCATCTCAAAGGGGACGACATCGCATACGTCATTGCCGATTCAGGGGCTCGGGCGCTCCTCACCGAGGACACCTTCATTGGCGAGATCAGCGTCGGTGAACTCAGTGACGAGGTTCGAGACATCAAGACCCGAATCGTCATCGGCGACGATGCCGAGGGTTTCACCAGCTTCGCAGAGGCCCTGTCCCAGCCATTGCCCACCGATCCCCTACGTCCTCGCGGATCGTTGATGGTCTACACCTCTGGCAGCACGGGTCGCCCCAAAGGCGTTCGCCAAGCCGACGGCTCGACGAGCAGCGGAGCAGCGATCGGCGCGGCCATGGTGGCGATGTTCGGCCTCGACGGCGACCGTGGCGACCAGATGCTGTGCCCCGCGCCGCTGTACCACTCCGGACCCAGCAGAATATGTTCTGAATGGCCGCTCGGCGCTGGTGTCACCGTTCATCTCATGGCCCGTTTCGATCCCGAGGCCGCGCTCGAGCTGATCGACACGCAGCGGCTGACGCACGCATTCTTCGTTCCGACAATGTTCCATCGAATGCTCGGTGTCGCCGACCGGGCCCGCTACGACGTGAGCAGCCTCAGGTTCGTGCTTCACGGCGCGGGTCCCTGCAGCGCCGTGATCAAGGCGCAGATGTTCGACTGGTTCGGGCCGGTAATCCATGAGATGTATGCCGCCACGGAAGGACCCGGAACCTGGATCCAGCCCCAGGAGTGGCTCGAGCATCCCGGCAGTGTGGGACGGACCGACCCGACCCGGCTGCAGATCCGCCTCGACGACGGTGAGACAGCCGAGCCCCTCCACCACGGCACGGTGTGGTCACGGGCCACCACCCCGTTCCACTATCACGACGACCCCGACAAGACCGCAGCGACATTCGACGCCTCCGGCGAGTGGTACACAGTTGGAGACCGCGGCTACATCGACGACGACGGCTACCTGTACTTGACGGGGCGCACCGCCGAGTGCATCGTCTCGGGAGGCGTGAACCTCTACCCGGCCCGGGTCGATGAGGCGCTCGTCGGCCATCGCGGAGTTCTCGACGGCGCCGCCTTCGCTCTCGACGACGTCGAGTTCGGCCAGGTGATGGCCGCGGCGATAATTCCCGCGGATGGGGCCTCCACCGACGATCTAATCGAATCGGTCGTCTCCCACTGCCGACAGACGATCGGCTCGCAACTCACACCCCGACAGGTGTTCATCGTCGATGAACTGCCCCGCACGGAGGCCGGCAAGCTGTACCGCCACCGGCTCACTGAGCAGTTCTCGACCTAGTCCGCCCCTAGCGCCCTCGTGGGTCAACCTCGTCAGCGAGGAACAATTCGGCGGCGTCCTGCAGCTCGCGTACGCCCTGCTCGAAGGGGTTCCAGGCGGGACCGCATGGGAACCGCTATGCGTCTCGCCGATGAGGGTACCAATGTCGCACTTATGGCTTACCGTCGCTTGCAAGCGAATCCAAAAGGCCCAAAGGCTGCACAAATCCGGCAACGGCCGCTGTATCGCGTTGGTCCAGCGGTCGAGCGGTAGCGACGACAAGCCGCCTCACCTCCTCAGATGAAAGGTCTGGTGCTAGCCACCGAGCGATTGCGGCAACAGCAGCGACTTGCGGAGCTGCATAGCTAGCCCTGATCGTTCACGAGTATTTGTGATCGGGTTGGGTGTGCGTGTTTTGGTGTGGTTTCGGGGTTGGGGTTTCGGGGTTGGGGGGCGTGGGGTTCGCGGGCGGGTGTTTTGGGGTCTGGTCAGGCGTGTTGGGGTGTGTTGGGGCGTGTCGGGTCGGGGTGAATCAGGCCGTGTCGGGTCGGGGTGGGGGGTGTGTTTATGGGGCGCCGGGGCGGCAGGCGTGGAGGAGTTGTGGTGTTGTTGGCCACCAGTGGAGCAGGCGCAGGGTCCATTTGCGTGAGGACCGCACGAGTCTCGCGGGTGCGTGCCATAGCTGCCAGCGGAGGCGTTTGGGGGAGGCGTTGGCGAGGGGTCCGTCGAGGCGGAGTTGTTGGAACCATTTCACCAGCGTCGAGCTGAACGCGACCATCGCGGCCCAGGCGGTGTTGGCGTCGAAGTCGCTGAAGGGCATGCGGGCCAGGCCGGAGTCTTTGAGGTCGGCGATGGTGTTCTCGATGCGGGCGTGGGCTCTGTGGTGGGCGTCGAGTTCGGCGGGGTCGCCTGCGGCGTCGGTGTAGAACCCGCGGTAGCGCCAGGTGTCGGAGTCGAACAGGGTCCTTTGGGCGCCGGGGTGGCGGGGCTCGCGGCAAGCGATGAAACGGGTCGCGTCGGGCCAGTCGGAGAGATCGACGAAATGGGTGAGGTCCGCGACCTGGGCGCGTTCGGCGGGTTCGCCTTTCGCGTCGAGGGCGGACTGCCATTTGTCCGGGTCGATGCGGTTGTGGTCGATAGCCGCCTCCACCTGGTTGTTGGAGCGTGCTGTCATGAAGAACTCGATGTTGCGGTCCCGGCAAGCCGCGGCGATACGTGCAGAACAGCCCGCGGAGTCCACACGCAACTGCACCCGCCTGAGAGGCACCGTGTCGTCGTGTTCGCGGTGCCCCGCGGCGACCGCTGCGGGGAGCTGCGCCACAGCAGCGTCGAGGACCTCTATATGGTCTGCTATCGAGTTCGCGGCTGCGTTGCCCGCACGCAGCTTGATCGACAGCATCTCACCATCGTCGGTAGCACACAGCATCGGATGGAACCCGAACCCGCCCTTGAAATGCGCCGCCGCTTCGGCCTTGTTCTCAGAATGCACCTCCACCAGCGTCGAGTCGATATCCAAAACCACCGGAGACGACCCCGACACATCACCGCGGCGCTCCCACACCCCCGCGCGCACACCAGCCACCGCCCCAGCCAGTCCCCCCACCACATCAGGGCCCAAGCCCCGCAGTGTGCGGTACAGAGTCGAATCAGACGCCACCTCCCCAAACAGCACCGGCTGAGCCCGCAGATGCTCAATATCCGCGCACGCCTCCCCACCCCCGGCGAGCATCAACAACAAATGCACCAACACCTTGCCCCGGTCATGGACCGGCGCCCGCTCACCAGACACCGGCACCACCGCCGACAACGCCTCCCCCAAACCCAAACCGTCAGCGAAACGCCCCAACGCGAACAAACCCGCATGCGCCGCGACCTGCCCACCGCCCCCTGTCACCCTCACATCACAAGTGCTGCTAACCTGCATCTCGGAGATGCCCCTTTCTGTGGAACCCACATGTGCTTCCCAACACACATCGTCCCACATCAAAGGGGCTTTTCCGCGGACGCGCACACCCCAACCTCAACACCCCCATGAACGATCAGGGCTAGTGCCAGTTAGTTCAAGCTCAGCAAAAAGTTCTCCAGAAAGAAAGAGCGAGGTTCCGGGAGCGGCCACATCGACATAAGGCAGGTCTTGGCTAAAGTCAGCTGAGCTCAGTTCGTCCGCATCCAAAGCACCGACGGCTAGGACTGTTTCGTAGGCGGCTGGGTATATCGGTTCGTTCCAATGACGCAACGGGACACCTTGGCGGTCCCCCAAAACAGCCGAAGGAGCACGAGTATTCCCGGCTGGTGCAACAACGAGGACATCGTTGGCTTCAGCAGCAGCAACCGCTGCCCGCAATCCCTCGCTATCGACCGGAGTGCCGAACCCTAGAAGAATCACATCAGGATCAAAGTCAATTGCGCTGCGGAGGGATATTGCGGCATCTGCACCGAACTGGACTTCATCTCCTCCCGTAGTTATCGAAATAAGGTTACTGTTTGGTGCACAGGCGAACACCAGTGCAGCCATTGCAGTGGCATGTGATGAAGTCTGGCGACCGTTCCTGTCTGCCGAATACTGACTCGCAACACCAAGCACCTCTGGGTCGACTGTCCCGGTAGAATCGATCAAAACAATCGTCGGAGACGCTACGGTTTCGGGTACCACGATTGGGCATGGGTCAGTCGCAACGTCGTCAGACCCTTTCATCCACACTAGAGTTGACCCAGCAACAAGCCCGCCGGAGAGCACAACGACCGTAGTCGTCAGTCGCGTTGCTCCTCGCATAGCCATCATTTGGCAGGGCTTTGCGCGCCCGCGGCGCAGGCGGTGCCACAAATACGCGGCTCCGAACGCAACTGAGGCAACAACAAATACTTCGTTGCCGCCCACTCCAGCGAACGTCATAACCGTAATGAGAAGCAGAACAAATATGATCAAACCGTTCAACAATAGGTTCGAGTGTCCATGAGCCATCTTACAAACTTCAATCTGCTCTTCCTGCGAAGAAACTAGGGCAAAATTGGAAGCTCCACTCGGAGAGTCATCCGGACCGTTCACGCCGACGGTGTACGCCGTGTCTAACGCACCCTGCAGCCACTGCCAACAATGCAATGGTACCTATCTCGGTGCTGCTGATAGCACTTGCGAACATCACAACCGTAATGAGAAGTAGAAAGAATACGCCCAGTCCGGTCAACACTGATAGCAGAACCTGCAGAACAGACTTCGTGGTCTCAGAAATCATTTGATATGCTCCAATCTTTTTGACTTATATATAGGTTTCCCTATCTTATACTTACATTTGTTGTTCAGTCAGATGTGGTCCAACTCCAAGTACCATTTGAATGAGACCAAAGAACATTTCTTGGATATACATTTCCAATACATCCTAATGGTGGAATACACAATTCGAAGTGTCCTTGTTTCTCATGCCGGTAACCACTTGTCGGGTATCCAGAGTACCAACTATAAAACTCTGTACTGTCGAAGATCAACCCTCTCCATTTATAGATTATGTCAACATCTTCGAGATACCAACCGGTGGATACATCAGATATCGTTTTTGCAGCACGATTCCAGCACCATCGTGTCCATGTGTTAAACCAGAAAACAGTTTCTCCAAGAATATCGGACTCTTTCTCATTGCGCACGGTAACGCGTATGTGGCGTGGCTTCTCGCGGTAGCACGACGAGTTCTGCTCAATCAGCAGCGAAGCAATGCTCGTCGCGGGCGGTTGGTCGACCGAATACGGCAGCAGCCACGCGCTCTCTCCTTCGACATTCCGAAGGGGTTTGAAGAATCGGCGGTTGTGGCCGCCGCCTTGAAGTCACTCGACCATCTCGAGCCGCTAGTGGTTCGTCGGTTATTTGGTTGGGGCGTGTAGTGTGGGGGTATGGCTGATGGTTTTGTTGTGTCGGAGAAGGATCGGGCTGGGTTGGAGCGTATAGCGCGTTCGGGGTGTGAGCCGTGGCGTCGTGTGCGTCCGGCGAGGGCGTTGTTGGCGTTGGCTGACGGCGGGTCGGTGCGCGGCGTGGCCCGCGAGATGGGGGCTCATCAAGACACGGTGCGGCGTTGGCGTGACGAGTTCGGGTCACGCGGTGTGGCGGGGCTGGGTGTGGTGGCGCCGGGCCGTGGCCGCAAGCCGGTGGTGCCTGCTGAGGTGGTGGAGGCGATAGTGGCTGACACGCTCACGGTCGAGCCGCCTGATGGGGCGGTGTGCTGGTCGACGCGTCAGATGGCGGCCCGTCACAAGGTGGGCAAGGACTTCGTGGCTCAGATTTGGCGTCTCCGGGGGCTGCGCCCGTGGCTCGCGGACGTGTTCAAGGTGTCCTCTGACCCCGATTTCGAGGCGAAGCTCCAAGACGTGATCGGCCTGTATGTGGACCCCCCTGAACGCGCGGCGGTGTTCAGCTTCGACGAAAAGACCCAGATCCAGGCTTTGGACCGCCCCCAGCCGTCGCTGCCGATGCGCCCGGGACGCAACCGCACCGTAACCCACGACTACAAACGCAACGGCACCATCGACTTGTTCGCCGCGCTCAACGTCGCCACCGGCGAAGTGCTGCACCAGACCCGCCGCCGCCACACCGGAAACGACGTGTTGGCGTTCTTCAAATGGATCGACCTGCACACCCCGGCCCATCTCGACATCCACGTCATCTTGGACAACGTGTCCGCCCACAAGTCCGAGCCCGTACGCAAATGGCTCTCGCACTCCCGCCGCAAGCGCTGGCACCTTCACTTCACCCCCACCAGCTCAAGCTGGGCCAACCTCGTCGAAGGCTGGTTCTCGATCCTCACCCGCAAAGCCCTCAAAACACGAGCCTTCAACTCCGTCGCCGAGCTCCAAGACACCATCGAACACTGGGCCGCGCACTGGAACCACGACCCCCAACCCCTCAAATGGACCAAAACAGCCGAAGAGATCATCACCAAAACCAAACGAGCCCGAACCGCCCTAAACAAAACCGCGACACACCACTAGACCAAGAGATCGTGACGCTCGCCGCGTTCGAGGGGCTCAGCTACGAAGAGACCGGCATTGTCGTCAACAAACGCAGCGCGACCGTCAAAAGCAGGCTCCACCGTGCCCGCAAACAACTGCGACTCGACCTGGACAACCTCGGCTACACGGATAGCGAGAACAAGAATCCGAGTCCACCCGAAGACCCCGAACCGCGGACTCAACCATGAGCAACAACAACCACGACCCACTCGAATTGATCCGCCAGGCCGATCCCGCGCCGCGAGACAGCATGCCAACCGCGATGTCTCCTTTGGGCCGCTCAATTCGCGCCCAGGTAGCAGAGGAAATGATCGCCGGGCGGTCACCCAACCACGGGCGTTTGGTCGTACGTGTGGCTATAGCTCTAGCGATCGCCATTGTCGCCTCCGCTGCTACATGGATTATCACCCGAGACGCCTCTGATCCCACCGCGGTCGTCTGCTACGAGGAGGCCTCACTGCAATCCAACGGAATCGTCGTCGCAACGCCCGCCTCCCTGGACGCGTCGCTGTGCACCCCGCTATGGGCTGGCCGAGACTTGCAGAATCCCTCACTCCACAGCGCAGGGGTGCCACGACTCGTCGCGTGCGTCAACAGTGAAGGAGTCCTCGTCGTCTTCCCGGACTCAGACAACAGAGACGTGTGTGCCGATCTCAACCTCGCGCGCCACGAGTCCTCAGCCGATGAACAGCCGGTCATGAACCTCAATACCAGACTCAACCGCTTGTTCGCTGAAGCTCCATGCCTGGAACTCACCGATGCAAAACGCCAGACAGCCGAGATTCTCGGTGCTGTCGGTCTCGAGGACTGGACGGCAGTCGTCGCTACAGCAGCAACCGAAGAAAGGCCATGCGCCAGCTACAGCATCGAAGCCAACGCTCAAACCGTCGTTCTCGTTCCTATCCCCAATCCGGGCTAAGGGTCGGTTGCGAGGAAGAGTTCGGCTGCGTCTTCCAGCTCGCGTACGCCTTGCTCGAAGGGGTTCCAGCCGTTCTTCCAGGCGATCAACTCTGAGAACCAGATGTGCTCGAGGGAGCGGATCACCTTGTCGCGGCGGTCGGGCGGATAGTCGCTTCCGAATGCGGTCCCGAGCATAGCGCTGAAGGTCTCGTGCATGTCCTGCTGGCAGGCCGCCACCTGCTCCCCCTGTGCCACCAACCCGCCGATGAGGGCCGCGCTCACCTTCTGATTGCTCTGCATCGCCCGCGTCACCCGCCCCAGCAGATCCAAGACCCGCTCCAGCGTCGTGTCACCACGAGCGGGATTTCGGGCAACGCTGGTCTCGAGCCCTCGAATCCATTCGGCGAGCGACTCCGCCAGCAGATGGTCCTTCGAGCTGAAGTAGTGGTAGACGGTGCCCATCGCGACATCGGCACGCTCGGCTACCTCCCGCATCTGCACTCCCTCGTAGCCGCCTTCACCGGCGAGTTCCATCGCGGCCCGCAGGACCCGCTGCCGGCGCTGAGCCTGCCTGTCCGTGAGGGTCTTGGCGGTGGGGGTTCTTTCTGAACGCACGCCGAGATGTTAGCGATACGACCTCAATCAACAGAATTCGCTTCGGCGCGCAGCCGACTTCGGGCGACCGCAGATTCTGGAATAGCTTCGTGGGATGCTGATTGACGTCTCGTTCACCGGTGACCTGTCCGGAGCCGCGGCACGCGCCGCCAGCCTGTCCGCCACCGGGATCGACGGACTGTTCACCTTCGAAGGCAACAGCGACGTCTTCTTTCCGCTGGTACATGCAACCGAACTCGACGTCGACCTCTACACCAACGTCGCGATCGCCTTCCCCCGTTCGCCCATGCACCTCGCCTACTGCGCATGGGACCTTCAGCGGGCCAGCGGAGGCCGCTTCGCGCTCGGGCTAGGAACCCAGATAAAGCCCCACATCGAACGCCGCTTCTCAGCGCAGTGGGGCCGTCCGGTAGAACGCATGGTCGAGTTGATCACGGTGCTGCGCGCCGTCTGGGCCAACTGGAGCGACCAGACTCCACTTGCGCACCGCGGCGAGTTCTACCGAGTCGACCTGATGACCCCGATCTTCGTGCCGGCACCGCTCGGGCACCCGGTTCCGAGAGTCTGGGTCGGAGCGCTCGGGCCCCGCATGACACGGGCGATGGCCGCGCACGCCGACGGGATCATCATCCACCCGTTCAACACCGGTGCGTTCCTGGCCGACCAGACGATGCCGATGATCCAAGACGGCCTCGCCGAGGGTGGCCGGGACCGGTCGTCGCTGACACTCAACGTCGGCTGTATCGCGGCCCCGTGCCTGACCGACGAGGAGTACGAGCGGGCAACTGACGCGATCCGCTTCAATCTCGCGTTCTACGGTTCCACCCCCGCCTACCGGGTCGTGCTCGACCACCACGGACTCGGCGACCTGCAACCCCGGTTGCGCGAGATCACCAAGACCGGGGACTGGGCAACGCTGGGCGAACTCGTCGACGACGATGTTGTCGACCTGCTGGCGGTGCGCGGCACGCCCGCCGACTGCGCCGAGCGGCTGAGTGCAGAATACGGTGGTCACGCAGACCGCCTCTCTTTGACTGTGACCGCATCCACCGACGAGTCCCTCGCCGCGATGATCCGGGAACTAAGCCTGGATCCACCGGTTCGATGAGGTGTTGGCGCATCCATTAGATGTGTAGTTCGCATTGATTAAGGCCGTTTGACGGTGTAAAGAGTTGGTGACGGATCAGGGTCTGGCTGTCGTGTTCGCAGATCCAGAAGGGTTGTTCTTGTGCTCGTAGTTGGGCGAGTGCTTGGTCGTAGGCGTCCCATTGGGCTTCGTGTATTGCCCAGGCGCGTTCTGAGCGTTCTATTTCTTGTTGGGACCATTCGCCGTCGCCGCCGATGTAGTCGTTGTAGTCGAAGGCTGGCGGGGTGGTGATGCTTCGCAGCGTGCTGTACTGCTGCGCGTCGATGAAACTGTTGCGGCTGTATCTGTACGCCGGCGCGTCGCAGAAAAGACCGGTCAACTCTTCTTCATCGGTTAAATCCCTGAGTCCGTAGTCGGCGTACGGGTATACAGCCGTGAGCACGGAGTCGTCTTGTGGTGCGCAGTCCTCGCCGAGGGTGCTTGTCACGACCGGGTAGTGCGGTACTCGTTTGGTTCGGTTGACGTCGGGGGTGTCGGGGTTGTCGTCGTGGTCAACCGACACCACTACTGTGCGGTACACGGGTCGGGGCCTTGAGACCGATCCGGTCTGGGCGCGTTGGGTCGGGACGTTGATGGTGCTGCCGCAGCGGATCTCCTTGCCGAGGTGGCGGGTCAGCAGATACTGGCTGCAGCCGCTGGTTTCCGGGGTCCACGGCTCGGGTTCTGGTTCGGGGTCCGGGTCGTCCCATTCCCACACTGTGATGGTCACGATCGTGACTTCGTGCTGCACCGGCACCCGCTCGGTGACTGTCTGCCCGTCGAAGGTGAACTCCTCGTTCTCGAACGTTTCGATGATCCGGGGTTCGCCGTAGTCGCATTCGACGTTGCGTTGTTGACAGGAGTCCAACGCTGCTTCTGCCGCGTCGGCTTGGGCGTCTGAGTGTCTGGAGTCGAGCGTGACCCTGGACGTCGAGACCACCTTCGCGCCCTCAGGCACCTCCGCGGCTGCGGGAACCACAAAAACCAGGCTGGCCGCGGCCAGACACGCCGCGACCAGAACCACAAACCCTACAACAGCCCGCCTCAGATCATAAACACCCGAACTGGGGGGGGGGGGGGGGGGTCAAGAACGACATGGACAGAACCTCACAAACAGGACGCGGATCAGGGAATCACTGATCCTGATACCATATATTATACTGGCTATGAGGTCAACCCAACCAACAGGATCCTGATCAACCCGAAAAGCAGTCTCCTCAGTCGAGGTGAGCGATCTCAACTGAGGAGTCGCATCCGGTCACACGGTCGAGATTGCGGTGCAGGTTGATGATCCGGCATTCCTCGCCCGACAGTGTGAGGTGCGTCAGTCCCGGTGCGTGAAGCCCCCGCTGGGCACGCCTCAAGTTCTCGACGTCCTGGTCGAGCACCAGTCCCAGACTGTAGGAGCCTGCCTCCATCTCCGCGGTCAGCGGTTCGGTCCGCTCAGCACCGGGGTTGACGCGGTCGAAGGCGACTATGTCCATGTATCCGTTGTCGGGGGTGTCACCCGGGCGCGCCCGCACAACTTGGAGCAGATCACCGAACACCAGCACGGTGATGTTCGGGAACAGGTTGTACTGCTGCATGGTCATCATCTCATCGGGGCCGAACCGGCTCAGGTCCACGCCCTCGCTCTCACCGAAGTGGTCCACGATCATGCCCGACAGCACATCGCGCAGAGTTGAGCCGGGTGGCACGTCCGGGCACCGGCCCGCATCAGCGGGATCGCTCAAGCCGACCCGGCCCCCCATCACCTCGACGAACCCCTCCCAGACCTGTTGGTTCGTGGCGCCGCCGCGCAGGCGGGGGCTGGCCTGGCCATAGGGTTGCACGAGCTTGCCGTGACGTTCCCAGATCGTCTGGGGACTGTTGACGTCATCGACCATGCGCAACATCTCGGGGTGTATTCCCTGCACATGGTAGGTCTCGCTGAAACCGTCGATGATCGTCTTCCAGTTGGACGGGACCGGGATCGAGATCAGCGCCTTGCAGCGGAAGTCGTCGAGGTCGGCCCAGGCGATGTCGTCGGGAACAGGCGCCAGGAAGTCCGCGAGCGGTTCGGCATCAGGATCAGGATTGACGAACACCAGCGGACCCCAGGTGTCGACCTTGGCCGCGAAGAGGGGGAAGTCGTCGTTGCGCAACGCCCCGAAGCCCTTGCGCGACGGCACCTCGCGCAGTTCACCGGCCAGGTTCCACGACCAGCGATGAAACCCGCAGCGCAGTTCTGTGAGCCCCCGCTGGTTCTCGTTGCAGAGCTGCATCCCGCGGTGCCGGCACACGTTCTGGAAGGCACGGAGCTCACCGTCGTCGCCGCGCACGATCAGAATCGACAGGCGACCGACATCGTAGACGTGCACATCGCCCTCAGAAGACACATGGTCGAGCGTGCACGCCAGCTGCCAAGTGGTGGGCCAGAGTCTCTCCTCCTCGATTCGGGCCCAAGCCGGGTCTGTGTAGCGGCCGGCGTCGACCTGGGTGGGCCTGGCAACCCGGCCGACCGAGACGATGGTCTCTCCCACCGGCGCATCGTCGGTGTGCACGTCGGGCGCCACGATCGTCATCGGTCTACCATCATCGGTCTACTCAGTCCGCGTTCGAGCTGAGCATCTCTGCCACTCGGGTCTTGGCCATGACGCCTTCGAAGGGGCGTCCGATGATGGCCTTGTCGGGCCCGACGATGATCGGACGCTGGAGCAGCCGGTGATACTTGCCGAGCACCTCCACCACAGCATCCACATCGCCGACGTAGTCGTCCTCGCTGAGGCCGAGCTTGGCGAACTGAGCATCCTTGCGCACGAGGTTCTCGACAGGTTCCTCAAGCTTGGCTATCACCTCACGCAACGTTTCGGGGTCGGGGAAGTCCTTCATGTAGCGGACCTCTGTGAAGTCGACGCCCATCTCCGTGGCGACCGCCACGGCATTGCTCGACGAGTTTCAATGTTGGTTGTGGTAGATGGTCAGGGCCATTGTTTCTCCTTGTACTGGTCGCGGAGCTCGTATTTGAGGATCTTCATGGTGGCATTGCGGGGCAGCGGGCCATCGTGGATCTCGAGCTGCTCAGGGGTCTTCTGGCGCATCAGTCCGGATTCTCTGCAAGCCGCTGCCATCTCCTCGAAGGTCAGGTCCGAATGTCCCGCCGCGGTCTCGACCACCGCGCAGACACGTTCGCCCCGTTCGGTATCGGGCAGTCCGATCACCGCCGCGTTCTCCACTGAGGGCAGCGAATAGAGGACGTCCTCGACTTCTTTCGCTGAGATGTTCTCGCCTTTGCGGATGATGATGTCCTTGACGCGCCCGGTGAGCGTCACATGCCCGTCGGCATGCTTGATTCCAAGATCGCCTGTGCGGAACCGGCCATGTCCGTCGAAGGCCTCTTCGTCGAGGCTCGGGTCTGTGTAGCCCGCGAACAGCATCGGCCCGTTGACGCGGACCTCGCCCTCGCTGCCCGGTTCAGCCTCCGAACCGTCGGCTGCCACAATCGTCACCTCACAGCCCCTGATCGGTGCGCCCTCGGTGTTGGCGAGCTGCTCATCGGAGTCCGACGGCGAACCCTGGGCGATCATCGGGCATTCGGTCATGCCGTAGCCGTGTGCGATGGGTATGCCCATCTTCTCCTTGACTTCGAAGTAGATCTCGGGGGGCTTGGGCGCGCCGCCGCCGGCCATGGCTCGGAGCCGCGGCATCGAGTTGCCGCCGAGATGCTGATCCTGCGCCAGGAACATCTGGTAGAAGGCCGTCGACCCGCCGATGATCGTGGCGCCGTGCTCGGCGTAGGCGGCCACAGCGCCGGCGGGCGTGAACTTCTCGATCAGGACCGCGCCGAAGCCGTCGACCAGCAGCATCACGATGAAGTCGGGGCCGCCGATGTGGGCATAGGGGAAAGCGATGGTCCCCATGTCGTCGGCGTTGGTCTGAAGCGCCAGGGCGAGTCCGGTTCCTGCCGCTATCAGGGTCTTGTCGGAGTGCTTGACTCCCTTCGGGTCAGACGTGGTGCCCGAGGTGTAGTAGATCCATCGCACCGCGTCGCCGTCGGTCGGTGCGGGCGGCAGAATCTGCGGGTCGCCCTCTGGGAGGTTCGAATAGCCGTTGAGGATCTCAGGGCGGGGGTCGAGGTTCTCACTGACTTCGGTCGCCATGGCGTGATAGTCGAAATCGCCCCAGACTCCCGGGGTGAACACGAAGCGGGTTCGGGTCTGGGCGATGCAGAATCCGACCTCCCGATGCCGGTAGATGTGGATGATCGGGTTCTGGACCGCGCCGAGGCGCGAGAGTGCGAAGCTCAACACGATCGTCTCGATCCGGGTGGGCAGTTCCCAGGTGACCGGGGTGCCCTCAGCTATCCCCAACTCGTACAAGCCGGCAGCCACTCTCTCGACTTTGTCGAGGAACTCTGAGTAGGTGAACTGCCGAGAGGCGTCGTCGACTAGGAACAGTCGGTCGCCGGAGAGCGCTGCACGGCGCTGGAGCAGTTCCCAGAACGTTGTGGCATCGACAATCTGCTCGTTCACTTCGCCTTCCGTCGCCTTTCGGTATGTTGCAGCGCCACAAGTATTGCCCGCGCCGTCGGCGGAGGCGAATCTGGCGTTGGGCGAACCTCGCTGCCGTGGGCGGGTTGCCCTCAGACCGCTTCGTTGCCGCGTTCTCCAGTGCGGATACGGGCGAGGGTCTCGACTGGTGTGACCCAAACCTTGCCGTCACCGATCTTCTCGGTACGGGCTGAAGCCAGAATGGCCTCGACCACGCCGTCGGCCGCGGAGTCGTCGACGAGAATCTCGATTCTGGTCTTGGGGGTGAAGGTCACTCGATACTCGGTGCCGCGGTAGGTCTCGCTGTGGCCGCCCTGGCGGCCGAAGCCCTGTACCTCGGACACGGTCATGCCGGCCACGCCGACATCGGCTAGCGCAGTCTTGACGTCTTCGAGCTTGAAGGGCTTGATCACTGCACTGACTAGTTTCATGACGGATTCTCCGTTCCGATTGAGTTGATACAATCATACTATGTATCAATCCTAATTGCTGTCAAGTTCTTAAAATTGCTCAAATTTTCCCAAAATTCTTCTCATTCGGGTTCTTGACTCTGTAGTTTGTATTGATACAATAGTCGTATGGCAGATACAGAACGCGCTCCGATCGTCAACTACCGCGACCACCGGAACTTCGAGCGAAGGCTCGTGATCCGGCTCGAGACAGGCACCAACATCCCGGTGTTCGAACAGCTCCGGGCACAGTTGTCGGTGATGGCCGCTGTCGGGCGGCTCGAACCGCAGAGCAAGCTGCCCACGGTAAGAGAGCTCGCTGCCGCACTGGATCTCGCACCCGGAACCGTGGCACGCGCCTATCGAGAACTCGAGAACGACGGCATCGTCGAAGGCCGGGGCCGCCGCGGGACGTTCGTGGTGGACGAGCCCCCACACAGCGAACCGCTCCAGGAGCGCCGCAAACGGGTGGCGACCGCGGCCGACCGTTTCGTCTTCGAGCTAGCCGTTCTCGGAGTCGGACTTGATGACGCGCTCGAAGCGGTCAGAGCAGCAACCGAGCGACACGGCACAGGAGCAGAAACAGAAGCGGCGCCCGCTCCGTAGAGACGGGCGCCGCGTACACCCCTGGAGGGAGGCGACAATTCTTGTTTCTTGGACCATCCGATCAGCAAATGGGTTACATCACCGGCGACGGAATATCGGTTGCACCTAGTTGGGAATATCTCGGAAGGGGATTCCCTTGTCGGGTCTGGGTTCCTGGGGCAGGCCCAGCACGTTCTCGCCGATGATGTTGCGCTGCACCTGATCGGTGCCTCCACCGATGCGAGACATCCACTGCCCCAGGAAGGCATAGTTCTGCCAGAACCCGTTGAACACCGCATCGGCGCCGTAGAGCGTGGCGCTCGGACCCATGATCGCCATCGACAGGTCACCCATCAACTCCAGCCGGCGTGACGCCGCGAGTTTCAGCACCGAACTCTCAGGACCAGGCTGTTCACCACGCGAGGTCGCCGTGCGCACCCGGTAGCCGAGGAACCGCATCGTCTCGACAATCGTGTACAGGCGCGCAAGCTGCTGGCGGATCACCGGATCATCCGTCACTCCGAAACGCCGGGCCAGCTCGATCACATCGCCGACATAGGAGACCTGGCCGCCGATCCCCGCCCGCTCATTGCTCAGGGTGGTCAGGATCGGGCCCCAACCCCGGTTGACTCCACCGACGACACAATCGAGCGGCACCCGCACATTGTCGAGGAAGACCTCGTTGAACTCCGAACGACCCGTGGGCTGCTTCAAGGGACGAACGTCGATCCCCGGGGTACCCATGTCGAGCAGCAGATAGGAGATCCCCCGATGCTTGGGCTGGTCAACATCGGTGCGGACCAACAACATGCCGTGCGCAGCTTCCCGAGCGCTCGAAGTCCACACCTTCTGTCCGTTGACGATGATCTCGTCGCCGTCGAGGACCCCCGACGTTCGCAGGCCGGCCAGGTCAGAACCTGCACCGGGTTCTGAGAACAGCTGACACCAGGTCTGCTCACCGGTCAGCATGGGTTCCAGGTACTTGTTCTTCTGGGCGTCGGTGCCGTGGGCGATGATCGTGGGACCGGCCATTCCTATCGACTGTGCGAACTGGCCCATCGGCAGGTCGTACCGCGCCTCCTCCTCGGCGAAGATCCCGGCCATATGACCGGACAGGCCCCGACCGCCGTAGGCCGTCGGCCATGTCAGGCCCGCCCAGCCCTCGTCGTACTTGGTGCGTTGCCACTTGCGGCAGCGAGCCGTGTAGGCAGCCGATTCCGCGGCGCTGGGAGGCCTTGCCCAGTAGCTCTCGCTGAGGTCGACCCTCTGGGGCGACAACTCGGCGTGTCGGCCCAGGAAGTCGCGGCACTGTTCGCGCCACGCGGCCTCCTCAGGCGTGTCATCGAAGTCCATCGGCTGCCCCGTCAGTCCCGCACGCCGTGCACCGGCTGCGGAGCACGCTCGCCCGCAATCGAACGATGCGCCAGCTCGCCCGCTTCGGCGACGGTCATGCGCCGGCCGCCGACCGACACGACCGGGCCCTTCTGCCAACCGTCGCAGACGTTGAGCTGGTCACCGGTGTTCTCGAAGGTTCGACCGGTCACGTCACAGGCAGCGCTGCCCAGCCAGACGACCAGCGGAGAAACGTTCTCGGGCGCCTTCTCGTCGAAGCCCTCTGGTATCTCGGCGCTGTAGAAGATGCCCTCGGTCATGCGGGTGCGGGCATCGGGGGCGATGGCGTTGGCGAGCACGCCGTAACGCCCCCACTCCGCGGCCTGTTGAATCGTCAACAGCGCGATCCCGGCCTTGGCCGCCGCATAGTTGCCCTGGCCGATCGATCCGGCCAGACCGGCCCCCGAAGAGGTGTTGACCACTCGGGCCGCGACCGGCTCGCCCGCCTTGGCCCGGTCGCGCCAATATTCGACGGCGTGGCGTGCCGGAGCGAAATGGCCCTTGAGGTGCACCCGGGTGACGCTGTCCCATTCATCCTCGGACATCCCCGCGAGCATCCGGTCACGGAGGAATCCTGCGTTGCAGACGAGCGTGTCGAGCCCGCCGTAGGTGTCGATCGCCTGGCGGACCAGTGCCGCGGCCTGGTCCCAGTCGGCCACATCAGCCGCGTTCGCCACTGCAATGCCTCCAGTGTCGACTATCTCTGCCACCACGTCGTTGGCGGCGTCGCTGGTCGACGGTGTGCCGTCGCGCTCAACGCCGAGGTCGTTGACCACGACGCGGGCACCGTGCGCCGCGAACGCGAGCGCATGGGCACGACCCAGACCTCCCCCAGCCCCGGTGACGATCACCACCCGCCCATCAAGATCGGCCACTTCAGAACTCATCGCGACACTCCAGTCTTGGTCTAGGCGTCATTGCTCTTGGCATCATCGGTTTTGCACCACGTATTGGCATCATCGGTTTTGCACCACGTATTGGCATCATCAGTTGGGGTCATGGGTCTTGGGGTCATGAGTCTTGGGGTCATGGGTCTTGGGGTCATGGGTCTTGGGGTCATGGGTCTTGGGGTCATGGGTCTTGGCGTCATCGGTCTAAACACCATGGGTTGGCATCATTGGTCCAATCAACGCGGGTTCACAACACACAGGATCAGGAGAAAACCGGGTCCAACTCCGACGACACGATCCACATCGCGAAATACTGGGCCGCTCCCCCGTATGCGTGACCGAGCGCGACCCTTGCTCCGTCGACCTGATAGTCACCGGCAGTGCCCCGCACCTGATTGGCCGCCTCGAGGCAGCGGATCATCCCCGACGCGCCTATCGGATTCGACGACAGCACACCGCCCGAGCAGTTGACCGGGAAGTCGCCGCCCAGTTCCGTCGCGCCCTCATCGGTCATCTTCCAGCCCTCTCCGTCCGGTGCGATGAGGTGCCCCTCGAGCCACATCGGCTCGTACCAGCTGAACGGAACATAGAGTTCAGCAGTGTCGATCTGACGGCGCGGATCGGTGATCCCCACCTCTTTGTACAGCGCCGCCGCGCAGTCGACCCCGGCCTGGGGCTTGACGGTGTCGCGCCCGGGGAAGCTCGAGAATTCGGTGCGCTTGGCGTGTCCCAGCACCCAGGCCGGCGGGTTCGGCGAGCGTGAGACCAGGTCCTCTGAACTCAGCACCATCGCCGCAGCGCCGTCGGAGGACGGGCACGACTCAAGAAAATGCAGTGGATCCCAGAGCATCGGCGATTCCTTCACCATGTCGACGCTGATGTCGTGGAGATGGAGGTGTGCGTACTGGTTCTTCAGCGCGTTCTGTCGGTCCTTGACCGCTACCTGCCAACCGATGTGCTCCGGCGCGCCAGAGCGCCGTATGTACTCCCGTATCCACGGAGCGAAGGTTCCTCCGGCTCCCTGGCCTCCGGATTTGCCGCCCGAGAGTGCCCAGGTGGCGTTCCCCTCGGACTGTTTCTCGTATGTCACCGTCAGGACCGTGTCGTAACGGCCGCTCTCCACGAGCACAGCAGCGGAGATGGCCGTTGAAGCGCCCACTGATCCGGCTGTGTGGACTCGGTGTATCGGCTTGCCGACCGCTCCGAGAGCGTCAGCGAGCGACAACTCGGGCATTATCACGCCCTCCAACGCGTCGGGGGCCTTTCCGAGCACCACGGCGTCGATGTCGGCGAAGCTCACTTCGGCGTCGTCGAGGGCCCGCAGGGCGGCCTCCCGCACCAGCCCGTCGAGCGAGAGGTCGTCGCGTCGACGCTTGTACTTGGTCTGACCTATACCGACGACTGCGCACGGTCGAGCCATGTCAGGCTCCTCCTTCCGTCGCGCCGAAGCCTTGCGATTCCGCTGGGTCGTGATCCTCGAGTCGCCTTCCGGGCACAATCCTGGCTTCCACGGCACCGGAGCCTTGCGATTCCACTGGGTCTCGCATCTCCACTGGGTCTCGCATCAATCTCTTCCTTCCAGGACACACAGCAGATTCTGCTGCAACGCCGCTCCCGAGGAGGCATGGGCCACTCCCCGACGGGCTTCATTGGCGGCGATCCGTCGGGCGACTTCGATCACTCGGACCAATCCGGTTGCCATGACTGGATCGCCTGCGAGGGGTCCTCCTGAGGGGTTCACAGAGGTGGAGTCGGCGAGGTTCAGAGCGTTGCGCAGGATGATCTCCTCGTGGGCGTGGGTGACGTGCAACTCGGCCACATCAACAGCCCCGTCGCCAACCCCTGATCCCGCCGCGGCCAGGCGTGTGCTCGGCGAGTCGGTGAGGTCGCGCAGCCCTGCGTGATGGGACTCGATGCGATGGTCGAGTCCGGTGATCCACACCGGCTTGTCGGTGATCTCTGTCGCCCGGTCCCGGCGGGCGATCAGCAACGCGGCCGCACCGTCCGCCTTGAGCGACACGTCATGGGCGCGCAGCGGTGCCATGTCATAGGGGGCGGCGAGGAGTTCCTCGACCGTGACTGTGGTGCGGATCTGGGCATGGGGGTTGCTTTCCGCTGAGGCGTAGCTGCGGGCCACGACTTCGGCGATCTCGGTCTCGGTGGCCTTGTGCGACTCGATCAGCGAGCGTGCCGCTATTCCAGCCATGGCATCGGGGTCGATGCCCAAGGGAGCGACAACGTATGGATCGGCCTGCAGGTGGAAGACCTCGCGGGAGTTGCACGGGGAGGACTTTCCTGAGCCCACCACCATGGCAATGTCGATGTCGCCCATCTGCAGCCTCAGCCACGCCTCGAACAGCGCCCAGGCTCCGTCCATCTCAACATGGGATTCGTACACCGGCGGCCACGCCCCCATCCCGTCGACGTTCGACACGAAGGCGAAGGGCATTCCGCTGAGGTAGTCGCAGCTGCCGGCGATCGTGAAGTCGACGTCGTGGCGTTCGATTCCGGCGTCGGCGAGCAGCGCATTGACGCACTCCATGATGAGCACGACTTCGGGGCCGTCGTAGCGCACGTGCGCGTCGGTCTGAGCGAAGCCCACGATCGCTATGTCGTTCTCGTGGCGTTGAGACTGTGGCATCAGAAGTTGTGCTCCTTCAACAGTTCGGGATCGACGTCGGGCTCTCCGGTCGGTTCCCAGCGCTCGTACACCTCTTCGTTCAGGCCGTAGCCGCGGTTGTCGAGGTCACCGATGCGGTCTTCTTCGCGCCACACCATCTGAAGGCGCATGCCGACACGGAAGTCCTCGATCCTGATGTCGCGGATATCGATCCCGCCGACTGTGGAGTCCGCCCCGTCGAGGAGCACCGAGCAGCGGATGTAGGGCTCCGTCTCGGTCTGTCCGTGATATTGGACCGGCACGATCTCGGTGAAGGACGTGACCGTGCCGACGTCGGCCACCTCCACGTCATCGTCTGGGGTCATCGGCACCCGGTTGGTGGCGTCGTAGCCGCGGCTCGGAACATGGACCTTGCCGTCGACGGGGCTTCGCTGCCCGACGATCCTTCCCTGCTGCAGTCCCTCCACGAAGCGACGGCGATGGGGCAGCAGCGGCTCTCGGATTCGCACGCCTATCAGGTGCTCGGTGATCATCACGGGCTCTGCGTCGTCATCGACTTCCGGTGCTGCGGGCGCCTCGTCGCCGGGAACGAAATAGACGTCGTTGATCGTGCCCTGCCGGTCGCTTCTGAAACGCACCACCACACGCATTCCGGTCGCCATGGCATCTTCAGAGCCGGCATCAACGGCATGCAGCATGGTCGTGTCCGCCCCGTCGAGCTTGATCTGGGCGAAGGCGAAGGGGTGCTCGAAAGGATGCTTGGAGGTCGGTCGAGCGACCCATGTCCAGCCGGTGACCTCCCCGACGGGACCAACCTCGACGAGGTTCTCGGGGCCAACGGTGGCACCGGTGTCGGGGTCGTACTCGACGGGCGGGCAGATGACCCTGCCGCCGACCTGCGTGGCAAGGATTCGTCCGTCTCGAAGACCGGTCAGGAAGGGTCCGATTATCGGTCCGGTGGTTCGCGTGTAGGGGTACTCGAGGTTGAAGTCAATTTCGAAGAGTTCAGCCATACGCCCGCAGTCCACCACAACTCGCGTCGGCTCCCCAAAACCGGGACCTGTTCTGTTTCATCGGTGCTCAGCGGCGGCCGCGGACCAACCGACCGGGGCGTGCTCCGGTGTCCTCACCGTGCCTTCGGGTGACCTCGCCGGCGACGATCGTCGCCACGTAACCCTCGGCCCGTTGGATCAACCGCCTGCCGCCGGCGGGAAGGTCATGCACCAATTCCGGTGTCCGCAGATTGATCGTGTCGTGATCGATGATGTTGACGTCGCCTCGCCGGCCGACGGCGATCGTGCCGCGGTCCTCCATGCCGAAGAGCTCGGCGGTGTCTTTGGTCTGCTTGCGCACCACCCACTCCAACGGCAGTTTCTCACCGCGGTCACGATCCCGTGTCCAGTGCGAGATCATGGTGGTCGGCAGCGAGGCATCGCAGATCAGGCCGCAGTGGGCACCACCGTCACCGAGCCCCACCACAGCCTGGGGATGGGTCAACTGTTCGCGGATCACGTCGTGGTTGGAGTCCACATAGTTGTAGAGCGGAGCCATCAGCAGCGCCCTGCCGTCCTCGGCGAGGAACGCGTCGTAAGCGACTTCCTCGGCAGAGACGCCTGAGACCTCCGCAATCGCGCCGATCGAGCGCTCACGGGTCGGCTCATAGTTCGGCGGGTCGCCCAGCACATAGAGGTTGTGGAGCATCCCGGCCACGAGCATGGCGACACCCTCGTGGACCGATCCTTGGCGTTCGGCATTCTCCTCAGCGAGGATCGCTGCCCGGACTTCAGGGCGGCGGAGCTCAACGATGCGCTCCTCGATCGGCAGGTCGGCGAGGTCCATGTAGGTGGGGCGCAACATGAAGGGATGCCCTGTCTGGAATCCGACCAGAACCCCGAACGGGCGACCCGCAACCTGCGGGTACAGCCTTGCACCCTCCTCGGTGGCCGCCAGCGACACGGCCATCTGCTCCTTCCACAGGTCGGGCGCGCCCGGTACCTGCAACATCGCGAAGGTGACCGGTTGGCCGGTCTCCGCGGAGAGCCTGCGCATCCAGTCGACTTCCTTCATGGGCGCAACCAGGTCAAGGCCCGCGGCACCGGCCGGCGCCAGCTCGAAGACTCCGCCTCCGCCGTCTCGCAGGGCCCGGCCCAGCGCGAACAGTTCGTCCTCGGCCGCGAATGTGCCCGGCACGGGTTCGCCGTCCATCGCCCTGTGCCCGATGGTCCGCGAGGTGGACACACCCAGAGCTCCGGCTTCCACGGCCTCCTGCACGATCTCGGCCATGGCTTCGATCTCGTCTGTTGAAGCGTCCTCGTTGCGGGCGCCCCGCTCCCCCATCACGTAGGCACGCACCGATCCGTGGGGAATCTGGGTGCCGACGTCGACTGACCACTGTCGCGCCTCGAGCGCATCGAGATACTCCGGGAACGTCTCCCAGTCCCACTCGATCCCCTCGCTCAGGGCCGCTCCAGGGATGTCTTCAACTCCCTCCATCAACTGGATCAGCCATTCCTCGGTGCCCGGCCTGACCGGAGCGAACCCGACGCCGCAGTTGCCCATGACCAGGGTCGTGACGCCGTGCAGCGACGTTGGCTCCAGCGTTTCATCCCAGGTGACCTGACCGTCGTAGTGCGTGTGCACGTCGACGAAACCGGGTGTCACGAGCAGACCGGTGGCGTCGATCGTCTCGCTGGCGTCGCCCTGCAGGTCGGGGCCGACCGCGACGATGACACCATCGGCGATGGCCACGTCGGCTGTGTACCGGTCTGAGCCGGTGCCGTCCACGACGGTCCCGTTGCGGATTAGAAGATCAAACATTGTGGTCCTTTGGATTTGTCCTTGGCTGACTTGTGATTGGGCTGACTTGTGATTGGCGAATGGCGTTCTGGTCGGGTCACCAAGCGGATCCGGCGCGCACCAGACGACCTGGACGCTCACCGGTGTCGGCGTCATCCTGGCGGGTGATCACGCCACTGACGATCGTCGCACGGTAGCCCTGCGCGGACTGCACGAAGCGTTTCCCGCCCGCAGGCAGGTCACGGGCTACACGTGGAGGCTGCAACGACAGATTGTCGAAGTCGACCACGTTGAGGTCCGCTTTGGCACCGACCTCGACCGTTCCCCGATCATCGAGACCGAAGAGTCGGGCGGTGTCATGGGTCTGCTTCTTGACGATGAACTCAAGGGGCAACTGCTCGCCGCGGCTCCGGTCGCGGGCCCAATGGGTGAGCAGCCAGGTCGGTTGCGAGGCATCGCAGATCACTCCGCAGTGCGCACCCCCGTCGCTCAGTCCAACGACGCCGGCAGGATGCTGCAGCATCTCGCGAAGAGCGTCGCCGTTGCCGTCGGCATAGTTGAGGAAGGGGAACAGCAACAGCGCCTTGCCCTCGTCCTCGAGCAGCATGTCATAGAGCAGGTCGTCAAGTTCTCGGCCCTGCGCCTCCGCCATTGCTTTGATGGTGCGCTCCGGGCCGGGTTCGTAGTCGGGCGGGTCGTCCAGCACATAGATCCGATGCAGCGAACCCAGAATGAACTCCGAGAAGGGATTGTCGGTCTCGGGAGTCTCGGCCAGGATCGCCGCTCGGCGCTCCGGTCGGCGGAGCTCTGCCACGAGTTCGGGCAGCGGCAGGTCGGCGATCTCGTCCCAGCTGGGCCGTTGACGCCAGGGGCTCAGACCTTCGAGCCCCAACAGGATTCCGTTGAGGCGGCCGGCGATCTGGGGGTGCAGCGAGGCGCCGGAAGCCACCGCCTCTGCTGAACGGTCCATCAGCGCCCGCCACAGTTCGGGTTCGTCGTTGATCTGCACGAGCACGAACGAGACCGGCACTCCCGTCTCCTTGGAGATGCGCACCATCCAGTCGACCTCGGTGTGGGGGGCGACGGTGTCTTCTCCGGCCGAACCCATCGGCGCGAGTTCCAAGAGTCCATGGCCCGCGTCCGCGCAGCCCCGAGCCAGCGCATAGAGCTCGTCTTGCGCCGCGAACGTGCCGGGCACCGGTTCTCCGTCCATGGCCGTGTGTGCAAGGGTCCGAGAGGTCGACACGCCGAGTGCCCCGGCGGCGACGGCTTCGGCGACGATTCTGCGCATCTCGGCGATCTCGTCTCCGTTGGCGGGGGCGTTGCGGGCGCCGCGCTCCCCCATGACGTAGGCGCGAACCGCTCCGTGGGGCACCAGACAACCGACGTCTAGGCCCCAGGCCCGGCCTTCGAGACTGTCGAGGTATTCCGGGAAGGTCTCCCATGACCAGTCGATGCCCTCAGCCAGGGCCGCTCCGGGGATGTCCTCGACGCCTTCCATCAACTGGATCAGCCAGTCTTCGGTGCCAGGCTTGACCGGGGCGAATCCGACACCGCAGTTGCCTGTGACCACCGTGGTGACTCCGTGGCTGGCCGACGGTTCGAGGACGGGATCCCAGGTGACCTGCCCGTCGTAGTGCGTGTGCACGTCGACGAAACCGGGAATCACGATGCAGCCCGCAGCGTCGATCTCCCGGTGGGCTTCGCCTTGTAGTTCGGGACCGACTGCGGCGATCGTGCCCTCAAGGACTGCCACATCACCGCGGTACCGGTCAGCGCCGGTTCCGTCGATGATGACTCCGTTCCGTATCAGTAGGTCATACATGGATTCGTGCCTGCAAATTCGTCCGTGTCGCTCACTCGGCTGAGGTTGCTTTTCACTCTAGAGGCAACGGTTGCTCGGGCCCGAATCTGTCGACGGGTCATTCGGTCAGCCGGACACACGCTCATCCGGCCAGTTGTCCACCCGGTCAGCTCGGCCAGTTCGGCGAGTTCGGCCACCCCCGTCGGTTCAGCCACCCCCGTCGGTTCAGCCACCCCCGTCGGTTCAGCCACCCCCGTCGGTTCAGCCACCCCCGTCGGTTCAGCCACCCCCGTCGGTTCAGCCACCCCCGTCGGTTCAGCCACCCCCGTCGGTTCAGCTACTCCCGTCGGTTCAGCCACCCGGCGGCCGCCCATCGGCAAGGAATTGGGGATTCTCGGCGACGAACTATCCGACGAGCGCGTTCACCAGGCCGGTCAGGTGGCGGTCAAGTCGGGCAGCGGTGGCGCGGTAGGCGGCCAACGGTTCGCCCGCGGGGTCGTCGATCTCCTCGGCGGGACGTCCAACGAGTTCGCCTTCACGCATCGCCCCGACCACCGCGATTCGTTCTCTCAGCACATCTCCGGTCGGCTCATCTCTGGCTGGCATTGCGAATCCCGGCGACCCCGCAGACCCTGTCGATCCCGAGCGTCCCGCCAAACGCGCGAACTCGGAGGGGAGGAACACCCGAGCCTTCAGTTCGGCGTCGCGTCCGATCACGGCGCCGGCGTGGATTCTGGTCATGGCCACCACGAGATCCGCATCGAGGTCGTCGTTGTGGAGTCGACGACTGACATGGTCGCCGATGTCCAGGCCCATCTCGGCCATCACCGCGACGGCGTGCGGGGTCGCTGGGCGCTGCGACCACCCCAGCGTGCCCGCGGAAGCCACCGAGGCGCCCACACCCGCTGCATCGAACCGGGCGCGCAGTATCGCCTCGCCCATCGGAGAGCGGCAGGTGTTGCCGGTGCAGACCACAAGAACCCGCAACTCGCACATCCGCCAAGCTTCGCATGCCCGGACCGGAGTCCCACCATCGATGCCGGCCGCTGGGACTACACAGCAGTTCCACGCCCGGCACTCCCTGCCCCGCCTTGGTCGGTGTCCCCCTCGCCTCAACTGTCAAACATGGCCTGCGTGTCCGATACTTGGAGTAACATCACTTGCACTCCCGGATTGATGCGTTGGTGGTCTCAGATGGCACAGACAGCACAGGAATCCTTCAACTTGGCGCTGAAACATCTGGAGCGCGTGGCCGTTTCGTCATACAACCCGACCGACTGGCTCGAACTTTCGACGTTTGGCTTCTACTGCCTTGAGGCTTGCGTTGTCGCGGCCGCTCTTCAGTTGAAACGGACACGTCCTGGCAATCACTGGACCAAGGTGGAGGAGTCCAGGTACCTCACGACCGAGCACCAATTGCCCGAGATCGAGAACTTGCTCGTCGACCTCAACACAATGCGCAAGCACGAGGCGTACGGCGATGTCGACCCACCCGAAGATCTCGATCCGAAGGATGTCGCTTCGGAGATTGAGGCTTACGTCGAACAGGTCGGGAAACTCGTGCAATGAGTCAACAACTGACCTCGGAACGAGTGTCCAGCACAGTCTTCACGACGGGCGACCTGTCCGGTGTCGTGAAGCGGTGGCCGGACGAAGCCGCTCGAGCTTGGACATATGAAGCCGTGGAGGGAGCAACCGATAGTGAGGCCATCGAGGCGATCGTGGCGACCGGCTCATCTGTTCGCGATGTGGAACACAGCGATGACCTTGACCTGGTTCTGGTTTACAGAGAGTGTCGGCCCATTCTGGCTCGACCGCCGATCTCGATAGACCTGAGGCTGTATGAGCAGGATGAGGTGCTGCAGAAGTTGGAGCAGTGTCACGACTACCTGTCTTGGACCGTGCGTTACGGACGGGTCTTGTTTGAACGTGGTGACTGGTGGAAGACACTACGCGCCGACTGGGAGGATCGGCTGCCGCTACCGTCGGCAACTGACGCGCTCGAACGCGCTCAGAAGGCGGAAGGCCTTTATAAGAAGTTGATCGAGATCGGAGACGCCGACGCTGCAGCGGACTTGCAGCTTTCGATGCTGACATTCCTGAGTCGGGCGGCGCTGAGCAAGGCAGACGTGTTCGCGAAGTCGCGACCTGAGCTTCCAGACCAGCTGTGCGGAATCGGCGAACGAGTGTTGGCGGAGCGTCTCATCGACGCCCTGGAACACCGAACTGAGCGGACAACTCTGGATTCCGCTACCTGAGCCGGGAACGCAGGTCTGAGGTTCCCCGCCGGAGATCCGCAAGGGTGTTGCCGTTGAACGAAAGCGGTCACAGATGGGCCGATACGCGAGACTACGGGCCAAAATGATGGCCGCAATTCACACAACGCAGTTGAGGATCAAGGAGCAGAGCATTGCCGGGACCACTTGATGGAGTACGGATCGTTGAGCTCGGCGTCTGGGTCGCCGGACCCGCCGCTGGAGGCATCTTGGCGGACTGGGGCGCGGATGTGATCAAGATCGAGCCGCTGGGCGGCGACCCGGCCCGCACCTTCCAGAACATGCTCGGTGGGGACATGCCCACCAACCCCGTGTTCGAGTTGGACAACCGCTCCAAGCGCAGTATCGCCCTGGACCTCTCCGATGATGAGGGTCTGGCGATCGCCAAGGAACTGATCGCGCAGGCCGACGTGTTCGTCACCAATGTGCGGCTCGCCGGACTCGAACGCCTGGAGCTGGACCACGAGACCCTGCTGGAGCAGCATCCCCGTCTGGTGTACGCGGCGATCACAGGATTCGGCCTCGAAGGTCCTGACAAGGACCGCGCGGCATACGACATCGCCGCTTTCTGGGCACGGTCCGGGATTGCCCACATGCTCACTCCACAGGGAAGCAACCCCCCGTTCCAACGGGGCGGCATGGGCGACCACAACGCCGGCATGGCGGCCGCAGCCGCTGTCTCGGCCGCGTTGTACAGCCGTGAGCGCACAGGCCGAGGGCAACTCTGCTCCACTTCGCTGTTCCGCACGGGCATCTACACGATCAGCTTCGATCTGTCGATCACCGTGGGCTGGGGTCTCACGCTCAATGTCGGCAACCGGGAGACCATGTACAACCCCACCACCAACAACTACATCGCCGGCGACGGCAAACGGTTCTGGGTGGTGGGCCTGGAAGCGAATCGGCACTGGCCGCCGCTGGCGCGCGCCGTGGGGCACCCCGAATGGATCACCGACGAGCGGTTCGCGACGGCTGCTGATCGGGCGAGGAACGGGCCGGAGCTGCTCGGCGAACTCGACAAGATCTTCGTCACGAAGACACTCGCCGAGTGGGCCGAGATCTTCGCCACGGAACCAGACTTCTTCTGGGCGCCGGTCCAGTCGCCCGACGATCTGCTCGCGGATCCCCAGTTCTATGCAGCGGGAGCCCTCGTTGAGGTACCCGACGAGTCCGCCACGACATCGATGATCGCCACACCGGTCGATTTCGACGGCACACCCTGGGCACCGCGCAGCCTGGCCCCCAGACTCGGGGAGCACACCGTGGAGATTCTCGGGAGCCTCGGCCGTGCCGACGATGCGGAATCTCTTGCGGCTCGGGGTGTGGTGGGTATCGACGGATGATCCGTCGGCTTGGTCGGGGCCCGCTTCTGGCAGTTGCGTGCCTCTGCTGCCTCGTCGCCGGCGCGTGTGCCGGATCAGACGGTGAGGAGTTGTCCGGCGAACCCGTTGCGAGCACCTCGACGACAGAACCCTCCAGTACCGGGGCGGTTTCGGCCACAACCACCGACACCTCACCGTCCACCGACTCAACCTCTGCGACAACTACGGCCCCGACCGGCACGAACACGGACACAGCACCGTCCACCGACTCAACCTCTGCGACAACTACGGCCCCGACCGGCACGAACACGGACACAGCACCGTCCACCGACAAGACCACAGGCACGGGTTCGCCCACCGACACGACAACAGACACGGTTTCCTCCACCGACTCGGCCACAGACACGACTTCGGCACCGTCCACAGGCTCGGAAACAGCCACAGGCACGGCTTCGTCCACCGACTCGGCCACACACACCACGACGAACGGCTCCACCAGCACGACGCCGTCAACCGAATCAACCCCCGCTACAACCACGGCCCCGACCGGCACAGGCACGACCACCACCACATCACCAGGTGAGGTCGAGGTCTCGCCGTGGCCCTCGGATCCCCGAACCGCTGAGGATCGAGAATGGCGGGTGCGGATCGAGGCTTCATGGAGCCACGACACCGACGCCTTCACTCAGGGACTCGAGACTGACGGCGGGATCATCTACGAGAGCACCGGGCTCTACGGAGAATCCCGTTTGCGTGCCCTCGAAGGCCCCATTGAACTGCGCTCGGTGGCGCTCGATCCCGAGGTGTTCGGCGAGGGCCTGACCCTGGTCGGAGACGAGATAATCCAACTCTCCTGGCGCGAGGATCGGGCATTGCGCTGGGACCGCGACACCTTCGAGCCGCGCGGCGAGTTCCGCTACGACGGCGAGGGTTGGGGCATCTGTTGGGACGGAGTCGGTTCGCGTCTGTTGATGAGTGACGGCACCTCGACTCTCACCCACCGCAACAGGGACTTCACGGTCGTGGCGACCACGACGATCCTTCGTGACAACACTCCCGTGACAAGGGTCAACGAACTCGAATGCGTCGCGGGGCTGGTCGTCGCCAACATCTGGATGAGCAACGAGATCATCGTCATCGACCCCGATTCTGGAGAGGTCCTGGTGTCGATCGACGCCGCATCGCTCGCTGCTGAAGTAGGTATCTCAGCCGGTGAACGCTCCGCGGTGCTCAACGGCATCGCCTACAACGGAGACGGCAAGTGGATCCTCGGCGGGAAGAACTGGCCCCTGCAGTTCCTCGTGACACTGTCTCTCAACTGACGCCCGGTTCTCAACCGAACTCCGCGGAGTGCCGCTGGGTCTGCGGCTGGTTCACGACCCACTGATTCCCGGAGGTCACCATTCTCCGCAGCGCCTCGTCGGCGGGTATCGGGCCCGCTGGCACAGCCACGGCCATCTCGACGCCTACCAGGTGTTCAGAGCCGACGTCGGTGCGAGCATGGGCATCTCCTGTGCCCTCAAACCCCTCGCTAGTCTGGTCGGTTTGGAGGTTGTCGAGGTCGACCGGCAACGCATCCACGAACTGTCCGACGACGAGCGCCGAGCTTACGTCACCAGCGATGCCTACTTGGCTCGCGCTCTGATCAGGCGCCGGGCCCAGCCTTGCGCGGGAGTTGATCAGTTGCCACTGTCGATGGGTTCGTAACCGGCCACATCGTGGTGCGGCGTGTCGAGATAGATCTTGGCTTCGGGAACTCCCGCGAACTTGCCGTGGCTCCACCGGATCTCCACATGGCCTTCCACGGTCCTTGGGGTTGCATCTTCCCTGTCGACTACTTCTGCGCGCCAACGGACCGTGGGTTGGCCCGCATAGTCGCCCCACATGTCGAAATGCCGCATGCGAAAGCGGTTCTGGAAGTCCCACGGAGTCAACACCCGGTACCGGATCGGCTCTCCGTTTCGGTCGGTGCCGAGCACGAAGTACGGGGAGGCTGCGAGGCGCAGAAGCCTCCACAGCAGTTCCTCGCGGTCTCTCTTGGTGGAGGTCCGTTCCATGAGATGCGAAGCGCTGTTGCGGGCGATCTCGAAGGCCACGATCTCCCAGTCGTAACGCAACGACGCCGGCCACCGACCCTTGAGCGCCGAACGCAACGCGGCTCGGTGGTCGGCGTCGAGCGAAGTCACCCGCGTCGGCAGCGACAGGTCACCCACATGGTTTCGCACCTGGGAGTAGAACTCTTGAAAGGACTCAGCCGCGATCTCAGCGAACCAGTCAGCGCCGCGCCGCGCACGCTCCGCGAGTGCCCGGTCGAAGACATGCCACGGAGATGCATTGTGGAGGATGTCCGAGCCGTACTTGCAACTGATCAGATACACGTGATCGACCCTCAGATCAGCGGGGATCTGTTCGTATGCGGGAGGACGGTGAGGGCCTTTCCATTCAACCAACCACGGCACACGGTCCCGCAACCCGACGTTGGCACGCGCGAACACCTCGCCGTTGGCGTATGCCGTGGAGAAGATCTCGGCGTGTCTGGAGGTCTCATAGGCGGCGTCTAGCCGGTCGAACACTCGATCGGTGACGTTGTTGATCGAACGCGGCCGAGCGGCGAGCGCCCGCTGGAGGTCCCGGTAGCCGAACAGGCCCAGACCGGTGACGATCTCGGAGACCTCGGTGCGGACAGTCGCCATCAGTTGGGCCTCCGCGCCTCGACCGGCAGGGCCGGTCCGTCTGCTCTGTGCTCGGCGCGACTGGACAACTGACCTCCGTTCTCAGGCGAATCCTAGAACGTGCGCGGACTGAACATCGCGGCTGCACTGACCAGTCGTCTTCCGCTCCTGATCGCTGCGCTCCACCACCCGCTCCTGATCGCTGCGCTCGACTCCCGCTCTTGTTCGCTCCGCTCACGGGCCGCTTGGCCGCAGGCAGGCCGCTCGGGCCACGGCCTCGTTCGGTCGCGGCCGTGTGCGGGATCAATCCGCTCGGCCTCTGGAGAACAGCAGTGTCACACACCCCGACCATGATCTGGGTTCCCTCGCGATCCGGGTCGGACCGCCATCACCCCGACATCAACCGGAGAATCACGATGGCCCAGTCCGTATCCGCCAGTTCTCTCGGCAGGCGCGCACTCTCGCTCAACTGTGGAGTTGCCGCCCTCGCCGACGAGATTATTGCTATCCCCCCACCGCCAGGCACCAGCGCTCATCCCTACGGTCCCCTGGTGGGAGTGCGCTGCGGCAAGGCTGTGCAAGCCGTCGCCTACCCACTGTCGGCCCGCCTGGTCCACAGCGAGGAGGCCGACACCCGAATCGCCGTCGTCGTGAGCCGAACCGCGGCTCCGCTGATCATCGACCCACGCAGGGAGCAACCGATGACGATTGAGGCCGAGCTCGGTCCCGCTGTCGATGTCGGGCGGCGCGTGCTGGGAATGGCCACCCCTGCAGAGTCGACCTCTCCGTCAGAAGTCCTGGACGTGTTCTGGCTCGACGGGATCATCAGCGTGGTGCTGCGCTCAGCGACCGACGAGCCGCTCAACTGGGCTGCTGTCTCAGCGCTGCACCCGCTCACGGACCGGCAGATTGAACCATGGCGCCTGCGCAACAGGCGCTTGAGGCTCCCGCTGGGCTGGGATGCGTTCCGCAATCGAGCCTCAAACGCCTCCTCGCCCTGGCCTGGGATGGACCCTTCGATCGCCGGATGGCTCGACGATGGTTCCTTCGCCCGCTGGTGTATTGCCGACCTTCCCGACAAAGACGCGCTTGTCGAGGATCTTCGCGACCTCCTGGAGCCTTCAGTCATGGCCGGCATCGATGAGGCCCTGGCTCCCCCCGGGGAATGGATCAGGCGCTGGCTGTAGGAACCCGTCTAACAAACAGTGGCCGAAGCGTTGCGAACAGTGTCAGTTCTGGCATCCTTGAACACGGTGTCTGGCTACCCCGAGGACTTCTGTGACCTACAAACCGGGTGATCGCGTCGTGTATCCACACCATGGCGCAGCCATAATCGAGAAGAAGGAGAAGCGCACCGCCTTCGGCGAGGAGCGGGACTATCTCGTGCTGCGCATGGCGCACGGCGACCTGGTCCTCTCAGTGCCCGTCGACAAGGTCGAGCAGGTCGGGATGCGTTGGCCGATCTCCACCGAGGATGTCGAAGACCTCTTCGAGGTGCTCGCCAAACGAGACGTGCGCGAGCCCGCCAACTGGTCGCGGCGCTTCAAGAACCACCAGGAGAAACTGAAGTCCGGCGATGTGTACCAGGTCGCGGAGGTGGTCCGCAATCTCGCGCTGCGCGACAACGCCAAGGGCCTCTCGGCTGGTGAGAAGTCGCTCTACACCAAGGCACGAACGGTGCTCATCTCGGAGCTCGCGTTCGCCCTCGACGTCGACGAGGAGAGCGCCACGACCCGCGTCGACGACGCTCTGGTTTAAAAGGCCGAGCGTACAGGTGGGACAACGCGGCCCATCCGGCGCGAAGCCGTGGCCCGAGCGGCCCGCCCGCGGCCTCGCGGCCCGTGAGCGCAGCGAACAAGAACGGGAGTCAAGCGCAGCGAACAAGAACCGAAATGACACCTCCGTCACACGACAGGCCCTCACTCATTTGCGGGCGTTCTAGGAAAATCACCTAATCGCTGCTGGGCAACGCCTCCATGCGCTGGCGGAGCCTGGGAAGGAACTCTTCGGCGTGGCGCCGGAGCTGCTCATCAACCATTGCCGGTTCGAGCCCGCTCACATGGATTCGCACGTTGACGGTGTCGCAGTCGGCTGAGGCCAGGAAGTCGGTGAGCTTGTCGGCCGCTTCAGCTCCGGCGGCTGCGGCGATCAGCTGATCGCCCTCCCAGTTCTTCATCGCACGCTGTGGCGCATAGCTGCGGTAGTGCTCCATCTGCTCGGCCATCCGCTCGGCCGGAGGATCGCCGACCCAGACCCTCCGAATGGCGATCCGCGGACCTGTGCCGCCTGCTTCGCGGTAGACGTCGCCGAGCCGCGCCGTGACCTCAGCAGTCTGCAGACTGTCGTAGAGGACACCGAGGTTGAGTGCCGCGGCGCGACGTACGGCCGCGGGACTCTGTGCGGCAACAACCATCGGAAGCGGATTCTCGGCGGTGCGGGCGATCGCCCTGTCGGCTCCCAGCGGCGAGGTGTCGAGTCCGCGCAGTGCGTCGACCACCTTCGGCAGGGACTGTTTGAACCGTTCGACGATCTCGCCGAACGGAACCTCGGCGAGTTCGAAGTCGACGGGCAGCGCGCCAGCGGCGAAACCGGCCCCGACACGGCCCGGATACGCAGCGTCGAGCCACGCCAGGTCCTCGGCCACCAGTGCATAAGCCCGCATCGGCAACAGCAACGGGCAAGGTGCCGCCCAACCCCCCGACATCGACCCGAGCAGGAACCCCGCAAGTTGAATCGGGTTCGGGAGATAGCCGGGAAAGTTGGCGTGGTGCTCACTCACCATCACTCCGTCGTATCCCGCCGTCACTGCCGACTCTGCCTGACGGCGGATCAACTCGATCTGCTCGCGGGGCCCGACGTCGTGGGGATACAGGCGCAGCGACACCGATCCCACCGCAAGAGGCGTCGAGTCAGGCGTCGGAAGCATCTCGGGTCAGAGTCTTGGTTGAGAAACTACAGCCGTTCGATGATCGTGACGTTGGCTTGGCCGCCTCCCTCGCACATGGTCTGGAGTCCGTAGCGGCCGCCCGAACGTTCGAGTTCGTGCAACAGGGTGGTCATCAGCTTCGCCCCGGTGGCACCGAGGGGATGGCCGAGCGCAATCGCACCGCCGTTGACGTTGACTCTCTCGTGGGGAATGTCGTGCTCGGCCATCCAGGCGATCGGCACGCAGGCGAACGCCTCGTTGCACTCGAAGAGGTCGATGTCGGAGACCGACATGCCGGTTGCATCGAAGGCGTGGGCCGTGGCGGGAATGGGTCCGGTGAGCATCAGTACCGGGTCGTCGCCGCGCACGCTCATGTGATGAATCCGGGCTCTCGGGGTCAGGTCGTGGTCCTCGATCGCCTGGGACGAAGCGATCAACAACGAAGCCGACGCGTCACTGATCTGGCTCGCCACAGCCGCGGTCAACCTCCCGCCCTCCACAAGAGGCTGAAGTTGAGCCATCTTCTCGAGGCTGCCGCCGCGCCGGGGCCCCTCATCGGTCAGGCAGTCCCCCAGCGGAACGATCTCAGCATCGAAGCGTCCCTCGTCGATGGCCCGAACGGCCCGTTCATGGCTCTCGAAGGAGAACTCCTCCATCGCCGCCCGGGAGATGTCCCACTTCTCGGCGATCATCTCTGCACCGCGGAACTGCGAGATCTCCTGGGTGCCGTAGCGCTGCACCCAACCAACAGATCCGCTGAACGGATCATCGAAACCCAAGTCGGCAGCCAGGGTCATCGCGGACGAGATCGGTATCTGCGACATCTGCTGGACACCTCCGGCAACCACCAGATCGGCGATCCCCGCCATCACCATCGTCGCCGCGAAGGTCACGGCCTGCTGGCCCGAGCCGCACTGACGGTCCACGGTGGTGCCCGGAACGTGGGTGGGAAGCCCGGCCGCGAGCCATGAGGTTCGGGCAATGTCGCCGGCCTGGCCCCCGACCGAGTCCACGTTGCCGAATATGACGTCCTCCACCGCTGCGGGATCGATGCCGGTGCGTTCGATCAACGCCTTGATCGACGCTGCTCCCAGGTCGGCCGGATGGATGTGGGCCAGTCCACCGCCCCGCTTGCCGGTGGGCGTGCGGACAGCGTCAACAATGTAAGCCTCAGACATCCCTACATCCTGCCCGCAACCGCCGGAATTCTCCACATTCGCCGATCCCCGACGGGCAGATTCGACGGATCCGCCAATGATCATCGTAGGTGCGCCGAGGCATGTTGTCTCCCGCTCCTGTTCACTCCGCTGAACTCCCGCTCCAGTTCGCTCCGCTCACGGGCCGCTCGGGCCACGGCCTCGTTCGGTCGCGGCCGTGTGCGGGATCAGTCCGCTCGGCCTCTCAGGCTGGTTTGCGGCCCAGAGTCGCGATCGAAGCGGGACTCATCATCACGAAGCCCTCTGCACGCACCTGTTCGAGCGCGGCCCGGCTGTCCGACTCGTCGACAACACCCGCGGCGACCATGTACGGGATGGCCCTCTCAAATGCCAGAAACCACCACTCACCGTTCGGTTCGTGCGGTCGCATAGCCCAGATGTCGCCCACAACATCGAGTTCGACGAGACCGACTGACCGCATCCGGTCGAGGACTTGAAGCCCGAAGTCGGGATCGCGCCATTCGTCGAGACTGCCCGCCGCCATGATCTGGTGGATCGTCCTGTACGGCTCAGAAAGCCCCTGTTGACCGAAACCCAAGAAGGTGCCGTCCTCGACCACGAGCCAGCCGCCCGGTTTCAGGGCTTCCACGAGTTTGGCCACCACCTCGTCGCGAGTCGGCACATGCTGCAGCACCGCACGGGCATGAATGATGTCGAAATGCTCCCGAGGAAGCGGATCAGTTGCAACGTCGTGCTGCCGGACGATCACGTTGGAGGGCATCTCGTCGTGGAACTGAAGGTCGATGTCGGTCGACATCACCCGGCCCCGCTCGCCGACCTGGGCGGCCATCCAGGCACTGACGGTGCCCGCACCCGCGCCGACCTCAAGACAGTGCATGCCTTCGGTGATCCCGACCTGCGTCAACAGCGCACAGGTCTTGGGGTCCCGCGCCTCGGCCAGCATCCCCAGCCGCACCCGCTCAATGTCAACCTGGTCGTCGCGGGTCCCGTAGCTCTGCTGTGGTGTGTGGTCCTCATCGGTCATGGCGGGTTCCTTCCTTGCGCAACGGGATCGCCCGGAGCGTAGAACTTGCCGGCCCACTTGCGAAATTGCAGGATCGGGCCGTCTGCATCGGCGAGGGCAGGGTTCGGATTGTGGATCTTGTTGTCGAAGATCACGTTGTCCTCTGCCATCTGTTTGCGGAGGTCTCGAACCAGCGCCTCGCCGGACCTGCGGCTCTTCAACTCGGCCTCCTCACCTGGTCCCAGCCGCCTGATCCGGTAGACCTTCATCGACCAGGTCGTCTCCCAGTCGATCGGCACCGTGACATTGAAGAAGACCGTGTCGATGATTCCCGAGAACCGTGCGACGCTGAAACCCGGGCCGTAACCGTCAGAATCGATGCGCCCCGGGGTGGGGCCACGCGGCGTGTCGAAGTCGACCCTCGAGCGCAGGCGGTTGAACCAGCCGTCGAACTCCAACGATTCGAGCACCGGAACGGTTGCAGCTCCGTGCACGGTGCGCAGATGGATGTAGTCGGGGCCGTTCTCGGCCAGTTCCTGCCAGGGGCAGCGGACAACCCATTCCGCCGGTTCGACCGGAATCCATTCGTCGCTGAGATACTCCGAACAGTCCGGCACGTCCCACAACGGCTCCTGGGAGGGGTCCGGATGGAACCAGAACATCACGAAACCGTTGCGCTCGATCGTCGGGTACGTGCGGATCCGCGCCTTGGAGTTGACCCGGTCCGAGTATGGGATGTTCGCATTGCGTCCGTCACCGTCCCAGGACCACCAGTGGTAGGGGCAGACGAGGTGGCTTCCCTCGACTCGTCCACCGATGGCGAGGTTCGCTCCGAGGTGGGGGCAGTAGGCGTCCATCACATGGGCTTCGCCTTGTGCGTCGCGCCACAGCACCAGGTCACGGGCGAGGAGCCGGACCGAACGGACCTCCCCGACACGCAGCGTTTCGCCCAGCACGATCGGATACCAGGCGAACGGGAAGGCTGTGTAGTACGGGAACCGTTCCAGCGAGGTCATCGACGTCTGCTCTGCGTCTCCCTGACGGGCCATGACCTGCAGCGGTGTCTCCCCCTCGAAGGTTCGAATCTTTGAACTGGCACTCTCCACCCGCCTCTCAGCCGGGGTGTCAGCGGGGATGTCAGCGGTCATAACCTGGGTTCCTTGAGGTGTGGAGGGGCGCGGGGTTTGGCCTCGACCTCAAACACAAGGAAAGCTCTTCGCCATGACCGCCGCAAACCACAGGACCGACGAGTCCGCCGAACAGGCCGAGTTTCGAGCGAGAGTCAAGGCGTGGTACGACGCCAACGCGACGCCCAAACGAGACGATTCTCCGTGGGAGACCAACGTTCACCGCGACCCAGCAGATGCCCGGCGGCACTTCCTCACGTCCAAGGCCTGGCAGGGCCGGCTGTATGAGGCTGGTCTCGCTGGGATCGCCTGGCCCGAGGAGTACGGCGGGGGCGGAGGCACGTCCTGGATGACCCGCATCGAGCGGGAGATCTCGCTCGGTTACGAGGAATGGGTCGGGTTTGTGGGGGCCACCATCGCCATGCTCGGTCCGACACTGCTGCGCCACGGGACCGAGGAGCAGAAACGGGAGTTCCTCCCCAAGCTGCTGTCAGCGGAACTGTCGTTCTGTCAGCTCTTCAGCGAACCCGGCGCCGGAAGCGACCTCGCCGCACTCGCCACCCGTGCCGAGCGTGACGGCGACGAGTTCATCCTCAACGGCCAGAAGGTGTGGAACAGTTCGGCCCAGTTCTGCGACTGGGGGTTCGTGTTGGTCCGCACCGACCCCGACGCTCCCAAACACAAGGGCATCACGTTCCTGCTGGTCGACATGTCCACGCCGGGAATCGAGGTTCGGCCTCTGGTGCAGATCAACCAGTCAGCGCACTTCAACGAGGTCTTCCTGTCTGATGTGCGGGTGCCTGCAGCCAACGTCGTCGGCGAGATCAACCAGGGTTGGACGCCGGCGCGCACGGTGCTGTCGAACGAGTCGGCGTTCATTGCGGGAGCTCGGATCCCGACCCGCTCGAAGCTGATCGAACTGGCCGGCGACAAGGGACTGCTCGGTGATCTCGTGGTGCGCCAGGAGCTCGCGAACTATTACAGCCGGGAGCTGATCTCGGGCTGGATGGGCGAGCAGGTCCAATACGCCGTCCGACGCGGTGAGTCGACACCGATGGACCCCGGGCTCATCAAGTTGATGGCTTCGCAGAACCGGCGACTCTCGGGAGACCTCGCCTGTCGAATCCTGGGTATGGAATCGGATGCGGGCAGCGGCGAGAAGGTGAATTGGGCGCAGATGGAGTTGCTGGGACGTTATTCAATCTCGATCGGTGGCGGGACCGACGAGGTTCTGAAGAACAACATCGGTGAGCGTTCGCTGCAATTGCCTCGTGAACCCGGTTACGACAAGAATCAGCCGTGGCGCGAGATACCGCGCTCCTGACACCCGGACCAAACTGCAGACCAGGCCACGACCACCCGAGGACCAGACCATGACTCCCCTGACAGATCGAACAATTGTGGTCGCCGGTTGCACCGGCCAGGTGGGTGAACCGCTGGCGCTGGCGCTGGCCGCTGCCGGCAACGAGGTCCACGGCATCGCCCGGTTCAAGGATCCCGCGGCACGCCTGCGCATGGAATCCGGCGGCGTCGTCTGTCATGGGGTTGACCTCTTCGAGCCTGACTTGAGTTCAGTCCCCGCCGAGGTCGACTGTCTGCTCAACTTCGCGGTGACCAAGACTGGCAAATGGGACAAGGATCTGGTGACCAACGCGGTGGCCGCCGGTCAGCTGATGAGTCACATGCGCAACGCCGCCGCGGTGCTGCACTGTTCGACCACCGCGGTCTACGCGCCCAGCAACGGCGAGCCGATGCGGGAGGACTCTCCGCTGGGCCGAGACCATCACCAGAACCTTCTCCCCACCTATTCGACGGCGAAGACTGCTTCGGAGTCTGTGGTTCGCTTCGCCGCTCGGGAGTTCTCGGTTCCGACCACCATCGCCCGGTTGTGCGTGCCCTACGGTGATGAGGGCGGCTGGCCGCTGTTTCATCTGTGGATGGCCCAGGCGTCCCAGAGGATCCCTGTCCACCCCGATGGATCCCGCTACAACCCGATCCACCACGACGACATCATCGCTCAGGTCCCGGCTCTGCTCGATGCAGCGACACCGGAGGCCACGATCCTCAACTGGGGCAGCGACGAGGTGGTGTCGGTCGAGGAGTGGACCAGGTACATATGCGATGTCGCCGGAGTGTCCGAACCGGTTTTTGAACTCGACGAGTCGACGATTCCGAGCGCGGTGATCGACACCGAGGCCGTGCGTGCGGCGGTCGGTCCTTGTTCGGTCTCGTGGAAGGACGGATTCAGGCGCTTGGCCGAGCAGGCCGTGAGCGGATCCGGTCAAGGGCCGAGCGGATTGCTCCCACACGCGGCCGCGACAGAACGAGGCCGTGGCCCGAGCAGCCCGTGAACGAAGTGAACAAGAGCGGGAAACAACGGGTCTCGGTGCCCACGACATCCAACCCGCGCACGTCTTCAGGGTAGCTTCGCAGGTCGGCCTCAGCCGCGGCGCGGCTCCTAGCGCCGATCGTGAGCACGACAATGTCGCCGTGTAGCTTCGCAGGTCGGCCTCAGCCGCGGCGCGGCTACTTGCGATGGTCCGACCGCAACTGAGCAGTATGCAGATAGCCTGTTGAAGCACCGGACAATGTGGACGACGCGGACGTCGCACACCATCCCCGCTGCCGGAGTGTCCCCCGATGAGTCCCACCTTCGCCGATCTCGGCGTACCCGAACCAATTGTCGCGGTTCTGCGCCGGGGTGGCGTCACCTCCCCCTTTGATATCCAGACAGCCACAATTCCCGACCTGCTCAGGGGCCATGACGTTGTGGGCCGCGCACCTACCGGCTCCGGCAAGACTCTCGCGTTCGGGATTCCGGTGCTGGCTCGGGCGCCCCGGGCCGAGCCGGGCCTCCCGAGCGCATTGGTCCTCGCTCCCACTCGTGAACTCGCGGAGCAGATCGCCACCGAACTCGGCCCGCCGGCCGAGGCGGTGGATCGTCGTATCTCGGCGGTCTACGGCGGTGTCGGCATCGAGCCCCAGATCAAGAGGATGCGACGCGGCGTCGACGTGCTCGTGGCAACGCCGGGGCGTCTTGAGGACCTCATTGAACGCCGGGTCGTGGACCTGCGCAAGGCCGCGACGGTGGTGATCGACGAGGCCGATCGCATGGCCGACATGGGCTTCATGCCCGCTGTGCGACGCATCCTCGACGGCACTGCGAAGAAGCGGCACACGATCCTGTTCTCGGCCACCCTCGCAGGCGACGTCGGCAAACTGATCGATCGATACCAATCCGACCCCCTGCACCACGGCGTGGGATCGCCCACACCGGACCTGACAGCTACACAGCACCATTTCTGGGAGATTCCCAGGCCCGACCGGATCAGCCTGTGTGCTTCGGTCATCGCCACTCTCGGCTCGACGATCGTCTTCACCCGCACCCGCCACGGTGCTGACCGTGCCGCCCGCCAACTCAATCGAGTGGGGATCCCTGCGGCCGCCATCCACGGCAACCGCTCGCAGGCACAGCGTTCCCGGGCACTTCGTGACTTCACCTCAGGCAAGGCCGTCGCCCTGGTTGCCACCGATGTGGCGGCTCGCGGTATTCATGTCGACGGTGTCGAGTGCGTGGTGCACTACGACCCCGTCGATGAGGACTCTGCCTACATTCACCGTTCGGGTCGAACGGCACGAGCCGGCGCGGAGGGTCAGGTGGTCTCGTTCGTGGACCCGTCCCAGGTCCGTGTGGTCAGAGCAATGCAACGGAGATTGAACCTCTCCCCGGAGATTACGGCACCACCCCCTATGGACGGCCCGGCTGTGACTGTCCCCGATGACCGCGCCGGACCCGAACCTTCCAGACGCCACGCGTCCAACGGTGCCACCAAGCGGCAAAAGACTGCTGCCCGTAACGACCAACAACAAAGTCGCGGCCAACGACAAGGCCAAGACCAAGACGGCGGCCAACGACAACGACAAGATCGCGGACAGAGTCAAGGGCGCGGCCGGGGTCCAGGCCGAGGACAAAACCAAGAGCAGGGCCGGAGTCAAGGACGCGGCCAAAGTAACGGTCAACGACAAGGCCAAAGTCAAGGGCGCGGCCAAAGTCATGACCAAAGTCAAGGCCAAGGCCAACGCCAAGATCGAAGCCAACAACAAGACCAGAGCCGAGGACGCGGCCAGCGTCAAAGCCAAGCCCAAACTCAAAGTCGCAGCCGAAGCCAAGGCCAGGAGCAACGACAAGGCCAAGGCCAGGAGCAACGACAAGACCAGGGCCAAAACCGCGGGCAAGGACAAGGCCAGAGTCAAAACCGCGGTCGGTATCAAGGCCAAGGGCAGAGTCGTGGCCAGGGGCAAAGCCGTGGCCAGCGTCAAGGCCAGGGGCAACGACGCCGCTAGGCGGTCACGGAAATCTGAGCAACCTCAGTGGTAGCGGCGTTCGAATCCGCTGCAGCGCTGGGGCTCCCTCAGTCCAGGAGGAAGTCGCGGATCACCGCGAGTGATCTGGGATCTTGCATCATGAACAGATGCCCTCCCTCGAAGACCTCCAATCTGGAATCTGTGATACCGGCGACAATCGCTTCTGAGTTGACCAGCGGGGCAATCCCGTCGTAACGCCCCGCGCACACGAGCGTCGGCGCCGATATCGATCCAAGATCAGCCAACACATCGTGGTGCCGTCTCGCTTCAAGCTGTTGAGCGAATCCTTCGGCCGACTCCGCTGAGGCCGAACGCGCATAGCCGTCACGCAACTGCGATGTGAACCCGTCCAATCCTGGGAGAGCCTCCCCGCTGCCGACGTTGTAGCGAGTGTCCATGAGCGAAAGGGAAATCTCGGTTCTCCCGGCTACGGGCAGGTCTACCAACTCGTCAAGAGGGTAAGACATCAGTGGACCGCCCGGCGATGTGCAGTTCAGAACCAACCGCTCAACCAGTGCTGGGTGACGGATGGCCAAGTGCTGCGCGACCATTCCACCGAACGACGTGCCCACCACGCGGGCACTCTCCCAACCCAGAGTGGAGCACAACGAAGCGGCGTCGTCGGCGTAGTCGAACATCGTCGGCGGATGATCGCCCAGCGTTGTCTGACCCAGGCAACGCTGGTCGTAGTGAAGGCCCAGAAAGTCCTGGTTGAGCCCGTTGAGGTGCGGGGCAGTGAGACGAAGATCCCCGCCGCTGCCCGAGATGTGCAGCAGGTTCGGGCCTTCTCCGTGGAATTCGTAGTACATGGTCAAGTCGTTGACTTCGATGAACGGCATCTCTGTTCCGGCTCGCCTTCCGTCTCGCTTCTCGGTCAGATTCTCACTTCGAAGTAGCGGTTCAGAGGATCGACCTCGAACTCATGAACCTCAACGCTGCCGAAGCCCGCTGCGGCGGTCATCTCCTCGAACACCTCGACGGTGAGTCCCAGGGTTCCCAGTCCGGCACCATTGGGCTCGGACATGGCCGAAGACATGCAGTACAGGATCGACATGGAGTACATCAACGGCAGCACCGGGATGTGCCGGTTCTCCTCAAGGCCGCCTCTGGTCTTGATGTCGGCCACCATCCAGACACCGTCGTCAGCCAGGCACGACCGGGCTGCTGCGACCGCCGCGGCAGGGTTCGGCAGATCGTGGAGCACGTCGAGGGTCACCAGCAGGTCAACATCGCTGAGCTCGCGCAAATCCTCGAAGGTCCCCGACCGGAACGACAAGTTTGTCAAACCCTCTGCGGCCGCGCGCTGCGTCGCCGTCTCGATGGCGTGCGGTGACGGATCGACACCCACCACCGTGGACTGCGGAAAAGCGCCGGCAATAGCTGCCGCAGCCACTCCCGAACCGCAGCCCACGTCGACCACGGTCGCTCCGGCAGTAAGGCGCTCGGTCATCTGCTCAATGGCGTCGAGTATCACCGGCACGAGCCAGGCTCGCTGACCTGATGCGCTCATCGCTGCCTGGAAGTGGCACGCATGCACGCCATGCTCGCTCCAGGTCATGCCCAGTCCGGTCTCGAACGCCTCCGCTGTCCGGTTGATTTCGTGATGGGTTATCGGGAGCCCGAACACTCCAGCGGTCGCGGCAGGATGGTCCGGCTCACACAACGTGGCCTTGGCTTCCGGTGTCAGGTTGAATCGACCGTCGTCGTGCTCGACCAGGCCTGCTGCAGCGACTGCGTGCAGCCATTCGCGTACCCAGCGCTCATGGAGAGCCGTCGCGTCTGCCAACTCGTCGGAGGCTGACTGCGGCGCTTGGGCAAGAGCATCAAAGAGCCTCAGTCGAACCCCGAGGTGGACGATTGCGCTCATCGCCTCGCCCTGTTTCATTCGGTACAGGTCTTGGATCGTCTGGCCGAGCAGTTCCAGGTCAACTTCGGTGCGCATCAGGTTGAGTCCATTCAGGTTGTGGCTGGTCTGGTTGAGGCTGGCCGGTTGAGTCTTGTTCTGGTTGAGGCTGGTCTGGTTGAGACTGGCCGGTTGAGTCTTGTTCTGGTTGAGGCTGGTCTGGTTGAGACTGGCCTGGTTGAGGCTGGCCTGGTTGAGGCTGGCCGGTTGAGTCTTGTTCTGGTTGGTTCAGCAGTCGTGTGCGGAGCATGTTGAGCGCCATGATGCAGGTGAACTGCCGGATGCGATCGCGGTCGAAGGGCAACTTGATGGTGGCTGCCTCTGAATGGCCGTTCGTTGCGGCCGCCGTTCTGGTCACCGTGCCAGCCGCCTTGGTGGCCCCGTCGGGTTCGCCGTCATCGCCAACGCCGACGAAATGCAATCCGATACAGACGACTCCGGGGTCGACCCCCTCGTGAGGTTCCGGCCCGGCGACTCCCGAAACAGCAAGGCCAACATCAGCATTGAAGACACCGCACGCACCTTGTGCCATCTCGATCACCATCTCCTCGCTCACCGAGTGGGTGTCGCCGGCGTGCAGCAGCGACTGTTTGAGGTCTCGGTGATATGGCACGATCCCGCCCCGGAACACCTCGCTGCAGCCTGGGTGGTTGACCAACCGGCTGGAGATGAGGCCTCCCGTGAGCGATTCCGCCAAAGCAAGGGTCAGGCCGCTGTCACGCAGCAGGTCGAGGACAACGGATTCCATCGTGTCGTCGTCGGTTCCAAAGACGATGTCACCGATCAGGTCCCTCAAGCGGCTCTCCTCGGCGTCGAGGATCGAGACGGCTTCGGCCTCGCTTGCGGCTTTCGCGGTGATCCGCACCTTCAAGCCTTCCAGGCCGCTCGCGAGGAACGCGATGGTCGCCGTTCCGGTCTCATCGAGACGCCGTATCTCTTCGTCGAGCTGTTCGGCGAGGCCGGACTCGGACTGGCCCCAGGTGCGCAGCGTGCGACTTCGGATGACCGCGCTGATTCCCGCCCGCTCAGCGAGATCGGGGAGCACCCCCTCGGTCACCATCTGCTTCATCTCCCAAGGAACTCCCGGGACCGCATAAATCACCTTGCCTTGGTGCGCGCCGCCCTGGTGTGCGCTGCTGAGGGGGCAGATCAGTCCCGCAGCAGTGCCGGGCATCGCAGGATTGACTCGGGCTCCTGCGGGCACGTCTGCCTGACGTTTGTTGTTCTCGGCCATGTTGCGGCCGCGGCCACCGAACATGGTTTCGATCTTGGCGATGATGCGTTCGTCGCGGACCAGTTCCACACCCATGATCGCGGCGATGGCCTCACGGGTGATGTCGTCCTGCGTCGGCCCCAGTCCACCACAGACGATTACTGCATCACTGCGATCGAGGGCCTGGCCCAGCACCGAGACCATCCGTTCAAGATTGTCGCCGACCTTCGTCTGGTGATGGCTGTCGATGCCTGCGAGCGCCAGCTGCTCTCCGATCCACGACGAATTGGTGTCGACGATCTGCCCCAGCAGCAGTTCGGTTCCGACTGCCACCACTTCACAGTTCATCTGATCTCCAAAGAGGCCGAGCGAATAGGCGGGACGACACGGTAGCGACCGAACGAGGCCGTGGCCCGAGCGGCCCGTGAGCGCAGCGAACAAGAGCGGAAGACACAACGTTGCACCGCGAGGTCCTGCACCTATCCGCGCTGCCTCTAAGGTCACTCACCTGTCGAGCTCAGTGCACTCTGGCCGTCGATGAGGTACTGGATCCCTGACACGAGAGTCCAGACGACCGCGATCCACAACGCTGCGTCGATCAGAGTGTCCTGATCTTGCAGCGTCGGCATGACAGCCATTGCCAACGCGACTCCCTGCACGAAGGTCTTGTACTTGGCTGAACGACGAGCGGGCAGGGCCAGTCCGTGGCGTGCCCAACGGCTGCGCCAGGCGGTGATACCAAGCTCGCGTGCGGCCATGAGCGTTACCGGCAGCCACCAGTACCGCTCGACTGCAACGAGGCAGAATGCCGAACCGAGGATCACCACCTTGTCTGCCAGCGGATCGAGGAACGCACCGCTGCGGCTGACGACATTCGCCCGGCGAGCAACCTTGCCGTCGAAGAAGTCGGTGCTGGCCAAGGCGACGCCGAGCCCGAACGCCGCCCAGGACACGCCTCGTGTGTCCTCTGCTGCAAGGACCAGCCAGAACAACAGAGGTGCGAACAGCAGGCGCATGATCGTCAGCAGGTTCGCCGGGTGGGTTATCCCAGCGCTGCGCGGCACGGCCAGATCGTTCACCGCGCCTCCAGGTCCGGGCCCATGGCCCCGGTGACGGTCAGAGTCCGGATTGTTCCCACGTCCAGAGTTTGGGGCACAGAAATGACCCCGTCGATTTCAGGCGCTTCTCGATAGCTGCGTCCGATCCCAGGTTCATCCACAAGTACTTCGACTTCGCTGCCTACCAGTTCGTCACGTTTTGTTGCCGTGATTGTGTCCTGCAACTCAGAGAGTTCCCCGAGCCGGTCCGCGGCGAGCGCGGGATCGACTTTGTCTCCCAGCGACTCTGCGTAGGTTCCGACCTCTTCGGAATAGGCAAAGAACCCGCACCAGTCAAGCCTTGCCTCCTCGATGAAGTCCAATAGCTGATCATGGTCCTGTTCGGTTTCGCCGGGATAGCCGACGATGAAGTTCGAGCGGAAGGCCGCCGCCGGTTCACGGCCGCGGATGGATTCGATGCTGTCTGCGAACTTGCTGCCATTGCCCCAGCGACGCATGCTCCGCAGCAGCCGGGGCGAGACATGCTGAAGCGACAGATCGAAGTACGGCACACCGGTTTCGCAGACTGTGTCGATCAGCGCATCGGAGAGGTCCGAAGGGTACAGATACAACAGTCTGACCCTTTCGACTTCGGCCGCAACGGCTCTCACCAACGGCACGATCGCACGTTCCCCGACGCCTTGGTCCCTCCCGTATGCCGCCAGGTCCTGGGCAACCAGGACTATCTCTTCTGCTGCCAGTTGTTCGACCTCGGCCAGTATCGCTTCGATGGTGCGGCTGCGTTGCGGGCCTCTGAACGAGGGGATGGCACAGAAACCGCAGGCCCGGTCGCAACCTTCGGCGATCTTGACATAGGCCCAGGGGCGCTGCGCGGAGGGTCGTGGCAGGTTCAACAGGTCGAAGTCGGGGGTCGCACCACGCGGCCGGCCGATTGGCTGGGCGGCGGAGCCACCAGACGAACCGCGGGCCGAATCACCAACATCACCGCCAGACGAACCGCGGGCCGAATCAACATCACCGCCAGACGAACCGCGGGCCGGGCCGAGGTCGACTTGCACCGTTGAACCTCCGCGACTCAACGGGAAGCCACCATGGTCCTCCAGGGCCGGCACCAGCGATATTCCGAACGGCGCCAGGTGGTCGATCTCAGGCAGTTCGGCGGCCAGTTCATCGCCGTAGCGTTCTGCCATGCAGCCCGTCACGACCAGCCGGGCACCCTCACGGCGCTGCTGGGCAACCGCGAGGATCGTGTCCACCGATTCCTGCCGGGCCTGATGAATGAACGAGCAGGTGTTGACGACGACCACATCGGCGGCTCCGACATCATCGGTGGCCACCATGCCGGTCTCGGTCAGTGTTCCCGCCAGTTTGTCGGAGTCGACCTGATTCTTGGGACACCCGAGGGTCACGATCGCATATGACTGAGTTGACATCCTGAATCCGTCCCCAACCGTTGTCGAGCTATGCGAACGCGTCGCTCGACCGTAGCGCCACCTAGCCCCAATCCAGCGCAAAACCCCGAAGCAGTGCTATATCGGCCGACGTACCGGAACTCCGGCTACGACTCCGTGGTCATGCGGGAGAACTTGTCCAGGACGCTGTCGAGCAGGAATTCCTCGTGGACGATAAACCTCTCGCGCTCGAAGACGGTCCGCAACGCTGGATCCCATGGTGTGGGACCGCAATCCTTGGAGTCGCGCGCAAGCTGCACTCCGTTGACCTCGGCTTGATGGGCAGCGTCCTCGTAGTCGCTTGCGTTCATCATCCATGGAGTGCAGCCAGCTTCGTGCATCCGGCGGCAGATCGCGATTCCCGCCGCGTCAAAATCGCCGTGATACCAGACTGAAGCGCCCGACTGCTGCATTTGGCGCAACAACATGGTCACCGCGGTCGTGGGGTTGCCGTTCGCGGCCACAACGCACGTCGGGAGGGTTCGTTCCGCGGCAGCCTCCACGAGTCGGGGGTTCTCGACCACGAGAACGGGCGCGCCGACCGGTACCGACACAGGGTGGCGCAGCATCGCCAACAAGCTGATGTGCAGGGGCAACCCCCCGCCAGCCGCGGCCCTGATCATCTCGTCGAGCGCCGAGTCTCCAACGGCGGGAACCGACCAGGCGAGCACCGGCGCGGAGACTCTGTCCGCTTGGATACCGGACGCATCCCACAGCTCACGCCCTTCAAGCGACTCGCCGATCCGGTGACGCAGGGCATGCGACACGAAGGAGGCCAACCTTGTCCCCGGATCGAGAGCATGAGACGAACCGAACAGCCCTGCCGCCAACTCCGTGCGACTAGCGCCGAACAGATCGGCGCGACCAGCGACAGACGCGTCCGTACCACTGGCAGCGACAAGATCAGCACGACTGGCGCCGGCTAACCCGGTGCGACCCGCGCCGGACGCGTCGGCCTGATCAAGTCGGTCCAGGAGGCGGCGGACGCTGGCGGCCAAGCGGGCAGCGTCACCGTCGTCGAGGCCGCCAAGGAGTCCTGCTCTGACAACCCCGTCGGCCCACTCCGACGCCCACGGCTCATCCCAAGTCGCCACGGCGCTCTCCAGTCCGGCTCGTGCCGCTTTCGAGCGCTCCCGGTCGGCCCTGCGCTGAGAGGCTGCGGGCGACGGCGGGTGGCCGAGACGGGAAAGGGCTTCGGACAGGTCGTCACCCACCTTGAGCCCGACCAGTGCGGCCTCGAGTTCATACAGGTCGAGCCGCTTCGTCAGCGGTCGCCCCAACAGCGATTCAAGTGCCAACGCGCCGGCTGAGTCGATTTCGGGACGAGCGACAACGCCGCGCCTCTCAGGGCCATGCCGGTCGAGCTGTAAGCGAACTGCCGCCCACAGCGGCTGAAGGCTCGTCGCCGACAGCGATTCAGGGATCGGGCGATCCGACATCACAACTTCCGGCGCATCGGAAAACCACTCAACACCACCCTCAGGGATCGGGCGATCGGGGATCATAGCAGCGACATCTGTTCGATTCGGACTTCCACGGAGTAGCGCCAGGCAGCGCTCAGGAGCCGTATTCCGTCACCCGAAGGCTCAGCTAGGCGGTGCTCAAACAGCAACTCGAATACTGTGGCGGTGAGCCGCTCCGGGTCATCGGCGCTCTTGGACCAATGGCGTCGATGCTCACGGGTCAGGCCGGCAACCAAGTCCACGGCCGTGGCGTGCTCGACGGGGTTGCAGTCCAGGTCCACGAGCCGGTCGATCAGCAGCAGCGCGGCCTGCGCGACCGTGCCGCCAGTGGGAAAGCGACTGTCGGTGAGGCCGCCGTCGGGATCGATCGCAGCTACCCCTTCGGCCCGGGCCTCAATGCGAAGTCCGAACATTTCGTCGAAGATGTCGGTCTCCTCGCCGAGGCGGCGCCGCAGTTCCGCCCATTCGCTTTCGACGAGGTCCGAGCGGTACACCACGGGTTCTTCAAGCAGCATTGAGCGCATCCAGGCTCGCGGGGACTGCCGCTGATCTGAGCGGTCGAGAACCTGCTGGGCGGTCTCGGAGCGCGACAGAACCGGCAGAGGCAGCAGCGCCACCCGGTCAGGTCGGACCTTCAGCACCGCGTCTGCCTTGCCGTCAGAGGCGTAGCTGTCGACCCGTTCATGCATCTCGCTCACCAAACCGCAGCCGATCATCCACTTCAGCGCCGTCACCAGAGCTCGGCGGTCGCTGGGATCCTCGCTGAGTGCGGTGCCGGCGTCGATGGCGGCAGAGCGGATGTCGTGAATGAGATCGCGAAGACTGATCACATCAGGCCCAGCCGCCACTGCGGCCAGAGCCAAGGCCAGCATCGTGTACTCGCGTTGGGAGAACGGGCGGCCGGAGCTACTCGCCGTGCGCAGCGGACGTCTCTTGGCTACGACGGCCGACTTGAACAAGCGAGCGGTGTCGGCGGTGATCTGCAAGCGATATCCGAAGCGCTGGGTGAACCAACGGTCTAGCTGCGGCCCGTGACGCCGTATCAGTCGAAACATGTCGGGCTCATGCTCGGCCAACACGATGGGGTGCTCCGCTAGGTGCCGTGCGGCTGCTCGCAGGTCTAGCGCAATCTCTGGACGATCCTCGGTCATATCGAAACTCCGGGCGCGCCGGCGGGCGGTTCTTCCCCATCGTCAGACGCAGCCTTGACTGTCTGGGCGGTCGTGTCGAGGCGAGCGGTTTCATCCACGGCGACTGTAACTACAAGGTCGAGCATCGACAGTCGCCCGGCCGGACACTCCACCACGGTCTGCTCGCCACCTACTCGACGGACCTGACAGCGGACTCCGGCCTCAGTGGCGTTGCGCATAACGTCGCCGGGGCTGGCACTGTGGCTCGACCGACTGATCAAATCGCGCAGCATCACGAACGAGGCCTGCGAGAGTTGCGCCCCGTCGATCCGCCCGTCCTCGCCGGCACATGACAGCAGTTCGGAGGCAGCATTCTCGCGGTCCACACGGTCCAGCTTGCGGCGACGTTGGAGCAATTTGCGTTCCCTGCCTCGGTCCCGTACCGGAGACGCCGAGCCGCGCACAGCGGTATCGCCGCGCTCACGAAGCGAGACGGGCACCTCAGCACGGGGAGCGTCGCGCCACGAGGTGACGGTAGGGACGGGATCGTCTGCGTCCGAGGACAGCGTGCCGAAGCGGCGGCACGATCCAAGTCCGAAAGCTGCGGCCGCGATTTGGCCCGCCTGCTCAACGCTGGAGGCTCGGTCGAAGAAGCCCGCTAGGCGGACGAAGTCGGAGCGTCTTGATGCCACACCCACGCCGAGGCGCGACAGCCGGCTGACGTTGGCCGTGAGGGTACGCACCGCCGCAAGCGCTTGACGGGTATGATGGTCGAGCCGCGACGGACGGCCCGGCGTTGCCACGAACCAAGCCGCTAGGTGCGCCCAGTCGTCGGCTTCGCTGCCCGGCAGACGGCGCACCGTGATGCTCTCGGCGAGTCCGGCGCCATCGACACGGGCGGCCAGTCCCGCACCCAGCGTTGGGAGAAAATCCGCGAGCCGCGGGAGGATCCGCTCCAGGCTACGGGCGATCGGCGGTGTCATCCGCTCGATCTCCGTGAGTTGTTCGCTCACATAGTCGACAAGAATGCTCGCAAAGAAATGTACTTCCTCACCGTTGAGGTCGTACCGACTCTGCCACTCGTTGAGTTCTGCGAAGAACTTCGTCAGTTCGGTTGTGAACCGCTCGTGGATGTCGAAGACGGTGCGTACGGTGCCGGAGAGGTCGCCCTCGGCAGGGTCGCTGGAGGTAATCTGTTCTTGAAGTGCCGCTAGCGCGCGATGCAAATCCCGAAGACGCCCGGCCTGCATATCGCCGATCTCATCGGCTGCGTCCAGCACTCTCTCCACGAGCTCGAACACCTCTTGGCCCAAACGCGTGATGAGGTAGCGGTTGCGCGTGCGGTAGTAGTCCTCGAGGCTCGACGGGTTGCCGACCGACGATGACACCGTGAGGTTCCCCCACCCCCGCAAGCTCTCAAGCCGGTCACGCGCCGAGTCGGGGCTGATGCCCGTGGCCGACGCAACGTCATCGGGAGTGAACTCCGCGAAGTACGTGCCGGCGAAGACTGCGAGGATCGCCCTGTACTCCTGCCACTCGTTGCCGCCTAAATATCGGAATAGCAGACGAGCGCCATCGGGATCAACGGACGCGCCACCCGAACGCACGACCACAACACCCTCGGGACCAACCGAGGTCATGTCGTGCTCTGCCGCTCAAGGGTGAAACCGTCCCATCGATAGTGTTCAAGCAGGATGGCACCGAGCGCGGCATCGCGGATCACTTCGGTGATAGCAAGTTCGGGGACAGTCGCATGGTCTCCCCAGAGCCGCTCGCTGGTAGCGATGAAATCTAGGTCCAAGTCGACTAGCAGACCAAACAGCTGAGCGTGATTGTCTTCTGAGACCTTGGCGAAGGCGTCGTCGAGCAGCACGAAACGGGCGAGGCCTGCACCTTCGCGCGCTGGGGCCGCCTGCTGTTCAGCGAGCGCGTCGCAGGACGCGGCCACCGCCGCGAAGAGCGGAAGGTAGGTGACCAGTTTCTTCTCGCCCTCCGACAGCGGCGTGGTGCGCCCGAGTCGGGTCTCGTCGCTGCCGCGGCGCACCATGACCGCCATCTCGTGCCACTGCTTGTAGTCGAGCGCATCCGCGATGAGTTGTCGGTACGGGAGGTCGGGGTGATCTGCCCGAGCCTCGTCGAGGCACCTAGACAACAATTGGCGCAGTTCGCCTTGGTCGCCATCGGTGCGCAGATCGGGTTTCTTGGCCAGCAGGTCGACCATTCGCTGCTTGGCAGCATCGAGTTCGCCCGAACGACGCCAGCGCAGCCGCGCCCCCACTCGGTGAGCAGTGCTGACTGCGTCGAGACGCTCGTTCGTGCGATCCACAAGCCGCTTGGCGCCATGGATCTTCTCGGCAATCTCCCGGGCAATTAGGCCTTGCAACAGTTGGCGCAGCGCGTCGTCCTGCTTGCGATTGAGCAGGCCAGCGACCTGTTGATGCTGTTGCGACACCGCCTTCACCTGTTCTGCAAGCGGTGCGCGACCGGAGGGTCCGGTCACTTCCACCATCAGCGGTTGTGTCAGGTCTGGATGGAGCGCCTCGGCGTCCCAGCCAGAACCGAGGGAGCCGCGTCGGCGCTGCAGCGATTGCCGGACGCTCTCCGCAGACGTCTCGGTCTGATCGACGGGTAGCAGCGGTGCCATGGCGTCAAGCATCTCCCGCAGGCCCTCCGAACCCGCTGATCGGGCAGCAATCACCTGATTCTCGCTGAACGCGGCGAGGTATCCCCTCGTCGAAAGAGCTTCGTCGAGCAGGTTTCTGGCCGTCTCGCACTCCCCCTCAGCCCGTTCCCGATTCTGTGCCGAAGCACGCTCGGCGGCGCCTGCGTCGGCTCGGCGATTCACTGCGCTGTCGCGCTCGTTACGGGTCTCAGGAATGCGCTTCTCTACATCATCGAGTTCGGCTCGACAGCGGTCGCGGATGACGACGACCTCTGCGTACTCGGCACCGATGCTGTCCTCAATAGTGGCGAGGCTCGAGTGTTCCTCATCATGCTTTGCTTGGACTCGCGCCAGATCGGCTCGCTCCGCCTCGCAGACCCCGGCAGCCGTGCGCCAGCGGTCGATGGCGTCGCGCCAGTCCTTTAGAGACCGTCTCAGAGCGGCAAGACGGGACCGGCATTGCCGCAGAGTCGAATCGGCCTCAGTCAAGTCGCGCCGCACCTCGTCGAGTCCGTCGCCGTTGCGGGGAAGCGACAGCGTCGTGGTTATCCGGTGCAGGGCGTTCGAAGCGTCGCTATGAAACCTCTCAGCCTCAGCCGCTGTATCCCTCGCGGCGTCGCATAGAGCCACTGCTTCGTCGACAGTCTTAGCATCAGCGCCCACATCCGAAAGCGCTTTCATGATCGCCTCAGTGGCAGGTAGGAGCGAGGTCTGATTTTTCGCTGTTTCGAGGGAAGCTTGGCACTCGGCACGCTCCTCAAGACTGCGCTCGACAACGCCGCCGGCCAGTTCCAGGCGTTGCGCCGCCTCGGCTCGGGCCTTGTGGAGTGCGGCGCGGCGGGCGGTCGCGCCAATGTGCTCGGCACGCTCCTTTGTGTGGCGGCCGCGCAGCGAGCCGACCTTGAAGGCCCCTTCAAGCGACACAGATGTGGCTGCCCCCGCCGAGAGATCGGACGAGATCGAGTCGAGCAACTTGAGGATCGACCCTTCCTCCACCTCGCTCGCTAACCCTTGCGGAACCGTCACAACGAGGTGTTCGCTCAGCGGGTTGGGCACTCCGCCAGCGACGACGACGACAAGTTCACCGCCAGCCAGTTCGAGAGCGCCGTCGGAGGGCCGGGCCGAGAGCAACCCCGAGGCTTGCAAGCCCGCTTCGAGTCCCGCTCGTTGGGACTCATCGAGATGGGCCGCGAAGTCAATCACGTCGGCAAGGCAATGCTCTGCGCCGCTCTGCCATTCGAGCCGTGGTGGGTCGGGTTCTGTGCGGCCGGCCAAATCCTCAACGATTTGCAGTGCCTCCCGCTCAGCCTCCCGCTCACCCGCAAGCCTTGACTTCAGCGAGCCCAGAAACCCCTGCCAATGCTCTACCAGGTCGCTGGCTTCGGAGAGAAGACTGGTCCGCAGATCCTCCGGGTCGTCAGGTGTCGTGTGGGATACGCCGGTGTCCGCGTCATCATGGACCGAGCCGCCATCACCAGTGGAAGCAGCCGCGCGGGCCTGAGCTGCCGTTGTGGGTGCTTTGATTCCCGCTGCTTGAAAGAGGCCGAGGGCTAGCGACGCCCAGCACCGGACCTGATCGATCCACTCGCTTCTGGCCGCGCTGACAAGGCGATTGCTTTCGGCCAAACGTTCGGCGGCTCGTGTGGCGGCGCCGATCGCATGGTTATGTGCCCATTCGGCCTGTCGGAGTCCCTCCTCAGCAGCCCGCTCGGCATCGAGGGCCTCCTCAACCTGCTCGATATCGGATCGTCGTCGGCCGACCGCGGTGACCGCCGCGGAGATCTCACGGTCAACCGGTACGGGATCGAATGCTTCGGGTTCCCCGACTTCGATGCCCGCGACAGCCGATTCGCCCAACGCCACCGTTCGGGGCGGCCTACGGTCGAGCCCGCAACAGTGGCCCAACTCGGCCGCCGTCGCCAAGTCTTTGTTGAGGTCCTCGACATCGCTGTGACCCCGCTTCGCCGCCTGCTCCAGAGCTTCGGCAGCCTCTCGGACGCGTTCGTTGCTATCGAACACGCGTTTTTCCGATCTCTCGCATTGTTCGGCGAGTTCGAGAACATGCTTGCGCAGACCCTCGAGCTGCTGACCCTCGCGATAAGCGGGGGATTTCTCCAACGCCTCGATCTCCCGGCGAAGGCGCCGTTCACTCTTGGCGAGTTCGTCAGTCTGCGCGTCGAGTCGCTTCACATCGGCCTCAGCCGCATCGGCGGCGCGCCTCTTTCGCTTCTCGTCGCGGGCGCAGTCACTCCGAACGCTGAGGCGTCGGCGCCCCTCCTCAACCCGTCGACGCAGGTCGCTCAGACAGTAGGACCGGTACACGTCGAGCAGGCCGCGGACGGCTTCCAGCGTCTTAGCCAGTTCCGCGACTCGGCGGCGATACTCCTCAAGGTCGTCGAGGGGTTGCGCGGCTTCTGCCAGCGCTTGCTCAGAAAGCTGAGGGAGGGCTCCTACGAGGTGGTCCCGGAGGTCCAAGTCGATGCGGTCGCCTACGCGGGGGCTGCGGACTTTGTTGAGCAGCTCTATGTGCGCATCGATGGACGCCCCGCCGAAGAGCCGCTGCTCTATGGTGCGCCGGTAGTCACGGCGGCGCCGTTCGACGAAGACCTCGTCACCGTCAAGCGATGCCCGCAGCGCCTCGCTCGACAACGCCACACCGCCGGACACAAGTGCTATGTCGACACCGGGCCGTTTCGATGTGATGAACCACCATGTGGACACCTTGTTGGACGAACGGCTGGCTTTAATGCCACACCCGCACACCAAGAACTCGCCCTGCCGCTCGAACTCGATCCACAGATAGCCGACCGGCTGGGGGTCGTCGCGCCCGTTGAGCATCCACGATTTGAGGATTCCGCTCTGCTCCCCCGCCGCGTCGATGCGTCCCTGGCGGGTCGTCAGCAGAAACGGCAGCAGCATGTTCATGGCGGTCGACTTGCCCGAACCGTTCACGCCGCGCAGCAGCAACCGTCCCCCGGCGAAGTCTAAAACCTCGTTCTCGTATTGGTAGACGTTGACGATCCCGGCGCGGTTCAACCGCCACCGCGCGCTAACAGCACTAGAGGGATCCGTAGACTCTCCAACCTGTGTGCTCACGGCGAGCAAGGTAACACGCAGATGTGACATTCCCGTGGCCTCTTGGAGAGTTCAAGTCGCGTCGAGGGTCAAACCGTTCCTCTGCGGCAAGGATGCGCGGACTCCGCAACGGTCCGAAACAGGACTGATCGGGTTGCCGACTCTGCAGCCCTTCAGGTGGAGATGCAAGGCTATGACCTGTTAGATGTGTACCCGCTAAGAGGCCGAGCGGATTGACCCCGCACACGGCCGCGACTGAACGAGGCCGTGGCCCGAGCGGCCCGTGAGCGCAGCGAACATGAGCGGGAGACAACAGGCCTCGGCGCACCCACAATGTTCAATCCGCGCACGTTCTAAATCAACAGGAACGTAGAAGGTGCCCAATCGTGAAATTCGACGCACGCTGATGGCGCCCGCGCGGCGTATGAGGCTGAGGTCAAAGAAGCACTCCTGCCGAATCCCAATCGGCCAGTACGCGCTGCTGCCTGAACTGTCGAGCGGTGCACTGATAGGAATGGGGGTCGACAAACTAGATATTGACAAACTAGATATTGACGAAAGCTTCGACGTTGACGCGGTCGCCCAGACGGCGTGGTCCACAGGGCGAGCGAAGAGTTCGTACTCGAGGCCGACGATCAAATCACCTTGATCGCACCGCTCCACCAACTCCCCATTTGATGAGCTGGCCAAGATCCGGCGCGCTGAGCCGGTTCTGAGTCGACTCTAAGAGGCCGAGCGAATAGGCGGGACAACACGGTAGCGACCGAACGAGGCCGTGGACCGAGCGGCCCGTGAGCGCAGCGAACAAGAGCGGAAGACACAACGTTGCGCCGCGAGGTCCTGCACCTATTTGCGCGTGCTCTAAGCCTGAATCCACCGATTCGGTGTTGGTGGGTGGGGTGGTTGGTGGGCGGGTGTCGGGTTGGGTGTTTGGGACTGGGTTTGGTGTGTTGGGGCGTGTTGGGGCGTGTTGGGTTCAGGGTTCAGGGGTTGGGTTGGGTTGGTGGCGCTGGGTGTGTGCTGGAGGGCGCCGGGTTCCTCTGGGTGGTGGGGGTTAGCCGGAGGGTCCGGGCAGGTTTCGTAGTTTGGTGAGTGTGTTGGTGAATTGGGTTTGCCATCGCCAGCGGGTGGGGTATCGCAGGGTGTGTGTGCCGGATCGGTTGACGAGCACGGCGGGCAGCGCGGTGAGGCGGGTGCGGCGGGTTTGGTTGGTGGCTGGTGTGGTGTTGGTGAGGATGGCGGTCCAGTGGCCGATGTTGTGGGCGAGCACGGCGCAGGCGAGCCATGCACAGTTGGCTGGGTAGTGCCCGGAGGGGATGTGGTTGAGTCCGGAGCCTTCTTTGAGGTCGCGGATGGCGAGCTCGACGACTGCGTGGTTGCGGTGGAATTGGTCTGCTGTGACGGTGCTGAGGTCGTTTCTGTTGGTGATGAAGGCGTGGTAGCGCCAGTTGGGCCAGAGCCGTTGCTGGGCGCGGTCGGTGAGGCGGGTGCGGCGCACCACGAGGCGCACGGTGCGGCGTTGTTTGCCGCGGCCGGTGGTATAGAGGGTTTCGGCGACTTGGGCGTGGCCCCCTTTGGGGTAGTCGATGTCAACCCAGGCTTTGTCGCCGATCGTCTCGATAGCGGCGCGGACAGCAGAGTTCAGCGACACGGTGATCGACCATTTCACGTCAACAGTGTTGAGACGGTCGATCAGCCCCCAGGACCAGAACCCCGAATCGGCGCGTATCGTGACCGGCCCGGCAGCACCCGCGCGTTTGAGGTTGGCTATGAGCTCATCGACGAAGCGCAGCACACCACGCGATGAGTGAGCGGAGCCTTTGCGCATCCGCGCTCCGAGCACCTCAGAGGTGCCCGCACGCACAGCCAGCAGCGGGTGATAGCCCAACACTTTGGTGTAGGCGTAGGAGGCGCCGTGCTTGAGTTTGCCGTGCACCTCACAGACCGTGGAGTCCAGATCCACCACCAACGGCGAAGAGCCCGGGCCTGCGCCGAGTTGCCAGGCCCGCGCCAAAACCCGCGAGGCCACCGCTTCGAGCTGGCGGACGTGACCGAACGTGAAGGTCCGCAGAAACGTTCCCACCGTCGACGGCGCCGCGGGGGCAAACCCCAACACGCTGCCAGTGCGCCCGGCGCGCAGCATGTCGACATGATCAATATGGGTGCCACCCGCCAGCATCGCTGCGACCACCGTCAAAACCTTGCGGTCCGGGTTCGGCGAACCAGTGTCCACCCACCGTTTGATCAACCCCGACAGACCCAAACGAGCGAACAACGTCGCAGCCAGAACCAGGCCCGCGTTCGCTACCAGGCCCTCATGATCAAACGTTGTTGCCAACCGGTCCAACCCGCGCGATGATACAGACACGAAAAGTGCCTCCTGTTTTTGTGACGAAAGTGACTTTTAGTCATCACAATCATCGCAGACCAGGAGGCCTTTTCCGCGGACGCGAACACACCAACAACCCAACCCCACCGGTGGATCCAGGCTAAGTGGTCGCCAACACAACCACGCAGGCCACCCACATGGCCAACAGGACTATCCCCTCGGCCCGGCTGACCTGCTTCTTGGTGATCATCATCACCGCGCTGAGGACCACCACCGCGACCATCATGATCGAACCGCCCACGGCCAGGCCTGAGTCGAGTACCCGTCCCGGCCCGACAAGCGCGATCACGCCGCCGACACCAAAGCTGTTGAACATGTTGGAACCGAGCAGGTTTCCGATCAGGAGTTCGATCTCGCCGCGGCGCGAGGCCGCGATCGCCGTGAACAGCTCGGGTGCTGACGTTCCGATCGCCACCAAGGTGAAGCCGATGAAGCCGCCGGTCAGATCAAGTTCCTCGGCAATTCGTTCGGCCCCTGCAACAACGAACCAAGCCGACCCCGCCACCAGGACCAGCCCGACGACGGTGCGGATCGTCTCGGTGAGCGCCGAAGGTGCAGTTTCGCCCACGAGTTCACCGACTTCCTGTGGCAGCGCTGCGAATCCCCGCGCCTCCGGGCCGGTCGCCTCTGGTATCAGGCCTGCCTCTGGTATCAGGCCTGATTGTGCGGGGTCCGCTTTCTCGGGGGTGGACGGCTCCGCGAGATACCGAGGTGAAGAGCGCAGGAGGAACCCAAGCGCAGCTACCAGTGCAAGCACCAGAATCGTTCCCTCCAACCGGGTGGTCTCACCTTGCAGCAGCACCGCGAACACCACCACCGACGCCACTGATATCGGAACCTCGCGGCGCAGTATCGCAGGCTGCACCGGCACCGCAGCGATGAGCGTCGCGCACCCGAGAACCAGAGAAATGTTGGCAACGTTGGAGCCGACGACATTGCCGACACCGATGTCAAGATTGCCGTCGGCAGCAGCGATTCCCGACACGACCATCTCGGGGGCACTGGTACCGAATCCCACGATGACCGACCCGACGATCACCGGTGCGATGCGCATGACGACCGCCAACCGGACGGCCCCGGTGACGAACTGGTCCGAAGCCACGGCGAGCACTGCCAATCCACCGATCGCGTAGAGGAGGCCGGCAGTCATTGAATTCCAAAGCTACCGATCAAAAGTCGGTATCAGGGTCTTCGGCGGTTCCCCCAGCGCCACGACCTGTGCCACGACGTGCCTCGTGCTCGTCTTGAGTCAGCAGCACTTCCCGAGCCTTGGACCCGGTGGACGGACCCACCACACCCTGTTGTTCGAGCAGGTCCATGATCCTCCCGGCGCGCGCGAAGCCGACCCGGAGCTTGCGCTGCAGCATCGAGGTCGAGCCGAGTTGGGTCTGCACCACCAGTTCCATCGCCGCGTCGAGGAGTTCATCGCTGTCATCGCCAGATTCTCGGGGGGTGGCGGTGACTGAGTCGGGCGATGGCTCCCCGGTGATCGCGCTGTCGCCGTCAAGCGGGGCAACCGAGCCCAGGGATTCAGCCACCTCCCCGGTAACGGCGCTGCCCGCGGCTCGCGACGACACAGGATCCTGCTTCAGCTTGCCGGCCTGTTCATGCCAGTGGCCCACAATGGCGCGCACTTCGGACTCCTCGACCCAGCAGCCCTGGATTCGATTCAGGGCCGAGGACGAAGTGCCCAGCATCAGCAGATCGCCACCACCCACCAGGCGCTCCGCGCCCGCCTGGTCCAGGATGACCCGCGAATCGGTCAGGCTCGAGACTGCAAAAGCCCAGCGGCTCGGGATGTTGGCCTTGATGACACCGGTGATGACGTTCACCGAGGGGCGCTGCGTGGCGATCACGAGGTGTATCCCTACGGCTCGGGCCATCTGGGCGATGCGCGCTATCGACTCCTCAACGTCGCGGGCGGCCACCATCATCAGGTCGGCGAGTTCGTCGACCACGACCAGCACGAACGGCAGGCGGCTGTAGGTGACCGGTTCACCCTTGTCATCGAGCACTCCCAGGGGGGGCTTCAAGGTGTTGTTGTCGACGGCGGTGTTGTAGCCGGTTATGTCACGCACGCCCACGTCTGCCAGAAGGTCGTATCGGCGTTCCATCTCACGCACGGCCCATGCGAGGGCGTTGGCAGCCTTTCGGGGGTCGGTGACGGGTGCAGTGAGCAGATGGGGGATCTTTTCGTACTGCCCCATCTCGACCCGTTTGGGGTCGACCAGGATCATTCGCACCTGATCGGGGTTGGAGCGCATGAGGATCGATGAGAGCAGCGAGTTGAGACACGACGACTTGCCCGAACCCGTCGCCCCGGCAATGAGCACGTGGGGCATCTCGGCGATGTTGACCATCACGTTGTTGCCGTTGATGTCACGGCCGATGGCGACCTCGAGGGGGTGGGAGGCCTGTTTCGCTTCCTTCGACGCCAGGATGTCGCCGATCGTGACGATCTCCCGCTTGTTGTTGGGAACCTCCACCCCGATGGCGCGCCGCCCCGGAATCGGGGCGATGATACGCACGTCGGGCGAAGCCATGGCGTAGGCCATGTCCTTGCGCAGACTCTCGAACTTGGTGACCTTGACCCCCTCGCCCAAGGTCAGCACATACCGCGTGACGGTCGGGCCGACGATCGGCTCGAGCAGACTGGTCTCCACGCCGAACTGGGCGAGCGTGTCCTGCAGCCGCTTGCCGCGCTCGACCACATCGATCGTGTCGATCTCCTGTTTGTTGCTGCGAGACAGCAGCGACAGGGACGGCAGTGTCCAAGGGCTCATTTCCAGGGGCAATTTCTGCTCGGTGACCAGTCCCGGCTCGAGTTTCGGTCTGCGGGTGCGCCGCGGTCGGGGCTCCGCGGCGGATTCGTCGGGGCCGTCGCCGGTCTCCGCCTCGGCGACATCGGCCCGGTTCCCGGTGTCGGCGGGAGGAACCTCCTCTCGGGCGTCCCCGGCAGCGACCGCACCATCGACGACCGCGCCGAAATCGCTGCCCTCAGAGACATTGACCTTCGTTTGGGACGACTCTGGCGTATGGGACGGCTCCGGAGCCTCGCTGGACCCTGATCTCGAGAGATCGCTGAACAGCAGCTGCACCTGTGCCTTCAACCAACGGAACGGCGGCCCGACGATCATCAAAAGGCCCCGGCCCAGTGCCCCCGCGGAACTGCCCGTGAGCACGATCACCCCGACGATGCCCAACAGACCGAGAATCAGAACACTGCCGGTGACCGCTGCAGCGGCATGGAGCGCACCGCCGAGACCGATCCCCAACAAACCTCCCGCGGCACCCCATTCATCAACGGAGTCGCTGATACCGGGGCGGCCTCTCAGCACATGCAGGAGTCCGCTCAACGACATCAACAGCAGGATCCCGCCCACCGTGAGACGTGTCGGCCACTCAGACTCGCTGCCGGCGTCGGTGCCGCGGATCAGAGCCACTCCCAGGGCGACGAGGCCCAGAGGCACAACGAAACGAATCAGACCAACCCCCGCGGCCAGCCCGTCGTCGACCACAACACCGACCGCACCGGCTGCTCCGAACCACAGACTGGCTGCGCTCAAGAGGCCCAGCAGTATTGCCCCGAGACCCAGCAGATCGCTTCGGTGGCCCGACAACACACCCCCGACCGAACGACGGGAGACAGCCGACTTCTTGGAGCCGCGCCCTTTCTTGGGGGCGTTCTTTGAAGCGCCGGCACGCTTCGAGCCGCTCTTGGAGTTCGAATTCGGGGAGTCTGCTTTGGAAGCCACGATACCGAAACGCTACCAGCGCCCTGCGACAGCGGTATGTACCCCGCTTCCCGTGTGCGCCGCTTCCAGCGGATGATCTTGCGCGCCGGCGCGCCCCGACCGTCCAACCGTTTTCGGCTGACTCGAAAAGATCGGGCCTCAGCCTCGTGCTGGACTTCGATACCGGCGGGATGGGGTTTTCGGCTGACAGCACGCGAGTAGGAACCGTCTCGAAACAGTCGGGTCCTCAGCCCTCGCGGACTATCGGCACGATCATCGGTCGGCGGCGGGTCCGTTCCGCGACGATGCTGCCCGCAGCTCGGCGCACGATCTGCGACAGACGGGCCAAGTCATCGCCGTGATCGTCGAGCGCCTTCATCACTGCGGTCTCCACCGCGTCGCCCACAGCGGTCTCATGCGCACGCAGCGCAGGCTGTTCGACCCAGCCGCGTGACACGACATCGGGCCCGACCAACAACTCGCGCCGTTGAGTGTCGACGTGCATGATCACCGCAACAAAGCCGTCGGCGCCGAGGAGTCGGCGGTCACCGAGCACCGCGTTGCCGAGGTCACCGACAGTGCCATCGACATACAGGTGGTCCCCGCCGACCGATCCGAGGTGTACCAGACCCGAGTCTGACAGTTCCAGCTGGTCCCCGTCCTCGGCCACAACCACATGGTCACGGTCCATCCCCATCTCCAGAGCCAGATCACGATGCGCCACGAGATGGGCGTACTCTCCGTGCACGGGCACGAAGAAATCGGGAACCGCGACCGAATGGAGGGTCCTGAGCTCCTGCTGTTTGCCGTGTCCGCTGGTGTGGACATCGACGATCCCACTGTGGACCACCCGTGCTCCGAGGCGGGCGAGCCCATTGCGGACCGCCGCCACCGCCGTCTCGTTTCCCGGGATCGGGTGCGAGGAGAAGATGACCGTGTCGTTGTCGTCGAGCTTCAACCAACGACTCTCGCCTCGGGCCATCTGGGTGAGTGCGGCGCGAGGCTCGCCTTGGGATCCGGTGCAGACGACGCAGACTCGCTGGGGGTCGAGTTCGTCGATGTCTTCGATGTCTCGGATCGCGTGGTCCGGGATGCGGAGAACCCCCACCTCCCGGGCGAGTTTGACATTGCGCCGCATGGATAGCCCGACGGGCACGACGATCCTGTCGGTCGTCAACGCAGCGTCGGCCACCTGCTGCAGCCGGTGGATATGGCTGGCGAACGAAGCGACTATCACGCGACGCTGATCGTTGGCCCGCAGCAGCGCGGTGAGGACGCCGCCGATCTCCTTCTCCGACCGGGACGCGCCGGGGCTGTCGGCGTTGGTCGAGTCCGCGAGCATCAGTCGGATGCCCGGATCATGGGCCAGCGCACCGATCCTGGACAGGTCGGTGCGGCGGCCGTCAACGGGCGTCAGATCCAACTTGAAGTCGCTGGAGTGGAGAATCACGCCTTGATCGGTGTGGAACGCGGTGATGTTGCCCGATGGGATCGAGTGGGTGACGGGCAGGAATTCGCAGTCGAAGGGACCGATCTTGCGGCGGTCACCGTCGCTGATCCTGCGCAGCTCAGCTCTCCCCTTCAAGCCTGCCTCGCGGAGCTTGTGCTCAATCATGCCGAGGGTGAAGACCGACCCGTAGACGGGCAGCGACATGTGCCGCAGAAGGTATGGGAGCGCACCTATGTGGTCTTCATGGGCGTGGGTGGCGATCACCGCCTCGACCCGGTCGGCATTTTGAATCAGCCAGTCGAGGTCGGGCAGGACCGCGTCTACTCCGGGCAGGTCGTCGCCTGCGAACATCTGGCCGCAGTCGAGCACCACGACCCGACCCTTCGTCTCGATGGCCGCGCAGTTGCGCCCGATCTCTCCGAGGCCGCCGAGGAAGGTGATGATTACCGGTTCTGCCATGTCAGGTCCGGGTCGAGTCCATGTCAAGACCGTCCGAGCGCCGACAGGACCGCCTCGGCGGACTGTTGGAGGCCCTCGGGCTCGGGACCCATCGGCAAGCGTGTCGGGCCCGCGGGCAGGCCCATGACTCGCAGCATCGCCTTCGCCGGAACGGGGTTGGGGGCCTCATCGCCCGTCTCGAACTCATAGGACGGGATCAGGCGGCGGTTGATCTCAGCCGCTGTCTGCACATCGCCCGCAAAGAACGCCTCCAGCATCTGCGACGTCTCGACTCCGACCCAGTGGGTCGCCACGCCGATGGTGCCGACAGCACCGATCGCCAGCAAGGGCAGGGTGAGCCCGTCGTCGCCGCTGTAGACCTCCGTGCCGGGCGGCGACAGCGTCAGCAGCCTTGCCGTGGAAGCGGGGTTCGCGGCGGCATCCTTCACGCCGATGATGTTGGGCACCGTGTTGAACAGTTCCGCCATCGTCTCGGTGGCGATCTTGCGACCGGTGCGACCGGGAATGTCATACAGCAGGATCGGCAGGTCGGTGGCTTGGGCGCAGGCACGGAAGTGTTCAATCAACCCTGCTTGACTCGGACGGTTGTAGTACCCAGCCACATGCAGCAGTCCTGCGGCGCCGGCCTCGGTGGCGCGTTGGCTCAACTCCACCGCTGCGTTGGTGTCGTTGCTTCCCGCGCCGGCGACGACAGGCTTGTCGACGGCCTCCACCACCGCCGCTATCAGATCGATCTGCTCGTCGTGGGTGAGCGTCGGGCTCTCTCCTGTGGTGCCGGCAATGACCAGACCGTCGCTGCCGCCTCCGGTGGTGAGGTGGCGGGCCAGTTTCTGTGCGCCTTCGAGATCCAGCGACCCGTCGGAACCGAACGGTGTGACCATGGCGGTCAGTACCCGCCCAAAGCGTGCTTGCATCCTGTTATCGTGCCACGCCGGAGCGTCGATCGGTTCGCATTTGTGATCTTTCGAGTGTGATCTTTCGAGGTTTGTGGCATTGCGGCCGCAGTTCAGGTCGGGCATGTTCTGCCGGGGCCACGATTCCAACGCTGCCACCAACCCGGCGCAGTCACAGGCCCGCGGCGATCACAGCTCCGAGGCAGTCACAGGTCCGCGGTCACGGCTGCCTGGGCTTGGGCGGGCGCGCGCCGTGACTCGCGACCGCGCCTGGTGAGGATCAGGCCGTAGACGACGACGGCGCCGGCCGAGAAGAAGAACCACTGGAACGCGTATGACAGGTGTGGTCCGTCATCGAGGCTTGCTTGGGGCACCGGGACTGGCAGTGAAGTGTTCGCAGGTTGTGGAGGGTGCTGTCGAGTCTCCTGCTGCGCCAGTTGCACCCAGAGGTCCGCAACCTCGAGGCCGGTCAGTTCAGCGACCCTGTCGAGGTCGAGTCGATTCAATTCAGTCAGTACGGCGATCTCGTTGGTGCCAATGCTTCCGCCGCCGACGCTGCTGAAGACCCTGCCGGTGACGGTCACCTCACCGGCGGGCGCGCTGAGATCGTCGCTGCGCACCCCCGCCGCCCAGAGCCTGGGAACCCAGCCGCGACTGACCACAACGACCGTGCCGTCCGCCAGTTCAAGGGGCGTGACGAGCCAGTTTCCCGGCTCGGTCTCGTAGGTCCGGTTGGCGACCAGGAACGAATGCTCATCAAGGTACGAGCCGGATGCGACTGTTGGGGTGTGGTCCGGCGGTGTGGTCGGCGACACCAGCAGCGTTCCGATCTCCTGTGGCTCTGCCTCGAGCGCAGCTCTGATCTCGCTGTTCTGATCCCGCCGTTCCTCGAGACGACGCATCTGCCAGAACCCCAGGTTGATCATGACAACGACCATCGTCAGCACGAACAGGTGCGAGAGTATCCAGCGAAACGACAACATGGGGCGCTTCGGCTGTGCTGCTGGTTCGGCCGGCTCGAAGGGCTCTGTCGGTTGGGGCTCCGTTGGCAGAGGGGGCTCCGCCGGTTGGGGCTCCGTTGGCAGAGGGGGTTCCGTTGGCAGAGGGGGCTCTGTCGGTTGGGGCTCCGTTGGCAGAGGGGGCTCCGTTGGCAGAGGGGGCTCTGTCGGTTGGGGCTCCGTTGGCAGAGGGAGTTCCGTTGGCAGAGGGGGCTCTGTCGGTTGGGGTTCCGTTGGCAGAGGGGGTTCCGTTGGCAGAGGGGGCTCCGCCGGCTCAGAGTTCGAGGATGGCATCTAGACCGAGGGTCAACCCCTCGAAGTCGGCAATCCGCTTGCAGCCCAGCAGCACACCGGGCATGAACGAGGTGCGGTCGATGGTGTCATGACGGATCGACAGGGTTTGACCGGTCGTGCCCATCAGAACTTCCTGATTGGCGACGACGCCCTGCATCCGCACCGAATGAACCCTTATGCCGGCCGCTCCCCGGCCTCCGCGCGCACCGGGAAGCACTTCGTGTCGGGTCGGGTCGTCAGCCCAGTCGGCCGAGGCCGCGGCGATCCGCTCGGCGGTGTGGACCGCCGTGCCCGACGGCGCGTCCACTTTGGCGTCGTGGTGGTATTCGATCACCTCGGCTGTTGAGAAATGCGGCGCTGCCAACTCGGCGAAACGCATCATCAGCACTGCCCCGACAGCGAAGTTCGGTGCTATCAGGCAGTTGCTCGTAGTGAACACTTCAGCGAACCTCGACAAGTCCTCCTCGGAGAATCCGGTGGTTCCGACCACGGCATGGATCCCGTGGGCTGCAAGAAACTCGAGCGTTCGGCAGGCTGCTGGGGCGACCGTGAAATCAACGGCTACGTCGCATTCCGTGTCCACGAGCACCTCGAGTGAATCTTCGATGTCTATGGCTGCGGCCAACTCAAGCTGCGGATCAGCTTCGACCGCGCTGCATACGGCTTGGCCCATGCGCCCTGCGGCACCGACCACTCCGACTCGGATCATGGACGAACTCAACTGCGGTCCCGTCTGTCACGCAGACGCTTTGAGAGGTCTTCGAGCGTGCGGCGCTCAGCTTCGCTCAGACTCTCCAGACCCTGCTCACCCATCTTGTCGAGCAGGGCATCGATCCTGGCCTGGGCCGCGACGTCGGCTGGGGGTGGCGACGGAGGCGGTGGGACCGATGAGAGGTGGGTGCTGCGGGGTTGGGGGCGTCTGTGTTGGGGACGCGGCGGACGGCGGTGTGGATGGCCGGTGAGTCTGGCCGGCAGCGGAAGCTCGGGCAGCCACTCGTGTTGTTCGGCGTGGCCGAGGGCACGCAACACCAGCGGCGCGAGCAGGGCCATGGTCAAGGTGAGGACCAGTTCGTACCCTCTCTGGTTGCTGACAGCTTGCAGCATTGCCATCCCGACGATTACCCACGCGAGGATCCAGGCTGGGATTCCCGGCCAGAAGCGGACGCTGGAGTACTGGGTTGCGAACGCGACCAAGACGCCGAGTTCCACATAGCGGAGGCCGTAGGCGTACCCAGAGACAGCGGTGAACTCGAGGGCGGTCATGACCAGCGCAGGCACGACGGTCAGAACGAGCAGGAACAACGTGAACCGTTTGCGCCCCATGAGGGCTTCGAGTTGGGATCCCAACATCCAGAACACAGCGACGAACAGTAGTTCCAACAGCCCCGGTTGCGTCGGGATCGGCCAGGTCAGCAACCTCCAGATCTCGCCTCCGCCCACACTGCCCTGCGACCAAAGCTGGTCCCCAGTGTCGAGAATGAGTCTCGTTGTTATCGGTCGGTCGAGACCTCGGCTGAAGCCCTCGAAGGCCCAGACGAACATGTAGGCGACGCTCATCGCCGAAACCATGACGGTGGTAGTTACGGCGAGTTGACCGACCCGGAACCACGGATCGTCGCTCTCGCCGAAATTACGGAACGGCTGCATACCTCAACAACAGTACAGCCGCTGGGACCCGCGGGTACACCAGGTTCTAGCGACGACCGCGTCCGCCGGAGCTGTGGCCCCGCCCACGGGCGGGAGCGGCCGGGCCGAGATTGTCGAACTCCTGTGACAGCTCTGCGTCGAAGGCATCCTCGAACGAGACTGTCTGAGGATCACCCTGGCGCTCGCTCCGACGCTCACCCTGACGATCACCGTCTTCGCTCGTCCGGGGGCCGCGGTCGGAGCGGCCGTTGCGGTCCCGGTTGAAACCGCCGCGGTCACGATCACGGTCACGGTCACGGTCACGGTCACGGTTGAAACCGCCGCGGTCACGATCACGGTCACGATCACGGTCACGGTCACCGCCGCGGCCGCGGTCGCGATCACGGCCGCCGCGGTCACGGTTGGAGTCCTCAGCGCCCTCGGGCTTGAGCGAGATCTTGCCGTTGGGGTCGACGTCTTCAACGACGACTGTGACTTCGTCTCCCAGAGAGAGCACGTCCTCAACCCGGTCGATGCGCTTTCCGCCTCCGATCTTGGAGATGTGGAGCAGGCCGTCGCGTCCGGGAAGGATGTTGACGAAGGCGCCGAACTTGGTGATGTTGACGACTCGGCCCGGGTAGGTGGCGCCGACCTCGGCCGTGGGCGGGTCGAGGATCAGCTTGATCTGGCGCTCGGCCTCGACCACCTTGGCGTTGTCGACTGATGCGATCGAGACAACGCCGACCATGCCGTCGTCGTCGACTGAGATGTCGGCGCCGGTCTCGGCCTGGATTGCATTGATGACCTTGCCCTTGGGGCCGATGATCTCACCGATCTTGTCGACCGGGATCTCGAAGGTGGTGATCTTCGGGGCGGTGTCTCGCACATCTTCTCGGGGCTCTGCGATGGCCTCTGCCATCACGTCGAGAATGTCGAGGCGCGCCTCTCTGGCCTGTGCCAGCGCATTCGCCAGAACATTGGCCGGGATGCCGGCGATCTTGGTGTCGAGTTGCAGGGCAGTGACGAAGTCGGTGGTGCCTGCGACCTTGAAGTCCATGTCACCGAAGGCGTCTTCCGCGCCGAGGATGTCGGTGAGCGTGACGTATTTGCCCTCTGCGTGGACCAGCCCCATGGCGATACCGGCGACTGGAGCCTTGATCGGCACGCCCGCGTCCATCAGCGAGAGCGTTGAACCGCACACTGAACCCATGGAGCTCGACCCGTTGGAGGCCATGACCTCAGACACCGTCCGCACGGTGTAGGGCCATTCCTCGAAGGAGGGGATGACTGGGAACACGGCCCGCTCAGCAAGGGCGCCGTGTCCGATCTCACGCCGTTTGGGACCTCGCATGAATCCGGTCTCGCCGGTGGAGAACGGAGGGAAGTTGTAGTGGTGGAAGTACCGCTTCTTGTCTGTCGGCGAGATGTCGTCGATCATCATGTCGCTGCGACCCATGCCGAGTGTGGTGAAGTTGAGCACCTGGGTCTCGCCGCGTTGGAAGAGGCCTGAGCCGTGCGCTGTGGGGATCACCTCGACTTCGCTGGTGACCTTGCGGAGTTCGTCGGTGCGGCGTCCGTCGATGCGGATCCCCTCTTCGACGATCCGGCGGCGGACCACCTTCTTGGTGATCGCCCGGACGGCGTTCTTGATCTGTCTGGCCGCGTTGGGGTCTTCTGCGGTGAACTCTGCCAGTTCGGCGACGACGGCCTCTCTGAGTTCTGCTTCTGCGGCCTGTCGCTGGGTCTTGTCAGCGATCTGTTGCGTGTGGGCGATGCGGTCAGTGGCCGCAGCCTGCACTGCGGCGAGGATCTCGTCGCTGTAGTCGACGCTGAGCGGGGGTTCCATCTTGGTGATGTCGTCGGCCGCGTCGATCGCCTGCTGCTGCAGCTCGATCATCTCGCGGATCCAGGTCTTGCTCGCTTCGAGGCCTCCGGCGAGCACGTCCTCATCGACTTTGGGGGTACCCGACTCGTAGAGAGTCCAGGAGTTTCCGGTTCCGCCGGCCTCGACCATCATCACGGCAACGTCGTTGTCGCTCAGGCGTCCGGCGACCACCATCTCGAAGGCCGATTCGGCGGACTCCTGATAGGTGGGGAAGGGAATCCATTCGCCTTCTGGCGACCAGCTCATGCGGACTGCTCCGATGGGGCCGTCGAACGGGATCGACGAGAGGCACAGAGCCAGCGAGGCGGCGTTGAGGGCCAGAACGTCGTAGGGGTTCTTCTGATCGGCTCCGAGAACGGTGCCCACGACATGGACTTCGTTGCGGTAACCGTCGGGGAAGGCCGGACGCAGCGGCCGGTCGATCAGGCGGCAGGTGAGTATCGCCTGCTCACCTGCTCGGGCTTCACGGCGGAAGAAGGAGCCGGGTATCTTCCCGGCGGCATACATCCGCTCCTCGATGTCTACTGTCAGCGGAAAGAAATCCGCATGCTCGCGGGGCATGGCCGCCCCGGTTGCTGTGACCAGCACGACGGTGTCGCCGATACTGGCAGTTACTGAGCCACCGGCGAGGGGGGCGAACTTGCCGACCTCGAATGTGGCGTCTTTGCCCTCACCGCGCGCGAACGACCCGGTGAAGGATTGGGGATTAGTCATGTTGTTGTTGTTTCTCCTGAACACATGACTGCCAGTTCCCAGTCGGAAATCGCTGATCTTGGTCTCGGCCTCTCGGGCCGCTGATCAGTTCAGAGATTTTCGACTAGCACCAACGGTCTTGTGCTCTTTGTTTGCTGGACGTTCCAGCTGCTGGGATTCGTCGGGTTGGTTCTGGGTGTTGGCCCTGATCCAACCGGTTGGGAGCAGCCCAGTCGGGTTGCTCTTCGATTGTGTTCTGCTTGTTCTGCGGATTTTATTCAGCGACGCAGCCCGAGGTGGGTGATCACTGCTCTGTAGCGTTCAACATCGTTGTCCTTGACGTAGTCGAGGAGGCGACGACGGCGGCCTACCAGCATCTGCAGGCCTCTGCGCGTGTGATGGTCCTTCTTGTGGACCTTCATGTGCTCGGTGAGGTGCGCGATCCGTGCCGATAGCAGAGCGATCTGTATTTCCGGCGAGCCGGTGTCGTTCTCGCCTAGATCGAAAGCCTTCGCCATATCGGCGATGGTCTCAGACTTGGGGCGCAGGCTGGTTGCCATGAGTTGCTTGTTCCTGTGTGTTCTGTCGGGTCTCTTACCCAGCTGCACACCCCGCATTGCGCGGGCGGCAGCCACCATTCGGTTCCGGTGAGGATACCAAGGTCTTGAGATTATCGGCGCGAGAGGCATTCACGGACCACCGAGACCGCCGTCGATCGGCCGTCTCCGGAACTCAACTCCGACCTGCTAGGACCTGCAAAGGCTGGGTGACTCGCAACTAGATCAACCGTTCCCGTTCGTCAGAGCCTTGGCGCTACCTGTGTTCTGGTCCGGTACCGATCCAGTCTCCTCCCGAGCAGTCATTCTCCGAGGGGTTGCTTCCGGCACCGTCTAGTGGCGCCTCGGATCATCGGCTCGGTTACCTGCCTGCGTCGCCCGCTCGATTGCCCCGCTCTCTTTCGGGACGCCCAGTCGGGTAGCTCGACTCGACAACCCCTGCTACGCCACTTCGGCTGACCCGCTCACTTTCGGATCGCCCAACCCCAACAACCCGACCTCGGTCACCCGACCCGACAACTCCACCAACGACACTTCGGCTGACCCGCTCACTTTCGGGTTGTCCGGTCCCAACTGCCCGGTCGGGGACGCTCGACTCGACAACCGCTGCTACGACACTTCGACTGCCCAACTCACTCTCGAGCTGCCCGATCCCAACTGCCCGGTCGGGGACGCTCGACTCGACAACCGCTGCTACGACACCACGGTTACCCAACTCTCCATCGGACTGCCCGGTCGGGGTTGCACGGCTTGACCGCGCCTGCTGAGTCGGCATGTCGTGGGTGGCCCGGTTCTGCGTTGCGCTGCTTGACTGCATGTGTTCCGTCGGTCGCGTCGCGCCGGCCTTGTCGGTGGGGTTGGGGGGTTTGAGGTGGTATTTACCGGTGTCGGGGTCTCGATGGACTTGCCATCCGTCGTCGTGGATCTTGTGGTGGCAGTCGTCGCATACCAGCACGAGGTTGTCGAGGTCGGTGGGTCCGTTCTTTGACCACCACATGATGTGATGCGCGCGGCACCACAGCGGGTTGGCTCCGCAGCCGATGCAGTGCTGGTCGCGTGCGATCAACGCGATGCGTTGAGCTTCAGTGGCGGTACGCAGGCGGCGGCCGAGCCACATGTCTTGAGCCTTTGTGTCGAAGATCGAAGGCAACAGGTTCGCTTCAAGCGCCAAACGATGAAGCTCAACGATCGGTATGGGGGAACCGTCGGCCAACCGGGGGTTGTCGAGTTGCTGTTCGAGCACATCGAAATCAGCGATCACCAACAGATCAGTGCCCGCAGACTTGCCGTCATCTGCGGGTTGGCAGATCAACTCGGCCAACGCGTCAGCCATCCGCTGTTGTGGCGTGGCTCGCTTGTCGGGGTCCTCGCGATGCCACAGCTGACGTTCTTTGGCGGTCAAGGCTGTGGCGATGCGTGCCCCGGTGATCTGATCGAACTCGCCTGACAACACAAACATTCCGGAGTCTGACGATTCGAAGATCCGGGCTTTGCGCTTGGAGCGTTGGCGATCCAGCATCGCCTGCCCGCCATCGTCAGCCACCTCTTGTTGATGACGTTTGACAGTACGCGCGAACTCATCAAAAGGCTCGATGTTGGCTGCTTCGACAAGCACGGACTCATCGATCGGGCTCTCAGAAGAAGCACGGGCAATCAGGCGGGCATGGCCCACGGGTATCTCACCAGACTCCAGAGCGTCACTCGTCGAGGGCAGTTCCGACAGCCGGGCCGCTGTTTCAACATCGCGTTTGGCCTCACGGTTCGAGGCTTGCAACTCGTTTCGAACCATCCGTTGCGCGTCGCCTTTGCTGTGACGACGCCCCACCTCGGCCAACACCTGAGCCTTCATCGCCGCCAACCGAGACTCCGCACGCCCCAACACCTTCAGGCGCAACGACAACCCGTCGTCACTCAAACCGGCCACGTCCACCGTCTCGACATGGACGACCCCACCAGCAGCCGGGCCGACGCCGGCTGAGGTGTCCGAGAGGTCCGAGGCAGGAGCAAGTTCCATGAATGCAACTCTATCGACAGGGTGTGACAATAGCTATCCAAACATCATGAAATATATGAAAATTAACCCTTGCGTCTGAGCTAGGCACTCCTCGCGCAGCGTTGAATCAAGCGCTGGGGGCAGGGCTTACGCTCGCCGCGGCGGAAGCGAACTCCGGGGCTTACCCCCCTGCAGGTGCGGGGAGCACTGCTCGCACGATGGGCGGCGTGCTCGCTGGTGTTCCGTACGCAGCGCCGCGACGTGTATGACCTGTGGCACGCAACGGAGATCGATCGCTAACCCGATGCCTCAGTTCGAGAGACGGGACGCTCGAGGCGCCCCGAGCGGCCCCTGCCCTGCGGCGCTGCGTCGGTCTTGGCCTTGTAGGTGCGCCACGGCGACGCAGAGCGCCTGTAGTGGCCCGTACCGCCATCTGTACGGTACAAAACCATTGCCTGGAGCATCTGTGAACTCGTCGGTTCTGCGGTGATCTCCACCGGCCATGTCAGTGTGTGTTCACCGAGTTCGATATCGAGGGTTCGTGTCCCCATTTCAACTCGCTTTTAGGCGCGTGTGCCGGTTCGATTATCGTGCAGCGATGGCAACGATCAAGCAAACGATCAGCGCATTCATCAGAGATCACGCACACGGAGACGGACTGGTCGTCTGCACGGGCTATGTCTCGGTGAAGGGCTTAGCCTGGCTTGCCGGCCAGGCCCCAGCGAACCAACGTATCACCATCATCATTGGCGACATGCGCCCGAACAGTCTCGCTAAGGCAACGGACGAGGACCGGCGCTCCGCGGCCCGATTCCTAACGCGCGAGAACGTTGAGGTGCATACCTGGTACCGCACCAGACCCGTCAAGAGAATGGCGCACGGCAAAGCGGTCGCCGCGATCAACAACGGGCGAGTGGTGAGCGCGCTGGTCGGCTCTGCCAACCTCACCGAGAAAGGACTCTCAGACAACCTGGAGCTTATGGTTCCGTGCGGTTCAGAGGGCCTGCCGAGCGTCAACGAGTACATCACCGAAGCGACCAGCCACCCGTCCGTCAAGGCGAAGCTCCTTAGCGACATTGCTCTGAGGGGCCCCTCGGGTCGCACCCGCAAACCAGTCCAAGCAGCCGGTAGCGGCTGCGCAGCAGTTCTCCTCATGCTGCCGTTCCGTGCGATCATGGGGAGTGTCCGGTCGAGCGTCAGGGCGCTGCGGCCGCGTGTCAGCCGGTGACGCTGCCAGGATCATCTACGAGGCAGGGTTCCGTGTCGGCCTTGCTGTGATCGAGCGGCTGTTGTTGCCAGCAGATCGGCGGCCTCGTTCCATTTGCTGTCGGCATGCCCACGAACTCCAGCGGAACGTGATCTTGCGCGGCGAAGACCGGTACAGAGCGATCAACGGTTCCGGCCAGACATCAAGGCGTTGCGGCCCGCCGGGTCCAGCCGGGTCCCTTCAATGGAGGGCCGGGCAATTGCCCGGCCTGACCTGAGGGCAAGTTTGTGTTTGTTGCCGCCAAGTACGCCCTTCAATGGAGGGCCGGGCAATTGCCCGGCCTGACCCTAGCGCCTACAACCTACACAAACAGAACAGCCCCCCTTCAATGGAGGGCCGGGCAATTGCCCGGCCTGACGCCTACGAGACCGACGAAGGCGACTACTCGTGATCGACCTTCAATGGAGGGCCGGGCAATTGCCCGGCCTGACCTTCATGTTTCAGCCTTATCTGTGTGTGTCCCGACCCCTTCAATGGAGGGCCGGGCAATTGCCCGGCCTGACCGGTACGATTTCGCTGAGTCGTCGACGCGTGAAATCGACCTTCAATGGAGGGCCGGGCAATTGCCCGGCCTGACACAGGCTAACTATGACACCAACTAATCCGGCAGCGCGCCTTCAATGGAGGGCCGGGCAATTGCCCGGCCTGACCGTGGTGACCGGACGAATGTCGACGATCGGGCTCACCCCTTCAATGGAGGGCCGGGCAATTGCCCGGCCTGACTGGTCGGGCGAACTCAAATCTCGTCTACCGTCGGAAGTCCTTCAATGGAGGGCCGGGCAATTGCCCGGCCTGACGAGTGTGGTCGGCTGTCCGGCCTCGGAGGTGCGCTGCCTTCAATGGAGGGCCGGGCAATTGCCCGGCCTGACTGTTCGGATACAGCACCGATCCGTCTTCGTGCAGCGGCCTTCAATGGAGGGCCGGGCAATTGCCCGGCCTGACGTTCCCGGAGCGCGAGGTCTTCAATAACCACGTTTTCCCTTCAATGGAGGGCCGGGCAATTGCCCGGCCTGACCCATGCTGACGTTGCCGGTCTCGCCGTAACCCATCCCCCTTCAATGGAGGGCCGGGCAATTGCCCGGCCTGACCGGGGCGAGATCCCCGAGGCCGACGTCAGGGTAAGGATCCCTTCAATGGAGGGCCGGGCAATTGCCCGGCCTGACGTCTGCAGCGGCGCCCCAGTGCCAGAACGCCAAGTTACCTTCAATGGAGGGCCGGGCAATTGCCCGGCCTGACGTGTAACCAACTCTTCAATTACTTTGAGAGTTGAGTCCCTTCAATGGAGGGCCGGGCAATTGCCCGGCCTGACTCCGGCAGTCAGCAGCAGGTCATGTCCGCCGAAATTCTCCTTCAATGGAGGGCCGGGCAATTGCCCGGCCTGACTAGTCGCTAGTTCGGTTATTTGCTGTCTGGCGTGACACCTTCAATGGAGGGCCGGGCAATTGCCCGGCCTGACGCCCCACGAGCCCGGCGCAGGCCACGCCGGATGAGCATCCTTCAATGGAGGGCCGGGCAATTGCCCGGCCTGACATGGCAAGGATACATACATTCGCCACGAACAATACCCGCCTTCAATGGAGGGCCGGGCAATTGCCCGGCCTGACCGGTCTAGACTGGTGGGGTGCTTTCACGTTACCCGACCTTCAATGGAGGGCCGGGCAATTGCCCGGCCTGACTTCGACCTGCTATGCTTGGATCATGGCTGACCTTCCGCCTTCAATGGAGGGCCGGGCAATTGCCCGGCCTGACCGCTCGCTTGATATAGGGGTGTTTACCTGCGTGTTCGCAGCTGTTTGCGAGCGGTGTAGGAAGCCGAAGCTTCGAAGGGTGTGGATTCAGTTGTCAAGTTGCAAAACCTGCCCCGACCAGGCTTCGAGTGCTCCCCGGTACTTGGCAACGCAACTTAGCGCTCGCATCAGATGACCGTGGGGCCGGAGGTAGGTAGCGCTGTCCTGAGACCCATGAAATCAAAACAGTCGCGACCGCGGTTTGCTGGGGGGCCAAGATTGACGAATGCCACAGAGTCCTCCGTATGGTGAATGATCGAACTCAGTTCCTGCTTCAACAGTAGCATCTCCACACCGTCCAGGTCGCAGACAAAAACGCTGTACTGCATTGGCCAGCCATAGTCCTTGACGGTCTTATGAACCAGTCTGAGACGCTTGGAGTCGCTGATGTCGTAGCTCACAAGAAAGCGGGTCCTGCCAGTCGCCATGGCACTACCTCGTCATGAACGGCGTGTACTCGGGGATCTCGCCCAGCAAGTGAGCGGCGAGGACACGCGCCTGAACCTCAAGAACGCGTCGATACGTGATCTTGTACCCGTAGGTGGGATGCGTTACCTGGGTGTCAAGTCGTCGTTCGTACGCGGACAGGACCGATCTCCTTCCGTTCTGCGAGAGCGAGACTCCACCGGCTCGGACATCAAAATCCCTTGCACTGACCTCGCCGTTGTTGATCACGTTGATTACCACAGACTCCGCGACCAGCGGACGGAACTCCTCTGCGAGGTCCAACGACAGAGCGGGACGACCGAAGCGAGGCCGGTGGAAAACACCAAGGTACGGATCGAGCCCGACGGCGACCGCAACGGCGGTCAAGTCTTTCGTCAGAAGTGCGTACACATAGGACAGCAGGCAGTTGACCGGATCCTTCGGAGGTCGCCTGTTCCGTCCGTTGAAATCAAATACCCCAAGGCTCGTATCACGGACCATCGAGGAGAATTTCGAGAAGTACAGTCGCGCTCCAGTCCCTTCCATCCCCAACAGACTCTCAATCGACTCACTCCGACCGACACCGTCGGCGAGGGACTTGAGTTGCTCCAGTTCCCGACTGACATCGGCGCGGGCGTTTCGCCGAAGGAACGTCCGTGAGTTTCTCAGCTTGCCCTCAATCATCGACTGAGCCACCGGAAGTCCCGCTTGCGCCGCGATCGCGACCTGGCGGCGGCGGAGATCGACATGCTTGGAAGGCAATCCCTCCGCAATGCCCTGAAACCACCCCCCGTACGAGAACCAGCAAACCGGTATTCCCTCCCGAAAGGCTGCCCGCATCATCTGGCTGCTGATCTGGACATTGCCATAGATCGAGATCTGCGACACGTCGATGAGCCGAACTTGCTGGAGTTCGTCGCGACCCTTGTTGACCACCACCCGCCCAGAACGGATACCGATCCGAGCTCCTTGTTCTGTCACATACAGAGGCCTCGCGGCCGAGTCTCGCGGAGTGAGGCGCCGAGGAGCCGCTGTGCTGCGATTCGTATGGAGGTTTGTCTCGTCCGGCAGGCAGATGCCCACGAGCGAGCACCTCGGGCACTTGGGGCTATCGACGAGTGGCGGCGGCGCATCAGACCTTGCGGCTGTTTCCCGGAGTTGCTCCACCAACTCAAGCGTGTGGGCGACTAGCGAATCGTCAAACTGAACTGTTGTCCGCTTGCGAGTCTCAGCGAAATAGAACTGCCCCTCCGTGCACTCGTATCCGTTGTCTTGCAGCAGCAAGCCGATGGTGCAGATCTGGACCTGCTCGGGCATCCACGCCGGGCCGTGCTTGGGTGGCCGCCCGCGCTTCACCTCAACCGGCACGACACTGCCGTTGCGCTGCTCGATGATGTCGGCCTTAGCGATCAAACCGAGCCGATGGGAACTCAACTCGACGGATCTTGCCTTCTTGAACGGCGGATCCTCGACTGTGCCCATTCGACCGCCACCAGCATCGACCACGCGGTGGACATAGAGTCCCTCAACCGTGTCCTGATTGTGCTCGAAACGGGACTGCACCCACTCCAGATAGAAGAGCCTCGGACAGTACTCGAACTCATTGATCATCCGAGCCGGTACAAGATCAGGAACGTCACTCACGCTGCCAGACCACGCGTGCAGGGCCGAACGTTCCGTACCCTCCCTGGTCGCTGCGCCGAATCTGTGACTGCAAGACTCGGCTGACTCCCCATCCTTGGTACCAGTGACGACGCTTGTCCTCTCTGCCCTCGGGCGCTACATGGGCCAATAAGGAATCGACGGTTCGAACCGAAGCGCGCCCAGTCCACAATGGCCAGACAAATTCCCCCCTTTTCCAGCCTCCAGAGCAGCCCCGCGTAAGGGTCCGACCAGGCGAAGCAAAGCAGGGGAATCGGGAGAGGCCAATGACGGCAAGTGCTTCGGCACCAGGATTGACAGGCTTCTTGCTCTTTGAAGGATCCGAAGCACTGAGGGCATGATCCCGATCATCGACTGTGTCCCACATTAGCGAGTCACGATCACCTCTATAGCTCCAGGGCGATCCCAAGTCGGCAACAAGTTCGTCGATAGTCACTTTCTCAAGATTGGTACGAGCTATCGAAACGAACTTCTGCTGTCCGGCCGTGAAGTAGAGGTCGGTCGGCTTCGCCTTCTTGCTGTTGTCCAAGCTGTCCTCGGCCAAGAGGCAAAACGCGAGCACTCCCGATGCCCCCGCGGCACGTCCACGAATGAGATAATCTCGAATCGCGGGCGGTTTCAATTTGAGTGTGAGGTCGACCGCCTCGTCCAGTGCAGGACCGTTGAGCCACTTCTCTGCGACTTCGCGTGTTGCTTGGGCAATCTCATCAAGGCTGAGAGAAGGCGTAAGCACTGCATGCGGTATCGGTTCGTCGGTCCATCCGAGAGCACATTCGTGACCTTTATCAACAAGGGCGGTCTGAGCACCTAGCGCCGCTAGAAACCCCAACGGATTGTCTCCCGGCAAACCTGATAGCAAGATCTCCTCAGGTTCAGTCATGGCTGCTCCTCTGCGCTTTGTTGCCAGTCCGCTAACCGCAAAATCGCTTCGAGCCAGGCAAGGCCATGGTGACCGTAACGTCCCTGCAACCGCCAGAAGCGATCGGCCATTTCCAAGGCAAGCCGTGTCTCGGCAAGGTCCGAGTGGATCTCCATGGACACCAGTCCACAATTTTCCTGCGCTGTTCGCAATTGATCGTCGGCGACCAGCCGGAATCCGTCTTCCAAAAACTCGCCAGAAACCTTCAGGGTCTGTGGCTTGTCGTCCTCCTTGATCATCGGGATCGGTCTGCTGTGCCCATGATGGGAGCCGACGAGATGAAGCACCAAGTCTCGGTCATTCGCTCTCTCAAGCAACTCAGGGAAGCTCTGGGCAAGTGCGACACTGCTGAACTCGTGGCGTACCGGTGGCCATTCATGTCGTTGCGTTCGGGCACCAGGAATCGACTTGGCGAGTGGTTCGTCCGGCTCTGCGAGGAGCACAGGGTCGTGACCATGCATCTGGTCCTGAAAGCGAGAATCAACCTTGCCCAGATCGTGCAACTCGGCAGCCAAGCGCAAATCGTCGATTGCCTCGCTGGGCAGTTGCAGGCTGCGTCCATACGCTGCAGCCTTGGCCCCCACGCCAACGAGATGGTTTCTGAGCGTGGTCCTGGTGCCCGTGAGAGACGGCTGATCCTCAAAACTGTCCAAGACCGCTGGGTCAACCGACTTCTGAACCAACAGGTAGTAGTCCGCATCGTCCGTACCGTTCACAATGTGATGCTCATAATTCTTGGCAAGCAATTTGACCACACCCAGCAGCCATTCTGGTATCGCGCCCGCGGGTAGATCACGGGTCTTGGACAACCAATCTCGGATTATCTCCTGTGGTGGCTCCTCTGCGTCGATTTCTTGCGCGGGGTCAGGCAAGTGTGGAACACCGAGACTTTCAAACAGGCGTGGATCTAGACGAAGGGTTGCCCGTTTACCGTGCTCGTATTGGGCTTGATCACCGATGTCAAGCAATTCCCTCGGTTCCGTATCACGGTCGTCGGACGATCCACGCGCCTCCGGGCGATAACTCGGATCCCAAGTTCCGTTGCGCAATCCGCCAAACTCCGGATCCACGATGATCACATCCCCCGGTTGGATCGCCTTGACGTCGTCAATTGGCACCGTAGCGTTAGATTTGCGCTCCCAGCGGACCACACCGCTCAATGGCCGCTCCGCTGATCTGCCGCGTTTAGTTTCTTCCTCCTCTGGGGAAACGGTGGCCGTATCTCCCACTGGAACTTCCCCCGTGCCGCTGAGCCAACGTCGCACTGCTGAAACTGGGACAGACAGAAACTCTGCTGGCCGAGGCGGGACCAGGACAATGGCCTGCTCGGAGCGGTCCAGCCGCCACACCACCGATACATCGGGTTCATCCTCACGTTCCTTGCCGTGCAAGAACTCTCTGATCGGAGGATCGATCACCGGTCGGGGGTTGGTCTGCGTCCACGCAGCGATGTGGGTCGGAAGGAGCAGCGGCGCTTCGGACCTGGGTGCTTGCGCTCCGCTATCCAGACGATCCAAGAGTCGCTCTGCCGGCCCAACCTCAACCTGGCCATCTTGGGCAAGTGTCTGCAGTCCCTCCCATGCGACTCGGACCGAATCGCCGTAGATCGGATCCGGTTTCTTTGGATTGAGGGCCGATGCAACACCAAGGATCCAACATCGCGCGGGTCCACTGCTCTCGGCTAGTTTTCCGCGTCGGTCGAGTCGGCCCAGACGCTGCTGCAAGCTGTCGATCGGTGCTGCCTCCGTTATCAAAGCGTCGAAGCTGAAATCTGCACCCACCTCGATCGCCTGGGTTGCCACGACGACGGTCCGTTGCTCCAAAGGCGAGAAACGATCAGGGTCAACACACTCGCTGATGTCTTCCAACACCTCCTGCTTGTCGATCGGTCGCATGCGGCCCGTCACCAAGTGCGCCGTAATCCCAGCCTTGATGAGCGCCGCGTGAACCTCACGAGCGGTACGTACACGGTTCACGATCACTCCCACACTCAATTCGTGATCTCGTAGCTTTTTTCTGAGCAGTTCCAATACAGACCTTGGGATCGTCTCGTGAGCAGGGCGCGAACCAGGCACCTCAACGAGCGTCGCTCGTTTGGGTGCGTTCGCAATCTCATTGAGCGTGACCGATGACTCACAGTCCTCTGGCAACAGTTTGAACCGGCTTTCGCCCTCACCGGTGGGGGTCGCGGACATTTCGACGATCTGGAATCGACGTGGAAGACCCCCGCCCACCGACCGAATACCTGGAACTGCTTCGTCTGCGGACGCTTCACGCAACGTCTCAGCAAATGCCCGGCTCAAATGAACCTCGTCAAGGAAGACCAGGCAGTCGTTTCCGGCCAGTCCTGCATGGACAGGACGCATCCGGTCGCTTACACCGTAACCACGGAACAGCAAGCGCGAACCAAACTGATCGACCGTCGAGACCATCACCCATGGCTGTTCAGGTCGCCGAAACCACTCACCATCGAGAGGGATTCCGCCCCTGAGCGCCGAAACTCCCAACACCGCACTCACACTCGACAGTCCGTCGAGACGCTCCCGCAAATCGGCCAGCACTCCTTGGTCGGCACGACTGATCGCGCGAGCGATCTTCTCGGCGCGTTCGTAGACCTGATCCACAACGATCCGCCGATCAATGACGAAGACAACACGGCGCGGGAACACATCGGGACGGGCTGCCAGGCTGAAGATCGCCGTATCGAGGACGGACGTCTTGCCAGTTCCCGTGGGGAGATCAATCACTGAGGGCCAGTTCCCATCAGCCAGAACTTGCCGTGTCAGGCGACTCTGCCAAGGATACGGGTCATGGCCGTGTACGGTTCGGAAATAGCGGTCGAAATCGGCTGCTGCGAGGTCACCCATCGCTATTACGTCCTTTGCCGCTCAACTCATTTGTGACAGGGCCGTCCATCGGACGCATAAGGCCGAGTCCCAGGAATCTCCCGCTTCCAAGCACGAGCGGTCCGCGAATCGGTTCAGAAAATTCAACCGCCACATGAACGAGCCGTCGCGTCACGCCGCCGCGGCCCTGTCGAAACACAGGGAAAGCTCGTGCCGGCCGCGTTCCGATGAGGTCCGGGACGAGCGATGCCGTCACATCAACGGGCCGCGGAAGCCCGACATGCTCGCAAGACTTGGCAACAGACTCCAACGCACGGGTCCACGCTTTCGCACGGGCCGCGGCGCTTCCACTGCCAAGACTGCCGGGGTGCGCCGGCAGAGCGACGGGAGTAGCCGAAGCCCATCGCTGCGAAGGCGATGACCAGACTGCTGGGTTCAGAGACCTCAACGTGAACGGCGGTTGTTTCCTCCGCATCTCGACATCGCCTCTGCTGCCCATCTGCAGCTGCAGGGGCCTGCCCCCCAGCTGAGCTTCCCAAGCACGAATCCCAACAAGCGTCGCGGTACGCGCCACCTCATCGAGACCATCTGGCAGCGAGATCGCTAAACCCATGATTCGGCCGTCAGCGTGTTCGTGTCCGACGTTCGGCAAGGCTAGGAAGGAAATGTGCGGAGAACTCGACGGCCCTCCGTCAATGCGATGACCGCTGACCCCTTCTGGAAGGGGATCCGGCACGCGACTCATCATCGCGTCACGAAGGACTTTCGAGAGTTCAACCGTTCGCGTCAGAGGCAACCGACGATCCCTGGCAACTATTTCAAATACAATCCAGTCTCCGGCTGTCGTCGGGCGCATCACTTCACTCGAAACAACCTCTTCCGGGCCATACTCGCGATATCGAACCGCGTGGAACGGCAGACTGCGTGGGCTGACACCTTGGTGTCGGGCATGCTCTCGCTCAAGCGCGGCCAACTGACCCCGACGCACCCACCGCAACATAGACGTACCCTCACCGGGCACGTGCGTCGCTGGGGGTGCCGCATCAGTCAGGCGACATGAAACGAGGGTTGACGAGTGGCCCAACCGCGTAACGCGCCCCAACAGACCATCGAGGGCCTCAGCCGTCAACTCCGGCGGGCTGCCGTCCCAAACATAGGTCACAACGTTGTGCCGGGGTCGAACCGCTGCCCGGCTCTGTTGCTCACCTGTGCTGACCACGGACTCAGGCGCTACCAGTGTGACCGAAGGGAAGGAACGTTCCTTCTTCCCACGTTCATCAGGCAACAGCGCCAAAGCGGATACAACATTCGTGTTCCCGGCACTACCCACGAGTGAGTCGACGTCTGCCTTCTTGTCGAGCTTGTTGCGCAACCGCTCTGCCTTCTTCGTCAATTCACCGCCGGCCGCTTCAACTTCACCCTCGAACTGCTCGAGCAACTCCTCAATGTCAACGGCTCGGCGGTCGTACGAGGACGGAGAGATCACTCGGGTGTCGTTGACCGGGACGAAATGCCTTACCGTTCTTCGCGGAACTGCCTGAGGTGCCGTTATCCGAGGAGGCGGTTGCATTTCCAGCCATTCGAGCGCGGTCCGCTCGGATCCGTCGGGATCCTCAGAGTCAGCCCACGCCGCAACCATTGCAGAAAACAACCGCGATCCGTGGGGTGGCCACTCGTGTTCCCCTCGGTCATGATGCGCTGTCGCGACAAATCGACCAGTGAGAAAGTGGACCTCAATTGCGGTCATGAGTCACTCTCCCACTGGTTCGCGGGCGGACACTTCGCGGCTGCGCCTCAACAATTCGATCAGCTTCGGTGCCGGTGTCAGGGAAGTCTGTTCAAGTTCCCAGCCGATGCCGGCCTCGACCGCGTGCCGTGATGCTTGCGACAGCAACTGCGCGGCAGAATCGCGGTCAACCTCAAGTGGCTCAGGCGTCGAACCGTCACGGCCCACCAGCTCCAGAACCGGCTTGTGCTCCGGAATCAACAGGCAACGAGACCGAAGATCGTGATCCGCCTCGTATCCATAGGCAATAGCCGCGACACCCAGTGCCGCTACGGCTGTGCGCGCCGCCACTTCCACCTCTCGGCTTACGTTGGCAAAACGCAGACGCCTTAGCGCAGCAAGTGAGATCACCGTCGTCTGACGGGCTCCCGAAATGGTCACCCCACCAGACTGTGCATCGATCGAGGGCGCTATGTTGCCGTGATTGATCTCGGAAGGACGACCGTCGGATCCCGCAGTCTTGGCGTTCCCCTTCTCTTGCGCCGCCTCATCTTTGTCCAACGTCCATACTTGGGCCGGATCACTGTGCTCATACGCAATCGCTGCGGCGCGTTCGATCTGGAGCGGATCAATACGGCTCCCGACCTTGCGCCCGATCTGAGCATCCAGACCGACGATCTCTGACACATAGGCGCGCTGAAACTTCGAGCCCAGGCCACCCTTGGGGCCAGTCGAGTCCCACTGGCCGAACAAGAGCGCCGTTGGTGCGTAGCGGAACATAGCCGTGGCGTTTCCCGGGCGGGCGTCGGTGACGGCTCTACCGACTTCACTCAGACGGAACAACGTTCCTTCAAGCATGCTGTCGCGGAAGATCGCGTCCGCAAACCGGTGAGGCGCATCCAGCACGGTGATCTTCCCGAGGTCATCAACGTCGGCCTCGCCCGTGAAGTCCACGTAAGGAACTGGGAAGCTCAGCTCCCCTTCCTCCCAGCCTTCCTTCAAAGCAAGTTCAGCACGGTTCGCCTGTGAGGCAACAGAGTCCAGCAACACGGTCGTTACCACTCGGTCTCCTACCTGCCTCTCCTCAACGGCATACTTGTGCTGTGCGGTGACTGCGTAGGTCGGCGGAAACACCTTCCCCCCAGGCCCGTCCACGGGCTGCAGTCGCATGATCGAGCGAAGCGCCACCGCACCGCCCCCGACTGCATCGCGCAGCAAATCAAAAGTCAGTTCAGCCATCGAGGCCTCCTTTTTGTTGAACTCGAGCGCGGTGCTCAAGCCAAGGCGAGAAACTAGCATCGGTGTGTGACAACAGCAGCCCCTCACCAGTCGGGTGACTTGGTGATGGTTCCAATTTCGTCGGTCAGCGTGTCGGGGAACTGACTTCGCTTCAAGTGACTCTTCCAGAGACGCTTCACGTAGGTCGCAGAATCGGCCAGATTCCTTGTGCTCCGAATGCGGGGGTCTGGGTTGACCACCACGACGCGCATACTCAAGCCGTCGCGCACAAATCGCATCGCCGCGACGGAATTGGTGATCAACTGCCGCCTCCGCCAAAAGACAGAGACCGCCCCGAAGGGCGGTCTCGACCCTACCGTCGAATCGAATAGGGGGTAATGCTGAAACACTATCGTCAGCATCATCGACCGTCAACACCATTCATCAAGACAGGTTGAAAGGAAATAGAGGACACGAGAGGAGTCGAGACACAACCTGGTGATCTCCCCCGCTGGTGACCAACGCGCTAGAAATCGGCGGCGATGGCGTCGCTGAAGGAGGCGCCGGACTCGATGAGCATCCGGTAGCGCATCACATGGCGGGGGCGGTTGAAACCGAGAACGCCGACCAGGCGGCCGGCGCGGCCGTAGACCGCGGCGAAGCGCCTCTCGGCGAGGCTGCCCGTGGCGATGTGCATCTCGTCGTCGAGGCCGATACGGCCGGCCATCTGGATCTTGCGGTCGTACTGATCGGACCAGAACCAAGGGACAGGAACGAAAGGCTCAGCCTCATCGTCACCGACCAGCAGGCGCCTAGCCGCATGCGCGCCCTGCGCAACAGCGTTGTCCCAATGCTCGACCCGCATCACCTCACCGAAACGCTGATTGGGCCAGCGGGCAACGTCACCCGCAGCGGTCACTCCGGGAGCAGCCAGACAGGTGGCGTCGCATACCACACCGTTGTCGATTCCCAACCCCGAACCCTCGAGCCATTCCGTGTTGGGAACCACTCCGATCCCGACCACGACCACATCCGCCTCGATCACACTGCCGTCACTGAGCCGCACCCTCTCCACCCGGCCATCGCCCTCGATCGCATCAACGCCGACACCGGTACGAAGGTCGACGCCATGCTCACGGTGCAGCTCCGCACACACAGCACCCATCTCATCGCCCAGCACCCGACTCAGAGGCTGCGGCAGCGACTCGATCATCGTCACCTCAAGCCCCTGTGATCTCGCCGTAGCGGCCACCTCCGAACCAATGAACCCGGCACCCACAACGACCACCCGAACCGGCCCGGCATCGAAAGCGGCTCGGATCGCCAGCGAATCATCCAAGCTGCGCAACACGAACACGCCGTCGAGCCCCTCAGAGCCCCCCAACGTGCGACAACGCGCACCCGTAGCGATCAGCAACCCGTCAACAAAGAGCTCCTCACCGCCACTGCCAGCCCGATCACTGCCGCCCCGACCACCACCCGGATCACCGCCCCCGCTGCCGACCTGATCCTCGAGGTCGACGATCCCCAAGCGCCGAGACGCCAGATCGAAGCTCGCAGCCCGCACACCCAGTCGAAGCTCAAGGTCCAGGTCGTCGAACTTGTCGGGCTGAGTCAACGCCAGACGGTCCTCGCCCCAGTCGCCGGCCAGGAACTGCTTGGACAACGGCGGTCGGTCGTACGGAGCGTGCAGTTCGTCGCCGATCAGCGTGATCGGCCCGTCGAAGCCGTCACGCCGGAGAGCCTCGGCTGCCCGCAACCCTGCCAGAGAAGCTCCGACGACAGTGACAGAGCGCCGCGTCATGGAATCGAAGACCGTGGTGCGCCCTCTGTCGACCCGTCAGCCCCCAGGCCCCTCAGCCCTGTACTGATATGGCCTGCTTGGGGCAACGCTGAACACACTCATCGACCCGCGCGCGGTCCTCCTCGCCGGGCTCTTCGTTGAGAACGTAGAGGAAGTCGTCGTCACGCACTTCAAAGATGTCTGGAGCGATCTGCATGCAGATGGCGTTGCTCTCACAGAGGTCGAAGTCAACCACGATCTTCATGGGTCACCTTTCCTAGTAGGTCAAAGGGGGGACAAGTCACAGGGGAACTTAGCCCACTGAGCGCTCCGGTGTGAACATCCGCGTCAACCAGCCCCAGTTCCAGAACCGCCCGGTGAGGTACGAGACCGTCAAGGAGTGAGCCAGAGCGCAGAAATAGGAAGGGCGTAGATGTTGTCGTCCAACCGGAACGAGCGCTCACCCGTGTGCAGCACCACGCCGCACACGAAGTCACCGCCGATCTTGTTACGAAGCCATTTCAGTTGACGAGCATCATGGGCCGAGACGGTCTGCGCGGCCTTGACCTCCAAGGCGACCACCCGCCCGTCTGCCGCTTCTGCGATCAGGTCGATCTCATTGCGGTCACGATCTCGGAAATGATGAAGTCGCACGTCCCAGTCGAGCCAATTGGACTGCCGCAGAAGCTCATTGGCCACGAAAGTCTCCACCAACGGTCCCCGCGCCGGATCGGTGGGGCGACTCAGCGATTCGGGATCCTTGCCGAGGAGATGGGCGGCCAAGCCGGTGTCCGCGATGTAAACCTTTGGATGCCGGACAATCTTGGCGGTGAGACCACGCGACCACGCCGGCAGAAGATGAGTGAGGTAGACCATCTGTAAGTGGCTCAGGTAATCGTCTGTGGTGTTCCGGCTGCCCAGACCAGACTCATCGTGGATGTGGGCAGCCACCAGTTCGTTCGCTGTCCGAGCTGCTAGCAGGGACAGAATCTTAGGGAGATACTGGGCCTGACGAGCACCGGTGAACTCGGTGATATCCCGTTGAGCGACCGAGCGAACATAGTTGCTGAACCAGACACCGCGCGCCCTTTCGGGCAGCGCTACCGCCTCGGGGAACCCGCCTCGGCAGATCCGCTGCAGATAGTCGTAGGGAGAGAGCGGCGAGAGGTGTCGGCTCAGGAGCTGCTCCGGGTCGGTGAAGGCTTGCTCGAGGAACCTGTCGGGACGGCCCTCCATCTCACCCTGCGTGAAGGGCCAGAGCTCCAAGAACACGGCTCGGCCTGCCAAGGACTCGGACAACGCCGGCACCATGAGGAAATCGGCCGAGCCGTTCAATAGAAACTGGCCCGGAGCTCGATTCTCATCCACGACCACCTTGATGGCACGAACCAGCGGGTCACCTCCTCTCTGCACCTCGTCGAAAGCTCGCGGTGTCGGGCCCTGCACCGCTGCTGCCGCTGGATCAGCCAGCACCGCTTGGAGATCTGACTGCCGGTCGAGCCGAACAAGGGTCCCGGCATTCCCGACGACCTTTCGCACCAGGGTGGTCTTGCCTGCCTGACGGGGGCCAGTGACCACAACAACACGAAAATATGACAGCGCTTCGCGAAGCAGCTTCTCAAGACACCTCAGGCGCTCGTCAGTTGTCTCGGTAGTCAAGTTGCGATCCCTTTCTTGATTCCTTCCAGAACTCCACAGGATTGCTGCGCGAAACGTCGTATACTCTACTGCGCGAAACGTCGTACTGTCTAGTGCGCGTTTCGTATCTCTCTACGCGCCACAATCGCCGACACCGACGCTGGGCGCGAACGATATTCGGCAGGGGCGGCGTCAACCGCCGGCGGTGCGGTCCACCACTATGGGGTAGCGCTCGCGCACCGCAGCGTCCGCAACAGGATCGACGTGGGCCGGAAAATGCGACGACAGGACCTGTGCAGCGAATTCGTGGGCGACTTCCAGCGCGTGCTTGCCGCCGGCGTCGATCCAGTCGTCGGGTGTGTCGCGATCCCCGATGAGCGGATAGATGTACTCCTTCTGCATCAGCTCGAGCGTCTGGGGCGAGCCGAGGAAGTGACCCGGCCCGTTCACGACCTCCTCGATCAAGGCGGCCGAGAGCGTCTCCTCGTTGACCTCGATGCCCCGGACGGTGCGGTTGATCGAGCCCAGCATGTCGTTGTCGATCACCAGCGCTTCGAGCGAACAGCTCAGCAGACTTCCAAGCATCCCCGCGCTCTCATACACGAGATTGGCCCCCGCCTGGCCCGCCAGCACGACGTTGATCCCCTTCTCGTAACCCGCCTGGTTGTCAGGGACTTTCGAGTCGGTCATGCCCGCCGCCACACCCGACGGCAGCCCGATCCAGTTCACGACCTGCGCGGCGGCCGCGTTGAGCACCCCCTCCTCACCGCTCCCTCCGCTCATCGCCCCCGTGCGGAGGTCCGAAACGAAGGGCCACATCCCCATCACGCAGGGATGGCCGGGACTCATCAAGTTGACCGCGGTCAGCGCCGCGAGGCATTCCGCGAGCGCCTGGGCCAGAGAGCCGGCCAACGCTGCGGGCGAGGTCGCCCCCGCCTGACCCGCCGACAACAGGTTGATCGGCATGCCCGACTCCACCTGGGCGACCATGCAGTTCGTCGACTCCTCAGCGAAACGCAGCGGCGGCACGACGAAGGTGTTGTTGGCCGCGACGAAGGGCCGTTTGCGGAATGATCCCTCGCCGCCCGCCATAATGTCGTACATCTCGACGGTCTCATAGACGTGCGCCCGCTCGAACCACGAGGTGCCGACCGGCTTGCCGGTGCCGACAGTGGCGGCATAGGCCGTGTTGAGGTCCAGTTCCCTCGATTCCTCGCGGTCCCGTGCCACCACCGTGCGGACGAAGAAGTGGATGTTGTCCAGATGGTCGACCAGCCGGGCGCAGTTGTAGACGTCCTGTGCGGTGCTGTGGCGGAAGGTGTTGGTCTGGTAGTCGTACATCAACACCGCAGCCCCGGCGGTCCCGAAATGGACCCGGTCTCCCCCGACCTCGATCGAGCGGTCATCGTCGAAGCCGTGCCAGGTCCATTCTTTGGCCGCCGTGGCAATGCCGTTCTCGACGAGTGCCTTGGGGTAGAGAAGCCGCCCTGAGTCGTCGAGGCTGCCGCCCGCGTCCACGACCACCTCCACGAACTCCGGAACCGGGGATCCCATCCCCACACGTTCCAGAAGGTGCAGCGCGGTGTTGTAGACCTGCTGCATCTCCGACTCGACCAGAGGCTTGAACTTCCCGCCCGGGAGCCCGGGCCGCACCGGGCGTGCGTCCTCCTGCAGGGGCGCAGCGCGCTCCGCGATCCGCCCGGCACGCCCACCTGACCTGCGACGACGAGACTCCTCGCTCATTATGGGTTCACAGTCCTTCCCGTGCAGTTGCCCGACCGGCACAACGTTGCGGCTGCGAAACTGTAACGCATCGACAGCAGCTAGGCGCGTAGAGCAGAGTTGGTCGGGTCATAGGCGGGTTCTGCCAGCACGGTTGCGGTCCTCATCTCGCCGAGAAGCTCCAACTCGAAGGTCGAACCGGGCGCTTCGTAAGCCGGATCCACATACACAAAGGCCAGACTCTTGCCGACGGTGTGTCCCCAGGTTCCACTCGTGGCGATCCCCATGACTTGGCCCTGGGGGCCGTATGCGCCCTCGTTGCCCCGCACATCGTTGTCTGTGGCGTCGACTTCGCAGTAGACGAGCACCATCGAAAGCGGTTCGGCCTGCTCGGCACGCTCAACGGTGGCCTGCTTGCCGATGAAATCACCGTCGAAGTCGACGAAACGCTCGAGTCGGGCCTCGATCGGGGTGATCTCCGTGGTCAGTTCGCTCCCCCAGGCCTTGTAACCCTTCTCGATGCGCATGACGTTCATCGCGTAGGCACCGAAGTGGACCATTCCGTGTGGTTCACCGGAAGCTGTCAGCGCGTCGTAGAGTTCGGCCATCCGTTCGATCGGACAGTGCAGCTCCCAACCGAGCTCGCCCACATAGGAGACCCGCAGGGCCTTGCAGGGCACTCCCGCCACCACGATCTCTTGGGCGGTCAACCAGCGGAACGCTTCATTGCGCAGGTCAGCGTCGGTGAGGGGCGCAAGCACCTCTCGGGCGCGTGGCCCGGTCACGGCCAGCAGCCCGTGGGAGTCGGTCACGTCGGTGACGGTCACGTCCTCTCCCGCCTCGATGTGCCGGCTCAGCCAGTCCAGGTCGTGGGTGGTGCCGATGACCGCCGAATTGAGGTAGAAGCGGTCAGCGGCGAGACGGGTGATCGTCATCTCGCACTCGATTCCGCCCAGCTCAGTGAGCATGTGCACCAGGCGGATACCACCGTCTCGGACCGGGATCCTGTTGGCCGACAGTCGATTCAGCAAGGCCGCAGCATCAGCGCCTGCGACCTCGAACTTGGCGAAGGCAGTGAGGTCGGCAATACCGACCCGCCGGCGGGTCCCGGTGACTTCACGAGCCACGAAGTCGAAGGCGTTGGACCGCCTGAACGAGTGCAGTTCGGGGTCGCCGAAGTACTGCGGACGCTCCCAGCCGTACACCTCCTGCCATTGCGCTCCCAGTGCGTCGAGCCGACCGTAGATCGGGTTGACTTTCTGGCGCCGCGCCACCGGTCTCTGCTCCCCGGGCAGGCGGACCTGATACATCTCGTGGTACTCGTCGATCGCCTTCTCGATTGCGAACACGGACTTGGGGCCGGTGTGGTCTCCGAAGCGGCGGGGGTCCATGCCCCGAACGTTGATCTCCGTCTGACCGTGCACGATCCATTGGGCGAGATACTTGCCTGCTCCGGGTCCCTGGGTGATTCCGATGGAGGCGCCGTTGCAATGCCAGTAGTTGCGGAATCCCGGTGCCGGTCCCATGAGATAGCCGGAGTCGGGCGTATGGGTGATCGGACCCGAGACGATCTTCTTGATCCCCGCTTCGGACCACGACGGGATCCGCAGCATGGCCAGCTCGAGGCACTCGGCGATGTTGTCGATATCAGGCGGCGTGAGATAGAAGTCGAGCCCCCAGTCGATCCCGTCCACACCGTAGATCTGGGCGTTGGCCATCTCGTAGGGGCCGATCAGCAGCCCGTCGATCTCGCGGCGGTAGTAGCAGCTCGACCTGGGATCACGGGTCACCGGCGGTTCGAAGCCGAGACTGCGCATCGACTCGAGCGGTTCGGTGATGACGTACTGGTGGACGACCGAGACGATCGGCACGTCGAGCCCGATCATCGCGCCCAGCTGCGGGGCGTAGTGGCCCGCGGCGTTGACCACGTGTTCGCAGGTGATCGTGCCTTTCTCGGTGATGACCTGCCAGCGGCCGTCGGCCAGTTGAGCCATGTCGACCACGCGGTTGTGGCGCTGGACCTCACAGCCGAGCTGGCGGGCGCCCTTGGCCATGGCGTTGGTGCATCCCGTGGGGTCGGTCCAGCCGTCGTGGGGCGTGTAGATCCCGGTCTTCACGTCGGACACGTCTTCGAGCAGCGGGTTGAGTTGCTGCACCTCCTCCGGTCCGACGATGTGGGACTCGACGCCGATCTGGTTGAGCATGGCGTGCACGTAACGATGCCAGTCGACTTCTTCGTCGGTTCGTGCGAGGCGGACCGCTCCACATCCGTGCCAGCCCGCCGACAGGCCCGTCTCCTCCTCGATGTCGGGATAGAGCGCGATCGCGTCCTGATGGACCTTCGCCATGTTGAGATCGCCGATGAAATTGGGGATGAGGCCCGCGGCGTGCCAGGTGGAGCCCGAGGTCAGTTCACCCTTCTCTACGAGGATCGTGTCGGTCCATCCCTCGTGCGCGAGGTGGTAGAGCAGACCCACGCCCATGGCCCCGCCTCCGACGATGACGCAGCGCACCTCTTGGTTCATGCTCTCTCTCCTCTATCTCGGTTCAACGGCATCTCGGGATCCACCAGCTCGAATCGCATCTACTGTTTCGGGCGTTGGTTCTGGGGATCGAACCAACTGCGGATCGAAGTGCTCACCGGAACGCGTCGGCCGGCGATGTTGGTCGCCCATGAACCGCTGTCGAGCCAGTCCTTGGTGACCGCCTCGTCGTGCTCGACGTATCCCATGGCGCAGCAACGGTTCTGGGTGGCGCTCCACATCGACGACGATATTCGACCCACGACGACGCCGTCGCGATAGAGCGGTTCGTCGTGGTAGGTCAGCAGGTCCGGGTCTTCGATCCGCAACTGAACGAGTCGTTTGGTGCGCGGCTGTCGACGTTGTGCCTCCAGCGCGCTGCGTCCGTTGAAGTCGACCGGCTTGTCCCAGGCGATCGTGAATCCGAGTCCGGCTTCCAGCGGGGTGTCCTCGTCGGTGATGTCATGACCCCAGTGCCGCATCCCGGCCTCCAAACGAAGCGAGTTCATGGCGTGGTATCCCGCATGGACCAGCCCGTGGGACTTGCCCGCCTGCCTCAGCGCGTCGTAGACGGTGACCGCGTCGGCGTTGGCGACGTACAGCTCCCAGCCCAGGTCCCCGACGTAGCTCATCCGCAGGGCGAACACCTCTACGCCGCCGAGGGCGATGCTGCGACCGGTGCCGAACTCGAAGCCGGTGTTCGAGAGGTCGGCGTCGGTCAACGCCGACAACACGGCCCGGCTCTCAGGACCCATCAGACCGATCATCGCCTGGTCATGGGTCACGTTGGTGAGTGTCACCCGTCTGTCTCGACAGGCCCGCCGCAACCAGGCCCAGTCCCGGGTCTCTGCAGCCGCTGCGGTGACCACGAAGAACTCGTCGTCGCCGATGCGGTTCACGGTCAGGTCAGCCTCGATTCCGCCCGTCCTGTTGCACCACTGGGTGTAGACCGCCTTTCCGATCGGCGCATCGATGTCGGCGACGCTCAGGGTGTTGAGCACAGCCAGCGCATCGGGGCCAACGACGGTGAACTTGGCGAACGACGTCTGGTCGAACAGGCCGACGGACTCCCGGACCCCGAGGCATTCCTGCACCATGTTGTCGTGCCAGTTCTGTTTGCCGTAGGAGTACTCGTATTCACCGGCCTGACCGGCGTCGGCGTACCAGTTGGGCCGTTCCCAACCGGCGGTCTCCCCGAACACGGCTCCAGCCGCCGCGATCCGGTCGTGCAACGGCGACAACCGCCGGCCCCGGGCGCTCTCGTACTGCCGGAACGGCCAGTGCATGGCGTAGAGCAGGCCCAGACTCTCCGAGACCCTGTCTTTGAGATACCCGGCGTCTGCCTGGAACGGCTGAGCGCGGCGGATGTCGACCGAGTTGAGGTCCATCGGAGGGTGCCGGTCCGCTATCCAGTCGGCCAACGCCCATCCGACGCCTCCCGCTGACTGGATCCCCACAGAGTTGAAGCCGGCGGCAACGAAACACCCGTCGACTTCGGGCGCCTCTCCCATGTAGTACACGCCGTCGGGGGTGAAGGCTTCGGGGCCGTTGAAGAACAGCTGTAGTCCGCACTCGCCCAGCGCGGGCACACGATGAATTGCGCGTTCAAAGATCGGCCCGAGGTGCTCCCAGTCCTCGTCGAGGGTCCCGAAGGAGAAGTCGCGCGGTATCTGGTCGGTGCGCCAAACCTTGCCGCGGGGTTCGAAGAAACCGGCCATGAGCTTGCCGGTCTCCTCTTTGAAGTAGGTGTAGTTGCCGGGGTCGCGCAGGGTCGGCGTGCCGATCTCCATGCCCTCGAGGGGTTCAGTGACGATGTAGAAGTGCTCGCATGCCTGGAGCGGGACGTTGACCCCGATCTGGGCGGCGAGGTGACGGGTCCACATTCCCGTGGCGAGGACGACGGTGTCGGTCTCGATCTCACCCTCCTCGGTGACCACCCCGCAGACCTTTCCGTTGGCAACCTTCAACTCGGTGACCGAGACGCCCTCGATGATGGTGGCCCCACGGCTCTTGGCGCCTTTGGCCAGCGCCATGGTGGTGTCCACCGGTGAGGTCTGTCCGTCGCGGGGGATGTACAACGCCCCGACGAGGTCGTCGGTGCGCATCAGCGGCCAGCGCTGTTCTGCTTCGTCGAGGTCGATCACCTGCGTCTCGACACCGACGCCCTCGGCCATCGTGGCGCCGCGCAGAATCTCCTCCCAACGCTGTTCGTTGTCGGCGACCGAGATGGATCCGGGGGTTCGATAACCGGTCGCCTGACCGGTCTCGTCCTCGAGCTCTTCAAACAGGCGCGCCGAGTAGGTCGCCAGTCTTGTCAACGAGTGAGTCGACTTGAGTTGCGACACCAGTCCCGCTGCATGCCAGGTGGTCCCGCAGGTGAGGGTGCCCTGTTCCAGCAGCACCACATCGCTGACGTCACGTCGGGTCAGATGGTAGGCAACGGAGCACCCGACGATGCCCCCGCCGATCACAACGACTTCAGCCCGGTCCGGGAGCGCCGGACCCGAACGCACCGAACGAGCCATGAGCCCCAGAGACTAGCGAATACAGTTCGCTCAAGCGCGGCGATGTTGCCGAGTATTTTTTGAGTTTTTTCGCGGATTGGACAGGGGGTTGCGCCGGCACCAGTTGACTCCCGGTCGCGTCCGTGTGCGGGATCAATCGGCTCGGCCTCTGAGTGGGCTGTCCTGGCGGTCGCCGGGTTTTGGCGGGAGATGAGCCTTGCCTGTTCAGATGACGGCGGTTTCGTCGAGGCGACTGACGATCGCGAAGAACTCGTCGAGGTCATCGTTTACGAAGATGGCCTCGGGTCCTTCGGGGGCGACGGAGGTGAAGGGAGAGTCGTAGATGCGGCCGGTTTCGATGGTGCCGTGGTCGGTGAGGTAGTCGATCACCATCTCGACGAAACGGATCTGGTTGCCGGTGTAGCGCTTGTCGTCGAGGAACTTGGCGAATGCACTCATGGCGGCGGCACGGTCGAGGCCGACGAGGCTGCGAATGAACAGGCCGAAGCTTCCTGTGCGTTGGGAGGCTTCCGCGAATGTCCCGGTGTCGCCGATATCGGCGGCAACCAGGATCCGCTGCAGTTCCTTGATGTCGGCTGAGGTGAGCGGTTCGCCGCTGCGGACTTTGGCCACCGCCCCGTCGGCTAGGTGTTCTTTCAGGAAGTGCTGTGCCTTCTTGTGGAACTGGTCGAACTCGATGCTTGGGGCTGCTCCGCCAGTGCCGGGCAGTTCGATCTCGGTGGATTCGCCGACCTCGTCGATGAAGTCGCTGTAGAGAACGTTGTTGCTGGTGCGCTCGATGAGATGGACGATGTCGCGGAGCCGTTTGCGGGAGTCTTCGATCATCGGGTACGTGACGTCGGCCCACCACTCGTCGGTCTGGATGGCGAAGATCAGTTGCAACGGCAAGCATGAGCATCAGAAACGGGATTCACTGCGCCGAGTCGGGATGGACCTCCAGGCCGGTGTGCCGGGCCAGCGTGTTGAAATCCCGGTCGCAGTGCAACACCTGCAGGCCGCTCTTGATCGCAACAGATGCGATCAAGCAGTCGATGAGCTTGCGAACGGTCTCACCTCTGCGGCGACATGTCCGGTACAGCACCGAAGCATAGTCGTAGTCCACCGGCTCAATCGGGATCACGGCTGCGCGAGCCAGCAGACCGCGCAGCAACACTTCATGGGCCTCGTCACGAGCTCCGGCCAGCACCTCCATACTGATCGCGTCGCAGATCGCGGCATCGGTGCCGAGCGCCGCCTCAACAGCATTCGCAGGCGATCCTGGGGCGTCCCGCAGGAATTCGATCCAAGCTGACGAGTCGATCAGAATCATCGGACGCGGTCAGATCGCATGGCCTCCAGATCACCCTCCCAACCGCTCCCGCGAAGCGACCGAGCTTCATCAAGCTCAAGTGGGGCTGCTGCTAGGCGCCGAAGCGCCAAGTTGACCGCCTCGCGTTTGGTCTCGAGCCTGAACCGATCCATCACCGCTGCACAGGCCTCGTCGTCTATATCAATATTGGTACGTGCCATACACTAACCATACACCATACCGCTCCCCACGGTAGTAAATTCGGGCAATCGGGGTTGCTGGATAAACAGCGCCAAGCAAGTACATTCGCCCCCACCGATTCAGGCGACAATCCGTCGTTGCTCGACAAGCTGTTCGCTTGCATGGCAATCCCGCCTCTGGGCCAAGAATTACATGTCTGTGATTGTACTCGCCCCTCGGCGAAAGCCGCCCGTATACACCACGCTCAAAGTGGCTCTTCGCGTTTGAGGGTAGGCGGCCTCTATCGGTGGGGTGAGGGTCCGCGGTTGAACGCGATGGATCCCCCAGAATCGGGTTGATCCGCAACCGATAGAGCTTGCCCACCTGCCCATACTTCCAAGATGCGTCGAGTTGTGGGCGGCAAGACTGTCAGGTCCGTTGATCTCGTAGGTGCTTGAGGGGGTCGATGCGGGTGCGGTGCTCGTGTGCGTCATGGGTTGGGGGGCTAACAGGCCCTGTGCCATAAAGAATATGGGATTATTTTGTGTAGTGCCAGTGTTTTACGGGGTTATTGTCACAGGGGGTCAGTAGGTTGTGGTCCATGAGTTTCCTTCCGGGATCGGATCTTCTTGAGCAGGGCACAGCCAGCGGTGGGGCTTTGCGGGTGCCGCTGGTCGATGAGGCGAAGCTGTCTGATCAGGGGCTGCGGTCGCATCTGAAGGTGTTGGGCCGTGCCGAGTCCCGGTTGACGGCGATGAAAGCGCGGGTGTTGGCGGAGTTGAGCCGCCGTCACAGCAAAGGCGACGCGCAGCGTCTGGTTAGCGGCGAGTTGCAGGCCTCTAAGCGTGAGGCCAAACGCGACGTCGAGACCGCCGCGCGGCTGTCGGAGTTGCCTGCGACCAGCGACGCGTTGGAGTCCGGGAAGATCCCTGCGGGTCACGCCCGGTTGATCGCCCGTGTGTCTGGTGAGAGCCCGATCGATGAGGGGCTGCTGGTCGAAGCTGCGGGCAGCGAGGGTTTCGATGAGTTCGCGCGGACTGTGAAACGTCATCAACAAGACGTGGCTGACGATGACGGCCAAGCGTTGTTGGACCGTCAACGCTCCAAGCGCAAAGCCCGCGTCTTCGAGTCGTCTGATTCTGGGATGTTCGTGCTGTCAGGCGAGTTCGACCAGATCACCGGAGCGCGCATCGCCACCGCGTTGACTGCCAAGGAACGGCAACTGTGGCACCGCGAGGACCCCGACAACCGGGCCACACCGCAGCAGCGGATGGCCGACGCGTTGGCCGAGTTGATCTGTCAACCCGCCAGCGGCAGGTCTGCGGGCACTGACCTGTTGGTGATCGCCGACTTCGATGTGCTCAAACAACAACTCGACAACCCCCGCCTCGCGGACGGTTCACCCATACCGATCGTCGAGCTGCACCGGCTAGCGCTCGAAGCCAACCTGCTGCCGTCCATCTTCGACACCAAAGCCCAAGACATGTGGCTCGGTCGTCGGATACGCACCGCCACTGAAGCCCAACGGATCGCGTTGACCGCAAGAGACCAGCACTGCATCGGCTGCGGCGCCAACCCGCTGTGGTGCAGAGCACACCACATCGTGTGGTGGTCAAAGAACGGGCCCACCGACCTCGACAACCTCGCCTTGGTATGCGACGACTGCCACCACAAAATCCACGACCACGGCTGGCAAGTCCACCAAGACCCCAACACCGGCAAATACAAACTCAAACCCCCCACCAACCCGCCAGGTGAACTGTCGGCCGTCCCACCAAGCGAACCCGAGACCCGCCCCCCAGACCAACCGCCAGCCGTCCCACCAAGCGAACCCGAGACCCGCCCCCCAGACCAACCGCCAGCCGTCCCACCAAGCGAACCCGAGACCCGCCCCCCAGGCGAACCGTCAGCCGTCCCACCAGGTGAGCGGGCGGCCCGCCCGTCGAAGGACCCCCTGCATGGCACGCAAATGAAGCCCGCCCCCGCGAACGATCTGTCGGGTAGCGCAGAACGTGCTCAAACTCGAGCAAACACACATGCAGACTCAAACCATCCAGTCACCCACGACGCGACCCAGCAGACACCCAAAATGAACCCAGGACCAGAAATGGGAACACAGCCCAGCAGGGGGACCAGAAAATCTCGGACGCCGAACAGCGACCCCCCGCCGCCAATTTCCACCAGCCACGACCCGATTAACGGCCTCGACACCTCCTGACCACGTCCAGGTCAGCGGGCGTGTAAAGCCGGCTACCCGGACGAACCTCGGAGCGAACCAGGATGAGCGCCACCGCGACGTCGCGCCGAACGTGTCGCTGATGAGCGCCACCGCCTCGAGCCAACTCCGCCGCCACCCTGACATTTCTGGCTCTTCGCGCCTCAAGAAGAAATGAGAGTGTCGAACAGTACCGAGTTTGGTTCAGGGAGGAACCTCACATGACAAACCAACCACCACCACCACCGATGCCACTTGAAAAACCCGTAAATCGTCGCCAAGAGCCAAACACACCTCACCGCTTCGCAACTGACGCCTGCTTAGAGGCCGAGCGGATTGACCCGTACACGGCCGCGACCGAACGAGGCCGTGGCCCGAGCGGCCCGTGAACGTGGTGAACAAGAGCGGGAGACAACCGGTCCCAGCGCACCCACGATGTTCAATCCGCGCACGTTCTTAACGGGCGACGGTGCAGAAATCCAACGGGCCAAGAGATGTCGCGTCCCGGCGCGACAGGATGCTGTGAACGAGCGGGGGCGGCATCAGCAGCGCTCCAGCAAAGACCTGGGCAAGGGTCTCCCGCTCGATGTCGGTGCGTCCCAACACGTCCGATTCGGTATCGAGTGCAGCGTCATGGCCACCATCAAGCCGCCAGTGGCCGAGTTCGTGCGCCGCCGTGTATCGCTGGATCGGCACCGGGCGTTCGGTGGTGATCAGGACGCCGCCCTTGCCCTCCGGCAGGTATCCACCCAAGAGGCCATCGAGCGGGAAGAAAGCGAGCCACAAGCCGAGACTCTCGACCAAGAGGCGACTCGCGGAGCCTGCGGCCCTGAGGCGTCGGGAGCACCCCTCGAACGGGTACCGCGGCTGCGTGGCGGTGTCCTGCGGCCCTGAGGCGTCGGGAGCACCCGGAAACCACTGGCTATTCCTCTAGCTCGTCTCGGGCGGTCCCGGGTCGTCCTGCCCCGGCGAGGAACTCGGCGAAGCGCAAGACCTGCTCCTTGTCTTGTGTCGACAGCGCAGCAGTCGCCCGGTACAGGGGCGCATCCATGTCCACTTCAGCATCTTCCTCGCCGAGCAGCCACGCCACGGGTCGGCGGTACAGACGGCCGAGACGCCTGAGCTCGAGCGACGAGACACGGCGCTTGCCGGACTCGATCGCCGACACGCTCGCCCTGGGGATGTCCAGCGCAGCCGCAACGTCCTCTTGCAGCAGGCCGATGTACTCGCGCGCCTCCCTCAGCCGCCTCGCCAGCGCCATTTCTTCGCTTGCCCTGGAATCGGGCTCATCAGTGCTCATTATCGGTCCCCTCGTTTAGAGGCCGAGCGGATTGACTTCGCACGGCCGCGACCGAACGAGGCCGTGACCCGAGCGGCCCGTGAGCGCAGCGAACAAGAGCGGGAGACAACAGGCCTCGGCGCACCCACAATGTTCAATCCGCGCACGTTCTTAACTGACACTTCAAGATCTCTTGGTTCGACCCTGCGCGGGGAGATGCTTCCGGTGTCGATGTTGTCAAACATGACATAGATGTTAGAATATCCGCCATCAGTTGCCAAGCGATTCGCGGCGACGGCGGCTGGGTTCACGGCAAGGCAGACTCATGTCGTAGTGTCGGGTTGATGAGTGAGACCGACCAGAGCCGACCAGGTGATCCAGACAGTCCCGCCGACCAGGAGTCGGAGGTGCCTTCGGAGCTGAGCAGCGCGCCGAAGTTCCATACCGACCGCAGCCACTACGGTCCCGCTCTCGAGCAGTGGATCACCAGGCGGTACCCGAACCGGACCGACGCCACCGTCACCAACATCGACATCCCGGTGTCCACCGGATTCTCCAACGAGACGGTGTTCTTCGACGCCTCATGGACCGAGGACCGAACCGAGCGCTCGGACCGGTTCGTGGCCCGCATCGAACCCGCAGGAGGCGCCCTGTTCCCAGCTCAGAGCATCCACTGCGGCGTCTCAGTCGAGGTGCAGTACCGGGCGATGGAGGCGGTAGGACGCCACTGCGACGCCCCGGTGCCCGAACTGCTCGGCTACGAGTCAGACCCGGCGGTCATCGGTCAACCCTTCTTCGTCATGGGTTTCACCGAGGGCCGGGTGCCCGCTGATCAGCCCCGCTATTCCGAGGAGGGATTCCTGGTCGACGAGGCGACACCGGCCGAGCGCCGTCGCATGGTCGCCAGCGGCCTGGAGGCGATGGCGCAGATCCACTCGATCGACTGGCGCTCCGCCGGCCTGGACTGGCTCGACACCAGCGGGACCGGACAGCCCAGCACCCGCGTGCAGCTCGACCTCTACCGGGCGTCGACGACCCGTGAACTGGCCGGCCGGGAGCATCCCGTGCTCTCAGCAGCATTCGACTGGCTCATCGCCAATGATCCCGGTGACGACCGTGTCGGCCTGTCGTGGGGCGACAGCCGTCTGGGGAACATCCTGTGGCAGGACTATCGCCCTGCAGCCGTGCTCGACTGGGAGGCGTGCGCCCTGTCGCCGACCGAGGCGGACGTCGGCTGGTGGCTGATGTTCGACCGGATGTCGTTCGACGACGTGGGGGCGGCCCGGATGGAGGGGTTCCCCACCCGGTCCGAGATGATCAGCCTCTACGAGCAGGCCTCCGGCCGCGAGGTTCGCGCCCCGCACTACTGGGAGGTCTTCGGCGCGATGCGCTTCTGCGCGATCTTCATCGGTCTCGGCGACCGAATGACCAACAGTGGCCTGATCCCTGAGGAACTGAATCCGGCAGTACACAACATGGTGACCCAGGCCGTGGCCGACCTGCTCGGCATCGACAACCCGACACCGTCGACCATCGGTTGAGAGGCCGAGCGGACAGGTCACCCACACGGCCCGTGCCCGAACGAGGCCGTGGCCCGAAGCGGCCCGCCCGCGGTCTCGCGGCCCGTGAGCGCAGCAAACAAGACCGGGAATCGAGCGCAGCGAACAAGACCGGGAAGGGTACGCCGCACCGCGGGGCGGCATCCCTGTCCGCGTGTGTTCTGAGGGTCGGCCTCAGGCGACGTCGACCGCGGCGGTCGCAGCCTTCTCGCTGACGACGGTGCTCGACCCGCCGGGTTTCATCGAGACGCCATAGAGGCAGTCGGCGATCTCCATCGTCCGTTTCTGGTGGCTCACCAGCACCAGCTGTGCGTCGGCCCGGAACTCGTCGACCAGGTTGAGGAACCGATGCAGGTTGACGTCGTCGAGTGCCACCTCAACCTCGTCGAGGACATAGAACGGTGAAGGGCGGCTCATGAACACCGCGAACAGGAACGCCAACGCGGTGAGCGTCCGCTCCCCGCCCGACAGCAGCGACAGCTTGCGCACGTTCTTGCCGCCCGGTTTGGCGGCCACATCGATCCCGGTGTTGAGCAGATCGTCGGGGGTGCTGAGTCGGATTGATCCCCGGCCGCCCGGGAAGAGGGTCTCGAACAGTTTCTCGAAATTGGTGGAGACGTCAGCGAACGCGCTCGCGAAGATCGTCACGATGTCGTCGTCGATCGAAGCGATGACCTTGCTCAGTTCACGTCGGGTAGTGGAGATGTCTGCGAGTTGGGCCTGCAGGAACTCGTGGCGCTCCTGGAGCTCCCGACATTCCTCGGTGGCCAGCGGGTTGATCGGGCCCATGATCTCGAGTTCGCTCTGCAACTGCTCTATTCGACGTGCCGAATCGACCCCGTCGTCGAGCGGCGGGCGCGGAGCAGACACGGCGACATCGGGTGCCACCTTTTGTTCGGCGCGCAGCGATTCAACAACGGTCTGGAGCTTGGTTCGCAGTTCTGCCCGTTCGATCGCGGCGGCGGCCGCTCGTTCGCGCAGACTCTCGAACCGTTGGTTGACGGCAACCCGCTCACTGCGCAGACCGCTGAGTCGTCCCACGAGTTGGCGCGCCGTTTCAGACTGCTGTTCGTGCGCCGTGCGCGCCTCGCTGAGTCGGGTGTCGATGATGGTTTGCCATGCCTGCAGCCCGGCTGCCAGCTTGTCGAGAACCGTGGCACGACGGTCAAGGAATTCTCGCTGTCGACCAGCGCTGGACCGCTCCATCACGTCGCGTTCGAGACGGGCTTCGATCTCCGCTATGCGGGTCCGCAGGCCGTTCTCCCGCTCATTGACAGCGGCGGCGCGAACCTCCACATCGGTGCGCGACGCAACGGCTTGCTTGACGCGTGACTCCACCTCGGCGCGTGCCACAGCGATGCGGTGGGCCTCTTCGCGCTGCTCGGACTCGGTGGCCTCGAGCAGGTCTCGTGCGCTCTCGAGTTCGTCTACGCGTCGGCGATCGTGCTCGAGGCGGCTGAGAAGTTCATCGAACCCACTGCGGAGGGTCTCGAATTCGGTGGCGGAGTCGCGGCGTTGCGCCTCGAGCCGCTGAGACTCATGCGTCGCGCTCTGGAGTGCAGAATCGAGTTCGGCGACCCGCGCTTTGCCCTCTGTTGCGGCCTCGACTCGGGCGGCCACCTCGGAACGCGCGTCGGCGACGCGTTCGGCGGCCTTCTGGCAGTCGACGCCTGCGACTACTGCCTGTTCGCTTGCTTCGGTCAGCGCCGCGGCGGTCGCGCCGGACCCGTTGCCGCCAAGACGCCAGCCGTCGGGACCGATGAACTCTCCTGTGAGCGTGACGAACGAACCCATGGGGTCGTCCAGCGCCCGGTCCACGGCGCTCTGCCAGTCGCCCTCGATTGTCTCGACGTCGCCGACCAGCATGTCGAGCAGTGCATCGACACCTTTCTTGGTGCCTCGGACATGGCCGCGAAGGGGGTTGTCGGCAGGTTCGGGGGCCGAAGACCGCGGAGCGCGCAACCCTCGCCGTTCACCGCCCGCGCCGCTTAGGGCACCAGCAACCACCCGGGACGGCAGGGCCCCGAGGGCCAAAACCGCGCCGCCGGTTCCGCTGGAGCGCAACGCCTCGAAAGCGGCACGAGCCGCGGCGGGGTCACGCACTATCACCGCATTGAGCCCGGCACCGACGGCAGACTCGAAAGCCGTCTCGTAACCGGCGTCGATCTCCACGATGTCGCGCAGTGTGCCGAGCACCCCGGAGACGTGCGCCACCCGCTCCGCCCCGGCCCTACAGCGAGCCTCGTGCAGTGCCAACGTGAGCGCTTCGGCCCGAGCCAGCCATCGTTGCTGAGTCGCTTCGGCTTCGCCATGGGAGGCGATTTCGGTGTCGAGCGCTTCTTGTGCAGCGGTTCGGGCTTGCTCCGCCTCGGTCAATTCAGCAGACACGCGAGCGTGCTGGGCGCGGAGCGCCTCGAGTTCGGTCCGTTGTTCGGCTATGCGGGAGTCGAGCGTGGCGTGCCGCTGTTCCAGTTGGTCCAGGCGCGTCCGGAGGCGCTCTTGGTCCCGGGTCCCCGTCTCGATAGCCCCTTGAAGTGCCGCAAGCTCACCGCGGGCTTCGGCAGCCTCGTTGCCGGGCGCTGAGGAAACTTGCGCCGCTTGCTCGTCGAGCACCGCACGATCGCCTGCGAGTTGTTTCTCGTCGGCTTTCCGGGTGACCAGATCATCTCGGAGGGCTGCTGCGGTGGTCTCGGCTTCGGCGAGGGCGAGCCTTAGGCGAGTGGCCTCCGCCTCGAGGTTGGCGATGACGCCCCGGTCGGTGAACGCGGATCGGTCCCGGTCGATGCCGCGGCGACGTTCGCCAACTACCGCGGCCAGCCCCCTGGCACGTTCACGGGTGGACTCCAGCCGTCGGAGGGTCTCGCCGAGGTCGTCTTCGGAGCTCTCGGAGAGCCGGCTCTCGGCAGCTGAGATTCTGTCGTCGAGGTCTGCCAGTTCAGCCTTGACGGACTGTTCTTGGAGATGGACCGGCTGTTCGGACACGGCTTGCAGCTGCTCGCGCAGCTCAACAATCTGTCTTCCCTTGAGGTACAGGCGATGGGCTGCGAGCTCCTCCACGAGGTCGCCGTGGAGGCGTGCCGCCTCGGCCTGCCTCTCGAGCGGGCGCAGCTGGCGCCTCACCTCACCGATGATGTCCTTCACCCTGGTGAGGTCGCTGTCGGAGGCAGCGAGACGGCGTTCGGCGCGCTCCTTGCGTTTGCGGTACTTCAGGACTCCGGCGGCTTCCTCGATGATCGCTCGCCGGTCCTGGGGGCGGGAGGTCAGGACCGCGTCGATCTGTCCCTGGGAGACGATCACATGTTGTTGCCTTCCGACTCCGCCGTCGCTCAACAACTCCGAAACGTCGATGAGCCTGCACGGGACGCCGTTGATGGCGTACTCGGACTCCCCGCTCCGAAACAGTGTGCGACTTATCCTCACCTCGTTGAAGTCGATCGGCAGCGTTGCTGAGTGATTGTCGATCGTCAAGGAGACCTCGGCTCGGCCCAGGGCCGGTTTCTCGCTGGTACCGGCAAAGATCACGTCGTCCATCTTGGAGGACCGCAGGGCATTGGGCGCCTGTGATCCCAGCACCCATGCAATCGCATCGACAACGTTGGACTTTCCGCTGCCGTTGGGTCCGACGATTACGTTGACGCCCGGTTCAAGATCTATCGAGGTCGCATCGGCGAACGACTTGAATCCTTTCAACGCGAGGTTCTTGAGATACATCGGATTCAAATGTATCAGCCCGAATTACACTGATGAGACTTCACACCTGTGTTTCGCAGAAGTAGGTCCACGTGCCACGGAACTTCACCCGCTGAATCGGCAGGCGGGATCTGGCGCTGAGTTCACCATGGCGCCCCCATACCATCAAGTGGCTGCCGTACTCGCCGGGGTTGCCCAACGGGTCGGTGAACTCACGCTCGGAGATCGACGTGCCGCGGTGCTTGATGGCATCGTGAAGGGTTCCTACCAGCGCACGATGAAGCCGCCTGATCTCCTGGCTGGTCAGGGAGTCGCTCATGCGATTGTGACGAAGCCCCGCGTGGAACAGGATCTCATCGGCGTAGATGTCGCCGATCCCGACGACGAAGGTGGGATCGGTGAGCAGGGTCTTCAACCGAACCCGGCGCGCAAGCAGACTGCGGCCGAAGGTTGTCCAGGTGACCGGTCCAGATACCGGGTCGAGTCCGAGGGCTTCGAGGTCCGGCAGGTCATCGGCGATCGAGTCGTTGGCGACGACGAACATCTCAGACGTGCCGGCATCGTCGAGCAGACGCAACTGGCCGTGCTGAGTGAAGGTGATGACCACCTCTGTGGCGCGGTCAACCTCCTCCTTGTTGGCGGCACGACGCAACGATCCGCTCGAACCCAGATCGACAACCAGCGTGGTCTCATTGTCCAAACCGATGGCGATACGCAACCCGAGACGCGTCACGGTCTCGATCTTGTTGCCGATGAGCCGAGAGGTGAACGCATTGCGGGTTCGATAGCGCCTCAGCACCTTCATGCTCGTGGCCTCGGCGTTCTTGATCTTCTTCCCAACGATGTCTCGCTCAAGATCACGGCGAACCGTTTCGACTTCGGGTAACTCAAACATCGAGTGCTCCATCCTCATCTGAGCGGGCTTGTAATGCGACATGGGCTGCCCGCCGTTGAGCTTGCTTGATTGTGGTGCCTTCTCCAGTTCCACAGACTTGTCCGCCGATCCTCACCGTTGCTCGGAACAGCCGATTGTTATGAGGGCCCGTCTGGGTGACCTCGTACTCCAGAGAGGCCAGCCGGTCGCGCGCAGCCGATTCCTGCAGCAGCGTCTTGTAGTCGCGCGCTCCAGGTCGGCTCACCGCTTCGTCTATGCGATCACCAAGCTGAGAAAGGATGAACCCGCGGGCGGACTCGAGGCCACCGTCAACGTAGACCGCGCCGATAACGGCTTCGAACGCGTCAGAGACGATCGACGACTTGGTGCGCCCGCCGGAACTCTCTTCCCCCCTCCCGAGACGAAGATGCGCACCGAGACCAAGATCCACAGCCAGATCGGCGAGCGTTTCGGCGCTCACCACAGCGGCTTTCGCCTTGGCCAAATGCCCCTCGGGACTGCTGGGGAACTGATGGTAGAGAAAATCGGTGACGACCAGGCCAAGGACCGCGTCGCCAAGGAACTCGAGCCGTTCGTTGCTGGGCCCGTCATCGTGCTCGGCACACCACGAACGATGCGTGACCGCCAACTCGAGTTGGTTGGGATCACCGAACCGATACCCCAGTCGGTTCTCCAGCGCAGACAACGGCGCAGTGGTCAGCGCCTCAAACCCAGCTTTGCGGCGACGTAATCGACGGCGTCGCGGACGGTTCGGAGATCCTCCAGGTCCTCGTCCTCGATACGGAAACCCGACGAGCGCTCCGCCAACTCCTCTTCGAGCGCTTCGACGAGTTCGATGAGGGCCAGCGAGTCAGCATTGAGATCATCTGCGAATGCATCGCCCTCGTTTATTGACAGCGGCTCAATTTCAAGAATATCGGCAAGCTGATCCCTGACGAGTGCGAGGATCTCCTCGCGGCTCATGGGAGCCTGCTCCACATGCGTTTCTGCGGGCAACTGCACCCTCCTAGTCACCAGGATCGTCTGATGTTATCGGAAGTCTCGGCCCAAGCCACTTCTTGGTTTGAAATGAATTTAAATATAATGGCCTTCTCTATTGCCGATGCGCTATTGCCGGTGGACCGCGGCCGAGAGGTGCTCGACCATCCCGACCTCGACCATCTCCGAGGCGATGCGGACAGCGTTGGCCATGGCATCGGCGCCGCTCGAGCCGTGCGAGATGACGCACACCCCCTTCACGCCGAGCAGCAGTGCCCCACCCGTCGAGTCGGGGTGCAGTTCCGCGACCATCGAATCGAGTGGACCGGCCAGCATCTCGCCTGCGCGTCGGGTCTGTGAATCGGTGTCGATCGCGGTGAGCAACCGGCTGAGCAGCGCCGACATGGCTCCCTCGAGTGTCTTGAGGGTGACGTTGCCGGTGAACCCGTCCGTCACCACCACATCGACATCGTCGGTCATCACGTCACGACCCTCCACGTTGCCGATCCATTCGGCACCGCTCGATGCGGCCCAGACGGTGTCGTTCAACAGTTCAAAGCACTCCTTCACGAACTTGTTGCCCTTGCCTGCCTCCTCGCCGATCGACAGCAGCCCGACTCGTGGGCGCTCAATCCTGAAACGGTCACGGGCATAGATGCAGCCCATCTGAGCGAACTCGACCAACCATTCAGGGCGGCACTCTGCGTTTGCCCCAGCATCGAGCAGGGTGGTGTGGGTGCCTTTCGGTACCGGTACGGGAATGGCGATCGCCGGCCGATTGATCCCCCGGATACGCCCCATGCGCAACAACGCGGACGCCATCGTTGCACCGGTGTTCCCGGCCGAGACCATCGCCGAGGCACGACCCTCGCGAACCGCGCCCGCAGCCCGCACCAACGACGAGTCACGCATGCGACGAACGCTGGTACCCGGCTCGGCGTCCATGGCGATCACTTCGCTGGCCTCGATCACCTCCAGGCCACCGGTGTCACCGAGATCGGCTGATCTTCCAACCAACACGACCGGTATCCCCAGATCCAATGCGGCGCGTCGAGCGCCGGCAACGATTTCAGCAGGGGCGTTGTCGCCACCCATAGCGTCGACCGCGATGGGCAGCATCGATCAGTAGACGTCTATGGCTTGTCGGCCGCCGTACCAACCACAATTGCCGCAGGCTCGGTGAGGGCGTTTGGTGGCGTCACACCGCGGGCAGGCGCTACGAGGCGCCGCTGCGACGCGCCAAGCCGAGGCGCGTCGGCTCCGAGTCTTCGATTTCGACGTTTTCTTCTTCGGGACGGCCATCGCAACCTGTTTCGTAGAGTTTCTCCCAGGCCGCAGTTGACCGACCTGAGCAGCACAGGTTAGCGACACGCCGCGACTACGCCACCGCTGCAGCGACGATATCGCCCGACGTCTCCGCTGATCACGCTGCTGTCAGCCGTCGAAGGTCAGCTCATCAAGGGCCGACCAGCGAGGGTCGACAACTGGGCCTTCGTCTTGCGCTGGGCCGGTCGGGAATCGGTCCGGCGCCGGGCCCTCACATTCGGAACGACAGAGCGGAGCGAGCGGAATCGACAGCAGAGCCACCTCGCGCAGCATGGGCCCCAGGTCGATGCCTTCCTCGGTCAGGGGCCAGGTCTCCCCCTCTGTCGGCTGCACCTCGAAGAGTTCTGAGACTTCAGCCACAAGATCGCCGAAGGTGGGCTCCAGACAGCGCCGACAGGGTGCGGACCAGCGCCCTTCCACAGTTCCGGCGGCCAAGACTGCTTCGCTCTCAGGTCTCCGAGAACCAGTCTGCTCACCAGGGGATTTGTCAGAACCGGTGCGTTCCACAAGCAGGTCCAGAGCGAGTCGACCGTCAACGACCGACGATTCCAACCCGACTTCGGACAACTCCATGTCGGCGAGTCTCACCTCGGTGCACAGTTCGAGTCGGGATTCGGATCCGCAGAGGAGTCCCGTCGTGTCCAGCAGAAACCGAGCCTCGCCTGTCACTCGCGGTCCTGGTCGAAGAACTCGTCGCGCTCTGGAGCCGGAAGCGGAGGACGCGACTCGTGTTCCTGTGTGGCGCCCTGCATCCGCGACCGGCCGAAGGCAACCGAACGGGTGATGCGCTCCAGCACGACCTCCAGCCGTCCGAGTTCCTGATCGCACCAGTCCTCTGTCTTCAAGCGAAGGTCCCTCGCTTCCTGCTCGGCCGAGGACACGACCCGTCGGGCGTGCTCGTTGGCCTCCTGCACCAACTCAGTGCGCTGCACCATGCGCTGGGCAGTGTCTCGCGCCCGAGCAATCAACAGGTCGCCCTCCCCCTGCACGCGGGCGAGGAAATCATCGCGTTCCTTGAGCAGCCAGCGAGCGGCTCGAAACTCTTCGGGAAGGCGTTGCACCGCCGAGTTCAACAGTTCCAGAACTTCGTTCTTGTTGATGATCGAAGAGGCTGACATCGGCATCGGGCGAGCCCTCTCGATCAGGTCGATCGCTGCTCTGAGGATCTCCTCGGTTTCAAGGGGCCGGTATGAGGGTGGCGCGGACTCGGCAGGCTGGTGGTCTCCGGTGTTCTGATCGGTCATCCGTATCGCTCTCTCAATCGGCGAGCCACGCTGGCAGGAACCATTTTAGAAATATCACCACCGAACCTGGTGAAGTCACGGATGAACTTCGATGCCAGGAATGAACTGCTCGACGCCGACGGGATGAAGAGCGTGTGCATCCCGGACGCGGCGTTGTTCATCTGGGCCATCTGCAGTTCGTTCTCGAAGTCGGAAACGGCCCGCAGGCCCTTCAAGATGAAGTCAGCCTCGATTTTGTCTGCGAGGTCGACGACGAGTCCCGCGAACAGCCGCACCGTGACGTTGGGCAGGTGTTCGGTCGCCTCTCGCAGCATCGCCTCGCGATCGTCGAGATCGAAGACGCCGTCCTTGGTGGTATTGACCATGGTCGCCACCACAACTTCATCGAACAACTTCGCGGCAGTCTCGATGATCTCCAGGTGTCCGTTGTGGACGGGATCAAACGAACCGGGGTAAAGGACACGGGTCACGAGACTTGGTTCTCCGTAGCAGCGTGGGCAGAGGCGAGTGTCACCACGGTACCTCCGTATCGACGGACCCGATGGGTATCCCACGATTTGGGGAGTTCGACCTCACGGTCGGATTCAATGGCGACGACCGAGTCTCTGACCTTGCCCAGCAGTTCTGGCCAGCGATCGAACGAATATGGAGGGTCCAGCAACAACAGATCGTACGGCTCGGCACGGCCCAGGAAGGTCGTTGCGTCGGCAGGCAGCACGGTCGCCTGATCCTGCAAGCCCAACGACACGAGGTTCTCCTTCAGGACCGCCAATGCAAGCCTGTCATTCTCGACGAAGACCGCTCGGGCCGCGCCACGCGACAACGCTTCGATCCCGAGCGCGCCTGATCCCGCGAACAGGTCGAGCACAACCGAGTCGGTGATCGCGCCCAGAGAGTACAGGGAGTTGAACATCGCCTCGCGTACTCGGTCCGCGGTGGGGCGAAGGTTCTCAGAGTCCCCGGCGTTGATTCGTCGCCCTCCCAAGGACCCGGCCACTACACGCATGTGCACCAGTGTGGCCCGTCAAGCTACCGTCACCTCATGGGTCTGCCCGAATTGCCTCCACCCAGAGTCCCTGTACCCGAGAAGATCGTCTGCGTTGACTGCGGAGGCACTTGCCATCGCATCTCCTATGCGCCCGACGAGGGTTTCGAGCCGGGAGACATAGTCGCCTATCGATGCTCCGACTGCAATGACCGCTGGGACATCGAGTTGGACATAGAGGATCTCAATCCGCGCGAGGGTGTCTAGCTTTTCATCAGAAACTCGGCCTCGTCGTCGCCGAGCATGAAATCGACCTCTTCTGCCAGTTCGGGATGGTCGGTCAGTTCCGGGTCTTGGTCGACGATGTCGATGGCCACCTCCCGGGCAAGTTGCACCCACTCCTTGTCGCGCCGCAACGAGGCCAGACGGAGGTCGTTGCGTCCCTTCTGGCGCTCCCCCATGATCGTTCCCTCCCCCCGCAGTTCGAGGTCGACCTCCGCCAGCTCGAACCCGTCGGTGCTCTCCACCAGCGCTTCGAGGCGGGCTCTGCCGACCTTGGTGCTGGGATCGCCGAGCAGATAGCAGCGTCCTTGTTGCTGGCCGCGGCCAACCCTCCCGCGGAGTTGGTGCAGCTGCGCGATGCCGAAACGGTCGGCATCGAATACGACCATCACGGTGGCGTTGGGCACGTCGACGCCCACTTCGATCACCGTGGTCGCGACGAGCACGTCGATGGACCCCGACCGGAACTGCGCCATCGTCGCCTCCTTCTCGGCGGGCGACACCCGCCCGTGCAACAGACCCACACGCAGGCCCGACAGTTCTCCTTCGGTCAGTTCAACGAAGGCGTCCTCGACGCTGCGCACCTCGATCACTGCGGACTCCTCTATCAGCGGGCAGACGACGTAGGCCTGGTGGCGACGCGCCACCTCGGCACGGACCGTCTCCCACACCTCGCTCTCCGCTATCGGCCCCTCGGCCCAGTCAGTGATGATCGGGGATCGGCCGGGCGGCATCTCGTCGAGCACGCTGACATCGAGGTCTCCGTAGACGGTCATCGCCGCGGTGCGCGGGATCGGGGTCGCGGTCATCACCAGCACGTCGGGCACGCTTATCGACTCGCCCTTGTCCCGCAGCGCGGCGCGCTGTTCGACCCCGAACCGATGCTGTTCGTCGATGACCACCAACCCCAAACACTGATACTGCACCGCGGCCTGGATCAGGGCGTGGGTTCCGATGACGATGTCGACTCTGCCGACAGCGAGGTCGGCGAGTACCCTGCGGCGCTCCGACGCTCCGAGGGTGCCGGTCAACAATTCGACGCGCAGCGGGCGGTCACCCATCAGCGAGGTCGGATCCGGTACCGACAGGTCACCGAGCATGTCGCTCACGGCGAGATGGTGCTGTTCGGCGAGCACCTCGGTCGGAGCCATCAAGGCACCCTGGTAACCGCCCTGAACTGCGGTCAGCAACGCGGTCACCGCAACCACGGTCTTGCCGGAGCCCACGTCGCCCTGCAGCAGGCGATGCATCGGGTATTCGACGGACAGGTCACGGGCGATCTCATTGTTGACCCGTTTTTGCGCTTCTGTCAGGGGGAAGGGCAGACGAGCGTGGAAGCGATCGACGAGCTCTCCCGACGTGTCGTGGGTGACACCGGATGTTCGCAGCTCGATGCTTCGCTTGCGCCGAACCAGTTCGAGCTGCACCCGGAACAGTTCGTCGAACACGAGTCGCCGACGCGCCTGTTGCATCTCCTCCATCGATTCCGGGTGGTGGATGCCGTGCAGCGCGGCTCCGCGGTCCACGAAGTCGAACCTGTCGAGCACTTCGGACGGGACCGGGTCGCCGAAACCCCGCACCCGACTCCGAGTGAGAGCCTCCTCCACGAGTTGGGCCAGCTTGTAGGTCGTCAACCCAGCCTTCTCGGACTGGGGATAGACGGGGATTATCCGACCGGTCTGGGTGCCGAGGAGATCGACCACCGGCGAGGTCATCTGGGGTGTCCCGCGGTACCGCTCGAACTTGCCGTGTACCAGCACTTCCATGCCCTCTTTCAGCTGTTTGGAGCGCCATTGCTGGTTGAAGAAGACCAGGGTGAGCTTGCCGGTGCCGTCACCGACCACGATCTGGGTCAGCGTTCGACGGCCCCTCAGCTTGCGGCTGTAGCTGCTGCGGACCGTGCCGAGCACAGTCGCCTCGTCTCCGGGCCCGAGCTCGGTGATCTGGGCCTGTCTGGTGCGGTCCAGGTAGCGGCGCGGGTAGTGCTGCAACAGGTCGAGGACCGACGAGATCTCCACGGCCAGCAGTCCGTTCGCGGTCCGTTCGGCGACTCCGGCCAACTGGATGGCCTTGATGCCGCCGAGATCCTTCAGGGTCAGCGGGGGGTCGCCGGCCGGCATCCGCGTCTACTCCAACCCGAAATAGTAGGGGTAGAGCGGTTGGCCTCCGTGGTGGACCTCCACCGCCACATCAGCGTGGTTCCGGGTCACCCATGACTCGATGGTCGCGGTCGTGTAGTTGTCGGCGTCCTCGCCGGTGATGACGGTCAACAGCTCGTGGTCTTCGTCGACAATCGCTTCGAGCAGCCCTGTCGCCGCTGCGAGCATCGACGACCGGACCGCGGAGATCCCCTCGGGACTGATCCCGAGCCAGTCGCCGGCGCTGATCGGTCCTGTGGCGCTGGACGCCTCACGCACGGCCTTGGTGACTTCTCCGGTGACCACACCGTCGAACGCCTCGGCCATAGCAGCCGCATTCACCGATGCAGGGGCGTGGGGGTCGTAAGCCATCAGGGCAGCCAGCGCTTCGGTCACGCTCGTGGTGGCGACTACCTGCACGGCGCGGCTCGTCTGCTGCTCGACCTGGCGGGCCACCGCGATGATGTTCTTGTTGTTGGGAAGGATGATCGCTTCAGGCGCCGCGACCGACTCGACTGCAGCCACCAGCTCCGCTGTCGACGGATTCATCGACTGTCCGCCAGCGACAACAGCCCCCACTCCCATCGATTTCAACAGGGCCACAACACCGGACCCGACCCCCACAGCGACAACCGCAGTCGATACCGTCGAGACCTCCGCTGTGCCGCTGCCGCTGTGTGCCGTGTCGCCGTCGAGGGCCGCGGCGACCCAGTCACGCTCCTCGAGTTCCGCGAGTTCGTCGAGAAGGTCGGTGACCCGGATGTTGTGGGGGCGCCCAACCTCGATTCCACACTCGATCGCCGAGCCGATGTCGTCACAGTGAATGTGGCAGTTGTAGATGCCGGAACCGCCGACGACAACGATCGAGTCGCCGACTCGCGCCCACGCATCCTTGAATCCCGCTATCTCCTGATCCGGCGCATCGAGCAGGAACATCACCTCGTATCTGAGATCGGCGATCGATGCCCCGCCCTCGCCCCGCGCGGCACTGCCGAGTTGTCGATGATGGGGAGCTGCGGGCGGGGTTACGGGCGGTTCGGGAAGGGCCCTGTCGTCGACCACATGAAGCGCCGCGTCGTACAGGAGCAAAAACCCCGCTCCACCAGCGTCCACAACGCCGGCGTCGGCCAACACAGCCAGAAGGGTCGGGGTTCGCTCAAGCGACGCGGCAGCTTCCGTGCGGGCCGCTTCAAGGACTCCGCAGAGATCGGCTCCGTGCGCGGCAGCATCGGCGGCCGCCTCAGAGGATTCTCTGATCACAGTGAGGATCGTTCCTTCGACCGGGTTGCCCACAGCTTCGTATGCGCCCCTCGCGGCCGCGCTCAGGCCTTCCGCCAGAAGCTGTGCGTCGATGACGGCCTGCTGCGCGACCACGCCTGAGAACCCTCGCAGGATCTGCGACAGGATCACGCCGCTGTTTCCCCTGGCCCCCATCAACGATCCGTGGGCGATGCCGCCGCACACCGAAGCCATGTCGTCTCCGCTGCCGTCGAGTTCCTCTACGACTGAGCGCAGGGTCAGCGACATGTTGGTCCCGGTGTCGCCGTCTGGCACCGGATAGACGTTGAGGTTGTTGATCACCTCTCGGTGATCAGCGAGCGCGTCACAAAAAGTCACGACGATGCGTCGTAGAGCGGCTGCATCAATCGAGTCGAGCGTCACGGCGACCGATGGTACTTCCCGCGAGTAGTTCGCGCGAGTTTGCAGGCGGTACGCTCTGCTGCCATGCAGGGAGTCATCAAGAATTTCGACCCGGGCACCGGTGACGGCGTGTTGATCAACGAAGCTGACCTCAATGAGGTCGATCTGGCCGACGACGCTCTTGATGGTTCGGTCTTCCGCATGCTGCGTCAGGGCCAGCGTGTGCAGTTCGACCTCGACGAAACCGGCAAGGCAACGGCTCTGCGCCTCGGTTCCGAGGGCGACATGTCCACCCCCGACCTTTAGGGGCCGAGCGGATTGATCCCGCCCGCGACCGAGTGAGGCCGCGGCCCGAGCGGCCCCGTGAGCGCAGCGAACAGGAGCGGGAAGTGGAGCGCAGCCTCCAAGCGACCGCTGGGACACCGCCGGGGGCCCTTGAGCACCGCTGGCGGACCGGCGGGCTACATCATCTCGGCAATGCCCAGCTCCGCGTAGCGCTGTTCGGCGTAGTTGGCCCGAAACATGTCGCGCAGCTTGGTGGCTGCTTCGTCGTACGCCTCGGGGTCGTCCCAGGTGTCGCGCGGGTTGAAGATCCTGTCGTCCACGCCTTCGCACTCCGTTGGCGTCTTCAGTTCGAGAATCGGCTGGACCGCAAGTTCAGCGTCGTCGAACTCGCCCTGCAGCGCGGCGTCCAGCAGGCGACGGGTGACCTTCAGCGACATCCGCCGACCGGTGCCGTAGGGGCCACCACTCCAGCCCGTGTTCAACAGAATGCAGCGGGAGTTGTGCTCTCCCATCCGCTGAGACAGCAGGTCTGCATAGACGACGGGCTTCTGCGACATGAACGCGGCGCCGAAGCATCCTGAGAACGAGGGAACGGGTTCGGTGACCCCCACTTCGGTTCCCGCCAGTTTCGAGGTGAAGCCCATGACGAAGTGGTACATCGCCTCGGTCGGGTCGAGGATGCAGACCGGTGGGAGGACTCCGAAGGCGTCGGCGGTGAGCAGGACGATCGTTTCTGGGTGGGGTCCGCTGGCTCCGGGGGCAACGTTGGGGTTGGCGCTCAACGGATAGGCGAACCGGGTGTTCTCGGTGATCGATCCGTCGGTGAGGTCCAATTCCTGCGGATCGGTGTCGGAGAGGGGCTTGCCGTCGATGTGCGGCACATTCTCGATCAGGGTGCCCTTCATCGACAGCGCCGCAGCGATGACCGGTTCGGCCTCTTTGTCCAAATTGATGAGCTTGGCGTAGCAGCCGTGTTCCAGGTTGGAGATGCCGCTGTCGGTCCAGACATGCTCGTCGTCACCTATCAGTTGACGATCAGGATCAGCGGACAATGTGGTCTTGCCCGTGCCCGAGAGCCCGAACAGCAGTGCAGTGTCTCCCGCGGCGCCGACATTGGCCGAGGAGTGCATCGAGAGCTGGCCCTTGGACGGAAGCACGAAGTTCATGATCGTGAACATGGCCTTCTTGTTGATGCCGCAGTAGTCGGCGGGCCCGAGAACCAGCGCGGTCTCACGTTCGATATCGATGATGACCGCCAGTTCGCTGCGGGTTCCGTCACGCTCCGGGTCACATGTGAACGACGGCACGTTCAGCACTGTCCAGCCGTGCTCTGCACGGTCGCTGTCGTCACGGACACGGCTGGGCAGCATGATGTTGCAGAAGTAGGCGTGTGTGGCGTATTCCCCGACGAACCGGCAGGGTTCGCTGAACTGGGCGTCCGAGCCGCAGAACAGGTCGGCCACATACAGGTGCCGGCGGTTGGCATTGAGATGTTCGACCACGCGCGGCAGCAGGGCGTCGAAGGCGTCCGGGTCGAACTTGGCAAAGCCCTTCTTCCACCAGATCCGTTCGGTGACGCTCTTGCGGTCCACACAGAAGGTGTCGTTCACCGGACGGCCCGTGCAGGCGGGATCGGTGTAGAAGACGAGCGGACCGTCCGCTCCCAATGCGGTTGCGTACGCCTTTTGTGCATCGTTGGGACCGTCGAGGGAGATCCTGCCGCGGTCATTGGCGATCGCTTCAGCGAACAGCTCGTCCTGTGACAGCCCGAAACGAAGTTCGGGAACGGACAGTCCCAAGGTCCGGTGAAGTTGGCTGGCCGCTTCTGCCGCAGTGCTCACTGGGGACTCCTCCTGGGTGGACCGGGTCTGCAACCTCCGAAGTCAGTTGAGCAGCCCAGATCCAGCGATTACCCTAACTAGTCGCTGGGCGGCGACAGAAGTCGAGCCGACATCGTTCAGCGATTGGAATCATCGGCAGAATTGATATTCGAACAGCCGGCAGTTCTTGCGAGCGAGAAACCGACTGGTGAACCCTGAAATAGGAGACCTGATGCCTGTAAGCGCCTACATCTTGATCCAAGCCAGTGTTGGCAACGCCGTTGACGTGGCCCATGCCACAGCGGAACTCGACGAGATCGTCTCAGCCGAGGTTGCGATGGGTCCATATGACGTGATCGCGCGGGCGGAGGCATCTTCGATGGACGATCTCGGTCAGATCGTGGTGCATGCAGTCCAAGGCATCGCCGGGGTGGAGCGCACGCTTCTGTGCCCCATTGTCAACGTCTGACCGAACCGCCGGCTACGGCGCCGCTCAGGCCGGCACAGTCACACCAGTAGAATCGCTCGAACCCCCAGACCCATCAGCCACAGGCTTCCCAGGCCGTACAACAGGTAGGGCCGGTCGCGCATCTCGTTGCGGTAGGCGAAGATGATCCCGACCGAGGCGAACGCTGCGAATCCGTACAGTTCATGCTGCCCACCGATACCGTCGCGCTCCAGCTGGATCACAACCCCGGTCAGGACTTGGACAACGACGATCGTCTGTGCAACACCGACCGCGATCCATCCCAGTCGGCCGCGCAGCCACTCATAGCGGTGGGCCGCCAGAGCCCAGATCCCGGCGGCGCCGTTGGCGGCGATGACCAGCCAGCCGCCGATCTCGTGCAGGTCGTGGATCACGCCGATTCAGGCGACGGCTCCCGCCGAACGCAGTTCTACGACCTCGTCGAGGCCGAATCCGCACTCGGCGAGCACCTCGTCGCTGTGCTGACCTGCATGGGGCGGTGGTCGCACGATCTCTCCGTCGGTGCGGCTGAACCGGGGGGCCGGGCTAGGCTGGACAACCCCGGCGACTTCGGTGAAGGTTCCGCGCGCCAGGTTGTGTGAGTGGCTCGGCGCTTCACTCATCGACAGCACCGGGGCGAAGCACACGTCCGAGCCTTCGATCAGTTCGCACCATTCGTCGCGGGTGCGGGTCTTGAAGATCTCGGCGAGCCCGGCTTTGAGCGCGGGCCATTGACGCTTGTCGTTCTGAGCGTCCCATTTGGGGTCATCGAGTTGCAGTTTCTCTCGCAACTCGGCGTAGAACTGAGGTTCGATCGACCCGACCGAGACGTACTTGCCGTCAGCGCACTCGTACACGTCGTAGTAGTGCGCGCCGGTGTCGAGCATGTTGGTGCCGCGTTGATCGTCCCAGATTCCCATCGCCCGCAGCCCGTAGAAGAAGGTGGCCAGCGAGGCCGCCCCGTCGACCATCGCGGCGTCCACAACCTGGCCGGTCCCCGAGGTTCTGGCTTCGAGGACCGCGCAGACGATCCCGAACGCCAGATACGCGCCCCCGCCCCCGAAGTCTCCGACAAGGTTGAGTGGGGGCACCGGGCCGCTGTCGACCCGGCCGATCGCGTCCAGCGTGCCCGACAGCGCCACATAGTTGATGTCGTGGCCCGCGGTCGGCGCGTAGGGGCCGCTCTGGCCCCAGCCCGTCATCCGACCGTAGACCAGTGCGGGGTTGCGGGCGAGGCACTCGTCGGGTCCGATGCCGAGGCGTTCGGCCACGCCGGGCCGGAATCCCTCTATCAGGGCGTCGCTGGAGGCGACGAGGCGCATCACCACTTCGATGCCGTCGCTTGATTTGAGGTCGACCCCGATTGAGCGGCGCCCGCGGTTCATGACGTCTGCGGGCGGCTGCTCGGGGTCTCCGCCGCGAACCCGGTCCGCCCGGTCGACGCGGATCACATCCGCTCCCATGTCGGCCAGCATCATGGCGCAGAACGGGCCGGGCCCGATCCCTGCGATCTCAACGATTCTCAAGCCCCCGAGCGGCCCCATCAGTTGCTTCTCCCCTGTCGCGTACCTGGCTCGGACCCTAGCTGAGCTGCCTTCTGTCAGCTGAAAGTGCGGGCCGCGAGCGCGGTGACGGCTTCGACCACTGCTGGCCAGGCTTGCGGGACAAAATCGTGTGACATCTCCTCGATCAGCAGATACTCGGCGTCACCGATGAGCTCCGCAGTCCGTGCGCCTCCCGACGGATCTATCAGCGTGTCTGAACCGCCATGAACAACGAGTGCGGGCACGGTCAACGCAGACAGACCGGCGACGCGATCACCGCTGGCCATGATGGCGTTGATCTGCCGTTGCGCCGCGCCGGGATTCCATGCCCGCTGATATCCCGCTGCGAGGTTGGCCCGCAGCGTGTCGGGGTCGAACCATTCCGGGTTGGACCAGATTCGGCTTGCCTTCACATCAGCTTCGATCTGGGCCTCAATGGAGTTCTCGGGAGGCGCGGTGAGAGCGTCCCAGGCGTCGAGTGTGGGGTTGCCGACATCGGACTCGCCGGTAGTCGACATGATCGAAACCAGCGCTCGGGTGCGCTCCGGATGTCGAATCGCGGTGACTTGGGCAATCATTCCACCCATCGACACTCCCAGGACCACTGCGTCGGTTACTTCGGCGTCGTCCAACACAGCAACTGCATCGTCAGCCATATCGTTGAGCGTGTAGCTGTCGTCATCGCTGCTCATCGACGACAACCCGGCATCGCGGTTGTCCATTCTGATCACGTAGAACCCGCGGTCTACGAATGCTCCGCACAACTCAACGGGGTACGACAGCAGTTGGCTGCCAAGTCCCGAAATGCAGATCAACGCCGGATCGTCTGCAGATCCGAACGTTTCGTATTCGATTTCGTATGTTCCGTTGGTTTCGTTGGTTCGGTTGGTGGCGCGCGGCATGGCCGACAAGCATGCCCGACAACAGCGCGCTCTGCCCAGTTGTTGGCGCCCCGTCCTGCCGGCGCTTGGGTTACACTCGGTCGCACATACGAATCCGGGGAGCTCGGGGCAGCCGGGCTGAGAGGTCGACCATCAGCGTCGGCGACCCGCAAGAACCTGATCTGGATAATGCCAGCGGAGGAAACCATGACTCGACCCAACTCTCCCAAAGGCCTTGCAACCGGCGTCATCGGCCTCGTTGCCGTGGTCGCCCTGTTCGCCGCGGCCTGCGGAAACGACGACAACGACCGCGGACCCGACACCCCGACCGACGCCGGTTCAGCAACTGACAGCGCGGCGGCTTCAACATATCCAGCGACCGGAGGCGACGAACGCTTGACGGACCCCTCGGGAATCACCCTGCTCACCCACGATTCGTTCGCTCTCTCCGACGAGACGCTCGCCGCCTTCACCAGCGAGACGGGCATTGAGGTGACGCTCCTGCAAGCCGGCGACACCGGCCAGATGGTCAGCGAAGCGATCCTCACCGCCGGCAATCCACTCGGCGACGTTATGTTCGGCGTCGACAACACCTTCCTGGCCCGGGCCCTCAACGCCGAGTTGTTCGAACCGTACGAGTCGCCGAACCTCGCCGACGTACCCGACGAATTCAAACTGGATCTGAAGCACCGGGTCACGCCCATCGACTACGGCGACGTCTGTGTCAACTATTGGACCGATGCGCTGCCGACCGACCCCCCCAGCGCCCTTGAGGATCTGACCGATCCGTCCTTCGCCGATCAACTCGTGGTGCAGAATCCCGAGACCTCCTCGCCCGGCCTGGCATTCCTGTTGGCCACGATCGCCGGCACCGACGACTGGGAGCAGTTCTGGGCTGACCTCGCCGACAACGGGGTTGCGGTCACCGCCGGTTGGGAGGACGCCTACTACGGCGAGTTCATCGCCGGGGGAGGTGATCGCTCGATGGTCGTCTCGTATGCTTCGAGTCCGCCTGCCGAGGTGATCTTCGCCGATCCGCCGGTCGACACCGCGCCTACCGAGGTGCTCGTCGATTCCTGTTTCCGCCAGATCGAGTTCGCGGGCGTGCTCGCCGGTACCGACCACCCCGTCGAGGCTCAAGCACTGATCGACTTCATGCTCACGCTCACTTTCCAGAATGACGTGCCGCTCAACATGTTCGTGTTCCCGGTGGCCGACAGTGCAACGCTGCCTCAGGCCTTCGTCGACCACGCACAGACTGTGGAGGATCCGCTGCTCATCGACCCGGCCGAGATCGAGGCGCACCGCGATGAATGGACGGACCGGTGGGTCGAGATAGTCCTCGGATAGCACGGTTCGCCGTCCGCTGGGCAGCGGTCGCTGTTCCCGCTGTCTTCTTGGCAGTATTCTTCGTCTATCCGGCGGGAGCGATCCTGTGGCGCGGTCTCTTCTCGGAGGGGTTCGGGCCAATGTCGGATCTGTTCGCTTCGTCGCGCACCCGCGGCGTGGTGTGGTTCACCGTGTGGCAGGCGCTCGCTTCAACGGCGATCACTCTGATGGCCGCCCTGCCGGCGGCCGCGGTGGTCACACGTCTGCGGGGTCGCTGCCGGCACTGGGTCAGGGGGCTGGTCACGGTGCCCTTCGTGCTGCCGACGGTGGTCGTCGCCGGCGCTTTCGAAGGGGTCTTCGACCGGTTCGGGCTCGAGGACGGGGGGTTCCGTCTGCGTCACACGGTGTGGGCGATCCTGCTCGCGCACATGTTCTTCAACTATGCGGTCGTCGTGCGCATCGTCGGATCGTTCTGGAGCGGCCTCGATCATCGCGTCGAGGAGCAGGCGCGTGTGCTCGGGGCGGGGCCGATCCAGACTTTCTGGGGTGTGACCCTGCCGCGGCTGCGACCTGCAATCGCTTCGGCTTGCGCGATCGTGTTCCTCTTCTCGTTCACCTCCTTCGGGGTGATCCTGCTGCTCGGAGGGCCGCGTCGGGCGACTCTGGAAACGGAGATCTACCGCCAGGCGGTGACCCGCGGCGACCTGCGCTCAGCGGCCGGGTTGGCGCTTGTGCAACTCCTTGCGGTGTTGGCGCTGATCGCGGCAGCAACCCGGCTCGAGCGTCGCCGACCGGCGCCTACGGGAGTGGCCCACAGTCCTCCTGAGCCGCTGAGCCGCAGTTTCGTCTGGGCCAACTCTGCGGTGATGGCGGTGCTGCTCGGATCTCCGATTGCGATCCTCGTCGAACGGTCCCTGTCTGTGGGGGACGGTTACGGTCTGGACCACTATCGAGCGCTCACTGAACGTGTTCCGCAACTTCCCGCAACGGCTGCGACCGCGCTGGGCAATTCGCTGGTGTTCGCGACCGTGGCAACGGCGTTGGCCCTCGCCGTGGGCACGTTGGCCGCGCTGGTGGTGGTGCACGGGCGTTCCGGTCTGCGACACGTCTTTGATCTGGGTCTGACCCTTCCGCTCGGCACCTCGGCGGTGACGATCGGCTTCGGGATCCTCATCGCTCTGGACGAACCGCCGCTCGATCTGCGGACCTCGTGGTGGATAGTTCCGATCGCCCACGCTCTCGTCGGCACTCCGTTCGTGGTGCGGACGATGGTTCCCGTGCTGCGCAGGATCGATCCTCAGATCCGCGAGGCTGCGGCAGTGCTGGGGGCATCGCCGGGGCGAGTGCGACGCCTGATTGATCTGCCGATCGCCGGTCGCGGGATGCTGGTCGGCGCCGGGTTCGCCTTCGCGGTGTCTCTCGGCGAGTTCGGGGCGACTTCGTTCCTGCCTCGCCGTCCTGAGACGCTCACCGCTCCGTTGGCGTTGTACAGGCTGTTGTCGACTCCCGGTGAGTTGTTGCGTGGCCAGGCGATGGCGCTGGCGGTTGTGCTGATGGTGATCGTGGCTCTGGCGGTGGTGGCGATCGAGGCGTCGCGTGGATCCGAACAGGGTGGCGGTGCGGTCTGGGAGACACTGTGATCTGGGGAGCATCGTGATCTGGGAGACATTGTGATCTGGGAGACATTGTGATCTGGGAACTGGATTCGGTGTCGGTGCGTTTCGGGGAGGTTCAGGCCGTCGAGGACGCCTCCCTTGAGATCTCCAGCGGCGAACTGGTCGTGATTCTCGGCCCCAGCGGGTGCGGCAAATCGACAATGTTGCGCGTGACCGCCGGACTTCAGGCGCCCGACTCGGGCCGTGTGCTGATCGACGGCAGCGATGCAGCAGCGCTGCTGCCGCATCAACGCAGCATCGGGCTGATGTTCCAACAGCACACGTTGTTCCCTCACTACGACGTGGCGGGGAATGTCGAGTTCGGACTGCGGATGGCCGGTCTCGGCTCGGCGCAACGCCGCAGCAAGGTCAGTGAGTTGCTGGCGCTGGTGGGACTCACCGGCTTCGAGGCCCGAAACGTGGCGACCCTGTCGGGAGGGGAGGCACAGCGGGTGGCGCTGGCGAGGTCTCTAGCCCCGAATCCGGCCCTGCTGCTGCTCGACGAGCCGTTCGGTTCACTCGACCGCGGCCTGCGCGACCGTCTGACCGATGAGTTGCCCGGGGTCCTGTCGGAAGCTGGCACGACCGCGATACATGTGACCCACGACCACGACGAGGCTTTCAGCCTGGCCGATCGGCTGGTGGTGATGGACCAGGGTCGGATCCTCCGGGTGGGTCCCCCCGATGAGGTCTGGGCTGATCCTCGTACGCTCACTGTTGCGGAGTTCCTGGGTCACACCAACATCGTGAAGAGGGGTTCGCATCGGGAGGTGATCCGCCGTGATGCGGCCACAGTCGCCGCGGACGGTGAACTTGAGGGCACCGTGATCGCTTCGCGTTTTCGGGGCGACCATCACGATCTCAGCGTTGCCACTGCACTGGGCAGGCTCCGCTTCCGGGTGGACGAAGCGTTTACCGCCGGCGAGACTGTTCGCCTGAGGATCAATCCGAGCCGCGTCGCCCGCCTCGACCTCTTCGCTCCCTCCTAACCCTCCAAGAAACCCGTTTACGCGTAGGTTCACGTTCTTATCGTCTTGAGTTCACTCAATTCTTCCCAACGGCTTGCCGAGGTCTATCGGGTTAATCTGCCGGTGCCCAAATTTGGATCAACACAAGAGCCAGGATCACAAGTACGACAACAATATTTAAGAAAATAATTGATTTTCTCGCGGGTCGCATCGTTCGATCCTCTCTAGGAAAAACTTTTCTATCCGAGAGGCCATTTCGTATAGTCCAACCAATCGAAATGAACATATATGCAAAGATCAGATGAAAAGGCAGCACTAAACAATACACCATGAGAGTACTATCAAGTGAAAACTGTGAATCTGTGATATTGTTCAATATGTATCGGAAGATGTTCGCAAAGGAGCCAAAACACACAAGCACTATTGCAACTTTCCACTTAGTGTATCTCGCGAAATATCCGATCACAATTCCCAAAAAAATAAAATGGATACCACTTAGAATAGTTGGTAGTTCTCCTGCAAAGAAGTACGAGAGTCCAGCGACTACGAGGTGGCTATTCTGTTGTTTATCCGGTAGCTGTGAACGTATGAAATCCACCATTATGCAACTACTGCCTCGCAATCATCGATAATACCACTCAGACCATCGGCGGCCTCCATCGGTGTTCGGCTCAGATAGGCTTAACCAACGGGACGCGAATTTTAAACGGCTCTTCATGGCCGTCAAGTAATGCCCCTCCCCTCCCCCCGTCAAGCCGAACAGTGAAAAAATTCTCGGCAAGCAGGGGAACGTGCCAACCGGCAGAACCCAAAACCATCACCTAACAGGCACAACACACCATCACGAACAGGGCGGCAGAAAGTCCAGAGCCTGAACCGCCGACCGTCTGAGGACCGACTCGAACCGCGTCGGTCGTATCAATCCCAGCCCATGGCGTGCAGCGAGTCGTCGTCGATGCCGAAGTGGTGGGCGACTTCATGGATGACGGTGATCTTGACCTCAGCGGCCAGTTCGGTCTCATCGGTGCACATCTCGCACAACGGCAGCCGGTAGATGCTGATCTTGTCGGGCATCTCGAAGGCGCCGTAGGCCCCCCGCTCGGTGAGCGGCACTCCCTCATAGAGCCCCAGAAGATCCTCTGTGGGGTGCCGGTCCTCGATCACCACCGCAACGTTGTGCATCATCGCGCCCAGCTCCGGCGGCAACGCATCGACCACATCAGCCACCAACTGTTCGAAGCGGTGTGAGCCGACCGGTTCCACCCACCAGAGGCTAACGATCAACTCGGTAGGGTGCTGCAATGATCGCCGACGACCAATCCGAGGACCGCGCCGAGGCCCTGCTGGCCGGAATGACTCCAGAGCAGCGCGACGCAGTCACCACGACGGCATCACAGATCTGCATCATCGCCGGCGCCGGATCCGGCAAGACCCGGGTGCTGACCCGGCGGGTCGCCTGGCAGTCGGCGCAAACGAACATCGACCCCCGCCGCGTCCTGGTGCTCACCTTCACCCGGCGGGCGGCATCTGAGCTGCGTTCGAGACTGAAGAGTCTGGGAATGCGCGAGGCAGTTGCGGCCGGCACCTTCCACTCGGCCGCTCTGGCGCTGCTGAGGCGCTACTGGGACCACTGCCAACGACCGCACATGGAACTCCTGGCGAGCCGCTACTCGTTGCTGGCCAAGACGAACCCTCAACTCGACGCCACGACCGTCACCGCCCTCAACACGGAGATCAGCTGGGCTCGGGCCCGGCTGATCACGCCCGAACGCTACGCCGCCGAAGCAACCCGGACCCGGCGGCGACCTCCGCGCAGCGCCGAATTCACGGCATCGGCCTACGAGGCGTACCAACAGGCCAAGAACACCCGCAGGCTCATCGATTTCGACGATGTGTTGGCTCTGTCCCACTCCGTCCTGACCAATCAGCCGGCTTTCGCCGATGCGCAGCGCTGGTTCTACCGGCATCTCTTCGTCGACGAGTTCCAAGACGTCAACCCGCTCCAGTTCGCGGTCCTTCAGGCCTGGCTCGGTCCCGAGTCGTCGCTTGCCCTTGTCGGTGACCCGGATCAGGCCATCTACGGCTTCAACGGCGCCGATCCCGACTTCATCCGCCGGGTCGACCGTCACTTTCCCGGGATTGCTGTGGTGCACCTCCGCACCAACTTCCGTTCAACTCCTGAGGTGCTCTCTGCTGCGGCCCGGGTGCTGGACAGCGAACCTCAACCCGCCGCTCGGGCCGCCGGCGACGCACCCACGGTGACCGTGACCGAAGGCGACGAGGAGGCTCCGGCGCTGGTCCAGGCTGTCCGTTCTCGACGTCTCGGGGGTGCTTCATGGCGGGATCAGGCGGTGCTGGCGCGGACCAACGCCCAGCTGCCGGCGTTGCGCAAGGCGTTGACGGCCCTGGGCGTACCGACCCGAAGCCGCGACACCGGCCTGCTGCGCCATCCGGAGATCGTCGACCTGTTGAACCGCTGGCAGAGCGATGCCGCGCTCTCGACGGTGGTGACCGACGAGCAGATTCGTCTGCGGCAAGACCGGCCCGACGTTGAACAGGCCGGACAGACCGTGATGGTCGACGCGTTCATGAGTCTCGCTTCGGACCACCTGACGCTCGAACCCGTGGCCACGATCGGTGATTTCACGGTCTCGCTGCGCAGCGATGATCGAGTGAGCGAGGCCGTTGATGCGGTGGAGCTCTGCACCTTCCATGCCGCGAAGGGGCTCCAGTGGCCGATAGTCCACCTAGTCGGGCTCGAGGACGGACTGGTGCCAGTCGCCTTCGCGCGTTCCCGGGCCGCCCGCGAGGAGGAGCAGCGTCTGCTCTACGTCGCAGCCACCAGGGCCCAGAATGAACTCCACGTCATGTGGTGCAGGAGCCGCACGGTCGCCAACAAGCGTGTGGAACGCTCCCCCTCCCCCTGGATGGAGGCATTCGTCGGAGACCATTCGGCGGACCCGACACCCACCGGGCCTCCCAGCGAAGTCCTCGAACTGCTCCAACGCTTGAAAGGCCCACAGTCCGGAGAAGGCCCCGCCGGGCGCGTCGGCGAACTCCTCACCGACCTGCAACAGTGGCGGAGCGCAGCCGCCCGCGCTGCCAGGATCAAGCCTTCAGCAGTGCTGAAAGACGGCACTCTGCGCCGCATCGCCGAACAGGAACCGTCGAGCATCTCCGAGTTCAGCGCCATAATCGGCCCCAACATGGCCGATCGCTTCGGCCCTCAGCTCCTGGAGATCATCCATCCGCCAGATTGACAGCAGAGCATCAAATACCGGGTGTTATCGTGTCACCATGCGGATCACGGCCACCCTCGACGACGACACAGAACGGATCATCCGCCGTCGGATGCAACAGCAGCGAGTCTCGTTCGAACAGGCACTCAACGACCTTGTCCGCGAAGCACACACCCAGACGGCACCGCCCCGCAAGTTCCAGACCCGGACCGCCTCGATGGGGCCGCCGGCAGTCGACCTCGACAAAGCACTCGCACTCGCGGGCGAACTCGAAGACGCCGGGCTAGTCGCGGCGGGGTAGAGCTACCACCGCAACGTTCGCGTCGCACTGCTCAAGGACCGTCTCCACGGTGTGGCCGAGGAACGGGCGACCGTCGACACTGCGCAACTGGGCGCCGAGCACCACAAGGTCGCAGTCTTCGTTTTTGGCGACACCGACAAGAGCCGAAGGAACATCGGAGGAGCTGTGAATCAACGTTCGAGGCCAGATCCCGGCCTCGACCGCTCTGATCGTGGCAATGTCCATGAGCTCCTCGGCGATCACCTCGCTCGGATCTGCTTCGGCAGAGCGGCGTTTCAACATGCGCGGAACGAGCGCCCTGCGGTTGAGCACGTGAGTAAGCAGCACCTCGGTCCCCAACTGCTCAGAGATGCTGAACGCCACTTCTTGGGCGGCGCTCGACGAACGGGTGCCCGTCACCGGAACGACGACTCGGCTGAACGCCGCGGGCAGGGGACGCTCGAGACCGCGGGCCCGGCGGACGATGATGACCGGGATCGTCGCGTTCAGCAGGATCTCGTCGACCATCGGCGAATACAACTGACCCTCGTGGCGGGTTGCCACACCCACCGCAATCACTCCATAGCCCAGACGCGACTCAGCAGTGATCTCCGCCGCGGCCTTGTCGCCGTTCACCGTCCGGTGGTCGACGGCCCGCTCGTTCAGCACGGCCTCCAGCACCGAGAGGTCGGGCCTCGAACCTCCGTCGATCACAGAGGCCAGCGTCACGGGCGCCTCTGTGGGCCAAGCGAACTGCACGAGCTGCGCAGCGGAAATAGACGCTGGACCGCCCTGGGACGGCAACAGAATCCTCGACGACTTCACCACCAGGTTCTTGCTGAGCGCCTTCTCCCGGTCGAGTCGCTCCTGCTCGTCGGCCGATCCCCGCCAGCCGCGCACCACGATGCGCAACGACACAGCCGCGAACACCGAAGTGACCAGCGGAACAATCACGATCACCGTGTATGCCGTCTCGCTGAACACTCCGAGGGACAGCCCCACAGAGGCGATCACGATCTCAAGGGCCCCGCGGGCATTGAGACCGGCGCCGAGGGCCACCGCGGCCCTCCCGCTCTGGCCGGCCAGACGGGCCCCGATGAAGGCCCCGGCGAACTTTGCGCCGACAGCCACTGCCAGCACAATCACCAGCCACCGCAGCGCCTCTGAATCCAAGAGTCCAAGATCGACGCGCATCCCGGCGGTGGCGAAGAAGACCGGCGCGAGGAGGCTCGTTGTGAGCGACTCTATGTGGTGCAGCACCTCGGGCTGGCCGAACCGGGAGCGGTGCAGCACAACCCCGGCCACGAACGCACCCAGTACGGCCTCGATTCCCAGCGCCTGGGTCGCAACCCCGTAGACGAGCATGGTGAGCACCACCACGGTCATCGCCCCGGCGATGTTGGCGCCGTCTCGCCGGACCAGCCGCAGCGCCCTGTCGACCAACCGCTGGCCCAGCGTCATGGCCAGAGCCAGGAACGCAACCAGCCCGAGAACCGTCTCGAGGACGACACGCACCGAAACCGCCCCGGAGGCCGCAAAACTGGCGAAGATCGCCAGCATCACCCAGCCGACCACGTCGTTGGCCATCCCGGCGGCAACCGTGATCTGGCCAAAGTCGCGTCTCATCAGACCCAGCTCTGAGAGGATCTTGGCGATCACGGCCAGAGCCGATACCGCCAGCGCCGCTGCAACGAACAGGGCGAACACGCTGCGGTCGGCGTCGTTGCCGACGAAGGACTCCGGCAGCCAGAGGCCGACCAGGAGACCACCGATCAAAGGAACAACCAGACTGAAACCGGTCACCAGCGCCGCGGCGCGCCCGAGGCTGCGGATCAGGCCCAGATCGGTCTCGAAACCCGCAGTCACCAACAGCAGGGCCACGCCCAGCCAGCTGACCGCCAACAGGGCGCCCGACGAAATCTCTTCCTCGGGCAGGAACCACTCGAAGCCCTCGGGCCATACCCGCCCGAAGATCGAGGGGCCGACGATGATCCCCGCAGCGAGCTGCCCAATCACAGAGGGAAGGTTGATGCTGCGCATGAGGCCGCCGAACAGACGGGCGACCGAGACCAGGACCAGCAACTGCGTCCAGAAGACCAGCAGTTGGTGCTCGTCGAGAGGGGTCAACATCGCCCTAGCGGCTTCCGTCGATCAGAACGGGGGCGTGATCACTCGGCGGATCGTCCTTCGGGCCCTTGCGCTCGTTGCGGTCCACCAAGGCCAGTTCGGTGGTGTCGGCGACGGACCGGGAGGTCATCAGCAGATCAATGCGCATTCCCATCTTCTTGTGGAAGTTGCCGCCGCGGTAGTCCCACCAGGAGTACAGGCGTTCATCTTGGTGGTGCTCACGGAACACGTCTACCAGTCCCCAATCTTGCAGAGCCACGATTCTGGCACGTTCCGGTTCGCTGGTGTGCGTCTGCGTCACGAACTTGGCGGGGTCATAGACGTCGCGGTCCTCGGGGGCGATATTGAAGTCACCGCAGACGACTATGTCGTCGCCGGGCTCGCACTGACCGTCGAGATCACCTGCCAGTCGGTCGAGCCAGTTGAGCTTGTACTGGTAGTGGTCGTGGTCGAGCGCCCGGCCGTTGGGCACGTAGCAGCAGGCCACCCGGACTCCGCCACAGGTCGCCCAGGCGATCCGGGCATCGGTGTCCGGCGGTTCGCCGTCGCCGAATCCGGCGATCGGGTCCTCTATTCCCAGTCGCGAGAGGATTGCGACACCGTTCCAGCGCCCCTCTCCATGATGGAGGCTGTCGTAGCCGAGCGCTTCGAAGGTCATCGCCGGGAACGCCTCATCAGCCAGTTTGGTCTCCTGCAGGCACAGCACGTCCGGTTCGAACATCTCTAGCCAGCGCTGGACCCGCCCGAGCCGGGCCTTCAGCGAGTTGACATTCCAGGTCGCGATCCGCACCCACGGGATCCTAGCTATGTCAAGTTGCGTTCAGATCGCCTGAAACCGTTCCGACGTCTTTCTGATACGGCTTGCGGGGCTCGCCTACAATGGCGGCGTGACGACAACCGACGCATCCTCGCAGCACGGCCCCAACGATTGGCTGATCGACGAGATGCGAGCGCGCTGGAACGCTGACCCGGCTTCGGTGGACCACGAATGGCGCGTCATCTTCGACGACGAGAACGGAACCCAAACCGCTGCCACAACAAAATCTGCCCCCCTGATCGAAACCACCGCCAGCGACGTAACCCCCACCCCCACCCCACCCCCATCGACCGCCGGCCCGGTCGCACCCCCCCAACCAGCCAGCACGCCTGCTGCCATACCCCCGCAACCAACTGCCGCGGCTCCGGCCACGCCCGGAACAAGCACAGCCACGCCCAACCCCACGCCCCGGCAAACAGCCCCCGCGGCTCCGGCCACGCCCGGAACAAGCACAGCCACGCCCAACCCCACGCCCCGGCAAACAGCCCCCGCGGCTCCGGCTGCGCCCGGAACAAGCACAGCCACGCCCAACCCCACGCCCCGGCAAACAGCCCCCGCGGCTCCGGCTGCGCCCGGAACAAGCAATAACAACTCCCCAATCAAGGGCAGCGGAGCTCGCATCGTCGCCAACATGGAAGCGTCGCTGCGTGTGCCAACCGCAACCAGCTTCCGGGAGATCCCCGCGAAGCTCCTGGAAATCAACCGCAAGATCATCAACGGCTACCTCGGACGAAAGATGTCCGACAAGATCTCCTTCACCCACCTGATCGGATACGCAGTCGTGCGGGCCATCGCGGATGAGATGCCGGTCATGAACAACTCGTTCGCCCAGGGCCCCGACGGCGAGCCAACACTGGTACACAACCCGCACGTGGCTCTTGGTATCGCAGTGGACATCGCCAAATCAGACGGATCGCGCACTCTCATGGTCCCCTGCATCAAACAGGCCGACACGCTGAGTTTCAGAGAGTTCGCCACGCGGTACGAAGACACGATCCGCCGGGTCCGCAACAACGAGATCAGCCCCGACGACCTCACCGGCACGACCGTCACCCTCACCAATCCGGGCACCATCGGCACCCTGCAGTCCGTGCCCAGGCTGATGCCCGGCCAGGGTCTCATCGTCGGGGTCGGCTCGATCGCCTACCCCACCGGCTTCGAAGCCGCAGACCCCGCCACTCTGGCCGATCTCGGACTGTCGAAGATCGTCACGATCACCTCCACCTACGACCATCGGATCATCCAGGGCGCCGAGTCCGGGATGTTCCTGCGCAAGGTCCATGATCTGCTGTTGGGCAGCGACGACTTCTACGTCAAGGTCTTCTCGTCGCTGGAAGTTCCCTATGAGGCGGTCCAATGGCGTCGCGACGTCAACCCGGTCGACCGTGAGGGGTCACTGCTCGAGAAGCAGGCCAAGGTCAACCAACTGATCAACATGTACCGAGTCCGCGGCCACCTCATCGCCGACCTCGACCCGCTGCAGGTCAAAGAGCCGAAGATGCACGCCGAACTCGACCCGGCGACCTACGGGCTCACCATCTGGGACCTCGACCGCGAGTTCCTGACCGGCACCGACACGGGGATCTATGCGATGGTCGGCGGCACCCCGAAGATGACCCTGGGAGACCTTCTCGGCGTGCTGCGCGACGCCTACTGCCGAACGGTCGGCGTCGAGTACATGCACATCCAGGACCCGGTGGAGAAGCGCTGGATGCAGGAGCAGCTCGAGGGGGCGGACTCCCACATCGAGCCCGACGAGCAGCGTCACATCCTCAGTCGTCTCAACGCCGCCGAAGCACTAGAGACATTCCTCGGCACAAAATACGTGGGTCAGAAGCGATTCGGCATCGAGGGCGCCGAAAGCACGATCCCGCTCGTCGATGCGGTGCTCGGCGCCGCGGCAGACAACGGCATGGCCGGCGCGGTGATGGGCATGGCGCATCGGGGTCGCCTGAATGTGCTGGTCAACATAGTCGGCAAGACCTACAAGGAACTCTTCACAGAGTTCGAGGGAGGCGACATCGAGCAGATGACCCAGGGGTCTGGCGACGTCAAGTACCACCTCGGCCAGAAGGGCACCTTCGTAAGCCGCAACGGCAACGAACTCCCCCTCGAGCTGGCTGCCAACCCGAGCCACCTCGAAGCCGTCGATCCGGTCGTGGTGGGCATGGTACGGGCGCAGATGGACCTGATCGACCCCGAGAGCGGTTATGGCAGGTTCCCGGTCCTGCCGCTGTTGATCCACGGCGACGCAGCGTTCGCGGGGCAGGGGGTGGTCGCCGAGACCCTCAACCTCTCCCAGATTCAGGGATACCGGGTAGGCGGCACGATCCATGTGATCATCAACAACCAACTCGGTTTCACAACCACGCCCGACGTGGCCCGCTCGTCCGAATACTCGACAGATGTGGCCAAGATGATCCAGGCACCGATCTTCCATGTCAACGGCGACGACCCCGAAGCCTGCGTGCGCGTGGCCCGCCTGGCGTTCGCGTACCGCCAGCGGTTCAACAAGGACGTCGTCATCGACATGATCTGCTACCGGCGCCACGGACACAACGAGGGCGACGACCCCAGCTACACACTCCCCGAGATGTACCGCCGTGTTGACGCCCGGCCCTCAGTGCGGGCCCACTTCACCGAGGCACTCACCAAGCGCGGGGACCTGACCCCGACACAGGCCGAGGAGGCCTTGGCGGACTTCCAAGCACGCCTGCAGTCGGCGCTCGACGAGACACGCGGGATGGCCTCGGACCCCGACGCTCGCGCAGCGCCCCCGCCGCAGCCCGTCGGCGTGCTGCCCCACGTGCGAACCTCCATCGATCATGTCAGCGTGCAGCGGATCTACCGGGCGCTCTCGAACATGCCCGACGGGTTCACGCTCCACCCCAAGCTCGCCCAGCAGTTCGAGAAGCGCGACGAGATGTTCGCCTCCGGCGAGGTCGACTGGGCGTTGGCTGAGGCGATGGCTCTGGGGTCGCTGCTGCTGGAGGGAAACAGTATTCGACTGGCCGGCCAGGACTCCCGCCGCGGCACCTTCAGCCACCGCCACTCGACGCTGGTCGACTACGAGACCAGCGCCGAGCACGTACCGTTGGCCACCCTCGCCTCCGGAGACACGCGACTGTGGATATACGACTCGCTGCTGTCGGAATACGCCGCTCTGGGCTTCGAATACGGATACTCGATCGCCAACCGCGAAGCGCTCGTCATGTGGGAAGCACAGTTCGGAGACTTCGCCAACGGCGCCCAGATAATCATCGACCAGTTCATCGTCTCCGCGAAGGACAAATGGAACGAAGAAACCGGTCTGGTCATGCTGCTGCCCCACGGTCTCGAGGGGCAGGGACCGGAACATTCCTCGGCTCGTGTCGAGCGTTACCTGATGGCCGCCGCAGAAGACAATATGCAGATCTGCAACGCCACCACGGCCGCCCAGTTCTTCCATCTGCTGCGCCGCCAGACGCTGCTGAATGTGCGAGTGCCGCTGATCGTGTTCACACCCAAGTCGCTGCTGCGGGCACGGGCCTCGCGCTCACCGGTGTCGCACCTGTTGTCGGGAACCTTCGAGGAAGTTCTCGCAGACCCCGCCGAGCCCGATCCCGCATCGGTGAAACGGGTGATTCTGGCCAGCGGCAAAGTCGCCGTCGACGCCATGGCGCAACGGGACCGCATGGAAGCCCCCGTGGCGATCGTGCGGGTCGAGCAGCTCTACCCCTGGCCCTACGACGCCATCGCCGCGCAACTCGCGAAGTACGGGAACGCCGCAGACCTTGTCTGGCTCCAAGAAGAGCCCGAGAACATGGGCCCATGGAACGCCGTCAAGGGGCGCCTGTACGAGGCGCACGATCAGACACACTGGATCCGTCGGGTCAGCCGTTTCGAGTCCGGCAGCCCAGCATGTGGAAGCGCCAAGGTCCACACCCAGGAGCATGCCGAACTGCTGCGGAACGCCCTGAGTTTCTGAGTGACAGCACCCGAACCAAGACGACCTGCTGATAGATTCTCGGCGCAATGAGCGCTCAGTTCATCTTCACCATGCACAAGGTCGGTCGCTTCGTGCCACCCGACAAGGACGTGCTCAAAGACATCACCCTGGCGTTCTACCCGGGCGCGAAGATCGGGGTGCTGGGTCCCAACGGCGCCGGCAAGTCGACTCTGCTGCGGATCATGGCCGGCATCGACTCCGACTACACCGGAGACGCACGCCTGAGCGGGGGTTTCACAGTCGGGATGCTCGAACAGGAACCACAACTCGATGCCTCCAAAGACGTCATCGGCAACATCATGGACGGCACGACTGAGGCCGCATGTCTGCTGGCCGCCTACGACGAGGTGATGGCGCAGTGGTCTGATCCCGACGCCGACTACGAGAAGGTCGGTGCTCGCCAAGCCGACATCGAGTCCAAGATCGAGGCTCTGGGCGCCTGGGACCTGCAGCGCAACGTGGAGATCGCCATGGACGCTCTGCGGATCCCTCCCGGTGACACGCCCGTCGAACACTTGTCAGGAGGCGAGATCCGGCGTGTGGCCATGGCACGTCTGCTGCTGACCAAACCCGACCTGTTGCTGCTGGACGAACCCACCAACCACCTTGACGCCGAATCTGTCGCCTGGCTTGAACGCACGCTGCAGGACTACCACGGAACCGTTGTAGCAATCACCCACGACCGCTACTTCCTCGACAACGTGGCAGGCTGGATCCTCGAGCTCGACCGGGGCAGGGGCCTCCCCTTCGAGGGGAACTACTCGGGTTTCCTCGAACAGAAGGAGGCCCGATATGCGGCTCTGGACAAACAGGACGACAAACGCCGGCGCACCCTCCGCCGAGAGCTTGAGTGGGTCCGGTTGGCGCCCAAAGCCCGCCAAGCCAAGGGTAGGGCAAGGCTCTCGCAATACGAGCAGCTGCTCGAGGAGCAGCGCAGCGCCGAGGGCCGAGCCGACGATCTGGAAATACTGATCGCAGCCGAATCAAGGCTCGGTGACCTGGTGATCGAAGCCGAGGGACTCTCCAAGGGATTCGACGACAAGCTGCTGATCGACGACCTCTCGTTCTCCCTGCCGCCCGCGGGGATCGTCGGAGTCATCGGCGCCAACGGTGCGGGGAAGACCACGCTGTTCAAGATGATGATCGCCGCGGCCGGGGACAACACCGACGCGCAGTCTCAACCCGACGCGCAGTCTCAACCCGAGGTGCAGGCCCAGCCCGACGCCGGCACTCTGCGGATCGGTCCCACGGTCAAGCTCGGTTACGTGGACCAGAACCGAACCCTCGACCCGAACAGAACGGTCTATGAGGAGATCACCGAAGGAAACGACAACCTTGTCGTGGGCGGCCGGGAGATCCACGGGCGCGCCTACGTGGCCTCGTTCAACTTCCGAGGCTCCGATCAACAGAAGAAGGTCGGGGTTCTGTCGGGAGGTGAGCGCAACCGTGTGCATCTGGCCAAGGTCCTCAAAGACGGGGCCAACGTGCTGCTGCTCGACGAGCCGACCAACGACCTCGACGTCGACACCCTGCGCGCGCTTGAAGACGCCATCGAGGCCTACCCTGGATGCGCTGTGATCATCAGCCACGATCGCTGGTTCCTCGACCGCGTGGCGACCCACATACTGGCCTTTGAAGGCGATTCGCAGGTCCGCTGGTTCGAAGGCAACTTCAGCGACTACGCCGAGTATCGACGCCGCGAGCACGGCGTGGACGCCATGCGCCCCCAACGCATCAAGTACAAACCACTGAGCCGAGCCGAAAGGTGATCCCACGTTGAAATACGTTGCTTGCCGCTCATATTCGCTGCGCCCATGGGCCGCTGGGCCCCGGGGCCGGATCAACAGATGATCGATCCTGCCGCGCTGCCGCCGATACTTCGGCTTGAGCCGCTGGGAACGGCGCGTTATCGAGCCGACAACGAAGGTGATCCAGCCATCAACAACGTGGTGTTCGGGGGGCAGCTGCTGGCCCAGATGATCATGGCAGCGACCGCGTCCGACGATGACAAGACGGTCAAGACGATCAGCGCGTTCTTCGCCCGAGCCGCGCGGGTCGACGCCGAAACGGAAATCTCGGTCGAGACCTTCCATGACGGTCGGACATTCGCAGCCCACACGGTGACCGTCCGGCAGGCTGGGCGCCTGTGCGCCCGGGCATCCGTGCTGACCCACACTTCAGAAGCCGACGTCATCGCCCACCAGGTTGACTGTCCGCAGGCAACGCCTCCCGGCGAGGGCGTGGGGGCGAGCGACCACGCGGTGTTCCCCGGTGCGGAATACGTCATCGCCGACAACGTGGACCTGGTCGACAGCTCGGGACCGACCGGGCCGGCTGAACTGTCGGTCTGGTACCGCAGCCCGCACACACCCGACGATCCGATCGTGAACCAGGCAGTGCTGGCATGGGGAACCGACGGATTCCTGATCGGCACGGCAATGCGTCCACACCCGGGCGTCGGCTACGACCGTGCCCATGTGGATCTGTCGACAGGGGTGATCAGCCACACCCTGACCTTCCATCGTGAATTCTCAATGCGCGACTGGCTGCTGCTGAGCCACGAGGCGCCCTTCGCGGGTGCGGGACGCAGCTACGGGAGCGCCCATGTGCACGACGCACAGGGCAGGCTCATCGCCAGCTACGTGCAGGACGCCATGATCCGGGAAATGCCCGCGAACCCCAAGCAAGGGACCATGTGAGGCGCGATGGAGGACATTCTCCCCGCAAGAGTGCTGCCGAAGTTCGACCCGCAGAAAAACAAGGCCTTCAAAAAACAAAGTCCTCGATGAGCGCTGCCAGTTCGAGCGGGGCGTCGCCCTGAACGCTGTGACCGGCCTCGGCGACATGTTCGATCCGGGCGGACGGACAACGGCGCAGCAACTCGGCCTCATCCGCGTCGTCCACGACGGACTGCTCACGCATACCGCGTACAAGCATCAACGGAACCGTCAGATTGGACACCGAATCCCACAGGTTCCCGAACCTCGGAAAGCCGTCCGCCTCTCCCCGGGTCTCACCGGCTCGCGTCTCGCCCGCACGCGCCTCGCACGCACGCGTCTCGCTCCCACGGAAACGCGCATAACGCCACACCCACGAACCGTCGGGCCGCTGCTGCGCATTGTGAAGAATGCCGCGGCGTAGAGACTCCACGGTTCTGGTCGGGTTGAACTCGATCGTCCGAGACAACAGGTCGTCGAAACTGTCGAAGCTCTCCGGCCCGTCGATGAACGCCGCGATTCTGCTGCTCTTGCGCTCGTCAACGCCAGGCGTCACGTCGACGAGCACCGCCTTGCGTACCAGCTCAGGCGCCTGGTCGGCCAAGGCCAACAGAGTCATGCCCCCGAGCGACATGCCGATCACCGCGCTCGCATCCGCGCCGAGAGCCCCGACGGCCACAGCGACGTCCGCAGCGTTGTCGAAAACGTCGGTGCCAGTTGAGCCCGCCGGCCCCGAATGTCCATGACCTGGCAGGTCAAGGCACACCAGCGGACGGCCCAGCGCCAGAGCAACCGTGTCCCAGGTGTGGGCATTCTGGGCCCCGCCGTGCAACAAGACGAGTTCGGGCGGACCGTCACCCCAGACCAGAGCGCTGATGTGTCGACCATCGTCGAGATCGACACGCTCCCGCCGCACGACGGGCGGGCCGTCGTAGGGCAACCCGAACTCCGAAGCGTTCTCATGGAACATCGAGAACTCGTCGTAGGGGACCCGCTCAACGCTCATATAACCGTCCAATCTTTCCTGGCAATCTATTTCGCCACGCGGTCGAGCAGCGAGATCACCAGCGCAGCCATGGCCTCGGCGTCACCGTCGGCGGGGACGAGACGAAGCTCCGGATTCAAGGGCGGTTCATAAGGGTCGTCGATGCCGGTGAAACCACTGATCTCCCCCGCGCGGGCCCTGGCGTACAGCCCCTTGACGTCACGCTGCTCACAGACGTCGAGCGGCGTGTCAACGAACACCTCGACGAACGGTATCTCCGCTGCTTCATGGAGTGCCCGAGCATTCGCGCGGGCCGCACGGTAGGGCGAGACCAGAGGGACCAGCGCGACCGCTCCCGCATCTGCCAGCAGACGACCGACCTCTGCGACGCGGCGTACATTCTCGTCACGGCCTGAAGCAGTGAATCCGAGATCGCTGTTGAGGCCGAGGCGAATGTTGTCGCCGTCGAGCACATAGGCGAGCCGGCCGGACTCGACGAGAGCCCTCTCCACAGCAATCGCCACACTCGACTTTCCCGAACCCGACAGACCCGTGAACCACACGGTCGTCCCGCGTTGGCCCAGAGCCTCCCAACGCTGCGCCCGCGAGAGGTGTCCCTGGTGCCAGACGATGTTGGAGGAGCCTTCACTCACCGCGACACCGCGCTCATCAGGACACTGTGTTCATCAGATACTGTGCTCATCAGATACTGTGCTCATCAAGACACCGTGCCAAGGATCATTCCCGCAGCGACGGTCACGTTGCTGGCCTCGTCGATCAGGACGAAACTCCCGGTCTGGCGGTTCCGCCGATACTCATCGAAGAACAGAGGCACCTGGCTGCGGATCCGCACCCGTCCGATCTCGTTGAGCGACAACTCAGAGGCACTGTCGTCGCGGTGCAGGGTGTTGATGTCGAGCAGATAGGTCAGGTCCTTGACGATGGCCCTGGTGGAGCGGGTCGTGTGCTTGATCACGAACTTGCTGTTCGGACGCAACGAGACACGTTCGCTCATCCAGCAGACCATCGCATCGATGTCTTGAGCCACAGTCGGTTGATTGTTGGGGCGCACGATCATGTCGCCCCGCGAGATGTCGATCTCGTCGTTGAGCCGAATGGTGACCGCCATCGGCGAGAACGCCTCGGCAACCGGGCCATCGAACGTGTCGATGCTCTTGATGGTCGAGGAGAAACCCGACGCCAACACCGTCACCTCATCACCGGTACGCAGAACGCCGCCCGCAACAGTCCCCGCATAGCCGCGGTAGTCGTGGTATTGATCTGACTGCGGGCGAATCACATACTGCACCGGGAAGCGGGCATCGATCAGGTTGCGGTCCGACGCAATATGGACCTCCTCGAGATGGTGCAGCAGCGACGGCCCCTGATACCACTCCATGTTGGCCGAACGGTCGACGATGTTGTCCCCGTGCAGCGCAGACACCGGGATGAAGGTCAGGTCCGCGATGTTGAGCTTCGCCGCGAAGTCCCGGAACTCATTGCGGACCTCGGAAAAACGCTGCTGGTCGTAGTCGACGAGGTCCATCTTGTTGACTGCCAGAACCAGGTGCGGGATGCGCAGCAGCGAAGCCAGGAAGGCATGACGTCTCGACTGTTCCAGAACGCCCTTTCGGGCGTCGATCAACACGATCGCCAGATCGGCCGTGGAGGCGCCGGTCACCATGTTGCGGGTGTACTGGATGTGGCCCGGAGTGTCGGCGATTATGAACTTCCGCCGCGGAGTCGCGAAGTAGCGGTAGGCGACGTCGATGGTGATGCCCTGCTCCCGTTCGGCTCGAAGTCCGTCAGTGAGCAGCGCCAGGTTCGTGTATTCGGTACCCATCTGAACCGAGGCCCTCTCGACAGCCTCCATCTGGTCCTCGAAGATCGTCTTGGTGTCGTACAGCAGCCGACCGATGAGCGTGGACTTGCCGTCGTCGACCGAACCCGCGGTGGCGAAGCGGAGCATCTCCATCAGAAGTAGCCCTCCTTCTTGCGGTCCTCCATAGCCGCTTCAGACACCTTGTCATCGGCGCGGGTCGCGCCCCGCTCGGTGATCCGAGTCGCTGCCACCTCCTCGATGATCTTGTCGACGGTGTCAGCACTCGACGGCACCGCACCAGTGCAACTCATGTCGCCGACGGTGCGATACCTGACCGTCTCGGTGAAGGGCTCCTCCCCGTCCATCAAGGTGACGCAGGGTCCAGTCGACAGCAGAACCGAATCGCGTTCGAACACCTCACGCCGGTGCGCGAAATAGACCGACGGGATCTCGATCTCCTCGTCCTTGATGTACTGCCAGACGTCCAACTCCGTGTAGTTGCTGATCGGGAACACCCTGATGTGCTCACCCATCCGGATCCGGCCGTTGTAGAGGCTCCAGAGTTCGGGGCGCTGGTTCTTGGGGTCCCACTGGCCGAACTCGTCACGGAACGAGTACACCCGCTCCTTGGCCCTCGCCTTCTCCTCGTCGCGGCGGGCACCGCCGAAGAGGGCGTCGAAGCGGTTCTCCTCGATCGCATGCAGCAGCGCCGCTGTCTGCAGCCGGTTGCGGCTCGCTCTGGGACCGGTCTCCTCCACGACCCGTCCGGCGTCGATCGCCTCCTGCACCGACGCGACAACCAGCCGCACTCCGAGCTCAGCCACCCGACGATCCCGGAACTCGAGAACCTCAGCGAAGTTGTGCCCGGTATCGACATGCATCACAACGAACGGCATCCTCGCAGGCCAGAACGCCTTCTGGGCGAGGTGCAGCATGACGATGCTGTCCTTGCCGCCGGAGAACAACAGGCAGGGTCTCTCGAACTCGGCTGCAACCTCGCGGAAGATGTGGATAGATTCCGCCTCGAGTTGACGCAGATGCGAGAGATCGAACGACATCAGCGCCAATGTTACGGTCAGTTGAGGAGCGCTACACCAACCACGGGGGCCGACGCGACGACGAGAGCAGATCGGAGGAGCGGAGGGATCCGCGGTTCTGTTGTCGGAGGCGCCTCTCCAATCGCCATCCCGTCTGCGCAACGCTGCAGGCTCTCGTGGCATCTCTCCCATGAACGGCGATGACCTTGCCGGTCGCCGAAGGAGCTCGTTCCCGAAGCGTTCTGCAGAACGCGGACACGAGCCCTGATTTGTTCAACGGCAGGGCGACTGCTGGAATCTCTGGCATCGCTGTCGAACCAACTGTCGAACCAACCAGTGCGCCGATCGAGGACCATCGTCTTGCGGCTCGACTGGCCGATGAAGCAGGTCGTCTTCTGGTGGAACTCCGCGCCCGACTGCACGCCGCGGACGCGCCCCCAGCGGTACTGAAGGCGCAGGGCGACAAGCAGGCCCACGAGCTTCTGATGGAGCGGTTGCAAGCGGCTCGCCCAGACGATGCGATCCTCTCGGAGGAGGGCCGCGACGACCTGGTTCGGCTCAGCGCGCAGCGCACCTGGATCATCGACCCGCTCGACGGCACCCGCGAGTTCTCTGAGGTTCCCCGCACCGACTGGGCAGTTCATGTGGCCCTTGTGGCCGACAGTCGTCCGATCGCCGGGGCGGTGGCACTTCCCGGGCTGGGCCTGCTCTTCAGCACGGCGGAGCCCGCGCCGCTGCCCCCGACCGCGGCTGCACCGGTGCGTTTGATCGTGTCCCGCAGCAGGCCCCCGGCCGCAGCAGTCCATGTCGCCCACGATCTCGGCGCCGAGCTGGTGGAGATGGGGTCTGCGGGTGCCAAGACGATGGCTGTGGTCCGAGGCGAGTGCGAGGTCTATGCCCACAGCGGCGGCCAGTACGAGTGGGATTCCTGTGCCCCGGCAGCCGTGGCCGCGGCCGCCGGTTGCCATGTGAGCCGCATCAACGGCGATGAACTGCTCTACAACCAGAAAGATCCGTATCTTCCCGACCTGCTGGTCTGCCGACCCGAGTTGGCTGAGGCCACGCTCAACAGCCTGGCTACCTTCGCCACCGCTTAGAACATGTTGAGACGCAAGCTGGCAGCAGAGGCCATGGGCACCGCTTTCCTGCTGATTGGAGTTGTCGGCTCGGGGATCATGGCCGAGCGCCTGTCGCCCACCGACGTCGGACTGCAGCTCTTCCAGAACGCAGCGGCCACCGCCGGTGTGCTGCTGGTCATCATCGTCATGTTCGGTCCGCTGTCGGGCGCCCACTTCAACCCGGTGGTGACACTGGCCGACTGGGCACTGGGAGGCTTTCACCGTCGTCACGTCGCCGCCTATATCAGCGCCCAGATCACCGGCGCGGTGGCCGGCACCGTGCTCGCGAACCTGATGTTCGACCTGGGCGCCGTGAACTGGTCGACCAAGACCCGATCAGCAGGACACCTCTGGCTCGGAGAGGTGGTCGCCACAGTCGGTCTGGTCGCCCTGATCTTCGCGCTGGTGCGAACCGAGAGGCTCCAGCTCGTAGCGGGATCGGTGGCCGCCTACATCGGTGCGGCCTACTACTTCACCTCCTCCACCAGCTTCGCCAACCCGGCGGTGACGATCGGCCGCATGTTCTCCGACACGTTCGCCGGAATCGAGCCATCTTCTGCACCGATGTTCATACTCATGCAGCTGATCGGGCTGGCACTGGCGACAGGCCTGATCCGCTTCATCTACCCCGACACGCGACCAGACCCCGTCTGACCCCGCCTGAGAACCCTGTCACATCTCCCCGATAGCATCGGGCGGATGCGTCTCGTCGTCGCGCGCTGCACAGTTGACTACCAGGGGCGGTTGCAGGCCCACCTGCCCGAAGCCGTGCGCCTGTTGATGGTCAAAGCCGACGGCAGCGTGGCAATCCACGCGGACGGAGGCGCCTACAAGCCCCTCAACTGGATGAACCCCCCGAACCGCTTCATCGAGGACGCGCAAGAGGGCCTCTGGACCGTCACCAACCCCAAGGGCGAGACCCTGACCATCGTCCTCCACGAAGTGGTCAGCGACACATCGATCGAGATGGGACGAGACCCCGGTCTCCAGAAGGACGGCGTGGAGGCCCACCTGCAGGAGCTCCTGGCCGACGATCCCACATCCATCACCGAGGGACTGCGCCTGGTGCGCCGCGAATTCCCCACCAGTATCGGCCCCGTAGACCTGATGTGCCGCGATGCCGAAGGGGTCGCGGTGGCCGTGGAAGTCAAACGCCGGGGAGAGATCGACGGAGTCGAACAGCTGAGCCGCTACTTGGACTTTCTGAACCGTGATCCGGCGCTGCGGCCGGTGCGGGGCGTGTTCGTGGCCCAGGAGATCAAGCCCCAGGCGAAGGTACTGGCCGAGGACCGCGAGATCGAGTGCGTCGAGGTGGACTACGACGAACTGCGAGGCATCGAATCCCCCAACCCGAGACTCTTCTAAAGCTCGCAGCCTATACGATTGGGCACCGTGCGAACGGCCCTTGCGGTAGCAGTCGGAACTGTCATCCTGATTGTGATCGCCTGGATCATCGATGATGTGGTGAACGGCGAAGACATCCCGAGAGGGGTGGAGATCGACGAAATCTCGGTCGGATCGATGAGCCGCGAAGAAGCGGCTGTCCGGCTCGCTTCGCACTCTTCGCTCGACAAGTCCATAACCGTGGTTTGGGACGGAACTTCTGTGACCGCCGCCGCAACCGAGTTTGGGATCGATATCGACATTGAGGCCACACTTGATGAAGCCGCGGATACTGGCGGCGCTGCACAACCGTTTCGCTGGCTCTTCTCACCGGTCGCGAATCGCAGAGTGACTCCCCACTACGTCCTCGATCGAAACACCCTGACCGAACTGCTCGGCGAGGGCGCCGATGCGGTGCTACTGGTAGATCCCGATGGTCTGGGAGTGGCGCTGGCCGACGGTGAGTTTGTGGCCGCGGACACAGCCAAGATCCCGGTCGTCGACATTGCTGAACTCGAAAGGCTGCTGTTGGCCACGGTCGCGGCCGACGGCAACGGCCCTGTCGCTCTGCCGACTCTCGGGAGCGAGGGCATTGACGTCGGCGGCGCCGAACTTGCGCGCTACGCCAACGAACTTACCGAGGGTGGCATCGAAGTGGCGCTGCTGGGTTTCTCGGAGTACCACGAGATCCCTGAGCGCGCCCTGCGTCAGTGGATGCGCTTCAGTTCCGATGGCGAAATCTCGTTGGACATCGACTCTGTCGTCTCAACATTGGCTGCTCTGTTCGTCGGTCTCGGCGATCCCGGCCAGGAGACAACCTTCTTCGTCGACTACCTCGACGACATCCACATTGTCGGCGGTGCACCCGGAAGCGTGTGCTGCGAACACGACAGCGGTGAGCGAATCCTCGATGCTCTGATCGCGGGTGAGAGCCAGGTTCAGGTACGTCCCACCGAAGACCCCGACGCCAAGGGCGTGGCCTGGGCCGAGTCGCTGGGCATCAAGGAGGTGGTCGGCCAGTTCACGACCAGGTTCGCGCCCAACCAGCCGCGTGTGATCAACATCTCCCGCATCGCCGAACTGACTCAAGGGGCGGTCATTGAACCCGGGGAGACCTTCTCGGTCAACGGTTACGTCGGTCCCCGAACGGTTGAGGACGGCTTCGTACCCGCAGGGATGATCTACGAGGGCGTGTTCGTCGACTCTGTCGGCGGAGGCATCTCGCAGTATGCGACAACCCTGTTCAACGCCGCATTCTTCGCGGGCCTCGACTTCGGCACTTACCAGAGCCATTCGATCTACCTCGAGCGCTATCCCTACGGCCGCGAAGCCACGGTGTCGCATCCTGCCCCCGACCTGCAGATAGTCAACAACACGCCCCACGGTGTGCTGATCTGGCCGACGGTGACCGAGGACTCGATCACCGTGCGCCTCTTCTCGACGCGGACGGCCTTCGCGGAGCAGACGGGTCAGACGAGCGAGCGCCATGGTCTGGTCTGCACCAATGTGTTCACGGAACGAACCAGGACTTACGTGGAGGACGAGCGTCAGGAGGTGGACACAGTTTTCGCCCGCTACCACCCGGAGGGAGAACTCTGCGACGGGACCCCGAGCGTTTCCACAACCACGACCGACCCCGAGGGTGATTCCGACAACGACGACGAGTCCCACGACAACGGCCGAGACGACGAGTCCCACGACGGTGAAGGCCCAGACGACGACGGCATTGACGGTGACGGCTCAGACGACGACGAGTCCCACGACGGTGATGGCCCAGACGACGACGGCATTGACGACGGGACTGACGATGTCGGGGACGGGCGCCAGGCTGACGACCGCGACGGCGAGACTGCCGACGACGGCGCAGCCGACCGGGGCAACGAGCAGGACGGGTCATCGTGAGGGCCGAGACGGTTGTGGTGGGCGCAGGCCCGGCCGGCACGGCGGCGGCGATCGTCCTGGCCCGCGCCGGGCACGATGTCCTGATCGTCGACAAGGCTACTTTCCCACGCGACAAGTGCTGTGGCGACGGCCTCACCGCCCTGGCCCTGCGTGAACTTGAGTCCCTGGGCCTCAATCCAGGCCATATCGAGTCCTGGAATGTGGTTCGCGACGTAGCAGTACGGTCACCGTCAGGAACCGAACGCTATTATGCGCTGCCCGACGGGCCAGGTTGTCACGCCGCCGTGGTCCCCCGGGTCGACCTCGATGCTGCAATGCTGGACTTGGCATGCGCCAGCGGAGCCCGCGTCGAACAGGGACGCACGGTGGTCGGCACCGAAGTGTCGCCCGACGCCATCGACCTGTACACAAAACCGCACAACGGGCAGAACAGCCGGCGCATTCGGGCCACCAATCTGATCGCCGCAGACGGCATGTGGTCCCCGGTTCGCAAGTCGCTGGGTCTGGCGGTCGATCAATACCTCGGAGAGTGGCACGCCTTCCGCCAGTACTACTGCGAAGTCAGTGAACGGGCCGCTCAGGAACTGATCGTCTGGTTCGAACCCGACCTGCTGCCGGGATACGCGTGGTCCTTCCCGCTGGGAGCAGGTCGTGCAAACGTCGGGTTCGGCATACGCCGCGACGGACGACACAGCGTCGGCGAGATGAAGCAGTTGTGGCTCGATCTCCTGAACCGACCGCACATCCAACGCGCTCTGGGACCGGACGCGGTCGCCGAGGCGCCACACAAGGCCTGGCCGATCCCGGCACGGGTCGGCCGTGTCCCTTTGGTCGGGCCCCGGACGATGTTCGTCGGCGACGCGGCCGCGGTCACCGATCCGATGACCGGAGAGGGCATCGGGCAGGCTCTGCTCACCGGTCGGCTCGCCGCCGAATCGGTGTTGACCAACGACAACCCGGCGGCGCACTACGCCAGAGCCGTGCGCAGAGAACTCGCAGCAGACGACCGCATGTCCCGCGCCCTGATTCCATTGCTGGCCCGGCCATGGGTTACCCGCGGCGTCCTGAGGCTCACCGGGACTTCGTCGTGGACACGGCGCAACTTCGCCCGCTGGATGTTCGAGGACTATCCCCGGGCCCTGCTGGTCACGCCGCGGCGCTGGCAGCCGAGAATGTTAACAGGCCCCGGTGCCTATCAACGACAATTACGCTCAACACCATGAGCGAGTTCACCAACACGATCGACGAACTCGACGAGGTCGTCGATCAATGGTGGGAACAGTGGCGCGACCACCCGCTGATCGACCGGGTGTTCTACACCGCTTCAGAAGCAGCCGACTTCTCTCTGCTTTGGCACACGATCGGGGTCGCCCAGGCGATCATCAAGGACGATCCCAAGGTCGCGATCGGCTTGAGCGCTGCCCTCGGCGTCGAGTCGGCGCTGTTGAACGGACCGATCAAGTCGATCTTCAGACGTGGCCGGCCTCTGCAACCGACGCCGCGGCCGCTCAACCTGCGCCAGCCGTTGACCAGCAGTTTTCCGAGCGGGCACGCATCGGCTGCGATGCTCGCTGCAGCACTGCTGTCACGCCGAACGGGCGGCGGGGTGTGGTACGCGCTGGGCGCGGTGGTTGCAGCCAGCCGAATCCATGTCCGGATCCACCACGCCTCCGACGTTCTCGTCGGCCTGGTGATCGGCGGCACCTTCGGCAGGATCGCCCGACGGCTGCTGCAATAGCCCAGCGGCTAGTTGGAGCTTGCGGGTTCTGTAGGCTCGACCGCCACGAAGGTGAGAACCGAACGGAGGTCGAGGAGGAGGTCTGCCACCTCCGCGCTGGTCAACAGCTCGCGCTTGATGAAGTCACCGAGACCATGGTCGATTATTCCCAGGGCCTCTTCGATCTGCACGCCATCAACGGTTTCAGTCATGTCCGGAACCTCCCTTGAATGTCTCGGGCCGTGGATCGGCTCGTGTTGTTACCAACCATACTCGCGCAATGTGACAGCGGGTGCGTTGCGTTCAACGATATTGCCTTACCATCCGGCCATGGACACAAAGGGCGCAACAATCGTAGTAACTGGAGCGGCCAGCGGAATCGGTCGGGCAATGGCACGACGCTTCGCGGCCGACGAGGCTGGTGCGGTGGTGATCGCCGACACCGACGGTGACGGAGCCGTCGCCGTGGCTGCTGAACTCGGCACCCGCGCAGAGGTGCTCGACGTCACCGACGAGTCCGCAGTCATCGATCTGATCAAGCGTACCGAGTCGGCGCTCGGCGCGATCGACCTGTGGTGTGGGAACGCCGGCATCGGCGCGAACGGCGGAGTTGAACTCGACAACGACACCTGGAACGCCAACTGGAACGTGAACGTGATGGCCCATGTCATCGCCGCTCGCCACCTGGTTCCCCGCTGGATCGAACGCGGCGGTGGGCACCTGCTCTTGACCGCATCGGCGGCCGGCCTGCTCACCGGCCTGGGGACCGCCCCCTATGCCGTAGCCAAGCACGGCTGTGTTGCGCTCGCCGAGTGGATCGCCATCACCTACGCAGAGCACGGGATCGGCGTGTCGTGCCTGTGTCCCCAGGGCGTGCGCACCCCCATGACCGAGGCCGACGGCGAACTGGCTGTCGAGGTCGTGAAGGCCATGGGCATGATCGAGCCCTCTCAGGTGGCTGACGCGGTGGCTGCCGGACTCGCCAACGACGACTTCTTGATCCTTCCCCATCCGGAGGTTGCTCTCTATGAGCAGCGTCGAGCCGGTGATCGCCAACGCTGGCTGACCGGAATGCAGAAGCTCCAGGCCTCGTTGATGTCCAACCCCTGACTCCGAGCCCCGCGCGGCTCCGGCTACGCCCGGCGCAAGCAACCCCACGCCCCGCAACAGCCCCGCGCGGCTCCGGCTACGCCCGGCGCAAGCCAGGAGCGAGTCCTTCGATTGCTTCGTCGATGTCGACACCGGGGAACGCCATGACGGCCAGTGCCGGACAGGTCACGCCGTTGTCGACGTAGCGCTGCACGTGGGCGCGGCACTCGTCGTAGCTCCCATGCACGATCAACTCGTCGATGATGTGGTCCGGGATCTTGTCGAGCGCACCCTTGCGGTCGCCCGCCGCCCACTGGTCCCAGTGTTCCGCCAGCGCGTCACCCCGTCCCATCCACTCATGGAACGCCTTGTACACCGGGACGTTGAGGTAGGCCGCTGCGGCAAACTTGCCCATCGCTCTAGCCGCTTTCGCATCGGCCGTGGGAGCCACGAAGATCCGTGCGACTATCTCCGCATCAGGATTCTCGGACCGGACGATCCCCGACACGGTCGCCGCGTTGTCCGCTGAGAGCCAGTTGACTATGGCACCCTCGCTCTCACGTCCGGCCATGCGGAGCATGCCTTCACGCAACGCGGCGACCAGGATCGGAACGGGTTGTTCGGGGATCAGACCGAGGCGGAATCCCTTGATCGAGAAGCTGTCGTAGTCTTCGCTGACCTTCTCGCCGGAGAGCGCCGACTTCAGGAAGCGGACGATGTCGCGGGTCTGTTTGTACGGCGCCTCGAACGGGATGCCGTTCCAACGCTCGACGATCACATCCGATGACGATCCGATGCCGGCGACGAAACGGCCCGGCGCTGCCGAGGCCATTGCTGCGATGGACTGGGCCATCAACGCCGGGCCTCGGGTGTAGGCCCCGAGAATCGCAGTGCCCAACCTCATCGAGGGGGTCCAGACACTGCCCAGGGCCAAGGGGGTGAGCCCGTCCGCTCCCATGGCCTCAGCGGACCACAGGTCGGAATAGCCGAGCGCTTCGAGCCGTTCAAAGCGTGCTCGTTGGAGGTGGAGGGGCACTCCGTCGAAGGGAACGGTCATTCCGTAGCGTTGCATGGGGGCGGTCATCGGTTGATTCTCTCAGTTCGCGGCAAGTGTCACACATGCCGGGCACACTGCTACATGATGAAATATCTTGTTATTGATTCAATTATAATTAGATCTGCCGCCCTGGGACTGCTGTTGCTGCTGGCAGCGACCGCATGCGGCGGAGATGATTCAGCAGCCGCCCCGAGCGTCCCGGCCCCGACAGCTTCACCGGCCGGTCTGATCTCCAACGCCACCATCCACAAGGTGGTCGACGGCGACACGGTCATCGCCGATGTCTCCGGTTCTGCCGAGAACGTCCGCCTGATCGGTATCGACACGCCGGAGTCGGTGGCAAGAAACCGTCCGAACCAGTGCTTTGGAGCCGAGGCGAGCGCCTATCTCAAGTCTCTGCTTCCCGAAGGCACCGCGGTGACCCTGATCCTCGATCAAGAGCCCCGTGACCAGTACGACCGGCTGCTGGCCTACGTGATCCGCAACCACGACGACCTCTTCATCAACCTTGACCTGGTGGCGCAGGGCTATGCGGGCACGCTCTCCTACCCTCCCAACACCCACTACGAAGAACTGCTCGACGCAGCTGCTGGGAGAGCGATGCTCGCGAACCTCGGTCTTTGGGGAGTCTGCGGCAATCCCGACGTTCCGCTCGAATAGCGCAGTACCGTCACATTGTGGAGTCACTTGCCGAAGCACTCGGATACGAAGCCGAATCCCGTCTGCTGATCATCAGCGCCGACCAACTCGGCTCGACGCATGCCGCCACCGCCGGCGGGCTGAGCGCGATGCGCGAGGGGGCGGCAACGACCGGCACGGTGATGATGCCGGGCCCATGGTCACGCCATGCCGTTGACCGCGCCGGGCCGGACGACGACCTCGGCGTACACCTCACACTCAACGCGGAGCTCGACTGTTTCCGTTGGGGTCCGCTGACCAACGCACCGAGCCTCCTCGACGGTGACGGCGGCTTCCCTCGCACCGTCGCCGACCTTTGGGACCACGCCGATCCCGACGAAGTCCGCCGTGAATGCCGGGCCCAACTTGAGCGGGCAACGCTGTGGGGCCTCGAGGCCACGCACTTGAGCACCCACCTCAACGCTCTTCAGCAACGGCCGGAGTTCTTCGATGTGCTGTTGGACATCGCCGTCGAAGCGAGTCTTCCGCTGCGTCTCGAAGGGCCCGCCGCACAGGCAACAGCGGGCTTCCCCTTCCGTGACCTCGCCCACGAGGCCGGGGTCGTCACGCCCGACCACTTCCGCTTTGTTCGCGGCGGTGCAGCGGCTCACTTCTCCGCTGCGCTCGACGACTTGACGCCCGGGGTGACCGTGGTCGCTTTCGAACCCGCGATCGCCGCAGAGGAGATCCGCGCAATCGATCCTTCCGCCACCGCCCGCATGAACGACCTAGCGGTGCTGACCGATCGCTCTCTCCCCTCCCGTATTGCGGAGAGCGGTGCTCAACTCATCGGCTTCGCGGCGTTGCGCGATCTTCAGCGGTCACGCTCGTAACCACAACTCACCGGTCGATCGACTGGCCGGAGTCCACGCCGGCCGCTCATCAAATTACGCCGCGGCCAACGTGGGATGTGCCGGCCACTCGCCAGATGCATGCTGGCCGCTCGTCAGAATCTACGCCGCGGCCAGCGTGAGAACCGCCAGTCGATCCCGTAGCCGGCCGCCGGTCACTCGCCGGAGGCATGCACCATCAGCGGCGCGAGGGCTGCCGGTCGATCCCGTAGCCGGCCGCCGGTCACTCGCCGGAGGTCTGCGCCATCAGCGGCGCGAGGGCGTCGATCGCGGCGAGTCGGGCGGGTCGCAGGTCGAGCAGCCAACGCGGATAGTCGCCTTCAACCTTCACCGCGCCGCTCATGTAGCCGGCCTCGCTGGTCAGTTCACCGGACAATATGGCGACTGCATCGGTGTAACCCAAAGAGACCGTGATATCGGGGTCTGCCGAACGGCCCACCGCGATCTCGCTGACGACACCGTCGCTGAGAGTGACGGTCAGAGCGACTCGACCACCGGGACTCCCGCTGATCGTGTATTCGACGACGGCATCGATGCCAGAAACAGACGGCAATTCAGCGAGTGCCGCGGCAGCTGCCGCGATCCATTCCTCGTCGAAGGTCTCCATCAGGGTTCGATGCCCGCAAAAAGATCCGTCTCTTCAGGTTGGTCACCGTTCCATTTTGGGCGGGCCAAGCGGTAGTCGTCGACCGGATGGAGCGCGAGATCGATCTCGATGGGCAGGCCGAACCAGAATGGCGACTCAGGGTCGATCTGCGTGGCATGAGCGAGCAGCCCCTCGCGGCGCACTCCTGTAAATCCGTCGACCGGGACCTTCGTGGTGATGTTCTGGTCGGTGTCGGGGCGTTCGAACCAGCGTTCGTCGTATGGCGACTCCAACCCGAGGTCGAGGAACGCCTGGTGCCTCGCTTCGATACGAGCGCGCGACCAACTCGAGTAGTAGACCTTCGCCACAGTCCAAGGGGCACCGAGTTCAGGGCGATGGGTCGCATCTTGGCAAAGTTCAACAGCCGGATGAGTGATATCGTGCACACGCACATGATCCGGGTGGTTGTAGGCGCCCTGCTCATCGGGATAAGTGATGACCACGTGCGGTCGCTCTTCTCTCAGCAGCGCCACCAAGCGGTCGACCACCTCGTCGAAGGGCGCTGCCGCGAAACAGTCCGGATTCAAGTTGGCCTCGGTGTCGGCCATACCGGAATCGCGGTAGCCGAGCATATGGACGGTGTCGTAGCCGATTATTTCTGCGGCTGTCGCCAGTTCTGCGTGACGTACTTCGCCGAGGTTGTCGCGTACTTCGGGCCGGTCCATGGCCGGGTTGAGGATCTCGCCCTCCTCGCCCCCAGTGCAGCACACGAGCACAGTCTTCACTCCCATCGACTTGTACTTGGCGACCGTGGCCGAGCCCTTGGACGCCTCGTCGTCTGGGTGGGCATGGATCGACAGCAGACGAAAGGAACTGTGCATCCGATGAAATCTACCGGCGCAGCACCTGTTCTGGACGTGCATGACTGTGTGTTCGGTTTCGCAGGCTCGCGCACAGTCGATCAGGCGCCATCCGCACCGCATGCTTCTTCTGCTCATCAGAGTAACGGCGAGACCTCGCCGCCCACGCTTGTGCATCCATAGATCCCATACCCGCTCCAATCCTCGGAGCCTGCACAAAACCCAGGGTGAATCAGTCGCGACGATCCCGAGGTGGACAACCTGTCACTCCTCGCTGATAGAGTTTTGCCGCCTTGTCAACAGGTTGTGCACTTCTAAACAACATCTGTGTATTCTTGAATTGATTGAAGGAGGAACCATGACCACGACAGACCTCCACAGAATCTCTAGCGAAGACGAGCTTGACGCGGTTGTACACAAAGTTCTGCGTGACGCAGGGGTCGAGTACGAGGAGTTGCGCCGTCAGGCCGCTCTCGGCAGATTTGAGTCGGAGAAGCTTCGGAGGACATGGTTCGTGATCGCAGGACTTGGGCGCGACTGACTACCTCAACAACGAATGTCAACCGAAAGCCTCGAAGCTCAGGCGCGTCAATTCGCCAGCGACATTTCCGAACTTCTAAACAACACCGTCACTGACGGCATCCGAATCTCTACCGCGACGACCCCTGGCGGACGCGCGGTCATGGGACGAGGCATCACAGCCAAAGGCCCGGACCCCGAATCGATCCCAATTTCGCCGACTGGCAAGAGGGCCGTCATTTTCCTCTACTTGCTGCACTCATATCAGTTTGACCCCGAGGGGGTTTACCTGACCATGGCCCAGAGCACGATGAGTGTCTACACATCGCCAGCGATGGAAGACGACCAGCTTGTTGTCGGCATTGACTACGCCCGGAACCCCAAGAACCGATTCCCTGGCGCGCACCTACACGTAGCCGGGCAGCGAGGCGACCTGGATGCGATCTATTTGGGAGATGAACGCAAGACCCGCAACTCCGGGACCTCCATTTTCCCGTAGGGGGCAGGCGCTTCCGACCAACCCTCGAAGACCTCGTGGAGTTCATGGTCGCAGAAGAGATGGTCGAACCACGACCTGGCTGGGAGCGAGTGGTCAGAGATCACAGAGCCCGGTGGGAAGCCATCCAGGTGAAAGCATCGGTACGCCGGAATCAGGAAGATTCCGCCGACGCCCTGCAAGAGGCTGGTTGGGCTGTAACCCCTCCCAACCTCAATTCCTAAGGCTCAGGGCAGAGACTGGCTCGAGTTCCATTTCTCCGTCGCCGTCGGGGTCGATCAAGCGCCATCCGCAGCGCAGCGCAAGGAGCTCTCGGCCCTCGTCGGGGCCGCTGGCAATCAACTCGTCCCCCGCCACGAGGCGGGTGCGGCCACTGGGCCGATAGACGTACTGGCCGCCTCGGCGGATCGCCAGCACCGTGAATCCGGGCTCGATGTTGAGCCGCAGCTCGGAGAGCAGACGGCCATCGGTCTCGCTCCCGGCACCAACCGGCACCTGGATCACCACCTCGTCGCTGTCACCGAGCGCCAACTCGAGGATCGGGTGGACGTCCTCCTGCTTCTCGATGAGCCAGACCATGGCCTGGGCCTGGTCACCGATGTCCTCGGCCGCCTGCGAGAGGTGAAGCAGACCCCGCAACGACGACGGGTCGACCTTCTCCGACGCAGCCCGGAGCACCCACAGTTCAAGGCGATCCTTCATCTCATCGAGGCGGTCCTCGATGTGGCACACCTCCGCGGCGAGTCCGAGATCACCTAGCACGAGAGCCGAATACGCCAAGCTGACGGCAACCTCACTGAGATTCTTCATCTCAACCAGCACATCGACCGCCCGGTGCAGATCCGTCACGAAATGGTCCTCAGGAAGCTGCGGAGCCTCCCAGGGGTCGGCTCCGGCCAGTTCCCTCAGACGCTTTATTCCATCGGGTGATCCTCGCAGAAACAGAACGTCACCGGGGACCAGCACAGTGTCGCCGTCGACATCGGTGATCCAGTGTCGGCGGCGCACCGCCATCACCCGCATCCCGGTCTGAACCGGGAGTTCATGGTCGCGCAACGGGCGGTGGGTGAGCCGCGACCCCTCCGAGACCAGCACCCGGTGACTCACCTCCTCCGCAGCAGACAGGTCCGCCACCAACTCGGCCGGGATGCCGAGTTTGTGGGTGACGATGCGGGCAATGTTGAAGGCGTCGTTGGCAATGCGCTCGATCGCCGAGATCACCTGCAGCACCGACGACATCCCCTCGGAGTCTCGGGGACTGCGCACGGCCATCACGCACACGGCGCGCATGTCGTGAACCAGGTGGCTCATCTCCTCTTCCAGGTCGGCGATCTCCTCGGCCATTGCGGGGTCGCCGAAGAACAGCGCAGCGTATGCCAGATCGACCATCAGCTCGGACTTGTCCTTCGCGGTGGCGAGCATCTCTCGCAGGTTGCGCGGTCGTTCGTCCATTATTTCCTTACTCCCTTATGGGTCAATACAGTAACGGCGTTCATCACGGCTCAAGCCACCCCCACGGCCACGATGGCCAGGATCAGGGCGAAGGCACCCACGAAATCCAGCGCTGACGTGACCATTGGAATGCCGTGGGTGTCAGGGTCGAGCCCGAACCTCACGGCGAAGATGGTTGCGTAATAGGCGACGATCACCACACAGACCGTCGCCAGCAGGCCGCCCAGCAGCGCCACGGCGACCACGTCAACCAGCCCGGGACTGGCCTGGCCCGTCAGCACGCCGCCCAGTTCCGCGACGATTCCCGTTATCGCGAACACGGGGACCGACAAGCCGAAGATCATGGCGATGTCGGCGCCGGCCGAGCCTCGGGGCACCGGCCCCGGGTGCAGCAGGCCCAGATGCACCTTGCTCGAGAGACGGCTCGAGAGCACCCCGCCGAGTCCTCCGGCGCTGCCCAGGAATCCAGGCAGCAAGACCAGCAGCACGGGATATTCGAGAAGCTCGTCGAGTCTCTTCTCGATCGTTATGCCTGCGATCAGGTCGAGCAGCCCGGCGAGTGTCAACACCGGGATCGACTCGCGCACGATCGCTCTCAGCGTCTGGTGGCGGGTCAGCAACGACCACGCAACACCACCGACCGACAGAACCGAGACCACCACGGCGATCAGCGGCGTGAACACTTCGACGCCGGCAAGCTGCGCGGCAAGGATCAGCGCTGGGAGACTCATCAGGTCACTGGCTGCGGTCACCAGCGGCGACACCACGTTGTCGAGGTCCCATCCGTATCGGCCCGAACCGCCGGCCAACAGCAGCGTGATCGCCAATATCAACACTGACGCAAGCAGGCCACCCACCGTGGACACCACGATGAAGTCAGCCAGCGACATGGTCGGCGACACGTCGAAGACGATCGCAACGCCCTTGGCCAGCACCGCGATCACAGCCGAGATCGCCAAGCTCAGCAACATCGCCGCGGCGATGTTCTCGCCGACTGCCGAGTCGAGCCGCGGGCTCAGCCTGAACGTGCCCGCGTGGATGCTGGTACCGAACCGACTCCCCAGAGCACCGAACACGTTGCCCTTCACCGCCAACGCCGCGGGTACCAGCAACAGCAGTCCGGGGAGCTCTTCGAGGGTGTCTGTGGTCGTCGCCAGCGTCACACCCGCAACAAGGCTCGTGACCGCAGACACGACAAGAGCGACGAAACTGTCGCGGTGGGCGCGTCGGTCTCTGCCGATGACGGCGCGCCAGCGGCGCGCCACACGCAGAAAGCGACGCTTCACCCCTTCAGTGTGGCCCCTGAAACTGGGACTGGTGCCAGATATCGCTACTCGTACCAGCCTGAGGCGAAGACTCCGTCTTCGTCGGCTGCGGCCTCAACGGCTCAAGACGTGCGGTTGCGGCGGAACACTCTCGGGCGCCGAACAGCGATCTTGCGGTCCGACGACCAGTGGACCTCAGGGGCATCGACCCAGGTGGCCAACGACAGCAGAGGTTTGTCGTAGTTGACCCGCCAACCCGCGAAATCACGCCATGCCCGATCCCGGTCGGTCACCACCGGCATCCCCACCTCGACGAAGGAGTCAAACACCTGGTCGAACTCGGCGCGGCCAATCGAGACCAGATCGGCCGGTGCTGGATCAGGGTCGTACTCGAACCCGAAATAGTCGCATATCCGACGCAGCGACAGGGTGCCGGTACGGATCATCAACTGCGCCCTCGAGTCGGCTTCGAGGTCGAGCACCGAGCAGTACAGCGAGGCTGAGTCGAGCACCAGCCCAGCACTGGTGATCCAAGACCGTTCAGGGACAGGCGAACGGAAATAGACCAGGATCGGAAAGCTCGTGTGGCTCTCCTCGATGTCGACGAACCAGTCTTCCCATTCGTACCAAGTGTGCATCATGTCTTCGAGAGAACCAACGAGGTGGCGGCGCACCAGCATCGACGCCGGGCTGGCGACACCGTCGAGCCCGGTGGCCCTGAGGTGCCATTTCGACACAGCCGCCTCGCGTTTTGAGAATGCGCTGTAGATGGTGGGCAGGAAACTGATCAACAGAGCCACCAGTCCGAGGCCCACCAGCCCTTCTCCGATCGCGACGATCAGCGTCGGGAGGTCCTCTGTCGTGCGGAAGCCGAGCGTCGTCAGCGATGAGCCCGACAGCACGACAGCCTCCTGTAAGGGCCTGACTCCTAGTGCCCAGAACAACCCGGCGCAGCCGGTGATCACGCCCACAGCCCACACGAAGGGGAAGAACATCAGGGTCACCGGCGCGAAACGGGCCTTGACGGCTTCGGCTCTGCTCCGGTCCCTGAACCGACGTGATACGCCGTAGAAGACTCGACGCATCGTCAGCACCGTGGCATTGGCCAAGAACGACTGCTCGCCTCTAGGCACCACGACAGTCCTCACCGCCGATCCCATGGTGCCGAGGGCCACCAGGCCCCCCAGCGCACCCACGAGAATCCGAACAACAATCACACGATCAAGCCTAGAACTTGCAACCACCCCACGCCCGACAGCACCCGGCCGCGCAGTGCAACTCCGGATACCGCACCGAGCCCTGCCTGCGGGGCTGGGCTGGCACCGCAGGAGCAGGTGGAGCCGGAAGCGGCGCGTGACGGCCCGAAAGTATACTCTCAAGGTCTTTCCAGGGAGCGTTGAAGTACTGCCAGCTCACGAAGGCCGACAACCATCTACCGACACGAGCCAGCATGGCGCTCGACAATCAGGAGATCGCGGTCTAGCTGATCGGCAAAGCCTGTTGCCGTCCATTCCCATTTGCCCGGTGGGGTTCGAGCCGTCAAGCTGAAGACATGGCCGACAACTACACGGTGATCTCCGCTGACACCCATGCAGGCGGGAGCCACAGCGCATACCGCGAATATCTCGACTCTGCCTGGCATGAGGAGTTCGATGCTTGGCGCGGACGCTACAAGAACCCCTACAAGGACCTCGGCGACAACCGGCGGCTGCGCAACTGGGACAACGACATGCGCAACACCACGCAACTCGGCGAGGGAGTGGTCGGCGAGGTCATCTTCCCCAACACGGTGCCCCCGTTCTTCCCCAGCTTCGTGCTGTTCGCCCAGCCCCCGAAACCCGAGGAGTACGCACGACGGCGGGCCGGAATCCACGCACACAACCGCTGGCTCAAAGACTTCTGCGACGAGTTCCCCGAGCGACGCGCAGGCGTCGGCCAGATCTTCTTGAACGATGTCGACGACGCCATAGAGGACGTCAAGTGGATCAAGGAGAACGGACTGCGCGGCGGGATCCTGCTCCCCAACATCGCCCCCGACGTCAAATGGGTGAAGCCGCTGTACGACCCGGTCTACGACCCCCTCTGGGAGGTCATCGAAGACCTCGAAGTACCGGTCAACATGCATTCGGGGACCGGCAATCCCGACTACGGGAAGTACCCGATCTCGATGCTGCTCTACATCAATGAAGTCGGCTTCTACACTCAACGTCCGCTGGTCCACATGATCATGGGTGCGGTGTTCGAGCGCTTCGAGCGCCTCAACTTCATCCTCACCGAGATCGGCAGCGCCTGGATCCCGCCTCTGTTGAAACAGCTCGACGCCACCATCAAGACCATCCGCGCCACCGGCGAGACCGGGGAGATCAAATACGACAAGGGTGTGCTGCCATCGATGCTGGCGACCGAGATGTTCACCCGGAACTGCTGGGTGGGGGTATCGGGCCCGAGCCGGGCCGACATCGAGTGCCGCCACGAGGTCGGATTGGACCATTTCATGTGGGGCAGCGACTACCCCCACGACGAGGGCACCAGCCCCCACACACGCGAGCACCTGCGGCGCCGTTTCGCAGCCCTCGACGAGGCCGAGTGCCGCAAGATGCTCGCCGGCAACGCCGCCCGCCTCTACGGTTTCGACCTCGACGCCCTCGCCCCGCTGGCCGCCGAGCACGGCCCCACATTCGAGGAGCTGCACACGCCGGTGGAGACCCGGGAGCGTTCCCTGCTTGCCGGCGCCAAACTGAGCGACGATATGGACGCAGCCGCCCTCTGAGCGGCCGAGCAGACCTGTCCCTGGATGGCGAATCGAAGCGACGCCGCGGCCCGAGCGGCCCGTGAGCGCAGCGAACAAGAGCGGGGAACAGCGCGACGCAACCGCCCTCTGAGTGGACGAGACGCAACGGCCCTGTCCCCGGATGGCGAATCGAAGCGACGCCGCGGCCCGAGCGGCCCGTGAGCGCAGCGAACAAGAGCGGGGAACAGCGCGACGCAGCCGCCCTCTGAGCGGTCGAGCGAGCCGTCGTCTAGCCCGAGCCGTTGGAACCCGCGGACGCGGGCGCTCCGGCGGCCCACATTCTCGCGAAATACCCGTCGGCGGCGATCAGTTCGGACCGGGTGCCCGTTTCGGCGACCCCACCGTCGGCGATCACCACGATGCGGTCGGCCCGCATTGTGGTCTGGAGACGGTGGGCGATGATCACCGCTGTGCGGCCCGCCAGCACCACGTCGAGGGCAGCTTCGACAGCCTGCTCGGTACGCAGGTCAAGCGATGACGTCGCCTCGTCGAGAACGAGCAGGCGTGGTTGCGACAGGAAGGCCCGGGCCAGCGCGAGCAGTTGCCGCTCACCAGCGGAGAGGGAGACGCCGCGCTCATGGCAGGGGGTGTCGAGCCCGTCAGGCAGCCGCTCGAGCAGGCGGCTGAGCCCAACCTGTTGACAGGCGTCGATGAGGGTTTCGTCGTCAACCCCGCGGCATCCCAGCAACAGGTTGTCGCGGATCGACCCGGCGAACAGGAACGGCTCCTGGGGTACGACCCCGATCTGGGACCGCAGCGACTCGACGGTGACGTTCCGCAGGTCGTGCCCGTCGATGGTCACAGTCCCGACCCGCGGGTCGTAGAACCGGTTCAGCAGTTTGGCGATCGTCGACTTCCCTGCACCAGTCGGGCCGACCACGGCGATCGTCTCGCCCGGCATGAACTCCAGGTTCACATCGGAGACCACCGGGTCGTCATCGTCGTAACCGAAGGTCACGTCCTCGAGCCGGATATGCCCCTCGACCGCCGGTAGCTCATAGGCGTCGGGCGACTCGACGACACTCGGCTCGATGCCGAACACCTCGCTCAGCTTCACCACCGACGCACGGGCCTGCTGATAAATGTTGTAGAGGCCCACGAGTTCGGTGATCGGCGCGAAGAACGCTGCCACATAGAGCAGGAAGGCGCTCAGCTCCCCGATCGTCACACGGCCGTCGAGCACCAGCGCGCCGCCGACCACCAGCAGGATCATCTGCGACAGCGGGCCCATCGCCTCCGCTCCCGGTCCGTAGACACCGTTGAGGAAGGCCGTCCGGTCGTTGGCGTCGAGGTACTCTCCCGCTTCGTTCTGATGCTCGACCACCACCCGCTCACGGCGGTTGTGTGCGGTGACGATGCGGATTCCGGCAAGGCTCTCCTGCAGATGCGCCAGCACGTTGGCGATGGTGTCCCGAACTCGAATCTGTGCCAGTTGCGCCTGATGCCGATACCACAGCGACATCAACAAGGTGCCGGGCACGACGACTGCCAGGGTGATGACCGCCAGCAGCGGGTTGAGGACGAACAGCACCACAGTGATCGCAACAAGGGTCACCCCCTGCACCGCGAGTTGAACCAGACCCTGCTGAAACAGCTGCTGCAGCGGTTCAAGGTCGCTGGTCATCCGGCTGAGCAGCCGGCCGGGGCGCTCGTTGGCGTAGTACTCGACACTGAGCCGCTGGAAGTGGGAGAACAGCGAGACGCGCAGCTTCGCCATAATGGTGGCACCGACACGGCCCGCGGCCATCGTCTTGAGCGCCCCGACAGCGATCGACACCGGCACCAACAGACCGAAGATCACACCCATGGTGATGACCAGACCCCGGTCACCGGCTCGGATCCCGTCGTCGATCGTTATCTGCAACAGCACCGGACCGGCCTGACTGATCACGGCCTCCAGAGCGACCAGCAGGAACACTCCGAACAGCGCCGCGCTGAAGGGCCGCAGAAAGTGCCTCATGGAGAACATGTGGCGGTCGTAATGACTGTGGCTGAACGGCGGGGGGACTTCTGCCACTTCGGGAGGCCCCTCGTCCATGTAAGCCTCAACTTGAGCTTGAACCTCCGGCGGCACGCCCGAGAATCCAGTGTCGGCGATCCCGCCCCATCCGGCCATGCTCATGGTCCGGCCTCCGCTTGTTTGTCGGCCTCGGAATCACCGGGCGACTCGTCATCGCTGTGTGAACCGTCAGCGCTGGGTGACTCATTATCGAAGTGCTCCAGAAGGGCACCGTATTTCGGCTCATCTGCCAGCAGGTCCGCGTGGGTTCCGCTGGCTGCGACCTGGCCGTGTCCAAGCAGCACCACCCGGTCCGCAAGGGCGATCGTCGACAGTCGGTGGGCGATCACGATCACCGTTCGGTCGACCATCGCGTGCCGAAGTGCCGAGTGGATCCGCTCCTCGACTCCCGCGTCGATGGCACTGGTAGCGTCGTCCAGCACCAGGATCTGCGGATCGTGCAGCAAGGCCCGGGCCAACGAGATCCGCTGACGCTGGCCTCCCGACAGGGTGTATCCCCGCTCGCCGAGAACCTCGTCGAATCCGTGCTCCAAGTCTTCGATGAACTCCAGGGCCTGCGCTGCCACCGCGGCCGCACGCACCGACTCGTCTGAAGCTGTCGGATCGGCGAAGGCGATGTTGTCCCGAACCGACATCGAGAACAGGAAGGGGTCGTCGAGCACCACCCCCACCGTGCGGCGGAGACTGTCGAGCTTCGCTTGACGGATGTCAATCCCGTCGATCGACACCGACCCGCCGCGCAGGTCATAGAACCGGGGCAGGAGTCGGGCCACCGTAGACTTGCCCGAAGCGGTCTCGCCGACGATGGCCACGGTCTCGCCCGGCTCGATGTCGAGGCTGAAATCGCGCAGGACGTCGTGATCGGCGCCGTACCCGAATCGCACATCGCGAAACTCGATCCGGCCCGGGCCGCCGTCGATATCCACTGCGTCGGGGGCCTCGACCACATCGATCGGCTGATCGAAGATCTCATACACCCGCAACGCTGAGGCCTTGGCCCGCTGACCCATCTGGATCAGGTGGCCGATGAACCGGAACGGCACCTGCAGAATCATCACGTAAGCGCTGAAGGCGATCAGCGCGCCGATCCCGATCTGCTCCTGCTCCGCCAAGAGTCCCCCATACAACAGCACCACAACAAGGCCGATGCGGGGCAGGTGCTCGAGCGCGGGAATGTAACGCGCCGACACATCGGCACCCTTCACCTGCGCCCAGCGGAGTTGATCGGCAACCCCTGCCATCCGGCGGACCTCGTGGCGTTCGCCGGCGAAACTCTTCACCACACGCACACCGGCGATGTTCTCTTCGGTGAGCGTCGCCACATCGGCCTGGCGGGCCATCACCAACCACCACACCGGCAACTGGGGATGGCGGCTCTTGAGCCCGATGTAGGCAACGACCGGCACCGGCAGCACGGTCACCAGCGTCAAGGGCACGCTCACCGCCAACATCAGCGCCAGGGCGAACACCAACGATGCCAACGACAACATCATGAACGGTCCGAAGTTCAGGAACAGCTGCACGGCACGGATGTCGCCGTTGGCCCTCGCCAGGAGCTGGCCGGTCTCGCTGGTGTCGTAGAAGGAAGCCGAGAGCCGCGAGAGGTGGTCGAACACCGCGTGCCGCAGTGCGGTCTCGACCCGGAAGGCAACCTTGAACATCTGCACCCGCGCGGCGTAGCCGCTGGCGAATCCGACGACCGTCAAACCGGCCAGAGCCCAGGCATACGGGGCGATCGGAGCAGACTGCTCGTCGAGCGCATTGTCCACCGCCAGCATCAGTACTGCGGGGATGACCGTGCGGACCAGCATCCCCACCGCGGTCCCTCCGACAGAAACGGCCATTCCCATCTTCATCGGCGCAACCACCGGCCACAAACGGCGCAGCCAGCCCTTGGAGACGTCGGGACTGGGACGACCCTGAGGGGTGACGTAGCGGGCCAGCTGCGGTGTGGCTACTGGTTCAACAACAGTCATCACTCACAAAGTCGGAGTCACAATGTCGGGGTCACAGCAGAGGCGCACAACATCACCAATATCATTGATTGGGCGTGAGACCCGCATTTGAGTCCACCACTGGGGTATCGGTGCTAGCGTCTGGTCTCAGACACGCGCCATCAAGGTCACGGAGCTTGGAGCGACTTTAGGAGCCTTGGATTCGTCAACAGTCCTGAGGGGTCGGAATGCGCACGCGAATCGAAAACCAGTTCGAGCCGATGGCCTCAAGCTTGGGGCAGCGGTCGCTTGTCCGCCTGCGGACCGCCCTCGGAACCTTGGTGGCACTGAATTTCGCCGTGCTGTGGGCTGTCCCGGTGGTGGTTCAAGGTCAGGCTTACCGACGCGGCCTGCATCGAGTGTTCCGTCCCGTGCACCGTTTGCTGGACGGCTCACCCGCCCTACGGCGTTTCGCCGCCAAGCACATATATCGCCGACCGGCACACGTCGACTATTTCGCAACAGCGATCCTCTTCGCGTTCGGCTTCCTGTTGTCTCTCGGCGGCCTGTTCGCGCTGCAGATCGTCACCAAGTCGCTGCCGTGGTACGTGATCATCGCCTACTACTTCATCTGGGTCGGACCCGGCGCCCGGTTCATGGCGGCCGCATACACGTTCGCGCACCGTGAGGGACACCTGCCCGGCGGAAGGATGTACCGGCCGAAGATAGGGAACCGGGTCGGCAACTTCTTCGAGAACTGGATCGGTCCCTGGTACGGAACGATCCCCTACAACTTCTCGACTTCCCACCTCTTCCTCCACCACCGCTTGAACGGCGGCAAGGGCGACCCCGTCTACGTCTGGGACATCGACCGCACGAACTTCTGGGACGTGATGCGATACCAGTGGCGGGTCTTCCGATACATGACCGGCATCAGCAGCCTCAAGGAGTTCCGACGTCAACGAGGGGTTCTGCCGGCCGCGGACCGGGCGCGCCGAACACTGATCAAAGGCATGGTCATCTACTGGATCCTCTTGCCGGCAGCGATGCTCACGCTGTTGACGGCGACAGGGTCCAGCCTCTCCTCGGCTCTGCTGTTCCTGTTCTTCATCTACTTTCAACCCTTGTGCGCCATGTCGTGCTTCCTGTCGCTCCTCAACCTCGGGTGGCATGGATTCCTCGAATTCGACGAAGCCGGGCGGCATGTGAAGCATGTGACCTCGGGCACGATTCTCGACGGGCCCGACGATTCGTACGGCGAGGACTTCCACGTTGCCCATCATCACTTCCCCAGCATCGGCCACGACAGGCTGACCGAGCATGTGGAGGCCGAACGGCAGGAATGGGGACGTTGCCACGGTTCGGTCTTCGAGAACACCACGATCCTGGAGTTGTCTGTTCTGGTGATTCTCGGGCGATTCGACACTCTCATCGGCAACCACTACGTGGACTACTCAGATCAGGACTTGTCCCAGGACGAACTCGTGGACCTGTTCAAACGGCGGGCGCAGCGAAAGGAGATGAGCTACGAGGAGTACGAGTTCGGTTATCTTCCGCGGTTGAGGGAGTCGGCTGAGGAACTCGTGAGCAGCGGAGTGTGCGACAGTGAGAACGGCGCGTACGTGTACCAGGCTCACCGCAACCTCCAGCGCAATCTCAAAGTGCCGGCAGATCAGTCTGTATAGCTGAGGACTGCTCCAGACGTGAGCGTGAAACCTGCATTTGTGAGTCTCGCCATCGTGGGAGCTCTGCTCCTCGGGGTCGCGGCCGGGATCGGCAGCTATGTGTTCCGTGATGAGCCGCCGCCACCGCCGTGCGACCTCCCGACATCAGCGGAACTGCATGAGACGGTCGCTTCGAGCGCCGCGTGGATGGAACGGGCACTCCAGGCGAACAACCGCTTCTGGTACGAGTACGACCGCAGCACCGACACCTTCGCGAGCAACTACTTCGACGTCCGACACGCCGGGGTGGTCATGTCGCTGTATCAAGTGGCCGCCACCGGTGATCTCAGTGTGCTCGAGACGACGGACGGAGGCCTGCAGTACATCCTCGACAACCTCAACACAGTCGGCGACATCACCGCCTTCGACGACTATCGACGCGATACCGATCTTGGATCAACCGCACTGGCGGTCAACGCACTGGTGCACAGACGCATCGCCACCAACGATGATTCTCACGACGACCTGCTGCGATCCATGGGGCGTTACATGCAGTCGTTGCTGCGTCCCGACGGGGGCATGTGGTTCGGAGCGTTCAGCGATGGACTCGAACCGATGGTCGGGCGCACGTCGACGTTCTACACCGGCGAGGCGTTCTGGGGATTCGGTCTCTTGGCCAACCAGTTCCCCGCTGAAGGCTGGGACGACTCGGCGCGACTCGTCGCCCGCTATCTCGCAACGGCACGAGACGCAGAAGAAGACATCGAGAACCCGCCGCTGGCCGACCAATGGGCTTCTTACGGATTCTCTGAGATGCGGACCTGGGGAAACCTCGCCGAGCCCGAGCTCGCCTATGTCCGCTCGCTCAGCGAGGCGTACCACAAGCGCGTTGAACGCGAGATTCGACGCGAGGCGTCCCGGGTGGGTGACGGAACCGAACCGCCGCGCGAGTCGGTTCGACAGTCCCGGGGGGCCGCCTTCGGGACCACTGTGGAGGCTCTCTCGGCTCTCTGGCGGTTGAGTCGACAGGACCCCGGAATGGCCGACCTCGAGCCGCAGTTGCGCCACGACCTCCTCTGCGGCGCGGGGATCCTCGTTGCCCGCCAGTACGACGCGCAACGCGCCGCGCCCTATGCACGGCCCGATGTTGTCGAGGGCGCCTGGTACACCGAGGACGTCACCCGCATGGACGACCAGCAGCACGCCATGTCCGGTGTCGCCCTAGCTGTTGACGCGCTCGGTTAAACCCGACCCGTTGGGAACCAGCCGTCGGTAGTAGACCGCGCGCACCGCCAGCGCTTCACGGATCTCGCCGGTCATCTCCTCGGCGAACTCGGCTCGATATGCGGTGTCGGTCACGATCTGAACCGCGAACTGCAGGCCCGACAGAAGCCCGATGAAGACCGAGACCAGCACCAACTGTCGACTGAATATGAGTTCAGCGCCCCACAGCGACCAACGTGAGGCCCAGTCAGCGCTGCTTGTCAACTCCGTCGCCGTGGTCCACTGCAACAATGTGTCCTCCCGGACCGTCAACAGACCGAACAACAGATAGAAGGCGGTGATCACCAAAGCCACCAACAGGATCTGAATCGCCTGGGACGCGAACAGCAGCAGCGAGACGTTGTACTCGGCACGACGATGCAGCCTCGGCGCGTCGGGAGCGGGATCCTCGTCGCTCGGCACCATCTGTTCGACCGGCGTGCCGAAGCTGCGCACCCGCACGTCGGACCAGCGCTCGAATCGAGCCAGGTCAACGGTGAGACGCCGCACCGACAGCATCACGAAACCGGAACCGATGGCCACTACCAACACCGCAACAGCCGCGAAATACGGCAACGTGAAGTCGTTGGCCACCTGCCACATCTCCGCGTTCAGAAAGATGAAGGCCGAGAAGATCAACAGGATCGGCAACGACTTCATGGTCAGGTTCACAATGTCGCCGATCTGTGTCTTCAACTGCGATATCGACCAGCGGATCATGGGCAGAAGCCCCCAGGAGGTAACCACGAAGGCGACGAGCAGAACCAGCACATTGAAGACCACTACGACCAGAACGTTCTCCGCCACCGCGTTCTGCGAACCGATCGCGGTCGGCACTGCGGGCAGGACCAGATACAGCACTATCTCCAATACGCCCACGCGGTCAGGGAGCTGAACCAGCCGACGTCCGCGAATCCGGTTGATCGATGCGAACGCAGCAACTCCGAGGGCGACGCAGCCGACGAAGACCGCTGCCTGCGCCCAGCCTGACCAACGGTCGCCGAAAGCCAGGAACAGCTCCAGGAACACCACGAAGGCGAGGAAGGGGAACATCCGGGTCAACACGTCCTCCCGGACCGAATAGTGGTCGATCAGATGCGGAAGCCCGCGACGTATGAACCAACGCTCGGTACGGTCACGGTCCCGCTCAAGCTCAACGCTGCTCAATGAATCCTCACTAGCCACTTCCGGCAAAGCTAATCCCAGTTGGCGACAACTCTCCATTGCCCCGACTCGAGAGCCGCGAGGCGAGCCAGGCCGTCATCAGTGAGAAGCTGGAAACGAGCCTGCCGACCGCGACCGAGTGACACCAATATTCCCAAGCGGGATATCCCACAATCGTCGTGGGCAGCGGTTGCGACACGCCTTACAGCCCACACGTTACAGCACTCGCCACCAAGGGACCGCGAGCACATCGGGAGTGAGCCACTCGGTGGTGTCACCGCCATGCAACAACAGACCAGACCTGGCCATCGCACCGTACTCAGCCCGAAACGAGCGAACGGGGGCCGCGTCGCGCAGACGAGGACGCAGTGACGACTTGACTTCAATCGGCAGCAGCCTGTCTCCCGCCTCCACCACGAAATCAACCTCCTCGCCTGCGGTGGTGCGCCAGTGCAGGATCTCCACCCGCTCCAGTCGGGTGTCCCGCCAGGCCAGCAGGTCATGAAGAACCAGATTCTCCAAGTGTGGTCCAGTGGGCTCGTCCTGGTGAGCGAGATGCAGCGCCATGCCGGTGTCGGCCCAGTACAGCTTGGGTGCCTTGATGAGCCTCTTGGTGCGGTTGACCGAGTATGCCGGGACCCGCACCAGCAACTGCGAGATCTCCAGCAGATTCAGGTAGCGGTGCACTGTCGGCTGGGAAAGGGCCAGCTCTCGGCCCAGAGTGGACTGGTTGACGGTCTGACCCAGCCGCAGGCAAGCGGCCTGCATCAGTCGCCGGAAGTCCGGCAACGCAGCTATCGACGACAAGTCCTGCAAGTCGCGTTCCAGATAGGTTCGCTCATAACCGTCGAACCAGATCGATCGCTGCTCGACGGTTTCCAACTGAAGCGCAGTTGGTGGCATACCGCCGCGCCGCGCCAGAGCACGCCAATCCTCCGGCTCGCAACTTTGGGCGGCGAGCAGATCGGGCCACTGCTCGTCTGGTGTGTCCAACAGTTGTTCCCAGACACCGCCGAGTCCGAGGCCCAATTGCTCTCGCCGGGTCATCGGCCAAAGCGACAGGTAGCTTGCCCGACCAGCCAGAGACTCCGAGACGCGATGCATCAACAAAAGGTTGGCCGAACCCGTCAGCAGGAAATGGCCCAAACGACGCCTGCGGTCAATGGCGCGTTTGACCGCGACCAACAGCGACGGCTCGCGTTGCACCTCGTCGAGGATCACCGGCTCGTTGCCTCCGAGCAGCACCTCGGGATCCCGGCGCGCCAAGTCCAACACATCGATATCATCCAGTGAGAAGTAACGCCTCGGCCCAGGGATCAGATCCCGGACAAGCGTGCTCTTGCCCGTCTGACGAGCTCCGGTCACCACCACTGCGGGCATCACCTCAAGACGCCGTTGCAACGTAGCCGCGGCCAGCCTGGGTTGGACAGTTTCATTCATAGCATGAATGATATCTATGCACGCCCTGAATAGATACTCAGGCGCAGCATCTCCGCGGGACGCTGAATGGCTGGTGAGGGTCTGGCGGGAGTGTGCCGGAGAGGCTCGCAGGCTCGGTTCGAAGTTCGTGCTGGTGCTTGATGAGATACAGAAGATTCCGCGATGGTCCGAGATCGTCAAGGGACTCTGGGACGCCGACCGGGAGCGCGATGCCCCCATGCGCGCCGAGGTTCCATCGGTGCAGCGCACTGTGCAACTGGCTGCGGATTCGAAGCACGACTGGCTCGCCTACCCCGTGCTTGCAGGACTCTCTATCCGCGAATCAGAGGGTTCGCTTGATGTCACGCCCCTGTCCGATGACTTCAAACGCAGTGCCTTGGCGATCCACGCCACAGCCCCCTTGATGCCGTCACAGTACCCGAAATGGCCTGAGCGTTGGTTGAACGAGGACCCGGAGTTGGTTCTGGAAACGCTGCGCCGGTGCGCCCTCGCCGCTATGGGTAAAGGTGACACCAGCCTGTCGATGTTGAATTGGCTGAACGGGGTCGACGGGTTTGAAGACAAACTGCACGACTTCCGTTTAGGTCTTCTGCGGTCGATCCCGGTGCGGTTGCCGACAGCTCAGCTGCCGGTACTGGACGAGCTCCTGCTGCTCGCCTCGAAGCATCCCGACACGGCACCACTCAAGGAACTTGTCTCCCAGAAACTCCGAGCGAAAAGCATGACCGACGCTCAACGGATCAGGTGGATGACCCTCGACGCGATCGTGAGCGACGGTGATGCGCTGAGATCGCTTGACAATTTCATCGGTACAAACGAGAAGCGCGCTCGACAACTCGCAGAACTGTTGAGTACCGAAACCCCTCATTCAGATGGGTTCGCGGATCGTCTGCTCGGCGGTGAACCATGTACAACGCTCCGCACGCTGGTAGGTATCTGCGGCCGGAACTTCCGGCCGCATCAGTGGAAGAGCAATGAAGCCGTCTGGATCGGCCATCTGAAACAATGTCGGATCTCGTCGAACAGTGGATCACCAATCTCGGTGGACAATCGACAGAAGAGGCGGGCGACGCCCTAGACGGTCTCGTTGCCGACGAGAGGCTGAGTGCCTGGCACGGCCGGTTGGGATTCGTGCGCAATCGACAACAGAACTCCACCGGGATGCGTCACATGCGCCCATGAACGTTGCTGATGTCCTCGGACTGCTTGGTGATGGTCGCCCGGCCAATGTAGCGGACTTGCACGTCTTGCTGTGCGACCGGCTGCGAGACCTCGGCGGATTTATCCGAGGTGACAACTCCGATCCCTGGAGACAGTTCTGGGCCGACGACCGGGAGTCGCAACCCAACCAGTCCAAGCATGAAGAGAGTTGCCGAGACGCCCTGCTGGCCGTGCTGCGCAACCAGTTGCCTGAAGGAGTCGATGCCCAACCGGAGGGACAGTACGCCGCTGATCGTCGAGCCGACATCCGTGTTGCGTTCAAGCACTTCAACATCCCTGTCGAGATCAAGAAGAACACTCACCCCGACCTCTGGACTGCCATAGATCGCCAACTCACCGTCAGATACACCACCGACCCCGCAACCGGCGGCTACGGCATCTATCTGGTGCTCTGGCTCGGCGCAGATGCACCCGGGTGCCCGCGTCACCCCACAACCCACGCTCGCCCCGACACACCCGACGAACTAGCAAGCAGGCTAAACGAGTTCATGAGCCATGAACAACGCCGCACGATCAGCGTCGTCGTACTCGATGTCACCAAGCCATAGAAACGCGGACTCCCCCACCGCTCGCGCGGCTGGCTCCAGGGACGTTTTTTCTTGGAGAATCAGTCCCGTCTAGCATCATCTGGCAATGATCTCACGTCAACTGACTACCAGGGCGCTGCGGTGGTCGACTGTGCGATGCGAGCTTCGAATAATCTCAGTCACGTTCTTCAGATTGAGTCGATCGAGGTTCCAATTGGAGCGGAAACCGTCGCGCAGCAGTTCCAGATAGAGCAGGCTAGGACTCATGTCGCGGCCTTCGGCGAGTTGCCTGCGGATGTGCTGCTCCAAGTCTTGCGGTGTGGGTTCGACTAGTTCTGGCGGCGGGTCCTGAGCGGGCCTGAGCGTGAGCATCAGGTCGACCGTGGCAGTGTTCTCGAAACCCGAAGCGAGTCCCTTGACCGACCGTTGGCCTTTGTCCAGCAACGCAATGAGTTCGGGAACGACCTCCAACCCCGCGGCTGAAATGGATCGTCGGAGAAGCTGCCACATCTTGCCGGAACTGTTGCCGAAGAGCAGAGTGATAAAACCTCCTGGTTTCAAGACCCGGAGGCACTCCCGCAGCGCACCGACCATGATCTGCTCATAGCGGTCAGCCGTCCTCGCGGCGCCGGTGTCCACCCGGTCGATCACAGCCTCCTCGTCCGGGTCGGTGAACTCGGACATCCAAGCCTCCTGAAAGAGGTTCATGTCGGAGTAGAAGATGTTGGCGCCGAACGGAGGATCGGTGAACACGTAGTCGACCGAGTTGTCATCGAAGGGTAGGCTTATAGCGCTTGCGCGGTGGTAGGCGACCTCCGAGCCTTCGCTCGCTGGGGGGCTCACGCGTTCACGGCGCTGGTCCAAAATCCAGCGGTCTGAGCGGATCGCGGCTTCGACCTTCCGGTTGAAGAGGTCAAAGACGTTCCACTCGTAGAACACTGGGGCGACATAGTAGTTGGCGTTCGCCGCGTTCAAGGGACGCTGACGCGACCACTGGTACCGTTTGCTTGCCCTTGTCAGAATGGCCGTGAACGCGAAGCGCAGTTTCGCGCGCAGATCCTCGTCGGCTACTTCTTCTATCTCTGCCCAAAGAACGGCCAGGACGCCGAGATTTCGACGGGAGTAGAACGAAGCGACAGAGGTGCGGCCGTGGCGGCCCAAGGCTGAGGCAACGTACATTTGCCGGGTCTCGTCGACCGACACATCCGGCCACCAGTGTCCGTTCGAGTCAGCCTCCACCAGCGGAGGCTGATGTGGTTGCTCAATCTGAGTCCGATGACACTCGCACACGATCGAGTCGACAACCGGAACTTCATCCAGTCGCCGACATCTGCTGGAAACGGGACTCTCGCACTCCGGGCATGACATGTGCGCCTTCTTCCAGTCGGCTGCCTCCAAGCTGCGGTAGTAGTCGAAACCCTGGCCACAATCGGGGCACTCCATGACAACGGACCAGACTGTCTTGGCGACCCGAGCGCTGCGACCGCACATCTCGCACGGCACGCCGTAGACGTCACCAACTTGTTCTGCGGCACGAGTCAGAACCTCTTCGGCGTGCTTTCGCAGGTGTTCCTCGGGCACCAGGTTCACATAGTTGGTTCCAATATGCCGCCCGAGCACCGACACGTCGCACAGCTCTGCCCGTCTTCCTGATATCAGCGCGGCCACTCCGGTCATCCCGGATCCAGCGAAAGGGTCGAGCACGGTGTCGCCCTCACTGGTGAACGCTTCGATGAACGGCAAGATTCCCGCAACTGGAACTTTGGTCAGGTACGCGTGTGCCATGTAGACGGGGTCACTGCGCTTGACCGAGACCGCGCGCGGCAGATTGATGGCTGCTGATTTGTTCACGCCTCGACCTTACCCACACGGAGTGACAGGTTCGGGGGATCCACCCGTACACTCCCACGGGTATGCGCTCAGAACGGTCAGAGTGTGGGCTTCAAAGAAGACGCTGACTTTGCACGTTTCGTATCAGTCGGCGCCGTCGGGACTGCGGCCGTAGCCGACCGCCTCCAAGCGGAGTTCGCGCACTCACCCATTGAACTCGAACGTTATGCCATGGCCAACAAGGTATGGCAGACAAAGGTCAAGCGGTTGCGACTCCCCGATCTCTTGTGCGTGCGATGTGGGCTGAGGGTCGAATCACGGGCCAAGTCGAAACTAAAGATCATGCTCTCCCACTCAGACGCACCAGGCCGTCAGTGGGACGCGGGCGGGATGCGCGGCGAAGATCTGTTCGCGTTCCTCCTAGCCGACATCAACTCGGACCCGCCTCGTTGCGGCCCTGTGATCTTCTTCACGACAGACGCGCTGCGGTCCAGCATCAACAGCGCCAAGCGGTCCGCTCCAAAAGCGGCGTCAGAGGGTTCTGAGGTCACGCTGACATGGCCTTGTTGGGTTCCAACAAAACCAGGGCAATTCGTCCACGTCGACAATGAACGCCGGATTGTCTACAAGGGAACGGACGGTAGGGTCCAACGCTATTGGCAGTGGAAGAAGTGGGCAGACCCGAAGGCTGTCTATTCGAAGCCCGGTGAGTTCTTCGAAGGAGGCGAGAGAGTCCTCGCGGGGGTTGTTGAACAAGAGTCAAACCCGCTGTGCCCCGGTGACTCATGGGACTTGGCCGCTGCCTTGGACTCGCATGACGATGTCGAACAGTACGCGGCGGTCAAAGCGGCAGGAGTTTTGGGTCGTCGTGAGCATGTCGATGTTCTCAACCTTCTTGGCGAAAACGATCAGGTGGACTGGAGGATCCGGCTTGAAGCGCATGTTGCCTTGGCCCGACTTGAACCTGATCAGTGGATCGGCAGGATCATGCAGCAGATTCTGGACCCTGCAAGCAGAGTCGATCAGCAAATGGAGGCAGTGCTCGCGATGTCTGAACTACCGCATGACGCTGCGGGCGAAGCTCTTGCCGAGATAGCGGCGCGATCAAGCCTCCCGAACGAATTGAGAGCGGCGGCGGTATGGGGGGTGGGTCAGGGCATGGCGAGCAAACCCGAACTGCTGCTCGACAGATTCGTCGATGCAGAGCCTCTCGTGGCACTGCATGCGATCGCGTCTGTGGATGAGTTGTCGGAAGACCTCCGAAACAAGCTTGCCGCTTGGCTTGCGGACGGCGACGCCATCAGAGCCCCAACTGCAGCTCAACTATTTCAACGGCATCGCTGCGTCGACGCTCTGCTCGAGGCCACCCGGACCGTTGGCAACGCCCGCCTCCAGGCGCTCCGAGCGCTAGGGGAGCTGCCTCCGGCGTTGGTCAGGACCCTCGCCGGGGATCGGTTGACCTCCGACATCGAAGAGGCATTGCTCCCCATGTGGTTGGGTCAAGAGGATTGGCTCAGGCAGGACGGCAAAGAAGGCCTGGACGCCCTTGACATCCAGAAAATCCGCTTCCGCTAAGCGTGCGCGGATAGGTGACCGTCCACCGGTCGTCGGGTTGCCCGTAGTGGACTTCGGGTTGGCCTAACCAACGACGACCAGGTGGAGGTTCAGATCATTATGCGCGCGTTGGAGCCGGAAGTGTTTGATGCTGTATGGGCGGCGGTCAAGTGGTTGTTGCCGCCGCCGGATCGGGGGCATCCGTTGGGTTGTCACCGGCCTCGGATCTCGGACCGGGTGTGTTTTGAGGGGATCGTGATCCGGCTGGTCACGGGGTGCTCGTGGGTCACCGCGGAGCGCCTGTTGGGCAACAAGGTGTCGGACACGACTCTGCGGGCGCGTCGAGACGAATGGATCGAAGCGGGCGTGTTCGACGCGCTGGTGGCTGAGGCGCTGGCGGCCTATGACCGCATCGTGGGCCTCGACTTGTCCGACACGGCGGTGGACGGGTCTATCCACAAGGCGCCCTACGGCGGCGAAGGAACCGGCAAAAGCCCTGTTGACAGAGCCAAACTGGGTTGGAAGTGGTCGCTGTTGCGCGACCGGTCCGGCATCCCGGTGAGCTGGGCCGCGGACAGCGCGAACCGCAACGACGTCGTGCTGTTTGAGCCCACCGTCGCCGCGGCCGGCGCGCTGGCGGCCGAGGCGCAGACCCTGCACCTTGACCGCGGCTATGACTGAGGTCGATGTGCATACTTGTGAACCGACAGCTAGAGCAGATCGCTGAGGGTGTGAACTCGCTCGCAGCATTCCTCAAATGTAGAAGTCGCGGCGTTGGGCCATACCAGGAGCCGGAGGACATCGTCGTAGGACTGCTCAACTTCCTCCTGGCCGGATGCCCACGCGGGGCTATGGGCGAAACCACCCGCGGGCCGTTCAACACTCGGCAGGCCAGCTGCCACAGAGTGCCGGGCCACCTCGCGCGCCAAAACATCCGCATTCCGCAGTTTGAGTTCGTTCAACACCGCGCTGCTGCGCAAGAGCACGTCCACGTCGTAGTAGTGCCGTGCGGTATCACGACGGCGCTTCTGGCCACCTTCAGTCGCAGCATGGTGGAGAATCATCAGCTTCTCAACGAGTGTCCGCGCGGGCTCCAGAACGAGCAACGACACGGGTTCCATCTCTTCGAAATCGGCGTCGAGCGCAGCTCGCTCCGCGTATTCCGCTATGAGGGACTGCACGGGTCGGCGGACAAACGGAAGAGCACCACCGCGCGTCCTGATCTCGATGAGCACCGAACTGCGGAGTCCAGAGGATTCGAGAGCTGTGGGGTAGCTCAGACGAACCGAGCGCTTTTCGCCTCTGGTTACGGAGGCGAGGTCAAGGGCCCCCTCAATGCCGGTGGCTGATTCAGCACCTGCCACGATCTTCTTGAGAATCGTGTTTCGAGCCTTTGGAGAACCGTCGGGCAGAATCGCCAGCAAGTCGACGTCCTCCGAGAAACGTTCGATGAGCCGATATGCCTTCGACAGGTTCGTGCCACCTTTGAAGATCACTGAGCACTCGGTCTCACGGGATGCGTTCGCGACTCCTCGCAATGCCTCGGTGATCCAGAAGTCCTTCTCGACATGTTGCTGAGGAATCCCTGCAACTTGTGCTACGGCGCTTGCGTATCCCTCGATCTCGTCTTGGTTGTCGAGCATGCGAAAGGTCATGTTTGCAGCAACGCTTCCAAGAGCTGCCAACGGGTGCGAGTGCCGACATGGTGTTCATCGTGAACCTGCTCAGCAATCGTGGGAAGCCGAATCTCGCCGTTTGCCACGAGCTGCGCGAGAGTAGCCACAACGCTGTCCCAGTCTGCCTCGACGAATCGAAGACCGTCGCGCAGCACTTCGATAACGGCGACCTCAAGGATGCGCAGCCTACGGATTCGGCGCTCGACTGACCGCGCCACGAACTGCACACCTTGCGGGGGCGTCGGAGTACGTCCCGCGACCGCGACGACTTCCGTGGACGGAACCTGGCTGGTCAATCCCAGTGCCGCTGCGGCTGAGAACTCCGCCGGTCCGGCACCGTCACCTGCCACCTTCAGCCCGACCTGCAGCGGCTGCGGGGCCGGAATGCCGGCTCGCGTGCACGGCCCTTTCCAGTACAGCCCTTTACGCACTCGAAGCAGTTCGTTCCTCTCGACTAGACGCGCGAATGCACAGTCGACCGCATGTGGCGGTGCTTGCAGTTCGCTGCTGAATACAAACGAACGCTCTGGCATCTCCGCGACATGGTCGCGAACTAGGCGAGCCGTGTTCATAAGAGGTTATTGTAGCGAAATCCCCTTAACCTTACCACGGCACACTTGAGGAATTCGACGAAGCGAGGCTCTCAGACGGGCGAAGCTAATCCCAGACGGCGACAACGCTCCATTGCCTGTCTGGCAAGACGGCCGAGCAAGGCCAGCGCAGAAGTACGCCCTGAATAGATACTCAGGCTGTGCCGTCCCATGAACTCACTACTAGCCCTGATCGTTCACGAGTATTTGTGATCGGGTTGGGTGTGCGTGTTTTGGTGTGGTTTCGGGGTTGGGGTTTCGGGGTTGGGGGGCGTGGGGTTCGCGGGCGGGTGTTTTGGGGTCTGGTCAGGCGTGTTGGGGTGTGTTGGGGCGTGTCGGGTCGGGGTGAATCAGGCCGTGTCGGGTCGGGGTGGGGGGTGTGTTTATGGGGCGCCGGGGCGGCAGGCGTGGAGGAGTTGTGGTGTTGTTGGCCACCAGTGGAGCAGGCGCAGGGTCCATTTGCGTGAGGACCGCACGAGTCTCGCGGGTGCGTGCCATAGCTGCCAGCGGAGGCGTTTGGGGGAGGCGTTGGCGAGGGGTCCGTCGAGGCGGAGTTGTTGGAACCATTTCACCAGCGTCGAGCTGAACGCGACCATCGCGGCCCAGGCGGTGTTGGCGTCGAAGTCGCTGAAGGGCATGCGGGCCAGGCCGGAGTCTTTGAGGTCGGCGATGGTGTTCTCGATGCGGGCGTGGGCTCTGTGGTGGGCGTCGAGTTCGGCGGGGTCGCCTGCGGCGTCGGTGTAGAACCCGCGGTAGCGCCAGGTGTCGGAGTCGAACAGGGTCCTTTGGGCGCCGGGGTGGCGGGGCTCGCGGCAAGCGATGAAACGGGTCGCGTCGGGCCAGTCGGAGAGATCGACGAAATGGGTGAGGTCCGCGACCTGGGCGCGTTCGGCGGGTTCGCCTTTCGCGTCGAGGGCGGACTGCCATTTGTCCGGGTCGATGCGGTTGTGGTCGATAGCCGCCTCCACCTGGTTGTTGGAGCGTGCTGTCATGAAGAACTCGATGTTGCGGTCCCGGCAAGCCGCGGCGATACGTGCAGAACAGCCCGCGGAGTCCACACGCAACTGCACCCGCCTGAGAGGCACCGTGTCGTCGTGTTCGCGGTGCCCCGCGGCGACCGCTGCGGGGAGCTGCGCCACAGCAGCGTCGAGGACCTCTATATGGTCTGCTATCGAGTTCGCGGCTGCGTTGCCCGCACGCAGCTTGATCGACAGCATCTCACCATCGTCGGTAGCACACAGCATCGGATGGAACCCGAACCCGCCCTTGAAATGCGCCGCCGCTTCGGCCTTGTTCTCAGAATGCACCTCCACCAGCGTCGAGTCGATATCCAAAACCACCGGAGACGACCCCGACACATCACCGCGGCGCTCCCACACCCCCGCGCGCACACCAGCCACCGCCCCAGCCAGTCCCCCCACCACATCAGGGCCCAAGCCCCGCAGTGTGCGGTACAGAGTCGAATCAGACGCCACCTCCCCAAACAGCACCGGCTGAGCCCGCAGATGCTCAATATCCGCGCACGCCTCCCCACCCCCGGCGAGCATCAACAACAAATGCACCAACACCTTGCCCCGGTCATGGACCGGCGCCCGCTCACCAGACACCGGCACCACCGCCGACAACGCCTCCCCCAAACCCAAACCGTCAGCGAAACGCCCCAACGCGAACAAACCCGCATGCGCCGCGACCTGCCCACCGCCCCCTGTCACCCTCACATCACAAGTGCTGCTAACCTGCATCTCGGAGATGCCCCTTTCTGTGGAACCCACATGTGCTTCCCAACACACATCGTCCCACATCAAAGGGGCTTTTCCGCGGACGCGCACACCCCAACCTCAACACCCCCATGAACGATCAGGGCTAGTGGGACTGTCAGATCACACCTGATACACAAAATTCTTTGACAGGCCCTGGTCCCACGCTGAAGCCCACGTCGCCGACTCCTCGAGAAGCTGTGTCTTGAAGAGGTTCAGTCGATGAGACCGCATTGGCGGGCACGGTCGAGGGTCACCTCGAACAGGCGGGTCGTTGCGGCGTCGATCATCATGCCCCTGTAGTCGGCCGCGCCCCGGCCGTCGGCCTCGGCCTCGCGCACCGCGTCCACAACCCCCTGAGCCTCGGCAATCTCGGCGGCGCTGGGGGCGAACACCCGGTTGGCCACCTCGATCTGGCTGGGGTGGATGCACCACTTGCCCACCCCGCCGAGCATCGAGAACGTGACTGCGCTGCGCTCATAACCGTCCGGGTTGGCGAAGTTGGCGTAGGGACCGTCGACAGCGTCGATGCCCGCAGCCCTGCAGGCCACGACCATGCGGGTCCGGGCGTAGTGCCAGACGTCTCCCGGATAGCGCAGGGCGGCGTCACCGTCGGTGACCCCGATGTGGCCCAGGCGCATACCCTGGCTGGCCGACAGGTCCCCCACCCCCAAGGTGAGGGCCTCCAGCCGGGGGCTGCACCGGGCGATCTCATCCACCGCTTGGACCGCCTCGACTTCCTCCACGAGGCACTCGATGCCGATGCGGCCCACCTCGAGGCCCAGTTTCAACTCAAGCTGGGTCAACATGTCGTCGACGAACCACACCTCGCGGGGCCCCCTGATCTTGGGCACCATGATCACATCGATGTTCGCCCCTGCGCCGGTGACCACTTCGGCGATGTCGTCGTGGCACCACTGGGTGTGTACTCCGTTGATGCGGTAGGAGCGGATCTTGTCCCCCCAGTCCAAGCCGTTCAGCCCGGCGATGATGTTCTTGCGGGCGCCCACCTTGGCCGACGGAGCCACCGCGTCCTCCAGATCCAGGAACACCATGTCGGCGTCGCTCTGGGCCGCCTTGGCGATCATCTTCTCGGAGTGGCCCGGAGTGGAGAGCTCCGAGCGCCTCACCCGGACCTGCCTCTCACGCTCATAGTTGCTCATTCAGACTCCCTTGTCGCTCTCTGGGGCTGCTTTGAGGGCTGCCCCCTCGGGTTCGTTGGTCTCGCTCCAGTAGCCGGCGCGTTTCACGAGCACCAGCCGTTCCAACTCGCAGACCACATCGCCGCGCTGGTTGCAGCCCCAGTGCTTGAACCGCACGATTCCGGCGTCTTCCCGGTCGGGCGAGTCCGTCGTTTCCAGCACCTCTGTGTAAGCGGTGATGGTGTCGCCGTGATGCACCGGCCCCTTGAACCGCACGGCGTCCAGTCCGAGTTCGCAGAGCGCGTTCTCCGCAGTGTCCTGGCTGGTGAGCCCCACCGTCATCGAGCCGGTGACGAGTCCGAACACCAGGCGTCCGTCTCCCAGTGGCGACCCGGCCATGATCTCCTCGTTCCAATGCGCCTGCGCAGTGTTCATCACCTGCTTGGAAATATAGTTGTTCTCCACCTCGTCGACTGTGGCCGAGCGTGCGTGGCGCATTCGCTGACCAGGCGTGAAGTCCTCGAAGTAGTTGCTCGAGCCGGTCAGCGCGCGCAGGTCGTCCATCACTGCCAACTTATCCTACCGTTGCGGGTTCCGTCCCCTCGGGGACTGCGCCTCAAGCACTTCAAGAGGTCACCCGAGTGGTGAGGGGGGCAGCAGCTGGTTGGAGATGATCCTCTGCATGATCTCGCTGGTGCCCTCGAAGATCTTGGTGAGACGGGCGTCTCTCCAGTAGCGCTCGATGGGGAGGTCGGTGGTGTACCCGGCGCCGCCGTGGATCTGCAGAGCCTCTGAGGTTACTTTCTCCGACATCTCAGAGGCCAGGTACTTCACCATCGCGGCGCCCATGTCGGACCTCTCCCCGGCGTCGGCATTGGCCGCCACCTGATACATCAACGCGCGGCAGGCCTCGATCTCCGAGGCCATCGCAGCGATCTTGAAACGGGTCACCTGGAAGTCCCCGATGGGCCGACCGAACTGCTCCCGCTGCTGGGCATAGGTGATGGAGTCCTCCAAAGCGCCCCGCGCCAGGCCGATCGAGCGTGCCGCCGTGTGGATCCGCGGTATCGTCATCGCCGCTGCGGCCTGCTTGAATCCGGTGTCGTCGACAGTTCCGGTTCTGTGGTGGCCGACAAGGCAGTCGTCGGGCACGAAGCACTCGTCGAAGGACAGTTCGAAAGTGCGCCAGCCGTGATAGCCGATCTTTCTGATGGGGCTGCCCGACACACCCTCCGGAAACTCGCCCCGTGTCTTGTGGACTACGAACCGGCGGATTCCGGAGCGCCGGTCGGCGGGGTCGTAGGGCTTGTTGCGGGCCACCACCAAGATGGCGTCGGCCTGGTCTGCGAAGGTACACCACATCTTCTGTCCGGTGAGCAGCCAGCCGCCCTCGGTCCGGTGCGCCCTGGTGCGAATCGAGGCGATGTCGGAACCTGCGCCCGGTTCCGACATGGCGAAACAGCCCAGCCATTCGCCTTTGGCGGCCAGCGGCAGGTACTTCTCGCGCTGGGCGGGATCGAGTGAGAGCGCTATCCCGGATCGGGCGATGATGCTGGCCACGCTCATCCAGGCCCGTGCCAGCTCCTCGGTGATCAGGACGTACTCGAACGCTCCGAGGCCGAGTCCTCCGTCACGCTCCGGCATCATGATGCCGAAGAAGCCCAGTTCGCCCATCTGTTCTCGCAGGTCGTCGGGGATCAGGCCGTGCTCGGGGTCGAGGCGGTTCGCCAGCGGCAGCACCCGGCTCATGGCGAAATCCCGGGCCATCTCCTGGATCGCCACCCGCTCCTCGGTGCGGTAGGGCGCAGGGATCGGGGGCCGCGGGTCGACTTGGGCGCTGGGCACCCTCAGCGGCCTTCTCGGCTGCGCCTCTTGGCAACCAGGTTGGTGCGCTGGTACTCGACGACCAACTCGTCGTTCTGGTTGCGGGCCTCGGTGTGCCAAGTGACGATGCCGGTGTGGGGCCGGGTCTGCGACTCGCGGGCCTCAAGCACCCGCGAGGAGGCCGTGAGTGTGTCGTCGGGGTGTACCGGCTGGTGGAACACCACGTTCTCCATGCCCAGGAAAGGCCCGCCGATCTCGCTCAAGTCCTCAACCGAGAGGCCGACGACGGTGCACAGGACCAGCATCGGGTTGACCACGACGTCGGGGTGACCGTGCGCTCTGGCGAACTCGGCGTTGAGGTGCATCGGGTTCCAGTTGCATGTCGCCGTTGAGAACAGGGCGTTGTCTCCGCTGCTGATTGTGCGGCCCCAGTGGTGGACGAACTCCCTCCCCTCGGGGAAGTCCTCGAACGGGTGGCCGTGAACAACCGTGGGAAAACTGCTGAAGTCGGGCGTGTCCATCGGGCAGAGACGCTAACAACCAGCCTCTGGGACGACAAGCAGCCGCTGCAGCGACCCTTCCCGAGCAGGCCCATCCGCCCTCTTGACAACCGGTGATCCGTAGTTGAGCATGGAGCGGTGACCATTGAGGGTGTTGTCGCGGCAGAGGTTCTGCACACCAGGATCGTCGGCTTGGCCCGAACGTTCTCGTCTGCGGACTGGATCGCTCCTTCTGCATGCCCCGGCTGGCGGGTACGCGATGTGATCGCCCACATCGGAGCGGGCGCCCGAAGCGTGATCGACCCGCTTCCGCTGCCCGAGGAGCGGCTGCCGCTGCCCGCAGACCGCGAGCGGCAGCACGATGTGCATGTGGACCTCCGCCGAAGCTGGACGGTTGCCGAGGTGATGGAGGAGTTCGAGCAGTTCGGCGGAGAGCGGCTGACGCGCCTGCCGGGTCTTCAAGAGGAGCCTCTTGCTTCCTCCGAGATCGAGATTGCAGGGCTGGGCGTCTATCAGATGCACGCCGTGGCCGACGCGGTGGCGTTCGACTGCTTCTGCCACCTCTACCACGACATTGTGCAGCCCGCGGGCCCGGTCCACTGTGAGCTTGCCGCACCGTCCCACGAGGAGATGGTTCCGGTGGTGAATTGGATGATGTGGGGGCTGCCCCAGATGCAGGGCCCCGAGTTGGACGACTCCCTGCTGGAGCCCATCACCATCCGCCTCACCGGACCCGGCGAGGGCGAGTGGACGGTGCGCCGGCCCGATCCAGCAGGCGGGCTGGTCGTGGAATGCGGCGGCGGTGCGGAGGTGGTGGTCACCTCGGCGGCTGTGGATTTCGTGTCGTGGGGCACGGGCCGCTCCGCATGGCACGCGGCCTGCGAAGTCGACGGCGACATGGCCTCCGCGGCAGCTTTCCTGTCGACGTTGGACATCGTATGACGGTGTCCCGGAGCCCGAGGAGTTCAAGCGGTACCTGCTGCCGATACTGGATCAGATCGCAGACCCGACATACTGGTACAAGCTGAGCAGGACCGAGAAAGTACAGGAGAAGCCCGTGGGAGCTGAGATCAAGGGGAGGCCGGTGGTGGTGACCGGCGGAGGCAATGGAATCGGGGCGTCGCTGGCGGAGCAGGCTGCAATCCGCGGCGCCGGCCACGTCACGGTGCTGGATGTAGATCTAGATGCGGCACGAAACGTTGCCGAGCGCCTTGCCGGCCATGGCAGTGCCGCGACCGCCCGGCGCTGCGACGTGACAGATGCCGCAGCAGTCGAAGAACTGGCACAGGCCATCGCCTCCGAACAGGGCGTCCCGGCTCTGGTGTGTGCCAACGCGGGCGTGGCGTCGCCACCGGCACCTCTGTTGGAAGCTGCCCCGACCGACGCCGAATGGGTGATCAGAGTGAACGTCGCAGGGACGATCCACACGCTCCAGAGCTTCGGTCGGCTCATGGCCGCCGGACAGGAGCAGGGCTGGTTGATGGCGACCGGTTCGGAACACTCGGTGGGCGTTCCCCACGTCAATATCGGCGCCTACACTGCCTCGAAGCACGCAGTATTGGGGGTGTGCGACGTGCTGCGCGGCGAGCTTCCAGACCACGTCGGGATCAGTGTGCTCTGCCCCGGCCTGACGGCGAGCCGTCTCTGGGACGCCACCCGCCACCGACCCGAACGTTTCGGTGGCAGTGCAGACAACGATCCGAGCACCGGAGCGTTCATGGAGAAGATGGGGATGAGCGCCGAAACTGTCGCTCAGCGGGCCTTCGACGCAGCAGCGGACGGCCACTTCCTGATCCCCACCCACTACAACGCCCGCGCCTACGCTCAGCAGCGGGCCGACGACATGGCCGAGGCCTTCAACCGGCTTGCGGAGATCGACACGTCGGACTACGACCTCAACACCAGAGTCGCCGCGTTCTTGGAGGCAGGCGAGTGATCAACCTGGGCCGTGGCGCCTGCCATGGTTCCAACCGTGTTCCTTCTGGCCGCCCGTGATACTCTCCTGCACGATGGACGCTGCTGAGGAGCAGCGGCCTTCGACTGCTGCAAACAGGAGGTTGCCATGACTCTAAGCCCCGGTGACATCAATCTCGCCAGCAACGGTGACCTGCTGGAAGCCGGCGGCGTGCCCTACGAGTACTTCTCGGTGCTGAGACGGGAGGCGCCGGTCTTCTGGAACCCGCCGTCCACCGACGGTGCGGTCCTGCGAGACGTCGAGAGCTACGATCCCTGCGGTTTCTGGGTGCTCAGCAAGTACGACGACGTCGCTGCGGTGTCCAAGGACACCAAGCGCTTCTCCTGTTGGGAGAACAGCGTCTTGTGGATGGACGTCAAGCAGAGTCCGATGGCGATTGCCGGGCAACGGGCGGGCCTGATGGGCATGGACCCGCCCCAGCACACCCAGTTCCGACGACTCGTCCAGCCGGGGTTCACCCCTCGGTCGGTCGCGGCGATGGAAACCCACATCCGCGAGGAAGCTGTAAAGGTTGTCGACGCGCTGGCCCAGCGCGACCGGGCGGAGTTCGTATTCGACGTCGCCGCCGAACTCCCCATGTTCCTGCTGTGCGAGTTGATGGGCGTCCCCCAGGACCGGCGCAACGAGTACCTCGAGTTGGGCAACGCCACCGCCAGCTTCGAGTTCAACGACGACTTCGTCGAAGATCAGATCAAGCTGTTCCTGCTGCTCGACGACATCGTCAAAACCTGCAAGGACGCACCGGACGACACGCTGATCTCGAAGTACGTGCATGGGGAGGTCGACGGACGCAAGCTCACCGAGGGTGAGATCACCCAGTTCTTCCAGACACTGTCGATCGCAGGCCACGAGACCACCCGCAACACGACCGCCCACTTCGTTCGACTCATGGACGAACACCCCGACCAGAAGGCCCTGCTGCTCGAAGACCTCGAAGCCCGGTTGCCAAACGCCATCGAAGAGGTACTCCGGTTCTCACCGCCGGTCATGCAGTTCTGTCGCACGGCCACTGAAGACGTCACCCTCAGCGGCACCGACATCGCCGAGGGCGACAAGGTCTACATGTCCTACATTTCTGCCAACCGTGATGAGGAGGTCTTCGAGGACTCCGAGCGGTTCGACATCCTGCGTCCGAATGCCGACAAGCACCTGGCCTTCGGCACCGGCGCCCACTTCTGCCTGGGCGCCAGTCTGGCACGGCTCCAACTGAACTGCATCCTCCACGAGCTGTACACCCGCCTGCCGGACATCGCGCTCGCCGATACGCCGACTCCGATGTACAGCGTCTGGTTCAACGCGTTGAACGAGATGCCGGTTCGCACCTGCCCTGTGGCGCACTCGGGCTGACCGGTGAACACGCTGACCGGCGGACGCTTCGATCGAACAACGCGCTGACCAACCAAGGAAAGGAGCACTGGAGATGACACGACGCTACGGACACTGGATCAACGGCGCTTGGCGGGACCCCGCCGGGGGTAACTGGCTGACCTCCACCAGACCCGGAACCGACACTGTCGTCTGTGAGATAGCGGAGGGCAACGCAGCCGACATCGACGCGGCCGTCGAGGCTGCCGCGGCAGCTGCGCCATCGTGGCGCGACCTGAAACCGATCGAGCGGGGCCGACGACTGATGGCACTGTCACAGGCGCTGCGGGAACGGGCCGACGAGTTGGGTGATCTCGAGAATCGGGAAGCGGGGAAGGCTGCGTTCATGGGGCCACAGGAAGTCCACGCGTCAGCAGACTACTTCGAGTTCTACGCCGGGCTCGTCAACCTTGAAGCCGGCGAGGTGCTCGACCTGGGCCCGGGCTTCCACAGCTACACCCGACGCGAACCCTTCGGCGTCGTCGGGATCATCACACCGTGGAACGTCCCGCTGAATCAGGCTGCCCGCGCCTCGTCGCCGGCACTGGCCGCCGGTAACACGGTGGTGCTGAAACCGTCGGAGATGACATCGGCGACAACACTCGAGCTCGCCGAGTTGACCGCGGCTGCCGGGATCCCCGACGGGGTGTTCAACGTGGTGACCGGTACCGGTCCCGCCGTCGGGCAACCGCTCGTCGAACACGCCTCGGTCCGCAAGGTCGCCTTCACCGGTTCCCTTCAGGTGGGGAGGGAAGTCGGGCGTGTCGCCGGCGAGAGGATCATTCCCGTCACTCTCGAACTCGGCGGCAAGTCGGCCAACATCGTCTTCGCCGATGCCGACGTCCCCGCGGCCGTGCAGGGATCGCTGCGGGCGTTCGTGCTCAACACCGGCCAGGTCTGCTCGAACGGCACGAGGCTGTTCGTCCAAGCCGACATCCACGACTCCTTCGTCGACTCCCTCGTCGCCGCGTCACCCCAGTTCGCTCCCCTCCTCGGACAACTCACCACCGAGGCCCAGTTCAACAAGGTCAACGAGTACTTCGAGATAGCCGCCGCCGAGGGGGCCGTCGCGGCGACCGGCGCCAGGATGGCCGAAGGTTGGCAGCCCGAGATCACGGTGTACACAAACGCCGACAACGATATGCGTATCGCCCGCGAGGAGATATTCGGACCGGTGGTGGCCGTCATCCCGTTCGACGACGAGGAGTCGGCCATCGCCATGGCCAACGACTCAGACTTCGGGCTCGCGGCGGGACTGTGGACCCGGGACCTCTCCCGAGCGCACCGGGTTGCGAGCCGACTCGATGCGGGCCAAGTATTCGTGAACACGTGGGGCACCGGCATCGAAACGCCTTTCGGCGGCTACAAGCAGAGCGGCGTCGGCCGGGAGAAGGGCATCGAGGCGCTGCACCACTACACCCAGCTCAAGTCAGTGACGGTCGCCCTTTGACAACAATGGACCGTGAATTTCCCGACTTCGACCGGTCGTTCCTTCCCTACCTCGATGAGGCGTTCCGCGCCCATGCCTCCCGGGTGTGCGCCAACTACCGTGAAGAGCAACTCACGTACGCCGAACTCGACGCATTGTCTGCCCGCATCGCCAACGCGCTCCTGCGCGACGGATTCGTCCCGGGCGACCTCGGCGCGATCTACAGCGCCAACAGCATCACCGCGTTCGCACTTGCGCTCGGGATCCTTCGGGCCGGTGGGACCTGGGTCCCCCTGAACCCGCGCAACTCACCAGCCGCCAATATCGAGATCCTGTCGCTCTTCGGGTGCCGGGCATTGTTCCACCAGCCGGCCTTCGCCGAGGCTGCCGCCACTGCGGCGGAGGCGATCGGCGACACGATCCTCGTCCCCACCGACGATACCCCCACCAACTCGCTCGACGCCTGGCTCAAAGACGCCTCCCCGGTTGCGCCGGAGGTGGACCGCGACGGACGCGACACACTCATGCTGCCTCAAACAGGCGGCACGACCGGAACGCCGAAAGGAGTGATGCTCAGCCACCGGAACTTTGTCGCCTTGGCATGGGCCGGCCGCCGGCGCTGGGACGGCAAACCTCGTGTCGTGCTGTGCGCCGCGCCGATGACGCATGTCGGTGGGCGAATCGCGCTCGTCTCGCTCGGTCTCGGCGTCCGGTTGGTCATTCTGGGCACGCCCGACCCGGCCTCGGTCCTCGAAGCGATCGAGACCGAGCGCGTCACCGACGTCTTCCTCCCACCGACCGCCATCTACAGCCTGCTCGACCACCCGGCCACGGAGACGACCGACTTCAGTTCCTTGCGCCGCTTCGGCTACGGATCTGCGCCCATGTCGATCCCACGCCTGCGTCAGGCCTTCGATGTGTTCGGCCCTGTCATGACCGGTGGGCTCGGTCAGACCGAGAGTCCCATCTACATCGCTCAGCGAGGACCCGCCGACCATTTCGTCGACGGCGACGTCAACGGCGAACTCCTCGACGACGCCACCCTGCGCTCTGTGGGGCAGGAGACGATCCTGTCCACCGTCGCCATCGTCGACGACGAAGCCAACCCCCTCCCAACCGGTGCTCGAGGCGAGATCGCGGTCAAGGGTCCCATGGTGTCGGAGGGCTACTACCAGAACCCGCAGGAGACAGCGAAGGTCCGCCGCAACGGCTGGCATCTCACCGGCGATATCGGTGTGATGGACGACAACGGCCGGATCTACATCATCGACCGCAAGAAGGACATGATCATCACCGGCGGTTTCAACGTCTACTCCGGCGATGTCGAACAGGCACTCCAAGAGATTGACGGCATCGCCGAGGCCGCAGTCATCGGAGTGCCCAGCGACCGTTGGGGTGAAGAGGTCAAGGCCGTCGTCCGCCTCCAACCCGGCGCCGATCTCGCTGAGAGCGACATCATCTCCCGGGCCAAGCAGGCCGTCGGGTCGGTCATGGCGCCCAAATCAGTGGACTTCGTCGACGAACTTCCCCACACGTCCATCGGCAAGATCAACAAGAAGGCACTCCGCGCCCGCTACTGGGACGACACAGACTGCACGATCTGAACTCGCGACCACCCCTACCCCGGCGCCTGCGACCGTGATCCCGCGCTGATGTGACCCACCGACAAAGAGTTCAGAGGCTGTCAGGCGCTTGTGTGTCAGGGTTTGAGCAACTCGGCAAGCGACAGAATGAGTCAATTACATTCTTTGAATAGTCGGATATACTCATTATTGTGTCGAAACGACTGCAAGTGCTTGTGCCCGAAGATGAATACGCCGAGATCCAAGGCGCTGCACAAGAATGTCGAATGACGGTCGCGGAGTGGGTCCGTCAGGCGATGCGCGAGGCACGGAGCGACTCGAACCGGCCCTCTGACTCCACTGGCGCGAGGCTGCGAGCTATAGCAGAAGCATCGCAGCACGGATTCCCGACAGCAGACATTGACGAGATGCTTCGTGACATCGACGCGGGCCGCACGGCCCCATGATCTTCGTGGACTCCAACGTGCCGATGTATCTGGTCGGTGCCGCTCACCCGAACAAGGACCGGACAATCGCCGTGCTCACAGGTCTGGCGCAGTCCGGCACGGCGCTCGTCACCGATGTCGAGGTCTACCAGGAGATCCTTCACCGTTACGCCGCCATCGATCGCCTCGATGCAATTGAGCCTGCCCTCGCGAGCCTCGACGCCATCGTCGACGACGTCCTTGCGTTCGGCGTTGCCGAAGTTCGAGCGGCACGAACGCTGCTGGAGAGCGTCGCCGGCCTCTCGGCACGCGACGCGTTGCACACAGCCGTCATGACGAAAGCGGGCGTAACACGCATCTTCAGCTTTGACAGCGGCTTCGATGCTGTCAGCGGACTCGAGAGGTTGAGTTAGCGCCCGTCAGATGACGTGGGGACATCAACTGGGACCTTTCAGGAGCTGAGCACCACCGGCTGAGGTTCGATTTCAAGCCGCCCATGATTGAGCTCAGGCAACACATAGCGGGCGAACAGGTCGCATTCGGCGAGGTGGGGGTAGCCAGACAGAATGAAGGCACTCATTCCGGCCTCGGCCAACTCGAGTATCGTGTCGCGCACCTGATCAGGGTCGCCCACAATTGCCGCTCCGGCCCCGGAACGGGCCCGGCCGACCCCGGTCCACAGGTGACGCGAGGCGTACCCCTCTTCGTCGGCGCCTTCACGCAGTTCAGCCTGACGGGCAACACCGGCACTCTTCGAGTCGAGGGACCGGGCCCGGATCTCGGCGCCGGTTGCGTCGTCGAGCTTTGACAGTAGGCGCCGCGCCGCGGTCCGAGCCTCCTCCTCGGTCTCGCGAACGATCACATGGGAGCGCCATCCGTAGGCCAGAGTGCGACCATATGCCGCTGCGCGGGCATCCATGTCGTCCTTCACCCTCCTCACGCCGGAGACGACGTCGGGCCACATCAAGAAGACGTCGGCAGCCCGGGCCGCGCATTCCCGCGCCGCCTCGGACAGTCCCCCGAAGTAGTACGGCGGACACCCCGAACCCTCGACGGCGATCCGCGGCGGATCCAGGGTCAGATCAAGGAACTCACCGTGGAAATCGACAGGGCGGCCGTCGAGCAGCTCTCGGATCACGTGCATGTACTCGGTGCTGCGGCGGTAGCGGGGTTCAGACGCCATGGTCTCGCCGGGGAGGTCGCTAGAGATGATGTTGATCGTCAAACGACCGACCGCGACCTGCTGCAGCGTCGCTGCCTGGCGGACGACCTGAGGGGCGACGAACTCACCCATGCGAACAGCGAGCAGCAGGCGGATCTGTTCGGTGCGGGTGGCTATCGCCGCGGCGAAAGCAGCGTTGTCGATCCCGAGCGCATAACCCGAGGGCAACAGCACATTGTCGTAGCCGTGCCGATCGGCGGCTCTGACAATCGAGGCGCAATGGTCCCATGAGCTCTGCAGAGCGGGGTCCGGAACTCCCAAGAACTCGTAGTCGTCGTCGCACAGCGCCGAGAACCATGCGACCTCGATCGGCCCAGTGCCCGCAGTTGCCGGACTCATGGCAGTCGAACTCCTTCAGACGCCTCGATGATCCGGTAACACTCGGCGCGGCTCAACGACACATCCACAGCGGCGGCAAGGTCGGCCATGCGGTCCGTGTTCTGAGTGCCGATCACGACCACCGGCGAGCACGGATGGGCCAGCACGAAGGCCACCAGGATCACCGCCCTCGACACACCGTGGTTTGCAGCCAGTTCATCGAGCACGGCGATCAAGGAGGCTTCAGCACCTTCGACCTCGGGGCCTGTCGCCGTCAAGCGGCCACCTCCGAGCGGACTCCAGGCCACCGCCATGCGCTGGTCGCGCATGCACTGGTCGAGGGTGCCGTCGCGCAACGGCAACAGATGGGCTGCGGAGAACTCGACCTGGTTGGCGGCCACTGGGACTTCGGCGGGCAGGTGTGCCATCAGGGCGTCGACCTGGGCGACCGTGTGGTTCGACACGCCGACGGCTGCCAGCTTGCCCTCGGTCACAAGGGCAGCGAGCGTGTCTGCGACGTCGGCGGGATGTGTCAGCATGTCGGGCCGGTGGACGTACCAGAGGTCGATGCGCTCAACCCCGAGCCGCGTCAACGAAGCGTCGATCGCTGATCCGAGATGGGAGGGGCTGCTGTCGTAGGGCACGCCCGGGTCTATGCCGCCCTTGGTGGCCAGCACCATCTCCTCGCGCAACCCCGGGGACTGCGCCAGCACGCGGCCGATGATCGTCTCGCTGAGTCCGAAACTGGTGCCGCCCCAGTCGAGTCCGTAGACGTCGGCGGTGTCGATCATGTTCATTCCCAGCGACAATGCCGTCTCCATGCGGCGCCGGGCCTCGGAGACGTCGTCGGTGACCAGACGCCAACAACCCCATGACAAGGGGCCGACCCCCCGCCCGTCTGGTAACAATCTCGAATCAGTTTTCATAGACCTTGCCTAGCATGAGCTGGTGACAGAAATGACGAATCGCCCTGAGTTTGACCACGCAACCGATCACGACCACGACGTCGTCCGTTACGGCGTGATCGGTACGGGAATGATGGGTTGTGAACATATCGCCAACATCGGCGCGCTCAACGGCGCTGCTGTCACGGCGATATGCGACCCCCACGAACCCTCGCTGGCAAAAGCAGGACATGCCGCGGCGTCCGCCGGGAGCGGCGGCACAAGTCCAGTCGAGTTCAGCGACCATCGGGCGCTGATCGGCAGTGGACTGTGCGACGCGGTGGTGATCGCCACACCCAACCATCGCCATGCCACTCCCCTGCTAGACGCTATGGCCGCCGGCCTGCACGTACTGGTCGAAAAACCGCTCTGCACCACCCTCGACGACTGTCGAGTCGTAGTCGATGCCGGCCGCTCGCACAGCGCAGTCGCCTGGGTCGGCCTCGAATACCGCTACATGCCGCCGGTGGCACGGCTCGTGGCCGAGGTTCGCTCAGGCACGGTCGGTGAGTTGAGGATGGTGTCGATACGCGAGCATCGTTTCCCGTTCTTCACCAAGGTCGACGACTGGAACCGTTTCAGCGTCAACACCGGCGGCACCCTCGTCGAGAAGTGCTGCCACTACTTCGACTTGATGAACCTGCTGGTCGGGCAGCGCCCGTCACGGGTCTATGCATCAGGCGGCCAGGACGTGAACCACCTCGACGAGTACTACGACGGCAGACGCTCCGACATCCTCGACAACGCCTTCGTCATCGTCGACTATGCCAACGGTGTGCGCGGCATGGTCGATCTCTGCATGTTCGCCGACGCCACCAAGAACCAGGAGGAAGTCGTGGCTGTCGGTGATGCAGGCAAGGTTGAATCGATGCTCCCGGGCTCGACCATACGGGTGGGCCGCCGGGGTGAGCACTGGGTGGGAAGTGTAGAGGAGGAGGCCGTTGTGGACTCCAGAATCAAATACACGGGCGGCCACCACGGCGCGTCCTATCTCGAACATCTCGGTTTCCTTGAGGCGATCCGGTCGGGGGGAGAACCGGCAGTGAGCCTCGAAGACGGCATGTGGGCCGTGGCAGTCGGGGTCGCTGCCCACAGATCAATCGAACAGGGCTGCGCCGTCGAGGTCAACGTCGACGCCTGAAACAGCCGACGGTCCTGAAGTGACCGCTGTCGAAGTGATCGTCTACCCTGCTGAGATGGACCTTCAAGAAATATCCGACCACCTTGAGATACAACGGCTGATGACCCTCTACGGCAAGGCAGTCGATCGCAAGGACTGGGACCTCTACCGCTCAGTGTTCACTGAGGACGCCTTCATCGACTACACGTCTGCCGGCGGCACTGCCAGTGGGGTGGAGGAGACGGTCGCCTGGCTTGATGCGGCCTTCGCCCAGTTTCAAGCAACACAGCACCTCGTCGCCAACTTCGACATCAACATCGACGGCGACACCGCAACGGCCGAGGTCATGTTCCACAATCCGATGGTCATGCCCGACAAATCAGCTTGGCAGACCGGCGGTTGGTACCACCACGACCTCGTCCGCACCGCCGATGGTTGGCGCAGCTGCAAACTCATAGAGGAATCGGCCTACTTTTCGGGCCTTCCAGCCAATCTCAGCAACCCCGAATGAGCCACAGGCGACGATGGGAACAGCAATGGGAGTTGGGACAAGACGCGACGAGCAGACTGTGGGCACACACGACCAACAACTGGGCCAGGGACAAAGACAGCGAGGACGGCGATAACGGTGGGACGAGACACGATGAACGGACCGCTGCACGGCATCAAGATCGTGGAACTGTCGGTGGCCCTCACCGGGCCGCTGGCTGTGGGAATGCTGGTCGACCAGGGCGCTGAGGCGATCAAGATCGAGCTGCCGGGTTTCGGGGACCAGGGCCGTTACGTGGGCGTCAACAAAGCGGGCATCTCGGCCATGTACCAGGTCTGCAACCGGGGCAAGCGTGCGATAGCGGTCGACACCCACGACGAGCGCGGGCGCGACATCGTGCTCGACCTGGTGGCCGACGCCGACCTGTTCGTGCAGAACATGCGACCCGGCGCGCTCGGTCGGATGGGTCTCGGTGCCGAAGACCTGCACGCCCGCAACCCTGATCTGGTCATCGCCGCGCTGTCGGGATTCGGCCAGACCGGGCCGTACGCCCATCGCCGCGTCTACGACTCGGTGGTGCAGGCCCAAGCGGGGCTGGCCGCCTCGCAGATGGGGTTGTACGACGACGAGCCGGCCTTCATTCGACAGGTCGCCGCCGACAAGATCACCGCCTACACCGCCTGTCAGGCCATTACCGCTGCCCTGCTGGCCCGCGAGCGTGGCGCCGGTGGCCAGGTGGTCGAGTGTTCGATGCTCGACTCCGTCATCAGTTTCCTCTTCGCCGATGCCGCAGGCCACGAGATACTGCTCGACAACGACATGCCCCATGTGTCGCAGTCCTTCTCGGCACAGCAGAAGGCGATGCGGCTGCTCGACGGGTTCATCGTGGTCACGCCGGTGACCGACGCCGAGTTCCACGGCATCGCCGCCTCGTTCGACGTCGACTCGTCGAATCCGCTGCTGGCCTCGATGGCTGACCGGGTGCAGAACAAGGAAGTGATGAGCGCCTTGATGCGCGAGGTGTACGCGTCGGCCGCAACCCGCACTCTTGCCGAGGCGACCGCGGCGATGGAGTCCAACGATGTGCCCTTCGGTGTGGTGCTCGGCGTGGACGAGGTCGCCGACGACCCCCAAGTGGTGCACAACGAGACCTTCGTGACCCACCAGAGCCCGCTGTTGGGGAAAGTTCAACAGCCGCGTCCTCCGGCGCGTTTCACCGAGACTCCCGCGGAGATCCGTTCGCCCGAAGCACCTGTGCTCGGTGCCCATACCGACGAGGTCCTGACCGAGTACGGCTGGGGCGACCGAATCGCAGAACTCCGCGAGGCCGGCGTGATCCAGTGAGCCCGATGAGCACCACCCGATGAGCACCGAGGATCGAGTTGCTGCGGACCGTGCCCGCTTTCGTGAGTGGGCCCGTTTCGCACATGAGCACGGAGACTCTCCCGCTATCGCCGCGGCCACGGTGGTGCTGCTGCGCAACGCAGACGACGGAATCGAAACCTTGATGCTGCGCAAGAACTCGAGGATCGCTTTCGGAGGCATGTGGGTGTTCCCGGGCGGGCGGATAGACGACGCCGACCGCGTCGAATCCAACGGTGCTTCCCTCGACGATCTGGCCGCTGCTCGCAACGCTGCAGCCCGCGAGGCCCATGAGGAGGCCGAGATCGACGTCGATCCTGACTCTATGGTGATCTTTGCTCACTGGATCCCGCCGGCTGTCGCACCAAAACGTTATGCCACCTGGTTCTTCGCGGCGCGTGTCGACGACAGACGCGAGAATGAGAGCGACGTCAAGATTGATGAGGGTGAGATCGTCGAGGGCGAATGGATGACTCCGGAAGCCTGCCTGCAACGGCATCACGAAGGCGAGATCGAGCTGGCACCACCCACTTGGGTGACCCTCGACACCCTTCGTGGTCACGACAGCGCGCAAGCCGCGCTGGCCTACCTGAAGGCCCGCACGCCCCGGCACCACGCGACCCGCATCGGCAACTCTGAGCAGGGACCCATAGCCATGTGGGCAGGTGACGCCGGTTATGAGGCCCACGATGTGACCTTGAGCGGTCCCCGGCATCGACTGGAGATGTTCCCCGACGGCTACCGCTACGTCGACACCCTCGGAGCAGATCAGGGGCAAGACCAGGCACAAGATTCGGAGAGTCCACGACTGTGACAACCGGACTCACGACGGCCGAAGTTCAACAGCGGGTCGAGGCAGGGCTCGTCAACGACGTGCCCGACGCCCCTGTCCGAACATTCTCCCAGATCGTCAAGGCCAACGTCCTCACACCGGTCAACGGCATTATCGCCACCCTGCTGGCGCTGATTCTGATCGCCGGGTTCCCCGCTGACGCGCTGTTCGCCGGCGTGGTGGTGAGCAACAGTGTGATCGGCATCGCCCAGGAGCTGCAGGCCCGACGCACCCTCAACGCTCTGGCCGTCTTGTCCGCGCCCAAAGCAAGAGTGAGGCGCAATGGTGAAACCTCCGAGATCGCGATCAGCGGTGTGGTGGCTGACGACGTGCTGGAACTCGCACCCGGCGATCAGGTCGTCGTCGACGGTGAGGTGATCTCCGCCCTGGGCCTGGAAATCGACGAATCGCTGCTCACCGGGGAGGCCGACCCGGTCGAGAAGGCCACCGGAAGCGAGGTGTTGTCGGGTTCGTTCGTCTCGTCCGGTTCGGGAATCTACCGGGCCACCCGTGTGGGTGCGGACTCCTACGCCGCGAAATTGTCAGAGGATGCCCGCCGTTTCGAGCTCGCCCACAGTGAACTGCGACGGGGAGTCAATGTCATCCTGCGATGGCTGTCGTTCATCATCCCACCGACGGCCCTGCTGCTGCTGCTGCGTCAGCTGGATGCCCTCGATGCTTGGCAGGACGCCCTGCAGGGAACAGTCGCCGCGGCCGTCGCCATGGTTCCCGACGGACTGGTGCTGCTCACCTCGTTGAGTTTCGTCACCGGGGTGATCGCCTTGGCGCGTCGCCGGGCGCTTGCCAAGGAACTCGCTTCGGTCGAGCTGCTGGCCCGTGTCGACACCCTGTGTCTCGACAAGACCGGCACGATCACGACCGGAGAGATCTCTCTGGGTTCGGTCGAACCGCTCGCCTCGTCCAGCGCGCAACATGTTTCCGAGGCCCTCGGAGCGCTGGCAGCAGCTGATCCCGCGCCCAACGCCACCCTCGCCGCGATCGCAGCGGACCACGCAGAGCCGCAGGACTGGACACTGACGGAGAGTCTGCCGTTCTCGTCGGCCCGCAAGTGGGCTGCGGCGTCGTTCGCAGACCGCGGCTGTTATTTCCTCGGCGCGCCCGACATCGTCTTCGACGAGAGCGACACCGCCGGCCGAGAGCGGGCCGCCGAGATCGCCGCGAGCGGAACCAGGGTGCTGCTTGTGGCCCGTTCGAACGAGCCCTGGAACGACGAGTCCCTGCCGTCGACTGTCGAGGGTGTGGCGCTGGTGCACCTTGAAGACACCGTGCGCAGCGACGCCCCGGAGATACTGGCGTTCTTTCGCGATCAGGGGGTTGCGCTCAAGGTCATCTCCGGCGACAACCCTGCAACCGTCGCTGCGGTTGCCCGCCGCGCCGGGATCGACGGAGCCGACTCCTTCGTCGACGCGCGTTCACTGCCCAGCGAACCCGCCGACCTCGCCGACACCCTCGAGGCCAACACCGTGTTCGGTCGCGTCACCCCGCATCAGAAGCGGGCGATGGTACACGCGCTCCAGGACCGGGGACGAACTGTGGCGATGACAGGCGACGGTGTCAACGACGTGTTGGCACTCAAGGACGCCGACATGGGCATCGCCATGGGTTCAGGGTCGTCATCGACCCGCGCCGTCGCGCAGCTGGTCCTGCTCGACAACAAGTTCTCGACACTTCCGAGGGTGCTGGCCGAGGGCCGCCGGGTCATCAACAACATCGAGCGGGTCGCCAACCTGTTCATCACCAAGGCGGCCTACGCGGTGCTGCTCACCGCCCTGGTGAGCATCGCCGGCTCGCCGTTCCCGTTCCTTCCCCGCCAACTCACCCTGATCGGCACCTTCTCGATCGGCGTGCCGGGGTTCTTCCTGGCGCTGGCCCGCAACGATACGGTGGTGCGCCCTGGTTTTCTGAGACGGGTGCTGCGCTTCTCGCTGCCTGCCGGGTTCATCGCCGGTGCGGTGACCTACGTGTTGTACGAGGTCGTGAGACGTATGGACGACGTGTCTCTGGCCGAGGCCCGAACGGCCTCCACCGCTACTCTGCTGGCGATCGTCCTGGTGATCCTGGTGCTCGTCAGCCTGCCCCTGAAGCCGGCCAAGATCGCCCTGCCGATAGCAATGACCGGGGTGTACGTATTGACGCTCTTCTGGTCGTTCCCACGCGACTACTTCGAGTTGGACCTGCCGCCGAGCCCGGCCTGGGTGGCCGTCGCCATAGCCTCCGTGATCGGCGCTGTCGCTGTGAGCATCACCACCCGCCTCCTCGACGAATGACGGCAGGCGATACTTCGCGGGAATTCGGCGGCTGCGGATGCTCCCTGCCATAACCCCGATGCCGCCGCTCGCGGACTGCGTGCTGCCCTGGGACGGGCCGGTTGCCGACACGGTCGCGACTGTCGGCCGGGCCCGTTCTGAATGCGGCGACACGTTTGTGGTGGACAGTGGCGAGGACCGCTACATGTTCCTGTTCTCGCCGCTGGGGCTCCGTGGGTTCTACGCGGTGCCCGAGAAGCAGGCCAGCAAGGGCATCGCAGACTGGAAGATGCTGAGCCGCAAACTGCCCGACGAGCTGTTCCTCGGGCGCCGCACACTACCCCACGAGCTGTTCGGCCGGGTCGCGGTCGCCGGTTACCTCGACGCACTGGAGAAGGCCATCACGCTGCAAATCTCAGAACTGGACCCGCCGTGCGAGGTCGACCTTTTCGAGTTCTCGCGCCTGCTCGGGCACCGGTTGGGCCTGGCGAGTTGGGCGGGCCGCGAGATCCTGTACTCTCCCCGACTCCACGAACTGATCGTGGCGCTGGATACGCTCGACGGAGCCGAGGCGTTCGTGAGACCTGCGCGCATGGCTTCGGTGGCCCTCTCCGACAAAGCTGTCGAGCGTGAGGCGATGGCACGAGCCGAGGAGATCCTGATCGACACGATCAGCGCCCGGACCAGACCCGGTGATGATCTGCTGGGAACGATCATCGAACGATGGGGCGACATGACCGTCGCCGAGAACGCGCAGGGCGCGGCCCGAGATGTGATCCTTGTGCACATCGGTTCGATGTCGAACATGTTCGCCGCGCTGGGCTGGTCGCTGGTCCACCTGGTGGAGCATCCCGACGTGTTGAGGCGGCTTCAGCCCGAGGAAGGCCGGGAGTTCGACACAGACCTGGCATCGCGCTGTGTGCTGGAATCGATTCGGATCGCCCAGCGCTCGATCATGCTGCGTACCGTGCTCGAATCTGTGGTAATTGACGACGGATCCGCGGTCTACAGCGTGTCCCCCGGGGCAACGCTGGCAACGTTTCTGCCGTTGACCAACCTCGTGGGCGCTGTAGGCCTAGACCGTTACGACCCCGAACGCTGGCGGGGACGCCAGTTCGTCTCACCGGAGGGACTGGCCGACGAGGCGATCACCACCTTCGGTCACGGCCCGCATGCCTGCCCGGCCCGGCCGTTCTCGACGACTGCCATCGTCCGCGTCATCGAGCGCCTGTTCCGTGCATTCGACCTTGAGCGCCGCTTTGCAACCGCTCGACCCCTTCCCGGCCAGATCGGAGGCGTCGCCCGCGCCGACGGCCCCTGCAATGTCGTCGTGATCCCCCGTTCGAGTGCCTGACCCTCGGAGTGCGAGTTGAACTGAGTTGTTCCCGAGTGGTTCCGCTGTGCCGGTGTCGTAGCTGTTGTGGCTGTTGTTGTTATTGTGTTGTGTCGAAGGCTTGTTTGGCTTGGATCTCGGCGACTACCTGATGCCAGACAGGGCTGCTGTACTTGTTGGTGTTCGCGCGGGCCTCGGCCAGGCTCAACGCGCCACCGGAAACGTCGGCTGGGTCCAATGCGCCGATCGCGGCGAGTGCCCGTTGCCAGCGGTTGACGTGGGCGAAGCCGTGATGGGTCTGCGACGCCAGATACTGCACCGCCGCGACAACCTGCGGATCCGCCGCATACGGCACCGGCTCAAGCTGCTGGTCCTGCTGAGGCTGGTCCTGCTGAGGCTGTTGCTGGGGCTGGTCCTGTTGGGGCTGGTCCTGTTGGGGCTGGTCCTGTTGGGGCTGGTCCTGTTGGGGCTGGTCCTGTTGGGGCTGGTCCTGTTGTTGCTGCTGCTGGTCCTGTTGTTGCTGGTCCTGTTGGGGCTGGTCCTGTTGGGGCTGGTCCTGTTGGGGCTGGTCCTGCTGAGGCTGCTGGGGCTGGTCCTGTTGCGGCTGCTGTTGCTGTTGTGTGTCGTGGGTTTGTTTGGCTTGGATCTCGGCGACTATCTGGTGCCATACGGGGCTGCTGTATTTCTGGGTGTTCTGGCGGGCTTCGGTGAGGGTGAGCGCGCCGCCTGTGACGTCGGCGGGATCCAATACGCCGAGCGCGGCGAGCGCCCGCTGCCAGCGGTTCACATGCGCGAAGCCGTGATGGGTCTGCGACGCCAGATACTGCACCGCCGCGACGACCTGCGGATCCGCCGCATACGGTGCCGCGTCGGGGTCGGCCTGCTGCTGTTCGGCCCGGACCTTCCGGGGTGCTTGCTGGTCGTCGGGCACCGGAACGCCGTCGAGCATCGGAACGCCGTCGGGCACCGGAACGCTGTTGTCGTCGACGCTGGGAAACGTTTCCAGGTTCGGCCCGTAGCTGACTCTGAGCGTGCGGTGTGCTGAGGGCTCGCCGTTGTCGCGCTCCAAGCTCATCGAAATGTCATAGGTGCCGGCAGAACCGTGCATCGTCGGGTCCAGCGTCAAATCGACCCGCAACAGCCTGTCCCAGTGCTCCGGCTTGACATGCAGCGCGTACCAGTGTCTCGGCCCGGCGACCTTGGTGTACGACGACGGGCTCGAACCCGCCTGATCCGCGCGATGCACAGTAGCGGCCACCGGCGCGTTGTCCCAGGTCCCGTCAGGGCGGCCGGTGCGCAGCCGGATGCGCAGCACATCCCAGCACAACCCCGCAGTACGGCGGTAGCGCGTCGCGCAGTCAGGCGGCCCGTCGACGCGCACCCAAAACCTTCCCAACCCAGAACCGCTCTCGCCCGCACGGCTCAACACGTCGACCCGACCGATCACCGCACCATCAGCACCCACCGCATCGAAAGCGGCCAAGTCGTCATCAACCACCCTCACCGCCAAATCGAACATGGACTCCGCCTCAGCCTTGCTGCGCGGCAGGATCTTCGACAACGACCCCGAAGTGTCCCAATTATCGCTGAACACATGACGAACAATCCGAGTATCAGACCTCACATCATCATCATGAGCAGCAGTCACCGTCACCGTGCGCACCTCGTCATGGTCCTCATGCGTCCACGACACCACCGCCGGATCAAACGACAACCCCTCACCCGTCGGAGTGATCGTCAACGGCGACCCCGGCACCGGAACGTTGAAATTCCGCACCGTGTACGAAACCGTGCCGCCCTCAACCACACGCAGACACTCCCGCTCACGACACCCGAAACCGGACTTCGGATCAGGGTCGAACACCGGATCCAACCCCAAAGAACGCTTCACCACCACCGTCACCGAAGGAAACAACGCCGACGCATCGCTCGACGTGAACCGCAGCTCGAACTTCGCGTCAGGCCCATTCGCAGGCAAACCATCCGCTCCCGAAGCCACACCAGTCACCTCCACCACCCGATAACCCTTATGCGGCGAAGGCTCGTCATACGACGTCCAGCCCTCCCAGTCCCGAGCAGTAAAATCGAAACTGATCGACCCAGACGGCGCACGCCTGACCGGATGCCCCCAATTTTTTTGCAAGGCGCTCCCGAGATTGTCGTGAATACGACGACCAATGTCGACATAACCGGTCTGCACCTGAACGCCCTCAACACCCAAACTCGCGCCATCCCTATAACCCAGATGCCTGCTGCCCATGAACAAATGATCCGGATGATTCACCAACACACGCGACGGATCAGACGACGACACCGTCACCGACACCGGACCAGAAATCTCCCGAGCCAGATCCAAACGCACCGGCACCGTCTCACCCTCACGCACAAACACCACCGAAGGCGCAGACACCAACTGCGGCAGTGTCCAACCGTTGACACCGATCTGCAAGGTGATCGCAGGATCGTGTAGTGCGGTATCCCAGCCAACTTCGTGGTGGTAGCGGGACAGGGTCTTGTCGGCGATGCTCCAACCCGCCGCCCCGCCCGAATCCTCCGCGTCCGACGAGGTGGCCCGTACATTGTTGTGAATGTTGTCAACCCATGAGGATGAGATTCCAGTACCGTCGAACACAACGAAATAGGTAGTGTCCGCCGCAAGACGAACACCACCACCAGGTGCCGCGAACCTCAACGTCTGGTCAGGATCAAGAGCCCTGAAAGGCGTGAAATCAGGCCAAGCCAACGTGGCGAGAACCGCGCCCGGGACATTGCCCGCAGCAGCATTCACCGACACCACCAGCTTCGAAGCCGCAGCAGCATCCGCCATCCCATTGGACAACACATCGACGCTGCTCAACAAATAACCCTCCGAGTTGCCGCCCGTAGTAAACCCCTGAGCCCAATCCAGGCCTGACACCCGCCCTTCGCTATGGAGCGGCTGACTCAAAGTGCTCACCAGCACCGGCTCAACCGGCGGCGGCGTCTGCGCCCCAACAGGCAACGACGGCGACACAGCCAACAACGCGGCCAACACACCAACCGTCAAAACAACCCCAACAAAGCTCCTAAGGCCCCTCCCCCCTTGACACTTTGGGTCAATTTTCCGTGTCTGCGCCATGCGGGCACATACTCTAATAATCCCGTTTCGGTTAGACACGTCGAGCGCCCGAATTTTCAGCCATCTGTCGGAGTCTTGAGAGACTGAGGGCCTTTCGGAGACTAGCGGCAGTGATGGTCTTGAGGATGGCCTCCTTGTGATTCCGTGTTGGTCAACCCAGATTCTGGTGGCTCCCGAGCATCTCATCGCGGACCAGTTCCGATCTAATCTCCGAAGAGCGCAAACCCCGCTCTGCTGAACCAAAAGCACTTGAGCGTACGAAGAATGACCCAGACAGCAAGCTGGATTGTTGACCGCGCTTGCTGTTGCCTAGAGTCGGCGCATGGCAGAAACGAAACGGCTTGCTGGGAGGCGGGCGATAATCACTGGGGCCAGTCGAGGGATCGGGGCTGGTGCGGCGCAGCGTATCGCAGCCGAGGGCGCGGCGGTGGCGCTGGTGGCACGCACTCTCGACGAGCATCCGACGCTGCCGGGCTCCCTCAACGAAACGGCACAGAATTGCCGACAACTCGCCGAAGCAGCGTTGATCGTCGCCGATCTCACCGACGAAGCCGCCCGGGCCAGAGTCGTGCCGGAGGCGACCGAGGTACTCGGCGGACCGATCGACATCCTGGTCAACAACGCGGCTGGGGCGATCTACCAGCCGATGGAGGACTACCCGCTGAAGCGGCGGCGTCTCATGGTCGAACTCAACGTCCACTGCCCCGTCGACCTCTCCCAAGCGGTGATCCCATCGATGCGCCAGCGCGGTGAGGGATGGATCATCAACCTCTCGAGCGCAACGTCGAACCATCCTCAGGGCCCGCCCTACGACCTCAGCGGAGTGAAGGGGGTCTACGGCTACTACGGGGCATCCAAAGCAATGCTCAACCGGGTCACAACCGCGATGGCCTCTGAGCTGCACGGCACCGGAATCCGCCTCAACACCGTCGAACCCGCAGCTGCGGTCATGTCAGAGGGCGCCGACAAGATAGTCGGGCACATGCTGTCTGAAGACCAGATCGAGTCGATGGAGGCGATGTGCGAGGCGATCCTCTGGCTGTGCGACTGCCCCGCAGACCACACCGGGGAGATCGAGTCGAGCCTCGACCTTCTCGAACGGGAACAGGTCACCGTCATGAGCCTCAACGGCACGCACCCACACCCCGGGGGCTACCGCAGGTGAGCGTCGCCGAACTGGCCGAATCAGACGAACTCGTCGACCTCACAGCCACACTGCGCGACCGCGTCGCGGTGCTGACTCTGAACCGACCCGAGAGCCTCAACGCGTTCTCTTCGGCCATGGGCCGCTCACTCACCGCTGCCCTGCGCGCCTGCGACGCCGACGACGAGGTGCGCGCGGTTGTGATCACCGGCGCGGGAAGGGCATTCTGCGCCGGGGCCGACTTCTCCAGCGGGGCCGGAGTGTTCGGCACGCCCGTCGACACCGACGCCACGGACAACAAGAAACCTCCCTTCTCCTCAGACCCGCTCGACGACTTCCATCCATGGGACGTCCGTAAACCGGTGATCGCCGCGATCAACGGCCACGCCGTCGGGATCGGCCTGACCATGACCCTTCAGTGCGACATCCGGATAGTCGCTGACGGGGCGAAGCTCGGCATTGTGCAGGTCCGGCGGGGAATAATGCCCGACCTCCACTCCCACTGGACACTCCCCCGCCTCGTCGGCTACGCCCGCGCCTCCGAACTGATGCTCACGGGCCGAATGTTCAGCGGAACCCAAGCAGCACAATGGGGTCTGGCGTCGGAGAGCGCGCCGGCGTCCGATGTACTCGACCGGGCGACCGAACTGGCCCGCGATCTGGCAGTCAACACCGCACCTCTGTCGGTAGGAGTATCGAAGCGGCTGCTGTGGATGTCTGCGCCGACACCCACAGAGATCAACACCTTGGAGCGCGAACTGCACCTGCATCTGATGGGGACCGCTGATTCCAAAGAGGGCGTGATGTCGTTCATAGAAAAACGCGATCCCGACTGGACCTTGAGGATCTCCCAGGACTGGCCGGAGTGGCTCGAATGACTCCCCGTCTGGCCTGATATCTGGAGAGTCAATCTTCCATTTTTGGTAGATTGACTCTACCGAAAATGGTAGATTACTGTGATGGGCCTCGAACCTCAGGAGAGTCGCAGCACAACTCTCACACCTGTCGGCTATAGGAAGAGAATCGCCGAAACGGAGGCGCAGCGGACTCTGGGAATCGCCCGAGCATTGCTCGTGGAAGGCCCCAAGGGCTGCGGGAAGACCTGGTTCGCCAAACGATTCGCCCACAGCGAAGTTCTCCTCGAGCAAGACCGCGCAGCGCTCACGCTGGCCCAAGCCGTGCCTGACAGGGTGCTCGAGGGGGCAACGCCACGCCTCATCGACGAATGGCAGCGCGCTCCCGCACTGTGGGGAGCCGTCCGGGGGGCCTGTGACAGGCGGGCTGAACCGGGCCAGTTCATACTGACAGGATCGGCTGCTCCCGCCGATGACCTCACCAGGCATTCGGGGGCACTGCGGGTGCAACGCCTCGCCCTGCGCACAATGTCGCTAGCCGAACAGGGGCTTTCTTCACAAGCCGTGTCTCTAGCCGATCTACTGAACGGGACCCCCTGTGACGCCCCTCCGAGCGGCCAACACCTGCCTGAGATGGTGGGCTCCCTGTGCCGAGGCGGTTGGCCCGGTCTGGACTCTCAGATGCCGGTCGCGGACACCGCCAGGTTCCTGCGCAGCTATCTCGACGACATCTCCCGCACAGACATCCGCCAAGTGGACGGCGTGGAGCGCGACCCGGTACGAGTGTCAGCTCTGATCCGGTCGCTTGCACGAAACGTCGCCACCGCAGCGAGCCTGAACAAACTCGCCGGAGAGGCCAGCGCCGACGCACCGCTGAGCCGCCACACCGTCCGCTCCTACCTTGATGCGCTTGTGCGGTTGCATGTCTTGGAACCCCTCTCAGCGTGGCCGACTCACCTGCGCTCCCGCTCACCACTGCTCACCAGCCCCAAACACCACTTCTGCGATCCCTCGTTGGCCGTATCGGCCCTTAGGGCAACCCCTCAAGCCTTGCTTGCCGACCCGGAGGCTCTGGGGCTGCTGTTCGAATCTCTGGTCGTCAAAGAGTTGCGGATCTACGCCCAAGCGAGCGATGCCGAGGTCTACTCATTCACCGACGCTGCCGGTGCGGAAGCCGATGCCATCGTGGACGCCGGAGGCGGCCGTTGGATAGCCGTCGAGGTCAAACTCGGCAGCGACGAGCAAATCGACCACGGGGCACGGTCACTGCTCGCGGTCAGCAAGAAGATAGACGAGACTCGAATGGGGAAACCCGCCGCTCTCGCAGTGATCACTGCTGCGGACGGTTACGCCTATCAGCGAAGCGATGGCGTGTCGGTTGTGCCGTTGTTCAGTCTCGGCCCCTGAGATGCGGTCGGCCGCTCCCAAGCACACCAAGCAGCGATGCAGGCGAGTTGAACTGACTCCCAGTCCAGTGAGCGGATGCCTGTCCGACCGGCTCCCTCGGCTTCACTTGGCGCTACCTGCCCTCTAGAGTCGCCCCATGAATGAAGCCGGAATGACCGGAGTGGGTCGAATGGGTTCTCGAGGCTCCCGTACTGCGCTGGTGGTCGGCAGCGGTGATCCAGCTGACTCGGTGGGAGTCGGACTGCTGGCCGCGGGCTGGAGCCTGTTGCGGCTGGGCGACGATCCATTCAACGACGAAACGGTCGCCGCGGCCTTCCCCACCCTGGAGAACCTGGACCTGGTGGTACACGCCCGCTATCCGGCCCTGTGCCGCCAGCGCCGGGAGTTGACCGATCTGACGACCGAACAATGGCACGCAGCTTGTGACGAACCACTCGAAGCGGGCATCCGCCTAGCTCGCGGCGCGTATGAGCCGTTACGCGCCGCGAGCGGAACGATCTTGTACCTGGTGCCGCTGATGGCCTCGGCCGGCGGCGACGGTTTCGCCCCCTTCGCAGGAGCAGCAGAAGGACTGCGCGTGTTCGCCAAATCGCTCGCCAAGACCTGGGGTGACGACGGGATCCGCGCCCATGCCATCACCCTGGATCCAAGCGCATTCCTGGCACCGGACGACGCTGCAGGAATGGCCGAGACCAACTCGCTGCACGACCCTCCCCTCGGGAGGGTCCCCGACCTGGCCGACGAAGTCTCCCTCGTAGTCGATGCCCTCACCACCGACGCGTTCGCTGCGCTGACCGGTGCTTCCCTGGTGGTCGACGGCGGCCTCTGGATGCCAGGATGAGCGGGCTTCTTGAAGGCCGGACGGCGATCGTCACCGGTGCCGGTCAGGGGGTCGGCGAGGGGATCGCTGCGGCCATGGCGCAAGCCGGTGCCCGCGTGATCATCGCCGCTCGCCGCTCCGCCAATGGTGAACCTGCGGCGCAGGCGATCCGCGACCGGGGAGGCCGAGCCCTGTTCTGCCGTTGCGACGTGACCCGACGCGAGGACGTGGAAGCCGCGGTGGCCTTCTCGCTGAAACACTGGGGGCGCCTCGACGCGATGGTCCACAATGCGGTGTCGCCACCGGGGCCGCCACGCCCGATTCAAGAAGTCGACGACGAGACCATCTCATCACAGATCGCCACCAGCACCACGGCCACGTTCCACTGCGCCCAAGCGGCTTTCGGCGAACTTCGTAACAATGGCGGGACGCTCATTCTGCTCACCTCGCCGTCGGGTATCGAGGGATCGGGGCATCTGCCCCTCTACGGCGCTGTCAAAGGCGCCCAGCGGGGTCTGCTGAAGAGCCTCGCCCGCGAGTGGGGCCCCCACGGCGTGAGGGTTAATGCCATCGCACCCGTGGCCTGGACACCGGCAATGGACGTAGCCATCGAAGCCAACCCGACGCTGGAGGCCCGTCTGATCGGGCGGACCCCGCTCGGCCGCATCGGCGACCCGACCGCCGACATCGGACCGGTGGCCGTGTTCTTGGCATCGGATCTGGCACGCCACATGACCGGTCAGACCCTGGCCGTCGACGGCGGCCGCTACCTGGGCCTGTAGGCGTTGTCTTCGCCGGGCGCAGCCGGAGCCGCGGTGTCGTAGTTTCCGCGCGCAGCCGGAGCCGCGGTGTGTTCCCGCCGGGCGCAGCCGGAGCCGCGGCGTCGTAGTTTCCGCGCGCATCCGGAGCGGGCGAAGGGGGTCAGCGCCTCAACGGGAGCTCAAGCTGCGGGATCCGCGGCTATGCGGATTCCCATGTTGGCGGTACAGGTGTCGGGCGTGTTGAACGATCGGGCACCGACACGGTAACGGTTGCAGTAGGAGTCATGGCAGAGGTACGACCCGCCCTTGATCACTCTGGAACGCCCCTCGTCGGACCAGTCGGCGCACCACTCCCAGACATTGCCGGCGGTGTCATACAACCCGAGCCCGTTGGGCGGATAGCTGCCGACGGGCGACGTCGCATACCAGCCGTCGTCGAGAGTGTTGCCAGACGGGAACGTGCCCTGCCAGATGTTGCACTGGTGGACTCCAGCGGGTGTGAGTTCATCGCCCCATCCATAGGTCGCCTGCTCGAGCCCGCCGCGGGCGGCCCGTTCCCATTCAGCTTCTGTGGGGAGCCGGCCCCCCGCCCAGGCGGCATACGCCGCGGCCTCATACCAGGTCACATGCACGACCGGATGGTCACCCAGACCATCGAGGTCGCTGTGCGGACCCGCCGGGTGCCGCCAGTCCGCGCCCTCCACAACACGCCACCACTCCGCGCCTACCACTCCCCGGGTGTCACAGAAGTCGTCGGGCAGCACCCCTGCAAAAACGAACGACCAGCCGTCAGACTCGGCCAGTGTGGTCAGCCCCTCGGCCTTCACGAAAGCCGCGAACTCATCGTTGGTGACGAGGTGCGGGGCGATCAGATACCGCCCTGTTGCGACCTCGCGGACCGGGCCCTCGCGGTCTGCGGGGAAGCGGCCGTCCGCTGTGCCCATAAGGAACGAACCAGCCGGGATTTCAACTGTCTGCAGGAGCGGACCGCCACTGCCGCGGCCGCCACCGTCACCGACACGACCTGCACCAGACCCGACCGGATCACCCAGCTCCACCTCACCGACACGCGAAGGAGTGCAGCAGGCGTCGTCGGTCACCTGTCAAGTATGGCGTTGGATACCGCTGTGCGTGTTGCCTGATGCGCGCCGGTCAGGACGCGCTCTTCATGGCGTCGCGGGCCCGCTGCTCGGCCACGCGCTTGCGGCCGATGATCGGCGTCGTGGGAGCAAACCCCGCTGCCGCCCGTTCCGACTCGCTCTCGCCGCCCCAGAAACCCAGTTCCCGGTTCTTCCGGGCGTAGTCGCGGCACTCGATCAGCGACACACAAGAATTGCAGATCCGTTCAGCCGCGGTCTCGCGGCGGACCCTCGCCTCAGGCCGCTCGGCGAAGGGAGCGAAGAACAGATCACCGTGACCACTGCACGCCGGATCGTTCATCCACGCGGTAGACCCGACGGGGCTGGCCAGGTTCTCGGAAAGTTGAGTCATGTCAAGCATAAACACCCGCTTTGATGGAGCCCTCAGGCCCCATTCGAGGATTGCGGCCTGCGGTGCCCCTTTCGGCTAGCAGTTTCAACTTAGGAAACCAGCCGACGGTTGTCTCACGAAGCTTGATAATTCTTCGCGGTGGAATCTATCTTTAAAACAGATAGGCGGGCACAGGCCCGGATCACTCTTCAGATGAGGGCAGTACTCGAACAATATTGATGTATTGATCGTTGCCGTAGATCGCTTTGGCGAGTTCAAGCATGTCCGCGAGTTCCAACTCGGCGAGTTCGCTCAACAGGCGCTGTGGTGTCGGCAGCTGGTCGTCTGGTGCATGGACCCGCCGACGCAGCGGATTGATCAGGTTCGCGTTCGAAGCCAGTTCGTAGTTCGATGAGACCACCGCAACCGCGGCCGCAAACTCGTCCGCGCTGACGTTGCCCTCGACGATGTCGTCAAGGATCCGGAACACCCCCGACTCAATCTCGTCAAGCCGTTCGGGCGCGCCCGTCGCGGTGAGCTCTGAGCGTATTCCCTGATCGGGCAGGAACACGGCTGACAGATCCACGTTCACCGAGTATGTGGCGCCGAGTGCTTCCCTGATACCACTGATCAGTCTTGCGTCCAGAACGGTCTCGAGAACGTCGAGCGCAACCTCGACTGAGGGATCGATACCCCATGAGATCTCGTGGTGCACCTCGAGCGCGGTGGCTTGAGAGTCCGGGCCGAGCTCCACCTCCTGACGTACGATGCCCGCCGGTGGAGGTGTGCGACGGTTCACGAAGCTGTCGATCTCGCCGGCAGGCAGAGTTCCGACATAGGTCCGAGCCAACCGCTCGATGGTCTCACGGTCTACGTCGCCGACCACAACCACAGTCAGGTCGTCGAAGCTGGAGAAAGCGCGCTTGTAGCGGTCAAGCAGATAATCCGCGGTCAGTTCATCGAGCATCTCTTGAGAAGCGACGGGGTTGAACCAGTCGAACGCTTCGCCATAGCGGGCCTGGTTGTACGCAACCCATGCCTTCCAGCCCGGATCAGCTTGGGAGAGGCTGAGAAGAATCTCACCCAAGTTGACGACCTCTGCCAGGGCCCGGTCTGTGACCCGCGGTTCGGTGAACAACAGATGCATCAACTGGAACATCGTCTCGGCGTCCGCAGTGCTCGAAGCGCCTGTGACACCCTGGTCCGACTCACCGATGAACGGATTCACTGCCACGCTGACGCCGTCGAGGAAACGCGACAGCTGTGCGGGGGTCAGATCGCCGAGTCCGCTCTGTCCTACCGCCCGGGGCGCCAGCCTGCCGGCAAGCACCCGATCCCCCGGTTCCATAGCCGACCATCCGCCCAGGGAGACTGCTTGGAGGTTGACCCGGTTCTCCCAGATGTCGGAGGGCGCGAACATGACCCTCGCTCCGTTGGCGAACCTCCATTCGTAGGCACCCTCGAAGACGTCGAGTTCGCCGGCGAACACCGCGTCGACGGGATCAGGCGCCTCCAGCAGTTCATCGACGTCTTCGAGCACTGCGGGCAGTTCGCCAACCTCGGCCGACTCCACCGCGGCAGCAAGTTCTTCGACGGTCGGCAAGTCCGCGGCAGCGGCGGCCACACCCAGAACCAACAGACCGCTCCCGTCCATGATCTCTTTGAAGCGGGCGCTGAGTTCCGCCGGTGTGATCTCGTTCAAAAGCGCCGACACACGTTCGAGCCGGTCATCGGGTGTGCCGATGTCGGCCCCCTGCAGGAAGTGCGCCACATAGCGGCCTGCGTAGGCGGCGTCCTGGGTGGTCGGGGCAGACTCGACCTCATCCTCGAGCGCTGCGGTGATCCCGGTGACCGCGCGGGCGAGGTCGCCGTCGCTGAAACCGTGTTCTCTCAGGGTCAGCATCATCGACCAGAAATCGTTGAGTGCCTTCTCGTAGTCGTCTGCGCGGAGGTTGGTGCCGTAATACCGGAGCCCGTGGTTGTAGCTGAACGAACTCCAGTGGGTCGGGTCCGTCTGGGAGAGCAGGTCCTGCTCGTAGGCGTCCTGCAGGCTGTTGCCGAGCATGATGGCGATGAGTTGTTCGATCCACAGTTGCCGGTCGCCTTCGAGCGTTCCTCTGTCCCATGACGGCAGTCGGATGTCGAGTGAGAGGTAGGAGTAGGCCTGCCCCGGTGATGCGGCGACGGCGTATTCGGGTTCCGGGTCGATTTCTGACGCTATCTCGGGCGGGGCCGGGTCTTCGCCCGCGGGTATGCCACCGAAATGCTCCTCTATCAGCGCTTCGAGTTCTGCTGCGGGCAGGTCGCCGACGGCGATGACCGCCATGTTCGAGGGCACGTACCATTTCTCGTAGAAGTCGCGCAGGTCTTGCGCGGTGATGGACTCGATGCCCTCGACCGTGCCGATCGGACGGCGGCCCGCATAGGGCGATCCTTCGACGTAGAGGTCGTCGAAGGCGGTATGGATCACGCCGTCTCCGGTTTCGACTCTGAGGCGGTACTCGTCGCGTACGATGCCCCGTTCCGCCTCCACGTCGTCGGGGCTGATCGTTGCCGCGTGCGCCCATTGCGCGAGGACGTCGAACACGGTGTCGACGGCTTCTTCGTCGTTGACCCGGGCCTCGAGTTCGTACACTGTCTCGTCGTAGGATGTGTATGCGTTGATGTCGGGGCCGAACTCGACGCCGATGCCCTGAAGGACCTTGGTCAGCTCGTTGCCCGGGTATTTCTCGGTGCCGTTGAACAGCATGTGCTCGAGGAAGTGCGCCAGACCGGTCCCCTCCTCGGCCTCGTTGACCGAGCCCGCGTCGACGGCCAGACGCAGGGTCAGGTTCCCTCCGGGGCTCTGATTGCAGCGCACGTAATAGGTCAGGCCGTTGTCGAGCGTGCCGATCCGAACCGCCGGGTCCACCGGCAGCAGACCGTCCTCGGCGCCTGTCGCTTCGGCGTCCTCGCACTCCACAGCGGCCGCCTCTTCGGCTTCGGTTGGATCGGCGGCGGGGTCGCAGTGCGGGGATGCGGGGTCGACGGTCACGTCCGGTTCGCCCTGATAGCGGTACAGGAACGTGATCAGTTGGCCACGCGTCAACGTGGCGTCGGGGGCGAAGGTGGTCGGTGTAGCACCCGTGGTGATACCCGCATCGGCCATCCAGGACACACTGGCTTGCTGCCAGGGCGCGACCACGTCGCTGAAGCCGTGCGGCGGCGCTGAGGGCTCACCGGCCAGACGATGCAGGAACGCTGCGGCCTGGCCGCGTCTCAATGTCTTGTCGGGAGCGAACGTGGTCGGTGAGGTACCAGTGGTGATGCCAGTGTTGGCCATCCACGAGACCGCATCATTCTGAGACTTGTCGGTCACATCGCTGAACGGATGGGGGTCCCCGGCATCGGGTTGATTCTCCATGGTGTAGATCCACACCGCTGCCTCACCACGCGACACCGGAACATCGGGTCCGAAACAGGGCCCCGAGACACCGGTGATCCCATTGTCGACCGCCCATTGCACCGCATCGGTGTACCAGGTGCCCGAGGGCACGTCGCCATACCCCGCCACAGCCCCGGCAGGTGACGGTGACGCCACCAGCAGCGCTGCCATCAACGCAACAACCAACCCGACCCGGCTGAGCCCGGCCATCAGACGAGAACATGAATTGAACATAGGAGTGACAATTTACCCCCTGCTCCTCGTTTTTGAACACTGGGCCAGATCGGACGCAGCGACCGCACCGCGGGGAACTGCCGGGGTGCTGCTCAGGCGACTGTGCCACTTGCGCGAAGGTCACCGATCTCAGCGGTCGTCAAGCCGAGATCGTCCGCCAGAATCTCTTCGGTGTGCTCGCCCAGACGAGGCGCCCGCGCCGGTTCCACCGCAAGCATCCCATCGAAGGCCAGCGGTGAACCGGGTGCCAGGTAGGTGCCGATCTGCGGCTGCTCAACCTCGGCGAACAGTCCGGCCTCCACCGAGCACCGGGGGTCCTCGTCCACGAGTTGGGTGAAGGTCTGGTACCGACCCCAACACACGCCCAGTTCATCGAAACGAGCGGCCACCTCGGCGATCGTGCGGCCGGCGATCCAGGGCCCGATCGCAGCCGACACTTCAACGCGGGCGACGAAACGATCTCCCTCATCGCTGAAGTCAAGCCCTCGAGACTCGGCGACAGCTGCCACGGCGTCGCTGGACTCGGTCGCCTCGAGCAGGCTCGACCACTGCTTCGGGGTTATTCCTGCCACATAGACCCGCACGCCGTCGGCGGTCGTGAACTCGGCCCCGTAGGCGCCGTAGAGACAGTTGCCGAAACGCCCGCGCCCGGTTCCGTTGATCTGTGCCTCTGCCACATGGCCCAGGGCTGCCACCGCAGCAAGGGCCACATCGCTGAGGGCCAGGCTCATCAAGGCGCCCTCCCCGGTCTGCAAACGACGACGATCGGCAGCCAGCAGACCCAGCGCAGCCGTCTGACCACAGATCAGGTCCCAGGCGGGCAGCACGTGGTTGACCGGCTCTGTCGAGTCGACCGGGCCGGTCGCCAGCGGATATCCCATCGCGGCGTTGACCGTGTAGTCGAGCGCGGTTGAGCCGTCGCGGTTGCCGGTCACCGCCAGCATCACCAGATCGGATCGAACCTGCTGCAGAGCCGAATACGACATCCATCCCCGCGCCGGGAAGTTGGTGAGGAAGGTCCCCGTTATGCCGATCAACTCTGTCAACAGCTCCTGGGCGCGCTCGGAGCGCAGATCGACCGCGATTGAGCGTTTGCCCTTGTTGAGGCCGGCCCAGTACAGCGACTCACCCCCGGCAGTGAGAGGCCAGCGGCGTGCATCGAGCCCTCCGCCTATCTGATCGAAACGAATGACGTCGGCACCGAGCTGGGCCAGGGCCATGCCTCCCGAGGGGGCCGCGACGAAAGCCGAGCCCTCCACTATCCGCAAGCCGTCAAGCGGCGGGGTCATCAACATTCCCAATTTCGCCTCCGGCGACGGTCATCAAGCCATCCAGTTGATCGACTGCAATTCGCTGTAGGCCTCGATCCCCCACTTGCCGCGGTCCCGACCCACGCCACTCATCTTGAAACCGCCGAACGGTGCTTCCATGTGGGGTTGGATGACGTTGAGCCCGACACAGCCCGATTCGAGTTGCCCCGCAATGTTGTAGGCACGCTTCGTGTCGGCCGAGAAGACGTAGCTGTAGAGGCCGTAGTCGGAGTCGTTGGCGAGTTGCACGGCCTCTTCGTCGTCCTGGTAGGGCAGCACAACGATGACCGGGCCGAACGCTTCCTCGCGCACCACATGCATGTCCGGAGTGCAGTCCGCGAGCAGCGTCGGCGCGATGAAGTACCCCGGCAGGTCCGGGCGGTCACCCCCGCAGACCAGCCTGGCCCCGTCGTCGATGCCCGACGCGATGAACTGCTCGACACGATCGCGGTGCACTTCGGTGATCACCGGACCGACAATGGTGGACCGGTCCGTCGGGTCGCCGACCTTCATGAAGCCCGAGAATGTGTTGAGCGTCTCGATCAGCTGGTCGTAGACGTCGCGATGGGCGATCACCCGTGTCGGAGCAGTGCAGATCTGTCCTGCGTGAAAACCCCAGACCGTGGCGATCGACTGCGCGGCGGTGCCGAGGTCGGCGTCCTCGGTGACGATCGCGGCGCCCTTGCCCCCGAGCTCCATGAGCAGACGCTTCATGGTCTTGCCGCCGTTGGCCATGATCTTGGCGCCGATCGGCGAGGAACCCGTGAACGAGATCATGTCGACGTCGGTCGAATCGACCAACGCGGCCCCCACATCGGGGCCCGAACCGTTGACGATGTTGACGACGCCCGGGGGGAAACCGGCCGCTTCCACGGCTTCACCCAACAGCAGGATGCCGAGCGGGTCCTGAGGCGCGGGCTTGATGACTGTGGTGCAACCCGCGGCCAGCGCCGGCGCGATCTTGCCCGCAACGTTGGTGACAGGGAAGTTGTACGGCGTGATCGCGGCGACGACACCGACGGGTTGGCGTTTCACTTCGGCGCTCAGCAACCCGGCCGGCCCGAGCGGACCCGCCGGAGTCGGGATCGGCGACAGGCTCTCATCGAGGTCGATGGGTGTTGCGTAGTAGCGGAAGCGGTCGACCGCGGGGCCTCCAACCTGCAGAGTCTCGGTCGTTCCGATCGTGGCACCAGTCTCAGCCTGCACGGTCGGGACCCAGTCCGGTGAGCGTCTCTCGATCTCGTCGCCGAGTCGTCCGATCAGGGCGCACCTCTCTCTCGCGCTGAGTCTCTTCCAGGCTCCGAACGCCGCTCTGGCTGCCGCGGCGGCATCGTTCGCCTGTGAGACGGTGGCTTCGGGTGCCCGACCGACGACGTTGGTGGTGTGCGGATCGACGATGTCGTAATGCCCGGCACCACCTTCGACCCATTCACCGTCGATCAACAACCGCCAATTCTTGTCGACATCAATCATGCTCATGGCCCCAGACGTTACCTGCACCACCCCTCGCATCTCCAAGCGAGCACCCCGCGGATGCTTGAGATTTCCGTTCTAGGCGACCGCCACGGCCCGTTCGATTCGGAGCACCCCGCGGATGCTTGAGATTTCCCCCGCACGTCCGCGTCTGCCCCCGACATCGTACTGCCCCCGATGTCGTGACTGCGGGTCGTCACGTCTAGCCTCGTCATCAACGTTTGTCCGGCACTCAGCTTGTATATCCACATGCCCGTATATCCACATTCCCGTTTCAAGGAGCCCCAATGTCTGAAGCAGTGATCGTCGCCACCTCCCGCACCCCGATCGGTCGGGCCAACAAGGGCTCGCTCACCGACGTTCGTCCCGACGACATGTCGTCGTTCATCCTCAGCGACGTCATGGGCAAAGCCGGCGTAGAGGCGTCCGACGTAGAGGACGTGATCTGGGGGATCGGCCAACCAGGCGGCGAGGGGGGCTACAACATCGCCCGGGTCATCTCCGCTGTGCAGGGCCTCGACATCCCCGGTGTCACCGTCAACCGCTACTGCTCGTCCTCACTGCAGACCATTCGCATGGCCGCCCATGCGATCAAGGCCGGCGAGGGCGACTGCTTCGTCGCAGGCGGTGTGGAGACCGTGAGCCGCTACCTGCACGGCGCCGCCGACTCCGGCCCCCACAATGAGAAGTTTGCTTCCGCAGAACAGCGCAGCGCGTCCCGCACCGGCGAGGGGTCGGCAACCTGGACACCGCCAGACGGGCTGCCCGACATCTACATCGCCATGGGCCAGACTGCCGAGAACGTGGTCCAGGCGACCGGGATAAGCCGTCAACGCCAGGACGAATGGGGTGTCAGTTCCCAGAACCGGGCCGAAGCCGCTCTCAACCGCGGCTTCTTCGAGCGTGAGATCACCCCTTACACGCTGCCCGACGGGACAGTGGTAGCCAAAGACGACGGTATCCGCGCCGAGACGACCATCGAGAAGGTGTCCCAGCTCAAGCCGGTGTTCCGGCCCGACGGGACAGTCACCGCGGGCAACGCCTGCCCCCTCAACGACGGCGCGGCCGCGGTGGTCGTCATGAGCGACACCAAGGCGAAGGCGATGGGTATCGAGCCGCTCGCCCGGATCGTCTCGAGCGGCGTGTCGGCGCTGCACCCCGAAATCATGGGGCTCGGGCCGATCGACGCCTGTCGTCAGGCGCTGGGTCGTGCCAAAATGACCATCGACGACATCGACCATGTGGAGATCAACGAGGCGTTCGCCGTGCAGGTCCTGGGATCCGCCGACGAGCTCGGCATCGACCTCGACAGGCTCAACCCCAACGGTGGAGCGATTGCACTCGGCCACCCGTTCGGAATGACCGGCAGCCGCATCATGACCACCCTGCTCAACGGCCTCGAAGACTCCGACTCGACCATCGGCATGGAGTCGATGTGCGTCGGCGGCGGCCAGGGAATGGCCATGATCGTGGAACGACTGAACTGAACAAGCTGCGAACAGGAGGGCACAACCATGTCAGAGAACGTTGCACTGCCCGGAAAGCTCGGTGATCCGACCCGGACTCTGGGAACAGATCCCCGTGCGGACTCACGCATGGTGGCCGCACTGGCACAGCTGGGGATGGCGGGTGGGCCCGAGCCGCTTCCGCTCACCGCTGATGCATCGGCTACCGAGATCTACGACTTCACCGCGGTGATCGAACCGGGTTTCGAGATGTTGTTCGACATGATCTACGCAGACCTCCCGGCTGTGCAGGGCGTGGAGTCGCACACCGAGGTCATCCCCGGGGTCGACGGCAACGACATCAACCTCTACATCCATCAGCCTGCCGGCGGCGCCCGCGAGCCGCGGCCCTGCATCCTGCACATCCACGGCGGAGGCATGGTGATCCTCAAGGCTTCCGGTGCCTCCTACCGGCGTTGGCGCAACGAACTCGCTGCTCTCGATCTTGTGGTCGTCGGAGTGGAGTTCCGCAATGCCGGCGGCGCGCTGGGCCCCCACCCGTTCCCGGCGGGATTGAACGACTGCACATCGGCGCTGGAGTGGGTGCATGCCAACACCGCTGAACTGGGCGTGTCGAAGATCGTGGTGTCCGGCGAATCCGGAGGGGGGAACCTGACGCTGGCCACGACGCTCAAAGCCAGTCGCGAGGGGCGCCTGCACATGATCGACGGCGTCTACGCGCAGTGTCCCTACATCTCCGGCGCCTACGGGAACCCGCCCATGGAGTTGACCTCGCTCCACGAGAACGACGGGTACTTCCTCAGCAGCGAGATGATGGACATTATGGTGCGCGCCTACGACCCGAGCGGCGAGAACCTCGCGAACCCGCTGGCCTGGCCGCTGAACGCAGAGATCGAAGACCTCGAGGGTCTGCCCCCGCACGTGATCTCTGTGAACGAACTCGACCCTCTGCGCGACGAGGGCCTGGCCTACTTCCGCAAGCTCACAAAGGCGGGTGTGGCGGCCCACAGCCGCACGGTCAACGGCACCTGCCACGCCGGCGACGTGATCTTCCGCGGTGCCCTGCCCGAGGTGTACGCGGCCTCAGCGCGCGACCTCTCAACGTTCGCCCACAACTGTTAGGCGCCCACAACTGTCAGGTGCCGACACCGCTGGGTTCAGTCGGCGGGCCGGTTGATCAGGTGGGTGGCGGCGTTGTCGAAGTGGTCGAGCATGGCGTCGGTTATCTCGGCCGGCAACGGGCGGTCCGTACCGTCGGCGAGTGTGGCGACGCCAAGCGATGCTGTCATGTGCTTCATCCAGGCTTCGCGCTCGGCCACCCCGATGACGAAGGGCATGTGGCGCATCCGCAGACGGGGATGGCCGCGCTGTTCGCTGTAGTGCGCGGGCCCGCCCCAGTACTGCGCCAGGAAGCCGGCGAGACGCTCACGGGACGGTCCCATGTCGGCGGGGTACATCGGCCGCAGCAGCGCGTCGGTCTCCACCGCGTCGTAGAACCGGTCGACCAACTCGTCGAAGAAGCGCTGCCCGCCGACTGCCTCATAGACCGTCGGAGGGGCTTGGACGGCTTCACGCATAGCACCCTTGAGGCTCACCGTGCCCGGCGACACCCAGCGCCGCCGGCCCTGCGCCCCTGAGTCCACCCCAGAATCAGGGTCGATCTGCTCAGCTTCGGACGATCCGTCAACCACCGTCTCAGGCTAGACGCCGGCAATGGCGAAGCGACTCGGTCAATGAGTCGGAGGCTGAGAGCCGTTGCTGGAGTCACAGTCACTCCATCGGGTCGCATGCGTCTGCTGTGGGGAATCTGCGGCTCAGCCACCGCCCTCAGAACCAGAGGCGGGCGGCGTTTCCGCCGAGGACGGCCGCTTGCGTGGAAGCGTCGAGGTCGCTGAGCGCATCGCCGACAAGGGCGACCAGTTCGGGGTAGGCACGATCATGCACCTGGGGGTGGTCCGATCCCCAGACGATGCGCTCGGCGCCGAACAGGTCGAGCAGTCGCCGCAGTGCCGAGGAGGGTGGCAGGGCAGCAGCGTCGAACACTCCGGTGCTCAGCTTGACGATCAGGTTCTCATGCAAGGCGAGATCCACCAGCGCCTGATCGCCGCCCCCCAGAGACACGAAACCACAGTGGTCGAGAGCTATCTCACAGTCGGGCACCGCCGCGGCAATACGTGCGACCGTCGGCAACTCCTCGGCGAGACAGCAGACGCTCGGGCCGACACCTGCGTCACGGCAGCGCTGCACCAACTCCACGGCTACATCGCGGTGCAGCCACCGGTCAGGGATCGAGAATAGCCGCAGCCCCGCAGCCCCCTGCGCTACGGCCCCGTCAAGCACGCTCAGCGAGTCCTCCACCGTAGAACCCACCGCGACCATCGCCTGCCAGTCGTCCCCGAGCGCCTCAGCCGCTTCAACGATCAGCCTCTCGTCGAAACCGTGCGCGCCCACTGCCTGCACCAGTACGCCACCGGAGACGCCGGCTGCGCGCACTCGTGCCACCACCGCTTCCGGTGAGCATTCGAGTCGTTCCCACCAGCGGGTGTTGGGGTTGCCCGTCAGGTCGTCCACGCACGTCGCGAGGTCGACGACATGCAGATGCGCGTCCAGCACACGGCCCACGGTCGACACGACAGCATCGGGATTGTCCATGACCGAACCGTACCCGAGGCCCGACCGCCAGCATTCTCAAGGTACCGGAACTCGTGAGTGCCTTCTGACTGATACTCCAGATCGGGTCCGTCTGGACCCGAGAGGTCTCGCAGCCCCCTGCCCGACAGACCTTCCCGTGAGTGTTCCTCATTTGTGGTACACTCACGGGTCAACACAGGAGGGTGCAGCATGGCCAAAACCGAAATGATCCGAGCTCGTGTGGAGCCAGATCTGAAGGTGCAAGCCGAGCGCGTCCTTCGCGAGCTCGGCTTGTCGGCCACCGACGCGATCACCCTGTTCTACAAGCAGGTAGTCCTGCGCCAGGGTGTTCCTTTTGATCTCAGCATCCCCAACCCTGAAACCGTCGAAGCCCTGCGCCAGACGCGGGAGCCCGATGAATTGACCGAGTATCCGAGCATCGACGAACTCAAAGCCGCCCTGTAGCCCCGGTGATTCTCCGGACAACGAGTCGCTTCAAGAAGGACCTCAAACGCGCAGAGTCGCGCGGCAGGGACCTCGACAAACTATGGGTCGTGCTGGAGACTCTGCTGGCAGGTTGCGAATTGCAGTCCCGTCACCGGCAGCACCGCCTGTCCGGCCAATGGTCGGAATTCTGGGAATGCCACATCGAACCCGACTGGCTGTTGATCTGGGAGAGCACTGAGCACGCGCTCGTACTAGTCCGTACTGGCACCCACAGCGATCTCTTCGGTTGACCGTCAGACGCCGACGCTTGCATCACATGCGACCATGTCACGACGGCCCGTCGGCAAGGTTGCTCGACAGACCGTTAGCATTCTCAAGGTGCCGGAACTCGAGGGTGCCTTCTGACTGAAACTCCAGATCGGGTCCGATTGGGCCCGACAGGTCTCGCAGCCCGTTTCATCCGCTCGGATCTGGGGCGCGGTTTCATCGCGTTCCGCTACCCGGCCTACCGCTGGATCTACGGCAGTTTCGTGATCCAGCAGATCGGCTTCTGGATGAGTCACGTCACCCTGCAGGGGCTGATCGAGGAACGCAGCAACGGCGACACCCTGGCGATCACCGCCCTGTTCGCGGCGCTGTTCGCTCCTGCATTGTTCGTCGGCCCGTTCGGTGGCGTGCTCGCTGATCGTGTCGAGCGCAAGCTGGTGGTCACCTCGTCGTACTATGCGTCCGGGGCCTCCGCCGCCGGTTTGGCGCTGCTCGCCGGGATCAGCAGCGCTCCCCCGCTGTGGGCGATCTACACTCTGGCGTTCGTTCTGGGGACGACGTTCTCGCTGCTCGGACCGTCCGCCGGCGCGCTGGTGGTCAACTCGGTGTCGAGCGATGCGGTGCAGAGCGCCATCTCGTTGCAGGCTGCAGTTCAGAACCTGACCCGAGTGGTGGGCCCGATCATGGCCGTTGAAGTCATCGGTTCGGGACGCTTCCATATCGGCTTCAGCGGCTTCGCGGTGGCATCGGCGTTGGCCGGGCTGATGATCACCAGAGTCGCTGTCGACGCACACGACGTGGAAATGGACGGTCTGGGGGTGCTGGCACGGATCCGCGACGGGTTCCGGCATGCCCGCGAACGAAAGCCGGCCCTGTTGGCCATAGCCACGACGGGTGTGGCATCGGTGTTCGGCGTCGCTCACACGGCTCTGATTCCGAGCTTCACCCGCGAGGTCCTCGAATTGGAGGCCGGACAGTTCGCCAAGATCGTTGCAGCCACAGGCGTCGGGGCCATAGTCGGAGCGTTGACCGTCGGTTACAGCAAGGTCGAACCGAGTCTTCGACGGGCCGCGATATCGCTGCTGGGATACGGCGTCTGCCTTGTCGGGTTCACCTCCGCCGAACAACTCAATACGGCAATGGCCTGGCAGTTGGGGGTCGGGTTCTGCTATTTCACCACCATGACCACACTGCAGACACTGTTGCAGCAGCTCGTGTCCGACTCGGCGCGGGGCCGGGTCATGTCGCTGTTCGTGATCTCCTGGGGCGGAGTCGTCTGGATCGGCACGCTCATCCTCGGGACCATGGCAGACTCCGACGGCCTGAACTTCGGAGTGAGACCGACCCTGCTGATCGCTTCGGGGGTGATCATCAGCTACGGGCTTGTCGTCACCTGGGTCTCCAAGGGGATGCCGACCGGCTCGCACTACCCGGACTAGTCCGATTACCCCTCCCGAGGGGCCGCGCGTAGGGTACGGCCATGGAACTCATCGATCCGCGGCCGCTCGACGTCCTCGACGGTGACTTCTATGTCAACGACCCCTACCCTCGCTACGGCTGGCTCCGCGAGCATTCACCGCTCCACTGGGACGACGTCAACGAACTGTGGGTGGTGACCCGCTATGACGACATCGTCGAGATCGAGAAGAACAAGACGGTCTTCATCAGTTCGGACAAGGTGAAGGGCGGCTCCCGGCCCAACATCCCGGGAGACAATTCGATCATCAACCTCGACGACCCGCTTCACCAGACCCGACGGATGTTGGTCGCCCGTCGCTTCACTCCGCGTGCGGTGCGCAGTTGGGAGGACCATGTGACAGACACGGTCAACGAGTTGCTCGACCCCGCCCTCGCCAAGGGGCAGGCCGAGATTGTGGGCGAGCTCGCGGCGCCGCTGCCTGCCAAGATGATCGGCCTGCTGCTGGGTTTCCCCGACGAGCTGTGGCCCAAGCTGCAGCACTGGTCCGAGACGACGATCGCGCTCGGCGGCGGTCCCCGTTACGCGAACGACGAAGGGTTCAAATCAGCATTGGATTTCGCGGAAGCCGCTTCGCAACTCTACGAGGACCGCAAGGGCTGCCCGGCTGACGACGTCATGTCGCGTTGGGTCGGCGTCGAGCAGGAGAACGACGGAGAAGTCGGCGGTGCGCCCTTCGGGCACGACGAGGTCCTCTCGGACTGTCTGCTGGTGCTCGACGGTGGAGCGGAGACCACCCGCACGGTGATCGCCCGGACCCTGCTGGCGCTGGCCGACCACCCCGAGCAGTGGGAGGCACTCCAGGGCGGCGCCGACATGACAGTCGCCACCGAGGAGTTCATCCGCTGGGTCACTCCGATCCACAACATGTGCCGGGTGGCCGCACAGGACCACGAGATGCACGGCCAGACCATCTCCGCCGGCCAGCAGGTGGTGCTCGCCTACACCGCAGCCAACCGTGACCCGAACCAGTTCGACGAGCCCGAGTCGTTCGACGTGACCCGCACCCCGAACCACCACGTCGCCTTCGGTTTCGGCACCCACTTCTGTCTGGGGGCGTCGTTGGCGCGCCTGGAGATCCAGACCTTCTTCGAACAGTTGGTGGCCCGGGTCTCAGATCTCAGACGGATACCGGATCTGCCCCACGTCGAGATGCCCAACGCCTTCGTCTTCGGCCTCAAGGAGGCCCATATGGCCTTCACTGTGAAGTAGGCATGATTCCGAAGGCATGCCCAACCGCTTCCGACTACTGCGACTAGTGTCGCTGTTGATTGGTCCAACAACTCTCTTGAGGCTCAGAGTGCCAACACATGCGGTTGACTTCGGGTTGTCCGGTCGTGTCACAGGGTGCCTCTACGTTCTGTTTCGGAATCCCAGGCGCAGCATTGGGCTGCGCCAACGATGGTGGAGGAGAGTGCCTTGCCACGACTGAACTTCAAAGGGAGAGTGTTCGTTGAGAACCACCATCTGGCCGTGCCGTTCCACGAGTTGTCGCCGGTTCGCGGGAAGGGGCTGAGCAAGAAGGCGAGCCTGCGCGACAACCTGATCGTCCACGGTGACAACCTTGCGGCCCTGAAGGCCCTGCGCCAAGAGTCCCTCCTCGACGGCTCCCACTTGCCGTCTTGGGAGAAGCTCGCCTCATATGTCTTCTTCACCGCGACCGGTCAGGAGTTCGACCCGGGCGATACCGACCGGGAGACTGGCTTCGTGGGGCACACCGCATCTCACGACGTCTTCCTCTTCTACGAGCCCGACGTCGAAAAGCTCAAGAGTCTCGCACTCTCGCTGTCGGAGGCCCGCGCCCTGCCCGAAAGCTCCCGACGGAAGCTCGTCTTCGCGCCGACAAAGTACCTCGACCGCGAGTTCCTCCACCAGTACCGGATCGACTTCCAACAGCTTCCATTTCAGATATACGAAGCGATCGAGAGGCTGGAGCGGTGATCCTCAAGGACTACCAGCAGCGGGCCCTAGCGACGGTTCGACGCTTCCTTGAACAGCTGGCGGCATCCCGGGAGAACGACGCGGCAGCGCGCCGTGAGAACTCAGAATGGGGATTCGACTGGGTGGAGCGGGCGTGGTCCAAGACCGAGGTTGGGCGGCCCTACTACGCCCGACGCAACGGGCTCGGCGAGCAACTCCCCTCCTTCTGTCTCAAGATCCCGACCGGGGGCGGGAAAACACTGCTCGCTACGCGGGTCATTGATCTCGTCAATTCACACTTCCGGCAGAGTCGGCGCGGCCTGGTCCTGTGGATCGTTCCGACGACGCAGATCTACAACCAGACGCTCAAGGCGCTCAAGGACCGAGACCACCCCTACCGCCAGCAACTCGACCTGTCGTCGGGCCAGCGCACGCTCGTCCTTGAGAAGACCACAGCCTTCGGTCCCCGCGATGTTGCCGAGAACCTGTGCGTCCTCCTGTTGATGCTGCCCTCAGCCAACCGCCAGACCAAAGAAACACTGCGGATGTTCCGCGACAGCGGAGGTTTCGACCGGTTCTTCCCAGCCGACGATGATCCCGTCGCACATGCCGAGCTCCTTGACGACTTCCCGAACCTGGACACATTCGAAGCAGCCGGTCTGTGGGGGCGGTACGTGAAGACGTCGCTCGGCAACGCGGTGCGAGTGCTGCGACCGCTGATCATCCTCGACGAGGGGCACAAGGCTTACAGCGCCAACGCCAAAGCAACTCTGGAGGGGTTCAACCCAGCCATGATCGTCGAGCTGTCGGCTACGCCAACCAAAGACGCGAACGTCCTCGTGGAAATCCTGGGCCGCGAGCTGAACGCGGAGGAGATGATCAAGCTCGATCTGCACATCCGCAACAAGGCGAGCAGCGACTGGCGCGACACGCTGCTGGAGTCCGTCGAGCAGCGCGAGCAACTGGAAGCCGCGGCTCGGAGCCATGAGGCGGACTCCGGGACTTACATACGGCCCATATGCGTGGTTCAGGTGGAGCGAACCGGCAGGGAGCAGCGCAAGGCCGGATACGTCCATACCGAAGATGTGCGTGAGTACCTGTTGCAGCACCCCGGTATCGCCCCGGAGCAAATCGCCGTCAAGACGAGTTCAACCGACGAACTTAAAGAGGTGGAGGATCTCGGCGGACTGACGTCACGCGACTGCCCGATCCGCTTCATCATCACCAAACAGGCACTCCAGGAAGGTTGGGACTGTTCCTTCGCGTATGTCCTGACCATCCTCGCCAACCCGACTTCAAGAACCGGGCTCACGCAGCTTGTGGGGCGGATCCTGCGTCAACCCTACGCATGCAAGACGGGGGTTTCTGCGCTCGACGAAAGCTACGTATTCTGCTACAGCCGGCGCGGAGCGGACGTGCTGAAGGAGGTGAGACGGGGGTTCGGCCTGGAGGGCTTGCACGGCCTCGAAGGGAGAGTCACCGACGACACGCGCGAAAGCGGGCCGGGGTCCAGCGGCCGCACGATCACCACTCAGCAGCAAGCGCCTTTTCGAGACGCGGCGCGCCGGTTGGTACTGCCTTCGTTCATGATCAAGGACAACGGCGAGTGGCGGCTGGTGCATTACGAGGCGGACATCCTCTCCCGAGTGCCGTGGGACGAAATCGACCTGTCACCGCTGGACGCCTTAACGTTGACCGAAGGGCGCTCGGGCGACCATCTCTTAAGGGCGAATCTGGAGCCGGAGGACGACACGCGCTCCGAACACGGACCGGGTGGAGTCTCCGAGGGACACGACCATGTCCAGACAAGCGACCCGGTTGACTACTTCTTCGCGGCGAGCCACCTCCTAGACGTTGTTCCCAACCCGTGGCATGGACGGGAACTGGCGAGGCAAGCCTTCGAGGGTTTGCTCAGTCGCTACCCCGCCTCGCAGGTGGCAGCAAATCACACCTTCGTGCTGGAGGTGTTGCGACAGCGAGTGGAGATCGAACGAGACCGCCTTTCGCAGGAGACCTTCGAGGCTCTTCTTGAATCAAGGGACATACGCTTCCTGGTAGTCAGTGAGGACCTCGGTTTCAACCGCCTTCCAGAGCAGATCGAAGTGCCCGAAGCCAAGCATGCGAATCGCGACGACGGTGTCCCCTACCAGTACAACCTCTTTGACGTCACCACCGAGGACGAGCTCAACCAGTTCGAGAACACGGTCGCGACTTATCTTGACCAGCAGGCGCGACTCTTCTTCTGGTATCGAAACCGTTCCCGCAAGGACTATTTCGTGCAGGCCTGGAAACCGCGCCGAATCTACGCGGACTTCATCGTGACGCTGCGCAGCGACGAGCCCGGTGCAGAGGACGACATCAGCCAAGTCTTCGTGGTCGAGACGAAAGGCGCCCACCTCAAAGCATCTGAGGACACAGAATACAAGCGGTCCGTGTTCGACGTGTGCAACGATCACGCCCGCGAGACCGATTGGGCAGAACTGGAACCGATAATGAAAAATAAGGCGATGCACTTCGAAGTCGTTGACGAGGACGAATGGAAGACACGACTCAACGAACTGCTGTTCTCAGGAACAGCACAATCCCTGCCCAAACAGCAACAAGGAGCAATCGATGTCTGATCTGTTCAGTTACGCCGGAAAACGTGTGGTGCTCACGGGTGGCACGACGGGGGTCGGGGCCGCGGCCGTGGAACTGCTCACCGGTCTCGGCTGTGACGACCTGACCGTGCTCGACATCGCCGAGCCGACAGGACCGGCGACACGCTACATCCCCACCGACATGTCGGACCCGTCGTCCGTCGACAGAGCCGTGGCCGACATCGGCAGCGGTGTCGACGTGCTGTTCAACAACGCCGGAGTGGCCGCAACCCACGCTGCCGACTTCGTGATCCGGGTCAACTATCTGGGCCTGCGCCGGCTCACCGAGGGGCTGCTCCCCACCATGAACAGCGGAGGGGCCATCGTCAACACTGCCTCGATCGCAGGACAGGGCTGGCCCGAGAACCTGGCCAAGATCTCCGAGTTGATCGCCATCGACGACTGGGACGAAGCGCTCGGGTGGGTCGCCGACAACGATGATCTGGTCGGCGCCGACTCCTACAGCTTCTCCAAGCAGATCGCACAGGTGTGGACGATGCACAGCTCGGCCCGCACCCGCAACGAGTTCAACGTGCGCACCAACTCGGTGTGCCCGGGTCCGATCGACACTCCACTGATGGACGACTTCATCAAGACCATGACCGAGCAGGTCATCCAATGGACCATCGACCAGACCGGCGGCGCCATGCTCACCGCCGACGACATCGCCCGCACGCTGGTCATGCTGGGCAGCGACGCCTCGGTCGCCATGAACGGCCACAACACGGTCGCCGACAACGGATTCAGCGCTTTCATGACCACCGGCCAGATCGATTTCTCCGGCTTGGGTTAGAAGCATCGCTGCCAACCGAAACCTGGGCATCGGACATGGCCGTGCCCGCCCCGGGCACTCTGTGCAGACCATATAAGCGCAGGTCAAAGCACATTTTGAAGATTGGCGATCTGAGGCTTGTCCCCAGTGTTATACCACACTCCGACGGTCAAAGCCCCGAAAGTGGGAGCCTGCGGTAGGACGGCACGCGTCTCAACAGCCCCGACCCGAACGTTCAAGCCCTGCACGGCCGTTTCGATGCGGCCCAGTTGGGCCTGGATCCGCCGCTGCTCTGAGACGATGATCCGTTGACCGGCCGCAAGGGCTTCGAGCAGCTCATGCAGGCTGTCGTTGTTGAGTGCGTTTTCCTGAGGCATCCGTGTCTCCTGGCCGTGTAGTGTTCTGTTCGGGCGGCTGCGGTTGACTGTCCGGACGCAGGTTCCGCAACCAGCGCACTGCGCGGTAGGTTCATGCAACAGTCGGGCGGTTACCGGCATGCCGTCATAGACATAGAACTGTGCGTCGAAACCGCACATCACAGCACGGACAACCGACATGAACTGTCATTATCGCAAGAAAGACTCAGGCCACGCCGGTTCGTGCCACCTGTTGTGTTGCGACAGGTCCCGTCCGCTGTGAGCCCGGAACCCGCACAGGACCACACCACGCCAACCCACGACCCCGGCCTCAACAACCCCGCCGAACGGCCGTTGGAAACCGAACGCCGGTTGCGGCAGATGCTGCAAGGCAAACGGCTCGTAGGAGAACTCGACCTTTCACCGGACGGGACCGCATACGAAATGGCGGAACAAGTGTTCAGCCGTGTGAACGCTTCAGGCAATTTCTGGGCTGGCCGCTATTCCGCATCCGTCGTTGTGTTCCTTGTAGCCAACGGTGCCCGCTGCTACGACGACGGGACTTTCTGGCCCAACATTGAAGGTCTCGGCGCGTCAGGAGGCCTGGATCGTTCCAGGTTCGGGCAAGCCTTCGAAGCTGCTGTCCGCGAACTCGAACTGGAAGATTTCAGCGAAACACTGCAGGCAGGCAAATGGTTGCGGTATGTCACACCGATCCTGCTTCACGGAGGTATTCCTGCGAGCTGCGCCGGTGACGCCGCACAGCTCGTCTTGTCGGACTTGCAGCAAGGAGTGCATGACGGCGCCGAACTGGTCGAGGGCATTCTGGGTTCCCCGACCCGCCGTGCACAGCTCGACAAGCCGTTGGAGAGGTTTTTTGTGTTCGGCGGCGAATTCGCCCTGGACATTGTGGAACGCATGATCACGGCGGTGTTCGACATCAACACGATCGGCCGTGACGATGCACAACAGTTGGTGCCTGAACTGGCCCGGGACCTCGGCTTGCCGGCGTATCTGCTGCACGCTTTGATCGCCGGTGAGCCCATAGGGAACACTGTTCGTCGTCGCCGGCCACGCCCGACGGTCCGTATCGACCGGTTCTCCTGTGCCGGCCCGTTTGTGACGTTCCCGCCGGTCCCGGACGCAGGAGTGTGGCTGCTGTCAGACAGGTCAACGACCCGCTACGCAGCGTCGAAGCACGATGAACGCGAGGTGGCTCTGGTTCCATCGACGAGAGGGTGGGCAGCCGCTCTCCGAACAGCCAGCAGCGAATCCAGAACCCGTTTTGCCGGCCATCCGAACGCTGCCGCCTACATTTTCGGGCCTGACGGCGTGCTGGCCCGGGACCAGGAACGGGTCCGGGGTGATGTGGCGCTGCTGCTGGTCGCTGACGGCATAGCTGTTGTTCGCAGCGACGGCACGCCGGTCCCGGTCGCCGAAGAGTTGCCGTTCCGCGCCGAGCCATGGGCCGGGTGGCGCCTGCTGAGCCTGGACCTGTCCCGCACGGACGCGCTGGTTTTGAGCGACATCAGCGGACACACGCACGTCCGGTTGCCTGTGGTTCGTGCGCCGCAGAGTCCTGTGATCACTGCGCAGCCGGTCGCTGCAGTGGCCGGCCCGGCGGGATGCGCAGTGTACGCCGACGTTCCGTGCGTGACAGAGCCGCAAGGCACGGCGCCGTCGACGTGGCGTGTGCGCTGGCGCGACGACAACGACACCGCCCCGCCTGCGACGGCTGTGCTGGCCGACCTTCCCTGCACAGACCAAGGGCGTTCGCTGGTGTCGAGACTGCCCGACGGGCCCTCCTGCAGCGGGGTGCTGGAGGTCGCAGGCCCGCTGGGGAGCGACATGCGACAGCGTATGGCTGTGGTCCGGGGCCTCCGTGTAACGGTCCCGGACCGTGTTTTCAGCCCTGACGAAACCGTCGAAGTCGCGGTTGATGCTGCCTGCGATATTGCGTGCCCCGACGGTTCTGCCGGGCGTTCCGTCACGGTCTGTTTCGGCCCGGGCGTTGACCGGGTCGAACTGTCCGCAGACGGGATGCCTTTCACGGTCACGATCCCCAGACTGTCGTGGGCAACGAGTTTCCGAGGAGAGCCCGCACCCGCATTGGGCAGGGACTGTCAGCAGATCGGGTTTGACCAGATCGAAACGGGAGAGGCGGTATCTCTGCTGGTGCGCTGCGGCCGGCCCGCCAAAGTCGTCTTAGAGTTACATGGTCAAGGGCTGGTTCAGCCGGTAGAGGTATATGCCGGCGAGCTGGGCCGGTGGGCGTTCCCGCTGTCGTTGTTCCGCGATTCGGTCGCTATGTCGGGTCTCGCATCCATGACTTTGAGACTGAACGTTGACGGCGTCTGCGTAGATGTTGCGCGTGTGGCAGCCCGCCACGAAGTTTCGAACCTTCAGGTCGATGTCGCTGACATTGACGCATGCGAAGCCTTGCTCGGGGTGACGTGGGACGAGAACCGGCGTTTCCGGAACCGTCAAGTGCGGCTGTGGTCGCAACAGCGGGTCTGGGAACAGCCAATCTGTGAGGACGTCCCATATGACTCGGACGGAACGGCCGACTGCGTGTTCGAGGCGCCCCCAGGCCCGTACCTGTTGGAGGTCGCTATCAGCGACGACTGGGTTGCGCCTCAGCGTCCGGTACCAGGCTCGGGCTCTGTCGAAGAAGTCGACATCGGGTCTCTTCAGGACGCACAGCAGCATCGTCGGTCGTTGCAGCTTACGGTCGCCCGGGAAGCGCTGGAGCTCGCTGTTGCGGGCGATCCGCGAACCCTCCAGCTCACCGCAGACACCGTCTCGGCTGCACGCAGCGAACTCCGGGATGCGATAGTGGCGTCCAGCGGCCCCGGTGTGCCGTTCGAAACGCTCACACGCCTTGTACGGTTGGCGGTGTTGCCAGAATGCATGCTGGGGGAGATGCTGACGGAAGACCTGGTCGGTACCCTGCCCGACACTCACGTACTGAAGCTCGCTTTGGCAATGCTGTCTGTGCCTTCCCGGTCCGTTGTGCCTCCCGGAAAAGTCGAGGTCCTGTGGGAGTCTGAACCGTTGGTTGCTGCGGTGGTCGACTGTGGGCTTGTCGCTGACAGCGTCTCGCGATGGACGCATTTCGCTGGTTGGGCTCCGGGCACCGGCACCGACGGGATATGGCAGCCGTCGGAGCCTGTCAGCACACCTCTTGACGAGTTGTCGCCGGACAGGCTGACCGCGTTGGCTGACGCTCTGCCGCCAGCAGGGTCGCTCCCGTTGGAGTTCGGCGGTTACTTGGCCGCCGCGCTCGAGATGCTGGCGAAAACCTGGCCGGACCGCGAACAGTTGAACGACTGGATGTCGGCGCATGCCCGGACATCCACTTACACGCAGCGGCTGAGCCCGGAACAGCGCCGGCAGGTCGACTCGTTGTCACCAGATTCGCGAACTCCTGGCTGGTTCAAGTTCCCTGCGAGACTTCAGACAGCAGCGTTCCAGCTCACAGACGAGTTCTCTGGCCAGGAGGAGCTTGACGCCGCGACCCGGGCGCTTCTGGATGCCGATGATGTAGCCCCGCTGTTGACAAGGCGATGCGTGTTCACAGCGGCCGCGTTGCGCGCCGCATCCCGAACCTGAAAGGCACTCAATGACATATCGCCAACCGCAACCGCTCGACACCGGGGACTTGTTCGAACCCGTCGAAGCGGCCCGAACCATACGCGAATCATATGTTCGCTATCTGAAAGCACGGTACGCTCCCGCTGACGACGGTTTGCGGGCAGAGCTGCATGATGCTTTGGACAGTCGTTTCCGAAGCACCAGAGGACCGTTCCTGCAGGCAACACCCGCATACCGGAAAGGCGTGTCTGTCCAAGGTCTCGTCTCGGAGGGCCTGCTGCATACCCGTATGCAGGAACTGGACTCTGACGTTCTGCCGTGCGACCGCCCCTTGTACAAGCATCAGGAAACGGCCCTGCGAAAAGCCGTTGCCGGACGCAACCTGATTGTGGCGACCGGGACAGGTTCCGGCAAGACAGAGTGCTATCTGCTGCCTGTTCTGGAACATCTGCTACGAGAAGCCGACTCGGGAACGCTGGACAGTCCGGGCGTGCGGGCAATGCTGCTGTACCCGATGAACGCTCTGGCCAATGACCAGATGGCGCGGATACGCTCCCTGGTGCGGCCTTTCCCGGAGATCACTTTCGGTCGCTACACCGGTGCCACCCCGTATCGGCGCAGGGACGGCGAGCAGCAGCACCGGACAGATTACGGCTGCGACCCGGACCCGGGCGAGCTGGTTTCCAGGGACCAGATGCGCGAAACACCGCCGCATATTCTGCTCACCAACTACGCGATGCTCGAGTATCTGCTTTTGCGCCCCGACGACACACCCTTCTTCGACGGCCCGACAGGGGATCATTGGCGGTTCGTGGTGCTCGACGAGATACACACATACAACGGAGCCAAAGGCGCGGAGATTGCGATGCTGTTGCGCCGGGTCCGGGACCGTGTCAACAGCATCGACCGGGGCCGGCTTTGCTTGTTCGGCACATCGGCGACTTTGGGTTCCAGCAGCGACGCCCCCGAACGGGTCGCAGAGTACGCCTCGGATCTGTTCGACGAACCCGTCGAGTACGACAGTGCCGACAGCCGCCGTCAGGACGTTGTCACACCGACCGTGGAGGAACCAGCACCCCCGAAAGACATTTGGGCAGCCTCAGGCGGCGCTTTCGACGCGTTCCAGCAGGCGTTGTCGTCCGGCACCGCGGACCCGACTGCGCTGCAGCTGGTGCCTGCGCATGTGCTGGCCCGCAGCCCCGCCACCGCCGTTGCGGGACCCAGCTCTGTTGTGGCGCTTGCGGACGCTCTCAGATCGGAACGTCACGTACTCAGGCTCGCCGAACTGTTGCACCGCGGCCCGCTCGACCTTGCGGAACCGGCTGCGTCTGAGGCAGGGCTGGCCGAAAAAGTGTTCAACGACCCTGACCGCGCCGCCGAGCTGTCCGCGCTTGTCGCGGTATGCACCAACACATATTCCGACGCCCCGCCGATAGTCCCGGCCCGCTACCATTTCATGCTCAGAGCCCTTGAAGGTGCGTTCTTGTGCAAATCGCCTAAACATCCGGGGACCGAGCCTCGTGTGCGTCTCGACAGGCACAGCACATGCCCCGCCTGCGAGAACCACGGCATAGTTTCGCAGATGTTCGAGTTCGGGGTCTGTCACCGCTGCTCTGCAGAGTTCCTGATAGGTGACACAGCAGAGCAGGATGATACGGGACCCATGTGCGTCGTTCAGGCTCCTGAGCACCGCCGAGACCTCATGTACCTGCTCATAGGGGAGCAGACCGAGCTGGAGGACGAAGACGAGTCCGCCGTGGTGGACGACGCCGATGTGGCAGCTGCACTGGACCGTCGCCGGCTGTGCACCGGCTGCGGCAGCCTCAGCGAAACTCTCGAAGGGCAGTGCGGCTGCGACGACGCCGTGAACGCATCGGTGGTTGTCACCTGCGCCAAACCGAAACGCGGACAGCCTCTGCGCCGCTGCCCGGCATGCTCCGGCCGGCGGAACACGAGCGTTGTTCTCAGGTTCGTCACCGGTCACGACGCACCGGCAGCTGTAGTCGCGACATCGCTGTATCAGAGCCTGCCGCCGGAGGAGCCCGCACAGGGCCGAGTGCCCGATGTCGGGGAGCGCCGCAAACTTCTCTCTTTCTCCGACAGCCGCCAGGAGGCCGCGTTTTTTGCGTCGTACCTGGACCGCACCTACGCGCGCGCGATGCAGCGCCGCCTGATCTGGAAAGCGCTCGACCGGAACCGCGACGACGATCTCCGTTTCGAGGATCTCGTCCCGCTGGTCCGGGAACTCGCCGAGGACAGCTTGGTGATCGACCCCGACGACAGCAGCAGCGACAAGAACCGCCAAGTGCGCAGGTGGTTGATGGCGGAGATTCTGGCAACTGACCGCAGGCAGAGCCTCGACGGTGTCGGCCTCGCAGAGATCGCCGTCGTTGTGCCCCGCGGCGTCACTGTGCCACCAGTTTTCGGGAAGCTCGGTTTCAGCGATAACGAAGCGCTCGATATCGCGGCGGTGCTGCTCGAATCGGTGCGCCGCCAGGCCGCTGTGCATCTCCCGACCGGTATCGACATTGATGATCCGGTGTTTGGCCCTCGCAACATTGTCACTGCTGTGCGCAGAGAGCACAGAGATTACAGCGTGATGGCATGGCTTCCGTCCCGCGGCATGAACACACGGCTCGACTATCTGACCAAACTCTTCGATCAGAGAGGTGTTGAAGCCGACCCCCGGGATGCTCTCGCCGGTGCGTGGCGTTGGTTCACCGACGCCGGCACAGCCTGGTCGGTCGTGCTGAGCCCGACCTCTGCCCATGGCCACGGCACCGTCTTCAAACTCGACCCGAAGCTGATCAGGTTCGTCCCGGCGTCCGACAGCCGCAGCGCCTTCGAATGCTCCAGGTGCCGTCAGCTCGCATGGCGCAGCGTGAGCGGGGTCTGCCCTGCATGGCGCTGCGACGGCACGTTGAACCCTGTCAGGGTCGAAGGCCGCCCCTCAGACGAACATTACCGGCACCGTTACCTGAGCCTGAAGCCTTCAGGGATGCGTGTCGAGGAACACACGGGCCAGCTGTCCACGGACCAGGCGAAACGGTTCCAGCAGGATTTCATCGCCGGAAAACTCAACACGTTGAGCTGCACAACCACGTTCGAGCTCGGCGTCGACCTCGGCGATGTCAAAGCAGTGCTGATGCGCAACGTCCCGCCGACACCCGCCAATTACGTGCAGCGCGCGGGCCGGGCCGGGCGGCGGGCGTCGACACCGGCGCTGGTGGTCACGTTCGCTCGCCGCCGCGCCCACGACCTTTACCATTTCCAGAACCCGATGCGCCTGATCGAAGGCAACGTCGACGTCCCGGTCGTTTCGCTGCAGAACTCGCTCATTGTCCGACGCCACATTCATGCCGCAGCTTTCGCAGCGTTCGAGCGCATGCATGCGGACAGCGGCGGTGAGCCCCACGGCGATGTCGGCTCGTTCTTCAACGCGCCCGACGGCGGCAAAGCAACAGTCGACGTTTTCGTCGACTGGTTGCAGACACACCCGCCGGACCTTGCTGCTGCTGTCGCCCGCATCACCCCTGCAAAGGTCGCCGGAGAGCTGCTGGGCGAAACAGGCTGGCAATGGGTGGATGATCTCGTAAACGTGTCGGACGGGCCCGGCCGGGAGCATTTCGGATGGCTGCGACGTGCAGCTGACGAGGCCCGGTCGGAACTGTCCGAGCTGGATGAGGAGATAGCCGCCACTGTGCAGAGGATGCTGGACTTGACCGCCGCGGGCAGCACCAGCCGGGCACAGGCGCAGAACCGCCGCCTGTCTGGCCTGTACAGAACCAAAAGAACCCTTGACAGCAAACGCCTCATCGATTTTCTGGCTTCCCGTGTGGTCCTGCCCAAATACGGGTTCCCGGTCGATGTGGTCACTTTGGACGTGTGGCAGGACAGCTCGAAAGGGGCCACCGACGTAGAACTGTCACGTGATTTGACGCTGGGTATCACCGATTACGCCCCGGGCTCCAAAGTCATAGCCAACAAGGCTGTTTGGGAGTCTGTCGGGCTGCGGATACTGCCCGGCAAAGCCCTTGTTGACCGCCGCTACTCCAGATGCGGATGCGGGCGTTTCCGGACACGCTTAGACACCGGTGCCGAGCCGGTCGACCACACCGGTCATTGCGATGCATGCGGGTCGACGGTTACTGAACACAAGTTTGTGGTTCCGCAGTTCGGGTTCATCGGCCGTCAAAGCGACGAACCGCCCGGGGACACGCAACCGCCAAAAGCAGGATTCTCCCGAGTGTTTTTCAGCGACTACGACGGGAACCCGCCGAGCGTTGAAGAGGTCCCGGTAGGCAGTTCTGTTGTCCAGGTCCGGTTCAGCAGGCAGGGCCGCATCACAGCGATCAACGCCGGACCTGCTGATCGTGGTTTCCGGGTCTGCATGTCTTGCGGCCATACCGAAACGACGGTTGTTGCTGGGAACGCTACAGTGCCGGATCCGCATGAGCGCCCCGGAACAAGCAGAGAATGCACCGGTCTACTCAGGGTACGCCATCTTGGTCACAGTTTCTTGACGGACGTGGTCGAGCTCGACCTGATGTCGACTGTGTCCCGCTCGCAACAGCGCGATCGCAGCCTCGACCTGGACAGCACAGCCCACAGCGCAGTCCTCAGCGTGCTTTACGCTGTTCTTGCTGCGACCCCGGCGTTGGGCATCCCGCCTGGAGATGTCAACGGGGTTCTTGGCCCGGCCAACAGCGCCGGCCGTGCCCCGTTGATCATTTTCGACACTGTGCCTGGAGGCGCAGGGCACGTCAAACGCATTCGGGAGGAACTGCCGAAACTGTTCCGGGCGGCGCTTCGGATCGCGGACGAGTGCCTGTGCGCGTCCGAGACCAGCTGCTACGGCTGTCTTCGCACATACCGCAACCAGGAAGACCATTATCTGCTGTCACGGGGTGAGGCGGCTTCGGCGCTGAAAACGCTTCTGGGTGCTGCAGGTTAGCCTCGTCCGTCCGTCCACGTTCGAGAACGTGCCGGTTCCGGTTCGTTACGGCCGCAGTTGCGCTTTCGGGTCCCGCAGCCGAACCTGTCGGCAAGCTCTATCGGTGGTTGCATCGAAACCGTCGTCGACATAGACGGCGACATTCAACGGATGGCTTGATGAGCCTCACGGCGCTGCGGTTGTGTTCACCGAGAACACTCGTTTTCGGGGCTTGTCGAGGGCCTAGTGCGCAACTCGCCTGTAGTAGCGGGAACCCGGTGCTGATGGACCTGACCGGAACCAGGCCGACCACGCTCACCGCGAGTGTCGCCAGCGCTCCTCGCGGATTTCTTGTTGTATCGCCTCTACCAGCAGATGCGCCTCCGCGTCCTCTCACCGAGATCAAACGCCGTCTGGTTGAACGCCCACAACCTCCTCGCTACGCGATACCGCCAGCGTATGACCAAAGCGTCTGGTCTTCTCAGCGATGAGATGTTCTATGGCGTGATCGCGAGCCCATGCCAGATCCACTAGATCGTCTATGGTCGGGACGAGCAACTCGCCCTGCTTCTTTATCTGCTGCCGCAAGTCATCAAGCAGGATCCGTTTGTCGCTCTTGACGCTGTTGTGATACGGGCAAAGAGGCGCGCGGTTGTCTATCTCGTGGCGGCCTTGCTTGGATTTCGGGTCAATGTGGTCAAGTTCAAAATTGCGGATGGTGTGCTCGATGACAGGCTTGTCGTCGGTGCCTATCTTCCAGTTAGCGAACCCACAGCACCACGCTCGCCACCCTGACAAGCCAAGCAGGTACTCCAACATCTCTTGTCGTGTGAAGATACTTGCGCTGGTCTTGTACTTGCGCTGTGGAAGCGGTTTGACGGCTTCGACGTCGTCGTCTGAGACGGAGCGCTCTGGTAGGTCGGCGGGTCCAAGTATCGTCACCTCAGCGCGTGCCAGAGACACATCCTCGTTTGCCAACACCCCCGCCGGTGTTTCTCCGTCGACCGCATATCCGAACTTCTTGAACTGGCGGCGAAGCACAGTCATCGCGCGAGGAGAGATATCGCAGGCGATCCATCTACGGTCCAGGTTCTCTGCAGCCACAGGGACATAGGCGCATCCCGCGAATGGGTCCAGCACGACATCTCCGGGCTTGCTAGACGCTTCGATGATCCTCTCAGCCAACGCCACGGGCTTCTGGGTCGGATAGCCGGTGCGTTCATTGGACACATTGATGAGCGGTTTGATGTCGTCCCAGACATCTCTGATGAAAACATCGGCGTAGTGACGACCATCGCTGTCGGTCTGGGTCGAGAAGAACGGCTTTTCGTAGAAAATGCGTTCCTGTGCAGCATTGTGGTCATAGGATCCCGACTTCACGTAGAACAGCAACGTGTCGTGCTTTCTGGGCCAGTACCGTTTGCTCACGCCGCCTGTGCGATAGGACCAGATGATGTCGTTACGGAAGTTGTCCGTCCCGAAAATCGCATCCAGCAAAAGCCTTAGGTAACTGTTGGCTGAGTGGTCACAATGCAGGTACAAAGATCCGGTGGCCTTCAGAACGCGGTGGCACTCGATCAACCGGACAGCCATGTACGCCAGATACGCGGCTGTTCCCTCCCCATGCGTATAGCGGGTTGTTTCGATCACGTTCAGCACCTTGGGTCTGCTGTCCTTGATCTCATCCATCCACTGTTCGTGGACGTCGGTCTCCCAAGACCAAATGTCTCTGAACCTGGCGGTGGTAGTGCCAGTCGGCCATGTCACATGATGTTGTTCTGCGTCAGCGGGGTTGCGTATTCCCCAGTCTCGCAGCTTGTCTTTCTCTCGCTCCCACTCCTCATCGGTGAGAGGCGGGGTCAACTCTCCAATGAAGGTCTCGTTTTTGGCGAAGGGCGGGTCGGTGCAGATCAGGTCGATGCTCTCGGTGTCCAAGGACTTCAATAGTTGATAGTTGTCAACGATGAACAAGTGTCGGGATAGGTGCCGTTCAGTTGCCTGCGGGTCGGTGTCGGTGGACATTGCGGAGAGTCTCCCTACGCGAGATGTGTCCCCGCAACGTACCAGCGCACTATGACAACAAGTGTGATCCGTTGGAGTGGGTGGACGCCCGCGCTCATCTTGGAGGTCTAGCTGCGCCACTGACGGATCAACGGCGTTGCAGAGCAATGCAGGTAGTCACTGGTAGATCACCGAGGCATCGCGATCCGAGCCGGATCGTCACCGGATCATCGTCGACAAGAGAGAACGCACCGAGGTCTCGAACCTGTAGTCCCGAATGTGGACGGGTTCGGCCAGCGGCTCGCCCAGACCGCCTGCCCCTGCGCGAGGAGGGAAGTCCAGTGACTCCTGTTCGGAGTCTACGGACGGCACGCAACTGAGCTGTATCGCCGGGATGTCACATTACGCGTCCGCGCCGCCATCGCGCTTGTGCGCCTGACCCGACTTTCCGATATTTCGGTACTGCGCCGCCCGGGTCATCCTATGCGACTACGTCGAATCGTCGGCGAGGCTCTCCGTTCCAACATCTCTCGGTCTCACCGGCGGAGGAACAACGACCGGCTCGCCGCGGTGCCGCGTTCAAGGACTCACCACAAATCCGGTGCAGCGGACTACACCTGGCAGCTTCTGTCACGCCGTCAACAACCCCACGACCCGGTCCTACGGTCGAATTGGTGGGCTCGGTGGGGATCGAACCCACGACCGAAGGATTATGAGTCCTCTGCTCTAACCACCGACCATCATGGCCGACTTGTCGCAACCACCGATGGAGGCCGCCCAAACGCGAACCATGCAACAAAGACACCAGGCAGCGTCCTGCGACCGGCTGACCATCCAGATTGTCACTCACGTCTATAGTTCCCCAAACGAGAGTGGGGTAGCACGCTGTGGCACAGCGGCAGCGTAGGGTTGGCCGCTGTGAGCGACTCGGCCGCACTCATCGAACTCGTACCTGACGAACCCGACGCAGAATCACTGCTCGAGGCGATCCTCGGTTGGGCCTACGGGCGGGGTGTCGAGCCATACCCCCATCAAGAGGACGCCATCCTGTCGCTGCTCGCCGGAGACAACGTGGTCTTGGCCACTCCGACCGGGTCGGGCAAGTCGCTGGTGGCCGTCACCGGGGCCTTCGCGATGCTCGCCGACAACAAGCGAACGGTCTACACCGCGCCGATCAAGGCACTGGTGAGCGAGAAGTTCTTCGAACTCGTCGCTGAGCTGGGTGCCGACAATGTGGGGATGGTGACCGGCGACGCGGCTGTCAACGCCGATGCACCCGTCGTCGTGTGCACCGCTGAGATCCTCGCCAACCGGGCGCTGCGGGAGGGGCCGAGCCTCGACGTCGACCTGGTCGTGATGGACGAGTTCCACTACTACGGCGACCGCGACCGCGGCTGGGCCTGGCAGGTGCCGTTGCTGGAACTGCCTCATCCGGCGTTTCTGCTGATGTCGGCCACGCTCGGCGACACCGGCGACCTGCGCGCCGATCTCAGTACCCGCACCGGCCGCGACACGGTGCTGATCGACCAGGCCCCGAGGCCCGTGCCCCTCGACTTCGAATATCGCGAGACTCCCCTGCTGGAGACGCTCGCCGATCTCCTGAAGGCCCGCAAGACTCCCGTCTACATCGTCCACTTCACTCAACGCGAGGCGACCGCACGCGCTCAGAGCCTCACCAGCCTCGACGTCCTCTCCAAAGACGAGAAGGAGGCCGTGAACGAGGCGATCGGCGGTTTCCGTTTCGACACCCCGATCGGCAAGGACGTGCTGCGTTTCGTGCGGGCCGGGATCGGGGTCCACCACGCCGGACTGCTGCCCAAGTATCGGCTGCTCATCGAGAAGCTCGCCCAGCAGGGTCTGCTCAAACTGATCTGCGGCACCGACACGTTGGGAGTCGGCGTCAATGTCCCGATCCGTACCGTGGTGTTCACCCAACTCTGCAAGTACGACGGTCGCAAGGTTCGGGTGCTGTCGGTGCGTGAGTTCAACCAGATCGCGGGCCGGGCGGGCCGTCGGGGTTTCGATACCGCCGGCAGCATCGTCGTGCAGGCCCCCGAGCACATGGTCGAGAACAAACGGGCCGAGGCCAAGGCTCTCACAGATCCGAGAAAGAAGAAGAAGCTCGTCAAGAAGCGGCCCCCAGAGCGCGGCTATGCCCATTGGGACGGCGACACCCTCGCCCGACTCAGTACAGGCACGCCCGAGACGCTCAAGTCGAGCTTCTCGGTGAGCCACGCCATGCTGCTCAACGTGCTCGACCGCCCCGGCGACGGCTGCGCGGCCATGAAACGCCTGCTCACCGACAATCACGAGCCCCGCAGCGCGCAACGCCGACACATTCGCAGGGCCATCGCGGTCTATCGGTCACTGCTCGGGGCCCAGATCGTGGAGCTTGATCCTCTTCGCATCAACATCGACCTGCAGGACGACTTCCGCCTCAACCAGCCGCTGTCGCTGTTCGTGGTCGAGGCGGTCGAGGCGGTCGATCCCGAGGCGCCGGACCACCATCTCCAGGTGCTCAGCCTGGTGGAGTCGATTCTGGAGGATCCGATGGTCGTTCTGCTGGCCCAGCGCGACAAGCTGAAGGATTCGCTGGTGAGCGAGATGAAGGCGGAGGGCATCGAGTACGAGGAACGGATGAACCGCCTCGATGAGGTCACCTGGCCGAAACCCGAGGCCGAGTTCATCGAGCCCGCCTTCGCCATCTTCGCCCGCCACCATCCCTGGGTCGGACGCGACACGGTCAGCCCCAAGGGTGTGGTCCGGGAGATGCTCGAGTTCGCTGAGACCTTCAACGCGTTCGTGGCCCGTTACGGGATCAAGCGTTCGGAGGGTCAGCTTCTCCGCTATCTGACCGACTGCTACAAGACCCTGGTGCAGACGGTGCCCTACAGCGCGCTCACCGATGACCTCTCCGACGCCGTCGAATGGCTCGGCGCAATGATCCGCCGGGTCGATTCAAGCCTCATTGACGAGTGGGAGCGCCTGCGCAACCCCGAAGTCGCCGAGACCGAGCCGACGCCTCCCGAGAGCTACGACATCACCGCCAACGAACGGGCCTTCGGTGTGCTGGTCCGCAACGAGCTGTTCCGTTCGGTCACGTCGCTCGCCACCCGTCGCCGGCTCACTGCCGAGATCGAGGGGGTCGAGGAGTATTTCCGTGCCCATGACGCGATCGAGATCGACGCCGAGGCCCGCAGCAGCCGCTGGGTGACCATCGACCTGTCGCGTGGCATGGCGACCCAGACACTGTGCGATCCTGAGGGGTACATGGAGTGGGTGCTCGAGGCCGAAGTCGACTTGGAGGCGTCCCGCCTCGAGGACCGCGCGGTGGTGACCCCGGTCCGGCTCAGGCAGCTCTGACTCGGACCAGACTCAGCCGGGTCCGCAAAGCCCGGAAGTGACTGCACAACTCGAAGTGACTGCACAACTCGAAGTGAATATGGCGCGGCGAGGCCGCTAAGGTGCCGCCGCATGGGATCAATCGAAGGATTTGCGACGCTCGTCACCGGTGGTGGAAGCGGTATCGGGGAGGCGTCGGCTGCAAGGCTGGCCGCTGACGGGGCACACGTGACCGTCTGCGGGCGCACCGAGCAGAAACTGCTCGACGCCGTCGACCGCATCGCCGGTGCAGCAGCGGAGGGGGTCACGGTGCAGCACATAGTCGCCGACGTGACTTCCGAGTCCGATATGGAGGCGGCGGTGGCCGCCGCGGCGGGGATCACCGGGCGACTCGACGGGCTGTTCGCCTGTGCCGGCGGTTCAACCTGCATGGGTCCGTTGGTTCTGGCTGACGTGGACGACATCCGTTCCACGATGGAACTCAACTACATAGGCACCTTCCTGTGCCTCAAGACCGGCGGCGCTCAGATGGCTCGACAGGGCGGAGGCGGATCGATCGTGGGCTGCTCGTCACATGCGGGCCAGGACTCGATGCGCTGCCTCGGCGCCTACGGCGCCGCCAAAGCCGCCCTCGATCATCTGTGTCGGGTCAGTGCCGATGAGATGGGACGCTTTCAGATAAGGGTCAACTCGATCCAGCCGGGCATCGTGGCGACTGAGTTGATGACTCCGATAACCAGCGGCGGCGCGCTGCTCGACAACTACCTGCCGGCGATTCCGCTTGGTCGCGTCGGTGAACCCTGCGAGATCGCGGACATGGTGCGGTTCCTGATCGGACCTGAATCTTCATGGATCACCGGACAGGCATTCGCGGTCGACGGTGGGCAGAACCTGCGTCGGGGCGCCGACTACGGCACGCTCCTGCGAGAGTTCGGACCCGACCCCCTCGACAGCCTCGCTCCCTCCGCCGACTGACGGCCGCGGCCCCAAGCGCTATTCGCTCTTCGTCTTCGACTTGTCGGGGATTACCGCCGACTTCTGGAGCAGTTCGGTCAGCCCGGGATAGCCGGGGATCGGCTGGAGTCTGTGGTCGATGTAGATCAGGCCCGCAGTGATGCAGATGAAGCCCACGGTGAAGTTGACGCCGAAGCGGGTGAGCACGAAGAGGTTCACGCCGGTGTTGTTGTAGAGGTAGATGTCCCAGATTGCGGTCAGGATCTCGAAGGCGACGATGAACCAGGTGGCCATCGCCATCGTGCGCAAGAAACGCTGGTCCTGGGCCATGCCGTCGGGCAGTCGCAGGAGCCTCTCTGAGACCCATGCCATGAACGACCGGCCGCGCAGGATGGTGACGGCCAGCACCACGCCGACCAGGATCTTCGTCGCGAAGCCGATCCCGAAGTACACCGCTTCAGTACTGATCCCGAAATCAACGAGTTCACGCTCCGCGGCGATGGTCACCGCGCTGCGCAGGATGAGGTAGACGGTGATGGTCGGCAGCATCAGCCCGATGTTGAGCCCCCGGCGGCGCCTGCTCACCGCGGCCTTGAACGACCAGAGAGTCGACGCGACCACGGCCGCCTCGATGCTGACCGCGTTGTAGAACCCCAAGAACAACAGCACCGGCATCGTCTGGTCCAGGGTGCCGCCTCCGCCCAGACGTGTTTTCCTGCGGGTGGCGGTGCCGGAGCGGGCCTCAGTGTCGGCGCCGGGTCCAGAACCTGCTTCGGGCATGGCGTTGTCGTCGGTCACGGGGAGAGGGCCATCCACTGCGCCGCCACCTCAACGTCTCCGAAGATCTGGAGCCCGTCGAGGGTCCGTCTGCCCCAGGCGCACAAGAAGAGTTCCTCGCCGCCGGCGCGGACCGCGGCGTCTCCCTTGGCGTGCTCGCGGGTCACCGAGATCGATCCGTCGACTGCTCGCAACATGAACTCTCCGTCGCCGTCGGTCTGATGAAGGTGCATCGAACCCGACGGCAGTGTCCGCTCCCTGCCTGCAAGCACCTCGGTGAAGAGCTCATCGACGCCGTCGATGCCGTCGGCGGCGGGAACCGGCGTCGAATCCTCGACCGCCTGCTCGGCGTCGACACGGTGGATGGCCGTCTCGAGGTGGGCCCGCCTGATGAAGAACCCGACCGTCTGGTCGGCTCCCCAGGTCCACAGTCGCGTCTGCGGATCGGCTTCTCTCAGCACCTCCACCACCTGGGTCAACGCTTCTTGGGGCGACTGCTCGGGAAGTTCCTTCCATCCGATCGGTGCTGCGGCGGTCTGATCGACCTGCGCTGCGACCGCACTCCAGACAGCGCCCATGTGCGAGAGCAGATCCTCGTTGGTCCATTCCGGGCACGCCGGAACCTTGGCGCTGAGGTCGCGGGAGGCGACGTCTATCAACCTCTTTCCGTCCTCGGCGAGGCGAGCGATCCGGTACGGGGGGTCCATCGGCGACGCCGAGGCAGAAGAATGCGAAGAGTCCATTTGTGAGGTGTCCATTTGCTTAGTGTGGCGTGATTGAACGATCATCGTGCGCCGTGAGCACATACGCGATTAGCGGGTCCGCATCCGGCATGGGCGCGGCAACCCGCAAGAAACTCGAAAACGACGGTCACAAGGTGATCGGAATTGATCTGCGGGACGCTGAAGTCATCGCTGACCTCTCCAGCACTGAGGGCAGATCCAGCGCCGTCAACGAGACCGTGCAGCTGTGCGAGGGCGCGCTCGACGGTCTCGTGACAGCGGCCGGTCTCGGGCCGCCGGTTCGCGGAGAGTTGATCGCCCGGGTCAACTACTTCGGGTCTGTGGCACTGCTCGAAGGTCTGCGACCGGCGCTGGCACGGGCCGACAAGGCTTCCGCAGTGCAGATCGGCTCCAATTCTTCGACCACATCGCCGAACCTGCCCGCCGAACTTGTCGAGGCGTACTTGAACGGCGATGAGGAGGAATCAGTCCGTCTCGTGAACCTCACGCCGAGGCCGTTCGACAGCGCAGTCGCCTACGGCGCCGCAAAGCTCGCCGTCTCACGCTGGTGCCGCCGCGCCGCGGTCGGCGACGACTGGATCGGCCAGGGGACAACGCTCAACGTGATCGCTCCGGGCCCTGTGCAGACGCCGTTGTTGCAGATGGGCAAGGACGATGACGACTTCGGTCCGCTGCTAGAAGGTTTCCCAGTCCCCGCCGGCGAGCCGGCGACAGCTGAGATGCTGGCTGACTGGATCGTCTTCCTGCTCTCCCCCTCAGCCCGTTTCGCCTGCGGGTCGGTGATCTTCGTGGACGGCGGCACCGACGCCCTGCTGCGAGCCGACGCCTGGCCCGAGACCTTCTCCATGGAGTTCTAGACGCCAGGGTTTGGGACACTGCCCGAGCAGCGGTTAGGAATCAGCCCAGAATACCGCCTTGGCCGCGAGGCTCTCCGAGATCTTGGGACCGCGCCGCCTCGTCGAGCATCTCCTGGGTGACTCCGAAAGTGTCGCCGAGTCCGGCGTCCACGATCTGTTTGGGAATGGCCTTGATCCGATAGTCGTCAGCCACCGGTTCAGGATCGGGACCGCGCCTTGCCGCCTACGATGAACTATCGGCGGGACTCGACGTTTCGTTGTCGACTCGTAAACGGCGTCATGCACTAGGTCGGACGAGTTTGCGGACGGTACGTGCGCGACTGACGCACCACGCCGGTGCTGCCACGAGCGGACGGTGCCTATCTCCAGGCTGTCACACCCTCCTGACAACCTCTGTGCTACAACTGCGGTGAGCAACACCGCACCTGACGACTGGGACATCCATGGCAAAGCAACCTGACCTCGCGACCGGGAAGCCTGTGGGCACCCGCGAAACCGAAGAGCGTGTTCGACATGCATACGAGCAACAGAACTCGGCAGACTCGGAAACGGAACCGCCGTGCAACTGAGCTTGCTGGACCCACCGCACACTGCTGTCGAATCTCCCGACTACTACCAGCAGCAGGTCATTACGTACATCGGCAACAAACGGCAACTGCTCAATCCGATATCGGATGCGCTCAAATCAGTCCAAGCGGAGACAAGGACGGACAGTCTCCACCTATTCGACGGATTCGCCGGATCGGGAATCGTCTCAAGACTGTTCAAGGCGTACGCGCAGCGTGTCGTGGCCAACGATCTAGAACCGTACGCGCGTGTGGTGGCGAACTGCTTTCTCGCCAACCGCTCGCATGTCGACCTTGAAACCATGGGCGGCATCGTGGAAGAGGCCAACCGACAGGTCGATGGAGGCACCCTGGAGACTCCCGGCTTCATTGAGCGCATGTACGCTCCCGAAGACGACTCGAGCATTCGGCTCGGTGAGAGGGTGTTCTACACCAGGGAGAACGCAAGGAGGCTGGACTGGTTCAGGCAGTTCATAGGCCAGCAGCATCCGGGCCTCCACGATCTGCTGCTCGGACCTCTACTTTCGTCTGCATCAGTCCATGCCAACACAGCCGGAGTGTTCAAGGGGTTCTACAAGGACAAGGACACGGGCATCGGAAAGTTCGGTGGTTCCGGTGCTGACGCGCTCACCCGCATCAAGGGCCAGATAAAGCTCCAGACTCCCGAGCTGAGCCGCTTCGAGACGGATGTTGAGATCTACCAGGAGGACGTCAACAAGCTGATATCAGACATTGGCGGCTTCGATCTCGCTTACTTCGACCCTCCCTACAATCAGCACCCCTATGGTTCCAACTACTTCATGCTGAACCTGCTCGTCGACTACGACGAGCCGGACGACGTGTCGGCAGTGTCGGGAATCCCGACGGGCTGGAACCGCTCGCTCTACAACAAGAAGAGATATGCGTTCGACCAGTTGACCGACGTTGTTTCCCGCGTTGACGCCCGGTATGTGCTCTTATCTTTCAATGACGACGGATTCGTAACGATGGACCAACTGCGGCGATTTCTGGGGAAGGTCGGCCATGTGGAAGAGCGGAAGCTAAGGTACAACACGTTCCGTGGAAGCAGGAACCTGAGATCGCGCAGCATCCATGTGAACGAGCATCTCTTCTTGGTGAAGAAGCGCGCATAGTGGCACGGAAGCACGACCTCCGAGCGCAGCGCGCCGGAACAGTCATCAACATGACATCCAAGAAGCAGGAAACGGATTTGGGCGTAGCCCTGACCGCTGTCGTGGATCGGATCGCTGATGGGTTCGATGTCGAGCTAAAGCACGCCTCACAGTGGAAGTTGGCGGACATAGTGTCTTCGCTCCGCAGTGATTTCGACGACATCGCGTTCCACTACCACTTCGACACATCGGCGATGAAGCCCGACGGCGGCATACTGTCCATGCTGGACAACAATGGAACGGCGCGGCCAATCCTCATCACCGAGGTCAAGAACCAAGGGACCAACGACTTGCGGGCTGTGGAAGGCAAACCCAAACAGGCCAAGGGCAATGCCATAGAGCGGCTCGGCAAGAACGTGATCGGGTTCCGTACAGCGATGATGAGCGAAGCGATAGTCCCGTTCGTCTGCTTCGGCTACGGGTGCGACTTCGCTGACGACAGCAGCATCTTGGACAGGGTGTCGGTAATCGCGATGTTCGGCCCGCTGAACACGGTCAACGTAGTGAACCAGGGAGAATCGGGTTCGTTCAACCGCGGCAGCTTCTTCTTCCGCGAGGAACAGTGGACGATCGATGAGATGACCGAGGTCATGCACGAAGTGGCTTCACGCGCGATCCACTACTACTTCGCGCGCTACGGGAAGGCAGCGTTCCACGACTAGGGAACCTTCCCAGCGTCTCCCCCCTCAGCCCGTTTCGCCTGCGGGTCGGTGATCTTCGTGGACGGCGGCACCGACGCCCTGCTCCGAGCCGACGCCTGGCCCGAGGCCTTCTCCATGGAGTTCTGACCGCGCACTGTTGACGGTCAACCGTACGCCGACAACTCATTGTCCAGTGTCCACACCGACACGTCTGTGTGTGCTGTCTTCCGTTGCAGCTGATCCCGTTCTACAAGTATTGCCAAATCCCCGGTGCCGAGCCGACCGTCACCGAGAAGAGTCACGAGATCGGACCCCGTCGAGTTGCCCGCGAGCATCTCCTCCACAAACTGTTGGTCCAGAGTCGCCTCACGAAGAATCCAAGGAGGATCAGGCTGGTTGGCGGCCTCGATGAGCTTTTTCAGCTGCTGGGCACAGCGACGTCGGTCGTTTGGTCGCTTCTGCTGAGCTACTCGATTCCCCGCTTCGATGAGCGCGGTAACAGTCAGCACGAGCTGTTGCCCCTCATTCCGCCTGCGGTCAAACTCCTGGGCCGCATCTTTCGCCTCTCCGTCACCGTCAATACCTATGAGGCGGACGATGATGGACGTGTCAACCAAGACAACGGCTGACCGGATCATCGCCTAGCTCAGCCCTAGGATGTCGACCAAGGAACGATCGCTGTCTGTGACCTTATTGCCCGGACGCAGCCGATCCCGAACGGCAGCGGTGCCAAGAAGCCCTCGTCCCGCGATTTCAATGTAGTCGGGGAAGTCCGTGAGCCTGGTCGTCCGGCTCCACCCGTCGGTCCCGCGGCTGCACACGATGACACTCGAGTGATCGTCTCCGACGAGCGCATCAAGGATCGCAGGACTGTGCGTGGTGGCAAGAGTATGAACACCGCTTGCAGCCGACTTCTTGAGTTGATTCAGGAGCACAGCGGCCTGGGAAGGGTGTAGTCCATTCTCGATCTCCTCCACGACGAGAGTTCGCTCGTTGCCGTCGAGTTCTCTGGAACCGCCTGCCGACTGAGGGCGGTCGAGGAGTGCCGCCGCGATTGCCAAGAATCGCAGCGTGCCATCACTCATGAGGCGGGCTGGTATCTGCTCCACTGCAGACCCGATTCTCTCCTGGATCGTGACCATGACGTCACCGAGGTCGCTGGTCACAGTGTCCATCCTTGAGACTTGTGCTTCTGACAGCGAACTTGTCATTTCAACTAGGACGGATCGAGTTGCACTGTCCGCTAGAAGGTTTGCCAGCACAGACGAGAGGTTCTCTGCATTCTTACGGAGTTGGATGTCCTTCTCGGGAACGTACTCACGCATCTGATGTGGCACAGGATCGAGTATGAACACATTGGAGAGAGCTGCAAGCATCTCGTCAGCAATTCCGCGGACGCGGCGACCTGCTTGCGAAGTCGCTGGTATGCGACTCGCCACTTGAGCTGTCAGCAGTTGCGACGCGCGGAACGTGACCGGCGGGTTCGGCCCTCTCTTACCGCTGTCCCATCGTGCGACGATGTCTCCCGACTCCAGTTGAGGAGCCTCCGTTTTCAACAGATCCTGTGGTTCATCGCGGCGTGGACCACCTTGGCGACGTGTCCACAACCTCTCGCTCTTTACTTGCACGGAGGGACGAACCGACACCTCCAGGTCAAGGTGGTAGCGAATCTTGTCCACGTCTACGGAGCACCCCACCCCGAACGCGTCCTCGCCGACTGGTGCGCATCCTTCGGAGCCGCCACGCACTAGAGGTCCGGCCGGCCCGCCGTCGAGAGCATCGCGAAACGTAGCACCACCCGCCAACGCGGACAGGACAGCCAGAGCGTCGAGCACGTTCGATTTCCCGCTGCCGTTGCGTCCAACGAGAAGGGTCAAAGGACTCAGCGGGATCTTCGCCTCCCGCATGCTCTTGAAAGCCGGAAGACGCAATTCTACCAGTCTGGCTGCCACAGAGTCATTGTAGACCGCTGCAGGTACAGACCGTCAGGCACCCTGAATCAGCCCAGGATCCCGCCTTGGCCGCGAGGCTCTCCGAGGGCCTGGGAGCGCGCCGCCTCGTCGAGCATCTCCTGGGTGACTCCGAAAGTGTCGCCGAGTCCGGCATCCACGATCTGTTTGGGAATAGCCTTGATCCGATAGTCGTCAGCCACCGGTTCGGGATCGGCACCGCGCCGGGCCAGAGCCGCCTCGATGATCGGTTCCCATGAAGCTGCCAACGCAGGCGCGTTGGCCACGTCCCGCTCCTTGAACTCGGGCAGGATCTCCGTCCCGAAACGGTTCAGCGACTCCATGATGTCCTCGTGGCGGTTCTTGCCCGCCTGCATCACGAATATCAGCTGGTCAACTCCAACCTCTTCGTAGCGGCGGCAGAACTCGCGGATCTGCTCCGGCGTGCCCACCGCGCCGCGCAGTCCCTGACGGTCGCCCACCGCGGTCTTGGCGGCGAGGGCACCCTGTTGTGCAAGGGCCGCGTCGGGGTCGTAACCATGCTCGGTCCGCTTCTCCTGGAACTCCCGCCACACGTCGGTCACACCCGGCTGGTGCTCACCGAAGAGGTAGTAGTGGGCCAGCGAGTAGCCGAAGAAGTTGCCTCCCTCAAGGCCCATCCGCATCGCCACCGATTCGTCGGGGTGACACATCATGGGGGTGACGCAGGCAAGGTTCGGGTTGACCGCCCGGCCCACCGGGACGCACTCCTCGGCCATGATCCGGCGATAGTCGTCGACCCACCCCTTCGCGTCCTCGGGGTCGATGAAAGCGAACGTGAGCGCGCCGATGCCCTTCTGGGCCGCGAGCTTGATGGTCTCATGGCGCGAGCAGGCGACCCACAGCGGTGGATGGGGCGACTGCACGGGCTTCGGTACGACGTTTCGGGCCGGCATCGACACGAACTCGCCCTCGTGACCGCCGAAGGGCGTCTCGGTCAGGCAACGAAGCGAAACTTCGAGGCCCTCGAGCCAGGCGTCGCGTTTGCGTTCATAAGGAATGCCGAAACCGCCGAGTTCGGCCTCCGAGGAGGACTCCCCCGAACCGAACTCCACCCGCCCACCCGACAACAGATCAAGCGTTGCGATCCGTTCGGCCACCCGCGCGGGATGGTTGAACGCAGGCGCGGTCAGACAGATGCCATGTCCCAGACGGATGTTGCGGGTGCGTTGAGAACACGCTGCCAAGAACAGTTCGGGCGCAGACGAGTGCGAGTACTCCTCCAAGAAGTGGTGCTCCACCTCCCAGAGGTATTCAAAACCAAGCGAATCTGCCAGTTCAACCTGCTCGAGGGCATCACGCAGCAGGTCGGCCTCACTGCGCTCATCCCAAGGTCGAGGCAGTTGATGCTCATAGAAGATCCCGAACTTCATACCGGCGACTATACGGCCGCTCCGGCACTAATAGGCGAGCGATACCACCAGGAGCGTGTGGCAGGCGACGGCCACAACGACATGCACATGCCATATCTCGTGGTAGCCGAACGTGTCGGGCCAAGGGTCGGGACGACGGGCGCCGACCACGACCGCTCCCACGGTGTAAGCCGCTCCCCCACCGAACAACAGGATCGACTCCGGAATCGACAACGACATGATGAGCCAGGGAGCGAAGACGACCATCGACCAGCCGAAACCAAGGTAGGCACCGTTCATGACCCCTGCGCGGGGATGCAACGGCAGCCACTCCGCGGCGATCCCCAACAACGTTCCGGTCCAGGCGACGGCGATCAGCAGTCCCGAGACCGGCGGGTCCAGACCGAGCAGGGCAATGGGCGTGGCACAGGTTCCGAACATCAGGAAGATCACCGAATGGTCGATGCGTACCAGCAGTTCCACTCTGCGCGCCGACCAGTCCCGACCGTGGACCACCGCGCTCACCCCGAGCATCGCGGTGATTCCCAGCGAATAGAGCAGCATCGAGAACTGCGCCCGCGTCCCCTCCGCGAACGCGGTCAGGGTCACTCCGAGCGGAATCGAGGCCAACGCCGCCCAGCGGTGCAGGTAACCGCGGTAGCGCGGTCGGGGTCGACGGAGCAACCGGACCGCCGAGGACGAGAGCTGTCCGTCTCCAACGTGGTCAGGTGTCGGCACAACCCCCAGAATAGACGCTCTAGTTCGTCTCTGTGGACAGCGGTAGACTCTCCGTTCGGCCCCCTATGACGACCATATCGTGACGACCATCTCGACTACCTCGGTATGTGACAGCGCCGAGTTGCAACAGCTTCGGCAACCCCGAAGCGATATCGTCGCCGAGGCGGTTAGCGGCATCGACCAGTGGACCTGTCTCGAGGGTCCGTTCCGCCAGTACGAACGCCACTTGGAGGTGGTTCTGGACGGCGACAACCAGTACCGGGTCACCGAGACGACGACATACAAGTTGGCTGTCCCCGTCTGGGCATGGCTGTTCCACCTCCCGGTACGCCATGCGATCGCGAATCGAAAGAAGCGGTACGGTTACTGGTGGGCACCGCCTGACCGTCTCGACCGGCGTGCCGCCACAGTGCTCGGCTTGTTGGCCGGAATACAGGTCGTCGACGGCTACCTCGGCTCGGTGTTGAGCCAGACGATCACCTTCTCGGTCGACGAATTCGGCCACGGCAACCAAGCACAGGGCTGGGTGCTCGGAGTGGTCCGCGCAGGTGTCTTGATCGCGCTGGTGACGGCTGCGCTCGCCGACAGACGAGGGAGACGCTCACTGTTGATCGGTGCCGGGATCGCCAGTTGTGCCTTGACTGTGCTGGGAGGACTTTCGCCGAACCTGTGGATGCTGGGCGGTTCTCAGCTCGCCGCGCGGGGTCTGTCGACCGCGCTCGGGATTCTGATTGTGATTGTGGCCGTTGAGGAGATGCCCTACCGGTCAAGGGCCTGGGCTGCCTCGGTGTTGACCCTCAGTGCAGGACTCGGCTCAGGAATGGCCGTGTGGATTCTGCCCGTCGCTGATCTCAGCGAACGGGGTTGGCGCGCGATCTACCTCGCCGCAATCGTCGGCATCGCGGTTGTGGCATTCCTGGGTCGCCGGCTGCCCGAGAGCCGACGTTTCGTGGAGGCCGCTCCCCGGAGGTCCACAACCGAACCGCTGCGGGAGCGGCGCAGGAGTCGCTTCGTGCTGTTGGCGACATCGGCATTCCTGCTGGCCATGTACTGGGCTCCGGCATCAGGGTTCCGCAACGACTTCCTGAAAGACGAGCGGGGATTCTCAGGGACCGACATCTCCTTGTTCACGGTCACCACAGCGACCCCGATCGGTATCGGGATCCTGTTGGGCGGCTACCTCGCTGAACGGCACGGTCGCCGCCGTGTCGGGGCTCTGGGAGTTGTGCTGGGCGCCGCGTCGACCAGTGCCGCGTATTTTTCCCATGGGGCCACGCTCTGGTCGCTCACCCTGCTGGGAGGTGTGCTGGGCGGGCTCGCGGTGCCGGCGTTGGCCGTCTACGGTCCAGAACTCTTCGGCACCTTCAACCGCGGGCAGAGCAACGGGATCATCGTCACGGTGGGAGTGCTCGGGAGCGCCCTCGGACTGATTTTCGTCGGCCTGCTCTCGGATCGCATGGCGGCGACCGGCCCCGCTCTCGCCATTCTCACCGCCGGCCCGCTGATCGTCGCTGGGTTGATCCTTGCCCGCTTCCCCGAGACCGCAGGACTGGAACTCGAAGAGATCAACCCCGAAGACGCCTAGCCGAGCAACCAGTTCCGTTGGTATAGTAATGCCCTGATCGCGGCGACCGCCATCGTCAACAAGATGGTGGTTGTCACCCGCAACGTTCACGACTTCGAACACTTCACCCGTCTCAAGATCCTCAACCCCTGGAACTCACCTGTTGTTTGAGATCGGCGATCAGCGGCGGCGGGGCGGTTTGAGGCGGCCGTTGGTCGAGGTCTTCAACGCTTCGAGCTCGGTCTCGTCGACTTCGGTGACGCCGGGCCCCAAACGGGGGTGCAGCACCGTGTAGAGGGCCAGCGCGAATGCGGCGATGCCGATCGGCACGACCGCGTCGCCCTCCCCGGTGTAGGTCGGATACAGCACGAAGGCCGACAGCAGAGCGGTCCACATCCACAGGATCAGCACGGCCCGCCCGTGGCCGTGACCGATCCGCATGAGGCGGTGGTGAAGGTGCTCCTTGTCCGCCGCGTGGACGGCGCCGCCGCGTGCCGCCCGCCTGACGACCGCGAAGAGGGTGTCGAGGATCGGCACGCCGAGGATCACCAGCGGTATGAAGATCGGGGCGAAGAAGAAGAACGCCTGACCGGAGAACTCACCGGTGGTCCGGCCTCCCACCGACATCGTCGAGACCGCCATCAAGAGTCCCAGAAGCAGTGCTCCCCCGTCGCCCATGAAGATCCTCGCCGGGTGGACGTTGTGAGGCAGGAATCCGACACACACGCCCAGGGTGATGCAGGCCCACAACGCTCCGGGGTTGTTCGCACTGATCACGTCGGCGTCGCTGAGACGCAGCGCGTAGAGCAGGAAGGTCCCTGAGGCGATCGCGACGGTGCCTCCCGCCAGACCGTCGAGACCGTCGATCAGATTGACCGCGGTGGCCATGCCCAGGACCCACAGGACGGTCACCAGCGCCGACCAGTCGGCCGACAGGAACAGCAGATCGAAGAACGGCACCCGGAACACCAGGATCGACACGCCCGTCATCGACAGGACCCCTCCTGCCAGCACCATTCCGGCAACTTTCGCCGGTGCGGAGATCTCGCGCACGTCGTCGACGAACCCGACGCTCCAGATCACCGCCGCGGCGACGACCACACCGAGCATCTCCGTACGGGCAGACATGACATCGGCGAAGTCGTCCATGAGTGCAGCCGCACAGAATGCTCCGATGAGACCCACGAGCATCGCCGCGCCGCCGCCGCGCGGGGTCGGTTCGGTGTGGACGTGGCGTTCATCAGGCGCCGCGACCGCTCCGAGACGTATCGACAGGCGCCGCACCACAGGCGTGGCCAGAAATGTGATCACAGCCGCCACCGCGGCAACAAGGATGTACGCCGACAGCGATGGCGCCGGCATCTCCGTTACCTCAGCCCGCCGCTCATACGCCGAGACCAGGGTAGGGCGGGAACCTTGAACAGAGGTCCCCGACATCGGCTCTGACCGAATCGACGACGCCCGCATCGTCACGCCCGCGCAGCGTCCGTGCAATCAACTCGGCGATCTCGCCCATCTCATCGGGTCCCATCCCCTGCGTGGACACAGAAGGTGTGCCGACCCGTATCCCTGAGGTGACGAAAGGTGAGCGCGGGTCGTCGGGGATCGTGTTCTTGTTGAGGCTGATCCCGGCGGCATCAAGCACGTCCTGAGCTTGTTTGCCCGTCAGGTCGGGATCGAAGGTCCGCAGGTCGATCAACAGCAGATGGTTGTCGGTACCGCCGCTCACAAGCCTGAAGCCGTGGCCCGCGAGTGCCTTCGCCAAGGCCGCGGCGTTGCTGACGATCGAGGCCGCGTAGTCCCTGAACTCCGGGGTCGACGCTTCGCCGAAGGCGATCGCCTTGGCCCCGATCGCGTTCTCGAGCGGTCCTCCCTGGATTCCGGGGAACATCGCCTTGTCGATGGCTGCGGCGTACTGTTCGGAACTCAGCACGCACCCTCCTCTAGGGCCGCGCAGGGTCTTGTGGGTTGTGAAGGTGACGATGTCGGCAATGCCGACCGGGTTCGGGTGGGCGCCGCCCGCTATCAGACCCGCTATGTGGGCTGCGTCGAACATCAACAGCGCCCCGACCTCGTCTGCGATCTCGCGCAGCGGGTTCGGATCGATGATGCGCGGGTAGGCGGTGGCGCCGGCGACGATCAGTCTCGGTTTCTCGGAGTGGGCCTTGGCGGCCATGTCCTCGAAGTCGATGCGCTCGTCACTGGCGGTCACCCCGTAGGAGACGAAGCGGTACTGCCGCCCCGAGAAGTTGACGGGCGAGCCATGGGTCAGGTGCCCGCCGTGATCGAGGCTCATGCCCAGCACGGTGTCGCCCGGTTCAAGCACTGCCTGGTAGACGGCCATGTTGGCGATCGCCCCGGCGTGGGGCTGCACGTTGGCGTGGTCGGCGCCGAACAGGGCACACACCCTGCGTCGAGCCTCGTCCTCGATCTCGTCGATGACCATGTTGCCCCCGTAGTACCGCCGGTACGGGTAGCCCTCCGAGTACTTGTTGGTCAGAACCGACCCGGTCGCAGCCATCACTGCCGGGGAGGCGAAGTTCTCTGAGGCGATCAATTGGAGAGTCGTGTTCTGGCGGATCTCCTCTGAGACGATCATCTCCAGAACTGGGTCATCGGCAACGCTGGGCCACGGCATTGAATCACTCCTAGTCTGGTCGGTGTCCGGGAATCTTCTGGGGGCGGACAGCGGAATCGTAGCGTCTGTGAACCGGCGCTCAGTCTGAATTGCCACCGAGGTTGTCGATCTTCGCCACCCGCGCCGTGTGGCGACCGCCCTCGAAGTCAGCTTCGAGCCACGCCTGCATCGCTTGGACGGCCACTTCTAGGCCCACGAGGCGCTCTCCGATGCAGATCACATTGGCATCGTTGTGCTCCCGTGCCAACCGTGCTGAAGTCTCGTCCCACACGGTTGCGGCGCGCACGCCCGCGATCTTGTTGGCCGCCATTGCGATGCCGATTCCGCTTCCGCAGACGCACACCCCGGCCTCGGCGCGACCGCCGGCCACCGCCCTGCCGACGGCCGCACCGAAATCGGGATAGTCGACCCGTTCGGGCGAATAGGCGCCGCAGTCGACCACACTGTGGCCCAGATCCCGCAGACGCTGCGCCAGCGACTCCTTCATGTCGAAACCAGCATGATCCGAACCGACCGCTATCCGCATGTGTGCAGCCTAGGCTCCGGCAGCGACCGCCTGTGTGCATGCCCGAACTCCCTTGCAGTGACCGCCGACGCACCAACCGCGGCACACTGACCCGAACCCGGCAACACCGCCACAACACCCGCCGTCAAGACCCCGCAGCCACCGACAGCCGATCCTCCCCGGCGAACTGCACAGACCCGCCGTCAAGACCCCGCAGCCGTCAACGCTGCTTCAATGTCCTTCATCGACACGGGGCCCCCGCGCAGCAACTCGACCGTGCCGTCCATCACCGAGACCACCGAGCTGGCCGCACCCTGGCGGACTCCTCCGTCGATCACCACCTCGACTGTGTCGAAGATCTCGGCCGCGTCGACGCACGAGGTCGGGGTCGGCTGACCGTGGAGGTTGGCACTGCTGGCGGCCACCGGACCCACCGCAGCGGCGACCGAACGGACGAAGTCGTCGTCGGGGCAGCGAACCCCCAGGGTCGATCCGGTCCCCGCAGCGACCTCTCCGTCGTCGATACGGTTCGCAACGATGGTGAGCGCGCCCGGCCAGAACTGCCGGGCCAGGGCCCGGCCGCTGCTGCCGAGATCCACATAGCGTGCAGCCTGGGCCGTGTCGGCAACAAGCACAGCTACCGAAGCGTCGACCGGCCGCTGCTTGAGGGCAAAGAGTGCGGCGAGGGCGTCGCTGTCTGTGGCCATCACCGCCAACCCGTAGACGGTGTCGGTCGCAAGCAGCACGACCTGACCGCCGCGCAAAGCCGCAACAACAGTCTCGAGGTCGCTCATCGGTTTGCCACCGTGGTTCTCGAACCAACCAACCCCACACGGCGAGCCGACTCCGCTCCCAGACCACTCACCTGCATGCCAACACCAGCCCTCCAGTCCAATCCAGCGGCGAAGCGCCCCGCATCAAAGCCACTCACCTGCATGCCACGACGGCCCTCGGGCGACCGTTGAGATCGGCGTGGATCGCCGCTCGCCAACCAAGGTCGATGAACCATTGCCGCACCACCGGAGTCTGCGGGGGCGACATCTCCAACACGATCACTCCATGGGGCGCCAACCACCGGGGCGCTTGATCCACGATGACGCGGAGGTCGGCGAAACCTTGCGAACCGGCCCACAGCGCTGTCGCGGGTTCCCAGTCTGTGATCACCGCCGGCAGTCCTTCGCTCTGCGCGACATAGGGAGGGTTCGAGACCACCACGTCGAGGGATCCCCGCAGGTGGTCGGGCAGTGCCTCGAACCAGTGTCCGTGATGCAGACTGACCGCAGTCGCTGCCGCACCGATCCCCGCCAGGTTCGCTCTCGCCACCGCCAGGGCCTGTTCGGACACGTCTGTTGCGTACACCCGGCAACCTCTGCATTCGACCGCGACCGACAGGGCGATCGCTCCCGAACCGGTCCCGAGGTCGGCCACCGTCACCGGGGGCTCGGCAGAGGCGCCGAGATCACCAGGACCAGACGGCAGGTCTGAGGCGGTCCCGGTCACCGGCACCGAACAGCCTGCGGAGTCACCGGGGTCGCTGCTCTCGTCGGCCTTCAGGCCCCTCCGGCGACACAGTTCGTTGACGGCGTCGACAGCGAGGCCGGCGACCGTCTCCGTCTCGGGCCGGGGTATCAGGACCCGCTGATCGACCATCAGGTCGAGCGTGCGGAATCCCCAACGCCCCAGCACATACTGCAACGGTTCGCCCTGCTCACGGCGTGCTGCCAACTCCTCGAAGCGCGCCATCGCCCTGGTCGTGACCGGATCGTCGAGAACCCGGTGAAGTCCTGCGGGCGGCACTCCGGTCAGCTCCTCGACCACCCGCCGGGCGTCGACTTGCGCGGTCTCAATGCCTGAGCGCTCGAAACGAGCGGCTGCTTCAGCGAGCAGTTCCGACCAGCTGACCGTGCCGCTGCCAGTATCTGTGTCGGCACCAGAATCTGCGCCTGTATCGGTATCCGCACCGGTGTCGGCGCCAGTATCGGCGACGGCGCCGGAGATGCGTTCAGACATCGTCTTGGAGTTGGCGCTGGCGTTCCTCGGCCACCAGAGCGTCGCTGATCTCGTCGAGCTCCCCGGCCAGGACCCGGTCGAGTTTGTGGATCGTGAGTCCGATCCGGTGGTCGGTCAGGCGGTTCTCCTTGAAGTTGTAGGTGCGGATCTTCTCGGAGCGGTCGCCCATCGACACCTGTCCCCTGCGCAGATCCGACGCTTCGGAGTCAGCTCGTTCCTGTTCAAGTCGGCGGAGCCGGGCCCGCAACACCCGCATCGCCTTGTTCTTGTTCTTGATCTGGCTCTTCTCGTCCTGCATGGTGACCACGACACCGGTGGGCTCATGGACGATCCTCACCGCCGAGTCCATGGTGTTGACCGACTGACCGCCATGGCCTGATGCTCTGTAGGTGTCGATACGCAGGTCGTTGTCATCAATGTGGACCTCCACCTCCTCGGGTTCGGGCAACACCATCACCGTGGCAGACGACGTGTGGATCCGGCCCGCAGATTCAGTCACCGGCACGCGCTGCACCCGGTGAGTCCCCGCTTCGTGCTTCATCCTGGTCCACACCGAATCACCTGAGAGCAGTGCGGTCACCTCCGAGACCCCTCCGAGTTCGGTCGGCGACGAACTCAACAGCTCCATCCGCCATCCCATCCGCTTCGCGAACGCCTCGTACATGACGAGCAGGTCACGGGCGAACAGGTTGGCCTCCTCACCGCCGGCCGCGCCCCGAAGCTCGACGATGACATTGCGCCCGTCGTTGGGGTCCGACGGCAGCATCAGCACACGGAGTTGCTCCATATGCTCTTCAACCAGCGCCTCGAGTGCCGCGACCTCTGCGCGCATCTCGGTGCGTTCGGTCCCCTGGGAGTCTCGCAGCATCTCATTGGCGACCTCGAGGTCCTCGCTCACGGCACGCCAGCGCAACCCGGCTGAGACGATCTCCTCAAGCTGCTTGAAGCGCCGTCCGAGGTCTGCGAGCTGCGACGCGTCAGACTGCACCGCCGGATCACCGAGACGGACCTCGACGTCGCGAAGCTCTTGTTGGAGGCGTTCGACGCGTTCCCACATGGGATTGAGGCTAAAGCGTCCGCGGACAGGTGCCAGCCTTTGCGACGCAGCATTGTGTCTTCCGCTCTTGTTCGCTTCGCTCGACTCCCGCTCCGGTTCGCTTCGCTCACGGGCCGCTCGGGCCACGGCCTCGCGCCGTATGGAGCGTGTTGTCCCGCCTATCCGCTCGGCCTCAGAGTTCCCGGTTTGAGCGAGGATAGGAACTCAGCGACGACGTTGATGATGTCGCGATCGCACTCAGGTTTGGGGTTGTGGCCCTGACCTTCCAGCCAATACTGCCGGACCGGGCCCGCGATGGCACCGACGTGGGCCGCGAACTCATCCGGCGTGCCGAACGGGTCACGATCACCGCTCACGAACAGCGTGGGCACATGCAGGTCTCCAAAGTGCTCGACACGGAGACGCTCCGGCTTGCCGACCGGATGCAGGGGGTAGCTCAACGCCACCAGACCGACCGCCGCCATCCCTTGCGCCATTGCCATTGAACAGATCCGTCCACCCATCGAACGCCCCCCGAACGCCATCGCCTCGGGATCCACCCCGAGCGTGTCGGAGGCGATCTCCACCTCGGCCAGCAGGGCTTCGATCAGTTTCGGGGCGCGGTCTGGAAACCTGCGCCCCGCGATGCGGTAAGGGAAGTCCATGCGCCAGACCGGCAGCTCCAGCTGCTCTTGGAGCGCCACCAACAAGCGGTGCGACGAATCGCCGCCCGCGCCGTGCGTCAACAGCAGCGCTGAGGGAACGGTCATTGCTCGGCCGCGGTCATTATTGGGCTAGGAGGATTCGACGGGCCTCGGCAATGTCAGCGATACGTTCAGCGGCACGGTCGACCTCACCGCCGTGGTCCGGGTGCACCGTCAACAGAGCGTCGCGGTAGCCCTGTTGGATCAGGCTCCTGTCGAGATGCTCAGCGACAGCGGAAAGGCCGAGGACACGTTCGCCCAGCCGACGTTGTCACCCTTCGCAGGGTCATGCATCGCGGTGCTCAAGAACGACGAGGAGACCCCGGCTGCAAGATAAGCCAGGAACTCGCCATCGATCTCTCCGCGCCACGCGAGGGCCCGGCGCATGGTCGCGAACACGCCCTTCCTCAGGTCTCGGGGCAGCGCTCCGGCGGCGTACACCGCTCCCAGGACATGCTGGGACGGCGCTCCGGAGTCGGCAGTGAACTGGAGTCGCAGCTCACCGGTGGGGTCATCGACCCGGTAGAGCCGGTGCGGACTGCGTGTCAAGCCGACCCGGTCTGCCTGAAAACGGTGGCGCAGACGCGGCTGAGCGATCCGGCATCCGGCGTCCAGGTCGAAGATCAGCGTCAGCAACTCGCCGACGTCCTCGGGATCCATGTCCTGGGCGAACCGGGCCACGACGCCACCGAGCAGCAGACCACCGAACCCGGGGGGCGGATCACACCGCAGGAACGTGCGGCCGAGCGCAACCCGGCGGGTCGGCGCAATGGGCCGGGAATGGCACACTTCAAGCTCAGCCAGCAGCATCGCTCACACCTGAAGGGGTCATAGGGGTCCTCTCACACCAAGCGTTGCAAGGTGTCGCGGAGTCGGATGGCCAGCTCCCTGATCTCGACGTCTGAGGAGTCCTCCGACTCGATCAATTCGACCAGTTGATCGGCCGCTTCACGCAGGGCGCCCCAACCTGTTGCCGAGAACCCGAACGGGGTCGCTGTCGTTGCCAGACGTTGACCGTGGGTGACCACACCGAGGACGCCCTTGGAGTCGTGCACATCACGGCGCAGCCGGTCGGTCGCCTCGAACATGGCACTCAACAGATTGTTGGCCTCGAGACCGTCGAGTTCGGTGAGCCCGGAGTCCCCCTCCCGAGCGACGATGTCCTCGATGATCAGTTCCACGTGCTCCTCGTCATCCTCGTGGCACACCAGGTCGCCCTCGGAATCGAACTCGTGGGGCACACCCGCCGAACCGAGCCGTTCGGACAGCTGCGCCTGGAGCCTCCCGGACCAACCTGTCATCTCAAAGGCCAACTGTGGCCGGTCAGGGTCCAGTTCGCGGGCCTCAGCGGACTCAACCTCTTCAATCAGCGCATCGACGGCCTCTTCAACCGACTCGTGAGCGAGCAGTGTGGTCCCCTGCCAGGAATGAACCACTCCGTCGGCCAACAACAGCTGCGCCAGCATGGAACGGGTCTCGGACGCCCACTCGTGGAGTTCGATGGCCAGCCACTCCCCGTCCTCATCGTCCTCGAGCCCTGAGTCATCGAGCGCCGGGTCATCGAGCACTGGGTCATCGACAGCATCCTCGGGAGGCTCAGAGGGGTCGTCGTACACGGCATTGTCGTCTTGTCGGTCCTCTTGATTGGAACGGAATCGGAAGGCCACGACCGACATGTTGCCACGAGTTGCACCATTGCGAGACGGCGGAGGCGAAACTGCTACCGTCGCGCCTATGAGCACTCAGGAAGCACCCGACAGAAACCTCGCGCTGGAACTGGTGAGAGTGACCGAGGCTGCAGCTATGGCGGCGGCCCGCTGGATGGGCCGCGGCGACAAGGAGGGCGCCGACGGCGCCGCCGTGGACGCGATGCGGATCGTGCTCCAATCGGTGCGGATGGACGGCATCGTGGTCATCGGCGAGGGCGAGAAGGACGAAGCACCGATGCTCTACAACGGCGAATCCGTCGGCGACGGGTCGAAGCCCCAGACGGACATCGCAGTCGACCCGATCGACGGCACGACCCTCGCCTCGCTCGGCAGGCCCAACGCCATCGCGGTGATCGCCGCAGCGCCACGGGGAACGATGTTCGATCCCGGCCCCTGCGTCTACATGGAGAAGATCGCCGTCGGGCCCGAGGCCGCCGGGTGCATCAGCATGGAGAACTCGATCGCCGACAACCTCGCTGCGGTGGCCGAGGCCAAAGGTGAGTCGGTGCGCGACCTGACCGTGGTGATCCTCGACCGGGACCGCCACGCCGAGACGATCAACGAAGTGCGGGCTGCGGGCGCTCGGATCCGCCTGATCCCCGACGGCGACGTCGCCGGCGCGATCTCTACCGCCTGGCCCGAGTCCGGCGCCGACATGCTGCTCGGCATCGGCGGCACTCCAGAGGGCGTGATCGCCGCCGCCGCACTCAAATGCATGGGGGGAGAACAACTGGGACGACTCTGGCCACGCAACGAACGCGAGCGGAGGATCGCCGATGAGACCGGCTTTGACCTGACTCGGGTACTGTCCGCCGACGACCTCGTCCAGACCGACAACTGCTACTTCGCGGCCACCGGAATCACGGACGGGGCTCTGCTGCGCGGCGTGCGTTTCGACAGCTACGGATGCCACACCGATTCGCTGGTGATGCGCTCCCGTTCAGGCACGGTGCGAAAAGTCGAAGCCCACCATCAGATCGGCAAGCTCGCCGAGTTCTCCAGCATCGACTACCAGTAGCGCGGTGCCGTAGCCGGGCGCAGCCGGAGCCGCGTGCTACATAACATCACGTCCTTGCTGGTCCGAAAAACCCGTTTCCATTCCCCACGTCTGATCTGCAAGTCGGCGGATGGCCTGCGACACCGTCGTGTACGCCAGATGCCAGACTCTCGGTGAAGCCGTCCAGCCCTCCGACCGTCCCGCCAAGTCCTGTGGTGGCGCTCGTGGACCCGGCCCGGTCGGTCGCGGTTGTGCGGACGCCCACACTGCCGTCGTCCCATAGTTGACTCATCTCTGGACCCTGCAAGGACCCCAGGATCCCCGTGTCAACGAAACCGGGGCAGTTCCACCTACGCGGTGAGTCCTTCGATTTCTGTGCGGTTCGCTGTCATCTTGATCGGTAGTGAGTGCTCGCGAGCGAAGTTGACGATCGCCGAGACATGGTGAGCCTGTCCTAGCTCGACGACCCGCTTGATCAATTCCTTCTCTCGGATACCTTTCTCGGAGTTCGCGTACTCGGTGTGCTCATGAGCCACGATTTGCGAGATCGCGTTGCCGATCGCCAAACCCACAATTTTGGGGCCATTGTGGTAGGTAAGGATCGCCGATCCTGAGAGTCCTTCGAGAATCGGGTACGAGAGCGTCAGGGCTGCGTGCCCATTCTGCATAGCCTCCGAACTGTTGACGATGTGCCCTTTGAAGTAGCCGTGTCGCGTGCTGATCTTGTCTCCGGCTGGCAGGAAATGGCCGAAGGTGTAGACGTCTAACCCTGATCGTTCACGAGTATTTGTGATCGGGTTGGGTGTGCGTGTTTTGGTGGGGTTTCGGGGTTGGGGTTTCGGGGTTGGGGGGCGTGGGGTTCGCGGGCGGGTGTTTTGGGGTCTGGTCAGGCGTGTTGGGGTGTGTTGGGGCGTGTCGGGTCGGGGTGAATCAGGCCGTGTCGGGTCGGGGTGGGGGGTGTGTTTATGGGGCGCCGGGGCGGCAGGCGTGGAGGAGTTGTGGTGTTGTTGGCCACCAGTGGAGCAGGCGCAGGGTCCATTTGCGTGAGGACCGCACGAGTCTCGCGGGTGCGTGCCATAGCTGCCAGCGGAGGCGTTTGGGGGAGGCGTTGGCGAGGGGTCCGTCGAGGCGGAGTTGTTGGAACCATTTCACCAGCGTCGAGCTGAACGCGACCATCGCGGCCCAGGCGGTGTTGGCGTCGAAGTCGCTGAAGGGCATGCGGGCCAGGCCGGAGTCTTTGAGGTCGGCGATGGTGTTCTCGATGCGGGCGTGGGCTCTGTGGTGGGCGTCGAGTTCGGCGGGGTCGCCTGCGGCGTCGGTGTAGAACCCGCGGTAGCGCCAGGTGTCGGAGTCGAACAGGGTCCTTTGGGCGCCGGGGTGGCGGGGCTCGCGGCAAGCGATGAAACGGGTCGCGTCGGGCCAGTCGGAGAGATCGACGAAATGGGTGAGGTCCGCGACCTGGGCGCGTTCGGCGGGTTCGCCTTTCGCGTCGAGGGCGGACTGCCATTTGTCCGGGTCGATGCGGTTGTGGTCGATAGCCGCCTCCACCTGGTTGTTGGAGCGTGCTGTCATGAAGAACTCGATGTTGCGGTCCCGGCAAGCCGCGGCGATACGTGCAGAACAGCCCGCGGAGTCCACACGCAACTGCACCCGCCTGAGAGGCACCGTGTCGTCGTGTTCGCGGTGCCCCGCGGCGACCGCTGCGGGGAGCTGCGCCACAGCAGCGTCGAGGACCTCTATATGGTCTGCTATCGAGTTCGCGGCTGCGTTGCCCGCACGCAGCTTGATCGACAGCATCTCACCATCGTCGGTAGCACACAGCATCGGATGGAACCCGAACCCGCCCTTGAAATGCGCCGCCGCTTCGGCCTTGTTCTCAGAATGCACCTCCACCAGCGTCGAGTCGATATCCAAAACCACCGGAGACGACCCCGACACATCACCGCGGCGCTCCCACACCCCCGCGCGCACACCAGCCACCGCCCCAGCCAGTCCCCCCACCACATCAGGGCCCAAGCCCCGCAGTGTGCGGTACAGAGTCGAATCAGACGCCACCTCCCCAAACAGCACCGGCTGAGCCCGCAGATGCTCAATATCCGCGCACGCCTCCCCACCCCCGGCGAGCATCAACAACAAATGCACCAACACCTTGCCCCGGTCATGGACCGGCGCCCGCTCACCAGACACCGGCACCACCGCCGACAACGCCTCCCCCAAACCCAAACCGTCAGCGAAACGCCCCAACGCGAACAAACCCGCATGCGCCGCGACCTGCCCACCGCCCCCTGTCACCCTCACATCACAAGTGCTGCTAACCTGCATCTCGGAGATGCCCCTTTCTGTGGAACCCACATGTGCTTCCCAACACACATCGTCCCACATCAAAGGGGCTTTTCCGCGGACGCGCACACCCCAACCTCAACACCCCCATGAACGATCAGGGCTAATCCCATCATGACGTGTTCGAGTGGGAGAATCGGCAAGTACGCGTTCCTGTCCTGCAGAGCCGACGATCTGATACAGGCGAGGTCAAGCGTCGGATCTTCTGAGAAGAGTGTCGTCTCCACTGGGTACAGGTGCCGCCCATCGTGATCAACGATCGCGATCGGCTCATCCTCAGACGAGTTGACATCGATGACGTGCCGCGCTGTCAGCAGGTAGCCCCCGGGGGCAATTGGGATCGCCATGCCCAAGTACGCGATGAGGTTGTTGCTCCTGTCAATCTTGTAGACCCTGAAGAAGAAGGGAGCGATTTCCATTCGTGTCCTCAAGAAGAAAAGGCGTCGGACGCGAGTCAAGCCGAGAGCACGGCTCCGAACTTAGGATGCTACAAGGAGCCGCTTCTGCGCCGACCTCGCGCACTGAACTGGCAGCATGGTCGGCGGTTCAAGGCACTCACAGGTCCGTCCGCTTCGTGGACACCAGGTTCGCAGAGGCACCAGGCGACCGACAGCGAATTAGAACTCGACGAGGTAGCGGGGGGTGAAGCTCTCGGGCGAGTGCTCTGATCTTCTCTCCGAGAAGCTCTGGCAACGAATAGCAGACCACATGGGCGAGGTGACCGGCGGCAGGACTCGACGGTGCGTCGCTGAAGGGATGTATCACCGGTCGTGGATCCAAGCGTCGCACGGTGACTTCATCGGCGGTGAGGTCGAGCTTGACCTTGGGTGGCGTAGGCATGCCAAGGGGTCCGAGGTAGCCGAGCCTTCCTTCGATCGTCGGGATGCGTGCTTTGCGGTTGTTGCGTTGACGATCCAACAAGGCTTGCCCGTCGTCGTCGGCTACGTCTTGTTGATGACGTTTCACAGTTCGGGCGAACTCATCGAAGGGTTCGCTGTTGGCTGCCTCGACAAGCAGCGCTTCATCGATGGGACTCTCACCAGACGCGCGGGCGATCAACCGGGCGTGACCTTGAGGTATCTCCCCGGACTCGAGCGCTTCACTCGTGGCGGGCAGTTCTGCCAGCCGGGTCGCTGTTTCGACGTCGCGTTTGGCGTCACGACCAGAAGCCCGGAGTTCGTTGCGGACTAGGCGCTGCGCGTCCTTGGGAAAAAGGAAATACGCACCAACCCCGGCGGCAGGTCACGCCAGGTCCAATGTCCGTATCTTCTCCATGCTCTCGTCGAAATCAGGGAGCGGAGACTGCGACGGCATCAGTGCAGGCAAGTTTTCGTGGTAGGCGACACGCAGTGTCTCGTACCCCCGTGTGTGGGGATCGTAGAGGGTGCTGCTTCCGTAGCCGCCGTCGGGACGTTGTGCCTGTGGACCGAAGCCCTTCCTCATATGGTCCACAAGACCCGGCACCTGGGTCCGCACCTTGCCGGCGAAACGACTGTCTGCTATCGACCTCAGGTCCAAGACGTCCCTCACGCGGTAGGCCAGGCCCTCCCAGTTGTGGTTGGCGTGTCGACGGTGCAGAGCATCGAGTTTGTTCGCTGCAGTGAACTGGGGCACAACGGTAGGCAACTCGAACCCTCCCAGTTCAGGATGAGACCTCAGGAGTTCCGGGATGGCTCGTCCAATGATGGAATCCACCCGACAGATCTCGACACGATCACCGCCGGGGTCGGGAGAATGGTCCACTCCATCAGCAGTGAAGGTTATGTGTGTGCCTGGAATGTTGAATCTCGACACGCGCATGGCCCCATTGCCTTGCGAGATGCGCTCAGCGCCCGTTTCTTCAGATATCCATCGCATCGTGGTTCGGACAGCCTGACGCACAGCGTTCTTGGCAACATCCTGGTCGGCGACGAACAGGTTCGCGTCAACATCCTCTGAGAATCGTTCCACCAGACCCCAAGCCGCGGTAAGTGACGTCCCACCGGCGAACGCCCAGCGTGCCACGCGGTGCCGTTCGCTGGGGCCTGCTCCCTGGCGAATCTGCTTCGGGGTCAATCCCGCCAGCAGCCACCCGTCGGACGGGAGGTTATTGCTGATCCCGAACAGGCCCCGCACCATCCAATAGTCGTGCTCCACCCGGAGCGGCGGATACCCGCTCACCGACGATGTTTCCTCCAGTACCTCCACAAAACCCGGTTGGGAAGAGGCTGGGACGGAGGCGAGCATCAGAAACCGGCCGACCTGCAGGCATTGACCATTTCTTGAAGACGGACATCCAGCGGCGGGAGGGATGATCTGGAACCCATAGCGCTCCGCAGGTGGGTTTCCAGGTCCGTCGGTCGCTCGAAGCGTGCCGCTTCTTCAAGCCGGTCCGGATGGATTCCGACACCATCTGGCATCCGCCGGAACGCCGATCTATCGCTGATACTGACGAGCGCGTCGTCCCAAGCGGTGTCGTCGGTGAACCATCTCTGGGCACCTTCGATCAACGCGACTTCGGCCCAGGTCAGGTCCCGGCGGTGTTTCGGAGCGTCGCAACGCCACTCCACAAACCGCATCGGTGTCGTTCGGGGAGGCTCGGAAGCACATGTGGACATGATGTATCTAGCTGGTTGCTGCAAGGACCAGCCCAACAAATTGAGCGCGGTCGCCTCTGCCGGCCCTCCACCTGGCTCGGTGATGGCACAGACAGCTTCGAGGCACTGTCGGTGTGTGTATTCGATGCCTAACCCGCCAGGTCTCCCCCGCTTGAAGTAGAACCCGCGGGCGATTCGCTCAAGAACCGGTTCAGGAGCGGCACAGAGCCGCGACAAGATCTCGTAACGTCGCTGTGTGTCTCCAGGCACATCACCACCACGGAAAAGCGAACGCGGCGGCAGATCGTAGATCCATTGAAGAGCCTCTGATCTTGCCGCCACACTAGCAACCATAGCAAGGTTGCCCTCAACCTCAACCGGTGCCATCACAGAACCTATGCAGCACTGAACCGAGCGGGTGCCGACTCCATAGGGGATTCAGCGGTCCCTCGCACCGGCCTTGGGTGACCAGCGTCTCAGCGCCAAGACTGTGAGCACGCAAACCAAACCAGCGACAGCCATAGTCGCCGCCGTTATCCCGACGACGTGAGTCCAACTCTCACCGCGCGCCTCCCAGGCCGACAACGCTCCGATCCCGACAGTCCCCCCGATAGCCACCGACCAATTCATGATGAACGTTCTCCAAGCGCCTCCTTCTGTGTCTCCGCGTTCAGTCATCTGGTGGTCAATCCCTTCGGCAGACTGAAGTATCCGAGCTGGATATCGACGCGCCGAGGTTGCTGCTGTCGGCGACTATTTGAGGGCGGAGACTCTGAGGCGGAGTTCGGCTCTTACTTTGGCGGCTTCGGCTTCGGAATCGTCGGCGTCGGCGGCCAGGGCTGCGTCGGCGTTGTCGAGCGCGGTCTGGGCGCGGGCTGCGTCGATGTCCTCTGCCGCTTCGGACACGTCGGACAGGATCGTGACCTGATTGCCGTGCACCTGCACGAAGCCGCGATGCACCGCGAAGACGTCACGCCCGCCATCGGGCTTGACGACGTCCACGGACCAGACCGCCAGAGTGCCGATGAAGGGCACATGACCAGCCTGGAACGCGATGTCGCCACCATCGACCGTGCGGGCGATCACCATGTCGGCAACACCGGTATAGGAGACAGCCTCCGGACTGACGACTTCGACGTCGAACATCGCAGCGTTCCCCCGACTCTAGGTCTGTGCCTGGAGTTCAGCAGCCTTGCGCTGCGCATCCTGCGCACCGCCGACCATGTAGAACGCCTGCTCGGGAAGGTCGTCAAGATCACCGTTGAGCAGCGCCTCGAACGACTCGATCGTCTCGGAGACCGGCGTGAAAATGCCGTCCTGACCGGTGAACGCCTTGGCCACGAACATCGGCTGCGACAGGAAGCGCTGAACCTTGCGTGCCCTGTCGACCGTGATACGATCCTCCTCGGACAACTCGTCGAGACCCAGGATGGCGATGATGTCCTGGAGCTCCTTGTAGCGCTGCAGCACCTCCTGGGCCCGCCGTGCCGTCTGATAATGACGGTCACCGACAACCTGGGGATCAAGGATCGTCGAACTCGACGCCAGCGGATCCACAGCGGGATAGATACCCAGAGCGGCGATGTCACGGCTCAACTCGGTAGTACCGTCGAAGTGCGTGAACGAAGTGAACGGGGCCGGGTCGGTATAGTCGTCGGCCGGCACGTACACAGCCTGCAACGAGGTGATCGACTTGCCCCGGGTCGAGGTGATCCGCTCCTGCAGCTCACCCATCTCATCAGCCAGCGTCGGCTGGTAGCCCACCGCGGAGGGCATCCGGCCGAGCAGCGTCGACACCTCCGAGCCCGCCTGCACGAAACGGAAGATGTTGTCAATGAACAACAGCACATCCTGGTTCTGGACGTCACGGAAGTACTCCGCCATCGTCACGCCGGCCAAAGCCACACGCAGGCGCACTCCAGGAGGCTCGTCCATCTGGCCGAAAACAAGAGCCGCCTTGTCGAGCACGGTGGTCTCGCCGTCACCCATCACGGTCTCGCCCATCTCGATGAAGAGGTCGGTCCCCTCACGGGTGCGCTCCCCCACGCCGGCGAACACCGAGACACCGCCGTGGTTGGAGGCCACGCGGGTGATCATCTCGGTGATCAGCACGGTCTTGCCGACGCCGGCACCGCCGAACAGTCCGATCTTGCCGCCCTCCTTGTAGGGAGTGAGCAGGTCGATCACCTTCACGCCGGTCTCGAACATCTTCGCGGAGGGCTCGAGGGCATCGAAAGAGGGGGCCGGGCGGTGGATGTCCCAACGCTGTTCCGTCGTGCGGCCCGGCTCGTCGAGGCAGTCGCCCATCACGTTCCAGATGTGGCCCAGCGTGTCGTCGCCGACCGGCGCCTGCACGCCGTGGCCGGTGTTGCGAACCTCAGCGCCGCGGGTCAGGCCGTCAGTCGGCTTCATGGCGATGGCCCGCACTCTGCTCTCGCCGATCTGCTGGGCGACTTCGGCAGGCACGTTGATCGTCTCGCCGTCGACCTCGACGTTGAACTCGAGCTGGGTGTTGATCTCGGGCAGGTCGCCGGGCGGGAACTCAACGTCGACCACAGGGCCGGCAATACCGACGATGCGACCGGACTTGTGCGTAGATTCAGTAACAGTCATGTCTAGGGGTGCTTTCAGGTCTCGATAAGGGGATGAGAATCGGCGGGAGCCACCGCAGCAGGAGACACGGCGGCGAAGGCCGCGGCGAAGTCGTCGATGGGCACCTCGGCACCCAACGCTTCGGCGCCGCCGACGATCTCCATGATCTCGGTGGTGATCGCGGCCTGGCGGGCTGCGTTCATCTCCCGCGACAGTTTGGTGATCAGCTCCTCGGCGTTGTCGGTGGCGGACTTCATGGCCCGTTGCCGGTTGGCATGTTCAGAGGCTGCGCAGTCGAGCAGGGCGCCGTACAGGCGCGCCTCGACATAGCGGGGCAGCAACGCCTCGAGCACGGCCTCGGGCGACGGTTCGAACTCGAACGAGGAGATCGCGTCGGCCGAGCCGCCACCGACCTCGGCCATCACCCGGGTGTCCTCCAGGGGCAGGAACCGGCGCACAGAGACGCGTTGGGTCCCCATCGACACGAACTCGGTGTAGATCAACTCGACCTGGTCTATCTCACCGGCCGAGAAGGCCTCGGCGACATCGTCGGCGATGCGGCGGGCGTCCTCGTAGCCGGGGTTGTCGGTGAACCCCATATAGGAATGGTCCACACGGTAGTGACGGAACTTGTAGTAGGCCGCCGCCTTCTTACCGACAGTGAACAGCGAATAGTCCTTGCCCTCGCTCTGGTGGGCCATGAGCTGGCGTTCCGCGGCACGGATCGGGTTGGTGTTGTAGGCCCCGGCGAGACCCCGGTCACCCGCCATCACAATGAAACCGACACGCTTGACGTCGCCGACCTCACGCAGCAGCGGATGATCGACTTGCGCGCCGCCGGCAGCGAGGTTCTCGATCACCGATGTGATCCGTCGGGCATAGGGGCGGGCGGCATCGGCGCGCTGCATCGCCTTGACCACCCGGGTCGCCGCGATCAGCTCCATGGCGCGCGTGATCTTCTTCGTCGACTGGACGCTCGATATGCGTCGGCGAAGCTCGCGCTCCTTACCCCCGGGCATCGCTCAGATCCCGTCTCGGGTGATCTCTTCTTCAGGAAGGGTGGTCTCGGAATCGACCATGTCCGACTGCGCCTCGCCCTGAGCCTCGGCTTCGGGTTCAGCGGTATCGACTGAAGAACCGACGAACTGATCGGCGAAGGCGGCGATGGCGGCCTCGAAGGCCTCCTCATCCTCGATGACGCCTTCGCTGCGGATCTTCGCCATCACCTCGCGGTGGCGGGTCCGGAACCAGTCGAGCAACTCCGACTCGAAACGCATGACATCCTCGACTTCGAGCTTGTCGAGGTAGCCGCGGGTGCCCGCGTAGATCGAGACAGCCTGCTCATCAACGGGGTACGGCGAGTTCACACCCTGCTTGAGCAGCTCGGTGAGGCGATAGCCGCGCTCGAGCTGGGCAGACGAGACGGCGTCGAGGTCCGAACCGAAAGCCGCGAAGGCCTCCAACTCGCGGAACTGCTGCAGGTCGCCCTTCAGCGTTCCGGTAGCTGCCTTCATGGCTGAGACCTGGGCCGCGGACCCGACACGGGAAACCGAGATGCCGACGTCGACAGCAGGACGGATACCCGATTTGAACAGGTCGTCCTGCAGGAAGATCTGGCCGTCGGTGATGGAGATCACATTGGTCGGGATGAACGCAGACACGTCGCCCGCCTTGGTCTCGATGATCGGCAGTGCGGTCAACGAACCGGCGCCTCGCTCATCGGAGAGCTTGGCCGCACGTTCCAACAGCCGGCTGTGCAGGTAGAACACGTCGCCGGGGAACGCTTCACGCCCCGGAGGACGGCGCAGCAGCAGAGACACCTGACGGTAGGCCTCGGCCTGCTTGGAAAGGTCGTCGTAGACGATCAGCGCATGCTCACCGTTCTCCATCCAGTGCTGGCCGATGGCGCACCCGCCGTAGGGTGCGAGGAACTTGAACGGCGCCGGATCAGAGGCCGGGGCGTTGACCACCACCGTGTACTCCATGGCTCCGAGTTCTTCAAGGGTGGCGACTGACTGGGCGACCGTCGACGCCTTCTGACCGATCGCCACATAGATGCACTTCACGCCCTGACCCCTCTGGTTGAGGATCGTGTCGAGGGCGACGGTGGTCTTGCCGGTCTTGCGGTCGCCGATGATCAGCTCCCGCTGGCCGCGGCCGATCGGGATCAGCGAGTCGATCGACTTGATGCCGGTCTGCATGGGCTCGTGCACGGGCTTGCGGCCGGTGATGCCGGGGGCCTGGATCTCCATCCGGCGGGGCTCGACGTTGGTGAGCGGGCCCTTCCCGTCGATCGGCTCGCCGAGCGGGTTGACCACCCGTGAGAGCAGGCCGTCGCCGACCGGAACCGAGAGGATGTCGCCGGTGGCCACAACCGCCTGGCCCTCGACGATGCCCTCCACGTCACCGAGAACGACCGCGCCGATGGATTCTTCGTCAAGGTTGAGGGCCAAACCCACCAGACCGTTCTCGAAGCGGAGCATCTCGTTGACGGCCGCGCCGGGCAGGCCCGACACCCGTGCAATACCATCGCCGACCTCGAGCACCCGACCAACGGTGGTCTGCTCCAGGCTCGGTGTGAACTCATCGAGGTTGCCGCGGATCGCGGCGGCAATGTCGTCTGTGTTGATTGTTAGGGCGGTGTTGATCGTGAGATCTGACATTTCTCGTCTTTTCTGCTCTGACCCTGTTTGTCGGGCGAAGTGTGCGGGCGAAGTGTTCGATCAGCCGAAGTTCTCTCGGAGCTGCGACTGCCGGTGTCGCACGCTGCCGTCGATCACGTCGTCGCCGATTTCGGTTACGAGACCACCGAGCACGCTCTCATCGATGATCACACGGATCTCGACGTCGGTTCCGGTGGACGATTTGATGGCTTGCGCCAACCTTGTCTTCTGGTCTTCTGTCAGTTCGATTGCGGACCGCACCTTGGCCAGGACCCGGTCCCGGTTGGCGGCACCCCGGGCGACCATGGCATCGACGATGTCGGGAAGGTGGCCGCCGTGACCAGTGCCGACCACCATCGACACGAGCGCCGTGGTTACCACAGACGCCTTGTCGCCGAGCAGATCCTCAACCACGCTCTGGCGTCGTTCGATCGGGAACCGGCTGTCCGACAGTGCGGCCGACAGTTCGTCGTTGGCTCGCAGGGCTTCACCGATGCGGAACAGTTCGTCCTCGATCAGCGTCGACTGACCCTCAGCGGCAGCGACCGCCAGGAGCGCTTCGGCGTAGCCGTCGAGCCGTTCGTCAGGCATTGCCGCCGGCCACCTCGTCGATGTAGGCATCCACGAGGGCACGTTGCGTGTCGACGTCGAGGTTGGACTGGATGACCCGTTCGGCCGCGCCGACAGCGATGTCGGCTACGACGCCCCGCAAGTCCGATACGGCCTGGGAGCGTGCGGACTCGATGTCAGCCGCGGCCCGAGCGCGCATCTGCGCCACCTCTTCGTTGGCGCGGGCCGCGATCTCCGCGGCCACCAGGTCTGCTTGGGCACGGGCGTCCTCGACGATCTGCGCGGCTTCCGCCTTGGCGCCCGCAAGTTGCGCTTCATGATCGGCGAGAACCGTCGTCGCCTGGGTCTTGGCCGACTCAGCCGCGTCGAGGTCAGCGGCGATCTTGTCGGAGCGTGCCTGCATGGCCCTCTGTACCGCAGGAAGCCCCTTCCACCACATGAACCCGAAGAGGATCAGAAAGGCCAGGCCACCCCAGATGATCTCATCGAGCTCTGGAAAAATCGGATTGGGCGCCTCTACACATTTCTCCAAGTCCTCCTCGAGCTTGACGAGGTCTGTTTTGTGCTCTGCTTCTTCGAGAACATGAAGCGAGCCGAACTCATCCTCAGCATCGAGGGCCGCGTGAAAGCCACACGAGCCGATGGTCTCGGCTGCCGTGGCGGGAACCGCACCGAGCAGCACGAGCACGCCGATTAGTCCGAGCGCTCCGGTCACACGTCGAATTGTTGCTGTCATAGTTAAACCTCTTGGGTGGAGTGCTGCATTCGCGGCCTGCCGTGATCAGGCGAACTGCAACAGGATGAAGACAACGAAGCCGATAAGGGCAAGGGCCTCGGTGAACGCGATCCCGAGGAACATCGTTGTACGGACCATGCCGGCTGATTCGGGTTGACGGGCCATCGAGGAGATGGCGTTGCCAACCACGATGCCGATGCCAATGCCTGGTCCAATGGCGGCGAGGCCATAGCCGAGGCCAGCACCAATCGCTTTGAGTCCCTCGAGGAACTCTCCAGCTTCGGTTCCGGTTTGCGCTAGAAGGTTGAACACTTGCTTTCTCCTGTTGTTATTGAGAATGGGTTGGGTGGACGGGGTATTGGTTGCGAATGCTGGAGCTCTAGTGCTCCGGGTGCATCGAGCCGCCGATGTAGACGGCGGTGAGAATCGTGAAGATGAAGGCTTGGAGGACAGAGACAAGAATCTCGAACCCAGTAACCAAGATGAGCATCAGGAACGAGAGGCTCGCGCCCCCGTAGCCCACCCCTCCGGCAGCCCACATGGAAGCCGAGAGGACGGCGAAGGTGACGAGCAGCAAATGGCCCGCAACCATGTTGGCCCAGAGCCGGATCGCCAACGAGAATGGCCTGACCACGAAGGTCGAGACGAATTCAATAGGTGTCACGATCAGATACAGCAGCTTCGGTACGCCCGGGGGGAACAGCGAGTTCTTGAGGTAGCCGAGGGGTCCCTGACTGAGAACCCCGACGACGTTGTAGATCACCCAGACGAGCAGTGCCAGAGTGACCGGAACCGCCATCCGCGAATTTGCGGGGAACTGCAGGAAGGGGATGACTTCGGTGATGTTGGAGAAGAGGATGAAGAAGAACACCGTGGTGAGGAACGGCATGAACTTCTTGCCGTCCGGCCCGATGGTCTGCATGACCACAGACTCCTCGATGAAGTTGACACCCGACTCAGCCACATGCTGGACCCCCACGGGAACCAACGACTCCCGCTGACGGCCCGCCAACCCAAAGAGCAGCATGGTCGCTATCACCGAACCGAGATAGATCAGAACTGTCTTGTTGATCGCGAAGGGAGTCCCTTCGAACCAGATGCTCGGCCAATCGAACAGATGGTTGATGGGCGGGAACTTAATGGCGAGGAGGTTCATGCTGAGCGCTCCGCAATGGAATCGATGGTTGACTTGCTTGAATTGACCGCGTCGGCCTTGGGCGCCAGGACTGCTGCGCCCGGTTTCAAACCGGGAAATGCCAGCGATGCTGCAACATGGCGCGTCTCCCACGCCAGCAGCCCGATATGGGTGGCCAACAGACTGATGGCGAACGGTACAACCTCGAACCACTCGCTACCGGCAATCGGCAGTACCGCCGCGGTGATGATCCCGAGACGGGCAATGAAGCCGAACATCACTGCTCCGAACATCACTGCCGGGCTGATCTTCGCGGACCAGGTGATTATGGCGGCGCCCACGAGGAAGTTCACAGCCACGATGACCAGGCCGTAGCCGGACGACCAGAGCCCGGACCAACCCCAGAACACGGCACCGACCGCCAGCATCACCGGAGCGACCAACAGGGTGCGCATAGCGAGGTCGCGGGCTATCTCGCGCTCAGGCGCACTGGCCGAGACCTCGGCTGGGAAAGGGGTCATGCGATCCTTGGCTTGAGCTTTCATGACGTGCCCTGCCCGTAGGTGGCGCGACGCTGTTGCAGCGCCTCGTCGAGCGACCGGCGGTAGGACGCACACAGCTTCTGAGTCTCATAGGCGAGCACGACTGCGGCGAGTACCAGCGTGAAGACCGGGAACAGCCCGAGACGGGAATCGATGAACCAGCCCAACAGGCCGAACAGAGCGGGCGTGACGATCATTTCAAAGGCTGCCGCGAAGGCATCACCCGCGCCCTTGCGCATCTCGCGTTGCTCCCGTTCGTCCACGGTAAACCCCTTTGAGTTCGGTCGACGGCGCGAGTTGGGCCGACGGTGCCCGCTCGTGAATTGATGCACAATCTATTGGCAAGCGTCTGCGGTGCCAACCTCAGGAGTCGAGCTTCTTGCGTCTTCCGTAACGCTTCTCGAAGCGCTCAACCCGGCCCGCGGTGTCGACGATTTTCATCTGGCCGGTGTAGAACGGATGGCTCTCGCTGGAGATCTCCACCTTGGCGAGCGGATATTCGTTGCCGTCCTCCCAGACGATCGACTCTTTCGTCTCGATCGTGGACCGCGTGATAAACGAAGTGCCCGCCGAAGTGTCCTGGAATACGACGGTACGGTACTCGGGGTGGGTGTCAGACTTCATAGCCCCACGAGTCTACGACCCCAGTTCCGGCCCACAACCTGCGCGCCGGCGTTAGCCGGCGTCGGCGGCCGCAAGCTCGTTCAGCAGCGCCAGCACATCATCGCCGGGAGCTGACTCATCACCCGAAGCGACAGCCATCAGGCGCCGCCTCAACTCGCGGGACTCCTCGAGTTCTGCCGGAGACATCAGGATCTCCTCGTTGTGGGTCCCAGAGGCGGCGACGTCCACTGCCGGATAGATTCGGCGGACCGCCAGAGCCCGCGAGAGCCGGAACTCCAGGTTCGCAGTGTTGGCCAACTCCTCATAGATCAACTCGTCGACCGGACTGCCACTGTCGACGATGATCGTGCCGATGATCGTCAACGAACCGCCGCCCTCGATGTTGCGGGCAGCGCCCAGGAATCGCTTGCATGCATGCACCACCGACCTGTCGATACCACCGGACCCCGAACGGCCACCGTGGGACGCTTCGAGAATGTAGGCGCGGGCCAGACGGGTGATGCCGTCGACGACGAGACAGACGTCCTTGCCGTCTTCAACCATTCGTTTGGCCCGCTCGATCGTCATCTCCGCGATCGTGATCTGCTCATCGGTCGGCTGATCGAACGGGGAGCCGATCACCTCACCGCGACGGACCCAGCGGCTCATGTCGGTGATGTCCTCGGGACGCTCGTCAACCAGCAGGACAAGCAACTCCACATCACTGTGGTTGACCTCAAGCGACCGGACCAGGTGTTTGAGCACCGTCGTCTTGCCTGCTCTCGGCGGTGACGCGACCAACGCCCTCTGACCCTTGCCCAGCGGGGTCAACAGATCGACTACCCGGGCCGTGGGGTCTTCAGGTTCTTGAGAACCCGCCAGCACCAGGCGCTCGTCGGGGAACACCGGTGCCTGTTCGTCGAATGCCACGCGCTCGGTAGCGGCTTCGGGAGCGCCGCCGTTGACCGTCAGCAACTCCACCATCGCCGGGTTCTTCTCGTTGCGTCCCGCGGGACGCGAAGTGCCGCTCAGATGGACGCCCTTGTCCAGGTTGTACTGCCGGACCATCTTCACCGGTACGTAGGCGTCGTCCTTCGACGGGAGCGCGCCGTCAACTCGCAGGAACCCGTAACCCTCGGGACGCAGTTCGAGATAGCCCGCAACCGGCACCACGTCACCGTTCCACGGTTCGTTGGTGTCCTTGTTGTTCTCCCGCTCGCGGCCCCGACGGCGCCGGCGCCTGTTTCCCGCTTCAGCCTCCGGCGCCTGCGAAGCGGGCTCACCGTTGTCTGCCGTTTCCGGTTCAGACTTCTTCGTGCCGGCCGCCGCCTCACCGTCGACAGCCTCGTCGGTCGCAGGATCGGAGCCGTCGGATTCGGCACCGTCGGCGGTCGACTGGGACTCGGTCGCAGGCGGAGCGTCGAGGGAGTCACCGTCTCCTCCGCTTACCAGGTCGAGTATCAGGTCGATGATCTCGCCCTTGCGTGCACGGGTAGGCGGCTTCTTTCCGAGCGTGCTGGCGATTTCGGTGAGTTCTTCGCGGTCCTTGCGTTGAAGGGTCGACCGGCGCATCTCCGCGGTTTCCACGGATTCGTCTCCTCATGATCGTGAGTGGTGCTGCATCCGGCAAGTAACGACCAAGGTCGTACGAGATACGACTCGTCGTCGGCAACCGAACAGCGCACAACAGGTTAGGAGCGCACAACCCCAACCGCAACCGAACCCCGCCCGTGGCCCGAGCGATCGATCAGAGGCGGCTAGGAGATCTCGACGCAACCACCGGTGTCGACACCGAGAGCCACCCAGTCGCCGGCGGGTTCGGGGCGCATCTGCTCGCCGCCCGACTCGATGAGCGCGCCGACACTCGGACCGGACCCGCTCAGCCACGCCGCATGCCCGGCGGCGCGAAGCCGGCTCACCACTTCCGCTGAGTCGGGCAGCGCGCTCAACCGGGCCGTCTCATGGATCTGATCCCCGTTGGCGCCCGCGATGAGGTCCCACGACCCGTTCAACAACCCGGCATAGACCGCGGCGCACGAAGCGGCCTGGGTGACCACATCAACAATGTCGAGCGCCTCAGGAAGAACCGCGCGGGCCGAGGCTGTGAAGGACACGCCAGCCGGAATCCACATGTAGAACTGACCGGGCTCCAGGCACGGAACGTCGGTATGGATACGGCCGCCGACCGCAAGGTTCAACCCGCCGTATGCCGAAGCCGCGGCGTTGTCGGGATGGCCCTCGATCTCATCGGCCACCGCGAACGCCGCGTTCCGCGCCGCCTGGTGGTCCAGTCCGTCGTTGCGAAAACCGAGGTACGCGGCCCCGACACAGGCGGCCGCGCTCGAACCCATCCCCCGCCCTATCGGCAGTTCGCTGCGCGACCACAACCGCTCGAAGGAGGTCCCGGTGCGTTTCAGCGCGGTCCAGACGAGATCGTCGGCGCCGACCGGCTCGAAGCCTTCGAGAGGCTCGTCGGCGAGTTCGTAGTAGCGGTCGACGGCAAGCGCCAGCGCATCGAATCCCGGACCCAGATTGGCCGAGGAACCCGGCACCCGAACGCGCATCAGCCGAGCCCGTCAATACTGAGCCCGTCAATACTGAGCCCGTCAATGAAATCCTCAACGGTCGCAAGGTCGTTGGGAAGCACCGCATAATCTTCGCGGCGATCGAAGATGTCGGCTAGGTGAGGAGGCAGTTCGGGGCGGACTCCTGTTGCCTGCTCCACCGCGTCACCGAACTTGGCGGGGTGCGCCGTGGCCAGCGAGACGACATGCTCACCGGCTCTGCGATGGCGCTGGGCCACACCGATACCCACCGCGGTGTGTGGGTCGACCAGCATGCCATGGCTGTTGTAGACCTCACTGATGATCGCCAGGGTCTCCGAGTCGTCGATCCGGTCACCGGCGAAGGTGGCTGTCAGGCGCTGATGCTGCGCCGGGGTGAGCGCGGCACGGCCGTGGTCGCGGAACCCTGCGATCAGCTCGGCGGTGGCTGCACCGTTGCCGTCGAGCAGTTCATACAGCAGGCGCTCGAGGTTCGAGGAGATCTGAATGTCCATGCTCGGCGACAGGGTCGGCACCACCTCCTCCGCGCGCATCTCTCCCGTCTCGATGAGGCGCGAGAGGATGTCGTTGCGGTTCGATGCGATCAGGAACCGGTCCACGTTCAAGCCCATCCGCGCCGCCACATGACCCGAGAAAACGTTTCCGAAGTTGCCGGTGGGAACACAGAACGTGGTTGCCTGCACACCACGGCCGAGTCTCTGGACCGCCCACACGTAGTAGACGATCTGCACCATCACCCGAGCCCAGTTGATCGAATTGACCGCAGCCAGACTGTGCCGCTCGCGGAACGGTTCGTCTTGAAACATCGCTTTGACCAGGTCCTGGCAGTCGTCGAATGTTCCCCGGACCGCCACCGCATGGACGTTGGGGTCTTTCAGGGTGGTCATCTGGCGGCGTTGGACCTCTGTGGTCCGGCCGTGGGGGAACAGCACCACGGCCTCGACATGTTCGGAGCCGCGCACCGCCTCCATTGCGGCTGAGCCGGTGTCGCCGGAGGTCGCACCCACGATCGTCACCCGTTGCCCGCGCCGCTTGAGTTCGTGGTCGAACAGCCTGCCCACCACCTGCAGGGCGACGTCCTTGAACGCCAGAGTCGGCCCGTGGAACAACTCCATGAGGTGATGCCCCTCGTCGAGTTCCACCAGGGGGCACACGTCGGGATGGTCGAACGAGGCGTATGCGTCCTCCAGAATCGACTGGAGGTCTTCACGCCCGAGCGCGCCGCCGACGAACGGCTGTATCACCTCAGCGGCCAGATCCACATACGACGACGAAACAGAAACCGTGTGCGTGGGCAGTGTCGGCCAATCGGTTGGCAGGAACAGTCCACCGTCGGGCGCCAAACCGGTGAGGAGGACGTCAGCGAATCCCAGTTCCGGCGCTCTGCCACGGGAACTGCCGTAGAGCACGGCCATGGTCAGCCCTCGCCACCGATCACCCGGATTGCGGAGTGGACGTCGACGACCACATCGAGGTGCCGCAGCTCGGCCATAGTCGCTTTCACGGCTGCTTCAACCGAGTCGTGGGTGATGAAGATCAGACGGGCACGATCACCGAGGCCCTGCTGTTCCATCGACTGGATCGACACGCCGTGGCGGCCGAACACATCAGCGACCTGGGCCAGCACACCGGGCCGGTCGGTGACGGCGAGGCTCATGTAGAACGCCGATTTCAGGGCGTCCAGTGGTCGGATCCGGGCGGGTGCGAGGGCGCCGATCCGGCCCGGTGTGCCGTGAACCATGTTGGTGGCGGCGTCGACCACATCACCGAGGACCGCACTGGCGGTCGGTCGGCCACCGGCGCCTCGCCCGTAGAACATCAGTTCACCGACCGCTTCGCCCTCGATGAACACGGCATTGAAGCTGTCGCGCACCGCGGCGAGGGGGTGTGACTTGACGACGAGCGCGGGGTGGACCCGGATCGCTATCTCCGGGTGGTTCCTGATGTTGTCCCCGAACGCCTCGATGACGGCAATGGCCTTGACGGCGAATCCCATTCGGTCCGCCACCGAGATGTCCTCGGCGGTGATGTTCGAGATCCCCTCGTGGTACACGTCGGTTGACTGCACCACCGAGCCGAAGACGATCGAGGCGATGATCGCGGCTTTTGCGCCGGCGTCGTACCCCTCCACATCAGCGGTCGGATCGGCCTCTGCGTAGCCGAGTTCCTGCGCCTCGCCCAGAGCGGTGCGATAGTCGATGCCAGCGTCGGTCATCCTGGTCAGGATGTAGTTGGTGGTGCCGTTGATGATCCCCATCACCCGACGGACGGGTTCACCTGCGAGCGAAGCCCTCAGCGGCCGCATCAGGGGTATCCCGCCGGCCACTGCGGCCTCGAAGAGGAAATCGACGCCGGCGGCGTCGGCCGCCGCGAACAGTTCAGCGCCGTGGGACGCGAGCAGAGCCTTGTTGCCGGTGACCACCGGTTTGCGAAGCTCTACCGCGCGGCGAAGCAGTTCCAGCGGCTCATCGACCCCACCGATCAACTCGACGATGATGTCGACGTCCGGATCTTCGACCACAGACGCAGCGTCGTCGGTGAACACATCTGTGTGCAGTTCGAGTCCGCGGTCCTTGTTGAGCGAGCGGACCGCTGCGCGTGTCACCCGAAGCTCGACGCCCGTGCGCGCCGAAATGGCAGTCCGTCGCTGTTCCAACAACGACACGAACGCACTGCCGACATTGCCGCATCCGAGTAGACCGATCGATACCTGCTTCACGGGCGACGAGCGTAGCTTACGCCCGGAGGCCTCAAGCGGTGATTTGCCTGTGAGTCGAACGCCGCGCGGTCAACTTCGTCATGTGGTTGAATGTATTTATTGTTATTCTGTGATTCGTAATGTCATCGAAGCATCGGAAAGTGTCTCCTGTCGGCCGGGCCGCCCTTGAGCGCGCTGTCCTGGGTCTGGTTCAGGGCCCCGGCGTGGTCCCCACACCGGACCCGCCGGACCGCGGCGGCGACCCGGCGGTCGTGGAGACGGTCGCCGGCGACGGCAGCCTCGCTGACGTGTTGGCGGAGCGGGGTCGGCTCAGCGAGCCGGAGTGTCGCGGGGTCGGTTCTCGGATCGCCGCGGCGCTCGCAGAGATCCACGGGCGCGGCGTGGTCCACGGCGACGTCAAGCCCGCGAACATCGTGATGGCCCCCGACGGAGACCTCTGGATCGCCGACTTCGACGCGGCCGGGCCAGTGTCGAGCCCTCGCTCGAGGGGCACGCCGCAGCGCCTGGTCAACCACTCCACCCTCGACTACAGCGACGACATCGTCGGTCTGGCGCTGGTTGTGGCCGAGTGCGCGACAGGGATCGTCATCGACCCGACCGTCGAGTGGTCGGCGCCGGCTCTCGCTCTACTCGGTTGCAGCGCCGACCTCGCCGGTGACCTTGTCGCGGTCCTCGCCGATCCGACCGATCTGCGCCGCGTGGCTGCACTGCTCGGGAGTCCCGAGGACCGGCTTCCCAGCGCTGCGGAGGTCCGCACCGGAAACGATCCGACGCCCACCATCGACTTCGAACCGACGGTCATCGCCGGTCTCGACCCCCTGCCGAGCACAACCGAGGTGTTGAACCAGCCTCCAGAGCCCGCGGGCTGGCAAGACTCCATCCAACGAACGCTCCGGGAGTGGATGCGGCGACTCCGCAACAAACAATCCGAACTGACTGCCCTGGTCCAGAAAGGACGACGGGGATCCTCAGAGGTCCAGACGGGTTAGATCCTCAAGGGTCTCTCGGCGGACCACCAGGCGGGAGGTGCCGTCAGCGACGAACACCACCGGGGGACGCAGCACCTTGTTGTAGTTGGAGCCCATCGAATGGCCGTACGCCCCGGTCACCGCCGTGGCCAGAATGTCGCCCACCTCCAGATCAGCGGGAACCTGCGCGTCGCGCACCAACAAGTCGCCGGACTCGCAGTGCTTGCCCACCACAGAGACGGTCATCGGCCTATCAGCCTCGACCGCACGAGGCACAAACGCCTCATAACCGGAGCCGTAGAGGACCGGACGAGGATTGTCGCTCATCCCACCGTCGACAGACACATAGGTGCGAACCCCGTCGATCCGCTTGATCGTGCCCACCGTGTAGAGCGTGACCGCAGCCGCCGCCACGATTGAACGGCCCGGTTCGGCCAACACCCGCGCCGTCACACCCAGATGAGCGCAGGTGGAGATCACAGCCTCCCCCCACTGCGTGATCGTCGGCGCCGATTCGTCGGTCACATAAGCGACGCCGAGCCCTCCGCCAACGCTCATCTCTTCAAGGTCGTATCCCGCGGCCGCTTGCGCAATCACCGCAACGGTCCGCTCCAGAGAAGACAGTGCGAACACCTGACTGCCGATGTGCGCGTGGACACCCACCAACTCCACCGACTGCGAGGCGCGGGCCCGTTCGATTGCGACATCTGCCGCGCCAGTCGAAACGGTGAAACCGAACTTCGTGTCGTCGTGGCCCGTCGCCACGAACTCGTGGGTCTCCGCCTTGATCCCCGGAGTCAGACGCAACAGCACCTTGGGGCGGACGCCGAGCGCAGCGTGGAGGTCGTCGAGGCGGTCGAGCTCGTCGAACGAGTCAACAACGATTCGGCCCACACCCGCCTCGAGAGCGGCGGTCAACTCGGCCGTCGACTTGTTGTTGCCGTGCATCACGAGCCGGTCCGCCGGAACGCCGGCCGAAAGGGCGACATGGAGCTCACCGCCGGTCGCAACATCGAGGTGCATCCCCTCCGAATGTGCGAGCCGCGCCATCTCCGCGCACAGGAAGGCCTTGGTCGCGTACGCCACGCCGTCTCCGAACACCGCCACCGCCTCGCGGCAACGGTCGCGCAGGTGCGCCTCGTCATAGACGAACAAGGGAGTGCCGTACTCGTCGGCCAGATCGAGCAGGTCACAACCGCCGATCTGCAGTCGCCCGTCGACGACCGAAGCAGAGTCGGGCAGCAGGCGGAAGGGCAACGGAGACACGGCTACATCGATTCGGGCGCGGAGACGCCGAGCAGGTCGAGGCTCACGCCCAGTCCGATGCGGGTCGCTTCCACCAGCCACATCCGGGCTTGACGCACCTCTTCGTCGATGTCGTCTCGCAAGATGGGGCAATCGTGCCAGAAACCGTGAAGCGCTGCAGCGCATTCCCGGGCCCAGGTCGTGACCTGATGGGGGGCACGCGCGCCCGTCGCCCGTTCAACAGTGTCCGGTAGCTCCGACAGCACCCGCAGCAGGGCGAGCTCCCGCGGGTGGGTGAGAACCGACAGGTCGACCTCTGCCAGAGGCGACAGCGCGACGCCTCGCCGGGCGGCCTGCCGGGCCAGAGAATGCACCCGGGCATTCGCGTACTGCACGTAGTACACCGGGTTCTCGCTCGACTCCGCCACCACAAGATCGACGTCGATCGTCTGGGTCGTGTCGATCGACTGCAACAGGAACGTGAGGCGCGCAACGTCAGCACCGGCCAGCTCAACGAGGTCGCGGGCCTCCACCATCTGGCCGGCGCGCTTGGACAGCCGCGCCTCAGCACCGTCCCGCATCAGGGTCACGTGCTGGCCGATGAGCACCTCGTAGCTGTCGGCGGGGTGACCCAGCATCTGCATCGCCGCAGTCATCCGCGAGACGTAGCCGTGGTGGTCGGCGCCCAGAATGTCGATCAGCCGCTCGCCGCGGGAGTACTTCTGCTGGTGGTACGCGATGTCTGGAAGGAAGTAGGTGGGCTTACCGTCGGACTTGATGAGGACCCGGTCCTGGTCGTCGCCGAATTCGGTGGTGCGCAGCCATGTCGCACCCTCGGACTCATAGACGAACCCGCGCTTGGTCAAGTCGGCCAGGGTCGCCTCGACCGCACCCGACTGCGCAAGCCGATTCTCCGACGCCCAATGATCGAACTCGGCGTTCATCGACGCCAGCACCTCGACCTGGTCGAGGTGGGCGCGCTCGGTCCCCCAGGCGACCGGATCAGCGTCGGCGGGCATCTCCTGCGCCCACTCGACGACGTAGTCCCCGAGGTAGCCGCCCTCGGGAGGCTCTTCACCGGCCTTGCGGGCCGTCAACGACGCCCCGAACAACGACGTCTGCTCCCCCCGGTCGTTCACATAGAACTCTCGGGTCACGTCATAGCCGCAGCGCTCGAACAGGCGTGCCAACGAGTCGCCGTAGGCGGCCCAACGACCGTGCCCCGCATGCAGCGGGCCGGTCGGGTTGGCCGACACGTACTCGATGTTGACCGATGATCCCGCTCCGACAGCCGAGCGGGCGAAGGACCACATTCCCGCGTCGACGATGCCGGCCAGCACGTCGTGCAACCAGCTCGGCGCCAGACGGAAGTTTATGAATCCAGCGCCCGCGACCTCGACGGCGGTGACATGACGGGGAGGATCCGCGTTGAGCGTGTCGGCCAACTCCTGGGCCAGCTCCCTGGGGTTGCGGCCGGCGCGCTTGGCCGTCGCCAAGGCAACATTGCTCGACCAGTCGCCGTGCGCGGGGTTGCCCGGCCGTTCGATTCCGATCTGTTCGGGCTCGGTACCGATCCCCGCGCCATCGAGGGCCGCGGCGAGCGCAGAGCGAAGATGTTGACGCACATCCATGGGCCGGACCTCAACGTAGCTGGAACGTGGCTGGGAGCGCCTGATCCTAGCGGTAGCATTGGCCGACCCCTTAGGGTCAAGCCCTCGTAGCTCAGAGGATAGAGCATCGGCCTCCGGAGCCGTGTGCGCAGGTTCGAGTCCTGCCGAGGGCGCTCAACCGATATACGCTTCGGGTATGGATGCGAGGCGGGCACGGTTGCGACTGCTTGATTCCCTGAACTCTGAGCTGCAGCGCAGAATCGACCGAGAGACTGTTGAGGGTTACACGCTCCACCCGCCCACCGAAGCAGAGACACACGCCGCGTTCGCCTCCATGAGAGACGAATACGCTGTATTTTTCTAGAAACTGTTGCATAAATGTGTTATCGTTGCATTTATGCAACCGAGTAATCCGTTCACTCCGACTTTCGGATACGCGCCGCATGTTCTGATCGGTAGAGACGGACTGCTCGCCGCGTCGGCTCAGGCCATCGAAACTGGACCGGGCGCCAGCCGATACACGACTGTGTACACAGGGCCGCGCGGGTCGGGCAAAACGGTGCTTCTCAACGAGATCGAGAACCAAGCCGCGCAACAAGGCTGGGTCGTCGTCTCCGTGGACGCCGGCAGCGCCGGGGTCGGCGAACGAATCTCTGAGATGATCGACTGGGCACGCTCGTTCAGCGACAACCCCGACGACGATGAACAGGCAACAACAGTCAAAGGCGTACGGGTCGGACCATTCTACGCTCACCGCGAAACCCTACGACGAATGAAACCCCGATGGGGTCTGCGCCGACAGCTCACAGAACTCACAGCCGCAGCAGATGAACACGACGCTGGGGTGCTGCTGTCAGTCGATGAGATGCACCGTTGCGACTCAGAATCGCTGCTGCGGCTCGCCAACGACCTCCAACATGTATCCAAACGCCAGCGGCTGCCGCTGGCGTTCGCCGGCGCGAGCCTGCCTGAGATCAAACACACCTACCTCGAAGACGACAGGTTCTCGTTCTTCCGGCGTTGCGACTCCGTCGACCTCCCGACACTCGACGCAGCCGACGCGATCCGGTTCTTCACCGAGTCAGTCAAAGCCGGAGGCGGCACCTGCACGCGCGAGGCTGCACGGATGCTCGCAGGCGCTTGTGGAGGGCTCCCGTACCATCTCCAACTCCTCGGAGACCACGCCTGGCGCATCGCCGGCGCACCCGCCAGCGAAATCACCGGCCATGCAGCCACCGAGTCGATCCTGCTCACCGAGACTGTCATGCAGGAACGTGTCTACCGTCCGACGTTCAACAGCCTCACCGACGCTGAACGCCGGTACCTCAAAATGCTCCACGACCTCGGCGGCGCAGCCACACGACGCATGCTCGGCACCGACCGGACACTCACCCCCGCTCAGATGGCCACAACCGAACAATGGCTGCTCAACAACGGCTGCATCCAAATATTGAACGCCGACGAGAACCCGTCCGGCGGCGACACAGAAATCGGTTTCGGGTTCTCCGTCACAGCCGAAACTGTCGCTGCTCAAACAACAGTCGAAGCAGGCTACGAACCGTTGAACCTGCCAGACCAAAACCAACCAGAACGGGTGCGGGCGCTGTCACCGCGATGCAACCAGGCGATGCCACGGGCACGAGCAACGTGCATCCTCCGGCTCGGGCATCCAGGCGGACACCGGAGCCGCTAGCGCGGTGTCCACAAACGTTGGTGGTTGTGGCGCGTTCACCTCTTGAGGTTGGGTGCGTGTTTTGATTGGGTTTATGTCGAAACCATTGCGGGTTCGTCGTTTGAGGGACCAAGAAGGCTGTGAGCTTCAGCGGATTGTTCGCCGGGGCTGCGGTAAGACGGAGAGTTCGGTGGTTCGCTGGCGGCGGGCGTCGGTGGTGCTGGCGTCCGCTGGCGGCAACACGGTGCCGGCTACAGCTACGACCGCCCCGACGGCGTCGCGGTCGTCTCAGTCTCCGCTCTGGCCCCGTAAGAGACTGGTCATTCACATCTCGGCCCGTCGACTACTCAGCGGCTAGCTTGAACGCATGGCCGTCACCGAATCGCCCCCGGCGAAGAAACCCCGCTGGACATACCAGTGGAAGGAGCTCTTCGACGAGGTGATCACCAGCGGGCTCTGCACAGGCTGCGCCGGCTGCGTGATCTCCTGCCCTCACGACGTGATCGGCTACGAACACGAACCGGGCGCATACACACCATTCCACCTCGAAGAGGAACTGGGTCTCGACGACTGCGTCCACGGGCAGAAGGGATGCACCTCATGCACCCGGGCATGCCCCCGATTCCGCATGTGGGAACCAGAAGCCGACATGCACCTGTTCGGTCGTGAACGCACACCCGAAGAGGTGTCCGGCATCTACTCCGACATCCTGTTGACCCGCGCCTCTGACGATTTCGTCTACGAGACCGGCCAGGACGGCGGCCTGGTGTCGGCGATCCTCATCTGGTGCATCGAGAACGACATCATCGACGGGGCCCTCACCAGCGGCGTCGAGAACCTGCCCAACGGAGAGCCCGGCTGGAAGGCCTTCCCGATGGTCGCCACCAACCGCGAGGAGGTGCTGCGGGGCGCGGGGAGCCGCTACACCTACTCCGCCAACACCATGGCCTTCCCCGAAGCCAAGACCCAGGGCCTCGAGCGGCTCGCACTCGTCGGCATGAGCTGCCAGACGTCAGTGGCGCCGGTGATGTGGCATCGCAAAGTCGGAAAGGTCTCGCGACCGATCAAGCTCAACATCGGTCTGCTCTGTTCCAAATCGTTCGACGACTCCCTCTTCGACGAACTGTTCGAGGTCAAGTACGGCCTCGCCAAGGAGAACATCTCCAAGATGAACATCAAGGGCGTCTTCCAGATCTGGACCAAGGACGGCGGCTACCACGAGATCAACCTCAAGGAATGCCACGCCTGGACCCGCGAGGGCTGCCACCTGTGCCCCGACTTCGCCGCAGAACACGCCGACATCTCCACGGGAGGCATCGGAGAGCTCTCCGACTGGACCCTCACCATCGTCCGCACCGAACTCGGACGAGCCGTGATCGGCGCGATGGCAGCCGACGGCGTGATCGAGACGAGGCCGGGGGACGACGACCCCGGAGCGATCGCGTTGATGCACAAATTGGCCCAGAAGAGCCGCGACCGGTGGCCGGACTGGGCCCAGCCCGCCGCTAAGGTAACCGTTTCGACCAAGCCAGCAGAGTGACCGAGTCAGCGGAGTGACCAAGCCAGGGGGGTGACAACATGGATATCGAGTTCTGGGTGGACCCAATTTGACCGTGGTGCTGGGTGACGGCCCGTTGGGTCGTCGACGAGATCAAGCCTGCCCGTGACCTCAACATCACCTGGCAGCCGATCAGCCTCCTGCTCAAGAACCAGCCCGACCCGGAGTCGCCGTTCTACGAACCGACGGACCGGACCTACCGCCTGTTGCGGGTGATGGAATCGGTGCGTGCCGCAGAAGGCGAAGACGCGGTCTTCAACCTCTACTGGGAGTACGGCAGACGGATCCACCACGACGAAGATTTCGACTTCGATCTGACCGAAGCGCTCGAGAGCGTCGGTCTCGACGCTTCACACGGTGCCGCCTACGACGCAGAGACCTTCGACGACGAGATCGCACAGCGCCACGACGCAGGCCTGGCTCTCTGCGGCGACGATGTGGGAACCCCGATCATTGCCTTCGACAACCGAGACGGCGACAAGCAGGCCTACTTCGGTCCTGTCATCACCCGAGTTCCACCGACCGAGGACTCGTTGGCCATGTGGGACGCCCTGGTCACGATGATGAACATCGACGGATTCTGGGAACTGAAACGCACCCGCACCCAACGCCCGGAGTTCGGCATCCGCCCCTGACCACGCGCAGGGTGCACCGGTGGAACCCGACGCCAGCCACACGGTCTCGATCACCAGGACCGCTACCGCCTGACCCTCGGGTTATTGCGGGAGACACCTCGTGAATAGTTCGCGTATCGCCGGGTCGATGTCTTGCGGGTCGTTGCGCAGCCGTTTCTCGGCGTCCTTGAAGTCGTCGAAATCGTCGGCGTAACGCTGCGCCAGTCCGTCGTAGGCACATTCACAGTAGGACGCGACCTGCGACACATTCAGGCCACCGCCCTCATTGGCCGTTTGGCAGGAGCGCATGAAGTTCTCCTCGAGAGTGCCGTCGGCCTCAGCCTCTGCCCAGTTGGAGGGATCGTTGTTGGCAGCGCAGCCCGAAGCGAACAGAACCAAGCAGGCCGCCACGGCGCTGATCACGCCCGCCCGTCGAGGCGCCCGGGGTTTCGTTCCACAAGTCATTGAGCCGCGAGGCTAGCGCTTGCTCACCGCTTTTCGGTGACGCCGCCCCGACATTCAGCCCTCATGTACCTGCCCTAGGGCACGCGGTACTCAACTAGTGACGATTGACCGGTGATCGCAACAATCCGAAGCTCGCGCTCGCTGCCTTGGGAATCGACCAGGCTGAGGACGTCTTCACCCACCGTGAACGGAACGGGTTGTGGTTGACCACCGTTGACCGCAACATTCGTGGTGTACAGGTATGTTCGCGCAGCCGTATCGAGAATCGGATTGAGACGACCTTCGATACCAGGAACGTGACCTGTTCCGTCCGCAAGAATCACCGAACCGCCGTCGGCGAGTCCTTCAAGCTCCACCTCCAGCGCGCCCTGCGCGGGAACCCAATCGCGGACAATCCCGGCACTCAGTCGCTCTCCGGCTACAAATACAGTCATGGGAAGGTCCGTCGTGTACAGCTTCAACCGCGCGACTCCGGCAATGTCACTCCTCGCACGCTGCCACACGTTGTTCGGGAACAGCGCTAGGACGTCAACGCCGGCAACCGGGGTTCCGCCACAGGTGACCCGCACTGATTTGTCCGCATCGAACACTTCCAACGCTTCGTCGAACTGTCCAAGCGGTACTATTCCACGCGCGCCCCGCTGCTCCGCAGTCGCTCCACCGTAAACAACAGTCTCGGCAGCCACATTCGGAACCAGTTCAGCGACGCGGTCGAGGGAACGCGCGAAGTCCGATGCGATTGTCACACCAGACTTGGCCTCGATGGCATTTATCCCTCGCTCGGTCTCATAGAACAGATCACATTCGAGGCCGCGCGAGTCGCGGAAGAACGATAGCCGGGGCTCGCGGCCGCGGTTGTAGCAGTGCTTGGCCGCCTCAGCGACGACGACATTCTCAAATAGCGAACCGCGCAATGGATGGGTTGCCACTTGGCCGGGACTTTCTATACCGAGAAGGTAGCTCGCGAGGCCGACATCGTAGAAATAGAGCTTCGGGGCCTTGACCAGCCGCTTTCGAATGTTCGCCGCAAAGGGTGGCAACAAGAACGCTACGTAGCTGCGCTCGAGCAGAGTCACCCATTGGCGGATCGTCGTGTGCGACACCCCTACATCACCGCTGAGCGATACAAGATTGAGCATCTGCCCCACGCGTCCGGCGCAGAGCGAAACGAACCGCCTGAACGCCGACAGGTCACCGACACCTCCCATGCGGCGCACATCGCGTTCGACGTACGTCTCAAAATAGTCTCCGAGCGCTTGGCGGGGTTCCAGCCGTTGATCAACAATGCGCGGATAGAAACCGTTGAACGCGACATCGGCAAACGTTTCGCTCGCGCCCGCTCGCCTGGATTCTTCGAGCGAGAAGGGCAGGAGGCGCAGCAGCGCGGTACGGCCGGCGAGCGACTGGCCGACTGCGTCTGACAGCTTCAAGTTCTCGCTTCCTGTCAATACGTACAGGCTGTTGCGCCCGTCTTCGTCGGCGATTACCTGCAAGTACGACAACAGCATGGGTACATGCTGGATTTCGTCGATGATCGCTGGAGTGCCGAGTCGCTGAAGAAATCCTCGAGGGTCTCCCTCCGCAAAGGCTCGATCATCGGGAGATTCCAGACTGGCGTACGCCGCATCTCCAAATGTTGAACGGCAGAGCGTAGTCTTGCCCGCTTGACGAGGACCGGTCACGGTAACGAACGGGTATTGGCGGAACAACTTCGTCAACTGTCCGGTGATCACCCGTTCGATCATCATTGAAGCATACAAATGGGTTGCACAATCTGCAAGTTAGACTTGCAGATTGTGCACCTACCCGTTCGATGCCTCCAGCTCGCGGGCGCGGCTGAAAATCGCGTCCAGCATCGGTTCGGTCAAGCGGCCGGTGAACGTGTTCTGCTGGCTCACATGAAAACTGCACAGCAGGGTCATGCCGTTGCCGAGGGGAACTTCTCGGCCGTGCCCGAACTTGGGACGGGGTCGCAGGCCGAAGTGTCGACACGCCACGCTGTGAGCGAACCCTCCCAACGCCACGATCACCCTCAGCGAGTCGAGCGCAGCCAACTCGGCCTCCAGGAAAGGTTGACAGTTGTCCCGCTCGTCCGGAGTCGGCTTGTTGGCGACAGGAGCGCACTTCACGGGCGCGGTGATCCAGGCGCCGTCGAGCGACAACCCGTCGTCACGGCTCGTTGACGACTCCTGGGATGCGTAACCTGCGCGCCACAGGGCCCGATACAACCAGTCGCCCGAGCGGTCACCGGTGAACATCCGACCGGTGCGATTGGCTCCGTGAGCGGCCGGTGCCAGGCCGAGCACCAACAGACGGGCTTCGGGGTCGCCGAAACCCGGGACCGGCCTGGCCCAATACTGCTGGTCCCTGTAAGCCGCCCGTTTCTGTTGCCCGACCCGCTCACGCCACTCGACCAGCCGCGGACATGCACGACACTGCACCACCTCATTCTCAATCTGACCGAGCACCGCCGCGGCGCGGTTCGCCGTGTCGGCAGCGGCGGAACTCGGATCAGGTGATTGCATCACTCACAGGGTACGTTGTGCAGCAGTCATGGCCCCCATATCAGACGCCCCCGAACCGACACTGGTGCTGTTCGTGCGCCACGGACAAACACCCACAACCGGCGCCTCGCTCCCTGGCAGGGCACCGGGTCTGCACCTTGCCGAGGAAGGGATCGCCCAGGCCGCCGCCGCAGCTCAGCGAATCGCCGCTCTCGACTCTGTCGCGGCCGTCTACGCCTCACCGATGGAACGAACACGAGAGACCGCCAAGCCGATCGCTCGAGCGCTGAAGCTGCGTGTGCGACAGTCCCTCGGGCTGATCGAGTGCGACTTCGGAACGTGGACGGGCCGCAAGCTCGATGATCTGCGCAAGAAACCCGAGTGGAAGCAGGTGCAGCGCTATCCGAGCGGATTCCGTTTCCCCAAAGGTGAGTCGTTCTCCGAAATGCAGAGCCGTGCGCTGGACACGGTCCACCGCCTTGTCGCCGCCCATCCTGGCGAGACCATCGTGGCTGTCTCTCACGCTGATGTCATCAAAGCAGTCGTGGCGTCGGCGACCGGCACCCACCTCGACCTCTTCCAACGCATCGTGGTGTCTCCCTGCTCCACAACCGCGATCCTCTACACGCCCGGAGGACCGATCGTTCTGACCGTGAACTCCACGGGCGACGACCTCACAACACTGGTGCCGTCATGAGCCGATCCTTCGACTTTCAAGAACTCGATTTTCTTACGGTCGGAACCCTCGGACCCAAGGGTCAACGCGAGTTCTTTCTGCAGGCCCGCAGCGAGGGTCAGCTGGTTTCGCTGAAGGTGGAGAAGCAGCAGGTAGCCGCCCTCGCGGAGTACCTGGACCGGGTACTGCGCGAACTGCCCGACGGTGAGATCGGCGATCCCCCGTCGGACCTCGACCTGAGAGAACCGGTTGTCACGGAGTGGACGGTCGCCAGCCTCGCCATCGCCTACGCCCAAGAACTCGACCGCCTCGTTGTCGTGGCGGAGTCTTTCGTCGACGACGAAGACGACGAACCCTTCCAGGCCCGGTTCTTCCTGCAGCGTGCAGACGTGGCCGGACTCATCGACCGTGCCCGCTCGGTGGTGGCGGCAGGACGTCCACCATGTCAATATTGCGGCCAACCACTCGAAGCCCGCAACGGCGACTGGTGCCCGTGCCGGAACTGAGGGTGGGATGAGTGGGAACGAATCGCCGTTCTTTGATCGCGAGCCGATCGCCACCGAGCGTGCGTTGTCACTGCTCTCCGAAGGAGAGCTGGAACTGGTCGGGCGGATGCCCTATTCCTCCAACGCAACCTTTCTCGTCAATCTCGCCCATGAAGGACTGAGGGCCCAGGCGATCTACAAGCCACTTCAGGGGGAGCGTCCGCTATGGGACTTCCCGGACGGCCTCTACCGGCGAGAGGTCGCAGCCTTCCTGGTCGCCGATGATCTCGGGTGGGACGTGGTCCCTCCCACCGTCGTGCGCGACGACGCGCCACTCGAGACGGGGGCACTGCAACTGTTCGTTCCCCACGAGTACGAGGAGCACTACTTCACACTGCACGAGGCCGGCGACCGCTACGACGAGTCCTTCCGCCAGATCTGTGCGCTCGACCTGGTCATCAACAACACAGATCGGAAATCGGGGCACTGTCTGCTGGGAACCGACAGCCGAATCTGGGCGATCGACCACGGCCTGGCATTTCACCACCAGTTCAAACTCCGCACGGTGATCTGGGACTTCGCCGGCGAGCCTCTACCAGAACAGCTGCAGGACGACCTTTGGGCGTTTCTCGACCGGGGGATTCCCGAGCCCATCGCGGCCCTCCTCGACCCCCTGGAACAGGACGCGATACTCACCCGAACCAAGGCATTGGCCATCAACAGAGCCTTCCCGCACGGTGACAGCAACCGATACCGCTGGCCCTGGCCGCTGGTGTGAACGCAGCGTCGACCTGCCGTTACTCAACAGGTGTGGATAAGTCTGTGCATTTTGTGAAAAGTCACAAAAGCCGAGAATGGCGCAAGATCCCAGTTGTTCTGCTGTTGATCAGCCGCTGAGAGCTTCGATCAGCTTGGGCAGAACTTTGTGGACATCGCCGACAATGCCCAGATCAGCAACCGCGAAGATCGGCGCTTCGGAATCCTTGTTGATGGCGATGATGTTCTTCGATCCCTTCATGCCGACAAGGTGCTGCGTTGCTCCTGAAATCCCACAGGCGATATAGACCGTCGGTTTGACGACCTTGCCGGTCTGACCAACCTGATAGCTGTAGGGAACCCAGCCTGCATCGACGATGGCACGACTGGCGCCGGGAGCGGCTCCCACCGCTTTGGCCAGGTCCTCGATCATCGAGTACGCCTCTGAGTCGCCGAGTCCACGACCACCCGAGACAACAATGTTCGCCTCATCGAGCTTGGGGCCGACCGACTCCTCTGCGAAGGTGGCAACGACACGCGCTGCACCTGCCGCTCCCAGGTCGCCGACAGCAAGGTCCTCCACGTCGGCCTCCGCGCCGCCGACCGGTTCGGCCGCGAACGACTTCGGGCGAACCAGGAAGATCCCCGGGTTGTCCGAAGCGTTCTTGGTCATCACATCGGTCGCGCCGCCGAAGATCGGCTCGCTGCCCAACAGGTCGTCACCGTCCACGACGAGGTCGACGATGTTGGTGATGACCGGCGAGTTGAGCTTCACCGAAAGCCTCGCGGCGACGTCACGACCGTCCTGGGTGGTGCCGAGCAGGAAAGCCTCCGGTGCGTCCACATCGCCGCTGTCGATCGCCTCAGCGACCGCGGAGGCAACCGAAACGCCCTGCATGGCCCCGTCAAGGTCACCCGTGCTGTATACGGTCTCGGCGCCGTGGTCACCCAACTCCTCGGCGTGGTCGTCGCCGTCTCCAGCCATGAACACCTCGACGGTGTCGGCGATCTCGCGGGCTTTCGCCAGCATCTCCAGGGTGATCGTGGCGACGGCATCGCCGTTGGTCTCACCGAACACCCAGATCTTCTCGAGTCCCATGTCGTGTCCTCCCTCACAGAACCTTGAGTTCATCGAGGAAGGCCACGATCCGCTCGTGGGCGTCTCCCTCGTCTTCTATCACTTCGCCCGCCTCACGGGTCGGAGCGTCGGCAACGCTCACAATCTCCTGGGAGCCTCCGGCCCAACCGACGGATCCGGCATCGATCCCGAGATCGCTGATCCCGAGTTCGTCGACGGGTTTCGACTTCGCCGACATGATCCCCTTGAACGACGGATATCGGGGCTCGACCACACCTGCGGTCACCGACACGACCGCCGGCAGCGGACACTCGACATCGTCGTAGCCCGCCTCGGTCTGGCGCTGCACATTGGCCGTGCCGCCCTCGACCGCGACTGCCTTTGCGAACGTGACCGACGGAAGGCCCAACAACTCAGCGACCATCTCAGGCACGGTGCCCGTGTAACCGTCGCTCGACTCGGTCGCAGCCAACACCAGGTCGGGTTCACTGCGGGCGATCGCCGCGGCAAGAACCTTGGCCGTTCCGAGCGCATCGGATCCCTTGAGTGCCTCGTCGCTCACAAGCGTGGCGCTGTCGGCACCCATGGCCAGCGCAGTGCGCAGACCGGTGACCTGATTGTCCGGAGCCATCGAGACAAGGTGCACCGAACCGTCGCCGACAGTGTCGACGAGTTGCAGGGCCATCTCGACTCCGTAGCTGTCGGACTCGTCGAGAATCAGCTTCTGATCACGTACGAGCGTCATGGTCTCCGGATCGAGCGCACCCGGATCGGCCGGGTCCGGGATTTGTTTAACGCATACAACAACTTTCATAGCCCACGAGTCTGCCAGCGAGGTTGCCGAATGCCTATCTGAGTTGAGCGGATAGTTTTGATGTTCTTGCGCATCCTCTTCATCGTCAATTCGGTCGCCTCGTCAGTGACCGCCCGCCGCCGAGTGATCATCTACAAGATTCTGTCGGCCGACCACGACGTGACCCTGGCCGAAACCAGCCGTCCAGGACACGCCACGCGCCTCGCCCAGTCCGCCGCCAACGACAACTACGACCTCGTGGTCGTGCTCGGCGGTGACGGCACTGTGAATGAAGCCGCCAACGGTCTCGCCGGTACCGATACCGCGTTGGCGACTCTTCCTGGAGGCTCAACCAACGTTCTCGCCCGGATCCTCGGTCTTCCCGACGATCCCGCCGATGCCTGTCTGGTGCTGCTCGATGCGATCGACCGCGGCTCGATACACCGCATCGGTCTGGGAGCAGTGGAGGGGCGTTACTTCCTGTTTCACTGCGGTGTCGGTTTCGACGCCGCGGTCGTGGAGCAGGTCGAGACTCGGGGACCGTGGAAACGCTGGGCAGGCCATCCCCTGTTCGTGTGGGCGGCACTCGACACCTGGGTGCGCGGGGTCGACCGCCGCAACCCTCCGCTGCGCGTCATGGGCCCGGCCGGTGACGAACTCGCCGAGGGCTTCATGACCGTGGTCATGAACACCAATCCCTACACCTACCTGGGAAGCCGTCCCATCGACCTGGTTCCGGGGCTCACCCTCACCGATCCCCTGGCGGTGGTGACACTTGAAGAGCTCCGCTTAACCAGCCTCGGTCCCGTGTTGGCAGGTGCGCTAAGGGGCAACGACCTGAGCAAACAGCGCAATGTCGACCTCCGTACCGATATGCGATCGCTGGTGATTGAGTGCGATCCCGGAGCCCCGTACCAGGTTGACGGCGACTACCTGGGCGCGAGCAGACGTCTGCGGTTCACCTGGACCCCCGAACGGCTCTCTCTGTTGATGCCCGAGGTTCGGTGAGTCGTGCCGCTCAGGCGTCGATGACCCTTCTTGCCACATCGGGGACATTGGTGCAGATTCCGTCCACACCCATCTCGATGAGTTGAGCCATCCGCTGCGGGTCATCGACGGTCCAGACGTTCACCAACAGCCCTGCGGCATGGGCCCGATTGACGAAATTGACATCGACCAGGACGTCCCAGGGGTGGATCGCCTTCATTTCATGGGCGACGGCCCGGCCGATGGCGCTGGCCGGGTCGGTCATCTGAAACAGCAGCCAGCCGCACGGAATCGACGGGTCGACAGCGCGGATCCGATCAACAGCGTCGATGTTGAACGAAGTGATCAGTGCTCGCTGCGGGCCGAGATATGCCTGTACGAGACCCGCTACCGCGTCGGCGACCAGGTGGTCCTCGTCGTAGTCGGGATCATTGGGAAGATTCTTGATCTCGATGTTGACGCTGGTGTCCCCACAGGCTTCGAGAGCCTCTGCAAGGTTCGGAATGTAGTCGGGCAGATCCTCACTGGAGATCTCTGCCAGGATCCGTCCGTCAGCGAGGTGGGCGTCGTGGTGGACCACGACCACACCGTCGGCGGCGCGTCGAGCATCAAGTTCGACCCATTCAGCACCCATAGTCTGCGCCAACCGGAACGCATCCAGGGTGTTCTCCTGAGCTGCTTTCGACGCTCCTCGGTGTGCGATCACTTGGGTCATCAGCCAGAGTCTCGCGGATTTTGGGTCCGTCCGTACACAGCGGTTGCGGTTCGTCGGTTCAGAAAAAACAGAACAAGTTTCAAAAAACCCTTGCGGGGAAGGAGAACCTGTTCCTATTATTGCCGGATCGCCGGGAGACCAGCGACACGAAGAGGCCCAGAAAATAGCGCACTAGGAGGATAATCGTGGCCCTCACAGCCGACGCTTTCGCATCCGCACTCGACTGGCGAGTTGAAGCGGCATGTCGCGACACAGACCCGGCACTGTTCTTTCCGGTCGGAACGACCGGGCCGGCGGTCGATCAGATCGCATCCGCCAAACAGGTCTGTTTCTCATGCCAATGCAAGGACGAGTGCCTGGATTTCGCCCTCACCACCAACCAGGACACCGGCGTCTGGGGCGGAACCTCCGAGGAGGAACGCCGAGTCATCCGTCGGCGCCTGCGTGCCGCCGCAGCCCTCGCCAAGACACGCTCCTGAGCCCCGCTGAGAACAGCGTAGACCGACCGGGCTCCAACCGATCGGTCCCGCACTAACCGAAGGGCAACGCAGGACCCGGGCGCGGAACCCGCACATCGACGGTAGTACCCGCCGAACCTCCAAGATCGTGGCCGTCAGTTGTGGCGTCTGAACGAGCAAACGTGATCCGCCCACCAAGATCCGACACCACGAAAGTGCGAACGATCGTCAAGCCCAGTCCTGCATCGCGATCAAGCGAGAATCCCTCAGGAACTCCCGGGCCGTGGTCCTGCACACAGATCGACAACTCCTTGCTGTCACCACCGAGTCGAACACTCACCGGATGTTCAGATCCGGAACCGTGATCAATTGAGTTCTGCAACAACTCGGTGACCACCACGGCCAGAGGCATCGAAACGTCACCTCCGAGGGCCCCGATGCTGCCGCTCACCTCGATGCGCACCGGGCGTTCCGGTGCGCCGAGCCCCTCCTCGACCATCCGTACAAGTCTGCTCACCACCGCATCGAAATCAACGATGTCGCCTGCATCGGCGGTCAGGGTCTCGTGAACCACAGCGATCGATCCGATCCGGCGGGCTGACTGTTCGACGGCGGCGACCGCCTCCGGGGAGGAGAGACGCCTGGTCTGCAGACGAAGCAGGGACTGGATTGTCTGCAGGTTGTTCTTCACACGATGGTGAATCTCACGAATCGTGGTGTTCTTGGAGATAAGAAGTCGGTCCCGGCTGCGCAACTCAGAGATGTCTCGCAGAAGGCCCACAGCACCCGTCACCCTCCCGTGTTCAATCAGCGGATGGCAGCGCACCACGACGCAGGCATCCTCGGCCTCCTCGAACTCATCGACAGTGCTGTGACGAGAGGAGAACGCCCGTCGAACGGCCGACTCGTCGATCCCGAGCTCTCGCAGTCGCCTGCCCTCGAGGTTGCTGAGCACCCGCAGGCGATGCATCGCCGAGACCGCGTTGGGTGAGGCGTACTCGATCCGCCCTTCACGGTCCAGAACCACGACACCGTCACCCACGCGCGGCTCACGCAGTTCACCGACCCGTTCCGATTCGGCGAACGGAAAGGCTCCATCGGCGACCATTTGAGCCAACCGCTCCCCGACAGCCCGATACGGGCGTTCTACCGGGCTTCGGTGACGGACGAATGCCGACTCTGCCTCCCTTGTGAGCACGGCCACGATCTCGCCGTCGCCACGCACCGGGATGTACTCGACCGCGATCTGCGCACCCGCGCCCGGCATCCTGATGTCTTCTTCAACCAGTTGATCATGATCGGGGACGTGGAGATCGCTCCTGGTGATCAAGCCCTGAAGCCTCCGACTGTCCGTCATCGCCTGCGCCAGCAGCGGATTGTCGGCAACCGAGACAGTCTGGCCGACCGGGTCGCCGTAGTGGACCGTCGCGCCGGTGACCGAACGCGTGTGGCCCAACACGACGAATTCGCTCGTATCGGCGATGTTCGTTTTACCCCCAGTACTCGGCAGCCCATTGCTCGGCACATACAGCAGCAGATCGCTGAACGACAGGTCGCTCAGCAACGACCATGAACTGACCAAGCGCTGAAGATGGGCAATCGCCGCGGAGTCGAGCGAGGTCTTCGCTCGAGCGATCTCCGCGAGGCTGGCCACCGAACGTACCGCCGTGCCTCAGCCGAAGCCGATCGGGTTGCCCCCTTCGGGGCCCAGTTCAACGAACGCGATCTTCGAGGCCGCCACCACCACTTCCCTGCCCTTCTCGTCGGTCAACCACAGCGTCGCTGTCGCACCGCTGATCGCCTCGTCAATCGAGTTCTTGACCGAGGAACGGTCGGTTTCGTCGGGAAGTTGGACCACGATCTCACGGGCGTGGTCACTCACTCCAATGCGGACATCCACTTGTCTGTTCTCCTCAGTCAGCTCAACCGCACTCCACAAAACCAGTGCCTGAAGCGAATTATTACAGGACAGCCGGCGTGGCGGGCGGACCGGTCAGTTGATTATCAGTTCCGGATGCGAACGTTTCGACGGCTTGTGGGTCTCAATCCACCGGGCCATCCCCGCAAAAACAGCCGATGCCTCACTCTGGGGGTCGAAGGCCATGATCGGCTCACCCTGGTCCGAGCCCTCACGCAGCGCGATCGCCATCGGGATCTGACCGATGAGATCGACCTCGAGGCGCTTCGCCAGCTCAGCGCCGCCGCCGGCGCCGAACAGGTGGTAGCGCTTGTGGTCGTCGCCGGTGAACCACGACATGTTCTCGATCACGGCTTTCACCTTTATCTTGACTTGGTCGAACATGAACGCCGAACGCTGAGCGACCCGCTGGGCCGCCGGGTTGGGGGTGGTGACGACGTAGGCCTCCGCACGGGGCAGGAACTGTGCCAGCGACAACGAGATGTCGCCGGTGCCGGGGGGCAGATCGACGAGCAGGAAATCGGGGTCGTCCCAGAACACGTCTGTCAGGAACTGCTCGAGCGCCTTGTGCAGCATCGGGCCCCGCCAGATGACCGGCTGGTCCTCCCGGGCGAAGAAGCCCATCGAGACACAGCGCACACCGTGAGTCTCGGGGGGGATGATCATGTCGTCGATCACCGTCGGCGCCTGCTCGACGCCGAGCATCCGCGGGATCGAGAAACCCCAGACGTCCGCATCGACAACGGCCACGCTGTGACCTCTCTGAGCCAGAGCGATGCCCAGGTTTGCGGTCACCGACGATTTCCCCACTCCGCCCTTGCCCGAGGCGATCAGCAGCGTGCGGGTCTTGTTGCCCGGTTGGGCGAAGGGAATGGCACGCCCCTGCGCGTGGCCGTGGGCCGGCTGTGACCCCGCTGTCGCGGCGGGATCGCCGTGGAGCATCCCGCGGACCTCCGCCCGTTGCTCATCGGTCATCACGCCGAAGTCGATGGTCACCACGTTGACCCCGTCGAGAGCAGTAACAGCCCCGGAGACCCGATTCTGGATCTCGTTGCGCAGCGGGCAACCGGCGATCGTGAGGTCAATGCCGACCTCGACATGGCCACCGTCGATGGTGGTGGAGCGGACCATCCCCAGATCAACGATGCTGCGATGAAGTTCCGGATCCTCGACCGGACGCAGAGCCTCGATCACTTCGGCTTCGGTGACGGTCATATATGCGTAGAATAGCGTCGTGGACGCCCAGCACCTCAGCCCCACAGAGTTCGCTTCGACGGTCTCTGCCATAACCGCGGCTTTTGGTGACATCACCCGCCGGGACATCTATCTGCACGTCCATCAGAACCCCGACGGTGTAACCGCAAGCGAAGTGGCCGAGGAGTTCGACCTGCACGCCAACGTTGCGCGCCACCATCTCGACAAGCTCACTGCCGGGGGCCACCTCGGCGTCGAGGTCGCCAAACCGGGCGGTGGGGTCGGGCGCCCCTCCAAGCACTACCGGCCGGTTCACACCGAGGTGCGCCTGGAAGTGAACGTGCGCCATGACGATGTGCTGGTCTCCCTGCTGGGGCGGGCCTTGGCGATGCTGCCCGCCCATGCTGCCGAGGAGATGGCCGAGGAGGTGGGGGTCGAGTACGGCAAGGCGATGGCCGCGGCAATCGATCCCGGCGAGACGCACCGCAGCTACCAGGGTGCCCTGCATGCGGTGGCCGATGCGCTGTCAGCCCACGGTTTCGCAGCCAGAGCCGAACGGGCCGAGGACGACAGGTACCAGATCGTCGCCCAGAACTGCCCCTTCGGCGACGCGGTCGTGGAACATCCGGTCATCTGCGCAGTCGACCGGGGCATGGTGCAGGGAATGCTCGGCCATCTGTACGGCCCCGCCGACGCCTCCACCGCCTCCTCCAAACCCCAAGGCGACGACATCTGCGTCACCCACGTAACCCTCTAGGAACGAGACAGTCGAAGCGTTCCCCAGCCGGGACCGGGCCATGTCGAGTTCCCCCACATGTTCTTCAGACGCCACCTGTCTCAAGGTTCGCAGCGTCGGCTGGCCAGCATTACTGGCTACGAGGGCCAAACCCGGAACACATGGTGCAGACACTGGACACCTTCAATGGACGTTCAAAGCGATCGAGACAGCGATCTGATGGACGGGGCGGGTCTGGGGTCCACGGGGTGAGACGTCCTTCGTCACACCGTACGGCTATAACCTTGCTGTATGGCTGTGGACTTCGACAGATGGGAGGGGAATCTGGCTGGCCGCGGTGACCCTCTCAACCCGCCGGTCATTGAGGTCCCGATCAAGCCGAGTCCGAGGGGCGGATCTGGGACCTTCCTCGCTGCTGACGGCGATGGCGAACAATGGTGGGTCAAGCCTTTGAACAACAAGCAGGGTGAACGCGTCACGGTTACAGAGGCCATCGTCGCTGCGGTTGGAGCGCTCATTGGCGCCCCGGTCTGCGATTCGGCCATCGTTTTCTTGCCCCCCGAGATCGAGGGGTGGGAGTTCCGGCCCGGCTCCAAGATCGAAAGGGGATACGCCCATGCGTCGCGAGGAGTTACGGACGCCGTTGAGGGTCGGTCGCTGCGGCATCGAGAACGAGATGACAATGCCCAACGGCATGTTGGAGCATTTGCCATCTACGATTGGTGTTGGGGTGGTGACGAGCAGTGGCTTTATGCCGAGCCAGAGGACCGCAAGCTGTACAGCCATGACCACGGCTGGTACCTGCCGGAGACAGGCTCGACTTGGGACGTTGATACGTTGGTCAACCGAGTAGGCGAGCGTCACATGGCGAGTTGGTCACCAAAGGGCCTCGACTCGGCAGGGATCGCAGCGTGTGCCCAGCGACTCCGGACGCTCAAACACGACGAACTTGTCGCTAAACTCAGCGGAATTCCCAAGTCGTGGCCGGTGAGCGACTTGGAGCTAGAGAGAGTCGGCTGGTTTCTTGAGAGCAGAGCCCCTGAGGTTGCTGCCAGACTGGAATCAATGGGAGGAGCGCCGTGAGGTACATCTACTCGCTTATCCGTTTCGTGCCGGACCCGGCGCGGGGTGAGTTCGTGAACGTCGGAGCGATCGTCGGCAGTGAGGAGTCATCGGAGTGGCAAGTGCGACAAATCGGGAACCCCAAGCGTGCGCGCGCGATCGATGAGAACGCCTCGCTCGGGGCGGTTTGGTCGTTCATCGATCGTGTTGGAGCTGACGTCGACAACTTCGAAGCAGCGACACGGCCCTTGTTCGGGCCAGGTGTTGAGTTGACGGAGGACTGGTTGTGGCGTCTTCACGCTGATCACCAGAACATCGTTCAGCTGAGCGCACCGGTACCGATGGTCGCTGATTCGGCGGACGAGGCCTTGGAGAGGGTCTTCGATCTGATGGTGCTCGATCCTGCAGTTCGCAAGTACCCCTTCACGAAGAAGCACACAGCTCTTGCTGCGCTGCGTCGCGCCTACGACGAGTGTGGGATCGCCAAAGGAAAGGAACGTCGGGAGCGTGTGACCTTGAGGACTCCTCATCACGAAGCGCTCTTCGACTTTGCCGTCACTAACGGCCAGGCCGTTCAACTAACGCAGGCCTGGTCCTTCCAGGTTCCTGACCAAGCGACGCTCGCCGAGCAGGTGAAGGCATGGGGTTGGACCGTGCAAGAGGTTCTCGACACCGGAGGTCGCGTTATCACTCCTGCCGGAGAGTTCGATGCCGGAACGGACGTGGACGTCGAAGTGGTCTACGTGCCAGCGCTCCCTACGCGTCCCGCGCCAGCGTTTGTAGACGCTGAACACGTATTTGATGAGTTAGGCATTCGGGCTGTTTCTCACGATCAAGCGAGCAATGTCGCGCGGCGGGCACGAGAACTGCTCGGGCCGCTGCCGAAGTAGCTACTCGGTTGGTGCCGCGCCCTGCGGGTCTGGTGCCGTTACTCAGGCTCCCACACCGCCCACATCGAGCCCAGAGCGCCCTGGCCCGAGTCGTCATCGAGGGCTGGCGACACGGCTACAATCACTACCGGCCACACCGATCACTCCACGGACAAACCCCCGCCGCCCACGCTGCTAACCGCCGAACCAAACATCGTGTGTTGCATCTGACTTCGCGCGACAGATTCTGAGTTTTTTCAAGTCGCATCGGGCAGGGTTGGCGGTCTTAGGACAGGAGGCTGCAGCCTATGAGTTCCGAGCAGAGAAAACCGAAGAGACTGTTGACAGCGGAGCAGAAGTACGACTTGTGGGTGCGGATGCTCACCGGTCAGGTCACTCAGGCCCAAGCGGCCGCGGAGGCTGGGGTGGACCGGTCGGTGATCGCTCGGCTGCGTGCTGTCGCCCGGGACGGGGCGGTCGCGGCGTTGGGTTCGTCGAAGCCCGGCCGGCGGCGTCAGTCCCAAGCCGAAGCAACCGAGGCAGCGGCGTTGCGTTCGGAGGTGGAGCGGCTGGGGCGTACTGTGGTCGAACAGACTGTGGAGTTGGCGGTGCTGCGGGGAAAAACGGGTTGAGGTGTGAGCGGTGGTGTCCCCGCCCGTATTGATGGGACCGCCAAGACAGTGCTGCTGGGGTTGATCGACGACGCCGTCGACGCTGGCTGGACACTGGACCGGGTTTGTGCGGTGCTGGGTGTGGACCGCCGCCGGGCATGGCGCTGGAGCCTGCGCCGCGCCGACGGCACTCTTGACGATGCCCGCCCCGGGGGCCGGGCGATCCACAGCCTGCTCGGTTCTGAACGCGACGAGATCCTGGCGCTGTTCGACGAGTGGGGTGACGTTGACCGGTCGCATCGCAAACTCGCGCACCGCGGCTCCTACCTGGGCCGCGTGTGGGTGTCACCCTCAACGGTGGACCGCGTTCTCGCAGGTCACGGCCTCGCACTGGCCGGCACGCCACGTCCCGCCCGAACAGTCAAGACGCCGTGGCCAAACTGGTGTGAGTGGCGGCCCAACCAACTGTGGTGCTGGGACGGAACCCAGTTCCCGGCATGCAAACCCGCCAAACACGCCTACGCGATCGTCGATGTCGTGTCCCGCAAATGGATCGCCACCCACCTCACACCGGCACCGGACTCGGTTGCCGCTCGGGTCCTGTTCGCCAAAGCACTGTCCAGTGAAGGGCTCCTCACCGAAGAGGCCGCTGCCCGCCTCGACGACCCCAACAGCGACATGCCCGACGACGATGACGTGCCTCTGCTGCTGGCAGTGTCTGACAACGGACCGGAGATGCGCTCAGGCGACACAGCCAAGTTCATGGCCCTCTGCTCAATCGCCCAACACTTCGGGCGGCGGTCAACGCCCACCGACCAGGCCTGGATCGAGTCTCTGTTCAGCCACATCAAAGGCGAGCACCCCCACCTCGAAACGCTCGACGACCCCACAGACCTCACCGGAGAACTCGAACGCATCCGCAGCCACTACAACTGTGTGCGGCTCCACGAACCCGTCGGCTACGTCACCCCCAACGACGAACACACCGGCCAAGGCGACCAAATCCGCCAAGCCCGCCGACACGGACTCCAACAAGCCGACCAGCAACGACGCGCCCACCACCGAAACCAACCGCTAACATGACAAACCAACCACCACCGCACACCCACCAATGCGACTTGAAAAAACCCGCAACTTGTCGCGAAGAGTCAGATACACCTCACCACCCGGATTGTCCAGCGACCCCCAACGCTCAACAACCGATGCGAAAGCATCTTGCACTATCTCCTCACCAACTTCCGCTGAGCCCACCAGCAGCGTCGCCAATCGCAGCATCGGCATCTGCTCACGCTCGAAAAACCCAGCAAAATCATCAGAAGTCACCGACCAAAGCGCGCCACTGCGACGCTGATGCGCATCCATCACCACCAACGATGCACCAAAGGCGCCAGATGTTGCACAACCTGAGACAAACTTGTGCGAGCAAGGTTGCTCTGCGCGTGACGTAAACTTCCGGGTTAGTGAGCATCTTTCTCGTTCGTCATGCCTCGGCGGGGGATCGCAGCCGTTGGCGCCTCGATGACAAGGAGCGTCCGCTCGACGAGCGGGGCCGCGAGCAGGCACTGCGAATCGCAGACTTCTTCGCTGACTCCACAGTTCGGGCCGTGTGGTCGTCGCCCGCAACCCGCTGCGTGCAGACCGTTGATCCGGTGGCTGCCTCTCACTCTCTGGATGTCCAGATTCGTGCCGAACTCTACGAGGGTGCAGGCTCGAGGCACCTTCTGGAATTGATCCTTGAAGAAGCTGCGGCACCCGACGACCTCATACTGTCCAGCCACGGTGATGTCATTCCCGGGGTTCTCAACCGGCTGCTGCGCGCAGGCCTGGAAGCCTCCGGCGACCGCGGCTGTGCCAAGGCCAGCGTGTGGGAACTCAGAGTCCACAACGGCGTCATCACCGAGGGGATCTACACAGCGAAGCCCTAGCGACCGCGCCGCCCATTCGATAAGGACCACCCGCATGACAATCCGACACCACAACCCAGCCGCTGAAGCCAACGCCAAGCTCGGCGGCAGCCTCACCGCTCTCATCTTGGAGCCGTCCCCTCCGGCCGATCACAACGAGCCGTTCTTCGCGGACGACCCGACCGCGATCCCGTCAGGCGCAACCGAAACCGTAGGTCCCACCAGTGCTTCTGACCGGACCTGGGCTGATCTGGTCGCTGAACGACCCGACTTGTCGAGTTGGGCCTCCGAACGTTGGCTGGCCGCGTACCGGCCGCTGAAGCCGGTGCCCGCCGGCTACCCCGAAGCTCGCAACGCCTACCATCGGCTCGCCTATGCCGTTGTCGCCGAAGCCCGTCACTGCGCCAACACCAAGTTCGGCCTGCGATACACAAGAGGCGGTTTCGGCACACCCTTCTTCGGCGACGACGAGCAGGTCCGAGTGCAGGACGGCCTGCTCGTCGTGCAACACGGCGCATCAGTGAGGTCCAGCGAGATCACCAGCCTGCGCGCAGCAGCGGAATTCGTCGGTGTCGAGCCAGGCACCACAGCAGCCGAGCACGATTCTCCACCCCTCGGCGACATGGACTCGGACCTAGGGGCCACCGCCGAGACCGGCGCTTTCCTGGGCGACTGGTTCGGGTTCTCGTGGGCGGTGCTCGAAGAGTTGCGAATCACGCCCGGTGCGGTGGACGCGGAGCGCACCCAACTCTGGCCCGGCCACTTCGACCCGGCCGCGGCAATCGGCAGCGCCGAAGGGGGCCGGCGTGCCACCTACGGATGCTCCCCCGGCGACGACGCGCACGACGAGCCCTACCTGTACGTGGGCGCCTGGGGCGATGTGGACCGCGCCGACCCCTACTGGAACGAGACCAGCTTCAACGGCGCCTCACTCCCCTACGCCGCGCTCGTTGGACCCGACAACGCCGTGCAGACCGCCCTCGACTTCTTCAGAGCGGGGCTCGTCCGCCTCCACCGCGCACCCGCCTGAACACTGAAGGGCCGACCAGCCCTACGGAGCGAGCAGCGACGCTAATCGGGAAGGACCGAGATCGACGAGAAGCACATCTCGTCGACCGTCCCCTCGTTCCAGGTGATGTAGCGGGGCTCGGGCATGTACTTGAGCGTGCGGTCCCACCAACACTCGAACCGCACCATGTCGGACCGATCGATGCGAATATCCTCGATCGGGGCGTAGTTGAGCTGCCACTCGAAGTCCCAGACAGGGATGTCGAGCAGGATCCGCTCTTCGGGAGTGCCGGGATTCAAGGTCATCCGATAGGCCGCACCGAACTCGTGCATGTGCCCCAGCACCGTGTGGATCGTGCCCGCGTCCCGAACTCTCATGTCACACGAGCTGTAGCCGACCGACCCGACAAGATCGTCGTAGTCGTCGACAGTTCCATCACAGCCTCGCAGCAGGGCATCGGGGATGAAGGTCGCGAACAGGTCGTACTTCTCGCCGATGTCGGCCAGCACATTCTCGCGGATGCACAGGTTGGAGTATCCGTCGATGGTCTCGGCCCGTTGTTGTGCAATCGCCATCTCCTCGGGCGTGCAGGGCACTTCAGCAGGAGTCAGGTACGTGGACCCCGTGATGTGGGTGATCCCCGCAGCAATCTCAGAAGGCGTGGCGGTGTCGAGGATGATCCAGGAACCGTCCGCCGGTGTGTCGTGGTCGTAGTGGTAATGGATCTGGTTGACGATCATGTCGCCGGGGTACAGATAGATGCCGTAGCCGTCGGGGTAGATGGTCGGTGACTGCCCCGGTGCCCAGCCCTGGATCGAATAGACACCTTCCGACGACAGGCCCGACAGGCCGAAGCAGGTCCAGCCCGGCTCGTCGGAGAAACCCGAGTCGGCTTCGATCTTGTCCTCCGCGGCGATCTTGGCCCTCACTTCGGCGGCTGCGGAGGCCGGCACCCTGTAGACGATCGCATGGTGCACGACCGAGGTCTGGTCGGGCCGGAACTCGAACCCCTTGACCCAGTTGCCGTCGCCCTCCGGATCGGCCACCTCGTGGACCTGGCAACGGTAGTCATCGGATTTAATGGGGTTGCCGTCGGCATCGGAGTAGCCCGTGTAGAGCCCGTCACGAGGTGCAATCTTCTGGTCCTCCTCGATCGGCAGCACCGCCTGGACCCGCGCGACCAGGGGAGTGTCGACAGCGACGTCAAGACCACCACCGGCTTTCGCCCAGTCCCTGATCACCGTGACCTCCTCATCGCTCAGCGACCAGTCGTGTTCGAAGGCCGGGCTCAGATCCGAGGGCAGCCAGGGAGGCATGAAACGAATCTCCGTGACCAGCGCGATGTCCTCGGCAACCTCGGCGGCCTGCCCCGCCGTGTCGAAGGCCAGCGTGCTCCAGCCCGGACCCCCCGCGGTATGGCACGACACACACCTGGTCTCGAGAATCGGCTGGACATGGGCGGCGAAGGCACCCGAAGCGACCTCGACCGCAGGCAGTTCACGGTTCAGGTCGGTCCGGGTGTCGGAATCGACTTCCACCCGGTCGGCAACCAGTTCGAAGACCAATTCAACCTCGTCGCTGGTGTGGGTGAGCCGGGCGATGTTGATGGGACCCACGTCGTAGTCGCTGCTCAGCACTGTCGCGGTCATCGACGCTGTGAGCTGATCGGGGCCGACCGTCACAGTTCCGTGGAAAGTCTGCTCGAGGGTCGTCTCCTTGACGGTCAACTCACCGGTGATCGAGACCTCGTAGCTGTTGCCGTCCGCGCTGTCGCCGTCTGCAAAGGCCGCGTCGAGACCCTCGATCGACGTTGGCACGAAACGGGCGAAAGGCCAGTGGGTCGACTCCAGGAAATCGTGGCGGATCCGCTTGTCGCGCAGGTTCGAGTCCGATTCGAACATCTCGACGTTGACGACGATCTCGCCCACCTCCGAGAGGCTCGGGTCGACGAGATTGATCTTGATGTCACCGGCCACGACAGTCGACGTGCCCACAGCCGTGCGGGAGACGCCCCCAAGCCGCTCCTGCACCCGATAGCTGACTTCGGAGCCGTTGTCGGGGCTGATCCGATACAGACGCTCAGTGACCGGATCAACTTCCTCGATCTCAATCTGCTCAGCGGTGACGTCCTGGGTCTGGGGGTCGTCCGAGCCGAGGAGCCAGTCCCACTGGCTCCTGCCCAACAGCGCCACCGCCCCGACGACCACCACCAACAGGATCGCCACACGGCCGAGATCAAGGTTTCGCAAGCGATTCATAGCGTCAGGTGCAGCGTAACTTCTCAGTCAGGCGAGCACGTCACGCAGTTCTGTGTCTGCAATCAACCGGTCCAGGTCCCTTCGCAGGACTCCAAGTTCGTCGTAGGCGTCGAGGTCGGCCGCAGCACCCTCGAGGTCCTGCAATTGGAGACGGACCAGGGCGCGGTAGACCCGGGCATCGGCGCGGGCCGGGTCGGCTTCGAGGACCGCATCGAGGTAGGCGAGTGCCGTGACCATTCCCTCGGTCAGTCCCACCGAGGCGCGGGCGACGAACCAGGCGAAAGGGACCAGCACGTCGGGATCGTCCCCCGCACTCGCGAGCATTGCGTCGAACAGCACCAAGCCCTCACTGAGCCGATCCGTCGAGGCCAGGTGTTCAGCGGCGAGGACCATGTAGCGCACAGGCACCTCGGCCGGATCGTAGGCGGCCCCTTCGAGCACGGGCGCAGCCAGCGAGACGGCTGCGCTGCCCGCAGCGGTCGCGACGTTCACGTCGAGTTGTTGAGCCGCCACAAGCTGAGAGATGAAGGCCGGGCTGTCGATCCGGTCCAGAGCCTCAAGATGATCGCCGGCGACCAGCGGCTCGCCCGCCGCCAGAGTCAAAGACGCCGCGAAGACCCGAGCGTCGGGGAAGCTCGGGTCGGCCGCGACCGCCTCCTCGACGAAGTCGCGGGCCACCAGAGGGTCGCCGGTCAGATTCGTGAGCCAGCCGCGATAGGTCAGCGCCTCCGCGTTCGACGGCTCATCGACCAACACGTCGTCGTAGATCTCGATCGCCCGTGCCAGGTCCTGGTCTCCCATCGCCTCGCGCGCATCGAAGAGGCGGGATCGCACCGACTCTCGAATATTGCCGGTGATCTGATCGTTCGCTCCGCGACTGCCGGAGAAGTCGGCCAACACCACGCCTGCGACAGTTGCCAGCAGCCCTATGCCCAGGACCCAGAGCACGATCCTGGCCCAGGGCCGCGCGGTCTGGGCATCGTCCTCTCCTCGGCCCTCAAGATCACGGATGGCATCAGCGGCGCGGGCTACGTAATGCGATCTCAGTTCAACGAAGTCGTCTTCGTCGAGGTCGCCCGCCTCGTGTTCGGCTTCAAGATCACTGAGCGACCCCAACAGGAAGTCCCGCTCCCGTTCCCTGGCGACTTCCCGGCTCTCAGCCATCGCCTCGCTCATCGGGCTGCGTCTGATCAGGCCCTGACGGATCAACCCCCGTCTGATCAGGCCCTGACGAATCAACCCCCGTCGGATCAGCCTGAGACGGATCAACCCCCGTCGGATCAGCCTGAGACGGATCAACCCCCGTCGGATCGGCAGAGGCTTCGGTGGCTTCGGCGCCGGTCTGCGCGCCGGTGGCGTCGGATTCGCTGAGAAAATCGGCGACCAGTCGCTCATCTTCGGGAGTCGCTGCGGCCTCGATCTCGCGCCGCCAACGCCTGAAGACCACAACGAGGCCGGCGAGCGCGCCGGCACCCGCAACCACAGGAAGTATCCACACCAGACTCGACAACCCGGAGGCGGCGGGCGTGTAGTCGTTGCCGGGGAAAGCCGCTTCGAGCTCGGCGATGATCGATTCGTCACTGCGGCCCTCGTCCACCCGTCGGGCTATCTGCTGGCGGATGTTGCGGGCCACGACCGCGTCCGACTCAGCGACCGACTGGCCGTCGCACACCGGGCAGCCGAAGTTCTGCGCCAAGGAGTGGACACGGTCAGCGTCGGTACGGGGAGGACCTTCATCAACGGCGCCGAAAAGGAACGCCGAACCACCGATCACGACAACGCCCAGCCACGCCAACAGACGGCGGGTGATCCCGGAGCCCATCGCGGAGTCGGCGCCGCGGGTCATGCTCGGGACTCCTCGATGTAGGCGCCGATCACATTCTCGATCTGGGCTCGAGTGACACCACCGATCAGCTTGTCGACGACCTCGCCGTTGTCGGCCACAATGACGCTCTCCGGCACCAGCGCCACGCCGTAGGCCACAGCGATCGAACCCGTGTCACGCGCAATGACGGGCCAGTCTCCCCCGTTGGCCTCGAAGAACCCGGCCACGTTGGAAGCACTGTCGTCGAAGGCCACAGACACGACCTCGGCGAATCCGCTCGGCGCGTAGGCCTCGTGGAAACTGACCAGCTCCGGGTGTTCGCGGATGCAGGGCACGCAGGTCGTCGAGAAGAAGTTGACCACCACGAAACGGCCGCGTTGATCGTCGAGGTCGAACACGCCGCCGTCCACCGTCTCACCGACTATTGACGGTGCCAGTCTGCCCCTGTCGACCACACCGGTATTCCGATTCGGTCCGGTTTCGCGTGTCGCGAACAACAAGAGCAGCAGCAGCAACACCACCGCGACCGGTGCGACGATCCAAACCGCACGCCTCGGTGTATCAGCAGTCATGGCACAAGCTGCTTTGAACGCCGTGTCCCGCGGCCAGAAGCACCGTCGAGGTGGGCCGAGACCGGCGCGGTGGGCGAGCGGCGGTTGCCCGGCACAATCGCCAGCAGCGTGCCCGCGGCCATAACGAACCCGCCGATCCACAGCCACACGATCAACGGCTGAATCGTCACCCGCAGGAAGATCGTCTGACCGTCGTCGGACAACTCCGTGATCGACAGGGCCACATCGTCGGTCAGAGTGGACCGAACCGAGGGAATGCCGATCAGCCGACCAGCGAAGTCGTAGACGGCGATGGCCGGTTCGTACACCTGCTCACCGTCGATACGCACCGCGGCCTGACGTTCCACCCTGTTCGGAAACTCGACCACCTCAGTACCCAGGAAGGTGAAGGTGTGACCCGACAATTCCACGGTCTCACCAGGCGTCATCTCAAAGATCTCCTGACGCACATAAGCGTTGCTGGCAGCCAACGCCACCGCGATCAGCACCACACCGAGATGCACGATCATGCCCCCGTTGGTGCGGCCCACCACCCCGCGCCAACCCTGGCGGCGCACAGCCAGAATGATCTGACGCATCGCTGCCCCGCCGGCGAAACCCCCGAGCCCGAACGCCAGCAGAGGCGCCCAACCACGGGCTCCGAACAACACGCTCAACACGATCACGCCGACCCCCGCCCAAGCAGGCCAGATGAGCCTCTCACTCAGGACGCCCGAAGAGGCCTTGCGCCACGGCAGCACCGGCGCCACAGCCATCAGGAAGAGCAGCACGAACCCGATCGGCATGGTCATCCGCTCGAAGTAGGGGCTGCCCACCGTGAGCGTGCGCCCGTCGAAGGCCTCGACGATCAACGGGAAGATCGTCCCCAACAGCACCACGAAAGCGAACGCCGCGAAGACGACGTTGTTCATCAAGAACGCGCCCTCCCGCGACAGCGGAGAGTCGATCTGCCCCGGCGCCCGGAGTTCATCGCCGCGCCAGGCGATCAAACCCAGAGAGACTGCCACGATCAGCCCGAAGAAGGTCAAGAACCACGGTCCGATACCCGACTCGACGAACGCGTGCACCGATTCGAGCACGCCGGACCGCGTCACGAACGTGCCCAGAATGGTCAGCGAGAAAGTCGCGACGACCAGCGACAGGTTCCAGACCCGCAGCATGCCCCGCCGTTCCTGCACCATCACCGAATGAATGAAGGCCGTGCCGGTGAGCCAGGGAAGCAGCGAGACGTTCTCCACGGGGTCCCAACCCCAATAGCCGCCCCAGCCCAGAGTCTCGTAACTCCACCAGGCGCCGAGCATCACCCCCAGCGTTAGAAAACCCCAGGCCATGACCGTCCAGCGCCGCGTGGCAACCAGCCATCCCTCTCCCACCCTGCCCGTCGCCAGAGCACCCATCGCGAAGGCGAAGGGAACCGTGAACCCCACGTAGCCGAGATAGAGGATCGGCGGATGGAACGCCATCAGGATGTGGTTCTGCAGCAGCGGATTGGGGCCCGGCCCGTCGAAGGGCTGCCCGTTGGCGAGAGGTTGCGGGTCGAACGGGACGAACGGCCTCGCCGGGCCGACCATCAGCAGGAAGAAGAAGGCGCAGACGACGAAGAGGGTCAGCATCACCCAGGCCATCATCGGGTCGTCGCCGCGGCCGCGGAACTTGATCGCAACCGCCGCGACGTAACCGCAGAGCACCAGCGTCCACAGCAGGATCGAACCTTCCAACGCAGACCACAGGGTCGCGAAGTTGAACAGTGTCGGCGTGCGCGACGAACCGTGGGAGGCCACGAACGAGACCGTGAAGTCACGGGTGATCAACGCCCGCTCCATGACCAGGAACGCACCGGCCGCCGCGGCCGTCATCACCCCTGCCAACATCGCAGAGTCACGCCACCAGCCGCGGCGCCGCCCGACCAGGCCGAGGACCACTACAACGACACCGGCCAACGCACCGGCCGCCCCCAGAGCAACGAACAGTGACCCCAGGGTGGCGTTGCTCACGCCTCGCAGACCACCTCGGTTGAGTCCGCACCTTCATCACTGAGGCTCAACCGATCGTCGTATTCTTCGTCGTTGATGTAATCGTTGTCGTGCTTGACACGCATCCGATCCGACGAGAAGTGCCAGCCGTCGTTGGCGATGCCGCCGAATCCCTCGACCAGTGGTGTCTCCTCGACCCAGGCGCCGTCGAGCACAACCGGCACATCCGGCTGGAACAGCTCAGCAGGGTCGCCGTGATGCACAACGTCAATCGCCGCGCCGCCGAAGGACAGACTGAACGCAACGACCGGTTCGTCGCCGTTGAAACCCTCGACGATCGAACAACCGATCGGCGCACCCTGCAAGGTGAAACGCTTGCTGCCGATTTCTTCCCGCTCCTCGACAGCCTCGTCCGCGTTGTAGAAGTACAGCGAGTCCTCCAAGAGGTTGAGGACCAGCACAACCACGGCCGCCGCAAGCGCCAGCGCAATCACCACCCCGATCCACGGCGCCCTGCGGGCACGCAGCGGCCGCGGTGCCCGGGGAGTCATCTCCCCGGTCACGAACCTGCCTCCTCAACCGATGCCGCGTCACTGTTCATCCAACGACGTTGCCCCACGGGGACCGCGGCCGACAGCCTGCGGCCCCGCAGCACCAAGCGGACCGCGTAGAGCGCCCCGCATCCAAGGCTGACACCCCAACCCACCAGCAGATATCCGAGATGAGTCACAGGTTCGCCTCCTCAGCCGATTCTCCGGTTGCCTCGGCACGGCGCTGGATCAGGGCCGCTTCCAGATCAATGGACCTGAGTTGATGCTCAAGCCAACCTATCCGGAAGCGGTGAACCATCGCCCAGACGAAGAACAACGCCCAGACGACGACCCCGAGGAAAAGCGTGAACAGGGTCAGATCCTCGAGGTTGCCGTCTGTCAAGGACGACTTCTGGTGCAGCGTGCGGTTGGCCCACCACTCCACGGACCGATTGATTATCGGCAGGTTCACCGCCGCCAACAGACCAACGACCGCGGCCCGGGTCGCCACCGCGTTCTCATCGCCCCCCGCGGCGCGAAGAGCCAGATAGCCGACCATCATCAAGAAGAGGATCAGGTTGGTGACGATGCGCACATCGCCCCAGTCCCAGTACGTGTTCCAGGTCGGACGACCCCAGACCGAGCCGGTGAACAGAGTCAGACCGCAGAAGATCACGCCCATCTCCGCAGCCGAGTGGGCCACGATGTCCCACCAGCGCGACCGCTTCCACAACCACATCACAGAGCCCACCGCTGTCGTCACGAAGGCCGTGTAGGTGAGGAAGGCCGAAGGTACGTGAACGAAGATCATCCGCACCGCGTCGCGCTGCTCGTCATCTTCGGGCGCACCGAAGAAACCGAGCAGGATCAGCGCCACAACTCCGACGAGCACGACGAAGCCCAACAGGCGCGTGGTTCGGCTTCCGGTGGTCGCAGCGTCAGTACTCATGTCGTCTCCGTTGCGCTCATCGTGTCACCACTGGGATCATGCTTCCTCCAACAGCTGACCGTATGCCAAGGTTCCCAACGCGGCATTGACGACCCCGAAACCGGCAAGAAGTCCGAGCCAGGCCCAGCCGTCGACAGCGAGGACTCCGAGCGCGTCGTCGAACGCTCGTGAAGCGGCAATCAGCACCGGCGCCAGCACAGGCAGCAACAGAATCGGCAACACCGTCTCTCTAGCCCTGACGCCGGCCACCAGCGCGCCCAGAAGCGTACCGCTGGAAGCGATACCGACGGTCGCCACCGCGCAGGTCGCAAGCAGCAACGGAAGCGACTCGACCGTGGCGCCGTAGAACACCAACACGCCGCCCACCATCAGAATCTCGACCCCGAGGATCTGCACGGCCACAGCGAGGGTCTTGCCGAAGAACACCGCAGAAGGCTCGATGCCCGCGAGCAGCAGGGCCCGGCGGGCACCGTCGGAGGTCTCGATGGCGGTAGACCGCGTCACAGCAACGACGGTTACGAACAGGACCGTCAACCAGAACAAGCCAGAGGTGGCGGCGTTGAGCACTCCACGGTTGGCGTCGAGCGCGAACCCGAAGAGCACGAGAACGGTCAGCGCGAAGGGCACGATCTGGCTCAACGTGACACGCGAGCGCCATTCGATTCGAAGATCCTTGTTGGTCACGAGCCAGACGTCGGCGAGCATCAACTTCCCCGTCCACCGGCCACGCCGGGCACGTTCACATCGGCCGCATTCACGTCGGCCACGTTCGGATCGGCAGCGTCGGTATCAGCAGCGTAGTGGTCGACAACATCGGCGGTGATCGTTCCTCCAGCAATCGTGACACGGCGGGTCTTGAGTTCAAGCGTGCGGTCAAGCTCGTGCGATGCCACCAGGACAGTGGCCCCACCCGCGGCCGCCTCCGAGACGAGTCCGTCGACAAGGTCCCGACCGTCTTGATCGAGCCCCGCGTGAGGTTCGTCGAGCAGCCACAGTTCGGGGCGACGAAGAGCCACCCCCGCCAGGGCCACCCGCCTCCGCTGACCCGCCGAGAGCCGGCCCACGACCACATCGTGCAGACGCGCAGAAACACCGAGACGATCAAGCGCTGAGCCCACCTCTTCGAGCCCGATTCGCGATGCCCTTGCCAAGAACTGGAGATTCTCGGTCACTGTCAAGTCATCGTAGAGGGCTGTGTCGTGACCCAGCAGCCCCACCGAGCGACGAACCACAGCCCGAGACTTGCTCAGATCGTGGCCCAGCACCACCGAAGTGCCCGAGTGTGGACGCAAAAGCCCTGCACACAGCCGTAGCAGAGTCGATTTTCCAGCTCCGTTAGGACCCTGAAGCAGCACGACCTCCGACGCGCCGACCTCGAGGTCGACTCCCGACAGAGCCGGAAAACGGCCGAGCAGCACGACCGCATCACGCAACGCGACGATGGACACAACAAGACGCTACCGCCTGATACCGGCAGCGGTCGGGGCCGCTCCGCCAACGCCGGGCACAACCGGAGCCCCAGCAACCCACCCTCCGCCAACGCCGGGCACAACCGGAGCCCCAGCAACCCACCCTCCGCCAACGCCGGGCACAACCGGAGCCCCAGCAACCCACCCTCCGCCAACGCCGGGCACAACCGGAGCCCCAGCAACCCACCCTCCGCCAACACCGGGCACAACCGGAGCCCCAGCAACCCACCCTCCGCCAACGCCGGGCACAACCGGAGCCCCAGCAACCCACCCTCCGCCAACGCCGGGCACAACCGGAGCCCCAGCAACCCACCCTCCGCCAACGCCGGGCACAACCGGAGCCCCAGCAACCCACACCCTGCGCGAGGGCGTAGCCTTCCGGCAATGAGAGTCTGGCTTTGCATCGTGGTCGGCGCGGCTCTGTTCACCGGCGCGTGCTCCAGCGACACCGTCGAGCCGTTCGCGTTGGAAGACCCCGCAGAGTTCGCGTCGGAGAGGCTCGATGCCACCGATGCCGAGCCCAGGGCGCCCGAGGCAGACTCCACAGCAGACCCCGGCCAGACAACGACAGTCCCGACCCAGATACGCGGCTCGGTGATAGACCAGTTCTCGCTGCGCGTCGGCGACTGCTTCAACCGGTTGGAGAACCCCGCCGTCGGGCGGTCCGCGGTCATCACCAGCCTCATCGACTGCGACCTGGCCCACGACCACCAGATCTACCACATACTCAACTATCCGGCCCCGCACCCGTCCATCTACCCGGGCGACAAGGTCATGAACGAGTTCGCCGTCCAGTCCTGCTACCTCGAGTTCGCGCAGTGGGTGGGCAACGACTACGAGACCTCTGAACTGGACATCGGTGTGATCACACCACCGCAGGCAAATTTCGAGGACGACACCGCCCGCTACCGCTCGATCCACTGCTGGGTGGAGCGATTCGACGGAGAACAACTCGTCGGTGACGCCCACCAATCAGGCTGGTGATCAGCAGTCCGCCAGGTTTCTGCAGCGAATCCACAGGATGTATAGGTTGTGCATCCGACACGGCTAGTGTTGAACCACCAACTCGGTAGTGCACGAAGTCGGAGGATGGACATGACAATCTGGATCCTGTTGTTGGCTGTGGTTATCGGTCTTATAGCCGGCATCGTCCGCCGAGGCGACTTCCCCACAATCCTCAACACTCAGATCTACCATCCAGAGTTCCTTGTCTCTTCGATCGTCTGTGCATTCGTCGTCAGCGCGACCGACGTAGATTCAGACGGCGTCATCGCTTTTGTCGCCCTGGTCGGCGCCTTCGCTTTCACGCTCATGAACCTGCATCTGGTCGGCATGGTCGTCATCTCGATCGGCCTCGCCCTCAACCTGTTCGTGTTCATACTCAACTTCGAGACGCCGATCCGGCCGAATGCCCTGGTGGAGGCAGAGATAGTTACGGCCGAGGAACTCGAGCGGGGCGTGAGCATCTCAGGACATGTGGAGCTTGCCGACAGCGACACAGTGCTCGAAATCCTCGGCGACACCTTCCCGATCCGTCTGGGCGAGAAAGTCGTCTCGATAGGCGATCTCATCTTCCTGGTCGGTCTGGCCAACGTCACAGGCAACCTGATGCTCGGCAACCAGAGGCGACGGTACACATACGGCCAGTTCTGGCAGACCGATGAGTCGGCCGAAACCGAACTCGAAGGCGAGGAGGCCGAGATCCCCATCGAACTGGATCTTGAGACTCCAGAACCGGCCAGTGTCTATTCAGGGCAGGCCAGCGTCTATGCAGATCCGGCGACCGACTACTCGGAGTCTGGCACCGCCTATCCGGAGTCGGGAGCCGACTACTCGGACCCCCCCACCGCCTATCCGCAGTCGGAATCCGGCTACACGGAATCGGCGACCGTCTACCCCGAGTCGTACGACGAGTATTCCGAGTCCCCGACCGTCTATCCACAGTCAGCTCCGACCGCTCCGCAACCCCAGCAGCCGGAAGATCCGGAGGATCCATGGTCCGAGCCTCCATGGAACCCCACAACCTGAGACTCGACTGATAAGCGCGTCAGTGTCAGCGGCCGGGGTCGAGCAGCAGGGCCAGTCCCGTCCAGGATTGAGGGACTGCGCCGAGTCCAGTCCCGCTGTCGCCGTCCCAATATTCGGCGAGACCCGAACTCATCGCTCCATTCGTCGTGTGCGCACCGAGAAGTGCTGCGGTAGCCGACGCCTCCTCTGAACCTCCGCCGGCCGCCAACCAGAGCAGGTAGCTGAGTTGGGGCCATACAGGCCCGCGCCAATATGCAGTCGGGTTGTAGCTCGGCTCTCTGACATGAACCCCACGCGGACCATAACGGGCGCAATAGGCCTCCGGGTCCACCAGTTCCTCCATCACCCGCCGCCGGGCCGAATCGCTGCGACTCACCAGCAACGGCAGCAGACCGTCCGCGGTCCGAATCCGTCCCGAACCGCCGCTGTTGACGCCGGCGTCGACCCAAGTGCAGAGCTGCGGGTCGAACCGCTGATCCAACGCTTCAGCCAACTCGCCGGCCGCCGCAGCCAAGTCCCGATCAGAAGTGACCGTCGCCAACTCCGCCGCGTTGAACGCCACCAGCGCATTGAAACCACACGGTGCAATCCCACAGTGGGGATTGGACAGAGGCTCTCCGCTAGAACCTCTCTCAACGTCTCTGAGCAGGTCGTTCTTGCGTCTGCGCCAGCGATCTAGCTCGAAACGCCCTGGACCGGCAAGGTCGTCCCAGCGGGGCGAGTCGTCGCAACCGGTCTCCCAAGGATGCACCACTTCGATCAACTCTGATCCGCGATCACGGACACGCCGCTGCAGCAGGAACTCGAGCCCCCTGCGGGCTCGATCCGACAATTCCTCAGGAACGGCCACTCCGGCCCTGCTCAGCTCGGCGATCGCATGCCCGTACATCGGCGGTTGGGTAATTGACGACGACGCGCTACGACCCCACAATTCAACGGAGCGATCCGGATCCAGCTGATAACCCATGTGCGGCACGAACCCCGTGCTGTCGATGGTCGACAGAGCAGACGTGAGCTCGACAAGGGCGCGCTCATCGTCGCCGAGGGCATGCCAGACCAAGCTGTGGAAGCAGCTGTCCCACAGCCACATCCACGGGTACACGGTCGGGTTGGGGGCGGTGTAACCGAGAGGCACCCACGCATGATCCATGGCCGACGCAACTGTTTGTCGAAGCTCCTGGGACGTGTTCAACTCAAGGCGCTTTCTGCTCAAGGCGCTTCAATCCTCGGGTGCGGATCATCGCTTGAGCGGGCATCGTGTCGGGCATGGCCGTGTGTGCATTCATCTCATTTCGGTTGGGAATGGCCGACGGAGTGTCGGTCGTGGCCCGCAACTGGCAACGAGCGATCGAGCAGTTGGGGTTCGAGGTCGTCACCGTCGCCGGCGAGGGACCCGTGGACCGGACAGTACCCGGACTGTCGATCACCGCAACAGATCCCCCGTCACCGACCGAACTTTCTGATGCGCTGACCGGGGCGGACCTTGTCGTCGTGGAGAATCTCTGCACCATTCCGCTCAACCTGGAGGCGGCTCGGACAACCGCAGCGGTTCTGCGGGGACGGCCGACAATTATGCACCACCACGACCCGCCATGGCAGCGGGAGCGCTTCTCCCACATCACCGAACTGCCGATCGACGACGGAGCCTGGCGTCACGTCACAATCAATCAGCTGACGCGAGCGCAGATGCAGGCCAGGGGTTTTGAGGCGACCTGCATCTACAACGGATTCTCCACCACTACGGGAGTCGGCGACCGCCCCGGTGTGCGTCGGCGACTCGACTTGGCATCAGACGAACTCGTGATCGCGCACCCGGTTCGGGCCATTCCTCGAAAGAACGTCGCCCGTGCCATTGCCCTGTGCGAAGACCTCGACGGCGTGTACTGGTTGTGGGGTCCCGCCGAGGACGGCTACGACGACGAACTCGAGCGACTTCTCGCCCGGGCCCGCTGCCGTGTGGTTCACGGCACCAACCACGAAGCGGCAGTCGACCTTTACCAAGCCGCTGACGCTGTGGTGTTTCCATCGGCCTGGGAAGGATTCGGCAACCCCCCGGTCGAGGCGTCGATCCATCGAGTGCCGGCCGCGGTCGCCGATTATCCGGTTGCCGCTGAACTTCGAAACCTGGGCTTCGAGTGGTACCCCACCGACGATCCCGAACCGCTCAGTGCGGCGCTGCGCCACGGCGACCGCGACCGGATCGAGCGGAACCGCCAGGTTGCGGTCAGACACCTCTCGCTGTCGGTGATGACCTCTGAGATCGCCGCGCTGCTCGACGACGCCGGTTGGCTACCGTGAAGCGTCATGGCTACTGAGCCGACGCCGGATCCCGTACTCGTGCAACGTGCCCGTGCGGCCCGTTGGGCCGCCTTGGGCCAGCGCCTCGGTTACCTCCTCTTCGCGTTCTCCATCGCGGTGTTCATCTTCGGGTTGATTGTCGGCTTCAGCGACGCCGTCTCACGAATCGTGATCTCCGGGGTCATAGCCGGCTCAGTTGTTCTGGCCCCTGCGATCATCGCCGGCTACGCGGTCAAGGCCGCCGTCCGTGACGACATCGAGCACGGCAGACCCGTCTAAACGCGTCCGCCCTGGTCGGCTGACGGGGTGATGTCGACCGGCTCGGTAGGAAGTTCACCGGCAACGATCGCTGGAAGGAACTCGCGCAGACGGGCAGGAACGGTCGGCATGCCGTTGTCGAGAATGTCCTCGAGTGCCCACCACTGGGCACCGAGGAAAGCCGCAGCCTCAAGAGCCTCGAGTCCCTTGGGGCGGTACTCGCCGCCGTCACACCAGGCCACATGAATGTAGTCGTCGGATTCGAAATGGTATCCACCGAAGTCGTACTCGGTCTGTTGCACCCAGACGCAGGGACCCATTTCCACATTGGGTATCCCGGTCTCCTCATACAGTTCCCGCAACGCGGCGGTTGCGGAATCCTCACCCCAACCGATTCCTCCACCTGGAATCTCCAACCACTCGGGCTTGTGTGGATCGATCGGATCCTCGGCTCGAATCAGAAAAATACGTCCCGTTCGATCAAGGAGAACACAGCGGGCAGCGGGACGACGAAGCGTGAACGGCACGAGAGGATCCTAATGCGACGCGTGCATATGAGCATATGTCGCCACCCGAGCAGGTCCCGCGATAACATCTCATCCGATGCGACTTGAGTGGTGGTTACCGGTAATGCTCGCGACGGGGATGTTGATAGGGTATTACGCCCTGCAGAACGATCCCGCGCCCCCCGCAGCGACTCCCGCGACGAGCACGAGCACGACATCGACGACAACCACGACCACCACGACCACCACGACCACGACTCGTGCCCCCGCGACCACATCGGCACCGACAACCACCGCCGCACCCACAACCACCACCACAGCACCAGTCGTGACGACACCACGCGCAACCTTGGCACCGACAACCACCGCCGCACCAACGACGACTGCTGTGCCCACAACCACCGCACCGGAGTACCCGGTTACGGGACCGGACGGATACCCGACCACAGGGCCGACGGCACCTCCCGTCACTTACCCCGAGATCGGTGGCGACGGGACAGACGACACAGACGAATCTGGATCGGCCTGACGCTCGGAAATCAGAGGCTGCCGATCAGGTCTCCGGCGGTGCCGACGACCCGCCAGGAGTCGCAGCCGACAAGGACGGTCAGATCGTTGAGAGCCTGTCGCAAGCCCTCGACGACCTTGTCGCGGCCATGGCCCGGTTCCGCAAACGCTCCTTTGACCAACAGAACTCCTGAGCTGCGGTCCGTCTTCAGGTCGGCCCGGGCGACAATCTGGTCGCCCAGCAAGAACGGCAGGACGTAGTAGCCGTAGATCCGTTTCGCGGCCGGTGTGTAGATCTCGATCTTGTACTCGAAGTCGAACAGCCTCACTCCGCGTTCGCGGCACCAGACAACCGGATCAAACGGAGACAGCAGAGTGCAGGCATCGATCGAGCGCGGCGTGACCGCGTCGGGATGCAGCAGCGCAGGCCGGTCCCAACCCTCGACGTCGGCCTCGAGCAGCCGCCCATCCTCAACCAGTTCCGCAACCCGGGCCTTGGCGGGCACCTTGGGCAGTCGGTAGTAGTCAATGAGGTCAGATGCAGTGCCCACACCGAAACTCGACGCCGCCCGCATGAGCAGTTCACGGTGCGCCTCGTGCTCGCTCGGTGTGGGAAGCGCGAGGATTTCTTTCGGCACAATCCGCTCAAGGAGATCGAATTCCTTGACAAATCCGGGGCGGCGGCGAATGCCAACCTCGCCGGTGCGAAAGAGCCAGTCCAGGGCAATCGAGCCGTCGGACCGATCACCCCACCATTCGCCGCTGCGTCGACGCGGTTCCCGAAGTTCCCTGGGGGCAAGGGGACTGTCTCTCACCTGTTCTAGAACTTCTTCGACATAGCCCGGATCCTCACGAGCCAACGCCGCAAGCTGGCCCCACGTCTCCCCTCTGCGAGCACGTTCCTTCTGCCAGCGCAGAAGCGGTTCATCGTTCACGGGCAGCAGCGAAGCCTCGTGACTCCACGCCTCGAACCACTCGTCGTCGCGGTAGGCGACCTGATCAAGCAGATCCGACCGATACGGCCCGAGGCGCGAGAAGGGGGGCAGGTACTGAGTGCGGATCACGACGGGCACCGAGTCGAGCTGGAGCAGGTTGATCCTGGACATCACCCGGCGCAGATGACGCCGATCAACTCGGCCCTTGGGGCGGGGATCGCTGAAACCCTGAGCAGCCAGGCAGATGCGCCGCGCCCGCGCCCGCGACAATCTCACCGGTTTCCCGCTCATGTTCGCTCCGCTCACCGGGCCGCTCGGGCCCGGGAGGTCAGACAACGAAATTCACCATGCGGCCGGGAACCAGGATCGACTTGCGCAGCTCCCTGCCGTCCAGGTGGGCCAGCACGTTGGGCTCCGCCAGAGCCAACTCGAGCACGGTCGCTTCGCCGGCATCGGCCGCCACAAAGATCTTGGCACGAAGTTTCCCGTTGACCTGAACAGGCAGTTCGATCATGTCCTCGATCAACAGACGAGGGTCGGCGGCGGGGAACGGCGCTCGAGTGACGGAGTCGGCGCCGCCGATCCGCTGCCAGAGCTCCTCGGCGACATGAGGCGCCAGCGGTGCCAACATTGCCACCATCGCGTCAGCGACCTCTCGGGGAGTCGCAGAACCGCGCTTTGTCAGCTCGTTGTTCAATTCGGTGATCTTCGCGATCGCGGTGTTGAAACGAAGGCCGTCCATGTCGGCGCCGACCCCGTCGATCGTCCTGTGGAGCAACCGCCGGAGCTCGTCGTCAACTTCGTCGTCGACCACTCTCAGCTCGCCCGTCTCCTCATCGACGAGGTTGCGCCAGACACGCTGCAACAACCTGTGCGAACCGACCACTGAACGAGTCTCCCAGGGCCGGTCCTGGTCGATCGGGCCCATGGACATCTCATACAGCCTCAGCGTGTCGGCCCCATAGGCTTCATACATGTCGTCGGGAGTGACCGCGTTCTTCAACGACTTGCCCATCTTTCCGAACGCACGCGTCACCTCTGCACCATCGTGGGTGAAACCGGTCCGGGAAGTTCCGGCGACCTCCTCCGCCGGCACGTAGGCGCCACGGCCGTCCTGATAGGCGGCGGCTTGAATGTAGCCCTGGTTGATGAGCCTCTTGAACGGCTCAGGGCCTGACACGTGACCCAGGTCGTAGAGGACCTTGTGCCAGAACCGGGCGTAGAGGAGGTGCAGCACCGCATGTTCCACGCCGCCCACATAGAGGTCTACACCGCCGACACCACCGGCAGGATCGGTCATCCAATACCTCTCAACGGTGGGATCGACCATGCACCGGTCGTTGTCCGGATCGAGATACCGCAGGTAGTACCAACATGAACCTGCCCAGTTGGGCATGGTGTTGAGTTCACGTCGGTACGTCTTGACGCCCTCGCCGTCGCCGAGGTCCATCCCGACCTCCCGCCATTGCGTCACCCTTCCCAGGGGAGGTTCGGGTTCAGAGTCTTCGTCAAGCGACCGGGGTGCCCAGTCCATGAGATCGGGCAGCAGCACCGGAAGGTCTTTGAGAGGCACGGCACGGGCCTGGCCGTCGTCGCCGAAGACAATCGGGAAGGGTTCGCCCCAGTAGCGCTGACGGCTGAACAGCCAGTCCCGCAACTTGTAGGTGACTGCGCCTTCGCCCAGTCCCTGATCCTCGAGCCACTCGATGATTGCATCGATGGCTTCGGCTTTCTCCATTCCGTTCAAGAAGCCGCTGTTGATGGCGGGCCCGTCGCCGACGTAGGCCTGGCCCACATAGTCAGCAGGCGGTTGAACCGTGCGGATGATGTCCAGACCGTACTTCTCGGCGAACTCCCAGTCGCGTTGATCCTCGCCCGGCACACCCATGACGGCGCCTGTGCCGTAGTCCATGAGGGCGTAGTCGGCGATGAAGACCGGAACCTCCCGCCCGTTGACCGGAACCGGACAAGTCGTGCCGATGAAGGCGCCGGTCTTCTCCCTGTCGTCGGTTCGGTCGAGCCTGGTCATCTGAGCGACGCGTTCGCGGTAGGCCGCGACTGCCGCCCGAGGGGTCGGGTGGCCACCGCTGAGACGCTCGTCGGTGCCCTCGGGCCACTCCTGCGCAGTCAGTTCGTCAACCAGGGGATGCTCGGGCGCGAGAACCATGAACGTCGTGCCGTAGACCGTGTCAGGCCGGGTAGTGAACACTCGGATCGGTCCGAAGTCGATGTATGCGCCCTGGCTGCGTCCGATCCAGTTTCGCTGCATCGTCTTGATCGAATCGCTCCAGTCGAGCAGGTCCAGATCCTCGAGGAGTCGGTCGGCGTAGGCCGTGATTCGCAGCATCCACTGCTTCAAGGGCCGTTGGAAGACCGCGAAGTTGCCCCGCTCGGAAAGGCCTTCGGCGGTGACCTCCTCGTTGGACAGCACCGTGCCGAGTCCTGGACACCAGTTGACGGGCGCCTCGTCCACGTAGGCGAGCCGGTACTGCGACAGGATCTTCAGCCGCTCCGACTGACCGGCTGCCGCCCAGTCCTCGCCCCCTTTCGGCGCGCGGTTCGCCGAGTCGAACTCGCCGATCAGTTCGCTTATGGGGCGGGCACTGTCCGTTTCGGGGTCGAACCAGGCGTTGAAGAGCTGCAGGAAGATCCACTGCGTCCAGCGGTAGTAGTCGGGGTCTGTGGTGGCGAAGGAGCGTCGCTCGTCATGGCCGAGCCCCAGTCGGGCCAGCTGCCGGGACATGTTGACTATGTTTCGCTCGGTGTTCACCCGGGGGTGCTCGCCGGTTTGGCGGGCGTGCTCCTCTGCGGGGAGACCGAAGGCGTCGAACCCCATCGTGTGCAGAACGTTGAACCCTGTCATCCGTTTGAAACGGGCGTACACGTCAGTTGCGATGAACCCGAGCGGGTGTCCGACATGAAGACCCACTCCCGAGGGGTACGGGAACATGTCCATGATGAACAGCTTGGGCCGGTCCGCGAACCCCGACAGATCGGCGGACAGCGCTCCGCTGGGGTTCGGGCAGTGGTACACGCCCTGCTCTCGCCAATGCGCCTGCCAGCGGGTTTCGATGTCGTCTGCCATGCGCGCGTCGTAGCGGTGCGGCGGCGTTGTCTCAGGGTTCGACATGGCCCACAGGCTACCGTTCGATGAGCGGCGCTGGTCCCGCGATTTCTCTGCCGCAACAGTTCAGAAACACCTATGTTTCATGATACGGTACGGTTCCATAATGCGGGACAACCGTTCCGTGGATGCCCCAGACCCAGCCGAACCTCTAGGAGCCGTCCGAATGACCAACGACCCCAACCCCGATCCCTCCGCCGATTCCGCCTCAACTGCCGCGGCTCCGGCTGCGCCCGGCGACAACGAAGACTTCGATGAGATCGATCTGAACGCGCTGAGCGACGAGGACTTGACAGCTCAGATGCACGACGACCTCTACGACGGGCTCGACGAGGAGATCGACGAAGGCACTCGCATTCTGCTCGACCGCGGCTGGCCCGCCGACAAAGTCCTCAACGACGCCCTGGTCGAAGGGATGCGGATCGTCGGGATCGACTTCCGCGACGGGATCCTCTTCGTTCCCGAAGTGCTGCTCGCCGCCAAAGCGATGAAGGCAGGCATGACAATCCTGCGACCCCTGCTGGCTGAGACGGGCGCCGAGCCCATCGGCAGCATCGTCATCGGCACAGTCAAGGGCGACATACACGACATCGGCAAGAACCTTGTCGGCATGATGCTCGAAGGCGCCGGATTCGAAGTGTTCGACCTCGGCATCAACACCGACGTGGACGAGTTCCTCGCCGCCCTCGAGGAGCACAAGCCCGACATTCTGGGGATGTCGGCCCTGCTCACCACCACCATGCCCTACATGAAGGTCGTGATCGACACACTTGTCGAGAAGGGCCTGCGGGACGACTACATCATCATCGTCGGCGGGGCGCCGCTCAACGAAGAATTCGGCGAGGCTATCGGTGCCGACGCCTACTGTCGAGACGCCGCGGTGGCATCCGAAGTCGCCTCGTCGCTAGTTGCCTCCCACCGCGCAGCATGACCAATCCGGGTGGCTCGACAGACCCTGCGAGCACCACGTTCGGCGCTCCCAAGGTGCTGATACTCGCCTGCGGTGCACTGGCCCGAGAGATCCGCGACGTCTCCCGCCTCCATCAACTCGACAACGTGACGATCGAGTGCCTGCCCGCTTCTCTTCACAACCGACCTGAGAGAATCGGCGAAGCCGTCCGCCAGCGTCTGGACCGTTGCAAAGGCAGACACGAACGGATCCTGCTCGGGTACGCAGACTGCGGCACCAGAGGCGAACTCGTCGACATCTGCGGTGAGTACCGGGAATCCGGGACCGAGATCGAGATGATGCCCGGCGCCCACTGCTACCAGTTCTTCGCCGGTGGGGAGCGGTTCGCCACCATGCACGACGACGACCCGACCGCGTTCTACCTCACCGACTACCTCGTCAAGCACTTCGAGCGCATCATCATGGGCGGACTGGGAATCGAGGCCCACCCCGAACTGCGCGACATGTACTTCGGCAACTACACCAAGCTGGTCTACCTGGCCCAGACCGACGATCCGGTGCTCGACGAGAAGGCCCTCGCCGCCGCTGACCGGCTCGGTCTTGCCTACGAGCGGCTCAGCACAGGATACGGAGAACTCGAGAGTCGGATCTTCGATCTCACCCGCAGACAGACGGCCGCGCTATGAGCAGACGACGCAGTCGCACCCCCGCAGTCGCGACCATCTACTGGCGGGACATCCCCGCCCAGATCACCGCCACCACAATCAACGGTCACGACGAGAAGGTCATGCTCCACCCCCGCTTCCAGCACGCCATCGACCGCGCCGCCCACGTAGCCGGGCTCACCGAGACCCACAAATACATCGAGCAGTGGCGTCGCGTCACCACGACCGTGTCCGGCGATGCCGTAGCGGCCGCGCAATCCGCTGCCGAAGGCATCCACAGCGAATACCACCCGCAACGGCTCGAGACCCTGGTCGCCAACGGTGGTCTTGAACCTCAGAGCGAGAAAGCGACTCCACACCATGACTGAAACCGTCATCAGTTCCGCCACTAAAGAAGTGGTGATCGGGTTTGATCGGCCCTTCGTGATGATCGGTGAACGCATCAACCCCACAGGCCGCAAGCTGTTGGCCGAAGAGATGAAGAACGGGGACTTCAGCCGGGTTGAGGCTGATGCCATAGCCCAGATCGAGGCCGGTGCCCACATGCTCGACGTCAACGCCGGCATTCCGTTGGCCGACGAACCGGCGCTCCTCAGCCAAGCGATCAAACTGGTGCAGTCGGTCACCGACGTCCCCCTCGCGATCGACTCCTCGATCATCGAAGCACTGGAGGCCGGAATCGCCGTCTACGAGGGTAAACCACTGATCAACTCCGTGACCGGCGAAGACGAAGTCCTGGAACGGGTGCTGCCGCTCGTGGCCAAAGCAGGAGCGGCAGTGGTAGCAATCTCCAACGACGAAACCGGGATAAGCGAGGACCCCGACGTGCGGTTCGAAGTGGCCCGCAAGATCGTTCATGCAGCCGCGGACTTCGGGATTCCCGCCTCCGACGTCGTGGTCGACCCGTTGGTGATGCCCATCGGAGCCATGGGCACCGCCGGCCGCCAGGTCTTCGCCCTGGTCCGTCGCCTGCGCGATGAGTTGAAGGTCAACACCACCTGCGGCGCATCCAACGTCAGTTTCGGTCTGCCCAACCGCCACGCAATCACCGGCGCCTTTCTGGCTATGGGCATCGGCGCGGGCATGAGTTCAGCCATCATGAACCCGATGCATCCCGAAGTGAAGACAGCGGTGATGGCAGCCGACGTGCTCGCAGGCCACGACCGCGACTGTGCGGCATGGATCCGCGAGTACCGGGCCCCGGCAACCGAAGGAGAGGGACGCCCTCGGCGGCGCACCAACCGTCGAAGGATCGCCTGAATCTGCAATGCCCGCGGAACCCGCATCTTCAGGCGACGCCGCCGCGGTGATCTTCATGCCCTCGGGGAGGCAGGTGACCGTGCCCGTGGGAACCACTGTGCTCAACGCCGCCCGTTCTGGCGGGATCGACCTCGACTCCACTTGCGGGGGCCGCGGACTCTGCGGGCGTTGCCAAATCACCCCCTCGTTCGGCGAGTTCGCCAAGTGGAACATCACCTCCACCGCGGAGGCCCTCAACGCCTGGACTCAGAGCGAGGACGACTACAGGGGACGCCGCGCGATCACGTCGGGCAACCGCCTGGGATGTCAGGCAATCGTGCGGTCAGGCGTGGTGATCGATGTACCGACCGACAGTCAGGTGCACAGACCGGTGGTCCGCAAGAAGATCAACCTCGAGGGGCTGACCGTCGACCCGATGATCACCGCGCGCTACGTCGAAGTGCCGGCACAGGTACTCGGCGACGAACGAGCCTTGGGCGACCTGCTCGCCGACTCACTCGAGTCTGACTGGGGAATCGCGGGAGCCACAGTCGATGCCCGGGTGCTCCCCGATCTCGGACCGGCGGTCACCGACGGCGAGCGCGCAATCACCGCAATCGTGCATAGCGACGGCACGGTGCTGGCCGTACGCCCCGGATTCGACGAGACGGTCTACGGCGTCGCCATCGATGTCGGAAGCACCACGATCGCCGGTTATCTGGTGGACCTCGCCTCAGGTGATGTGGTTGCCCACGCCGGGACCATGAACCCGCAGATCCGCTTCGGCGAAGACCTCATGAGCCGAGTCAGCTACGTGATGATGAACCCGGGCGGCGACCGGGAGCTGACATCGGTGGTGCGGGAGGCGCTCGACGGGTTGATCGACGACCTGGCCGACGAGGTCAACGAACCGGGCGAGGAGCTGCGAACCCGGATCCACGACTTGGTCGTGGTCGGGAACCCGGTCATGCACCACCTGCTGTTGGGGATCGACCCGACCCCGCTCGGCGCTGCCCCGTTCACCCTCGCCGTCAGCGCACCCGTCGATATGAGAGCCGACGAACTCGGACTGTCGCTGCGTTTTGCGCGGGCCCATGTCGGCCCCTGCATCGCCGGCCATGTCGGAGCCGACGCCTCGGCCGCGGTGCTCAACGAGGGGACTCATCGCAGCGCCGCGCCGCAGCTCATGGTCGACGTCGGCACCAACGCCGAGATCGTGCTGGGAACACCGGCGAAGACCTATGCGGCTTCCTCTCCCACCGGGCCCGCGTTCGAGGGCGCCCAAATATCGTGCGGGATGCGAGCTGCAGCGGGAGCAATCGAGCGGGTACGCATCGACCGCGGGACGTTTGCGGCCCGTTACAAGGTGATCGGCTCTGATCTCTGGAACGACGATCCCGGTTTCGCCGAAGACGTCGCGCATCTCGACATTGCGGGTCTCTGCGGATCGGCGATCATCGAGGTCGTCGGCGAGATGTTCCTGGCAGGTGTCTGCGACAGCAACGGGGTGATCGGCGCGTCGTTGGCGACGCGCACACCATACGTTGAGCCGGAAGGGCGCACCTTCCGTTATGTGATCCGCTCAGGGCCTGCTCCGCTGTTCATCACCCAGAACGATGTGCGCCAGATCCAGCTGGCCGGGGCTGCTCTGCGCGCCGGGATCGACCTGTTGATGGAGCACGCCGGAGTCACCGAGGTCGGAGACATCCGGCTTGCGGGAGCCTTCGGTGCCCACATCGACCCTCTGTATGCGCTCGTTCTGGGCCTGGTTCCAGACTGTGAACCAAGCGCAGTGAAAGCTGTCGGCAACGCCTCGGGCGCCGGCGCAGTGCGGATGCTGCTGTCAGAAGCGCAACGCCACGAGATCGCTCAGACTGTCAGCCGCATCGAGAAGATCGAGACCGCAACCGAACCCCGGTTTCAGGAACTGTTCGTCGCGGCGATGGCCTTCCCCCACCAGTCTGCGCCACCGGTCGAGCTGTCCAAGGTCGTCGACCTGCCTGCGCGCCAAGCTTCGACGGCACCCGGACACCGCAAGCGCCGACGACGCCCGCCTAGTGTCAAGACTTCCAGCACGGAGGCAACATGACCGACACCCGACCCAGCACCACTTCTCAACCCGGCGAGGGCCAGAGGCGGGGGCGCCGCGGCGGCGGACGCGCCAGCCGTCAAGCGGCCCGGGCCGCCTCAAGCGCCGAGACCGTGGCATACCTCGAGCGGAGGCTCCCCCCAGTCGAGATGCTCGACGAGGAGGGCCTGGCCCAGATCGAGGCGAACGCCGAGACGATCCTGGCCGAGGTCGGGATCGCCTTCCAGGACTTCCCGTCGGCCATCGAACTGTGGCGCAACGCAGGCGCCGACATCGACGGCGACCTGGTCCGGTTTCCCCGGGGCATGTGCCGCGAGATTCTGGCGCGCAGCGCTCCGGAGGTGTACACCCAGCACGCCCGAAACCCGCAGCGGAGCGTCAAGATCGGGGCCGACACCACCGTCTTCGCTCCCAACTACGGTTCGCCGTTCGTGACCGACCTCGACAACGGTCGGCGTTACGCAACACTCACCGACTTCCAGAACGCGGTCAAGCTCACGTATCTCCTTCCCCACCTGCATCATTCCGGCGGCACGGTCTGCGAACCGGTGGACGTACCGGTCAACAAGCGGCACCTCGACATGGTGTACTCCCACATCGCCTGCAGCGACAAGCCCTACATGGGTTCGGTCACCGCACCCGAACGCGCAGCCGACTCCATCGAGTTGTCGCGTATCGCCTTCGGAGGCGACCTCAACGACCGGACCGTGATGACGTCGCTTATCAACGCCTCGTCGCCGCTGCGCTGGGACTCCACGATGCTCGGCGCAGCGACCGAGTACGCCCGAGCCAACCAGGCTGCGATCTTCTCGCCGTTCATCCTCGCCGGAGCGATGTCGCCGGTGACGGTCGCCGCGCTGTGCACCCAGGCGCTGGCCGAGGCACTCTCCGGAATGGCCTACTACCAGCTTGTGCGTCCCGGAGCGCCGGTCATCTTCGGCACCTTCGCCTCCTCGATGTCGATGGCGACCGGTGCACCGACCTTCGGCACGCCCGAAGCAGGCCAGGCGATCAACGTGATGGCCGCGTTGGCACGGCGCGTCGGCGTGCCGTTCCGCTCCGGCGGCCAGTTCACGTCGTCCAAAGCGCCCGATGCGCAAGCGGCGTACGAGTCCGCTTCAACCATCCTGCCCACGGTTGAAGCTGGTGTGAACTTCGTGCTGCACGCCGCGGGATGGCTCGAGGGGGGGCTCGCGCTCAGCTACGAGAAGCTGATAATGGACGCCGACCAGCTCGGGATGATGGGCGTGTACGCCCGCGGCATCGACATGTCGGAGAACGGTCAAGCGATGGACGCCTTCCACACCAACCCCCACGGTGACCACTTCCTGGGCAATGCCCACACGCTGGCCAATTTCGAGACTGCCTTCTACCGTTCATCGATCGCCGACAACAACAGCTTCGAGCAATGGGAGGCAGAGGGAAGCCTCAGCGCCGCGCAGAGGGCCAACACGCAGTGGAAGCAGATGTTGGCCGAATACGAGGCCCCGCCGCTCGACGACACCATCGACGCCGAACTGCGCGACTACATCGCCCGACGCAAGTCAGAAATGCCCGACGCCGCCTACTGACCCCGCTGTGACACCCCCGTAAGAGATCATCCAGACTCGTCGTTGACGCGGCGGCGGCGACCGATCAGGTTGGAGGCCACCGCGGAGGCCCGAGCCGGGTAGACGACGAACGCCCGCTGCAGCTCCCTGGGCACAGGATTGCGGAACACCCAACGCCAAGTGACGTAGGCCGCTATCAGACTGTGGGTCACGACCAACGCCCAATAGTAGGCCTGAGTCGAGATGTAGCCCATGGCGGGTGCCACGACGAGCGGGCCGATCACCGCCCCCACACCGTTGATCCGAACCAACGACGCCGACGCCGCGGTGAGCTGTGACTGGGGAAGCCAGTCCGCGGTGTATGCGATCGTCAACGAGTACAGGGAGAAGGTCATCCCTCCGAGGCCGAACATCAGGACGATCACCAGCCAGGACTTCGGGTCGACCAGGGCCAGGACGACCCCGATGGCGCCGGCGGCAACGGCGACCCACCACATGACCGGACGACGTCCGACCCGGTCGGAGAGCCAACCGACCGGCCACTGCATGACGATAGACCCGAGCAGAGGCGCAGCGAGGAACAGCGAGATCCGCGACGCGGGAAGCTCGACTGTCACCGCGTAGACGGCGCCGAGTCCCATCAACACGCCCGCTGAGGTCCCCACCCAGAACGCCGAGATCACTCCTGTGGGAACGTTGCGCGCCAGCTCACGGGTCGACAGTGGTTCGGGGACGCTGAGCGGCGGGTTGCTCGAGGCGGACAGCGTCACCGGAATCAGGGAGGCCGAGACCAGCAGCGAGGCAAGCACGAAGAGTTTGAATCCATCAATATCTGCGGTCTCGAGCAGGAACTGGCCGACAGTCATCCCGCCCATCGTTGTGACCATGTACATCGCCAGGAGACGGCCGCGGGTGGCATTGGTGGCCATGTCGTTGAGCCACGACTCCGCGACCACGACCAAGCCCGAAATGCACACTCCGGTCAAAAACATCATCAACGCCCATGACACTGGCGAGATGAACAGCACGTACACCAGCGCAGCACCCGAGACCAGCGATGCCAGAGCCGCGAACACCCGGATGTGGCCTACTCGCGTGATGAGCCGCTGAACGTACAGACCACCAAGAAAGAACCCGGCGAAATAAGACGCCATCACCACACCGATGGCAACCACGCTGAAGCCCTCGGATTCAGAACGGACCCCCAACAGAGACCGTTGAAGGCCGTTGCCGGCCATCAAAAGGGCGATCCCGAGCAGCAGGCCGCGGGCCGCCACGACCGGGTTGACCGAGATGAACGGACCGCCCTCGATTCCCGCTTCTTCGTTCATGTCCGTTCCGCCGGCCCTGCCCGTTTCGCCGGATGGGGAGGGGCCGGTCATTTGGCGTGAGGTTTCTTGACCGCCACCGCGTCAAGGCAGCCATGGACGGAATGGTTCACCACAAACTCCTGTCCCAATTCGGCATGGTCGATTCCGACCATGGCATACCCGATGTTCTTGCGAAGCCGCGGCGAATAGCAGGCGGACGTGAGCTCCCCCACGACGACGTCACCGACATTGACCCCGAGCACGCGCGGCATCGCACCGTCGGTGAACGTTCCGAGGTTGGGACCACTGATGTCGACACCGACCAGGCGCCGCGTCGGGCCTCCATCGCGGATGCGACGAAGGGCGTCCTTGCCGACAAAATCGTCGGGCTGTTCCAGATCGACCATCCAGTCGTAGCCGTTGGACACTTCGAACGGGTTGGTGCCGTCGTCGATATCACATCCGAACGCCAGCATCCCGGCCTCGATCCGCCGCACGTGGTTGGGCGACGCCGCCATGATCTCATGGCGCTCTCCGGCACGCATGACGGTGTCCCACCACTGTTCGGCCGCCGCGTTGTCGTCGCTGCGGGCGCCGCAGACATACACCTCGTAACCGGTGAGGCCTCCCCAGCCGGTGCGCGAGACGACCAGTTCGAGGGAGCCGTGGCGAGTCTGAACCAGGCGGTAGTAGCCGAGGTCGAGGATCTCGTCGCCGAACAGGTCGGCCATGACGGCGCTCGCCTGAGGGCCCTGGATCTGCACCGGCGCGACGTCCGGAACCGTGATCTCAACGTCGAAGTCCGCTGTGTGCAGCAGACCCTGGCACCAGAGGTGCACGTCGGCGTCGGCGGCGCTGAGCCAGAACCGGTCCTCGTCGAGCCGAAGAATGACCGGATCGCAGATTATTCCGCCGTCCGAGTTGGTCATGAAAGCGTATTTGCACTGGCCGACCTCATGGCTCGACAGGTCCCGCGGCACCAGCGTCTGGGTGAACGCCATGGCGTCGGGACCGCGGATCTCAACCTGGCGTTGATACGCCACATCCCAGAGGGTCACTCCGTCGACGAGCGCCCAGTACTCAGCCACAGGATCGCCGTAGTGGAGCAGGTGGTACATGTGGTTGTAGACCGCCAACGCAGACGAGTCCGGATCGGCATGGTCGAGGGCGCGCCGCAAGTAAGGCGACTCCTCAATACGCGCGTATCGGGTCAAAGGCACGAGCCGCTCCTCACCACCGCCGAGCGTAGCGGGTCTTTACGGACTCTGCGCTCAAGTCAACCGAGCGCGCGTACCGGGTCAACCCTGGTGGTGGAAATCGTCGGCACGATCGCCGAGAGGAGCAACACGTAGCAGACGAACATCACCCCGTAGACGAGTCCCGTAACCGTCCATTTCATAGTCAGACCGGCAAACGATGCGAGAAGGCCCGCCAAGAGTCCCATCGGCACACCAACCAACACGATGGCCGATGTCAACAGGATGCTCTCAATAAGAAATGCAAGAGCCACCATTGTTGGTGATGCCCCTAACGACATATAGAGCCCGATCTCAGGGGTTCTAGCTGTCAGCGACCGCTTCTGATTGATGTATGACAACACGCTGCCGACAACAACTGACGCGATCGCAACCCCGGTCAAGAGGCGCCGTGTCTCGTCTGCGATCCCTGTTCTCACCCTGGCCAGTTCCTCCGACAGCGTCACGTCAATTGGCGCAGTCCGGCCCATTCCCACAAGTTTCGCGATTTCTTCGGCAACGACCGGCGCTTGTCCCGAACGGGAAATGACTAGTGCTCCCTCGGTCATTGCGCTCGTCACCGAACCCGATTCAACCCAACCGACGAGAGATCCGTACCCCGTCGATAGGGTGACCGCCCGCGATTCCAGCCAATCAGCGTCCACGATGACGGCACGATCGAATTCAGGCAGGTTCGCCACGGGTGCAAGCACTCCCACCACGGGTAGCACCGAATCGCCCACGAGTATGGCACTTTCGCCGACCTGAACAGATATGGCTGCTGCAACATCGTTACCGAGGACGGCGGTCGGCAGGTTGATGCCGTTCGGCCAGGAAGGCCAGCGCCCCTGCGCGAGCACATTGCTCCCGAGTACATCCTTGACCGTATGATCACTCCCGATCAACGTGGTGATGCCTTGGGATGCGAGGGATCGAGAATGCTGCGCAGCCCTGATCTCAGTGCTGTTGATGGTTCGAATGGGCGCGGCTGCGACAACCAGATCGTGCAGGTCCACCCGCTCGGCAACCTCCGCGCTGGTCAGTCGCGCACCGTCCCTGACGGTAACCCGCACAAGGTCGCCGCCCGTCTCGCTCACAACGTCGTTGAGCGTTACGGTCCCGCCACCCATGATACCCAGGAGAAACACGAAGAGAGCGATTGAAACGGTCGGAGCCAGTCCACCGAGGATCGTGCCGCGAAGATTGTGGCGCGGATGTTGCAAGGACCACTGAACAATGTCTCGCCATTTCTGTTGTTTCATATCAGGTTCTGCTGCGTGAGTGACACCCTACGGTGACAGACGCCGATTGTTTCTTCGTCGTGAGAAGCCACCACAAGCGCCGTCAGTTGTCCCGACTTCAGCAAACGAGCTAGCAGCGACACAACGGTTTCCGCAGTGCCACGATCAAGGTTGCCCGTTGGCTCGTCACACAACAGAATTCGTCGCCGAGCACATATCGCGCGCGCGATCGCGATGCGCTGTTGCTCGCCCCCACTGAGTTCTCTGGGACGGTGATCGTGTCTATGGGACATTTCAACGAGCAAAAGCGACTCATCCACTGCCCGTGTAGCAGCTTGTTTTGAAAGGCCCGACCCGAACAATCCCAGGTGTACGTTCTCCCATGCTGACAGGTAAGGAATGAGGTGATATTGCTGAAACACGAACCCGATACTGCGACTCCTCATCTGAGCTCGCGCAGAATTCAATAAACTTGATGTTGGCCTTCCAAAAATCCGAACCTCGCCAGACGTGGGCCGAAGCAGTAGTCCCGCAATCGACAGAAGTGAAGTCTTCCCTATACCTGACGGACCCATGATCCCGATAGACTCGCCTGCTTCAAGACTCAGCGAAAAATCTGACAACACAGGTATGTCGCCTTTGGGTCCGGCGTACGTCATTGTCAGCGACTCGAGTTGGAGTGGCTTCGTCTCCATCTTCACGGACCAGCACTACCGAAGTGGAACTAGGATCTGAGTTTCGGGACCGACACCAGCGAGAATCTCAACATATCCTTCCGCGACAAGTCCCACCTCAACTCTGGTCAGCACCGGATCCGAATCAACGTTGCTTGTGAGCAGGGCTGGGTGACCGTCAGAGTCAGCCGTGAGCAACCCGACAGGTACAGTCAGGACGTTCTCTCGCTCTGCTGTTGTCACCCTCACTTCAAGTGGTGATCCTACGGGCATACGACGCGAAAGTTGGCTGTCGTCAATCTCTACATTTCCCATCTGCACCAATAGGCCGCTGTTTGCGACCGTGATCTCATCGTCGAGAGCCACGAGGTTCCCGAAACCGCTTATCGTGCTCCCGGGAAGCCGCCAATCAACACTGGCGGGCAAATTGATCTCGGAGAGATCTGCTACCGGAATAGATACGATTATTTCCCGCTCCACCCCGATGATCCGACCGATCACGTCATGCTCGAACAGATAGTCACCAACATGTCTAGCCGGCTCAAAGCGGAACCGCGTGTCAGGAGGAATCGCGAACAACGTCGACGGCCCCGGATTGAACTCGACTGGAATACCCGAGCGATCGCGCCACTGTTCAATCGCCAGTTCTGTTTGCTCGTCGTAGCTGTGATCTATCTCGGATGGATCCAAGTGGCCGAGCCGGGTGAGAAAGCGTTCTAGATTCTCTACATCGGGGCCTTCGGTACCTGGTTTGAGATCTCGCCAGAACGGGACCTCGCTGACAGCAGCGATAAACGGTACAGCATCCAACTCCAGAGCAGGTGCGCCGTCTGCGAGGTTTGAACTAAAAATCTCTGTTATAGTTCCCGCCCGTGGGGCAATGAGTTGTCGTTGATATACATCGGTAACGGTGCCATCGTACCGATTGTTGAGAACCAACGATCGGTATTCAGGCAGCACAGTAATTTCTGTTCGTTTAGTCTCGGGTTCCGAATCGGTTACCGAACTGATAGTCAATACTCCGATCAAAAACCCTGAAAGTAGTAGAAGCAAGCCTAGAACTATAGAAGCGAGTATTTTCATGAGTGTTCAGTTGACCTTTAATTAACAGTCGCCATGGGAATGTAGCGATTCACCATCGTGTTCATGAGTCAGGCATTCGCGTTCTAACGCGAAGTTCGCCGGGTCAATATCAGGTGCAGTATACCATCCACATTGTTCAAGGTGATTCCAATATTCGAGAGCTTCGATATCAGTTTGGAATGATCGTAATAATGCGTCAAAATCAACCCAACGATCTTCTCTATATGTAATCGTGCCCTCAAAATCCAATCCATACTTGTTTTCTACACATGACATAGCGTCAAGTAGCCTGATATTATCTTGTTCAGGGAGCTCTTGAAGATATTCCATATGATCAGACAAGATCATATCTGCATCATCTGGAACTATCTCAATTACACACGATTCAAATTTCTCGCGATACACCTGATTATTGTTGTACTTGAGCGAAACGTTCTCTAGTGGATTGTCGGTTATACCCGCATCAATGAGACATGCTGCCATCATTTTATCGAAATTTTCGGTACCTATCGACTGCAGTGAGCCACCTGATGTCTCACTGCCGCAGCCACAAAGAAAAGCAAAAACGATCGCTGAAGCAACGATGCTCTGCCTCACTCAAATCGCTCCCTTAGAAATGTCCTTGAGTTGGCACGCCACATACCTTTGTATCGTGATGCACTGAGACAACCGAACCCAAGGGTCCCCAGTATGTTGTACTGTGCCTGCGGTGATGATAATGTGCAAAGCTGTCACCGTAGCTACCAGTGTATTGGGTAATGGTGAGGATACCACTAGAGCCGTGGCCGCAGTAGCTTGACGCATGCGCGCCAGCGGGAGCCGCTAGGACTGCGAGTATCAAAGCAGTTGTTGCAACTAGAGTCAATATCTTAATTCATTATTTTGATCCCTTTTAGTTATATCCAGTTGAGTACGACGCGGATAAGCGTATAACTGAGACAGGCACTTGTCAACAAGTTATTCCGATTCAATCAGATTTCGCGCACTCGGCTTGGCTCCAGGAATGGGAGTAACCTCCTCTGACATGCTTAGCCAATTGGAGTACCCCAAGACGGAGACGATCGTGCTGCGGCGCGCTCTGGTGCGGCACGACTCAGATCAGGGGCGCAGATGGCTGGAGTTTCGCGACCCGGTCGCTCATTTCGCGGCAGACAGGCTCAGCGACGTCGGCTCGACCATCGATGAGGTGGAAGCGGCGGCGAAGCGGGGGCTGTGGCTGGTCGGGTTCCTCAGCTACGACGCCGCTCCTGCCTTCGACGAAGCGTTGTGCAGCCTCCGTGACCCCACCGTGCCCCTGGCCGCATTCGCGGCCTTCGATGAACCCCGACCGTCGAGGGGGCCTGCCGGCCGTGCCTTCTCCACAACAGCTTGGACACCCGACACGGACCAGCGCAATTTCGAAGCCGCTGTTGGGTCGATCCGTGAACTGATCGCCGCGGGCGAGACCTACCAGGTCAACTACACGCTGAGGCTTCACAGTGAATTCTCAGGTGATCCCGAAGGGTTGTTCGCGGCCCTGTGCCGCGCCCAACGAGCCGACCATCTCGCCTTTCTCGACTTTGGCACGGTCGCTGTGTGCTCGGCCTCACCCGAACAGCTCATCTCACGCCGCGGCACCAGCGTGGTGACCCGTCCGATGAAGGGGACGCGACCCCGCCACCCCGACCCGAAGATTGACCGTCGACTGGCGAATGAGCTCGTCCGCAGCCACAAGGACCGCGCTGAGAACACCATGATCGTCGACATGGCCCGCAACGATCTCGGACGGGTCGCCGAGATCGGCAGTGTCCGAGTCGCGAAGCTGCACACCGTGGAGAGCTACCCGACCGTGCACCAGATGACCTCGACAGTCACCGCAGAGACCGGCGCTACCCTGCGGGAGCTGTTGGAGGCGACATTCCCGGGGGCTTCAATCACCGGCGCTCCCAAAGTCGCGGCCAGCCGTGTGATCGCCGACCTCGAAGCAGCGCCGCGCGGCGTCTACACCGGTTCAGTCGGTGTGGTGGAACCGGGCGGCGATGCCGAATTCAATATCGCCATTCGAACAGCCTGGATCGATCAACGGGTCGGGCACGCCGTCTACGGTGTCGGAGGAGGCATCGTCTGGGACTCGGTTCCCACACAGGAGTGGCACGAGGCACACGACAAAGCCCGCGTTCTCCACCGGGCGACCCGACCCCTGCGGCTGCTCGAGACTCTGGCGTGGGAGCCCGGCGCAGGTCCGATCCTGCTCGATCGTCACCTCCGGCGGTTGACCGCTTGCGCTGAGCATTTCGGTTTCGACATGGATCCGGGCGAGGTCCGGCGCAGACTCGACGCGATACGTGCCGACACGACCCAGCGGGTACGCGTCCTCGTCTCGGCCGACGGTGCCATCGAAGTGCAGGTGCAGGAGATGTCACCACCCGCAGCCAATCCCGTCTGGAACATCGCCATAGACACACTGCCGGTATCGAGCGAAGACGAGTTCCTTCGTTTCAAGACGACCCGGCGCGACCGCTACGACCAGGCCCTCGCCCGTCACCCGGACGCCGACGATGTGTTGTTGTGGAACGAACGGGGGGAACTGACCGAGACCACGGTCGCCAACCTGGTCCTGGAGATTGACGGCGTTGCAACTACTCCAGCGGAATCCAGCGGCCTGTTGCCGGGAACCCTGCGAGCGGAGTTATTGGCGAACCGCCGGATCCAAGAGGCAACCGTGACGATGGCGGACCTTGACCGGGCCGATTCAGTCTGGTTGATCAACTCGGTGCGCGGCTGGATTCCGGCCCGGGTGATGAGCAGGTCGGCGGCCACTGCCCTCAGCGGCGGCTGACCCCGCCCGCCCAAAGCACGTTGTCCGAGCGGGCCACGGCCTCGTTCGGTCGCTGCCGCGTTGCCCCGCCTGTCCGCTCGGCCCCTTTAGAACGTGCACGGATTGAACATTGTGGGTGCGCCGGGACCTGTTGTCTCCCGCTCATGTTCGCTGCGCTCACGGGCCGCTCGGGCCACGGCCTCGTTCGGTCGCGTCCGTGTGCGGGGTCAATCCGCTCGGCCTCTCAGCCGTCAGTCAGCGGAAAGCACGGACTCCGCGGAGCGCAATGCCTGCGCGATGCAGGTTCGGACACGGTCGGGGTCTTCGAACTGCATCATATGTCCGACTCCGTCCAGCACTGTGAGGCTCGCGGCCGGGGCCAGGGCGGCAAGCAGCTCCCGGGCCGCTCGTACCGGGGTCATCTTGTCGTCGCTTCCCAGAATCACCGACACGGGACAGGTGACGGACGCCGCGGCATCGACCGCACCCCTATAGCTCTCGCACGCGGCAATGTCCGCCCCCAGCGCGCCACGGGGAGACACCTCGATCAGCGCCCGCGACCCGCCGAGCATCCAGAACCCCGGGGAGGCATGGTGACCGACATGGGCCCGGCTGCTGAACCCCCATGAAGTCATGAGGCCGCCGGCATGGCTGATGTCGTTCATGGCCGAGTCGAGCAGTTCGGGATGAACCGGCATCGCCGCGGCGGTGCCCAACAACACGAGCGACCGCACCGCTTCGGTATGGCGCTTGGCCGTCTCCAAAGCAACGTACGTACCCATTGAGTGACCAACAAGATGCGCCGACCCGAATCCCAGAGCATCGACCATCTCCCCGACCCAGTCGCCCATCGCCTCGACGCTGGCGAGCGGCGGACCGTCACTGCCGCCGTGTCCAGGAAGGTCGAGCGCCGCCACCCGGTAGCCGTGATGGGCCAGGAAGCGGGTCTGCATCTGCCAGGCCGTCCGGTTCATTCCCGAACCGTGGATCAACACCACGCCAGGGTCGTCGGGGTCGCCTGCGTTGCCTCCGTCGGCGTATCGCACGGTGCGACCGTCGTGCTGGACCTGCATCGTGCTGAGTCCCCGCCCTAGCGCTGCGACGCCCGAAGGGCCCGGGCCAGGTCGTCGATGATGTCTCGAGGGTCCTCGATCCCCACAGACACCCGGATCAGGTCTTCGCTCACACCCGCGTCGAGCAGGTCCTGGGAAGACATCTGCTGGTGGGTGGTGCTCGCAGGATGAAGGACCAGGGTCTTGGCGTCGCCCACGTTCGCCAGATGCGAGGCCAGCTTCACCGACTCGATGAACTTACGGCCCGCCTCACGGCCGCCCTTGATCCCGAAACTCAAGATCGCGCCCGCGCCTTGGGGATACAGCCGCTGGGCCAGTTCCCGATCAGGATGGGTTGGCGCGCTCGGATACTTGACCCACCCGACCGCATCATGGCCGACCAGCATCTCGGTGACCGCCTCGGCGTTGCTGACGTGCTTGCGCATCCGCAACGGCAGCGTCTCGATGCCTTGGAGCAGTTGGAAGGCGTTGGCCGGGCTCATGGCCGCCCCGAAGTCACGCAGACCCTCGGCTCGGGCGCGGGTGATGAACGCGCCCGGACCGAACTCATCCGCGAAGGAGATCCCGTGATATCCGACATAGGGTTCGGTCATGGTCTCGAAACGGCCCGATGCTTCCCAGTCGAAGCGTCCGCCGTCGACCAGGACTCCTCCGAGCGCCACCCCGTGACCGCCGAGGAACTTGGTGACCGAGTGCATCACGATGTCTGCGCCGTGCTCTATCGGCCGGATCAAATACGGCGTGGAGAAGGTCGAGTCGACCATCAGGGGCAGTCCTGCGTTGTGGGCTGCCTCGGCAACAGCGGCGATGTCGAGCACTTCGATACCGGGGTTGCCGAGCGTCTCGGCGAACACGAGCCGGGTGTCGTCGGTGATCGCAGCCTCGAACTGCTCGGGCTCTCGGGGGTCGACGAACGTGGCAGTGATCCCGAACCGGGGCAGCGTCACGTTGAGCATCTGGTGGGTGCCGCCGTAGATGTTGCGGCTCGCGACGATATGGCCTCCCTGTCCCATGAGGGTGACCACCGCGAGATGAAAGGCGGCCTGGCCGCTGGCAGTGCAGACCGCGCCGACGCCGCCTTCCAGCGCGGCGATCCGCTCCTCGAGCACGGCGACCGTCGGGTTGGTGAGCCGGGAGTAGAGATGTCCCGGTACCTCCAGGTTGAACAGTCCTGCCGCGTGGTCGCTGTCGTCGAAGACATAGGAGGTGGTCATGTAGATCGGCACGGCCCTTGCACCGGTGCTCGGGTCCGGCTGCTGGCCGGCGTGGAGGCTGAGCGTGTCGAACTTCAGGAACTCCGGTTCGATCATTGCGCGGCGCTCCGGTGGGAATAGAACCTGGGATACTCGGGTGCCAGGGGTTGATTGCCGAGAACCAGGTCGGCGGCCTTCTCCGCGAGCATCATGACGGGAGCATAGATGTTGCCGTTGGTCAGGTAGGGCATCGACGAGGCGTCGACGACCCGCAGCCCCTCCGTGCCGTAGACCCGCATGGTCGCCGGGTCGAGCACGGCATCGTCGCCGACTCCCATCTTGGCCGTGCATGACGGGTGCAGGGCCGTCTCGGCGTCGCGGCGCACCCAGTCGAGGATCTGCTCGTCGCTCTCGACTTCGGGGCCCGGGGAGATCTCGCCTCCGTTGAACGGCTCCATCGCAGGCTGGTTCAACAGCCGTCTGGCGTGGCGCACCGCTTCGACCCACTCTCGGCGGTCCTGATCGGTGGACAGGTAGTTGAAGCGCAGTGCCGGCTTCGTCTTCGGGTCGCTGCTGCGGATCTCCACCGAGCCTCGTGAGTCCGAATACATGGGACCGACATGCACCTGATAGCCGTGGCCGCCCTCGGGGGTGGTGCCGTCGTAGCGGATGGCGATGGGCAGGAAGTGGAACATCAGGTTCGGGTATTCGACGTCGTCGTTGCTGCGGATGAACCCGCCGGCCTCGAAATGGTTGGACGACCCCGGGCCTTTGCGGAACAGCCACTGGAAGCCGATCCAGGGTCGTCTCCACATGGCCAGACTGGGCTGTAGCGAGACCGGCTCCTCGCATGAGTACTGGATGTACACCTCGAGGTGGTCCTGGAGGTTCTGCCCCACGCCGGCCACATCGGCAACAACTTCGATGCCGTGCTGCTCGAGCAGTGCCGCAGGCCCGACACCCGAGAGTTGCAGGAGTTGCGGCGAATTGATCGCGCCACCGCACAGGATGACTTCGTCTGCTGCCACCGAGCGGGCGCGGCCCCTGTGCTCGAGTTCGACTCCGGTCGCACGATTGCCGTCGAAACGGACCTTGGTGACGAAGGCTTTGGTCGCCAGATCCAGGTTCTTGCGCGACAGCACGGGATGCAGATAGGCCCTCGCGGCGCTCAGGCGGCGGCCGCGGTGGACGTTGCGGTCGAAGGCGTTGAACCCTTCCTGGCGTTCACCGTTGACATCGGTGGTGCGGGGATGGCCGGCTTGCACGGTGGCCTCGAGGAAAGCCTCGAACAGGGGGTTCGTTGCCGGTCCCCGTTCCAGGACCAGCGGACCCTGGTCACCTCGATAATCCGACCCGTCCTGTGGGGCGAGGCAGTTCTCCATCCGCTTGAAGTAGGGAAGACAGTGGGCGTAGTCCCATGACGCCATCCCCGGATCGCTCGCCCAACGCTCGAAGTCGAGCGGATTGCCCCGCTGGAAGATCATTCCGTTGATGCTCGAAGAACCGCCGAGCACCTTCCCCCGGGCATGGTAGACGCGCCGCTGACCCATCTCCGGCTCGGGCTCCGACTCGTACATCCAGTCGTAGAACCGGTTGCCGATCCCGAACGACAACGCCGCGGGCATGTGGATGAACACGTCGAAGCGCCAGTCGCGCCGGCCGGCTTCGAGCACCAGCACCGAGACTGCCGGGTCTGCCGACAGACGATTCGCCAAAGCACAACCCGCCGACCCTCCGCCGACGATCACATAGTCGTAGCGATCCCGCATCAGCGCATTCTACGCCCCCACCGTCCGCGCCCGGACAACGAAAGGCATCGCTTCTATCCAGGGGCGCTCAACAACACCGAGCCTTTGCGCCATAGCTTCACTTCCATGTTTGCTCCCGATATCAACGTGTGAACATTCCCGCGCTTGGCGAGACGGGCTCAGGGGCCCAGCAGGGTGATGGGCACGACGGCGATGTCGTCAACCGTCTCGAAGGCTGGTCCGACGGCGGTCACCACGATCAATCGTGAAGGTTCTCCGGTTCGGTCGGTGTCTACTCTGTTGCGGATTCGCCGCAGGGACTCCACGGCCGATGTGATGGCGTGGGATCCGCCGAGTTTGATCTCCACGGCCGCCCAGTCGCCCGGGCCTCGGGTGACTATCGCGTCGGCTTCCAGGTTCTTGCTGTCGAGGTAGTAGCGGACGTCGGCTCTCTCCGCTTGGGAATAGACACGCAGGTCTCGTATCACGAGCGACTCGAACAGCAGCCCGAGCGTGGGCAGGTCGGCACGCAGCCCCTGGGGGGTGGCTCGCAGGGCCGCCGCGGGCAGGGCCGGGTCGGTGAAGTAGCGTTTCGGTGTGGAGCGCAACGTGGCGCTGCTGCGCAAGTGGGTGGACCATGCCGGCAGCGGCTCGAGTACGTACGAATCCACCAGGCGGTCCAGGTATCTGCGAACGGTATCGCGGTCCGACGGTCCGCCCGCTCCGGCGGTGTCGGCGATGAGCGTTCGGGCCGAGGCCGCAGTGCCCTCGTTGCGGGCCAGCGACGAGATCAGTGCCAGCATCTTCAACGGATCGTGAGACACTTGGCCGCCATGCATGTCGAGCATCGCGATGTCCCGGAGGTAATCGGCCATTCGGTCGCCGGCATCGGCTGGGTCCAGGGTGATGAAGCGGGGGAAGCCGCCCCGGCACACCAACTCGGCCACCCGTTGCAGATCCGATTCCGGAGCGTCAGCGTGGCACGCTCCGCCTTTGAGGAGTCCGCTCAATGAGATGCTGCCCGTTGAGTCGTGTGACTCGAACAACGACATCGGGCGCATCCGCAGTCTCGCCACCCGCCCTGCTCCGCTGTGGTCAGTGAGTGTGTGGGTCGGGCGAACCGACCCGGCCAGGATGAACTGGCCGTTGAGCGCGCGGTCGTCACAGGCGTGGCGCATCGCGTTCCATACTCCGTCGGCCAGGTGCCATTCGTCGAGCAGCCGTGGGGTGCCGCCGGCGAGAAAAGCTGCGGGATCGGCTTCCAGCTTGATCTGGGTGGTCGGCAGTTCGTCGAATCGGACAACACTGTTAGCGAAGCGCCTGCCCGTCCAAGTCTTGCCGCACGCCCTCGGGCCTTCCACGACCACCGCAGGGGATGATCTCAGGCAACGGTCCATCTGCTGGTCCACGACCCGCGGCAGATAACCGTCCGGAGCAGCGTCTCCCGATTCCATCCCGCAGATTATACCCCTGCCATCCCACAAATCAGACGGCAATCATACCGCAATTGTTGTACTTCCATGAGTTATTCAGGACTCAATCGCACGACGCACACCAGTGGACGCGCAATGGCGACATCCGCCAGCATCAACCGACCCCCTCAGAGGTTGCCGACTCTATGACGGAGCGTTGGTCGTCTCGGGTTCTGGGAGCGCGATGCGTTCGTTGTCGAAGACGGCGACGAGTTCGAGGCGGCCGCCCATGGCTTCGATGACGTTGCGCCAAGTGGACAAGAGGTTGTCGTCGGCGGATTCCATCGCGGAGATCGATGCCTGGGTCCGCTCAAGCGTCTGTGCCAGTTCGGACTGTGTGAGCCTTCGATGACGGCGCAGTTGTGCGAGGTTGTAAGCGATTGTGTCCGCTCGGGCCTCGTTCTTGATGGCTTCGATGCGTTCGCGGCGCTCGGGGCTGAGGTCACCGACAATGTCAGCGAACTTTCTGTGTCCCATGATTGCTCTCTCTCTGTTCTTCCTATATTCATTCTTCGTGTAGGTCGTCGCCCGCAAGGTCGGCCAAGTACTCCTCATAGAGCTGTTCTGCTCGGGGTATCGCGCTTGCATACCAGCGCTGCCACTGACCGCTCTTGTCGCCACCGAGCAACAAGATTGCTTGGCGACGCGGGTCGAAGATGAACAGCACTCGGCAGTGCTTTGCACGACCTCGTGGTCTCAGTTCCTTCATGTTGTGATACTTCGATCCCTTGATCCGATCAGTGTAGGGCCGATCCAGTTCAGGACCTTGCTCGGCCAGCAGCTCAACGACAGCGATCACTTCGTCCTGGTGGGACTCCTCGAGGCCGCCGAACCAGTCGGCGAACTCATCGGTACCGTTGACCTTCCAAGCCATTCCACACTATAAGGTTTGATCTATATAAAGTCAAAGCTATATTTCTGGTCGTGGGCTACAGCCCTGACTGCCAGTCGCGCCAGCCTGCTTCCAAGACCACCACCGAGACGGCCGACAGACGATTCGCCACGCACAACCGGCAGAACCGCCGCCGACAATCACGTAGTCGTAGCGATCCCGCATCAGCGCATTCTAATCCCCCACGCTCCGTGCCGGGGCGCGGACGATCCGCAAATCCGCCCTGTCGCTGCCGTGATAAGGTCACCGGTACGCAGTTGCGGGTCACGCCGCACACGAAGGGGCACCAGAGAATGGTTCGCAGAATCTTCGGAGAAGTCAGAAACTTTGTTCGGCTGATGCGCGGGATGCCGCCTACCCGAACTGGAGTGTCCAGAGCAGGGGCCAAACAGGCGCGTAGGGCGATGCATGTCCGAGGACCCGGCGCCTTCTCTGGAACCAGCGCCGCCGACAGTTATCTCGGTAAGGCAGTCGCGGGCGGCCACCAGGAGAAGGTCTACGGAGACCCCGCCTCAAAGAACCGTGTGGTCGGTTACGGCGGGCAAGCCCCGCGGTACCGGAAAAAGAAGCTCAATATCGTGACCGTGCTGATCGTTCTGTTGTTTCTGGTAATCCTCGTGTCCCAGTTGTCTCCGCAGTGGTAGCTCAGAACACAGGGCAGGCCAGCGGTTCCATCGGTCTCGAATGGGGCAAACCCGCACTGGGGCGTCGGTTGCACTAAGGTACCGGGTCGTCCGCTGCCGGGAGGCATTTGAATGGTAGAGATGGGTGAAGAGATCATCGTCTTAGACGAGGTCTATAAGATATTCGGTCCGCAGCCGAAGGGCCGAGCTTTCGACTTGGCTCGTGCCGGGACGGGGAAGAACCGGCTCCAAGCGCTGACTGGACATGTTCTCGGCTTGAACAACGTTTCGTTCTCGGTCAAGAAAGGCGAGATCTTCGTGGTGATGGGCCTTTCGGGATCAGGCAAGTCCACCGCCATCCGCACCGTCAACAAACTCTTCGACATCACCTACGGCACGGTCAACGTCGACGGCACGGACGTGCAACAGCTCGAGGGCACCGATCTGCAAGCGTTTCGCCGGCAGTATATGGGCATGGTGTTTCAGCACTTTGCGCTGTTTCCCCACCGCAAGGTGATCGACAACGTGAGCTACGGCCTCAAGGTTCAGGGCGTCGCCAGACAGGCACGCGAGGATGCCGCAATGCGGTCACTCGGTCTGGTGGGGCTGGACACATATGCCCAAAGCTTCCCCTCCGAACTCTCAGGTGGGATGCAGCAGCGGGTCGGGCTGGCTAGAGCGCTGGCGTCAGACCCCGACATCCTGCTGATGGACGAAGCCTTCAGCGCGCTTGACCCACTCATCCGCCGTCAGATGCAGGACGAGATGATGGAAATCCAAGGCGAGCTGCACAAGACGATCCTGTTCATCACTCACGACCTCAACGAGGCACTTCGCATCGGTGACCGAGTGTGCATCATGAAGGACGGAGCCGTCGTCCAGATCGGAACGCCCGAGGAGATCCTCACCCAACCCGCCACCGGCTATGTCGCCGAGTTCGTGCAGGACGTGGATCAGGGTCGAGTGATCCAGGTCCACGAAGTGATGCAGGAACCAAGACCTATCGGCACGGAAGTCTCCCTGGCAGAGGCGCTCAACAAGATAGGCGACCGGTCAGGGGCTTTCGTTGTGGACAGCAACGGTTCGCCGACGCACCTGCTCACCTCCGAGGACGGAATTCGCGCGGCTTCGGTAGGCACCACCGATGTCACGCCTGCGCTGCGCACCGACTTCGATCGTTGCGCCCCCAGCGACTGCCTCAACACGGTCTATGCAGCCGCAGGTCGAGGACTGCCGATTGCGGTCTGCGACGACTCGGGATCGTTGGTCGGCAACCTTGACCCCACCCAGATCATGGAGGAGATGGGCAGGGTCGAGCACTTGATAGACCACTTCGAGAGAGAGGTGTTCATGTAATGACTGTTCTAGCGCAAGCCTCCAACGATGCTGGGATAGCGGTCACCCACGACCTGACCGACAATCGGGTGCTTGACGATTTTCGCATCCCGTTCGGCAATTGGGTCGATCAGGCCGTCGACTGGATCGTCGTCAACTTGGAATGGCTGCTTGCCATCATCGAATGGCCATTCGTCACCCTCAACGACATCCTCGTGGAATCGATCCTTGAGCAGATCTCTTGGGTCTGGGTCGTCCTTTTCTTCTTCGTGGTCGGCACACTGATCCGAAACGTGCAGGTCGGTCTGTTCGCGGCGGTCAGCCTCTCAGTGTGCGGGCTTCTCGGCGGGGCCTTCTGGTTGGAGACAGCCCGGACCATTGGATTCATAGGCGTGGCCGTTGTCCTGTGCGTGATCATCGGCGTACCGCTGGGAGTCGCATGCGGACGCGTCGACGCGTTCTGGCAGGTGGTACGGCCAGTGCTGGACGCTATGCAGGTTGTGCACTCGTTCGTGTACATGCTGCCGTTCATATACTTCTGGGGAATCGGCGCGGTGAGCGCGACAATGGTCACAATGGTGTTCGCACTGCCACCGCTGATCCGGTTGACCAACCTGGGTGTCCGCCAAGTGCCAGCAGATGTGGTGGAGGCGAGCAGGGCCTACGGCGCGCCCGAGTGGCGCGTGCTCTTCGATGTGCAGATTCCGCTTGCCCGCCCCGCCATCATGACCGGAATCAACCAAACCCTGCTGCTTGCCATATCAATGCTGGGGATCGCGGCCATCATGGGTGCCGGCGGTCTCGGCCGACTGCTGTTCAATGCCTTGTCCCGCCAGGATGTAGGCCTCGGGGCATCCGCCGGTTTGGCCTTCTTCCTGGTCGCAGTCGTACTGGACCGAATCTCACAGACTGAGGCCAGCGACAAGGGAAGCCTCTTCAGAAGAATACGACTGGCCTGGGCACACCGGCGCGATCCCGAAGAGCTCCTAGTCGATGAGGGCGCTGAAGCACCCGTAGAACCGTCCGACAACGAAGACGTTGAGGAGTCGTTCGCCGAGGTGAGCGCCCAGGAGCGTCCGTGGATGCTCGTGTCCGCGGTAGGCGGCGTCCTGGCCATCGTGTCAGTGTTCCTCACTTGGACCCAGGACGGGGGATTCATCAGTGCTTTCGGGCGCCGGTCCGATGAGAGCATCGTGGGCGAGTCCTTCAGCGGTCTGGCGGCCTCCGGAGGCTCCTGGTTCGGCTACCTGACGTTGGCGTTCGGGTTGATGATCGTGGCAGCAGTGGTGACGACGAGCCTCGCCCCCGGCCGTGGACCCAGGTTCTTCACCACTGACGGTGCGCTGATCAGTTCGCTGGGGCTGCTCGTGATGATGGTCTGCTACATATTGGCTTCACCGGTGAGCGGAACCTCTGCAGGAACCGGGCCCGGGGCCTATCTCGCACTGGTCGGAGGAGTCTTGGCCACTGTCGGTTCTCTGATGTGGATCCGCTACGCCGCACATGCACCTCTGCATCCCCTCAGCCTGAAGATCGGCTGGGGTCGGATCATCGGCGGCACCATAGCCACGTTGGTAATTCTCATCGGAGCGTTCTCTGGTTGGTCGTTCGATGAACGCACCGATCAAGTGGTGAGTGCCGAGACCGAAGCCCTGATCGAAGAACTGAGACAGAAGGCGCTGGACAACCCTGCGGATGCCGGCCCGATTGGGATTGAGATCTCAAGCTTGAGAGCACAACTGAGCCTTACCGAGCGGAAAATTACCGACGGCGTCAGCAGTGAAGGCAGCGGACTCGGGCTCTTGACGCTAATCACAGGGCTGATCGGTGTGGCCACGACGTTGCCCGCCGCGGGACTGTTCGGCCGGGAGGAGCAGCGTCAGTGGCGCTGGAGTACCGTCACCGCGGGAATCGGAACCGGTGCCGCGGCAGTGGCCTTCTGTTGGATCTTTGTGCATGTTCGCTCAGCGGATCCCAACTATGTGAGTGGCGTGGGGTCGTTCTTGACGATGCTCGGCGGATGCATGCTGGCCGCCACCGCGCTAGCGGTCTTGGCCGAGTTCCGCCGAGCCAAGATCTACGCGGACATGGAACCCGCCCCCTTGTCCCAGACGACACCCACAGGCGCAGAATCGTCCTCGATTGAACAACCGGTGGCCTGACGGCGAAGAAAAGGCTATTCTGACGATCTGCTCGCTTCGAGCCCAAGCTCGGCGCGTTTAGGAAACCCAAACCTAGGAGGGAAATCCAATATGATGAAAAAACGAACGCTCTTGTGGCTCGCCTTGTTAGCAGCGTTCGCTCTGTTTGTTGCAGCGTGCGGAGATGACGACTCCGACACCACGACAGGCGACGGCGACGACGCAGCCCAAGAAACGGGTGACGACGGCGACGACGGCGACGACATGGCCGAAGACGACGGCGACGACATGGCCGAAGACGACGGCGACGACATGGCCGAAGACGACGGCGACGACATGGCCGAAGACGACGGCGACGACGGCGACGACATGGCCGAAGACGACGACGGTGCAATGGATGAGGTATCGATGACGCCTGGTGAAGGCTCGTCAGCCGTCATGGGCCGCGCGGACTGGGCGACTGGCTACTTCCACCCTCAGATCTACAAGCAGCTGCTGGAAGAACTGGGTTACAGCGTATCCGAACCGTCTGAGCTGGAACTCGGTCCGTCTTTGGCCTATCTGGGTATGTCTCAGGGAGATTTCGACTTCTGGGCCAACAGCTGGTACCCGGGCCACGTCTCATGGTGGATCCCAGAACTGCCTGACGGCTCAACAGTCGGTGACAACCTCACCATTGTCGGCAACCTGATGCCCGTCGCCGGTCTGCAAGGTTTCTTGATCACCAAGTCCTTCGCCGACGAGCATGGGATAACCCATCTTGACCAGATCAACGACGACCCGGACATCCTGGCGGCCTTTGATGCCAACGACGCTGATCCCGGAAACGGCCTAGCCGACATCTACGGATGTACCGAGAGTTGGACTTGCGACAACATAATCGACAGCCAGATCGCATTCTCGGGCTGGGAGAACATCGCTCAGATTAAGGCCGGATATGACGCTATGGTCGCTGAGGCCGAGGCAAAGGTCAACGCTGGCGAGCCTATGGTAATCTACACTTGGGGACCAAGTGCCTACTTCACCATTTTCCGCCCTGGTGACAACGTCTATTGGTTGGCAACCGAAGAAGTGCTCGATGACTCGAACCCAACCGGGCTCGAGGGCGGAGAGGGCCACGATCAGACGCCGGGTCAAGCCAACATCGGACCCGAGTTCTGTCCCGCAGCCGCCAATGCCGACAACTGTCAACTCGGCTGGGTTGCTGCAGACATTCAGGTCACGGCCAACACTGAGTGGCTGAACGCCAACCCTTACGCCGCTGAGCTTTTCTGCCAAGTCACGTTGTCTCCTGTTGACGCGTCACTGGCCGATCTGGCTCGGGTGGACGCCGGTGATGGCGGTACCGAAGACTTCATCGCAGGGCTCGCGGCGGACTGGATCGCCGACAACCGTGCTCAGGTCGACGGATGGCTGGAAGCGGCTCGCATGCCACCGATGGAACCAACGTGCGCCGACACAACAATCCCACTGGCGCTGCAATAGGGCATCAAGACAGTGATTGATTCATAGGCCGGTATCGGCTCAAGAATCAATCCGACTACAGAGTTGAGGGGGGTGGGGCTTCGGCCCCACCCCCCTCCTTTTTACCTATTCCCCAAGCGCGCAGAGGGGTGTACTGTGTGCGCTGGACCGAACCGTTCGGCCGCTCTGCCAGATCTTGTGGAGGTAGCAGTGGGCAGCTCGAAGATGACGCCGATTGACGAACGCCTTGCAGAGGCCCGTCAGAATCTTGAACGTGTGGAACCGGCTGATCTGTCCGAGAAGCTGAGTACCGGCGCGATCCTCGTCGACATCCGTCCGGAGTCCTTTCGCCTCGAAGAGGGCGTCCATCCCGACGCCCTGGTGATTGAGCGCAACGTTCTTGAATGGCGGCTCGATCCGAACTCTGATACCCGTACCGTCGACATCGAATCTGACACGCCGATCATCATCATGTGCAACGAGGGCTACGCATCGAGTCTGGCGGCCGCCGACCTCGTGGAGATGGGGTTCACGGCCGCCACCGACCTGATCGGAGGCTACCGCGCGTGGCGGGCGGCTCAGGTGTAGTCGCGTACGGCTTCCCAGATCTCTGAGGAGCCGGGGTCCCAAGAGTCGCCGTAGTCCCAGAACTTGGTCCGGTCGATCGTTATCGCTCCGCTGCCCACAACCCCACCGGGCAGCCGACCATTGTGAATACGTACCGAGCGGTACTGGCGGGGCGAGATTTCTGTCACCGCCCGCATGTGCACGGCACTGTTGCGCCATCCCTCCGAATCGACGGGCTTCTCGTGAACAACGAGATTCGCCCAGTAGTTGTCGACCAGTTCTGTGGAGCTGTAGCTCAGAATCCCCGGGTGGGACCTGAACTCCAGAAGGAGGTCGACCTCGACGTCGTCCACGACGGACTGTTTGGCCTGGGGCCGCCGCTCCCCGAAGAATCCGACCACACACCGCTGGACTGGTTGGGCAAGAGCTGTCGGGTCACAGATCACTGCTCGCCGGGCCAAGCCATGGACGTCCCAATGCAGAATCTCATAGGGTTGCAGGTCGATCTCGCGGCTACCGACCTGCCGCGCCAGCACACGAACGTCTTGGAGCATGTACGCCAGCAGAGCCTTGTCGGACGTCACCAAGGAGAGATCCGTACACGGATATTCGTCGAGTTGTTCAGTCGCTCCGAGCGTTCTCACCACCGCAGATAATGAACCCTCGCGGTTGCTCTGTCAACCAAGATCAACGGCCTCAGGGGCCAAGAGATGCAATGGGAACGATCGCTATTCCGTCGGGCAGTTCGAACCCGGGACCACCAGCGGTGACGACGACGAGCTTACGTGGTGCTCCCATTCGGTCTGTGTCCACCCGGTCACGCAGAATCCGCAACGATTCAACAGCCTCAAGGATTCCGTCTTCACTGCCAAGTTTCACCTCAAAGGCAGCCCATTCACCGTCTGCGCGTTCCAAGATCACATCCACCTCCAAACCACTCTCATCTCGATAGTGCGACAAGGAACAGCCCTCGAATTGCGAATAGACACGCAGGTCACGTACAACTGCCGACTCGAACAGAAAGCCGAAGAAGCTCAAGTCCTCGCGTAGGCGGGCGCTGTTGGTTCGCAGGGCAGCGACCGCCAGGGACGGGCACACAAAATACCGGGTCGGCGACTTTCGCAACTGCATTCGAGACCTCAGATGCGGTTGCCAAGCCGGCAGGTCCTCGATCACGAACAAGCGTTCCAGAGCCTGCAAATATCCTTTCACCGTCCGGGGATGCATCGGCACCCCCTTGTCACCCGACACATCCGCGGCGAGTGTCGAGTAACTGGACTTCGTGCCGACGTTTCGCCCCAGAGAGGTCAAGAGTCGGCGCACACCCAAAGGGTCACGTTCAACATCGTCAACCAGAGCTATGTCCGTCCGGCTGATATCGTCGAGGTAGTTCCTCAGATATCTCTGGGCCGAAGCTGCGGGATTCGTCACCAGCCTCGGCCAGCCTCCCCTGCAGACCAAATCAACAAGGGCAGAGAATCGGATACCGGAGTCAGGTGACTGGTAGGACTCGCCGTTCAGGAGTCCGGCGAGCGACACGCTCCCGTCAGACTCCCCGGACTCGAACAGGGACATGGGGCGCATCCGCACACGGTCCACCCGCCCGGCCCCCGAATGCCTGGTCGTGTCATCGGGGGGTTGAGCAGATCCGGTCAGTATGAACTGTCCCGCATGTGCCCGATCGTCGCAGGCCCGCCTGAGGGGATTCCAGATATTGGGCACCTGCTGCCACTCATCCAAAAGGCGCGGGGTGGGGCCGTCGAGCAATACGGCCGCGTCGACCGAGGCAGCCAGCCTTGCGTTCGGCATAACATCGAAAAGTGCCTCACTCTCAGCGAACCGCTTGCCAGTCCAAGTTTTTCCACAAGCGCGAGGCCCATCCAGAAGCACCGCGGGGCTTGAAACCAGCGCCTCAGCAATTTCTCGATCAACTATGCGAGGTCGATATCCAGAAGGTGTGAGTCTCGTCGGCATGGTGATCGGTTAATCGGAGAACTACGATTGTAGCCGAGCAAGTGCTGAAAAAAGGGCAATCTGAGTACATAAAAAGGTGCAGTCAAAGTGCTGGAATACGGAACCCTGGCAGACACTGGCTGAGGCTGAGTGGAGATCCCATCAGACAAGGTCGAGCGGGTAGTCGGTTAGCAGCTCCGGGCCTGACTCGGTGACCAGAATCATGTCCTCCAGCTTGACTCCCTCTCCCCCGCTTCGCCGCCCGACGAACGACTCGACGCTGAACACATTGCCCGCCTCGACCACGCCATCGAACCCTCGGTCGGCCCACTGCTCACGGGTGAACAGCGACGGGTACTCGTCGCACAGGCCCGTCCCGTGGGCCAGCACCGTGTAGCCGTTGAACTCCTCGACATCGGGATAGCGGAGCCGTTCGGTTATCTCGCGGTAGGTGGCGCCGGCCACGAACAGGGGCCGGTTCGACTCGATCATGTCACGCGCCCGGCTGTGCACGTCGGCTTGGGCAGCGCTCGGACGACCGTCACCGCACAGCCATGTGCGAGACATGTCGACACACATCCCGAAGGCGCCCACCATGTCGGTGTCGAAAGCCATCAGCTCACCGGCCTCGACCTCCTTGATGCTCGCCTCCTGATACCACGGGTTGGTTCGGGAACCGGAAGCCAACAGTCGGGTCTCGACCCACTCGCCGTGCCTCAGGAAGTTCGCCTTCTGGAGCTCGGCCCACAGTTCCAGTTCGGTAACTCCCGGCACCAACAGCGACCGCATGTCGCTGATCGACCGTTGACAGGAATCGATGGCACAGCGCATCGCGTCGATCTCATCGCCGGACTTCACCAGGCGCGCGTCCTCCATCAGCTGATGTGCCGACAGCACCGTTGCTCCCCGGGCCTCGAGCGCTCGCAGGCCCTCGAGGCCGATGGTGTCGATACCCATCCGCATGTCGCCGGTCCTCTGGTCCCTCACCAGCAGTTCGATGATCTCGTTGGCGAACCGCCCGGCTATCTCCTCTGAGCGGGAGCCCGAATAGAAGGGCACGAAAGACGTCGCAGGACGGATCTCGGCGACCACCTCGGAATGTGCGGAGAGGAACTCGCCATGGGAGAACTCGAACAGCACGACATCACCGTCGGCCGGCACCCAGACGTAGCGGACCGCGTTGTGCATGGTCCAGACCGGCATGTTGGTGGTGTCGGTGGCATAACGGACGTTGAGAGGATCGTGCAGCACCACGCCGTCGATGTTGTGAAGCCTCAGTTGCTCCCGCACCCGTTCAAGCCGGTAACGACGAACCGCGGCCATGTCCGGGAGCTTCAAGCCCGCTTCAGTCCACTCCCCGAGCACCGACCGATGTGGGCCCAGCTGATGACGGTTCAGGTCGGTGTGGGCCACCAACCAGTCGGGCGCCTCTGAGTGGGCGGCGATCCTCGGGAAATGACGCGCTGAGTGTGGCGGATCGCCGTCGATCAAGACCGCATCCTCTCGCCTTGTGGATCCCACAGACAACCGTCGATCAGCTTCGCCCGGCGTGGGCGGCCCATGATCTCAATCTCAAAACCGGCATCGGATGCACCCGCCAGGGATGTGCCCGCGCTTGAACCCCCAGCCGAACTTGCTGCCGGACCGGGTGTCGAAGCAAACTCGACCGGTACGTAACCCATCGCAGCCGACGTCTCTGAGTGGTGGGCATAGCCGCCCGAAGTCACCCAACCGACAACTTCGCCGTCGTATGCGATCGGTTCGTCTCCGATCACGTCCACCCCGGCACGCCCGGGCTCGGACTCGACGGTCCAAGTACACAGCGAGAGTCTCCGGCCCTCGCCGTCCGACGAGTACTTGCGGGCCAGTGCGTCCCGCCCGATGAAGTCCTTCTCGAGTCGCACGAAACGACCCAGACCGGCCTCGAAGGGATCGTAGACCGGACGGTATTCGCGCGCCCACGAACCGAATCCCTTCTCCAGGCGCAGCGAATTCAAGGCGTGCAGACCGAAGTGGCGCAGCCCGAACTCGTCGCCCGCACCGAGCAGTTGTTGATACACGTAACGCTGGTAACGGGCCGGCATCCAGAACTCGTAACCGAGGTCGCCGGTGAACGTCACACGGCCGCACCACACAGGCGCCACGCCGATGTTGAGTTCCGCGAAAGCCATGAACCGCATGCCGAGAGCAGAAATGTCGGAGTCGGTCAGCTTCTCGAGCAGTGCCCGAGAGTTGGGACCTGCGATCGACAGACCGCACATCTCCGCGCCCAGGGTCTCGACCGAGACGCTGCCGTCGGCCGGCAGATGCTGGTGGAACCAGCGCTCGTAGTAGCGCTCGGCGATGCCCGATCCGAATATCACGAACCGCTCACCGCCTCGGGTGTTGCCGGTGGTGCCGCCGACGACCGAGGTATTCGGCCCTTCCGGGCTGCCCGGCGCGGCGGCCATGCACGCCACCGTGAGATCACCGATCAGGTTGCCCTTCTCGTTGGTCATGGGGGCCAGAGCCATGCGGCCCGGGTTGGGGATTCGAGCAGCGATCAGTCGATCCAGCCAGGCACGGGCCCCCGCACCGCTGACCATGAACTTGCAGAATCCGGTCGTCTCGGTGATCCCCACAGAGGCCCGCACCGCCAGAGTCTCAGCCCGCACGGAGTCCCAGGCGTTGGACCGTCCGAACGTCACCTCCTCGACGGGCTCGGCACCCACCCGCGCGAACCAAAGAGGCGCCTCAAGCCCGAAACCGTCGCCGAACACCGCGTTGCGTTCGCTCAACAGGTCGAAGATGGGCGAAGTCGCGACGCTGCGAGCGGCGGGGAGGAACTCGTTGGGGAACCTGATCCGGAACCGCCGGCTGTAGTTCTCCTGAACCTTGACGCTGGTGTACTGCGGTGTGGCGAAATCACCGAAACGGGCGACGTCCATCCCCCAGACGTCGAAACCCGGGTCACCGTCGATGATCCAGTTGGCCAGGGCGACCCCGACGCCGCCGCCCTGGGACAGCCCGGCCATCACCGCGCACGCCGACCAGTAGCCCGGCAGGCCGAGCACCGGGCCGAGCAGCGGGTTGCCGTCGGGCGCGAAGGTGAAGGGTCCGTTGACGACCTGCTTGATCCCCGCTTCACGGATTGCGGGAAAGTGCTTGAACCCGACCTCGAGGGACGGAGCGATGCGGTCGAGGTCCGGCGGCAGCAGGCGCATACTGAAGTCCCAGGGGGTCTGCTGGGGCGACCAGGGTTCGCCATTGCGCTCATAGGTTCCCAGCAGCAATCCGCCGCCCTCCTGACGGAGATAGATCTCTCCGCCGAAATCAATGCAGTGCATCATCTCGCCGTGTTCGCGGTTGTGCTCGGCGACCGCCTCGATGTCCTCAGTGAGCAGGTACTGGTGCTCCATGGCCAGCACCGGCAGCTCAAGCCCGACCATGCGCCCCACCTCACGGGCCCAGAGTCCACCGGCATTGACCACGTGCCGGCAGTGGATCACGCCTGATTCGTCGCCCGAGGCGGTGTCGTAGGTGTGCACGTTCCAGCCTTCGTCGCCGGCGCGGTTGATCTCACGGACCCAGGTGTTGCGATACACCTCCGCACCCGCCAGACGTGCTGCTTTCGCGTACGCATGGGTGACTCCGGCCGGGTCGACGTGGCCTTCGTGAGGGTCGTACATGGCCCCGACGAAGCACCTCTCGTCGATCAGCGGGATGAGTCGTTTCGCTTCGGCGACCGAGAGCATCTCCGTCTCCATGCCCAGGTAACGCCCTCGTGCGTGCGCCATCCTCAGCCAGTCCATACGCTGTTCGGTGTCGGCGAGCATCACTCCGCCGGTCAGGTGGATGCCGCAGTCCTGACCCGAGACCTCTTCGATCTCCTTGTACAACTCGATGGTGTAGCGCTGCAGTTGAGCGACGTTCGGGTCACCGTTGAGCGTGTGCATCCCGCCGGCGGAGTGCCACGTCGAACCGGCGGTCAACTCGGTCCGCTCAACCAGCGCCACGTCGGTCCAGCCCGCCTTGGTCAGGTGGTACAGCACCGAGGCGCCGACCACTCCGCCACCAACAACCACCACTCGCGCATCGGAATTCATTCGGGTGCTCGCCCTGTCTCTGCCGCTATCCGAACTCGGGCGGGTAGGGATTCACCCCGCTGCCGAGCCGAGCAGCCTCGCTGTCGTCGTCACCGCATGGGATCGCAAAGTCTGAGGGGCAGTCGGCGGTCATAGTGTCGGCAACCATGTTGTGGAAGCGATGCAGCGGCTCCTCGAAACGTGGCGCGAGCGGCCCCGGCGCAACCGCCCCAGCTGCAACACCACGTTGTCCCCGTTCGACGATGTCGATGTCCTCGTTGTTGACGTCGAACCAGAAACTGCGGGTCTGGGCCATGTCCTCGTCTGACACCTCGGGCGTGGAAGGAGGAAGCAGGAAGGTGCACCTCTCTCGGGTGAGCCCCGGAGCCACCGGCTCGAGGCGGATCAGGAAGACGTGGTTGGGCAGCACCGCCAGCATCACATTGGGGAACACAGCAACAAACCGCCCGCTCACCAGGTCGGACTGGTTGAGCCCCGCTGCGGGGGGCAGCACAAGCCAGTCGTCGCGGTCATCGCCCGAGACCGGTGTGGTGGTCTGGCCGCAGTACATTCCCGGCCCCTGATAACGGTAGTGGTCCTTGACCCTGGAGACCTTGGCCAGCTCCGGGTGTACCCAACTCAGGTGGTAGTACTCCTGGAAGTTCTCGGTGATCAACTTCCAGTTGGCCCGAACCTCAAAGGTCGCTTCTGACTGCACTCTCCAATGCTCGAAGCCGTAGCCGCCCATGCGGTCCGGGAGGTCGCCGAGCCATTCACGCAACGGTGGTGTGGCCGCGTCCAAACAGGCGAACAACAGCAGCCCCCATGTGTCGACGCGAACTTCGACGAGTCCGAAGTCGTCCCGACTGAAACTGTCCCGAGGGATCTCCTCGAAGAACGGCGTCGACCGCAGCGATCCGTCGAGTCCATAGGTCCAACGGTGATAGGGGCAGCGGATCATGTTGCCGACGTCGCAGTCGCTCACGGCGAGCTCTGTGCCGCGGTGACGACATGAGTTCACGAAGCCGCGCAAGACCCCCTGCTGGTCACGAGTGATGATGATCGAACGTCCACCTACTTGACGCACAAGCAGACGGCCCGGCTCCGCTATTTCGGCCGCGTTGCCCACCGCCACCCAGGAGCGTTCGAACAAGCGGCTGCGTTCGGCCGCAAAGAAGCCCTCGTCGGTGTACATCTGCGGCAGCAGCCCCGTAGCCGCAGCCAGTGGCGCGCGGGTGCCTTCCCAAGCCGAGTCGCGCATCCATGGCGCTTCGCCGGCCCATACGGACTCGCCCAAGCCCGCCGAGTCACCGGAACGAACCGGGCCGCTTGGACCCACAGACCCGCCTGGCTGAACCGGGCCGTCCGCCCGGCGGTCATTCCGGCTCTGCCGAACTTGCTGTACTCCTTCTACATTCACCGATTGCCCTCCTTGACTGACTGGTCGACTAGTGGTGTGTCGCCGGTTTCCCTGCGAGAGAAGACAGCCCTTTTACCTGCGCAAACAGGCATTTCCGACCCGCAAGCAAATGTCCGACACACCACTAGTAGTCCGTCTCCACCCCGCCTTCGGCGACGCGTCGCTCAACGAAATCGTTGAGTTCTGCCCGTACCGCATCATCGAGCGCCGGGGGTTCGTAGGCGCTCAGATGCTCCGCGACCAACCGTTCAGCGTGATCGAGCGCAGTCGGCGACCCCGCTTCCTGCCAAGACTCGTAATTCCGCCAGTCAGACACAGCCGGTTGAAAGAAGGCGTTGCGATACCGGTCCTGAGTGTGCTGGGTGCCGAAGAAATGGCCGCCGGGTCCGACGTCTGCGATCGCTTCGAGCGCCATCGAAGCCTTGTCCACCACCAGCGGCTGCAGGAAGGCGGCCACACTCTGCAGCAGGTCGTTGTCGATGACCATCTTCTCGAAGCCGGCGTGGAGCCCTCCCTCCATCCAGCCCGCACCGTGGTAGACGAGGTTGGCGCCGCCCATGATCGCGCCCCACAGCGAGAACACCGACTCGTAGCCGGCTTGTGCGTCGACCGCGTTGGCAGCACACACGTTGGATGACCGGTACGGCAGGTTGTAACGGCGCGCGAGCTGCCCCCCGAGCATCGCCGACTGCATGTATTCGGGGGTGCCGAAAGCGGGCGCGCCCGACTGCATGTCGACGTTGGAGGTGAACCCGCCGTACATCACCGGCGCGCCCGCGCGTACCAACTGCGTGAAAGCGATCCCGGCCAGTGCCTCTGCGTTCTGCTGCACGACCGCACCGGCCACGGTGACCGGGGCCATCGCCCCGGCGAGGGTGAACGGCGTCAGGATGATCACCTGATTGCGAGACGAGTACTCCAGGATTCCTTCGATCATCGGCTTGTCGAGGCGAAGGGGGGAACTGACATTGATGACCGAGTGGATCGAGGGCTGCTCATCGAGTTCGGAGTCGCTGACACCACGCACGATACGCACCATCTCCAGACAGTCGATGTTGCGCTGAGCTCCGAGCGAGTAGGCGTCGACAACCTTGTCTGAAAGCGTCAGAAGGTCTCGGAACGCCTCCAGATGACGAACCGAAGGGTGAATGTCGATCGGCTCTACTGGATAGCCGCCGTGGGTCTGGACCGAGTTGAGGCACTGTGCGAGCCGGACGAGGTTACGGAAATCGACGCGGTTGCCGGTGCGGCGACCGCCCTTGCGGTCTGCCGCGTTCGGCGCGCTCGCGACCGAGCCGAACACCACGCTGTCACCACCGAAAACCAGGTCGTGCGCGGGGTTGGGGGCATGTACCACGAATTCCGACGGCGCGGTGCGGATCAATTCAGTGACCATCTCCGGGTCGAAGCGGACCCGCTCGCCGTCGATGTCCGCTCCCGCCGCGGCAAGTATTTCGATGGCCTTCGGATGAAGGAAGTCCATGCCGACGTCGCGCAGCACGAGCAGCGAGGACTGATGGATCGACTCGAGTTCGTCGTCGGAGACGACCGCAGTCGGGGCGAAGCGTCGACGGTGCAGCCTCCACTCAGGTTGAGACGGTGCGACCGGCCCGACCGGACGCTCGCGGCGGCCTCTGCGACGGGGGGGAGACTGCGCGTCCATGGGATTCGTCACACTACTAGTTTCCTCATCGCCGACAAGCCCCGAACCGCCAGGCGATCTCCAGCAATTCGGCACAACCGTTAGTGTTGGCGCGGTGACCACGAGCACGGCCGAAATCGCCAAGATTCAGCGGCGAACGCTGACCGTGCTGATGCTGTCGGTCGGGCCCGCAGGCATGGGAATGGCAGGCGGATTCTCCGCCACCACCCTGGCTGCCGAGGACATCACCAACAACGACGCCCTGGCCACGCTGGCCGCGACCATGATCAGCATCGGAGGGGCCGTCGCCGCGGTTCCCCTCGCCCGCTACATGTCCGCCAATGGTCGACGGCCCGGGTTGGGAATCGGTTGGTTGATTGCGGGACTGGGGTCGCTGGCCGCGTTCTTTGCGGTGCTCGCCGAGATCTATCCGCTGCTGGTGCTGGGCGCGCTGGCGATCGGGGTCGGCAACGGTACGAACCTTGCCGCCCGCTATGCCGCAGCCGATCTGGCGCTGCCGGACCGTCGGGCGCGGACCATCGGCGTGCTGGTATGGGCGTCGTCCATCGGCTCAGTTCTCGGACCGACCGTGGCGCTCGGCCCGACCGGCTGGCTCGCCGAACAGACTGGTCTGCCTCGCCTCTCGGGACCGTACCTGATGGGGACGGTGGTTTTTGCTGCTGCCGGACTCGTGGTCTGGCTCAAGCTCCACCCCGATCCGCTGGTGCTGGCCAAGAACCTGGCAGCGCCCAAGGAGTCAGTCAGACCAGCCGAGGTCGCAGCGCCCAAGGAGTCAGTCAGACCAGCCGGGGTCGCAGCAGCCGGGGTCGCAGGTTCCCCGCCGAACAGCCCGGCACCCCCATTGCCGCCCGGAGTTCCGCCACCGCCGCCACCGCAGCGCATCGCAGGGCATTCAGCCGGACCAGGCTTCCTCGCGACCCTCGCGACGATCGCACGGCACCAGAAGGCGCTGATCGCGGTTGCGGCCATGGCCGTCGGTCAGGCTGTGATGGTTGCGGTCATGACGGTGACTCCGCTGCACATGGACGACGGCGACCACGAGACTCAGATAATCGGGCTGGTCATCAGCCTCCACATCGTCGGGATGTTCTTCTTCGCCCCTGTGGTCGGCTGGTTCGTGGACCGGCTCCCGACCGAGGCCATGGTGGCTGCAGCTGGTATGACCCTGTTCGTGGGCGGTGAACTGGCGTCGCACACCGATCCCTCCGACAGTCTCGGAGTGTTCGTCGGACTGTTCCTCATCGGCCTGGGCTGGTCGTTCGCGATGATCGCCGGGAGTTCCCTGCTCACAGGCGCGTTTCCCGCACACGAAAGGGCGAATGTGCAGGGAGCGGCAGATTTCACGATGGTCGCGTCGGGGGCCGTGGCCGGCCTCGCTTCGGGCGTGATCGTTGAGGCGAGCAGTTTTCACAGTCTGAGCCACTGGGCCGGAGTCTCCGCCCTCAGCCTGGTAGCCGCCGCCCTCTACCCCGTCGCCACCAAAACCCGCCGAAACTACTCGCAGTCTCGTTCCTAGATGCTGCAAGACCATTGATTCTACGACGGGTGCGTTCTCTGTGATCGCCAACGGCATCACCCACGCCCGCCTGGATGGAACAGGCACACCCGAAGAGCGGCAAGCCCACCAGCCTGAGTTGTCAACGTTTGCGGGTGGGGGTTGTACGTACTACCAACCGAACGGGACGGCTGCTGAGCAGACGTCAGGGAGGGATCAAGGGCCGAGCGCGGCGATCGGTAGCAGGGCGACGCCGTCATCCTCGCGGGCTATGCGAAGTCCGGTGTGCTACCCAATATATTGGGTGGTGACTACCCAATATATTGGGTGATGTACGACATGGCCGCCCCGAGCCGCTACCTGCGGGTGGGAGGTTGGACGTATTGCCAGCCGAAACGGCCCTTGATGCAGAGGTGGCCGTGGGTCACGGAGTGGTCAGCGGGTGAGGTCACCTTCACGATCCGGTCGTCTTGAGTGTGCAACTCGAGGTTGCAGCCGACGCCACAGAACGAGCACACCGTGGTGGTGACGTCCTGCTCGTCGGGCCGCCACTCCCCCGCCGCGCGCATGTCGAACTCGGTCTTGAACTGGATCGCCCCCGTCGGACACACCCCGATGCAGTTCCCGCAATAGACGCAAGCCGAATCGGGCAGAACCGTGTCGAACTCGGTGGAGATCCGCGCGTCGAAACCCCGGCCGCTGACCGCGATCGCGAAGGTGTGCTGAGCGTCGTCACCGCACGCCTCCACGCACTTGTAGCACAGCACGCACTTGTCGTAGTCGCGGATGTAGAGGTCGTCCTGGATCTTCGGCTCCTCGCTGATCCGCTCAGCCGGCAGGTCGGGCTGGTCGTAGCGGTCGGGGTCCGCGCCGTAGTGACGCATCCACTGCGCCAAATCGGTTGCCTGGCTCAAGTCGACGCTGGAGCCCAGGAACTCGAGCACCATCTTGCGGCTGTGGCGAACCCGGGGGGAATCGGTCTGCACCACCATGTGGTCCTCCACCGCACGGGCACACGAAGGCACAAGCGCCCGCGACCCCTCCACCTCCACCACGCAGACCCGACAGGCGTTGGCCGGGGTGAGGTTCTCGGCCCAGCACAGAGTCGGCGTCTCGATCCCTGCCGACTCGCAGGCCATGTGGATCGAAGTGCCCTCAGGAACGGAAACGGCCTGTCCGTCGATGGTCAGGTTCACACTGACTTCAGTGATCGTCATCGGGCCCTCCTTGGGGCAACAGGCCGAGGGCCATAGCAGAATTGATTGCAGACGCGGCAGTGTGGCCGAGTCCGCAGATCGAAGCGTCGACCATCACCTCGGCGATGTCGTCGACCAGGCTGCGGCGCTGCGCCGACAAAGAACCCTTCGCCTGGATCTGCACCATCGTCTCATGCTGGCGGACAGTGCCGACACGACACGGCACGCACTGACCGCACGACTCGTTGCGGAAGAACTCGGCGATGCGCACTGCAACTTCGGTCATGTCGATCTCGTCAGTGAAAGCCATCACCACACCCGAGCCCAGCGTGGTGCCGCGTTCACGCGTGTCCTCCAGCGTGAGGGGCATGTCGAGGGCGTCAGGGCCGACGAACGAGCCGGCCGCGCCACCCATGAGCACCGCCGCCAGGGTGCCGCTGCCTGTCAGCGGTCCGGCCAGTTCGAGCACTTCCCCCAGCGTCGTGCCGAACTCCACCTCATACAGTCCTGGCTTGGAGACCCGTCCGCTCAAGCACAGCAGCTTCGTTCCGGGCGAGCGCTCGGTCCCCCTGCTGCGATAGTCCTCCGGGCCGTTGAGCACGATGTCGAGCGTGTTGATCAGCGTCTCCGGGTTGTTTATCGCGGTCGGCTCGGAGAACAGTCCATGCGTGGTGGGAAACGGCGGCTTGCTGCGCGGCTCACCCCTGAAACCCTCGAGCGAAGCGAACAGGGCGGTTTCCTCGCCACAGATGTAGGCACCGGCACCACGACGGATCTCGATGTCGAAACTGTGCCCCGATCCGGCCGCGTCAGCGCCCAGCAGCCCCGCCTCACGGGCCTGGCCCACAGCATTGCTGAGCCTCGCCGTGGCCAACGGGTACTCGCCGCGAATGTAGATCCAACCGTTCTCAGCCCCCGTCGCGAAACCCGCCAGCGTGAGCGACTCGATCACCGCGAAGGGATCCTGCTCCATCACGACCCGGTCCTTGAACGTGCCCGGTTCGGATTCATCGCAGTTGGCCACGACATGTTTGGGCCGCCCCTGCTCCGCGGCGACGGCACGCCATTTGATCCCCGTCGGAAAGGCCGCCCCACCCCGACCGGAGAGCCCGGAGTCGGCCACCGCCGTGCACACCGCCGCAGGACCCATCTCAATGGCTCGTGCAAGCGCCCGATAACCTCCGTTGGCCCGGTAGGCGTCCAGCGAGGCGGGGTCGACGACACCGACATTGCGCAGCAACCGCAGCGACGGGTCCCCCTGCTGCGGAATCTTCACGGCAACGTCAAGAGCATCGGCCGGGACCGAATCGCGCCTGCCGATTCCCTGGTGGAACTGCGCAGGAGCCCGCTCGCACTGTCCCAGGCAGGGTGAACGGTGAACATGGGCCCCGCGCGCTTCAAGCTCAGCGATCAGCTCCTCGTTGTCGGCGATCTGGCAGGCCGCATCGACGCAGACATGGGTGACATGGTTGGTCTCAGGTCCGAGTTCGGGCTCGTCGAGGCGGAACATCTCATAGAACGTGGCGACACCGTACGCCTCCGCCGGCGGCACCTGGAGCACTTCACAGACATGGTTGAGGCCGCCCGGGCTGATCCAGCCCTTGGCGTTCTGCAAGCCGTGGAGAGCCGGAAGCAGCAGGTGGCGGTGGTCACGGCGACGGTGGATGCCTCCATACACGAGACGCTCGCTCTCGCGCACGACCGCAGTGGGCGTCCCCACGGCAGCGGCGACAGCGGCAATCTCGATTTCGTCGGCTGTGTCGTCACCGATAAAAAGGTCAGCCATCAGCGAATTCAGTTGCCGAGTCGACGTCAGGTACTGGGTTGTTCACGGGGGTCGAGGCTATGCGTTCGATCCGCACTGCCGCGGCCTTGAACTCCGCTGTTCCGGAACGGAGGTCCCATTCAGGGTTGGTGAGCTGGTTGACGTCGACCAGTTCGGGGAAGTGGAAGGTCGTGAATGTGAGGCCCCTGGGGATGTCGGGCTGGATCCGCACGCAGGTCTCGACTGAGCCGCGGGGGGAGCACATGCGAACCCGGTCGCCGTCGCTTATTCCTAGCTGTCGGGCGTCGGCGGGGTTCATGTCGACCCCGTCGCCGTAGCGGATCGGCGAGGCGTACCCTCCCGACTGCACGCCGGTGTTGTAGCTGTCGAGCGCCCGACCGGTTGTGAGCCGGAGCGGGAACTCGTCGCTGAGCTTCTCCTTGGGCCCCTCGTGGTGGCACACACTGAACGACGCCGGGTCGCGGCCCTCGAGGTCGTCGGCCCACAGCCAGCCGTGCAGGAAGACGCTGCCGGGGTCGTCTTCGTCCATGCACGGCCATTGGAGTCCGCCCTCCGATTCCAGGCGGTCCCAGCTCATGCCGGCGTGCATCGGTGACAGCGAGCGCAGTTCGTCCCACAGGTCTTCCGGTGTCGGGTCACCCCAGTCAACTCCGAGACGCTTGGCGAGGTCGCCGATGATGTCTGTGTCCCAGCGGGCCTCTCCGGGCGGCGGGACCGCGGCGCGCACCCGCTGCACCCGTCTCTCCGAGGATGTGACCGTCCCCTCGGACTCGGCCCATCCCACCGCTGCGGGCAGCACGACGTCGGCCATCTCCGCGGTTCGGGTCATCAGGATGTCCTGCACGACGAGGATGTCGAGTCCGTCGAGCAGCTTGCGGGCGTGCGCCACGTCGGCTTCGGAGTCGGCGGGGTTCTCACCGATCACGTAGAGGCCCTTGATCGCACCCTGTTCCATCGCCTCGAACATCAGGGTGAGATGCATCCCGGGCCTGTCCGGCAGAGACATGTTGTAGGCGGTCTCGAACTTGGCGAGCGACACCGGATCCTCCACGTCCTGGAATCCGGGGAACTTGTTGGGCAGCGCGCCCATGTCACCGCCTCCCTGCACGTTGTTCTGGCCGCGCAGGGGCACCAGGCCCGATCCCCAACGGCCGACGTGTCCGGTCAGCAGGGCCAGGTTGCACAGCGACAGGACGTTCTCGACCGCGTTGTGGTGCTCTGTGATTCCCAGCGTCCAGAGGATCTGTGCGGTCTCGGCGGTGGCGTAGTCGTGCGCCATCTCAGCGATGGCGTGGGCGGGCACCCCGGTGATCTCCTCGGCTCTGTCGAGGGTGTACTGCTCGACAGCGGCCTTGTAGTCGTCGAAACCCTGCGTGGAGTGGGCGATGAAGTCGGCGTCGTGCAGACCCGCTGCGATGATCTCACGGCCGACGGCGTTGGCGAGCGCAATGTCGGTGCCGACGTTGAGCCCGAGCCAGGCGTCCGCGAACTTCGCTGAGCTCGTGCGCCGCGGGTCGACCGCGTACATCCGCGCTCCGTTGTCGAGCCCCTTGAGCAGGTGATGGAAGTAGATCGGATGGGCCTCTCGGGCGTTGGACCCCCACAGCAGCACGACATCGGTCTGCTCGACCTCGGTGTACGACGATGTGCCCCCTCCTGCTCCGAACACTGTCGCCAGACCGACGACCGAGGGTGCGTGTCAAGTTCGATTGCAGGAGTCGATGTTGTTGGACCCCATGGCGCAGCGCATGAACTTCTGTGCCGCGTAGTTCATCTCGTTGGTCGATTTCGAGCAGCTGAACATGCCGAGGGCTTCACCGCCGTGCTCGTCTCGGATCTGCGCTAGACCCTGCGCCGCGCGGTCGAGTGCCTCGTCCCAGGAAGCGGCACGCAGTTCGCCGTTGGTCCGCACCATTGGAGTGGTGATCCGCTCCAACGGCTTGACGTAGCGGCGGCGACGATTGCCGCGGTCAAGTCCCCGTCGAGTGGGTCCCTTCGGTTCTACTCGGGTCTTCGCTTCGCTGGCTTCTACACCGACGTTGTTCACATCGGAACAATACCGCAATGCGGAACGGGTATGCCTTCCGGACCAAAATCACCTGTGATTAATTCCCCGCCTCACGCCGACGCCGTGTTGCGGAAATGTTCGCGGAGCAGCCGGGGTTCGGATATCGTCGCTCAATGCGCTGGTCGAACCTCTTCACACCCACCCTGCGCGAGGCCCCGGCCGACGCCGAAGCGGCCAACCACAAGCTGCTGATCCGCGGAGGGTTCATCCGCCAGTTGCACTCAGGGCACTACTCGCTGCTGCCGCTCGGGCTGCGGGTCCACAACAAGGTCGCCGACGTCGTGCGCCGTGAGATGGACGCCATCGGCGCCCAGGAGTTCCTGCTGCCGGCGATGCATCCCGCGGAGATCTGGAAGAGGTCGGGGCGCTGGCAGGCAGTGGGCGAGGAGATGTTCCGCCTCGTCGACCGCAAGGGCGCCGACAATGTCCTGGGGATGACCCATGAGGAGATCTTCACCGATGTGGCCTCAGAGATCACTTCGTACAAGGCGCTGCCCCAGATCTGGTACCAGATCCAGACGAAGTTCCGTGACGAGCCCCGTCCCAAGAGCGGGCTGCTGAGGGTTCGGGAGTTCGCGATGAAGGACTCATACTCGTTCGACATCGACGAGGCGGGGCTGGACCACAGCTTTGAGGTCCACCACGACGCCTACGTGCGCATCTTCGAGGCTCTGGGGCTTCCGGCGATCGCCGTGGAGGCTTCGTCGGGGGCGATGGGAGGCTCCGGGTCAACCGAGTTCATGGTCCCGTCGAGCGTCGGAGAGGACGACGTGGCGATCTGCGGCAACTGCGGTTATGCGGCCAACACCGAACGGGCCAAAGCCCGGTTGGCCGAACTTGAGGACCGCGGCCTCTCCGAGTTGGTGCGCTTGCCGACCCCAGGAGTACGGACCATCGCCGCGCTTGAGACCATCGAGGGCGGCGCTCCCGCGGTCCATCAGGTCAAGACCATGGTGATGGTGCTCGACGGTGAGGTGACCTTGGCCCTGCTGCGCGGCGATCACGAACTCGAGATGCAGAAGCTGGCCGATTCCACGGGCGCGGTCGACATTCGCCCGGCCACTCCCCAGGAAACGGTTGAGCACCTCGGCGCCAATCCGGGGTCGCTCGGTGCGGTGAGCGTCGAGGGCCTGCGGATCATCTGTGACCGGGCCCTCGAGGGTCGTCGAGGCCTGACCACCGGCGCCAACGAGGACGACTGGCACTGGTCGGGAGTCGACATCGCCCGCGACATCGCGGTCGACGAGTGGACCGACCTGCGCAGGGTCAAGGCCGGCGAACCGTGCCTTGAGTGCGGCTCCCCCCTGGAGGTCGTCCGCTGCATCGAGGCGGGCCACATCTTCAAGCTGGGGACCAAGTACTCCGATCCTCTCGGTGCTTCCGTGCTCGATCCCGACGGCACTCAGAGACCTCTGGTGATGGGCAGCTACGGCATCGGCATCGGACGCAACGTTGCGGCGGTGGCCGAGATGCACCACGACGACAAGGGCCTGGCGTGGCCGATGAGCGTCGCTCCTTTCGAGGTCGTGATCACCATCGTGAGCAGCAAGGACGAGGCGTCGGTGGCGGCCGGCGAAGCGCTGTACGACGAGCTGCGCTCACGTGGTGTCGACGTACTGTTGGACGACCGTGATGCACGTGCAGGGGTGAAGTTCGCCGACGCGGAACTGATCGGCATTCCCTACCGGGTCACGATCGGGCCCCGAGCGCTGGCCGAAGGGGAGGTCGAACTGACTTCCCGGGCCACGGGCGACACCACCCGTGTGCCGGTCGACGCCATCGCCGACTCGCTCGTAGAAACCGTCGAAACCGAACGCCGCTGAGCACGGCCCTCCACCGCTCCGACTTGGCCAACACTCGTACACGGTGTCGGTGTGCCGTGGTACCGTTGCCCCAAGATCATCCAACCGACCTGAAGGAGCGTCCCGTGTCCGACATGCCACCCCCACCTCCACAACCGCCCGAGAATAATGACGAATCAACGTCCTACCCACCACCTCCACCCGCTGGAGCCCAGACCCCAGATCCGAGTTACGCAAATGAACCGACGCGCTCTTATGGACCGATGTTCGCGTTGGCGTTTCTCTTTCCCATTCACTTCTTTTTTCTGAACAGGATTGCTTTGGGTGTGGCGTATTGGGTGGTTGCTGTTGTGTCTGCCTTAACGGTGATACTTATTCCGATCCCCATTGTCTGGTGGTTTGTAAATCTGTTTCTTGTCAAGGGGTGGGTTGAGAAGCACAATGCTGAAGTATTGGCGGCGCGCGCCGGGAACGCCTGAATTTTGCGGAACGGCACCTGACCGTCCGTATCGCGGAACAAGCTCCTATAGTCGCGTAGGTCATGACTGTGCAATCCATTGAACGTGCCTTTGCCCTGCTGCGTGCCCTGGCTGTCGGGCCGGTCGGAGTCACAGAGTTGGCCGAGCGGGTCGAACTGCCGAAATCAACTGTCGCGCGGATCTTGGGCGCCTTGGAGAGCGAGGGTGCGGTCACCCAGGACGGGACCGGCGGCGAATACCGCCTCGGTGAGGGGCTGCTCGACATCGCGGGCGCGACCCAGCCCGGTCGCAACCTGGTGGCGACGGCCCGCCCGCATCTGATCGACCTCTGCGACGAGGCCGGTGAGGCGGCGGGCGTGTCTGTGCTCGACGGTCGCTGCGTCTACTACTTGGACCATGTCGAGGCTGAGAGCGACGTGCAGGTGCGGAGTTGGACCGGCGAACTCGCTCCGCTCCACGCGGTTCCATCGGGCCTGGTCCTGCTCGCACACTTCGACGACAAGCAGCTCGATGACTACCTTCGCGGCCCTGTCACAGCATCAACCGCGTGGACGATCACCGACCCGGACGAGATCCGCAAGCGGCTCGCCACCATTCGCAGCCTCGGCTACGCCTGGGTCTACGAAGAGTTCGCCGAGGGCATCAACTCGGTTGCGGCTCCGATCATCGAGGCGGACGGCACGGTGGAGGCGGCTCTGCACGTCCACGGCCCGGCCTACCGCTTCCCCAACCCCGAGCGGACCCACGACCTCGGCAACCTCGTGATCAACGCAGCCGCCGCCCTGGCCGAGAACCTGGCCTACGACTGAGCGCCGGATTCCGCACGAGCACACGCCGGTCGGTGGCCGACAGCGTCAGCCCACACCACTGAACAGCGACGGTTGCGTGGTCGTATCGATTCTCGGGCTATCAGGACGATTCGCCTGGGAGCCAGACGAGTCCAGCAGCGCTTCAAGATCTTCAGGTCTCGACACCGACGTCGCCCCCTGTTCTTGGAGCGGTTCGTTGCCAGGTCCTTCACCGTGGCCTCTCCACACCGCGACCGACCCAAAGCCCCGCTTGAGCGCTTCGGAAGCTCCGGACCAGGTGCCTCCGCTGCCGTTGTCACTGGCTATCACCAACGTCAATCTCGCCTGCGCGTAGATCAACTTGTTGCGCCCCATGGCGTTGCCCGCGCTGAACGGAGCACCCGGAGCGTAGGGAGTGCACACAACGGTGTTCCCATCGTGGACGGCTCTGCGGACTTCGGGACGTTTGAGCTTGCGCAGCAGCGAATCGGCAAGCATCCCGATGACGGCTCCCCCAGCCTCGAATGCGGCGTCCATGGCGAGTTGGTCGACACCCCGCGCTCCCCCCGATACAAGCGGCAAGCCTCGTCGTGCAGCGGTACGCGCCACGTCCCTGGCGACGTCTCCGCCGGCTTGGGACACATCACGGCTGCCGACCACGCCCAGACCGGGCGAACCAAGCAGCTCAACGGCGCCTGCTGCATGCATAAGAGGCGGTGCCTTGGTACCCAACCGAAGCAGCCACTCACGGGGATAGTGCTCGTCGAAAACAGTCAGCGACTTGATACCCGATTGCTCCAATCGTTCCAGTTCGAACGCCAACGCGGTTGCTCGCCCGACGAGCGCCTCGACCCGGACCGCCAAGTCATCACTCAGGTCGTGTTCACTAATCAGTTCGGCCTGGCTCAGGTTCAGAAATACCCCCGGTCCATCGCTGGTTCGCTCCGTTAGATTCCAAAATTCAGACGCTTTGAGAGGTCGCACTCCGTCGGCGCAGAGCCGGCTCACCAGAAGGATCGTTGCCAACGAGTCGTCGTCGCGTTTCATCCGGTCGACCTCCCCGCCGTGTCCGAAAGGGCAAACGGAAACACGCAACCGGCCCCGGCCTCACGGAGGCTCGCCCCAACGACGGTCAATGTCCAACGCGAGTCGACCATGTCGTCCACCAGCAGTACAGAGCCAGACGGAACAGGACCTCTGACCTCAAAGGCATTCTGCACATTGCGATACTGCTGTTGGCTGTTCTGCATGAACTTCTGGGGCTCGGAGTCACGGACCTTGACGACCACTTCCCTGCAGACTAGTCCGAGGCGACTCGCAAGCCGGGCCGCAAAACCTGCCACCAGTTCAGGCTGACGACGCGAGGGCACGAACGTCACCCACTCGGGCATGGGGTCCGGTTGCCAACGCCGGATCAGGTCGTGGGCGGCGTCCACCAGTTCAGCGCCGAATTCCCCATGATCCTGCTTCCAGTTGGCCGGGCCGTAGATTCACCTCTGCAAGCAACTCTCTCTTCGTCAGCGGTGTTGGAACTGTTGATGGTCTCGGCGCGAACCCCGAGCCGCCGAGCCGCTTCAATCTGGTTGCGCATCAGCGCGAGCAGTGGCGATACCAGCAGCGTCGGACCAAACCCCCGATCCCGCAACATCCGTGTCGCAATGAAATAGACAGCGCTCTTGCCCCAGCCGGTCCTCTGAACCAGCAGCACTCGCTCCCGTTCAGCGGCTAGGCGCAGAATCGTCTCAAGCTGTCCTGCACGAAACTCGCTCGACTCATCACCGGTGAGGCACCGCAAAAGGCTCAGTGCCTCAGCATCAAGCGACGAGGATCCGGATGCTCCGAGATCAGAAGGGGGAAGAGCGTCTCTGGGGCTTTCCATTGTCGTCAACGTACCGAACCCCTGTGACACTGCAGCGGTCTGGTCCTTGACGTCCAGGAACAGGCCGTCCGAATCCTCGGCGGTACCCCGAGACCGCCCTCAGGGTCCCAGCGAAGCGATCGGCGCCACGCCCACGCCGTCGGCGCGCAGGTAAGGCTGTCCGGTTGACGTGACGACAACGAGCGCTGCGGGCGAGCCTGTCACGCTGGTGTCGACTTTGGCGCTCAGCGCCAGGAGCGAGTGCGCGGCATCCTCGATTGCTTTAGGCGTTCCCAGCTTGACCTCCACCGCGATCCACCGACCATCGTCTCGCTCCACGATGGCGTCGACTTCGAGGCCCGCCTTGTCACGGTAGTGGTACACCGTGGATCGGTTCGCCTGGGCATAGACGCGCAGGTCGCGCGTCGCCATCGACTCGAACATCAACCCGAGTGCCGGCCTGTCACCGAAGAGTCCTTCCGCGCCGGCGCCCACGGCCGCCGCCGCGAGCGACGGGTCGACAAGATGATGCTTCGGTGCCGAGCGCAACGTCGTTCGCGAGAGCAACCGCCCTTTCCATGCGGGCTGACTCTCATAGAGGAAGACGCTCGTCAGTGCGTCAAGGTAGATGCTGACTGTCTGGCGAGATGCAGCACCATCAGTGCCCATGTCCGCTGCCAGCGTCGTGACGCCGGCTTCCGACGCACTGTTGCGCGCCAACGAAGCCAGCAGGCGGCGCACGCTGAGCGGACTGTGACGGGTGCCGCTGGCCCTTGGTACGTCAACCCGGCATACTTCGTCAAGATAGTCGCGAGCATAATCCTGTGCATCGCGGGCCGCCATTTCCTGGGTGAGCGGCCAACCTCCTCGCAGCAGCCAGTCGATGATGTCGCGCAGTTCATCTTCCGGAGTGCCGTCGTCGCCGGAGCGCGGTCGGTACATGGCCTCGAATTCGCCTTCGAAGAGCCGTGAAAGGCTCATGGTCCCGTTCGACGCGCCGCTTTCCCACAGCGACATCGGCCGCATCCGTACACGTCCCATCCGCCCCGCGCCGGAATGGGTCGTGATGTAGTCTGCTGGTTGCGCGGACGCGGAGAGTATGAAACTCCCGGGACGGCCCAGACGGTCGCTCGCTCGCCTCACCCGGTCCCACAACCCGGGTACAAGAGGCCATTCGTCGAGCAGCATGGGATGCGGTCCGCCCAGCAACGGCAGCGTCCCTTGCGCAGCATGGCCTCGTGCCGTCTCATCCTCATCGAACATCACTTCGCTCGCTGCGAACTGCTGGGATGTTGTGGTCTTGCCGCAGCCACGGGCACCCTCGACAAGCACGACGGGTGTCGAGCGCAGCTTGGCTGCTATCTGGTCGTCGACCACCCGAGGCATGTACTTGGGCATTGGTTCACTCTAACGGTCTGGCAGACCTTAATTTAACTATTTGGCAATATTCCGTCTACCATTTCGGCTATGTTTTGTTTAACGAAACGGCGTCACTGGGTTCACTGAGCACGCGATCGCCTGCTCGTTCGGCCTTTGCCGTCGCCTAAACCATCGCCATCCGACTGACATTCCAAACACCTGGCCAGGCAGAGTGCTAGCCCCTGCGGCGGCGGATCTCGGCGGTTATGGCGGGGACCACCTCGTGGAGATCGGCGATCACTGCCCAATCGGCCTTGACGACCATGTTGGCCTCGCGGTCGGTGTTTATCGCCAGGATGTGCTTGCTGGCCATCGCCCCGACCCAGTGCTGGATGGCGCCCGAGATTCCCGAAGCGATATAGACCTCCGGGGCGATGCGGGTGCCGGTCTGGCCGACCTGATCGGAATGCGGACGCCAGCCGAGGTTGGTCACCGCCCTCGAGCATCCGACCCGGCCCCCGAGCAGTTCGGCCAGTTCCTCGAGTTGTGCGAACCCCTCTTCCGAACCGACCCCGCGGCCGCCTCCGCAGACCACCGGGGCAGTGGGCAGAGTCACGCCCGCCTCCTGAACCGTGCGGTCCTTGACGATCGTCACGCGGTGGCTGTCGTCGAGGTCGGCCTCGAACGGCTCGTCACTCGCCACCCCTGAACCGCCGGGCTCAGAAGCCACGGCATGAAGCCCGCAGGTGAGCAGCGCAACGTCGGCGTCGAGGCTGGAGTCTTCGAGCAGGGAGCCGCCCCACTGCACCCGGGTCATCGTCCACGAACCCGGAGTGACATCAATACAGTTGGCAACGAACGGGGCGTCGAGTCGCGCCGCTGCCTGCGCCATCACTTCGTTGCCCCGGTCCGACCCGCAGGCGAGCACCGCGGACGGTTCCAGTTCGGTGACCATCTGGGCCAGGGTTGCTCCGTAGGCATCAGGACCATAGTCACCCAACACGTCATGTACGCAGGTGTGCACCACCTCAGCGCCGTACCGGCCGACCTCGTCGACCAGTTCCTCGTCGTCGGAGCCGATGAGGGCGGCTTCGAGGTCCTCGTCCATCTTCTCGGCCAGGGCCCGTCCGAAGGTGAGGGCCTCACGGGCGGCTTCGGCGAGTTCTCCCCGATCATGCTCTAGCACCACCAGCAGCATCAGAGGACCCCCAACTCTTCGAGCACGTCGACCACTGCGGAGGCAGCCTCCGGACCCTCTCCGAGGATGACGGTCTCAGACACCTGTTCGGCGGGACGATGCAGGCGGATCCGGCGCTGGCCACCTGGGTCGGCGTCGAGGTCGAGTGCGCGGATCTCGAGTTTCTTGGACCTGAGGCGACCCTTCATGGTCGGGTAGCGGGGCAGGTTGAGCCCCTCCTTCACGCCGAGTGCGCACGGCCGCGGGAGTTCGTAGACCTCGAAGCCGCCGTCGATGGCCCGACGGGCCGTGACCGTTCCGGCACCGCTGCCGTCGCCGGATACTTCAATCCCCTTGATGCCGTTGACTATGGGCCGGTCCAGCCCGTGCGCCACCCGGATTCCAACCTGGAAACCCCCGGAGTCCGCCGATTCATTGCCGAACAGGATGAGGTCGAAGGGCCCTCCGTTCTCTTCCTCGAGCACCTCGATGGCCTCTCGGATGACCGCGGCGGTCCGCTGCGGGTCCCAACCCACCTCATCGGTGGAGACCAGGACACCGTGGTCCGCGCCGACCGAGGCGGCATAGCGGAGTTGCTCCGCGGCTTGGGGCTCTCCGACAGTGAGCACCGTGACCTCGCCGCCGTGCTCTTCACAGAGTTGGACAGCACCTTCGACGCCGCACTCCTCGTGGGGGCTGGTGGTGAAGCCCAGATGGGCTGCATCGACGTCGGAGCCGTCTGCGGTGACGTTGATCTTGGCCCCCGGGGCCGGCACCCGCTTCACACAGCAGAGAATCTTCATGGCCTGTCCCCCGCCCCGGTCAGCCCTTGAGACGTGTGTCGTCTGGGTCGAAGGCCGAACCCGGGCCCACGACGGTCACCGGGAACAGTTCGTTCATGTACATGACCTGCAGCTCGGTCCCCGCGGCGGCCAATTCGTTCGGCAGGTACCCCATGAGCAGGTGCTTGCCCACGGACGGTCCGTATCCTGCCGAGGTCACACGAGAGACCCGTCCGTGGGAGTCTACGATGCGCTCGCCGTCGAGATCAAGGATGGGTTCGTTGCCCCCCATCATGTGACGGGTGCGTCCGGCGCTGTCGGTCTGGTCCTCGACGGTCAAGGTCACACACTGGACCTCAGGGCTGGTCTCGCGGGCCTCGAGGTAGGGCTCCTTGCCTATGAAATCGGCGGCCTTGACTCTGGGACGAGCCAGTCCCGCCTCCAGCGGGTTGTATTCGCTCTCGAGTTCAGCTCCCATCAAGCGGTATCCCTTCTCGAGCCGGCCCGAGGTGCCGTAGACGCCGCCACCGGTCGGTCGGATACCGAGTTCCTGCCCTGTGGCGAAGAGGGCGTCCCACAGTGCCGGCCCGTTGCTCCAGTCGGTGTAGATCTCCCATCCGGTGTCGCCCACATAGGAGATGCGGAACAGTTGGGCCTCAACCGTGAGGTTGTGCCCGCCCGCAGCGCAGTTGATCTCGATCGGGATGATCGAACCGTATGGCGAGCCGGCTTGGCTCAGGTCGTGGCTGCAGACCTGCGCCAGTACCTGGGGTGCGTTGGGGCCCCACAATCCCAGGGTGGTGATCTGGGCAGTCAGGTTGGTGAAGGTCACCGAACCGTCGTTGGGCATGTGTTTGCGGGTCCAGAACTCGTCACGTCCACCGTCGAACACGCCGGTCACGATCCTCACTCGATCCTCGGCCATACGCATCATGGTGAGGTCGGAGTGGAAGCCGCCGTCGGCGTTGAGCCACGGCGTGTAGATCGACCGGCCCACTGCGACGTCGACCTTGTTGACGGCGAGCCGATCCGCGTACTCAACGGCTCCCGGACCTTCCAATTCGTAGATCTGGAACGCCGACAGGTCGACCACGCCGCAGTTGGAGCGCAGGTTCAGGTGCTCACCGATGGTTGTCGGACTCCACCAGCGGTTGTCCCACTCGACCCCTCTACCGCTGAGGTCGTAGCGCTCGCAGAGGTCGGCGTTGGAGTTGTACCACTGCGGCCGTTCCCAGACACGGGCCTGGAAGAACTCGGCTTCGAGTGCCTCCTGGCGGGAACGGTACGGCGACTCGACGAGATGGCGGCGGGACTCCCACTGCTCGGCGGGGTGGACGATGCCGTAGGTCTTGTTGAAGTGTTCGTCGGCCCGGGCCCAGATGTGTTCGTCGCTCTTCTCCTCGTCGTAGAAGCGGGCGATGTCGGCACCGTGGGCATCGATCACCCGCGGGTAGCCGTAGGTCATCCACTCCGCGACTACCTGGGCCATCCCCGGGCCTTCCTTGACCCACACCGCCGCGGCCGACCAGAGCCCCTCCACATCGGGGATCTCACCGAGACAGGGCATGGTGTCGGGTGTCAGCGAAAGCAGCCCGTTGATGGCGTACTTGATCTCGGCGTCGCCGAGCATGTCCATCAGCTCGATTGCTTCCTCCATCTGCTGGTCGAAGTCGTCGGGGGTGAAGGGCATCTCGGTCGGTGACAGCGCGGCCTCCTCGTTGGAGGGGATCTCGTCGGGATGGTGGAGGATGGGCCGATGGCCGTATGAGCCGACCTCCATGGAGCCCGCTGACTGCCGTTCGTAACAGAAGGTGTCCATGTCGCGCACGATCGGGTAGCCGATCTCGTTGTTGGTCTCGGCGAGGACGTCTATCGGCCCGACGTCGGCCATCTGATGCACGGCGGGGACGAGCGGAATGTAGGTGTCGGCCATGGCGGCGATGCGGTTGGACCACACTCCGCAGGCGACGATCACGTATTGCGTCTCGATGGTGCCCTTGTCGGTGACCACTGCTGTGATCTTGCGACGGCCGTTGGGCCGGGGCGTGTCGTCGGTGATGAGATCGAGCACTTCGGTGTTGGCGAAGACCTTGCAGCCGGCTTTCTCGATGCCCTCTTTGCGCATGACGGTGCCGGTCTCCAGCGAGTCGACCACCGAGACCGTGGGACAGTAGAACCCTCCGAGGATCACCTCGGCGTTGATGTAGGGCACGAGTTCTTGCACCTGCGCGGGGGTGAGCAGGTGGGCTTCGATTCCCCAGGCCTTGGCCGAGGTCATGCGCCGCTGCAGTTCGTCCATGCGCTCGGAGGTGCGGGCCACCTCGATGCCGCCGGAGTCCACCGAGAGGTTCATGTCGCGGTACTGGTCGGCGCTCTGCTCCCCGAGCAGCGCCATCTCCTTGTTGTGGTCGACGGGGAATATGAAGTTGGACGCGTGTCCGGTTGATCCGCCCGGGTTGGGCAGCGGTCCCTTCTCGACGAGGACGAGGTCCTGCCAGCCGAGTCGGGCGAGATGTCCGACGAGACAGTTGCCGACGATGCCGGCGCCGATCACTACGACGTTGGCTCTGGTGGGGAATTCGCTCACGGTTGGACTCTATTCTGAAGTCGATTGTCGTGCCGGTGGTACGGCTGCGTCCGCTGCGTGCGGTGCAACCTGCGGAGACAATACTGGACGATCGTTCAGTTTGCACGCTATCTCGGGATTCAGCGCGTCGGGGTCAATCGGCCCATGCGGCCTGCCTCGTCGTCGTCGAATGCTGTGGCGATCTCTTCGGGGGTGTTCATCACGAAGCCGCCGCCCATGGCAACCGGTTCGCCGATCGGTTCACCGCACATCAAGAGGACCTGGCCTCCCGAGTCACTGGTGATTGTGATGGTCGAGCCGTCGTCGTTGAATACCGGGGTGTCGCCTCCCACCAGGGCGCGGCCATTACTCGCCACCATGCCGGCGACGACGGTGAACGCGGCCGCCCATCCGGCAGGAACGGGGATGCTCACGCGGCCGCCCGCCGCAACGGCCACATGGGCCACGAGGACCGGGGTCGGCATTGGAGCTGGACCCGATCGGCCTCCCAGGTCCCCGGCGTAAAGGCGCACGAGCGAGTCTCGGCCAAGTGACGTGAGTTCGGGAATGTGCTCGGCCGCGACCGCGTGGTGCTCCGGCGGGTCCATCTTGAGCTTGGCGGGCACGTTTATCCAGAGCTGGGCCATGTGGAACAGACCGTCGTCATCGCCCTTGAGAACCTCTTCATGCAGGGCCCCGGAGCCCGAGACGAGCCATTGCATCCCACCGGAGAAGACGGTGCGGTGATTGCCGAGCGAGTCCCGGTGCTCTATCCGGCCGGAGAACAACAGACTGACAGGCTGAACGCCCCGGTGAGCGTGGGGGCCGACGTAGATCTCGTGTGCCCCGAGGTTCCGAGGCGTGCCTGTGTCGAGGAACACGAACGGGTCAATGGCAGGCAGTTCGGGTGTGGGGAACGGATGCAGGATTCCTGATCCGGGTTGCGGTTTCGCACCGGCGAGGGTCTTTATCGTTCGGTCAGTCATTGCAGATTGCTCCTTTTTCGGTAGTGGGTTGTGTTTCGGATTCTGGGCACCAGGGAACCTGGCAGTCGTGGGTCCAGGCACCTCGGCTGTCTGCGTTGTCACCGGTCAGTCGTCTGCGGGGCAGAGCCGCGCTGAGAGCGAGACCGAGGCAGCGAGAGGGGTGTTGACAGTGCGAAACCAGTGGCCGGACACGAAGACCACTTCAGCCGTGCGGGACGCTCTTGGGGAGGTGTTCGTTCATGATGTCGACGAACCCGCTGATGTCGTAGGACGCCAAGCGTCCGAGCTCGGCCATCACGGCTTCCCAGGTGACAGGGATTGCGCCAGCCTGGACGAGGCGTTGCATGCCGCGCTCGTGGGCATCGGCCGTGGTGCCACCGGAGACGTCCGCCAGGGCGTAGATCTCATAGCCCTCCAACAGCATGTCGAGCGCTGGGTAGACGAGGCAGACTTCGGTCCACAGTGCCGCCATGATGATCTTCTTGCGGCCCGTCGCTTCGATCGCGGATCGGAACTCCGCCGAGTCCCACGCGTCCACGGTGTTGCGGTCGACAGGGGTGACGTCGGAGAGGATCTCGGACAACTCGGAGATTGTGGGTTGCTGGTAGCCAGCGTCCACGCCAACCGTCGACAACACGACTGGGAGGTCGTACATCTTGGCGGCTTTGGCCATGGCCACGACATTGTTGATCAACACATCGTGCTCGATCGAGTGGGTACCGTCGACGAGGCCGGGTTGGTAGTCGATGAAGACCAGGACGGAGTTCTCGACCGTCAGGAGGTGGTCGGTCCAGGGGTTGCGGGAAAGTGCTGTCGTCATGATGACTCCTTCAGTTAAGTGCTTAATCAATTGTTGTTTACACAACTAATATACGTGTGTAGACAATAATTGTCAAGGGACCTATACTGTGACCCATGACACAACGCCTTACCCCGGCGAGCGTGCTGGCGGCCGAGACCCTGCGGGTGTCCGGCGCCATACTCGCAACTCAGATCGCGATGGGGCGACTGATCGACACCGAGGCGGTCGGCCCCACTGGCCACGACCCGACCACTCTGGACCTGCTGGTACGGCTCGACCAGGCACCCGCCAACCGCCTTCGAGCGGTAGAGCTCAGCCGCCAACTCTTGATGAGTCCCAGCCACATCTCCCGCAGAGTCGACCGGGCCGAAGCGCTCGGAATTGTGGAACGGCGCGCAGACCCTGACGATCGCCGTGCGTCACAAGTGGTCCTCACAACGTCGGGCCGCGAAATCCTCGAGCAGTTCGCCCCACACATGGAATCGGTCATTGATCGGATCATCGTCCAGACCCTCTCCGACACCGAGGCCGACATCCTCGTCGAGTTGCTCGGTCGCATTCAACAAGCGGCCTGCGAGCCGTGCATTGAAGACAACTCCCCCTGAATACTCCAAAGCCAAGAGCGATAGGTTTGGGGGATGTCTGGAGATCGCACGACCATCGAGCTTGAAATCGAAGTGCGGGGGCAGCCTGAGGAGGTCTGGCGGGCGGTGGCAACCGGTCCCGGGATATCGTCCTGGTACGTGCCCCATACCGTCGAGGAACGGGAGCGCGGAGCGGCTAATGCCTCGTTCGGGCCGGGCCCGGAAATGCAGGTCGCGGGTCGGGTTGCTGTCTGGGATCCTCCGCGCCGAGTGTGTTTCGACGGGGGCGAGGGCGTCGAAGGCTTGGCGTTCGATTGGTTGATCGAAGCGATTGACGACGCCAGTTGCGTGGTTCGCCTGGTCAACACCGGCTTCAGTCAGGGCGGAGAGTGGGATGCTCAATACGACGCCATGACCGAGGGTTGGCGCATGTTCATGTTCAACCTTCGACTGCACCTGGAACACTTCAGCGGGCAGACGGCCGCCTCTGCGCTGCCCATGGCGATGTGGGCCGGTCCGATCGAGGAAGCCTGGACGGCCCTCACCGACGCTCTCGGCATTCCGTCGGCCCCGGACATCGGCGAGCGGATCGAGGTCGAACCCTCCGGTGCGCCCGCTCTCGCCGGCACGGTCGTCGACACCGCTCCGAGTCGGATCGCCCTGTTGGTTGAGCAACCGGCTCCCGGCACCGCTTTCGTGACCGCCGAGGGATACGGCGAACATGTCGGCGTGTCGATCTGGTCCTACCTCTATGGGGACGACGGAGCTGAGGCTGCCGAACGGGACGGTCCCCGCTGGCAACAATGGTTGAACGAGCGCGGACCCGACCCCGACGCAGTGCCTTAGCGGAGCAGTGAGGATCGCTGACATGTCGACGTTCACGTTCACCCTTGTTGTGGAGGGGCCCGACCTGCAGAGCGACGAGATCATCGACGCTCTGTTCCAAGCAGGCTGCGATGACTCCCTGGTCGGATGCTCAGGCGGCATCCAGTACATCGACTTCGACCGTGAGGCTGCTTCTCTTGAGGAGGCGGTGCTCTCGGCTGTGACCGATATTGAATCTGTCGACGGACTTGTGGTCGTTCGCCTTGCTGATTCTGGGCTGGTCTCGATGGCCGATATCGCGGCGCGCGCCGGCCGGACCCGTGAGAGCGTGCGGCTCCTGGTTGCCGGCGAGCGGGGTCCCGGCGGATTTCCAGCCCCGGCCACCGATCCCCGCAGCCGCTACCGGCTCTGGCGAGCAACCGAGGTCGAGCGTTGGATGCGAACACACGTCGACGACGCGTATGAGACCCATAAGGACCACCTACGTGTCGCAATCAACGCCACTCTGGAGTTCCGCTACCACTCGAGCCACCTTCCCGACGACCGGAAATCAGACCTGCTCGCCCTGGCCGGCCTGTGACTAGCCTGGATCCACCGGTGGAATGCTCATTCACGTCGCCCGGTCGGGGGTGGCCGATCTGGGCTGAGCGACTGGATTCCTCCGGCTGCGTCTCGCTGCCGCGGGTCGGCCGGTTCTGCGCTGCGCGGCTCGGCCCCATGTGTCGCGTCGGTCGGGCCGTGTCCTGGGTGTCGGTTGGGTTGGGGGGTTTGAGGTGGTATTTGCCGGTGTCGGGGTGTTGGTGGACTTGCCAGCCGTCGTCGTGGATTTTGTGGTGGCAGTCGTCGCATACCAGTGCGAGGTTGTCGAGGTCGGTGGGTCCGTTCTTTGACCACCAGACAATGTGGTGCGCGCGGCACCACAGCGGGTTGGCTCCACAGCCGATGCAGTGTTGGTCCCGGGCGATCAACGCGACCCGTTGAGCTTCAGTAGCGGTGCGTATCCGGCGGCCCAGCCACATGTCTTGTGCTTTGGTGTCGAAGATCGACGGCAACAGGTTCGCTTCCAGAGCCAAACGGTGCAGCTCAACGATCGGTATCGGTGAACCGTCAGCCAACCGGGGATTGTCGAGTTGTTGTTTGAGCACATCGAAATCGGCGATCACCAACAGATCAGTGCCCGCAGTCTTGCGGTCATCTGCGGGTTGGCAGATCAACTCGGCCAACGCGTCAGCCATCCGCTGCTGAGGTGTGGCACGCGCCTTGGGGTCCTCGCGGTGCCACAGTTGTCGTTCTTTGGCGGTCAACGCGGAGGCGATGCGGGCTTCGGTGATCTGGTCGAACTCAGCCGTCAGCACGAACATGCCCGAGTCGGCTGATTCGAAAATTCGGGCTTTGCGTTTGGAGCGTTGACGATCCAACAACGACTGGCCGTCATCGTCAGCCACGTCTTGTTGATGACGTTTCACAGTCCGAGCGAACTCATCAAGTGGCTGCTCGGCAGCCGCTTCAACCAACACGGACTCATCAATCGGACTCTCGCCCGACACCCGGTGTGTTGCATCTGACTTCGCGCGACAGATCTTGAGTTTTTTCAAGTCGCATCGGGCAGGGTTGGCGGTCTTAGGACAGGAGGCTGCAGCCTATGAGTTCCGAGCAGAGAAAACCGAAGAGACTGCTCACAGCGGAGCAGAAGTACGACCTGTGGGTGCGGATGCTCACCGGTCAGGTCACTCAGGCCCAAGCGGCCGCGGAGGCGGGGGTGGACCGGTCGGTGATCGCTCGGCTGCGTGCGGTGGCCCGGGACGGGGCGGTCGCGGCGTTGGGTTCGTCGAAGCCCGGCCGGCGGCGTCAGTCCCAGGCCGAGGCGACCGAGGCTGCGGCGTTGCGTTCGGAGGTGGAGCGGCTGGGGCGTACTGTGGTCGAACAGGCTGTGGAGTTGGCGGTGCTGCACCGAAAAACGGGTTGAGGTGTGAGCGGTGGTGTTCCCGCCCGTATTGATGGGACCGCCAAGACAGTGCTGCTGGGGTTGATCGACGACGCGACCGCGGCTGGCTGGACGCACAGCCGGGTTTGCACGGTGTTGGGTGTGGACCGCCGCCGGGCATGGCGCTGGAGCCTGCGCCGCGCCGGGGGGACTCTTGATGATGCCCGCCCAGGCGGCCGGGCGATCCACAGCCTGTTGAGCTCTGAACGCGACGAGATCGTGGCGCTGTTCGAGGAGTGGGGTGACGTTGACCGGTCGCATCGCAAACTCGCGCACCGCGGCTCCTACCTGGGCCGCGTGTGGGTGTCACCATCAACGGTGGACCGCGTTCTCGCAGGTCACGGCCTCGCACTGGCCGGCACGCCCCGTCCCGCCAAGACAGCTAAGACGCCGTGGCCAAACTGGTGTGAGTGGCGGCCCAACCAACTGTGGTGCTGGGACGGAACCCAGTTCCCGGCATGTAAACCCGCCAAACACGTCTACGCGATCGTCGATGTCGTGTCCCGCAAATGGATCGCCACCCACCTCACACCGGCACCGGACTCGGTTGCTGCTCGGGTCCTGTTCGCCAAAGCACTGTCCAGTGAAGGGCTCCTCACCGACGAGGCCGCTGCCCGCCTCGACGACCCCAACAGCGACCTGCCCGACAACAACGAGATCCCGCTGCTGTTGGCAGTGTCAGACAACGGCCCGGAGATGCGCTCAGGCGACACAGCCAAGTTCATGGCCCTCTGCTCAATCGCCCAACACTTCGGGCGGCGGTCAACGCCCACCGACCAGGCCTGGATCGAGTCTCTGTTCAGCCACATCAAAGGCGAGCACCCCCACCTCGAAACGCTCGACGACCCCACAGACCTCACCCGAGAACTCGAACGCGTCCGCAGCCACTACAACTGTGTGCGGCTCCACGAAAGCATCGGCTACGTCACCCCCAACGACGAACACACCGGCCAAGGCGACCAAATCCGCCAAGCCCGCCGAGACGGACTCCAACAAGCCGACCAGCAACGACGCGCCCACCACCGAAACCAACCGCTAACATGACAAACCAACCACCACCGCACACCCACCAATGCGACTTGAAAAAACCCGCAACCTGTCGCGAAGAGTCAGATACACCTCACCGGGCAATCAGCCGGGCGTGACCCACAGGGATCTCACCGGACTCCAGAGCCTCACTAGTCGTCGGCAACTCTGACAACCGGGCCGCTGTCTCAACATCGCGTTTGGCCTCACGTTTCGATGCCCGCAACTCGTCACGAACCAGACGCTGCGCATCCGCGGAGCTGTGACGGCGGCCCAGCTCGGCCAACACCCGGGACTTCATCGCCGCCAACCGGGACTCCGCACGGCCCAACACCTTCAAATGCGACCGCAACCCCTCATCAGACAACCCCACCTCATCGACCAACGGCACCCGCAACGCTCCACCGGTGCCACCACCGCCAGCCGTGCCCTCACCGGCAAGCTCCGATCCAGAACAGAAACTCATGGACCACAACCTACTGACCCCCTGTGACAATGACCCTGTGAAATACTGTCACCACATAAAATAAAACCAAATATGCTGTACAGCAGAGCCGTCAGCCTCTGAGACCCACGGTGCAAGCGATCACAGAGCCCGCACCAATGCCCTCAGATGCCGACGGAACACAGAGCCGGCCGTCCTCGTAGAGTTCAACCATCAAAGCCGCCGGGTCCGTCCGTGCTGCGATCCCGACGGGCTGCCTGACCGTCCAGGTGCCCAGCACTCGATGGCCTCCCATAATGGACGGCACCGGATGTGCTGCCAGTAGATTTCGCCCTGTGTGTTGACGAATAGCTCTGCGGCTGTGCTGCCAACGTCAACGGCGTAACCGCACAACATGCAGAAGGGCTGCTTCGGAACAGTCTGTGCCACAGCCTCGGTAGCGGCTCGAATCGCAGCTTCAGTGAACTCCTCGGCCACACGGAGGGCGACGACATGTGGGGTTTCGACCCGTGGCTCAACTTTCTCGTATCATGTGTGCTCTCGCGACCCGTCGTGTTCACTACAACAACGCCTGTTGGGCGGTGCCTGCGGCGGCTGTGGTTGCTGTTGTGGTCAGGCTGGGCCAGGCGGTGATGAGGGTGTTGTAGGCGCCGGCTTCTGTGGTCCAGCGGTTGTCGTTGGCTTTCTGGTACAGCACGTAGGCGAGTTGACGTGCCCGGTCGGCGTTGCCACCGAGGGTGCGCAGCAGCTCAGCGGCTTCTGACTCTGACCTCTCCAACGCAGCAACGAGGTACTGCAGCACCTCCCAGACCGTGAGGCGCGGATCATCCACCGGTGACCAGTCCGGGGACAGGTCGCTGCGTTCGAACAACCTGAACTGGCCTTGGCGCGCCTCGCCGATACCGGACTCTTCGATACCGGCCAGCGACGTGTTCTTGGCCCGGGCGACGCTGTCAGCGTCACCAGAAGGCCCCGGGTTGTAGCCGTGCTGCGCGAACCAGGCGAGCGCGAACCGGCTGTCGGTGTCGAGTTCTGCTTCTTCACCGTCGAGTATCTCACCGAGCACATCGTTGATGATCCCCAACGCCACCGACACCGACATAGACGACCCGTCCGCTTCCACCACCCTCGCGTATCGGGAGAACACCTTGATCCCCGGCCCGATAGCAGACTGGGCCATGTCCACCGGCGCGATATTGCCCGACTGCAACAACCGCACCGCCTCGGGCAGTTCATTGCGAAGCGCCGCAATGAACTCACCACGGGTCGCCAACGAAGCCGACACCGCCCGCGGACGACACGCCAACACAATCGACGACGCCAACGCGTTCGTCCCGATGGACAGCATCCGTCCAGGGCGCTCCGTGCGCATTGGCCAAGTGGCATTTACTTGCAGACCCGCATCCAAAACCGCTTGGAGGAACGTGTCCCAGCCAGTCGTGCGAATCTCGCCGTCCTTGCTCTCGGTCGCCTTATACGCGTAGTAGATCGTTGCGGGAACATCCGCCGGTTGGCTCTGAGCGACCTGCGCCATGAACTCGGCCATACCAGACTCAAAATGCTCCTCAGCTTGCTCCTTTGAACCGGTCCGGTAGCGGTTGGCGATCAACTCCTCCGCTTTTGGGGTCAACAGCGTCGAACACTCAACCGGCCACACACCACCAAGATTCTGCCGCAACCACACATAGAAGAAATCCGACAGGTCCGCGTAAGCGATGTTGTCGTAGTACGGCGGATCCGTCGATAGAGCAGCACCCGAACATTCCTTAACCCTGGCCCTCGCATCCCGCTGCAAAGCCTCCCCCCGGATCGAAGCAGGGAAATGGCCAACGGTCTTCACAACCCAGTTCACCATTGCCATCCAATTCCCGGAGGAATCCGAAAAGGGATTACACTCGGCAAAGTCCCAAGACATCGGAATCGCCTGACGGCTGAAAGTGTTCCGTATCTGTTCGCGTGGACTGTTCCAAGTGCAGATTGAGGACCAATAGTCAGCGCACTTGTCGATCGCGAACGCCAAATAGGTCACAATCGCGTCCGCGTACGCCTGCGCTCCTCGTCCGCCGTCACGCAACCGCACCCCGTCGTCAGCCAAACCGGCCGCGACCCCATCCGCCGCGTAAGCCACGGCGCCTCGGCCGCCGTCGCGTAGCCGCATCCCGTCGTCAGCCAGACCGGCCGCGACAGCATCCGCCAGAACCTCATCTCGAACCTCGCCCAACAGATCCGAAAACGTCGTCAACGCCACCAACTGCCGCGCCGAGAAGTAATCGGCAAACTCGAAGAAACTGTAGTACCGACCTTGAGCGTTACCGCCGAACGTGCCTCTGGTTGCTCCTTGAGGCAACTTTGCGTCGTCAAGGGATGCCCGCACGACGGCCGCTTCGTCAACCCCGTCAAGCTGCCGACGCTCCACGAGAGGTACCGACGACCCGTTGAACTCTCGGCGACCAATGCGATAGGAACTGAGCCCATACGTCCCTGCGACGCTTCATGGTCGATGTAGTTCCCCGGAATGGCCGAGCCGGTGGCTAGACATGTTCCGTTGCCTCGGTTGACAGTCCGTTCAACTGTGGGTTCGCCGCCTTGACGGATTTCGTAGCTGATGGTCTGGGTCTGGCGGTCGATGGTCGGCTCGACCCAGACTTTGGGTTTGCCCGGTTTGTTGGCGAGCGTCCACGAAGCCACCAGCGGCACGTGACCCGACCATGACGGGTCGGGCGACTCGACTGTCCGCGCCCAGATCCACGCGATCGGCGTCAACTTCTCCCCATCAGGGCCTGTGGCATCGGGATACAGATGCCCGATCCGGCGCTCAGCTTCGTCACGCATCCACTGTCCGTAGGCTTCCACATCAGCTGCCAGTCCCTGCGCCCGATCCCAAGTATTGAGTCCGGTGTCGATATCAGGATGAACGGGTGCCATCCCAGAGAAACGCGGCGGGATCTCGATCATCGCCTTGTTGATCAACACCGCGACGGGGTTCAGGTCCCCCGCCAACGCGGTGAGCCCGAGGCGCTGCGCCTCCAACGGAATCGCCCCGCCCCCGGCGAACGGATCAAGGACCGGCGGCGGCCCGTCCGGAAAGCACCGGTCGATCTCAGCTTTCGCCTCGGCCAACACGTCGGGATTGTTGGAGTTCTCCCACACCACCAGCCGCTCCAAAATCCCGAACAACCGCTGCCGCTCTTCCTCCTGCTCCTCCGGCGTCAACGACCCGTCGGCGGACGGATCGTCCACCAACGACGCCCAAATCACCGCCCGAGTCGCAGCCAACGGACGACGAGCCCACCACAGATGCAGAGTCGAAGGATGCCCATGGCGGATAGACTTCTCCCGCGACGCCGCCGCATTGATCGCCGCCAACGGCAACGCCACCTCAATCAACTTCGGCCGCACCCCACTCACGGCCGCTCACCCTACCCCCACAAACCGGTTCGACGCTCAGACCGGGAGTGTTCAGACCGTGAGCATCGCTGCTGGGATCACCGCAACTCCGTCCTGTCGGCGGTACGCCTCCGGGCCTGTGTGTATTACCGCCGCATCAAGCAGTCCAGGACCGATTCTGCCCTCAAGCCAACGCAAGTGCGCGGTGTCATTGTCGCCGACGGTGGCCGACAGCTTGACCTCCAAGGCCAGGACTCGACCGTCAGCGCGCACCACGATCAAATCAACCTCATGCTCCCCTCCGTGAGTGCGAAGATGCCGCACCCTTGCCTCACACGACTGCGCATACACGCACACCGACTGCGTGACGAGCGACTCGAAGAGCGCGCCGAGCAGGGTGCCATTGGCGGGGGTACCGATACCACTGGGCGTGCCATCGAGGAGCATGTCCGCGTTCACCCCCAACAGCCTCGCCGCGATTGCCGGATCGACCATCTGATGGGTCGGCGCCGAAGCAAGGCGGCGCAGATGATTGGGGGTTGGCAACCAAGCGGGAACTTCTTCAGTGATCCATAACCCCTCCAACGCTCGACGGTAGGGAATCGTGGCTGATTTAGAGGGTTTGTCGGACTCGCCTGACGAGGCAGCGTCGCGGATGGTCTCGAAAGAAGCCGGTGTTGAGACTGCCGCTGCGTAGGCGGTCATCCAGCGACGCAAGGCGTCACGGTCGCGCACTGTGCGACCCAGTTCATTGATGTCATGCTCCACGATCCGGTCGATGTATCCGTCAAGATGGGATCGCAGCGCCCGCCCTGAGTGATGCCGTAATCCTGGGAAGCCCGAACGCACGATCTCATCGGCATAATCCACCACCCTCATCTTGGTCGAACCTCCGACAGGGCCGCGGCGGCCAGTCAACAACTCCGCGAGGCTCACCGATGACGCGCTGCCAAATCGCTCCGCAAGGGACAGCGGCCTCATCCGCACCGTAACGATTCGCCCCGCTCCGGTATGGGTGGGCGCAGTGGCCGGAGCCGCCGAGCCGGTGAGCAGGAACCTCGGAGTCACGGGGTCGGAGTCAACTGCCCGTCGCACCAGATCCCACGAAGCCGGCATTCGCTGCCACTCGTCTATCAACACCGGTGGAGTACCCTCGGTGACTCTGGAGGGGTCGGCCTGCAAGATGTTGAACTGCGAGGGGTCGTCCAAACGACGAACGGTTACCGCTCTTTGCAGCGCGGTTGCCGTCTTTCCGACTCCTCGCGCTCCTTCTATGGATATCGCCGGCGAAGTCGTGCTGAGTTCGTCGAGCTCATGGTCGACAATTCTGGGAATGTAGCTGCCCACATCGTAAAGTTACCATTTCGACGGCTCTAATACTACCATTTCGACGGCATTAACACGACCGTTTCGACGTTTCGAGCACCGCGACGCGAACAGGGGCGCGGCTGCCCGACAAACGACACTACACTCAACCCGTATCGCGGAATCGTTCCGCTATACGGAACATGAGAACCATGAGAGCGGCGAGCCGAACAACCACGCACAGGAGCAGACATGGCATTTCCCAGTGACCTTGAGATCGCCAACCAGGCAGAACTCAAACCTCTGACCGACATCGCGCACTCAGCCGGCATCCCGGCCGAGTGCCTCGAGCCCTACGGAGTGGGAGCCGCCAAGGTCTCGCTCGACGCCATCGAGAAGATGAGCGACAGGCCCAGGGCGGCATACGTCGTCGTCTCAGCCATCACGCCGACGCCGCTCGGTGAGGGAAAGACGACCACGACCGTCGGTCTCGGCCAGGCGTTCCAACACATCGGTCGAACCGCCACGATCGCCATCCGCCAGCCGTCGATGGGGCCGACCTTCGGGATCAAGGGCGGCGCTGCCGGCGGCGGTTACAGCCAGGTCGTTCCCATGGAGCTGTTCAACCTTCACCTGACCGGCGACATGCACGCCGTCACCGCGGCCCACAACCTCTGCTCGGCGATGCTCGACGCTCACGTCTACCACGGCAACGAAGCCGGTTTCGACATTCACAACATCACCTGGCGGCGTGTGCTCGACGTCAACGACCGCGCCCTGCGCAACGCGGTGATCGGCCTCGGCGGACGACTCGACGGCATCCCCCGCGAGACCGGGTTCGACATCACCGCGGCGTCCGAAGTCATGGCGGCGCTCGCCCTGTGCACCTCGCTGCAGGATCTGCGGGCCCGCCTCGGACGGATCGTGTTGGGCTACAACAAGGCCGGCACTCCGATCACTGCAGAGGAGATCGGTGCCGCAGGGTCGATGGCCGTCATCTTGAAGGAGGCCATCAAACCCAACCTGATGCAGACGCTGGAGAACACCCCGGCGCTGGTCCACACCGGACCCTTCGGCAACATCGCCACGGGCAACAGTTCGATCATCGCCGATCAGATCGGTATCCACACCAGCGAGTTCCTGCTGACCGAAGCAGGCTTCGGAGCCGACATGGGCGCAGAGCGGTTCTTCAACATCAAGTGTCGCTACTCGGGCATCGCGCCGGACGCGGCCGTGCTCGTCGCCACGGTTCGGGGCCTCAAGGCCCATTCCGGCAAGCACAGGATCGTCGCCGGCAGGCCCCTGCCCGAGGCGCTGTTGGCTGAGAACCCCGACGAGGTCCACATGGGCGGCGACAACCTGCGCAAGCAGCTTGAGAACATGCAGCTCCACGGCGCGACCTCGGTCGTGGCCATCAACGTCTTCCCCGGCGACCACGATGGCGACATCGCCGCGATCCGTGAGATCGCCGACGAGTACGGTGCCCGTGCGGCAGTGTCGACCCACTTCTCCGACGGTGGGCGAGGCGCCACAGAGCTGGCCGAAGCAGTGGCGGCCGCCGCGGCCGAGCCGAGCGAATTCCAGCTGCTGTATCCGAGCGAGGCATCGCTGCGGGACAAGATCCATGCGGTTGCCACCAGGGTCTACGGAGCAGACGACGTGGAGTACACCGCGCAGGCCAACAAGCAGCTGGCCACCTACACCGAGGCCGGTTTCGGCGACCTGCCCGTGTGCATCGCCAAGACCCACCTCTCGATCAGCTCGAATCCGGCACTGAAGGGCGCCCCCACCGGTTGGACCCTGCCAGTGCGCGAGGTCCGTGCGAGCGTGGGGGCCGGTTTCATCTACCCGATCTGCGGCGACATGCGCACCATGCCCGGTCTGGGCAGGATTCCTGCCGCCAAGTCCATAGACATCGACGCCGACGGCAACGTCGTCGGCCTCTCCTGAGCGCTGCCCGACCACCTCGGTTCGTCCACCTTCAACCAGCTTCCCGGAGCCGCCATGAATTCACTCGCCAATTTCCTGCGCCCGACCCACCGACAGGTCATCTCCCCCGCCGCCCGCGCGGCGGTCTCTGACATGACCTTCGAGGTGATCCCGCTCAAGAGCCTGCCCGATGCAATCGAGCAGCTCCCCTCCAATGCTCGGGTCAGCGTCACCGCCTCGCCGGTGAAGCCCCTCGAGTACACGCTCGACGTGTGCGCCGAACTGCTCGAGAGGGGCCACCGTCCGATCCCGCACATAGCTGCTCGCAAGGTGACAGACGAAGCACACATGCGCTCGTTGGCAATCCGTATCAAGCAGCTGGGCCTCAGCGAGATCTTCTGTATCGCCGGTGATGCGCAGGATGCGGGCGCATACCACGATGCCGTGTCGCTGCTCCGGCCCCTGCTCGACTTCACTGCCGGTGACATCTCGGCGGTCGGAGTCTCCTCATACCCCGACGGCCACGCCTTCATCGACGAGTCGGCTCTGCACCAGGCGCTGATGGAGAAGCAGGAACTGTTCGCCGAAGCCGGGATCTCCGGGCACGCGTCCACGCAGATGTGCTTCTCGACTGACACGATCCGTTCCTGGCTCGACGCGCAGCGCGCCGAGGGCTTCGACATGCCGGTCCATCTGGGTGTCGCCGGGGTGGTCGACCGGGCGAAGCTGATCCGCATGGGCATGCGACTCGGTGTGGGAGCCTCGCTGCGGTACGTCCAGAAGAACAGGACCGGCCTGCTCAAGCTCTTCTCCTCTGTGGGCTACAACCCCAGCGATCTCATCGACCCGCTCGCGGACGAGTTCGACTCGATGGGTATCGAGGGACTGCACATGTTCACGTTCAACCAGGTAGACGCCACCGAGAGGTGGCAACAGGCCAAGCTCGGATAACCGCGGTCCGCAGTGAGTGCTCCGCTTCTTGCACCGTTCCAAGGCCGGCTCATCCGACCCGAATGGGCGCCGCAGGTGATCGCGAGTGCCTACGATTCCAAGACTCCTGAGCAACGCCGTGCGATCGTTGAGCAGAACCCGTTCAGTTACCTCGGTGTCACGCGGTCCCATGAGGATCGGTTCGAGGGTTGTTCGGATGCCGAACTGTTGAGACTCAGCACCCAGACTCTGGAACGGATCCTCGAGGCGGGTGCTTTCGCGGCCTCGGACCACGCGGCATATTACGCGTACCGCCTGAGCTCTCCCGACGTGAGCGCTCCGCCCGACGAGAGCGGGCCCGATGATCGCTCAGCGGCTCGGACAGCCGGCCGACCGTTCGACCAGATCGGCATTGCCGGCGCCTTGGACCTCGACGGCCTGCGCGACGGACGGGTGCTGACCCATGAGAACATCCGTCATGAGCGGGCCTCATTGATAACCGACCATCTCAGCCATGTCGGCGCGACCTCATCGCCGGTCTCGCTGACTCATGTCGCGCGGCCCGAACTGCTGGAGATTCTCAGTTCCGTCACGCTGAGGTCGCCAGAGGTTGACGTTGTGGTCGATGGTGTCCGGAACCAGGTGTGGACCTTCCGTTCGGACGAGACGATGATCATCGAGCCGTTGCTTGAAGATCAGGTCTTCTTCGTGACCGACGGTCATCATCGTTGCGCCGCCGCTCTGGCTGCCCGAGCCGCAAACCCGCACCGGGTCGGTTTCGCACGGACGCTCGCAGTGCTGTTCCCCCATGATCAACTGCGGGTCGAGGCTTTCCATCGCAGAGCACCCGACCGGAGTTTCCGTTCAACACCGGAGTTGGTCGATGCCCTCGGAACGGTCGGGCACCTCACCGCCGCCAGCGGCGTCGCCTCCGCTCAGCCCACGGCCCGGGGCGAGGTCGGCGTGTACCACAACGGGTCGTGGTTTCGACTTGTTCTGGATCCTCTGGAACGCCCCACACCTCTGGCATCGCTCGACGTTGAACGCCTACGCCGTGACGTGATCGGCCATGTCCTGGGAGTGAACGAGCTGGCCCACGACAGCGACGTCGACTACGTACCCAACCCGGCGGGCACAGCTGAGCTGGTGTCCCGCTGCGACGCTGACGGCTACGTCGGCATGCTCGTCTATCCGACCGACATCAACGATCTGATGGCAGTGGCAGCCGCTGGAGACCTCATGCCTCCCAAGTCGAGCTACCTCGAGCCCAAGCCGCCCTCGGGTGTCTTCCTTCGTTCCCTCGGAGTCGGGGTGACAGAAGACTTCGGGGTGACAGAGGACTCGGGTCTGGGCTGAGTCCTGGAGCTGAACCCTGCCGAAACGCCACACACTTAAAAAGCTTTCTATATATTTTCATGGTTTTTGGGCTGGTTCGGTCAGGTGTGTGTGGTAGGGTGGCTTCATGGACGCCGCTTTGCTGACGATGATTTCAACTCTGTTTGTGGCATTGCTCGGCAATTCTTGGCATCAGTCCCGCGAGAACTCGAAGACTCGCGAACTCATGATCAACCTCAACGAAGGCACACGACTCGAGTTGAGGAACCTCGGCGACGAACTGCGAGCCGACCACAAAGAACTGCGGGCCGACCACAAGAAGCTCGGCGACGAACTGCGGGCCGACCACAAGAAGCTCGGCGACGAACTGAGAGCCGACCACAGGACACTCGGCGGCGAACTACGGGACGACATCAGGACTCTGGACGTAGGTCTGGGGCACGTTCGGGAGCGCTTGTCCCGTATTGAGGGCCACATGGGAATCGGAGTTGCGCGCCCCCTCAATCCACCGACTGAAGATTGACGACTCAGCGGGTCAACGTTTCGGTGATCATCCAGCCAGTGATCATCTGAGAGCGATCGAGCCCATCATGCGGGCCGCTGCCAGGGTGTTCTTGAGCAGACAGCCGATGGTCATCGGGCCGGTTCCGCCAGGCATCGGCGTGATGGCGCCTGCGACATCCTGCACGCTGTCGAAGTCGACGTCACCGACGATGCCGTCCTCGGTGCGGGAGATGCCCACGTCGACGACGGTCGCTCCGGGGCTCACAAAGTCGGCGGTCACCAACCGTGCCATTCCGGCAGCGGCGATGATTATGTCGGCGGAGCGGCACAGTCCGGCGAGGTCTGCGGTGCGGCTGTGGGCTAGCGTGACGGTCGCGTCGCAGCCCTTGCGCCCCAGCAACAGTATCTGTGGCAGGCCGACCAGCGTGGAGCGCCCGATGACGACGGCCCGCTTTCCGCTGGTCTCGATTCCGTAACGCGCAAGCAGTTCCATGACCCCCAGCGGCGTGCACGGAACGTGCCCGACCCGGCCGCGGATCAGTCGACCCATCGACCGCTCAGTCAATCCATCGACGTCCTTCTCGGGCGGGATCAGGTCGAGCACCGCCTCCGCATCGATACCGGCCGGCACCGGCAGCTGCACAAGAATGCCGTGGACCGAATCATCTTCGGCAAGATCGCGGACCGCCCCGGTGACGTCGTCCTGCGTTGCGTCCTCGCTCAGCTCCACATGACGCGACACCATGCCCGCTTCCTGAGCCTTGCGATGCTTGTTGCGGACATAGATCTGGCTGGGTCTGTCGCTGCCGACCAACACGGTGGCGAGGCACACCTCGGGGTTGCCCAGCGAGTCGATCTCTGCGCGTATGGCGGCAACGATCTCATCGCGCAGCCGGTTTCCGTCCATGAGTACCGCACCGCCGGGTGTGCATTCGAAATCATCGTAAGAAGTCACGCCCACAGGCTAGTCCGGCTACAAAGTCGCCCGCCCCCCGCCCCGAGAATTCAACCGGTCCCAGATCGGTGGTTTCGTCACAACTCCCCCGACCACTCTCCACGACTGCTCGATTTTTGGGGAGTGGGGCGCGCGTCGTAGGGTCGGGCCATGAGCGACTACAGCCAAGAGACGGCCAATCCGAGCGACACCGGCAACGGTGGTCCATCCGCGGCGGACCACCAGTGGGTTCTGCTCGACGACCCGATTCCGGGGGTCCGCAGGATCACCTTCAATCGGGCCGACAAACGCAACTCGTTGATCCACCCCCTGCGGGGCGCGATCCTCGGCGCGCTTCGCGATGCCGATGATGACGACAGCGTCAAGGTGTCGATCGTGCGGGGCGACGGCCCGTCGTTCTCGGCCGGTTACGACCTCGCCGGCAACAACGAAGGGTACGACCTGCCGTTCTTCACCGCTCAGGGCGAGGGGCAGTGGCCGCGCCATGTCACCGAGGGTTGGATGAGCATCTGGGATCTCGCCAAGCCGGTCATTGCGCAGGTCCACGGATACTGCCTGGCGGGTGGCAGCGAGCTCGCCACCTGCTGTGACCTCGTCTACGTGGCCGAGGATGCCCAGATGGGCTACCCCGCCACCCGTTTCGGCGTGCCCGACATGCACTTCCACGCCTGGTTCATGGGAATGCGCAAGGCGATGGAGATGATGATCACCGGCGACTCGGTCAGCGGCGTTGAGGCAGTCGAGCACGGCTGGGCCAACCAGGCCTTTCCGGCCGAGGATCTCTCGGCCGAGGTGCTGAAGATCGCCGAGCGGATCACGCAGACCCCTACCGATGTGGTTCAACTCAACAAACGCGTGGTTCATCGCCAGATGGAGGTGATGGGCCTTCGCACCGGTATCCGCGCCGGTACCGAACTCTGCGCCCTCGGTGTCCACAGCGAATCGATGAAACGGTTCATCGGCAACATCAAGGAGAAGGGTCTGACCGCAGCGCTGAGCGAGCGCGACGAGCCCTACGACGACTACCGCACCGCATCTTCGCAACCCAGGGTCGCTGACTGACCGCTCCCGACCGACGGCGCATGCGCAACCGGTGTGAGGGCGCGCACAGGCGGTAACCTCATGCGCCATATGGCTACGCTGCGACTTCCCGAGAAACCGGACCTGGTCGGCCTCGAAAAGAAGTGGGATGCCGTCTGGGATCGAACCGGGATCTACCACTTCGATCCCGCCAAGCCGCGTGATGAAGTCTTCTCGATCGACACGCCGCCTCCGACGGTGAGCGGGTCGCTGCACGTCGGTCACGTCTTCAGCTACACCCACACCGACACCATCGCCCGCTACCAGCGCATGGCCGGCCGCGAGGTCTTCTATCCCATGGGCTGGGACGACAACGGCCTCCCAACTGAACGTCGTGTGCAGAACTACTACGGGGTGGTGTGCGACCCGTCGCTCCGCTACGACCCCGATTTCACCGCACCCGCCGACGCCGGCGATCCCAAGGCAGTGTCGAAGCGCCGCCCGCTCGCAGTCAGCCGTCCCAACTTCATCGAGCTGTGCCTGGAACTGACCGGCGAGGACGAGAAGGTCTTCGAGCAGCTGTTCCGACTCCTGGGACTGTCGGTCGACTGGACCCGCACGTACACGACCATCAACGACCACTGCCGAAGGGTCAGCCAACTCGCCTTCCTCGACAACCTCGCACGCGGTGAGGCCTACCTCCTCGAGGCTCCATCGCTTTGGGACGTGACCTTCCAGACCGCAGTGGCTCAGGCTGAGTTGGAGGACAAGGAGGTTCCCGGCGCCTATCACAAGCTCCGCTTCGCACGGTCCGACGGCGGCAAGGCGGTCTGGATCGACACCACGCGCCCGGAGCTGGTTCCCTCCTGCGTCGCCCTGGTCGCTCACCCGGACGACCAGCGTTACCAGCCACTGTTCGACGGTGTCACGGTAGTGAGTCCGGTCTTCGGTGTTGAGCTTCCCGTTCACCCCCACCACCTCGCGGACCCCGACAAGGGCACCGGGATCGCCATGATCTGCACCTTCGGCGACACCACCGACGTGACCTGGTGGCGGGAGCTCGACCTCCCCGTGCGCACGGTCATCGGCCGTGACGGCCGTTTCGCAGGCGAGACCCCGGAGTGGCTCACCACACCTGATGCCTCCGCGGCCTATGCGCGGCTGGCAGGCAAACGCGTCGCCCAGGCGCAACAGGAGATGGTGCAGCTCCTTGTGGAGTCTGGAGACCTGCAGGGCGAACCGCGCCCGATCACCCATCCCGTGAAGTTCTTCGAGAAGGGCGACAAACCGCTCGAGATCGTTGCGAGCCGTCAGTGGTACATCCGCAACGGCGGCCGCGACGAGGATCTTCGCGAGGCCCTGGTGGCCCGCGGCGACGAGATCAACTGGGTTCCGGACTACATGCAGGCCCGTTTCACGAACTGGATCGAGGGCCTCAACGGAGACTGGCTGATCAGCCGGCAGCGCTTCTTCGGGGTGCCGCTCCCGCTCTGGTACCGCCTCGACACCGATGGTGAACCGGTCTGGGGACAGCCGATCACGCCGCGCCCCGATCAGCTCCCGGTCGACCCCTCGACCGATGTGCCCGACGGCTTCTCCGAGGCCCAGAGGGATCAACCGAACGGTTTCGTGGGCGAGGTCGACGTGATGGACACCTGGGCCACATCCTCGCTCACTCCCCAGATCGCCACCGGTTGGAGGACCGACGCCGACCTCTACGCGGCGACGTTCCCCATGGACGTTCGGCCCCAGGCGCACGACATCATCCGCACCTGGCTGTTCTCCACTGTGGTCCGGGCCCATTTCGACGCTGGCACCGCTCCCTGGCGCAACGCCGCTCTCTCGGGCTGGATCCTTGATCCCGACCGCAAGAAGATGTCGAAGTCGAAGGGCAACGTTGTCGTGCCGACCGACCTGTTGGAGCAGTACGGCGCCGATGCCGTCCGCTACTGGGCCTCATCGGGGCGCCCCGGCACTGACACCGCCTTCGATCAGGGCCAGATGAAAATCGGTCGACGCCTGGCGATCAAGCTTCTGAACGCCTCGAAGTTCACTCTCAGATTCGGCGCAGCCGATGCAGCAGATGCCGCCGGCGCAGCCGACTCCGGAGCTGCCGATGCCGATGCTCTGACCGATACCAATAGCTCCGCTGCCGACGGCTCCGATGACTGTGATCCGGCCAGGATCAGCGAGCCCCTCGACCGTTCAATGCTGGACCGGCTCGCCGGTCTCGTCGACGATGCCACCGATGCCTTCGAGCGCTTCGACTACGCCAGGGCCCTGGAACGGACCGAAGCGTTCTTCTGGTGGTTCACCGACAACTATCTGGAGCTCGTGAAAGCCCGTGCCTACGGCGAATACGGTGAGGAGCGCGCCGATTCGGCTCGCCACGCCCTCCGATTCGCCCTGTCGACGATGCAGCGAATGTTCGCCCCCTTTCTGCCCTTCGTCACCGAGGAGGTCTGGAGTTGGTGGCATGAAGGCTCGGTACACGCTGCCGACTGGCCCTCCAGCGACAGCCTGCGAGCGGCGGCGGGTGGTGTCGGCGCACAGACCAGCGGTGTCGCGGCAGACGCTCTCAGCGTTGTGCGCCGCACCAAGTCGGAGAACAAACGCAAACTGCGCACCCCCGTATTGTCGGCGGCCTTCGCTGGCAGCACCGAGCAGTTGGCAATGCTCGACACGGTGATCGACGACGTGAAAGCTGCCGGCGTGATCCTCACGGTGGGCCCCAGCACAGTCGCTGACAGCAGCGAGATCAGCGTCAGCGCAGAGCTCGAACCCGAACTGCCGGAATGACCCCGAAGGATGGCGTGATGATCGACCTTCGTTCAGACACAGTGACCCGACCCACCGAGGAGATGCGCCGGGCGATCGCGGCCGCCGACGTGGGCGATGACGTCTTCGGCGACGACCCTACTGTGAACCGCCTCGAGGCCATGGTCGCGGAACGGCTCGGCAAAGAGGCCTCCCTGTTCGTGACCAGCGGAACACAGTCCAACCTGTGTGCCCTGCTGGCCCACTGCGGACGTGGCGACGAATACATCGCCGGCGACAGTTCCCACACGTTCCGGCTGGAGGCCGGAGGTGGCGCGGTGCTCGGTGGGATAGCGCCTCAGCCCGTAGCGACGGAGACCGACGGCCTTCCCAGCCCCGAGGCGGTCGCGGCCGCCGTCAAACCCGACGACACCCACTTCGCCCGCACTCGACTGCTGTGCCTCGAGAACACCAAGAACGGGATGGTGCAGTCACCGCAACGTATGGACGAGGCGATCAAGGTGGCGCGCGACGCTGGCCTCAGCGTGCACCTCGACGGTGCGCGCATGTGGAATGCCTGCGTTGAACTGGGCATCTCGGGTGCGGAGTTGGTCGCCGGTTGCGACACCGTCTCGATGTGCCTGTCGAAAGGACTCGGGGCTCCCGCCGGATCGCTTCTCAGCGGCCCGCGTACGCTGATCGATGAGGCCCGGAAGTGGCGCAAGATGCTCGGCGGCGGCCTGAGACAGGCCGGGGTGCTGGCTGCTGCGGGCATCTACGCCCTGGAGAACAACGTGGGCCGACTTGCCGACGATCACGCTCGGGCAGCGCTGTTGGCGGCGGCTCTGGCCGACATCGACGGGATCGAGGTGAACGCCGTCAACACCAACATGATGTTCATCTCCATTGACGGCGCCGGCAGCGATCTCCAGCAGCGTCTGGCAGACCGTGGCGTGCTCTGCGACGTGCTGAGGACCAGGGACCACAAGGGGTCGAGCTCTTATGCGCAGGTGGTCGGCACGAGACTCGTCACCCACCTCGGCATCAGCGACGACGACGTTCATGCCGCGGGCGTAACATTCGCCGCCGCGTTGGGCGACTCAAGCTGAGGGGCCGAGACGGCGAAGGACTCGGGCCTCGCCCCACACCGCGCCGAACAGCACGCGGGCGCAGCATTCCAGCACTAAATATTATCCACGATATAATCCACGATATAATCCACGTTTGTTGATGTTGTTGGTTGGATAGTGGGAAACCGTCGGTAGGTTGAGCCACATCTCAGAATATTGAAACAAACCCGTATAGGCTCTTCAATGTCTTATCGTAAATTCAATATCCTATCAATATTCCTTGTAACCTTGCTGACAGCGGCTTGCGCCGAACTTTCACCGCAGGTACCAGAACCCAGTTCACCGCAAGAACCAGAACCCAGTTCTCTAACCGCGTCTGAGATTTTCGCAACGGTTTCCCCGGCGGTTGCATCCATCAGAACTGAAGATGGAGGCCCGCACGGATCCGGATTTCTTATTGAAGGGGGCTATTTGATCACCAATGCCCATGTTGCGTATCCTTACATGAACTTAACAGTGTCATTCTCGAATGGAACAAAACTAGATAGTGTCCCAGTGATCGGCCAGGATTTGCTGGCAGATATTGCAGTGTTAGGTCCCATAGACGTCCCGATTGAACCGGTTGTCCTGTCCTCCGCTGCTGCCCCGGCAATCGGTTCAGACATCTATACGATCGGCTACACTCCCCCACATGCAGATCCACCACAACCTGTGTTCACAAGCGGAATGGTGGCACGATATCTTGAATGGCCGGAGACAGGTATTGTCTACATTAAGACCTCTGCTGAGATAGAAGGAGGGAATAGCGGCGGGGTGATGGTCTCCGATACTGGCGAGATTGTCGGGCTCGTAACGTTCGGATCGGACGCCTACAGTTTGGCCCTGGTATCGACCAACGTTCTTCCACGGATCGAGCGTATCATTTCTGGCAATGACCCCTCAGACACAGCATCGTGGCTGTCTCATATAGTCGGCATGCGCCACGACGGAACTCTTGCTGGGAGCTTGGACACGAAGGTATACATGATCCAGGAGCCTGTCGGAACAGAAGTAGATATCACGGTCGAAAGTGAGGGCGTTCCGAGTTTAGTAATCCACAACTATTCGGATCCGGTGTTTAGCCCTCCAGTAGAATATAATAGTGAAGAGTCTGACACGGCAATTGCAACATTCGATGTTCGATACCGAGAGCCGTATTTCGTAGTTGTGAGCAATGCGCGTGAAGAGCCAGATTCAAATGGTTTCACAGTTACAGCCTCGCACGCATTGATACCGATACCTGATTCTGAGGATGGGACAGAACTGCGAATCGGTCAAACCGTTGAAGGTACATTCGATTACATCGAGGATGTTGATACATATTCCATTCACCTTCGTGCTGATCAGACGGTGCAGATAGCGACGACCACCCTAATTCTCGATACATATCTTGAAATAACTTCCCCCGGCGCTCACGAGTCGGAAACTTTCTTTGTAGATGACGGCGCTTCCGGGCTCTACCAGAGCGAGGATCTGGCCATCTACCGCGCTCCCCATTCAGGTACATTCCTTGTTAGCATTGGCAGCTACAATCTAGATCCGGGCGGATACACTTTGGAGGTTTCGGAAGCAGACGAAGAAGACTCTGAACTAGAATCCGGATTCCCTTGGGCATTGGATCCGGACCTTGTACGGGCAGCCCTTAATTTACACGAACAATTTGATGAAATTGATCTGATAGGTATGTCAGGTATGTCGATATTTGGCTTGGAACTAACCACTTACTTGAACAACGCACTCAATCTTCTGAGCCTCGACCCATTCAAATTTCTGATAGTTGGTGTTGCAGACTCCGATGAAGATCTCCAAATGACTTACGAAGACTTGCCTCCATCGCTTGTTTTCCCTGGTTTCTTCTCTAGCCCGGAATTCTCGGAGGAAATCGAAACTGGAACGTTCGATGTGCAATCAATCGGGCAGAAAGCGCTGGGTTACCAGTACGACCTTGAACTTCCGGACGGGTACGTGCGAGTTCACCTCATTCTATTCCAGAGGGAGGACCTCGCAGGCCTTGTCTTCTCCATTTCGCTGCCGGACGGCGAAGCCACTCCCTCCACCTCTGAGGAAATCGCACAGATACTGGATGACTTCATTATCGACTACCAGAGAGACAGAAATTGAGTCCGCGCGTAAGGGGCTGGGCGACTCAGGCTGTGGGGCCGGGACCTCGCAGAATTCGGGTCTTGCCGTACATCGTGCTGAAGAGCACGCGGCCGCCCTCATCGATGGTCACGCCAGCGCCGGTGGTGTTGAATTTCGGGCCCTGCGCGTAAACGTGGAATGTGGGTTGCTGGATCAGTTGCGGGTCATGTTGTAGGAGTCCTCGGGCGGCGTAGTTGGTGGGGTTGGTGAAGCCGTGGGCGGTTCGTCGTAGGGACAACGACGTTCATGCCGCGGCCGCCGCATTCGCTGCCGCGTTGGGCGACTCAAGCTGAGGGGCCGAGACGGCGAAGGACTCGGAGCTCGCCCCACACCGCGCCGAACAGCACACGGGCGGAGCATTCCAGCACCAAATGTTGTCCACGTTTGTTGATGTCGTTGGTTGGATAGTGGGAATCGTCGGTAGATTGAGCCACATTCCAGAATGTTGAGACAAACCCGCATAGGCTTTTTAATGTATTCTCGTCAATTCAGTATCCTATCAATATTCCTTGTAACTTTGCTGACAGCGGCTTGCGTTGCACCTTTCAGGCAGGTATCAGAACCCAGTTCTCTAACCCTGATCGTTCACGAGTATTTGTGATCGGGTTGGGTGTGCGTGTTTTGGTGTGGTTTCGGGGTTGGGGTTTCGGGGTTGGGGGGCGTGGGGTTCGCGGGCGGGTGTTTTGGGGTCTGGTCAGGCGTGTTGGGGTGTGTTGGGGCGTGTCGGGTCGGGGTGAATCAGGCCGTGTCGGGTCGGGGTGGGGGGTGTGTTTATGGGGCGCCGGGGCGGCAGGCGTGGAGGAGTTGTGGTGTTGTTGGCCACCAGTGGAGCAGGCGCAGGGTCCATTTGCGTGAGGACCGCACGAGTCTCGCGGGTGCGTGCCATAGCTGCCAGCGGAGGCGTTTGGGGGAGGCGTTGGCGAGGGGTCCGTCGAGGCGGAGTTGTTGGAACCATTTCACCAGCGTCGAGCTGAACGCGACCATCGCGGCCCAGGCGGTGTTGGCGTCGAAGTCGCTGAAGGGCATGCGGGCCAGGCCGGAGTCTTTGAGGTCGGCGATGGTGTTCTCGATGCGGGCGTGGGCTCTGTGGTGGGCGTCGAGTTCGGCGGGGTCGCCTGCGGCGTCGGTGTAGAACCCGCGGTAGCGCCAGGTGTCGGAGTCGAACAGGGTCCTTTGGGCGCCGGGGTGGCGGGGCTCGCGGCAAGCGATGAAACGGGTCGCGTCGGGCCAGTCGGAGAGATCGACGAAATGGGTGAGGTCCGCGACCTGGGCGCGTTCGGCGGGTTCGCCTTTCGCGTCGAGGGCGGACTGCCATTTGTCCGGGTCGATGCGGTTGTGGTCGATAGCCGCCTCCACCTGGTTGTTGGAGCGTGCTGTCATGAAGAACTCGATGTTGCGGTCCCGGCAAGCCGCGGCGATACGTGCAGAACAGCCCGCGGAGTCCACACGCAACTGCACCCGCCTGAGAGGCACCGTGTCGTCGTGTTCGCGGTGCCCCGCGGCGACCGCTGCGGGGAGCTGCGCCACAGCAGCGTCGAGGACCTCTATATGGTCTGCTATCGAGTTCGCGGCTGCGTTGCCCGCACGCAGCTTGATCGACAGCATCTCACCATCGTCGGTAGCACACAGCATCGGATGGAACCCGAACCCGCCCTTGAAATGCGCCGCCGCTTCGGCCTTGTTCTCAGAATGCACCTCCACCAGCGTCGAGTCGATATCCAAAACCACCGGAGACGACCCCGACACATCACCGCGGCGCTCCCACACCCCCGCGCGCACACCAGCCACCGCCCCAGCCAGTCCCCCCACCACATCAGGGCCCAAGCCCCGCAGTGTGCGGTACAGAGTCGAATCAGACGCCACCTCCCCAAACAGCACCGGCTGAGCCCGCAGATGCTCAATATCCGCGCACGCCTCCCCACCCCCGGCGAGCATCAACAACAAATGCACCAACACCTTGCCCCGGTCATGGACCGGCGCCCGCTCACCAGACACCGGCACCACCGCCGACAACGCCTCCCCCAAACCCAAACCGTCAGCGAAACGCCCCAACGCGAACAAACCCGCATGCGCCGCGACCTGCCCACCGCCCCCTGTCACCCTCACATCACAAGTGCTGCTAACCTGCATCTCGGAGATGCCCCTTTCTGTGGAACCCACATGTGCTTCCCAACACACATCGTCCCACATCAAAGGGGCTTTTCCGCGGACGCGCACACCCCAACCTCAACACCCCCATGAACGATCAGGGCTAACCGCGTCTGAGATTTTCGCAACGGTTTCTCCGGCGGTTGCGTCCATCGGGACTGAAGATGGAGACCGCGGATCTGGATTTCTTATTGAAGGGGGCTATTTGATCAGCAATGCCCATGTTGTGTATCCCTACATGGACTTAACAGTGTCATTCCCGAATGGAACAAAACTAAATAGTGTCCCATTGATTGGCTGGGATTTGCTGGCGGACATTGCAGTATTAGGCCCTATAGACGTCCCGATTGAACCGGTTGTCCTGTCCTCTGCTGCCAGCCCAGCAATCGGTTCAGACATCTATACGATCGGCTACCCTCCCCCAAATGCAGACCCACCGCAACCTGCGTTCACAAGCGGAATGGTGGCACGGTATCGTGAATGGCCGGAGACAGATATTGTCTATCTTAAGACTTCCGCTGATGTAGAAGGAGGGAATAGCGGTGGGGTGATGGTCTCCGATACTGGCGAGATTGTCGGGCTCGTAACGTTTGGAGGGTCAAGCTATAGTTTAGCCCTGGCATCGACCGAGGTTCTTCCACGGATCGAGCGTATCATTTCTGGCAATGACCCCTCAGGCACAGCATCATGGCCGTCTCATACAGACGGTGGCATGCGCCACGACGGAACTCTTGCTGGGAGCTGGGACACGAAGGCCTACATGCTCCTGGAGCCTGCCGGAACGGAAGTAGATATCACGGTCGAAAGCGAGGGCGTTCCGAGTTTTGCCGTCCACAACCCTTTTAACGATTCGGTGGAGGTGGAATTTAGTGAAGAGTCTGACGCGGCAACTGGAACATTCGATGTTGACTCATCGGAGCCATATTTCGTAATCGTGAGCAATGCGGCTGAAGAGCCAGGGTCAATTGATTTCACAGTTACAGCCTCGCACGTATTGGTGCCGATACCTGATTCCGAAGATGGGACGGTACTGTCAGTCGGTCAAACCGTCGAAGGTACATCCGATTACGCCACGGATATTGATACGTATTCCATTTATCTTCGTGCTGATCAGAAGGTGCAGATCGCGACGACCTCCCTAAATCTTGATACATACCTTGAAATAACTTTCTCCGGCGGACAGGAAACTGTCTTTAAAGATGGCAACGGTTCCGGGCTCTATGAGAACCAGGAATTGGCCATCTACCGCGCTCCCCATTCAGGTACATTCCTTGTTAGCGTCGGCAACAACGCAAGAGGTACGGGCGGATACACTTTGGAGGTTTCGGAAGCAGACGAAGCAGACGAAGCAGACGAACCAGACTCTGAACTGGAATCCGGATTCACTTGGGCCTTGGAGCCAGACGTTGTGCGGGCAGCCATTGGCTTACAGGAATTTTTCTATGAAGTTGATCTGCCATTAGGGGATGTTCAGTTCTATGGCTTGATACTAAGCACTTTCTTGGACAACGCACTCAATTTCCTGACCGACGACCCATTCCAACTCCTGTCAGTTGTTGTTACAGAATCCGATGAAGATTTTCCAACGACTGAAGACTTCCCTCCATCGTTTGTTTTCTCTGAGATCTTCTCTGCCCCGGAATTTTCAGATGAAATCGAAACTGGAACGTTCGATGTGCAATCAATCGGGCAGAAAGCGCTGGGTTACCAGTATGACCTTGAACTTCCGGACGGGTACGTGCGAGTTCACCTCATTCTATTCCAAAGGGAGGACCTCGCAGGCCTTGTCTTCTCCATTTCGCTGCCAGACGAAGCCACTCCCTTACCCCCTGAGGAAGCCGCACAGATACTGGATGACTTCATTATCGACTACCAGAGAGACAGAAATTGAGTCCGCGCGTAAGCCTGGGGTGGGGGTTGGGCGGCTCAGGCTGTGGGGCCGGGGCCGCGTAGGATTCGGGCCTTGCCGTACATAGTGCCGAAGAGCACGCGGCCGTCCTCGTCGATGGTCACGCCGGCGCCGGTGGTGTTGAATTTCGAGCCGCCGACAACAAAATGGAAGCGGCTCTCACCAGTCTCCCAATCAGCGGCTTCGATGCTCCAGGAGCCGTTGCGCGCACCACAGGTGTAGACCAGCCCGCTCTCCTGGGCCACGAAGGGCACTGAATTGGGTGAGGAGACATCGTGGTTGACCCATGCCTCCTCGAGCTCTCGCGCCTCGGGGTCCCACTGGTACTTGTGCATCCCGTGCGGTGTGTATTCTGGCTTGTGACCGAGCATGAAGCAGAGCATCCGTGCGCCCCGCGGGGGGAAATTGTCGGGCACCGCGGCGGGTTCGTTGTTGACGGTCATGGCGCCGTACCCCGACACCGTGATCGACTGCTCCGTCTTGATCTCCGGCAGGTCGGGATCGCCCATGTTCGCCGGGCCGATGCCTGCAATTCGACGGTGCGGAGCGTCGGGGAGCTGTTCCCAGTCTTCGGGGATCTCCTCACGCCACAGCAGCGTGATGTTGACGACCTCGTCCCCATCCCCGATCACCACGAACTTGTCCTCGTCGGGACCGAACCCCATCAGCGACGGTGTCGTGCCGGATCCACAGCCCCCACCGTTGCGATAGGGCACCGACCAGCAGCCGTCCGCCTCGTCGTCGGAGAGCCGTTCACCGGTCCAGCGAAGCTTGTGGTGGTGGTCGTTGGAGTTGACGTAGATGCCGTTGTCCTCGTCGACGCAGATGCTGGTGCGCACCCAGCCGTAACCGGTGTGACCCCGCTCGGCTGCCCTCATCGCGCAGTACTCCGCTGCCTGCTCGGCGCCACCCGCAACCTGGATCGCGTGATACTCGCTGAAGTCACGGGCCAGCACCACGACCCAACCATGGTCGGTCGACATCACCAACCGGCCGTCGAAGGTCATGTTCATCCCCACGAAATAGCCTTCAATATGGTCGGGCTTGTACCAGCGGTCGCGTTCGCTGATCCCCGATGCCGGGTCGCTTGAATCGGCCTCGACGTAGGCCACCGCATGATCCTTGCGGCCCAAGAACAGCGTGTTGTTGCAATCGACGAGGCAGTAGACGCCGTCCAGCCCGGTCATGAACCGCAACGACAGGCCCAGCGCGTGGTCGATCGCGTCCTGACCCTCCAGGTTGTCGAGACCGGCGAGGTTGGCTTCCAACTCGGCAATCGGTGTGCGTCCCTCGCCACCCACGATCTCGTGATCGGCCAACACTTCCAGGGTGTCATAGTCGAGCTTCGCGATGTTCTGGCTGCCGTTGCTCCACACAACCCGACGGCCGTCGGGATAGGGGCCTGAGATCGTGCAGCCGAAGTGGCACGGTCCGAGCCACGAATACTGGATGTCGTCCTCGCTGAGAACCTCGCTCGGTCCTTCAGGTCCCCGCCATGCGACGTTGTCCTGCTGGTCGCAACGGCCGTGCGCCATGGCGTTCGAGGAGTCGGCGAGGAAGGGGTTTCGGGGTCCAGTCTGCATCCGGGCACCGTATTTCGCCACCGACTCGACCCGCCAATCAGAGCACCCGCCAAGAGGCCGAGCGGATTGATCCCGCACACGGCCGCGACCGAACGGGGCCGTGGCCCGAGCGGCCCGCCCGCGGCCTCGCGGCCCGTGAGCGCAGCGAACAAGAGCGGGAGACAGCAGGTCTCGACGCACCGCCATGCTCAATCCACGCACGTTCCAAGAGGCCGAGCGGAATGGTCCCGCACACGGCCGTGACCGAACGAGGCCGTGGCCCGAGCGGCCCGCCGCGGCCTCGCGGCCCGTGAGCGCAGCGAACAAGAGCGGGAGACAAGCGCAGTGAACAAGAGCGGGTTCCAAGTGGTGCCCTCGACAGTAGATTCGAGGGGTGATCATCGGGATTGACGTCGGAGGGACCAAGGCGCTGGGTCTGCTGGTCGATCCCGACGACGGTCAGATCCTGGCCAGAACCCGCAGGTCGAGCCACGGCACCGGTGACGAACTGCTCGGGCGGTTGACCGAGGTCGTGACGGAACTGTCCGAGCGCAGCGACACGCCTGTGCAGAGCGTGGGCCTCGGGATAGCGGGTCTGGCGGCCCGCACCGGTGTGGTGCGCTACTCCCCGAACCTGCCGAACCTGATCGAGTTCCCGGTGGGCCGACTTCTGGCCGAGGCGACCGGCACGCAGGTCGTAACGATCAACGATGCCACCGCAGGCACCTGGGCTGAGGCAAGACTCGGTGCCGGACGAGGCGCAGACGACTTCGCCTACGTGGCTCTGGGAAGCGGGATAGGGACCGGCTTCGTCGCCGGAGGACACCTGCTGCTCGGTGCCAACGGGTTCGCGGGAGAGTCCGGGCACATGACCGTCGACGCCGGCGGACCCGCACACATCACCGGAGAGCCGGGACCGTGGGAGTATTTCGCTTCAGGGAACGGGCTCGGCCGGCTCGGCCGTGAAGCCGCAGCCGCCGGCACCTTTCCCGCGGCATGCGCCCTGGTGGGCGATATCAGCGAGATCCGCAGTGAACATGTGGTAGCGGCCCTTGATCAGGGCGACCCGACCGCTGAGGAGATCTTCGACGGTTTCTGCCGTGAGGCCGCCCGCGGCATCGCCAACCTGATCCTGATTCTGGACTCGAGCCGGGTGGTGCTCGGCGGAGGCCTCGCCGAGGTGGGTGAGCCGCTCAGGTCCAGGGTCGACGACTGGCTCCAACGCCTGCTGCTGGGTTCGGAGCATCGTCCGAGAGTCGAGGTCGTGTTGGCGAAGTTCGGCTCCGAGTCCGGTGCCCTCGGCGCCGCCCTGATCGCTGCGGATCCGCTGAGCCTCTAGCAGGGGCCTCCAGGCCCGGCAGCGGGAGCCTCTAGGCAGGGCCGGAACGACCGATGGCGGCCTCGTTGGTCCCGAGATAGCTGGCGATGACCATGGGGTCGTTGCGGACCTCGTCGGGGGGTCCGTTGGCGATCACCGCACCGGATTCGAGGCAGTACACCCGGTCACTGATGCTCATCACCAACGGCATGTCGTGTTCGATCACAACGACCGACGCGTCGAGTTCGGATTGGATCTGCTTGATCAGCGGCCCGAACGCTTCCGCTTCGCGCTGGGCGACACCGCCGGTGGGTTCATCCAACAGCAGGACACGGGCATCGACTGCCAGAAGGCTGCCGAGTTCGACGATGCGGCGGGTACCCGTGGAGAGCGCCTCGATGAAGGAGTCTGAGTAGCGGCCGAGTCCGAGATAGTCGATGATCTCGTCGGCTTCGGTTCGCTTGGCCCGCTCGTGAGCGCCTGAGGGTGGAAGTGCCAACATTGACGGCACCAGGCGGGAGTGCTGACGTGCTTCCAGCGCAACCATCACCGCCTCGCGCACAGTGAGGCCCGGGTACAGGCGGGCCGCCTGGAAGCCCCTGCCGAGACCGAGCCTGTGACGAGCCGAGGCGCTGCGCTCGGTGACATCGACTCCAAGCACTTCGACCGTGCCCTCCGACGGAACGAATCCGCCTATCGCATTGAGCAGGGTCGACTTTCCGGCGCCGTTGGTTCCGATCAGACCGACCAGTTCGCCCTGGTTGACCTCGAAATCAACGTCGGCCACGGCAATGTTGCCTCCGAAGCGGACGGTGATTCCCCGCGCCGCGAGCATCGGGCCGTCGACCGCGGGGCGTTCAGAGCGCGCCGATGCGGGTACCGCCGCTTGCTCCGGAGCTTGGGGCGCCTCGTCGGGTTGTTGCTCGCGCAGGCGACGGTCGGCCACACCGAGCAGGCCGTCGCGGATTGAGTAGACGATCTGCAGCAGCCCTCCCGGGAAGTACATGAGCAGCACCAGCAGGCCGATGTTGGAGGTGAGCAGCTGTTGCAGGTCGCGGAGCTGGTCCGGGACCAGCCGTTCGATGCCCAGGATCCACAACGAGCCGAGCACCGGCCCGGCGACGGACCCCAAGCCGCCCACGATGGCGATCACGATCACCCTCAAGGAATTGGAGGGCGCGAACTGAGTGCCCGGGCTGAGGGACGGCTGCACAATGACATAGAGCGCGCCGGTCAGGGCAGCCATCCCGCCGGCCACCGCGAAGGCGGCGAGTTTCATGCGGCCCGGCGGCACTGTGGAGGCCGCCGCCATGTCCTCGTTGTCGCGCACGGCGATGAACGAGCGTCCGATGCCTGTTGCGCGGATGCGGGTCACGACCCACGACATCAGTACCAACGTGACGAGGCAGACCAGGTACATCGTTCGCCGCGACTCCCCCACGTCCACCCCGAACAGGGCCGGGCGGTCGGGTGGCCGGGGCGCGGTCGTGCCGCCGCTGAAGAAGTCCTGAACGAAGATCCAGGTGCCCGCCATGACTGCGAACGCGAGGGTTGTGACGGCCAGGAACAGTCCGCGCACGCGCAACGCGGGCAGACCGACCAGCACCGCGACCAGCACTCCCAATGCCGTCGACAGAACCACAGCGATCCCCCATGGAACGTCGATGCTGAGATCGAACAGATCGAATGGAATCGGAATGTCGTGGCCTTCGGTGAACGCCAGCGTCGCCAGTCCTCCGACACCGACGAAAGCGAACTGGCCGAGGGACAACTGCCCGGCCCAACCCGTCAACACCGTCAACGACAATGCCACCATGGCGAACAGCAGGATGTTGCTCCAAGTCAGGATCGGTGCGGATTCGGTAACGAAGATCGGGACCAGCGCCAAGGCGCCGAACAGGAAGAAGAATCCGATGCCGTTGAGGTTGCGCACCCACCAGATGCTGCGGAGCCGCTCGGGGATCGGGCGCAGGGTCGGCGACAGAGACCAGCCCACATCCTGTTTGCCCGAGCGCACGAACCACAGCACCACCACCAGGACCGTGATGAAGAACCAGAGGTTGACGATCGACTGGTTGGTCGAGTCGACATTGTTGCGAACAATCTTCTCGACCACACCGACTGCGAGACCCGCCCAGATGACGCCGGGCAGTGACCGCATCCTGGCCAGCAACGACACGACCAGAACCTTCAACAGCAGTTCCTCGACCAGAAGATTGCCGGTGTCGTCGACGGTCGCTGCCTGGAACCCCTGCAGTGGGGCGGTGAGGATCGCTGTGCCCGCCGCGAACGCCCCTGCGATGGTCCAGACGATCGTCGACACGCGCCGCGGCGACGTTCCGTACACCCGGGCAGTGTCGGGATTGGAGGCCGACGCCCGTACCGCCAGACCGAAGCGGGTCTTGGTCATGAACAGGCCGAGCAGGGCGATGAGAGCCGGCACCACGGCGAGCACCGTGATCTCCCGTGCCTGCAGCCGGATGTGGTCGGTCGGTTCCCAGGTCATCTCGAAAGCCGTGGGGATGTTCCCTCCCGCGGTGATGTCGGGGATCCAACCGACACGCGCCAAGGTCAGGATCTGGCCGACCCCGATGGTGGCTATCAGCAGGACCAGACGCGGCGATTCGAAGAGCCGTCTCACCACGATCAACTCGACGGCCATCCCGATCAGGGCGGTCCCCACGATCGCCAACCCGAAGGCCACCCACCAGTTCAGTTCGTAGTTGATGATCATCATCACGAAGATCGCCAGACCGAAGAAGCCCATCTCGCCGTGCGCGAAGTTGAGCACCCCGGTCGAGCGGTAGATGAGCACGAAACCTGCCGCCAACGCGGCATAGGTGAGCCCTGCGATGATCCCGATGACAATCGACTGTTGACCGATTTCAATACCGAGAAGCTCGATCATCCGCCTTCGCCTCCCAGGAAGACGGCACGGGCCAGGTCGTCGCGTTCGGCGAGTTCCTGGGCGGGCCCCTCGAAACGGACCACACCCTTCTCCATGAAGACGGCGCGGTCAGCGAACGCCAGCGCCACGTTGAGCGACTGCTCGACGATGATCATCGTCTGGCCCCGCGCCTTGAGGTCCTGGACGACTTCCAACAGTTCCTGCACCACCACCGGCGCCAGGCCCAGACTCAGTTCGTCGATGAGGAGGACCTCGGGTTCGTGGATGAGCGCCATGGCCAGGGCCAGCATCTGTTGCTGGCCTCCTGAGAGGTCTCCCGCGGGCTCTCCGAGCCGGCCTTCGAGCGCCGGGAAGGTCTCGACTGCTGTGGCGATCCTGCGCTCCACTTCCTCGGGTTCCATCTCCTTGCCCAGCAGCGCGGCCCGAAGATTGTCGCCGATGCTCAAGGCAGGGAAGGTCCCCTCCCCGCCGCGCAACTGAACGATCCCGACTCGGAACCGCGTCTCGGCTTCGGCGTAGGTGATCGTGCGCCCGTTGAGACGGACCACCCCACGGTCCGGTATCCCCAGGCCGGAAATGGCTCGCAACAATGTGGACTTTCCGGCCCCGTTGGTTCCGAGCAGGGCCAGCACCTCGCCCTTGGCAACTTCGATCTCGACGTCGAACAAGACCTGTACCGGCCCGTAGCTGTAGTCGAGGTTCCGGACCTGCAACGCGGGAACGGGTTCACCCGAGGCGATCTTGCGAGCCTCCGACTGCTCCTCGAGCAGTTCCTCCACTGCCAGGGAGATGTCTCTGCGAATGTGCACGGCACCGCGCCGGATCAACCAGCCGCCGAGCATCGCCGTGTACGGTGCCAGGATGAGCATGGCAGTGCGGTTGTTGTAGGCGTCGGAGATCTGTCCTGCGACCAGGCCGCCGATGAATCCCCCCATCAAGAAGATGAAGACGGGAAGCAGGGCGAACGCCTGGGCGCGGATCCGGTAGGGGGCGACCAGTGCGATGATCGTGGGGGCCGCAACGAACGCCGCTGAGATCAACGCCTGGGCCAGACCGACCAACAGGAGCAGGGGGCCGATGGCCTTGATTGGCAGTGCCACGAAATAGACCAGGCCGGCGCCGATGATCAACGCTCCGGTCAGGTTGACCACGGCTTCGGGGTCTTCGCGAAATTTGCGGTCGAAGACTCGACCCGCAATGGGAATCCCGATCAATGCGGGAATCCACATCAGAGACTCGACGATCCCGCGGTCGAGGGCGTCGAGACCGTACTTGTCCTCGAGCATCAGGTTGAACTGGCCGGGCACCGCGATCAGCGCGAATCCGAGCACGCCGACGCCTGTGGCGAAGAAGTAGAACGTGCGGACCTTGCGCAGCCGTGCCAACGCCGTGCTCATCGACGCCTCGAGTTCCTCCACTTCGATGGCCTCGTCCTCGAGCAGGGCGTCCTGCTCGTTGCGGCCCCGCTGCGGCTCCTTCATGCCGAGCGAGGCCAAGCCGACGAGCACGGGCGGGATCGCCATGATGTAGAACGCCCATCGCCATCCGTCCTCACCGCCCGCGATCGCCACGATCACACCGATCGCCAGCGGGCCGAGCAGCTGGCCGAGCGGTCGGCCCAGTGCCTCGAAAGCGAAGACCCGGGCCCGGGCCTGTATCGGGTAGCGGTCACTTATCAACGAGTTCGACACCGGGATTCTGTACGCCTGCCCGAAACCGGTTGCGGCGTTGGTCCAGAAGAGCTGGAAGGCGTTGACGATGAATCCCGACAACGCCATCGTCGAGGCCCAGAACAGCGAGGCGACCGGGATGATGGCGACACGGGTGACGCGGTCGGCCAGCGCCGCCATCGGGACCGCGCCGAGGACCAGGGCGACACCACCGAAACCGAGGACCCCGGCCAGCACGGTGTCTGAGATGTTGAGCGAGTTCTGGATGTCGGGGCCGATCACCCGCACCGCGCGGGGAAGATCGTCGATGAAGTTCAGCAGGAACATCATCACCACAGTCGTCTTGCCCCCGACGACCATCGCCTCTCGCAAGGTCATCGGCTCGTCGCCGACCCCCGGCAACAGATCGTCGGGGAACAGAACCGCCTTGTCTCGTTCCGCCTGTTCGACCTGGCGGCGGGCTTCCTCGTCCAGAACCGCGGCTGCGAGGCGTGCTGCTGAACTCCCGGTCGGATCAGCGGCGGTGTCCCCGGTTGCGGCGTCGCGGTCCTGGCTTGTCATCGGCCCCCCAGATTGACTGTTCTGTGCGCCGACATCATTACCGCACAAGCAGAGCCGCGCCAGTATCGAGAAAGCAAATCGAGCCAAGAAACCTGAGCGGCGATTTGTGTCGCGCGTCACTTGAGGCAACAATTCTGGCTGTGCCGTGAACCCACGCGGCGCTCAAACTTGGAGGGTCCGATGCACAACCTACGGTTCCGGTGGCTAGCTGTTCTGCTGGCTTTCCTATTTTTTGCCGCTGCTTGCGGCGGTGAGACGACCGGAGACTCGGGCGACGACGCCGACGACGGCGACACAGCCGAGCAGGGCGACGATTCTGGAGACGACGCGCCCGAGACAGACGCAACCCGCGACGACGCCGACGGCGACGACGCGCCCGAAACGACCACCGGCGACGACGCTGCTTCAGAGACCGGCGACGACATGTCGGAGCCCGAAGAGGTAGCCGGCCCCAACATCTATGAGGATCCTCGGGGCGGTATCTTTGCCGAGTTCCAGCAGGGCTTCGACCGCGGCGACCACCCGTTCATGCAGTACGACGCCTTCTGTGTGGCCCATGATCCGGCCGCCGACCGCGTCGACACCGATGACGGAATCAGTGCCGACTCGATCAAGGTCGGCCACATCCGGAGCCGGCTCGAGGACTTGACCGGTCTGGGATTCGCCGTTCCCGTCGGCGACCCGAAGGAGATCTTCGAAGTCTTCATCGACTACATCAACGAGGAGTGCGGTGGCATCCGAGGCCGCATGCTCGACCTCGGGTACGCAGAGGCAGAAGTTCTCGGTTCCGATGTCGACGGCAGCCGCAACGCTGCGTGCCTGTCCATGACCGAGGACCACAAGTCTGTGATCGTGATGAACAGCACCGGTTTCCAGGGCACGGCCAACCTGTGCCTGGTCGAGGAGCAGGAGACGATATTCATCTCGACCCAGGGCCAGACCGAGGAGTTCATGGCCCGTGGGAACGACCTGTTGCTGTCGTTGTCGCCGACGCTCGAGGAGAGCCTCGGTTTCATGGTCATCGACAGTCTGAACAGTGGAGCACTCGACGGCCTCACGTTGGGTGTTGCCGCACCGAACACGCCGGGGCAGGTCGAGGCTGTGGAGGAGGGTCTCGTGATCCCGTTGCGTGAAGCCGGGTTCGACATCGTGTTCGACGTGATCGACTGCGCCGGCGGAACGATCTGCTTCGGCGGTGTCGCCGAGTCGGTCACCAACATGGTCAACGCCGGTGTCGACGGATTCTTCAACGTCCTCAACGTGGTTTCTGCGCCCGGTTACATCGGCGAGATGGTCAACCAGGGCTATGAGTCCGGAGACGTGCAGTTCTTCGCTTCGGACTTCAACTCTCAGACCTCTGAGCTCGTGTCTGGTCAGATCGCCAACAATGTCGAGGCCGGCAACCTCTACAACGGTGCCAAGGTCATCGACTTCAGGACCACCGGAGAGTACCGGGACTCGACCTATGAGCCGAACCCGATGGCCGACATGTGCAACACGCTCTACAACGAGAACAGTCCGTCGGGTGCCAGCCACGACTGGCGGACCCTGGGAGACTCGGCCTACGGAATGGTCGGCAGCGTCTGCGGGATCGTCCGGATCATGGCCCGCGGCCTGTACGACGCGGGCGACAACCCGACTGTCGCTGATGTGAAGGAGGCGATCATCAACCTGGGTCCGATCGACAACAACGCGATGTCCCCGGCGTCGATCCGTCCCGGGAAGACCCAGATGGCTGACGTCATCCAGACGCTTGACTTCTCGTTCCCGTGCGATCAGCCCCTGCCGTTCGTGCGGCGCAGCGGCGACCCGATCTGCATCACAGGACGCAACGACTTCCGCCCCGCCCCCCGGTAGACCTCCCCCGATCCTGCTTGAACAAGCCCTGCTTGAACGAGCAATTGTTTGACAAGCATTGAACAAGCAATCGGAGAAACCAGATGAACAACCGACGGTTCAGTTGGCTTGCGGTCCTGTTGGCGTTCGTTTTCTTCGCCGCGGCCTGCGGCGGGGAGACGACCGACGATTCGAGCGACGATGCCGACGGTAGCGACACAACCGAGCAGGGTGACGATTCCGGTGACGACGCTCCCGAGACAGACGCAACCCACGACGACGCCGACGATGCTCCCGAAACGACCACCGGCGATGACGCTGCTGCGGAGGCCGGCGACGACATGCCGACCGACGATGAGGTTGCCGGTCCCAACATCTATGAGGATCCTCGGGGCGGTATCTTTGCCGAGTTCCAGCAGGGCTTCGACCGCGGCGGCCATCCGTTCATGCAGCACGACAGCTTCTGCCTGCCGCATGAACCGGCCGCCGACCGTGTCGACACGGATCGCGGAATCACTGCCGACTCGATCAAGGTCGGGCACATTCGCAGTCGGCTCGAAGACCTGACCGGGATCGGGTTCGCCGTTCCCGTCGGCGACCCGAAAGAGATGTACGAGGTGTTCGTCGACTACATCAACGAGCAGTGCGGGGGGATCAGGGGCCGCATGCTCGACCTCGGCTACGCAGAGGCGGACGTGCTCGGCGCCGACGTCGACGGCAGCCGCAACGCCGCCTGTCTGGCGATGACTGAGGATTTCGGCGCCGTGATCGTGATGAACAGCACCGGCTTCGGGGGTACCGCCAATCTGTGCCTCACCGAAGAGCAGCAGACCGCGTTCATCAGCAACTCCGGCCAGCCCGAGGAGTTCCTCGAACGCGCCGGCGGCCTGTTGATCACCATGAATCCGTCGTCTGAGGAGACCCTCCGCTTCATGGTTTCCGACCTGCTATCGAGCGGTGAGCTCGAGGGGTTGACGCTCGGTGTCGCAGCAGGCAACACTCCGGGGGAGGCCGAGGCCGTCGAGGACGGCCTGGTGGTCCCGCTGCGCGAAGCCGGATTCGAAGTCGTGTTCGACGTGATCGACTGCGGGGGCGGAACGATCTGCTTCGGAGGCACCCCTGAATCCGTCACCAACATGGTCAACGCCGGCGTAGACGGGTTCTTCAACGTCCTCAACGTGGTCTCTGCGCCCGGCTACATCGCAGAAATGGTGAATCAGGGCTATGAACCCGGAGACGTGCGCTTCTTCGCCAGCGAATACGGCGCGCAGGCCAACGAGCTCGTGGCCGGTCAGATCGCCAACAATGTCGAAGCCGGGATCCTCTACAACGGCGCGAGGATCATCGACTTCAAGACCACCGGTGAGTTCAGGGATCCGGACTTCCAACCCAACGCTATGGCCGGACTCTGCAACGAACTGTACGGAGCGCACAGTCCGTCGGGCGCCAGCCACGATTGGCGGACCTTGGGCGATTCCGCTTGGGGCATGACCGAGACCGTCTGCCACATCATCCGACTCATGGCGCGGACACTGTACGACGCAGGCGACAACCCGACTCTCGCCGACGTCCATGAAGCGCTCGTCAACCTGGGCCCGGTCGACGTCAACGGCATGACCCCGGCTTCCATCCGCCCCGACAAGACGCAGGCCTCCGACGCGATCCAGACGCTGGACTTCATCTTCCCGTGCGATCAGCCTCTGCCGTTCATCCGACGCAGCGGCGACCCCGTCTGCATCACCGGACGCAACGACTTCCGTCCCGCCCCCCGCTAGATTTCCATGGACGGTTATCCCAACGATCCGACAGCCGAATCAAGGAAACGCAGTGGAGGTGAGGGGAATTGAACCCCTGGCCTCCTCGATGCGACCGAGGCGCTCTACCAACTGAGCTACACCCCCTGCGACCGGCAATCGTAGCGTCGCGCGGCCGGGGTCCCGCACCTCCAACTCTTCAATTTCCCTTTGACAGTGCTAACCGTTGGCAGCTCTGCCGACGCCTACATGCGCACGGTGATCGATCACACGATCGGGGTAGAGCATATGGACCTTCATCTCACGCTCAGCGACGATGCTGCGGCGCCGTGCGGCAAAGAAGGCGAAAGAAGCAGTGGCGACAACGACCAGAACGTGGACTGCCCACAACAGCGGGCCGAAGGCCAACGCTGCAAAGAAGGTTGTCAAGCATGCCATACTCAGGGCGATCCCTGCATCGCGGCGCCGACGGGCTGCGCCCTGCCCTCCCCGCGGCACCAGCGGAGAGGAACCGTAGACCGCCGTCAATGGCTGGTCTCGCGCCTCTCGCGCAACCCCGAGAGTGCCCAGCCCCTGTGAGAAGGAACTCACGCGATCACTGTCCTCCACCGAACTCTGGAACCGCAGCCTCAAATACCAACCGAAATACAGGGCCCAACAAGCTGCCAAGGCTACAATGATGATCGACTCCGACATGTGGTGTTGTACTCCCAGAAGGTTGCGGTTGAGTGAACGCGGTTCTCGGAAAAGCCAGAACTAAGTTACAGTTCTACTACAATCGAAACGCAAAATCAATGATTTGCTATCGACTATTTGTTATCGTGAGTCGTCATAACCGTTCGTCACGGCGGTATTGGCCCGAACGGCCTCCGGTCTTCTCCCAAAGGGCGATGTCTGAGATGACCATCGAACGATCTTTCGACTTGCACATGTCATAGACGGTCAGCGCAGCAACGCTACAGGCGGTGAGGGCCTCCATCTCCACTCCCGTGCGGTCGACCGTCTCAACCTGGGACTCGATCACGATACTGGTGTCGAGAATCTCGAAGTTGACGGTGACTGCGCCCACAAGCAGCGGATGACACAGAGGGACCAGATCCGAACAACGCTTCGCCGCCTGGATCCCCGCGACGCGCGCAACCGCCAACACATCTCCCTTCTTGATTGCCCCCTGGGCTACAGCCAATGCGGTCTCAGCGGTCATCAGCACGCGGCCGCGAGCAATCGCCCTGCGGTGCGTCAGCTCCTTGGGAGTGACGTCAACCATTCGAGCACGGCCCGAAGGATCCAGATGCGTGAACCCATGATCGGCCATCACAAGAGTCTAGAAGGGTCGCAGCACACCACAACTACGCCGAACTACCCAACACAAGAAATACCATCGCAACTGGGAGGTCGCAGCACACGCCGTTGGATGCAGACCCTTCCTGCTGATGCCCGCTTCACCCTGCGCCGGCAGACCCGGGGTCAGCCCCCGATTTCTGACATTGAGCGGCGGGGACGGATGAAGTGTACTTGATTGATGCTGTGACCGGCCCACTTGGACGACACGGACCGTTGCAGTGCTTCGGCAATCTCGTCGTCGCCCGCTCCGTTGCGCAACAAGGCGCGAACGTCGGTCTCCTCGGTCGCGAACAGACAGTTGCGGAACTGCCCGTCCGCGGTGATTCGAACCCGGTCACACGAATCGCAGAACGACTGGCTCACGCTGGCCACGACCCCTATCTCGCCACGGCCGTCTGCGTATCGCCAGCGCGTGGCCGGCGCAGAGGTCCGGGCAATCGGCACCAACTCGAATTCGGCGGAGAGACTCGCGAGGATCTCCGCCTGAGTCATCACCTGGTCGTTGCTCCAACCTTCGTCGGCGTCGAGAGGCATGAACTCGATGAACCGCACCACCAGAGATCGGTCGCGCCCGAAATGGGCGAAATCGACGATCTCATCGTCGTTGACGCCCTTCATCACGACGACGTTGATCTTCACGGGATCAAAACCTGCTTGCAGGGCCGCTTCGATGCCTTCCAGCACTCGGGGAAGGTCATCGCGTCGGGTGAGCTCGGTGAAACGACCGGCCCGCAACGAATCCAAGGAGATGTTGATTCTCTTGAGACCCGCCGTGCGAAGTTCGTCGGCCAGAAGCGGCAGCGTGACTCCGTTGGTCGTCATCGCCAGATCAACGTTGAGCGCTGACAGCTTGGCGACGAGAATCGACAGCTTGGCACGCACCGTGGGCTCTCCGCCCGTCAACCGGATTGCGTTCACCCCGAAACGCTCGACCATCAACCGGGCCAAACGTTCGATCTCCTCGAACGAGAGCAGGTCTTCGCGGCGCTGCCATTGCATCCCTTCGGTGGGCATGCAGTAGGTGCAGCGAAAGTTGCAACGATCAGTGACGGAGATTCGCAGGTCGCGATGAACTCGACCGAAACCGTCGATCAACTGCGTGGTCATCCCACCACCGTACCCATCGGGATGATCTCCACCTCATCGCCGGCGGTTATCTCGGTACCGGCGGGAATGATCGCGAGCGCGTCGGCGCGGGCCATTGCCGTCAGCTGGTGCGAACCTTGCCCGGTGAGTTTGCGAACGTGCCAGCGCCCGGTTTCGTCCGGGCCGCCGGTCACTCGCGCGAAATGGGTCTTGCCGTCGTCGTGGCGACCGAACGGCTCTTCGCTGACGGCTCGCCGGACGGGCCGATCAATGCGTTCGTGGCCCGCCATCTTCCGCAGTGCGGGACGCGCCAGGAGTTCGTAGCTGACCATCGACGAAACGGGATTGCCCGGAAGTCCGAACACCGGCGTTGTTCCGATCAGCCCGAACGCGAACGGTTTCGCGGGTTTGATGGCGATCTGCATCCAACGCATGTCGCCGAGACGGTCCAACACCACTTTCACATAGTCGAAAGCCCCCATCGACACGCCGCCCGACGAGAGGATCGCATCACAGCGCGCAGCGCCGCTGGAGAAGGCTTCGGCAATGTCTGCCTCGTTGTCGCGGGCGATGCCGAGATCGACGGGTTCCATGCCTGACTCGTCCAGCATCGTCAGCAGGGTGCGCCGGTTCGAGTCCCTTATCTCTCCTGGTTGCAGTGGTCGCCCGTCGTCGACGAGTTCATCACCGGTCGACAGGACCCCTACGACCGGTCTGCGGTGAACACGCACCGCAGACAACCCGACGCTGGCCAACACTCCGAGATGGCCGGCGCCGAGCACCGTTGGTGGCGCGAACAGTTCATCACCGGGTTGTACGTCCTCCCCCGCCTCGCGCACATGGTTGCCTTCGTCAACCGTGATCTCCACGTCAACCTGCGAGTTCTCGGGGTCATACGAGGTCCGCTCCACCATCACCACTGCATCAGCGCCTTCAGGCATCGGTGCTCCGGTCATGATGCGCATTGCCTGACCCGGCTTCAGCGGTTGAGTCGCCGGAGCACCCGCAGCCACCGTGCCCGTCACTTCGAGGGTGACCGGGGCGCCGACCGTGTCGGCAGCAACGACAGCGAAACCGTCCATCGCAGTGTTGGCGAAGGGCGGTACCAGTTCGTGGGCGACAACCGGATCTGAAAGGACCAGACCGGCTGCGTCGGCCAGTGCGACCGACACCGCGCCCAGGCGGTCGACCCGGTCGAGGACGTACGAGCGAGCTTCGTGCAGCGGGATCACACCTAAAGCGTGCCCCAACTCCACAGCAGATGCCACCGCCGCGCGCCTACTTGACGGCAATCTTCTTCCGCTCTTGTTCGCTCCGCTCGAATCCCGCTCGGTTGTGTTCGGGATCAGTCCGCTGGGCCTCTAGCGCTCCGACAGGAGCCGACGGATGTTGGACTGGTGACGCAGCACAAGGATCGCGGCGACCCCGATCGACACCAGGATCTCCCCCCTCGGAAGACCCGCAATCGTGGCGAGCAGCGGGTACGAGAAGGCGATCGACAGCGACCCCAGTGCGGCGACTCTCAGAACCTTCACCACGACCAGGAAGGTGAGCGCGCACAACAGGCCGATGATCGGGCTGATCATCAGACCCGCACCACCCGCGGTAGCCACCCCCTTGCCGCCGCGGAAGCCTCGCAGGACCGGCCAGACATGCCCGACCACCGCCGCCACCCAGACGGCGTGCGCAGCCGGTCGGCCTGACACCATCAGAGCCAGCGCCGCAGGGGCCGCGCCCTTTCCCATGTCGATCAGCCCCACGATCACGCCGGCTTTGCGGCTTGCGAGACGATAGATGTTGGAAGCGCCCGGATTGCCTGAGCCTTCCCGTGTCGGATCCACACCCAGCCGCTGGCCCACGATCGTCGCGGTCGGGAACATTCCTACGACGTAGGCGCCAACCACAAGGGCGACAACTTCGATCACCCGACCATCGTATGGTGGCGGGCGCTGTCGGTACGGGTATCCTCCGTTTTCGTGCCCACCTACGACTATCGGTGTCAGCGGACCGGAGAGATGTTCGAAATGTGGCAGTCGTTCCGCGACGAGCCCCTGACGCGCTGCACTCAGGTCCACGGCAATGAGGACGAGCGGTGCGACGCGCCTGTCAAGAAGGTGTTCTCCAAGGTGGGGATCTCCTTCAAGGGTGAGGGCTTCTACAAGAACGATCACGGTGCGAACGCCCGGGCCAGGGCGTCTGAACGGTCCAAATCGGATTCGTCGAAGAGCGAGTCGAAGAGCGAGTCGGACGCCGCCAAGAGCGATTCGAGTTCCTCGTCGGGTGGTTCCGGGTCGTCTTCGAACGGCTCGAAATCAACTAAGAGCAGCGCCTCCAGCGCCGCCTGACACTTCCCCAACGCCGATTCCCCCGGCGGAGCTTCCCCCAGACGATGTCGAGCCTCGGCAAGGGGGCGACCATGTTCGAGTTGCAGCGGTCTCCAATATCAACGGCGTGGGCCACCATCACTGGTGCTCGGGCGACAATCCGCCGAAGTCGCTGGCCGAGGCTGATTCTGACCGCGGTCGTCGGGTTAGGTCTGGGGTTTTGGCTCGTCGGGATCTACGACGATGCCACGACCGCCCGCGAACAGTGGCAGACCGAGACAGTCGGTTGGGTCGCCACCAGAGACCTTGAGGCCGGCACCACCCTGCGCGCCGACGATCTCGCCACCGCCCGGCTCCCGTCTGCGGGCACGCCCCGCGACGCAACCCTCGGCGACCCGTTCGGTCTGACCCTTCGGGACTCCATGGCCACCGGCGAGATCGTTCGCGACGGGCGCCTAGCCACGGCGTCGGGGTTCTTGGCCGCCCAACTCGGGGAGGCGTCGGCTGCGCTGACCATCACCACCGAGAAGACGCCGTTGATTCCGGGTGACCTGGTCGACCTGTACGGCCTCATCGACGGCGCCCGGCTGGCCACCGACGCCGCAGTGCTCGAGGTCGACGAGGGTTTCGTGACCGTGGCGGTCGCAGAACACCAGATCCAAGCGGTGATCCAGTCGTTGACGGTCGGCGGCGTGGTGCCGGTGCTCGTCGGTTAGCGCCAGCCGGTCAGCGCCAGCCGGTCAGCGCCAGCCGGTCAGCGCCAGCCGGTCAGCGCCAGCCGGTCAGCGCCAGCCGGTCAGCGCCAGCCGGTCAGCGCCGGCCGGTCAGCGCCAGTTGGTGGCGAGGACGGCAAGTCAGCGCCAGCCGGTCAGCGCCGGCCGGTCAGCGCCAGTTGGTGGCGAGGACGGCAAGTCAGCGCCAGCCGGTCAGCGCCGGCCGGTCAGCGCCAGTTGGTGGCGAGGACGGCAAGCACGCCCAGTCCGACCATCACCCGGTACCAGACGAACGGCGTGAAGGTACTGCTTCGCACCAACCGCAGCGTTCCCCGAACCGCCACCCATCCAGTCACCGCTGAGGTTGCCGCGCCCCACAGGAACGGTGACCAGAATGACGACGGGACGCCGCTGTCCAACAGCGTGAACACGCCCGCTCCGGCAATGACCGGAAGGCTCATCAAGAAGACCAGGCGGGCCGCGGCCTCCCGATTGAAACCGAGCAGGCGAGAGACGGTCAGCGTCGCTCCCGAACGGGAGACTCCCGGCTGCAGCGCCAACGCCTGGCCCAGACCCATCAGCAGCGCATCACGGAGGGTGAACTCGTCTTGGGCGCGCCGTTCCGGCATCCGGTCCGCAAGCAGCAACAGCAGGCCGAACACAATCAACATCACGGCGATGACAGCTATCTGATCGAAGTCGTTGATCTGATCGGCGAGAGCCACCCCGACCAACCCCGCCGGCACCGCAGAGACCACCAGGAACCAGCCGATCCGGCCGTCGTTGGTCAACTGGCGGCGCCGCAGCGGAGCCGAGGCGGCGACCGCGTACCGAGCGACGTCGGCGCGGAGACAGGCGATCGCACCGACGAGCGTTCCGAGGTGCACCGCAACGTCGAAGGACGTCTCCAGTTCACCGCTGAGCTGCTCCCATCCGAACAACCAGCGGGTCAGCTCCAGATGCGCGCTCGATGAGATCGGGAAGAACTCGGACAACCCCTGCACAATGCCGAGGACGATGGCCTGCAGGGTCGACATCGCCTCACCTGCTCAAGCGCCCGACATCATCACGTCGGATACCACCAGCGAGACGCCGGCAGCGCTCATGGGAAGCCATTGCAGATCGTTGCCGATCTCGGTGATATCGAGGAGTATCCGCTGCAGAGTCGAGGCGATGGTGATCTCGCGCACGGGTTCGGCCAGAGCGCCGTCACGGATGCGCAGCCCCTCCGCCCCGGTGGAGAAGTCACCGGAGACGGGATTGACCCCAGAGTGCAGTCCCGCCACGCCCTGTACCAGGAGTCCGTCGTCGATGGCGACGATCATCTCCTCGGGGGTTCGGGTCCCTGCACGGAGTGCCAACGCCTGGGACCCGACACCGGGAGCGCCCTTGAATCCGGCACGTACCGCTGAACCTGTCGACGATGTTGCTCCGCGCCGGGCGGTGTAGGAGTTGTGCAGGAATCCCTGCAGCACCCCGGAGTCGATCAACGAAGTCGGGCGGGTGGCCAGTCCCTCCCCGTCGACTGCCGAAGCGGTGAACGCCTCAATGTTGGTGGCGTCGTCGAGCAGGCAGAAGTCGGCCACAGCGACCTGCTCGCCGATCCGGTCAGCGAAGAATGAGCGGCCCCGCTGCACGGCGTCGCCGCTGAGCGTCCCACCGATGATTCCGAGCACCTGCGCGGTCACCCACGGATCGAGGACCACGGTGAGCTTGCTTGTCGGTGGTTTCACAGCTCCCAGCAGCCGGGTGGCGCGCTCCGCGGCCTGCGAAGCAGCGAGGTCCACGTCTAGGACTGCGGGTCCCCGTCCGATCGAGTACCCGAACCCCGTCTGCGTCTCGCCGTCCGCCTCTGCCATTGCATAGGTGGCCAGGTAGCAGCCCGTCTCACGGCCGGCGCTGGCGATCCCGGTGGAGGTGGCGACCGCCGACTCGAAACGGGTGTCGACGTATTCAGCTGACTCGATCCCCGATATCCGCTCGTCGGATGCGAGCGTGGCGCGCTCGAGCTCCACGGCGAGCGCGACCTTGTCGTCGGTCGAGAAGCCGTTCAGCGACGGGTCGAACAGGTCGAATTCCACCGGGGGCACTCCGTCGGGTTCGGCCACACCGTTGAATTCGTCGGGTTCGGCGAAAGCAGCATTGTCACGCGCCTCCTGCAGCGTCTCAAAGAGCGCTGAAGGGTCGAGCGTTCCTGCATAGGCGTATCCCTGGCGCCGGTCGGCCACGACCCGTACTCCGATCCCCTGGCTTCGCGCCGAGGTGAACGATTCGACTGCGCCCTGATAGGCCCGCACCTCAGTCTCGAGCTCCTCGGCGACGAAGACTTCCACCTGTTCGCCTTCATCTGCCCAGCCCGCGACCCGCGTGGCGATGTCTAGCAGTTCAGTGCCGGTCGACCCGTTCGTTGCGGCCATGACTGCGCCTCAGGCCGCGATGCCGCCGATGGTGAGGGCCTTCACCCGCAGTGTCGGGGTTCCGTCGCCGACCGGCACTCCCTGACCGTCCTTGCCGCACGTTCCCGGTGACCCCATCGCGAAGTCGTTGCCCACCGCGTCGATGAGCTTGAGGACTTCGGGCCCGTTGCCGATGAGGTTGCCCTGCCGTATCGGGTCGGTGATCTCGCCGTTCTCGATCAGGTACGCCTCGGTCATGCCGAACACGAAGTCGCCGGTCGCGGTGTTGACCTGCCCGCCGCCGAGCTGGGCGACGTACACGCCCGAGGGCGTTGCGGAGACGATGTCGTCGGGGTCGTCTTCGCCGTTGCTGATGTAGGTGTTGGTCATGCGCACCATCGGCAGGTGCTGGTAGCTCTGGCGTCGGCCGTTGCCCGAGCTCGGCCGGCCCTCTTTGCGGGCACGCAGATGGTCCCACATGTAGTCGGTGAGCACTCCACGATCGATCAGGACGTTGTGCGCGGCCCCGCGCCCCTCGTCGTCGATTGCGAAATGCCCCCACTCTCCTGCCATGGTGCCGTCGTCGATGAGGGTCACGAGCGGCGTGGCCACCTCCTCTCCGACACGGCCGGCGAAGACGCTCGCCGACTTGGCCACCAGGTCGGCTTCCAGCCCGTGGCCGCACGCTTCATGGAACAGCACTCCCCCGCCGCCGGGTCCGACCACCACCGGCATCGTCCCCGAGGGCGCCGGGCGGGCGGCCAGCTTGGTGATCGCACGGTTTGCTGCACGCTGGGCCATCTCGGTCACGTCGGTCTCGTCGAACAGTTCGAAGCCGATGGTGCGTCCGACCGACTCGCGTCCGGTCTGCAGGCCTGTGTCCCCCGTCGCCACGCATGAGACTGAGAACAGGGTGCGGATCTGGTCGTCGGTTGCGAGCAGTCCGTCGCTGTTGGCCACGAGAATCCGTCGGCGACTGTCTCCGTAGCGGGCCGACACCTGCGAGATCTGCGACCCGACCGAGCGCGCCGCGGCGTCGGCGCGCGCCAACAGCTCGACCTTGGTGGACTTGGCGACATCTTCGGGGAGGACCTTGGCGGCAGTGCCGGCCGCGGTGCCGCTCGCACCCACCGGGACCGTGCGGGTTCCGCCCCCACCGCCTCTGGCCGCGGCTGCGGCTACCTCGGCAGCGGCGGCGAGTCCGGCTCCCGAGAGGTCGGCGGTGTGGGCGAAACCGGTGGTGTCTCCCACGACCACACGAATGCCGGCACCCCGATCGCGCCCGCTGGTCAATTCCTCGACGCGTCCGTCGTCGAGCATTGCCGACGACGACTTCTTGTCTTCTACGAACACTTCCGCAAACTCCGCGCCGGTGCTCAGCGCGGTGCTGAGGGTGCGGTTGATCAACTCATGGTCAAGCACGGTGGCAACTCCAAGGTCAAGAGGTCGCTATGGTACCGCCAATGCGCGTCGAAGCAGGCCCCGACAGCAGCGTAGGCACCGACCCCTCCCCACCTCCGGTGTTGAAGTGGTGGATCGAAGCCGCCATGACGCTGGGGTTCTACGTCGTCTATTCGGCGATCAGGAACCAGTTCGGCTCCGCGCTCGGCGACAGTGTCAGGCGCAAGTCCTACGAGAACGCTCTGGACGTCATCAGCCTCGAGGAGGCGGTAGGGCTCTACATCGAGGAGTGGACGCAGCAGCAGTTCCTGGACTGGGATTGGTTCATCGTGTTCTGGAACGTGTTCTACGGGTCGTTCCATTTCATCGTCACCATCTTCGTGATGGTGTACCTGTTCGTCCGTTTTCCGGCGCGTTACATCCTGATGCGTTCGATGCTGGCGGTCACCACGGCATCGGCGCTGATCGGCTTCGCCCTGTACCCGCTGATGCCGCCTCGTCTGCTGTCGAACTGTGCCTCGCAGTACGGGGCCTGCGAGCCGGGCCACGACTATGTCGACACGCTGGTCGATCCTGGCGGCCTGTGGTCTTTCGAGTCCGGGACCATGGAGACGATCTCGAACCAGTACGCGGCCATGCCCAGCCTGCACGTGGCCTGGGCGGTGTGGTGCATGATCGGCCTGTATCCGGTGCTGAAGCGCCGCTCGACACGAGTCGCCATCGCCTCCTATCCCCTGCTGACTCTATTTTCGATCGTGGTCACAGCCAACCATTACTGGATCGATGCCGTCGGAGGGCTCGTGTCTGTCGGTCTGGGAATGCTGTTGGCCCCGAGACTCTCCCAGTACCTGCCTGGCGGGGTTCGCCTGCCTCGTTCCACAAGTGCCGCTTGAATCGCTGGGGACGGCGGGTTGTCGGCGTACCCGTCGCCGGCTGGGGTCTAAGCCTGGATCCACCGGTGGGGTTGGGTTGTTGGTGTGTTCGCGTCCGCGGAAAAGGCCTCCTGGTCTGCGATGATTGTGATGACTAAAAGTCACTTTCGTCACAAAAACAGGAGGCACTTTTCGTGTCTGTATCATCGCGCGGGTTGGACCGGTTGGCAACAACGTTTGATCATGAGGGCCTGGTAGCGAACGCGGGCCTGGTTCTGGCTGCGACGTTGTTCGCTCGTTTGGGTCTGTCGGGGTTGATCAAACGGTGGGTGGACACTGGTTCGCCGAACCCGGACCGCAAGGTTTTGACGGTGGTCGCAGCGATGCTGGCGGGTGGCACCCATATTGATCATGTCGACATGCTGCGCGCCGGGCGCACTGGCAGCGTGTTGGGGTTTGCCCCCGCGGCGCCGTCGACGGTGGGAACGTTTCTGCGGACCTTCACGTTCGGTCACGTCCGCCAGCTCGAAGCGGTGGCCTCGCGGGTTTTGGCGCGGGCCTGGCAACTCGGCGCAGGCCCGGGCTCTTCGCCGTTGGTGGTGGATCTGGACTCCACGGTCTGTGAGGTGCACGGCAAACTCAAGCACGGCGCCTCCTACGCCTACACCAAAGTGTTGGGCTATCACCCGCTGCTGGCTGTGCGTGCGGGCACCTCTGAGGTGCTCGGAGCGCGGATGCGCAAAGGCTCCGCTCACTCATCGCGTGGTGTGCTGCGCTTCGTCGATGAGCTCATAGCCAACCTCAAACGCGCGGGTGCTGCCGGGCCGGTCACGATACGCGCCGATTCGGGGTTCTGGTCCTGGGGGCTGATCGACCGTCTCAACACTGTTGACGTGAAATGGTCGATCACCGTGTCGCTGAACTCTGCTGTCCGCGCCGCTATCGAGACGATCGGCGACAAAGCCTGGGTTGACATCGACTACCCCAAAGGGGGCCACGCCCAAGTCGCCGAAACCCTCTATACCACCGGCCGCGGCAAACAACGCCGCACCGTGCGCCTCGTGGTGCGCCGCACCCGCCTCACCGACCGCGCCCAGCAACGGCTCTGGCCCAACTGGCGCTACCACGCCTTCATCACCAACAGAAACGACCTCAGCACCGTCACAGCAGACCAATTCCACCGCAACCACGCAGTCGTCGAGCTCGCCATCCGCGACCTCAAAGAAGGCTCCGGACTCAACCACATCCCCTCCGGGCACTACCCAGCCAACTGTGCATGGCTCGCCTGCGCCGTGCTCGCCCACAACATCGGCCACTGGACCGCCATCCTCACCAACACCACACCAGCCACCAACCAAACCCGCCGCACCCGCCTCACCGCGCTGCCCGCCGTGCTCGTCAACCGATCCGGCACACACACCCTGCGATACCCCACCCGCTGGCGATGGCAAACCCAATTCACCAACACACTCACCAAACTACGAAACCTGCCCGGACCCTCCGGCTAACCCCCACCACCCAAAGGAACCCGGCACCCTCCAGCACACACCCAGCGCCACCAACCCAACCCAACCCCTGAACCCTGAACCCAACACGCCCCAACACGCCCCAACACACCAAACCCAGTCCCAAACACCCAACCCGACACCCGCCCACCAACCACCCCACCCACCAACACCGAATCGGTGGATTCAGGCTAAGAACGTGCGCGGATTGCACATTGTGGGTGCGCCGAGGCCTGTTGTCTCCCGCTCATGTTCGCTGCGTTCACGGGCCGCTCGGGCCACGGCCTCGTTCGGTCGCGGCCGTGTGCGGGATCAATCCGCTCGGCCTCTAAGCGGAACCCAGGTCTGTCGACGGGTCGTTCAGGACGGCGCCAGTTGCCAGACAGCCACGAAGATTGAGCAGCAGACAGAGACGGTCATCACCGTCATTGCTGCGGCGAACGCCCAAACATCTCTGGCGCGTTGTCCCGACAACTCCCCAAACCGGGTGTCAACCGCCGCGAACTGCATAGCGAGCTGTCCGCGGAGTTCCGAGAACTGGACATCCGTCTTGGCTTCGAGTGCGACAACCGAAGACTGTGTCTCGACGAGCGAAGACTTGAGTTCAAGGAGCGAGGCCTGTGTTCTGGTCTCCAGGTCTGCGAGGTCGCGTTTGGTGGCGAACTGCATTTCGACGAGCGAGGCCTGTGTTCTGGTCTCCAGGTCTGCGAGGTCGCGTTTGGTGGCGAGCTGCTCCCATCCTCCAGGGGGTTGCTGTGCCATGAGATACTCCGCTTGGGGTTGACCTACCGTGTCGCAAAGGTTGCTGTAGATCTCGGTTCGCTGATGTTCTGTCAGAGCCACTTTGGTCTCTCATTCCATTCGTAGTGATTGATTCAGGGGGGAAGTGGCTTACGGACGACACCGTATCACCAAAGTCATTAAGAGGCGATCTAATCAAGAAGAGCCGGTCGGCGCAGCGAACACAAGTGTCGGACGAAATGGCTAAGATTCCTTACCCCCAACGCCGCGACAGGACACTCATGCGCCTCGATGCCATCCAGGACCCAATTGACCTGCAGGGCCGCAGCTTCGATGAACTCGATGATCTCTGCGAGCAGATCCGCGAGGAGGTCATCGCGGCGGTCAACGAGCACAGTGGCCATTTGGGTTCCAACCTCGGCGCGGTGGAACTGACCGTTGCGCTGCACCGCGTGTTCCGCTCCCCTCACGACGCGATCCTCTGGGACACCGGGCACCAGGCGTACGTCCACAAGATGCTGACAGGACGACTCGCAGAGTTCGGCCGGCTCCGCAAGGAGGGCGGGCTCTCGGGATACCCGTCGCGAGCGGAGTCCGAGCACGACTGGATTGAGAACAGCCATGCCTCGACGGTGCTGTCGTACGCCCACGGCCTTGCCACTGCGTTCCACACCAACGATGAGCGCCGACGGGTGGTGGCAGTCATCGGCGACGGCGCCATGACCGGCGGCATGGCTTTCGAGGGTCTCAACAATCTGGGGCACAGCGGGCACGATGTGGTGATCGTGTTGAACGACAACGGCCGCTCCTACGCGCCGACGGTCTCCCGATTGAGCGAGAGCCTCGTCAAGATTCGCAGCAACCCGATCTACATGCGTCGACAGGCCAAGGTCGAGGAGATCGCCGAACGGATCCCCTGGGTGGGTGAGCAGATCAAGCGCGGCGTGAAGATGTCGAAAGCCGCGATCCGCGAGATGTGGGAGCCGCCCGCCTTCTTCGAGAACCTCGGTGTCCGCTACATCGGTCCCTTCGACGGCCACGACGTCGAGTCGCTCGAGGAGGCGCTGCACAACGCCGCCGAGTTCGACGGGCCGGTCCTGGTGCATGTGTTGACCCAGAAGGGCCGGGGCTATGGTCCCGCCGAGAACGACAGCATCAAGAACATGCACGACATAGGTTCGGTGAAGGACGGGTCCTACACCGCGGCGTTCGCTGAGAGTCTGGTGAAGCTCGGCGATCAGCATCCCGAACTCGTGGCCATTACCGCGGCGATGCCTGACTCCACTGGTCTGCTGCCTTTCCGGGAGCGTTTTCCAGACCGCTGCTTTGACGTCGGCATCGCCGAGCAGCATGCTGTGACTGCCGCGACAGGCATGGCGATGGGCGGGCTCCGCCCCGTGGTCGCTGTCTATTCGACCTTTCTGAGCAGGGCTTTCGATCAGATCAATCTGGATGTCGGATTGCATGGCCAACCCGTCGTCTTCTGTGTGGACCGAGCGGGTGTCACTGGCCCTGACGGCGCATCGCATCACGGCCTGTTGGACATGGTGTTGTTCACGAAGGTGCCTGGAATGACCGTGCTGGCACCTTCGAGCTATCAGGAACTCCAGCAGATGATGGACGACGCCATGGACCTGACTGATGGTCCGGTGGCGATCCGCTGGTCGCGCGGCGCGGCTGCCCATGTGGCCGACCATGAGGTCGGAGCGGGCCTCAACGCTCGCAAGACCCGCAGCGGCGACGGAAGGGTCGCGCTGCTCGGCTTCGGTCAGATGCTCGGTGCGGTGACGGCTGCGGCCGAGGGGCTCGCAGCCAACGGGATCGAGGCCACCGTCTATGATCCTCGAGCGGTGGTACCGCTTGATCCGAAGATGATCGACGACATCGCGCAGCACGATGTGGTTGTGACCGTCGAGGACGGATTGCGTGTCGGCGGAGCGGGCGCTGCAGTTCGTGACACCTTGGGCGACCGCGACACTGCTTGCCGCATCCGGGTCTTGGGTATTCCCGTGGAGTACGTCCCCCACGCCGACCCCAACGACATCCATGCCCGCTTCGGTCTAGACGCCGAGGGCATCACCACCGAAGTCCTCAGCTACGTGTAGTAGGGGTTCTCGCCCTGGTCGTGGTCGGTGGTGTCGACGACTTCAGTGATTTCTGGGATTGCTTCGAGGATTGCCTTGGAGATCCCCTCGCGCAGGGTGGCAGCGCTCATGGCGCACCCCTGGCAACCACCTCCCATGGCCACGAAGGCCCGGTCACCCTCCACACCCACCAACTCGGCGTAACCACCGTGCGAGGCAAGGGCGGGGTTGATCCGCTCGGCCAGCAGTGTGCGGACCTTGTTCGCCGAGTCGCCGACCAACTCAAGTTGACCGAGGTCGCCGAGCGGGTTCGGCCGATTCGGGTTGCGGATCACCAGGCCGCCCTGGCCGGCGTTCGTCGGAAGGTCGAGTGTGGCACCCATCAGCGCTGTGACGCTGAGCGCCGGGACGACCACCGTGAGCCCGTCCTTGGTATGGGTGTGGTCGTCCTGTGCCTTCTCGGCAACCGGTTCGAGCGACAGGTCGTAGGTGTAGTCGACGCCGCTGGCGCCGGTCACCTCCACTCGAAGTCCCAGTGATTCCGCATCATCTTCGTTGGAACGGATGTCGAGCACCGTGGCGCGCGCAGCGTCGGTGACGATCAGGACCTCGCCCTGGTCGGTTTCAGCGGTCGCAAGTTCCGTTTCCGTCATGCTGCTCAGGGTACCGGGACGCGGTATGGATCAGAGCCGTGCGGTGCCGGCCGCCCAGCGAGCGAGGCGGATAAAGACCCCGCTCAGCCGCGGGCGACTCGGTGTTTCAGAGCGCGGAACGCCAACGTCTGGCTGATGAACGCCACGCCCGCGATTGCCAGCACGGCCTCCAACAGTGACCGGCCGTTCCACTCGAGGAAGAGCGATCGCAGGCCCTCCAACAGGTAGGTCACCGGGTTGTACCTGGCAGCCTCACCGAGCCATCCGGTCATCGCGTCGATCGGGACGAACGATGAGGTGATGAATGCGAACGGGAAGAACAGCAGGAACGAGGAGTTGACCGCTCCCGGGTTGCCCGTGCGCAGGGCGATGGCGTAGGGCAGGCCGGTGTAGGCGACCCCCCACAGGGCGCCCATCACAATGAATGCGAGGACTCCCAACGGCCCGGTCGGGAACCGGACACCGATGATGAAGCCGAACACCAGCACCGGGATCACGAGCATCACGACCAGCACGAAGTCGGCGACGATATGCCCTATCAGCAGCGCCCTGCGTGACACCGGTGTGAGCATCAGGCGGTCGAAGTATCCGTTCTGGATATCGAGCACAAGGGCAGGCGCACGCGACACTCCTGTCACCGCGAAGATGATGGCTACGGGCAACTGGAACGCCTTGTAGTCGATCTCGATGGAGGTGAAGTTGGCAACGTCCTGCAGCGAACCGACGTTGATGACCAGAAAGAACAACGGGATCAGAAGCGCTGGGATCACCGCTTCGAGATCACGGGGCAGCTGTCGCACCGACCGGATGGCGATGCTGCCGACGTCTCTGAAGAATCCGGTCGGCCGCGCCGCGATGTGATGGTGCGGTGTGGTTGTCGTGGTCATGGATCGACTCCTTCCATGCGATGGCCTGTGACCTCGCGAGTTCGTCGATCCGCCGGCTGATTTCGCTGGAGCGCAACCCGAACAGGCGGCCCTGAGTCTGGAGGATCTCAAGACCGGTCATGCGGTCGTCGAGGGCCGCTTCCTGAAGGGCCGCACCGATCGAGAACCGCAGCTGAGCGGCTTGGGAGACCACATCGAAGCCGGCTACCCGGGCGCGACCGCTGGTGGGGAGCAGCAGAGTGCACAGCATCCGCACCAGGGTCGACTTGCCGGCGCCGTTGGGGCCCAGGAACCCGTAGATCTCTCCTTCGGAGACTTCGAGATCGATACCGTTGACGGCTCGCAATTCACCGAAACAGCGAACCAGCCCTTCCACCTGAATTGCGGCCATCCGCCGACGCTACCGGCGCTTCGCCAAAGGTAGCCTCGCTTTGTGTCTGATATCGACGCCGTGCTGCTGGTTGGCTTTGGAGGTCCGGAAGGGCCCGAAGACGTCTTGCCGTTCCTTGAGCGGGTCACCGCCGGCCGCAAGATCCCACCCGAGCGCCTTGCCGAGGTGGGCGCCCACTATCAGCACTTCGGCGGGGTCAGCCCGATCAACGAGCAGTGCCGAGCGATTCGTCGGGCACTTCAGTCCGAACTCGACTCGGCCGGCCATTCATTGCCCGTCTATTGGGGAAACCGCAACTGGCACCCTCTGCTTGAAGAGACGATCGCGCAGATGGCCGGCGACGGGGTCCGCCATGCAGTCGCTCTGGTGACGTCCGCGTACAGTTCATACTCAAGCTGTCGGCAGTACCTCGAGGACATCGACCGCGCCAGAGCGGCAGCAGGGGCCGACGCTGTGCGGATCGACAAGATCAGGCCCTACTTCGACCATCCCGGGTTCGTGCAACCGTTCATCGACTCAACCCGACAGGCGCTCGACCGCCTCGCCTCAACCGATCCTCCCCCATTGGTGTTCACTGCTCATTCCATCCCGGTGGCGATGGCCGAAACGTGTGACTACGAAGCCCAGTTGCGGGCGACCATGGACCTTGTGGCTGCGGCCGCCTCACCCGAGAGCGTCCGCCATCTGGTCTGGCAGAGCCGCTCGGGGCCTGCGTCGGTGCCGTGGCTCGAACCCGATGTCAACGATCACCTCCGCCGGCTCGGGGCTCAGGGGATCCGCGCGGCGGTGGTGGTCCCGATCGGTTTCGTCTCGGACCATATGGAAGTGGTGTGGGACCTGGACCACGAAGCCGCTGCGACCGCCGAGGAACTCGGGATCCGGATTGAACGTGCGACCACTCCGGGAACAGCCCCCGACCCCGACTTCATCGCCATGGCCCGCGAGCTGGTCGAGGAGCGGTTGGGCCTCTCGAGTCGACGGGCCCTGAGCGCACTGCCCGCACGACCCTACGACTGTGCGCCCGGCTGCTGCACGCTCCAGAGGTGAGCACAACACGGGCATCGGGAAAGGTATCCACCAGAGTTCTCCGCGTGTGTTTTATTCTTTCGCGTATCTGTCCACAGATTCTGTTGGTTATCCACAGATCCGATCCGTTGGAGGGCACCACCGGTGAATCACGCAATGATCGCTGCCGAAGCGCTGCGCTATCGCCTGAAACTGGTCCACGCCCCACTTGTGCAAGACGACGAGTGGAACGTCGAGGAACTGGCTGTCGCTTCAGTCACGGCCGCCGATCCTCAGGTGGACGGCGCGATCCGCCGTATCGCCGAGTCGTGGACCAAGGCCGGTCTGGAACCGACACACTTGTGTGTCCCTTGGAGCGGACCATTGGTGGACGAACTGTTCGAGGGCCGTCCCGACCTGGTCGACGCTCTCGACGACATTCTTCGGGGAGCGAACAGAGCCAGACGCGCGGCCTGACCAGAATCAGGCATCAGCGAGCGCCAACTCGGCTCCGCCGTGGCCGTTGGCGGATCTGTTGACTACCTTGTCAGTGTGCAGGTCCTCACGCTGGTCAACCAGAAGGGTGGAGTGGGCAAGACCACTGTGGCATTGGGGCTGGCTGCCACGGCTTGGGCCCGCCGACTCGACTGTCTGGTGATCGACATCGACCCGCAGGGCAACGCCACCACTGGTCTGGGGGTGTGGAACCCTCCCTTCAGCGTCGACCACGCACTGGCCGAGGAGCGGCCCGGTTCGATCGCGAGTCTGCGGGCAACCTCGGGCTGGCCCTCGGGGAACGGTCGTCCCCCGTCGGTCGTTCCCGCCACGCCGGCTCTCGCGGCCCGTGAACCGCAACTGATGACCGACCCGATCGGAGCCAACAATCGTCTCTCGGTGGCGCTCGAAGGCATTGATCACGACCTGGTGATAATCGACTGCCCCCCATCGTTGGGCCTGCTCACCATCAATGGGCTGTTCGCGGCGGATCAAGCGTTGATCGTCACCGAACCGGGCGCTTGGGCATCGGACGGTGTCGATCAGATCCTGCGGACCGTGAAGCGGATCTCCTCACGCCGCAGCGAGCCGCTCACTGTGGCTGGTGTGGTCGTCAACCGCCTGGGTCGCACCAGGGACGCCCGCTATTGGGACGAACAACTCCGAACCGACCATGGCTCCATGGTGCTGCCGGCGGTGCGGCTCCGTGCCGCGGTGGCCGAAGCGGCTGCCAACTCCCTGCCGATCCATGCCCTCGGGTCCCGCGCCGGCGCCCCCGAAGCCGCCGCTGAGTTCGAGACTGTCTTCGATCTCATCATCAACCGCGAGGTGTCCAATGGCGTATGACCCGCAAGCCAAACGTCAGCGTCCGAAACCAACAGCCTCCGGGCCTGCCCCGGTGGATGCGCTCCTGCTCACGCGCACCCCCGAGTCGAGCGGCCAGGGCGCTAGTTCGGACCGTTCAGCGCCCGGCGTGGCTGAGAGCATCGACGAGGCCTCCGAGGCCACACACGACCCGCCTCCAACTCCCGCGGTCACGCCTGAACCTGCCAACCCGCCTCCCGACAAGCTGTTGCTCAACAGCGCTCTGGTGAGTGCGGCGTGTACTCTCGTCGGTGCGCTGGTGCTGCGTTACCTGTGGAAACGCTGGTTCCGCAACGCTGATTCGGCAGGACAGCGACGAATAAGGCGTGATTCGAGTCTGCTACGGCTCGTTTCAGCTGGCCAAAGCCACTAGTTCCGCTTCTTCAGCAGCTTTGCGGTCAGCCCTGGAGGCGACTTCGGCCGCACCCTGCGGACACATCGACACATAGGGGCACCAGCCGCACAGCGGGCCCGGACGCGGCTCGAACTCGTCTTCAGAACAAGCCGTTCGGATCTCAGACCAGGTGCCTGCGAGCTTCTCGGTGACGGCATCGATCTCCTCTTGGTTGACGTCCATGCCTACTGTGCGCTGGCCGAGATAGAGCAGCCGGGCACGCACCGGCATCTCGCCGGTGGACGCCTCCACCGCGGCGGCATACAACAACACCTGGTCGAGCCGCGACCGACGGTAGCGATGGGAGGGCACCTTGCCTGACTTGTAGTCGGTGACGACGATCCCGTCGCCCTCGGTTTCGATCCGGTCGACGATCCCCCGGAACGGCACTCCGGCCAGTTCAGCTTCTACGTCCTGTTCGGTGGCCCGTACCTCGACTGTTGCGGGATCTTCGAGGTGCCACAACCCCTCGATCGCCGTCCACGCCTTCCAGCGGAAGTGGCGGGACTGCTCCTCGTCGTGCTCCAACGCCTGATAGTCGTCCATGGCCTCGGTCTCGGGCCACTCGGTTCGGGCAATGGCCCGGGCCTCCTCGACTGTTCGCTGCGCGGGCTCGCGCTGCAGCAGCAGTTCGAGGACCCGGTGCGCGAAGCTCCCGGCCAGTGCGTCTTCGCCCGGAGGGTCCGCGAGACGGTCGATGTAGCGGAACCTCCACCGGCGGGGGCACTGCACGAAGGTCCCCGCTCCCGAGGGGGAGAGGCGGGGCGGGGGCACCGGGATCAACGGCGGCACAGCCGCGCCGGAGGCGGGAGATGCCGGTACTTCCGCATCCGCAGTACCGGTGAGTTCCGAGTCGAGTTCCACTCATGTAGTTCTACACCATGGGTGTGACATCGCAAGGTGAGACCGTCAAGTTCTGTGAATGAACCGGCCGGTCAGGCGCCACAGGGCCTAGACGTCGAGGATCGTGCTGTCCACCAGTGCGCTGTTGCGGATCAGGAAGTCGCGCCTGCTCGACACGTCGGTGCCCATCAGCACCTCGAACATCTCCAGGGCCTGCTTGGTCTGCGCGCCGTCGTCCATGGTGAGCCGGCGCAGAGTGCGGGTGTTGGGATCGAGGGCGCAATGACGGAGCTCGTCGACGTTCATCTCGCCGAGACCCTTGAAACGCTGCCACTTGATGTTCTCGCGGCGGCGGTTTCCCCTGCACAGTTCGTCGGTCACCGCCTCCTTCTCCTCCTCGGAGTAGACCCGGTAGGTCTCGTCGCCGACCTTGGTCGTGAACAGCGGTGGCTGGGCCGCGAACACCCGCCCCGCCTCGAGCATCGGCCGCAGGTACTTGTAGATCAGCGTCAGCAGCAGGCACCGGATATGGCTGCCGTCGACATCGGCGTCGCACAGGATCACAATGCGGCCGTAGCGGGCGTCTGCGATGTTGAACTTGCGGCCGGCCCCAGCGCCGAGCGCAGTGAACAACGCGGTCGCCTCGGCGTTGTCGAGCACCTGCTTCTCGGTCGCCTTGTGGGCATTGACCACCTTGCCCCGCAGCGGCAGGATCGCCATCGTCTCGGAGTCGCGGCCCCGCTTGGCAGGGCCGGCCGCCGAGTCCCCCTCCACCAGGATCAGCTCCGAGTCCATGCCGTGGACCCGGCAGTCGGCGAGCTTCTGGGGCATTCCGGTCGAACCGAGGCTCGCAGCCTTGCGCTGGTTCTCCAGCAGCGTCTTGGAGGCCACACGGTTCTGCACCGCGTTCGACAGCTTGTCGGCGATCGCCTTGACATGGCTGCGGGGCCCGCCACCGGGCTCGAACCACTCCTTGAGCTGTTCATACACCACCCGGCTGACAATCCCGTCGATTGCGGGAGTGCCCAGTTCCTGTTTGGTCTGCCCGCGGAACTGGGGCTCCGCAAAGGTCACTTTCAGCGCCGCAACAAGGCCCTCCTGCACATCGTCCTTGACGGCCTTGTGCTTGTTCTGCTTGGCGAGCTTGGCCAGTTTGTGGTGGTCCTTGAGCAGCACACTGTTGACCACGCGGGTGAGCGCCTTGTCGAATCCAGCAACGTGGGTCCCGCCCTGGGAAGTGGGGATGGTGTTGACGAACGACACCACCTTCGTGTCGTAGCCGTCGACCCAGCGCAGAGCGATGTCGACGGTGCACTCCCTGGTGACGTCGGTCATCTTCTTGTTGACCGGCACCTTCTCAACGAAGGTGTCGATGCCGTTGCCCGTGATGACCGCGCTGACCGGCGGAGAGTCGGAAAGGTGGTCGACGAGGTCGGCGAGACCTCCCCTGCTGACGAACACGAACGGCTCGGCAGCGCCACCCGCTCGTCTGTCGGTGACCGAGACCCGCATCCCGGGCACCAGGAAGCACGCCTGCGTCACACGATCGCAGACCTTGTCGAAGTCGACGCGGGCATCGGGGTCGAAAATCTCGAAATCGGGCCAGAAACGCACCCGCGTGCCCGTCCGGTTCTTGGAGACGCGCTTGAGCTTCTGGAGTTGATGGCCGGCCTTGAAGTTGTTCGAACCGTTGAACTGGCCCGCCACACGGTCTTTGAAGCCGAGGACATGGGTGCCGCCGTCACGGTCGACCTCGACGACCAGTCTGGTGGCCAGGGCGTTGACGACCGACGCCCCCACCCCGTGAAGGCCGCCCGACGACGAATACGCGCCGCCACCGAACTTGCCCCCCGCGTGCAGCTCCGTGAACACGACCTCGACCGCTGAAACCTTGCGCTTGGCGTGGCGGTCGATGGGGATGCCGCGGCCGTTGTCGCTGACCTCCACCGACCTGTCGCGGTGCAGGGTGACGTCGACCTTGGTCGCGAAGCCCGCAGCGGCCTCGTCGACGGCATTGTCGATCAGTTCCCACACGAGGTGCATGAGCCCCGCGCTGCCCGTGCCGCCGATGTACATGCCCGGCCGTTTACGCACGGCCTCCAAGCCTTCAAGTGTCTCGATCGCGTCAGCGTCGTAAGCGGTTGTGGTGGTTGTGGCCAAGTCGGAATCCAAGAATACAGAGGGTGGGCGGTCAACGAACGGGTGTTCGCAACACCGTACTAGGCACGGGTGACAGGGGAGCGGATTTGGTTATGATTGAGGTCTTGCAGATCCGCCGACTCCCTGCGTTCACCCTAGCGATCACCGTTGTGTTCGCGAGCGTTGCCGCGGCTTGTGGCGGCGACGACTCTTCAGGGCCCGACGGTTCCGGAGACGCCGGTTTCGCGACGACCACGCTCCCGCCCCTCACCCCGGAATACGCAACGACCGGACCACAGGACGGGGGCAATGGTGAAGGCCGAGGCGAGGGCGGGAGCGAACCTGTCCAGGACACCGCAGCACCGACGACAGCCGACGGCGACAGCCCGGAAGCGACCCTTCCATCCGACCCCGCGCCGACCGAGACCACCGCACCGACAACCACCGACAGCACAGCCGAAGTGTCCACGACCACGATTCCGCAGACGGACACAGACGCAACCGACCCCGGCTCATCAGACACGGACTCTTCAGACACAGACGCAACCGGCACGGACGCGCCGGCAACCACCGGGGCATCCGCAACGACAGCCGCGCCGACAACCACAACCGCGCCGACAACAGCCGCGCCGACAATCACCGACACGTCAGCAACCACCGACGCGCCGGCAACCACGGACAGTCCGACAACAGCCACAACGACAACCACCGCCGCACCGACAACCACAACGGCCAAGACCCTGACCCGACAGGAGATCCTCGACGCCGCGGCCGCCAACGCCCCGTTGTTGCAACCAAACACCGACCGGCGGCGCATCGAAGTCCTCGACGTCGCCGACGGGTCGATCACCAGTCTGGCAGACGCCGTGGACGGCGACCGTCCGGTGCTGTTGTGGTTCTGGGCGCCTCATTGACCGACCTGTCGGCGCGAGGCGCCGCACGTCGAGCAGTTCGCTCGAACACACATCAACGAGATCCAGGTCATCGGCATGGGCGGCCAGGACGACTTCAACCAGGCTCTCGATTTCGTGACCGGCCTCGGAGTCACGACCCCGACCATGGTCTGGGACCCGTCGTTCACGACCTGGCGCCAGTACGGAATCAGGACGAACAGTTCGATGATCCTGCTCAGCCACGACCTGACCGAAGGAACCCAACCTCTCAACGGCTTCAACTCCGCGCAACAGCAGCGGATCATCGAAGGACTCGATCAGTTCAACTGACCGAGTGCCGAGCAGCGCTACCAGCGGGGGGGGCGAGCCGGCAGCGGGGGGCGAGCCACCCGAGAGGCACTACCAGCGGGCGTCTGCAACACCATGATCTGACGCTCGTCGCCGAGCCGAGGTACAGCATCGCGCCGTCACCTACCAGCGGGCGTCTGCAACCACCATGATCTGGCGCTCGGTGCGGCTCGGCACCAGGTCGCGGGCGCTGGGGTCGATGTTGAGCGGCACAGGGTTGGGATCAAGCTTGCGGGGGTCGTCGTAGTCGGCCATGAGCGAGTACACGTCGGTCATCGCCGCAGGCCCGAACCAGGCGCCGGTGACCGTCTCGCCTTCGGCCAGCCGGGCGATCCGCACTCCCTGGCCGCCACGGCCCTTCGCCGACAGGTCGCTGTAGGGCGTCGCCTTGACACCTGCGGCGCTGGTGACGGTCAGCACCACACCGTCTCCGAGCATCGCATCGGCGCCCACGACCTCGGCGTCACCGAGCAGTCTCATGCCGGCGACTCCGGCCGCGCCCCGACCCTGGTCGTTGATGCCGTCGACGGGTGTGCGCAGCACCTGGCCGTCGGATGCAACGAGGGCGATGTCGACGCCGAGGGGGGCCCGGAACGCCGCGACCACCCGGTCGTTGCCCTTCAGCGAGACCACGGTCGCAGACGATCTGGTGCCCATCACCTCGCCGAGGGTCAGCCTTTTCACCACACCGTTGGCTGTCACGAGCACCAGGCGTTCGTCGCCGTCGGTGAGCAGCGCCAGCACCGTCTCGCCCCTGTTGAGCCCGAGCTGCGCCGATGCGGCCACTCCGCGGGCACGTCCGGTTGCATCAGGAAGCTCCCGGACCCGCACCGGGACGGCTCGACCCTCGGAGGTGACCGCCATGATCTCGGAGCCTGTGGTGGTCATGGCGCGGGCCGCGATCAGATCGTGACGGCCCACGGTCGCCCGCCGCGCTCCGTTGGTGGGAACACGGCCGAGATTCCCCGACGTCGACAGGGTCACCACGCACGGTTCATCGACGCCCACGGTCTCGGATTCGTCGGGCGCGGGCTGTTCGTGTACCACGATGCTGTCGGGTTCGATGATCTCGGCGCGCCTCGGGACCCCGTGGGCCTCGACGATCTCGTCGAGCTCCTTGAGCACGAGGGTGCGGCGGCGTGCCTCCGAGCTGAGCAGCTTGTGATACTCGGCAATGTCGACGCGCAGTCCGGTGGCCTCCTGTTCGAGTTCGAGCTTGGCCAGGGCGGTGAGCCGACGCAGCGGCATGTCGAGGATGTGCGCTGCCTGGACGTCTGTAAGCAGGAACCGCTCGATCAGCCTCACCCGGGCTTCGGGGGCGTCCTGGGAGCCTCGGATGATGGCGACGACCTCGTCTATCGCGTCGAGGGCGACCAGCAGACCCTCGAGGATGTGCAGGCGGTCCTGTGCTTTGGCGAGGCGGTACTCGGTGCGGCGGACGATCACCTCGAGGCGGTGCTCGGTGTAGAGGCGGCACAGGTCACCGATGCCGAGCGTGGTCGGCACCCCGTCGACCAGCACCACATTGTTGATTCCGAACGTCTCCTCGAGCGGTGTGAGCCGGTACAGGTCCTGGAGTGCGAGCTGCGGGTTGACGCCCGGTTTCAGGTCGATCTGGATGCGCAGCCCCTCCATGTCGCTGAGGTCGGCGATGCCCGCGATCCCGGCGAGCCTGCCGTTGTTGGCGAGTTCCTGGACCTTGCTGATCACCCGCTCGGGCCCGACCAGGTACGGCAACTCGGTGACGACCACCGCCTGACGTGAGCGGGTGACCTGCTCGACGTGGGCCTTCGCACGGATCCGGAACGAGCCGCGCCCGGTCTCGTAGGCCTCGCGCAGGCCGTCGTTGACCACGATGCCGCCCGACGGGAAGTCGGGCCCGGGGAGCACTTCCATCATCTCGTCGACGGTCGGCTTGGGGCGCCGCCTGGTCATCACCAGCCTGACCAGTTCGGCTGCCTCACGGAGGTTGTGCGGGGCCATGTTGGTGGCCATTCCCACGGCGATCCCGCTGGTGCCGTTGACGATGATGTTGGGCACCGCCGCGGGCAGCACCACCGGCTCCTCTCCCTCGCCGTCGTAGGTGGCGCGGAAGTCGACAGTGTCCTCGTCGAGCTCGCGGACCATGTCCATGGCCGGGGCGGCGAGGCGGCATTCGGTGTAGCGCGATGCTGCGGGCGGATCGTCGAGGGAGCCGAAGTTGCCCTGCGGGTCGATGAACGGGAGCATCCGCGAGAAGTCCTGCCCCATCCGCACCAGCGTGTCGTAGATGGCGGAGTCGCCGTGGGGGTGGTAGCGGCCCATGGTGTCGCCGACGATGCGGGCCGACTTTCGGAACGGAGTGCCGGGGCGGACCCCCATCTGCAGCATCGACCAGAGGATCCGCCGCTGCACCGGTTTGAGGCCGTCTCTCACGTCGGGTATGGCCCTGGCGGTGATGACGCTCAGCGAGTAGGCGAGGAACGACTCGCTCATCTCGTCGGCGACGGGCACATCGACGACGTCGCGGGCGTAGCCGGAGTCGAACTCGAGTTGTCGGGGCATGGGGAGCCTCCCGTGGTTACCGTGGTTGCGGCGTTTGCGAACGAACGTTCGTCAGCATAGTTCCGGGTACCGACATGCCCGTGGAACCCCTGGCTGCACTGCCACGGACGCTCCGGAGAGTCTGCGATCGTTGCGCACCGTCATGGCACGCCGGGCCGTTCGCGTCCGCAGCACCACCTGACACCCTCGTTGCACCCTTCGACCATAACCCGCGACATATGCGATTTTCGGTAGTCAATGCTGCTCAAAACCGGTAATCACTACCGATATTCGTACACACTGCCGTTTGGGCGCAGGCTCAACATCTCGCCGCGACCGAGGGGATGTGTCAGCCTGATCCTCGAGTTGCACCGACGCGCGCCCCTGTTGCGCCGACACGCTTGCCTTGGTTGCGCCGACACGGCTGCAATAGGGTGCCGGTGTGCCTGAACTGCCTGAGGTGGAGACGATCCGCCGCCAACTTGAGCCGCGTGTGGTGGGAGCGGAGATCGTCGATGCCGGGTCGCACTGGTCTGAGAAGTTCACGCCCGCCGTGGGTGCTGTGGGCGCCGAGGTCATGGGGGTTCGCCGCCGGGGGAAGTACCTGCTCTTCGACCTCTCCGGCGGTGAGGAGTTGATCGTCCACCTTGGGATGACGGGGCGGCTCGCGGTGCGGGAGCGGACCCCCGAGGCGCTGGAGCATCCCCATCTTCGGGCTTGGTGGGACCTCGATAGCGGTGGGCGGCTGACGTTCCACGACATTCGGCGTTTCGGGCGCATCCACCATGTTGAGCGCGGTGATCACGGCGGCATCCCCACGCTCGCTGCTCTGGGGCCCGAGCCGTGGGATCCCGCCTTCACCGGGCGGTCCCTGGCTGCCTTCGTGAAGCGCTCGGACCGCTATGTCAAGACGCTGCTGTTGTCTCAGCGCCCGGTGGCGGGGATCGGCAACATATACGCCGACGAGGCCTTCTGGCTCGCCAGGATCAACCCGGCGACCCGGCGGCTGAGCCCGCAGCGGGCGGACCGCCTCGTCGAGGGAATACGCACGGCCCTCGACTCCGGCATCAAGTACGGCGGCACGACCCTGCGCGACTACGTGGACTCAGAGGGCCAGTCCGGCGCCAACCAGCACGAGTTGCACTGCTACGGGCGCTCCGGTGAGCCCTGCGACCGTTGCGGCACGATCATGGCACGCCGAGTCCTAGACGCCCGCAGCACCACCTGGTGCCCCGCCTGCCAACCCCGCTGACCCGGGTCGGTCTCAGTTCCCGAATATCAGGTACGCCGACCCGGCCCGGCCACACCTGCGGGTTCAGGCGAAGAACACGCCACCGGCGATCGTCGCGCACACGGCCACCGCAAGGGCAGCCACCGTGGACACGAACACCCAGGTCTGTCTCGCGTTGTCCATGGACAGGCCGGAGACCTCCTTGGACAGGCCCGCGATCTCATTGGTCATGTTGGCGGAGAGTTCGGCGATCGCAGTCCGAAACTCGGCGGACAGCGCAACGAACTGCGCATCGACTCGCTCGAACTTGACCTCGGTCCATTCCTTCAGGGCCTTGAGGTCGTCCTTGGTGGCGACGTCGTGCCACGAAAAGGGGGGTAAAGACTCCATCAGTGTGTTCGCAGCCCCCTCTCCGATCTGCTCACTCAACCTGTGGAACAACTCGAGTCGCTGTTCCTCACTCACCGTCATGGCAGCCTCCATCAAATCAAATCGAATCAAATCTGGGGGAAGCTGTTGCCTCGACTTGGCAAGTGCCCAGACCGTACCAGAGCCGAACCGACATGGCAACGACCATGCGGCACTGCCTCGGCGCAGATGTCGGCGACGGAGTCCAGTTCGGCAGACCGCGAGACGGTGAGCACGCAGAGCTGAACGCGGGGTAGGACGGAACGTCCCTGATCTTCTAGTGTGGCGACGCACACTGTCGGGGATTGGAATCGATGAGCGAGACAGCGGTCAACAATCATGCGGGGTTCATCTGGTCGGTGGCGGATCTGCTGCGGGGCGTCTACAAGCAGTCGGAGTACGGTCGGGTGATCCTGCCGTTGACGGTGCTGCGGCGCCTGGACTGCGTGCTGGAGCCGACCAAGGAGGCTGTGCTGGAGCGTCTGGAGGAACTGCCGCCGTCGCTGCAGAATCGTGAGCCGGTGTTGCAGCAGGTGGCTGGGCAGCCGTTCGTCAACACGTCGAGGCACACGTTCGGCACCCTGCTCGGTGATCCCGACAATGTGGCCGGCAACTTGCGGAACTACATCGCCGGGTTCTCCGAGTCGGCGCGTGACATTGTCGACAAGTTCAACTTCGACGTGCAGATCGACCGCCTCGACGAGCACAACCTGCTGTATCTGGCAGTGTCGAAGTTCGCCGACATCGACTTGAGCCCCGAGTCGGTCTCGGATCTCGACATGGGTTATCTCTACGAGGAGTTGATCCGCAGGTTCTCCGAGCTGTCGAACGAGACGGCGGGTGAGCATTTCACGCCCCGTGAGGTGATCCGGCTGATGGTGAACCTGCTGTTCATCGACGACGACGAGCTGTTGACGCGCCCCGGTGTGGTCAAGACGCTGCTCGATCCGGCGTGCGGGACCGGCGGGATGCTGTCGGTTGCCGAGGATCACCTGCGCAGGCTCAACCCGCAGGCTCGTCTGCGGGTGTTCGGCCAGGAGTTGAACGCCGAGACGTATGCCACCTGCCGTGCCGACATGCTCATCAAGGGCCAGGAGGCTGCCAACATCCGTTTCGGCAACAGCTTCGACGACGACCAGCATTCCGGTGAGCGCTTCGACTACCTGCTGGCGAATCCTCCTTTCGGCGTGGAGTGGAAGATGGTGGCCGACTCGGTGCGGGGCGAGCATTCGGCTCTGGGTTTCGCCGGCCGTTTCGGGGCTGGCCTGCCCCGCATCAACGACGGCAGTTTCCTGTTCCTGCAGCACATGGTCTCGAAGATGAAACCCGCCGCCGAGGGTGGCGCCCGCTTGGCGATCGTGTTCAACGGGTCGCCGCTGTTCACCGGGGGTGCGGGTTCGGGCGAGTCGGAGATCCGGCGCTGGATCATTGAGAACGACATGCTCGAAGCGGTCGTCGCTTTGCCCGACCAGCTCTTCTACAACACCGGGATCTCGACGTACTTCTGGGTGGTCACCAACCGCAAGACGGCACGGCGGCGCGGCAAGATCCAGCTTCTGGACGCTCGCGAGATCTTCACCAAGACCCGCAAGTCGCTCGGCCAGAAGCGCAAGGAGCTCTCGGTCGCTCAGATCGATGAGATCGCGAGACTGTACGGCGCCTTCGAGGAGGGTCCCCAGGTCAAGATCTTCCCCAACGAGGCGTTCGGTTTCCTGCACATCACCGTCGAGCGTCCTCTGCAGTTGTGTTGGGAGATCACCGATGACACCTTGCTTGCTGTCGAGTCTCTCAAGGCCGTCGGCAAGCTGGATGCTTCGTTGCACGAAGCTCTGCTCGATGCGTTGCGCGAGCGGCTGGGCAGTTCCTTCGCCACCGAGAGGCTAGCGAGGGCTGTGATGTCAGAGGTGCTCGACTCGGCGGGTCTGGACCGGACCGCTGCCCTGGTCAAGGCCGTGACGGAAGCTGTTGCTGTGCGTGACCCCGAGGCCCCGATCATCACCGACCGCGCGGGTGCTCCCAAGCCCGACCCCGACCTGCGCGACTACGAGAACATCCCGCTGCCCCCGGTGGGCGTGACTTTCGAGGGCGACCCCTCAGCACGGCTCGAGACCATCGAGTACCGCACAGCCATCGACGACTACATGGAGTCCGAGGTTCTCCCCTACGTCCCCGACGCCTGGCACGACCCCGACAAGACCAAGATCGGCTACGAAATCCCCCTGACCCGCCACTTCTACACCTACACCCCGCCCCGCCCCCTCACCGAGATCAACGCCGAAATCAAAGCCCTAGAAGCCGAGATCCAAACCCTCCTCGCCGAGGCAACCCTGTGACAGACCGCTTCCCTGATTACAAGCCTTCTGGCCTGGACTGGCTGGGCGACATCCCCGCCCACTGGGAAGTTCTGCGTCTCAAGTATCGGGCGTCATATCGGACGAGCAACGTTGACAAGAAGACCAAGAAAGGAGAGTTGCCCGTCAAGCTGTGCAACTACACCGATGTCTATTACACAGACCGCATTCGGGCTGGCGACGGCAGTTTCATGGAAGCAACAGCGTCGCCACAAGAGTTCGCTCGATTCAAGCTGAGCGAAGGCGACGTTGTGATCACAAAGGATTCCGAGGACTGGCAGGACATCGCTGTGCCGGCGCTCATCGAAGAAACGGCCGATGACTTCGTCTGTGGCTACCACCTCGGCATCGTCCGACCAACTCCACTAGCGGATCCCGGTTTCGTGTTCCGAGCAATGCAGTCAACAGCGGTGAATTGTCAACTCCAAGTTGCGGCAACAGGCATCACACGATTCGGGCTGCCAAATTCTGCCGTCGGCGAAGCTGTCGTCCCCTTTCCATCTCTCCCCGAGCAACGGACGATCGCTGACTACCTCGACACCGAAACCGCCCGCATCGACACCCTCATCTCCAAGAAACGCCGCCTCATCGACCTCCTCACCGAGAAGCGCACATCCCTGATCACCCAGACCGTAACCCGCGGCCTCGACCCCTCCCCCCCCCTCCGGCACCAACTGGCTAGGCGACATCCCCGAACATTGGGAATTGCGGGCCACCAAGTACGCAGGTCGTGTGATCATGGGACAGTCACCACCGTCCGACGCATACCGCGATGAGCCCGGTGAACGACCTTTCTTACAGGGAAACGCTGAATTCGGTGAACGCAGCCCTACTCCGAAGTGGTACTGCAACGCGGCCCCGAAGGTCGTTGAGATCGGAACGCTCCTGCTATCAGTGAGAGCACCCGTTGGCGCGTTGAACAGGGCGGATCAGGCCTATGCAATTGGCCGCGGACTCTGTGGCGTAACACCAAGCCGAGAGCGTCTCGATCCGCAATTCGCCTGGTGGGTCCTGCACATGACACGACAATCGTTGGAACCGCTGTCAGTTGGCTCAACCTATGACGCTGTCTCCACAGCGGACGTCGGCCGCATGCCGATACCGACACCACCGCTTCCCGAGCAGCGGACCATCGCTGACTACCTCGACACCGAAACGACCCGCATCGACGCTCTGTCCTCGCGAGAGGAGTCTGTCATCAAGCTCCTACAGGAGTACCGAACCGCGCTGATCACCGCAGCCGTGACCGGTAAGGTCTCGGTTGAAGCGTAAGTCCTCCGCTCGCCGCACCAGCTCCCGCAAGTCAGCCGACCTAGACAGTCTTGATCCGTCCAGAACCGAACCAGTGGACGAGCAGGGCCGCAGTGTGAACAATCATCTCGCACTGTTCGGTTGACACATCAATCGGTTCTTCTGGGTTGCCGTGACGAAGGTGCCCTTTCCACATCATCTGCATCATCGAGATAACCGTTTCCAGGGAACCGGCGTCCGACGACTCGAAGACCGTCGTCCACTTCTCGGGTTTGGCTTCTACAACCTTGAGCATCGTTCCCAACGTTGCTCTGGGGTTGTTGGGTTCGATTGTCGCTCGTGCGGCTGCTTCCACAGCTTTTGCAGCTTCGATACAGGCAGCCGAAGGATCGGGGCGACGAGCAAACGCATGCGACCAAGCTCGGCGGAGGTGATCTGACGCTCGCGACCGATCGGAGGTCACCTTCGCAACGATCTCGGTAAGTTCCGGAGGCTGCCTCCAAACAAGTTCACACTTCCACCCATCAAGCTGGACAACATCGAAAACGCTGCGGGCATCGCTAAGATACGACACCACTCTCTCCAACAAGTGGCGCGATTCTGTTGGATCTCCGCCCGGGTATTGCAACAGGTGGTCGATGGCATCAAGCAAGAGTTCTTGGTCATTCCAGACCAACGCCCTGAGCTCTCCGGGGTATTGCGGTAGCGCACGCCCGGTTAGTCGCGCGAGGTGTTCCGTTCGTTGAAGATCTATGAAGCCGCCTCTTATGAAATAGTCGTCGAAAACGCCTAGCAGAGAGTTGCGCAACCCGTCGGGTACTCCCTCGCGCAGAACAAAGAACTCCTCGATGCTCTCACTTGTCTGCCGTTTCGACCAGGGTGGTCTGGGTGTCACACGGTTCTCTTTCTCTCTAATTCGCGTTGAGCATACGCTCGGAGGTAGCTAGCTGTGACAACGCTTCTGTGGTCTGTATCAGGCTGCAATTCCTCGCACATCCCCATGGCATCCTGACCCCTGAGACCCACCAGACGAACGAACCGGAGCCTTTGCGTCCGCTCAATGGTCGATTTCGAGTCGTCGGAGTTCAGCCTTTGGGCGAGGCGCTTTGGGGCCGACGACCCCCTCAGTCCACTCGTCCGTGTCCAAGCGGCAACTCACGAGGATAGGCGGGCATCAATGCTCAGCAACTTGCAACCGGTCGAGTTCATAGCACGTGAACGCTGTTGTGAACGCCGCGCGTCGAACCTCTTCCCAAGGCGCGTCGGGCTCTCCTTTGTCCGCCTCATCACGAATATGGTTGAGGCGATGATCGAGCCTCAGTACAGCCTCGGCGAGTTCGACGATCCGAGACACAACTTCGGCTTCGCGTGACGGAAGTTCGAGCCCCTCCAGATGGAGCCTCAGGCGTTCTATCGGTTTCTCCTGTCCTCCCTCCGCGTCAGGCCCGACTAGGTCGGTAGTCGCGTCCATCACCGCCTTGCGCAAGTGGTCTCCAAGTTCAGACACGACCGGATTGTCCATCCGTCCACTCCAGAGCAAGTCAAAGGCCTCACGCAAATGGTGCGCTGCTTTCGGGTGGGCCTCGGCATACTCCGATCCAGAGATCACGCGGCGAGTCTCTTCTTCGATTTGGTCAATCGCAGACCCTTTGCCCTGCATCAGGTGTCGATAGAACCGCTGCCCTTCCCCCGTGACTCGGTAGTTCGGCGTTCCTCTCTCTCCGTAGTCGATGCGAAGTAGACCCCAGTCCGTTAGATCGGCGAGTGAGCCTTCGTCGGCTCCGCTGAACGGTCGCTTGGATCCCTGTCCTAGGAAGTTCAGGTTCGTGCCAGCGGACGTGGAGGTCGAAATGAACAAGCGATCGCCGGTGCTCTCAAGGTGGGCTGCCGCCATCTCTCGGAACAAGTCGAGTGCCTCGGGCGCCAAACTGTCGGCGAGACCTTCGAACGAAATCTGATTCATCGGATTCCGAGTCTACGCCCGCACGCTCAGCCTCCCCTGCCTCGGTTCCCACTTTGGCAGCCTTGTTCACCGACGCCAAACGGATCGCCGGTACGGTCACCACTAGTCGACAGGAGTAGCGAATGAACGATCGTGACGGAGAGGACCATACTCAAGAGGAACATGTACGACTCGCGACCGAGATGTACGAGCGATGGCGGGACGGGGAGCCGAAGTCACGGTTAGAGATCGAATACTGGGACAACGCCACCTCCCACGGAAAGGCTTTCACCGCCTACGTCAAGCGCTGGCTCGATGTCGAAACGGAGCGGCAGTCAAGTCAGAGCACCCGGATCGCGAAATTGGAGGCTCTGCTACGCGCGAACGGCGTATCTCCCACCGAAGCTGGAGATCTGGCCGAGGAGTACCGGCTGCTGGCCAAGGGCCGCGAAGCGGCGCTGGCGGCCGTACGCGTCTACAACGATCCCCTCGCAGGCTTCCGAACCGAAACGTTCATCGTTCTCATGATCGTCGCATGGAACTCGCTACTCCAGGCTCTGCTGGAACGCTCAGGCGTCGACTACTACCAGCGTGATCAGAATGGCTCTCAGATCTTGATCGACGGACGCGCGAAGGTCCTCGACACGAAGCAACTGTTTGACCGAGCGCTGGCAGGCGATGAGCGCCCGTCGGTTCGAGCCAATCTCGACTTCTTCCTAGGGCTACGAAACCAGATCGCTCATCGATACTTGCCGGCGCTGGATCCCGCTGTGGTCGGCGAGGCGCAAGCGATGCTTCTCAACTTCGAGAACCTCCTGGTGGCGCAGTTCGGAGACGAAGCCGCGCTGGGCGACCGGTTGGCCGTCCCGCTCCAGCTGAGCGGGTTCCGCAATGATGGCGCGCTCAGTTCGCTTCGAAAGGCGCAAGCGCAGCTGCCTACTGACGTAGTCGAGTTCTTGGCTAGGCACCGCGCGGACCTCGATGAGGACATCCTCAAGAGTTCCGACTACTGCCTCCAGATCTTCTTCGTCGCGGTGACGGCGAATCGGGAACGGTCAGCCGACTCGGTCGTTCGCTTCGTCAGGCCAGACCAGGTCACCCCCGAAATGGCCGACCAGCTGGCAGAGATCGGCGTCGTGACGAAGCGGAAGATCACTCCCGTCGCATCCGACGATCTGTTCCGTCCAAAAGAGGTCGTGAATCTCGTTTCTGAACGGCTGCCACACCGCTTCACCATGGACACGCACACAAGATGTTGGCGGCACTACGGTGTACGTCCAGCCAGCGATGCGGGCGAGCCGGAGGCGACCAACGGCGACTTCTGCCGCTGGGACCGGCTCATGCGCGGGTACGGGTACACCCAAGCTTGGGTCGACAAGCTCGTACAGGAGTTGAGCGACGGAGACACGTACGAAGCCGTAGTCGGCTACGCCCCGGATCGCCGCTAGTTCATTGGGGAGGTTCGACCCAGAGAATCGGGTCGAACCTAGAGAGGGACTGGAGGTTTGACCGCAGGTCTCGTAGCCTCCCACGCATGGGCGACCAGCAAACTCGCGGGACGAAGCTCCGGTATCCCCCAATCGGGCTCGTTGTCAACCTGCTCGACCTCCGCCGGATCGGTGGGTTCGGGCCGATGGAAGCGGTGAACCGCTATGTCGTCTAGGACCAGGATGTCGCCGTGTGCAGAGCCATCATCCAGATCCCGCTCTGACTTGCCCAACTGGCTCCTCAAGATGCAGTTCGAGAGACGATGCGGCGTTCCAGCGCGCCGTCAAAGAACTGATCGATGACGCGAGGCACAAACGCCACGGCCTCGCCGCTAGCTGTCGAACCCGCACGGATCGTAACCCCGGGAGTCGCCAGCACTTCAGGCTCGTGCTCCTCGAACACCAGACCGAACTTCAAACCGTTACGAAGGCGCTTACCGAGTCCTCAAGATCACGACGCAGACGCTCATCGCCTACCCGACTGATCAGATCGTCAATCCGAGCCACCCCACGAACCTACGACCACCGAGATCAACCCCGCAACTCCAAACTCTTCGTTGCTCTGGTGGCTTACAGAACTGGATCGCTGCGCGGCGGTGGCCGTAGTCTGCTGGCGTGGACCTGTATCTCGCGTCACCAGACGGATGACCATGAAGGCTGTCGTTGCAGTGATCGCAGCCGTTGTGCTCCTCGCGGCGGTTGCTGTTGGCGTGTGGTTGGCTACGACATGGGAGGCCATGCCGGAGCCAACAAGCAGCGCCGGCACGCCTGAAGCGTTTCGAGGATGGCTCGCACTATCTGCTGTGCTGGTCACAGCCGTTGCGACTGGATGCCTCGCATGGTTCGCTCGCCGGGTGCCTGAGGGGGTCAGTGGTCTCCTGAAACGCTTGGACGATGCAGAGGAGGCACGCCAGGAAGCTGAGGAAGCACGCCAGAAGGCGGAGACGCAACGAGACACCCTCGCAACTCGGCTCTCACGCCCCTATCTGCACGGTGATGCCCTCACCGTCGACCCCTCGCGTCATGATGCGGAAGTCCGCGTCGGCGAACCTCTCGTTGGAGGACTGGTTGCACCGTTCCTATACATCGGCCTTCCAAAGGGACCGCTGCCGCAAACGGTAAGGCTCAGCAAGGAACAGTGTCGCGAGTGGTACGCCGAAATAGAACTAGCAGAGAGCGAAGGTAGTGGCGTAGCGGTGATGCGGTTCCTCAATGTGGCATTGGTGGCCACCGTCAACGCTCCTCATGACGATGAGTCTGGTGCATCGCTTGTACTATTTCCCTACACGACGCTCGCCGTTCCCCAAGTCGCGTTCGGTTTGCTCCAAAGTTGGCCAACGTTCCGTGAGAACGTGAGACAAGTCGCTACGCACCGGCTTCCCAGTCATGATCAATTCAGGCGGCAACAGACCAAGGAAGATGCTTCGTGAACTCTGGCATTGGCGACCGAACGCGATCTCCGCGCCCAAAGAGTGGGACTGAACTCCAATACGACAAAGTGTTCCTCGACTGGACCGACGAACTGCGCATCATGTCGTCAAGCTGCCTTAAACGGCTCTTCGCACTCATAGTGTTGGGGTGTCCGTTGGCGGGTGGAGTCGGTGGGGTGAGGGTCCGCGGCTGAACGCGAGAGATCCTCCAGAATCGGTGCTGAATCTGCAGCCGAGACTCTGGAGGATCGGTGTGGAAGTTGTCCCTGCACGCGTGTGTGAGTTGTTGGTTGGGGGCTGGGCGGCGTGGAGGTGTGCGGCGGCGACGCCGGGCCGTTGCGGGTTCATGTCCGCCGTTACGGGGCCTGCGCTTGAACGTGGAGCGCCGCGGACGCGGTCTGGCACGCTCCCAAGAGGGCGTGCATGGGTGTTCAGGCGAAGAGGATGCCGCCGGCCATGGCCCCGCACACGGTCAGCGAGAACCCGGAGATCATCAACACCATGACCCGAGTCTGCTCGGTGATCTTCTTGGAGAAACTACTGTCGAGGGCGCCGATCTCGGTGGTGATCTTGCTGTCGAGCGCGCCGATCTCGGTGGTGATCTTGCTGTCGAGCCGTCCGATCTCTTTGGAGATCTCGCCTCGTAGGTTGACGAACTCTGCTGCCACAGCGGTGAACTGGGCGTCGACTTGGTCGAACTTCGCGGTCATCGTTGCGCTCAGCGTGTTGAGGTCGTCTTTGGTTGCGACCTGGTCCCACGAGAATGGTGGCAGCGAGTCCATGAGTTTGGTGGCCACGTCCTCTCCAAGCGCTTCGATCAGTCTGTTGCGGAGCTCGAATCGCTCCTGCTCGGCGGCGGTCACGGCAAGTCTCCCGTTGGTTGTTCTGTAAATGTGGGAAGTTGTTGGTGGGGGAAGCTGTAGCCATGTGCAGCGAGTACCCGTAGCGTACTACCAGAACCAACACGAAGCAATATCAAACCTTCCCGGGACTCCTGAATGCTTTTGGTGCACAGCACAGGCCCCGCCGCGACGACCGCCCAGGCTCCCGCCGTGCCCGACAACACACCCGACCCGGCACGCTCAACACCACTGCGGACCCCCACCCTGACCGGACCCCACCCACAAACGCGTAGAGCCAGAAACCCTGCGCGGCCCCCGCGATGACCTCTAGCCAACGCCCAGCACCTTGGCGGGACGGAACGGCAGTCAAGCCAGAGCACCCGGATCCAAGGGGTAGTCCGCAGTTGTTGGCTGCGCGGGCGTGGATTGTGAGGTTCAAGTTCACAGGTCGTGAGGCAAGTTAACTAATGATGAGGTGAGTTCATAAGTCATGAGGGAGCGGTTGAGCAGTGGTGTAGGCTTGCATGATGGAGCACCGATCAGCTCTCGGGAACATGACTGTCAGCCCGTTCTCGCCGCATTTTAGGAAAAGCCCGCAGTCCATGGTCGGGCGAGATCGCATTCTGTCGAATGTGGGCGACGGGCTGGTCTCTGGGCCGAACGATAAGCGGTACACCAGCATCTTGATGGGTGTGCGGGGTTCGGGTAAGACTGTGACGCTCAACGAAATCGAAGACCGAGCGGTGCGTGAGGGCTGGGTTGTGCTTTCGATGGATGCGAGCACGCCTGGGCTGCTGGAGCGGATCGTCGGTGCTGTTGTCCACGCGCAGCGAACAGTCGAGACGCTCAACATGGAACAGCCGCACACGAAATCGGTCGAGAGGACCATCGGGGTTCGGCTGGGTCCAGTCGCGGGAAGCGTGACTACAACCGAGAGCCGAGACTTTCACGCACGGATGGGCGTCTGGGAGCATCTCACCTACCTCGTCGACGCAGTGCAACGAAACGGGACCTCTGTGCTGTTGAGCGTCGACGAGTTGCACAGCATCGACCGCACAGAGGGACGCAGGTTGGCGAACGACCTTCAACACATCACCCGCCGCTCAGAGAAGCCTCTGGCGTTTCTCGGGGCTGGACTGCCAGAGATCAAGCACACCTTGCTGAGAGACAGAAAATTGACGTTTTTCCAGCGATGCGAGCCGTACGACATGCCGCCGTTGTCGGCGAGCGACGCTTCGGTCGGGTTGATCCACCCGATCCGCGCGGCGGGCGGGTCCATCGCAGGCGACGCTCTGCGGGCCGCCGCAGAAGCGGTCGACGGGTCGCCGTACAAGCTTCAGATGATCGGCGATACAGCGTGGAGGATGGCTGGTGCGCCCGACAACGAGATCGGCATGTCCGTAGTCTCCGCGGCTATCGACACCGCCGAGAGAGAAACCGCCGCAAAGATCAGCCTGCCTGCCTGGTACGACCTTGCTGAAAGAGATCAGGAACTTCTCGGCGTGATCGCACACAGCGGCGGGATGGCGACGCTGAACGAGATCCACCGAACCGTGCAAGTGTCAAGAACCGCCGCGGCCAACAACCTCAAACGGCTCACCGATCTCTGCTATGTGACCAAAGCAAGCCGCGGGTTGTTCCAGTTATCGACCCTGGTACCCCGAACGGTCATCCTCGAAGAGATGGGAACAGACGACGAGCTCCGACTGTCAGAGCCCGGCGACTCAACAACCGCGCGGGCCAGCAAACCAAGATGCCGCAAGTTCATGCCGAGGGCACACGACTACTGCGTGCTCGCGAAAGGCCACGCAGGTGGTTGCCGTTCGCAGTAGCAGCCACAAAACCAAGCGCCGGTCGATAGACCAACCCGGCTACGCTCCGCGGATCGCCCCGACCAGACGAGCATCTGATGTGGTGCCGCGGGAAGTTCCGGGACAAGGCCTGGGGGACCGGCATCGTCGATGTCGTGCGGGGACAGTTGTTGGACATAGTGCCGATGCCCGCCACCTGACGTCATTGCGGGACCGGCTCGGCCACACCTTCAGGGCCGGACTCGTAGTCCACCCGTCCACCACGGCCTTCCGACTCGGCGACCGCATCGCCGCAGCCCCCCTGGGCACCCTGGTCTGACCAACAACACGAAATGGGCTGATACCAGAATGTAAAAACCATTCAAGCCGACCCCGACTCGACAAGATCACAAGAAGACCTGTACATCGTGCTGCTCGCCGAATGGTCTGATGCCGCCATGCCCCACGCAAAGGTGAGCACCATCGGACCCGAAGAGTTCGTCGCGACAGTCGCCGGACTCCAGGGAGCGCTCGGATACGGCAGCACCAAGGACGAAGCGCTCGACAGCCTCCGCTCCGCTCTGGCCGACTGGGTCCACGTCCAACTCGAGCACGGGGCCGACGACATCCCCGTCATGGGCGGCGTCAACTTCAATCCCGATTGATGGGCGAGAGACTCGTCCCGCTCTCCCGCACCAGACTCATACGCCGATTCAAAGACTTGGGATGGAGCGGCCCCCACCGCGGGCGGAAACACGACACCATGTACAAAGAGGGCCAACGGCCGCTCACCATCCCGAACAACCATTCCGGTGACCTCAGCAAGGGCCTGATCGGCGAACTGCTGAAACAGGCAGGAGTGTCCCGAGCCGAATGGTGTACCTGCTGATGACGGCTACCAAAGCCCGCAGACCACCAAGTCCTTGAACCTGCGAACAAAACGTGGGGCGGGCGATAGCCGAGGGTTCGATCACGACCCACTGAGCCTCACCGTCGACAACTCGAAACACCAGCAGATCGGGCCGTTGCTGATCCTTCACAAAGGCTTTGCACTCGTCGCACTCGATGACCAGGCGCAGTCCACCTATTCGAAGGCGGCAGCCGTCGTGTTCGAGACCGTCTCGGGTGAGTGGCGACGGTTCGTTGTCCACCGTGATGCAGCCGCACTGCGCGTGCAGCCTCCGGACTGAGGCGGTGTCGATCACGCGAGCGATTGAATGAGACGTGCCGTGTCGTTGGACAGGTCACTGGACACATCCACGTACTCGTCCTCGGGTATCCCCCAATCGGGCTCAATGTCAACCTGCTACTTCGCTAGCTCGACAACCGCTTGGCGGTAGCAACAAGACGACTCGATCACTAGATTTGCTGTTCGGGCCTCGCGGCAGTTGGATCGGAAGTCCTTTCTGCGCGACGGCGGCGATCAGGTACGGCGCTACTCAAGAAGTGACGTCTGGAGTGGTTGGGATGGTGGCCAGAAAACCCCAAGCACGAGGAAGTTCCACGGCCGCTGTTCCATGTTGCCAACGAAGAGGACTGAATCGCGGTCTGGTGCCCATAGCTCGTCCACGAACTTCATTCGCATGAGTTCCTGCCAGTTCTCTCGGTACCGAACGTTTCGCCAAAGAGCCTCTGCTTCCCAATCGACAATGGTCTGTTGGTGGCCTGTGCAGTCCGCCTCGAGGCAGCGGTAGCCGTAGCGGAACCGCCAGGGGATGATCTCAAATTTCGGCCTATCGTCGGCGGGATCGTCAAAGAGCGATGGCTGCGCGTCGATAGCATCGGCACGCTGTCGCCATTTGTCCAACTGTTCTGGATCACGTTTGGTGATGAGAAGTTCGGGCGGTGAATCAGAGCCGAAGGACGCTTAGTGTGGGACAGTCGGTCTGGGCGGTTTCAAGGATGCAGGATCGGTGACACTGGTCATGGTCCCGCTCGTAGCAGAGGAGCGCGATCCGTGACGTGCTCGCTAAGTCGACGAGTCGTTCTAAAACCGAGTGTGCACCGTTTTGCAGGTGACGCGTGTACCTCTGTCGCGCTGACTCCAGACCTCGCCTGAACGGATCGCGATTCTCCTTGGGGTTTCCCAGTTCCCGCTCGTGGCGATACTCGATCCCTGCATCGCCCAGCGCGGCAGCCAGAGCTTTCTTCGAAAACCCCTTCTTTCTTGAGATCGGGTTGAGGCGCACGTCTACGAGCGTCACGACCCCGTTGGCCCTCAAGAGGCCGATCAGTTCGCTGACATCTCGTCGTTCGTAGCCGATCGAGACGATCGTGGGACTTTCGGAGGTAGCGGTCACGGCCGGGATTCTATAGTCGCGAACTCTCCCTGTGACGGATACTTCACTATCTTTCATTGTTTGTCCTCCAGGATCCGGCCCCACAAGCCGCATCTGCGACCATGCGGTTCACCATCCGCGTGGGGCGGTGGCACAGTGCGCGAGTATGTTCATGGCGTGGCACGCAGTGACTTGGTGAAGGCGCTGCTCCGCAGTCATCAGCGGGGCGACGATGCTGCGTTTCAGCGCGCTGCGAAAGAACTGATCGATGACGAGAGGCGCAAACGGCACGACCTCGTCGCCGAGCAGCTTGAAGCGATCCTCGAAGAACCAGGACACCGGCGGAGACCACCACAGGTTTCTTCGCTACGACCCCTGCCCAAGACTCGCGACGACCTCCCACTGATATCGCTTGAGGAACCACGACTGTCGTTCCAAGACCTGGTTCTGCCCGACCCGGTGGTCAGCGTGTTCGAGTCGCTGGTCGAAGAGTTCCGTCAACGATCAGCACTGCGGGCACACGGAGTCTCGCCACGGTCGAGCGTACTCTTGGTAGGCCCCCCGGGAAGCGGCAAGTCAGCCAGCGCCGAGGCCACCGCGGCGCAACTCGGGCTACCCATCGCCCGTGTCCGGTTGGCCACGATCGTCTCGTCATATCTGGGTGAAACGGCACGGCACCTTGAACAGATCTTCAGTTTCCTCGATGTGGGATCCTGGGTCTTGATTTTCGATGAGTTCGACATGCTCGGGCGGGAACGAGGCGATCGGGCCGATCACGGCGAACTGCGCCGGGTAGTCGCCGCGATGCTGCAGGTCGTGGATGATCACCGAAGCGACTCGCTCTTCATAGCCACCTCGAATCACCCCACGCTGCTGGACTCCGCAGTCTGGCGAAGATTCGACGAGATAGTCGAGTTCGAGTCTCCCGACCAGACCGCCCGATCCGAGATTCTGGCGTTGAAGCTGAGATCGGTGCGCAGCGACTTCGATCTGGTTGGAGCCGCGCAGGAAATGGAAGGATTCAGCGCGGCTGAAGTGGAGGCAGTGGCCCTCGATGCCATCCGAGTAATGGTCCGCCGCCTCGACAAGTGCGTGACCTCTGACCACATCGCCCACGCGATCAACCGCGGGGAGGCGAGACGTCAGATAATCCACCACTCCCAGGGCTAGGGCCCGAGGCGGCACGAGGTCTCCCCCTGCTTCGGCTTCAGCGCGCTCTCAATCCCGGGCCAAGGAGACCTCCGTCGGGCCGACCCGGGGGAGGTCGGCACCACGATGACCTTCCAGATTGCGGCCCCGGGGCCAGCCACGACAGCGCCATCCGGCACTCCGCACAGCCTGAGGAACCGACCGAAATGGGCGAACTCGTCGCAGCAAACGATCATGGGCAGCACCGTGCCGGTGTAGTACCGCTCTTTGCGGTTGAGTGGCAGTCGATCTGCCAAAGGTTGATCCATGACTCAAAGATAGTCACGCGTTGCAATCCCCAGTCGTTGAACGCGTCAGGCCGTGGACTGTTTCGGGGCTTCGACGGCGCAACGGTCTATCCGATAGTCTTCCACGCGTGGACAACCGTCAGACTCGCAGGACCGAGTTCTCGAGACGCGGGGCCGCTCCACGGAATGTCCCTCCGCCACCACGCCCACAGAACTCGATACCAAAACCTCCGAACAGTCACTCTTGCAGGTAGGCGGCCCATCGCAGAGTCACCGAATCAGGGCCGATGGACGCTCGACGTTGGGTGGTCGGTCTGGGTGGCTTCAAGGATGCAGGATCGGTGACACTGCTCATGGTTCCGCTCGTAGCAGAGGAGCGCGATCCGTGGAGTGCTCGCGAGGTCGACCGTCTGTGCGCCGCTGGGGCCTGCTGCGACCATGGGGTGCAAGCCGTCGAGACGAGTCACGACTGTTGCGGGAACAGCGCCAACAGATATAGGGTTGCGCGACACAGGCCGCCACAGCCCAGCTTCCCCCTGAATTTCAGAATTCGACACGAAATGGGCTGATACCAGAATGTCTAGAACGATCCAAGCCGATCCCGACTCGACAAGATCACAAGAAGACCTGTACATCGTGCTGCTCGCCGAATGGTCTGATGCCGCCATGCCCCACGCAAAGGTGAGCGCCATCGGACCCGAAGAGTTCGTCGCGACAGTCGCCGGACTCCAGGGAGCACTCGGATACGGCAGCACCAAGGACGAAGCGCTCGACAGCCTCCGTTCCGCTCTGGCCGACTGGGTCCACGTCCAACTCGAGCACGGGGCCGACGACATCCCCGTCATGGGCGGCGTCAACTTCAATCCCGATTGATGGGCGAGAGACTCGTCCCGCTCTCCCGCACCAGACTCATACGCCGATTCAAAGACTTGGGATGGAGCGGCCCCCACCGCGGGCGGAAACACGACACCATGTACAAAGAGGGCCAACGGCCGCTCACCATCCCGAACAACCATTCCGGTGACCTCAGCAAGGGCCTGATCGGCGAACTGCTGAAACAGGCAGGAGTATCCCGAACCGAATGGTGTACCTGCCGATGACGGCTACCACAGCCCGCAGACCACCAGGTCCTTGAACCTGCGAACAAAACGTGGGGTGAGTGATAGCCGAGGGTCTAGGCTGCTGGCATTCCGCTCTCTCCAACAGCGGAACCGCGGGAGAATCAGCTACATGGAAGCAAGGACCGTACCCATCACTGCCGAGGTTCTCGCTTGGGCTCGTAAAGAGGCCGGCCTCACGCAGGTTGAACTCGCAGAGCGGGCCAGGTTCGATGTCGAATGGGTTCAAGCCTGGGAGAACGCCGAGGCGCGCCCCACAAAAGGCCAGTTCAGCAAGCTAGTCGCGGCCTTGAAGCGACCATCGGCTCTGTTCTTCCTTCCCGAACCGCCAGTAGAGGCAGGAATGCCCACCACATTTCGTAGTGCCCAAGCCTTGGGGGATCACCGGCTTGGCCCCGACGAAACGCGTCAGATTCGTTGGGCGCGCAGGCTCCAGGAACTGGCTGCTTGGATCCTCCGTGACGCAGACTCGTTCCAAATCCGCCTGGACCAGTACCGTCCAGGGCAGGATCCGATCAAGATCGCTGCCGTCGAACGTTCGAAATCCGGTATCTCAACTGCTGATCAACTCGCTTGGTCAAACCCGTCGGAAGCATTCCGTGCGTGGCGCAGTCATCTTGAGGACCAAGGAATCCTGGTTATGCAGCTCTCGATGGGCAAGAACAACATCCGCGGGTTCGGGGCTTGGAACGACTACGCACCCCTGGTTGCTGTGAATACGGCGTACCACCCGACCGCTCGCATCTTCACGCTCTTTCACGAGGTCGCTCACTTGCTGACACGCACCGACGCCGCTTGCCAGAACTTTGTGGTTCCTTCTCAAAAAGATCAGTCAGTCGAGAGATGGTGCGAACGATTCGCTGCGTCCTACCTCCTTCCCGAGGAAGCTCTCAAGACGGTCGCCGCAAACTATGGAGCGACGCCGGATTCTCCGACCGCTGATGCCGACACCGCACGGTTGATCGCCAACAGATTCTCTGTCAGCACGCGCGCCACAGCGATTCGACTTCAGGAAACTGGAATCGCAGAGAAGACACTGTATTCGGCTGTCGTCTCCCAACTTGCTGCAAGAGACTGGAATGACGCTTCAGGAGGCGGAGGTGGCGGCGAGCCCGCTTCAGAGAAACGAATCCGCCAGTTCGGAACACGCCTGCCGGGGGCTCTTCTCGAAGCCGCCAGCCGGGGTCGCCTGACCATACGCGACCTTGCAGACCACCTGGCGCTCAACACCGGCCAACTCGATGACCTGAAAGGTCTGCTGAATGAACCCGGATGACATCGATGTCTGGATTGTCGATTCGTCTTCCTTGATCCAGACAAAGACGATCGTGTCCGTGACGAACCAGTGGGATGCCTTCAAACACCTCGAACAGATGGTCCGCGACGGGCAGATCGCCATGCCGCGGCAAGTAATCAACGAGCTGGCCGAATTAGCGCACCCTGACCTCCCTGGCGCTTGGGCACCAGGGGTTCGAGGAATCCTCAAACACCCCCTGGAAGTGCAACATTCCTACATCAGAGAGGTCATGTCCGTCGCCGGAAACATCGTTGATGCACACAAAACCAACGAGGACGCAGACCCCTACGTCTTGGCACTCGCCCACCAACTCAAGAGCAATGGTCACGCTGTCTGCATCGTGACGGAAGACACTGTCGACAGAAATAGCACCTCGATCGCGACCGCCTGCATACGCCTCGAAATTGACTATTGCCGCATTCGAGAATTTCTTGCCCAGTGCGGGATACCAACGCTCAAGGAGAAACCCGCGGAAATCTGAATCGATGAGATCCAGCCCCGCGAGTCGCCGCACTGAACGTCTGACAGACTGCGAGCGTCTGCGCGTATCGCGGTCAGATCACATCGTCTTCGCCGCACCGAAGAATCCTCACCGGAATGCTCTGCTCCCGCACACGCAACGGTTGACGATGTCGGTCCAAGTCGGTTGCTCGCAGTCGTGAGAAGGCAACGACTGCGAGAGGCGCGCGGCTTGCAGGTACCTGGAACAGCGGGGATCCTGCAAGTATCTCCAGACCCGCTTCAATCTGTCGTCTCGCCTTGGTCTGGATCGTCCTCTTGACTTCGATCACGACCCACTGTGCCTCACCGTCGACAACTCGAAACACCAGCAGATCGGGCCGTTGCTGATCCTTCGGGAATGCTGCACACCTGTCGCACTCGATGACGAGGTGCAGTCCACCTACTCGAAGGCGGCAGCCGTCGTGTTCGAGCCCGTCTCGGGAGAGCGGCGACTGCTCTGCGTCAACCGTGACGCAGCCGCACTGCGCGTGCAGCTTCAGGACTGAGGCTGTGTCAATCACGCGAGCGATTGAATGAGACGTGCCGTGTCGTTGGACAGATCACTGGCCACATCCACGTACTCGTCCTCGGGTATGCCCCAATCAGGTTCGATAATCACCTGCTCGACCTCCACCGGATCGGTGGGGCCGGGCCTATGGAAGCGGTGAACCGCGATGTCGTCCAGGGCCAGGACGTCGCCGTGTGCAGGACCATCATCCAGATCCTGCTCTGACTTGCCCAACTGGCTCCTCAAGATGCAGTTCGAGAGTTCGTGCAACAAAACAGAGCTGTGGGTGGCGCACACGACCCGCACGTTCTCATTGACGAGCCGCACCAGAACACGGGCAACGAGACGGATGGCTTCGGGATGCAGGTGCGATTCAGGTTCGTCGATGATGAGCAGGTCCCCGGGTTGGATGAGTCGGTCGATCCACATGGCAAGCGGCGCCAAATCGGCGACCATCGATGATGCTCTGCGGATCGGCAACAAATGGCCGTCCTGCTCATATTCCAGCGTAGGAACCATGTCAGTTTCCGAACCGGCCCGGATCTTGCCATCCATCAGTTCCTGCAGGAGAGCAAGAGATTCGTCTTCGTGAAACAGCGAGGGTTGTCGCCGGTGTCGGTAGCGCTGGTGTGGTCCGAGCATGTCTGCCAACGACGAGATGAAATCAAGCGCGACACCTCCCAGATCGGAGTCTGGTCTGACCAGACCGAAACGGTCCCGCTCCAGTTGCAGGCGCAGCTTCACCACGTCCGTCCAAGCGTGCAGCAGACCCGACCGGCCCGCAGGAAGATAATGTGCCGACCCTCCGAGCTGCACCTGCTCGGCGTACCCCTGCCACACGTTCGAAGCCAGCATCCAGGCAAGCTGTTGTCGGAGGAACTCGTTTTCGTGATCGTCGCCGTTGCGCGGCAACAACCGTGCAAAAGGTGGGAATCCAAGAGCATCCTCATCATCAATGCTCACCGAAAGCAGCGCCGACGGGTCGACGGACGCGTTTCCCCTGCTGTCGAACAGGAGAGTATCGTCGTCCTGAAACACGTTCATGACGAGGTCGTTCGCACCCCACCTCGTGATATCGGCAAGGTCGGACACCCCGAAATAGGCGTGCAACCGCTGAAGCAACGCTTGGCCCGTGCCCTCGAGCGCCCGGTGCATCCATTCTGCCACCTTCGCCCTCAGCTCATCGGGCAGATCCCGAACTTGGAGGGGTGGCTCACTGTGCTCTGGCGCCATGTGCGGCACGAGCACCTCCAGCAGGGACCCGTGCTCGCGGTCAGTCAGACTCTCCGGCCTGCCGAGGGGGAAACTCTCAACCGCCTTGTGGACGGCGTAGAGCGCCTGCGCAAGGTAGGTCTTGCCGGTGTTGTTCCGTCCGATCAGCACAGTGAGCGGCCGAAGCGCCACGTCGGCGTGCCGGATCGCCCCGAGGTTGTCAACAACGAGCCGGAGATCCGCTCGACTCACGACCACTCCCTTCCAGACACCACCCGACGAGGGCTCAACCAGTGTAGGCACCCCAGATACCGGTTCGCATGAGACTGCCGCCCCAAGGCCCGCACAGCGGCGCTGCAACATGGAACTGCCGGGCTCTCCGTTCCCACGAAGCCTACGCTGCGTTCGCAGCCCCAGGAACCGTGCAGCATCGGGCGGGATCTGAGTGGGACAACCGCAGCACAGCATGACGCTTGCCGCGGAACGTTCGCGAGAATACCCAAACCTCATCAAAATCTGGGAACACGACGCTGTCGAGTTCCGAAGGCGATGGACGGGTCGTCCTGCTGCACAATCCTCCAAGTTGGAGCGCAGCGTTTCCCCCGTCGAGTGCCACCACAAGCCATTTCTTGCCCGTGACGTTCGCCATCTGACCTCGGCCCGCCTTGTGATCAATGGCAGCTTGAATCGCCGGCGTCAAATCACGCAACGCCTCAACCCGGCAGGATCGAGTCGTAGAGACATCGACATGCACCCCACCGCATCCGGCATTCACGGCGCGAGGAGGTGCCAGCACTTTCACAGTCCGAGGATCCCGCGCCTGGGTCACCCAGTCGGCAATATCAGGCGGGTACCAGTAGCCACAGATCTGATCGGCACGGGCATTCACGAAATCATCAAAATCCACTCCTGAATCTTCCGCTTCCAGCCATCCATGGAACCACGACAATTCCATGCCTGGCAGGTTCGGGTTGTAGGGAGCCGGGTCCAGGATCTCGTTTGCGCGCTGTTGCATAACCTCCGGGATCGCTCCCGTGCCCTCAACTGTCGCTAGAACGGGTATCAACGCGTTGACCATCTCCTTGAGCGTGCGACTAGGGTCTCTGGACTCGAATCGGTGATCCCCAACGATCACTTTCCACTGATACGACAATTCGCTGACCCGCTGTGGCCAATCCCCAGAGTGCTCGACGGACCGCATTTTTTCGGCTGCACCCCAAAGCTCCTGCTCCTTGGGTGACGTGTGCATGGTGACCTCAACAGTCACCAGACATCCACCGATGGTCACCTCCAGATCTGGCGTCGGCTTGCTCCCCGGACGAAGCCAATCGTGCCGTTCCACATCCTCGAGAGCACAGATCACGTCAAGCGCCTCTTGCTCTTCAATCCTCGGTTCGCAACCCATGATTCCGACGCTACAGGCCAACCAAGCACTGATGCCTGGGATTTGTGCTTGCGGCAGACTGCAAGCGGGACAGCAGGACCAACCGGCAACGGCACGCAGTTGTGCCTCCTGAGGCCATGTTCGACGCACTCCACCGCGAATCTCTCTACCTGGAATACAAATCCACGCTGCGCTGGGACATCAATGCACAGCGCAAGGGGGGCGTTGCCGAAGACACCGCTGTCAAGACCATCGCCGGTTTCGCCAACTCGGGCTTCGGCGGCACCCTGCTGATCGGCGTGGCCGACGACGGCTCGGTCCACGGTCTGGAGGACGACTACGCCACCTTCACCAAACGCGGCGAACGGGGCGACTTCGACCTGTGGGGCCAACACCTGCAGAACCTAATCCGCTCCCGCCTCGGCGACGCCGCCCTCGAAACACCCCGGTCGTATGTGACGCTCGAACCAGCACGTTTCCGCACCCACACGCGCAGTGCGCTGACGGGTTTGAATGCCTCTGTTTCTTGGGGCGCTTTGGCCGGGTCGCTTGCTGGTATCACCATGTCGAGGCGAACAACCCGCACCGCCTAATATTTCTATGATATTTAAAGTGTTTACAGGGGTCACTGTCATACCCTGTGTCTAGGGTTGTGTTCATGGAATCAGCTCTCTCTTCCGGTCTGCTGGACCCCTCTGTCGGTGCCGGCTGCGGTACCGCCGGGTCGGTCTGTGTCTGGCGCGTCGATGAGCAGGGGTTGTCTGATGAGGCGTTGCGGTCGCATCTCAAGGTGTTGGGCCGGGCCGAGTCTCGGCTGGCGGCGATGAAGTCAAGGTCGTTGGCTGAACTGAGCCGCCGACACAGCAAAGGCGATGCGCAGAGATTGGTTCGTGACGAGTTGCAGGCATCGAAGCGCGAGGCCAAACGCGATGTTGAAACAGCGGCTCGGCTGTCGGAACTGCCCGCCACTAGAGAGGCGTTGGAGTCTGGTGAGATTCCCCAGGGTCACGCACGGTTGATCGCCCGAGCATCTGGTGAGAGCCCGATAGATGAAGCACTGCTCGTCAAAGCAGCCAACGAGGAACCCTTCGATGAGTTCGCCCAGACTGTGAAACGCCATCAACAAGAGGTAGCTGATGATGACGGCCAAGCCTTGTTGGATCGTCAACGCTCACGGCGCAAAGCCCGCATCTTCGAATCATCAGACACGGGGATGTTCGTGCTGACAGGCGAGTTCGATCAGATCACCGGGGCGCGTATCGCCACTGCGTTGACTGCCAAAGAACGACAGTTGTGGCATCGCGAGGACCCCAACAACCGGGCCACGCCGCAGCAGCGGATGGCCGACGCGCTGGCGGAGCTGATCTGTCAACCATCCGGTGACGGAAAGTCTGCGGGCACTGATCTGTTGGTGATCGCCGATTTCGATGTGCTCAAACAGCAACTGGACAATCCCCGGTTGGCTGACGGTTCGCCGATACCGATCGTTGAGCTTCACCGCTTGGCGTTGGAGGCGAACCTGTTGCCGTCGATCTTCGACGCAAAGGCTCAAGACATGTGGCTGGGCCGCCGCCTGCGGACCGCTACTGAAGCTCAACGGATCGCGTTGATCGCAAGAGACCAACACTGCATCGGATGTGGCGCCAACCCGCTGTGGTGCCGCGCTCATCACATCATCTGGTGGTCAAAGAACGGACCCACCGACCTCGACAACCTCGCACTGGTATGCGACGACTGCCACCACAAGATCCACGACCACGGCTGGCAGGTCCACCAAGACCCCGACACCGGCAAATACCGCCTCAGACCCCCCAGGCCATCCAACACGACCGAACCGAGCGACGCGGCCGCAATCAGAGAACCCGACACCACCCGACCGACGCCGCGGGCACAGCCAAACCGGGAGGTCAAACCGACCGACGCAGACCGGGGATCCAGACCGGCAGAGCAGAGGCAACCCAGTCGATTCCCGGGCGGGCAGCAGACACGGTCACGCGGGGCAGCCGCTACCAACAAACCGGAGATCGGCCAACCGAAACCGGACATCACGGACCGACCAACACGGGACCCGAACCGACAAACCAACCCCCACCCGAACCGAACAAAGGGCAAACCGAGGCACCCAGAACCGAACGAGGCGGACAGAACCGAATGAGGCAGACCGAGCCGACCCGAACCGAACCGAACGAGGGGACCGAACAACCCCGACCAACCGAATAAGGCTGACCGACGAAGTGAGGCGCGCCGCCGACCGGACCGAACGGCAGCGCTAGCCAACGTCGCGAGGCGTAGCGGTGTTGACATGGCAGGGCACAGTCAAGCCGAACTCCCAAGACACAAAACCTGACCGGCAACCAGTCCTACCGACAAGCTCAAGGCGCGTGATTCAACAATCGGCCACCAACCACGCCGGTACGCCCAGAGTCTGGATCAACCGCCCACCGCGAACTGGTCTGAGAGGCCCAATCCTCGGGATCAGCAGGCGGTGGCGTCGCGGAGGGTTCGACAGGCTCGGGACAGGCGTGTCGGGCTGAGCGCGGTTATTCGGCGACGGAACACGGTTCTGGGAATCGTGTGAATGTTGTCGAAGTTCACCACACAGTCCGTTGGCACACCGTCACGAGAGGCGGTCAGCTCCAACTCCGAGACGAGGCCGCGATGTGTTCGGGCAAGCACGGCAACGACCACGGACCCGAGCCGGGCCGTCGGGTCGCGGTGATCCTGGACATAAATTCCTTCGACCGGCTCGTCGATCACGCTGACGATGTCGAAGACCGGCGTGAACTCGCCGCCGCGCGGATCGACGACGACTACGTTCCCTGGGATGACGTCAAGGCCGGAGCTGGGCCTGTAGTGAAGCTGGACGCCCACAGCACCACCGGTGCCCCACCTGCCAACCCCGCTGACCGCTCAGCAACACTGAACTCTACAAAACCTAGCCTATTAGCCATATTGTGGATGTTCTGTTAGTCTTTTGTGTATGAAATATTTGTCTCGGCACGCTGACGGTCGACTTTCGCGGTTGCTGGAAGTACACCCGGCCCTGTTGATCGAAGGAGTGAGGGGAGCAGGCAAGACGAGCACCGCATCACGACTGGCTGCCGCAACACTTCGCTTGGACCAACCGCCCGACGCCGAGATGGTAGCCAATGATCCCGAAGCAGCATGTGCATCACTGCCAGGTCCTCTGCTCATCGACGAATGGCAACGGGTTCCCACGGTGTGGGACGCCGTACGACGAATGATCGACGAGGACCGCTCGCCGGGCCGGTTCATCTTGAGCGGATCGTCACGCGCCGCGGTCACAGCGGACGTCCACACCGGCGCCGGGCGTATCCTGCCCGTACGGCTGAGACCGATGACCTTGAGCGAGCGACAGGGAGTTGCCCCGATCGTGTCGCTCAAGGATCTCGCTGATCAAGGGATCGAAGCAGTGCGCGGTGCCCGCTCAACGTTCTCGACTGCTGAACAGCTCGCAGCGACGGTGGAGTCGGGACTGCCCGGGTATCTCGGCATGGAGCAGCCCGATCATCAAGAGGCCCTTCGTTCCTACCTGGACCTTGCGGTCTCGCGAGACCTCGCCGAGACCACCTCCACACCGCGCAACACAAGCAAGCTCCGACGTTACGTCCGTGCCTACGGCGCTGTGATCGGCACAAGCACCGAACACGCCGCTATCCACCGGGCCGCAAGCGTGTCCAAGGCCACCGGCGAGACCTACCACGACGTACTGGGCCGGTTAGGTCTGATCGAGGAACTTCCAGGATGGTCCAACAACCGTCTGAAACGCCTGACCAAACGACCCAAACGCCATCTGATCGATCCCGCGCTCGCCTCAGCAGACCACTACGACACCGTCGATTCACTGAGCCGGCGACGCCCTCGCCTCGGCGAACTCTTCGAGAGTCTCGTTGTCTGCCAACTCAGAGCCACAGCCGAAGCACTCGGGCTGGGATGGCGATTCTCACACCTGCGAACCGCGGGTGGCGACCAGGAGATCGACCTGGTCGCGGACCTGCCCGACGGGAGTGTCATCGCGTTCGAGGTCAAGCTCTCACGAACGGTGGGGATCGCCGATGCCCGCCACCTGACGTCATTGCGGGACCGGCTCGGCCACACCTTCAGGGCCGGACTCGTAGTCCACCCGTCCACCACGGCCTTCCGACTCGGCGACCGCATCGCCGCAGCCCCCCTGGGCACCCTGGTCTGACCAACAACCCGGATTGAGCCGGCGGCCGAGCGCTGGGGCGCTGGGGCGCACACGATGTATCGGCGACCCCTTCTTTCTTGAGATCGGGTTGAGGCGCACGTCTACGAGCGTCACGACCCCGTTGGCCTTCAAGAGGCCGATCAGTTCGCTGGTCGAAGAGTTCCGTCAACGATCAGCAATGCGGGCACACGGAGTCTCGCCAGGGTCGAGCGTACTCTTGGTAGGCCCCCCTGGAAGCGGCAAATCAGCCAGCGCCGAGGCACAGCCGCACAGCTCGGGCTTCCCATAGGCCCGTGTTCGGTTGGCCACAATCGTCTCGTCATGCCTGGGTGAAACAACACGGTACCTTTCCCGAGGGTCAACTCACATTCACCAGGCAACCGATAACGTGAGCAACCTACCGACAAGGACCGAGTGAACAGTGCTCGGCGAGCGGCAGGTAGCGAATCCGGCGGAGGAATTATGTGGATGGCTGCGCAGGGCCGAAAAACTAGACAGCCCCGGCTGCAAGCCGGAGCCGTCGACCCAGGGTTACTCACCCTGGGGGGGTTGCAGGCCACGATACCAGCCCACACGACAATGCGTCAAGAAGTCATTGATCGATGAGAACCGAACGGGTGATCGCCTACATTGACGGCTACAACCTCTACTTTGGCCTTCTTGACGCGGGTCTTCGCAACTCACGCTGGCTAGACCTACGCGGCGTTTGCCAATCGCTGCTCAAACCCGGCCAGCGACTCGAACTGGTTCGCTACTTCACGACCAGTGTTCGCAGCGACCCTGACAAAGCCAAGCGCCAGGCGACATTCATCGACGCTTTGCGAGCCACCGGACAGATCGAGATTGACTTTGGCCGCTTCCTCTCCAAGCGGATGGCCTGCAAGCAGTGCAAAACGCAATGGTCTAAACGCGAAGAGAAGCGGACTGATGTGAACATTGCGGTGCGGCTCCTCTCGGCTAATCGATCGAGGTGCGGGGGCCGGTGGCGGTGTGGCGCAGCCAACTGAGTGCCGCTGATTCGCCGGCCTCGCTCAAAACGAGGCGCCGGTCCAGATAACTTCCCTCGAAGGCGACGAGGTCGCAAACCTCCCAGACTCGGCAGAGGTCGAACAACTCCCGCGACACGTCACCGACCGAGGGGGCTCGCCGTTGGCCGTCGCCCGAGGTGCTCCATCCCAACTCTGCACCAGCCGCCGCAACGAACTCGAGCACAGAGTCCCAAGAGGCGGTTCGTACACTGCGGCCTGCTGTGTCGAGCAGGTTCAACAACGCCGCCTCCGCCACGAAACCGCCCCACCCGCGCGGCGCCAAGTGGCTGGTCAAGACACTCCACGCTCGATCTGGGTCCGTTGCCATCGCCGCCCCTGCGGTGGTCCGCACCAGCTTCGACTTGCGCTTGCGCAGCGCCCCGGCGTGCTGCAGCCATTCCCGCAGGGACAGACCCACGATGTCGTCGCCCTCGTTGCGCACCTGGTAGCCCGGTGGGAGCTTGGGATCCCACCGGCGCCCGGCTTCCAGCGACTTCACGAACGCCGGTTTCAGATAACCGGCCTGGGTCAACGGCTGCTCGTCGCCGTGGCGATCCAAGAACCACATCAAGGGAGCAACCGCGGCGGCGGCTCCGCTCGGAGGATCGACGGGGTGCAGCAGCCTGTTCGCCACAGCCGCCCGGGCCGATCCCAGCCGAGGACTGCGGCGCTGGGCCGCGTTGATCCAATGCTCCAACCGTTCGGTCAGCACAGCGGTGCGCCACGATTGGCCCGGCATCTCCGGATGGTCACCGTCGAGTGCTGCCTGCGCCGCCGAAGCCTGCGCGGCACGCCAACCGCGGCCGCCCACCACCACGTCGCCGGCGGCAATCGCCTGTTCGAGCGCATCCTCGACCGCCGAGAGGGCTGACGCCTCCTCGTTGCCCATGATGGAACTCCATGCGAAGTCGGCCAGGTCGGGAGGTTCGACACCGGACTGCTTCAGTGCCCGGCGCAGAGCCCGGCGTCCGTCGGCATCGCCGCGGCCGAACGCGGCATGCACCTCCGCGGTCGTCGACGAACGGCAGACGGTTGCATACCCGTGCAGACCCAGTTCGTCGAACAGCGCAGCAGCCGCACCCGCCAAGCGGCCCATGTACCCCGCCTCGTCGGTGATGACCTTGGTCGGCACCACATACCAGAGCCAGTTCTGCACCCCGGCCTGCCGCAGCACCCCCGGCCCCTCGCCCCACGTCAACATCTCAAAGGCATCCTCCGCCGAGCGCGCCAGATCCCCATCCCGGGCGGCGAGGCGCGCGAGGGCCTCGACAACATCATCCTGCGACAGCTCCGAGGGGTCGATGAGGTTGCGGACCAGTCCCGTCATCTCGACAGTCTGCCAGAATTCCGCAATTCGCAGGCACCGTCCAAGAATCAGCGGTCAGTGGAACTGACGAAAGGCTCGACACCTCTTTGCTGCGCCGACTCCAGAACTCGCCCGAACGGATCGCGATTCTCCTTGGGATTTCCCAGTTCCAGGTGAATACCTTTGTAGATCAGTAGTGGGAATGATGATTTACAAGGTTTGAGGTACGGTGTGAGGATGATAGAGCGGGAACTCATGCACCGCTCGCCCGTGGCTGTCGATTCTTCAAGCGAGCGACATCATCTTCCTCTTGGAACCACACCGGCCGAACATCCGCAAGCGCCTCGCCACCGAGGAGACGCTGATGTCTGCAACTGAGGCAGCGTTCGAAGACGGCATCGCCTCCTGGCTGGTTGAGCACGGCGGCTACCGGCAGGTGAAGATCGGAAACGCAGCGACGGACGGCCCGAGGGACTTCGACGCTGAGGCGGGCGTGGACACCGCTGACCTGTTCGTGTTCATCGGGGCTACCCAGGGCAAGCAGTGGGGGCGGCTGGTGGACTCCGCCTACGGAGGCGATCCCGACAGGGCGCAGTCCGGGTTCGTGCAGCGGCTCGCGTCCGAGCTCGACAAGCGCGGCACCGTGGACGTGCTGCGCAACGGGGTCGTGGACCGCAACGTCACAATTCAGCTCGCCTACTTCAAACCGGCGCACGGGCTGACCCCGGAGTTGGCTGATCAGTACGAGGCGAACGTGTTGACGGTGACCCGGCAGCTGCCGTTCGATCCCGCAGGCAGCCAGACGATCGACCTGGCCCTGTTCGTCAACGGCATACCGGTGGCCACCGCCGAACTCAAGAACCCCTACACGGGCCAGACCGTTGAGAACGCCATCGCCCAATACCGACAGCGGCCGCACCGCAACCGGACCCTGAGCCGCACCGGCATGGTGCACTTCGCAGTCGATCCGTCCTCGGTGGCGATGACCACCCGCCTCGCCGGCGCCCGAACCCGGTTCCTGCCGTTCAACCGAGGGCACAACCACGGCGCGGGCAACCCGCCGAACCCTGACGGCCACCGAACCTCGTACCTCTGGCAACAGGTATGGAACCGCGACGCTCAGATGGACGTCCTCGGCCGGTTCATCCATGTCGTGAAACCATCGAAGGGTTCAAAGGCCAGACCAGAGGTGATCTTCCCGCGGTTCCATCAATGGGACGCCGTGTGCCGACTCGAAGCCGACGCTGAAGCGAACGGAGCGGGCCGCAACTACCTGGTCCAACACTCAGCAGGTTCCGGCAAGTCCAACTCGATCGCCTGGCTGGCCCACCGGCTCTCATCGCTGCACAACCGAACCGACGCCAAAGTGTTCGACAAGGTGGTGGTCATCACCGACCGGATCGTGCTCGACCGGCAGCTTCAAGACACCATCAGCCAGTTCGAGCACGCCATCGGGGTCGTGAAGCGCATCGACGAGTCGTCGGCACAGTTGGCCGAAGCCCTGGTCGGGGAGCAGGCCCGGATCATCGTCACGACCCTCCAGAAGTTCCCCCACATTCTCGACAAGATCGAGCAGGCGCCCGAGCGCAACTATGCGGTCATAGTCGACGAAGCCCACTCGTCGCAGACTGGTCAGGCCGCCGCTGAGCTGCGTCGTGCCCTGGGTTCAGCCGAGCCGGAGGTTGAGGCGACCAGCGAAGACGAACCGACCGACGCAGAAACGCTGCTCGCAGAAGCAGTGACCGCGCGGGGGCCTCAACCCAACCTGTCCTTCTTCGCGTTCACCGCCACGCCCAAGGGCCGCACCCTCGAGATGTTCGGCAACCTCAGAGACGGCAGACACGAGCCCTTCCATCTGTACCCCATGCGCCAAGCCATCGAGGAGGGCTTCATCATGGACGTGCTTGCCGGCTATCTCACCTACAACCAGTACTTCCGCCTCGAGAAGTCGATCCTCGACAACCCGCAGTACGACACCGGCAAAGCCCGCAGCGCGCTCGCCAGATTCGTCACCCTCCACCCCGACAACCTGGCTCAGAAGGCCGAGATCATCGTCGAGCACTTCCGCACCAAGATCGCCCGCCAAATCGAAGGCAGAGCCAAGGCGATGGTGGTCTGCTCGTCACGGCCCCACGCCGTGCGGATGTGGGAAGCGCTGCGGAACCATGCCAACAACCTCGGCTACGGCCTCGGAGTGCTCGTGGCGTTCTCCGGAGAGGTCGACGGACTCACCGAGACCAGGGCCAACGGTTTCGGAGAGTCGCAGACCGCCCAACGCTTCGACACCGACGAATGGCAGATCATGGTGGTTGCCGAGAAGTTCCAGACCGGTTTCGACCAGCCAAAGCTCGCCGCCATGTACGTCGACAAGACACTCACCGGACTGGCCGCCGTGCAGACCCTCTCAAGGCTCAACCGGATCCACCCCGCCAAGACAGGCACGTTCGTCGTTGATTTCGTCAACGAGGCTGACGAGATTCAAGAGGCGTTCGCCGTCTATTACGGCAAGACCGTCGCCCCGCCCACCGACCCCAACCTGCTGTTCGACACCCGTCATGAACTCGACCCGTTCGACGTGCTCGACCAGGGCGAGATGGAACGGGCATCCATCCTGCTGTTGCGTGAAGGCGCCCACGCCCGGATCGACGCAGCCATGCAACCCGCCGTCGACCGATTCAATGCGCTGACCGAAGACGACCAGGACACATTCCGCGACGCGCTGGGCCGATTCGTGCGCGTGTACAGCTTCCTGTCGCTCGTGGTGCCGTTCCGCAACGCCGAGCTTGAGCGCGACTACCGCTTCTGTCGAGCCCTGGCCGCACTGATCCGAGACCGCGCAGGCGCCGACCGCATCAACCTGGGCTCCGAAGTAGAACTCACACACCTGCGCCACGACATGACCTTCGAGGGCTCGATCGAACTGCCGAGCGGAGAGGCCGAGGTAACCACCATCTACTCCGGTGCAGGTCCACTCGCCGATCCGGAGGCCGAACAGCTTTCGGAGATCATCGCCCGCTTCAACGAACGCTTCGGCACCGACTGGACCGAGGAGGACGAGCTCATGTTCCGAGCCGCCGCATCAGACCTGGTGTCCGATGCTGAGATCCAGAACCAGGCAACCAACAACGATGAGGCGACGTTCCGCGACCACGTGTTCCCCGCACGGTTCCAGGACGCACTGCTGTCACGCCTCGACCGCAACGACAAACTGGTTTTCAGCTATCTGGACGACAGCGATCTGCAAGCCGCACTCATCGATGTGTTCGCGCCCGAGGTGCAGAGGCGTGCGACCGTCGCCCGCCAGCGAACCTGCCCCATCGGCGACCTGCTCGGAGTGGACCGCGAGTCGCTCTACCTCGAATACAAGTCCACGCTGCGGTGGGACATCAACGCAGAGCGCAAAGGGGGCGTTGCCGAAGACGCCGCCATCAAGACCGTAGCCGGTTTCGCCAACTCCAGATTCGGCGGCACCCTACTGATCGGCGTGGCCGACGACGGCTCCGTCCACGGCTTGGAGGACGACTACGCCACGTTCACCAAACGCGGCGAGCGGGGCGACTGGGACCTGTGGGGCCAACACCTGCAGAACCTGATCCGCTCCCGCCTCGGCGACGCCGCTCTCGACCTCACCGACTGGGAGTTCCACACCGTGGACGGCAAGCAACTGGCCCGCATCAGCATCGAACCGTCCGGCCATCCCATCCAGGAACGCAAGGGCGACCAGGAGATCTTCTGGAACCGCACCCCCACCTCCACAGTCCCCATCACCGACCCCGCCGAACGGGACAAGATCATCGCCCGCCGCTGGGCTCCCCGCTGACCCACATGCGCTGATGCCGGTCGCCGGTTGCGCTTCTCCGGCTCCGCCAACGGGGATACCGGATAACCCCCCTGCCAACACCCGACCCAGTGCCAGTGCCGGTGACGATTTGGACACCTCCTAATCGAGGTGTCAAGTGAACGGGGCGGGCTCAATCCTCGGGGTCAGCATCCGGCGGCGTCGCGGAGGGTTTGGCAGGCTTGGGCCAAGCGTGCGGGGCTGAGCGCGGTTATTCGGCGACGGAACACGGTTCGGGGGATCGTGTGAATGTTGTCGAAGTTCACCACACAGTCCGTTGGCACACCGTCGCGAGAGGCGGTCAGCTCCAACTCCGAGACGAGGCCGCGATGTGTTCGGGTAAGCACGGCAACGACCACGGACTTGACCCGGCCGGCGACTGGGTCACGGGTAAGCACCAGAACGGGCCGGTCTCCGCCCGGGGTCGCGGCGAACCAGATCTCACCCCGTTTCGTCAACACATCAATCAGCCCAGTCCGACCAGTCCCCGGCCGGACCCCAATCTGCAACCTCGGCGAACGCTGACTCGTCGGCAGCCAACGGTTCCACCTCCCAGCGGTCAACGTCCAGTACCGACTCCAACCCGACGAGGTACCGGTGCAGGGCCTCTCGCAACAGCTCCGAGCGTCCGACACCGAGTTGCTGCGCCCAACGCTGCATCTCGGCAACCTCAGCGTCATCCACTCGGAAACTCACCATTGTCATACAACAACTATAGTCTGTATGACACACCTAGCGGCGTGTCGCCGATGAACTCGCCGAGCGGAGCGTGGCCAAACAGCGGGCGCGTCGGCGCAACCGACCTTTGCGCAGGCGCCGTCGCAGGAACAGGACAGATTCTCAACCTGAGCCATCATGAACGAACTCACTGCCGCGACACCCGGCCAGGCAACGGCACAGAGTCCTCGCCCGGTCCGCCCAAGAATCGGGCGCGTTGCCCCCAAGTCCCCGAACGGCTAGCGTTTCGCGTCATGCGACATGAAAAACATGATCGATGACGCGCTCCGGCGAAGGTCTGACAACCAAACAGTTGACGCTGCCAGATGAACTGGTCCTCACCCTGCTGAACGAGGAGAGCGGCTATTTCCGCCAGGTGCCCGGCTGGAGCCTGAACTGCACCGTGGTCGGCTCAGCGCTCGCGGAACTGTCGCTCATCGGTCGCATCGACACAGACATGAAGTCTCTGATCGTCCTGGACGAGACGCCCACGGGCGACCCCTGCCTCGACCCGATCCTCAAGGCGATCGCGGCCGACCCGGTCCAACGCAGCGCCCAGTACTGGGTGGAACACCTGGCGCCACGAGCCGAGGCGATCATCGACACGACCCTGGAGAACCTGGTCGAGCTCAACATCCTGCAGCGCCACGACGGTGACTTCTGGTCGTTGGCCCAGACCGCTTGGCGGGCCGGTTTCAGTGTGGGCTCCGAAGTAGGAACTGCCGTCGAATTCGTCAAGACCAGGATCAGCAAGGCGATTTTCACCGACGAGATCCCCGACCCGCGCGACATCATCATCATCTGCCTCATCCACACCTGCGACGTCCTGCGTTACATCTTCGAACTCGACGAACAGACCGAGGCCCGGATCGAGCAGGTGACCAAGATGGACTTGATCGGCCGCTCCATCGGCGACGCAGTCCACGAGAACATTGCCCGGCCATTGTTCCAGCGCACGGCCCTGAGCAAGGCGATCCCCGTCGTGCCGCTCCGGAAGATGCTGACCAACGAGCACGCCCGAGCCGGAAACATGCCCGCACTCTTCGCCCAGCTCGGAGAGGAGTACGGTTCCGTCTTCGAAATCCGTCCGCCCTTCTCGGAGAACATGATCGTCCTCGTCGGCCCCGAGACGAACCATTGGGTGCACCGGCAGGGCCGCACCTACCTGAGGGCCCGGGACTACATGGAGGACTTCGAGAAGATCTACGGCGGATCCGGGATCCTGCCCGCCCTTGACGGCGCCGACCACTTCCGTTACCGAAAGTCCGTTCAACCCGGCTACTCCCGCACAAGGCTGGAAGACAACCTCGACGAGTGTCTCTCGCTGACGCGGAGATACATGGACACTTGGAGCGTCGGAGAGAAGATGCCCGCAGTGCAGTTGAGCCGGAGACTGGCCAACTCGGCAATGTCACCGTTGTCTGTGAGCGTTGAGTCTCAGGACATCATCGACGACCTGTGTACTTTCAAGGCTCGGGCGCTCCACACCCACGTCGCTCGCTCCCTTCCCAAGTTCATGCTCAAAACGCCGGGCATGAGACGCAGGAAGAAACTGATCGGCGATGTAGTCGACCGGGTCCTCAGCGTCCACACGCCCGCTCAGCGGGCGGGCTGCCCACGCGACCTCGCAGACGATCTGCTGAGCATGCACGCAGCGGACCGGCAGTTCCTCCCGGAGTCGAATCTACGTTTTGTGCTCTCAGCACCGCTGCTCGCCAGCATGTACATGGGCGATGAACTCAGCTTCGTCATCTACGCCATGCTCGCTCAACCGGAGTTCCACGAGAAGATCCGCGCCGAGGCGGATGCCCTGTTCGCCGACGGAGACCCCGACGCCGAGATGATCACCGGAGACTCGATCGACGTCACCCGCCGCTTCATCATGGAGGTCCTGCGGATGTACCCGATCGTCCCGATGTCCATTCGAAACGTGATGAATGCCGTGACAGTCGAGGGTCACGAACTGCCCGAGGGCTCTCGGGTCGCCATCGCCACGACCGCGACGCACTACATGAGCAACCTCTTCCCGGATCCGTTCACATTCGACATCGACCGCTACGTCGCCCCGCGCAAGGAACATCTCGGCACCGGGTACGCCCCGTACGGCTTGGGGACGCACACCTGTCTCGGTGCGCGCTGGACGGAACTGCACATGGCGATCAACCTCTTGATGGTCGCGCACTACTTCGATATGGAGATCGCCCCCAAGAACTACAAGCTCAAGATCAGCCCGTTCCCGTCGCAGTGTCCGAACAAGAAACTGAAGTTCGTCGTCACCGGACAGCGGAACGAACTACCCGTCTGACGCGCCGGACCCCTCTGAAGCACCCAGCTCCTCGTGGCGCTGGTGCACGTCGTCGATCGCCACGTCGAGGTCGTCCCACAGGCTCTGCACCGTTGAGCGCAGGCGCATGTTCTCATAGGCGCCCCAGACGGTCATCGCCGGCGGCACGACCAGGATCGAGACGAGCAGCGAATAGCCGATCGTGATCGCCGAGGTGACGCCGAACTGCGCGATCCCCTCGAGCGGCGAGAACACCAGGACGCCGAACCCCAACGCCGTGGTCAGCGCCGAACCGAGCAGCGCCGAGCCTGTGGTGGCCAGCGTTCGGACCGCCGCCTTCTCAGGGTTGCGCACACGGGCGAACTCCTCCTGGTAGCGATGGATCATGTGGATGGTGTAGTCCACCCCGATACCTATCGAGAGCGCCGTGATGATCGAGGTGATCAGCGAGTAGGGAATGTCCAACAGCGCCATCGTGCCCAGCACCCAGATGAGAACCAGCACGATCGGCCCGACCGCGACGAACCCGAGCACCGGTCGGCGCAGCGTCACCCAGAAGAAGAGGGTGAGGATGCCGAGAGCGACCGCGACGGTAGTGGTGATCGCCTCCGTCTGGCCGTCGGTGATGTGGTCTCGGATCGTGACCTGCAGGATGCTCAGAGCAGTTGCGTTGATGGCATCGTCGTCGCCGGACCAGAGCGCCTCGATCTCCTGTTGGACCACCGTTGCAGACTCGGGGTCGTCGGTGTAGGTCGGGAACTGGAGCAGGATGGCATCGACACCGTCCGGGTCGTTGACGAGCATGCTCCCGAGCGACGGATCCCTCTCCCCGAGCTCGTCGAGGAACTCCTGCATCAGCACCGGGTCGAGTTGCACTCCCGCGGAGGCCCGCTCGAAGAGATCGGCCAGATTCGGGTCGTACTTGTCGCCGGGTTCGCCGCTGTCGTGGGTCCAGTCGCGAACGAGCGTCTCGTATGTCGGGGCCATCGGTCCTGCAGCGGCGGTTGGGCGTCGTCGTTCGTCGGCGAATGCGGCCGAGAGGTCCCGTACGTTCAGGAGTGTCCGAGTCTCAGTGGCTTCAGCCCGCACCAGCACGGTGGCCAGTTCCGTCGATCCGCCGACCGCCTCGTCGAGGCTCTCCATGTCGTTGAGCACGTTCCCGTCCCGGGGCAGGATGTCACGGATGCTGAACTCCGAGGAGAGGCCGGTGGCTGCGAACCCGAACCAGACCGTGATCCCGACCACGACGAGTAGATAGGGCGCAGGCCGGCGGGCCACGGCCGACCCGAGCAGTTCCGCGGAACGCTCGACACCGGGCAGCGCGCTCGACACCGAGCGGGGCACCGCCAACCTGCCTTTTGCCTCGCGCCGCCGATCGACGATGGTCCGCCCCGCCGGCACCAGCGTGAGCATCACGATCAGGCTCAATCCCACACCCAGACCAGCGACTATGCCGAAATCGCGGATCACGCTTATCGGCGAGAACAGCGTGGAGAAGAAGCTGGCGATCGTGGTCACAGCAGCCAACAGCAGCGGGATGGCTACGTGCCGCAGTCCGATCCGAACCGCTTCGAGGACGGGCTCGCCTTCTCCCCGTTGCTCGCGGTAGTGCGACACAGCCTGGATCGCGTAGTCCACCGTGAGGCTGATCACGATGATCGGGACCATCACTGAGAGCGAGCTCGGCGGTCCGATCCAGTCGAGCCCCTTGGGCCCCAACCAGCCCTCTGCCCCGACGATCCAGGTCAGCGAGAAGATCAGGCCGGTGAGCGTTATCAACAGATCGGACGGAGTGCGCAGGAAGAGCAGGATCAGCGCCGCGATCAACAGCAGGGCCAGCCCGATCAACGGTCCCATGCCCGACTCCGTGGCCTCCTTGTACTCGTCCTCAACCACGATCGGCGACACGCTGCTGACGCGCAGCGGTCCATCCGAGCTGAGCGCCAGGTCGTTGACGGCCCGCTCCGCTGCGGCGATGCGCTCGTCGCCGGTGTCGCGCAGGCGGATGGTCGAGACGGTCACCAACGTGCCGTCGGTATCGTCGCCCGACAGGGCCGCGAATGCCCCTGCGAGTTCCGGTACGGCGCTGATCGCGTCGATCTCTGCGGCGGTGACCGAGCCGAAGTCGCTGACCCCGCCGAAGGCCTCGAACAACAGCGACGGCGCAATGATCGGGTCCGGGGGCGCCAACAGCGCCTTCACGGCCGGGGTTTCGGTGATCCCGTCCACCAGGGCGTCCATCTGCGACAGGCCCTCGGGTGTGAACGCTTCACCGCGGAACACCAGAGTCACGACGCTGACGTCGCCGGCCTCGCCGAAGAACTCGTCGAGCTCGTCGACCGCAGCGAGGTAGGAGCTGTCCGAGGGAAGGAACTCCAGCGATGCCCCCTCAGTCGGCTCGTCCCGTAGAGACGCCCCCGCTCCGAGACCGACGGTGACCATCAACAGGACAAGGACCGTGATCCAGGGCCGTGAGGTGACCAGCTGACTGAACCTGTCGAGCACGCGTGTCATGGCGTGTCACTGTACCTTCCCGGCTGCGAGGCCGGGGAATTGCCCACCGTCCGGTTGGGAGCCCCAGTGTCTGCCAGCCCAGTGTCTGCCAGCCCAGTGTCTGCCAGTACCAGAGTTCAGCGCTTCACCTTCCGGAACCGCCCGCCGTGCAGAATGCTGCCGTAGTAGTTGAACAGCCGCGTCGCTTCGGGATCGTCGAAGGGATAGTCCGCGCCGAGCTGTCGTGCCGCGGCCAGCCCGGTGACGAGGCAGGTCTCCTGGCTGTTGATCAGCGTGTGGGCGCCGCAGTACCAGGTTCGCCTCCTCCCCTGGACGAAGCGGAAGGCGTTGACGGTCAGCGCAACGTGACGCACATCGTGCACGATGTGCTGGAACCACCACCTCTTCACGATCCTGGCGTCGTCGATGGGCGTGATCGGGTTGTAGGTCACCAGACAGGGCTTGTCGGACCGGTTCGCCCACGGTTGCTGGTTGTGCATGATGTAGGTGATCTCGTAGTTGTCCGGCCTTGTCCCGTACTGTTCGATGTGGTTGCTGCGGGTTGTGAGGGGCTTCACCTCGTTGTCGGGGAGGACTGAGGCGTCGGAGTGGACGATCGTGTGGTTGTGGAGCTCGCTCTCGTAACGGACCGACGCGAGCAGCCGGCGCTCGAGGCGTGTGGGTTGGTCGAGCATCATCAGCGTCTGGTTGGCGTTGCAGGCGAAGATCACCTCGTCGAACGTCTCGCGCACGCCCGCAGTGTCCTCGACCACGACCTCCGTCTCGGAGCGGTACACCTTCTCGACAGGCCGGTTCAGGTGGATCTTGTCTTGATAGTCGGCCGACAGGTTCTCGTAGATGCGCCTGGTTCCCTGGTCCCAGGTCTGCATCGGTGTCGCCGACTCGATGTCGAAGAACTCCAGGTAGCGCGCGAACAGCGCCGCAGGCATGTCGAACACGTTCGTCGCCATCAAGAAGTTGACGAACATGGGTTTGAGGATCTTGTACCTGAAGTCTCCCGAGAACCCGCCCCAGTTCAGGACCGTGCCCATGCTGATGTAGTTGAACGGGTTGAGGGCGTTGAGGAACTTGTACGGAGACCGGCTCAACCAGCCGAACTTCTTGAGGCGCCCCAGCATCCGCTGGAACTCGGCGATCTCGGACTGCAGCTGCTCGCGGATCTCGGAATCGAAATCGTGGGCGTAGATCCGCCCCCCGTACTTCACGCTGTAGCTGAACCTGGTCTCGACCAGGTCGATGCCGAAGCGGTCCAACAGCAGCAGAATGTGCTGGTACACCGACGGGATGCAGGCGGTGACCGAGATGTCGAAGGGGATCGAGCTGCCGTCGTCCTGTGGCATGTCGGCGGTGATCGCGTTGCCGCCGATTCGTTCCGTCGCCTCGAACACCCGGAAGTCGAAGCGGTCGGGACTGTGGTTCAGCGCCCATGCAGCGCCCAGCCCTGAGACGCCGCCGCCGATGATCGCTACTCTGCGCGGCGTCTGGTGTGAGTCGTCCGTTGCCATTGTCTGCGGTCCTCAGATCGTTGTCGGCTGTGTCGTCGGTTCCATCGCCGTCGGCTGCGCAGGTGGTGGTTCCATCGCCGTCGGCTGCCGGTTGGTCGCTGATCGGTGTCGGTCGCCGACCGTTACGGGCGTCTCGGGGTAGAACTGCGCGCAGTAGCGCCGGAACGCCATGATCTCGCCGTCCGAACGTGACAGGATCGGCTGCAACCGGGACTTCTTCCGGCTCCATATGATTACGTCCTGCAAGACGTCGCGGCTTTGAAAATACAGCGCGATCCTGTTCATGATCGGCGCTCTCAATTTCCGCGGGAGGAATCCCAGGCCTGGAAGCCAGCGTTTCGGATTTCGGATCTCTCGTACCTGTGAGGCGACCGACATGTCGATGTTCGTGCCGTCCACCGGCGTCGCCATAATCCAGAGGCGGATATCAAATCCGATCGAGTGCTCGCGCACATCCACATACGAATAGCCGAGCCCGAAGATGTCGGCCTGTGCGGTCAGGTCAAGGCTGATCAACGGGACTCCGGCAATTCGCCGGGTGGTGGCGAAGTCGAAGCTGCTCTCGAAACGGGGGCCGTCGATCTTTATTGTTTCGACGCGGCCCACGCTGTCATAGCCATGGACGTAACGGAGGTGGGCCATGTCCACTGCGTTCTCCGTCGTCTCCTGGGGGTGGCCCGGGAAGCGGTGGGTCCAGATGCGGGTGCCGCTCCAGCCTGTCTGATCCGGTGTCTCCGCGGGGAGGCTCCACTGCGGCGCCCTTCCCCCGATCCCCCACCAGGCAAAGATCAGGCCGACCATCTCCGTCGTCTCGAACACTCGCAGCCGCATGTCGGCCGGCGCGGGGGCATAGGGCGTGTCGGCGCAATAGCCGTCGGCGTTGTACTCGAAACCATGGAACGGACAGACGAGTCGGCCATCACGCACACACCCTCCTGCCGCCGGTCCCAGATTGGAACCCAGGTGCGGGCAATAGGCCTCCGCTACACAGACGTTCCCACTCTCGTCGGACCAGACGACGATGTTCTCGCCCATCCAGGTCTTCTGGATGAGCTTGGCCTTCTCCAGGGACTGACGGCTGGCGACGAAGTACCAGCCTTCAGGAAACGGGGAAGGCAGCGCGCCTTCGGCTGCCTCTGTACGTCCAGCCGGCATGTTCGACACCTCCGTTCGGCTGTCAGAAAATTTCCCGAACGTGAACTTTACAGGGTTCACCGCAGACCTGACCGCACAACGACCGACACTGAACGACGGAGTGCAGTCTCAGCACAGCATCTGCGTCCCGTCACCGACCCCGCCGGCCGCAACGCCTCGCCGCTGCGCCGGTAGATTCACTTGCGACGACCTCCCACAAAGGAACCCAGTGGCCGAGATCCCCGTTGACTACCCATATCCGCTGGGCGCGAGACCGTTCTGTGGCCCGATGCAGGCATCCGCCGACAGTCGCCCCGGTCCGGCCGGCTTCAGAGCACGCGCAGACAGGTGCCAGGCCTCGCAACGCAATGTTGCGTCTTCCGCTCTTGTTCGCTGCGCTCACGGGCCGCTCGGGCCATCGCCTCGCACCGTACGGACCGTGTTGTCCCACCCATTCGCTCAGCCCCTCAGGCTCCGTCGGGGCCGAGGATGACACGCCTTTCGCTGCCCCGCCGGCCGGCTGCAGCCATCGCCCGCACAGCCGGTCGCCTGTCGCGTCGCCTCGGACGGGGCGGGGGGACCACCCTGCCGGGTCTGCTGCTCAACCGCCTGCGCCCCCAGGCCACTGCGGAGATGGCAGCGGCGATTCCCGACGGTGTGATTCTGCTGTCGGGCACCAACGGCAAGACCACCACGGCTCGGCTGATCCGTGCCGCCCTCGACTCTTCGGGTGCTCGAGTCGTGGCCAACACGGCCGGTTCCAACCTCGAACGCGGTGTGGCCACCGCTCTGCTGCATGCGGATAGCGCAGACATCGCCCTGTTCGAGGTGGACGAGGCGGCCCTCGGCGCTCTGGTGGCACAGACCCGTCCGAGGGTCGTGGTCCTGATGAACCTGTTCCGCGATCAGCTCGACCGTTACGGCGAGCTCGAGCATCTGGCGCAGAGCTGGCGCGCTGTGGTCGCGGAGTTGGATCCCGACACGACCCTGGTCTACAACGCGGACGATCCTGCCGTGGCCGAGATCGGTGTCGGGCATCCGAACTCTGTCAGCTACGGGATCGAGGATCCGGACGTCGGGCGGGAGCACCGCTCACATGCCGCGGACAACACAGACTGCCGTCGCTGCGACGCTCCGCTGCAATATCGGCTGGTAACCATCGGCCACCTCGGACGATGGGAGTGTCCGTCATGCGGTCTCACTCGGCCGCAACCTGATGTGAGGGCCACGAACGTGGAGTTCCAGGGCATGGACGGCCAGCAACTGATCATCTCCACCGCCGACGAGACCACCAGCAGGCCAACCAGCAGGCAGATCGACACACCAACCAACGTCACCACCAGCGCACGAATCGACACACCAACCACCGAGTCCACCACCGGGGGGGGAATCAGCGAGCCACCAACCACCGAGTCCACCACCGGGGGAATCAGCGAGCCACCAACCACCGAGTCCACCACCGGGGGAATCAGCGAGCCACCAGACGGCGAGTCCACCACCGGGGGAATCAGCGAGCCACCAGACGGCGAGTCCACCACCGGGGGAATCAGCGAGCCACCAGTCGGCGAGTCCACCACCGGGGGAATCAGCGAGCCAACCAGCGACACCACCAACGCACCAACCAACGACACCACCACCGGGGGAATCAGCGGGCCATCGGTCGGCGGGTCCAGCAGCGCATCCATAGACGTGACGCTGCGTCTGCCCGGGCTGCCCAACACCTACAACGCGGTCGCGGCAGCGGCAACGGCGCTTGCGGTCGGCCTGGCCCCCGAGACCGTCGCCGAAGCGCTGGGGAAGCGGGGCGCGGCCTTCGGGCGGGCCGAGCACGTCTCCGTCGGGCAGACGCGGGTGACCACGCTGCTGGCAAAGAACCCCGCCGGAGCGAACGAGAACCTCCGCATGGTGTTGAACGAGAGCGATCCACTGCATCTGCTGATCCTGCTCAACGACCGCACCGCCGACGGTCAGGACGTCTCCTGGATCTGGGATGTGGACTACGAACTCCTGTTGGACCAGGACCGGCCCGCGTCCCTCACGCTGGGCGGAACTCGGGCCCATGACCTAGCCCTGCGGTTCCGCTACGCCGGTGCGGACACAGAACGGATGGCGGTGGTGCCCGAACCCGCCGCGGCGTTCGACACGGCACTGCAAGCCTGCGGCCCCCGCGGTCGCCTCTACGTCCTACCCACCTACACGGCGATGCTGGACTTTCGCGGCGTGCTCGCGGGCCGCGGGCTGGTGCGGGAGTTCTGGGAGGACCAATGAGCACGAACCGTCCGGTGGTGCGGCTCGGGCACCTGTACCCCGAACACCTCAACATCTATGCAGACCGGGGCAACATTGCAGTGTTCCGGCGGCGTCTGGAGTGGCGGGGGCTGGCACTGGAGGTAGTCGAGGCAGGCCTCGGCGACGAGATGCCCGAGGACTGCAACCTCTACTACCTGGGCGGCGGTCAGGACCGGGATCAGCTGATGGTCGCGCAGGATCTGGCCGGCAAGGCCGGCGCCCTGCGACGCACAGCCAACAGCGGAGCCGCGGTGCTGGCGGTGTGCGGCGGATACCAGCTCATGGGACACAGCTACGTAGCCGCCAACGGGGAGGAGATGGCCGGTACGGGCCTGCTGGACATGGAGACCACAGCCGGAACCGACAGGCTCATCGGCGATGTGGTTCTGAGCGTGGACCTCAACGGTGAGACCGGCACGGTGGTCGGCTATGAGAACCATGCGGGTCGTACCCGTCTGGGCTCAGGGTGCGCCCCGTTGGGTCGGGTCGACAGGGGCCATGGCAACAACGGGGAGGACGGTTTTGAGGGCGCGGTATCGGGCCGTTGTGTCGGCACCTACCTGCACGGGCCGCTGTTGCCCAAGAACCCCTGGTTGGCCGACACCCTGTTGCGATGGGCGCTGGACCACTCGGGGGCAAGCCTTGAACTCGAACCCCTCGACGACACGTTGGAACAGTCCGCCCACGCAACCGCCGTGGCAAGAGCGGGCCTGAAGCGCTAGCCCGGTTGGCCCGACCACGCCCGACAACAATCGCGGCTCCGGTTGCCTCACATTGCTCGACCGACCCGACGGACCGGATTTCCGTGACCCTGGTTATGACTCATAATCTGAGGTAGATTGAGTCATCTAGTGAGTCATCAGTCAGGATCAGGGAACCGCACAACGGGAGGCCAGAATGGAACAGCTAACGGTTCGGGGGTTCGGCGATGAGTTGGGCGCGGCAGTGCGCCGACTCGCTGCTCGTGAGAAGATCTCGCTCAATAGAGCTGCGCTGAAGCTGCTACGGCGCGGCGCGGGGTTGAGTGAGGACGTTGAGCGGCCCTGGACGGTCGGAGCGTCGCTCGACGACCTGATCGGCAGTTGGACTGCACAGGAGGCCGACGAGTTTGAATCCGCCATCAAGGATCTCGAAATGGTTGACGAGGACGCCTGGAGGTGAGGGTCCTACTGGACACCAACGCATACTCCATGCTCATGCGAGGACATGAGCATGTCGCGGAGATCGTGAGGGAGGCCGAGGAGTTGTTGTTCTCTACCGTCGTCGTCGGCGAGCTTCTCTACGGATTCCGCCACGGGACGCGCTTCGAGCAGAACGCCGCCGACCTCCGCTCCGTGCTCGACAGCCCCTATTCGACTCTTGTGGAAGTCGGCTCGATTACCGCCGACCGCTACTCCCGAATAGCGGCATCCCTTCGCGCCAAGGGCCGCCCCATACCGACAAACGATGTATGGATCGCCGCCCATGCCATGGAGACCGGCGCCGACCTCATATCAGCCGACGGCCACTTCGAGCACATCGACGGAATCGTTTGGACTGCGTTGTCCACAGCATGACAGGCCGCCAGTCGGGTGGCGATGCGTTCAGTCCGAGCTGAGCATCTCATACAACAACACGCGGCTCCGGCTACGCCCGGCAACAACAACGCCCCGGCCGCACCCCGGCGACAACAACACGCGGCTCCGGCTACGCCCGGCAACAACAGTGTATTCTCTGTCGGCAATGGTCTTCCTCGTCGCTGCGCTGGTGATCGCCTCGATGATGGTGGCCGTCTGGGCGATCAGCGTGGCGATCCGAGACGCCGGCATCGTCGACATTGCGTGGGGTCCGGGATTCGTCGTGGTGGCCTGGACGACCTTGATCGTCTCCTATTCCGATTTTTCGGACGGCGGCGACACCCGTCGGGCCGTGCTGCTGTGCGCAATGGCCACCGTCTGGGGGTTGCGTCTCGGTGTTCACCTGGGTGTCCGCAACATCGGCAAAGGCGAGGACTTCCGCTATCAGGCCATGCGCCGCCGATTCGGCGACCGGTTCTGGATCATCAGCCTGGTGACGGTTTATGCCCTGCAGGGCGTGGCCATGTGGATTGTGTCGCTGCCCCTGCAGATCGGTATCAGCGAACAGGAAACGGGCTCCACGGCGCTCTGGATCGTCGGCTCAGTGGTGTTCGTGACAGGTTTCGGATTCGAGTCGATCGGCGACTGGCAACTGAGCCGATTCAAAGCAGACCCCGCCAATGACACATCGGTGATGGACCGAGGTCTCTGGCGCTACACCCGCCACCCGAACTATTTCGGAGACGCCTGCGCCTGGTGGGGTATCGGACTGGTCGCCGCGTCCACTCCGATCGGCATCGTCGGACTGACAGGCCCCGCGTTGATTACCTTTCTGTTGATGCGAGTGTCCGGAGTGCCGATACTTGAACGGAGAATGTCCAAACGGCGAACCGGTTACGACGAGTACGTCCGCCGCACCAGTTCGTTCCTCCCACTCCCGCCGAAATCATGATCCCCGTTGCGTTCAGGAGGGTGAGGGCTTGACCCGTACACGAGACACCAGCTTGCCGAGGGTCGGTTTCGTCGGGCTCGGCAACATGGGCGGCCCGATGTGCCGCCGCCTGATTGCGGCCGGCTATGACGTGGTCGCCTTCGATATCGACGACTCGGCATTGCACGAGGCGGTCGCCGCAGGCGCCACCGCAGCGCCCTCAGCGGCGGCATGCGGCGGCCGGGTCGACCTGTTCTTGACTTCGCTCCCCCATCCCAGCCACGTTGAGGCTGTCATGGCCGGCGCAGACGGGGCGCTGGCGGCCATGGCGCCCGGGTCGATCTGGGTGGACCTCACCACCAACCGCAGGGAGCTCATCTTCGAACTCGCTGCCGCGGCGCCTCCCGGTGTGCAGGTGGTCGACTCACCTGTGACCGGTGCGGTGGACGGTGCCCGCAACGGCACCCTGACCCTGTTCATCTCCGGCGAAGCCGAACCCGTCGCCACCGCGACAAAGGTGTTGGAGAACCTCGGGCTGGTGATTGCGTGCGGTTCTCTGGGTTCAGGCAACGTCGTGAAGCTCGTGACCAACCAACTCTGGTTCATTTCGGCCGCGGCGCTCGGCGAGGGGTTCGCCATGGGGATGGCCAACGGCGTTGACCTGGCGACGCTGTGGCATGCCATCAAGGAGAGCGTCGGCGACAGCTTCGTCGTGCGCCACGACGCGCCCAGCGTCTTCGCCGGTCACTACGATCCGTCTTTCACGCTCGCCCTGTGTGTCAAAGACCTGGGTCTTCTCGGCGAACTCGGCCAGAACGTCGACACCGACCTGCCAATGACCGCCGCTGCCCGTGCTGTGTTCGGTCAGGCCGCGCAGCGTTACGGAACCGATGCGGGAGAGCTTCATGTCGTCAAACGCATCGAGGACGACACTGGGATCTCGATGCGCCTGCCCGGCGACTGGGTCGCCCCAGCTGAGCAATGACGACCTCGGACCACACCACCGCCGAAAGACCGGCCGCAGAGCCACCCCGCGGGGCAATGACTGCCTACGTGCTGCGCGACCTGATCGACCTCGACACGTATCCGCTCGACGAGCCCCGCAGCGAGGCGTACCAGGCGGTCGTCCAACAGGCACAAGCGGGGTTGCGGTCCGTCGGTTGTGCGGTCATCCGGGACCTCGTACGCGCCGATGCAGTCGCCCGAATCAACGCCGAGATCGTGGACCGCAAGCACACAACACACTTCTCGGTCGAGGTGATGAACCCGTATTTCCACACGACGCACAACCCGGACTTCGGTGATCATCACCCGGTCAACACTCGTCTATCCGGGCAGTCAATAGTTTGACGTCCTGCCCGCAACACTCCACACAGGCACAGCCGGTCTCACCCCGACTGCCGTGTTCTGGAGTGTCAGGCGAAGAGGATGCCTCCGGCCATAGCCCCGCAGATGGTCGCGGCGAAGCCGGCGAACGTGAACACCAACATTCTGCTCTGCGCCGCTATCTTCTCAGACAGATCCGCGGACTGTGCCGACATCTTCTCGGAGAGTCCTGCTACATGCTGGGCGAGTTCGGCGATCTGCAGCGAGAGTCTGCCCTCGACCGCTGCGATCTCGCCTCGGACCCTGACGAACTCTGCGGTTACCGCAGCGAACCGGGCCTCGATGGACGCCTCGAGGTTGTCGAACCTGGTTTCAGTCCATTCCTTGAGCGCGTCGAGGTCGTCTCTGGTTGCGAGTTCACTCCAAGAGAACGGGGGCAGGCTGTCCATAAGTTCGGTGGCGGCATCCTCTCCAAGCGTCTCGACCAGTCTGTCACGAAGCCCGAAACGCCCCAATTCGCGTGTTGCCATAACCTGACATCTTTCCGTTGAACGCTCTATGTACGGGGGAAGCTGCCTCTATCGCTACGCGAGTGAACACACCATACCAGCAGACACCAACCCAAACCACCCCAAATATCACCAAGTACCAGAAACACGCCACCGCACCACACCGCCACAAACCCGAAACGCAGCAGGGGAAGCTGCCGCCATCGCTACGCGAGTACCCGTACCCTACTATCACTATCAGAATCGCTCTCAACCAACCCGCCGCCGGCCCTCAGACAACATTCGTTGCTCCGGCAGTGCCCGGAGGACCCGCAGACCAGTCCGACGAAACCGCATGCAACGAAAGGACACTTTGACAGGTGGACGAAACCACAGGACGAGACGGGAGGCGAGCCGAGGTAGGAGTCGGGCCTTACGAAGGGCCCTGGCCCGCTGATGAGCGACTCGATCCAGAACTGTTGGCCGACGGAGACAGACGCAATGTCATCGACCGATACCGCTACTGGTCGGTCGAGGCGATCGTTGCGGACCTCGACCAACGTCGTCACGGGTTCCATGTGGCGGTGGAGAACTGGGAGCACGACCGCAATATCGGCACCGTCGTGCGCGCCGCCAACGCCTTCTGCGCCGCGGGAGTCCACATTGTCGGCAAGCGAAAGTGGAACCGCCGAGGGGCGATGATGACCGACGTCTACCAACACATCACCCACCACCAAGCAATCGACGATCTTGTCGCTTGGGCCGCGACCGAAGCGCTGCCTATCATCGGCATCGACAATCTGCCCGGTTCGATCCCCATCGAGAACACCGAGTTGCCGCGGCGCTGCGTGCTGCTGTTCGGCCAGGAGGGTCCCGGCCTCTCCCCCGCCGCTTACGAAGCTGCTGAGCTGGTGTGCTCGATCGCCCAGTACGGTTCCACGCGCTCGATCAACGCAGGGGTCGCCGCGGGCATAGCCATGCACGCCTGGATCCGACGCTGGGCGCAGTCCGCCTAGTTGCCGCCGTCCACACAGATGCCGAGCGATTCGGACGTCGATCAGCCCTCGACCATGGCGATGAGTTCCTCGTCATCGGGGATCTCGACACCGGGCACGTAATAGGTGAAGAGGTCACTCACCACCGACTCCAGATCACTCTGCTCGGTCGTCGCCAACGTGATGGTCACCATGGAGCTGTACATGTGGATCGTCGACACGTTGCCCAACGCGAGGATGCGTCTGGCCAGCACATCGGGGGGGCGGTCACCGATGATCTCGTCGCCGGCGTGGTAGGTCTCGTGGCCCATGCCGGTCAGGCTCCGGTTCAGTTCGAAGCGCACGACACCGGGGCGGGGCGAGTTGGAGCGGATGAAGGTGACCGGCTGTCCCATAGCGTCAGCACTCTACCCTCCGCAGCGCACCGTACCGAACGCGGATCAGAACAGACCCAGCTGCGGGTCGTCGGCGACGAGCCGGGGTACGGCAGTCCAGCGCAGGTCGTCCATGAACACCCAGCTGCGCCGATGCACCGCGCTGGGTCCGTACGCCGCCAGCGCAGCCTTGTGGCGGGGGCACGGATAACCCTTGTTGGCGGCGAACCCGAACGCTGGATAGTGACTATCCCATTGACCCATGATCCGGTCACGGGTGACCTTAGCCACGATCGAGGCGGCCGCTATCGACAGGCTCACCGAGTCGCCCTTCACGATCTTGGTGACCGGGACCGACTCCACAAAATCCCAGTTCCCGTCGACTAGGACATGATCGACCGGCATGCCCAGGCCGTCGAGGGCGCGCTGCGCGGCGAGCTTCTGTGCTGCCGACATGCCTAGTTCGTCGCATTCGGTCTGGCTGGCATGCGCTACGGACACATCGCCGGCCCAGTCCAGAATCCGGTCGTGCATCAGCTCACGCTCAGATTCGGTGAGCATCTTGGAATCACGGATCTTGTAGAGCCGTCTGTCTCGGGGAACCACGACCGCGGCCAGGGTGAGAGGACCGGCCCACGACCCGCGCCCCACCTCATCGATGCCCGCAACAACCTGATTCCCGGCCGCCCACAAGTCTTTCTCGAGCCGTAATCCCGGAGCTTTGTTCTTGATCGATCGGCGTAGCGGCCGAGCGGTGGCAACCATCAACCGCACCCTAACCGACCCGCCAGGGCACGTTGAGCCAGGGTGCGCTGAGCCACTGACCGTTGCCGTTCCCCGGGGTTGCTCCCACCGGGCCACTCGGGCCAACTCCCACGGGGTTGCTCCCACCGGGCCACTCCCACGGGTTGCTCCCACCGGGCCACTCGGGCCAACTCCCACGGGCGTTACTCCACCGGGCCACTCGGGCCGACTCCCACGGGGTTGCTCCCACCGGGCCACTCGCTCGGGCGTTACTCCACCAGGCCACTTCCACGGGGTGCCTGCTCGGGGTTGCTAGCTCGGGGTCCAGGGCGGCTCAGCGAGGAGGGTTTCGCCATCGCGTTCGACGCTGGACCAGGAGGGGTCGAGACCTGCACAGCGAAGTTCGACCCGGTCGTGGCCGCCGGTTCGTTCCCAGAGCAGCGCCGGGCGACGACCGTGCCAACGCACGCTGAACGATACGCGACCCCGGAGCGTGCCGAAGCCTCGCACATCGACGGGTCTGGCGAACCAATCAGGGGGGACCTCCGCAAGAAGATCGATGCGGTCGGGGCGCGAATCGTCGACCAGGGGGCCCAGCACCCGGCCCGCGGCTCTCACGGCGGGGGTCGCCGGCTGATAGACGACACCGGGGTCCACCTTGGCGGCTATCCGACGAGCGTCGGCCGCTGCTCGCGGTGCGGTCCCCTCCAGAGCCCAAGCTGCCAGGTTCGCAGTTTCAGCGTCGAGCGAGTCTTTGGCCGCGGCCACCAACACGTCTGCAAGTTCATCGAGACCCGAGCGTTTCCCCAGCCGCAGGTCGCGCGAAGCCAGAGCCCTCAGTGCCGCCACGGCAGCCCTGTCTCTGAGGTGTCCCGCCTCGCATGCCGCGACCACAGCGGCGCGGGCCCGATCGGCCTCACGACCAAGTCCCCCGATGTCGAGGATCGGGGCGGCTTCAGCGGCGCTTCCGGGATCGTCGGATCCGGCCTGGACTACAAGGTCACCGAGGATCCGTCGCCACGCCGTACCGAGGTCGGCGTCTGCGACATCGACGCTCAGCGCGTCGGCGGTGACAGCTGACCACCCCGAGGCGATCTCTGCCGGCGAAGCTGTCCGTGTCGGCTCCCTGCCCTCGACCACCACTTGGAACTTGACGCTCTGTCGATGCGGCAGCGCCATCACCAGACCCGCCGCGACCTCCCTGCCACGAACCGATACGGGGTCTGCGTCAGGACCGCCCTGGATTTCTGGCCACGGGTCCCGCGCGCCACTGGTCGCGACAACGCCTCCTGCCTGACGTTCCGGGCGGATCCACACCCGCCCATCAAGGCTCACGGAGTCACTGGCGGCCGAGACTTCGCCGTCGATCGCACGGCCCACCAGCGCGACCGCCACCGCGTCACTCGACACGTTCTCGAACTCCACGACGAGGGCTCTGCTGACCCCGTCGTTTGCCGCCGCCGCACGCGCAACCACATCGCCGCCAGAAATTCGGAGGCGGGTCTCGTAGACCGGGGCGTCGTTGACCCGATGCCGACGAGTGCCTGCGGTCTCGTGGGCGACGCGCCAGCGGTCCCCGACACCGACACCCCATTCGAACGACCATCTGCGGTCGATCGTCTGCAACCGGCCATGCTCGTCAACGACGGCCAGCGGCCCCTCAAGATCGCCGATCACCGAACCCTCGAGGACACTGCCCCCAGCGCCCACCCCGGCATCGACATCCAGGGTCTGCCCAGCCGACCCCGATGACCGAGACGAACCATCCCGCCGAGGCGAACCAGACGACCCAACCGAACCATCCCGCCGAGACGAACCATCCCGCCGAGACGAACCAGACGACCGAAGCAACCCCTCCGAACCAGACGACCCAACCGAACCATCCGAACCAGACGACCGAGGCGAACCGTCCAAACCAGACGACCGAAGCAACCCCTCCGAACCAGACGACCCAACCGAACCATCCGAACCAGACGACCCAACCGAACCGTCAGAACCAGACGACCGAGGCGACTGAGGCGGACGAACCAACCGCTTCCGACCGAACCGCACCGTTACTCGCGGGAAATCTCTCGCGCGATGAGACCCCGGTATGCGTCGTCTGCGCCCTGAACTCCCTGAACGCAAAGGCAGACCTCTTCGCAGATGGGCATGTAGACGTCGTGCTCGGCGGCCAGTTCGAGCACAGTCTGCGCCGACTTGACGCCTTCAGCCACCTGGTCCATCTCCGCAATGATCTCGTCGACCGAACGACCCCGACCGAGTTGCTCCCCCACGTAGCGGTTCCTGCTCTGGGGGCTCATGCAGGTAGCGAGCAGGTCACCGACGCCCGCGAGACCGGCGAAGGTCGCGGGGTTGCCGCCCATCGCCACGCCCAACCGGGTGAGTTCGGCCAGACCGCGGGTGATGACCGCGGCGCGGGTGTTGTCTCCGGTGCCGAGTCCCTCGGCCATCCCCGCAGCGAGGGCGATCACGTTCTTCAGCGCACCGCCGATCTCGCAGCCGAGAACGTCTGTGTTGGTGTAGACCCGGAACAGGTCGGTTGAGAACACCTCCTGGAGGCGTTGGGCGATGGTCTCGTCATCGAAGGCGACGACCGCGGCCGCGGGGTCTCCCGCCAGGATCTCCTTGGCGAGGTTCGGGCCGGTGAGCACGCCGACGGGATGGCCCGGGAGTTCGTCTTCGGCGACCTGGGTCATCCGTTTGCGGGTCGAGGGCTCCAGGCCCTTCGCCAGCGACACGACCGGAACCCAGGGTCTGAGGCTCGGGCGAAGCTCTATGAGCGTTTCACGGAATCCCCCCGAGGGGACACCCATGACCAGCACGTCGGCCGCAGACACCACCGCGGCTAGGTCCCCCGACGCCCGCAGAGACGGGTGGAGCTGGTATCCGGGCAGGTACCGGGGGTTCTCATGACGGGTATTGATTGCGTCAGCCACATCCTCACGGCGGCTGTAGAGGGTGGTGGCGACATTGTGCGAGCTCAGATGGGCCACCGTCGTCCCCCACGACCCCGCTCCAACAACGGCGACATGCATCTCCATGGGTTCACCCTAGGCCCAAAGCCCCCATCCCGACCGAACCGCCGACAACACCCCGACCAACGAGCCTTAGCCTGAATCCACCGATTCGGTGTTGGTGGGTGGGGTGGTTGGTGGGCGGGTGTCGGGTTGGGTGTTTGGGACTGGGTTTGGTGTGTTGGGGCGTGTTGGGGCGTGTTGGGTTCAGGGTTCAGGGGTTGGGTTGGGTTGGTGGCGCTGGGTGTGTGCTGGAGGGTGCCGGGTTCCTTTGGGTGGTGGGGGTTAGCCGGAGGGTCCGGGCAGGTTTCGTAGTTTGGTGAGTGTGTTGGTGAATTGGGTTTGCCATCGCCAGCGGGTGGGGTATCGCAGGGTGTGTGTGCCGGATCGGTTGACGAGCACGGCGGGCAGCGCGGTGAGGCGGGTGCGGCGGGTTTGGTTGGTGGCTGGTGTGGTGTTGGTGAGGATGGCGGTCCAGTGGCCGATGTTGTGGGCGAGCACGGCGCAGGCGAGCCATGCACAGTTGGCTGGGTAGTGCCCGGAGGGGATGTGGTTGAGTCCGGAGCCTTCTTTGAGGTCGCGGATGGCGAGCTCGACGACTGCGTGGTTGCGGTGGAATTGGTCTGCTGTGACGGTGCTGAGGTCGTTTCTGTTGGTGATGAAGGCGTGGTAGCGCCAGTTGGGCCAGAGCCGTTGCTGGGCGCGGTCGGTGAGGCGGGTGCGGCGCACCACGAGGCGCACGGTGCGGCGTTGTTTGCCGCGGCCGGTGGTATAGAGGGTTTCGGCGACTTGGGCGTGGCCCCCTTTGGGGTAGTCGATGTCAACCCAGGCTTTGTCGCCGATCGTCTCGATAGCGGCGCGGACAGCAGAGTTCAGCGACACGGTGATCGACCATTTCACGTCAACAGTGTTGAGACGGTCGATCAGCCCCCAGGACCAGAACCCCGAATCGGCGCGTATCGTGACCGGCCCGGCAGCACCCGCGCGTTTGAGGTTGGCTATGAGCTCATCGACGAAGCGCAGCACACCACGCGATGAGTGAGCGGAGCCTTTGCGCATCCGCGCTCCGAGCACCTCAGAGGTGCCCGCACGCACAGCCAGCAGCGGGTGATAGCCCAACACTTTGGTGTAGGCGTAGGAGGCGCCGTGCTTGAGTTTGCCGTGCACCTCACAGACCGTGGAGTCCAGATCCACCACCAACGGCGAAGAGCCCGGGCCTGCGCCGAGTTGCCAGGCCCGCGCCAAAACCCGCGAGGCCACCGCTTCGAGCTGGCGGACGTGACCGAACGTGAAGGTCCGCAGAAACGTTCCCACCGTCGACGGCGCCGCGGGGGCAAACCCCAACACGCTGCCAGTGCGCCCGGCGCGCAGCATGTCGACATGATCAATATGGGTGCCACCCGCCAGCATCGCTGCGACCACCGTCAAAACCTTGCGGTCCGGGTTCGGCGAACCAGTGTCCACCCACCGTTTGATCAACCCCGACAGACCCAAACGAGCGAACAACGTCGCAGCCAGAACCAGGCCCGCGTTCGCTACCAGGCCCTCATGATCAAACGTTGTTGCCAACCGGTCCAACCCGCGCGATGATACAGACACGAAAAGTGCCTCCTGTTTTTGTGACGAAAGTGACTTTTAGTCATCACAATCATCGCAGACCAGGAGGCCTTTTCCGCGGACGCGAACACACCAACAACCCAACCCCACCGGTGGATCCAGGCTTAGAGTGAGGGGGTGGCCCTGAGTGATCCAAAGAGGCGCGAACCAGAAACCGACAGCACGATCGTGTTGGTGCCGATCCGATCGTTCGACGGTGCCAAGAGCCGTCTCGCCGACTCGCTCGACCCGCAGGAGCGCAGGGCGCTGATCCGCCGAATGGCGGAGACAGTGGTGACCGCAGCGCACGATCTGCCGGTCTGGGTGGTAACCGACGACGACGAGGTGGCGGGCTGGGCACAAGCGCTCGGAGCCTTGAGTTGCGCCGTCGGCGTGATCGGGCTCAACCCCGCCGTGACGGCGGCCGCCGCGGCCGCGGCCGACGCGGGAGCGTCACGGATCATCATCGCCCACGCCGACCTGCCGTACGCGTCGGACCTGCGGGTCGTGACCGGAACCGGAGTGGCGATAGCGCCTGACCGGCACCGCGACGGCTCCAACGTCATGAGCCTGCCCACCAACACCGGCTTCGTCTTCGCCTATGGTCCGGGGTCGTTCAAGAGGCACCGCGCCGAATCGGCCCGGCTGGGCCTCGACTTCACCGAGATCGACGATGCATCTCTCGGGTGGGACGTGGACAGCCCCGCCGACCTTCCGTCACACCTGATCGACACCGCAGGCGAACACGCCCGCAGCTGCTGTTAGGTATCGAGCTGTGCGCATCGACCTTCCGACACCCGCATCCGCACTGGCGATCGCCGCGCATCCCGATGATGTGGAGTTCGGGTGCGGTGCCACGCTGGCCAAGTGGGCTGAGGCCGGGGCCACAGTCCATCTGCTGGTCTGCACAGACGGGAGCAAGGGCACCTGGGACGTCGACGCTGACACAGCTGCACTGACAGCCCGCCGACAAGCCGAACAGCAGGAGGCGGCCCGCCGACTCGGGGCCACCGGCGATGTGCGCTTCCTGGGTGCGCAGGACGGTGAGCTCGACCACGGCGTCGCACAGCGCAGCCTGCTCAGCCGCATCATCCGGGAACTGAGACCGGAAGTCGTTCTGGGCCACGACCCGTGGCAGCGCTGGCGCATCCACCCCGACCATCGGGCCGCCGGTTGGCTGACGGTCGACTCTGTGGTCGCCGCCCGCGACCCCCACTACCACCGCGAGCACGGCATCGCCCATCATCGACCCGCGGCGCTGCTGTTGTTCGAGTGCGAGGAACCCGACCACCTAGAGGCTGCCGAGCAGTCGCACCTCGACGCCAAAGTCTCGGCGCTGCTCGCCCACGAGTCACAGTTCGAGACCACCATGGAGATCGACGAGGGCGACGACGGCGCCCAGACCGAGGGGTTCCGCCAACGGATCCTGCGAGAGGCCCGCGATCACGGCCGCCGTGGCGGGGTCCGTTATGCCGAGGCGTTCCGTCTCATCGACCCCGCAAGCTGACCCCGCGCCGCACGATCCCCGCCGAACCCCGCCAAATCTGCGCGACCAACCACACGAGATGTGGCTGGGCGCGCAGATTTCGGAGGGGGAGACGTAGGGGCTAGTCGTAGGAGGGGGCCTGCCAGCCGCCTTCTAGTCCGTAGGGACGGTAGGGGCCGAGCATCACCTGCTCGAGCACGCCGATTCCGCGCCGATCGCCGTAGTCCGCCCAGACGAGGTGCTGCACGTGCTGGTTCTCATAGGCCGTCTCATCGACCTCGTCGAGCGACCACGACTCGCTCTCCATCGCCAACTCGCCGTGCCACTGGCCGTGCACCCATTTGGGATGCATGTAGCCGATGCCCTTCATGCGGAATGCGAAAATCGGTTCAAGATGTACCTCGTGACGGGTTCCGTCATCGATCGAGGTCATGGCGATGGTGGCGCCGCTGACCATGCGGATGCCCGACTTGAACGTGAGCTTGTGCTCGAGGTTGCGCATGTCGTTCGCGGTGTCGTCCTCAACACCACCGATGTCGCTGGGCGACTCGTAGACCGGCAGGATCGCCCCGACGTTGAAGAGCGGGCGACCCTTGAAGTCTTCGAAGAGCTGATAGTGGATGCACATGTCCTCGAAGTTGATCGGTGCCCACAGAAAGAAGATCCCTCCTTCCCGGGGCGGCTGTGGCGCCCCGCGGGTGTCGCCGCCGATCAGTGGTCGGATGCCCCACGAACGGTCCTTGGTCCCCCAGGTCTGGGAACGCTCGAGATCAAGGCGCTGTCCGCCGAACTCGATCCATCCGCTCCAGTGCCCGAGCTGGGCGAAGCGGGTCGTGTCCATGCTCTTGCGAAGGCCGTTGCCGAAATGGTGGCGCGGCTCCTCGACATTGCCCGTGCGTCCCTCGAACAGCAGGTCGCAGGCGAAATCCGTGTCGTTGCGGTCGAGTGTGACCCGGCAGGACCGCATCGGGTTGACGATCTCGAGATTGAACGGCCCGACCCGCATCTCGCTCGGTTCGGCACTGGCACGGGCCGAGGCGTGGAAGGCGTACTGGCGGCCCCCGTAGACGATCGATATCCCGCAGTCCTGGATACCGAGATGGGGGTAGAGAGCGGTTCCGATGCCGAGGTACATGTCACCGGCCCTCGAGTACCCGTTGAACCAGTAGCGCTCATAGGTGTCCTTGTCGCTGCTCGCCGGATGGGCGATGGGGTCCGGGGTCTGGTGGATCGGATAATCGTCGAACTTGCTGAGCACGGCCTGCTCCCCTGTCGCCACCTTGGGACTTGTTTCTGCGAGAAGATTCGCAGATTCGCGCGCGCTCCACCAAACGGACAGGCAGAACGGACAGGCCGCTGTCGGCTACAGGTCTGTCCGGTACAGGTAACGGACGTCCCAGAGTGCGTACAACGTTGGCGTGAGGTTGCCGAAGACGTTGCGGGTCGCGGTGAGCCTCTCCGACAGCGCGGTGTAGATGAGGGGCACTTTGTCGGCCGCGAGCGCCTGGGCGGCGTGGTAGTACTCCGCTCGCAACTCCTCGTCGAGCTCCTGGGAAGCCCTGACGTACAGTTCGTCTATCTCCGCCTCCCAGTCGGTCGCTGGTTCAGGCTGGTTCGGATACCACAGATGCAGGTCTCCGGTGCTGTGCCATGTCCCGAACCCGAAATGGGGTTCTGCACCTCCAGTCAGGCCCACGATGATCGCGTCCCAGTCGTAGGTGCTGGTCAAGCGGTCGACGAGATCGCCGAACGGCACAACCTGGAAGTCCACGCCCACACCGATCCCCTCCAGAGCGGAGGTGATGATCTCCGCGACCTGAACCCGGACGCTGTTCCCCTCGTTGGTCAACAGTGTGAACTCGATGTCGTTGCCGTCGAGGTCCTCACGGATGCCGTCACCGTCGCTGTCGGTCCAGCCGAGCCCTTCGAGCAACTCTGCGGCTTTGGCCGGACTGTAGTGGTAGACCATCACGTCGGGGTTGTGGAAGTCTCCGGCCGCCGGACTGATCGAGGACCATTGCGGGTAGCCGAGGCCGTGGAGCACGTCATCGACGATGGCGAAATTGTCGATGCTGTAGGCCACCGCGCGCCGGAACTCGACGTTGGAGAACCAGTCGATCTTGGGACTGGCGACGAACGGCTCACCAGTGTCTGCAGCCTCACCGGGGTTGACGTTGAAAGCCAGGAAGGTGGTGCCGAAACCCGGGCCCCGTCGGTGGATGGTGAAGTTGTCCTCCTGTTGGAGCGGTTCGAGGTCGGCGAACTCGGAGCCCAGAACTCCGTGCACATCGCTCTCTCCCGCCCGGAAGGCGTCGAGTTCATCCTCGAGGGTTTCGACGAAGTTGAAGACGATCGAGTCGAGGTACGGCAGGCTGTTGCCCTCGTCATCGGTGAGCCAGTAGTCGGGGTTGCGTGCGAGGACCAGGCGCTCACCGGGTTCATAGCTCTCGATGGTGAAGGGCCCGGTGCCGATCACCTGCGTCGGGTCGGTGTCGATGTCCCAGACTTCGACGAAACTGCCGTCGTCCTCATACGAGACGAAACTGCCGTCGTCCACATGCGGTTCGAGAATGTGGCGGGGATAGATGGCGGTGCCCATGGAGCGGAGGAAGGGGGCGAACGGCACGGGCAGTGCGAACTCGACTGTGTAGTCGTCGAGAGCGGTCACGGTCATCGGCGCCTCCTGCCACTGACCGTCATCGTCTTGGAACCGGAAGTCGAACGTCGAACGGCTGCCGGCAGGAATGTCGTCGTTGTAGATGATCCGGTTGAAGGTGAACTCCACATCGTGCGCGGTGAACGGTTCGCCGTCGTGCCAGGAGACCCCGCGGCGAAGCTTGAAGGTCCAGGTCATGCCGTCGTCGGAGGACTCCCAGGATTCCGCCAAAGCCGGTTCCACACGGTTGTCCAGCCACGAGCTCTCGGTCAGTCCTTCGAAGAGGTAGCCCAGCACCCCGCTCGACGATGCGTCCTGAGAGACAGCCAGGTTGAAGGTGAGAGGCTCGGAGACGGTTGCGAACTCGTAGACGCCTCCGTGATCGCCGATCGAGTATTCGAACTGCTCGGCATTCTCGTTGAGCCCCGCAACTATCTTGTTCACGTCCTCGACATGGACGTAGGAGCCGAAGATCGAGCCGATCACCGACTGGAGGTCCTGGTCCAGTTCCGTCACCGCTCCGACCGCGGCCGTCGAGTCCGGTTCAGTCGACTCCTGATCAGCGGAGTCCGGGGTGGCGGGCGCCTGAGTAGTCGTTGTCGTGGTCGCGGCCCCATCGACACCTGCACCGGGTTCTGACGCGGAATCCGCTGCATCGCCCGGAAGCGGATCGTCGCCTGAACAGGCCGAGGCGAAGACCAGCGCCGAAAGCACCACCAGAGAGAAGAGCAACCGCCTGAGGCGTGAACCGAAGAAATTCATTCGTCGAATGCTACCGGGATCGAGTCGATTAAGAGGCCGAGCGGATTGACCTCGCACACGGCCGCGACCGAACGAGGCCGTGGCCCGAGCGGCCCGTGAGCGCAGCGAACAAGAGCGGGAGACAACAGGTCCCGGCTCACCCACAATGTTTAATTCGCGCACGTTCTAGTTCCTACGGCGACCGCGGGTCGGGGAGGCGCCGACCGCCGGTTCCCAACGGAATCTCCGCCAGGCGACCAGAGCCCCGACAACAGTCCACGCCACCAGCACAACGAGGCGTTCGGGAAGGAAGGCAGGCGCCTCGCTGAAGGGGCTCATCGCTTCGCCGAAGGAGATCACGAAGTGCCGCAGCGGGAACGTGTCGCCGACCAGCAGCAGCCACGCTGGAGCCTCACCCTCGAACGAGACGAAGACGTTGGACACGAACGCCATCGGCAGGATCACCGCGTTGGCCACAGCCGGTGCGGCAGCCGCGGTGCGGGTGAGTGCAGCGAGGGCCACCCCACCTCCCAGCTGCGATGACGCGCACGCGGATCGAATCCCGTGGTGGGCTCGTCAAGGAAGATCAACTCGGGATTGCCGATCAACCCGAGTGCAAGGTCCACCCGGCGACGCTGACCGCCGGAGAGCGAGACGATCCGATCGTCGGCCATGTCTGTGAGTTCGACGAGCTCGATCAGCTGAGGTGACGATAGTCGTCAGACTGCTGGATTCTGCAACCTTGCTGTTGACCTTTGTGCCGCTTCGCGACGCCGTGGTGCCAGACTCCTCAGGTGGAACCGCTTTCGGGTATGAGCATCGTCGGGGAGTACAACTCGAAGTTCGACGCTGACCTGGCCGTGGCCATGCTTTCGGACGCAGGTTTGGAAGGAGCGGTGATGGCGGACCCTGCACACTCTGTCGCTCCCCATCTTGTGACCGACCCCGGGTTCCGGGTCGTGGTACGCGAAGAAGTGGCTGAGGATGCACGTGAACTGTTGGGGCACGACGCCGAGCCCGACGAAGAGATCGCGGCCATGGAGGCCGCCTACTTCTATCGCCGCTTCGCGGACCGACCCAGGTGGTTCCGCTGGGCGGGTTGGGCTGTGTTCTTGGGGATTCCTGGCACCGTCCTGATCTTCGTCGCGCTGATCGCCTACACACTGCTGCAGGGTCTGTTCCCATGATCCGCCGGGTATGCAGTGTGCCAGCGGCTCCAGCGCAGGCTACAAGCGCCCTGACCGCCGCCGCGCAGCCGTCGGCCGGCTCAGGCCATGCCCTGGCCGCCGGAGGTTTCGGCGACCGACTGCTTTCCGGCTGAGATCCAGGGCATCATGGCGCGGAGCTCCCTGCCGACCGTCTCGATCGGATGATCATGGCCCGCCTGCTCCAGGGCGAGGAAGCTGCCGCGACCGGAGCGGCTCTCGGCCACCCAGTTCTGCGCGAAGGTTCCGTCCTGGATGTCGGTGAGGAGCGTCTTCATGGTGGCTTTTACACGGTCGTCGATGACCTTCGGTCCACAGCTCAGGTCGCCCCACTCAGCGGTGTCGGACACCGAGTAGCGCATACCCGCGATCCCCTCCTCGTACATCAGGTCGACGATCAGCTTGAGCTCGTGGAGGCATTCGAAGTAGGCGACCTCGGGCTGGTAGCCCGCCTCGATCAGAGTCTCGAAACCTGCCTGCACCAACCGTGTCGTGCCGCCGCACAGCACTGCCTGCTCACCGAACAGGTCCGTCTCGGTCTCCTCGGTGAATGTCGTCTCGATGACCCCGGCACGGGCCCCGCCGATGGCATCGGCGTATGCCAGCGCCAGTTCCTTGGCCGAACCGCCGGCGTCCTGCTCGACTGCGATGAGACACGGCACTCCGCCGCCTTCGCTGTAGGTGCGGCGCACCAGGTGACCCGGGCCCTTTGGGGCGACCATGCACACGTCGAGGTTGGCTGCCGGCTCGATCAGGTCGAAGCGGATGTTGAAACCGTGGGCGAAGAACAGAGCGTCGCCGTCGCCGAGGTTGGGGGCGACATGTTCGTCGTAGATGGCGGCCATCTCGGTGTCGGGCATGAGCATCATGACGATGTCGGCCTCGGCGCACGCGTCTGCGATGGACGCCACGTTGAGCCCGGCAGCCTGTGCTTTGGCGACCGATGAAGAGCCGTCGCGCAGGCCGACTCTCACGTCGACCCCCGACTCCTTCAGGTTGAGTGCATGGGCATGCCCCTGCGAGCCGTATCCGAGCACCGCAACCTTCCGGTTGAGGATCTGGGAACGGTCGACGTCTTTTTCGTAGTAGATGTTCGCCACCGCGAAGCCTCTCTGTTGTGTGTTTGTGTGTTGTCTGTTTGTTTCTGTGTTCGGTCAGTCGAGCGCTGGGAGCGCCACCCGTCCGGTTCGCTGAAGTTCCACGATCCCGAAGGGTCGCAGACATTCCTCGAACTCGTCGAGTCGGGCGGTGCGGGCCGAGAACGACAGCATTATTCTCTCGGTGTTCTCCGCCAGTACGTACGCCCGCCAGTCATCGATCAGTTCCATCAGCTCTCGACGATGGTGTGCGTCAGCGGCGACGGTCACCAGCATCAACTCTCGTGACACGCAGTCCTCAGGCGGCAACTCCTGGATCTCAACGACGTTGATCAGCTTGTTCAGTTGCTTCACCACCTGCTCGAGCGGCGCCGATTCGACGTCGACCGTGAACGTGATCCGGCTGAAGCGCTCGTCGTCAGTCGGGGCCACGGCCAGCGACTCGATGTTGAACCCCCGGCGTGCGAAAAGCCCCGACACCCGGGCCAGAACGCCGGGTTTGTTCTCGACGGTCGTGACGATCGTATGGAAGGTGTCCGGGTCGCTCATCGCTTGCCTCTCATCGTTCCAAGTCCTGCTGGCTGGGGTCGACCACCAGTTCGGAGTTCGACTTTCCTGCCGGAACCATCGGGAAGACGTTCTCACGGGGGTCGGTGCGAAATTCGACCACGACTGGACGGTCGTTGATCTCGTTGGCCTTGGCGATCGCCGGGGCGACCTCCTCGGGGGACTCCACCCGGATCCCGACGCAGCCCATCGCTTCGGACCACTTGACGTAGTCGGGGGTCTGCTCGGACAGGTAGACCTCGCTGAACCGCTCGTCGTAGAACATCTCCTGCCACTGGCGGACCATGCCCAGATACGAGTTGTTCATCAATGCGACCTTGATCGGGACGTCCTCGACCGAGGCGGTGACGAGTTCCTGCGCGGTCATCTGGAAGCAGCCGTCGCCGTCGACAGCCCAGACCCTGCGGTCGGGTTTCCCGACCTTGGCGCCGATGGCCGCGGGGATGGAGAAACCCATCGTGCCCAGGCCGCCGGAGTTGATCCAGGTGTAGGGGTGGTCGAAGCGCCAGTACTGGCTGGCATACATCTGATGCTGGCCCACGCCCGAGGTGACGATGGTGTCTGCCGGGTTGTTGTCACGCAGCTCCTCGAGCACATATTGCGGTTTGAGCCTCTCGCCGAGCTCCGACTGCTCATAGACGAGGGGGAACTTCTCCTGCCAGCCTGAGATGGTCGAGCGCCAAGCGCTGCGATCAGCCTGCACTTCCGTGCCGCCCAGTTCGCGCATCGCCGCGGTCAGGTCCTCGATGACCAGTCGGCAGTCGCCCTGTATCCCGATGTCGGCTCGGCGGACCTTGCCGAGTTCGGCGGGGTCTATGTCTACGTGGATGATCTTGGCGTCGGGGGCGAACCCGTCGAGCTTGCCGGTGACCCGGTCGTCGAAGCGGGCACCCAGCGAGATCAACAGATCGGAGCGCTGCATGGCTGTGACCGCGGTAAAATTGCCGTGCATACCGGGCATGCCCAGGCACAGGTCATGGCTGTCGGGGAAGGCGCCGCGGGCCATCAGGGTGGTGACCACCGGTATCTGGACCATCTCCGCGAGGTCCAGCAGCGCCTCGGCGGCACGGGACTTGAGGATCCCTCCGCCCACATAGAGCACCGGCCGCTGCGCCTCGCTGATCATCTCCGCGGAGGCACGGATCAGCTCGGGGTCACCCTGGGTGACGGGGCTGTAGCCGGGGAGGTCCATGTCGGCGTCGGTCGCCTCGTACCAGGTCATCGCGGAGCGCGGGTTGACCGGATCGACGATGTCTTTGGGGATGTCGACGAGCACCGGGCCGGGACGGCCGGTGGTGGCGATGTGGAAGGCGGCGCGGATGGTTCTGGGGATGTCCTGGGCTTCGGTCACCAGGAAGTTGTGCTTGGTGACCGCCATGGTGATCCCGGTCGTGTCGCATTCCTGGAAGGCGTCGGTGCCGATCGCCGCGTAGGGGACCTGCCCGGTGATGCAGACCATCGGGACCGAGTCGAGGAAGGCGTCGCACAGGGGCGTGACGACGTTGGTCGCCGCGGGGCCGCTGGTGACCATCACCACGCCGGGCCTTCCGGTGGCATGCGCGTAGCCCTCGGCCATATGGCCGGCGCCCTGTTCATGGCGCACGAGGATGTGGCGAATCGAACTGTCGATGATCGGGTCGTAGACGGGGAGGATGGCGCCGCCGGGCAGGCCGAACATCACTTCGACCCCGGCGCTCTCAAGGGCCTTCACCAAGGCCTCTCCGCCACACATCTGCTGTTTGCTGTTCATTGATTCATCCCGCATGTCTGCTGCTTGCTGTTGAAGTATGCGCCGAAAACACGAAACGACCTCCCTTCCGGGAGGTCGAGGCGCACGAACGGCTGTGGTTTCGCGTACGTGCGCTAGCTGTCGAGTACTACTGGGTCGACGTCTGGGCGCAGGCTCACAACAGAAGTATGGCTGCTGAAGGTCCGCTTGACAACACCCCCTTGTCTTTCGCGCTTGTTCGCTTCGCTCGACTCCCGCTCCGGTTCGCTTCGCTCACGGGCCGCGAGGCCGTGGGCGGGCATCTCGAGCCACGGCCTCGCTCCTTCGCGGTCGTGGTGGGGATCAACCCTCTCGGCCTCTCGGGAGCAATCACCGCTCATGTCGACGCCCTCCAGAAGATCTGCTTCTGTAGCATCGGTTCTCCAGTGTCGCGCATCGGCGTTTATCCGGGGTCGTTCAACCCGCCTACCAGGGCACACCTTGAGATCGCATTGGCTGCAGTGGCGGAATATTCGCTGCAGAGGCTCGACTTCGCGCTGTCGGTGAGTCCCTTGGGCAAGGCCGAGGTGGAAGTGCCGACCTTCAGGCACCGGATCGAAGTGATCGAAGCTTCGTTGCGAGATCACCAGAGCCTCGCGGTCGTGGTCACCGAGGCACAACTGATCACAGACATTGCCGACGGCTACGACCTGGTGGTGATGGGCGCCGACAAATGGCACCAGGTGAACGATCCGGGTTGGTACAACGACGATGTACGGACCCGCGACGAGGCGGTTAGCCGACTGCCGACCGTTGCACTGGCTCCCCGACCCCCGCATGTGATACCTGCGGAGTTGCGACTGCCCGTTCCCGATGATCTGGTGGAAATCTCATCGACGGCCGCACGCGCCGGGCGCACCGATCAGATGACCACGGCTGCGGCGCAGTTCGACGCCGAAACGGGAGCTTGGACCGACCCGACCAAGTACCAGCGCCGGCAGATCACCGGGATCTAGCGCGGCTTCGCCCCGAAGACGAAGCCGCCAGCAACCCTTCGAGGTACCAGCGCCGGCACCTCTAGGAGGCCTCGGGGCGGTCGAGACCCAAGACGTCGAACAGGAGCCAGTCGACTGCTTCCACGAGGCCCTCGGCAGACAGGTGCAGGCCGTCGTCTCGCAGACTCAACTCGCGGTCGCTTCCCACCCCGCCGATCCATGCCGGGAAATCGACCATCGTGACCGGAGCATCGGAGTCCGCAGCCACCCCGGCGACGAGCTGGTTCAACAACGCCACCCGTTCGGGGGTGTTCTGGGGGGTGATCGGCCGATTGTGGTCGGCGCCCTCCAGGAAATAGAGGTCCGCGCCGATCGATGTCAGGAGTTCGATCGCGGCGCCATACTCGCCGGCTGCGTAGGCATCGAATGCGGGTTCGCCGATGTTGGTCCACTCCTCGTCGGCCACTCCCGGGATCAGTCGATCGGTGATGTCCCAGGGGCTTACATGGGTGATCACGATGTCGGGCGCGAACACCTCGACCACAGTGGCCCAGGAAACGACGTCCTGTAGTGAGACCGACTCCGGATCCACCGGGACCGCCCAGTTGGAACAGAGGTCGCCGACGGGCCCCTCAGAACCGTCGGGTACACGCTTGAGGCCGAACCTGACGGTCCCGCAACCGATATGGGCCTCGTCGAAGACGATCACCCCGGCATCCGGATTCTCGAGCGTCCACTCGACGAGTGCGTCACCGATCTGAGCCATCACCGAGTCCCCCACCGTCAGGATGCGCACCGGACCTGCATCGATCGGCTCTTCTGCCGGCGTTTCGTCAGACCCGGCAACCGGTTCCTCGTCGGGCGCGCCGCTGCTCACAGCGCCATTGCCCACATCGTCACCGCCTGCGTCGGTCCGATCAGCTCCGGGCTCGGCAGACTCATCGGTGAACTCCGCGCCGTCACGCTCTGCGCCCTCGACCTCTGCGCCCGAAGTCTCGGTGCCTCCAGTTCCGGTCTCCTCAACCTCCCCGACCTCCGTTGCTGGGTCAGTCGACGCCGCAGCCGCAGAGGGCACAAGGATCTGGCGGATCTCGGGCGGGCGACGGGTATGTGCCACCAACAGACCGGCCAGGATCACCGCCACCGCCGCAGCCCCGGCGAACGCTGCCACGAACGGCCTCAGTTCCTTGCGCGTGAACGGCCAGCGCCGCTTCACGAACGGCTGCTCGATCAGATGGAACGAGAGCACCGAGACGACCAGGGTCAGGCTCAGATGCAGAGCCATCAACGACCAACCCGTGAGTCGTTCGACCCCGAACAGGCTTCCCGCCCGCTCAGAGTCGACCAACAGGTAGATCGGCCAGTGGTACAGGTAGAGGCCATAGGAGATCCGCCCCACATAACGAACCGGCGTCCACGCAAAGAACCGGTGGAGCGGACTCCACGGCGCCTCCTGGGACAGACCCAGAAGCGCCGCGCCCGAAGCTGCCGCGATCAACAGGAACCCACCGTTCTCGAACATCGTGGCGTCTCGCTCACTGACCGCCAGAACCGCCCAGAGATGGAACGCCGTCGCCGGATAGGCGATCAGGGCCAACACCTTCCTGCCCCGGTCGGTGCCGCGATGGCCGTACAGATGGACCGCCAGCGCCATGGCGATACCCACGAACAGCGCCTGGGCACGAGTGTCGGTCCCGTAGTAGGCCCTCGACGGATCCTCCCCCTCCACATGCACCCGGCTCATCCACCAGGCCGATCCGAGTGCGCCCAGCACCGACACGGCCAGCAGGATCTCCCGTCCCCTGCGTCCACCCCAGCGAAGGCCGGCGATCAGGAACAGCGGCGCGAAGAGATAGAACTGCTCCTCGATCGAGAACGACCAGACATGTTTCAGGGGTGAGGGCGTGAGGAACTGCTCGAAGTACGAGACCCCTGCCACGATCTCATGCCAGTTGGCGCAGTATGCGAGCGCAGAGACGATCGCGCCGGTCCAGCGGTCGATCAGGTCCGGGTCGCCCACCACCGCGAGGTAGACCGAAAGGAAGCCGAGAGCCAGAAAGAGGGCCGGGAAGAGTCGCCTGACCCTGCGACCCGCATAGGCGACCAGGTCGATACGGCCGTTCGCGTCCCACTCCCGCAGAGCGATGCTGACGATCAGGTAACTCGACAACACGAAGAACAGGTCGAGGCTGAGGATGCCCCCGGGGACGATGTCCGGACCGCCCTGGATGCTCTCGGGACGGGCGTGATAGAGCAGCGGTCCGAGGACGACCCAGAACCCGCGCATCCCGTCGAACGTCGGGATGTAACTGAACTTGGGCCTGGAGGCCTGCTCGGTCACGGTCGCGCTCACGCTGGGCGACGACCGATCGTGTCGCGGCTGCCCGGCTCAGAGACGATCCGCCCACTGGTAGCCGTAACATTCGCTCCCATGCCGTCCCTCCTTGATCTCCGTGGCCGCTGGACCCGCGAAGATCGGGAGATCCTACGCCTCGCGGTTCCGGCGTTGGCAGCTCTGGTTGCCGAACCGCTCTATATTCTGGCCGATACCGCCGTGATCGGCCGCCTCGGGACGCCACAGCTCGGCGGCCTCGCCCTCGCCTCGTCGCTGCTGCTGATCGGATACTCGGTCTTCATCTTCCTGGCCTACGGCACCACCGCGACCGTGGCGAGGCTGCTCGGAGCGAGAGAACTTCGCCGCGCCGCACACCACGCAGTGCAGAGCCTCTGGCTCGCGACGCTCATCGGGATCTTGCTCGCGAGCCTCGGGTGGGCCTTCCGCAACGACCTCATCTCGCTGATGGGCGGTGAGGACGACATCGCCGGCCATGCCGAGGTCTACTTCCGGATCTCACTGCTGGGCGTGCCGGCCATGCTCATAACGCTCGCCGGGGTCGGGTACCTGCGAGGCCTGCAGGACACGAGACGACCCCTCTATGTGGCTCTCGGCACTGCGGTCCTCAACCTCGTCGTCGAACTCGTGCTGATATTCGGCTTCGACCAGGGGATCGGGGCGTCGGCTCTGTCGACGGTCATCGCCCAATGGATCGGCGCCTGTGTGTTCGTCGCCTGGATCCGCAACGCTGTGAAGGCACACGGGGTCGACCTGCGACCCGACCTGAGAGTCATCACCCGGGTCGCCGGCGACGGAGTCGACCTGTTCATCCGCACCGCGGCCCTGCGTGGCAGCCTCACCGTCACGCTCGCGGTGGCCGCGCGGATCGGCATCGACGACCTTGCCGCCCATCAGATCGCCTTCGAGATCTGGAATCTCCTGGCCCTGACCCTCGATTCGGTCGCCATTGCCGCCCAAGCCATGATCGGCATGACCCTGGGCAGCGGGGACGCGGCCCGGGCGCGGGCGTTGGGCCGAAGAATGATCCAATGGGGACTGTGGTGCGGTGTCGGCCTCGGTTGCATCGTCGGACTCTTATCACCGCTGCTGCCCTACCTCTTCACCACGGATGCGGCCGTCTTGAGCCTCACTACTTTTCTACTCATCCATGTCGCTGTCCAACAGCCGCTCGCGGGTGTGGTCTTCGCTCTCGACGGCATCCTCATCGGTGCAGGCAGCCTGCGATTTCTCGCTGTCACCATGTGGATCGCCGCGGTGGTGCTCGTCGGTGGAGGGCTCGCAGTGTTGGCGACCGGCGCGGGCATCGGCTGGCTCTGGTTGTGCCTAGCGGCATGGCTCACGTCGCGTGCGGTGATGCTCCTGGCCCGGTTCCGCACACCCAAATGGCAGGTTACGGGAGCCCTCTAACGTCGCAGCCGCCGGGACGGTGGCGCGCGATATGGAGACCCTGCACCTCGACCGCTGCGGGCGACTCGTTCTGCGCGGCGCTGGCCGACGCCCTGGTGCGCGGAGAGTCAATCGTCGAAGCAGTCCGCTGGGCAGTTCGAGTAGGCGCCCCAACCACGCTCCGCGCCGGCACCGGCTGCTGTTGTGGTTGTTACTGTGGTTGTGCTGTGTCGTGGGCTTGTTTGGCTTCGATCTCGGCTACTACCTGGTCCCAGACGGGGCTGCTGTACTTGTTGGTGTTCTGTTTCGCTTCGGTGAGGGTGAGCGCGCCGCCTGTTACGTCGGCGGGATCCAATACGCCGAGCGCGGCGAGTGCCCGCTGCCAGCGGTTCACATGGGCGAAGCCGTGATGGGTCTGCGACGCCAAATACTGAACCGCCGCGACAACCTGCGGATCCGGCACATACAGCTGGGGCTGGTCCTGCTGGGGCTGGTCCTGCTGGGGCTGGTCCTGCTGGGGCTGGTCCTGCTGGGGCTGGTCCTGCTGGGGCTGGTCCTGCTGTTGTGGTTGTGGTTGTTGTGTGTCGTGGGTTTGTTTGGCTTGGATCTCGGCGACTACCTGGTCCCAGACCGGGCTGCTGTACTTCTTGGTGTTATGGCGTGCTTCGGTCAGGGTCAACGCGCCGCCTGTGACGTCGGCGGGGTCCAACGCGCCGATCGCGGCGAGGGCCCGCTGCCAGCGGTTCACGTGCGCGAAGCCGTGATGGGTCTGTGACGCCAAATACTGCACCGCCGCGACGACCTGCGGATCCGGCCTATACACAGGCACCAGGGGCTGGTCCTGCTGGGGCTGTTGCTGCTGGGGTGCCTGCTGCTGCTGCTGTTGCTGGGGTTCGACTTGTTGGTCGTCGGCCTCTGCGGTGTTGGGGTCGACGGGGTCGGGGTCGACGGGGTCGGGGTCTCGAGTGCCGGGGTCGACGGGGAAGACGGTTAGGTCTGGTCCGTAGCTGGTTCTGAGCGTGCGGTGTACTGTCGGTTCGCCGCCCGCGGAGCGCAGGCTCACCGAAATGTCGAAGTCTCCGCTGCTGGAACCGTCCACAAGCGACGGGTCCAGATACAGTTGAACTTGGATCCTTTGGTTCCAGTTGTCCGGCGTGATGGGAATACTGAACGAGTGTCCAGGCCCGCCAAGCTTGGTGACCACAAGTGTGAACAATACAGGATGGAAGCTGACGCGGGACACTACAGCGGTCACCGGCGCGTTGGTGTAGGTTCCGTCGGGGTTGCGGGTCCGCAGCTCGATGTCGAGGAAGTCGTCGCAGGCGATGATGATCGGGTCGGTGCCGTAGTTCCGTTCTCTGCCTTCGCGGCGTCGTGTGTTGCAGACGGGCGGCTGGTCAACCTTGACCTGGAATAGGGCTCTCCCCGACAAGTTCTTCACCAATGGCCGGAGCGGGTCGCTCCCCAAGCCTGGACGGCTCGAGATATTCACTTGATCGACTTCGTCACGTATGGCAGCGGTTGTGATAGTGAAACCGTCGTCGTCTTGGACTGCGACGGCCATGTCGAACCTGGCTTCGCTCTGGGCTCTGCTGTAACGCCGCCCCGGGAGTTTGGACAGCCAGCCGTTGGTGTCCCAGTTGTCGCTGAAGCTGTGACTGATCACCACCGTCTCATCGGTCCTGTCAGCATCCTCATCAGCGGTGACGGTGACCGTGCGCGGCTCGTCGTAATCATCGACCGACGTCCACGACACCACCGCCGGGTCAAAGCTCAACCCCTCACCGGTGGGGGTGATCGTCAACGGAGAACCCGGCAACGGCACATTGAAGTTCCGCACCGTGTACTGCACCGAACCTCCTTCGACCACACCCAGGCACTTCACCAAACGGCACTCGACGTCTTCGAGAGGGTTCGGTGTGAACAACGGATCCAAACCGCCCAGGCCGCGCTGCACCACCACCTTGATCGAAGGAAACACCACCAACGGATCAGACGAAGACAACACCAAATCAAACACCGCATCAGGCGACCTGCCCGCACCAGTACGCGCAGCCGTCACCTCCACCACCCGAAACCCCTTCTCCGAACCCGGCCCGTAACCCGCCCAATCCTGAGCATCGAAACTGAAACTGATCGACGCGGCCGGCGCCAACCGCCTCATCCCGTAGTCAACACCCCGAGTCCCCCGCCCAGCATTAGACCCCCGCGCCTCGAACTGGGTCTGCACCCGCCGACCACCCGCCATATGCAAAAACCGCGGATGGTTCACCTTGAACCGCGACGGATCAGACGACGCCACCGTCACCGGCACCGCACCAGTCACCTCCTGAGCCAGACCCAACCGCACAGACACCGTCTCACCCTCACCCACAAACACCACCTCAGGCGCAGACACCAAAGGCCGCAGCGCCGCACCATTCACACCGATCTTGAGAGACTCGCCACGGCTCGACCACCCAGCGACACTAGAACGGGCACGCGACAGGCTCGTGTCAGCAATGCTGAAACCCGCCGCCCCACCAGAATCCTCGCTGTCCGAATTTGTGGACCGCAACCAGTTGCGGTTGTTCCCTATCGCAGCGGTGACATCCACCACAACAAAATACGTCGTGTCCGCCGCGAGACGAACACCACCCCCAGGCGCCGCGAACCTCACACTCCCACCGGCAGGGATCGTAGCGGTAGACGACGGCGACAAAGTAGCCAGCACCACGCCCGGGCTCCCCGACGCGTCAGCATTCACCGACACAGTCAGCAACGAAGCCCAAGCAGCGTTCGTCAACCCCGAGAAACGCACATCAACACTGCTCAACGAATAACCCGCCCCATGCGAACCCGTCGAGAACCCCTGAGCCAGATCAAGGGACTCAAGGTTAAGATGAGTGGCACCACCCTGACCCAGATTACTCACCAACACCGGCTCAACCGGCGCCTGCGCCCCAACCCGAACAGGCAACGACGGCGACACAGCCAACAACCCAGCCAACACCACCACCGTCAAAAAGGCCCTAAGGCCCCCCCCCCCCCCCCCCCCCGGCCTTTGAACCCGCAAAAATCGTCACAATTCCTTACCTTTCATCAGGTCCCAGCGAACCACGAAACGACCAGAACACAATATCACCCCCACACACAAAAGTCGCACAGGGCGTCGGCGGGTGACACACGCCGCACAGGCCCACACTCTCGGGTTGCATCTGACCTCACGGACCGACCAGCGAAACAGCAGGCAGCGCCCCAAGCAACCCCGCACCCACACCAGGCTGCCGCACAACACCGGCCAAAACAAAGAACCCCAGAACAACCGACAGACCCCTCACAGGAAGTGCCTCCCCACATGTCAGAAATGCCTGCCACCAACAACAGCATTCTCCCATGTCAGGAGGCCTTTCTAATGGGCCCCCCACACCCCCGACACTCACCCACCGGCGGATCCAGGCTTAAACGGATTTCTGGGCCAGGAGTTGGGCAACCGCTCTGCCGTCGGCCTGCCCCCGGGTGGCCTTCATTATCTGGCCGGTGAAGAACCCCTGCATCTTCTTGCGATCCACTTCGTCGCCACCGCGCAGTCGTGACCACTCATCGGGATTGGCGACGATCAACTCGTCGAGCAGCGACTCAAGCTCGGTGGTGTCCATCGCTTCAAACCCTCTGCGCGCCGCGTGGTCAGCGGGGTCGCCACCCTGTTCGACGAGGTCTCCGAGGACGACCTTGGCCTGGCTGGCCGACAGCTCCCCGTTCGATTCCATCTTGATCAGGGCCGCGAAGGACTCGGCGTCGACGCGGGACCAGTCATCGACAGCGAGGTCGTTGACCAGTCGAGTCACCGCCTTGGCAGCGTCTGCGCCGGAGGCGGCCGCAGCCATGGCCAAGGAGTCCTGGCCTCGCCCAACGAGCAGGCGCGCGGAGTCGGCGTCAGCTCCCGTCGCTTCACGCAGCGCGGCCCGGCGGGCCGCGGGCAGCGCCGGCATCGCCTCGTCGATCGCCGCGATCACGGCCGGCGCGGGCTCGAGCGGCACCAGGTCCGGTTCCTGGAAGTACCGGTAGTCCTCGGCATCCTCTTTGGAACGGCCCGGGGTCGTACGGCCCGCGGCTTCATCCCAGTGCCGTGTCTGCTGCTGCGGTCCGGTGCCGGTGGTCCAGAGATCGATATGGCGCAGCGCCTCGTGCTCGATGGCACGCCCGAGCGACCGCAACGAGTTGATGTTCTTGATCTCGCAACGGGTTCGCAGTTCGCCCGAACCGTGCGGGCGGACCGACACGTTGGCGTCGACCCGGATCGAGCCCTCCTCCATCCGCGCGTCGGAGACTCCCGTGGCAACCACGATGGCTCTCAGTTCCTCGACATAGTTGCGGGCATGCTCGACCGTTCGTATGTCGGGCCAGCTGACGATCTCGATCAGTGGCACACCGGCCCGGTTGTAGTCGACGAGCGAGTACACGGCCTCGTTGATCCGTCCCCCGCCGCCGACATGGACCGACTTGCCGGTGTCCTCCTCGATGTGCGCCCGTTCGATGCCGACAACGAACCCGTCGGCCAACTCCAACCGGCCGTCCGAGTTGGTCGGCTGGTCGTACTGCGTGGTCTGGAAGTCCTTGGGCATGTCGGGATAGAAGTAGTTCTTGCGGGCCATGACGGACCGGTTCACCTCGCATCCCAGCGCCCGGCCCAGGATCATCGCCAGTTCCACAGCACGTTCGTTCATCACCGGCAAAGAACCCGGCAACCCCAGACAGGTCGGGCAGACATTGGTGTTGGGCTGCGCACCGAACTCGTTGACGCACCCGCAGAACAGCTTCGTGGCCGTGTCGAGCTCGACGTGGACCTCGAGCCCCACGACCAGTTCCCAGCCCTCGGGCAGGGCCGGCTCCACCGGCGTGTCCGCAGTCGCAGAAGGCGCCAGTCCGCTCATGCGGCAGCCTCGAGCACAGCGGCCACTCGGAAGGTCTGCGCATCGTGGGAGGCCGGAGCGAGCACCTGGACACCGACCGGCATGCCGTCGTCACCAACGCCGAACGGAACCGAGATCGCGGGATGGCCGGTGAGGTTGGAGGGGATCGTGCAGACGTCGTTGACGTACATGGTCAGCGGGTCCTGCGTGCGTGCCCCCAGTTCGAAGGCCGTGGTCGGAGTGGTGGGCGTGACCAGCACATCGAAATTCTCATAGACCCGGGCGAAGTCTTCGAGCATCATTGTGCGGACCTTCAGGGCCTTGCCGTAGAAAGCGTCGTAGTAACCCGCCGAGAGTGCGTAGGTTCCGAGCATGATGCGGCGCTTGACCTCGGTACCGAAACCGGCCGTGCGCGTCGCCGTGGTCATCTCCGCAGTGGTCGCACCGTCGACCCGCAGGCCGTAGCGGACCCCGTCGTAACGGGCCAGGTTGCTCGACGCCTCCGCCGGCATCACCAGGTAGTAGGCGCTCAGACCCAGCGTCGATGACGGAACCGAGACCTCGTCGACCACAGCGCCGGCCGCGGCGAGAGCCTCCACCGCTTCTGCAGTGCGCGCCAGCACGTCCGAGGCCAACCCCGGTACTCCCCCGGGGCCCCCTGCGAGTTCTTTCACGACGCCGACGCGCAGACCGTCTACGCCCGCCTCGAGCACCGCTTGCGCTGTCGGCTTGAAGCCGCGGATCGACGTCGAATCGAGCGGATCGTGCCCGGCGATCACGTCGAAGAGGGCCGCTGCGTCGGTCACATTGGCAGCGAAGGGCCCGACCTGGTCCAGCGACGAAGCCAGAGCGACCAGTCCGTAGCGGCTGACAACGCCGTAGGTCGGCTTCATCCCGACGACACCGCAGAACGCCGCCGGTTGACGGATCGACCCACCGGTGTCTGATCCGATGCCAAGGGGTGTGAATCCCGCAGCGACCGAGGCAGCCGTGCCTCCGCTGGACCCTCCCGGCACTCGTGAGGGGTCGTGCGGGTTGCGGGTCGGGCCGAACGCAGAGTGCTCGGTGGAGGAACCCATGGCGAACTCATCGAGGTTGGTCTTGCCGACGCTGACGGCACCCGCCTCGCGCAGCCGTGTCACGACCGTGGCGTCATAGGGAGGTCGCCAGCCCTCGAGGATCCTCGACGAACAGGTGGTCGGGACGCCGCGGGTACACATGTTGTCCTTGGTGGCCAACGGCACTCCCGCGAACCGGCCCACAGGCTCACCGGCCGACACTGCCGCATCGATCGCCGCTGCCTGGGCGCGGGCGCTCTCGGCAGTGACGAGGTTGTAGGCGTTGAGTCCCGTATCCCGCGCTTCGATGAGAGCGAGATGCTCCTCGACCACATCGAGCGCTGAGCGCTCCCCGGATCTGACCGCCGCGGCGATCTCCAGCGCGCTCACGGTCGATCGCCCAGCACCGGAGGGACTCGAAACTGGCCGTCCTGCACGTCCGGTGCGCAAGCCGTCACCTCATCACGCTCCAATGACTCCGAGACCACATCGGCGCGCATCACGTTGCGCAGCGGCAAAGGACGTGAAGTCGGCTCCACATCAGCCACTTCGAGGGCTTCGACATCGGCGGCATGTTCCAGGATGGCACCGAGCTGCTGCGTGAACTGATCGATCTCGTCGTCGGCCAGATCCAGGCGCGCCAAGCGGGCTACATGGACCACCTCATCACGGGTAATTCGTCCAGCCACGGTGCATAAGGATACGGAGCTCTTCGCGTTTGGGGGTGGAGTGAGCGGGGTGAGGGTCCGCACCCTGTGGCGCTGACGCATCCAGATCTCGAACTGGCACTCGGCGCTCCCGACGAAACCCGGGGTGACTCAGGTTGCTGTGATTCACGAAGCGCATAGTGAATGCCTAGATTTCCCGCAGGCCGGCGCGCGGCAGGGCCGGTTACGTCAACCCCACGGCCAGGATCGAACCCCAGGTCGGCACCGCGAATGCCAGCATGGTGAACACCATCGTGCGGGTCTGCTTGGCGAACTGAAGCGCTAACGCGCCCTGAAATTCCTTGTTCTCGGCGCGAAGCGTCTTGAACTCGGCCGCGGTCTCGGTACGGATGTTGCCGAACCCGGCGTGCATCTCGGTGCGTAGCCGTTGCTCGCTGGCCTCGATAGCCGCCCTGTTGGCCTCGATAGCCGCCCTGTTGGCCTCGATAGCCGCCCTGTTGGCCTCGATAGCCGCCTTGTTGGCCTCGATGGCCTTGTTGGTGGCCTTGAGGTCGTCCTTGAGGAGAAAAACGTCGTCTTTGGTGGCGAGGTCGTGCCAGTGGACGGCGGGCAGGCTCTCCATCAGAGTTCTCCCCTCCTCCTCTCCCAGCATCTCGCACAGACGGTGCAAAAGTGCCAAGCGCTGACCCTCGCTGACCGGTCCACTCGCGGGCATAACCAACTCCTCAGGTGTTAGGTGAAATTTGAGGAGGACCGGTCCACGTCCCCGAATGGTTCCCGGCACATTACCACTCAAATCGTTGTGCCACAACCCATTCCTGGCGGCGATCAAACAGGTCGCAGCGGATTCCTCGGGTTCCCGGTGCAATGATCTGTTCGATCCGCGCACGTTCTAGAGTTGCAAACAATGACCCATCAGTTCCTGAGCCCTGCCTGGATCGACGCAGTCAGACAAATCCGTCACGAACTCGAACCCGGTGATGCGGCGACTGACATGGAAGCACGGGCCAATGTGACGATCGTCGACGCCCCGTTCGAGCCGCCGACCGTGCAACTGCACCTCGACACCAGCAGCGGCACGCCGCTGTTCGACGAGGGGCATCTGAGCGGAGCCGACTTCATGATCGAGATGCCCTACTCGCTGGCCTATGAGATATTCGTCGAACGAGACCCGGCCGCGGTGATGCCCGTGCTGCTGGGTGGTCAGGTGAAGCTCACGGGCGACGCCTCGAAGCTGTTGCTGCTGGCCGACACGGTGCTGGCAGCCGAGACGACGCAGGGCGGTTCCGGAGACGCTGCCGGGCATCTCGGTTCAACGGCGCGCAGGATGACCGAGCAGATCGACGCCGTTACCCTCCGGGAATAGAACAGGCACTCTCTAGGAATAGAACAGGCACCAGCCGGGAATAGCGCTGGCGTCTCAGAGCCCCGTGGTGATGATGACCACTCTGGCTCCGTGCTCCTCGACTGTGCCGCTGCGCGGCAGGGTCTCGAACACCGGGAAGTTCGCGTCGCCCTGCACAGCCACCTCGAACCCGAGGTTCTCAAGAATCTGGGACGCTTCGGTCACGCTGAGTTCGAGCACATCGGGCACCGGACGGGGGGCCGGGCCATCAGAGATCAAGATCGCAACTTCAGAATCGACGGGGAGAACCGCGCCCGGTGCGGGATCGAAAACGATCACACCGCCCTCTGGAACCAGATCGGAGGACTGCCGCTCCTGCGCGGTCACCGGTACCAGCCGCAAGCTTCGCAACAACTCCTCGGCCTCTCCGAGGCTTCGACTTCCCGGGACCGGCGGCACAGTCCGGTCGGCCGGTCCACCCGAGACGCGCAGGTCGACGTCCGTGTCGGGCTCGAGCTCGGTCACGCCCACATCACCCAAGACTTCCAAGACAATGCCTTCGGGTACGTCCTCGCTGTCGACGACCTCGACATCGCCCACGCCCAAACCGCTCGCATCGAGCTGCGCCTGCGCCTCCACGAGCGTGAGGTTCGCCAGGTCGGGCACGGGCACCAACACCTCCCCCAGAGAGACGTCGAGCCGCAGCGTCTCCCCCTCGGCCAGTTCGACTCCAGCCTCGGGATCAGTTGCCACCACCTCGTCGGCGACCGTGCCTTCCATGCGCACCTCGGTGGTCTCCAACAACCACCCGAAGTCGGCAACCGCGGTCTGCGCCTCAGAGAAACTAGTTCCCACCAGGCTGGGAACCTCGTGGGTGACCGGCTGACTCTGGCGCCACAGCACCGCGCCACCAACGACCGCGGCGCCGAGCACGAGCAGAGCCAAGATCAGTGCGAACCAACGAGCCTTCGACCCGTCGGTCGCGAATCCTGTATCAACTCCCGTATCGTCGCCACCCCCGTCGCTACCGGCAGCGACGGGGGTGGTGCCGCGGCCGGGAGTCGAATCCCGCTGAGCAACGCCGGGCGGAGGGCCGGGCATGGAGCCGGGAAGAGGACTCTGGTCGGACGCCACGGCCAGTTGTTCAAGCTGCGCGGTCGAAGCCTGCAGTTGGGTCTGATCAGCTGCGAGGGGGTCCGTATCGAACGAGGGCGGGGCCAGCAGAAGCGGATCAGGACGAGGCATGCCGGCGGCGGCGATCGTCAGTTCCGTCACCAACTGCGAAGCGGTGGGACGCTCCCCGGGGTCGAGCGCTCCGGCGCGCCGCACGATGCCCTGGATCGGGCCGAGAGCTGGATGGGGTTCGAGCCGCTTCTCGGCGCGTGCCATCAGCGTGGCGATCGTGGTGTCAGCCACGAACGGGGGTTCACCGCTGACCGCCTCGTTGATGATCAGGGCCAACGAATAGACGTCGGAGGCCGGCCCGAGGCGTTCTCCTCTCGCCTGTTCGGGAGCGGCATAGCGCACCGTGCCCACCACGGACTGGGTCGGTTCCGTCCAACCGGCTTCGGCCAGAGCCCGAGCCAGACCGAAATCAGCGATGCGCAGCCGTCTGTCGGAACCGAACAGCAGGTTCGCGGGTTTGATATCGCGGTGGACAAGCCCCTGCGTGTGGGCATAGTCGAGCCCTCTGGCCGTTTCCAACGCAACAAGCAGCCCCTGGCTGGGACTCAACACGCCGACCGTGTCGAGAAGGGAGCGCAGACTCCCCCCGGCCAGGTACTCGCTGACCAGGAAGGGCACCTCGTCCTGGCCCCAGTCGTAGACGCCGAGGACATTGGGATGGCTGAGCGACGCTGCCGCCTGTGCCTCCGCCCGGAACCGTCGCAGAAACGCTGTGTCCTGGGCCAATGCCTCATGCAGGACCTTCACCGCTACCCGGCGACGCAGGACCACATCATCGGCGACGTACACCCGCGCGGACGCGCCGGCACCGATCGGGGCGACCACACGGTAACGATCACCCAGCACACGACCGACGTCTGCGCCGGGGTCAAACGGAATCATCGGCACCAAATTACCCCGCCGACCACCAATTCAGTGGCTCTGACTGTCGCCCGCTCGGTGGGCGGGCGCTGCAATCTGGCAGACTTCAGACTGTGCTCCGCAAACAGCAGATTATTTTCGGAATCCTCATCGCCTCGGGCATCGCTCTGATCGTCGCCGCCGCACTCATCAACAACGACGACCAGCCTGATCTGGCTCTGTCGATCCCCGGAGTGGAGGGGCTGATCCCCGAGCGCGACGACGAGGTGCTGCAGCAACAACGCGTGGGGATCGATCTCGAACCCGAGTACCGCCTGGTGGAGATGACGATCTCAGCCGATGCCCGGTGTGCCCGTCCTGTGGTGGTCACCGAGCATGTCCGCCGGGTCGAGGGGCTTCAACAGTTCATCTACCAGCCCTCGGCCGGCCGGCCGGTGGAAGCGCTCGCGCCGGACCAGAACTGTGTGGTCGCCACGATCGAGAAGATCTCTGCACCCGGACGCTTGACCGACATCGAGTGGGTCTTCACCGTCAGCTGACCCACCCGGTCGTCACTCGACCCGCATCACGAGGGACTTCAGTTCGGTCATGGCTTGGGCCGGGTCGGGTGGAGCCCCTGTTGTCCAAACGACGGAGCTTTCCTAGCTCCACGAACCCTCGCTCTGTTGCCGGCCAAGTTCTGAGACCAGGAGCGGGCCGGGGTCGCGCCAACCGTCGGGTTTGAGGATCTTCCCGTCGTCACGCCGGATGACCCGGCCGTCGACGACCTTCGCCATGTTGGCGCCGTGCACGATCTCGAAGACACGGTCGAGGTTCATGCCATGACGCACCGCCGTGTCGCAGATGTAGTAGATGGCGTCGACGAGTGCATCCGCCTGCTCGACGACGTCGGTCGCCTCGCGCAGCTCCTCGAGTTCGTCATTGACCATCTCAGCAATGAACTCGACGGCCTCGACGCTCATGAGCTTCGGCGTTGAGGGCAGGTTGCCGTCGTTGCAGGCATCGCTGAACTCTTTGACAGCGGTCGTGTAGGTCATGTGGGTCCTTTGGGTCCATTTTCTGGTAGTCCACCGCGGTAGTTCACCGTGGCAATTCACCGGTCTCGAGCAGTTCGACGAAGGCCTCCTCGTCGATCACGGGTATCTCCAGCGCTTCAGCCTTGTTGACCTTGGACGCCCCGGGGTCGGCACCGACAACGAGCGCCAGGGTCGACTTCGACACGCTCCCCGGAGACTTGCCGCCACGGGCGAGGATCGCTTCCTTGGCGCCGTCGCGGCTGTAGCCCGCGAGTGTGCCGCTCACGACCACCGAGACCCCTTCGAGGGTCCTCGAGACAGTGGAGTCGCTCGCCTCCTCCTCGGCTTCCATGGTGAGCCCCGCAGCCGCGAGGCGACCGATGAGTGCCCGCGCCTGCGGATCTGCGAACCAGCCGTGGACGGCCTCCGCTATCACCGGCCCGAAACCCTCGACTGCGGCGAGGTCCTCGACACTGGCGTCCATGATCCGCTCCATGGTCCGAAACGACGACGCCAACAACGCTGCGTTGACCTGCCCCACTTCGGGAATCCGCAGACCGAAGATCAGATTGCCGAGCGGGCGGCTCTTGGAATGCTCTATGGCGGCTCTCAGGTTGTTGACCGACTTCTCCTTAAAGCCGGGCATCTCCAGGATCCTGTCGAAATCGAGCTCGTACAGGCCGCTGACATCCGTTAACAGCCCGGCCGAGACGAACCGGTCGACGTTCTTCTCACCGAGGAACTCGATGTCCATTGCGGTACGGCCCGCGAAATGCTCGATACGCCCTCGGATCTGGCGGGGGCACCCGAAGTTGACACAGTTGGTGGCCGCGGCGCCCTCGTCGCGCACCAACGGGTGATGACAGACGGGGCAGTCCACAGGGAACTGCCAGCGCACCGCGTCTGCCGGCCGTTCCGAGAGCACCGGGCCGACGACCTCGGGGATCACATCGCCCGCTCGCCTCACGATCACGGTGTCGCCGGGGCGCACGTCCTTGGCGGCGACCTGATCCTGGTTGTGCAGGGTCGCGGTGGCGACCGTGACCCCGCCGACGAACACGGGCTCGAGTATGGCGAACGGTGTGGCCTGCCCCGAAGGCCCTATCGAAACCTCAATGTCGAGCAGTTTGGTGGTGCACTCCTCGGGGGGCAGTTTGTAGGCGATCGCCCAACGCGGCGCTTTGGCATCGGCGCCCAGCTCGGCCTGCACAGCGAGATCGTCGACCTTGACCACCACTCCGTCGAACTCATAGTCGAGGTCGTGGCGCATGTTGTCGAGCTCCCCGACGCGAACCTCCACCTCGTGCATCGTCGTCAGCGTGCGGGTGTGCTCGTTGACCGGGAACCCGAGCGACCCCAGCCACAGCAGCGACTCTGAGTGGGTGTGCAGCTCGGGGCCACCTTCAACGAGACTGAGCTGGTAACAGAAGAACGAGAGGTCTCGACCGGCGGTGACCTCTGCTGATATCTGACGAAGCGAACCCGCCGCGGTGTTGCGAGGATTGACATAGAGCTTCGGTTCCTTGCCGGCTGCTTCGGCCTCGGCGATCTGCAGATCGTTGAACGCCTTGAAGCTCGACAGCTTCATGTAGACCTCGCCGCGCACTTCAAGCACAGGGGGCGCACCGACGATCCGCTCCGGAATGTCGCTGATGGTGCGCACATTGTGGGTCACGTCCTCTCCGACTCTGCCGTCACCGCGGGTTGCGCCCTGCACCAGTACCCCGTCTTCGTAGCGCAAAGAGATCGCCAGACCGTCGAGTTTCAGCTCGACTGCGAACCGCTCGGGCGCCCGCCCGTCTAAACGACGCTGCATGCGCCCGTACCAGGCCTGCAGCTCGTCGATGTCGAAGGCGTTGTGCAACGACATCATCGCCAGGGTGTGGGTGACGGGCGAGAAGGCCACGTTCGGCGCTCCCCCGACCCGCTGCGTGGGTGAGGTCTCTGCAGCCAGTTCGGGGTGAGCCTCCTCGAGATCTGCCAGTTCCCGTAGGAGCTGGTCATAGTCGGCGTCGGGAATCTCCGGGTCGTCACGCTCGTAGTAGGCCGCTGCGTGACGGGCGACGGCTGCCCGCAGTTCGGCAACCCGCTCTGCGGGGTCCGTCGAGCCAGAAGCAGAGTCAGCAGCAGAATCTGAGGCCATCGAGTGCTGACATTAGCAATCGCATGAGACATCGCATGAGCGATACACCCCGAGTCCACCGGCCGGTGCCCAATGTAGAGACACTGTTCGCTCACCGCGCATGAGACATACACGCCGAGCCCGCCAGCCGGTGCCTAATGTAGATCCGTGCTCCGACGCCTCCGCTCTGCCACCTCCTCACAGCGATTGTGCTGGTTGGCGACCGGGCTGTGGATCGTGCAGCCGTTCTTATCGGGTGCTCTGCTCAACGATGCGTTGGAAGGTGCCGGCGACTCCTTCAGCGACTCCGTCAAGCTGGCAAGTTGGCTTCTCTGGTTGGGAATCCTGGTATCGCTGATGGCGCGCCTGCCCGTAACCCTTGCGGTGGCCCGTATCGGGGTCTCCGGATCGCTGCCGGTCGCGGTGTGGGCCGCGATCGAGGCGCCGCAGACCACCGCGGCGATTCTCGGGATCGCCGGCAGCCTCGCCGCGACCGCCGCTGTGCTGGCTCCGGGAGTCGCCGACTGTTTCATCGACGGTGCCGGCTACGGCGACGAACGGCGATTCGCTCTGCGTGCGCCCGGACCTGTTTTGATCACCCTCGTCGTGCCGGCGTGGGCGGTCGTGGTCGTCGGTTCAACCGCGGGGCCGATCCTGCTGGCCGACCAGCAGTGGTTGACAGGCGCGATCGCCACCGTCGTCGGGTTTCCGCTCGCCGGGCTGGCTTTCAACGCCCTGTACCGGCTGACCAGCCGTTTTGTCGTCCTGGTACCCAACGGGCTGGTCCTTCATGATCGGACGGTGCTGCGTGAGCCTGTGCTGTTCGCCCGCAACCAGATCGTCGGCTTGGCCCCCGCCAGAGCCGACACGAGCGCGACCGATCTCACCGCGTCTGCTCTCGGGCTGGCACTCGAGCTGAAACTGGGATCCGCGGTGACTCTGCCGTTGGTCACGGGTCGCAGAAGCACTCACGAACGCGGCGTCAGCTCCCTGCTGATCTCTCCAGCCCGGCCGGCCGATGTGATGCGAACCGCGGAGCAGCGGGGCATCAGCATCGCCTGAACCCACAGGTGCAGTCAGCAGTACCGTTTGATCCAGCCCCGGCTCGCGACAACAATCACCCGATGCAGCAGGATCCGTCCAACACTCCTCGAAACATTCGCTTCGAAGCCGACGACAAGCCGCCGGTCGCACTCACCGCCGGTCTCGGTCTGCAGTTCGCCATTCTGGCCATAGCAGGGATCGTGCTCACCCCTGCGATCGTCGTGCGCGCAGCAGGGGGAACAGACGAGTACCTGACGTGGGCGGTGTTCGCCGCGGCTGCGATCAGTGGCATCAGCACCATCCTCCAGGCGGTGCGGCTCGGTCGTATCGGTTCAGGTTACGTCCTGCTGATGGGCACCTCGGGCGCATTCATAGCGGTGTGCGTGACGGCATTGGAACAGGGAGGTCCAGGTCTGCTCGCCACGCTGGTCGTGGCCTCATCGTTGTTTCAGTTTCTGTTGGCGGCAAAGCTCTCGCTGTTCCGGCGCCTGCTGACCCCAACGGTTGCAGGCACGGTCGTGATGTTGATCGCGGTGACGGTAATGCCTCTCGTTTTTGACATGGTTGCTGCTTCACCGGAGGGGAAATCGTCGTGGAGTGCACCCGCGAGCGCGCTGACCGCCATTGGCGTGATAATCGTCATCGCGCTCACGGCCACCCGCAGCATGCGACTCTGGGCACCGGTCATCGGGATTGCGGCCGGGTCGGTGGTCGCAGCAATGTTCGGACTCTACGACACCGACCAAGTGGTTGATGCAGCCTGGATCGGTCTTCCCGACGGTGGCTGGCCCGGCTACGACTTCAGTTTCGGCGGCGATTTCTGGGGATTGTTGCCCGCGTTCATTTTCGTGACGCTGATCGGCGCGGTGGAGACCATCGGCGACTCGGTGGCCATTCAGCGAGTGTCGTGGCGCCGACCCCGCGCCATCGACTACAGGGCCGTTCAAGGTGCTGTCGCGGCTGACGGCACCGGCAATCTGTTGTCGGGCATTGCCGGCACGATGCCGAACACGACCTATTCGACCAGCATCTCCATCACCGAGTTGACCGGCGTCGCCGCAAGGCGCGTCGGTGTGGCCATCGGTATCTCGTTCGTTGTGATGGCCTTCGTTCCCAAGGTGTTGGCGCTGGTGCTCGCAATACCCGATGCGGTGGTCGCGGCATACATAACCGTGCTGTTGGCTCTGCTGTTCGTGGTCGGCATGAGGATGGTGGTCGAGGACGCCAACGACTACCGCCGGAGCCTGATCGCCGGTGTTTCGTTCTGGGTCGGGGTCGGGTTTCAGAACGGGCAGGTCTTCCCCGAATACCTTGAGGGGTTCGCCGGGGGTTTCCTTGAGAACGGCATGACAACCGGTGGCCTCACTGCGATCGCTTTGACACTGTTCACTGAACTCACCGGTTCACGTCGGAGCCGCTTCCGTTCGGAGTTGTCGGTCTCCGAGCTGCCGCGCATCCGCAAGTTCCTCAAGGACTTCTCAGACCAGAACGGCTGGGACGAGGCCATGGCGCACCGGCTCGACGCGGTCGCGGAGGAGACATTGCTCACGCTGCTCGATGGTGACGAGTCTGCCGATGAACTCGACGAGGTTGCCCGTCGCACGCTGCGCCTGACCACCAACAAACAGGACGGACACGCAGTGCTCGAGTTCGTCGCGGCGGCGAGCGACGAGAACCTCGAGGATCGGCTCTCGGTTCTCGCCACCCAGGCCGTCGGTCTGCCGCTTGAACGAGACATCTCTCTGCGGATGCTGCAACATCACGCCTCGGAGGTCTTCCATCAGCAGTACAACGACCTCGACATCGTGACCGTCCACATCAAGCCGCTGGAACCCTCCAGTTCACCCGAGACCGCCGACGGGTGAAGCGACTCGGATGGTCTGAACCGCCGCCCCGCGGCGGCGCAGCGGGCCGGCACGCCCGACTCGGGGGCTGCCCCGCCGGGATTCAGCCCCACAGGCGGCCGTCGGCGAGTGCTCGGTGGAACACGTCGATCGGCCAGACTTCGATGTCGTCCTCGGTGCGGAAGGCTCGGCGGCCCCGGTAGACGACGATGCGCCGTGCCAGACCCGGCAGGTCTGCGATCGCTCGCAGGCCCTTGACGAACGACGTGTTGTAACGCTCGGCCGACTTCACCTCGACAGCCGCATACTGGTGCTCGCGACGCAGGACAAAGTCGACCTCGATGCGCGATTCAGTGGCGGCCCAGTAGGCAATCTCGTCGTAGAGACGCTGGTGCTCGTTGTGGGCCCGCAACTCACCGAGCACCCAACCCTCCAACAGCGCGCCCCGCTCCTCGAGCGTCACCGGGCCGAACTGGCGCTTGATTGCCCGCACCAGGCCCGGATCGGCCCAGTACAGCTTGGGGCGACGCCGTTCGCGCACCCGAAGCTTGGCTTCGAGCGCCCCGAGCCGGGTCGCGAGCAGGGTGTCGTCGAGTATCTCGATGTACCCCTCCACTGTGGAGCGTGCGACGCCGGTGTCACGGGCGATGGCGGCGGTGTTGAGCAGCTGGGCGTGCATGAGTGCCGCGACGGGCAGAAACCTGACGAATCCGGCCAGGTTCCGAACCGCCGCTTCGGCACGGATCTCCTCGCGCAGGTACAACTGGGTGTAGCTCGCTAGAACCTCTTCGCGTTCAGGGGCGGCCCACACCAGCGGGATGGTCCCGTAGCGCAGCGCCTCGTCGAAATCGAAATCATCGCCGAGCTCTGCGGCAGTGAGCGGATGCATCGCCTTGCGCAGGGCTCGGCCTGCGAGCAGGTTGGTGCCTGCGGACTTGAGCTTGCGGGCGCTCGATCCCAGCAGCGCGAACCGGACGCCCCGGTCGGCGATCTGGCGATGCACCTCGTTCAGCAGGCTCGGAAGCCGCTGCACCTCGTCGACGACGACCCACTCGCCGGCCCCCGCCGACGAGACCATCCGGCCGAACAGTGCCGGGTCCGCGAGCAGGTCGGTGAACAGCGCCTCGTCGAGAAGATCGAAGCGCATGGCCGACGGCAGTGCCGAGCGCACCCAAGTGCTCTTGCCGACGCCTCGCAGACCGAGCAGGAAGAAGCTGCGGTCCGGCAGCGTTGTCATCCGTTCGTACAGCATCACAGCAAATATAGCCGAAAAATGCTATGCAAACTACAAATATTCGGGTATCTCTGGTCGGGCCCCTCTTGAATATTCCGGTAGCATTATAGATATGGTTCTACTACCGTATCTATATGGCTACCAAGACGACCATCAACTTCGATGAAGACATGGAGGCGGCCCTCGCTGAGCTGGTTGCCATGGACGGCACAAAGAAGCTCGCCATCAAGAGATCCCTTCTCGCTGAGGTCAAACGCCGCCGCCGCAGCCAGGCCATGCTTGACATGATCACTTCCTGGGAAGCCGATGAAGGCCCCATCGACCGTGAGCACCTTGAATGGGCCGACGCAGTCCTCGACCGCCAAGGGGTCGACCGTTGATCATCGATGCGGGTCCATTGATCGTCGACGGCGAGAACCTGAACTCCCGGCTCTGGGCACTGATCAAGCGGGCGACTGAGCGCGGCGACGAACTGCACACAACCCACCCAGTCCTCGCCCAAGTCTGGCGGCAGCCGACACGACAGGCGAACCTGGCGCGAGCGGTCCGCTACTTCGAAATCCACTCTCTCGACGAGTCGACGACAATCGGGCGCAGACTCGCAGACACTGGAACTTCCGATGTCGTCGACGCCCACCTCACCGTGGTCGCAGAGGGTCTGGGTACCTTCATCCTCACGGGCGATCCCGATGACATGTCACGCCTGAACGCCCGCTTCGAAATCTACTGACAACGGCGAACGGCCTTCCCGCTGCGGCCGGCGATGCCACCGCCGACCACCAGGTCATCGCGGTAGGCAACGATGCTCTGACCGGGGGCTATTCGACGATGCTCGCTGCGCCAACGCACGGATCCGTCGACCACCTCGCCCAGTGCCGGCGAGCCGTGCGCTGAACATTGCAACTCCAACTCACCGCTGAGCGGCTCACCGGTCCACGTCCACGACTCGAGCGGGGTCACGTCGACCAACAGGTCCTCGGCGGTACCCACAGTGACTGTGGACGATGTCGGGTCCACGTCGATCACGTAGTGCGGGTCGGTGCCACCGGCGAGGCCCAGACCCTTGCGCTGCCCGACCGTCACCAACTCAACCGACCCCACCCTGCCGACCCTCCTACCCGCGCGGTCGACCACAACTCCCGGCTTGAGCCCGATCCGGTCACCGAGGAACGCCTCCCGCCCGTGCTGATTGGTGATGAAGCAGACGTCCTGGCTCTCCGGCTTGTCAGCCGTTCGAAGGTCGAGATCAGCGGCGATCCTGCGCACCTCAGCCTTGGTCATGGCACCGAGCGGAAGCAGCAGACGCCCCAGCACGGCATCGTCGAGCATGTGCAGCACATAGGACTGATCCTTGGCTGTGTCGGCGCCGCGCCCGATCCGCGGCCCGTCGGCAGTGGCGACGACACGGGCATGGTGACCGGTCGCGATCGTGGAGAACCCCAGCGCGTCAGCTCGGCGCAGAAGACGATCGAACTTGAGGTGTCGATTGCACTCGATGCACGGGTTCGGCGTCCGACCCTTGGCGTGGTCGGCGACATACGGGGCAACAACATCGCGTTCGAAGTCGTCACCGAAATTGAAGACATGGTGCTCGACGCCGAGCCGGTCGGCGACCCGACGAGCGTCATCAACATCAGAGACCGCGCAGCATCCGGTGTCGCTCGGCCCGCCCCACAACTTCATCGTGACACCGACGACCTCATGGCCCGCCTCCAACAACAGGGCGGCCGCGACCGACGAATCGACCCCGCCCGACATGGCGACCATCACCGGTCCCCCACGCCCGTGGATTGAGGATGCGTTCGCAGACATACCTGTCAGCGTAGGTTCGACGCCGTCAATCCGCTCCGTTCAACCCATCGGACCCAACCCAGGGCTCAACCGTTCCGTTCACTCACCGGGATCAGTCAACCGGTTCAACCGCCGCTCGGCTATATCCGCTCGATTCAATCCGCTGAGTTCAACCGCCGCTCGATTCAATCCGCTGAGTTCAACCGCCGCTCGGTTCAACCGCCGCCGTGGCTCAGCAGGCGCTCCACGGCGGGCGGGATGATCTCCAAAGCGGCGGCAACATCGGCGGACGTGGAACTGTGGCCGAAGGAAAGGCGCAGCGACCCTACGGCAAGCTCACGAGGCACACCCATCGCCGCGAGCACATGGGAGGGGTCCTGGGCGCCGCTCGAACAACTCGACGCTGCGGAGGCACGCAGTCCCTGCGCATCAAGGAGAAACAGCAGCGCTTCGGCCTCAACCCCGTCCAGACACAGATGGGCGATACCCGCGGCTACCTTTGAGTCATGACCCCTGCCGAGCAGGGTTGGCACCACCACCGAACCGAGCCGGTCGACGAGACCGTCGACCAAGCGGTCACGTAGCCCTCCCAGACGCACGACCTCGTCGGGGCGCCGCTCAACGGTGGCTTTGACGGCCGCCGCAAAAGCCGCTGCCCCGGCAACATCGGGGGTCCCGGCGCGGCGGCCGCGTTCCTGCCCGCCCCCCAATATCTGGGCCTCGAGTTCGATCCCGGCACGAACGAACAGCACACCAGTACCGATGGGCGCCCCCACCTTGTGCCCCGTGATCGACACCATGTCTACGTCTGCGACGGCGGAGGCAAGGTCTATCCAGGAGAGAGCCTGAACTGCGTCGGTATGGAAGAGCGCACCGGGTGCGTGCTCTCGGACCACCTGCGACAGCGCCGGCAGGTCATTGATCGCTCCGGTCTCATTGTTGACCGCAATGATCGACACGACGCTCACATCGTCGGCCGCTTTGAGCGTGTCTGCCAAGGCTTCCGGAGTGACCTGGCCCCTTGCGTTCAAACCGACGGTCAACCCGCTGGCGTGCTCAACCGGTTCAAGAACGGCATGGTGCTCCCCCGCGGAACACACGGCGGTACCACCACGAGCCGCTAGCACCCCGCGCACAGCGAGATTGTCGGCCTCAGACCCGCCGCTGGTGAACACCACCTCCGCCGGATCACGACCGACCATCTCAGCGATCAGGTCACGGGCATCGTCGAGCGCGCGGCGGGCGTCACGGGCCGCCTTGTGCGCTCCCGTCGGATTCGCGTGGTGCGCTTCGATGGCCACGGTCCAGGCAGCTTGGGACTCCGCACGCACCACCGTGCTGGCCGCATGGTCGAGGTAGATCTCCGAAGTCGACACCACTCGATCCTACGTAACTTTGCAGAGACCGGCTCTATGGTTGCCCGATGGTCCCGATCGTCACCGAACCCGCAGAAGTCACCGCCAGCTGGTCGAGCGAGGTGCTCGAACTCGATATCACGGAGATCGTTGTCGATATTGCTGGCCCATCCAAACCGTTATGGGCAGTATGGGGGCAGTGAAGACCACGCTCGACATACACGATGAACTGCTCTCGCGTGCCAAACACCACGCAAAGGCGACCGGACGCCCGCTCCGGGCCGTCGTCGAAGACGGACTGCGTCGGGTCCTCGCCGAACAGGGGCCAACGCCGTATGTTCTTCCCGATTTACGCGAGGGTGATCCAGACGGAAAGGACCCATCGGCACAGTATTCGTGGCCTGAAATACGCGAGATGATGTACGGCGGCGACTGTCATTAGGCTCGGGGAATGGCCGACATAACCGTTGAGACGGAACTCGCGGCCGAGGTAGACGAGGTCTGGGAAGACGTCAGCGACATCGCCTCGCATGTCGAATGGATGCACGACGCCCAGGCCATCGTCTTCACCTCCGACCAGACACAGGGCCTCGGCACCACCTTCGACTGTCTGACGAAGGTCGGCCCGATCCGGCTCACCGACCGGATGGAGATCACCGAATGGGCCCCCCGAGAGGCCATCGGCGTACGCCATGTGGGACTCGTGACCGGCGAGGGACGATTCACCCTCACAGCAACAGGCGAGAACACCACACGGTTCGTATGGGCCGAAACCCTCTACTTCCCCTGGTGGCTCGGCGGCCGAATCGGTGCCTGGTTCGGCAAGCCGATACTCCGCGGAGTCTGGCGCCGCAATCTGAAACTGCTCCGAGCCCGCTACTGACGGCCCCCGACGACGATCCGGCTCACCGCTCGTGCAGCTTCGTCGCGCAGCCTCAATCGCGCGGCCTCAATCGCGCGGCTTCGATTGCACGGCTCCGGTTGCGCCCGGCAATAGCACAGCGCCCGGCTACAACAACGGATTGGAAGCCAGCATCAGGCTGAGCACGACAAGCACCGCCCCGAATCCGACTGCCGCGCCGAGCGCCGCCGAATCGGGCTTGCGGGCCCGATTCAGCGAAACATAGATCAGACCGACGACTGCCCCGGCGACCAGCCCACCCACATGGCCCCCGACCGAGATCCTCGACACGGCGAACGTGAGAAACAGGTTCAACGCCAGAATCGGGCCCAACCCACTGGCCCAGACGCTCATACCGACCGCCCGCTGGACGATCGCCATCGCTCCGAACAACCCGAAGATGGCTCCCGAAGCGCCGACAGCCAGAGCGTTCGGCTCCAGCAGAAGAACACCCAGCGACCCACCGAGCAGCGAGACGAAATACAACGCCACGAAGCGGAGCCTGCCCAGGAACTGCTCAAGGGATCGGCCCATGATCCACAACGCAAAACAGTTGAAGCCGAGGTGGAAGGGCCCGTCATGGAGGAACCCCGAAGTGATGATCCGATACCACTCGCCGTCCGCCACGATCGGACCCCACAAGCCGTAGTCGACCAGGAACCGAGTACCCCCGAGCATTGAGACGAACCAGACCGCCACGTTGAACCCGACCAGGATCGTGGTCAGGACCGGCGTGAACTCCACCGGGCCGACAACCACACGTTGACTCTTCGTCGCCACACACTCGGGGCAATGGAAACCCACAGAAGCCGTGTTCATGCACTCAGCGCAGATCGGGCGGTCACACCTCTGACAGATGACCCCGGCGCGGCGGTCACGATGCCGATAGCAACTGACTATTGATGAAGGGTCCGACGCGGCGCTCACACACACGAAGCTACCGTTGCCGAGCACAACAGCGATAGCTTCGGGGTCCGTGAACCGCCCTCACGAACGGCCCCCCGTCCGGCTCGAAGAACGTGACGTCGTGCCGATCGAGAACCACTCGATGCTGAGCGATCAACGCAGCGCCGCGCTGGTGACCCCGCATGCACAGATCAACTGGCTGTGCGTTCCCCGAATCGACTCCCCTGCGATCTTCGCGGCTCTGCTCGGCGGACCCGAGGCGGGCCACTTCTCAATCACACCGCTCACAATCACACCGACCGACGGCGGCACGAACGGAGAACCCGTCCAGACCTACCTCGACGGCACTCTGATCCTCCAGACCTCGTGGCCGACGCTGACAGTGACCGACTACCTCGACTGCTCCGACGGCCGACCCCAGCAGGCCGCCGCGACAACCGATCTGATCCGCCACATCGAAGGCACCGGACGGGCCCGGGTCGTGTTCGCTCCCCGAGTCGACTTCGGGCGGGCGCCGACCCGGATCGAAATCCGAGACGGAGGTCTCGAAGTGGTCGGCGCGGCGGACCCGACAGTTCTGCTAAGCACCGGCGTGGGCTGGTCGATCGAAGACCACGGGGTACACCAGAGCGCGGTCGCCGAGCTCGACCTGACCGGGCGGCCCGTTACGTTCCATATGTGCTACGGCGCAGAGCCGTCCGGCGCACACCAACCCGGCGAGGACCAACCCGGCGCACACCAACCCGGCGAGGACCGAGCCGACCCAGACCGACCAACGGAGCCCGAACGCCGTGAGCTCACCGCACGCTTCTGGAGCGACTGGGCGCAGCGCCTGCAACTCCCCGAGGTTGAACCCGAAATGGTCCGCCGTTCGGCGCTCACCCTGAAAGCGCTCACCCACGGTCCCACCGGCGCAATCTCCGCCGCGGCGACGACAAGCCTCCCGGAGTTCATCGGAGGGGTCCGCAACTGGGACTACCGCTACTGCTGGATCCGGGACGCGGCCATGTCGGCGGACGCGCTGCTCAGACTCGGCTCAGCCACCGAGGCGGAGAGCTTCCTTGACTGGCTCTCGGGACTGATCGACGACCACGGCGTCGACACCGGCGAACTGTCGCCGCTCTACACAGTCGACGGACAGTCCCTGCCGCCGGAGCAGACCGTTGAGGAACTGGCCGGATATGCGGGCTCCCGTCCGGTACGGGTCGGCAACGCGGCCTGCCATCAGCTGCAACTCGACGTGTTCGGACCCGTGGTCGAACTGATCCACAACCTCGCCACCGCCCGAGAGGTGATCTCAGGCAAACACTGGCTGTTGATCGAAGCCTTCGTTGAGGTCGTCGAACAACGCTGGACCGAACCCGACCAAGGGATCTGGGAAATCCGCTCCGCCCCCAGGCATCACACCCATTCCAAAGTGATGTGTTGGCTGACTGTCGACCGCGCCCTGCGGATCAGCAACGAGTTCTACAGCCGCGACAAACCGGCCTGGACCGCACTGCGGAACCGGATCGGTGACGACATCACCGCCGAGGCCTGGAAAGAAGATGCGGGCACTTTCACAACCGCATACGACGGCACCGACCTCGACGCCTCGGTGCTCGCAATCGGGCTCTCCGGACTGGTCGATCCCGACGATCCGCGGCTCGCGGCAACCGTCGGCGCGGTCGAGAAGTCGCTGCGACACAACCAGACCGTCTACCGCTACACCCACGAAGACGGGCTGCCGGGCGCCGAGGGCGGGTTCAACCTGACGACCAGCTGGCTCATCGACGCCAAGATCCTGACCGGCGACCTCGACGATGCGCGGTCCCTGTTCGAGTCGTATCTCACCCTGGCCGGTCCCACCGGTCTGATCCCCGAGGAAGTCGACCCCGAGACCGGGGCAGGGCTCGGCAATCACCCTCAGGCATACTCGCACCTCGGACTGATCAACAACGCCTGCAACCTGGCCCGAACAAACCAGCGGACCGCACACCGAAGCACTCGAAGCGGCTAGAGCATCACCGGCGATTCGCTCATACCCAGAGCGTTCTTCTCCACAACCTCAGTCACGCCGTCAACCCGGTCCTTCATGATCCGCTCGATACCGGCCTTGAGCGTCTGTGTCGACGCCGGGCAGGTGACGCATGCACCGAACAGCTCCACGGTCACGACACCGGACGTCTCGTCGACGTCGATGAGCTCGATGTCGCCCTCATCAGCCTGGATAGCCGGCCGGATCGCATTGATGACCTTCTCAACCTGGGAGCGCACAATCCCAGTGTGCCAGCATTCGACACGATTGGTTCATCTGCCGCACCGGCAACGACCCAGAACCGCAGTACCTTTGAGGCACGAATACTGTCTCCGCGCTCCTTGCCCACCAGGGTGGTTGGGACGAAATCCTCGCGGTGGGCGTGCCGATGCTCTTCGTCGGCCTGCTCATGTTGGTCGCTCGCCGACGGGCACGGTCGCAGACCGAACTCAACAACGCCCAGACAGAACTCAAGAACGACTGAGCGAGACGTCGGCACCCAACGAGCGCAGCTTCGCGGCGAGATCGTCGTAACCGCGGGCGATGTGGTGGGCGTCGCTCACGACCGTCTCGCCCTGCGCGCCGAGGCCGGCGATCACCAGCGCTGCGCCCGCACGAATATCGTGGGCTTTCACCTCAGCCGCCGACAAGCGCTCGCTGCCCTCGATCACCACATGATGCGAGTCGATGCGAATGTCTGCACCCATGGAGCGCAGGTCGTCCACATAACGGAACCGCTCGGCGAACAGATTCTCGGTGACCGAGCCGACCCCGTCAGTGGTGGCCAGCAGCGCCACCAACAGCGGCTTCAGGTCGGTGGCCACTCCCGGGTACGGAAGAGTCGAGAACTTCGCAGAACTCAAACGGCTCGACACCGCCGCGCAGATGCTCCGGTCATCGACCGATATCTCCATTCCCATGTCGGCCAGCTTGCCGCACAACACTGCCAGGTGATCCGGGTTCACTCCGGTGACAGTGATCTCCCCAGATGCGATCCCGACCGCCGCCAAGTACGTGGCTGCCACGATCCGGTCACCGACAACGCAATGATCGGACGGTCCGAACCGTTCGACGTCCTCAACACCATCGATCGTGAGGGTGCTTGAACCCGCCCCTTCGATCCGGGCGCCCATCTTGACGAGGAACTCGCAGAGGTCGACAACCTCAGGCTCCCGCGCCGCATTGTCGATCACAGTGGTGCCTGCGGCCCGCACAGCCGCCATGAGCAGGTTCTCGGTGGCACCGACGCTCGGAAAGTCAAGCCGGATCGTCTCTCCGCGCAACTCTTGAGCTCGGGCGTGGACACACCCGTCGACTGTTTCGGACTCGACACCCAGTCTGGCCAACCCCTGCAGATGCATGTCAATGGGCCGGGGGCCGAAGTCGTCACCCCCCGGAAGTGCTACGACCGCCTCACCGCAGCGAGCCAGCATCGGCCCGAGCACCACAATCGAAGCTCTGAATCGATCGACGATATTACGGGGGGCAACCGGTTCAATCTGCGCCGGAACATCGATCACGAGCGATCTGCCCGCGTCCTCAGGTGACGAGACGGCATCCGCGGCTCCGGTTGCGCCCGGCGAATCCACAGCGACCTCGCAACCGATGGCTCGCAGCAGTTCGGCCATCAGCCCCACGTCTGTGATCCTGGGGACATTGGAGATGCAGTACTTTCCCTCGGCCAGCAGAGTCGCAGCCATCAGCTTCAGCACGCTGTTCTTGGCGCCGGAGACTCCCACAGTTCCCTGGAGCGCAGAGGGTCCGCGCACGACGAAGCTGTGCCCAGCAAGGTCATGTTCCGGTGCGTCTGCGGCCAACACGGACATCGCCAAGAGTCTGCCACCAGAACTCCCCCAGTGCGCGCCATCCGAGCCATATCTGCGAGCCTCCGCCCGCACCTTGTCGAAGCGCTGTCAAACCAGCCGTTCGATCAGTTGCTCGACTAGCGCCGCCACCTCGTCAGCCGCGGCGTTGTAGTCGACCTGCTGCCCGGCGCCAGGATCAACCACCTCCTCCCAGGCCTCCGGTTCGACCTCCGCAAGACCCAGCTGCGCGACCCGCGCCGTGAGATCATCGACCGAACCAGCAGCGAGGTCGCGGGCAACCCGCCTCAGACTGCCGGTCTTGGCGGCGCCGGCGGGGTGGGTACGGCGCATCCAACGAATGTGGTCAGCCTCCATGGCAACGACCAATGCTGCCCGCTCGACGTCCAGCCCCGTGAGCTGACGGCTGCGATGCCATGAGTCGCGCAGGCCGTGGCGCTCCAGCGCAGTGCGGGTGCGCACGCTCATCGGCTGCCCCCCGAGCACATGGGTGCCTCCACTGTCGACCAAGACCGCAGGGTCATCGCCGAGGAGCGCCCGCAACATCGCCGCAGCCATCACCGAACGCGCCGCGTTGCCGGTACACAAGAAGGTCACGACCGGCCGTGAACCGTCGACCTCGGGTCGTGGCACCTCACGAACCACCGACCGTCGCTCTCCGCTCATCGGACTCCTGTATACCACCCGAGATCGCCGACGCCATGACCGGTGAACTTCCTGTAAACTCGCTGACATTGTGCATTCTCAAGATATTGTGCAGTTTCAACCCGTGTGATACAGTCCAAGCGCTCGCCCATGGCGACAGCTTCCCCCAATAGAACCCAAGCAAGGGAAACCACGCCATGACCGTCCAAGAGGCGGAGCGACTGAAGCTTCACAACAGCCTGACAGAAAAACTCGGAGAGGACACAGCCAACAGACTCATGGACTCTCTACCACCATTCTCCTGGAGGGAAGCCGCAACCAAAGACGACCTCAAAAACCTCAAAGAATGGGCCGAGTCCCGATTCGACGCACAGGATGCTCGGGTGGCCGCCGAGTTCGTGAGCGTACGCGCAGAGATCTCCTCGGTCGAGAGTCGCCTGTCGCAGCAGATCAGCCAACTCGCAGAGAAGACGGCCGAGAAGTTCGCGGAGCAGTCCCAGCAGATGGTGGCACAGACCCGGACCCTGATCTTCGCCTTCGCCGGGTTCGCCGCGACCGTCTGCGGCTCGGTAGCCGGAGGAGTGATCTTCGCGTGAGCCCGCAACCCAGAAGTTGCTAGCATCGCAGTGTTCACAATTCACGGTTCATTAGATTCACCGCGACAACCGACATACCCGATCTGGAGGGAATATGGGACCACTACGCAAACTCTTGTTGCTCTTGGCGGTATTGGCACTGTTCGCCGCCGCCTGTGGAGACGACGACGAGACGACCACTGCCACAGACGATGACGGCGACGACATGGCCGACGGCGACGACAGCGAGATCATGTACCACCTTGGCGACGGTTCACTCGGAACGATCGTCGTGGAGCCGGGTGCCGAGGTGCAGATCCGATCGCTCAACGCCCTGACCGGCGACGTGGCGCTGTTCGGCCTGCCGATCCACCGCTCCATCGAGATCGCCGTCGACGACTACGGCGACATCCACGGCTTCTCCGTCAGTTCAGGCGAGGGTCTCGACGACCTGTGCTCATCGGACGGCGGCCAAGCTGCCGCGCAGACGATCGTTGCCGACGAGCAGATCGTCGGCGTGGTCGGCACGTCGTGCTCAGGCGCAGCCGTCGCTGCGGCGCCATTGATCAGCGAAGCCGGGATCGTGATGATCTCGGGCGGCAACACATCGCCGGCTTTGACCTCGGACCTCGCGGGCACCGCGGGTGAGAACTACAACGAGGGCTACTACCGGACCGCGCACAACGACCTCTATCAGGGGCAGGCGATGGCCCTGTTCGTGTTCAACGAACTCGGCCTGAGTACCGCCGCGGCGATCCACGACGGCGACCCCTACACCCAGGGCCTCGCTCAGGCGTTCGTCGACGCCTACGAAGAGATCGGCGGCGAGATAACCGGATTCGCCGGCATTGCCAAGGGCGACACCGACATGGTCCCGGTGCTTACCGAGGTGGCCGCAGCCAGCCCGCAGGCGCTCTTCTTCCCGATCTTCCAGCCGGAGGGCAACTTCATAGCCGCACAGGCACCGGGCGTGGCCGGGCTCGAGGACACTCAGCTGCTCGCCGCAGACGGTCTGCTGGTAGACGGCTACCTGGAGTTGGAGGAGACCGAGGGCATGTACTTCTCCGGGCCCGACGCCCGCTTCGGCGACAACGTCAACCAGTCCACCGGCAAGACCGCCGATGATGTGAGCGGCACTTACGAGTCCCTGTACGGCGAGGCTCCGACCTCACCGTTCTGGGGCCACGGCTACGACGCCACCTCCATGCTGCTCGACGCCATATCGGCGGCAAGCTACGTGGACGGTGACGGCAACCTCGTCATCGACAAGGCAGGGGTGCGTGAGCACCTCAACAACCTCACCGGTTACAACGGCCTCATCGGCCTGATCAACTGTGACGACTTCGGAGACTGCGGATCGCAGAAGGTGACGATCGTCCACCACCTCGATTCCGACGACTTCCGCGCCTCCATGGAGAACGTGGTCTTCGAATACGCCCCCTCGTAACTGAACAACTGTTGAGACGGTACCGGCCCCCGCCGCTGTGGCAGGGGCCGGTCCTGTTCCATTGATCATGCCCTCACCCGAAACTGCGGAGAACACGAAGCTGACCCGTCGCCTCGGCGTCGACACGTTCCTGTTCTTCATGAGGGTGGTCATGAGCACGTTCGTGATCCTCGGTCTGCTCATGTTCATCGGCCAGCAGATCGACCCCGACAACTTCATCGCGTCGCGCATCAACCCCGACGCCACCGGCCTCACCGCGGCCCAGTTCGAAGGGCTGGTGATCTCCGGGCTCTCGCAGGGAGCGATGTACGGGCTGATCGCGCTCGGCTACTCGATGGTCTACGGCGTGCTGGGCTTCATCAACTTCGCCCACGGCGAGGTCTTCATGGTCGGCGCGATGACGGGGATGATCACCTCCAACAAGCTCGACGAGTCCGGTGCCTGGGAGAGCAACTTCGCGCTCTCGCTGCTGTTCGTCCTGGTGATCGCGATCATCTGCTCCACGCTCACCGCCGTGATCATGGAACGGGTCGCCTACCGGCCGTTGCGGGGCTCTCCACGGCTGATCCCCCTGATCACCTCCATCGGCGTCTCGTTCTTCATCCAGAACGTCTCGGTTGTGCTGCTCGGCCCGGGCGCCAAGTCCTACCCGACCCTGCCGGACTGGCTGGCCCGCAAACACGAACTGTTCGGCTTCATCACCATCGAGGGAACCAGGCTGATGGTCCTGGTGGTGGCAGCAGTATCAATGGTGGCGCTGTGGTACCTCGTTGAGCGGACCAAGATCGGAAAGGCCATGCGGGCCGTGGCGGAGGACAAGGAGATCGCCTCGCTGATGGGGATCAACGTCAACCGCACGATCGTCACCACATTCGCTGTGGGCGGCGCGATGGCCGGCGTTGCGGGGATCCTCTGGGGCCTGTTGTTCCGGTCGGTGGTCCACACAACCGGGTTCCTGCCCGGCATCAAAGCGTTCAGCGCAGCCGTCGTCGGCGGCATCGGCAACATGGGAGGCGCGATGGCGGGCGGGATCACCCTCGGCAGCGCCGAGTCAGTGGCTCCGCTGGTGCTGCTCGAGCCCTGGGGCATCAACGGCGTCTCCCAACTCAAGGATGCGGTGGCCTTCCTTGTGCTCATCTTCGTGCTGCTGGTCAAGCCCACCGGCCTGTTCGGGGAACGGCTGTCAACCGAGGACCGAGCATGAGCGCCGTCTTCGTCGAACCTCACACGCCAGAAAACCTCCCCGCTCGCCGCCTGCTCGACCAGGACTGGCGGAGACTGCTCAACTACGGACTCCTGCTGGGGATGGTGCTGGTGTTCGTGGCCCTCACCAACATGCCGGTCAAACTTGATCGTCGAATGCTGATCGAACCGGTCTTCTCGATGGGCTACCTCTCGCTGCTCTGGCTCCCGGCAGTGTTCGGTCTGCTGGTCTGCCGCGAGCCGGTGCCGGCGGGAATGCCCAGCTACGCGAAGGGGCGCCGCGAGGTGCTCGCCGGTGCAATGGTTGGGCTGATCGGTGGCGCGGGCCTCAGTGCCCTCACCGTTCTGCTCGACAACTTCGACCTTCGCGATCCTCTGGTCAACTGGAGTCCCCAACTGCTCGACCTGTTGTCCTTCGGACGCGGCTCCACCTTCGGTTTCGCCATCTGGGGGCCCATCGGCCTGGCGCTCGGAACTCTCGGTGGGTTGACGCATGTGCTGCCCACAACAGCACGGCGTGTGCTGGGCTGGGCGTTCGTCGCGGTCGTCGCTTTCGCCGTCTTCGAGACGGTGATCATCGACCTGTCCGAAGGCTTTGCCTCGCTCGGCGCCGAACGTGTGGTCGATGAGATCTACTTCATCCGCGGCGGGCTGACGATGCAGGGTGCCGCGATCCTGGCCGTCCTCGGCGGACTGTTCGCGGCTTTGGGACGTGACCAGGCCCATCGTGCGAAAGCGCAGTTCCAGGCCCTGGAGGGAACCAGCCGAACCCGGGCCAATGCCATTGGCCTGCTCGCGTGCGGCGTCGCCCTGGTGGTTCTGCCCCTCTTCTTAGGCGGTATCACCAACGAGCTGCTGGCCAACGTCGGCCTGTTCGTGCTGCTGGCGCTGGGCCTCAACATCGTGGTCGGCCTAGCGGGAATACTGGACCTCGGATACGTGGCCTTCTTCGCCATCGGCGGCTACACCGCCGGTATTCTCACCACCACCAACCGGGGAGAGTCCTGGCCGGACTGGATGCCGGACTTCTACTGGGGCACGGCCCTCATCTTCGTGGTGATACTGGCCGCGCTCGCCGGTCTGTTCATCGGCGCTCCGGTGATCCGCATGCGCGGTGACTACCTGGCCATCGTCACCCTCGGTTTCGGTGAGATCATCCGCCTGCTGTTCCTCTCGGACTGGCTCGGGGGGTACACGGGGGCCGCGCAGGGGGTCACCAACATTCCCGGCGTGCAGGTCTTCGGTCTGGCAACGGTCAAGGGAACCGACCCGCGGGCCGTGTTCTACCTGGTGCTGTTCTTCTGCGCGATCGCCATATACGTGTCGTGGCGGCTGGAACGCAGTCGGCTGGGACGCGCCTGGATGGCGATCCGAGAGGACGAGTCCGTTGCAGAGGCGATGGGCATCAACACGGTCAACGCCAAACTCATGGCCTTCGTGGTGGGCGCAGTGCTGGCCTCGTTCTCGGGCGCCATCCTCGCCGCCAAGGTCGGCTCGGTCTTCCCGAACAGCTTCATCATCCTGGTCTCGATCGTGATCCTCGTGGTCGTGATCGTCGGGGGAATGGGCAACATCGTGGGCGTGATCGTCGGCTCGGCAGTGCTGATCGGCATCCTCGGCGGACCGCGGCAACCGGGCCTGCTGCAGGAGTTCTCCGAATACAAGCTGTTGATCTACGGGGTGCTGCTGGTCTGGATGATGTTGAAACGGCCCGAGGGCCTGGTGCCGAACGTCCGCCGCACCCGGGAGCTCCACTCCGAGGAATACCTTCAGGACGCCTGGCTCCGGGGCGAGATCGACACCGACGCCGACTCCAACAGTGCCGATCCACACAGTGCCGATCCACACAGTGCCGATCCACACAGCGACGGCAGCACCGACGCCGAACCGGGGGTGCTCCCGACATGAGACAGCGTCTGTTGACCATCAACAAACTCAGCGTCACCTTCGGTGGGCTCCACGCCCTCAAGGACCTCGACTTCCATGTCGACGAAGGCGAGATCGTGTCGGTGATCGGGCCGAACGGCGCCGGCAAGACAACCTTCTTCAACATGATCTCAGGGATGGTCACACCGACCTCCGGCGACATCATCTTCAAGGGCGAGTCACTCCTGGGCCTCGACCCCAACCAGGTGACCGCTGCGGGAATCGCCCGCACGTTCCAGAACGTCCGCCTGTTCGCCAACATGACCATCCTCGAGAACGTGATGGTCGCCCAGCATTGCCGCACCCGGCAGGGGATCTGGGGAGCACTGCTCCAGACCCGCTCCTTCAAGCAGGAGGAACGGGAGATCCGCGAGCACGCTGAGTTGGTGTTGAGCTTCTTCGGCGCCCGCCTGGTGGGCTACCGGCTGGACCAGCCCGCCGCGGTGCTGTCCTATGCCAACCGGAGACGCCTGGAGATCGCCCGGGCAATGGCCACCAAGCCGACGGTCATCCTGCTCGACGAACCTGTCGCCGGGATGAACCCCAAGGAGTCCGCGGCGCTCACTCAACTGATCGGGGAGCTGCGCAGCGACTGGGGCTTCACAATCGTGATGATCGAACACGACATGAGCGTCGTCCGAGACGTGAGCGACCGGGTGGTGGTGCTCGACCACGGCGAGACGATCGCGCAGGGATCCTACGAGGAAGTGTCGACTGACCCCGACGTGATCGAGGCATACCTCGGACGCCCCGCCAAGGAGTCCGCATGAGCGCTACCGACAACGGCACCGGCAACGGCGCTGCCGCCCTGCTTGAGATGCGCGGTGTCAACACCCACTACGGCGCCGTCCACATCCTCAAGGACGTCGAGTTCTCGATCTATCCAGGCGAGTTGGTGTGCCTGCTCGGGGGCAACGCCTCAGGCAAGTCGACCACGCTGAAAGCCCTGCTGGGAATGGTGACGCCCACCACCGGCGACGTCCTGCTCAACGGTGAGACAGTCACCGACAAGCCGATCTCGTATCGGGTCGAACGGGGCGTGACGATGGTTCCCGAGAACCGGCGACTGTTCAAACGGCTCTCGGTCAAGGACAACCTCGAACTCGGGGCCTTCCTGCGTTCGGACCGCTCCGCCATCGATGCGGACCTTGAGCGAATATTCGCGATGTTCCCGCGTGTCAAGGAACGACTCAACCAGAAGGCCGGCACCCTGTCCGGCGGTGAGCAGCAGATGGTGGCGATAGGCCGGGCCCTGATGTCTGACCCGAAGGTGCTGCTGATGGACGAACCCTCGATGGGACTCGCTCCGGCCCTGGTGCAGACGAACTTCGAGTTGATCAAGCAGATCCATTCGCAGGGAGTGGCCATATTCGTGGTCGAGCAGAACGCCAACATGGCGCTCTCGATCGCGGATCGAGGCTGGGTGCTGCAGACCGGCCGAGTCGTTCTCGACGACACCGCCGAGGCTCTCCTCGCCAACCCCGAACTCCGTGCCAGCTACCTCGGCGAGACCTGATCAGCCCCTTTTCACCGGTGGCGGCGCGCCGGTGGCGGCGAGCCGCTCGAGAAGGGCGAGCATGGTCTCACGGAGGATCTGTGCCGACATTTCAAGGTTCTCAACGAACTGTGCCTCTGTCTCGACCGGTGAGTCGACAAGATCGGTGATCACCTTCACCGCGCCGACCGGTATCCCATGAAGGCGGCTGATCCAGCTCACAGCCGCCGCCTCCATCTCCTTGACCTCAGCCCCGTTCTCGATGATCTGCTCACAGTCTCTCAGCGACTCGTCGAGGCTGTCGCCGCTCGTCACAATTCCGAGCCGGCAACCGAGCGCCGCCGCATGGCTCCGCAGGTCTGCCGCAGCAAGCCCGCATTCACCCATGGCGTCGAAGCCCGGAAGCGGGATCCGGCGGTCATGGCAAGCGAAATGGGGCCACCCGAAATACACCTCGCCGATCTCAGCGTCGACACGCCGCCAGCCGCCGGCCGTGCCGGCCGACAACACCAAATCGGGAGCGGGCCGACCCAGATTCAGGCCGACGTGAGCAGTCAGGGCCGCGGCGGTGCTGCCGACCGCATCGACCCCGTAGATCGGGTCGATTCCGTTGACGGCAATCACAGTCTCGGGCCTTCCCGCGGTTCTGGGCGCAAGAGCGAATCGACACGGCAGACTGGCGGCCCAAGCCGGAGAGTCGAGAGGTTCGGCTCCCAGCGCATCACGCAACGGCGCTGCCTCAGATTCCATCGCCATGACGATCAGCACCCGCTCCGCGTGCTCGACGACCACGCTCTGTTGATTCAGGGATTCGAACTGGTTCCTCATATCGCCCGAATCGTATCGTTGGAACGTGCGCGGACTGAACACCGCGGGGCGCATCAGTCTGCTCGAAGTCGTCGGCGCCCCAGCGCCGGCACTCGTTGCCTCCCGTTCCCGTCCACTGCGTTCACGGGTCGTTCGGGCCGCGGCCTCGTTGGTCGCGGCCCGTGCACGGCCAGTCCGCTCGGCCTCCAGTGCAAGCCTGAGAGCCCGAGCCGACAACCGGCGGCCTCACACCGTCGGTCTCAACGGAGTCCCAGAGCACCCGCAACCCGATCCCGGTGATGCCGGGCATCGCCGTAGGCGCCCGAGAGGCTCCAGCCCCGCTTCAGCCAGATCTGCAGGTCGTACTCGAACGTGTAGCCGATAGCCCCGTGGCACTGCAGAGCGGCGCGACAGGCCCGATCAACCGCATCGGACGCCATGGCCTTGGCCATCGACACGTCGCGGCCCCGCAGCACCGAATCGCCACAGTGCGCGACCGACCATGCCGCCCGGTACACCAACGGAGCAGAGAACTCGATCCCCAGTCTCACGTTCGCAAGATGATGCTTGACGGCCTGATAGGTGCCCACCGGCTTGCCGAACTGCCTGCGCTCGGTCACGTACTCGACGGTGGTGTCGAGCAGGCGCCGAGCAACACCGACACACTGCGCGGCAGTGCCCAGAGCGGCCCGATCAGCGGCCAGAGCCGCATCCGCCCCGACCAGGGGCTCCGCCGCGCCCGGGTCGAAACTGATCTCGAAGAGGCGACGGGACTGATCAATCGAGTCTCTGGGCTCTACGGTCACGGCCTGTGAATCAACGGCGAGCAGCGAGCCTGCGTGTTCGGCCATCACAAGGTCGGCCGACGCCGCGGCCACAACATTGGGGCCTCCCGACGCCAACGCCAACGTGACCGTGCTCCCACCACTCAGCGCCGGATCCAACAGCTCAGAAGCACCCGCAGCAGCCAGCGCGGGAACTGCCACGGCCATGTGCTCCATCAACGGTTCGGGAACACCGGCGTAGCCCGCCTCCTCCAGCAGACGAACCGACGCCACCTCGTTCATGCCGAGTCCGCCCGATTCAGTCGGGGCCATGGTCGCCAGCACACCAACTTCTGCGAGCGTGGCCCACAGCCCGGGCACCCGCCCGTCGTCGCTCTCCCAGCTTGTGCGAATCGCCTCTGCGCTGCACTCGCCGGCGAAGATCTCGCGGACGGTGTCACGGAACATGTCGTGCTCTTCGGTGAAACTGAAGTGCATCAGCGCTACCTCCGGGGAAGGCCCAGCACGCGTTCAGCGATGATGTTGCGCTGAATCTCGTTGGTTCCCGCATAGATCGGCCCGCCCAGAGCGAACACGTATCCCTCCAGCCAGTCGCTCGGAACTTCGGCTTGGTCTCCGAGCAGTCGCAGCGCCGTGGCATGGAGCTCCAGATCCATCTCAGACCAGAAGACCTTCATCAAGCTGGCCTCTGATCCGAGGTCGCCGCCGGCCATCAACTCCGCGGCCACAAAGTACGTCTGCCAGCGGTATGCCTCGGCACGGATCCAGGCGTCGACCACCTCGTCTCGCAGCCTTGCGTCCAAACCGTCAGCCGTTTCACTCAACTCGGCGGCGAGCAGTCTGAGCCGCTCAGCGGCAGCCATGAAACGCCCGGGACTGCGCAGGCTGAGCCCGCGCTCGGAACCCGCCGCGGCCATGGCCACCGCCCAGCCCTGGCCCTCCTCGCCGAGAACGTGATCGGCGGGCACCCTGCAGTCGTCGAAGAATATCTCCGCGAATCCCGACTCGCCGTCGAGGCGTTGGATCGTCCGGCGCGTCATGCCCGGTGCGTCGGCCGGCACCAACAGGTAGCTCAGGCCGGCGTGGCGTTCGGCGGTCGGGTCGGTGCGAACGATGCAGAAGATCCAGTCTGCGTACTTGCCCCTCGAGCACCAGGTCTTCTGGCCGTTGACGACATAGTCGTCGCCGTCGCGGACCGCCGTGGTCTTGATCCCAGCCAGATCCGACCCGGCTTCGGGTTCCGACCAGCCCTGTGCCCAGATATGTGTGCCGCTGGCCATTCTCGGAAGGAAATAATCCTGCTGGGCCTTCGTCCCGAAGTTGAAGATCGTGGGCGCCAGCAGGCTCACGCCGTTGGCGCTCACCCGACCCGGTACGCCCGAGAGCCAGTACTCCTCCTCATAGATCAGCCATTCGATCAGGTCGCAGTCGCGCCCGCCGTATGCCTGCGGCCACGCAGGCACCGACCAGCCTCCCTCGAACAGAGTCCGTTCCCATCCCCGATGCTGCTCGAACCCGGCCGCCGAGTCCATCGAGGAGAACGGTTCGGCCGGGCGGTTCTCGTGCAACCAGGTCCGGCACTCGTCGCGGAACTCGACATATCGAGGCGACAGTTCAAGGTCCATCAGCGGAACTCACCCTTGCGCACACCGCTGGGGTCGAACACCTCCCGAATCAGCCTCAACTCCTCACTAGTGGGCAGCCGACTCTCGCTGAGGTCGCCGGTCACGGCCAGATCGAAGGGCGAGGCCTCCTGAGCCTGTTCGAGGCTGACCCCCGGATGCAGCGAACGGACTCTCATCCTGCGGTCCTCGGTGTCGAAGTCGTAGGCCCCGAGGTTGGTGACCACCCGGCGTATCTCGAAGTGTCTTCGGCTGGCTTTTGGCAACTGTGCGATGCGGTCATACCCGGGGGCGGAGACGACGTCGACCGTGTTGGAGAAGGTGCGGGCCTGATTCGGTATCCAGTAGGTCGTGGGGTGGTTGATCAGATTGCCCGGAGCTCCCCGCAGCCCCAGCAGCTGTGCTTTGGGCTTGCGGTAGGGCCCGATGGCGGCAAAGTTCTGATTGCCGTACTGGTCCATCTGGCTGGCACCCATCACCACATGGCGTTTCCCCGACCACACTTGATCGAAGACCGTTCTGAACGGCATGTACCCCTCGGTCACTGCAGTTGAAGGGTCTCCCCCGAGCGGAAGGTTGCCCTCGATCGCATAGGCGATCGTGTCGGTCAGCATGAGGCCGGGTTCAAAGGACGCCCGGGCCAGACGCCCGGCGATCACCGGCAGCGGGCCCATGGGGTTGCACAGCACTTCGCCGTCACCCCTGAAGGCCTCCGCCAGAGCGACGACGCAGATCTCATCGAGAGTCACCGGATCGTCAAGTCCACTCATGTCTGGCTCCGTTCGTTGAGTCTGGTGACGTAGGCATCGTGTGATTCGAGTTCCAGCCAGTCCTTGCGGAACTGGTTCCAGGCCTCGGGGTCACGGGCTGTTGCGGCGTACTCGCTCTGGAAGGCCTCGTCGCGATCGTAGTCGGGAGGGCATTCGGTGAAGTGGGCGCCTTGTGGTGCCTGCACGACTCCGTCGATGTGGGTTCGCGGGATCCGCAGCGTGTGGATCGATCCCTCTTGAAGAAACTGCTCTGTGGGAACGATCTGTTCTGCAGACATGAAGGTCTTGTCGGCAGCCATTGCGAACAGGTCGTCTAAATACAGGTCCGGTCCCAGGAACTGGCCGTTGCCCTTGGCATCGGCCCGGTTCATGTGGAGGATCGCCGCATCCATCTGAAATGCCGGAATCGCCACCAGTTCCTCGCCGTCGTCGTAGGGAGACTTCACCGTCTTGAGATCAGGGTTCTCCGACATCATCGCGGTGCCCAGGCCTGCTCGGGTGGGATAGAATGGCATTCGATGGGCGGCGGCCATCAAGCCCAGATAGAAGGCACCTTCGTCGAGTTCGGAGATGTCAACGGCGCCTGTCTGGCGGGCGACGCGGAAATGGGGTTCCAACGGGATCGAGTCCAACGACACGAAGCCGTAGGTGACCTTTCGGACCTTTCCCGCAGCGCACAGGATCCCCACATCGGGTCCGCCGTAGGAGACGATGTCGAGGTCGGTCAGGTCGCTGCGGAGAATGGCCCGCACCAGCGACATCGGCTTGCGGCGAGACCCCCAACCGCCGATGCCGAGGGTCATCCCGCTGCGGAGCTCACCGATGACCTCGTCCTCGTTCATTCGTTTGTCTGCCACTGAGACTCCTCTCGCCTATCCCGACCGTAGTACCCGCCCAGTTCCCCGGGCCAATACACCTGCGGCGTCAGCGGTTGTGACGATCCTGGCCTCGCTCAGCATGGTGTGGCATAAGCATGCTACATTCATGCTATGCCAAGGGTCAGGATCAGTACGACAGTGAGCGACACCTTGTTGGATATGGCGCGCTCAACCGAACCCGACCTGAGCGACGCCGCTCTGTTGGACCGCGCGCTCTCAGCCTTGTGTGCCCAGTATCGTGCCGCTGAGGTAGACCGTGCCTACAGGGTCTTCGACGAGGTACCGCTCGACACCGAAGACGAATGGGGGAGCTTGGCAGAGTTCTTGGAAGCAGCTGAGGGGTCGTGAACGGATTGCCGCAGCGGGGCGAGGTCTGGTGGTGCGAAGTTCCCGACAAACACCTCCGACCCGTGGCTGTGTTGTCCCGTGATGCCGCGATTGCCGCACTCCATCGGGTGATCGTCGCACCGTGCAGCACGATCGACAGGAACCTCATCACAGAGGTGCGCCTTGAACCCGAGGAGGACCCGGTACGCCGTGCCTGCGTGATCCAGCTGGATGCGACGTTCAATACCTCGGCGGCGAGTCTCACCTCCCGCCTCGGCCGCCTCAGCGGCACTCGAATGCAGCAGGTCTGTGAAGCTCTGGCCACAGCGGTCGACTGCCGCTAGACAACCTCCAGTTCCTGCTCTACGGGTACCGCACATGATCCAAAATGAGCTCTTCGTTCATTCGAGATACCAACGAACACGGCACGGGATCATCACGCTTCCCCGGTGACGAAAGGGCGTCGCCGATAGGGTGACGGCATGGTCGAGACGCACGATTCTCTTGACATGAGCGGCCGGACGGTGATCGTCACGGGGGGCACCAAGGGTCTCGGGCGGGTGATCGCCAGACGCTTCCTGGAGCAGGGCGCGGATGTGGTGATCTGCGCCCGCAGCGAACCGCAGGGACCGGTCGAGTTCGACGGCCGGCAGGCGGTCTTTGTTGCCGCCGACATTCGCGATCCCGACCAAGTGGCAGACGTCGTGTCGGCTGCGGTCGAGGCGACCGGGCGGATTGACGTGCTCGTCAACAACGCCGGCGGGGCGCCCCCCACAGAGAGTGCCACGGTGTCGCCGCGGTTCAACGACAAGATCACTGCGCTCAACCTCTTGGCGCCGATGACCTTCGCTCAGGCGGTTCACGATCAGATGCAGTCGCAATCCGACGGCGGGGTGATCATTAACATCACCTCGGTCAGCGGGATCCGGGCCAACCCCCAGGGCGCGGCCTACGGGGCGGCCAAAGCCGGGCTGATCAACCTGACGGAGACTCTGGCACACGAATGGGGGCCGAAGATCCGTGTGATCGCCCTGGTGGTGGGGATGATCGTGACCGAGCAGGCCCACCTGTTCTACGGGGACGAGGAGGGAATCGCGGCGGTCGGCCGAACGCTGGCCCTCAAGCGCATGGGCACTCCCGACGAAGTGGCCGACGTCGTGCTGTTCGCTGCCTCGCCCCTGGCCCGCTGGGTGACGGGCTGCGCGATCCCCGTCCACGGCGGCGGTGAGAGCCCCGGCTACATCGATGCCTCAACTGTCGAGCAGTCGGCCCTGCCAAAATCATGACCGGGGCCCCAGACCGCAAAGAAGGTCTTGAGCGGCGCTCATTTTTGACCGACCGGACGACCATCGCGGCGCTGTTGGTTGTAATGTCCGCAGCCGTCTTCGTCATTATTGCATTCGCGAACCGTCACGATCACAGCACCCACGACCACCCCAGTGCCACCGTCGTCTCCGATGTGAGCGCTTCAGATCCAGAACACGATCACAGCACCCACGACCACTCAGAGGACATCGGCTCGACCTTCGTGAGCACCGAGCGCATCAGCCCGTCCACTGCCTGTCGCACGATCATCGGCTGCGACGACGCGGGGCCCAAACCACAGAGTCCCGGCGATCGTGGTGGCTGGGCGCAGTTCCTGACCCTCGGCGCGGTGGCCGTCGGTCTCGCCTTCATCGCCACCAAGATCATCCGCGCCACCCGCGGCGCCCGTACCACCCGCGACACCCAGTCATGAGCAACGGACAACCTCCAACCTGTGGAGAATAATCCAGGAAAACTCTCCAACAGATGGAGACAAAACCGGGAAAACTCTCCAACCGATGGAGAAATATCCTCAACAACGTTCTGATGCCGAGTAAGGTGACAGCACCATGCAGTACGGAGAGGTACAGCAGCAGTTAAGCGGGTCCAACCGCTGGTGGAGCGACGCTGACGGCTGGGCGAACAGCGATCCCGACCTGCGCGGAGCCGCCAGCGCTCCTTTCCAATACACCGCACGAGTCCTACCGGACCTTACTCCCGGTGGTCTCTACACCTTGCGGGGGCCGCGCCGCGTCGGCAAGTCTGTCGAGGCAAAGAAGGCCATTGCGTCGCTGCTCCTCGACGGGGTCAACCCTCGACTCGTCGTGTACATGTCGGTCGATGGCTGGCAGGCAGACGACTTGGCCCTGCGCGTAAATGTGGGATGTGGGGTTGCTGGTGTCGGTTGGGTGGTCATGTTATCAGGAGTCCTCGGGCTTCGTAGTTGGTGGGGTTGGTGAAGCCGTGGGCGGTTCGTCGTAGGACTTGTAGGAGGTTGTTGGTGCCTTCGATCCGGCCGTTGGATGGCCGGTTGGTGTGGTGCCAGGCGAGGATCTCGGTGGACCAGGCGATGATGGTGTCGACGATGTTGTGGAACTCGGGCAGTTCACCGGTCTCATAGAGGTCGCAGAACCTGTCGAGCGCTTGAAGGGCGCCGTCGTGGTCTTCGGCTAGGTAGAGGCCGTGGAGTTCTTGCAGGGCGTTCCAGCCGGTTTGCAGCCTGGGGTGTTGCTCGAAGAGTTTGTCGAGGCGGGCCTGGTCGGTGTCGGTGAGTGTGTCGCCTCGACGTGTGAGCAGGAACCGGGCACGGAACACCTCGGGATCGAAGACGGGTTTGGTGCCGTCGTCTCGGCGTTGGACGTCGCGGCGCACCGCGGCCAAACCGGCGGTGAACCATCTGATGACGTGGAACCGGTCCAGCACATGACGCGCGTGTGGCAAACAGGCGCCGATGGAGGCTTTGTAGGCGGCCGATCCGTCTGTGACGACGACTTTGACACCACGGCGCCACCGGTGTGGCTGCGACATCAGAAACTGGGTCAATGCTGCGCTGGAGCGGTGTTCGACCATTGCCAGGGTGTGGCCGGTGTCGCCGTTGACGATCACCGTCACGTAGCGGTGCCGTTTACGCATCGACGTTTCATCGACCAGCAGCACCTTGCACCGTTGACTGCGGCGATGCTCAGCGATCAGCCCCGACCAGGCCCGCACCAGCGTGTTGATCACAGCCCAGTGCACACCATGGCGGCGCACCACAGCACGGATCGACATGACCTGCGCGTCCGCGACCAGCCGATGCGCCAACCGGCGTGTCAACCTGCCGTCGAACTCGTCATGGTCCTCTATGAACCGCTCTGAGCAGTTGCCGCACACCATACGGCGCCGCGCCCACACCAACGTCGTTGGTCGCCCCGACACCTCCAGATCACGCACCTGCTGTTCGCGGGTGTCATGAACCTTGTGGCACTTGAACCCGCAATGCGGACACCGAGGCCGCCGCTCGGTCGACTCGACTCTCACTCTCAACACTGCCGGGGTGTCCTCAACCACCTCCAACACACGAATTTGGCGCAGATGCAACCGCACCCGCATAACATCTGTAGCCATCGGGGCCCTCCTGGATCGTTGGATATTGCAAACACCGATTCCAGCAGGGCCCCACCCCCAACTCAGGGACCCTCAACCACCCCCAACCCCACGTTTACGCGCAGGCTCGACGACTTGGGGAGGCTCGCGGACGCCGCCACGGCACTCCAGGGACCGGGACACCGATACTGGTTCATCGACGAGATCACTTCGGTCTCGGACGGATGGCCTCACCGCATCAAATGGCTCCGCGATAATGACCACCGATTCGGCACCGATACTGTGGTACTCACCGGGTCGTCTGCGGCCGACCTCGCCAGCGCCATCGGAACACTGCTCGGGCGGAGAGGCGACGCGCCTAGACCCGATCGAGTGCTCCTGCCAATGGGGTTCAGGACGTTCGCGAATCTGCGGGCCGACAGCCGAGACGAGACGCACCCTCCTGAAGGCATCGGCCCCCTGAAAGTAGCGGACTTGTGCACCGACCGGCTGCGCGAAGCCGTTCACGAGATCGCGCCGTGGCTGCATCCCCTGGTGATGGCCTGGGAGGCGTACTTGTTGACCGGTGGTTTCCCCCAAGCCGTGGCCGATCACATCAACGCCGACGCCACAGTTTCGCCGCTGTCGCGCAGCCTGCTGGACCTCGTCCACCGCGATGCCATGCATCAGACTGACTGGTCCCGCGTTCAGACCAGCGCGTTCTTGCAACGGCTCACGGGAGGACTGGGATCACCGGTGAACAGCTCAGCAATCGCCGACGACCTCCGCACGTCGGCCAGCACGGTACGGCGACGGATCACCGCCCTGCAGGAGGCGTTCGTTCTGTGGCCGTGCCACCGATCCCACAATCTGGAGCCGCAACTCCGTGCACAAGAGAAGATGTACTTCACCGATCCGATCTTCACCCGCCTTCATCCCGACAGCTCCACCGACTCTTCGCTGCTGTCTGAACAACAACTCGGGATAGCGCTGTTGCGAGCACTGGAACGCGAGGAACCGGGCACTTACCTCGAGTTCGACCGGGTGCTGCACCATCGCAGCAAGTCGGGCACCGAGATTGATTTCGTGAGTTCCGCTTTCGGTGGTCGCGCCATCGAGTCGAAGTACGTCGATTCCCGTTGGAAACGGTCCACCCGGACCCTTACAGACTCCCCATGGACGGGCATCGTCGCGACTCGCTCGGTTCTCGACATGGAGGACCCGAACCTCCTGGCCATCCCCGCCGCCCTTCTGGGGTGGCTCATCGACAACTGAACGAATCTGACCGGACCCCGTTTGGTCCACTTGTTATGAGAGCGTTTTCCGGTTGTTGTTGGCCCATTGGTCTGCGTATTGGGCTGGCCGAGCGCGACCCAACTACCGCCACGGATGCCGTCTGCCGAGACACGACGGAGACGGCCAACGATCCGCCCAGACAGGAACTCCCGACCGACCCTGAACACGGGGCGGATGATGTCCGGCCTGGCGATAAATCTGACATAGATGATCGGAATTAGGTGCTTTAGTTTACCTGGTCGGTTATGGTGTCCTGCAATCCAGACTGTTCGGATCAGGATTATCTGGATTGTGCAACCATGACTCCATACCCGGTCAACTTAGAACTCAGCGGTCAACCCGTCCTCGTCGTCGGAGGCGGACCGGTCGCGGCCCGCAAGGTAGCGGGCCTGCGAAGCGCTGATGCTCGCGTGACTGTCGTCTCCCCCACTGCAGTCCGCGAGATCAGCGCTGACCCCGACGTGCGTTGGTTGGCACGCCCGTACCGGCGAGGGGAGGTATCGGCCTACCGCCTCGCCGTCACTGCCACCAACGACCCTGAAGTCAACGGCGCGGTACGGGCCGACGGCGACAGGGCCAACGTGTTCGTGAACTCCGCAGACGATCCCTCCAACTGCTCGTTCACGCTCCCCGCCGTCGCCCGCCGAGGCGACCTGCAGATCACCGTGTCGACCGGCGGTCGCAGCCCCGGCCTCGCCCGATGGTTGCGCCGAAGACTCGAGAGTCAACTCGACGAGGGCTACGAAGGACTCCTCACCATGCTGAGCGAGACCCGTGCCGAGGCCCGAGCCAGATTCGGCACGTCGGAGATCCCCGGATGGGACACAGCGCTCGACGACGGACTGCTCGAACTGGTGCAGCAGAACCGAACGACCGAAGCCCGAGCACGCCTTCACGACCATCTCGGACTGACGCCGGAAGGTGCGCTCACATGACCGTCGAACCCCTGACTACGCGAAGCAATCACACCCTGACCTCCCAAGGTGCGCTCACATGACCGTTTACCTCGTCGGTGCAGGACCGGGAGACCCCGACCTGCTCACCGTCAAAGCCACCAGACTGCTGCAGCGCGCCGATGTGGTCGTCCACGACCGGCTCATCGAGCCGGCAGTACTCGAGCTCGCCCCGCCCTGGGCCGAGATCATCGATGTCGGAAAGCGCCCCGGCGCGCCCACGGATGCCCAGACCCGAATCAACGATGTGCTGATCGACCGGGGTCGCCGGTTCGACTGCGTCGTCCGCCTCAAAGGGGGAGACCCCTTCGTGTTCGGACGCGGAGGGGAGGAAGCGCTCGAACTGCGCGCCGCAGGCATCAACGTCGAAGCGGTGCCGGGAATCACCTCTGCAATAGCGGCGCCCGCCGCGGCCGGGATACCCGTCACCATGCGAGGCGTCAGCAGCGGATTCACCGTCGTCACCGGCCACCAGGACCCCAGCACCGACCAATGGCTCGACTGGGACGCACTCGCTCGCACGGGGACGACCCTGGTGATCCTGATGGGCGCATCACGCACCACCCTCATCTCGCAGCGGCTCATCGCCGCTGGAATGGACGCTGACACGGCCGTCGCCGTCGTCTACTCAGCTACGACCGACCACGAGAGCGTCACAAGAACCACCCTCGCCGAACTTCCAGACATCGAAGTAACCAACCCGTCCACGCTGGTGATCGGCTCAGTCGCCGCAGAATCGGTGCTCGACACAGCACTGGAAGTGGCCGTGCCGACTTTGGCCACAGCCGGGCTTGCCCCGCAGCGCGCAGCAGCTGTAACCCCGGATTCACCTCGCCGTCTCAACCCCGGCGCACCCGCCCACCAACGCCAACGGGCCAGCCGACAACCGACCGACAACCTCAAAGCCGCCCGACGACAACAACCCACCAACCAACAACCGACCGGCAACGAAGAAACGGCCCCTCGACAAGAAACGGCCTACCGCCAAGAGACGACCGGCCGCAATGAACCGACCCAGAAAGGGGCCCTGCGATGACCCTCCTCGAAACGACCAGAATCGAGACGCGACCCGTCGATCCCGACATTCAAGCGGACATCGACAAGTTCCGCGACGTGTTCGCCAAATACGAGAGCGGAGAGGTCTCTGAGGACGTGTTCCGCGTCTTCCGCCTGAACAACGGCATCTACGGTCAGAGACAGGGCGGAACCAACCAGATGGTCCGGGTCAAGGTCCCCCACGGGTCCATGGACCCCGAGCAGTTCGAGATGCTGGCGTTCATCGTCGAGCGCTACAGCCGCGGCTGGGCTCACATCACCACCCGACAGAACCTCCAGTTCCACTTCGTGCAGCTCGACCAGATCCCCGACGTGCTCGACCACCTCGCGGCTGTGGGCATGACCACCCGCGAAGCCTGCGGCGACACCGTCCGCAACGTGCAGGGATGTCATCTCGCCGGCGCCTGCCCGCACGAGAACCTCGACATCACGCCGTGGGCGGAAGCGGCCTACCGCCACTTCGTGCGCAACCCGCTGAGTCAACGACTGCCCCGCAAGTTCAAGATCAACTTCTCAGGCTGCGAGACCGACTGCGGCCAGGCCATGTTCAACGACGCCGGTGTGATAGCCACCACCCGCACACTCGACGACGGAACAACCGAAGCAGGATTTCGGGTCTTCATCGCCGGAGGGCTCGGCACCACGCCGTTCCCCGCCCAGGCACTCGAAGAGTTCACTCGCAAAGAGGAACTGCTCCCCACGCTCGAAGCAGTCCTGAGGGTCTTCGACCAGACCGGCAATCGAGACAACAAACTCCGTGCCCGGATGAAATGGGTGGTCGAACAACTCGGGATCGACGAAGTTCGTCGTCGGGTGCTGTCCATCCGCAAATTCCTGCTCGCCTCATCGTCGTATCCGGGCGGACTCCCCACCGAGGTGCGCGTCGGCGGCGATGCGCCCGCGGGAATCGGCAACGCTGAGAACGTCACAAAGGTCGGGCAGGGAACACCGGTCAGCATCGGCGGCGTGTCGCCTTACGACAAATGGCTCCGCGCCAATGTGGTCCGGGGCATCGCCTCAGGTCAGGTGTCCGCCTACGCCTGGGCGCAACTCGGAGACATCACCGCTGAACAGTTCCGCGCGATCGCCGCGATCGGCCGTGACTTCGATGCCGACATTCGCCTGACCAACCGTCAGAACCTCATCATCCGAGGACTCGACGAGTCAGAACTGCCCGAGCTGTACGAACGGTTGATTGCTGTGGACATGGCCCGACCAGGCGCGGAGTTGGTCCGCGACGTGGTGGCCTGCCCCGGCGCCGACACCTGCAACCTCGCCGTAACGCAGAGTCGGGGGCTCGCCAAAGCAATCGGCGACGCCCTCGAGAGCGAAGGTCTCGCCGAGGTGGCCGGTCTGCGAATCAACATCAGCGGATGCCCCAACTCCTGTGGACAGCATCACGCAGCCGACATCGGATTCTTCGGCGCCGAACGGCGGGCCAACGGGCGTTCAGCCCCCGGCTACCAGATGATGCTCGGCGGCTACATCGGACAGGAGCAGGCACACTTCGGCACCAAGGCCCTGCGTCTCCCCGCCAAGAACGCGGCCGAGGCCGCTGTGCGGGTGGTTCACCGGTTCAACGACGAGCGCACCGTCGGTGAGTCGTTCCGTGCCTGGATCGAACGCTCCGGTGGGGTCAAGAGCATCGCCGCCGGCCTCAAGGACCTCGACCACTTCCCCACGTACGACGACGACCCGGCGTTCTACACCGACTTCGACGAGGCAGGCCCCTACGAAGCCGTCGTCGGCGATTCGGAGTGCGCCACCTGAACGGGTCCAGTATCAATTCACCCGCTCCTCTTTGCCCGTCTCCTCATCAACACCACAAACAGTGCAATCGCGGGAATGGGGGCCACAATGTACTCAAAGGGCTTCCAAAGCCCAGCCAACATGAACGCGCAAAGTCCAGCCAACATGAACGCGAAAGCGATCAGGACACCCCATCCCACCGGCACCAGGAGGGGTCGCATTTCCATTAGGGTCCGTCTCTGGTGGTTCGGCCAGATCCAGCGGATCAAATGAAGAGCCACTGTGGTCACCATGACCGAACCAACAAAGAAACCCAATTCACTGCTTCGACTCAACGCACGCCCTCCACAACCCCTAGTTTAAGCGACACCAAATGGATAATGGACGGTCGCGTTAGTCTTGCGTCGACGACATGAACTTCACCAAGTGCAGAATCATGGGTGGCATGCCACCCGAGTTCAACACCGAGTTTGATCCCCGCTACGGGGAACTGATCGAGGTGTCGCCACTGTTGCGACGGATCGTCTGCAACAACCCGTCGAAGTACACCTTCCACGGCACAGGAACCTACGTGATCGGTCACCGTGACGTGGCCGTGGTCGACCCCGGTCCCCGCGACCCGGCCCATGTCGGGGCACTGCTGAAATCGCTGGGCAAAGAGACAGTTCGGGCCATCCTGATCACCCACACCCACGGTGACCACTCGCCCGCCGCTGCCGCGCTGCACGACGCCACCGGCGCGCCGGTGCTCGGTTTCGGCCCCCACCCCGAGGACGCGATCAGCGAGGAGGACGACGCAGGCGACGACCCCGGCGCAGACGACGCAACCGAACCCGCAACCGAACACCGACCCCGCACCGATGACCGACACGGCACCGACCGCCGACCCAGTACCGACTCCCGACACGGCACCAACGAAGGCGGGGACGGGGGCGCAGGCAGCAACCGGCACGACGCACACCGGCCCGACGTCGACTTCAACCCCGAAACCAGGCTCGCCCACGGCGACACTGTCGACGGGCCAGGTTGGACCGTGCAGGCACTGCACACCCCCGGGCACATCTCCAACCATCTCTGTTTCGCGCTGGCCGAAGAAGGCGCGCTGTTGACCGGCGACCACGTGATGGGCTGGTCGACAACGATCATCCCGCCCCCCGACGGCGATGTCAGCGACTACCTGCGCTCACTGCATCTGGTACTGGACCGCAACGATGAGGTCCTCTACCCGACCCACGGCGGACCGGTCAACAACCCGCGCCGCTACGTGTCGGCGCTGCTCAACCATCGCCTTCGGAGAGAAGCCCAGATCCTGGAGCAACTGGCCGAAGGCCCATCCTCGGCAAGAGAGATCGTCGCCGTGCTCTACGCAGACGTCCGCAAAGAGCTGCACCGGCCTGCGGCGCGGTCCGTCGTCGCCCACCTCGCCAAACTGCTCAAAGAAGAACGAGCCGCACCCGCGATCGAAAATGCCTCACCAACATCATCGGACACCGTCTGGGCGCTCAGTTAGCGCAGGCCCACAACTTCGTCGTCACCGCCATGATTGCGCGTGACGTCAATAGCCCGATCCACCACAACACAAGAACGCGGCCGATTGCGTCGATTTCGAGGGTCAAGCGTTGATCGAAACCGCCACAGGGTGGTGGCAGGCGAAGTAGTGGTCGCTGTCGCCCACACGCTGCATCACAGGTTCGTCAGTGAAACAGACCTCGGTCGCGTGCGAGCAGCGGGTATTGAATCGACAACCGACAGGCGGGTTGATCGGCGAGGGAAGCTCGCCAGAAATATCGCCCTCAGACACATCGACAGTCGGCGCAGGTTCGGGAATAGCCGCCAGCAACGCCCTCGTATAGGGATGCCGCGGATTCTCATACAGCTCATTGGCGTTGCCGATCTCGCAAGCCTTCCCGAGGTACATGACAATGATGCGGTCCGAGACGTTCTTCACCACCGAGAGGTCGTGGCTGATGAACAGGAGCGTCAACCCGTAACGCTTCTTCATCTCCTCCAGCAGGTTCAGGACCTGCGCCTGAATCGACACGTCCAACGCCGACACCGGCTCGTCACAGATCAGAACCTTCGGGTCGAGCGCCAAAGCCCTGGCGATCCCGATGCGCTGGCACTGCCCGCCGGAGAACTGGTGCGGTCGACGATCACCGAACTTGGGATCGATGCCCACCGACAACATCAACTCCTCGATACGGCCCTGCGTCCACGAACCCCGCTCATCGCCCCACACCGCAAGGCCCTCCGAGATCACCTGGCGGATCTTGCGCCGCGGATTGAGCGACGAAATCGGGTCCTGGAAGATCATCTGCAGATCGGGCCGGACACTGCGCAACTCCTCACCCTCAAGCGACGCCAGATCATTGCCGAGATAGTCGACCGTGCCGCTCTTGATGTCGTTGAGGCGAATGATCGACTTGGCCACCGTCGACTTGCCGCAGCCCGACTCACCGACAATCCCAAGCGTCTCACCCTCGGCCACATCAAAGGAAATCCCGCTGACAGCATGGACCACCGCACCCTTGCCGACCGGGAACTCCACCTCGAGGTCGCGCACCGACAACAACACGTCAAGATCCTCGCGCAGCGGGGCATGCCCGGAACCGGCCATCAGCCGAGTGCTCCAAGGTCCGTCAACTCAAGACCCGCCGCAGTACGACCAGCCGAGGTGTTGCCCGCCAGGGCCTCCCGCCCACGATCGGTGTTGGCTGGAAAAAAACAGGCGAACTCGTGCATTCCCGCAACTCCACCGATCTCGGGGATCGACTCCAGACAATCCTCCTGGGCATACCGGCAACGCGGCGCATAAGCGCACTGCTCAGGCGGATTGATGAGTTCAGGAGGCCGCCCTGGGATCGGTTCGAGGCGAGTGTGGCTCGGCTGGTCGATGCGCGGAATCGAACGCAACAAGGCATCCGTGTAGGGGTGACGCGAATCACCGAAGAGGGTCTCGGGCTCAGCACGCTCCACCAGCCGGCCCGCGTACATCACCGCGATCTCATCACAGCGACCCCGGGCCACGCCCAGATCATGGGTGATGAGGATCATCGACATGCCGCGGTCCTCACGAAGCCGATCCAACAGATCAAGCAGGTGCTTCTGCACAGTCACATCAACCGCAGTCGTCGGCTCGTCAGCGATCAGCAGCGACGGTTCACAGGCCAAGGCCATCGCGATCACAACCCGCTGACGCAGCCCGCCGGACAGTTCGTGCGGATACTGGTGGATGCGTTTGCCCGGTTCGGGAATGCCGACCTGCCCCAGCAGATCCTCAGCTTCGCGCAGGGCGGTCTTCTTGTCCCGCTTCAGGTGGTAGCGCAGCGTCTCGGCGATCTGCTCACCGCACTTCTTGACCGGGTTGAGAGACGTCATCGGATCCTGGAAGACCATCGTCATCTTCACACCCCAGAAATGTTCACGACCCTCATCGGCCAGCCGGCGCACATCCTCGCCCTCGAAGATCACATCGCCCGACACCTCCGCGGTTCGGGGCAGGAGGTTCATCAGGGTCTTGGCAGTGACCGACTTGCCGGAGCCCGACTCACCCACGATCCCCAGCGACCCGCCCCTGGACAGATCGAAGGAGACGCCGTTGACCGCCTGCACCGTCCCCCGGGTCGTCGGGAACCGCACGGTCAGGTCACGTACCGACAACTGCGTGTTGGCAACATGGGTCTCAGCCATCATCGCTCCTAGAACGCCGTCTCGCGCACATCGAAGAACTCGCGCACCCGGTCACCCGCGAAGTTCAACGCCAGGATCGTCAGGAACATCACCCCGATCGGCATCAGCGCCACGTGCGGATTGGACTGCAGGTCGCGGATCCCCCGCCCGTCGTTGATGATCACACCCCAGCTGATGTCCTCGACCGACAGCTGCAGAAACGCCAAGCCGCCCTCAGCGACGATCGCCACGCCCATGCCGAGCAGGGCCAGAGCCGCCATCGGAATGAGCACCACCGGCAGGAGTTCCCTGGTCATGATTCGAAAGTGCTTGGCACCGATCACACGGGCGGCCTGCACGAACTCGCGCTCCGCGAACACCAGAGTGGCAGCTCGAGCGAGTCTGCCGACGGGGGCTACCGCCAACACGCCGAGCGTGAGGCTGACCGTACGCAGCGACCGATCAAAAGTACTGGTGATCAGCAGGGCGAGGATCAGGCCGGGGAACGAGAGAAGCGTGAAGAACAAGAAGCTGACGACCTGGTCGACACGACCACGGAAGTAGCCTGCAACCAGCCCGAGCGAACCTCCCACGACCATGCCGAAGGCGATCGCGATGAACCCGACCACCAGGGAGACGCGGGCACCGTACACAGTCCTTGCGAACACGTCACGGCCGAGGGCGTCGGTCCCGAACCAATTGTCGAGCGACGGGCCCGTCCGGGCAGGGCCGGAGCCCAGCTTGTCGGGGTCGTCGAAAGGAAGGAACGGAGCGCACAGCACCGTGGCGACGAGCACGCCCAGCCAACCGACAGCTATCCAGAAGCCGACCCCGAGCTTCTTGCGGACAGCATCATCGACCATGCCATCGTCGGGCGCCGTGTCGGGCACCATCACCCCGACACGGCTGTCGTCGCCGGTGCTCCCGATCTCGGTCACGACGCCCTCACCCTCGGATCGAGATACCCGTACATGAGGTCGACGAAGAAGTTGATCAGCACGAAGCCGATCGCGACCACCGAGATTAGGGAGATGACCACCGGCGGGTCGTTGCGCAGCACCGCCTCGACGAGTTCTGTCCCGACCCCCGGGATCGAGAAGATCTGCTCGACGACCAACGCCCCGCCGATCAGCGCACCGGTGTTGACCCCGAACACGGTGATGACCGAGAACATCGAGGGTCGAAGCGCATGGCGGTACATGATGTGCCGGTCCGACATACCCTTCGCCCGGGCCATGTGGATGAAGTCGTCCTGCAGCGTCGTTATCAGATCGGTGCGCAACAACCGCTGGTAGGTTGCCGCCAGACCAAGCCCCAGCGTGATCGCCGGAAGGGTCAGAGCCTTGAGTTCCGACCACCAACCCTGGTTCTCGTACCTTGAGGGGAAAATCTGCCATCTCAGCGTGAAGAAGTAGAGGAGGATGACCCCCAGAGCGAAGTTGGGGATTGACAGCATCCCGAAGGATCCCACCGTCGAAACCTTGTCGAACCCGCGGTTGGCCCGATACGCCGAGGCGACCCCCCACGGGATCGCGATGCCCAGCGCGACGATCTGTGCGAGCACGATCAGCCGTATCGTCACCGGCAGACGCTCCTTGACGATGTCGGAGATCTCGTCACCGTTCACGAACGACGTGCCGAAGTCTCCACTCACCATGTCCGAGAGCCAGATCCCGTAGCGCTCAACGACGTTCTTGTCGAGATTGTTCTGCTCCTTGGCCTGGGCGATCAAGGCGCAGTCGCCCATGTTCAGACCGGAGGACTGTGTGTCCTCGATCTCGCCGCGCTCCACCGCTTCGCACTGTTCGTCGGGGATGCCCGACAGCACCCCGACAATATTGAACAACGGGTCTCCCACCAGGTTCAGCGACGCGAACGTCAGGAAGGTGACCGCAAAAACAACGAGCACCAGTTGCGCAACCCGACGGAGGATGAACTGCCTCAAGCCATGTCCTCCAATGGTTGCGTCAACTGGTGCTCGTTTCCTGGTTCCTGGCTTCTCAGCCCTCGTCTATCCAGACGTTGTGGTAGAAGCCGCGTCCCTGATTATTGCAGACCAACACGGTGTCGTCAGGCCCGGTCTGTCCGCAGAGGTTCTTCACGGCGTTGCGGAAGCCGACAGTCCAGTTGGTATGCGTCAAGAAGATGTAGGAGTAGGTCGATTGAATCTCAGCCTGAATCTCCTGCATGATCTCCACACGGCGGTCCAGGTCTGCTGTGGCACGCTGATCGAACAGCAGCGTATCACGGTCCTCGTTGCACAGACGGACCCAGTTGAGCGTGATCCCGCCGGTGGCGGTCGCACACTCGAGCCAGACGACCTCGTTGTCGGGGTCGACCGCCCCGAACTGACGCCAGGTGACCACCTGGAACTGGCCGATCGCGGTCTGCAGGATGTGCTGGTCCTGGGGCAGCTGCTGGCGCTCGACCTCGAAGTACGGTTCCCAACCGGCGGACAACACATCCATGATCCGGGTCTGGACCGTTGAGGGGCCGGAGAACTGGAGTTCGATCTTGACCTTGCCGCCGCTGCAGTTCTCGGGGACGGCCGCACAGTAGGCGTCCACCAGCGGTCCGGCCCGGTCGGCCATGTTGCCCTCCTGGACAACGTCGGGATTGTTCCAGATCAGGTCCGGGTGGTACATCGAGTCGGCCAGAGGCCTGGTGCCCTGCCCGATCAGGTCGTGGTACGCCTGGCGGTCCGTGGCGAAAGTCAACGCCTGACGCACGCGGATGTCGTCCATCGGGGCTGCGCGTGTGTTCAACATGATGAAGTCTTCACCGGAGTACAGATTCTCGAACGTGGACACACTCCCGGCGTCGCGCAGGGTGAGCGTCGCGTCCGCGACGGAGGTGACCACAACATCGAGTTCACCTGCTGCAACCTGCTCGGCAGCAAGAGCGGTATCGGTGGTGATGAAGATCTCGATGGCGTCGAGATAGATGTCGTCGGTCCCTCGCCAGTAGTCGGGGTTCCTGACCAGCTTGGTGGACACGTCCTGGGTGCGGCTCTCAAGCATGAACGGGCCTGTGCCAACCGGTGCCTGGTTGAGGCTGTCGTCCTCAGCCGCCGCAGCCAGCCAGGTCGGTGATGCCACCATGCCCAACTGGGAGGTCAGATTGATCGGGAAGTGGGCCGACGGACGGATCAGGTTGTACTGAAGGGTCAGGTCGTCGATCTTCTCGTAGCGGTTCTCGGCGGGATAGCTCGGCACGATCGCCAGCGAGATGATCGGGTCGGTGATCGCCTTCTCGAAGTTGTCGATCAGCGCGTCAGCGTTCAGGGGTGTTCCGTCGTGGAAGGTGATGCCCTCGCGGACCTTCACCTGCCAGGACGATCCGTCACCGATCGGCGTGGCTGATTCAGCCAGGAAGGGGAACCAGTTGCCGTCCTTGTCGATATAGAACAGCGGGTCGAATATGGCGAATCCCATGGTGTAAGCCGACACCGCGAAGTTGTTGGCGGCAGGGTTGAGACCGTCGGTCTCTGCTTCCACCGCAATTCGCAGCGTCCCACCCGATACAGGCTGTGGAGCCTCGTCGTCTCCGGTGGTCGGCTCATCACAGGCATCACCGATGCAGACATTGCCTTCGGTGACGTCTTCGACCGGTGCCGCCGTGGTCGTCGGGGCGTCGCCATCGTCGCCGTCATCACCATCGTCGCCGTCATCACCGACGGCAACATCACCGTCCTCACCATCGGTGCCTCCGTCGTCATCGCCACCGCATGCAGCGGCAACGAGAGCCAACGCCAGAAGCAACGCAATTAACTGCGCAAACAATGTGGGCCTAGTACGGGATCTCATTTCTTTCTCCTCCAAGAATCACAATTGGTCTGTGACTCACGCCACAAGGTCTAGCACTTTTGGGGCGCGCTGCGAGCAATGAACAGCAGAACTCTGCTCAGATCGTCGCGCGGATCACGGGTGTTGGCTGCTCACCGAGACGACCTCGCCCGTCATGTAGGACGACAGATCGCTCGCCAAGAAAACCATCACGTTGGCTACTTCCCAGGGCTCAGCGGCGCGGCCGAACGCTTCCCGCCTCGACAGGTCTTCGAGCAGAGCGTCGTCGGTCACCTTGGCAAGGAACGGGTGCATCGCGATGCTCGGCGCAACCGCATTCACGCGAATACCGTGCTCGGCAGCCTCGATGGCCGAACACCGGGTCAGCGCCATCACCCCCGCCTTCGCGGCCGCGTAATGGCACTGTCCCGCTTGGGCCCGCCATCCCACGACCGACGCATTGTTGACGATTGCCCCGCTGATCCCAGCTTCGATCATGTGCCGGAGAACCGCCCGCGTGCAGCGCATCGTGCCTTCAAGGGTGACCCCCATCACGGCGTTCCACTGCTCGTCGGGCATGTCGACGAGCGCAACGGTCCCGCCGAGCCCGGCGTTGTTCATCATCACGTCGATTCCGCCGAGGCCGCTGACCGCAGCCTCGACCAGAGCCGCGACGTCAACTTCTACCGTGACGTTGCAGATTGCCGTCAACGGCCGGTCCCCCGTCTCGTGCTCAAGCCGGTCGGCTGTCTCGTCCAGGCGCCGTTCATGAATGTCTGAGATGAGCACCTCCGCCCCCTCGAGAAGGCAGCGCTTGGCCACCGCAGAACCGATCCCGGTGCCCGCAGCCGCGGTCACGACCACTCGTTTGCCGTCAAGCAGGCCCCGACCCTGCGGTTCAGGCCCCGCAGACATCAGTTGCCGCTCGCAGACTCGGCGTTCAGCGCCATCTCGTCCATCCGACGCTCGAGATCGGCAATGAAGGGATTCGGTTCCTGTCCGACACCGCCCGGCAGAGCCTCCGCTATCTGATCACAGGTCCACCGATCACCGTCTGCGATCATTGTTCGTACTTCCATCGGCTGGTTCCAGACAGAGATCCGCCTGCCCACGACCGTGTAGATCTGCGCGTTCACATGACGACCTGCATCGCTCAGCAGATAGACGGCCATTGGCGCAACATCCTCCGGTTCACCCGTCTCGATCTCGAAGGGCACGTTCTCGCTCATGCGTGTGCGGGCCACCGGAGCAATGCAGTTGGCGTTGATTGCAGGGCCGCCCCGGAGTTTCAGGCTCGCCGCGGTCATCGCGGCCGAGCGGGTGAGGCTGACGATCCCGCCCTTGGCCGCCGAGTAGTTCGCCTGAGCCGTCGAGGCGGTGAACGCCCCCGAAGTGAAACCGACCAGCGAGCCACCGGTCTGTTGTTTGCGCATACGCGCCAGCGCTGCGCGGTAGACGTTGAAGTGCCCCTTCAGATGCACCGCGACGACATGGTCCCACTCGTCCTCGCTCATGTTGAAGAGCATCCGTTCCCGCAGGACCCCCGCTGGGCAGACGACGCCGTCGATCGTTCCCCAATTGTCGCAGGCAGCGGCCACCACCTCTTCGCCGACTTCGAATTCGCTGATGTCACCCGCCACGGCAACGGCCTGTCCGCCCAGTGCGGCGATCTCGGCCACTGCACTGTCGGCGACTTCACTCGTCGGGTTGCTGCCGTCCATCGCCACCCCATAATCGGCGACGACGATGTTGGCGCCGGAGGCCGCGGCGGCCAGAGCTATGGCCCTGCCGATTCCCGCACCCGCTCCCGTAATCGCAATGTTCTTTCCGTCAAGGAATCTGGACACTTACCGGTCTCCTGGAGTTGGGGGGAATAAGGTTGCACACTAGGCTGGCACGCCGTCCGCGGTCATCATTCGCACCGCGTGCCGCAGTTCCTCCTCAACACTTCCCGCCGGCGTCAGACCACCGACCCACCTGCTGGTCGCCGAGAACCAGACATGGCCGACAACTCGAGCGACGCCGACCGCGTCGATCTCAGGGTCATCACCCAAGGCCGTGACAATGAACTGCTGAACCTCCGACTCGACCGCAAGCCTGTATTCTGCTGCAGCGGGGTCGGTCGTGTTGAAAGCGGTGAACAGCGCTCTCATGAGCATCGGCGTGCGTTCAGCCATCTCAGCGGCGCCCGCCAGGAGCGCAACCAAGCGGTCGGCTGCAGGTGTCTGCTCGACAGGACGGGACTCGAGTCCTTCACGAACCCTCTGAATCCAGCTCACCAGGCCGGCCAGCAGTATGTCGTCCTTGCCGTTGAAGTACCGGTAGATGGTGCCGAGCGACACTTCAGCGCGTTCTGCCACGGCCCTCATCTGTACCGCCTCGTAACCTCCCTCCGCGGCCATCCGCATCGACGCATCCTTGATGCGTGAACGACGGGCCTCTCGACCCGCGGCTGCTTTCGTTCCCCTCAGAGCCATAGACCCAAATCATCGCGGACCACTCAGCAATACATGTAATCGCTCAATCAGGATTCTGCAGAAGCTACGATTTTGCGATGCACTGCAGCCTTATGGAGCGACTCGGGCCGGACGCAGTCAAGTGGCGGCAACGAATGCACCGGCGTCGGTTCCGGCGTAGCGATGTGATCTTCCACCAGGGAGAAGTCGGCGACACCGTCCATCTGATCGACAAGGGTCGAGTCCTCATCGAAGTCTGCATGGCGCGCGGGGACGTCGCTGCGCTGTCGGTTCGTTGGCCGGGCGAGATCATCGGGGAGCTGGCCGTGGTCGGTGCCGGCCGACGAACCGCTCGAGCCACAGCGCTTGAACCGACGGAGACTCTCGCTCTCACTCAGAAGATGCTCGCTGAGTTTCGCGCCGAGAACCCTGCGGTCGACCGTTACTTCGTCGAGGTGATCGCCGACAAGCTCATTCAAAGCAACGAACAGATGGCCGACATTCTGTTCGAGTCAGTGGAGACCCGTGTTATGAGGGTGTTGCTGCGCCTCGTCGCGGCCTTCGACAGAGGCAACCTTCCAATAGTGGTGGGGGTCCGACAAACAGACATTGCTGCGATGGTGGGAGCCAGTCGTCAATCAGTGAACCAGTCACTGAAGCTCGCTGAGTCAAGCGGAGTGATCCGGCTGGGGCGCGGCCACACAGAGATTCTCGACCTCGCCCGCCTGCAGACTCTGGCGCGCTGAACGGAACCGGGATCAGGGAGCCGAGACCGGGGAGCCGAGATCAGGGAGCCGCCGGAGGCGGCGGAAGCTGCGACGGCAACGAATCGTCGTCGGTGTCGGCATCGTGGTCGGGGCGCATGCTCGACAGGATGTCGATTCCGGTCGCCGCCTCAATCTGCTCGGAAAGGCTCACCACAGCGGCCGGAAGCTGCGACACCAACGCGGGTATGCCGCCGCTGTTGGCGTTGTTGCCGCCGTCGACGACCGCGACCCGGTCGATCGACACGTTGTTGACCGTGGAGACGATCTTGTCGACGAGCTCGGGCAGCATGTTGAGCACGAAGATCCTCTGACCGTCGTCGCCCGCGAGCTGGTACTGGTCGGTGAGCCGCCGGAACACGTCGACCTGGGCCTTGCCGTCCTCGATGATCTTCGCCGCTTCCGCCTGGGCCTCAAGCTGTTTCGACTCGAGGTTGGCACGGGCCGGCGTGACCACGTCAGCCTCGAGGCGGCGACGCTCCAGTTCGATGCGCTGCTGCTCGAGTTCCTGCTCAGCAACTGCCCTGGCAATGTCGCCTGCGACCGCTGCCTCCTCTTCTTTGGCACGAGCAATGGCGTCGAGCTCGGCGGTGCGGACTCGCAGGTTGTTCTGTTCCTCGACGATGTTGCGGTCGGCCTGCGCTTGAGCAATCTCGGCAAGCTCCCGCGCCTTCGCTTCGGCTTGTTCAGACTCCGACTGCCGGTTGGCTTCGGCCACCCGGGCCTCCTTGACGACCGTCGCGGTCAGCCTCCGTCCGACCGACTCAAGGTAGAGGTTGTCGTCGGTCACGTTCTGGATCTTCATCACGTCGAGATCAAGCCCAAGAGTCTTGATGTCGTCATCGGCCTCGTCGATCAGCTGCTGCGAGAACTTCAAGCGGTCCTCGTTGACCTCTTCGGGGGAGAGCGTGGCGAGCACCCCGCGGAGGTTTGCTTCAAGCGTCTCCTTGGCGATCTGGCCGATGTGCTGGTTCGGCACGTTCAAGAAGCGCTCAGCGGCATTCTCCAACACACCCTCCTTCGAGGAGACCTTCACATTGGCGATTCCCTGCACATTCAACGGAATCGTGCCCCGGGAGTAGGCATTGGTGACCGACACCTCGAGCGGGATGGTGTTGAGGTCCATCCACGAGACCTTCTCAATGAGCGGGATGCGAACGGTGCGACCACCCTTGAGGATCCGATACCCGACAGTTCGGCCGTCGGACATTGTTCGACTCCGCCCCGAGATGACCGCAACCCGGTTGGGCGGGCAGATGATGATCAACGAACTGAGGATCATGATCAGGAAGATCACCGCCACACCAATGGCCAAGCCACCTATCAATAACAGAGTCATCTGACTATTCCTCCTGCGCCGAAGCGCTTTGTCCAACGGCCCGAAGGGCCCTGTGCGATTTACTCCTGTGCGATCTACTGAAGTGCGATCTACTCAAGCTTAAGGTCGGGACCGAGGGGAGCAACGAGGGCCACCCCGCGTTCGATCTTTACGATCACGACCCGCTCTCCCGCCCCGATCGTCGAGCCGTCAATGGGAGACGCGGTCATCTGCTCGCGTGCTCCAGCGATATCAACGATGATCTTTCCGCGATACGACTCACTGACTTCAAGAGCCACCTGCGCCATCGACCCTTCAAGTTCTTCGTCCATGACCTCGCTCGAGACGGAGTTTCTGCGGATCCACTTGAACACCTGCGTGCTCATCAGGCCCGCCAGGGCTGCCGCAACCGCCGAGGTCACGAACAGCGAGAACGCTCCAGCTCCTGAAGCGCCTCCCACCACGCCCACAAATCCGAAAGTCGCTGCGAAAAAAGCGATCGACGAGAGCGGAATGACCGAGAACGTGTCGCCGCCCGCGTCGGCGTCAGCATCTCCCGCGAACACCAACCACAGCAGCAGCGGTCCACCAGCGGCAAGAAGAAAAATATAGAGTCCGGTCATGTCGGTTCGCCATGAACCGTACTACCGAACTAGACGGTTCCGCTAGCGGGTAGGGTCACCGCCGTGAATGTCACAGTCGTCAACAATCTCGGCATGGACTTTCCCGAGGAGATCTCTTCGCTGCCGGGTCTCACCGAAGTCCGGATCGACCCGAATGCAGAGGTTCCCCATGGTCTTGCGGCTGACGTGATCTTCACTCACACCCGGGGCGCGCCGAACCTCGAAGCGATCATCGCCTGCGGTGCGAGCTGGATCCATGTGATGGGCGTGGGAATCGATGAGTTCCCCCTCGATCTGGTCCGGAGTGACCAGACTCTCACCTGTGCTCGGGGCTCAACTGCCACTCCCATCAGCGAGTTCGCTCTGGCAGCGATGCTGGCCCACGCGAAGGCGCTGCCCGATATCTGGATCAACGAGGTACCCGCCGACGGATGGCACACCGGACCGAGAATGGGGGCGCTGAACGGGCACACCGTGGTGATCGTCGGCGTTGGAGGCATCGGTGCGGAGATAGCCCGCCTGTCGCTGGCCTTCGGCATGCGGGTGATCGGAGTTCGTCGGCGCCCGCTGCCGGCACCCCACGAGGGGATGGAGATCACCACCGACCTCAGCGAAGTCATCTCCGATGCGCACCATCTGGTGCTCGCTGCGCCCGCGACCAGAGAGACCGTCGCGCTGCTCGACCACGACATGCTGGCCCGTGTGACGCCGGGGCTCCACATCGTCAACATCGCCCGCGGCTCTCTGATCGATCAGGAGGCGCTGCGCGAAGCGCTCGACGACGGTCGTGTGGCGAGAGCCTCACTCGACGCTGTCGTACCCGAACCGCTGCCCGACGGGCATTGGCTCTTCACCCATCGGAGCGTTCGCCTCTCGCCCCACATCTCATGGGCGGCACCCAACTCGGGACACTCGATGTTCGACACGTTCATCACCAACTACCACCGCCTCACAGCAGGAGAACCACTCGACGGGATCGTCGACCTGGAACTGGGTTATTGACCACGGGCGTGTCGCGCCTACGCTCGGTCCCATGTCGTTCACCGCTTACTTTCACGAGGTCGCCGACGAGGTCCGCAACTGGGGCCGCTGGGGCGACGATGACCGCCTCGGCACGCTCAACCTGATAACCGACGAGGTGGTGGCCGGTGCCGCTCGGCTCATTGAGACCGGTCAGCGAGTCCCGTTGGCGATCGACCTCCAGAACAACGGCGTGCAGATCGGGGCGATCCCGACCCGCATCAACCCGGTCCATGTGATGGGCACGATCGACCACCCCGACCTCGGCGACGCCGACGGCAACGCCATGGTGCCCCACTTCTCCGACGACATGGTCACCATGGGTCTGCAGGCCGGGACCCACTGGGACGGGCTCTCCCATGTCAGCTACGGCCACAAGCTCTACAACGGAGTCGACGCGGCCACCATCACTGCCCGCAACGGCTCAGAGGTGCTCGGCATCGAGCATGTTCGCTCGTTGGTGGGCCGCGGCGTGCTGTTGGACATGTGCAGCTCGTTGGGGGTCGACCGGATCGGTGACGCCCATGAGATAACGGGCGCGGAACTCGATGCCGCGGCGCAGTGGGCCGGGGTGGAGATTCGCACCGGCGACATCATCTTGATACGAACCGGCCGGATGCAGCTGTGGCTCAACGAGGGCGACGCCCACAAATACAACATCGGCGAGAGTCTCGCCGGGGAGAGTCCCGGGCCGGGGATCGATGCTGTGCGTTGGCTGCACCGCAACAACATCGCAGCGGCTGCCACCGACACCTTCATCTTCGAGGTCTTTCCCGGCCCCGACTGGAACAATGCGCTTGCGGTCCATTGCCTCGCCGTGGTCGACATGGGGTTCACACAAGGTCAGAACTGGAACCTCGAGACTCTGGCCGAGGTATGCCGCGAGCAGGGGCGATACGAGTTTTTCCTGTCTGCCACGCCAGAACCGTTCGTGGGCGGCACCGGAGCCCCCGTCGCTCCCGTCGCCATCTTCTGATAGACCATAGGGAGATCAGACACGTGCGGAAGACATGCTCACGGGCTCTGTCTTGGAGGTAAGCGAATGGCACTCATCGAGCAGTTGGCGGAGATCGAACTCTTCTCGGAGTTGTCCAAGAGGGAACTCAAGAAGGTGGCGTCGTTCATGACGACGGTCAATGTCAAGGCCGGTCGCAACCTGACGGTGCAGGGCCAACCGGGACGCGAGTTCATGATCGTCAGTGAGGGCGAGGCAACCGTTCGACGCAACGGCCGAGTGATCGCACGCTTCGGACCCGGCGACTTCTTCGGCGAGCTCGCGGTCATCGCCGGTGTTCCCCGCACCGCCACCGTCACCGCCGACACCGACATGGTGATCGAGGCGCTCAATCGTCGTGAGTTCACCTCGCTGCTCGACGAGAGCGCGCTGGTCGCCCGCAAGGTGCTTGTCGGTGCGGTCAAACGTCTCCACGAAATCGAAGAAAGCGTCGTCAAATAGTTGCCGTACCCGGCACGGCGAGCAACCCATGACCGCAGGCCCGCGCGGACTCGACGTCGATGCTGTCTCTGATTGGCTCGCCTCTGCGGTCGAGGGGCTGGAGCCGCCGTTCGAATTTGTCCTGATCGCCGCGGGCGGATCCAATCTGACCTACGAGGTGACCGCCGCAGACGGGACCCGAGTGGCGCTGAGGCGCCCTCCCGAAGGCTCGACTCTGGCAACCGCACACGACACCGGCCGCGAGTTTCGCGTCATGTCGGCTCTGCACACCGCGGACACGGTGCCTGTACCACGGTGCCTCGCCCGCTGCGACGACACCGCTGTCACCGGTGCCGCTTTCATCGTGATGGACTTCGTCGACGGACAGATACTGCGTACCAGCAGCGACGCCGTCGCGTTGACTTCGACACAGGCAGCCGCGGCCACCGCGGCTCTGATCAACGCGCAGGTCGCCTTCCACACCGTCGATCTCCAAGCTGTCGGGCTCGCCACTCTGGGACGCCACGATGGCTACGTCTCCCGTCAACTCAAACGATGGGTGACTCAAGTCGAACGAGCCGACACTCGCCCCCTGCCGCTGTTGCACGAGCTTCACGATGCGCTCAGCGCGAGGGTTCCCCCGGAGCGAGCGGCGCCGGCTCTGGCCCACGGCGACTACCGCTTCGACAATGTTGTGCTCGACGACGGCTTCGCCATCGCCGCGGTACTGGACTGGGAGCTGTGTACAACCGGTGACCCGATCGCTGATTTCGCCTGGTCGGCGCAGTATTGGGGCGATCTGGGCGACGACATGCAGTGGTTGCCCGACCCGCCGACCCTCTCGTCGTCGTTTCCTCGCCGCACCGGGGTGATCCGCCTCTACGAGCAGGCCACCGGATTCGACCTGTCCGACTATCCGTTCTACGAGGCATTCTCGTGGTGGAAGCAGGCTTGCATCGTGGAGGGCGCCTATGCCCGAAGGCTCCGCGGCAGTGCCGGAGGGATGGAGTCCAGCGGGCCGACCGCCGAGATTGCCAAGCGGGCCGACGCCATGTTCGAACACGCCCACACGCTTGTTTCGGCACTCGGCTAGATGAGCCCGGCTCGGGTTCGGTCTCTGCCAGAAATTCGCGGGATCTCCGAACAACGTGAACGGGTTTAACAGGGAGTTCTCTGACACCGGTTGTCTCCCGCTCCTGTTCGCTGCGCTCACCGGGCCGCTCGGGCCACGGGCCGGGGGCTCTCAGTCCGCGGCCTCGCTTGATCGCGGTCGTGTTCGGGACCGATCCGCTCGGCCCCTAGAGTGAGATCTGTGACTGCGTCTCGCAACACCGGAGAGGTCGCTGTTGTGGGCAGCGCAAACCTCGACCTGGTGGTGGAGGTGCCGCGTGTGCCCCTTGTCGGGGAGACGGTCCTCGGCGGCGACCTGGCTCGGATTCCCGGCGGCAAGGGCGCCAATCAGGCTGTCGCGGCAGCCCGGCTGGGCCGTTCGGTTGCGATGATCGGCCGTGTCGGCGACGACGAGGGCGGCCGGATACTGCGCGATGCGCTTGAAACCGACGGCGTGGACACATCGCATCTGACAACCACCCCCGATGTGCCCAACGGAGTTGCTCTCATCGCTGTGGGCGCAGACGGCGACAACTCCATCGTGGTCAGCCCGGGCGCCAACGGCCGCTTGTCGGTGGCCGATGTTGAGGCGGCCTCCGATGTGTTGGGTGCCGCAGCGGTGACGCTGGTGCAACTCGAGGTGCCCGTGGACGCGGTCGCCGCAGCCGCGCGGATCGCCAGCGGGATCGTGGTGCTCAATCCGGCCCCGGCGCCGTCATCGCCGCTCCCGGCCAAGCTGTTGGAGGCGGTCGATGTGATCGTCCCGAACCAGACCGAGCTGGCTCTGCTTGCGGGCCACGATGGACCGGTAGACGTTGCAACCGCGGCCGATCTGGCCGTACGGCTTCCGGTACCGACCGTGGTGGTCACGCTCGGCGCGCTCGGCGCGCTCGCGGTGTCGGAGGGAAACGTCACCCACGTCGAGGCCCCGGAGGTCACCCCGGTCGACACCACAGCTGCAGGAGACTCGTTCTGTGGAGCGCTGGCCGACGCCCTAGTGCGCGGAGAGCCACTCGTCGAAGCAGTCCGCTGGGCAGTCCGAGTAGGCGCCGCCGCAACCCTGCGCGCCGGCGCCCAACCCTCCCTCCCCACCGCAGTCCAAGTCACCGTTCTGTTGGGAAGGAGCTGACAGTGCCGACCAGCGCAGAGCCGAAGACCTCTGTTTCGATGCTGGTGGACTGTGACCCGGGGCTTGACGACGCTATTGCGCTGCTGACCGCGGCGTATTTTGCGGAGTTGGTCGGTATCACCACTGTCGACGGCAACGTGGGGATCGAGCACACCACCCGAAACGCCCTGGCGGTGGCGCAGATCGCCGAACTCGACGTTGACGTTCACCGGGGTGCAGAGCAGCCGCTGGTCGACGAACCGAGAGGCGCGCGGCACGTTCACGGTGCCACCGGACTCGGCAACGTGGAACTGCCCGCGATCACCCGGTCCGTAAAGTCCGACGACGCTGTCGGGTTCATCCTCGAAACCAGCCATCGCATCAAAGACCTTCACCTCGTGGCAGTCGGGCCTCTCACCAACATCGCCGAAGCGCTGCAACAAGACGCCGCGCTGCCCGACAGGCTCAGCGGGCTCACCATCATGGGAGGCGCGGCAGTGGGGGGAAACGTCGCCGCCACCGCCGAGTTCAACATCTGGGCCGACCCCGAGGCCGCCGACATCGTCTTCCGTCTGGGGGGCGACATCACCATGGTCGGGCTCGACGTCACCCAACAGGTGCTGCTGGGACCCGACCAAGTCGCGCAGATGCGTCTGGCCGACACCCCCGCGGCGACCCTGGCTGCCGACCTCCTCGGCTACGCGATCGACCGGTCGACCGAACTGAGGGGCTGGTCGGGAGCGCCGATTCACGACGCCTGCGCCGTGCTCGCCGTGACCCACCCACACCTGTTCGTCGGCAACCGCCGGCCAGTCGCCATCGAACTCACCGGCACACACACCCGGGGCATGACCGTCGTGGACGATCGGCACACACCCGACGACAACCACAACAACACCCTCGTTCTGCGCACTGCGGAGGCAGACGCGGTCATCGAATTGATCGTCGAGGCCGTCACCGCTCCTTCCGACAACCGGACCTGACAAAGCGGCTCAGAGGCCGAGCGGATTGGTCTCGCACGCAGCCGCGACCGAAAGAGGCCGTGGCCCGAGCGGCCCGTGAACGCAGTGAACAAGAGCGGAAGACTAGACCGAGCGGTACAGGTGCGCGATGAAGCGGTCTCCCACCTCGATGCCCGATGTCAGGGTCGTCACCGCGCGGACCATCCAGCCGACCACAGCCGCCAACTCGACATCGGCCCCGATTTCAACAACCACGCCGTGCTTCGCATGGTCCTGGCGCTTGACCCACCCGTCAGGCAGCTCCAGACCGCTCTCCCGCAGCCGTTTCAGCGCATTGGGCCCCTGCCCGTGCTCAACGCCGACCTGCGCGGCCCTTGACCTGCCCGTGGTCTGCTCCGGCATCCAGGTACCCATCGCCACGGCCGGTCCACGACCGGAGAACCATGCTGCGAGCCCGCTTTTGGCCGGGACCTGTGCCGCCTGCTCATCGGTTAGCGCAGGGCCGATATTGACCCACCCGTCAGCGCCGGGAGCAGCGGCAATCTCCGCCATGGCCGAAACGACCGCTGAAAGGTCATCACTGTCAAAGGAGATCTGTCTCACCGGCTCGATCGACACCATCGCAACGGTACCCCGTTGGAGGGGCGGCGACCGGTACCATGAGCCAGCGAGCGGGAAAACCCCTCTTTGACCATGGCAAAAACCTCTCGATCCCTCTCCCTGATCATCGTTTGCTGTGTCGCGGTGTCGGCTCTGGCGACACCCGCGCTCAGCCAGGGAGATCAGATTCTGCAAGAGGAAGAGGCACTCCTGCGCCAACAGGAGCTACGACGCGATGAACTCACCGCACTGATCGCCGAGAAGGAGGCCGCGCTCGGCGGGCTCGGAGACGAGATCTTCGGACTGGCCGACACGATCGCGATCAACAACACCCAACTCGAGTTCCTGGCCGACGAACTCGAAGAGACCGTAGATGAACGACGCGAACCAGAGGCCGCTCGAGTCCAGATCGCCCTGATCAGCTTCAGGAAGGGCGATCCCCGGCAGAGCGGACTGGTCGACGAGATCCACGCTCTGGACAACCGCGGCGAGACTGCACAGCGGCGCGTGCTCTACGAGTCTGTGATCTCCGAGGCGACCCGACGCCTCGACGACCTCAACGTCCGCCTACAAGACCTCAGCAACCAACTCGCCGCGACCCGGCAACTCGTCGAGGAGTCCCAGGATCAGATCGACCAGCGCCAAGCCTCCCAACAGCAACTGAACGATGAGATCGCCGCAGCGAAAGCGGAACTCGAGACCGCGCTGCTGGAGATCCAGAACACGCTCGTCCGGATCGGAAACACGAACGACAGGACACAGGTGACTGAAGCTGTGTTGACCGGGCTCAACATCGAGGGGCGGGTCTCGAGGCCGGCGCTCGTGGTGAAGATCGACAACGTCAGAGCGGCGATGCCCCAATCGGGCATTAACCAAGCCGACCTCGTGTACGTCGAACTGGTCGAGGGTGCCACCCGCCTCGCTGCGGTGTTCCACTCGACGGCCCCGGCGGAGGTCGGTCCGGTCCGGTCGATGCGAACCGGCGACTTCGACCTGCTCGCCCCTCTCAACGGCCCGTTGTTCGCCAATTCAGGCGGCAACAGAGGCACCCGCGCAGCACTGGCCAACTCGACGCTCGTCGACATCGGGGTGGGCACTGCCGCGCAGCTCTACTACCGGAGCGCCGGCCGCAGTGCACCACACAACCTCTTCACCAACACACAGAATCTGTGGTCGGTCGGAAGCGAGTTCTCCGATACCGGGCTGCCCCCGCCGATGTTCGTGTTCCGGGAGCCGAACGAACCGATCAACCCCACCGCAGTCCCCGCCAGTTCCATCGACATCAACTACGCCTACACCGAAGTCCAATACACTTGGAACGGGTCGGGCTGGAATCGAACCCAGGACGGCAGGCCGACGGTCGACACCAGGGGCGTACGCACCAGCCCGGCGACAGTGATAGTCCAGTTCACGAACTATGGGCGCTCAGCAGCAGACTCCCGGTCGCCCGAGGCGATCACCGTCGGCAGCGGCCCGGCGCTGGTGTTCACCGACGGTCACGTGGTGGAGGCCACCTGGTCCCGTCCGAGGGCCACCGATGTCACGGTCTACACGGACAGCGAGGGTCGCAGGATTTCGATCCTCCCGGGCCGGACGTGGGTCGAACTCCCCCGCCCCAACAGCACGTCGTATTCCTGACCGGGGCGCCTCCTAGAGGCTTACGACAGCGGCACGCACCAGGTCGTGAGCGCATTCGCCCGCTTCGGTGACCGTGAGCCTTTCCGCTCCACCTTCGCCCATGACCAGAGTGTGTTCGAATTGAGCGGTGCGGCTGCCGTCGATGGTGACAGCGGTCCATTCGTCGTCCCACATCGCCGCCTCGGGCGATCCGAGCGTGAGCATCGGCTCGATCGTGAACGTGGTGCCGTACTTGAGCGGAATCGTGAGCCGACGGTCGTGGTAGTGGGGAATCTGCAGGCCCGAGTGGAACTCCGTGCCGACACCGTGTCCGATGAACTCGCGGACCACACCGAACCGATGCTTCATGGCATGCGACTCGATGGCACGCCCGATGTCGCGCACCATCGCATCTGGACCGAGCGCGGCGATGGCGAGATCCAGGGATTCCAGCGTCACCTGGACGAGCCTCACAGACTCGGGGTCGACATCACCCACCAGGAACGTGGTGGAGGTGTCTCCGTGCACGCCCTCGCGGTAGAGGGTGACGTCTATGTTGACGATGTCGCCGTCGCACAGCGGCCGGCTGTCGGGAATACCGTGGCAGATCACCTCGTTCACAGACGTGCAGACCGACTTGGGATAGCCCCGGTAGTTCAACGGGCTCGGATAGCCGCCCGCCTCGATCGCCAGTTCGTGGACCAGCCGGTCGATCTCATCGGTGGTGACTCCGGGGTCGACCAGACCGCCGGCCCTCAACAGGATCTCCGCGGCAGCGGCTCCGGTGCGACGCATTGCCGCGAGTTCCTCGGGTGTGCGAACCAGCGACGATCCAGAAGGCGGCGGCTGGCCGGTGAGAGCGTAGGGTGGCCGTTGAATCGCCGCTGGTACACGGCGAGTGGGACTCAACAGGCCCGGCACGACCGGAGGGTACGACGGCTCGACCGACGACGGCCGGGGACTGCGCCGTTTGCGTTTAGCCATCACAGCGCACCCTTGTAGGCCGGGGGTGTGGCACCGCAGGTCATCGCAGGAACCGGCTGACCGACTCGACGACGCATGCCGGCTTGGTTTGACCGTCGATCTCGACGGCGATGGTTATGACTGCCTGGACTCCCCCGTCGACCTCGAGCGCTTCGCTGAGAACCGCGCCGGCCCGGACCCTGCTCCCGACCGTGACCGGCTGAGGGAAGCGAACTTTGTTGGTGCCGTAGTTGATCCCCATGGAGGCGTTGTCGACACGCACGATCTCGGGAAGGAACTGGTTGGTGAGCGCCAGAGTGAGATACCCGTGTGCGACCGTGGCCCCGAACGGCCCTTCTGCGGCCGCTACTGGATCAACGTGGATCCACTGATGGTCCCCTGTTGCGTCGGCGAACAGGTTGATGCGCTCCTGGCTGATCGTAAGCCACTCACTGCACCCGAGATCATTTCCGACGGCTCCCAACAAGTCGTCCGGGGATTCAAAAACAGTCACCATGGAATGCCACAGTACCGGCCCGACACAAACACACCGCACCGACTGCCGCGGCGCCGGCCACGCCCGGCACTAGCAGAGCGCTATCCTCAGACGACACCAACAGTCGCGGCTCCGGCTGCGCCCGGCAACAACACAGCGCGGCAAGACCCAAGGAGCTTGAATGGCAGCAGGTGGAGGAACCAAGGCGATCCTGGCTGCCTTCTTCGCGAATCTCGGCATCGCCATCGCCAAGTTCGTGGCGTTCGCTTTCACCGGGGCCTCCTCGATGCTGGCCGAGGCGATCCACTCCTGCGCCGACACCGGCAACCAGGCCCTGCTGCTTCTGGGCGGGCGGCTCGCCAGAAAGGAAGCCACCACGACACACCCGTTCGGATACGGGCGTGAGCGGTACTTCTGGTCCTTCGTGGTCGCCCTCGTGCTGTTCACCGTGGGCTCCATGTTCGCGTTGTACGAGGGCATCGAGAAGATCCGTCACCCGCACGCAATCGATGCTCCTATCTGGGCCTTCGCCGTCCTGTCGTTCGGCATCGTGTTGGAGGGCTTCTCGTTTCGCACTGCCATCGTCGAATCCAACCGGATCCGCGGCGAGCAGAGTTGGACGACGTTCATCCGGCGCTCCCGGACCCCGGAACTCCCCGTGGTGCTCTTGGAGGACCTCGGGGCAATGGTCGGTCTGGTTCTGGCCCTCGGTGCTCTGGCGATCGCGGTGGCGTTCGACTCCCCGGTGTGGGACGGAATCGGCACCCTCTCGATCGGCGTTCTGCTGGGCCTGATTGCCGTGGTTCTCGCCATCGAGATGAAGAGCCTGCTGATCGGCGAGGGAGCGACCGCCAAGACCCGGGCCAAGATCGTCAGCGCTGTTGAGAGCGTGGACGGCGTCGAGGGCATCGTCCACATCCGCACTCAGCACATTGGACCCGATGAACTGCTCGTCGGTGCGAAGGTGGCGTTCGACCCGAGCTACACGACCAGGCAGTTGACCGACGCAATCAACGAGATCGAAGCGAGGGTCCGCGGAGACGTGCCCGAAGCTCGCCCCATGTACATCGAACCCGACGTCCATCGTCTCGACGCCTCCAAGGTCGGCGCAGAAGCAAACGGCGCGGAGTGAATTCACACCTATGAGCACACCTCTCCACATCACTGCCACCGGGTCGGCTGCGGCGAGCGCGGCCACATTGCTGTTCCTCCATGGAGTTGATTCCGACTCCGATGTCTGGACCCCCACCATTGATCTCCTCACCGATCATCGCTGTGTTGCTGCCGACCTGCCGGGACACGGCAAGTCACCTGTCAGCAACGACCCCGCGGCCTACGAACGCAGTGCCATGCTTGAGGATCTCGACGCGGTGATCTCGGAGTTGTCACGCCCGATCGTGTTCGTCGGCCATTCGCTCGGCGGATACCTGGCCATGGCCCACGCCCTTACCCGTCCCGGAGCAGTCGATGCTCTGGTGCTGGTGTCGACCGGTCCCGGGTTTCGCGATCCGGAAGCCCGAGCGGGCTGGAACTCCCGGCTGTTGAAGAACGCCCCGAGCTACGGAGTCAGCGAACTGGCGGCCACGGTCGGGCTGCACGTCGATTCCATGGTGATCGACCGAATGACCGAACTAACCCTGCCCGTGGCGCTGGTGATCGGCGACGGTGACAGGGCCTACCTCGGGGCCAACGACTACATGGAGCGCAAGCTCCCGCACGCCACGCGCACCATTGTGGAGGGTGCCCGCCACTACGTGATGCGTTCACATCCCGACCACGTCGCAACCGCTATCCGCGACGTCGCCGCCTCGTTGTAGAGCGTGCGCGTAAACGCGGTGTGTGGTTGAGAATCCGCTGCGCCCTGTTCCAACCGCCGCCATGAAAGGCTTGCGGCACAACGAGTCGAACGGTACCCTGCTGGGAACCACTCGGGGACGTGGACCAGTCCTCCTCAAATATCACCAGACATCTGAGGAGATTGGTAATGCCCTCGAGCGAACCGACCAGCGAGGGGCAGCGCTTGGCCCTCTTGCACCGCCTGTGCGAAGTACTGGGAGAGGAGGAGGCAAAAACCCTCATGGAGAGCCTGCCCCCCGTCCACTGGCACGACCTCGCCACCAAAGATGACCTCAAGACCATCGAGGACAGCCAACAACGGCTACGCGTCGAGATGCACGCCGAGTTCGCCAATTTACGCACCGAGATGTCCGCCGAGTTCAAGACGCTGCGGGCTGAGAACTCCACCGAGATGTCCGCCGAGTTCAAGACGCTGCGGGCTGAGAACTCCACCGAGTTCAAGACGCTGCGGGCTGAGAACTCCACCGAGATGTCCGCCGAGTTCAAGATGCTGCGGGCTGAGAACAAAGAACATCGGGGGGAAGTGGCGCTTCAGTTCGCCAAGCAGACCCGCATGATGGTGTTCACCATGCTGGGGTTGACGGTGCCGATCTTGGGCGCAATCTTGGGCATCGGGTTGGCGTAAGCGGCGGGGCCTCGTTGTCCGCCGATCGACAGCAAATCTGCGCGTTCAGCCACATATGTTGTGGTGGAACGCGCAGAATTGGAGAGTGGGGGTCGGTCAGCCTCCGATGGCTGACTGGGAACGGAGTTCGGCGATCTCTGCGGGGCTGAACCCGAAATCCGTGAGCACGCCATCGGTGTCGGCGCCGATCCAGTCCGGCGAAGGCCGCATCTCACCGGGGGTTCTCGACAGTCGCGGGATCGGCACAACTTCGGTGCCGTCCTTGCCGCCGAAGGTCCCCCGATCGACGTTGTGCGGATAGGCGCGGGCCTCATTGTAGGTGAGCACCGGAGCGGTGCAGGTGTCGGTTCCCTCGAGAATCTCGCACCACTCGTCGCGGGTCTTGGTGGCGAACACCTCGGCGAGGCGTGCTTTCACCTCGGGCCAGCGGTCACGGTCGTACTGGGCGGGCAGCTCGGCTTCGTCGATTCCGATGAGCGTCAACAGGAGAGACCAGAAGTGTGGCTCAATGGGCGCGACCGACATGTAGCCGCCGTCGGCGCACTCGTAGATCGCATAGAACGGCGCTCCGCCGTCGAAGAGGTTCGTGCCGATCTCATCGGCGTGCATGCCGCTGTGGGCCATCGGGTAGAAGACCGTTGCGAGCGACGCCACACCGTCGGCCATGGCTGTGTCGATGACCTGGCCCTCCCCCGACTGGCGAGACTCGAGCAGGGCACAAACGACCCCGTAAGCCAGAGTCAGACCCCCACCGGCGAAGTCTCCGTGGATGTTGAGTTGCGGCACCGGCGGGCCGCCCTCGGGGCCGATCGAGCGGATCACACCGGTGATGGCCTCATAGTTGAGCGAATGCCCCGCCGCGTGTGACAACGCACCTGTCTGGCCCCAACCCGTGAGCCGCCCGTAGACGATCGCCGGGTTGCGGCCCATCACCTGTTCGGGGCCGACCCCCAAACGCTCGGCGACCCCCGGGCGGAAGGATTCGAGGAACACCTCGGCGCTCTCCGCCAGACGCAGCACCGCCTCGACACCAGCGGGATTCTTGAGATCGACCGCCACCGAACGACGCCCGCGATCCCAGAACGAGTATCCACGAGGAACCTTCTCGTCGGGAACCTGCGAGAGGCGATCAACCCGCACAACCTCCGCGCCCATGTCCGCCAAACGCAGCGATCCGTACGGAAGCGCGCCCAGACCAGCCAGTTCCACCACCTTCACTCCATCAAGCGGTCCAGCCATCGGTCCGAAAGCTATGGGGCACAGCTTCGCCGACGCAAGCCCACCATCGCCAACACTCCACGTCACAGACACACCCAACAGCGAACCGATCAGGAACGCGGCACCGCAAGCGCGAACTCGCTACGTCACAGACACACCCAACAGCGAACCGATCAGGAACGTGGCACCGCAAGCACCGGCGGCCACCAGAACCTGACGCAAAGCGGTGCGCACCTTGGAACGCCCGGTGAAGATCGCCAGCGCAACCCCCGCCAGCGTTGCGGCGACAACAGCCATCACAACCGAGGCGATTGCAGCACCCGTCCCCTCGGCAAACAGCCACGGGAACAGCGGCACGAAAGCGCCGGTCGCGAAAGCTGCGAACGACGACAACGCCACCCGCAGGGGACTGCCGGCGCCCTCGGGGTCGACGCCGAGCTCCTCGCGTGCGTGCACGTCCAAAGCGACTTCGGGGTCGGCCATGATCTCGCTGGCAAGCTTCTCGGCGCTCTCGGGCTTCAATCCCCGCTCCCGGTAGATGGCGGTGAGTTCTCGGATCTCCGCCTTGGGATTCTCTTCCAGCGACTTTCGCTCGATGGCGAGTTCTCTCTCGACGAGTTCGTTGTGCGCGCGGATCGACACCCATTCCCCCGCCGCCATCGAAATGGCACCCGCCAGCAGACCGCTGATGCCCGCCAGTCGTACCAGCGACCCGTCGGCCGACGCGCCCGTGATGCCGATGATGAGAGCGACGTTGGACACCAGACCGTCGCTGAACCCGAAAACGGCGGCACGAGCCTCGCCTCCCTGCACATCCCGGTGGCGATGCACCAGATAGCTGTGCGGGTGGTCGTGGTCATGCTCGTGCGCGTGCGCGTGGCTGTGGCTCTGGTCGTCGTTTGAACCCTGTTGCTGGTCATCTGCAGCCATCGTCAACAGTTTGTCAGACCACACTGACAGTCGTGCCCCAAAAAGCGATTACAGCACCGGGACGGTGCCTGTCACTCCGGACTGCTCCAGAGAGGCGATCTCTGAGGTGCTCAGGCCCAGTTCGGTCAGGATCTCGTGATTGTGCTGGCCCAGAGTGGGTGTGGCGTTGGTGATCCAGCGTTCGATGCCCCGCATCCGGTACGGCTGGGCCGGCATGTAGTGCGTGCCGACCTCGGAATGCTCGACCAGTTCGTAGAAGCCGCGAGCCTCGAACTGGGGGTGGAAGCGCAATTCCGCATGGTTGCGGCAGGCGACCGCTCCCACACCCGCTCTCGCCAGTTCCTCCACGGCCCCCTCCAGGCTCCGGCGCTCAGCCCAGCGGCAAATGTGCCGGTCCAGTTCGTCGTGGGCTGCTTGGCGATCCTCGAGGGTCGCAAAATCGGCCGCGTCCACACCGATGATGTCCGCCAGCGGCGGCCACGCCTCGTCGCTGTCACAACAGACCGCCAACCACTGGTCGGGATCCGCGGTCTCATAGACGCCCTGGGGGGCGGCGAAACGACTGCGGTTGCCGAGCCGGTTCAACCTCACACCGTTCGCGGAGTACTCCACGATCAGCTCCGCCGCACAGTTGACGGCTCCCTCAACCATCGCCGACTCGATGAAGACACCCTCGCCGGTGGCGTTTCGCTTGCGAAGTCCCAGGAGCGCTGCGAAGCAGCCGTGCATGCCCGCTATCGGGTCGCACGGCCCGCGGGGGATGCGGGGCTGGTCGGCCTCGTGACCTGTCAGCCAGGCCATCCCCGACATCTGCTCCATCGTCTGCGCGAAGCCGACCCGTTCACGCCACGGCCCGTCAAGCCCGAACGCCGGCATGCGTACCATCACCAGCCGCGGGTTGCGTGCCCGCAGCTCCTCCCAACCAAGGCCGAACGCCTCGATCACCCGTGGACTGAAGTTCTCAACGACCACATCAGCGCCGTCCACCAGAGACAGCAGCAGTTCCCGACCTCGGGGATCGTTGAGATCGAGGGTGATCCCGCGTTTGTCGTGATTGACGGCAAGGAACATGTGCCCCCATTCCCACCACCGCTCTTTTCCGAACATCATTCCGGTGAGACGCATCCCGTCGGGGTGGGTCACCGACTCGACATGGATCACGTCGGCACCCAGCGCTGCCATCGCCTGCGTCGCGCACGGACCCGCCCACCAGCTTGTGAGATCGACCACCCGAATCCCCGCGAGCGGTCGAGCATCCGGGTCCGAAGAAGAGGCCGCGCCCACAGACTCAGGACCACCGCGGGGTTCAGAGGCGACCGCACCCGTAGACGCACCGTCAGGACTACCGCGAGACCCAGAGGAGACCGTTCCCACAGCCGCAGGCTCAGGACCGCCACGGGACTCGATCTGTCCGGTGTGTTCACCGATCGCAGGGGCGGGTCCAAGAATCGGGGAGCGTTCGCCGTCGATCTTTCGCGGCGACCTCGGGGCCTCAAAGCCCTCTGCCGTGGCCGCAAAGAAGCCCCTGGCGACCAGGTGCTCCTCGCTGAGCACCCCGGCCCCGTCGTTGACCCGCGCCACCGGCACCCTCAGTTCCGAGGCTGACTCCACAATCTCAGCAACCGAGTGCTCGGCCATCCATTCGTCGACGATCGCCGACCACTCATCGAGGCGGGCAGTGCGGGTACGAAGGTCTCCCCACTCGCTGTCCATCAGGTCGGGCCGTTCAATCATCAGACAGAAACCCCGGAACTGCTGACGCGTGTTGGTGTTGAAACCCACCCAGCCGTCACGAGCACGTTCAATCGAGGGGGTCTCAATCGAGCGCGTCGGGAGTTCGGTCCGACCCGACATCTGCTGGGACAGGTCCGCGAAGGTCGACGCTGCCAGGGCCGACGACTCAGCTATCGACACATCGACCACCTCACCTCGACCGCTACGGCGAGCCCGGTCGATCGCCGCCAATGTGGGCGGGGCCGCGTAACACGCCGCCATCCACTCGAACACGTCACCACCGGCCATGTACGGAGGCAGCGAGACATGGCCACGACAACTGATCGACCCGGTGTCGGCCTGCACCAGGAACTCGTTGAGCGACCGCTCAGCCCACGGCCCGGTCAGCCCGTAAGGCCGAATCGAGGTGATCACGCCGAACCGGTGGCGCGCCTCGACACCGGCAACATCCGCCGGCGTGAGCGTGTCGTCGACGACGATCAGATCGGCGTCGGCGAGCATTTCCTCTACGGCCTGTTCGTCCAGCGCACCCACCACTGAGCGGGTTCCCGCAGCCAGAAAGGAGAACAAAGGGCCGTTGTCGCCCTCCGTCACCGGGACCGCGCTGCGTCGTCGCAGCTTGACGCCCGTCTCGGATTCAACCCGAACGACATCGGCGCCCGCGTCAGCGAACAGACGCGACAGGTACGCGCCGGAGATACCGCCGCTGAGATCGGCAACGCGGACGTCTCGCAGGATCACGTCACCGACTCACCTCAGCTCGAGGCACCGGCAATGACCTTCTCACCCCAAGCGGCGAGCGCATCGGCCGTGTCGTGGAAAAACAGGAAGGACGGCACAATCATGCGGCTCGCCCCCCAGGAGGCCAGCTCCTCGACCGCCGCGCCCGGATCATCACCGAATATGCCCATGTGCTGGCCGGTCAACTCGATCGCCGCTGGATCACGGCCATGGTCCGCGGCGGTCTGGCGAGCGATCTCGTACAACTCCGGCAAATCGCCTTTGGCCGGCCAGAAACCGTCGCCGACCCTGCCCGCCCGTTCCGCGGCCGCACGGCTGTGCCCGCCGATGTGAATGGGCACCGAGCCGTTGGCCGGCTTGGGGTTGCAGGAGATCGGGTCGAAGCTGACGAACTCTCCGTCGAAGGACACGGCATCGTCGGCCCAGAGTGCCCGCATCACCTCCATGTACTCCTCGGTGCGGGGACCGCGCCGCGGCCACGGCACACCGAGTGCTTCGAACTCTTCTTTGAGCCAGCCGATGCCGATTCCCAACTCGACTCGCCCACCCGACATGTTGTCGAGCGTGGCCACCTCCTTGGCATAGATGATCGGGCTGCGCTCAGGGAGCAGCGAGATACCGGTGGCGAGACGCAGGCTGGTTGTGTGGGCGGCCACGAACCCGAGCCAGATCAAAGGATCGGGCATCGGGTTTTCGCCTGTACCGGGCATCTTCCCGCTCTCGTCGTAGGGGTAGGTGGACTGGTACCCCTCGGGATAGATGATGTGTTCAACAGTCCACACCGACTCGAAGCCCGCTGCTTCAGCGGCTTGACCGATCATTTTGGCACCCTCGCCGGTACCGAAGTGCATGACGTTGGCAAACGCCAGTCCGAATTTCATGTCTGGATCCTGATTCTGGTTGGTGGAGCGTTCATCCTGCCCCACGTTTTGAGAATTCACTCAGTCGAGCCACGGTTCGTCGAGCTCCCAGGGCTCGATCCTCTCGGGTTCGGCAGCCTGCGGGCGGCGCGGCTCGGCCATTGCCTTGGCCGCGATGACGCCGCCCAGCATGCCGAACAGGTGACCCTCCCAAGAGATGAAGTCCTGCGGCACGATCCCGGCCACCAACCCGCCGTAGAGCATGATCACCAACAGCGCCGAGGCCAACGCCCTCACGCGGCGTTCGAAGACCGCCGCGGCGAGGATCGCTCCGAAATACCCGAACACCACCCCGCTGGCACCGATGTGGTTGCCGAATCCCGCGAGCACCCAGGTCAGGCCGCCCCCGACGACTATCACCGTCACTGTCACCCACGCCCAGTAGTGCATCCCCCGCACCGCGACCAGTCCACCGAGAATCAGCAGAGGCAGCGAGTTCGAGGTGACGTGCCCGAAGTCGGAGTGGAGGAACGGCGCGAAGGCGATGCCGTCGATCCCTTCTCGGCGCCGGGGAAGGATGCCGTTGCCCTGAAGCCGATCGTCGAGCGCGAGCGTGTCGACGATCTCGATTCCCCACATCACCGCCAGTGCCAGGACCAGCAGACCGACCGGTGTCCACAGCAGTCGCCAGAACGAGCGCCTCGGTTCTGCGGATTCGGCCATGCCTCATCGTAGATGCGGCTCGCGGTGGAATTTCGCTAAGTTGTCCGCGACCGGGTCAACGACCGGCAGGAAAGACCGAGATGAGCGACAACTCTCAGCCCCTTGGATGCGACATCAACGACACCATGTTCGGCGAGAAGATCGCCCACGGTACGCCATTTCGCCGCGCCGTCGAGGAGGGCCTGCTCTACGAGATGCTCTGCGTCCTACCCGGGGTCGAGTATCGGCAGTGACCAGCGGCCGAGATCCAACGGCGGACGACGAGACAGAGAACCTGTCAAGACAGCGTGACCTGTATGTCGATTTATTGATGGGGTGCCTCACCCGTGAGCTGTTCCTGGCTGAGGAGACCCACGACGTCGATCTCTCGGAATGGCCAGGTGACGCCGATGAGCTCCGTTCGATACTCGGAGCCAACAAATGGCGTCTGACCAGAACGGGTGGCAAAACCCAAGCACGGGCCGAAGGCCACGACTGGCCGCCGACTGCTGAGACGATGGTCGGTCGGCAGCGGCTGGCGGATGTCCGCTGGTGTGTTGACCAGGTGATGGCCGAAGGAGTGGCGGGTGACTTCATCGAGACCGGCGTGTGGCGCGGCGGGGTGACGATTCTGATGAAGGGGATGCTCGAGGCGTGGGGAGACACCGAACGGCGCGTCTGGGTCGCCGACAGCTTCCGCGGCCTGCCCGTGCCCAATGTCGAGGAATACCCTGCCGATGAGGGACATGACATGTCCGGGGTGAAAACCCTTCATGTGACCACCGACGAAGTCCACGCCAACTTCGAACGGTACGGACTGCTCGACGAGCGGGTGTGTTTCCTTGAGGGCTGGTTCGCCGACACCTTGGCAACCGCGCCGATCGACCAACTCGCGATCCTGAGGCTCGACGGCGACCTGTACGAATCAACCACCGATGCCCTGACTGCGCTGTACCCCAAGCTGCGTGTCGGCGGATATGTGCTGGTCGACGACTACGGCGCCTGGGAACCCTGTCGCGAGGCGGTGAACGACTACCGGGCGACCCATGGAATCACAGACGAGATCGTGCCTGTCGACTGGACAGGCATCCACTGGCGGCGCAGCAAGTAATGAACTTCGCCTATTGTTGAAGTTAGGAGAGTCTCATCCAAACTTCAATTATTATTGAAATGTTGGGATCTATACTCCAACTTCGTCTATCCTTGAAGTGACTATCACACCAAGGAGACCCCGAATGGCGGAATCGAAGCTGCATCACCTCGAAGCCAGTTACTCCGACCTGCGCAACCAACCCCAGATATCCAGAGCATTGAAGGCGAGGCGGAAGGCGCTCGGCATGACCCAGCAGGAAACGGCCCGACGCGCCAACGTGTCAGTGCAGTGGCTCTCAGGGTTCGAGAACAGCAAAGGCAGTGGCGGCCTGAGACGGGTCATGCGGGTTGTCGACGTGCTCGGGCTGTCGCTGGCACTGCACATCCGGCCCCGTACGGAACTCGACAAGATATTCGACAGCATCACAACCGAGTCGGAATGACCACCAACGACACGCTCGTAGTGTTCCTGCGGGGCCACAAAGCGGCCCATATCACCCGCCGAGGGCCGCAGCTGAGTCTCGCCTACACCGACGAATACGCCGAGCAACCCACGGCGTCGCCCCTCTCCCTCTCCATGCCGCTGCAGGAAGCCCAAGTTGATGACCGACGGGTTGAAAGCTGGATATCGGGCCTGTTGCCGGGGAACCCCGACGTCCGCAGACGCTGGGCTGCCAAATACGGCGCAGCGTCCCCCCAAGCCTTCGATCTACTCGGAACCAACATCGGCATGGACTGCCCGGGAGCGGTCCAGTTCTGTGAACCGGAGTCCGCAGAAGAACTGACAACTCGTCAGGGCGGCGTGAACTGGCTCTCGGGGGACGAACTCAGCGATCTCGTTGCGGGCATGGTGCGCGAATCCTCACGATGGGTGCGCCCTCAGGGACACAGCGCGTTCAGCCTTGCCGGCGCTCAAGCAAAAACTGCTCTATGCAGAGAAGACGGCGACCACGGCCGCTGGGGCGAACCCTGGGGGCAGACTCCGACCACCCACATCCTCAAGCCTTCGATGGCCGACTTTGTGGACCAATCGCTCAACGAGCACCTGTGCATGACCGCTGCCCGCTACTGCGGGCTGGCGTCCGCACGCACGGAGATGGCCCTGATCGACGAACACCGGGTGCTCGTAGTCCACCGTTTTGACCGCCTACGCGGTGCCGACGGTGTTGCCCGACGCGTTCACCAGGAGGACATGCACCAGGCTTGCGGCGACCCCGACGCTTCCATCTACCAGGGTGAACAGGGGGAGGGCCACAGCATCGCTCGCCTGTCGCGCCTGCTGGCAGACAATTCAGCTGACCCGGACAAAGACAGACGGGCATTCTTCGATGCCTTGGCGCTCAACTGGGTGCTGTGCAACACCGACGCCCACTCCAAGAACTACAGCATCCTCTTCAACGCCGCTGAAATCCGCCTTGCCCCTCTCTACGATGTGTGGTCGATAATGCCGCATGACCCCGACCACTATCGTTCCTACACTCTGGCGATGTCTCCTCAGGTGGACCGAAGAGTGATGGCGGCAGACAACCCGCAGGCGTGGGCTGCAGCTGCCCTAGCGGTGGGGTTGGACACCGATGAGGGGATCGGCCGCGCCCAGAGGATCGCCGGCGCGGTCCCTCAGGCTCTGGAGAGGGCCGCCGACGAGTTGCAACCAGAGTTCCGGGATTCCCCGACACTCCGAGCGCTGCTGTCGATGAGCATCAAGCGGCGAGATCAGTGCCTCAACGGCTAGCCATACCGGCGAACCGGCATCGGGCGCACGGGCATCGTTGACATGGGCGAGATCGGTACCTACTACGGGTTGTTGCGTCTGGCCCATGAGGTTCTCAAACCTCGGCGCTATCTGGAGATCGGAGTCCACAGGGGCCATTCACTGGGGCTGTTGGGACCCGTGACCCACGCGGTCGGAGTCGATCCCGAACCGATGGTCGAGAACCCTCCTGACAACGCCATGATCATCTCGGCGACCTCCGATGACTTCTTTCGCGATCCCGACCTGCAGGCGTTGCTCGAAGGTCCGCTCGACCTGGCCTTCGTCGACGGACTCCACCTCTTCGAGCAGGCCCTGCGGGACGTGGCCAACGTGGAACGCCACAGCAGCCCCGACGGCATCATCCTGATACACGACTGCCTTCCGATCGACGCGGCGACCTCGGCCCGGGAGCAGACCACGATGGTCTGGTCAGGCGACGTATGGAAGGCAGTCGTGGCGTTGCGTCGTCACCGGCAGGATCTGACCGTCACGACCGTCGATGTGGAGCCCACCGGTATGGCGATCGTCTCAGGCCTCGACCCCGACAACACCGTGCTGTTCGACCGCTACGACGAGATCGTCAATGAGCTGGCGGACCTCAGCTTCGATGACCTGGAGGCCCTCGGACGCACGGAGACGCTCAACGTCGTCGATGCCAACCCGGAAACCGTCAGAGCGCTACTCACTGCCGGCCGTCGCGGAACCCCCTGAAACCCCTCGCCCCGCCCGGTATCGACTGAACTGGGTCGCGGGGCTAAAGTCAGGGGTTCGAGACGGTCAGAACCAGGGAGAACGGAACAATGCCACAAACGGTCAAGGGTGTAATTTCAGCAGCGGTTGGAGAGCCGGTCACGTTGACCGACATCGTGATCCCCGATCCCGGGCCGGGAGAGGCGGTCGTGGCGATACAGGCGTGCGGGGTGTGCCACACCGACCTCCACTATCGCGAGGGCGGTATCAACGACGATTTCCCGTTCCTGCTCGGCCATGAGGCCTCCGGCATCGTCGAGTCTGTCGGAGATGGGGTGACCGAAGTCGCTCCCGGTGACTTCGTGATCCTCAACTGGCGGGCAGTGTGCGGCGACTGCCGGTCATGCAACCGCGGCAGGCCGCACCTCTGTTTCAGCACGCACAACGCCGAACAGAAGATGACGCTCACCGACGGCACCGAACTGTCGCCCGCCCTCGGTATCGGTGCATTCGCGGAGAAGACGCTCGTGGCGTCCGGTCAGTGCACCAAAGTCGATCCTGAGGCCTCCCCCGCCGCTGCGGGACTGCTGGGCTGCGGGGTGATGGCGGGTATCGGCGCGGCCATCAACACCGGAGGAGTCGGCCGCGGCGACAGCGTCGCGGTGTTCGGTTGCGGGGGTGTCGGCAACGCCGCCATCGCCGGCTCGAGGCTGGCCGGCGCATCCACGATCATCGCTGTCGACATCGACGACCGTAAGCTCGAACTGGCCAAGGGTTTCGGTGCCAACCACACGATCAACTCCCGCGAAGAGGACGCTGTCGAGAAGATCCAGGAGTACACCGGCGGGTTCGGCGCCGACGTCACCATCGACGCCATCGGCCTGCCCGAGGTGTACCGGCAGTGTTTCGAAGCCCGCGACCTCGCCGGCACGGTCGTGCTCGTCGGTGTCCCCACCCCCGAGATGAAAATCGAACTGCCCTTCCAGGAGGTGTTCGGTCGGGGCGGGGCGCTCAAGTCCAGTTGGTACGGCGACTGTCTGCCGAGCAGGGACTTCCCGATGCTCGTCGACCTCTACCGTCAGGGCCGGCTCGACCTCGACGGCTTCGTGTCTGAGACGATCTCGCTCGACGGTGTGGAAGAGGCGTTCCACAAGATGGAACGGGGCGAGGTTCTGCGTTCGGTGGTCATCATCTGATGCCCGTCGAACTCGTCACGACCGACGGTATTTTCGCGCTCGATGGAGGCGAATGGGAGGTCACCAACAACATCTGGCTGGTCGGCGACGATCGGGAGGTCGTGATCTTCGACGCGGCCCACGATCACCAGCCGATCGTCGACGCGGTCAACGGCCGCAAGGTGAACGCGATCGTGTGCACCCACGGCCACAACGACCACATCAACGCGGCGGTGGCGCTGCGTGAGGCCGTGGACGCACCGATTCTGCTGCATCCCGACGATCAGATGCTCTGGGATGCGGTATTCCCCGAAGACTCGACCGACGGCGCCCTGACACCGGGGCAGACGATCGGAGCCGGTGGCCACACCCTCGGAATCATCCATACCCCCGGGCATTCCCCCGGTTGCTGCTGCTTCTACGATGTGGACGCCCGGCGGGTGATGTCGGGCGACACGTTGTTCTGCGGCGGTCCCGGAGCCACCGGACGCAGCTACAGCGACGAACCGACGATCCTGCGCTCGATCCGCGACCGCCTGCTGACCCTCCCCGGTGACACCACCGTCCACACCGGCCACGGTGACACCACCACCATCGAAGACGAACGCCAACGGGTCCTCGAACGTATCAGCGAACTCGGCCTCACCTGAGCCGACACCGTCCAATCAGGCCCAACCACAGCAGCGAAGCAGCTCCCCCGATGCTCCTGAACTACTACACGATCGTCGCTGCGACGGTCACCGGTGCGATAACGGGCACCGTTGCTGTCTCGCTGATCCGGCAAGGTTCCAAGAGCGTTCAGACAGCCGTCTCAGCAGTCGGTATTGGTATCGGCGGTACGTTCTTCTTCAATATCGGAGCACTGCTCATAGCCAGAGCAGACGTCTTCACCAGCATCCATGTCACCTACCTGATGCTGACAGTCGGAGTCCCCCTGGCCGGGACGATCGTGCTTGTTCTTTCCCGCAACCGCACACGGATGATCACGGTGCTCTGCGTGCTTGCTCTGGTCCCCGTTCCGGTGGGGATCTATGCCACATACATCGAGCCTTTCTGGTTGCGAACAGACCTTGTCGAGTTGGAAGTTGAGAGTGTCAGCGAGCACATAAGGATCGGCGTGCTCGCCGATCTGCAGACGACCGAGATCGGTTCGTACGAGAGCACCGCAATAGACCGTCTGATCGCTGCCTCACCAGACCTTGTCCTGATTCCCGGCGACCTGTACCAGATCGATCAAGATCGGTTCGATGAGATAGTCCCGGAATTCAACGAAGCGATCCAAAGGCTCGTCGACGCAGTTCCGAATGTCCTGTTGGTCAGCGGGAACACCGACCGCGTCGGCGGTCTCGGAGAAATCGTGCGCGGGACGGGCGCAAGAGTCCTCGACAACCAGATCGAGACACTGGAGATCAACGGCAACACGGTCAGCGTGCTCGGAATCACCCTGTTCGGAAACGAGCGAGTCGCTCAACTCCGAGCTGAACAACTGGCCGAGAGTTCAGCCGATCTGCGAATTCTGCTTGCTCACCAACCGGACGAGATTCGGCTGATCGAATCAACGCCGGTCGATCTGTTGGTTTCGGGACACACCCACGGGGGACAGATCGCCCTCCCCTTGATCGGCCCGCTCGTCACGGCGTCGGACGTACCGAGACATGTGGCAGCCGGAGGATTGCATGAACTGCACCGAACACCGGTGTATGTGTCCACCGGCGTGGGGCGCGAGCGCCGCACCGCCCCCCAGGTGAGACTGGGCGTGCGACCATCCATCGGAATCATCGACATAACCGGCGATCAACGCGGCGACCGGTGACACCTTCACAAACAGTTCGAGACGCGGCTGAGGCATTACGACGGCTCCGGTAATCAGGGACTCCATAGGTTGAGCAGTTCGGTGGCAGCGAACCAATGGCGGTTGCGGCCCGACCCGTTGCTCTCGACATCGACTCGGGACACGACACCGCACGAGGCAAGAGCCGTCAACGCGGTACGCCCGCTGCGTTCACTGACTCCGAGCAGTTCGGCCACATCACCGGCGCTCAGGACCGGGTGCGCCGGCAGATGGGTGAGCAGGCCCCGCACGGTGTGATCAGCTCGGAAACCGGAGATGGCTTGTTGCCATCGATCAATGAGTGCTCGGATCCGGCCATATATCTGGTCGGTCGTGAGGGCGGCCTTCACAGCGGTCTCTGCGAACCAAGTGATCCAGGGGTCGGGTGTTCCCTGTTCAAAAAGGTGGAGTCCCGCGAGATACCCGCCGGGGTCGCGGGCGATTGCCATGCTGATCGGCACCGTGGAGCGTGGCGTCACGCCCCTCCGGCGCAGCGTCCGGCTGACGAGTACCCGTCCGAGTCGCCCGTTGCCGTCGCCGTAGGGGTGGATGGCTTCGAACTGGGCGTGGATGACCGCTGCGTGCGATACCGGGTCGAGGTGTTCCGGTTCGCTGTTGGAGAATGCGATCAGGTCGTCGGTCAATCGTGGAACCTCCCAGGGTGGCGGCGGTACGTAGGCCGCGTCCAAAGGCGAGGTTCCGCCCACCCAGCCGAGCGCGGGGCGGTACGTTCCGACCATTTCGGACGGGAGCATTCCGTGCCGCATGAGCTGTCGGTGCCAATTGTGCAGAGTGTCGGCTGTCAGCGGTTCGTGTGCCGTGTCGAGCGCCCAGTCGATGACCACCAGATTGTCGGCCACCCAACCGGCGTTGCCACCCCCGCCCGTTCGTGCGGCCACCACCACAGATTCGATCGGCTCGCGCAGCCCCTCAATTCCTGACGACGCCATCCCTTCATTCCGCAGCAACAGCCTGGCCATCGGCTCCCAATGATCCTGCATCCGTAGTTCGGACAACCGAAGAGCAGCACACGCTCGCTCTCCAGCCCGGATTGTTGATCCCGACAGATCGAAACGCCGCTCCCCGAGCAGTGCAGGAACCCACGTCTGGACCAGACGTCCGTTCCATTCCGCCTCGACTTCGCGTCCCGGCGAGCCTTCCGAATCTAGGTCCATTTCGGAAGACTACTCTATTAGTCTTCCGAAGACTGTCCTATCCCGGCGAGCACCAGCGACCTCGGCCCCATCTGGCCACAGTTCTGTAGACTTTATGTAGATCAAAGATAGATGCGGTGTAGTCTGAGTTCATGGAAACGACGACGATCCGGGTAGACCGCGAAACCCACGCTCGGCTCCAAGAGCTCAGCGAGGCCACCGGTGACACCCTCACCAAAACAGTTCGGGACGCCGCCGAGGCGTTGCAACGCATCCGGTTCGGTCTGCGGGTGCAAGAAGAACTCGCGGTGCTCAAGGGTGACCCCACCGGTTGGAACAACTACCTCGCCCAAGCAGAAACATCCTCGGTCGCCGATGGCATCAGTTGACGAGCTGTGGTCAGTCGATTTCGGCGAGCCGCATCCCGCTGAACCCGCCCTGGTGCGACCGGCTCTCGTGCTCGGTCCCCCCGACTACTTCGGCAGTGGATTCCCGCTGGTCATCGTTGCCCCTCTGACGACAACGGACCGCTCTCTGTCCCTTCACGTCGAAGTGCAGGCCACAGCTCAGACTGGCTTACGTCAGACAAGTTTCGTCCAGTGCGAGTTGATCCGGTCCATTAATGGAACACGACTCCTCGAACGACTCGGCACAATCGACCTCGACACAGCACGAACCGTGAACCAAATCGTCAGAGCCCTCCTCAATCACTGAACCCTACGGTGTGAAGGTGATGCCCTGAACGGCCACGGGGGTGCCGATCAGGTCTTCGGCCACGGCAGCGGCGGCGACTTCGGGATCATCGAGGGCTGCCACGGAGCGGCTGCCGGAAGTGAGGTCCACAATTGCTCGCACACCGGACGGGTCCATGCCGTCGTAGACGACGGTGTAGGTCGCCACGGTCCCCTCGCCGGCGGGATCCTCGTCGAGGGGAGCCTCCGCGGTGGCGGCTTTCGCCTCATCGGCCAGATCGGCGATGAGCAGACCCGCGGCGGGGGGCTCGGTGCTCCAGACGGTGAGTCCCGGTTTAGTCAACAGTCCACTCACCGCAGTGACCGCACCGAAAGCACCCGGCTCGGCCCGAAGCTGGTCGATCATCGCAACCGTGGCCTGAAACACGAAATTGTTGAGCGGGCCGCCCGCAAAGGACATGCCTCCGGTGAGGGTGCAGACCCGGTCAGGATCCACCTCCAGCTCAGACTGTTGAACCGCAACCGCCGCAGGGAAACAGCTGTAGAGCTCGATGTGTTCCACCTCAGCGACACGGCGACCGATGTGCGAAGTCGCCGCGGCACCCAAGACAGCCATCGCAGGCCAGCGGTGCAGTTCGCCGCGGCGCGACAATGAGAGCGACATCGACGACTCGAGCCCCGCATGGGGGAAGACCCAGCGGTCACGAGGCACACCGAGGGACTGCGCGGTGCCAGCCGAGCACAGGACCAGAGCGGCAGCCTGATCCACCGCCCATTGGGAGTTGTGCCACTTGTTGTACGGAAAGGCCATGGGACGGTTCGTAAGTGCGGGATCACGGATCTCCCCCGGTCGCATCGGCTCACCGAAAGCGGCCAGTGGATTCAGTTGTGCGACCTGGTTGAAGCTGTGCCAACGCTGTGCGATCTCGTCTCGGTGCCGGTCCAGTGTCCAGCCGTGGGCAGCGCGGCGCGCATTCTCGATCATGGCGTACTGCTGGACCGGGGCGACCGCGCCGATCTCTTTCTCCGGGCGGGCAACGATCTCGCCGCTGGGGCTGAACTCCTCGTCGGGCACCAGGCCGCCCTGATCGTGGCCCGGGAGATCCAGCCCTGCTCGACGGGCAACGTCGGTTCGATGTTTGGTCTCCCCGCCGCAGACCACCGCAATGTCGAACTCTCGGGAACGGATCGCCTCGAACGCCAGGTTGATCAGCGTCTGCTGGGGAATGCCCACGTCCACCGCGACCGTATGGGGCTCGGCGCCCACCGCCTCCCCGATACGACAGGCCGCGTCGGGAAGTTGAGACAGCCCGCGAGTGGCGCCTATCCAGCCGATCCTGGGGCCGAGGCCGGTCACGCCAGTGTCGCTCAGAGCGGCTCGCAGCGCCTCAGTCATCAATTCTGTGGTGTCGAGGCCGGCGCCGGGATCAGCGAGCCGCTGATCAGCGGCACCCGCGCCAATCAGCACCACCGTGTCGGGTTCGCAACTCATTGAGTGCGGACCCTACTGTGGGGCCTTCGGTTCCGACGATTTCGGGTTTCCGACGATTTCGCGGTTCCAACGAATTCAACCTGAACTGGGAGACTCAATCCATGACTGAGCTGCTCGAGGCTGCTCGCGACCTCCGCACGACTCTCGACGCCGAAGGCGCCAAAGCCGAGGCCGAGGGCACACCCATGACCGACGAGGCAGTGAAGCTCTGCCGCGAAGCAGGTCTGTACGGCGTCCTCGTGCCCAAGGACGTCGACGGAGCGGAGCTGACCTTCGACCAGTCGCTCGACGTGTTCACCGAACTCGCCCGTGCCGACGGCTCGATCGGCTGGGTGGTAATGGCCAGCAACACCGCGGCCTGCTTTTTCGGGTCGTGGTCGCCGGCTTCGTTCAGCGATGTGATGTTCGCCGACGGCGTGCCGCTGGTGGCTGGACAGTTCGCACCCAACGGCACGGCCGTGCCGGTCCCGGACGGCTACCACATCACCGGCGACTACTCGTTCGGATCCGGGCTGGAACACGCCGAATGGGCCGGATGCGGGTCTTTCAGCGCGCCGACCGAAGGCGACCCCGAGTTCCTGCTCGCGGCCGTTCCGATAGCGGAGGCCGAGATCGCCGGTAACTGGCACGTGATGGGCCTTCGTTCGACCGCATCGTACGACTACAAGATCGACAGCATCGTGCCGGAGGACCGGACACTGTCCTTCTTCGGATTCACCAAGCACCGGGGTGGACCCGCCTACAACCTCGGGGTGTTGTGCATCACCGAAGTCGGGCACGCCGGTTGGGCGCTCGGAGTCATGCGCCGGGCAATCGACGAAGCCACCGCGCTGGCCAAAACCAAACAGCGGATGACCGGAAAGTCGACATTGGCCGAGGACCTCCGCTTCCAGTACGACCTGGCCGAAGCCGAGAGCCTCTTCCGTGCCGGCGACCTCTGGATACGCACCGCTTTCCGCAGAGCCGAACAGTCAGCGATCGACGACAACATCGACCAGGCCGCCATCGGCGAGGCACTCCAGGCCACCGCCTGGTTCACCCAGCGGTCGGCCCAGGCGATCCAGACCCTGTACCGCCACATCGGAACGACAGCTCTGCGCGACGGCGGCTTTCAGCGCTGCTTCCGCGACATCCACGCCGGGAGTCAACACGCAATGGTCAGCCCCACGCACTCATACACGTTCGCCGAGGCGATGATCGGCCCTGCTCCGGAGTCGGCACTCGAGTTCTAGCGCCGGTTGGGGTGCGCCCGTTCAAGGAGAAATGCTGGTGAGGTCGTCGCCGATGACGATCTCACCGCTGAAATGCCGTGCGGCGACGGCCCGCCACTCGTCGTACTGCCCGGGTTGGGGGGCCGGTACGAGGTGCGTCAGGACCAGGGTCTTGACATTGTTGCGCTCAGCTGTCTGAGCGGCCTGCTCGACGCTTGAGTGATAGTCGAGGATGTCCTGCATGCGCGCCATGGGCACCAGCTTTACCAGATCGTCACGGATGACGGTCTGCACATAGACGTCGGCGTTGCTGGTCAGATCGTCGACTCCAGCGCAGGGGATCGTGTCGCCAGCCAGAGCCACGACTCTGCCTTCCCGCTCCACCCGATACCCGGCGGTGGGCTCCACAGGAGCATGCGCCGTGGCATGAACGCTTACCTGCATCGAACCAAGCTCGAACGAATCGCCCGCTGTCACCTCGCACACCTCGACAACCGGTTCCCAGTTCAGATCATCGTGGTGGGCGAGCCGGTAACCGATGTCGGGCCCGAGTGCATCGAGAGTGCGCTCCACGAATCGTTTGATCCCCACGGGACCCCAGACCCGAAGCGGCCGGGGTTCGGTGGTCATGACCCACTGGGTGGTGATCACATCGTTCAGCGCACAGACGTGGTCGCTGTGCAGATGAGTGATGAGCACTCCCGAGAGCAGCACAGGCATCGAGCCGGCCGCGGCCATGCGCATCACACAACCGCGTCCGGCATCTATCAACACCTGCTCGAGGCCACCGTCGCCGGTTTTGAGGAGGGTCGCGGGACCAGCCCTGTTGGGGTCGGGAATCGGCGAACCGGTCCCGAGCAGAACGACTTCCATCAGTTGTGCCTCCTCAGTCGACGCCTGTTGCAACCGGGCTCTGGTCTTGGGCTTGACGTTTGGACAGCACCCTCAGCATCATCTCTTTGGCCACCATGGGTCCGGCGTTCTGGTTCTGTCCCGTGATGAGGTCTCCGTCGACGACCACATGATTGGCCAGAAAGTCACGGCGACGATGCTCGCTCCGGAAGTCGGCGCCGAGACGGCGCAGTTCCGTTTCGGGGTGCTGCGGGGTCGCACCGATACCGAGTTCTTGTACCTGCTTGTCGGTGACCGCGGTGAGTGGACGGCCCTTGACCAGCGGCTCCCCGTCTGCGGTCTTGGCTTTCAGCAGACCGAGCGGTCCGTGACAGACCCCGCCGAGCACCTTGTTCGCCGCAGCGGCGACGGTGACCTGTTCACCGACAACATCCGAGGTGCCGAGGTCCCATGCGGCCCCCCAACCACCGGCGAAATAGACGATGTCGTAGTCGTCCATGTCGAGGTCTCCGATGGCCAGGCTGTTGATGACCTTCTCCTTGGCCTCGTCGTCGGCCATGAACCGGTCATCGTGATGGCAACGAACAATGGGATTGAACGACTTCGGATCGAATGGGATGTCGCCGCCCTTGGGGGAGGCGATATCGACTTCCATGCCGGCATCGCCGAACTCGTAGTAGGGAACGGTCAGCTCCGAGCCGAACACACCGGTGGGCTTGCCGACCTCGAGCGTCGCCTGGTTGGTCGCGACGATGAGCGCACGGTGGCCTTTCAGGTCGAGTTTCACCGACTCCGGGTCCTCCGGGTGCAGGCCCGCCTTCTGAAGCAGGTTTCGCACACCACGCGCCGGCAGCGGCGGTCGCTTGGATTTCGGGCGTTCCGCCCGGCGCTGCGCAGTCGGCCAATCCGCGTTGCGTGCGGGGACTCGCTCGCGTCGGATTCTCTCGAGACTGTCCTTCAACATCTCCATCACCTCCATGAATTCGGGGGTCTCCCATTGGTTGTGCGCTTCAGCCGGATCGTCACTGAGGCAGTAGAGCTCCCATTGGTCTGGGATCGGCTCGCTGCGATACACCGGTCCCGCCGCGCTACGTGCCGAAAGTTGCCGCTCGTGGGGTTCGGTCCAGACAGCGGGATCGTCGAACGTGCGGACCAGCTTCCACAGGCGACCGTCGAGGTGACCGACCACAGCCTCAAGGTTGGTTGCTGCATGGGACGGGACCTTGATCTGCAACGGGAACGGGGCATCAACCCGGCCGCGTGCCGCCAGCATCGCCGCGCTCGAACCGTCGCCTTCCAGCATGTTGTCACGGGTCATCAGATAGACCGATCCGTCCGGTGCCTGCGACGGCGACGACAGCACACCGCTCAGGTCCCGGCCCGGCAGGGGGTGGACTTCTGTATGGGTCCGTGCCAACTCGGTCGCCAGAGCCGCTTCATCGGCACCCACCAACCCCAGCAGCGTGGGGAGCAGGTCTATGTGGCTGGTCGGGGTGTCGACGACCGCCGCGCCGGTGGCAACGGCGCCGACACGCACGATCTGCAACGGCACCCGCGTGGCCTCGTCGTAGAGTTGATACCACTTCTGGTGCAGACCTCCGTGTGAACCGAGCAGATCACCGTGGTCGGAGCTGAACACCAGAACAGCATCCGTGCTGGGGCCGTCGGTGACCGCACGGCGAACCCTGTCGATCGGGGTGTCCACATCATGGTGCAGGCGGTAGTAGGTCTGCCGATAGCGCTCGGCGTTGCTCTCATAGGCGCGCCTGACCAGCGGAGCCGGGCCGTATGCCGAGTAGTAGCCGTCGCGGTAGGCCGACTGCAGCGCCGGTTTGGTTGAGAGGTCGTCGTCGTCTGTGGGTGATGGTGGGATCGGCGGCGGCTCGGCCAACGACGGTGCCAGCGTGTTGCCTCGCCTGCGCTGCATCGCCAGGATCGGCCAGAGCACGATGTCGTGGGGATTGACGAACGAGCAGATCAACAGGAAGGGTCTGGCCGCTTCGGGGTCGCCATCGGCCCGGCGCTTGTAGCGGTCCTGCAGCCATGCCACCGCCCGGTCCGCGTAGATCGGGTCGCGCACGTAGCCCGTGTCGGACCAGTGGCCGCCGTGGGGTTCAGGGCCCACCCAGCCGGAGAAGCCGAACTCATCGAGCGGATCCGCGGCCAGGTAGGCGTCGACGGCTTCTGGGATGATCTCCCCGGCGGAATTGTTGGTGCGCAGGCGCTGACCGTCGACGATGAGGTCGGCGTGGCTGACATGCCATTTGCCGACATAGGCAGTGTCGTATCCTGCGGCTCGGAACCAGTCGCCCATCGTGGGCACCTCATCGGGTCTGAGCCAGCGCATCCTGCTGTCGGTCGCCCGCTTGCCGAGTCCATCGGTCTGGGTGACACCGTGCACGTCGGGGTAGTGGCCCGTAAGCAGGCTCGGCCGGCTCGGGACACAAGCGGTCGACGCCACATAGTGGCGCCGAAAGTCCACACCATTGTCGGTGAACCAGCGGCGGCCGACGAGATGCTGGTCACGCCAGGCCCGGACCTCGGCTGTCTCGTAGGGCGGCGCGGCCCGCTCCTCATCGGTGAGCAGGATCACTATGTCGGGTCTCAACACAATGTCAGGCTGTGGGTCGGACACCGGCTAACTCCCTTCGGTTTTGCTTGAGGCACTTCGGAAGGCACCTCGGACCACCGCCGCTTCCAGATCCCGAAGCAGGCGTTGGTTCACCGAACCCATCTGTCGGGCGAGGAGCCGGGCAACAATCTTCGTCGGCAGTTTCTGACCTGGTTCAACCTGGGCGGTGAGCGCTAGATGTGTGTGCTCTCCGTCGGCGGTCAGCGTCCATTCGTTGACAACCCTGCTGAACATATTCGGCAAACCGACGATCTCATAGGCGAGTGCTTCGGTGGGTTGCCAGACGATGACTCGTTCGAGCACCACGTTGGTTCTGACCTGAACTCTGCGCTCGGTTCCGACACCCTCGCTGCGTTCGGTCAGTTGACAACTGTGGTCGATTTCTTTGGCCCATTCAGCGAGACGGTCGAATGCGGCCAACAGCTCCCAAACCTCGGCTGGAGACGCAGCTACAGACAGTTCGTTGGAGACGGCGACCACGGTTCAGACCTTCGCCAGAGCCGAGGACAGCATCAGTGAGAGGATCTCGGCGGTGGTCGACCGGTCCAGTCTGCGGACGTGTCGAAGCAGGTCGATGGCATCGAGCGAGCACATAACGGCGAGCGCTTCAGACAGCCGTTGCGCGCGGTCTGGCGTGAGGCTCTCGAGCTCCGGGGCGAAATGCCGCTTCATCTGTTCAACGTTGAGCGCTGATGTTCGTTGGAGATTCTGTTCCAGGACCTGCTCGAATGGGGCTCGCGTCTGTCCGACACGCCAAACGGACGCGGCCGCGTCGTGGAGGGCGAGACGCTGTTCGACAAGGCGGGCCACTCGCTCGGCGAGCGGACCGACACCCGTGTCGGGAACGTCCCAGACGGCTTTCGTGGCCGCGAACTGGCGCTCGACAGCGACCCGGCACAACTCGCCGAGATCGTCGAAGTACCGGAAGACGCTGCGGTGCGACACACCCGAACGCTCCGCCACGGTGCTGACTGAGGGCCGCAGATCGCCTTCGCGGTACAGTTCCAGCATGGCGTCCACGACCCGTTCGCGGTTGCGGTCCCGCCGAGCGCGCCTCCCGTCGTTGTCGACGGTGTCGGCGATGTCATCAAGATCGTCGGATTTGCCCATCAGCGAAAAATCAGTCATCGGGTCTCGAAGCGCTTCATTGACTGTCCACCATACATATGTCATTCACACTGCCACAACTTGCGCAGCCGACGAACGGCCGACCCATCCCAAAACCGATCCGGTGTCGGAGGGGTGGTCGGGTCGAACCCGGGAAACCGACCCCGGTTAGCGGTTGGCGATTCTAACGACTCCGCTCATTCCGACGACCGATTGGTGTTCCCACTTCCCTGGACCCTGGCTCTCTGTACGCACGAGAGGTATTGACCGACGCACCTGAGGCTTGCGCGTACCATCGGGTGTGGTTCGATCAGTCGATGATCGAGAACATCACGGTGCATGGCTTCCGTTACTGACAAGGGACAGCCAACTATGGACACAGCAGCGGAGGTTGCAGATCGAGCGACGAGTCAACGAGCAGGGTTCTGGCGGGTTCTGCGTGGCTGGGCTAGTTCGTTGATGCGGCGAGTTCCGGATCAGCCGACCAGCCCCCGATGTCGTTCGGTCATGGTCACTTCGACCGGCACCGGCCGGCGTGTCCGGCGGGCAACACACAATACGCTGCCGACCGCGGCATCCATTCACGGCATCGGCGGCGGGTAACAGGTGTCTGTTTGGTCGGACTGGATTCAGAGACAGTCAGAGCGTCGAAGCCGGTTGGGTCTGCAGCGGACACAAGCTGGGCCTCGTCGATGTCTAAGTCGCTTTCTTTGATGATGACTGCTCGTGGCACGAGGTTGGTCAATGTAGGCGGACTGATGCGGTCGTGTCTGTTGATGTAGCCGGACAGTTCGAGTCTGCGGGCGATTCGGCGTGTGTCTCGTTCGTTCTCTCCGATCATCTGAGCGATCACCTTCGTTGTGCCCCGCTCGCCTAGCGAAACCAGCGCTGCGAGATACTCCTGCTCGCTGTTGGAGAGGTCGTAGAAAGCAGGGTCGCTGATGTCGCGCAACATGATGGCATCAGCCAACTCGACCGCTAACTCGACTGAGGACTCGTCGATCTCGTTAGCCGGCGCGTTCGCCGCGTCCCACGCGGCGTGCCCGATCAACTGAAGTTTGTAGGGCGAGCCATCAACAGAAGACGCTGCGAGCCGTAGAGCTTCTTTCGTGATCGAGCCTCCGCTTTCTTTGGTCGGGGCTTTGATACCCCGCAGCGCGTCGGTGTAGCTCAGCGGCATCAGGTCACATTGATTGATCCTTCTCAGGAAGGTGTTTTTCTTCCCGTCGAGAAGTGTGTATTTCATCTCTGGCAGTCCAGCGCCCACGAACGCCACAGGCAACTGCCCTCTCTTGGTGATGTGTTGGAGGTCGTTCCCTAGTCGCCGCGCTTCGTCTTTGTCCGCCACATGTAACTCGTCGACAGTGATCAACACGCCCGAACCGGCGTTCTGAGCGGCTTGCGCCATCAACGTGAGCCGCTCTCGCAACCCCATGTCAACACTGGGGTCGAACTGTTCAGTGTCCGCCCATTCTTGATGATACGGTCCGAGATTGATTCCTCGTCTTCGCTCTTTCGATCTGGGGCTTGAAAGGTCGCCCAAGCCAGGCGTCTGGTACTTGCGTGATGCCTTTCCGATGTCGTCTGACAGGCGACGCAGCAAGCCACGGCCGTGTCCATCGACAGAGAGCACGATCCAGCCGTTGCTCTCAGCCCAGCGTTCAACTTCGGTGAGCATCGCTGTTTTCCCAGAACCGCGCACTCCCAAGAGAAGGGTCGTGAAGCGTTTGTCTCTAGGCCCAGCAGTCAACCCTGCGTATATATCTGAGAACTCGCCATTACGTCCGACTAGAGAGGATGGCACCGCCCCGAAATCAGGAGAAAATGGGTTGACCCGGTTGTCCACATCCACCAGGTTACCGCACAAACCTGCCGCTTATCGCACAAACCCGCCGCTTATCGCACAAACCTGCCGCTTACGTCGTCCCTCTGACCCTGATCGTGCGGTGAAGTTGGGGGCGCGGTTCGTTGCTGTGCTGGTGGTGGGCATGGGAACAAAGTACCAGCCGACCCGCCCCTAATCACGAGAGGCGGGTCGGCTGTAAAGTGGAGAAGCAGTCCCAGGCTGGTTCGTCGCTGTTGGAGCGACGCTGCCGGCGGTTGGTTAGGAGTTGTCCATGTCGCCACAGCCAGACGAGTTCCCGAACAGCGTTGAAGGTGGACGTGTCGGGTTGGTGGGCGACACGCACGCCAACAGCGGCTGGTTCACGCGTGTCATCGACGAGATGTCCGACGACGGGATCAAAGTGATTGTTCAGTTGGGAGACTTCGGCTGGTGGCCGCATCTTTCGTTCATTTCGGATGTGTCTCGGGCAGCGAAACGCGCCGGGGTTGTGGTGTTGTTCATCGACGGGAACCACGAGAACCATCCGCATCTGCGAAGCACCGCGATCAACGCCGACCCAGACAGCTATCACGCCGCTCGCCCGGTGCGGGTCTATCCACATCTCTGGTATTTGCCTCGCGGGTGCGGATGGGAGTGGAACAAGGTACGTTTTAGGGGCCTCGGCGGGGCGGTGAGCGTCGATCAGCAGCATCGCGCCCCAGGAGTGACGTGGTTCTCTGAGGAAGCTCCCTCCGAGGAGGACTTTCAACGCGCCATCGACGGCGGACCCGCGGACGTTCTGTTGTCACACGACTACCCGGCGCTGGGGCAGTCCCTCACGGGGATGAGCGGCGTTCCCGCAGACCTCGAACGTTCGTCCCGCGAGGTCAGGGGCCGGCTAGCCGACGTTGTTCGCGCCATCAACCCTCGGCTCGTGGTGCATGGACACTGGCATCAGCGGTACAGCACCGAACGCCACGGCGTTCAGGTCGAAGGACTGAGCTGCGACACATCGCGTCATGCTGCGGGCGTGTTGAACCTCGGCGCGCTCACAGTCGAAGAATGGCCGCGCCCAACCAGGACGCGACGCGCGTAGACGGGGCGCGGCATCAACACGCTGAACCCAAGCTACTGGAACGGTGTCAGCTCCCCGACCCGGTGACAGATCGGACGGGAAGAAGTGTCCACCGGCCAAGAGAATGGAAGGCCTGACGCGCAGAAACCCGCCGAAGCGGGTTCCTGCTGGGCCTAGCCCCTCGACAGAGAACTAGGTGGTTCGCCCTTCAGTGTAAATCGCTTGACACTTTTTAAGTCATCTGATAAGGAACCGTACGGTGATGCGGTTATCTCAGTGCATTGTCAGGTGGTTTTGAATGGTATCGCAGCTTTTGATCTTAGAGCGTGCGCGAATTGATCATGGTTTTGGGTTCCAGCGGTCGCGGTGGTTGATGAGTTTGGTGGTGAGGATCAGGTATGGCATCGGGCCGAACACCCTCGGCCACAAGATCCGCGACCCGTTGCGAGACGACCTCAGTCTTCCCCGAACCAGCCGACGCGATGATCTGCATGTGCGAACCACGATGCCGAACCGCTCTGGGCGCGTCGCCTTCAAGAGTTGGTGCCTCGCGCAATCCCCGAACCTCCCAGAGAACGGTGACGGGATCGTCGCATCCCGTTGGCAAGTATACGAGATCACCGTCGCATGGTCTGCGATCAGGGACGTCTCGGTACGTTTCGGTGAGGGTGAGAATACTGACAGGGATGGGTCCCGGAAGCAGAGTGTCCAGAGTTCGGCGTGCCGCGGACAATGCTCCTTGCCTCGCTTGCACTCGCAGCCACCACGGGGCAACAGCCGACACAGAGCGCTTCAACATATGCTGTAGCGACCATTCGGCGAGTCTGAAGCCAGGAAGCGAGTTCGCAATGCAAAACAACATCGGACTGTTCGTAACCAAACGCGCGCTGTTGAATCCCACGACAGAAGCGATCGTGGACGTCACCAGCGGAAAGCGCCAGACCTACGCGCAACTGAACGAACGCTGCAACCGAGTCGCCAACAGCATGCGAGACAACGGACTCGCCAAAGGCGACCGAGTGGCGACACTGTTGATGAACGGCAGCGACTTCGTCGAGATCTTCTTCGGAACGGCCAAAGCGGGCGGTGTGATCGTCGCCCTCAACTGGCGGCTCGTAGCCGACGAACTCTCGTTCATCCTGAACGATTCGGGTGCCAACACCCTGGTCTTCGGCACCGCTTTCAACGAGGTCGTAGCCGAACTGCACTCCCGCGGAGCCGCCGCGACCGCGGTGACCACCTGGGTCCACGTCGGTGACGCCGCGGATCGTCCAGAGTTCGCCGGCGGCTACGAAGACCTGCTCGCGCATGCCTCGGGCGACGAACCCGAGATCACCACCAGCGACGACGACCTGCTGTTCATCATGTACACATCGGGAACGACCGGGCTGCCCAAGGGCGTGATGCACTCGCACCTGACCGCAATGTGGTCGGTCATTACCGGCAACACCACCGCCGACACCCGCTACAACGACCGCTACCTCATCTGCCTGCCGCTGTTCCACGTCGGCGCCCTCAACCCGATGCTCAGCATCATCCACAAGGGTGGCACCGGTGTGATCATGAGCGAATTCCACCCCGTGAAGATCTGGGAGGTCTTCGCCGAAGAGGGGATAACGGTCACCCTGGCGGTACCGGCCATGCTCAACTTCATGCTGTCGACCTACAACAGGGAGGCCCACGACATCTCCCGTCTGCGATGGGTGATGAGCGGAGCGGCACCAGTACCCGTGCCCCTCATCAAGGCTTACGAGGCGATGGGCATCGAGATCCACCAGGTGTACGGACTCACCGAGACCTGCGGGCCCGGCTGTCTGATCTCGCCTGACGATGCACTGACACGGGCAGGCTCGACCGGCAAGACCTTCTTCCACACCGAGGTGCGCGTCGTCGGCGAAGGAGGCAACGACTGCGCTCCCGACGAACCGGGCGAGGTCATCATCTCAGGCCCCCACGTCATGGTCGGCTACTGGAACCGCCCCGACGCCACCGCCGAGGCGATCGTGGACGGCTGGTTGAGGACAGGTGACGTTGCGATCCAGGACAGCGACGGGTTCATCTACATTCAGGACCGGATCAAGGACATGATCATCTCCGGTGGTGAGAACGTCTACCCGGCCGAGGTCGAGAACGTGCTCATGGCGATGGAGGGCGTGGTCGATGCTGCGGTCATCGGGGTCCCCAGCGAGAAGTGGGGAGAGTCGCCTCTGGCGGTGATCGTGCGCGCGAGCGACGATGTCAGTGCCGAGGACGTGATCGCTCATTGCGACGGCAAGCTGGCCCGTTTCAAGATGCCCAAAGCCGTGGAGTTCACCGACGTCATCCCCCGCAATCCGACCGGCAAGGTGCTCAAGAGGGTGCTGCGCGAGCAGTACGAGACAGCGTCGACATGACCGGCAGGCTCGCTGGACAGGTTGCGGTCGTCACCGGCGGTGGTGGCGGCATCGGTGAGGCTTACTGCCGTCGCTTCGTGGCCGAAGGCGCCAAGGTAGCGGTCGTCGACATCGGCCGTGAGCAGGGAACCCGGGTTGCCGAGGCGCTCGGCGACGACGCCGTCTTCGTTGAGACCGACATCAGCGACGAGGCTTCGGTCGATGCCTGCCGTGACGCCGTGCTCGACGCTTTCGAGACTGTCGACGTGCTGGTCAACAACGCCGCGCTGTACGGAGAGTTGGACACCTCGAACAACTCCGTCGACTATCTGCGGCACGTATACGACGTCAACGTGATCGGACAATGGCTGATGGCCCGGGCGTTCGCTCCCACAATGGTTCAGAAGGGTCGCGGGCGGATCATCAACATCGGCTCCATCGCCGGGTACCTGCCCCTCGGGGCCTTGGGACCGCCCGGCGATCCCCAAACCTGGTCGCTGAGTTCGTTCGCCTATCAGCAGACGAAGTTCGCGGTACTGGGTTTGACCCGGCAACTCGCCGGAGAGTTGGGGAAATACGGGGTCACCGCCAACACCATCGCCCCCGGCCTGGTGATGACACCGGCGACAGACAAGCAGGTACCGGCTGGTTTCGATCAGGTGTTCGCGGACATGTCCGCCGCCAAGCGCAACTCCCAGGCCGACGACATGTGCGGCCCGGTGCTGTTCCTGGCCAGTGATGACAGCGCCATGGTCAACGGACAGGTCATCTGCGTAGACGGCGGCAACGTCATGCCCGCCTGAAGGGGTAGTTCGCGTGACCTCCAGAACTCTGGTCGTGGGCGGCACGGGTCCGACCGGGCCGCTGATCGTGACGGGGCTCGAAGCCCGCGGGCACGACGTCACGATCTGCCACACCGGCAGCCACGAAGTCGATGAGGTGATGCACCTGCCGCACATTCATTGCGATGTGCGGGACCACGACTCGCTGAAAGAGGCCATCGGAACCCGGGACTGGGACGTGGCCGTGATCACCTACGGTCGCCTACGGACTATTGCTGAAGTGCTCAAAGGACGTGTCGGGCACTTCGTCTCCGTCGGAGGCGGGCCGGCCCTGCGGGGCTACTTCGATCCTTGGGCGTTCGACCCGCCGGGGCTCCCGCTGCCCACGACCGAAGACGCCCCCACCGCCGGCGAGGACGAGGACGGCAAGTCATACCGGGTCGCCCGAACCGAACAGTACGTGTTCGAGTGCCACCCGAGCGCCACCCATTTCCGTTATCCCTACGTCTACGGTCCCCGCCAACTCGTTCCGCGGGAGTGGTGTGTCGTGAAGCGCATCTTGGACGGGCGCCGCCAGATCGTGCTGGCCGACGGCGGCCAATCGGCCCACAGTTTCGGCTATGTCGACAACCTCGCGCATGCGATCCACCTCGCTGTGGATCAGCCGGCGCCGGCAGCGGGCCGGATCTTCAACGCGGCCGATGAAGAGGCCCTCACAGTTCGTCAGGTAGTCGAGATCTGCGCCGCGGCTCTGGGCGCGGAACTGGAGATCGTGTCGATGCCGGCGGAGCTGGCCGTTCCGGCCCGGCCCCTGATGATGGGGCCGTCAACCCATCATCGAGTGTTCGACATCAGCGCTCTGCGCCATGTGCTCGGCTATCGAGACCTGGTGAGCGCACGCGAGGCCGTGGCCCGCACCGCCCGGTGGCTGGCCGAGAACCCGCATCCCGCCCGCAGCCAGGTCGAACGAATCCTTGAGGACCCGTTCGACTACGAGAACGAGGACAGGCTGATCGCCTGGTGGAAATCCGCGACGGCCACCCCGCCCGATCTGGCGTGGGAGACCCCGCCGGGCTACGGACTCAGCTACTCCGGCCCCGGCACGAGCTACCAACGCCCCGACACCCGCATCTAGGAGACTGCTGATTATACCCCGAATTCACCAAATCATAGGTGCAAACCCCCAGGTCAGAGCATTTTGTGTCGAGTAAAAACTGCATTACTCAGCAGTCTCCTAGGTGTGACGCGCTGAGATCGTGCTAATATCGCACATGTGGAGCTGTCCCGGGAGGAGCTAGGTCGCAGGATCGCTGAGGCACGCAACCGCGCCGGTCTCACCCAACAGCAATGTGCGGATGCCGCTGGATTAGACCGGACCAGCTTGGCCAAGGTTGAGAACGGCCGTCGCCGTACCACGGTTTTGGAACTGGTCCGAATCGCCGAGGCACTGAAGGCGCGTGTTGAATGGTTTGTGCAGGACGCGCCGCAATCAGTGGTTTCCCATCGCAACGCTTCCGACCCCGGCGAACCGAGTCCTGCCATTGACCGTGTTGTGGAACGCGTGGCCCGCGAGGTGGAGTTTTTGCTGGAACTCGGCGACCTCCGCAATTTGTCTGCTTCCCTGCGATTCGAAATGCCCAAAGACGCAGCACACGTAGAAGAGTACGCCAAAATAACCCGAGAGAGACTTGGCTACAGCCCCGACGAACCGACCGCCGACCTATCTCAGCGCTCGGCCGAGATTGGAGTGCTGGCTTTTTCTTTCCCGATCGGAACAGAAGCGGCAGATGGCGCCTCTCTTCTGCTCGCTGATAGCGCCATAGCAATAGTAAACAGCAGCAAACGGTTCGGTCGTCGCCGTCTGACACTGGCACACGAGCTTGGCCATTGCGTTTTCGCTGACGAGTACTCGGTTGACTGGCAGGTGGCCGCTGAACATGCCGAAGGCAACGAAGCCCGAATCGACCATTTTGCCCGTGCTCTGCTACTTCCCGCTGAGCTTCTTCAGACCTCGTGGAACGAAGCCCTTCCAGAAGATCCAGAAGATTCGCTCCGCACCGCCGCAGTGGTAACCGCGAGCCGACTCCAGGTAGACATGTCTACGTTGGCCCGACGCCTCCAAGAACTGCGGTTGATACGCAACGATCAGGCACGAGAAGTGCGTTCGGCACGCACCACCAAGGCAGACATCATAGATTTCGAGTTGATTCCCCCACCCGACTCTCAAGAACTCGACCAAACCGAATTGCCTCGTCCATACGAGAAGGCAGTTCTGAATGCCTACCGCAAGGACGAGATCTCCGCGGCCCGCGCCGCCGATCTACTGTTCGACACTTGGGAAGAGGTTGATCTGCCCGACCCGCCCGGATTGCCGAAGGACGCGATCTGGGCCTTCGTCCGCTGACGATTCCAGCGATCCGGCAACATCCATGTCCTCAGGAGGCCCAACCCCGTTCGTGTTCGACACGGGTCCGCTCTGCTGCTTCGCACAATCCGGGTGGTTCAGCATCCTGAAAGAAATCATCGGCGATCAACCTGCGATCATCCCTCACGCAGTTCTCAACGAACTCAAACGGGGCGTACAGAAAGATCCCAGGATTGAGGAGATCCTCAATGCTGAGTGGATCGAACACCATGTGGGAGGTTCCGACGCTGAGATTCTGGCTTATGCGCGATACGCGAAGATCCTGGTAACCGGCCAACGAAACGTCGGCGAAGCATCGGTCCTCACCTTGGCTGACTCAATGCCCGCGATAGCGGTAATCGACGATACCGCCGGACGGAAGGCAGCCAAGAAAGCCGGTGTTGAGTGCCGCCCAACGCTGCGGTTGCTCTGCGATGCCATCGACAAGGGACTTCTCACGCTGCCATTGGTCAGCGCCCTTGCCGATGATCTGTTGGCGATCGAATACCGGTTGCCGTTCAAACCCGGGGAGTTCGAGCGCTGGGCCACAGAGCAAGGAATCCTAGGAGGGAACTAACAGGTCCTGCCCCGACGACGAGTTGCGCCAGCGGGGGCCTAATTCCACCCATTCCGTTGAGCATCTCCTGGGTCAGTCGAAGATCGCATCCCTCGCTTCAGGTTATTCGGGTCTGGGCGGCGAGTTTGGACGTTGCTCTGTAGAGGTCCCGCACGTTGGTGGCATCGGTGCGGGGGGCGACGGTCACGCCCTGCCCGAGGTTCCAGGTTTCGGCGATTGCGTTATGGGTGCTGTTGGACTTGATCATCGCGGCTTGAACGGCCGCGCCGACGGCGACTGTTTCGTCGTTGTCCGGCACAGTCACCGAGGCGTTGCGCAGGTCGGCGGCCCGCTGGCGGTAGGCCGCCGAGCGGACCCCGCCACCGATCAGCGACAGCCGCCCAGATGTGCTGACCCCTGCCGCGGTCAGCGCATCAAAGCCGGCCAGCAGGCCGCACAACACGCCGTCGTGAGCGGCCAGGGCCAGGTCTTCACGGCTCGTGTCGTTGCGAAGCCCTGCAAACAAACCGCTCGCTTCAGGCAGGTTGGGGGTCCGTTCTCCGTCGAAATACGGCACCAGCACGGGTGGCGCGGCTGCCGGGGGCGCGGCCAGTGCGAGAGTGGCCAGACCGGCTGCATCGACACCCAGCCAGCGAGCGACCGTGTCGGTCACTTTGGTGGCGTTGAGTGTGCATACCAACGGCAAGAATCCACCAGAGGCATCAGCAAATCCGGCGACCGCGCCCGACTCATCGGCCGTAGGGATCAGCGAATTCCCATAGACCGTGCCTGAGGTGCCGAGGGAGATCACAACATCGCCGGGCTTCAACCCGAGACCCAGCGCGGCGCCCATGTTGTCGCCAGTACCCGGTCCCACAACCACCCCCGAGCCGAGGCCCAACGCCGAAGCGGCCTCACGACTCAACTTGCCCGCGGCGTCGTCCGGTGCCAACACCTCCGGCAGCCGCGACAGCCACGCTCCGGCATCCGCAACCCCGGCCTGTTCAAGAAGGTCATCCCGGTAGGTGTCGGCACGAGGATCGAACCAGCCCGTGCCGGATGCATCACCCCGGTCGGTGACGTGGCGACCGGTCAGACGCCAGGTCAGGTAGTCGTGAGGGAGCATGATCCGGGCGATCCGGTCCACTAGCTCAGGTTCGTTCTCAACCACCCACGCCAGTTTCGTGACGGTGAACGACGCCACCGGTACCGATCCGCATGCCTGGGCCCAACTCGCAGCCCCGTACTCGGCGACGAGTCGCTCGGCCTGCGGTGCCGAGGTCGTGTCGTTCCAGAGCTTCGCCGGCCGCAGCGGCAAACCGTGGTCGTCGAGCAGGACCAGTCCGTGCTGCTGCGCGGCCACGCTGATCGCAACAACGTCACGGCTATGGCCCGAAAGCTGGGCGAAACACTCAACAAGTGCTGTCCACCAGGCCTGCGGGTCCTGTTCGCTTACCGGTGGGGAGGTCGGTGGGTGCGAAGCGCTCGCCCGAACAACCAACTCACCCGTGTCGATGTCGCGGAGTTCCACCTTCGTGGACTGCGTAGAGGAGTCAACCCCCGCTGCCAGTGCCCGCGAGGTTCGCGGCACTACGAAACACTCCAGACATGGCGGTTGACCTCGTTCTCAAGATGCTCCTGTCGGCCCGACCTCGGTGCGGGGTCGATGTTGTTGGTGGTGGCATGGTCGGCCAGGGTCGCCAGATCCAGCGAACCGGCGAGGATGTCGCTGCCGAGATCTCGACCCCAGCCCTCATAGCGGGCATCACGAGCGGCTTCGATACCGCCGTCGTTGATCATTGATTCGGCCACCAGCAACGACCGGGCCAGCGTGTCGATGCCCCCGACGTGTCCATGGAACAGGTCGGTGCGGTCCATGCTCTGGCGACGCAGCTTCGTGTCGAACAGGAAGCCGCCGGTGTCGAAGCCCCCGCCGAGCACGATCTCATAGAGAGCCGGCGACATTTCGTCCACGGAGTTTGGGAACTGGTCGGTGTCCCAGCCGTTCTGAGGATCGCCCCGGTTGGCGTCGATGCTGCCGAAGATGCCGTTGGCCATGGCGTATGCCACCTCATGGTGGAAGGAGTGCCCGCCGAGGGTGGCGTGGTTCACCTCGATGTTGACCTTGTATTCGCCCAAGAGGTCGTAGCGATCAAGGAATCCGTGGACGGACGAGCAGTCGTAGTCGTACTGATGCTTGGTCGGCTCCTGGGGCTTCGGCTCGATCAGGAGCGTCCCTGTGAAGCCGACCCGGTGCTTGTACTCAGCGACCATCGTCAAGAAGCGGGCCAGTTGGTCGGCTTCGGCGGCCATGCGGGTGTTGAGCAGGGTCTCATATCCCTCACGACCTCCCCACAGCACATAGTTGTGGCCGCCGAGGCGGTGTGTGGCGTCCAACATGTTGCGGACTTGCGCGGCCGCATGGGCGAACACTTCGGGGTCGGGGTTTGTGGCCGCGCCCGCCGCATAGCGGGGATGGGAGAATAGGTTGGCGGTCCCCCACAACAGTTCGACACCGGTCTCTGCCATCTTCTCGGCAGCACGCTCGACCATGGCCTCGAGGTTGACCCTCGACTGCTTGAGGGTCTCCCCCTCCGGTGACATGTCGACGTCGTGGAACGAGAAGTAGGGCGTGCCGAGCTTGGCGAAGAACTCGAAGGCAGCGTCCTGTTTGGCACGGGCAGCGGCCATCGGATCGAGCCCGACTTCGAGCCAGGGACGGTCGAACGTGCCAACGCCGAATATGTCGGAACCGGGCCAGTTGAAACTGTGCCAGTAGCACACCCCTATCCGCAGGTGTTCCTCCATGCGTTTCCCGAGAACAATGCGGTCCGGGTCGTACACTCGGTAGGCCAGATCCCCCTCCGGAGCGCTCGCACCAGCAAACGGGATCGGCTCGGCAACGTCAGTGAAGAAGGTCATGGTGTCCTCTCGTTCGGGATGGGAATCAGGTCGTCTGGGGTGGGAACAGGCAGCAGCCGGCCGTCGAGGGCCGCGCTCCTCACAGCAAGGTCGGTGAGGTGCTGAACACGGGCACCCGCTGCGAGGTCGGGGGTGCACGCTCGGCCGGCGATGATGTCGTCGATCCAACGGCGAGCCATCACATTAGTGGTGCGGAAGATGTCTCGATACGTGTTGTGGACCGTGTCGAATCTCACGTTCGGCCACTGTGCGGCCAGGTCGACGGGTTGAGCAGGGCCGGTGTCGCCGCGCGCCAGTATCCGGACCTGTTGCTCGGTGTCCCAGTCGCTGCTTGCGTAAATCGTGCCGTCGCTGCCGTGAGCATCAAGGTGGTGCGTCTGACCGAACGGCGTTCCCTCCCAACTGGCGGCACAGGTTTGAAGGGTCCCGAGCGCTCCGTTGGCGAAACGCACGCTGATGATGCATGAGTCCTCGCTGCGCTCGTAGTCCGAACCGTCGGGCCGCGGGTCCCGCTCGACGAACATCGCACTCGTGCACCCCAGTTCAGCGATCGGACCGAACAGCCACTCGGCGTAGTAGAGCCAGTGCGAACCGAGATCGCCGATCACTCCCGAACCCGCAATCTCCCTGTCGAAACGCCAACTGTAGGAGGGATCAAAAGCGAACTCGGTGAAGTATCTCAGGTTGAGGTGGTGCGGTGTGCCCAGGAAACCCTCATCGATCAGACACTTTGTGGCCGCGAAGATGGGCATGTACTGGTAGGTGAACGGGACCATCGTGACCAGTTTGGTTTCGGCGGCTTCGATTGCCATCAAGTCGGCCTCCGACCCGCTCAGAGACACGGGCTTCTCGCAGAGCACATGAAGACCCGCAGCCAGTGCCTGCCGCGTGATCGGAGCGTGGGTTTCGTTGCTGCTGGCGACGATTACGGCATCGATTTCTCCGCTTGCCAGCATCTCTTCCCAGTCGGTGAACACCCCGGCGATCCCCCACTGATCGGCCCGCGCTTGAGCAACCTCGGCGTTGCGGCCGCAGATCGCTGCCACCTGACAGCGTGGGTGGTCCGCCAGCGCGGGTAAGTACATAGAGTCGGTCCACCACGAGGTGCCCACGATTCCGACCCGAATCATGAGTGATCCTGGCCGACTTGCCTAGTAGGGCGAGACATCGCGACCGATCTGGACAGCCGCCTCGGCCTCGTCGAACAGCTTGGGATAGGGGTAGTCCATGGCCATGAGCTGTCGCAGCATGGGCGTGGCCCGCTCAACCACCTCAGCCCGAACGCCCGAGAGCTGGTCTTCGAGGGGGGTGACGAACTTGGGCAGGTACTCGATCAGGATTCCGGTGCGGTCCTGTTCAGAGACGTTGGGCATCGCGCAGTGCCAGCACATCCCGTTGAAGATGACGCAGTCGCCGGGGTCGCCCTCCATCCGTGCCGCCTCGGCGAAGAACCGCTCACGGTCCTCGGTCTCGGGGTAGATCAATTCACCCTGGGAGTAGGGAAGGAAGGCGGTTGCTCCGGTGTCCGGGGTGAAGGGGTCGAGCATCACCGTCGCCTGACAGTTGAGCGGATAGCTCGAGTTGATCCTCATCGGGAACGAGGACCGTTTGTAGAGATCCCAGTAGGGATAGTCGATGTGGGGTTCCTGACCCGGGCCACCGGGCATCAGACGGTTGGCTGCAACCGAGCCCATGATGAACTCGTCACCAAGAAAAGCACCCACGATCTTCATCACCAGCGGGTGCTGAACCATCTGTTCGAACACCTCGCCCTTGTTCAACAGGTTCCAGACACGCCGCTGAAGGTTGACCTGTTCGGTGCTCGCTCCCAGGAAGTGGGTCTCCTTGTCGTCCTCGGAGACCGTGTACTGGTGGATCAGGTCGCGGGCCTCGGCGATCACCTCGGCACCAAATGCGTTCTTGATGATGATCGCGCCTGATCCGTTGAGCATCTCCGCCAACAGGTCGGGGAGTTGCTCGTCGAGGTTGTCGGTATCGACCACTCTGATCGGGCTGGCTGACATGGCTCTATCCCGTCCTGTTCGTCGCGGGCGCTCGTTGCGTCACGGGGCCACTGGTGCTGCGACACACGAGCGAGGGGGTCAACAGTTCGTGTACAGCATCTTTTCGTTCTTCGTCAAGACGCTCGATCAGGTACCGGGCGGCCAACTGGCCGAGCAGTTCGCACGGCTGGTCGACGGTGGTCAGGCTCATCTGGTGCAGCGCTGCCGCCGCGGTGTTGTCGAAACCGACCAGCGACACATCCTCGGGGACTCTCAGACCTCTGCCTTGAAGCCGGTTCAACACACCGGTGGCCATGAGGTCGTTGGCGGCAAAGATCGCTGTCGGGGTCTCACCGTCGCTCAGCAGCCGATCCACACCGGCAGTCCCGGCGTGTTCGCTGTACTCGCCGGCAACGATTCGAACGTGCTCGGACAGTCCGCGTTGTTCCATCGCAGCCTTGTAGCCCTCACGGCGCCTGCGCGCTCCGGCGCCTGGACCGCCGTCTATGTGCGCGATGTGCCGGTGACCGAGATTCGCCAGGTGGTCGACGACCATTCGCGCTCCCAGCCGGTCGTCGATACTGACCGTGTCGTAGCTGTCTGCAGTCGAGACACGAGCGGCGACGACCAGGTTGGTCTCTGCAGCAAGCGCCTCCAGTTCGTCTCCGAACAACTCGCTGCCCACCAGGATGATCCCGTCGGTGCGGAATTCGAGGAAGGTGTCAACCGCAGCCTTCTCGCCCGCCCGGTTGCGCAGGCCAGTGTTGATGACGATGCGATAGCCGGCCTTGAGCGCAGCTTCGTGGATGCCGTCGGTCATCTCTGCGAAGAAGGGGTTGTGCAGGTCGTTCAGAACCAGGCCGATTGTCATGGTGCGCCGACTGGCGAGGTGGTGGGCCATGAGGTTTCGTCGGTAGCCGAGTTCTTCCGCGGCTTCGAGGACAGCGATTCGAGACCGCTCGCTCACCTTCGGCGAGTTCCGCATGACCAGCGAAACCAGGGCTCGCGACACGCCCGCGCGGCTTGCGACGTCTTCCATGGTTGGTTGAACCAAGACCTCGAACTCCTGTGACACTTGACAACGACAGACGAAAGAGTAATAGTTAGAGCGCTCTACAATCAATAGAGCGCTCTAACTATTACTAACTATTCGAGGTCCTGGGGGGCAGCAGAGTGAGGCGACAGCGTTAATGACGACTGTTTTGGAGCGCACCGCTGCCGCGCCCATCTCCTGGGGAGTGTGCGAAGTCCCCGGTTGGGGAATCCAACTTCCCGTGGAGCGAGTGCTCCGCGAAATGTCTGAAGTGGGCTTGCGCGCCACCGAACTGGGGTCGATCGGCTATCTGCCCACCGATCCGGCCGAACTGTCACGCACGCTGAGCTCCTTCGGGCTGGCCCTCACCGGCGGGTTCAACCCGCTGGCGTTGGCAGACCCGGCACAGCGCGACGAGACACTCGATCGAGTTCACCAGAGCGCTCGCCTGCTTGCCGACGCAGGCGCAACAGACTACGTGACCTGTGTGGTCAGCGACCCCGACGACTGGACCCGTCCCGAACTGACCGACAGCCACTGGTCGAACATCCTCTCGATGCTCGACACCGTCGGAGTCACGGTCGGCGCCTACGGACTCACACAGGTGCTGCACCCCCATGTCGACTCGCTGATCGAAACCGCGGCAGAGGTGCAGCGTGTCCTCGACAACTCAGATGTCCACTGGGTGCTCGACACAGGCCATCTGCTCATCGGCGGTTACGACCCCGTCGCCTTCGCCGAGAAGTACGCCGAACGGGTCGCGCTCGTCCACCTCAAAGACCTCAGACTCGACCTGGCCGCAGAACTCAACGCCGGAGCCTTGACCTTGATGCAGGCAGTCCAAGCCGGACTGTTCGTGCCGCTCGGGCAGGGCGACGCTTCCATCGCAGCCGTGGTGCAGACGATGGAAGCCGAGAGTTATCAGGGCTGGTACGTGATAGAACAAGATGTCGCCATCACCACCGGGGAGCCCCCCGAAGGTGAGGGCCCAATTCGTGATGTTCAAAGGAGCGTCGCGTTCATCCGGAGTTTGGAAGCCGGATTCGACTCATGAACGCATGGGACGAACGGTTCCGAAACCGGTTACTTGCAACCCCAAACAGGAGGGAATCCCCAAAATGAAGAAACTACGGTTTCTGTTGGCACTGCTCGCGATCTTCTCGCTCTTCGCTGTTTCCTGCGGCGACGACGACAGCGCAGACGAGCCGGAACCAGCCGCTGCAGCAGACAGTGGTACACCCGACAGCGGTCTGACGTTCCACATGATCACCCACTCCGACGACGGGCCGTTCTGGTCAGTCGTCAAGCGCGGCGCTGAAGCTGCCGCCGACCATGTTGGTGTGACACTCGTCTGGCAGGGATCCAACAACGATCCCGGAGTCCAGGCCAGCGACATCGAAGCTGCTGTCGCCGCGGGTTCCGACGGTATCGCCGCATCGCTGCCGAGTCCCGACCAGTTGATCCCGCCGCTGCAATCAGCAGTAGCCGCCGGCATCCCCGTCTACACCCTCAATTCCGGTGTCAACGACTACCAGTCGATCGGTGCCACCAGCCACGTCGGCCAGACCGAGGTGATCGCCGGCAACGGCGCGGGCCTCCGCTTCAATGACCTCGGCGCCACCAAGGTGCTCTGCGGCATCCAGGAGCAGGACAACGTCGCTCTCGGTGAGCGCTGCGACGGTCTCGACGAGACTTTCAACGGCGAAGTCGTCCAGGCCTTCATGGACCTCGACGCCAACCAGGTGGCCCAGGAAGGCGCCATCAACGCGGCCCTCTCAGCTGACTCCGACATCGACGGCTTCCTCGGCGTCGGCCCGGTCATCGCCATGTCCGGTCTCGCAGCAGCCAAGGCCCTCGGCAAGAGTGTCGGCAGCGACTTCCATGTGGGCGGCTTCGACATCACCCCGGACATCATCGACGCCATCGAGGCGGGCGAGGTGGCCTTCACCGTCGACCAGCAACAGTACCTGCAGGGATACATCCCGGTCGTGCTGATGTACCTCGAGGTGACCAACCAGAACACCCTCGGTGGCGGTCTCCCGATCCTCACCGGACCCGGCTTCGTGACCCCCGACAATGCTTCCGCCGTCAAGGCGTTGGTAGCTGCCGGAACTCGATAGTCAAACGAGCTGATCGAGCCCGCTCGATCAGCCGGCAATTGCAGCAAACCCGAGGTGGGGTTGCTGGCACCCAGGTGTCGGCAACCCCACCTCGGGACCCCTACCTCTTATTTTGAGGCATCCCTGCGTCGGTAACGCCGGAGCCGCACAGGGTTTGAAACAGTGTCCGGCGATGTGCGCCAGGCGCAGGCGCAACCAAGGGGAAAATATGTCAGACGTAGCGGTAAATTCCGGCACCGACGACAGTGCATCAGGCGACGAACGACTCGCCTACCGCGGTGTCTTCACACGGATGCTGGTCAGACCCGAGATCGGGGCGGTCATCGGCTCCGCTGCCATCTGGCTGTTCTTCTGGGCTGTCTCAGAGCAGTTCGGCACCGCCGGTGGCCTGTCCGGCGTGCTCGACGTCTCGGCCACGCTCGGCATCATGGCCGTGGCGGTGGCCCTGCTGATGATCGGTGGGGAGTTCGACCTGTCGTCGGGCGCGGCAACAGGCGCTTTGGGCATAGTCACGATCCTGCTGGTCAAAGACATCGGAGAGCTCGGCGGTGCAGGTTTGAGCCTCTTCATCGCCATACCGCTGTCGTTCGTTGTGGCCATGGCGCTCGGCTGGTACAACGGCACTGTCGTCGAGCGAACCGGCTTGCCGAGCTTCATCGTGACGCTGGCGACATTCTTCGTGCTGCGAGGTTTCAAGCTCGGCTTCTCCAAGCTCACCATCGACAACATCTCTGTCGGACGGATCGACGAGGGCCACGGTTTCGACTTCTGGCATCCGATCTTCGCCAGCGTCTGGACCCGCAACGACCACATCTGGGACACCCGCGACGTGGCATACACCATCGGGATCCTGCTCGGCCTCGCTCTGATGGTCTTGGCCGTGTACGAGGGGAACTACCTCCGCAAGAAGGTTCCCAACGTCATGGGTCTCGCACTCTTCGCCGGTGGTGTCGTCGGCACGGTCGTCGGGGTGCTGCTGATGCACAACACCAACGGCGTTTCAGGCGACGTCATCTCGGGACTGGTGATATCGGGATCGATCCTCGTCGGCCTTTTCGGAGTCGCGCTGTGGCGCTACGAACCCGTCACCGGCGACAACCACATCCACCTCGACACGCGGGTCCTCGAACTCACCGGTCTAGGCGTGGCGCTGATCGTCATCGGCGCCGTCTGCGCCCTGGTGGTTGACATCGACGGACAGGAGACCATCCTCAACCGCCTTCCTGTCGCCGTCGACTGGTTGATCACGCTCGCAGTCGCCGGTCTGGCCGGGGGAATAGTCTGGCGTCGCAATGGAGGCGGAACCTCTGGAGCCGATCTGGGCACCGTTGCAATGCACGCTGGGCGGGCCGGTCTGGTTGGAGCAGTCTCCGTCTTCGCGTTCATGTTCATGACGACCGAGCAGGGGTTGCGGGCAATATTGTTCGTCGGTCTGGCAACAACAGGCCTGATCCTGCTGACTATGGCCGCCCTGCGGGCCAGGCGGAGTTCTGCGTTGTCGGGCTCAGTGATCCTGGTTCTCAATTCGGTGGCGATCGCCGCGCTGGCGCTGTTCATCCAAGCCGAGTCGGGCCACGAGAAGTTCCGTACCGAGGTCTTCAGCGTGATGATGTTCGGTGCCGTGATCATCCTCGCGTGGGCGCTTGTCAGCGGGCGCTACCAGCAGAGGCGGGCTGTCGACCACGAAGCTGACCGCTTGTCCACATGGTTGTCGGGGATAGGCCTGGTTGCGATCCTCATCGGTCTGATCTCACGGTTGTTGTGGACCACCAGCGACGAGATCGAATCCGGGGTCGCGGTTGCGAACTTCCGTATGAGCATCCTCTGGTTCATCGCCTTCACCGCGGTCGCAACCTTCGTGCTCGGACGCACGAAGTTCGGCAGCTGGATCTTCGCGGTCGGTGGCAACAAGGAGGCCGCACGCCAAATCGGCGTGCCCGCGGCCAAGACCAAGACGCAGCTGTTCATGATCGTCTCCGGTGCAGCCTGGCTGGTCGGCCTGTTGCTGGCATTCCGCCTGCAGACGCTGCAGTCCGGCACCGGCAACGGTCTCGAGTTCGAGTACATCATCGCCGCTGTCGTCGGCGGCACAGCGCTGACAGGCGGCTACGGCTCAGTGCTGGGAGCTGCCATCGGGGCGTTCATCATGGCCATGTCGAAGCAGGGAATCGGCTTGGCGCTGTGGAACTCGGACTGGCGGTTCGCCTTCCTCGGCGTGATCCTGCTCGGAGCGGTCATGGCCAACAACTTCATCAAGGCCAAAGCCGAGGCGGTCCGATGAGCAGGCTCCCACACGAAGCACAGGCACACGAAGCACAGGAGGTCATCCGATGAGCAACCTCATTGAACTCGACAACGTCGGCAAGTTCTACGGCAACATCATCGCCCTGCAGGGAGTCACCACAACTGTGAACGCGGGCGAGGTGACCTGCGTGCTCGGCGACAACGGCGCCGGCAAGTCCACCCTCATCAAGATACTCGCGGGGGTGCATGGCCACAGCGAGGGAACCTACGTGTTCGAGGGCGAGGAGTGCGCCTTCACCTCCCCCCGCCAGGCCCTGGACCGGGGCATCGCCGCGGTCTACCAGGATCTGGCGATGGTGCCGCTGATGTCGGTGTGGCGAAACTTCTTCCTGGGTGCTGAACCCACGATCGGCCGCTGGCCGATCCGCTGGGTCAACAAGTCCAAGGCCAAGAGAATCGCCAAGGAGGAGATGGCCAAGATGGGCATCGACATCCGCGACACCGAACAGCCGGTGGGCACCCTGTCGGGTGGTGAACGCCAGTCGGTCGCCATCGCCCGGGCGGTCTACTTCGGTGCCAAGGTGCTGATCCTCGACGAGCCGACCTCGGCGCTCGGGGTCAAGCAGTCCGGTGTCGTGCTGCGCTACATCGTCGAGGCTCGCAACCGGGGTCTCGGAGTGATCTTCATCACCCACAACCCGAGCCACGCCTATCCGGTCGGGGACCGTTTCCTGATCCTCAACCGCGGTCAATCCATGGGCAACTTCGCCAAGGAAGACATCACTCTTCCAGAGTTGACCCAGTTGATGGCCGGTGGGGCCGAACTTGAACAACTCCAGCATGAGCTCGAGCAAGCAGTGTCGGGTGGTGCCTGAGCCCGCCCGTAGTCTCGAACTGCTCACGGTCGGACGAGTCAGTGTCGATATCTACGCGCAGCAACTCGGAGTGTCGATGACCGAAGCGACAACCTTCCGCAAGTCGATCGGAGGCACCTCCACGAATGTGGCGGTTGCCGCATCCCGCTTGGGGCACCGCTGCGCCACGGTCACCCGCGTCGGCGACGACGAGTTCGGTGCATATGTCCGCCATGCGCTTGAGCACACCTTCGGCGTCGACACGCGCTTCGTGGGAACCGACCCCGAACTCAAGACCCCGTTGGCTTTCGCTGAACTGAACCCGCCCGAGGATCCGAACATCATCTTCTACCGGGAACCCCGGGCACCGGACCAGAACCTCTCACTCGATGATGTGGACCTCGATGTCGTGCGCGAGGTGCCGGTGTTCTGGATTCCGGCTTCACGCTTCGCCTGGGAACCGAGCCGGTCCACCGTCAGTGCCATGCTGCGGGAGCGCGAACGCAGGCCCCACACCGTGCTCGACCTCGACTGGCGGCCCATGTTCTGGGACTCGCCCGATGCGGCCGGCGAACAGATCGCACCGATGCTCGACCATTTCAGCATCGCAATCGGCAACCGGGACGAGTGCGAGATAGCCGTGGGTACCCGCGACCCTGACGAGGCGGCCGATCGCATGTTGGAACGGGGACTGCGCGCCGCGGTCGTGAAACTGGGTGCCGACGGAGTGATGGTGGCGCTTGCGGACGGCACACGATCCACGATCGCGCCGTTCCCGGTCGAGGTCGTCTGCGGACTCGGTTCCGGCGACGCCTTCGGCGGCGCGTTCTGCCACGGCCTGCTCAACGACTGGGATCTGGTACGGACCGTGGAGTACGGGAACGCCGCGGGCGCGATAGTCGCCAACCGGCTCATGTGTGCCGACGACATGCCGACGGTGCCTGAGATCGACGACTTCCTGGACTCCCTCCTCCCAGCACAGAGGACCGACGCAACCGAGCAGAGGCAGGCGATATGAGCAGGTTGCCGACGATCTACATCGACCGGACATTGACTCCCGGGTTCGAGGAACTGGCAGCGGGACGCGCCGAACTGCTCGGGCCCGACGCTTCTGCGCTGCCCAAGGCGCACGGAGTGATCGCCAGCGGCGTGGTCTGGGACGGACTGCTCATGGACCGCGCCCCCGAGCTCCGAGTCATCTCCCGGTCCGGGATCGGGTTCGACGCGGTCGACCTCGAAGCCGCCACGGCACGCGGCGTGGTCGTCTGCAACGCACCGGAGTCGCCCACGGTCTCCACTGCTGAGCACACCATGGCTCTCCTGTTGCATGTCGCCAAGTCGCTCAGCGCCAACCAGCGGCGGCTCCGGGGCCACACCGGCGACTACTACGTCGACAACGAGGGCATCGAACTTGCCGGGCGAACCCTTGGAGTGGTCGGTTGCGGGCCCATCGGCAAACGGGTGGTCAAAGCCGCGCGGGGCCTCGAGATGGAGGTCATCGCCCATGACCCGTACCTCGACCCCCGCAACGAGGACGTTGAGTTGGTCTCCTTCGACGAGGTTCTCGAACGCAGCGACGTGGTCAGTGCCCACTGTCCGTTGACCGACGAGACCCGCGAACTCTTCGGTCGCGGGGCCTTCGCGAAGATGCGCCGCGGTTCGCTGTTCATCAACGCGGCTCGGGGAGGTGTGGTCGACCAGGATGCCCTGGTCGAGGCACTCGATTCGGGCCATATTGCGGGTGCGGGCCTGGATGTGACCGTTCCCGAGCCGCTGCCGACCGATCATCCGCTGCAGGGCCGCGACAACGTGATGATCACCCCCCACATTGCTTCGGCAACCGACCGTGGCCGCCGCCGGATGTTCAGCGCCGCTCTCGACAACGCCTTGACTGCTCTCAACGGTGACCGGGTCGCCACCTGCGTCAACCCGGAGGTCTACAACGTCCCCACATATTCGGGCAGCAACGCGCAAACAGGGGTCTGCGGCACCGCCCGCAGCGACAGCAGGGAGCAACAGATATGACCCGCACCTCAATCGGTATTGGCGTTATCGGTTTTGGCTGGATGGGTCAGGCTCACTCCCGCTCTGCGAAACGGGTCCCTTCGCTGTTTCCAGAGCGGGAGTTTGACCCCCGTCTCGTGATCTGCTGCGACAATGTGGCACAGCGGCGGACCGACGCACTCGAAGGGGTCGGGTTCGAGCGGGTGACCGCCGACTGGCAGGACGTGGTGGCCGATCCCGAGGTGGACGTCGTCTATGTCACCGCTCCCAACATGCTGCACGAACCGTTGGCGACCGCCGCAGCAGAGAACAACAAACACGTCTTCTGCGAGAAGCCGGTCGGCGGGACCCCCGAACAGACCGTGAGAATCGAAGCCGCCGCAGTTGCTGCCAAAGTCATCACCGGCGTGGGCTACAACTACCGCTGGGCACCGCTGGTGCAGTACGCCAAAGAGCTGATCGACTCAGGGGCTCTGGGCGAGATCACCAACTATCGGGGGCGCTTCTTCTCGATGTACGGCAGCGACCGGCTCGGCACGCTGTCATGGCGTTACCTGATCGAGGAGGCCGGCTACGGCGTGTCGTCGGACATCATGAGCCACGCAGTCGATCTGGCGCACATGCTTGTGGGTCCCATAACCACTGTGATGGGGACCATGGAGACGTTCATCGAGCAGCGGCCCCTTCCCGCAGCCGACGGCACCCATTACGACCAGGGCAAGCCGGGCGACCCCACCGGTGAGGTGACCAACGAGGACTACGCAGCGGCCATGGTCGTCTTCGAGAACGGCGCCCGCGGCACCTTCGAGTCGTCCCGCTCGATCGTCGGGCCTGAGAGTCAGATGGCCTTCGACATCTACGGGACCAGAGGGGCGCTGCGCTGGAATCTCGAGACCATGAACGAAATGGAGGTCTTCATCGTCGACGACGAAGGCGCCGCTCCGCGCGGCTACACCAAGGTCTATTCGGGGGACCGTTACCCGTATCACGGGCATTTCGTGCCCGGCGACGCCAACAGCATCGGCTACGAAGACCTCAAGGTCATCGAGAACTACGAATTCTTGAGTGCGGTCGCCCGCGGCGAGCAGCACCAGCCGGGTTTCGCTGATGCAGTCGACTACGTGAGCTTTCAGGATGCCTGGTTGCGATCATGTCAGACCGGCACATGGATCAAGGTGGAGCGCTTGTCATGACGATGAGAACAGTTCGACTCACTGCCAGCCAGGCTGTCGTCAAGTACCTGATGGCGCAGAAGATCATCATCGACGACGAGCCGAAACCGATATTCCCCGGTGTGTTCGCCATCTTCGGGCACGGCAACGTCACCTGTCTGGGCACCGCCCTCGAGGAGGTCAAAGAGGACTTTCCCACCTGGCGGGGACAGAACGAGCAGGGAATGGCCCTGGCCGCCACCGCTTACGCCAAGGCCTCCAAACGCCGTCAGATCATGGTTGCGACGTCGTCTGTGGGCCCTGGCGCAACCAACATGGTGACAGCCGCCGCGGTCGCCATGGCCAACCGGATGCCGTTGCTGCTGTTGGCCGGCGACACCTTCCAGAGCCGTATCCCCGATCCTGTGCTGCAGCAGGTGGAGCAGTTCGGAGATCCGTCGACCACCGTCAACGACTGCTTCCGGCCGGTTGTGCGTTTCTGGGACCGCATCACGCATCCGGCCCAGGTCGTCCACGCCCTGCCCCACGCCCTGCACACGATGCTGGATCCCGGCGACTGCGGACCGGCCTTCATCGGGCTGCCTCAGGACGTCGCGGCCGAAGCCTACGACTACCCCCTTCGCTGCTTCGACGAGACGGTCCACGAGATCCGCCGGCCCCGACCCGACCGCGCAGAACTCGCCCGCGCCGCCGCGCTGTTGAGCACCGCACGCAAGCCGCTCATCATCAGCGGTGGAGGGGTTCACTGGTCGCAAGCGGAAGCCGCGCTCGCCGAGTTCGTCGAAACCCACAACGTGCCGGTCGTGGAGACGGTGGCGGGCCGAACCAGTCTGGCGCAGTCCCACCGGCTGCACGCAGGGACCATCGGCGTCACCGGGTGCACCTCAGCGAACGCTCTGGCCGCCCAGGCCGATGTGGTGCTCGCGGCAGGCACTCGACTGGGCGACTTCGCGACCGGTTCCTGGACGGTGTTCGCCAACGAAGCGGTCAGGATCATCGGTGTCAACACGGCCCGTTTCGACGCCACCAAACACCTCTCAGTGCCGCTCGTGGCCGACGCACGAGAGGCCCTGACCGAACTGTCGGCCGCGCTCGGGGACTACCGGGCCGACGAGTCCTGGTCGGCTACATGTGCCTCCGAAGCCGCTCAATACCACGCCTACATCGACAAGCTGGCAGCGCCTCAGGCAGCCTCGTCTCCTGAATCGCAGACGCTTCCGACCTACGCGCAGGTGGTCGGCGTCGTCGACCGTGCAGCGGACGAACGCACCTATGCGCTGACCGCGGCGGGCGGGTTCCCCGGTGAACTCGTCAACGGCTGGCGCAGCGACACCGTGCACTCCTTCGACGCCGAGTACGGCTATTCGTGCATGGGCTACGAGATCTCCGGGGGCTGGGGGGCGAAGATGGCGCTGCCGGACCGCGATGTTGTGGTCTTCGTCGGCGACGGCTCCTACATGATGATGAACAGCGACCTCTACAGCTCCGTGCTGTCTGGTCACAAGCTCATCGTCATCGTCTGCGACAACGGCGGTTTCGCGGTCATCAACCGGTTGCAGACCAACCAGGGTGGTGTGCCGTTCAACAATCTCATCGCCGATTCGAGAGTCGTCGGGGACTTGCGAGTCGATTTCGCAGCCCACGCCGCAGCAATGGGCGCGCAGTCCGAGACGGTCTTTAGTGTGGCTGAACTGGCCGAGGCGTTCGAAAGGGCCAGGGCCGCCGACCGCAGCTATGTGATCGCGCTGCAGACCTCGGCCTACGACTGGACCGAGGGCGGCGCATGGTGGGAGGTCGGTGTTCCCGAGGTCTCGAACCGCCAGGAGATCCGTGATGCCAGAGCCGAACTCGACGAGGGGAAGGCCGCACAGAGGGTGGGGTGGTGATGCCGCGGCGTTTCGCCGAGAAGGTTGCGCTGGCCACGGGTTCAACCCAGGGGGTGGGTCAGGCCCTGCTGCACCGGATGGCTGACGAGGGTCTCGCCGGCGCAGTGGTAACCGGGCGCAACGCCGCGCGGGGAACCGCGGTGCGGGCCGAACTTGAGGCCAAGGGGTGCTCCGCGATCTTCGTTGCGGCCGACCTCGGCGACGCAGAGCAGGTGGACGCTCTCATCAGTGCCGCCGACGAGCGCTTCGGGAGGATCGACCATCTGGCCAACTGCGGGGCGCTCACGGACCGGGGCGACGTCTGGGACACCAGCGTCGAGTTGTTCGACGCGATGATGGCCGTCAACGCCAGAGCGCCTTTCCAGCTCACTCAGGCAGTGGCCCGGATCGCCCGGCGCAACGGAACCCCGGCCTCGGTGGTCAATGTCGGCAGCACCTCGGCTCACGGCGGGCAGCCTTTCATCACCGCCTACTGCGTCTCCAAGGGTGCGCTGATGACGATGACCAAGAACTTGGCCTACCAACTGATGCGGCACCGGGTTCGTGTGGTCACGGTCAACCCGGGCTGGATGAACACGCCCGGAGAGGACGCAACCCAGCGCAGACACCACGGAGCTGTCGACGGCTGGCTCGAAGCCGCCGCGGCGGAAAGACCCTGGGGGCGCCTGGTGTCGATCGAGGAGCTTGTCAACACGATGGCTTTCGTGCTCAGCGACGAGGCGGGGTTGATGAGCGGAACCATCATCGACCTCGACCAGTCCGTGCAGGGAGCGGGCGAGCCGCCCGTTCCGCCCGCCGAGTTCGGCCCGTGACCGCGACGCTGCGCGACTACAGCCTGGCCGGACCGGAGAACCGGCGCGCCCGCGAAGCAGGGCTGGCCGGCGCACCCTGGTGGAAACCGCCCATCGACGAGGATCGGCTCGTCGAGTTGATGACGCGCAGCAATGCTCGTGCCGCGCGCGACACCACGCTGTGGCTCGGCGGGATAATCGCCCTGGCAGTGGTGATCGTGGTGAGCTGGTTCTCCTGGTATTCGCTGCCGCTGCTGTTCGTCTACGGGGCCCTCTATGGGGGAGCTGCCGACTCCCGTTGGCACGAGTGCGGCCACGGCACGGCCTTCAGGTCCACCGCTGCCAACAACGTCGTCTACTACATCGCCTCGTTCATGTTGTGGCGCGAGCCCACCATGTGGCGCTGGTCGCACTACCGCCATCACTCAGACACGATCATCGTGGGACGCGACGCCGAGATCATCTTCCCCCGACCGCCCAACGTGCGTGCCCTGCCCCTCACCTTCTCCAACGTCGTCAACGGACCCAGGATGTTCTGGCGGATGACGAAACACGCGGCAGGTCGCATCGATGCTGACGCTGCTGACTTCATCCCCGCCTCTGAGCATCGCCGCCTGATTGTCGAGGACCGGATCTTCGTGGCAGTCGTCGCCGGGGCAGGCGCTCTGTCTCTGGTCCTGTGGCATCCGTTGCCGGTGCTGTTGGTCGGACTGCCCACCATTTATGGCGGCTGGCTGGTGGTGTTCTTCGGGATCACCCAGCACGCCGGCCTGCAGGAGGATGTGCTCGATCATCGGCTGAACACCCGCACGGTGTACATGAACCCGCTGTTCAGGTTCCTGTACTCCAACATGAACTATCACATCGAGCACCACCTCTTCCCGGGCGTGCCCTACCATGCGCTGCCCGCACTGCACGAGGAGATCAAGGATTCACTGCCACCGGCTCTGCCCAGCACAGGGGCGGCCTACCGGGAACTGCTGGGCGCGTTGCGCCGGCAGTCAAGAGACTCTGCCTGGGAGATACCTGACCGGCAGATCCCCGAGGTGCCCGACGCGTCTCTGAGCCTCGTCGATCACGGCCCGATCGTTCCCGAAGCCGCTCAGACGGCGGTTGCGGGCCATGTCGATCTCGGCGAGTTGGACGGGATCGCTGTGGGGAGGGCGCGCCGCTGCGACATCGGCGAGCGGACGTACGCCCTCTACCGGCTGAGCGAGACCGAGGTCGCCGTGAGCGACGGGCTCTGCACTCACGCCGCGGCCCACCTCGCCGAGGGACTGGTCCTCGACGGCGTCGTCGAGTGCCCCAAACACAACGGCCGCTTCGATCTGCGAACCGGCGAACCGTTGCGCAGACCCGTCAAGGACCCGTTGAACATCTATCGCTGCGAGGTCGTCGGGGGCCGGATAGTCGCAGACCTGTCCACCGCCGAACGGGCAGTCGACGACAGTTCAGCCGATCCTTTGGACATCGGCGAACCCGAAAGACACAAATCGTGAACCCCGACAGACATCCTGAACCCCGGAAAGAGGCATCGTGACCGAAGGTGAACGAACCCCGAAGGACACACCGTGAACCAGAAAGAGCCCCACCCGAAGGACACACCGTGAACCAGAAAGAGCCCCACCCGAAGGACACACCGTGAACCAGAAAGAGCCCCACCCGAAGGAGACCCCGTGAGCCCGGAGGAGAGACCGTGAACGACGTGCGAGTCGGGGTACTTGGAGTCGGCCGCATCGGCCGGATGCACTCGGAGCTCATTGCGCGTCGGGCCGAGGGCGCCTCATTGGTTGCGGTCTACGACGTGTTCGAGGAGGGTGCCCGGAGTGTCGCTGCGGAGTTCGGTGCCCGAGCCGCCGCATCACACGAGGAGTTGATCAACGCCGACGACGTCGACGCGATTGCGGTTTGCACGCCGACCGACACCCACATCGACTTTCTGGTCGCTGCGGCAGAGGCGGGCAAGCCGGTGTTCATGGAGAAGCCCCTCTCGCTCGACCTCTCTGAGGTCGAGCGCGGTATCGCTGCGGCGCAGGCCGGCGGGATCGCTGTGCAGGTCGGTTTCAACCGCCGTTTCGACGCCAGCCACAAGGCGGTGCGAGACACCGTGGCCAGCGGTCAGATAGGCGAGGTGCAGATGGTGCGGATCACCAGCCGTGATCCCGCCCCGCCCCCCGTCTCCTATATCGACGGCTCGGGCGGGATCTTCTTGGACATGACCATTCACGACTTCGACATGGCCCGGTACGTGACCGGCAGCGAAGTCGTGGAGGTCTACGCCACCGGGGCGGTGATGGTTGATCCGGCTATCGGCGAGGCTGGCGACCTCGACACCGTGGTTGTGGTGATGACCCACGAGAACGGTGCGATCACCACCATCGACAACAGCCGTCAGGCTGTGTACGGCTACGACCAGCGAGTTGAGGCGTTCGGCTCGGCAGGAATGGTGGCGTCGGACAATCCGGGCGTCACCACCACGTCGAAGCGCACAGCCACAGGCTCCGCGGGCTCGACCATCCCGTACTTCTTCCTCGACCGCTACATCCCTTCGTATCTGGCTGAGTGGACGGATTTCGTCGCGATGGTCCGCGACGGCGCGCCGTCGCCGGTCACGTTGCACGACGGCCGCGCCCCGCTGGTGATCGGGCTGGCCGCTTGGCGTTCGTTTCACGAGGGACGCCCTGTCAAGACCAAGGAGATCACGCCATGACCCCGACTTCGACAACAACATCAGCCGGTGCAGCATCGGGCCCTGTGCGGCCTGCCGACGGCCCGGGCAGGATCCTCGAGGTCACGCCCGTGACCGCGAACTGGACCTACTTGAGCTTCTCGGTTCATGAACTGAGCACCGACACGCCGTTCGGCGATTCGGTCGATGGCCAGGAGACCGCGATCGTGCCGCTGAGCGGGTCCGGTCAGGTTCACGCCGACGGGGAGGTCTTCGAGTTGGCGCGCTCCTCGGTCTTTGCTGAGAAACCCCACATCGTCTACGTGCCGCCGGGGGTCGAGTTCAACATCGAGAGCAGTGGCTCGTTCACCTGCGCCGTGGGGTCCGCACCTGCGGAGGGGAGGCTGCCGCTGCGGCTGATCCGACCCGACGAGATGCGCAGCGAGATCCGCGGCGGAGGGGCGGCGCACCGTCAGGTGGTCCACGCGCTGGCGTCACCGCTGCCTGCCGAACGGCTGATCCTCTATGAGGTGTACGTGCCGCGGGGGACCTGGTCCGGTTGGCCGCCGCACTGTCATGACGGGCGCGACGGATCGCCGTACCTCGAGGAGGTCTACTACTTCCGCCTCGACCGGCCCGAGGGGTATGCGCAGCACCGGAATTGGCGTGACGACGAGGGTTTCGACGAGACCCTGGTGATCAACGACGGTGACGTGGCCCTGGTGCCGAAGGGCTACCACACGTCGGTGGCGTGCCCCGGGTCGAACATGTACTTCCTCAACTATCTGGCCGGCGAGCTCGAGGGTGACGAGCGCGCCACTCCCCCGTGCTTCGCTGCTGAGCACACCTGGATCGAAAGCGACTGGACCGCGGGTGAGTGGGGTCTGCCGGTGGTCACATCATGAGCCTCGCGATGAGCCTCACGCGATGAGCCTTACTCCATGAGCCTCGATGGCATCTCGCACAACGGGCGCTTCTGCGTTCTGGCGATCGACCATCGCGACTCGTTGCGCAAGTTCCTGTCGCCCGATGACCCCGATGCTGTCTCCGCCGACGAGCTGACCGCGCTCAAGGTGGACATCGTGGGAGAGCTCGCGCCGATGGCTACCGGGGTCATGCTCGAGCCCGAGTATTCGATCCCCCAGGTCGCCGACGCCGGAGCCCTGCCGTCGGGGGTCGGTTTCGTGGCTGCGCTCGAGGCTCAGGGCTATCTCGGCGATCTGGGTTCTGCGCCGACCACCGTGCTCGACGGCTGGTCTGTCGAGGCCGCCGCGGCCTGTGGGGCGGCCGCAGCCAAGCTGCTGCTGCCGTATCACCCGGACCGGGCGTTGGCGGCCGCGCAGCGGGCGGTGGCCTCAGAGGTGATCGCTGAGTGCCGCCGGGTTGAGATCCCGCTGGTCCTCGAACCGCTTTTCTACGATCTCGACGATCCCGGCGACCGGCGCCGCGTGGTGATCGAGACCGCCCGCGAGTTCGCCTCTGCCGACCCGCACCTGCTGAAGCTCCCGTTCCCCGTCGATCCGGCCGTTGAGTCTGACCGGAGCGTGTGGCTCGACGCCTGTGAGGAGATGAACGCTCTGATCCCAACGCCGTGGACGCTGCTCTCTGGCGGAGGTGACTTCGAGTCGTTCTTCGCGCAGGTCGAGGTGGCACTCGAGGCTGGGGCGTCCGGCTGCATGGTCGGCCGTGCCCTCTGGGGAGAGACCGCCCGAGCATCCAGCACCGACCGCCCCACAATCCTCAAGTCCCAGACCGCCCCCCGCCTCTCCCGCCTCCACTCCCTAGTCTGTAACCGGCCCTAGCCGTGCAGCCACGCCAACCCCAGTGCTCGGATCACACCTTGAGACTGCGAGTGGCAGCCCGGTAGGGTTTCCGACGTGAGCGAAACAGACGGTGGAAACCTGTTCATCGTCGACAACAGCGTCTCGGGTTGGACAGGGCTGGAGTATCTGCGGCAGTGGAGCGACCTGGCCCGCTCATTCGACATCGCCACCGGATTCTTTGAGATCGGGGCGCTGCTTGCGCTTGACGGCGACTGGCAGAAACTTGAGAAGATCCGGCTGCTCATGGGCGATGAGGTGTCGCTTCGCACAAAAAACGTGTTCACCGAGGCGCTACGTAAACGCGTTGACCGGCTCAATGACAGTCTGGAGCAAGAAAAGGGACCGAATCCGTTCCTCGAGGGTGTTGAGGCGGTAGTTGACGCGATCGCTGACGGGCGGATCGAGTGCCGCGTCTTTAGGCGTGACAAGTTCCATGCCAAGACCTACATCACCCACGCCAAGTTCGATGTCGTGGGTGCGCAGGCACTGGTTGGCTCCAGCAACTTTACGAATGCAGGACTGACTCGCAACATTGAGTTGAACATCCAGGTTCAGAGCGGGAGGGAGGTGGCCCAGCTTCAAGACTGGTTCGACACCCACTGGGCCGACGCGGAGGATGTAACCGCCGATGTGCTGCACACAATTCAGCGCCATACAGCCGACTATTCCCCGTTCGACATATACGCCAAGGCGATGCATGAGTTCTTCCGAGGCCGTGAGCTGACCGCAGGAGAATGGGACGAGTCCCGGTCCGAGATGTTCGGCGAATTGGACCGCTACCAGCACGAGGCCTATTGGTCGCTGATGAAGATTGCCCGGCGATACGGAGGGGCTTTCTTGTGCGACGGGGTGGGTCTCGGCAAGACATTCGTGGGACTGATGCTGATTGAGCGACTGGTGTTGCACGAGAACAAGCGGGTGGTGTTGTTCGCCCCCAAGGCGGCCCGCGAAGGGGTATGGGAACCACACCTCCAGCGTTGGTTGCCTCACATTGGCGGCGTCGGCGGTGGATCTGATTTCTCCAGCCTCAGCGTGTTCAGCCACACCGACCTAGGGCGCGGTGGCGAATTCCCCGCGCGTTTCAAGCGCATCACAGACCTGGCCGACGCAGTGATCGTTGATGAGGCTCACCATTTTCGAAATCGTGGCAGCCGCGGCGACCAGAACAACGGATCCGCAACCGTGAACGGAACCGAGGACGATCAAGACCGTCGCTCTCGCTACTACCGCCTCTACGACATGCTGGACGGTTCACAGCGCCCAAAGATGTTGTTCCTGCTCACAGCTACGCCTGTCAACAACCGGCTTGCCGATTTCCGTCACATGACCGAACTGTTCACCCGAGGCGACGAAGCCTTCTTCAGCCAAAGTCTCGGCGTGCACAATCTCTCCGCTCACTTCAACGTCAAAGAGCGGGCGCTGCAGAGTTCTCTCCAGACGAGCACTCAAGGCGACACTTCCAAACTAGTCGGTTCCGTACTCTCGGAGGGGATGACGCCCGAAGCGCGCGATGCCTTGGCCACCGATGAGGTGTTCAGCGCACTGGTGGTTCAGCGAAGCCGCTCCTATGCCAAGGCGAGCCAGATTCAGGAGCGGGGCGAGTCGGCTGCCTTTCCCGAACGCAAGCCACCTCAGGTCGCCGGATACTCAATCCGTTCCTCATACGGGCAGGTCCTCGACATGTTCGAGGGCGCGTTCCAGCGTGATCAGCCTCTCTTCTCGTTAGCACTGTATTACCCGCTGGCTCATTACATCGGTCCTGAGGACATCAACCCACTCGACGAGAATCGCCAGCGGCAGGTGGTTGGCCTTATCCGCACAATGTTCCTCAAGAGGTTCGAGAGTTCGGTATACGCCTTCGAGAAGTCGCTCGATCGGCTGCTCCGCAAACTGTTGGCTTTCGCGACGGTCCATTGCGAGCCGGGAGCAGAACAGGACCGCATCGACCGCTGGAAACGCCAACACGCGGAGGTGATCGACTACCGGCCCGAGGTCCAGTTGGAACTCGACCTTGACGAGACGGGGACAGATGACGATGCCGACGAGGACGTCGTGCCTCAGGAACTGCTCGAAGCGGTAGTCGAGCTGGACCGCACCGAATACGACGTGGCGGCGATTCTTGACAAGACGTTCGAGGACCTTGACGAGATAATCAGGTTTCACTCCGCTATCAGCCGGATCACTCCCGAACAGGACGACAAGGTACGCAAGCTCATCCGTCTGCTCCGTGCCAAGGATCTGAGCGATCGCAAGGTGCTTGTGTTTACCGAGTTCGCCGACACAGCCCGCTATGTGGAGTCGCGACTTCTTGCCGCCGGAGTCGACGGCCTCGCGCGCATCGATGGAGGGTCGACCGTGGATCGCGCCGGTGTGATCAGGCGCTTCTCTCCTTACTACAACGGAACCAACACAGCGGAGCTACGCAAACGAGGCGAAGATGAGATCCGAGTGCTCATCTCCACCGATGTGCTCTCTGAGGGGCTCAATCTCCAGGACGCCACCCGACTCATCAACTACGACCTTCACTGGAACCCGGTCCGGTTGATGCAAAGGATCGGCCGCGTGGACCGTCGAATGAGTCCCGAGGTTGAACGCTGCTTGGTGGCAGATCACCCCGAGTCTGCCACGGACCGGGGGACTGTCCGGTACTGGAACTTCCTGCCACCGGACGACCTTGAACGAGTACTGAAACTCTACGAACGGGTCACTGGCAAGACCCTGCTGATCTCTAGCACGCTGGGGATCGAGGGTCGTCAACTGCTGCGCCCCGATGACGATTACGACCCGTTGCGGGAGTTCAATGCCAACTACGAGGGGACACGAACGACCGTGGAGGAGATGCACTTGGAGTACCAAGCTCTGCTCCAGGAGTACCCGGACCTGGTCGAGCGGCTCGACGGGTTGCCCGGTGCAGTTTTCTCGGGTCGCCGGAAACTCGCAAAAGGTCATCGCGGCGTGTTCTTCTGTTACTCCCTTCCCGCTCTCGACTCCGACCAGGGAGTCTTCACGTTGGAGGCAGGTCCGACCCGCTGGTACCTGTACAGCGTAGACGAGGAGACGATCATCGAGTCTCCGAACGAAATCGTCGCGAGCATTCGCTCCAAGCCGAATACTCCTCGCCGCTGCTCAACGGAGCGCAAAACCCTCCAGGAAGTGCGCGATAAGGTTCACCGCCATGTGCGCAACACCTATCTGAAACAGATCAACGCCCCGATCGAAGCTCCCGATCCGGCTCTGCGTTGCTGGATGGAGTTGAACTGATGAACCACAGACTGCCGTCGGACCACGATGAGTCTCTGCGTTCTATCCGTACGTTCGCGGAGGTTTGCGACTACTTCGTTGACGAACTCGGATGGCCACTGGACTCTTCACTGCTTGACGACGCAGGTCGTCTGGAGGACATCACTTTCGACTGGGAACCCAGCGACCTTGGCATCGCACCCGACCGGTTCAAGGATCTGCGCCGATTCCAGCAGATGCGACCGTTGACCGCGGGCCAACCTTGGGGAGTGTTCTTCCTAGAGTTCGGTGGGCCAAGGTTGCCCAGAACACAAATTCGCCGATTGTTGCAGGGACTCGTGAGTCGTAAACACGCTCCGAGTCTTGGGCACCCGACCTGGCGACTTGAAGATCTGCTTTTTGTGGTCCTCACCGGTGCCGGAGCTTCAGTGGAACTTCACCTTCTGGCCTTCCGTGGCGATCACGCTCAATCGTCCGAGTTCCTCTCGCTGTCATGGCGCCCTGCTCAGTCGCCCACGGCACATCTTCGCCGTCTCAGCCAGGATCTTCTCCCACACTTGACGTGGCCAGACAATAATGATCCAGAATTGTGGCGAGCAAACTGGTGGGAGGCGTTCAAGCTTCCGCTTGGACAAGCCATCAGGGACGCAACCCGACTCGCCGAGCGGATGGCAAGGACGGCTCAAGATTTACGGAGCCAGATTCTGACAGAACTGGAAGCCGAGCGAGCTCGAGAACGAGCCATGCCGGGTGACGTCAGCAACAACATCGACGAAGACCTCCAAGCCGGAGGGTTGAGATCAATGGCACCCTTCTCAGAACTGATGGGCGAGATTCGATCTCAGTTGGTCAGCAACGTGACAAGAGAGAGCTTCGCCGATATGTGCGCCCAAACGCTCGTCTACGGCACATTGAGCAGCCGTGTAACCGCCCCGAAAGATTTCGGGTCGTCGCCGATCTTCTCAGCAGTCCCACTCGGCAATCCGTTTCTGGAAGCCTTCTTCGAGCGGGTACATGACCAGGCAGTGGAACTGGATCTGCCTGGCAGCGATCTACCCCAATTGAGCGCTGATCTGCGCGAGACCGACGTTGAGCTCATTCTTGACCAGTTCGGCTCTACCGCCAAGGGCGGTGATCCGGTCATTCACTTCTACGAAGAGTTCCTGAAGAAGTACGACTCCAAGATGCGCGCCGATGCCGGGGCCTTCTACACGCCGCAACCCGCCGTGGAGTTCATCGTCCGCATGGTCGACGAAGTACTGCGATCCCGGTTCGATTTGCCTCTCGGGGTAGCTGACACCGCGTCTTGGGGGGAGGTGGCCCAACGTAGAGGCTTCGAAGTACCCGAAGATGTGGACCCAGCCAACCCCTTCGTGTCGATGATTGATCCCGCCACTGGTACCGGGACATTCCTAGTGGAGTGGTTGCGCCGAGCTCGCCAGTCCTTCGAAGCGTCCCATGGTTCCGAAGGCTGGCAGAAACACCTTGAGAATCATGTGCTTGAGTCGATCCACGCGTTCGAACTGATGCTTGCTCCCTACACCATCGCGCACCTCAAGGTCGCTCTTGAGTTACACCACTCGGGTGTCATCGAAGGCACCACCGCAATCCAGATTTTGCTCACCGACACGCTTGATCACGCTGCCCGCCAAGGTCAGTTCGTTACCATGCGCGGTCCAGTCGCTCAGGAAGGCGAGCGGGCGGCCGACCTCAAGGACAAAGAGCGGTTCACCGTCGTGCTCGGAAACCCACCATATGACCGCGAGCAGAAAGATGCTGGCGATTCAGGCAGACGCAAGGGTGGCGTGGTCCGCCACGGGGCCGGCGGAATCGCTCCGCTTCTCAACGACGTAACCGAGCCCATGAGAGTCGCTGGGCTAGGTGGTCACCTGAAGAACGTCTACAACGACTACGTCTACTTTTGGCGCTGGGCCACATGGCAGGCAACCGAGTTGCCTCCAGGACCAGGGATAGTCGCCTTCATTACCGCTTCCTCCTTTCTCGACGGGGTCTCAATGGGTGGAGTACGACACCACCTCCGCGACGCGTTCGATGAGCTTTGGATTATCGATCTCGGAGGCGAAGGACGCGGTGCCCGAAAGGACGACAACATCTTCGACATACAGACACCCGTCGCGATCACTATTGGAGTCCGGACCGGGAAAAAGGTTGGCGAGTGCGAGGTTCGCTACCTACGGGTAACGGGTAGCAGATCTGAGAAGCTCACGCGGTTGGGCCAAATCGGCCTCGGTGACATATTCGAGGAGATACCTGGTGATGGTTTGGAGCTAATGACACCTCGAAGCGACCGCCCATACTGGCACTGGCCCAAGATCTCCGATCTGTTCCCGTGGTCGCACAGCGGGTGCCAAATCAAACGAGCATGGCCCATCGCCGAGGACCGAAACACGCTGGAGCGGAGGTGGCGCGAGTTGCTGAAGGCGGTCCCCCGGAAACGCCAACCGCTTCTGAGAACGACGAGAGATCGTACGACCGAGAGCACCCCACTCCCACTGCTGCAGGTCGGTTCTCGTTTGCCACCGATTCGAGAGCTTGATCAGGGGGCCAAACCCGAGGGCTTCGAACAATACGGTTACCGTAGTTTCGATCGGCAGTGGGTGATCGCTGACAACCGCTTAGCTGATTTTCCGCGACCTGATCTTTGGCGTGTCCGAGGGTCGCGGCAGGTGTTTCTCACGACCCTGACCTCAACCAAACTGGCCCGCGGCCCAGTGGTGACCGCCACACCCTATGTTCCAGACCTCGACCACTTCAGCGGACGCGGTGCCAAGAATGTCATGCCCCTCTACCGTGATGCGGCTGCTAACGAACCCAACGTGACTCCGGATCTCCTCGCCAAATTGAGCGAGAAACTAAGGATCGAGATCACCGCTCAAGATCTGCTCGCCTACGTCTACTCTCTAGGCGCAACACCCGCGTTCAGCGATCGTTTCGACGAGGAGCTGGCGGAGCAAGCGGGGCCGATCCACGTCCCGATTACCGCTGATCCCGTTCTCTTTCAGCGGGCTGTAACGTTCGGCCGCGATCTCCTCTGGCGGCACTCATGGGGTGAACGCTTCGCCCCTTCGAGCCAAGCCCGCCTCCCGGAGGGACGAGCTACGGAGATCACGCCCGTGTCAGGTATGCCGGATTCGTTCAGCTACGACCCGGACACCCAACACCTGACCGTCGGTACCGGTGTCTTCGGTCCCGTGAGCCAGACCGCCTGGGACTTCGAAGTGTCGGGCCTGCAAGTCCTTCGCTCCTGGCTCGGCTACCGCATGAGGAAACGCAAGGGTAGGAAGTCCAGCCCCCTCGACGAGATTCGCCCCACCCGCTGGACCCAGTCCAAGGAACTTCTCCTAGTGCTGTCCATTATCGAGCACACCATCGAGGTGACTCCCCAAGCCACCGACCTTCTCAAGGAGATCGTCAACGGCCCCCTGATCCTCGCCGCCAACCTCCCAACCCCCACCCCCGCCTCCCGCAAGATCCCCAAGGCGTGATGCGAGTAGAAACACAAGAGCACTTCGCGACGCTGAGCAAGCCGCTTCTGCATCCGAATCAGGGCCTGTCAGACGCTCCCTTGTCAAGCGGCGAGTGCGAGAGGTGGGCCTCGCCGGTTCTTGTGACTGTCAGTTTGTCGAAGAGTCGGGAGGCCTCTGGTGGTTGAAGCTGCTTCAGATGTTGAGTTCGCTGCGTCCGGTTTGGAGGTGATCGGTGTTGAGGAGGTGGATGGTGAGGTGGTGGTACGGGTTGAGAGCCCTGGCAACCAGCGTGTGTGGCGTGGGGGGTCGGGCGCGTTCTGGAGGTCGTCGGTCGGTGACGCTTCGTGACGCCGCCAGCGGCAGCAGGGCGCGCAGGGGCGGTATGGGGCAAACGCATCTGGGGGTGTGCGGACCCTTGATTGTGGGTCAGGTCCTGTGACCGGGCGCTTATGGCTAGAAAAAGGTGTCAGCTTGTTGAACACAACGCGTGAAGCAGCATCTCTGGGGAAACCGATGCCACCGCGATCCAGCAACAGAACAACGATGCGACACCCGGGACACGTAATGCCCTCCCCTCCAACCCGCCCCAAGACCCGGCACGAGACAACTAACCCGCCTACGAAGGACAGAACACCATGTCAGGACGACTACACCCTCATCGAGACGATCCGAGGAGCGACGGACTACCTCCTAGAACGTCTTGATACGCTCGCCCAGGTAACGGCAGCCGCCGCTCTTATAGCGAACGCCCCCAAGAACAGCGCAGATTGGGAACACGCTTGGTTATCTGCATTTGACGAGACCAGTTTGTGAGTCCAGGTGTTATGTGTGTTGGGTTGTGGGGTTTGTTGGTTATCTGGCTCTTCGAGGATCACGTCGATGGCCCCAAAAGGTGGACCCCACCAACTACCCCAAACCCCACCTCTCGAAGGGGCACTGCCATGACCGGATGCATGGCTGATCCACGACAGTTCCTACTCAAGAGGTGCAAGTGCCCCGCATGTGCCAGTCGGCGGTAGGAACCGACGATCCTCCAAGTCCAATCGCCCGCCTGGGCGCCTCCACTCCTGGTATGCAACCGGGGCCGCACGACCTGAGCCGGGGTAGCTTCGTCGCCAGCACTCGACCGGCGCCGTCACCACGGTCTCGAAAGGGCGACCGAGTCACAACGCTGCTGATGAACGGCCGCTGGTAGGGGAACTTGAGTACCGTTCGTGCTATTGGTTGTAATGATATTGATTGTGATGTAGCTTTGCGACTGAGCCTCGCTGCCGGGTCTTGCGGCACCCAAACCAGCCCACCGAGCATCGCCGACTGCGACCCGAACCAAAAGAGGGGCCGTGACCGTCACATCCGCCAGTACCGCCGCCAAAGAAGACAAGCCGATGGCACCGACCGCAGACCCGCCCGAACCGACCGTCAGTTCCGACACGGCCGCCCCGCACACCGCCGAATCGGTCCCAGACACCGCCGCTGAACGCGGTTCGGCAGAACCGGCAGCAGTGGCGGTGGGCAGACGGATGGTGTCGCCGCGGCTCACCGAGCGCGGGATGCAGGGATTGTTGGCCATGGCGTTCGCAGGGTTGTTGATCTTCGTGTTCACCGATCAAAGCAACAGGATCAGCCGCCTCGAGGACAAGGTCGACAGCCGATTCGCCGCGCAGGACGAGAAGATCGACGCCAGATTCACCGCGCAGGACGAGAAGATCGACGAGATAAACCTGAAGCTGACTGCGCTGATCGCCGCACTGAACATGAGCAGCGCAGTGGACGCTGCCGTTGAAGGCCAACTCGCCGACGCGCCCTGACCCCAGACCTCCAGCGAACGCCACAAGAGGGAAGACTCTGTCGCTACGTGGGAAGTCTACTTCCTCTAGACGAGATCGGCCCCTCCCGCCTGGATTCTGTACTCGGATTTTTCGAGTAAGTTTTACTCGGAAAACTCGAGTATAGTTAGGCCATGGATCAGAGTCCGTTCCCCTACCACGGCCCTTTGCAGCCTGAGCAGGTGACCGGACGCGAGCAACTGGCACTTGCTATAGCCCAACGCATCGCCGACCGAAGATTGACTGCCCTGGTCGGTCCGAGGCGCTACGGAAAGACCAGTCTCCTCAAGCGCGTCGCCGCCGACATGCAGGCCGTCGGTCCGCAACCCGTGTGGATCGACCTCTACCAGATGACATCAATGGCCGACATCGCCGGGGCTGTCGACCGGGGTCTGGCCTCCGTGGTTGGGCCCGTGCGGAGGATTCTTGACTCGATCGCCGGAACGCTGTCCGTGAACATCGGCGTGTTGAGCGTGCAGTTGACCCGCAGTCCGAGCCGACGACCCGACCCGGTGCTCTCTTTGAGGACGCTGCTCTCCGTGTTGGTGAACGCTGCGCAACGGCACGAGATGTTCGTCGTGTTCGACGAGTTCTCCGGAATCGCCAACGTCGAAGGCGGTGCCGGGGTGCTGCGAACCGAACTTCAGCACCACTTCCAGTCGTTCGGCATCGTGTTCGCAGGTTCAGAGCCCTCAACTATGCGAACACTGTTCAGCGAGCAGACACAGCCATTCTTCGCCCAAGCCGATCTGGTAGAGATCGGGCCTCTGCCCGACGGAGCAGTACACCGCATCATCGAGGATGGCTTCGCCGACACCAATCGCCGCGCCGGCGGAATCAGCCGACACATCGTCGCGTTCGCAAGCGGGCACCCCCAGCGCACCATGCAACTCACGGACGCGCTGTGGAGGCTGGTCGAACCCGGCGGAACGGCGAATCAGGAGACCTGGGAGAATGCGCTCGCCGCAGTACGGGCAAACGTTGACAGCGGATCCGAACACATCTACAGCCTGCTGCCGACCGGCCAGCAGAAGGCTCTGCGAGCAGTCGCAACCGGCGGAAGCATCTTCGGCGCCGCGGCATCCGTGCTCGACCTGCCACCAGGAACCGCCAGCGACGCCGCCAAGAAACTGGTGGGCAACGGTTTCCTCCAGCGAAACCCGCAAGGCCTCAGCGTCGTCGATCCCCTGCTCGCCGACTGGCTGCGCCGACGATTCCCACTTTGAGCGCAAACCAAGACCGTTGACCCGCATGGGGTGGGTGGCCTCAAGCTCTGCCAACGTCGGCGCATAGCCTTCAAAGCGTTGTCACCCAGGCCAAGCCTACGCTCGCCAGTCGAGTCTGCTCCCATTCGACGAAGAGCACCGCAGTGCCGTCAGGGTCGGAACACAGGAACATCTCGGTATCGGATTTGCCGTCGACACCCAGACCGAGGCGGCCCGATCTCCAGCAGTCCGGACATTGACCTTGCTCTCGAGAGGGCGGCCGAGTCGCAACACTGCTGATGAACGGCAGCGGGTAGGGGAACTTGAGTACCGTTCGTGCTATTGGTTGTAATGAAATTGGTTGTGATGTAGCTTTGTGATTGAGCCTCGCTGCCGGGTCTTGCGGCACCCAAACCAGTTCCACCGAGCATCGCCGACTGCGACCCGAACCAAAAGAGGGGCCGTGACCGTCACATCCACCAGCACCGCCGCCAAAGCAGACAAGCCGATGGCCCAGACCGCAGACCCGCCCGAACCGACCGTCAGTTCCGACACCGCCGCCCCGAACACCCCCGAATCGGTGCCAGACACCGCCGCCCCGAACACCCCCGAATCGGTGCCGGACACGGCCGTTGAACCCGGTGTGGCACCACCGGCAGCAGTGGCGGTGGGCAGGCGGCTGGTGCCGCCGCGGCTCACCGAGCGCGGGATGCAGGGATTGTTGGCCATGGCATTCGCAGGGTTGTTGATCTTCGTGTTCACCGATCAAAGCAACAGGATCACCCGCCTCGACGACAGGATCACCCGCCTCGATGACAGGATCACTCGCCTCGAGGAGAAGATCGAGGCCAGATTCGCCGCGCAGGACGAGAAGATCGACGCCAAGTTCGCGGCCCAGAACGAGAAGATCGATGAGATCAACCTGAAGCTGACTGCACTGATCGCCGCACTGAACATGAGCAACGCGGTGGACGCTGCGGTTGAAGGCCGACTCGCCGACGCGCCCTGACACCAGACCTCCAGCGAAACCCGCAAGGCCTCAGCGTTTCGTGGACAAGTCTGGAACACACCGCGGAATTCCTGTTTTGTGGCGGAGGAATCATCGCGCGATCAGGCGTGTCCGTGACGCATGCAGGGTGAAACAACTCATTGGAGGAAAACTGTCGATTGGCTTGCAGGCAAAATGTCGATTAGTGTGATGGAAAATTGCTGATTTGAAAGTACGATCTGGAAATGCAGATCATTCCGAGGCACATGCAACCAAGGATCGAGGAAGCCTTGGACAATTTTCGGGTGGTCGTGCTCCACGGTGCCAGGCAATGCGGAAAGTCCACCCTCGCCCGACTGGTCGCCACCCAGCGGGGAGGCACCTACGCCTCTCTGGACGACGACGCAACACGACAGGCCGCGACGGCCGACCCCCGCGGCTTCCTGCTCGACCAAGATCATCCACTGGTTATTGATGAGGTCCAGCTTGGAGGTGACAGAGTCGTCCGGGAGATCAAGCAGGCAGTAGACGCGGACCCCGCTGCCGGTCGATTCCTGTTGACCGGTTCAACCAACTTTCTGACTGTCCCGGCGATCAGCGAGTCTCTGGCCGGACGTGTTCGCCTGCTACAACTCTGGACGCTGTCAGAGGCGGAACTGGAAGGCACCGCACCTCCCAAATTGGAATCATGGTTCGAGCATGGAGACGATGCCGTTGGTCGGTCACATGCTGTTCAGCAGCAGGGTACTTCTCGTCGCGAATACATGGAACTTGTCTGCCGCGGCGGCTACCCCGAGATTGCGGCACTGGATCCTATCGTGCGGCCTGGTTGGTTCGAAAGCTACGCGGAGACTGTCATCGAGCGCGATGTGGTTGCACTGGGAGACCTGCGCCGTCGAACTGTGCTTCCGATACTGTTGGAATGGGTCGCGGCCAGCACTAGCAGCGAACTCAACGTTCAGTCGGCAGCCGCTCGCCTGGGAATCGACCGAGCGACTCTCAATTCGTACTTGACATGGTTGGAAACGGTTTTCCTGGTACACCGCCTGCCGTCGTGGTCACGCAGTCCATCGGCTCGGCCAGTACGGCGACCCAAGATTCACGTCAGTGACACCGGGTTGGCCGCGAGCCTGATGGGAGTTGACGCGGCTGCACTCAGCGCTCCCACTGTACCCGCCGCCGGCGCTCTACTGGAGTCCTTCGTGGTCAACGAGATAGCACGCTGTCTCTCAACATCGGCTGGCAGACTGCGGATGTACCACTACCGAGACCACCGAGGCCATGAGGTCGACCTCATTATCGAACGGGCCGACGGAGCGGTCGTGGTGGCAGAAGTCAAGGCCACAAGCTCTCCCAGCGTCGACCAGATGCGTCATGTTGCCTGGTTGAGGGACCGCCTGGACTCTGTATTGCCTGGAGCCTTCCGCGCTGGGGTTCTGTTCCACACCGGCGATCAGCACCTCACCCTCGGAGACCGCCTCCACGTCCACCCCATCGACACGCTGTGGACTTCAGGCACCTGACCCACGACGAGCCGGGGTAGCTTCGTCGCCAGCCACGACCGGCCCCGTCACCACGGTCTCGAAAGGGCGATTGAGGGGCAACGCTGCTGATGAACGGCCGCGAGTAGGGGAACATTAGTACTGTTCGTGCTATTGGTTGTAATGAAATTGATTGTGATGTAGCTTTGCGATTGAGCCTCGCTGCCGGGTCTTGCGGCACCCAAACCAGTCCACCGAGTATCGCCGACTGCGACCCGAACCAAAAGAGGGGCCGTGACCGTCACATCCGCCAGCACCGCCGCCAAAGCAGACAAGCCGATGGCCCAGACCGCAGACCCGCCCGAACCGACCGTCAGCTCAGACACGGCCGCCCCGAACACCGCCGAATCGGTGCCAGACACGGCCGCCCCGAACACCGCCGAATCGGTGCCAGACACGGCCGCTGAACCCGGGTTGGCACCACCGGCAGCAGTGGCGGTGGGTAGGCGGCTGGTGTCGCCGCGGCTCCCCGAGCGCGGGATGCAGGGATTGTTGGCCATGGCGTTCGCAGGGTTGTTGATCTTCGTGTTCACCGATCAAAGCAAAAGGATCACACGCCTCGATGACAGGACCACACGCCTCGATGACAAGATCGACGCCAGATTCGCAGCCCAGGACGAGAAGATCGACGCCAGATTCGCCGCGCAGGACGAGAAGATCGACGCCAGATTCGCCGCGCAGGACGAGAAGATCGACGCCAAGTTCGCGGACCAGAACGAGAAGATCGATGAGATCAACCTGAAGCTGACTGCGCTGATTGCCGCACTGAACATGAGCAGCGCGGTGGACGCTGCGGTTGAAGGCCAACTCGCCGACGCGCCCTGACGTTCTCAATCTGCGGGTCGAAAGCCTGGCCGGTCGCCGCTAGCTGGCCGGGGGCTCTCGATCAGTTCGAGGCAGACGCCGTCGGGGTCCTCGAAGAAGAGCGCCCGAAGGTCTGACGGCAGGCCGGGGCCCATCTCCAGTTCAACCGGCGGGGAGTTGCAGGTGACCCCGGAATCGATCAGAGCTGCGTAGTCTCGGTCGATGTCTTCTGTGAGCAGTGCGATGCGAAAGATGCCCAACTCGTTGGCCGGCCGGCGACCAGAGCCCCCGACTCGGGGCTCGGTCCACTCGACCAGGTCGACAACGAACCCCGACGCGCTGTCGGTCATCGCACCGATGGACCAGGCGTCCCAGGCCACCGACCCTTCAACTCTGAGTCCGGCACCGGGCAGGGGCTCTGTGGGGCGGACCCGCGCCCGGGCTGTCAGCCCGAGCACGTCGCAGTAGAAGCTCCGGGACTGCTCCAGGTCGGAACAGTTGATGTTGACGCTCGCCAGTCGAGTGTTCTCCCCTTCGACGAACAGCACCGCAGTGCCGTCCGGGTCAGAGCACAGGAACATATCGGCGTCGGCCAAGCCGTCGACACGCAGACCGAGACGGCCCGGAGGCGACCACACGTCGTGCCCGGCTTCGCTGAGCCGCCGGTGCAGCCCGGCAAGGTCGTCGCTGGCGATGCAGAGCCGACCGAAGCCCAACTCGGTGAGCGATACCGGGGGCGACCCCGTCGGCAGGGGCACCTTCCACTCCAGCAGGTCGAGAACAACCCCGTCGGGGGCGTCATCCCCGGCCATGATCCAGGCGTCCCACTGCACTTGGGCCAGGCCGAACGCCCCTCCCGGCTGCGGTTGCTCGGGCCGGGTGCGAACCGCCGTCTTCAACCCCACCAGATCGCTATAGAACCTCAGCGACCGCTCCAGATCAGAACAGTTCACATTGACATGAAAGAACCGCAGCGACCCCACTCTCACGGAATTCTGCATAACACAGTTCGTACCCGCCTGGGAATCGGCCGGGCGACTCTCTCTTCGGACTCGAAGCGGCCCGTACTACTCCGCGGGGTCTCGGAGGACGATCAGGCGTGACCGTGACGCCCAGTCTTGGATTGCGGCGTCGAAGGTCGCCAGTTCCATTCCAGTTCGCATGGCTGTGGCGACGATCAGTTGGTCCGCGGGGTCGCGATGAAACCCGGAATTCATCAACAGGACCGACTCGACGGCAAGTTCACCGTCGATGGGTATCTCCAGCAGTCCGGACATCAGGCGTTCAACACGCCAGGTTGCTGGGTGGCAGCCGAGATCGATCCGTCTGTGGTGATGCAACCTGGTCGTCTCCATGAATGTGATGGCTGAAACGGCGACATCGCCGTTGTCCAGCCCGGTCTCGACAGCCTGTTTGAACGACTCACCGATGTGTGGGCTGTCGGTTGCCAACCGCAGCAGGACATTGGTGTCCAAGAGCATGCTCACTGGTATTGCTTTGGGTTGAGCAGTTCGTCAGGGCGTTCGATTACGTCCCAGTCCTCTATGGGTATGGCGGGATCGCTGTCGATGTCTGCCAGTATCCGAAGCTGGTCGACGCACGATCCAACGAGATTGGGACGTTCCGTTCGTACTGGGCTGATTCGCACCACCGGGCGGCGGTGCTTCGTAACGATGATCTCGGTGCCGGTCTCGTGCACCTCGTCCATCAGGCGCAGACAGTGGGTCTTGAATTCGCCCGCCGCCAAGACCCGTTCATCAGGCCGGAAGCGTGTACTTTTTTCCGGTTCAGTGTCCATCCCAGAACTATAGTCATATTTCTATGGCTATAGCCATAATTTAATATCAAAGTTCGTTGCTGTGTCGCAAGTCCAGCAACCCCACCCACGCCTTTGTGGGGTCATCGTTATCAGCGGACAAAAGGCAGTTGCAGATCGCAGCGTTGTTCTATGGCCGAACCGACCCGTTCCCCGGCTCGGGCGACCTCGACACTGGTGGACTCCTCGCCGTCGGCCGGGTCGTAGTTCTGTTCGTAGGCTACGAGCAGATCCAGATCGGCTCGCAGGGATGCCGGTGCAAGATCCCGCAGATTCGCTAGAGCATCCAGGAACGGCGTACCGGACTGGGACGGGTTGTCGCTGGTGTGGTTGTCGGTGTCTCGCACGCTCCGCGCTGCGAAGAACTCGGCTTGCTCGCAGAACGCGCTGTCTGTCACCTCCCCACCGGGTTCGGACCTTGTTCTGGGTTCACCGGGGCCTACAGGCATGTTGCTGTCAGTGCCGCTACCGGTGTTGTTGATCCCGCCGGTATTGGTGTCGCCGGGTTCGATCTCGAATATCGACTCATGGAACGGTCTTTGCGGTTCGATTCCCTCGGTCACCACAGCTACGGCTGCTTGCCGGACACGTTCGGCGACTCGGTCGGGCGCCAACTCGGTCAGAGTCGCGCCGAGCGCTGTGTCTGAGAACGTTTCCACAGTCCCTTCATACATATGGGACTGGCCGTCCGCGCCGCGGTAATGGGTCAGCATGCGCCCATCGGGATGTATATGCCGATAGTGGTTCGCGGGCAAACCGTCGAATTGTTTCAACGAGAAAACGCCGATATCGCCAAGCCGACTCCAGGGCATGTCGGCCGGCTCATAAGAGCCGGCGGTGCTGTAGCCCGCCTCGCCGACCACGACGGTGGTGCCCGGTGCGGTGCCCTTGAGAGTTTCGGAGATGGTGACGGTGACGTTGCGGAACCCGATTCCGTCTTGGTCGTCAGTGGGCATAGGACCCCTTTCGATGGCGGTGACTTCGCCAACCACAACCAGATCAGAGGTCGCAACCATCTCTTCAAGGCTGGTGAAGTGGTACCACCATTCGACGAGCGCGATGGTGTCGGGTTTCTCGTCTGCCGCTTGAAGGGAAGTCTCGCTACCGCATGCTGCTGCCAGCAAAACGATTGTTGCGACAGCAGCTTGCGTCATGAACCTGTGTGATCGTTGCGTGATGAATTCACGTGATCGTCGCATGCACTCCTCGGTCCGGTTGCGGAGCAGCGTATCGCAACCGTTCCTATGAGCAGACAGTGAGGTTCGCCCTTATGGCTTGACACTCTGAGGACGTGCGCCATCACCTCTGTTGTGAAGTTGGCGGTAGTGTTGGCGGGCTTGGGGCCTTACTCGGGGTAGAGCCGATTCTGCCGCGCTACTGAGGTCGGGAACTGTGACGAACACACGCGTGAGCATGATGATCCCGGTGGGCCTGTTCACGCTCGCGGCCTCGATCGGGATGGTGTTCGCGCTGCTGCATGAACTGCGCGATGCACACGGTCTGAGTGGAGGCGCAATCGGCTGGATCGCCGGAGTGTCCTTTTTTGCAGCGGTCGCTTCGCAGCTTCTGATCGCCCCGTTTGCTGATCGAGGCCACGCTCGTCGGGTCATGGCGTTGTCGATACTGGGGGGCGCGGTCGCCGCACTCACCTTCGCTCTGGCCTCGGAGCCATGGCAGTTCGTCTTCGCTCGGATCGCCGCGGGGCTCGCCTTCGGCGCCTATCTGCCCGCGGCGCAAGCCGTGTTCACTGCGGCGGACCCAGACCGCGCCGGGCAGCACCTCGGTCGACTCGCCGGCATCCAGACCGCCGGTTTCATCATCGGCCCGGGGATAGGTGCCGGGCTTGTTGCAGCTTGGGGTCTCGATGCCCCGTTCTATTGCCTGGCCGGGGCCTTGACCCTGCTCATCGGTCCGATCGCCACGATCCACGTCGACGAGGTCGTCCTGAGCGAGCCGCCGCTCGGGGCGTTGCGAACCGCGGCCGACATGCTTGCCACGATGGCGAGGATCAGTCGGCGTCGAGAAGCGCTGGCCGCAGCGATATTGAGCGCGGCACTGATCATGCCGGCGGGAATGTATGAGGCGATCTGGGCGATCTTCCTGCAGGACCTGGGAGCGTCGACCACGTTCATCGGCGTCAGCCTGGTGCTGTACGGGTTGCCTTTCATGATAGCCGCGCCGATCGGAGGGCGGCTGGCGGACCGCCACGGACCGATGCGGATCGCCATGGCTGCGCTGGCAGCGGTCATCCCGCTCACCGTGGTCTACGGACATCTCACCGTGCCGTTGGTGCTGATGAGTCTGGCCATGATCGAGGGCGCTGCCAACGGTCTGGGGATGCCGTCGGCCCAGACGCTGATGGCAACGTCCACCAAGGACGGGGAACGGGCGACCGGGCAGGGGCTCGCGGCCGCAACGGGGCAGCTGGCAGCAGGGGTGAGCGCGTTGGTGGCACCCAGACTCTTCGAGAATTACGGCCCGGAGTGGACCTTCTTCTGGGTCGCAGTCGCGATCCTGGTGCTGGGCACGCTCGGATTCGCGGTCGGCTTCAGCGACCGCACCAGGAGGCAGACCGTTCCTATCCGCACCTTCGGCCTGTTGCGAATCCGCGGAGGCGGCCGCTGAGCGGCTAAGGCCCCTCCCCCGGCCGTCCGGCTCAAACAGACCGGCGGGTCGACGCCAGACCGTGCGTCTCAGACCGTCGGCCTCAAACAGACTCCCGGCCGACCGTCGATCTCAGACGGCTCGGCGGGTGAGGGCCAGGCCGTTGTCGCGCATGATCTTGCGGATCTCGGTGGAGTCGAAGCCCTCAAGGTCGTGAACGAAGTCTGTGGGCTCGGGGAGACCCTCGGCGTGGGGCCAGTCCGAGCCGAACAGCATGTGGTCGGCACCGATCTTGCCGCGCAGGTCCAACAGGTCGTCCTCGTAGTAGGGCGACACCCAGACCTGACGGCTGAACACCTCGATCGGGTCCTCGGCGAACATGTGCTTCTGTTGCCGGTAGGTCTTGTCGAACTTCTTGAACAGCGGTTGGACCCACTCCGAACCGGTCTCGATCGTGGCGACCCGGATGTTGGTGTGCTCGCTCAACACGCCCTCCCCGATCAACGAAGCGAGGGCGTCGCTGATCGGCGAGTAGGTGAGCAGCGACTTGAATGCGTTCTGGCGGAACGACTCGAACTCGGCGGTCATCCCCCAGTAGTCGCTGAGGAACTCGTAGCCGGCGTCGCCGGAGTGCATGGCGAGGGTGATGCCGTGGGAGTTCATCTTCTTCCAGAACGGGTCGTGGGCCGGGTCGCCCAGCGAACGGCGGCCTCCCCTGCCGTCGGGCACCGACGAGGGGCGCATGTTGACCACACGCACGTCCTGTTCGATCATCCAGTCGAGTTGGTCGAGGGCCCAGTCGACGTCGGCGAGCGTGATGTACCCCGCCGCGAAGATGCGGTCCTGATAGGAGAATCCCCAGTCTTCGTGAATCCACTTGTTGAACGCTGCGAAGGCTGTCAGCACGGCTTCGGTGTCGTGGTCGAGCGAGGACTCCATCCCCACCCCGAGGGTCGGGAACAGGAAGCACGCCTCGAGGTTCTGGCGGTCCATCACCGATATTCGCTTGTCGCGGTCACGGTACTCGTCGGGGATGGGCACGAGTTCCCCGAAGGCGGCGACGATGTCGTCCTTGGCCACCTTGCCCCGGAAGTAGTCGTCGAGGCAGCCTGGTCGGGCTACGGGGTCGAAGGTCGGATTGGGGATGAACCGGTTGACCTTGCCTCCGACGAGCAGGCGCTTGCGCCCGTTTATCTCGGCCCACTGCATGCAGCGCTTGTGCATCTTGGGGTCGACGTGGCGGATGAAGGCGTCCTCCGCCTCGTAGTAGTGGTTGTCGGCGTCGAACGCCTTGAATTCGAGTGCAGCCATGAAGCCACTCTATGCACGCCGCACGAACCGACAAAAGTTGACGGCCCGCAACCGCTACAAGCCGTAGATCCGGGCGGCGTTGTCGTGGAGGATCTTCTGCAGGGTGGCGTCGTCGAACGAGGACAGGGCGCCTGTGGCGTAGTCGCGGGGGTACTGCGCGGGCGTGGCCGGACCCGGGAACTGGCAGGTCGGATGCGGGTAGTCGGTCTCGTAGAGGATGTTGTCGGGGTAGAGCTCGATCGCGAACCTGGCCGAGGCCTGCTCGAACCAGAAGCAACCGTAGATCTGCCGCTTGAAGTACTCGCTCGGCAGCAGGTCGTACTCGGGATGCTCTATCGTCACTCCGCCGTTGCGCCACTGCCAGTCGAACGATTCGAGCGCTCCGGGGATCCAACCTGTGCCGCTCTCCACTGAGACGAGCGTCAGGTCCGGGAAGCGGTGGCACACACCACCGAAGATCAGGTCTGCGATGCAGCGCATGTTGTCGAGGAAGATCAGCGACGACACCTTGGCGAAGTTGGTCATCCAGCCCATGTCGGCAGCGTCCTCGAGCTGTGTGCCCATCGATCCTCCGCCGACATGGAAGCTCACCGACACGCCCGCCTCCTGGGCAACCGCCCAGACCGGGTCCCAGTGTCTTGATCCCAACGGGGGCATGCCGTGGTCCTGGGGTTGGTTGCAGAAGTTGATGGCGCGGTGTCCTGCCTCCACGCAGCGGGTGATCTCCGCCACCGCGAAATCGACGTCCCAGAAGGGCACGGCGGTCACGCCGACGAGGCGACTCCGGTCCGCCGCGGTCCAGTCAGACACCCAGTCGTTGAAGGCACGGACGCATTGCTTGACCACTTCGGGCTCTCCCATCTTCATGAAGTAGGCGTTGCCGAAGCCGCCGATATTGGGGTAGAGCACCTGGGCGCGAATGCCCTGATCGTCCATGAACTTGAGTCGTTCACCACTGTCGTACATCGACGGGTGGATCTCGTCGAAGGTGTTGGGAACCTTCAGGGGCATGAGGCCGTCGAAGCCTGCCATCGAGTAGAAGCCGGGTTGTCCCAGACGGTTGCCGTCGCACATCCACACGTCCTGACCGTCGATGCGTTCAACATGCGGGACTCTGTCGTGCATCGATGCCGGGGTACGGGCGGTCCAGACGTCGGGCGGTTCGGTCACATGGGTGTCGACGTCGATGACATCGAAGCGTTCGAAGAGGTCGGTGGTGTTCACGACTACAAGACTCGCACTACCGCGGCTGCCAACGCCATTTCAGCAGAAATCAGCCAAAAGGGACTTGGGTCCGGCTAGCGAAATCGCCAACCGGACCCTGTTTTCCCTGGAGGGGGACGGGAATGAAGTTCCCGGGTCTGAAGCATCCGGCCCTGCGCCCAGATGACATCGAACCCACACACAACTGTAGTGCAAGAATCTGACGGTGTTCAACATTTAAGCAAAGAAACTGCAATGAAAAAGTAAAGAACTGGGGAAAACCTAAAACCAATTACATGGAAACAGATTGAATTTTCATTAAATTTTCTGTGCAGAACCAACGAGAATGCGTCACTCGCGTTTCGATGGTTGTCACAATTCGGCGGTTCGGTCAAGTCCGCCGGGTTCTAGGTGTCGTAGAACTCTCCGGCGTTGACCAGCAGGCGCTGACCGGTGACCATCCGGGCGCGGTCCGAGGCGAAGAACACCGCCGCTTCGGCCACATCCGCGTCGGTGGGCATCTCCCTCAGGGACATGCCCTGAGCGATCTCGTCCCGCACCTCCTCTGCGGTGATGCCCCGTTCAGCTGCCTGCCACTCACAGAACATCTTCACGTTGGGCCCCCACATCCAGGTGGGGAGGACCGTGTTCACCCGGATTCCCTGCGGGCCGAGTTCCGCCGCCATGTTCCGTGCCATGGCGAGCAACGCAGACTTGGCGGCCGAATAAGCGAATTGCGGGATCGCTGCCACCGGTTTGAGCGATGCCTGCGAACCGATCAACACGACCGATCCACCCCGCTCATTGGCCGAGAACGTCGGCACGACCGATCGGACCACATTGACCGCGCCCAACGCGTTGATCTCGAGCACCTTCTGAAGTTCGTCATCGTCGAGGTCGGCGAAGGACCCGACGGTTGCGTCCATGGCGGCAACGTTGATCACCGCATCGAGCCCGCCGAAGCGCTCCACACCGGCGCCCACTGCGGCTTCAAGTGATGCCTGGTCCATCATGTCGGCAGCGGCGACGAGGATCCGTTCCCCTGAGGGGTCGAGTTCGGCGGCTGTAGCGGTGAGGCGTTCGAGATTGCGGGCGACCGCGACCACGTTGGCACCGTCACGCAGCGCGGCGGCGGCACACGATCTGCCGAGCCCGGGCCCGACCCCCACCACCATCACTGTCGAGTTCTCGAGAATCATTGCTCAGCTCCTTACCAGAGTTGGTCTGTGTAGGTGTCGGTTCCGACGATCGTCGGCAGGAAGGGCGCGGCATAGACGACTTCGCCGAGCCCGCTCGCCGCTAGACCGTCGGCGTAGGCACGGAACCTGTCCCAGACCGCGGTCGGTTCGTCCTCCATGAAGAAGCACTGCAACTGGCGGTCGGTGGGCCCGGGCGGCATGCCCAGATCCATCGGGGCATGGTCGGTGTCACCGCTCGATGCGTCCTGGTAGTGCCACGAGACCATGCTGGCGATCGGCGAGCCGGCCATCAGCGCCGGCAGCGCCTCATCGTTGAGATGCGCCACCAACTGCTCCTCGCTCACACCGTCTGCCGGGTCGACGGCCACCACCCCGAGTCCTTTGTAGGGATGGTCAAACGCCAATTCGACCGGGACGGGGTCGGCGTCGCGGTAGTGGTAGCCGGGGCGCTCCAACAGCACGGTGTGTGCATGAACCCGATTCGGGAATCCCCGGTTGTTCTGGTAGAGCCACACGACCTGGTCCGAAGCCCAGGCGAAGTGTTCGTCGTGGCCTCCTTCGAGCACGTAGTAGATCGCCAGATACGAGCCGGCCTCGACCGGACTGGCCACCGGCGTGTCGCCACGGGGGAAACGAAGGTCCTTGAGTTCCTTGGTGGCGACCCAGCGCTTCCCTGCGAAGAGCTTCGGGCCGATCATGCAGCCCGCGTAGAAATGGTCGCGTTCATACCAGCGGTTGTATTCGACTTCGTAGCCCTTCTCGGGGTCGACCATCGTGAACAGCATGGAACCGACTCTGATGGGGTGATCGTTCATTCCTACTCCCTGGATAGTTGTGGCGTAGCGGCCAAGGGTTCCAGAAATCAGCTGTCGAATACAATCCGACCGATCCATTCGGCGACCAGTGCGGGTTTGGCGGCTCCCTCGATCTCGACGGTGACGATGCGGGTGCTGTTGATCGCAGCTCCCTTCAGTTCGACACTGCCGACCACGCTGCCTGCCCGAACCCGGCTGCCTGATCTGACCGGGTTGAGGAACCGGACCCGGTCGAATCCGTAGTTGATCCCCATCATCACGTCGTCGAGGGGCGGAAGGTCCTGTTCGATCGACGCGGTGAGGTGGGTCAGCATCGACAGCGTCAGGAAGCCGTGTGCGATGGTGCCGCCGAACACCGGCGTCGCCCGCTCGGCGTCGATGTGGATGAACTGATGGTCGATGGTGCAGTCGGCGAACTGGTTGATCTGTTCCTGGGTGATCTCGAACCAGTCGCCGTGCCCCTCGTCGACACCCTCTCGCGCTTTGAGTAGTTCGTAGGCTTTGGCTGCGTTGCTCATCGGAGTCTCCCCGGCTGTTCGGCTGATTCGATCGTCTCGTCGGTCGCGACTCTAGAACGAACCCGCGCCCCACAACACTTCGAGCACCGCTCATGCTCATATGCTCAACAGATGACTGCTCGTGACATTGCACCTCCCACCGGAAAGCTCGGTGTGCTCACCCCGGGGATGGGTGCCGTTGCCTCCACCTTCACCGCCGGTGTGCTCGCCGCCCGCCAGAGCGGTGAGGCCCCGCTCGGTTCGCTCAGCCAGATGGCCCACATCCGTCTCGGGACCCGCGACGAGAACCGCAATCCGCTGATCCGTAATTTCGTGCCCCTGGCCCATCTCGACGACATCGTGTTCGGGGGATGGGATCCGATCTCGGCCAACGCCCTTGAGGCCGCCCGTACCTGCGGGGTCCTCGAGGAACGCGATCTGGCCCCGATCTCGGCGGAGATGGAGGGCATCGTCGCCATGGACGCGGTGTTCGACCAGCGCTGGGTCAGCCGCCTCAACGGGGCCCGGGTCAAGACCGAGACCGACATGTGGGATCAGGCGATGGCCCTCATGTCCGACATTGAGAACTTCCGGATCGAGAACGACTGCGAGCGTCTGGTCATGGTGTGGTGCGGTTCGACCGAGGCCTTCCAAGAACCCAGCGAAGTCCACGCCACCATCGAGTCGTTCGAGAACGGCCTGAAGAACAACGACGACAACATCTCCCCGAGCCAGATCTACGTCTACGCAGCGTTGCAGTCGGGTGTGCCTTTCGCCAACGGCGCCCCCAACCTGTCGACGGACCTGCCGTGCATGATCGAGCTGTCGCACCGCAACCGCGTGCCGATCGCCGGCAAGGACTTCAAGACCGGCCAGACGCTCATGAAGACCCTCATCGCACCCGGGCTGAAGGCTCGGATGCTCGGGCTCCGCGGCTGGTACTCCACCAACATCCTGGGCAACCGGGACGGTGAGGTGCTCGACGCTCCGGAGAACTTCAAGACCAAGGAGGAGTCGAAGCTGGGGGTGCTGCACACGATCCTGCAGCCCGGGACCTACCCCGAGCTCTACGGCAACGTCGACCATGTGGTGCGGATCAACTACTACCCGCCGCGCGGCGACAACAAGGAGGGCTGGGACGCGATCGACATCTTCGGTTGGATGGGCTACCCGATGCAGATCAAGATCGACTTCCTGTGCCGCGACTCGATCCTCGCCGCTCCGATCGTCTTGGACCTGGCGCTGTTCATGGATCTGGCGGCACGCGCCGGCGAGTGCGGCGTGCAGGAGTGGTTGAGCTTCTATCTCAAGGCGCCGCAGGCCGCCGGTGACGTTCCGGCCGAACAGGACCTGTTCATCCAGCAGACCAAGCTGAAGAACACGCTGCGCGAGTGGATGGGTGAACCCGCCGTCACCCACTCCGAGGCCGGCTGACCAACCCGAGGCCGAGCGGACCTAGACGGGTAGTTCCAAGGAGTGGAGGTCTACCTTGTCGGGTCCTGTTGCGGCGGGGGAACGGGCAGCAATGGTGTAGTAGGCGTCGTCGTCGTGGTCGTGTCTGCTGTTCAAGGTGATGACGGACTCGTGGTTGTTTCTGCGGTCGGCGGTAGCCGGCCCTGGGGTTAGTCGTCGTCGATGATGGTCATGGTTCCTTGGGTTCTGCTTTCGAAGAATCTGTCGGGGAAGTGGGCTTCGACTGCGAAATACCAGGGTTCGCCGTGAGCGTGAACTGCGCGGAACCGCCCTCGGTCACCGCACCGCTGCTGTTGGTCGTCACCACCGGCACCGGCACAGGCTGCTGTTGTGGTTGTTACTGTGGTTGTGTTGTGTCGAAGGCTTGTTTGGCTTCGATTTCGGTGACGACTTGGTGCCATACGGGGCTGCTGTACGTTTTGGTGTTGGCTCGGGCTTCGGTGAGGGTGAGCGCGCCGCCTGTGACGTCGGCTGGGTCGAGCGCGCCGATCGCGGCGAGGGCCCGCTGCCAGCGGTTGACGTGTGCTGTGCCGTGGTGGGTCTGTGACGCCAGATACTGCACCGCTGCGACAACCTGTGGGTCCGCGGTGTATGACGGCGGCGGGTCCGCGGGCTGCTGTTCGGCCTCTGGGACCACTGGTGGGGGCGGGTCGTCGTCGTCTCGGATGTGCACAGTGCGCGACAGCGGCTGTCCGATGGTGTAGCTGTCGCTGTCGGCTGTGATGGTTGCGGTGACTGTGCCGTCGGGTTCGTCGACCGTGTCGCCTGATGTTGCGACGGTGAGGGTTGTCGATGTGGCGCCTGCGGGGATCGTGACGGTTCGGGTGCCGGCTGTGACGCCGTAGTCGCCTGATGCGGCAACCGTGACACTGACGGGCAGGTCGGCTGCGGGTGCAGTGTCAGCGGTGACGGTGAACACCGCGGAACCGCCCTCGACCACCGCGCCGCTGCTGCTGACCGTCACCACCGGCACAGGCACAGGCTGCTGCTGTTGTTGTTGCTGGTCCTGCTGTTGTTGGGTGTCGTGGGTTTGTTTGGCTTGGATCTCGGTGACTACCTGATCCCAGACGGGGCTGCTGTATTTCTGGGTGTTCGAACGGGCTTCGGTGAGGGTCAGCGCGCCGCCGTGCACGTCGGCTGGGTCGACCGCGCCGAGCGCGGCGAGCGCCCGCCGCCAACGGTTCACGTGCGCTGTGCCGTGATGGGTCTGCGACGCCAGATACTGCACCGCCGCGACAACCTGGGGATCCGCCGTGTACGGTTCTAGGTCGGGTTGGGGGTCTGTGGGCTGTTCGGGTTGTGTTTGGGGTTCACCGAACGTTTGGGGTTCGCCGAACGCGTTGTCGGGCACCCAGAAATCGTTGTCGTCGTCAGCCCCATCCCAGGAGTCAGCAGACGGTGTGTAGTCGGGGAGCAGCGACGGGTCGGCGCCGTAGCTGACCCGGAGTTTGCGTTTCGCGGACGTGCCGCCGGGGCGGGTCAGGCTCATCGCGATGTCGTAATGGCCGTCGCTGCCGCCGATCACCGACGGGTCCAGATCCAGCGTGACCCGGATCGTGTGATCCCAGTTGTCCGGCGTGACCCGGACCGCATGCCAATAACCGCTCGGCGAGACCTCAACGAACTGCCCCCCCGAAGACCAGCGCGCCACCGACGCGGTCATCGGCGCCCGGTCATAGGTCACGACCTTGTGACACTCCAAAGCCCTAGGATCAGCATTCTGGTTGCGCACCTGTACCTGCATCGCAGCGACCGCTGAGTCGCGCTGCGACGGCAGGCTGTTGACGATCGGCAGCCACTCACAATACGTGCGCGTCACCGACCGCCCGTCGCGCAGCGTCCGGTTGACGTTCACCTCGATGTCGTGGCTGTTGACCCAAACCTCGCTTGTGCGGGTCTGCAACCTCACATACAACGTCTCGAAACACTCAGTCGGGATCGGATCAGTGCCCCTGTACAGGCGTTCGTTGCCGTGCGGGGGCCGCGTCTTGCCCGAACAGTCCAACGGCTGATTCAGCCTCACATCAAACGAACCGCGGACCGAACCCGGGCTGCTGTCAACCTTCACCTGGCTGGTCGCCGCCCCGTCCAAACGGTCGTCTAACGCGCCCCGGTTCGCATAAGTCCCGAAACCCAGCTTGTCGTCATCAACAACCCTCACCGCCAAATCAAACATCGACTCCCGCTGGGCTCTACTAAACAGGCGGATCGACTCAGACAACCAGCCGTTCGTGTCCCAATTATCGCTGAACCCGTGACGAATCACCCGAGTCGAGTCCCCCACATCCACGTCATGCCCAGCAGTCACCGTGATCGTCCGCACCTCATCATGATCCGTGTGGGTCCACGACACCGAAGACGGAGAAAACGACAACCCCTCACCAGACGGGGTGATCGTCAACGGCGACCCCGGCGCCGGAACATTGAAATTCTGCACCGTGTACGAAACCGAGCCGCCCTCAACAACATCCAGACACTGCACCAAACGACACTCGACGTCATCAAGCGGGTCCGGCGTGAACCGCGGATCCAAAGGACCCTGACCACGCTGCACCACCACCTTCACCGAAGGCAACCCCACCGACTGATCAGACGACGACAACACCAAATCAAACACCTGATCAGGCGACGTGCCCGGCTGACCCCCCGCACCCGTACGCGCAGCCGTCACCTCCACCACCCGAAAACCCTTATGAGAATCCGCGCCGTAACCCGCCCAATCCTGCGCATCAAACGAGAAACCGATCGACGCAGCCGGCGCCAACTGCCGGATCCCATGATCACCACCCGCCGTCCCCCACGCCTCGAACTGCGACTGCACCAACCGACCCAAAACCTGATTATTCGAATTCACACGCCGACCCATATGCAAAAACCGCGGATGATTCACCTTAAACCGCGACACATCAGACGACGACACCGTAACCGGCACACGGCCAGTCACCTCCCGCACCAAACCCAAACGCACCGACACCGTCTCACCCTCACGAACAAACACCACAGAAGGAGCCGACACCAAATGCTGCTCACCGTTGATGCCGATCTTGAGGGACTCACCAAAGCCCTGCCAGCCCCCGGTGCTTCCAAACGGGCGCAACAGCATACCGTCGGCAATGCTCCAACCAGCAGCCCCGCCCGAATCCTCGCCGTTGCTTGCAGTGGCCCTCAGCCCGGTCCGCCCGTCCAACCTGGCACTGAGGTCGAACACCACAAAATATGTGGTGTCCGCCGCAAGATCGATGCCGCCCTGCGGCACCGCGAACCTCACACTCTGAGCGGTAGAGAACGTGCCGGTGGACGACGGCGTCAAAACCCCCAGCACCGCGCCCGGACTCCCACCCGCGTCAGCATTCACCGACACCGACAGCTTCGAAGCCCAAGCAGCATCCAGCAACCCGTAAAAATACGCATCGACACTGCTCAACTCGAAACCCGCCCCCGACGCGTCGCTGCCCACAGTGAACGCCTGAGCAAAATCACGGACCGACCTCGCAGTGGAACCGTTCGCCTGACCCACATTACTCACCAACACCGGCTCAGACGGCACCTGCGCCCCAACCGGAACAGGCAACGACGGCGACACTGCCAACAACGCACCCAACACACCAACCGTCAAAACAACCCCAACAAGGCTCCTACGCCCCCCCCCCCCCCCCGGCTATTGGGTTCGGGTTGCATCTGACTATTTGAACGGCCCGCAAAAATCAGCACAGCTCCTCAACCTTTCGATAAAATCCCCAAATGAACTGAGAATTCCCCAGCACACACAATACACAACCACAGAACCCTATGCCACCCACAAGCACCGACCCCTCCGAACAAACCGTCTAGCTGGCGGTGAGGTCGACCTCGAGTACGCCCGCCGATACCAGGCTCTCGATTTCGGTGTCGTCGAGGCCGAGCCACTGCGAGGCGACCTCTCGGGTGTGCTCGCCGAGGCCCGGCGCCGCGAAGATGTCGGGCGCCGCCATGGCACTGGCATGGAAGGCGGCGCCCTCGAAGATCATGTTGCCGATGGGCGGCTGAAACATCGCGTGCAGGTAGCCGCGCGCCTCAAGGTGCGGATCTGTCGACTGTGAGCCCGCGGTGTGCATGACTCCCGCGGGGACTCCGGCCGCCAGGCACCTGTCTGCCACTTCCGCATTGGGCATGGTACGGGTCCATTCGGCGATCTTGTCGTCGACAGCGGTCTCGTCGGCGCGGCGGCCCTGCTCGTCGGCGAGATCGGGGCGTGTCGCCCAGGCCGGTGACCCCATCAGCGCGACCAGCGCCTCCCATTCAGTGTCGTTGCGCACGCAGATCGCCACCCAGTCGTCGTCGCCCTCACACGGGTACAGGCCCCAGGGGGAGCCGTGGTCGGAGTGGTTGCCCCGCGGCTGCACCGAGCCGGGGACCAGGGACTCTTTCGCCAACAGGTCACCGATCGTCGACACGGCCTGTTCGACCTGGCAGACCTCCACATGTGCGCCGCCGCCTCCGAGCCGTTGTCGCCCCAGCAGGTTGGCCAGCGCTGCCACTGCGCAAACGCGGCCCGCCAAATGGTCGGGGTAGATCGACTGGTTGCCAGCGGGCTCCGGGTCGTTCTCGTAGTTCCAGAGGTGGGCGAGACCTCCGGTCACCTGGGTGTTGGGACCGTAACCGAACCAGTCGGCCCAGAGACCCCTCGATCCCATGAGCTGGCTCGAGACCATCACCACGTCAGGGTTGACCGCCTTCATCACCTCGTAGCCGAGCCCCATGCCGTCCATCGTGCCGGTGGAGTTGTTCTCGATGATGAGGTCGGCGTCGCGGGCCATGCCCCGCAGCAGTTCAAGCCCCCGCTCGGTCTTGGCATCGACGCCGAGGCTGCGTTTGGAACGGTTCGACGAGGCGAACGAAGGTGACATCTCCGCGCCGAGCACCGCACGGATGAAGTCGATGTAGCTGCGGCTCTCGATCTTGACGACGTCGGCACCGTACTCGCCGAACATCCGTCCGCACTCCACGCCGACCCCGCCATGGCCGAAGTCCATCACCCGCAGGCCTTTCAGGGGCGGCGCCTTCTGCGGAGCCTGTTCCGCCGCAGGTTCGGGCGCGGGGCGTGCTTGGGGGATCGAGGCGAACACCTCGTCGGTGTGCTCTCCTACATGGGGAGGACGGCCGGTCGGACCGCAGCGTCCGCCGTCCACTTCGAACCAGCCCGAGGGCAGCTTCATGGTGCGCCCGTCTTCGATCGTGACGTGGTCGAAGGTTCCGCGGCTCTCGAAGTGCGGGTTGACGAGAACGTCGTCGGGTTTCAGGAACGGAGTGCAGACGATTCCCCGTGCCTGGGCCTGTTCAGACACCTCGGCCATGGTCATCGGCGCGAAGAGTTCGGCGTAGAGGGGGTTGAGCACCGCGTCGGCGATCATCAGGCGGCCGATGAACCCGTCGAGTTCGGGGTCTTGGAGATAGTCGGGCTCCCCCATCCAGGAACGGATCGCGTGCCACTGGCGGGGGCTCAGCACGATCAGGCGGACGAATCCGTCGGCGCAGGGAATGATCGTGTAGACCACTCCCGGTCCCGCACGCTGTTCGGAGTGGGGTTCGCCGGCATCTGCAGAACGGCTCCAGTTCGACAGCGACCAGTCCGTGATCTGTGCCACGCACTCGTTGACCGATGCGTCGATGACCTGGCCCGCTCCCGTGTCCTCGCGCTGCCAGAGGGCGCAGAGGATCCCGAACGCCGTGGTGAACGAGGCTGTGTCGTCGGCGATGTTGCCGGGCGGGAGGATCGGGCCTCCCTCATGGGTGCCCGCCTTGAAGGCCATGCCGCCGGTCGCGTCGATGACGGCGTTGGGCACGTCGCGCCCCGCCCATGGACCGGTTCGGCCGTAGGCGGTGATGGATGCTGCGATAAGGTGCGGGTGACGGTCCAGGAGCGCCTCGGCGTCGAGTCCGGGGTCTGCGTGTGTGTTGAGCTCTGCCGAGTCGATCACGACGTCGCTCGCCGCGATCAGCCTGTGGAGCCGTTCAAGGTCGCCTGCGTCTGAGAGGTCGACTACCGCACTGCGCTTTCCGCAGTTCCGGAAGGTCCAGAACAGCGAATGGTCACCGTCGATGGGCGCCATCCGGCGTGACGGAGAACCGCCGGGCGGCTCGATCCGGACGACGTCGGCTCCCAGATCGCTCAGGACGCGGCCGCACAGCTCACCCCGCTCGACGGTGAGGTCGACTACTCGGATCCCGGCTAGTGGACGAAGGGCCACGTCTTCCCCCTTTGCAACTTTGCGCTGATCGTAGCGGCGCTAGGCGTTTGACAGTCCCCAATCAGCGCTAGAGACCGAGTGCGGTGCGCAGGATCTGATCGATGGAGTGGCGACCCAGCGAATCGAGCCGTCCGAGCCTTTCAACGAGTCGTCCGGTCGCTACAGCTCGCACCTGTTCAACTTGAAACGCTGTCTCGGTGGACAGGCCGTTGTCACGGTCGGGTGGAGCCACAACATGCAACAGGATCCGGTGGATCGTGGACGTTCCCGGGACCACGACGACCATCCTCAGGTTCGGATGGTGCAACCGGTCGTCGGACACGATGACCGCCGGTCGCAGGAAAGCCTGTTCAGGATCCTCCGGATCGGCTCCGAAGTCGACAAGCCACACATCACCGCGGCGCAGCCCCTCCTCAACGGTCATCGAGGCCGTCCGCGGCTGTTGCGTCCAGTCTCCGGCTCTCGGCCTGACACGACTCCGCTTCGGCGTCGCTCATCCCGTCGAGCGCGCTGCGAACCAACGTCCACCACTGTTCACGACTGAGCCGATGAACCGCGTCGGCCACGACCTCCAGCATCGTTGTGCCCCGCTGCTCGGCCAACCGGGATATCTCGTCCCTCAACTCGATGGGGACCCGCAATGTAGTAGTCTGGGAAAGCGCCATATTTGTAGCCTAACAGAGATCAGCAGGATAGATTCGGGCTACTGCAACGACCTCCGACACCGGCTGCAACGTCTATATTCGCAGGTTCCGCCGCGTTATTCACTGGACACTGCTCGAAATAGTAGGCCACTTTCAGTATCGCTCTTCGGCGCGCATCTCCGCGAGCGCCTCGGAGAGGTTCAGGCCCGTCGTCGGCTCTGGCATGTCCGCAAGGTTGTGCCGAGCGGGACGAGCCCGGCCCGAGGTCACCAACTCTTCAAGAAGTGAAGCCGCGCTACCGATGTAACATGCTTATAACATTGCGTATATTGCAAGGTTATAAGCATGTTACTAGGATATGGGAGCTAAGAATCACGGCAAGACGTTGGATGGGAGGATTTGGCATGGCCGGTAACGTCACTAAGCAGCTGGGAGATATCCCCGCAGCTCAGCACGGCTATTTCACACGCGCGCAAGCCTCCGCGTCCGGGATCCCGGACTTCGATCTTACAAGGTCTGTGGGACGCGGCCTGATCGAACGCGTCGGGCACGGCGTGTACCGGGTCGCCGGCGCCGGCAACGACCCCCTCGCAGAACTGCGCATCGCGGCGCTCCGTCTCGACCCGGAGCGGACACCGCGCCAACGGGCCACCGATCCCAGGGTATGGGTCGCCCTTCAGTCGGCTGCGAGAGTTCACGGCTACGGAGTATTCGCCGGCGGACCTCACACGTTCGTCTCGCGCAACCGCATTCAACCCGGCCGCGGCACAAGCGTCCGCCGCCGATCGGGAGGGCTTGAGCGTGACGACTGGGAACTCAAGGAGGGATTCGCGGTGACAACGGTGAGCCGGACCGCCGCCGACCTCATGAGCGACCGGGTCGACGGCGGACACATCGGCCGGTTCCTCAGCGACGCGCTCAACGCAGGTGCCATCACCATGGTGCAGTTGTGCGAGCGACTGAACGCAGACCCCGACGACATCGAATCCCTCCTCCTGCAAAGCGGCGACCACGCGAGCGTCAGTACAGATGTCTGAACCCGACCGCGACGGCGGCCAACTCTCTATCCCTCACGCTACGCCTGAAGCGTTCCGCCAAGCACTCACAGCGCGAATCGCGAGCACTGCAAGCTCCGACTCCCTGCGCATCCCAGAGCTTCGCCGCCAGTTCGCCTACAGCCGATTCCTGTACCGGGTGTTCACCTCGGGCGATTCCAGATGGGTGCTCAAGGGTGCCACAGGACTGTTGGCGCGCATACCCAACCGTGCCCGCCACAGCCTTGACATCGACCTGATGCGCCGAGAGGACATACGCGGAGCCATCAAACTGCTGCAAGCGCTCGGGCACCAGCACACCGACACCGACTTCTTCACCTTCGATGTGCAACCACAACAAGAACCCGCGCCCGATGCGCCCAACGCAACGCTGTCAGCGACGGCTTACCTTGGAGAACGCGAGTTCGAGAGGTTCAAGATCGATCTCGTCGTCGAATCGAACATGACAGCAGAACCTGAATACGTGAGCCCATTGAAGCCGGTCGAGATCGCGGGCCTTCGATCCGTTCCATATCTCGTGTACCCGCTCGTCGACCATATCGCCGACAAGCACGCCGCCATGCTCGACGATTACCGCGGACGGACGAGCACGCGCTACCGCGACCTCGTAGACCTCGCCATCATCGCCGGCACGTAATCGGTCGGCGGAGCCGCGCTCAGCACCGCTCTGTACAGCGAATACGAGCATCGTCACATTCAGGCGCCCGCTGCTGTCACGCTGCCGTCATCCGACTGGATTCCGGGGTACGAGAAGGTAGCGAAGAACATCACGAACCTGCCTCAACGCACTGCTGACGAAGCCTTGGAACTAGTGGGCAAGCTGCTCAATCCGATTCTCGCGGGCCGCGAAACAGGCACATGGATTCCCGGCGAGGCCCACTGGGCGGACTAATCGAACCGTCGCGCCTTTGGCAGCGACCGGACGGGGACAGCTAGGCAAGTGCGTTGCGCAGTGTCTCATCGTTGGAGGGGCGACCCAGCGCTTCGAGCCGCGCATCGAGGGTCGCTGTGGCACCAGCGCTCAACGATTCATCCACAGGAACTGCGAACTTCCCGGCAAAGCTGACCATCTCGACGAACGCTTCGCCGGCCGACATCCACCACTGTTCACGACCGATCCACAAAGGACGACGAGCTTTGGTGCGATTGTTGAACGTGTGCCCAAGCGGTCAGGCTGCCTCACTGCTGTCGTCGATGTTGTCGTCGCTGGGTTCTGGCTCGGTCGGTGGATGGACACCGATCCCGAGATGACCCTCGACGCGTGCCAGCCGGTCCCGCACGTCGTCAAGACTCGTCACCACCTTGTCGTGGTTGCGCTCGATCTCGCTGCGCAGCTCCTTGTTGAACCGTTCGATCAGCTTGCGGTTCTTACTGCTGGACCGTTCGATCTCACCGCGGAGCGTGCTGTTGGACCGTTCGATCTCACCGCGGATCTCGATGCTGTCGCGATGCTGGAACCGTATCGAGGTGATCATCAAAGTGATGATCGTCGCGAACATCACCCCGAACGCACTCCCGAGCACCGTCAGAACTGTTGTGTCGACCGCCGTCGCATCCATGAACACGAAGCTACATCAACCAGCCCCACAGCACACCCGAAACAACACGAAACTCAATATCAACTTTCCAGGTTCGGAGATCAGCCGAGTTCGGTGCCGTAGATCCCGACGAAGCTGACCATCTCGCCGGGGTAACCACCCAGGTTGTGCGTAAGCCCGAAGGTCCGGTCGCCGGTGGGGATGCTGCGATCATCGGGGGCGGCGCCCCGCAGCTGCAACCACACCTCATAGAGCATTCGCAGGCCCGACGCCCCCACCGGATGGCCGAAGGACTTGAGGCCCCCGTCAGTGTTGACCGGCAGACGGCCGTCGAGCGCGAAAGCACCGTCGAGCACGTCACGGTAGGCCCCGCCCCGAGCCGAGAAGCCGAGATCCTCCATCAACACCAGCTCGGTCGGCGTGAAGCAGTCATGCACCTCAGCCATGGCGATCTCGGCCGCGGGGTCGGTGACTCCAGCCTGTGCATAGGCGTCGTCGGCCGCCCATTTCGACTCGTTGAGGGTCGTGTAGTCATAGTCGGGGTCCAGCGACCCGGCCCCGGTCCCGGCCACACACGAGAGCGCCTTGATGTAGAGCGGATCGTCGCAATACTTGTGGGCGTCGGAGGCACGGCACAGGATCGCACCCGCAGCCCCGTCGGCCACGCCCGCACAGTCGAACACCGACAACCGGCCCGCGACCGCGGCCATCTGGCAGATCTGCTCCGCCGACGTCTCACGCCGGAACTGCGCCAGCGGGTTGCGGGCACCGTTGCAGTGGTTCTTCTCGGCGATCTTGGCCACCGCATAGCGCAGATCGTCCTCATCGATCGAGTACTTCGCCGCGTAGGCGGGAAGGATCAGGCTGAACATGGCCGCCGCGGTGAGTGTCCGCTGAGTTCCGTCGGTCGGGATCGGAAAGGCGTTGAGGCCCTGGTAGCCGCCGTCCTTCACCTTCTCCGCCCCCAGGGCCATCACCAGGTCGTACGCCCCTGAGGCCACCGCGTAGGCGGCCTGACGCACAGCCTCCGAACCGGTGGCGCAATAGTTCTCGACACGGGTGATCGGCTTGCCCTGAATCTTCAGAGGCCCGCCCATCGCCAGGCCCGAGGCAGCCGACTGCGACGTCCCGAACCAGAAGGCGTCGATGTCTTCCTGGGCGACGCCGGCCGAGGCGTAGGTGGCCTGGGCACCGTCGATGATCAGGTCGTCGAGCGATTTGTCCCAGTGCTCGGCGAAGGGCGTGCAACCCACCCCGATGATCGCCACCTGGTCCTTGATTCCGTGTGACCCCATCAGCTCTCCTTGTGCGTGCCGGCGCTGCGGACGGGCCGCACCTTCCAGAAGTAGTTGTGGATCTCGTCGCTGGTGAAGAGGCGCCTGAAGGTCGGCTCGACCCGACCGCCCACCTCCACTTCATCGGCGGCCACGTCTGTGAGCTCCAGCGGGGCCCGCCCTCCCCCGTCGAAGTCGACCACCGCGAACACCACCGGCGGGCTCGGTGAGTACACCAGCTTGTCGACGGTGAAACTGGCGATCGTGCCCTCCGTGTCGGCCATCGGGATCGGCTCCATGTCGTCCACAGCGCCGCCCTTCTCCGAAACCCGCGCAGGCGGGAGGTGCACCATCGCGCTGGACCGGTCGCGGGTGCCGACGAAACCGAACTTCCACGCCTCACGGCGGTGGGCAGCGCTCGCTGAAGGCCGATTGGGCGCCGGCCGGTTCGGGGGCTCGACAGCCACCATCTGACGCCACGACAAGTACTTGCCGTAGCTCACCGACCCGCCCGCGGCTACCTGGGCGGAGACTGGCGAGGACACCTGCTGGTCGACGATTGCCTCGGTGGTTCGCAGCACCACCGCCTCCACGCCGTCGGCGAGCACGACCAACACGATGATCTGGTCGGGGCCCGCCGACTCGAGGGCGGAGGCGAGCATCAGCGCGCCGTGGGCGGTGCCCGTGTTGCCGACCGTGCCGGCCAGGTCGTCGACCAGCTTCTCGGGCGCGACTCCCAGCCGCGCCCGGTTGCGGGTGACCGCCCGACTGTGCATTCCGGTGATGGCCAGATGATCGACATCGTCGCTGCTGATCCCCGCATCGGCCAGAGCCGCAGCGAACGCATCCTGGATCAACGGCGCATACGCGACCTCGCCGAACCGTTCCTCCCAGACCCGCGAACGCGCAGCGCCGGGAATCCGCCAACGCTCAAGGAGTTCATCGGTGGCAACGCCGGAACCGAGGTACTCGGCGATCACCGTGCCCGCGGTGTCGTCGCCGACCAGCAGCGCCGCGGCGCCGTCGCCGCCGGTCGCTTCGTCGCTCGAGGTGGCCATGCCGTCGCGAATGTCGGACGCCACGACAAGGGTCGTGCCCAGCCCGGACAGCGCCGTGCGCAGCGTTCCGATACCGGAGCGGAGCGCGCCGCCCATGTCGAGCGCGCCCACCGACGGGGCCAGACGGAGCGTCGCGTGGATCGCGGTGGCGTTGGTCTTCTCCAGATACGCAGGCGTGGACGTGGCGAACCAGACGGAATCCACGGCGATGTCGCCGGCGTTGCGCAGCGCATTGCGGGCCGCCTCTGCGCCCATGGTCGTGGTGTCCTCGTCATAGGACGCCACCGAACGGGTCCCCCGTCCCCCGCCCTTGCCGAACAGCGCCGCGATCTCCCGCCGGTCGAGACGGTGGTGTGGAACGTGGACCCCGGCGGCGATGATGCCACGCATGCGCTCTCCTGTGGCTCTAACAGCCTCGCTCAGATATGACAATGCGCATCAGACCCTACCCGTTGACGCCCTCTACCCCAGCATTCACCGTGTACTCCAGCACCGATGTCGTTGAGGTTCCTCTTCTCTGCGTAATCCGTCTCGGGTATGCTCGCCATCATGGAGTTGACCGCAACAATTGAGTCACGAGCAGGCGTCCGTAGTGGCAAACCCTGCTTCGTGGGCACGCGCATAGCGGTTTACGACGTTCTGGACTACTTGGCTTCGGGTATGACCCCCTTGGAGATCGTCGGCGACTTCCCCGAATTGAGCGAGCAACATGTGTCTTGACCGGATGTGTCATTGCCGCCATTGTCAGAGGTACTGTCACCGGGAGTGAAAGGAACCATGCCGTCACCGCTGAGGCCAATATCGCCGGGAGTGCCGCTGTCGTCCTTGACTTCGAGTTCTGCCAGTACCTCAGAGATTGATTTCTGCGGCTGAATGTTCTCACTCACCACGGTTACCACAGAATGTCGGACACGGCCAGCAACGCTATTTGGAGTCAGTTCACTCAAATCAGCACCAAGAGCCGAGTGCGAAAAAACCTCCGCAGTTTCGTAGGTCTGGGACAGCTCGTCAACATGGTGATGGGTCAAGATCCGTCCTTCGGGGACGATCTGGACGTAGCGGTCATCCGGCTGGCTCGAACTCTGCGCCAAGAAGTACACGCCCTTGTCACCTACACGGCTCCAAGGCATCTCCGCGTATTCAAACGATGTGCCATCGTCGAAGTGTCCCTCCTCTTCGACAACAACAGTCGCGCCCGGTGCTGTTCCCCTGAGAGTCTCAGCGATGGTGATGGTAACGTCGCGTACCGTTATCGTGGTTGACAGTGGATCATCGGCGTTGAACGTGCGGCCACGCTCAACCGCGGTCACTTCACCCGAAACGACAAGGCTGGCAGTGGCTGTCATCTCATCGAGGCCCGTGAAGTGATACATCCAAGTGCTGGCAAGGGCGATCGTGTCGGGCCGTTCCTCGTCAACCGACACCGAACCACCGCCGCTGCAGGCCCCCCCCCCCAAAGCAACGCCGCAGAAACAACCAAAGGAGGGACTGTCAGGAATTTTGTGTATCGGGTGTGATCTGAGGGTCCGCGGCTTGGTGCTGTGGACCGGAAAGGATCATGTCTATGGGTGATCAGGCTATGTCGGCTGTGCCGGCGAATGGTGCTGGCGGGGAGGCGGCGATGAACCACTGGGCTGAGTTGTTGGTTGAGCGTGCCCGCGCCGATGGCGCGGGGGCTCACCGGGACGGACGGCTTGTTGACGGGGCTGGTCCGTCAGGTCCTCCAGACGGGTTTGGAGGTCGAGATGGCTGAGCATCTCGGCTATGAGCGCCACGCCCCGGAGGGCCGTCAGACACTGAACTCGCGTAACGGTTCGTCGCCTAAGCGGGTCACCACCGAGATCGGCGAGGTCGGTTCTGCGGGTTCGGTGCGACCGGGCCGGGACGTTCGAGCCGGTGACGGTGCGGAAGCATCAGCGCCGCCTCGATGGCCTGTCGGGCAATGTGGTCTCGCTGTATGCCAAAGAGGTTTCACCACCGGTGAGATCCAGGCGCACCTCGAAGAGATCTACGACACCTCGGTGAGCCGCGAGACGATCACCGGAGATCACCGACGAGATCGTCGCGGACACAGCGGTGTGGCAGAACCGGCCGCTGGACGCGGTGTATCGGTTGCTGTTGATCGACGCGATAGTGGTCAAGGTCCGCGACTGGTAGGTCGCCAACCGGCCCGTCTATGTCGCCATCGGCGTCGATCTCCAAGGAGAACGTGATGTGCTGGGCCTGTGGCTCGGCCCCGCAGGCGGCGACGGTGGCCAAGCAGTGGGCGACGGTGGCCAAGCAGTGGGCGACGATGCTGGGCGAGCTCCGCAACCGAGGCTTGGCCGACGCGTTGATCGTGTGCTGTGACGGTATGGGGGGCCTGCCCGAGTCGATCCGGGCCACCTGGCCCGACGCCACAGCAGACCTGCGTCGTGCACATGGTGCGCAACAGCCTCCGTTACGCCTCGCGCAAGCACTGGGGCCAGATCACCAAAGCCATGCGCGAGATCTACACAGCACCCACCGTCGAGGCCGCCGAAGCCTCCTTCGAGGCCTTCGCCCAAGACTGGGAAGGCACCTACCCGGCAATGATCCGGTCCTGGCGACAGTCCTGGGACGAGTTCGTGCCGCTGGTGGAGTTCCCCGCCGAGCTGCGCCGGATCGTCTACACCACCAACGCCGTCGAGAGCCTCAACGCCCGGTTCCGACGAGCTGTAAGACACCGAGGGCACTCACCGCAACGAGCAAGCCGCCATGAAAATCCTCTACCTTGTCGCCACCACCAAACACAAGAACCGAAACAACCTCACCGGCAGAACCAACGGCTGGAAAACAATCCTGAACACACTCACAATCCACTACAGCGACCGGATCGCCGACCACATCAAATGAAAACCATCACACCCGGATACACAAAAAATCTGACAGTCCCGGGTGAATCATTGGGTGAGGTGTTGTTGGTAACGTTCGGCGAGGTCGCGGTCGTGTATGAGGCCTCGTTCGAGGTTTGAGATGCGAGTGGGCCAGGTGTTGAGGGCTGCGGCTGCGGTGTCGAGGGTCATTGCGTTGAGTTGGCGTTGTTGTCGCAGGTCGGCTCCGTGGGGGACGACCGGAGGGTCTGTGAACAGCCGGTAGATTTTGAGGTGTATCTGACTCTTCGCGACAAATCGCGAGTTTTTTCAAGTCGCATCGGTGGGGGTGCGGTGGTGGTTGGTTTGTCATGTTAGCGGTTGGTTTCGGCGCTGGGCGCGTCGTTGTTGGTCGGCTTGGTGGAGTCCGTCTCGTCGTGCTTGGCGGATTTGGTCGCCTTGTCCGGTGTGTTCGTCGTTGGGGGTGACGTAGCCGACGGGTTCGTGGAGCCGCACCGTGTTGTAGTGGCCGCGGACTCGTTCGAGTTCTCGGCTGAGGTCGGCGGGATCGTCGAGCGTTTCGAGGTGGGGGTGTTCGCTTTTGATGTGGCTGAACAGAGACTCGATCCAGGCCTGGTCAGTTGGTGTGGACCGCCGCCCGAAGTGTTGGGCGACCGAGCACATGGCCATGAACTTGGCTGTGTCACCGGCGCGCATCTCCGGTCCGTTGTCGCTGACCGCTAACAGCAGCGGGGTCGTGTCGATGTGGGGCAACTCGCCGTGGGGGTCATCGAGCCGGGCGGCGGCCTCTGCGGTGAGGAGCCCTTCACTGGACAGTGCTTTGGCGAACAGGACCCTGGCGGCAACCGAGTCCGGGGTTGCGGTGTGGTGCGTGGCGATCCATTTGCGCGACACGACATCGACGACCGCGTAGACGTGCTTGGCGGGTTCACATGCCGGGAACTGGGTTCCGTGGAAGCACCACAGTTGGTTGGGCCGCCACTCACACCAGTTTGGCCACGGCGTCTTGGGGGCCTTGGTAGGTCTTGGCGTGCCGGCCAGTGCGAGGCCGTTACCTGCGAGAACGCGGTCCACCGTTGATGGTGACACCCACACCCGGCCCAGGTAGGAGCCGCGGTGCGCGAGTTTGCGATGCGACCGGTCGATGTCTCCCCACTCGTCGAACAGCGCCAAGATCTCGTCGCGTTCAGAGTTCAACAAGCTGTGGATCGGACGGCCCCCTGGGCGGGCATCATCAAGAGTGCCGTCGGCGCGGCGCAGGCTCCAACGCCACGCCCGGCGGCGGTCCACACCCAACACCGTGCAAACCCGGCTGTGCGACCAGCCAGCGTCGACGGCATCGTCGATCAACCCCAGCAGCACAGTCTTGGCGGTCCCATCAATACGGGCGGGAACACCACCGCTCACACCTCAACCCGTTTTTCGGTGCAGCACCGCCAACTCCACAGCCTGTTCGACCACAGTACGCCCCAGCCGCTCCACCTCGCCACGAAGGGCTGCGGCCTCGGTCGCCTCGGCTTGGGACTGGCGCCTCCGGCCGGGCTTGGACGAACCCAAAGCCGCGACCGCGCCGTCGCGGGCTACCGCACGCAGCCGAGCGATCACCGACCGGTCCACACCAGCCTCCGCGGCCGCCTCGGCCTGAGTGATCGCACCGGTGAGCATCCGCACCCACAAATCGTACTTCTGCTCTGCTGTCAACAACTTCTTCGGTTTTCTTGGTTCGGAACTCATAGGCTGCAGCCTCCTCATTTTGGACCGCCAACCCTGCCCGATGCTGCTTGAAAAAACTCAGGATCTGTCGCGCGAAGTCAGATGCACAACAATTTCGCGTGCGATGTAGCGTTTGAGGCAGTGGATGATCTCGCGGTCGTTGTTGGCGTCGGCGCGGTGTCGGGCGGCGTAGTCTTTGGTTTGTTGGTCGCAGCGGAGCTGGACCGTCGCGATGCGCCACAGTGTGTTGTTGGCCTGTCGGTCGCCGCCGCGGTTGAGGCGGTGGCGCACGGTGCGCCCCGAGGATGCCTCGACGGGGCAGGCCCCGCACAGCGCAGCGAACGACGCCTCGCTGCGCAGGCGCTGGGGGTTGTCGCCCGCGGCGACGAGCAACGCGGCGGCGGTGTCAGCGCCGACACCGCGCGCGGCTATCAGCGCGGGGTTTGCTTTGGCGCACAGTCGGGCGATCTCGGCGTCGAGCTCGGAGATCTCAGCGCTGAGCGCCCGGTGTCGACGCGCCAAGCAGCGCATCGACATCTTCGCGGCGGCGACGGCCTCGCCGCCGCCGGGCCGCAGCCCACAGCACGCGGCCATCAACGCAGCGGTCCTTGAGCCTCGCAGCGGGGCCGCGACCTGCTCGGGGGCGGTCACCAGCAGTGCTTTGAGTTGGTTGATCGCACAGGTGCGGGCCTTGACCGCGGAGCGGCGAGCGGCACGCAGCATCCGAATCGCCTCCACCGCACCGTCGGCTGATTTCGGGAGTCCCGACGCTTCGCCTGAAAGCACAGCACGCGCAGCCGCCTCAGCATCGGCGGGGTCCGACTTGGCGCCGCGACGCGTCTGACGGCGCGGGCGTATCACTTCTTTGACCTCCACACCCTCGGCGCTGAGAAAGCGCGCCAGGCCCGCGCCGTAGCTGCCGGTGCCCTCCACACCCACACAGCCCAGCCCGCCCCAGCCGCGCAGCCATCTCAACAGTCGCCCGTAGCCGATGTGTGTCGCCGAAAACGACGCCACCGCCAACAGTCGCCCAGCCGTGTCGAGCGCTGCCGCGACATGAGCGCCGCGATGTGTGTCCACCCCGCCGATGACACCCGGTTGATCCTCTGCCATAATACGTCTGCCTTTCCTTGTAATCCAATGGACTGGCACCACCGGCCGCGATGACCGACAATGCACTCAAGGTGCTAGAACAAACGCTCCTATCAGGTCACGTCCCCGAACCGACTGGTGCGTGCCGTTGGCCGGTGAAGGCCGACAGATCGTTTGCAAGGCACGCAGCCAGCGAAAAACAGAGTCAGACCCGCACCCGCCAACGGACACCCCAACACTATGAGTGCGAAGAGCCGCATTGTTGGAGCGGCGACCCAGCGAATCGAGCCGAGCATCGAGGGTCGCCGTGGTACCCGCGCTCAACGATTCATCCACAGGAACTGCGAACTTCCGCCTCAGCAATGATCAGCTCGACTCGCAGCGCGGTCAGTTCGTCATGCGCGTCATGCTCGATCGATTCGGCGTGAGCAACGTTGTGCGCCTGCAGCGCATCGCTCCAATCACTCTCGGCGCGTGCCTGCGACACCGCTGCGTCCTCGCAGGCCACAGAATTGTCGTTGCTGCACCCGGACAGCGCAATTCCGCAGATCGCAACGGCTGCCGTTCTTCTCCACAATCGAATCCCCGTGGACATTTTTGTCTCCTCCCGACTTGTTCTATGTTGTTGGTGGGTCGTGCGGCAGGGCCGAAAGCAGTTTTGCTATCGGCTATCCCGGCCCTGCCGCACTCCTGTTGTGGCAAATGCCCGCCACCACGAATGACAGTTGTTATTGTTATTTTTCAATCGCAATCAACCACAGCATGTGTACACTGCCTGTCATGATGATCACGTCCAGAGAAAAACAAACCAAGCGACAGCGCTCCTGGCGCTTGGAACGCGTGCCTCTCGCAAACCTCAAGCAGGGCGATAAAGCAACCCTTTGGCAACGATTCTGGCTCTCTGGCCATACTGCGGCAGTGGGAGGCTTGACCGGAGTATTTGCTGTTTTTTCCGTTATGACTGACTCAATCGTGTCTTCAGTCATTCTGCTCGTAGCTGCGATTTGCGCTACCACAATATCTATCGTTTCATCGACATTTCGCCGCAAACACCGACTAATGGCCAGTACTCTGGTACGCGGCGAACGCTGATGCACAAACAGTTGTTACAGCCAATCCTGCCCAAGGGTTAAAGCTGGCTATGATCGTAACGCCTCCGACTCCTGTACACGTGACCACTCCATACCAAACGTTGTGTGAGTGTGGAACGTCGATCACTGGCCCGCAGCTCTGATATTGTTCGTAACCCCACACGGGCACCAAACGTCCATATACGTAGTATCCGTAGCCCGGTTCAGGCTCCACCCATTCGACATAGTCAGGGTCGTAGTCGTACCGAAGGAGCGTGTAGTTGGTCGACTGTACCCAAGTACATTCTTGTGTTGTTTTGCGATGGGCGCTCGCAGGCTCCGGGTCGGCAACATCCACCGACAACACCGAGGCCAAGACAGCCAACGCCAACAGTCCAGCAGCAGCTAAACGGATTCTCATAAGGATCTTCCTTTGATTCCAGTTAGCCCTGATCGTTCACGAGTATTTGTGATCGGGTTGGGTGTGCGTGTTTTGGTGTGGTTTCGGGGTTGGGGTTTCGGGGTTGGGGGCGTGGGGTTCGCGGGCGGGTGTTTTGGGGTCTGGTCAGGCGTGTTGGGGTGTGTTGGGGCGTGTCGGGTCGGGGTGAATCAGGCCGTGTCGGGTCGGGGTGGGGGGTGTGTTTATGGGGCGCCGGGGCGGCAGGCGTGGAGGAGTTGTGGTGTTGTTGGCCACCAGTGGAGCAGGCGCAGGGTCCATTTGCGTGAGGACCGCACGAGTCTCGCGGGTGCGTGCCATAGCTGCCAGCGGAGGCGTTTGGGGGAGGCGTTGGCGAGGGGTCCGTCGAGGCGGAGTTGTTGGAACCATTTCACCAGCGTCGAGCTGAACGCGACCATCGCGGCCCAGGCGGTGTTGGCGTCGAAGTCGCTGAAGGGCATGCGGGCCAGGCCGGAGTCTTTGAGGTCGGCGATGGTGTTCTCGATGCGGGCGTGGGCTCTGTGGTGGGCGTCGAGTTCGGCGGGGTCGCCTGCGGCGTCGGTGTAGAACCCGCGGTAGCGCCAGGTGTCGGAGTCGAACAGGGTCCTTTGGGCGCCGGGGTGGCGGGGCTCGCGGCAAGCGATGAAACGGGTCGCGTCGGGCCAGTCGGAGAGATCGACGAAATGGGTGAGGTCCGCGACCTGGGCGCGTTCGGCGGGTTCGCCTTTCGCGTCGAGGGCGGACTGCCATTTGTCCGGGTCGATGCGGTTGTGGTCGATAGCCGCCTCCACCTGGTTGTTGGAGCGTGCTGTCATGAAGAACTCGATGTTGCGGTCCCGGCAAGCCGCGGCGATACGTGCAGAACAGCCCGCGGAGTCCACACGCAACTGCACCCGCCTGAGAGGCACCGTGTCGTCGTGTTCGCGGTGCCCCGCGGCGACCGCTGCGGGGAGCTGCGCCACAGCAGCGTCGAGGACCTCTATATGGTCTGCTATCGAGTTCGCGGCTGCGTTGCCCGCACGCAGCTTGATCGACAGCATCTCACCATCGTCGGTAGCACACAGCATCGGATGGAACCCGAACCCGCCCTTGAAATGCGCCGCCGCTTCGGCCTTGTTCTCAGAATGCACCTCCACCAGCGTCGAGTCGATATCCAAAACCACCGGAGACGACCCCGACACATCACCGCGGCGCTCCCACACCCCCGCGCGCACACCAGCCACCGCCCCAGCCAGTCCCCCCACCACATCAGGGCCCAAGCCCCGCAGTGTGCGGTACAGAGTCGAATCAGACGCCACCTCCCCAAACAGCACCGGCTGAGCCCGCAGATGCTCAATATCCGCGCACGCCTCCCCACCCCCGGCGAGCATCAACAACAAATGCACCAACACCTTGCCCCGGTCATGGACCGGCGCCCGCTCACCAGACACCGGCACCACCGCCGACAACGCCTCCCCCAAACCCAAACCGTCAGCGAAACGCCCCAACGCGAACAAACCCGCATGCGCCGCGACCTGCCCACCGCCCCCTGTCACCCTCACATCACAAGTGCTGCTAACCTGCATCTCGGAGATGCCCCTTTCTGTGGAACCCACATGTGCTTCCCAACACACATCGTCCCACATCAAAGGGGCTTTTCCGCGGACGCGCACACCCCAACCTCAACACCCCCATGAACGATCAGGGTTAGCAAAACTGCTCGGCGCAACATATCGAGCCTGCGCGTAAACGTGGGGTTGGGGGTGGTTGAGGGTCCCTGAGTTGGGGGTGGGGCCCTGCTGGAATCGGTGTTTGCAATATCCAACTAATCCAGGAGGGCCCCGATGGCTACTGATGTTATGCGGGTGCGGTTGCATCTGCGTCAGGTTCGTGTTTTGGAGGTGGTTGAGGACACTCCGGCGGTGTTGAGGGTGAGGGTCGAGTCGACCGAGCGGCGGGTCCGGTGCCCGCATTGCGGGTTCAAGTGCCACAAGGTTCATGACACCCGTGAACGGCAGGTGCGTGATCTGGAGGTGTCGGGGCGACCAACGACGTTGGTGTGGACGCGGCGCCGGTTTGTTTGCGGGAACTGTTGTGAACGGTTCATAGAGGACCACGACGAGTTCGACGGCCGCCTGACCCGCCGGCTGGCGCATCGGCTGGTCGCGGACGCGCAGGTCATGTCGATCCGTGCTGTGGTGCGCCGCCATGGTGTGCACTGGGCTGTGATCAACACGCTGGTGCGGGCCTGGTCGGGGCTGATCGCTGAGCATCGCCGCAGTCAACGGTGCAAGGTGCTGCTGGTCGATGAAACGTCGATGCGTAAACGCCACCGGTATGTGACGGTGATCGTCAACGGCGACACCGGCCACACCCTGGCAATGGTCGAACACCGCTCCGCTGCTGCACTGACACAGTTTTTGATGTCGCAACCCCACCGTTGGCGGCGTGGTGTCAAAGTCGTCGTCAGCGACGGGTCCGGTGCCTACAAAGCCTCCATCGGCGCCTGTTTGCCACACGCGCGTCATGTGCTTGACCGGTTCCACGTCATCAGATGGTTCACCACCGGTTTGGCCGCTGTGCGCCGCGACGTCCAACGCCGAGACGACGGCACCAAACCCGTCTTCGACCCTCAAGTGTTCCGTGCCCGGTTCCTGCTCACACGTCGAGGCGACACCCTCACCGACACCGACCAGGCCCGCCTCGACGAACTCTTCGAGCAACACCCCAGGCTGCAAACCGGCTGGAACGCCCTGCAAGAACTCCACGGCCTCTACCTAGCCGAAGACCACGACGGCGCCCTTCAAGCGCTCGACAGGTTCTGTGACCTCTACCAAACCGGTGAACTGCCCGAGTTCCACAACATCGTCGACACCATCATCGCCTGGTCCACCGAAATCTTGGCCTGGCACCACACCGGCCACCCCAGCAACGGCAGAATCGAAGGCACCAACAACCTCCTACAAACCCTACGACGAACCGCCCACGGCTTCACCAACCCCACCAACTACGAAGCCCGCGGACTCCTGATAACATGACCCCAACCCGGTTCCAGCAACCCCACATCCCACATTTACGCGCAGGGCCAACATATCAGGCCGCCAACGCCAACGCAACCACCTCGCGTAAATGGGCTACGGCAACGAAACACCGGATCGACGTATTGCCCGTGTTCGAGGGTCAGCCGCGGGAGAGGGCGGCCTCCATCGGTGGTTGCGACAAGTCGGCCATGATGGTCGGTGATCAGTCAGCAACCGGACCGATGGAGGTTTCTATTATGGCACGGCGTTTGTGGGCTCGGCGGGCTTCGCGTCGGGTTTTGCCTTCTGTGGCTTTGCGGGCGAGGTAGGCGGCTGCGTCAAGCTGTTGTCGGGTCTGGGTGACCGAGGCGGTGTGGAGCACGCTGTTGACGCGTCGGTTGGTGTTTGCGGTGAGCTAGGTGTCGGCATGCCCCGCGGTGACCGCGTCGTAGGCTGCACGGTTTCTGGGTCGACGTGACCCGCCTCGGGCACTGTTCCCATCCAGCCGGTGCTTCGAGACGTTCATTGTTGTGTGACGTCTCGATGAACGGCTGCAACACGACCTCGCCGTAATCTTTGACAGACGCTGACGGGTCGCTGATGGTCGAGGCCATGATCTCGTACGCGTCGTACACCCGGTCCGCGTCGTAGACCCGCAGCTTCGCGTCGGCTCGGCGGCTCTTGACGATCCCGAGCGTTTCGAGTCTCCGCAACGCCGCGGCGCAACGCTTCTCGGAATGCCCAGTCAACGACGACAAATAGCCGGGCGTCATCGACGGATGCAACAGAAGACGGTTGATCGCTGCTGCCAGAACGGACCGGCGTTGCCTGCCACCCGCGGCCGCACGCCATCTCTGCTGCAATGCCTGCACAGCGCTGTGATAGTTGCGCACCGCAACACAACTCTGATGCACCGATGTTGCGAGCACTTCCAACCACGGAACGATTGCTGCGGTCCGGGCCGGGTCGTCTGGCTCACCAACGAACCGCTGAACCTGCGCGAGCGAGTCCATGTATCGGTCTTTGTTGCGCGACAACGCCAAACTCACCGGCGGCATGACCGCATCCGACGCGCAACGCTGCTTGAGCACCCCGTACAGCAAACCCCTGCCGGCTCGACCGTTGCCGTCACCGAAAGGATGGATCGTCTCGAACTGAGCGTGAACTATCGCTGCTTGCAGCAACGGGCTGTGGCCGTCGCTGCGGACATACTCCAACAGATCCTCAAGCAGTTCAGAGCAATGCTCGGGAGGCGGAGGCACAAAATCGCCTTCAAGGGGATGCCAGTCGTTGCCTCCTATCCAGTTCTGATCGGCACGAACCACCCCACCGAGGTACGGCGTCGGCGACGGTTTCATCAGCACACGATGCGCTTCTAGCAACGACTGCATCTCCAGTTCTGAACGGTTGGCGAGCATCTCCAGCGCTTTGTTGTTCGCGTCGATGTTGCCCACAACCTCAAAGACAGAGTCATGGAACTGCCGATCCGGGAAATGCTGTCTGCGGACCAGCGCGTGAACCACTCTGCGAGTCGCGGGCGACACGCCTTCGATCCGAGACGAACCAAGCGACTCAGCCCAGAAGAACACCCCGTCGCTGGCCCCCAACGGACTCAACGACGACGCGGTGGACCGCAGGTCCTGTTCGGCTTCGGTGATGAACCCTGCGACGTCCGCGCTCAGCAAAGGCTGCCAGCCAGACACCCGGTGAGGGATGTACGCTGCGAAGTCTCCCGCGCGACGGTCACGAGCACGCAACGCTGCGACGTTGCCGTGCCAGTGTTGAGCGACCAGTTTCCCCATCGGTACTTCCCTTAACCGTACCAAAACCTGTCGTTTTGATACGGCAACTATCTTAGCGTACCAAAACGCGGGTGGATGAGAACACTGATCCGATGTGATCGGGTGGCCGATCTCGAGTTCTATTCGTCGGTGCGGAGTTCGGCGATGCGGAGGCGGGCGACCTCGAGGTCGTCGGGGTTGGTCACTCCTACCCACGCTTCGGTGGTGGGAACCACCTCGACGGTCAGCTCCGAGGCATGCATCAGTTCATCGACCAGCACAGGAAGCAGGAACTCCGCCTTGGCGTCGTTGCGGTACAGACGCAGGAACGCCCTGAAACCGGCTTCGAGATCGTCGAAGATCTGCTCCGGGAACGCCCAGAAGTTCATCGAAACAACCTCATCGGGGGCGAGAGGGCCCGGCGGTTCGGTCGCGAATATGGATCCGTCGCCACGGCGCTCGATGCCGTGGGTCTCCACCAGCGACACGAGCCTGCTCCCCTCGACCGTGCAGACGCCCCGGCTTACCTTGCCGGACTCGGGCAGGGTCAACTCCAGGTTGAACCCCCCGAGCAGGGCGCGCCCGGCGGTCAGGCCGCCCGCCCGGGCGACCACCGACTCATATGTCGAGCGGCCGTAGTAGTCATCCGCGTTGCAGACGACGAACGGGCCGTCCACATCCGAGGCCGCCGCCAGCACCGCGTGCGCAGTCCCCCACGGTTTGGCCCGGGCCGGCCCGTGCTCGTCCTGGCAGACACAGCTGATCTCAAGGTCTCCGTAGCGGTCGCCGATATGGCGTCGCACATCGTCCTCAATGTCGCGGCGGACGATCAGCACGACCCTGCCGACACCGGCATCGACTGCGTCGCGGATAGCGAAGTCGACGAAGGCCTCACCGTCGGCCCCGACGATCTCAAGCTGCTTGGTGCCACCGAAACGCGAGCCGAGACCCGCCGCCATCACTACCAGCGAGACCATGCCCGACACCCTGCGATCATAGGTTGGTCCGCCCGAATCCGCGCTCAAGCGTGCGGTTCGAAGACGACCTTGATGGCGCCGGAAGATCCGAGTGTTCCATGTTCCGCCGATTTGAAGCATTCGTCGTCGGGCCGGGGTGCTACGGCTGCAGGATCGGTTCCGGGTGTCACAATGCCGTGCCTGTGTCGATCAGCACCGTTATACCGAGCGGCGCCCGCCGACAGCGAGACTTGATGTTGATTCTGCCTTTGGGAAGTGGTTGTGCGACTTCGCCCAGTCCCATCCCCGCTGGGGATGGCGCAAGGCCCGCGATTTTCGCTGCACGGGAAGGCGCGGCCAGCAATCCCAGCGCACGCTGCGTTTGTGACGTGCTCACTGTTGCCTTAGACAAGCTCCGCGATCTTGTGGTTCTGAATCTGATGCAAGATGACTCGTGACGACACGCCGAACTCTTCGGCCAATTCATCGACTTGTTCCTCGTCCACCACGGGGTGGACAATTCTTGCCCTCAGGCTGGCGGAGGGTGCCAGGAACTCGGCAGCAAATGCCCGGTTGCGTTGCTGTCGTTCGGTGTTGCCCTTGGTGATCAGTGCGTCTCCTCCCGAAGTAATCACTTCGGCCAACGCCCGGCAAAAAAGAAACCTCCGGCCGGTATCGCCCCTCGCCGTCAGACCGAATGAATCGCAACCCGACGAACCGCTCGTGACCACGCCCTCTACCAGATTCAGGTGCTTCAACGACTCTACCGGTGCGGTCGCTCTTTCCAGCGTACCGATGTCTTGGCCCAGTGCTGAAGCCAACGACTCCGTGTCGGAGATCGGTTGACCGTTGAGGTCGAAACTATTTCTTGCGTCTCTGGCAAGGTCATAGCCGGTCTGCCACGGCAGTCCGGCATAGCGCTGCTGCTTCCAGTAGAGTTTCAGCACGGGTGACAGCTCCAGTTCATTGGGTTTCGCCGCGTCGATTGCTTCCAGTATCACAGCGCAGTCGTGCAGAGCAGTTGAGGCGTTGATGACTGGGAACGCTTCCCCGCTCAACTCTCCGAGTTGCTCGACAAGAGTGAAGATCTGACCTTGCTGAGATTCGTCGAGATCATAGGGATCCCAACCCAACTGGGCCGACATTCCGCAGAAGTTCGATTCGTCATCTTCGGCGTTCTGGATTGCAGTCCACTCGTCTTGAAGAAACGTTGACTGGATGCCGTGAGCGTCTAACCTACGAGTGACTTTCTCAATGAAATCGGCACAGCCCTGCAAGAACTGTTCAGTATCAAGTGTTTCATGACCCGAGTTCAGAAAGTCAGTTCTCGTCCAGGGAGACGAACCAGCGGACCACCGGAGATGTGTTCGCGCCCCAGACGGAGTCATTGTCAAGTCTGGCAGCGCATAACCGTCGGTGCACGTAATTAGTGAGTGCCTGCGATTGAATTCAAGGGTCGATTTCTTGGCTGGATTCTCGGACTCTTTTGCGAGAAACCACCAGTTGGAGACCAACCACTCGGCTATGGGATAGAGCGGAACAAAGATTGAATCCCGGATCGTCGCCGCTCGATTGTCGAGCACCTTGGTCACTGGTTCGCCGCCTACATCAATTCGTAGAGCCGCGAACGTCGCCGAAAGCTCCTCTCCGGCAATTCGCTCACCATCTTGCCATTCGGTATGGAAACTGAATTCAGTCACGTTCCCTCCCGCAGGTGCGGTGGCCACTCATCGTCGTTCAGCGGATACCCCTTGTAGGTACCATTGCCGCTGTTCACGAGTCTACCCTCGAACACCGTGCCATTCTCCTTGTGCCAAACGTAACGAGGGAAGTCTCCTTCCCACGGTGCACCTGTCGAACCATCGCGTATTGCAGCGCGCAACCAGCGGGTGATGAGATCTGGGTCGTCCTTATACGCTCGCGGGCAGATCGAAGCGTCACCTCGCGGCCTCGGCGGTCCAGTGAATGAAGGCGTGTCCTTGTGTTCGGGACTTCCCACATATGTGGCGTGACCTGCCACCGCGTCAAGATCAGCACCCGGTGGAACCCACTTCTTGCGCGCTCTAGGTCGTTTTCTCCTCGGGGACCGCATGGAGCGATGCTACGCATATCCGTGCCGGCATGCACCACCCGAATACTGCGTCAGCGATATTGGAACGACGGGATGTCATGAACGATTGCAGACTTTGGCTGCAGTGTTCGCGCATGTTAGGGCAATCCCGCGCTTCCACTGCGGTCCATCGAACCGAAACTGCAGAGAATGCACGTTCGGCGCCGCGAGTCGGGTGAAACGCCGACACCGTGAGATCATAGGTTGCTTCGCCCGAATCCGCGCTCAAGCGTGTGGTTCGAAGACGACCTTGATGGCGCCGGAAGAACGGTCGCGCGCTGCGGCGAACGCCTCGGGCGCGGCGTCGAGCGGAAACCGGTGCGAGATCAGGGCATCGCCGAGTTGAGGCATGTCGGCCAGCAGTGCCGCCGCGCTTTCGATCTCGCGACCCGCCGCGGTCCCGCTGTACATCATCGCGGGGACGAGGGTCACCTCCTGCATCAGGATCGTCATGTCCAGCTCCACCGGATCCCAGAACGAACCGACCACGCAGACCCGCCCCCCGTACCGGCATCGCCTCACCGACTCGAGCAGCGAGGACGTGGAACCGACAGCATCGAAGACCACGTCGTAACCGTCACCAACCCCGACGTTGGCTCCCACCGACTCGGCTGCGGCTGCCTGATGATCGTGGCGGGCGCTCATGTCGGCATCGAACCCCTCTCGGCGCAGAGCGGCTGCCGTGGCCAGACCGATGGGGCCGGCCCCGATGATCCCGACCCGTTCCCCCGACTGCATCCGGGCCCGGTTCACCGCGTGGACCGCCACAGCCAGATTCTCGACCAGCGAGGCGTCAGTCACCTCGATTCCACTCGCCAGGCGCACCAGCGCTTCCGCGGGCGCCATCAGAAACTCGCCCATGCCCCCGTCGCTGAACACACCGATGACGTCTGCACCGGCGTCACAGCGATGCCGCTCGCCGTCCTTGCAGTTCCCGCAGTGCCCGCACGAACGGAGCGGCTCGACAGCCACAGGCGTGCCGTCGTCGAGATGCCCGGAGATTTCGTGGCCCAGCACTCGCCCCTCAGCCATTCCGTTGTCGATCATGTGAAGGTCTGAACCGCAAATGCCCACCGCGGCCACCTTGACCCGGAACTGGTTCGGGTCAGCGGGCATCGGCGCATCTGTCAGCGTCGGCTTCCCATCGATGACCTGAACAACTCTCATCAGCCCGAAGCTCCCGGCGGCTCGGCCACGGTCACCCGTCTCACCAGTCGATCAGGTCGCGCACATGATCCGTCTCGTTGATCGAGCGGACCGACCGGATACCGACGAATGCCGCCCGCACCCGGGTGATGCCGCAGTAGTCGACGATCATCGCCAGCGGGTCCGGGAACTTGAGGATGGAACGCAGGTACACCATCGTGGTCATGCCGTGGCAGAACGCCACGACCGTCTTGGACCGGTTGGACTCGATCACATAGTCGAAGGCACCCACGACACGTTCCTCGAAGGCGTCTAACCCGTCGCTGAAGAGTTTCGCGTGGAGGTCGCCCTCCAGGAGCTCGGCGACCTCGGCACCGTCGTCGTCCATCTCCTCCACCGGGATGTAGGCCTTGCTCTTGTGGTCCGACTCCTTGAGATCGTCGATCAGTTCAACCTCCAGGCCGAGCATCTCGGCCAACGGCATCGCCGTCTCGTGCGCACGCCTCATCGTCGACGCGACGATGTGGTCGATTCCCTCGTTGCGCAGGTACTCGGCGGTTCGCTCTGCCTGTTGGTGCCCGAGCTCCGACAACGGCGGATCAGCCGTCTCGTGTTCACCGTCAACTTCGTGACGTGTCGGTCGGGCATGTCGAACAATCAGGAGATCCACGGGTTAGAACCTTACGGCAGCAACACCCGATCAGCGCAACTCAGGCTCGTGTGCACACTCACGGAAGGCCGGCCCCGGGGACCTCCACCCGCACGGTGTCGATCCGTCCCGCCCCGGTGCCGCCCACCCGGTCAGGATGGGAGTCCGGCGCTGTCACCAGGAAAAGCGTGCGTCTGTCCTCGCCGCCCAACATGCAGGCGAAGCAGCCCAGTTCGGTCTCGACTCGATGAGTGATCTCGCCGCCCTCAAGTACCCGCAGGGCGGCTTTGCCGATGGCGTCGGCGAACCAGATGCCGCCCTCGGCGTCGTAGCAGCAGCCGTCGGGTGCGGTGCCTGGAACTGCGGCCCACACCCTCCGGTTCGAGAGCCGGCCGGCCTCGCCGACATCGAACGCCTTGAACTCCCCGCCGAAGCTCTCACCCACGATGAGGGTGCTCCCGTCGGGGGTGATCACGGTCCCGTTGGGGAACATCAGGTCGTCTGCCGAGGCCTCCACCGTGCCGTCGGGCTGCACCAACGCCAGCGTGGCCGGGACGATGGGGTCGCCTTCATGCAGATCGGCACCGAAATTGCCCACGTAGGCCCGGCCTTCGGCGTCCACAACCATGTCATTGCACAGGGATGTGGCCACACTGGACAAATCAGCGTGTTCGTGCAGTTCAGTGCCGTCGTAACGGAGCAGTTTCTGGTCCAGCATCGACACCAGCAGCAGGTCGCCGTCGGGAAGCCAACCCAGACCCGACGGCTGCCCTGCAAACTCGAGCACGACCTCCACGGTTCCGTCCAATGACGCTGCCTTCACCGCATGTTGGTAGAAGTCCGAGAACCACAAGCGCCCGTCGTGCCAGCGCGGCCCCTCCCCAAAATCGATTCCCCCGACAAACGGCTCCGGACGCCCAAGAATCTCCATCCCGGAACCATAGACTGGCGGTCGTCATGTCGGCACACGAAGCAGCCCTTCTGCGTCACCCGCAACTTGTGGAACAGATCAAGGCCGAAATGGCCGACCCCTCCCGGGCAGCACCCTCTGACGCCCGACGGCCACGACGCAATCCCTCGTAGAACGCCGGCAGCCCGAGCGGGTTCGCGAGGTCTCCTTTGGGTTAGCGAGTTGGGGGACACTCCCGGGCCAGGGGGCGGGAGCACTTCGTCGGCACCGTCCACCGTCAAACACGCCCAGGCCAGGGGTGTGGGGGAGGTACAGCCTGCCGTCAAACACGCCCAGGCCCGGGGAGCGGGGCACATCGTCGGCACCGTCCACCGTCAATAACAGGACACGCCCAGGCCAGGGGTGTGGGGGAGGTACAGCCTGCCGGCTTCGACTTTGAGGCGGGGGGCTGTGTCGTTGGCGAGCAGGGCTGAGGTGGCCAGGCCGTGAGCCTGTTCCGGCAGGACGGCCGCGGCAACGTGGGCGGCGTGTGCCACACCGACGGCGCTATCGATCATGGTGGTGACCACGGCATCAGCACCCGACTCTTCGATCAGCGCCACCGCGGCCAGGGCCAAGTCGGGTCCGCCGAGGGCCTGCGGCTTTATGACCACGACCGAGATCGTGCCGGTTCTCAGCGCAACAGCGATGTCGCTGAGGCTGGCGGCCGACTCGTCGACGGCAACCGGCACCGCGCCCGAGGCACCGACTGCGGCAATACCGTCAATGCCGGTGGTGGGTTCCTCACAGAAGGCAACGTTGTAGTCAGCCATGCTGTGCAAGGCGGCGATGGCGGTGTCGACGTCCCAGCCACCGTTCGCATCAAGGCGCAATTCGATCCCGTCGCCCATCGATTCCCGCACGGACGCGACCCTCGCCAGGTCGGTGCGCGGGTCTGTAGCGGCGACCTTCAACTTGACCGCAGAGATGCCCTTGAGTGCCAGATCGGCCGCGGCGGACGCCACTGCTTCCGGTTGATCGTCGGAGACCAAGGCGTTGATCAGGACCGAACGCGGCGCTTCTGCTTCACGCTGGGAGACCAGGCCATAGACCAAGAGCGAACGCGGCGCTTCTGCTTCACGCTGGGAGGCCAGGCCGTCGACCAAGAGCGAACGCGGCGCTTCTGCTTCACGCTGGGAGGCCAGGCCGTCGACCAAGAGCGAACGCGATGCTTCTGGTTCCGTTTTCGGCGATACGGCAGAAGTCGATTCGAGCCCGCGATGCACCTCGAGCAGCGACGCGATACTCACCTCGTAGCGGCGGGCAAGCAGATCAACGGCCGCCCCAGCGACGGCTGAACGGGCATGGGGTCGGGCCTCGAGTTCTGTGAGAAGCGCGCCGAAACGAGGATCATCGACGCTGTCCAACTCGGCCAATCGGGGCGCAATGGACGCCAACACGGCCTTGCAGTCACCGAGGGATTCTCGTGACCAACCCGGCATCGGGGCTGCCTCTCCCCAGCCGACGTTTGTGCCGTCGCTGATCGAGAACAGCACACCCTCCCGGTGCTCTACAACACCGTGGGCGGTGACCAACGGCGACAGCAACCCAAGCCGATAGTCCCGCAGTTCGGTGGCCAGGCCCACGGTCAAGCCGAGCCCATCTGGCTGCGGACAACGGCCGCGACCGCGTCGGGTTGCTCAAGGTGTGCCGCATGGCCTGCGTCGTCGACAACGGCGATCTCGGCTTCGGGCATTCGGGCAGCCAATTCGACGGCGATCCAGGTGAACTTCGGATCTTGCGCACCAACGATGAACACTGTCGGAACCGGACACGACTTGAGGCCGTCGTGCAAGGGCGTCATCACGCCGGTTCCCGCGGCGCGCAGGCTCTTGGCCAATCCCTCCGCTGAGTTGCGCAACCGCTGTGCCCGTGACGCCGCCAAGAAGCCGTCTCCGAGACGTGCCTGCGTGGCGAACAGCGGGTTGGCCATCCAGTTGTCGACGAACGTCTCCAGACCGTCGCGCTCGATGCTCTCGGCCAACTTCTGGTCGGACTCGCGCCGCTCGGCACGCTCAGCCTCAGTCGACAGGCCCGCTGATGCTCCGATGACCGTCAGCGAGCGCAACAGTTCGGGATGCCGACAAGCCAGCGTCAACGCCACCCTGCCCCCCATCGAATATCCGACGAGATGGAAGGGGTCGCTCGCACCACCCTCGCCGACCGCAGCGGCATTGGCAGCCATCGAACCGCTCGCACACTCCTCGCCGACTGCTGCAATGTGCTCGGCCATCGAATCGATCGAATAGTCCCCTTCATCGCCAGGGACACTGCTGCGACCGTGGCCGACCAGGTCTGGAATCAACACCTCAGCATCGGTCTCCAACCGCTCGGCAAGGCCGTGCATCGTGCTGCCGTCACCCGTGAAACCGTGCAGCAGCACCACGCACCGTAGATGCCGCCGCCGCTCGACACTCCCCCGCCGTCGCTCGACACTCCGTCGCTCAACATGAAGGTCCACACCTGGCGCCACCGTCACCAGGTTCACGGGCTGACCGTTCTCACGAGACGGCCTCCTTCACGGCGGTGGCGATGGCTCGGTGTTGGGCGAGATCGGCATCGGGATCCACCGGAACGAGTACGACATCAACGCCGGGCGTGTCACTCTCACAGGCTGAGCGCAGTGCCTCGGCGAAATCCGATGCTGAGGACACCTCATTTATGCGATTGATACGGACGCCGCCGACACCGTCGAAACCGGCCAGATCGAGGCCGTGGGGCGTTCGAAAGAGCGTCTCGAAGTCGACCTCGTCGCCACGGGACGCAATCGGGAGAGACGAGAAGATCCCCCCGCCGTTGTTGTCGACACAGACGACGGTCAGGTGCAGGCCGCAGCGAGCCGCACCGAACAGAGCGCCGAGATCGTGCAACAGCGCGATGTCGCCGATGAACAGCACCACAGGACCATCGTGTTGCGATGCCAGACCCAGCGCGGTCGAGGTGATCCCGTCGATACCGCTCGCCCCGCGGTTGCCGACGAAATCGATACGGGGGCCCTCGGTCGGCACGAACGAGTCGAGTTCGCGCACCGGCATGGAGTTCGAGGCCATCACCAGAGTGCCAGCGGGCACTGCGTCGGCCAACACAGAGGTGACCAGCGCGCTCAGTAGCGGGCCACGTTTGATCTCGTCGCTGATGACCCGACCGGCGATCCGGTCCAATTCCTTCCAGCGCTCGCACCAAGCCGATTCTCGGCGGACGACACCCGCTGCCTCGGTCAGCACCGCCACCGGGTCTGCCGCTGCGTGTTGCGTGACGACGAACGAGGGGTCGTTCCAGCGATTCGCCGGGTCAATCAGGACCACATGGGTGGGCCGATGCGCTTCGAGCCACAGCCGCAGGGGTTTCGTCGTCGGGGTGCCTCCGACCCGAACAACCACATCAGGGCGCAGTTCCTCGCCGATGTCGGCGTGGCGAAGGAGGTGATCGGCGTTGGCGATCACGGTCCCCGCCGAGGGACCGCGGGCACGGCGGGTGCCTGCAATCGGTTCGCCGACGACGGGCCAAGCCGTGGCTGCGCCCAACTCCAACGCCGCCGCAACCACTTCGTTCTGCGCTTCGATGCCAGCCGCCGCATCCGGCCCGACGATGATCACCCCCCGCTCGTAATACTTCAGGTCTGCCAGCACGTTGCTCTCGCCGGGCGCAGCCGGAGCCGCGGAAACCGATGACACCGTCTCGCCGGGCGCGGTGCTAGCGCCGGGCACAACCGGAGCCGCGGGAACCGGGCGCTCTGTCTCGCCGGGCACAGCCGGAGCCCCGGGGTTTGGGGCCTCGACTACGGGAACGACACCGAGCGGCTCCAAGGGTTCGCGCAGGGGCCAGTTGAGGTGGACCGGACCTGGGTTGACACCGGTGGCGGAGGCCACAGCACGGTGCGCGATCACGTGGCCCTGCGTCGGAGTCAGATCACCCGCGACGGCCAGATCAGCGGCCCAGCGGGTCGTTGCACCGTAGATCTTGACCTGGTCGATGGTCTGGGCCGAACCCCAGTCACGCAGTTCGGGAGGGCGGTCGGCAGTGCAGACGATCATCGGCACGCCCGCGTGGTGCGCCTCGATGACCGCCGGCAGGTAGTTCGCCGCCGCCGTGCCCGAAGTGCACACCAGCACCGAAGGCCTACCCGTGCGGCGAGCTTGGCCCAACGCGAAGAATCCTGCTGACCGTTCGTCGAGCTGGATCCAAGTACGGAGCCTGGGCTGGGCATGCAACGTGAGAGCCAGGGCCGTCGACCGTGAACCCGGGCTGATCACCACATCGGTCACACCGTGTTCCACCAGCCCCGCAGCAAACGAAGCCACGGTGTCGTAGACAGGATCAGCGGCCGCCACGGGCTCAGCGGGCATTTCGGGCCTCCATCACATCGAGCAGGGCGCGGAGCTTGACACCCGTCTCGGCCAGTTCGTCGCCCGGAACCGACTCAGCCACCACGCCTGCACCCGAGAACAGCACCGCCCCCGACTCGCCCACCAACGCGGACCGCAGCGCAACACACAGCTCGCCGTTGCCGTCGAGGTCGCACCAGCCGACCGGCGCCGCGTACCATCCTCTGTCGAACCCCTCCCGCTCGAGGATCCAGTCGACCGCCTCCTCAGTCGGCGTCCCCGCAACCGCAGGTGTGGGATGCAGGACACTGGCGACACGCATCACGTCCATGTCGCTGACACCACCGGCTCGGCGCTGGACCTGTGCGGTTATCGGGGTGCGAAGGTGTTGAATCCTGGCCAGGCGCATGACCTCCGGATCGGGTCGGCAACTGCCCTGCAACCCGAGCACTTCGAGACGTCCGATGATGTCGTCGACCACGAACTGGTGCTCGGCGCGGGTCTTGGGTGAGACCATCATCTCAGCGGCCAGAGCCTCGTCGGTCGTCTCTGTTGAGCCGATCCGGGCCGTGCCGGCCACCGCTTCGGTGCGCACCTCCGGACCGTCCAGCGCGACGAGCTGCTCCGGACTCGCACCCAGGAACTGCCGGTCGCCCACAGCCACCGAGAAGATTGCACAGTTCCGGTAGCGATGCCGTAAGCGGTGCAGCACGTCTGTGGGATCGACATCGCCCCTCTCGTGGACCCGCGCCAGCACCACCTTGCGAAACTCATTGTCGGCAATCGCACAGAGGGCCTCGTCGACGAGGTTCAGATAGCTCCGGTCATCGGCGTCGATCTCGCCCGGTTCTGCCTCGAAAGGGCCTGTCAGAGGCGTTGGCAGGTCCGCAGCGAAGGCGTCGAGGCGTTCGTCGAGCGCCGCGGTTGCTGCCGCCTCGTCCTGACCGTCGCCGACTGTGGCGGCCGCCAGCAGCCATGTGCCGTCGTCCCGGTCGACGACGGTGAGTTCCGGAAGCACCCAGTGCGCATCCGGAAACCCGGTCCAGTCCAGGAACGCACCTTCACTTCCAGGCAACTCCGCGGCCGCAGGGCGCTCCGGGGCCTGGTCTGCACACGAGAATGAGAATCCCCCGAGAATCACCGGGGCGGGCGCGTTCGTCGGGCCGATCCGCTGGGTGCGCGCCGCGAGGGCCGCCCGTGCCGCGGATGTTGTCGAGAATCGCCCGTCGCCGACGGGGGCGATGGTCTCGACTGCGCCGAGCCCGACTATGGAGAGACCCGACTCCGGGCGCATCCACAGTGTCCTGTTCCTCTGATCGGACGCCGCGAACACTGCGACCGGATCGAGCCGTTCGGTGAGCCGCCTGCCCACGACGACGGTGCCGCCACCCACAACAGGATCGTCGCCGAGGCGGGCGAGGGCACGGCTCACGAGAGTCTGCTCAAAGTGCCGCGCCACAAGACTGGAGACGACGGGTACCAGGCGTGCGAGCAGGGCCACGAGTTCCTCCCGGTCACCGCCTTGACGGTCCGAGTGTTGTTTGAACAGCTCGATCGAGTCGTCGACCACATCTTCCACATGGGTGGCGTGGCGCATCGCCAGAGCGGTCAATTCCTCGAAACTCACGCCCGAAGCAACCAGGGTTCGAGCCGCGGCGAGCATCTCGACTGCGTCTGGGGAGAAGCGCTGCTCAACCCCTTCACCGCTCGGGGTGATCAAGCCGGCGCCGACCACGATGTCGATCATGAACTCGGGGATCTCTGCCCGCCGTGCGAGTTCTGCCCGGTCGAGGTCCGGGTCGGGCGCGTTGCGATCAGCCAGATCGGCAAGCAGGCCAGAGGCGTCTCCGGTAGACAATTCCTTGATCTGGGCCAGCGTGAATCCGCGCGCCGAGAGGTCCTGGATCTGGCTCAGGCGACCGAGGTGAGAGTCGTTGTACACCGCGATGCGACCCTGTCGGGTCGGGGGCGCGAGCAGTTTGCGGCGCTGGTAGTAGCGGATGGTGTCGACACCGACCTCGGCAGCTTCAGCCAACTCCTCTACTCGGTAGCTCACAGCGCATCTCGCTCGGGTCGTCAGGTGGGACCAATGATTATAGGAGTATTTACTCCCTGAGTCCCCACTCATCGATTTGGCATTTCTCCGATTGGGTATATCCAGTAGCAGTTTATTCGGATATACTCCTGGAATGACCAAACGACTGATCGATATTGATGACGACCTCCTCGACCGAGCCCGCTCAGCGACCGGAGCAACCACGATGAAGGAGACGGTCAACGCCGCGTTGCGCCACATCGTCGAGTCGGAACTGCGGCTGCGCCATCTCCGGCGACTCCAGAACCTCGACGGCATGGACCTCGCCGACGACGCCATCATGGCCGGCGCACGGCGTTGAGGCCGCTCTACCTGGTTGACAAGAGCGCCCTCGCCCGCATGGCCCACACATCGGTGTCGGCGCGCCTCGGCCCGCTCCTGCTCGACGGACGAGTCGCCACCTGCCCGATCATCGATCTGGAACTGCTCTACAGCGCCCGGTCCCACACGGACTACGAGGCGATCCTCACCGAGCGCGAGGCAATGCCGTCGTTCCCGCTCAACGAAGAGGTGACACAGCGGGCGATCGACATCCAGCACCAGCTCGCCCGGCTCGGACACCACCGCCTCGCGATCCTCGATCTTCTGATCGCGGCGACAGCGGAGGTCAACGACCTCGCGGTCGTCCACTACGACGCCGACTTCGACCGCATCGCGTCAGTGACCGGCCAGCCTGCCGAGTGGGTCGCCCCTCGCGGATCCCTGTAGCTCCCGGCCCGTGGCCTCCGGCTCGGATTCGGCATAGTTCCCGGATTCCGCGGCGTTGTCACACGGGGTGCGTACGATCTGCTCCTGATGGCGACGACTCTCGAGATCACGGGTTATGGGGAGGCGGCGCACGGCGCGCTCGCGGACGCAATCAAGCAGCACAAGGCGGCCGATCCGCTTCGACCCGTCAGTGTCATCGTGCCGTCCAACTACATGGGCATCGCAGCTCGGCGTGCACTCGGGCAGCGCCGGGGTGTAGCGGCGGTCACCTTCCTCACTCCCTACCGGCTTGCCGAGCGGCTGGGATCGGCGGCGCTGGCCGCTGCCGGCAAGCGTCCGGTCTCCACGCCGATCCTGGCGGGCGCCATGCGGGCGGTATTGAGCCGTTCACCGGGGCGTTTCGAGGGGGTCCACACCCACCCGGCGACCGAGCGGTCGCTCGTCAAGGCCCATCGCTCCCTCTCAGAGCTCCCGGCCGACACGCTCAAGCTGCTTTCAGCGGGGCCGACCCGGACCGCTGATGTGGTCCGCATCTATCATGGGGTCAACTGCGAGATCGAACCGAGGTACTCCAACGAACGCGACCTGGTGGACGAAGCGGTCAAAGCGATCTCAACCGGGGCTTCGACTCTGGCCGACCTCGGGCCGGCGATCCTCTTCCTCCCCCAGCGGATGAACCCAAACCAAATTCGACTGCTCAGAGTCCTCGGCCGCCATCACGAAATGCAGATCATCGCCGCCGCATCGGGCGTCTCCGAAGCCGACGATCCGGTGCGGCTCGCGGTCGAGCAACTGGGGGTCGAGTGGTCGCCGCCCTCCCACATCGAAGCACCCGTCGCCGACCGTGCTCTCAGCGTCTCAGACGCCGACGACGAGGTCCGCCACGCGGTGCGCAGCATCGTGGACGCGTCACTTGAAGGCACGCCGTACAACCGCTGCGCCGTGCTCTACGGCAGTCGCGAACCGTATGCCCGCATCCTCAGCGACGCCCTCGACGCAGCAAAAATCGAATGGTTCGGGCAGTCTCTGCACACTGCTGAGTCATCGCTGCTGGGCCGGGGGCTGCTCGGTATGCTCAATCTCGGTGATCACGACTACTCGCGGCACGACGTGTGCGCCTGGCTGGCGAGCGCTCCGGTCCGCCGAACCGACAAACGCCAGATCCCGGCAGCCGCCTGGGAGAGAGCCTCGCGGGCTGCGGGCGTGGTGTCCGGGGTCGACCAGTGGGGCACTCGACTGGCCCGCCTGGCCGAAGACTTCAAGGCCGACGCCGAACGTTTCGCGCACGACGATGATCAGGAGTGGCGCGTCCGTCGATTGAACAGCGAGGCCACCGACGCAACCGAGTTGGCGGCATTCGTCACCAGACTGGCATCCGATCTCCAGGCTGGCAACAACGCCAAGACATGGGACGAAATCGCCCGCTGGTGTCAAAGACTGATTCGCAACTACCTGGGCAGTGAGGCGTCGCGCGACGGCTGGCGGGCTCATGAACAGCGGGCCGCGCAGCGCATAGACAAGGCGGTCTCCAAGATCGGCGACTTGGACGGGATCGACCCGAATCCCAGCGTGGCAGCCTTTCGCAGAGCCCTGGAACTCCAGCTGGAAGATGACCTGGGCATGCATGGGACCTTCGGCCAGGGTGTGCTCGTAGGACCGGTGAACATGGCCGTCGGACTGGAACTTGATCGGGTGATCGTGCTGGGGCTTGCCGAGGGAACGATGCCTGCACGGCGACGGGACGATCCGCTGATCCCCGACCAGGCCCGTGAGGTCGCCGGGCCCGGCCTTCCAACACGCTCGGACACAGTCCACGACACGCACCGGGCGTTGCTGGCAGTGATGTCAGCCACAGCGCACACCCTGTTCATGTTCCCGCGCGGGGACCTTCGGAGGAACGCCCAACGGGCCCCGAGCCGCTGGCTGCTCGACAGCTGCGAAGCCCGCGACGGGGTGCGGCCGACCGCAGAAGACCTCGCCCGCAGCACCGGCGACTGGCTCGTCGAGGTGCCCTCCTTCGTCGCCGGCTTGCGTGCCCTCTCCTTCCCGGCGCACGACCAGGAGTACGACATGCGCACCCTCCTCGACTGGGCCGAGGACGGCAGAGACATCTTCGAAGCACCGCCAGTAGCAGAGCGCCGAGAACTGCGCCGGGCCGTCGAGTTGATAACCGGTCGCTACGCGGACCGCTTGACGCGCTTCGACGGCAACCTCCTCCACGCACTCAGCGCTGTGGCACGGGAGTCGTTGCAGTCCAGGGGCGGGGTTACCTCCGCAAGCCGGCTCGAGCTCTGGGCAAAGTGCCCGCACGCCTACTTCCTACGTCATGTCCTCGGGGTCAACCCGGTCGAGGACCCCGAGGAGCAGTACCGGATCAGCCCGCTCGACTTCGGCACACTCGTCCATTCAGTGATTGAGCACTGGATCGAGGAGGCACGAGCCGATAACACTCTCCCGCCGCCGGACCGACCCTGGAGCGACAGCGACGTCACTCGTCTCATCGAGATCGGAATCGAGGAGGCCGAACGCCTCGAGCACCGCGGACTGGTCGGGAGGGCGGTCTACTGGCAACGCGACAAGCAGGTGTTCCTCGACGACCTTCGCGGGTTCAGCAAATTTGATTCCGACCAGCGCAAAGCCCTTAAGACCAGCCCGATCGCCTCGGAGCTGCAGTTCGGTCTTCCGACCAGCGATCAGGGCCCGATCGCGATAGCTCTGAGGGACGCCCGGACGATCAAGCTGCGGGGCGCCATTGATCGAGTCGATGAAAGCGCCGGCGGGGACTTGGTGGTGATCGACTACAAGACCGGCTCCGCGAGAAACTACAAGAACCTCCATGAAGACCCCCTGGCGAACGGCACCAGCCTGCAACTGCTGCTCTACAGCCTGGCCGCTCGGCAGTTGTTGAACCGGCCCGACACCGCGATGTCGGGCTCTTACTGGTTCGTCACGCGCAAAGGCGAGTTCGAGCGTCACGGCTATCAGATCACCCCGGAGTTGGAGGCCGAAGGGCTGAGAACCGTAGCGGGCATCGTCGAGTGCATCGAGTCCGGGCTGTTCCCCCCACACCCCGCACCACCACAGTTCCGCCCCTGGGTCGACTGCCACTTCTGCGAACCCGACGGGCTGGGACTCTCCCACCAGCACTCGGACTGGCAGCGGAAACTTGAAGACCCCGAACTGCGGCCCTACCTCGAGATCAGCGGAGTCGACAATGAGTGACGCCCACGGGGCTTCCGCAACGGTCCACCCGCCCAATCGCGCGGCGCGCCCGCCTGCCGACGAAGCACAACGGCACCGCATACGCACCGAACGGTCGGTGAACCTGTTCGTGGAGGCGGGCGCAGGCACCGGCAAGACCCGGGCCCTCGTTGATCGGGTAGAAGCACTGGTGCTTGAGGACGGGGTACCCATGGAGACGGTCGCCATGATCACCTTCACCGAAAAAGCCGCAACAGAGTTGCGAGACCGCATCCGTGAACGATTCGAGAAGTCCGACCATCCCCTTGCGCTAGAGGCGATCCAACAACTCGATGGAGCCGCTGTCGGCACGCTCCATTCGTTCGCCCAGCGCATCCTCGCGGAGCATCCAGTCGAGGCGGGGCTTCCACCCGGCATAGAAGTCCTCGACGAGATCGGCTCCCAGGTGGAGTTCGAGCACCAATGGCAGCAGTTCCTCGACGACCTTCTCGAAGACCAGTCAGTGGGTCCGTCCCTGCTGTCGTTGGAAGTCGTCGGTGCGCGACTCGAGCATCTCCGGTCTCTGGCCCTGCAACTGTCCGACAACTGGGACCTGGTGGAGGAGCGCCTCGACCTCGACCCGCCTCAACCCGAGCCGATCGACGCTGCTCGACTGCTCCGAGACTTCGACAAGGTGCTCAAACTTCAACGCTTCTGCACAGACCCGGAGGACAAGCTGTTCGGGCATCTGATCCGGGTCGCGGAGAACCGGGAAGCGCTGGCAGACGCCGTCGGCAAACTTGACCATATCGAGGCGTTGGCCCTGACGGCTGACATGGGTGTCGCCAAACCGAGCGCCAACAGGGCGGTAAAACCGGGAAACACCGGAAAAGCAGCAAACTGGAGAATCGCTGTCGACACAGTCCGTTCGGAGATCAGAGGGTTGGCGGACCGTTGTGACGAAGCCGTCAGCGAGGTGACACCCGCCGCGCTCGCGTACGTGGGCGCACGTATTGGCCGCTTCGTCCTCGAAACGGTGGAGGAACGCCGCTTGAGCGGGCGTCTTCAGTTTCACGACCTGTTGGTCCGGGCCCGTCAACTGCTGCGCCACAAGGAACTGGGCGCTGAGGTTCGGGCCTCACTACACCAGAAATACACCCACCTCCTGCTCGACGAGTTCCAGGACACCGATCCGATCCAGATCGAGATCGCAGTTCTTATCGCCACCACCGCAGAGAGCGTGGACGACCTCGAATGGACCGACCTCGAGGTCCAACCCGGGCGGCTGTTCTTCGTCGGCGACCCGAAACAGTCGATATACCGCTTTCGACGAGCCGACATCCGTCTGTACCTCACGGCCCGCGAACACTTCAGTGACCATGCTTCTCTGACGGTCAACTTCCGCACCACCGAACCGATCATCAACTGGATCAACGACGTCTTCTCGCAGCTGATCACCGCGGCCGACGGGAGCCAACCCTCCTATGTACCGTTGTCCTCGCACCGCCTCGGCAGCGACAGCACCGGTCCTGCAGTGGCGATCCTGGGCGCCGAACCCATCCCGGAGGCCATGACCGCCGCCGAATTGCGCCGCGCGGAGTCCGACGACGTCGCGGCGACGGTCGCGGAGATTCTGGCGGGTGCCGCGCCCTGGAACGTTGAGGACCCCGATGATGGGTGGCGACCGGCCAGTCCAAGCGACATCTGCATCCTGTTGCCCACGAGGATCAGCCTGACGGGCTTGGAACAAGCCCTGGACGCCAAGGGCATCCCCTACCGGGCTGAGACTTCGAGCCTCGTGTATGCAACCCGAGAGGTTCGTGAACTCATGCTGGCGCTGCGCGCCGTCTCGGATCCCAGCGACGAATTGGCCACAGTCGCCGCCCTGCGTTCGTTCGTGTACGGCTGCGGCGACGACGACCTGGCCACATGGCGTCTGGAGCACAAGGGCCGGTTCTCCCTGCACAGTCGGACAACCGACGACCACAAGGGCCATCCAGTCGCCGACGCGCTGTCGCACCTAGCGGAACTCAACAACGACCGTCACTGGCTGACGCCTGCGGGGCTGCTCGAACGCCTGATCCGGGAGCGGGCGGTGTTGGAGAGTGCAGTCGCAACCGGAGCTCCCCGAGACGTCTGGCGGCGCCTGCGATTCGTGGTCGACCAGGCCAGGGCATGGACCGATGCGGGAGGCACCGACCTCCGCTCCTATCTGGAATGGGCGCGCAGACAGGGGGTCGACAACGCCCGCGTCTCAGAGACGGTCCTCCCCGAGACCGACGACGACAGCGTCAGGATCATGACTGTCCACGGTTCCAAGGGCCTGGAGTTCCCGATCACCGTGATGGCCGGGATGACGACGCGGTTCACCAGTCCACAACGCGGGCCCGCCGTGCACTTCCCGCCTGGAGAACCCGCTCTGTTGAAGGTCTCGAGCAGAGTCGCGTCGGAACGCTATGCCGAATGGAAACCGTTCAACGACACGATGGACCGCCATGAGAGGCTGCGCCTGCTCTACGTGGCCGCAACCCGCGCCCGCGACCATCTAGTCGTCTGTCTGCATCGACCCGAATCCGGCCGGAAATCGACGACGAGCGCAACCGTGCTCGCGGAGCACGCCTTGGAGTCCGCGTCGGCTGTACCGTTCGTTCCTACACTCACCGGCTTGAACCCTCTCGAACGGGCGGCCCGAGCACCGTTGCTCGACAAGGATCAATGGCAGCAGAGACGATCCGATGCGACCACCGCCGCGGGGCGCCGCACTGTCGTGTCCGCCACCACGTTGGCGCAACAGGTTGCGGAGGCGACTGATCCGGGGCTCAACAAGAATGCTCGCAACCTTGATCTGCCCCCGTGGCTCAAGGGACGTTTCGGGACGGAATTCGGCCGCGCCGTGCACGGCGTGATGCAAGTCATCGATCTGGCCACCGGCGAAGGACTGCCCGAGGCCGCGGCCGCCCAGGCTGCAGCCGAAGGAGTCAACCACCGGCGATCAACAGTCGAGCAGGTGGCCCGAAGTGCCCTCGACACCCAAGTAGCCCGACAGGCCTCGGCCGCGGAGCACTGGCGGGAGGTCTGGGTTGCCGCGACCGTCGGCGACTGCCTGGTGGAGGGATATATCGACCTCCTCTACCGACACGGCGCCGGCCTGGTCGTCGTCGACTGGAAGACGGACCATGTCGACGGTGACGACGACGTCGCCGCCAAACTCGAGCGCTACCGGCTTCAAGGGGCCAGCTACGTGGCCGCCATCGAAGCCGCAACCTCGCTGACCGTCGAGCGGATGGTGTTCGTGTTCCTCGGGCCGGACGGTGCGATCGAACGGGATCTTCCCGACCTGCGAAGCGCTGTCGCCGAAGTGCAGCAACGAACCCACGAACTCGCCGAACTGTCAAGCTCCGGTGAACAGGACCCCGATCTGTAGGGACACGGCTGGATCAGCCGCTTGCTGCTGATGCGTCTAGCGGCGGCGGACCCGCTCACTCAGCTCTTCGGACAGTCGGGCTATCCGAATGCCGAGTTCGGCGCGCTCTGCCACGTCGAGTTCTCCGATGTCGAGATCGAACGCGTCCAGCACCAACTCCAGGGACGAGCGGGCGAGCTCCGAGCCTGCACTGGTCAGTTCGATGAGGACCCGGCGCTTGTCGTCGGGATCAGCGACACGACGAATCGACCCGCGGTCCTCAAGACGACGAATGGTCTTGGTCGTACCGCCCGTTGTCTGCACCAGCCGGTCGGCGAGCTCTCCGGCAGCAAGACGGTGGGGCGGGCCCTCCAGGCGAAGTGCGCTCAGAAGGGTGAACTCTGAAGTGTCGAGACCTTCGTCCAACAGGATGTCTGACAGCAGGGCTTCAAGTTGACGGCCGGTTCTGAATGCCCATAGCAGGACAACGAAGGTTGCGCGATGCTGCTCACCCACCATGGGAGTCAGAGACTCCAGCGCGGTGCTCCAGCCGTCGGCAACCGACCGCACCGTTCGCCCTCCCGCGAGCGTGCCCAACGAGTTCAGCAGTTCGGGGCTCAGCTCATCTGCCGCTTCATCGGGCATGTGTGCAGGCTAGCCCGGTTCCTCTGCTCGTTCCCCGGAGAGATCGCTCGCATGTCGAGATCCGAAAATAACTTCCCAGGAAGACTGTTGACATTACTTCTCAGGAAGGTATAATACTTCCCAGGAAGGTTCTTAGGAAGGTAAACCGAGCGAATGGCAATGACTACCCAGAAAACAACCGAAGTTCGCTTCGAAGACGTCGACCTCACCGACGTCGACGTCTTCGAACAGCGCTTCCCGCATGACTGGTTCAAGTTCCTGCGTGAGAACGCGCCCGTCTGGAAGCACCCTGCCAATGAACGCTCAGACAACGAGCCGTTCTGGTGCGTGACCTCCTATGAACACATCCAACAGGTGCACCGGGCCGGCACGCTCTACAGCCACCAGACCGGGCCCGGCCGCAACGGCGCCGGCGGCATCACCCTGAACGACCAGGAACCCATACAGGGCCCCGGTATTCAGATGGTGATGACCGACCCGCCCAAGCACACCCGCTACCGCAAACTGGTCAACAGGGGGTTCACGCCGCGGGTGGTGCGCCGTCTCACCGACACGTTCCGGTTGCGCACCACCGCAATCCTCGATCAGACAACTCCGCTCGGCTCGTGCGACTTCGTCACCCGGATCGCCGCAGAACTTCCTCTGATCGCAATCGCCGACATCGTCGGTGTGCCTCAAGAGGATCGGGCCCTGTTGTTTGAATGGAGCAACCGGTCAGTCGGTGGTTCCGACGACACCGACGATGCCTACGCTGCCATGTTCGAGATGGGGATCTACGCCCACGGTCTGACCGAGCGCAAACGCCAGGAACCCGCCGACGACCTGTGGACCAAACTGACCGAGGCTGTGGTGACCATGGAGGACGGCTCGAAGGTGGAACTGACCGAGACTGAACGGGACTTCTTCTTCATTCTGTTGATCATCGCGGGCAACGAGACCACCCGCAACAGCATCTCCAAGGGGATGCTCGCCTTCTTCGACCACCCGGACCAGTGGCAGCGCTGGCTGGCGCACCCCGAACTGTCCGACACGATGGTCGACGAAGTGCTGCGCTACAGCAGCCCGGTCAACTTCTTCCGGCGAACCGCCACAGCGGACACCGAACTCGGTGGTCAACACATCGCTGCAGGCGAGAAGGTCCTGTTGTGGTATCCATCCGGAAACCGCGACGAAGCCGAGTTCGGGCCGACGGCAGACTCCTTCGACATAGGGCGCACCCCCAACCACCACATTGCCTTCGGGGCCGGTGGCGCGCACTTCTGCCTCGGCGCGAACTTGGCAAAACTCGAGATCAAGATCATCTTCGAGGAACTGGCCAAGCGGATGCCCGACATTCGCCTGAGCGGCGAAGTCCAGCGGCTGCGCACCAACTTCGTCGACAGCACCGCCCGGATCCCCGTCGAGTTCACCCCGAGCCCCGCGCTGCTCGAATCAACGGGCACCAACGACGGCGCCAACGGACGGCGGCCGATGGACAGTCTGGGCAGCAACGGGCACCGGCAGCTAGACGATGCTGCCGGTGCGACCTGCCCAGTAGGGGTCTTTTAGACGGCGCTTGTAGAGCTTGCCGTTGGGGTCCCGGGGCATCTCGGTCGTGTAGTCGATGGACCGGGGAAGTTTCTGCTTGGCGATCTGACCGCTGAGCCAACCCAGGATCGCCCCAGTGGTCTCGTCGCCCGGTTCCCAGCCGGCAACCAACTCGACAGTCGCCTTGATCTCCTCGCCCGTGTCGGGATTGGGGATCCCGAACACGGCAACGTCCGCGACAGCCTCGTGCTGCACCAGCGCTCCCTCGATCTCCGCAGGATAGATGTTGACCCCGCCGACAATGATCATGTCGTTGGCCCGGTCGTTGAGGAACAGGAACCCGTCATCGTCGAGATAGCCGATGTCGCCGACCGTGAAGAAGCCCCGCAGACGGCTCTCCTCAGTCTTCTCCTCGTCACCCTTGTATTCGAAGACGTTGCCCGGCATCTTCATGTAGACGGTGCCCGACTCGAAAGGCGGCAGTTCGTCCCCCTCTTCGTCGACGACGATCACCTCGGCGCCGGGCCAGGGCTTGCCGACCGTTCCGGGTTTGGCGAGCCATTCCTCGGGGCCGACGATCGTGCCGCCCCCCTCGGTCGCGGCGTAGTACTCCCAGATGGAGTCGCCCCACCATTCGATCATCCTGCGCTTCGTCTCGATCGGACATGGTGCCGCGGCGTGGACCATGCGGCGCAGCGACGACACGTCATGGGACTCCCGAACCTCGTCGGGAAGCTGCAGCAAGCGGTTGAACATGGTCGGAACCATGTGTGAATGGGTTACCTGATAGCGCTCGATTCGTTCCAGCAGGCCCTCAGGGGTCCAACGATCCATGAGGATCACGGTGTGACCCATGTGCAGCGACATCGTGGTCCAGTTGTTGACAGCGGTGTGATAGGTGGGCGCCTGGGTGATCTGCACGTTGTCGTCGTGCGGCATGGTGCCGAAGAGCATGAACAAGCCGCCGGAGCCGGCGGATATCTCGTCGACGTCCCCGTCGGCCAGGGCGCGCCGCACCCCCTTGGGACGCCCGGTCGTACCCGAGGTGTAGAACATGTAGGAGCCGGGGTGAAGGTCGTCGGGGCGTTCTCCCGACTGGCCGTCGATCAGGTCACTGAAGGGCCGGAACCCCTCCACCGGACCGACCGAGAAGCGGTTGGATGCGGGAGTGACACAGTCACCGAGCACCCGCTCGACCTCAGCTTCGAAACGGCTCGACACGATCAGGGCCTTCGTCTCGGCATCGTTGACGATGTAGCTGATCTCCGGCCCGACGAGGTGCCAGTTGATCGTCGTCACAAAAAAACCTGCTTGGAAAGCCGCCAAGCACACTGCGACCTGCTCGAAGCTGTTGGGCAGCACGGTCGTGACCTGATCGCCCTTCTGCAATCCGGCGGCCCGCAGACCGTGGACGAGCTTGTTGGTGAGTTCATACAACTCGCCGTAGGTCATCTGGTTGTGATCCGGGTCGACGAGAGCGAGATGGTCGGGGTCCGCTTCGGCGATCTTCCAGAATCCGGTGATGTCGGTGTTGGCCATGGTCCAATGATCCTGCTCCAGTTGCCGTCGCGCCAATCCGCAACTGATGGACGGCTAAGGCGGTGGGACTCCCGCGGTTGTCGCTACTGTGAAATCCATGGCCGACGACCGCCCGCTCGAAGAACAGATCCGCCTGGAGTACCGACAGAAGGTGGCGTGGGTGACCATTGACCGGCCCGAGGTCGGCAACGCGCTCAGCCCCCCGTGCCGCGACCGGATCCGTGACATCTTCAAAGCGTTCAACACCAACCATCGGGCGCGGGCGGTCGTGTTGACCGCCGCGGGCGACAAGCTCTTCTGCCCCGGTGCCGACCTCACCTACAGCTACCAGACCGACCGCGCAGACGATCTCCCCGAGCGGGTGACAGGCGACCCGCGCCGAATGATGCTTGACGGGCAGTACACGTTGTTCCCGGCCATCTTGGACTGCGATGTTCCGGTGATCGCCGCGGTCAACGGCACGGCCGCCGGGATGGGCGCGCATCTAGCCCTCGCCTGCGACCTGGTGGTCTGCTCGCAGAAAGCCAAGTTCGTGGAGGTCTTCGCCCGCCGCGGGCTCGTGCCTGATGCGCTCGGGCCGTGGCTGCTGCCGCGCATCATCGGTGTGCGCCGCACCATGGAGCTGATGCTCTTCGCGGAGGACCTGCTCCCCGACAAGGCGCTCGAATGGGGGCTCGTCAACAAGGTTGTCAACCCAGAGGAGTTGGAGTCAGCGGCAAGCGAATGGGCCGAACGGCTCGCGGCCGGCCCGACCCGATCATTCGGTTTCACCAAATGGCTGGTCAACCAGAGTCTCGACAGCGACAGGGCCACGATGGCCCAGAACGAAGCGCTGGCAGTGGAACTGAACACCAACACCGCTGACTCTGAAGAAGGGGTCGCCAGTTTCCGGGAGCGGCGACCACCACAGTGGAAGGGCTACTGAAACTCCACGATCAGGCGCTCAACACCACGGATGGTGATGCGCGGTCGCCATGCTTGGTCGCTGATCGACCAACTCTGATAACGGCTCAGCAGGCGCTCGAGCACGACCTGCCCCTCGAGGCGGGCAAGCGCCGCACCCAGGCAGAAGTGGATCCCGGATCCGAACGACAGCAGTTGGGTGTCGCTGCGGGTTATGTCAAAACGGTCTGGGTCTGAGCAGGCCGACGGATCGCGGTTCGCTGCGGCCAGCAGCATCAGAGTCGTCGAACCCGCCGGGATTGTGACGTCGCCCACTTCGACGTCGGCGAACAGGTAACGGCCGTCGACCTGGACGGGCGGGTCGTAGCGCAACACCTCCTCCACCGCCGCACCTATGAGCGAAGGATCGTCCCGCAGCAGCTGCAACTGGTCGGGGTGGGCGACCAGAGCCCTCACCATGTTGCTCAACAACTGGGTGGTCGTCTCAAAACCCGCCGCGTAGATCAACAACACATTCGAGATCACTTCGTTCTCGCTCAGGCGGTCCTCTCCGTCGCTGGCCTGGATCAGACCGGTGAGCAGGTCGTCCTGCGGGTCGGCTCGCCGGGTCTGGATCAGATCGGAGAAGTACGCCCTGGCCTGCAACGCCGCTGCCTCTGCCCGGTCGACCTCCTCTGGGGTCGAAACCGGCTCCAGCGAGGCCGACAGATCAGCGATCCGGGGGCGGAGCCAGTCACGGTCGGTCTGCGGCACGCCGACCAACGCGCTGATCACGTTCGCCGGCAGCGGAAACGCCACGCTGTCGACGAAGTCGCCGCTGCCACCGAGGTCATCGAGCAGACCGTCGGTCATGGCAGTCACTTCGGGACGCAACCGCTCGACTCTGCGCGGTGTGAAGGCCCGACTGACGAGCCCCCGAATTCGTGTGTGGTCGGGCGGGTTCAGGAACAGCATTGAGACGTTGTCGCGGTCGAACTGGCGCCGAGGGCTGCCGTCGATCGACACCGGCCCGATCGAGCCCTCGTCCGGCGGGCTGCCGCAGCGGGGGTCCCGCAGAAGGTTCCTGGCGTTCTCGAACTCCGATATAACCCAGGTGCCGCTTGCCTGCGTACGAAACAGCGGCGCGGTCTCGCGAAGCTCCCGGTACAGCGGGTACGGATCAGCGATCGCGGATGGATCAACCATCAACGTCAGCAATATGTCATCAGGAGTCACTGCCCGAACGTTACCGACTCATCGCGCACGTGCCGTTATCGCGCAAGCACCGGTGGACAGGTGCCGTTATCACGCGGGCACCGGTGGACAGGTGCCGTTATCGCGCAAGCGGCCGTTATCACGCAGGTGCCGCTGTTGCGAGTGCTCCGGCGATCTCTGCGGCAACGCGGGCGTTGTCCTGGGCCAATGCCAGGTTGGCCTCGACACTCAGGCCGTCGGTCGCCGCAGCGATCGCGTCGAGAAGCACTGGAGTGACCTCCGGACCGCGCAGACCCTGCCGCTCAATGATGGCGAGGGCCGAGTCGAGAGCGCGGTTGATCGGCTCAGGGTCGAGTTCCGCGGCCACCGGTATCGGATTGGCCACGAGAACGCCGCCCGGATGCCCAACGGCCGCAGCGGCTCGCAGCATGGCGGCGACCTCATCGCCGCTGTCGACCACGGTCGGCACTTCAAGCCCGCTGTCACGCACATAGAACGCCGGAAAGCGATCTGTTCGCCAGCCGGCCACCGGCACACCGAGCGTCTCCAGATATTCGAGCGTGCGCGCCAAATCCAGGAACGCCTTGGCCCCTGAGGACACCGCCACCACCGGGTGGCGGGACAGGGCAACAAGGTCGTGGCTCACGTCGCCAGTGACTTCAGCGCAGCGGTGCACCCCTCCGATCCCGCCTGTGGCGAAGACTTCGATCCCCGCACGCGCCGCCAATGTCAGCGAGGCGCTCACGGTCGTGACTCCGACATCGAGTCCACCCGACACGGCACGAGCCAGGTCACGCCCTGCAACCTTGTGCGAACCGGCCAGCACACGGTCAAGATCATCTGCTTCGACACCGACAACAGCCACGCCGTCGATCACCGCGGTCAGTGCCGGGACTGCGCCCCCGTCACGAACCTCGGCTGCGCAGCGGTCAAAGCACTCCCGATTGGCCGGCGACGGCAGACCCAAGCCGCTGAAGATGGTCGACTCGAGAGCCACGACCCGCCGATGCCCCGCCAAGGCCGCTGCTGCTTCGTCACCAACTCGAAAGAACTGTGCGCCCCCGGCCATAGCGAGAGCCTATGGCCTGAATCGGGTCTGCATTGCAGGTAGGCAGACGCTGCGTGATTGCGCTATCAATAACCCGTGATTGACATACTCAAGCAAACGTGGGCGGAACTGACCGCGACGGGTTCTCCCTTCGCATGGTCGACTCAAGAGGTTCGGGGCATCCCGATGCGGGTCTTCGATACCGCCCCTCCCAACATGCGTTTCGTCTGGGAGTTGTCAGCCCAATTCGCTGATCGGCCCTACATCGTCTTCGAAGACGAGACCATCAGCTACGGCGAGGCGCACGCGATGGTTCGGTCACTGGCGCACTCCCTGCTCCATGAGCACGGTGTCGGCCCAGACGACCGGGTCGCGATCGCCATGCGCAACTATCCGGAGTGGGCGATCGCCTATTGGGCGACGGTGGTGATCGGCGCTTCCGTCGTCGGCGTCAACGCCTGGTGGACTCCTGCCGAACTCGAATACGCCCTCAAGGATTCTCGTCCCAAGGTGCTGATCGCCGATGACGAACGCCTCGAACGGGCACTGGACGTGCTCCCGTCGGTTCGAGCCGAAGCTCCGCTGCACATTGTTTCGGTGCGCAGCGAACGTGAACTGCCCGACGACGCCTCGCGCTGGACGGACTGCGTGGTCGTGTCGGGCGCGCCGGATGAGCTTCCGCCGGCCGAGATCCATCCCGACGATGACATATGCATTTTCTACACCTCGGGAACGACCGGGTTTCCCAAGGGGGCGCAGCTGACCCACCGCGGTTGTGTGCACAACGTGCTGCACCTGGCTTTCGCCAACACCGCCGCCTCAGTAGCAACCGCCAAACTCGAGGCCGCGAGCGCTGGTGCCGACTCCGCAGCTCCCACTGCCCCCGACGGCGCCTCCGCGGCTCCCACTGCCCCCGACGGCACCCTCGCGGCTCCGGCTACGCCCGGCGAAAGCAACGAGCCCGGCGAAAGCAACGAGCCCCCTCAGGCGGTGATCATGGTTCCCACACCCTTGTTCCACGTCACCGCCAACAACTGTGTGCTTCATCCCGCAACCATCTCAGGCGGGAAGATGGTGATGATGTACCGCTGGGATGCCGCTCGGGCGCTGGAGCTGATCGAACGCGAGGGCGTCAACATGTTCACCGGCGTGCCGACGATGGCCCGCGAGATGTTGGCACACCCCGATTGGCACACCCGCAACACGTCCAGCCTGGCCTCGCTGGGCGGCGGAGGAGCGGCCATCCAGCCCGACCTGGTCGAGAAGATCGACAAGGCCGACGGAGACGTGAGGCCGGCGACCGGCTACGGACTCACCGAGACCAGCGGAGTCATCACCGCGGTGAGCAACGACTTCTTCTCGTCTAGGCCCACCTCAGCCGGTCTGGTCATGCCGACCTTCGAGTACAAGGTCCTCGACGCTGAAGACAACGATGTGCCGGCCGGCGAACGGGGGGAGTTGTGCGTCAGGGGGCCTGCGGTCGTCAAGGGCTACATCAACCGCCCCGAGGCGACCGCCGAGGCAATCGTCGACGGCTGGTTCCGCACCGGCGACATCGTCCATGTCGATTCCGATGAGTTCATCCACATCGTCGACCGAGCCAAGGACATGGTGCTGCGGGGCGGTGAGAACGTCTACTGCGCGGAGGTAGAAGCCGCGATCTACGAGCACCCCGACGTGGCCGAGGCCGCGGTTTTCGCGGTTCCCGACGACCGTCTCGGCGAGACTGTAGGCGCGGCGATCTACTTGGCCGAGGGTGCCGAACTCGACGAATCCGAGTTGGTCGCCCACCTGGCACCCTTGATTGCCAAGTTCAAACAGCCCGATCACGTCTGGTTCGTCGACGAGCCGATACCCCAGAACGCCAACGGCAAGTTCGTGAAACGCCAACTCCGCGAACAACTCCTCGCCACCCTCTAGCGTTCACGTTTACAAATTTAAAGTGTGAATTCGCGGGTTTTATGCGATAATCCTGTTATGTCCACGAATGAGGGCGATCCGAGCCTGTCGGTGCTACTGAGTTTCAGAGCGGAGAATGTGCGTTCGTTTCGAGACGAACTGCACCTGTCGCTGTTTGCCACGCCTATGGCGGAACCGCAGTACGTACGCGAAATCCCTTGGCGTGAGGGAGGGTCACCGCGGCGTGTCCTGTGTGCGGCTGGAGTGTTCGGAGCAAATGCGTCAGGTAAGAGCAACCTGCTCGAAGCAATGGACGACATGCGACACCATGTCCTGCACTCGTTTCGCTCTGGAGCGCCAGGGGGACGGATCCCGCGCTGGCCGTTCAGGCTCGATGAGCAGTCGATTGGCGAACCCTCGCGGTACGAGGTGGAGATCGTGCTCGATGGTGTCCAGCATGAGTACGGATATGTCATTGAGGACGAGCGGGTTGTCGAGGAGTGGGCGTACCACCGCCCCAAGGGCAGATCAGCGATGCTCTTCCATCGTGAGAGCGACACGGTCGAGTTTGGGGCTATCGACAAGGCGCGCAGCCGCGCTTCACGTGACATCCTGAGGTCTAACGCTCTCTACCTTTCCACCGCTGCCACAGCCGCGCACCCGCAACTCACACCCCTGCGGGACTGGTTTGCTCACAACATGGGTTACGCCCACGCCGCATCGCGTCCATGGCGCCAAGTCTTGACGGCGGAAATGCTCGACGACGACCATAGTCGGCGAGCCGTCTTGGAGTTGTTGTGGGCAGCGGATCTCGGGATCGCAGACGCTAAGAAACGCTTGCCTGATCCGGTGATGCAGGAACGTTGGCGGCGCGCTCTGCGAATCCTTGACGGTTCCGAAGATGAGCCACCAGACTCGGGGCGACTTGAGATGGAGGAGCTAGCGTCCGTCAATCTGATGCACAGCGGTTCATCTGGCGATGTTGAATTTGAAGCCAACGAGGAGTCGCTCGGGACATTGGTCTGGTTCGGACTGGTCGGCCCGGTGCTACAAACCTTGGCGACAGGATCGGTTCTGTTGGTCGACGAACTCGACACGAGCCTGCACCCCGACCTCGTTCGACGAATTGTCCAACTCTTCCAAGAACGAGAAACGAACCCGAAGGCGGCTCAACTGGTGTTCAATAGTCACGATCCGGCGCTCATGGGTGACAGCGCAGACGGCCGTCTGCTCGGCCGGGATCAGATCTGGTTCACCGAGAAGCTGAACGACGGCAGCACACGACTGTTTTCGCTCGCAGATCTAGGACCGCGCAAGAACGAAGCCGTCGCCAAACGCTACATGGAGGGCCGATATGGCGCTCGACCGATCCTCTTGGACAGTGGTTTCGGCGATGCGGTCGAACATGCGGCGACGAGGCCGACTTGACGCGCAGCCGATCAAGAAGGAGCCCGCGCAAAGGCAAGCCCGCTCCCGCTGGTGCCAAAAAGCAGATTTACGTCTTCTGCGAGGGGAATGGTACCGAACCCGACTACATCAGGCATTGGGAGCGCGAGCACCGCTATCAAGTTGTCGTGGTGATCGACGATTTTCACGACGGACCGCTGCAACTTGTCGACAGAGCCATCAAGCGGTGTCAGGACGACCTGCGGGAGGAACGCCGAGGGCGAGGTAGAGCATTTGACGAATACTGGTGCATCTTCGATCGCGACGAACACGGCAACTTCGACTCGGCCGTTACTCGTGCAGTGTCAAGCGACATCCGCGTCGCTCACACAAACCCCTGTATAGAACTGTGGTTCATGTTGCACTTCGTGGATCAGACTGCCTTCATTCACCGGCATGACGCTCAGCAGCGCTCGAAAGAACTGCTGGGATGCAAGAAGAGGTTGACACGCAACGCGTTGGTTCAACTCCAAGCTGCCTTCGATTCAGCGCGGACAAGGGCTCAGGCGCTGGATCGGAAGCACGACCTCGACAGCTCCGCTCCGCGGGCGAACCCGAGCAGTTCGGTCTGGCGATTGATCGAGGCGATAGTCCAGGGTCAAACCGATTCAGGTCCGAGCGCCGGCTGAACGCTCACTTGTCGGTCCGGGAGGGCGGTGAGTTGGCAGCGGTTCGACAACACTAGGATCGCGGTGGTGGAACCGGTGCCGTATCTGACTGAACGCCTCCAGGGCTTCGGGACCACGATCTTCACGGCGATGTCGGCACTGGCGGTTGAGACCCAGTCTGTGAACCTCGGGCAGGGCTTCCCGGACACCGATGGTCCTGTCGCCGTTTCCCAAGCGGCGATAGACGCCATCAAGGCTGGTCACAATCAGTATCCGCCGTTGCCGGGGATCGAGCCGCTGCGCACCGCAGTCGCGGAGCATCGTCTCCGCTTCCGTGGCCAGAGATTCGATCCCGCCAGCGAAGTGCTGATAACCGCCGGGGCGACCGAGGCGTTGGCTGCGGCGTTGCTGTCGTTGACGGGACCAGGTGACGAAGTCGTCACCTTCGAGCCCTACTACGACTCCTACGCTGCCGGGATCGCCATGAGCGGTGCGCAGCGCAGGGTTGTCACTTTGCGGGGTCGAGACTTCGCTTTCGACCCCGACGAACTTGAAGCCGCGTTCACGCCAAACACGAAGCTGATGCTGCTCAACTCACCGCACAACCCGACCGGCAAGGTCTTCTCCCGCTCAGAATTGGAGGTCATCGCCCGGGTCTGCATCGACAACGACGTCATCGCGGTGACCGACGAGGTCTATGAACATCTCGTTTTCGACGACGCCGAACACATTCCGCTGGCCACGTTGCCGGGCATGGCGGAGAGGACTGTCACGGTCTCGTCTGCAGGAAAGATCTTCTCGTTCACCGGTTGGAAGATCGGCTGGGCGTGCGGCCCGGCGGAGTTGATCAACGCGGTGCGCACGGCCAAACAGTTCTTGACGTTCGTGAGCGGCGCACCGTTGCAACCGGCGGTAGCGGTCGGGCTCCGCCTCGGTGACGACTTTTTCGACGGTTACACCGCTGAGATGCAGTCAAAACGTGACCGGCTCGTGACCGGCCTCGACGCGGCCGGATTCGATGTGATCGTTCCTCAAGGCACGTACTTCGTCACCGCCGACATCACTCCGCTGGGCGAGACCGACGGGATCGACTTCTGCATGTCGCTTCCGAAGCGTTGCGGTGTGGTGGCGGTTCCTACGCAGGTCTTCTACGACAACCCCGAGACCGGCCGCCGGCTCGTGCGCTTCGCCTTCTGCAAGCGCGATGAGGTGCTCGACGAAGCGTGCCAACGGCTCCAACAACTCAGCCGATGCGGCGCGGGAGCGCTCTGATGCTGGTCGCGGCGATTCAGCACGACATCGAGTGGGAGGCTCCCCAACGCAACTTTGAGCGCCTGCGTCCGCAGATCGAATCAGCGGTTGCGCAGGGCGCGTCGCTGGTGGTGTTGAGCGAAATGTGGTCAACGGGTTTCTCGATGAACTCGGCCGACATAGCCGAAGCCCCGGACGGCCCGACGGCCACGTTCATGCACGAGACGGCGGCTGCCACGGGCGCTTGGATCACAGGATCGTTCCCGGAACACACCGAGGGCTACGACCTGCCCACCAACCGTATGCTGCTCGCCGGGCCCGATGGGGAGGACTACCGCTACTCCAAGATCCACCCCTTCACATATGCCAAAGAAGACCAGCACTACGCCGCTGGGCGCGGCACCGTCACAGTCGAGATCGAGGGCGTGAGGGTGACCCCGCTGATCTGCTACGACCTGCGTTTCACCGACTTGTTCTGGGACAACGCCGCCACTACCGACTGTTTCATCGTGCCAGCCAACTGGCCCGAGGCCCGCCGCCTGCACTGGATGACGCTGCTGAGGGCCCGCGCGATCGAGAATCAGGCGTATGTCGTGGGAGTCAATCGGGTCGGTTCGGCGGGGCGTCTCGACTACTCGGGCGACAGCCGCATAATCGATCCCCTGGGAGAGATGGTCGAAGCAACCCCCGAGGTGGAAACGACCGTCTGTGCCGAAGTCTCGGCAGCGGTCGTGGCCCAAGTCCGCAGAGACTTCCCGTTCATGCAGGACCGCTAGAGACCCCTCGCCGCGACGGCGGGATAGCGGGGGGCGATAGGGTCGGGCGGTGCGCATTCTGGTTACCAACGACGACGGCATCGACTCGATCGGGCTGCACGTACTCGCCCGGACCATGCGGCCCTTCGGTGATGTGGTCATCGCCGCACCCGACTCCGAATACTCCGGCTACGGCGCTGCGATCGGGTCGATCTGGCACATGGAACCCGAGGTGCATCGCACGCAGATCGAAGGCATCGACGAGGCGTGGTCCGTCACCGCGGCACCGGCACTGTGCGCCATGTTCGGGCGGCTCGGCGCTTTCGGCGAGATCGACCTCGTCGTCTCCGGCATCAACCCCGGCGCCAACGTCGGCCGCAGCGTCTACCACTCCGGGACGGTCGGGGCATGCCTCACGGCCCGCAACGGGGGGATCAACGCGGTCGCCGTCAGCCAGTCCATCGACAGCTGGGGGGTCGAGGGTCAGGGCTGGGAGGCCATGCTCGCCGATCAGCACTGGCAGGGGGCGGCCGACGTCGCCGCGGTCGTGGTCGAGAAGTTGATCGCCGACCTGCCGACCGACCCGGTTGTGGTCAACATCAATGTGCCCAATCGTCCCGCCGCGGAGATGGAGGGTTGGAAACGCACGAGGGTGTGTTCCGCTCCGCCACGCTCGATCGCCTCGGCGTCGCTCGTCTCCAAACCGGGCCACGACGGAACCTTCACCGTCGACATGTCCTGGGGCGATCCGATCGACACTCCGACCGAGGACGACACCGGCGCGGTGATGGCCGGATACGCCTCGGTGACCTGGCTGAACCGGCTCGAGGGAGAGACCCCCGAACCCGGTGTCGCATCCGGTGCCGAATCAGCACTCGATGCCTTCTTCGGCTGAGCTCCGATGCTCACGGCGTCCGGCCTGGCCAAGTCGTACGGTCCCCGTGAACTCTTCGGTGACGTAACGATCCTGCTCTCGGCGGGTCGACGGGTCGCGCTGGTGGGCGGCAACGGGACGGGAAAGACCACGCTCATCGAGATCCTCATGGGCACCAACCGGCCCGATGCCGGCTCGGTCACCAAACCCCGTGACATGACGCTCGGCTACCTGCCGCAGGATCTCGTCGATGCCTCGAACCGAACGGTGATCGCTGAAGTCGTCAGCGGAGCGGGCGAACTCGCAGTCCTTGCTGATCGCCTCAGTGAACTCGAGACCCTGATGGGCGACCCCGACCAGGACCAGGACAGGATCCTGGACGACTACGGGGAGACGCAGAGCCGTTTCGAGTCGATGGGCGGCTATGCCCTCGAAGCGGACGCTCGCAAGGTGCTCGCCGGACTGGGCTTCGCCGAGGGCGACGCCGAACGCAACGTGCGTGAACTCTCGGGAGGTTGGCGTATGCGCGTCGCCTTGGCCCGCCTGCTGCTGGCGAAGCCCGACGTGTTGATCCTCGACGAGCCGACCAACCATCTCGACGTCGACTCGGTCGCCTGGCTCGAACAGCAGCTAGCGGCGTGGCCCGGTGCGCTGCTGTTCGTCAGCCACGACCGAGACTTCATCGATGCCGTCGCCGACCGGGTCGTTGAACTGGCCGAGGGCACCGCACTCGAGTACGTGGGCGGATTCGCCGAGTTCGTGGTGGCCCGTGAAGAACGCTTGGCACGGTTCGAGGCCGCCGCCGCGGGCCAGGCCCGCGAGGTGGCCAAGGTGGAGCGGTTCATCAACCGGTTCCGTTACAAGGCATCCAAGGCCCGCCAGGTTCAGAGCCGCGTCAAGACCCTCCAGAAACTGGAGATGATCAAGGTCCCTGACCGCCGCGAACTGGTGGCGCGTTTCGCTTTTCCGGAGCCGCCCCGGTCGTCACGGGTCGTCGCGGAGTTTCACGACGCCACCGTCGGCTACGACGACATGCCGGTCGTCTCTGATGTGACGCTGACCGTTGAACGGGGCGAAACGGTGGCACTTGTCGGACCCAACGGCGGAGGCAAGACCACTCTGCTCAAGTTGATCCTCGGACAACTCGAAGCCACGGCAGGAACCGCTCAGCTGGGCAACAACGTGAGCGTCGCCGCGTTCGGACAGCATCAAGCCGACGGGCTCGACGGCTCCAAGACCGTCATTGAGCTGTTCTCCGGCGGGATCGACCCGGGCAAAAGGAACCTGCGGACCGTGCTCGGCTCGTTCGGGTTTCCCGGGGATGCCGCTGACCGCTACGTGAGGGACCTGTCCGGAGGTGAGCGCACCCGCCTGGCCCTTGCTCGCACCATGATCGAACCGGTCAACCTGCTGGTCCTCGACGAACCCACCAACCATCTAGACCTGCCCAGCTGCGATGTTCTGGAGGACGCTCTGACGGCCTATCCGGGCACTGTGCTGCTGGTCACCCACGACCGTCATCTGATACGCAACGTGGCCGACGCCGTGATCGAGGTGCGCCACGGAAGAGCCACGCTGCATCCGGGTGTGCCCGACGAGGTTCTGACGCCCGCAGACCCCGGCAACGTTGGAACCGCCAGACTGGCACCGGACAAGCCGTTGAATCCCCGTACGCAGCGCCGACGCGAAACAGCCCAAGCCCGCCAGGCCACCTCCGATCTGCGCAAGCAGGTGGCCCGCTTGGAACGCAACTTGGCCAAAGCCGATGCTGTCGTCGCCGACCTCGAGACGCGTCTCGCTGATCCCGAGATATGCAACGACCCCGAGGAGCTCCAGCGACTGGCCGCGCTGTACGAAGAGGCCACCGCCCAGGCCGCCACCCTGATGCACGACTGGACCGAAGCCGCCGAACAACTGGAAGCCACCGACTAGCGGCCCCACCAAGGATCAGACCGCGGCTCCGGTCACGCCAACGAACGCCCACGGCTCCAGTTGCGCCCGGCGAAAGCAGAGCGCGGTATTGTGCCGCGGTGGACGCCTCTGGATCGCCATTGTGGGTGCCGTCGCCGGGGCGGGTGGAGAGCACCAATCTGGCTCAGTTTGCGGGCCGTCACGGGTTCGCGACATACCGGGAGATGCACGCCTGGACGGTGGCGGAGCCGGCGGAGTTCTGGGCTGCTGCCTGGGACGAGCTGGGGGTGATCGGGGACCGGGGCGACCGGATCATCGAGGCTGCCGAACCGTTCTGGAAGACCCGGTTCTTTCCCGATGCCTCACTCAACGTCGCTGAGAATCTGCTGGGTTCCGTTGCGGGCGACCAACCGGCGGTGATCTCGTTCGCAGAGGACCCCTCGTACTACAGGGAGATCAGCGGCGGGGAACTCAGGCTGCTCGTCGGGCAGTTCCAGGTTGCGATGCGCCGGGCGGGGGTCGGCCCAGGCGACTGCGTCGCAGCGTGGCTGCCGCACGTCATCGAGACCGTCGCGGTGATGTTGGCGGCGGCTTCGATCGGAGCGGTGTTCTCGTCGACCTCCCCCGATTTCGGCGTCGACGGGGTCGTCGACAGGTTCGGCCAGGTCGAACCCAGGCTCCTGTTCGTGTGCGACGCCTACAGCTACGGCGGCAAGGTCCACGACCGGCTCGCTCTGCTTGACGAGATCAGCGCAGCGCTGCCTTCGGTGGAGCAGATCGTCGTTGTCCCCCACCTGGGCGACGGCGGGCCTGGAGGTCTCGCCAAGGCGGTCACGCTGGAGAACTTCGTCGACCAGATCGGACCGACTGAGCCGACCTTCACACGTTTCGGATTCGATCACCCCTGGTATGTGCTGTTCTCGTCGGGCACCACCGGCAGACCCAAGTGCATCGTCCATCGAGCCGGCGGGGTCCTGCTGAAACACCTGGTCGAACATCAACTGCACTGCGACATCAAGCACGGCGACCGTGTCTTCTACTACACCACCGCCGGATGGATGATGTGGAACTGGCAGGTCTCCGGCCTGGCATCGGGAGCGACCCTGGTGCTCTACGACGGCGCGCCGATGTTCCCCGACGGCAACCGGCTCTTCGATCTGGCCGACACCGCGGAGACCACACTCTTCGGAACCTCCGCGAAGTTCATTGAGGCGCTCGGCAAGTCCGGTCTTCAACCCGTCGACACGCATGACCTCACGAGCCTGCGCACAATGACCTCCACGGGCTCGACTCTGGCACCGGAGGGGTTCCGCACCGTCTATGAGCGGGTCAAGGCCGACCTTCATCTTGCCTCGATCTCGGGAGGCACCGACCTGTGCGGTTGTCTCGTGGCCGGTGATCCGACCAGCCCGGTTTACGCCGGGGAGATCCAGCGCGCCGCGTTGGGCCTCGACATCGACGTGGTCGACGAAGTCGGCAACACGCTGGGGACCAAACGCAGGGGCGAACTGGTGTGCCGCAACGCCTTCCCATCGATGCCGCTCGGCTTCCACGACGACCCCGACAACGCCCGATATGAGGCCGCCTACTACCAGCGCATCGACGGTGTCTGGCACCAGGGCGACTTCGCCGAACGGACCGGGCACGACGGGTTCGTCATCCACGGCCGTTCCGACGCCACCCTCAATCCCGGCGGTGTCCGCATCGGCACAGCTGAGATCTACCGACAGATCGACAAAGTCCCCGAAGTGGCCGAGAGCGTCGTCATCGGCCAGAGCCATGAGGGCGACACCCGCATCGTCTGTTTCGTCGTGCTGACCGAGGGGCGCTCACTCGATGAGGGGCTCACCGACCGGATCAAGACAACCGTGCGAACCGGAGCGACTCCGCGCCATGTGCCGGCGGTGATCGGTCAGGTGAGCGAGATTCCCCGCACCCGCAGCGGCAAGATCGTCGAGTTGGCCGTCAAGGCCACCGTGGAAGGCAACGATGTCGCCAATACCGAAGCGTTGGCGAACCCGGAAACCCTCGACGAGTTCCGCGATCACCCTGCACTCACATCACCCCGTTCGACTTGAACTCGGGGCTAGTAAAGTCGTGGAATGGCCAGTGTTGAAGTTTCAAACGGGACAACCATCGAGTACGACATCCGGGGGGAGGGCGAGCCGATCCTGTTCATAATGGGACTGGGCGGCCAGCTCATCGACTGGCCCGAAGAGTTCGTCGACCTGTTCGTCGCCCGCGGCTACCAGGTGATCCGATTCGACAATCGCGACTCGGGCCTGTCCTCGCAGGCTGACTGGGAGCCACCGTCGACACGCAAGTCGATGATGTCTATGCTGAGTCGAAGGCCGCTGCGGGATGTGGGTTACACCGTTGAGGACATGGCTGTTGACGCTGCTCAACTGCTGGGCGCGCTCAACATCGACTCCGCGCACGTCGTCGGTATCTCGATGGGCGGCATGATCGCCCAGGCCATGGCCGTCAACCACCCCAACAAGGTGCGCAGCCTCTGTTCCATCGCCAGCAAGCCCGGGGATCGCAGGTCGGGAGGCATCGCCCTTTCGTTGATCCGGCAGCTTCGGAAGCGGCCTGAACCGACCGTCGAGAACGCGGTGGACGAGTCGGTGAGGATGTTCCGAGCTGTCTCCGGCGACCACTTCGACGCCGAACGCGACCGCCTGAACGCGACCGCCTCGGTGCAGAGGAGCTTCACGCCCTCCGGCACCGCCCGCCAGGCCGCAGCCATCGGCGCGAGCCCCGACCGCACCCGCAGACTCGCCAAGACCTCGGTCCCTACGCTGGTGATCCACGGCATGAAAGACCCTCTCGTCAAGCCCAGCGGCGGTATCGCCACAGCTCGGGCGATCCCCAGTTCCCGCCTGTTGATGCTGCCCGACATGGGCCACGACCTGCCCCTGCCCCGTTGGCAGGAACTGTGCGACGCCATAGTCGCCAACATCGAACGCACACAACCGGCGCCAACGCTCAGCCCGCAGGGCTGAGGGGTCGGTACCGCTGTCGGGAGCGGCGGATCTGGACTGCGGTGTCGACGACGAACACGACCAGAGCGAACCAGATCAACACGAATCCCAGCGCCTGCCCCCCGCCCCAGGGTTCGTTCCACCACAGGACACCCAAGAAGAACTGGATCGTCGGTGCCAGGAACTGGAGCATCCCGACGATCCAGAGTTCGATGCGCCGCGCCGACGCGGAGAACAGCAGCAGCGGGGCGATCGTCATGGCACCCGCTCCCAGCAGCCAAATGTCGAGGCCGATGTCGGACAGGCCGAACACACCGTCGCCGCTGAGCGCCCGAACGACCAACAGGCACAGCACGAAGGGCAGCATCAACAGCATCTCGATGGTCAATCCGTCCCAGGTTCCTGCCGGCGAAGTCTTGCGGAACAGCCCGTAGAGGGCGAACGATCCGGCAAGGTAGAGGGCGATCCACGGAACCGTCCCGACGTCGAGGGCGAGGACCAGCACTCCGAGTGCGGCGATCAGCACCGTCGTCATAGGCACGAGGCGCAACCGTTCCCGAAGCACGACCACACCGAGCACCACGCTCATCAGCGGATTGATGAAGTAGCCGAGGCTCGCCTCCAGGACCCGATCGGTCGTCACGACCCAGATGAAGGCGATCCAGTTGGTGGCCAGCAGAGAGGCCGTGAGCCCGTACTTGAGCAGGTCCCGCGGCGCGGCGACCAGGGCCCGGAGTCTGGACAGCGAACCCCCGATCAACTGCCAGCCGACCAAGATCGCTGCTGCAGCCGCGGCGCGCCACAGAATCACGTCGAACAGCGGCACTTCGCCCTCGATCCGCCAGTAGATCGGCGACAGGCCCCACAGCAGATACGCCGAGACACCGAGCAGCACACCCCGATTCACCGATACACGCTACGCCTTGTCACCGACCGAACCACCAAGATCACAGAATGGGCGGTCAGTCGGGTTGGGGGGTGACTCGTGTGGATACTGTCGACGGCGGGAAGGTGCGGGGTCCGATCGCGCCGATCCGCCGTGATTGAGGCACACTTGACCCATGGCAGACACCGGTTCGACCCCGACGATCACCCCGACGACCACTCCGACCGAGGAGACCGTCACCCGGCCGGTGACCAACGACGGTGACCACGACCGGTTCTCGCACTACGCCCGCAAGAAGGACGTCACCCGCGCCGCCGTCGAAGGCACGCCCGTCGTCGCAATCTGCGGGAAGGTCTGGGTGCCCAGCCGCGACCCGGACAAATACCCGATCTGCAAGACCTGCGCCGAGATCAAGGCCGAACTCGACGCCCGAAAGTCCAACTGACCGCCTGCCGAGTACCGGACCGAACCCATGGACACCCACATCCGAGGAGTAGCACTTCTGATCCTCCTCGCCGCAGCGTTGTGGGGCGCGGCGAGACTCGCCGCGCCCGTCGTCGACGAAGCCCTCGGGGATGAAGGAGCGATAATCGCCCGCAGCCCCGACGAAGACAGTCTCAGCCAGCGAATCGGCGAGTCACTCGAGACCGTCGAAGCACCGTTGACATTCGACGAAGTCAGCACACTCCAATGGCTGCTCGGCGTGGAGGGCTTCCTCGACCCCGACTCCGACATCGACGGCCTGCTCGGTCCCATAACCGAGGAAGCGATCACCCGGGCCAAAGCAACTTTCGCGATTCCCACAGCAAGCGATCGAGTGCTTCTCTCCCTTCTGGAGGGACGGAACGCCAACCTCTTCGGGACCGTGGACTCCACACAGACCGCTCCCATTCAATAGACTGTGAGTCCATTAGCCGCCTTGTGCGCTTGTCGGTAACCTGCTTCGTTGGAGTGAAGATGATGCTGACGGCAATCGAATCTCAACGATCCGCCCCAACCGACAACGACCAGGCCGACACCGACCAGACCGACGAAGGGACGCGCCCCCGTTCGCGGTGGGGCTGGCCGCTCGCCCGTGAGATCACAATAATCGCCGTCGGGCTGGTGCTCTACCGACTCGTCCGACTGGTGGCGATGGACGAGATCGACACGGCGCTGCTCAACTCGCAGCGCATCGTCGACTGGGAACGTGCCCTGGGCATCTTCAACGAAGTCGGACTGCAGTCCCTGGTTCTGGGCAACGACGCCCTGATCTGGACCCTCAACCGCTACTACTTCCTCGGCCACTTCCTGGGCATGGCGATGCTGTTGACCTGGCTGTACGTCGCCCAATACGACTGCTACGGGCGAGTCCGCCGCGTGCTCTTCACCTCGACGGTGGCCGCTCTGGTCATCCACGTGAGCTTCCCTCTGGCGCCGCCACGCTGGTTTCCCCAGCACGGATTCGCCGACACCCTCCAGCTCTACGGACCGAAGATCTACGACAGCGAGACCATCGCCAACACCGCCAACCAGATCGCGGCCATGCCGTCACTGCATGTCGGTTGGGCGCTCATCGCAGGTTGGGCGATCACCACCTCGACGAGGAGCCGTTGGCGTTGGCTCGGGTACGGCCATCCGATCGTCATGACCCTGGCGGTGGTGATCACAGCCAACCACTGGTGGCTCGACGTCATCGGGGCGGTCGTGCTCATCTACTTGGCGATCCTCGCCGACCGCCCCATGCAACGAAGGCTCGAACGTCGCAAGCAGCGACGATCAGCTGAGACCGAGAGGACCGCGTTCAGCTCGCGTTCTAGCTGAGTTCGGCTGCTCCGAAAGCAACGCTGAAACGAACACACCAGATCACCACAGTGGAGTGGCGGTTCAGATCAACATCGGTCGGGATCTCATAGTTCTGCGCCCCTATGTTGCCCTTGAGATCACCGAGGTCGACGAAATCGTCGTCGAACTCTCCCGCCGAAGCATCGGCCGGGGCCGACGACAGGTAGACGTTGAGATCCGGCCCGTTGTCTGTGGCGAAGTCCTCGAAGCGAAGAAATCGCTGTTGGGTACCGTCGTTGAGCACGACTGCCACACCTTCGGTGGGGTGACTGCGGTCAATGAAAGTGCCCTCGACCAGCCGCACGACCTCCATCGGTTGACTGGCTTCAGGCTCGGGTTCGGGGTCGCCGGACCCCGGCTCGTCGGGTTCGGGAACGCCGGGTTCGGGCACGCCGGAATCGTCGTCGTCGGAATTGCCGTCGCCGGACCCTTCAGGCTCGGGAACGCCAGGTTTGGCAACACCGGGCTCGGGGTCGCCGGAATCACCGTCGCCGGGCTCGGACTCGGGAGTCATCACCGCCCCGGAGTCGAACAGCGGGCCGCTCTCGTTCACCTTGTCGTCGACGAACAACAGGTGGACAGCGAAGAAGATGAAGACGAGGTAGTAGGCGACAGCCAGCCCGACCACGCCCACAGGCACCAGGATCTTCCAGTGCCGACGCAGGAAGCCAGTCACTGCGACCACCCCGAGGTAGCACCGGTGACCATCCCGAAGGGACCCGACGGCCAGCGGAAACAGTCCATCATCAGCTGGTCCACCTGACCCCGGTCTGCGATCCCCTCTGAGACCACCCGGTTCGCTTCACGAATCATGGCGAAATACACCCGGTTGGTGACGTACCCCCAAGAGGAGTCTGTGTCGTTCACAACCACCGGGTTCTTCCCCGCAGCCGCGGCCAATCGCACCACAGTGTCGACCGTGTCCGACGAGGTCAACGGACCCCTCACAATCTCAGCGAGTTTCATCACCGGCGCAGGAGAAGCCCAATGCCAACCAACCATTCGGTCCGGGCGGTCGGTCGCCGCGCCCAACGCAGCGATCGAGAACCCCGAGGAGTTGCTGGCGAAGATCGTGTGGTCAGGTGCCACCGAATCGAGTTCACGCCAGAAATGAATCTTCAAGGCGAGGTCTTCGGGAATCGCCTCGATGATGACGTCGGTGTCGGCAGCCGTCTCAAGATCGGTCGTGAACGTGATGCGGTTGAGCGCCGCATCGGCCTGTTCGCTGGTGAGCTTCCCCCGCTCCACGGCGCCGCGGATCCCGAAGCGGCCACTGTCCACAGCGGTTCGGGCAACGTTGACCACCTGGACGTTCAGGTCCCGGCAAACAACCTCGTGCCCGGCGATAGCCATGACCTGGGCAATGCCCGAACCCATGACCCCTGCTCCCATTACTGCAATCCGTTCTGTCATGCCGCGAGTCTCGCCGATTACCACCACATCGGCTACCCGACACCCTCGATTAGTTGCCGGCGTTCAAAGCCACCAGATCCACGACCCGCCTCGTACCGTTGGGTCGCTGAGAAATGTGTCGAGCGCGGCGATCAGGTCGCCGGAGTAGGCCAACGACGCCCGGTTGAACCTCTTGGGGTTGGTGAAGACCAAAGCCGGACAGGCCCGGTCACTCACCAGCCAGTCGGAATGCAGAACCGAGAAGTCACCGACATTCTCTGTCACCAGGACCTGAGCCGAACTGCCCACATGTTCAAACAACTCGGCGTCGCTCGATCCTCTCAGTGATGGTTCCGCAGCAACCGCGACCACATCCCATCGGTGCGCGACGAGCGCTTCGGCGACAGCTGGGGAGTGCATCTCATCGAGCAGCAGCCTCACTTGTTGAGCAACGCTCGCTGACGATTCCAAGCGGCTTCGGCTTCAAGGGCCTGTCGCTCCCTCGCTTCAATCTCGGAGTCTATCTCCTCTGTGTGGTCGGCGTAGTAGGCGAGCGCGGCGTCGACCAAGGCGATGCTCAGGTTCATCAGATCAGCAGTCCTGCCGCGCCGGTCGTCGGCAGGAACATCGCCGGAGATCATCGACGAGACGACATCAGCGACTTCGGGTCCGCCGACCAGCACAGCGCGGCGACCGGCCGGGCCGTTCCGGAACACGACCGCAGGATGGGCCTCCATCCTGAGACCCTCATCGATCAACCTCTCGGCCAGCGTGGAGATGGCGATCCGTCGTTGCTCAGCACAGGCTTTGAGCCGCTTGTGCAACGGATCGTCAGAAAACCGGATCGAAACAACAGCCATGACGACAGTGTAGTCATCCGTCGCCACAGCCGATAGCTGGACCAAGATCGGCCAGATCTTCCTGGTTCTATGTGTTTCCTCAGAAACTTGGCTTGAAAAATACTTCCATTGATTTACAATGTTGGCGAACCACCTAGCTCTCCGTCGAGGGGGTTAGGCCCAGCAAGAGCCCGCTCCGGCGGGTTCTTGCGCGTCAGGCCCTCCATTTTTTGGGCCTGTGGATCAATCTGCCGTCAAGGGTATGGCCTTTGCTTTGACGATGGGTGGAGGCGCTCGAACACCGGTAGGGGGACGTGTGCCTCTACGGTCCTGTATCGGGTTCTTGAACACCATCGCTCGCAGCAGAACAATGACGTCGGTGTTGTCATCAGATGCAGTGCGCCAGTGGGTCGCGAAACAAGTACCGGCCCCAGCCCCGCATTACCGACTTGAACACCTCGACGCGTCGTCGCCGGTCGCTGCGCGCGACGAAGCCAAACGCAGACTCGCCGATGCGCGCGACGAAGCCCCGCACAGTGTGCTCAACGTCGGGATCTTCGGAGAGGGAACCGACTCTCCGTCGCTCTCGGCGGTCGCGTTCTTGGAGCCTCGGCGATCACCGATAGATGTGGTTCAGGCCGTCGGTCGAGCGATGCGCCGGGCCGAAGGGAAACAGCTCGGCTACATAGTCGTGCCGGTCGTCATCCCACCGGGAGTCGACGCCGAACGCCATCTCGCGGTGAGCGACAAGCATGAGGGATGGCGCGAACTCGGCGAAATCCTCCAGGCGTTGCGCGCCCACGACCAACGCATCGAAGACGCCCTGCCGGAGATGCTGACCATCCAGTTGCCGCCCGAACCCCAACTGGAGCTACAGCTCAAGACCGCGATCGCGGTCGGCAGGCACGACAAGACGAACCTGGAGTACGCGGTGGTGACCGGCAGCCGGGAGCATGCCGAGGACACCGCACGCGCCGCGGTGAAAGACGATCAGTCTCTCTTGGACTACGACAACACCGAGCCGTTCGACGAAGCCCACTGGCGAGAACTCCAATACGAACCGACGTCGCTGATCGTTCACGTCGAACGGCCAGACGGCAGCACCGAGACACGAGAAGACTCCGTGGTTCGCCACAGACCGAAACCGAACCAGTCAGCAGACGAGGCTCCGGTCAACGAACGCCAGACCAAACGGCGTGCGGGCAGGGTCGCGCGCGGTGAACGTGGCCGAGTGCTGCCCGACCCCTCCGAACGAGCGAGACGACGTGCTGCACTCGATGCGGAGCGGCAAGCCGTGTTCGAAGGTCATGTGCAAGGTGTGCTGTTGGACCTGTCCGAAGTGTTGGGCGGGGAGATCGCCATGAACCTGCTGGAGAAGTCCGGTTTGACAGGCAACAAGGTGCAGCGCGACCTGAACCTGCTCCGCGACGCCGTGAACGAAGCCGCCCGCTACATCCACGCCGAAGCCGGTCTCGCCGCTGAACTCGACGCCCACTTCCGGCTCGATCAACTCTCTGCACCGAAGCAGGGTAAACCCAGAGCGGACGGGGCGACCATCGCCGCGTTGTTGTGGATGAACGCGGCGATGCTGCATCAACGCATACAAGCCGGCGGCTGGCTTGGACGCACAGGGATAGACACTCTTGCGAGCATCAAGTCATCGACTGACCCGGAGCGAATGTTCGCCCGCTCATGGAACGCCATCACCCGCCAGGATTTCCGTCCTGTGATCGACCCGGCGATGGAGGCCCTCGACGCTGCGACCGGAACGCAGCGGTTCGGAGGGTTGCGACGCGCTCTGCGGCACCTCGCCGCCGAAGCCGAACAGATCGCCGAAACATACGCGAATATGGGCACCGACCACGCCGGGGCGCTGTTCAACAAGGTGATGGGCGACCAGTCGTCCGACGGGGCGTTCTTCACCCGCCCGGTCGCAGCAACAATGACTGCGAGGCTCGCGCTCAACGCCATAGACCCCGACAACACGCTGGACTGGACCGAACCCGACACATGGCGACACTACAAGACCGTCGATTTGGCCTGTGGTTCGGGGACTCTGCTGACCGCGGTCATGACCGAAATGAAACGCCGCGCAGCCGACCAGGGCGCTGATCTCACACAGTTGGCAGCGCTGCAGAAGGTCGCGGTTGAAGAAACCATCAAAGGTCTCGACATAAATCCCGTGTCGTTGCAGTTGGCGGCCACGCAGCTCATGTCGGGCAACACCGACGTGAAGTACCGCAGGATGGGGCTTCACCTGATGCCGTACGGCCCCCAACCCGACGGGACCGTCGCGGCCGGAACCCCCGAGTTGCTCGGGCGTCAGGACATAGTGTTCGCAGGCCGCCTCTTCGACGACGCCGCGTCCACCAGAATCAAGACAGGCGCTGAGCCAGACGGCGTTCTCGAAGGCCCCGAGATGGACGACGCCGTCGCAGACGCGAAAGACGCCCGCATCGTCATAATGAACCCGCCGTTCACGAACCGCACCAAAATGGGCGAGAAGTTCGACACCGACACGCAGAAAGCGTTGCGCTCCAGGTTGGACACGCTGGAAGGGTTCCTGGAACGCGGCGACCCTTGCCTTAGCGAGTTCCTGGACAAGAACTCGCTAAGGCCGCGGTTCGCGGCCCTAGCAGACCTCTGCCTGAACCGCGAATCCGGCGTGTTCGCAACGGTGATCCCCACAACCGCCCTAACCAACACATCAGGGCTTCCCGAACGCCTCGAGCTCGCCGCCCGTTTCCACATCCACACGATCCTCACCTGCCACCAAGCTCGTGATGTGGGACTCAGCCAGCACAGTGAAATCAGCGAGAGCATCGTCGTACTGAAGCGTCCCGCTGCTGTCGCCCCCCCCCCCCCCACTCGGATCATCTCCCTCGACCGCTTGCCCGCGGACGATGCCGAAGCCGATCAACTGTTCAAGAACCTCAACGAAAGCGACGTCGGAACACTCCCCGACGGCTGGGGCGAAGCATCACACTGGCCCCCCGAGAGGATCACTGCAGGCGACTGGACCTCTGCCATGTGGCGGTCACCGACGCTCGCCGACAGCAGCGCGATTCATACTAACGACGCGGTCTTGCGACGCCTGAGTTCTGTTGGCCTGTCGGGGCACTCGACAGGCCGACAGTTGAGCAACGGCTACGCCTGCTCAACTGTCGGCACACCCAGGGCCTTCCCGATACTGGACAGCAAAGGCGTCGACATCCAGCAGACAATAGAGGGGGTACCCGACGAACACTGGATCTGGGAAGGGCACGACCCCGCGCCGATTCTGTCCAAGGCTGGTCACCTGTTCCTCACAACCGGGCAGTACATGTCGGCCTCACGCCTGACGGCGCTGGCCACCACGGAGGCATATGTCGGTCGGGTTGGCGTCCGGTCACCGGAGCAACCCCAAAACAAGCACAAGCACTGGCAGTGTTCATCAATTCGACCATAGGAAGACTGGTACTGATGCGGCTAGGCGGACAGTTTCTCCACTACCCGCGCTACAACACGTCATCAGTCAACGCTCTACCCATACCCGACATCAACGACGATGCTTCCATCACGACGCTCGCCGAGTGTTGGAGGGAGACCCGCGCTGAGACCGTCCCACAGCTCCGCGAAGGGTACACCGACATCCGACGCCAGTGGGACGCTGCGGTCTGCGACGCGCTGGGATGGGACATCGACGAGAGCATCCGCCTCGGAGAGCTTCTTGCTCGCGAACCGCGGGTCAGGGGAGTCGCCTACGGGCAGTGGAAGGCTTGATCTAATGAGCAGATTGAATATGTCGGTAAGCAGCGCCAGCTCATGCATCCAGAGTTGATGAGACCGCACTCCGTGTCAATCGCTGGGGTCGTTCTCGACGGTCGACCAGTAGTCCGGATCGACGGCGAAGTCCGCGATCTCGATCGTGTCGGGACCAACGAGGACACCCACGAACACCAAGGCACCAAAGAACGGGTCGACGATGTGGAGCGTACGAATCTCTGGACCTGGGTGCCACAGGAGATTCTCGAAGTCCCGGAACCCAAGGAGCGCAGCGGCCAGTGGACCCGACCAGAAGTCCCACTCCGACGGTTTACCTGCCGCGCTCCGCTCGGGACCGTACTCCGCTTCGATCTTGCTAGCAGCGAATTCGCTGACCCTTACCTCGAGGATCACCGCGAGACAGCTAGTCCGTAACGTTCCCCCACCGATTCCGACAATCGCTCACTGGTCCGCGTCTCAACCTGTGGAAAACCAAGGAATGCTGCAGAGAACGGAATGGTCTCGCCGACCTCTGAGAGCCGCCAACCAGGCTCTTGATGAGACAGTTCGCTGACTTGGTTGCCAGTCATTCCGGCCAACTGCTCGAGCACGTCCTCGATGGTCTGCAACTCGTCGTCGCTGAACACGTCAAGGTTTGCGGCGCGCGAAGGAATCAGCCGTTGCTGGGGCCGGCCCAAGAAGTCCTCCTCCACCAGTTCGGCCGCTCCGGAGCCGATCAACTTCTTGCGCACCGGCAGCAGCTGACGGGGCGCGGGGCCATGGGGCAGTTTCTGGAACTCGCAACCCGAGATGACCCGATGGTGTCGTCGCAAATGGGTGAACTCAGCGAAGAACAGCACTTTGTTGAGCTTTGTGGCTCCGCCGGCGCGATCATCCTTGAGCCGGCCCGCGACATGGACGACCATCTCGGTGAACTTGTCGGCGTCGTAGGCCACATCCATGACATCCATAGTAGGGACTGGCTGTGACAGACGCAGAGCTTCCCGCGGCGAATCTGTTCGACAGCACCGTCACTTGGCGGCGGCCCCAGGGCCAGCATCGTTGCCATCGGCGGGGACTGGCCGGTTCATGTATTCGATGATTGGCTCCTCGCGTCTGGGGAGGTGGGGCCGCTCTCAGGTGTGGGGATCTCCGGGTCGTCTTCCAACACGTCCCAGCCTGAGGGTGGCCCGATGCGGCCAGACATGCTTGCCCCTATCAGCCTGTAGCCCCGAATCGGTGCCTCTGACTCTTTATCGAAGTGTCACAAGCCATCAGACGTAAATATTCTATATTTTCATATATTTCATGATGTTTTGATAGCTATTGTCACAGGAGGTCGGTAGAGTTACATCTATGGAATTAGCTCCTGTCCCGGATCTCTCGGACACCTCATCTGGTGTCGGCTCGGCCATGGGTGGGGTGCTCCGTGTCGAGGCGGTGGACGTGACCGGTTTGAGTGACGACGGGTTGTCGTTGCGCTTGGGGGTTTTGGGTCGTGCGGAGTCTCGTTTGGCGGCGATGAAAGCGCAGGTGTTGGCTGAGGTGGGGCGCCGTCACAGCAGGGGTGACGCGCAGCGCATGGTTCGCAACGAGTTGCAGTCCTCGAAGCGTGAAGCGAAACGTGATGTCGAGACGGCTGCTCGGCTGTCGGAGCTGCCCGTGACGAGTGAGGCTTTGGAGTCTGGGGAGATCCCTGTGGGTCATGCCCGGTTGATCGCCCGGGTGTCTTCTGAGAGTCCGATTGATGAGGGGCTGTTGGTCGAAGCAGCCAACGCAGAACCCTTTGATGAGTTCGCGCGGACCGTGAAACGTCATCAACAAGACGTGGCTGACGATGACGGGCAATCGTTGTTGGATCGTCAACGTACCAGACGCAAAGCCCGGATCTTCGAATCGTCAGAGTCGGGCATGTTCGTGCTGTCGGGCGAGTTCGACCAGATCACCGGGGCGCGCATCGCAACGGCGTTGACCGCCAAAGAACGGCAACTGTGGCACCGCGAGGACCCCGACAACCGGGCTACGCCCCAGCAGCGGATGGCTGACGCGCTGGCCGAGCTGATCTGTGAACCCGCTGGTGACGGCAAGTCTGCGGGTACTGACTTGTTGGTGATCGCTGATTTCGATGTGCTCAAACAACAACTCGACAACCCCCGACTCGCGGATGGGTCGCCGATACCGATCGTCGAACTGCACCGCCTGGCGCTCGAGGCGAATCTGTTGCCTTCGATCTTCGACGCAAAGGCTCAAGACATGTGGCTGGGCCGCCGGATGCGCACCGCCACTGAAGCCCAACGCATTGCGTTGACCGCAAGAGACCAGCACTGCATCGGCTGCGGCGCGAACCCGCTGTGGTGCCGCGCTCATCACATTGTGTGGTGGTCAAAGAACGGGCCTACTGACCTCGACAACCTCGTGCTGGTATGCGACGACTGCCACCACAAGATCCACGACGACGGCTGGCAAGTCCATCGAGACCCCGACACCGGCAAATACCACCTCAAACCCCCCAACCCAGCCAACACCCATAGCCAGCCGATACCCATAGCCACCGTCCAAGCGGGGATGTCCACCGACAACCCGAACCCAAAACCGGACCTGGCAAGATTAACTCTGACCGGGCCCGAACCCCCGCGCCAGCAAGCCCGATCCGAACCGGCCGGACCCAGCAAAACCGACAACTCCGAACATCCCTGACCGCACCCGAACATCCCTGATCGCAACTGAGACTGGTACAGCAAGCACGGGCAAAACGAACCACGCTGAACAGCGCCGATCGGACTTCTCTAACCGGCACCGAAACCAGGCAACCAAAATGGTCGCACGATCAAAGTGGAACAGGCAGAGATGTCAGAACCAGGCAACCCAAAGCAACCGGCCGGCCGAGCGACGAGCCCGATTAGTTGCTGAAGTGATTGAGGGTGTATTCCTCTTTGGTGACCGCTGACACGACCACCCGTTCGCCGTGGCGGATTTTCGGCTTGGTGGCGGGGTCGGTGGCGTTGGCGACACTCAACTTCTCGATGATCTTCGTCGCCTTCGGCGAGATTTCTGACTCTTTCGACGCCAGCGACAGCACCATCTCCTGGGCCCTGACCGGATTCGCCATCACCACTGCCGCAGTGATGGTGCCGGGCGGGTGGCTCGCCGACCGGTTCGGCAGGACCCGGATCTTCCTGATCGGATTCGCGTTGTTCCTCGCAGGCAGTGCAGGGGTGGCAGTGGCACCCTCGGTCGAGATCCTGATCGCCGCCCGCGTCCTGCAGGCGGTTGGGCTCGCCATCGAAGCGCCGGCCTCGTTCGCGTTGGTACTCGACGCCTTCCCCAAACGGATGCGCTCAACAGCGGTCGGCGCCATGGGTGCCGCCGGAGGGGTCGCCGCAGCGTTGGGGCCCCTGGTGGGTGGTGCGCTGGTCGAGGCTCTGGGCTGGCGATGGGCGTTCTTCTGCAACGTGCCGGTCGGCATCGTGGTCCTAGCGCTGGTCGGACCGCGTCTGCCACCCAACCGGGTGCATATGGCGCGCAGAGCCCCCGACCTGATCGGCGTGTTCCTGCTGATGTTCGGAGTCGGATCGCTGGCTCTGGGAATCGTGCAGAGCGACGACTGGGGGTTCGGAGACACGCGAACCGTGGCAGCCCTGATCGCAGCTGTGATCCTGTTGGCCGGGCTGGTCATGCGATCCCGCGTCCACCCCGAACCGATCCTGTATGTGCCGCTGTTCGCCAACCACGACTTCCGGGTGGGGAGCGCATTGTCGTTCTTCCTGGCCGGCAACTTCATGGGGTCGTTCCTCGCGTTCGTGACGTTCCTGCACGAAGGCTGGGGCCTGTCGTTGTTCAAAGCGGGCCTCGCCGTCGGTCTGATCCCGGCTATAGGCGGACCCATGTCTGTCGTCGCCGGTCGCCTCGCCGACCGCTTCGGGCATCGGACGGTGATCCTGCCGGGATCGCTGCTGATGGCGGCCGGCGGGCTTTGGATGTGGTCGGCCGCAGGCTCGCAATCCCAGATCTGGTCTCTTTGGGTTCCGGTGGTTGTGGTGTACGGAATCGGCGTCGGCCTCGGGCACGCAGCCTGTCAGGCCGCTGCGCTGTCGACGGTCAGCGAGGATCGACTCGGAATCGGCGGTGCCATGAACCGGATCTTCATGGAGATCGGCGGAACCATCAGCATCGCCATAGTGATCGCCCTTTTCGTGCACTACGACGACCCGGTGGACGGCCTTCGCTCCTCAATGCTCCTGCTGGTGATCGTCAGCGCAATCTCAGTCCCCATCGCCGCATCCCTCCGCAACCGCGGCCACGCCTAGCCGCTCAGTTCACAAGAACACCGCCGCAGAAAAACACACCGAACCGAACCATTGTCACACCATTGACGTAAGGTGAGGCGATCCGGTTAACATTTTGGTTGTCGTCAAGATGGGGCATCGACCATCGACAGGGAGAGATCGTTGGTACTTGATCCTGAGCGCGAAGTCTTTCCGTACCCGTTCGTTCGGCGGGTCGACGCCTTCGTGCATTTTGATTCGAAGCTAAACGACGCCGACCACGATGCGATCCTCCGGTCGGTCCTTGATTCCGGATACAACGTGGGGCTCCCGTCCTCCGGGAACAAGATCGCAGACGGCACGCTGTTCTCCGCTCAACACAGAGCTGACCTGGCGATCGTCGGGGAGGAGGTCTTGTACATCTCGACCGCCCAGTACGTGCGCTGGGAACGATTTCGAGGCGTCGTGGGCGCACTGCTCGCGCATGCCATCCGGGGACGAGCAATTGACCACGCCTCCATTCTTTTCCTTGACGAGATTCGGCCCCCGTCACCGACGGAACCATTGGATTGGTCGGAGTACGCGAACTTGCCGGTCGTCACCCGCGAAGTTGGTCTTGACCATGTCTCGGGATCCTATGGCGGGCTTGCACTCCACCTAGACGCCAACAAGCGCCTCAACGTCGAGTGGGCGCACACACACGAACCGGCGATAGCTGCCAACCATCCGCTGCACGAATACTACGAAGAACCCGAGGACGGTGTCTTTGCATTGGAATGGAAAGGCTGGTGCCGGTTTGAGGACCACGCGAGTCCCGAGGTTGCTCTCGGCGGGCTCGACTCTCTTCACGCCACGATAAAGGAGACCTTTCTGCAAGTCCTGACGCCGGCTTCGTTGAAGCTGCTGAGAGGAAAACCATGACCGCCCTGATGGACCGCCGACAGTTCGACCGTCAATTCGACGAGGAACCTGACGAAACCCTGTACCAGAACTATTGGCATGCGCTGGGCTCCTACCCGTCCGTTGTCGAGCGCTCAGGAGTAAGGACCTCCCCCCAAGGACTAACCCGATTTAGCGACGTTTCACAAGAATATCGACGGCGCTCACTGGCTGACCTTCTTGGATGCTTGAACTCACGCTTCGGTATCGAGTGGAACGAGATCGCAAGGGCGGCTGGGGTCAGCCGCCAGGCTGTGACCAAGTGGCGAAACAGACTGGCATCACCGGACAGCCGTCGCTTCGGCACGCTCTCTAATCTTGCCGCATTTGCCGATGAGATCGGGCACCGCGGAGGCGAACCGGCGCTCTGGTTGAAGACACGTCTGCAAGTCGCCGACGACCGCGATTCCCGTGTTTCGGTTTCGGATGTGTTGTCGACCGGTAACTTCCGACTCGCGTTAGAGCACTTTGATCGCAACATTTCCGACCTGGAACTCTTGCGGGAGGTCTTCCCTCGCTACAGCACCGAGGCGACCGGCCTCGCGACCATCGAACTGAGTGACGGCGTGTTCGTCGTCTCTCTAGAAGAACTCGGTCTCGTCGCAGCCGGAGAGGACATGGAAGAGGTCCAAGAGGACTTGCTGTTCCAGGTGCGCGACTACATCAACGACTGGCACGACTTTCTATCCGAACGAGAACCACACACCAGCAACAGGCGGATCGTCCACGAATTGGAGCAAGCCGACGGTGATTCGTCACTCCCGGAACTGCTATTCGGGCGGTGACCGGCGATCGACATATCCGAACACCGCAGATTCGTGGAGATCGACGGCTGGACTCGCCGTCGCGGAGCCAAGCACGACACCTGTACGAAACAGGTCGGGGAGACCATACTCCGCACCACTATCTCTCGCGGCCGTTCAGAATATCGAAGTCTCGCGCCTGCGATCCTGAAGCAACTCGGGGTCGACGAAGCAACGTTCTACGACGTACTTCGCTCAGGTGAGCCCGCACCGAGACCTTGCGAAGTTGAGACGATCGCACAGGCAAGTGAGCTCCCGGACTGGTGCATCAAGCAGCTGTCAAAGTATTTCAGCGCGAATGAACTCTCGCAGGAGATGAACCTCACACCCGAGGAGGCTGACCACCTTGTCAAGGTGGTCTATTCCGCTCCGACAGACCTGGACCGAAGCGCGATGCGCGCCCGTGTCAGAGAACGCCTGCACGAATTCCGAATCTGACGACCGTAGCCACAGCTACATCCACTCGTGTTGTGGTGCTTTGAGCGAGCACGTAGCCGTTGGCGAGAGATCACCCATCGGTTGGCTGTCACATGCTGAATCTAGGGTGGACCGGAGCGGGTCCGTTCAGGGTCGCTGATTGCTGAGCAGGTGAGAGGGCAGTGAACGAACACCGGCGTACCGTACAACCGATGCTTGGAGCCCGGCGATGATTGCTTGCGGACACTGCGGCGGGCGGCATGAAACCGTCAAAGATGTGCGGACCTGCTCGCTCGACACCGAGCCCATCGACATCGACTCCGAATCGGCTCCACCGAGACTGGCCGAACTGTCCGCGGCCCGACCAGAATCTCCGAACTTCTCCGCGGACCGCCCGGAGACTCCGAACGGGTGTCGGCCGGTGGTGCTGGATCCAGACTGGGGGCGCTTGGCCGGGCCGGAGGATCTGGGGCGGAACCTGGTGGTGAATCCGGGGCAGGACGCTCCTGAACCATGGGCGGAGTGTGAGCGCATTGTTGTGGACGGGCAACCGGGTGTACTCGGCCGTCTCCGAGCGCTCCGGACGGCACGGACCCGAGCCGTAGTCGAGTTGGGGATCGACCTCGGTGACGAACCACCTGTGCTCGACGTCTCCTACTGGCACCTCTCACCCAACACCGACCTCGAGGGCGAGGCACTGCAGCATCTCGTGTTCGACCACTCAGTCGATGCCCGAGAACCCGACCGGCCCACGATCCGCGCAGTCTCACTGGCCGTCAGCGCGGGTGCCAGACCGCTGACTCAAGGTCCGGGAGACGTAGAAACCAACCAAGGGCCGGCTTGGTGCGACGGAGGGCCGTTGGAATGGTTCGACGACAGCGATCTAGGTGCCCCGGTCATTCCAGCGGTTCATCTCGGCATCGGTTCGGTCGCAACCATCCGCAACATCGCGCCGAGTGCCGACCTCGCCGACGACCAGCTCCGTGCGGTCGCGCACAGCGGTGGAGGCGCCAGAATCATCGCTCCCGCAGGATCGGGGAAGACCCGGGTGCTCACAGAACGAGCCCGGCACCTGGTACGGGACCGCGGTATAGACCCCGCAAGCGTCTGCCTCGTTGCCTACAACGTGCGCGCCCGCGAAGAGATGCAGGAGCGCACCAGTGACCTTGCGGGCCTGCAGATCCGAACCCTCAACAGTCTGGCTCTGGCGATTCTGCGCGGATCAGGTCCGTTCCGCGCTCCCGATGGGCGCACCGGACCCCAGGTGATCGACGAACACGAAGTGCGGCAGATGCTCAACAGTTTCGTCGGCGGGCGACGTGTGGCCATGGCCGATCCGTTTGCCGTCTGGATCGAGGCTCTCACCGCCACACGCTTGGGGCTGCGTTCACCGAGTGCGGTTGAACAGGAGTTCGGAGGCGACGTTCGCGGCTTCGCGGATGCGGTGCCCCAGTTCCGTGCACGCCTCGACGAGGCCGGGGTCGTCGATTTCGACGAGCAGATCCTGGGAGCAATCGAGGTGTTGTGCACTGATCCCGAAGCGAGGGCGGCCGCCAGACGCGTCTGCGGGGTGCTGCTCGTGGACGAGTTCCAAGATCTGACACCCGCCCACATCCTGCTGATCCGCCTGCTGGCCGGTCCGGCCGCGAACGTCTTCGGAGTGGGTGACGACGACCAGACCATCTACGGCTACGCCGGGGCCTCGCCCTCCTGGTTGATCGACTTCGCCGACCTGTTCGCTGGTTCCGCTACCCATGACCTGCGGGTCAACTATCGCTGCGGGCCGAGCGTGGTCGACGCCGCGGCCACGTTGCTCACGCACAACCGGCGTCGTGTCGACAAGACCATCCGGGCGCGCCCCGGGCGAGCCGCGCTCGACAACGAGATCGAGGTCCTGGTCGGCGACGATCCTCTGGAAGCAACGATCAACCGGGTCTCGGAACTGCTCGACCGCAACGTGCCGGCAACCGACATCGCAGTGCTGACCCGGGTGAACGCGACTCTGCTGGGCCCGATGATCCTTCTCGAAGAGGACGGGATCCCCACCAACCGTCCGGTCGGGTCGGGCTTCATGGAACGGACCGGGGTCGCCGGAGCACTGGCCTGGCTGCGCCTCGCGGTCGCTCCCGAGAACTCTCTCCCAGGCGACGCACTCGAGACCGCTGTGCGCAGACCACCGAGAGGGTTGAGTCAACGCCTGGCAGGCTGGGTCGGCGAACAGCGCAGCCCGAGCCGGCTCACCGCCCTGGCGGGGCGGCTGAACCAGGAACGCGATCAGCTCAAGATACTGGAGTTCACCGCACACCTCGAAGCACTTCGTCGCCTCGCCGACCGCAATGCCGACACGGTAAGGCTCCTCGAAGCGATCCGCGACGACATCGGGCTCGGCCGAGCGCTCGACAACCGTCTCGATCTCAGCAGGCGGTCCGTCGACCGCTCAACCCACGGCGACGACTTGGCCGCCCTGCTGGCGGTCGCCGAGCGCTGCGCCGATCCCACAGCGTTCTCCGGTTGGTTGGCGCAGCGGCTCAGCTCACCCACAACCAACCAGTCCCGGTCAACCGGCGCTGAGCGACCCCAGCCGACCAGCACGAACCAGACCCGGTCAACCAGCGCGGACCAGCCGCGGGTAACGCTGAGCACGATCCACCGGGTGAAGGGCCGCGAGTGGCCTCATGTGATCGTCCACGACGCCGGCGAGGGGCTGATTCCGCACCGACTCTCAGCGGACACCGAGGAGGAACGGCGGGTGTTCCACGTAGCGATCACCCGTGCGAGCGAGACCGTGGCAATAACCGCAGGACGACCGGCGTCACGGTTCGTCACCGAAATGCGCAACCCCGCACAGCCCGAACCCGAACGCCTGGCCCCCGGTGCGAACCGGAACACCGAAGCAACCCCCAAACAACCACTGCGCCACGGCCCAGCTGCGACCCGCAACCCCGAACCAACCCCCAAACAACCACTGCGCCACGGCCCGGCCGCTACCCGCAACCCCGAACCCGTACGCCCGGCCCCCGCGGCAAGCAACGCTGAACCAACGCCCACACCGCCACGGCGCCGCGGTCCGATCGACCCACCCGAAGCGTCCACACTTGACGAAGTGCGCTTGCGCGAACAGTTGAAGACCTGGCGCTCGGCCGAGGCCAGAACTGCCGGGTTGCCCGCATATGTGGTGTTCAACGACACCACGCTCTACGAAATCGCAGCACGACAGCCCCGAAATGACGACGACCTGCTGTCGATCAGCGGAATAGGCCCCGTCAAACTCGAGAGATACGGCGAAGACATCCTCGCGATCGTGGCCGGAAACGACGAAAGCTAGCGGGTCACGACGATCGGGTCACCATCGGGCACCATGAGCGTGTTGTCGATGTCGGTCGGTGTCACCTGCTCCCCACCGTCGTCATCGGAACCGCTCCCGCACGAAACAGCCACCAAAGACGCAGCCACCAAAGACGCAGCCACCAATACAACCAGCCACAAACGACGCATCAAATTCTCCTTGGCCCCGAGCGAACACCCGAATCGTAGGGTCAGCCGGAAAGCCATGTCGATTCAACGATTGAACCGAACATATGTTTGCCACTAGGGTGGTCTCGTGAGCGACCGAGCCACGATCCTTCACGCCGACCTTGATGCCTTCTACGCATCAGTCGAGCAGCGTGACGACCCCAAGCTGCGAAACCATCCCGTGATCGTCGGAGAGGGTGTGGTGTTGGCCTGCAGCTACGAAGCCAAGCGCTGCGGAGTCCGCTCCGGGATGGGCGGGGGCATAGCCCGCTCGCTGTGTCCCCGGGCAATCACGGTTCCTGCCCGGATGAAGGCCTACGCCGAAGCCTCCACAGCCGTCTTCGAGCAGTTCCACGAGTTCACTCCGTTCGTAGAACCGCTGTCGGTCGACGAAGCCTTCCTTGAGGTCGCAGGAGCAGAACATATCTTCGGACCCGCCGCGCAGATCGCCCAGAAACTCAAAGCTCGGGTGCTCGACAAAGTCGGGTTGGCACTCTCGGTCGGAGTCGCCGGAACCAAATTTCTCGCCAAAGTCGCCAGCGCTCAGGCAAAGCCCGACGGAATCGTCGTGGTCGAACCGGGCACAGAACTCGCTTTCCTGCACCCGCTGCCCATAGAGGTGCTCTGGGGAGTCGGACGGGTCACCGCCACCAAACTCCACGACCACGGCATCGACACGGTCGGAGACCTCGCCTCGTCGGGCCGCGAAGAACTCAAGAGCTACCTCGGCAACCACGCCGGCAGCCACCTCCTTGCGCTCGCCAACAACCACGACCCGCGGGCCATCGACACCAACCGCCGTGACCGATCGATGGGGGCCCAACGGGCGTTGGGCCAGAAGGTCCGCGACCGCGAGGAACTGCGGCGTGAAATGCTGGCCCTCGCTGAGAAGGTGGCTGCACGCCTGCGGAAGGCTCAGCGCGTCGCTCGGACCGTGACAGTGCGCTACCGGACATCAGAAATGCGCCACGAGACCCGGTCCCGCACCCTGGCCGAGGCCACCCAGCAGACCGACGTATTGACCGCGGTCGCCGACGAACTGCTGCTCGACCTGCTCGACGGTCCGCACGGTCCGGGCAGCAGACTCGGACGTGTCGGTTGCACACTCATCGGCGTGACCTACTCGGCGCTCGGTTCGCCCGACGCCATTCAAATGGCGCTCCCGTTCGCAGACGCCGGCAGACCCACCGATGAACTCGACACCATGATCGACAGCATCCGCTCACGCTGGGGCAACAAAGCCGTGGCGCGAGCATCGCTGCTCGACCACGAACCCGAGGTTGCTGCCCTGGTTCGCCCCACCGCCCTCGATTCTGAGACGCCTGAGCAATCAAGAGAACCCCCAGACGCCCGACAATGACCCGGTGACCCAACCACTTCCCGAGCGTCAACCCGATCGCGGCGTGTTCCGCAACCGCACCCGCTCCACGACGTACGAACAGAAACTGCAGCCCTCGATTCGGACGTATCCGAACAATCAACGGCATCGGAACCCTCCGACGTGGGACAATGACCCGGTGATCCAACCCCTCCCCGAGCGTCAGCCGAACCGCGGCGTGTTCTGCAACCGCACCCTCAACCTCCGCGGCGTGAGGGCGATCGGCTACGACATGGACTACACCCTCATCCACTACTTCGTGCACGAGTGGGAGCGGGCAGCATTCGACCACGGCTGTGCCTACCTCGAAGAACTCGGCTGGCCTGTCGACGACCTGGTGTTCGACCCCGCAGCATTCACGCTGGGCCTCACCTTCGACCTCGAACTCGGCAACATCGTCAAGGCGACCCGCTTCGGCTACGTGGTGCGCGCCCAGCACGGCGAATCGATGCTGCCGTTCAATGAGTTGCGACGAACCTACGCAGCGACGGTCATCGACCTGGAAGACCAGCGGTTCAAGTTCATGAACACGCTCTTCGAGTTGAGTCGAGCCTCGCTGTGGTGCCAGCTGATCGACCGCCACGACCGCTCTCCGCTCCCCGGAATCAAGACCTACCGCCAGCTCTACCGAACCATCGACGCCGCCCTGGTCAACGCACACAACAACGGCTCGCTCAAGGCGGCCATCGTCTCGGACCCGAAGCGCTTCGTCGACCTCGACCCCGAGACTGTGCCGACGCTCATGGACCAACGCCTCGCCGGAAAGGAGCTGATCCTCATCACCAACTCCGACTGGACGTACAGCCAGCAGATGATGAACTGGTGCTTCGACCGCTTCATGCCGGACGGCCAGACCTGGCGGGACCTGTTCGACCTGATAATCGTGGCCGCGAACAAACCCCGGTTCTTCTCCGATGTCGGGCCGATCTACGAGGTGGTCGATCCGCAGCGGGGACTCCTCGAGCCACACCGCGGCGCGATCAAATCCGGTGCTGTCTACCACGGAGGCAACGCTCGACTCGTGGAAGACGCCCTGGGCCATGAAGGCTCACAGTTCCTCTATGTCGGCGACCATCTCTTCGGCGACGTATACGTCACCAAAGACGTGCTGCGGTGGCGCACCGCGCTGATCGTGCGCGAACTCGAGGACGAGATATCAACAAGCACCACCGCAGCCGACACGAGCTTCGAGCTCTCCGAGCTGATGGAGCAGAAGGGTGAGTTGGAGTTGACGCAGTCCCGCCTGCGGATGCAACGACGCCACCTCGCAGTCGACGAACAGCCCACCGGCGAGATCAACGCCGCGATCGGCCGAACCACTGCCGAGTTGGCCGCGCTCGACGAACGGATCGCACCGTTGGCAAGAGCAACGAGCGAGCAGGGGAACAAGTATTGGGGTCCGCTGATGAGAGCGGGGGTCGACAAGAGCCTTTTCGCCCGCCAAGTCGAGAAGCATGCCGACGTCTACACCAGCCGTGTCTCCAACTTCCGCGCCGAGACACCCTACGGCTACCTGCGCGCCGCCCGCGTACTGCTCCCCCACGAGACCCCCTGAGTTCTGAGCGCATCAACAACAGCGCAACAAACAACAGCGCAATGACGTGTTGATCCTGGCCGATATCGGGCAGACTCGCATCGCCGCAGTACCCCAGGCGTTCCCCAACAACCCAGACTCCCCGAGCGCTTTCATGATCAGGGCGATCCCCCACACAGCACCCCAGGACCACGCCACTGAACAACTGGTCGAACGTCTCAGGAACGAGGTCATCCCCGAAGCTGTCGAAGGCACGACACTGGTGGTTGCTCTCACCGGCGGAACCGCCGCCGGCATCGACTTCTCCGACTATCTCAGCAGTCGCATGCCCGTCTTCTTCAGCGCCGTGCTGCTGTTCTCGTTCGTCCTGCTGATGGCGGTCTTCCGTTCAGTGCTCGTGCCCCTAAAAGCCGTGATCATGAACCTGCTGTCGATCAGCGCCGCCTACGGGATCGTCGTGGCCGTGTTCCAATGGGGCTGGCTCAGCGACATCACCGGAGTCGACCCCGGACCCATCGAGCCGTTCATTCCGATGATGATGTCCGCGATCGTCTTCGGCCTGTCGATGGACTACGAGGTGTTCCTGCTCAGCCGTATACGCGAGGAGTATCAACGCACCGGTGATCCCGTCACCTCGGTGAGTGACGGGCTGGCGGCAACCGCACGGGTGATCACCGCGGCGGCGGCCATCATGGCCTTCGTCTTCGGGAGTTTCATCCTCGAAGACGCCCGCGTGCCGGCCGTTTTCGGCCTGGGTCTCGCCTCGGCCATCGTCCTCGACGCCACCCTGGTGCGCATGCTGCTGGTACCTGCAACTATGGAGTTGCTGAGTTCAAGGAACTGGTGGATGCCCTCCTGGCTCGACCGGATCGTTCCACGACTGGATATCGAGGCCTGATGACATCAATAGGTTCAAATCACATGAGAGAGCGCCGTGCCTTCACATTGCTGAATGTCCCAGGACTGATCGCCCTGCCGCTGATTGTCGTTGCACTGATGGCCGCTTCCTGCGGACGTTCTGATGACCCCCTGCCCGAAGCTTCGCCGGCACAGACCAGTGACGAAGCCACAACGACCAGCGGGCAGGCTGATCCAGACAACACCGGTGAGACCGATCCGTCCAGCGGCCAAGACGAAACGACCACGGCAGCCCCCGATATTGCCGACAGCCCGTTCGGGCCTGCCCCGGACTCCCCGAGCGGTCCCCTCGATGCCGACCTGGAAGCCGATCTCGACACGCTGTTCGATTCGCTGCCGACCCCGGACCTCGATGCCATTGATCGCATCGGCGCCTCCGGTGATCCGCGGGCGGCGTGGCTGCTCACCGACCTGATCCGCTTCGTCCGCACCGACGAGATCCTCGAGCACACCGGCAACGCCTGGGAGTCGCTCACCGGGGTGTCGATCCCAGGCGACGAATCGCCGTGGGGCTTCATCACCAACCAAATGATCGCCTGGGATGTTCCCGCGCCTCCCGGGTACATCAACTGGAAACGCCGGATCTTCGAACTGCTAGAACCGCGTTGGGCCCCGTTGTTCGACGACCCCGACGCCACGGTCGACTGGCGCTGGGTTTCATGGGGAGGTGTTTTGATCGACGATCGGCCGATCGACCAGACCAATGTCAGATGCCCCCAGAGCTGCATCCCCGCACTCAACGACCCGGCACTCACGACCGCATCAGAAGGCTCCTGGTACCCCGACGGCTCGATCGTGTTCGGTGTGGTCGTCGGCGACGAAGCGGTGGCGTTCCCGAAGAACATCATGGAGATCCACGAGATGGTCAACATCACCATCGGCGGTCGGCGTCTGGGGATGCCGTACTGCACTCTCTGCGGGTCGGCCCAGGCGTACTTCACCGATAATGTGGCACCCGGGATCGACCTCGACGGCTACGACACCTACGAGCTGCGGACCTCGGGACTGCTGAGCAGGTCCAACAAGCTGATGTTCGAGCTCCACACGATGTCGGTCATCGACACTTTCACCGGCGAGGCGACCAGCGGTCCGCTGCGTGAAGCCGGCGTCGTGCTCGCCCAGACGAGTGTGCGCACCAGCACCTGGGGCGACTGGAAAGCCGCCCACCCCGACACTCGCATCGTCGCCGAGGACGGCGGTATCGGACGCACCTATCCACGCGATCCGCTGGGCGGCCGCGACGACGACGGACCGATCTTCCCGATCGGCGACGTCGACCCGCGCCTCGAAGTGCAGGAACAAGTCGTCGGAGTCATCGCCGATGACGGCACACCGGTCGCCTTCCCCGTGGCCGTCATCGAACCTCTGACAGCCGACGGCGCCTCGATCACCTACGGCGGAGTCACCGTGACCAGCGACGGCGCCGGTTTCACCGCCACCTCAGAAGCGACAAGCGACCCCCTGGCCGCACATCAAGCCTTCTGGTTCGCCTGGAGCCAGTTCCACACAGACACCCTGCTTTTCCTAGGCTGACGCACGCGACCCGCTCTTGTCCCGCTTCTCGAACCGACAGGCACGGAGTATCTTTGGCTGTTCGCTTGGCCTCGTGAGGAGGATTCATGGAAGTACCGCTGACCGTTGCTGACCATCTGCGCCGTGCCTCGCTCGTCTACGGCGACCGGATCGGGGTCATCGACGAACCAGACCAGGCAGCGCCATCGCTGGGCGAGTTGACCTACCGGCGTTTCGAGGAACTCGCCTCCGGGCTGGCCGCGGGTCTCGACCGTCTCGGGGTCGGTCTCGGGGCCCGGGTCGCAATGGTCTCGCACAACGCCGCGCGGGTGCTCGTCCACCTCTTCGGCACCAGCGCCTTCGGCCGGGTCGCCGTGCCCATCAACTTCCGCCTGAGCCGGGCCGAGGTCGCCTACATCGTCGAACACTGCGGAGCTGAGGTTCTGATCATCGACCCCGAACTCGAATCGACCCTCGGAGACATTCCGGTGAAGCACCGTTTCATCGCCGGTGCCCAGAGCGATTCGCTGTACCGGGTCGGCAGCGAACCAGTGGCCTGGACCCCCGACGAGTCGGCCACCGCGTCGATCAACTACACCAGCGGCACCACTGCTCGACCCAAGGGCGTGGAGATGACCCATCGGAACCTGTGGATCAACGCAGCCACGTTCGGCTGGCACACGGGGGTCAGCGACCGTGACGTCTACCTGCACACGCTGCCGATGTTCCACTGCAACGGCTGGGGGATGCCCTATGTGATGACCGCCGTGGGGGTACCCCATGTGGTGCTGCGCAAGGTCGACGGCGCCGAGATACTGCGGCGGGTCGAGCAGCACGGCGTCACCATCATGTGCGGCGCCCCCGCGGTGGTCGCTGCGATCCTCGACGCCGCCGCCGAATGGGACGGCGAGATCCCCGGCCGGGGACAGGTCCGCATCGTCGTAGCGGGCGCGCCCCCGCCCACCAAGACCATCGAACGGGTCGAGACCGAACTGGGCTGGGAGTTCATCCAGATCTACGGCCTCACCGAGACGGCGCCTCTGCTGACCATCAACCGCAACCGGGCCGAATGGGACGACCTCACGCCGGCCGAGCGGGCATCGAAACTCTCACGGCAGGGCAATGCCGCTCTCGGTGTCACCATGGCGCTGGCCGACGACGGCGAGGTGCTGGCGCGTGGCAACGTCATCCTCAAGTCGTACTGGGACAATCCCCAAGCCACCGCGGATGCGCTGGTCGACGGCTGGTTCCACACCGGTGACGGGGGTATCATCGACGAGGACAACTACGTCACACTCCAGGACCGCAAGAAGGATGTGATCATCTCCGGCGGCGAGAACGTGTCGTCCATCGAGGTTGAGGACTGCCTCTTCTCGCACCCCGACGTGACCGAGGCAGCAGTCATCGGGGTACCCCACGAGAAGTGGGGCGAGACGGTGAAGGCCCTCGTGGTGCCGGCCCCCGACTCCACCGTCACCGAGCAGGACCTGATCGACCACTGCCGGGAGCGGATCGCCCACTACAAGTGCCCCACCAGCGTCGAGATGCGTGACGAACTGGCCCGCACAGCCACCGGCAAGCTGCAGAAGTTCAAGCTGCGAGCCCCCTACTGGGCCGACCAGGAACGCCAAATCAACTGATCACTCAGCGGACTGTCCGGTATCGGCTTCGATACCCGTCTGCACGGCATCGAGCACTGAGCGGACGTCTCGCGACGACCGCAGATGCGACTCCGCCTTGCGCGCCCACTGCGGAGTCTCGCCATCGTCGTCGGGTGCTTCACAGCCGATCACCTCGGCTGCCGCGTCGAGCCCACCCTCGAGCGAACCATGGGACTGCGGTGCCGGGTCGGTGCTGGTCGCATCCCCGCCGAACGACCATGCCGTCGACGCCGAAGCAGCCAACCCCGCGGCAGCGTGGACGTCGTCCTCCCACTCTTCGGGAACCACAATGTCGAAGGCGCCACAAGCAGCGATCGCCGCCACATCGGTAGCCGCGACCGACACGGCCTCCAGCCTCGCCGCTCCGGTCGTGGCACCGACCGACTCGATCGCGGCCGGTAGGCCGGCAACGGTGAAACCGACCACCGCCCCGTTGCGGATGTTGCGGACCACACCATCGAAAGCGTCGTGGGCGTCGCCGGTCAGATTGATGGTCAACGCGGTGCCTCCGGCAGCGGTCGCCCCTGCCGCAGCACCGGCGGCCAACACCAGCGGCGTGCCCGCCCCCGCACTCAACACGATCACCGCGCCTCCCGCCAAGACTGCCGCGCCGATGGCCAACTCGTCACGGTGCTCCTCGAACCAGGTTCGGTCGAACCATCCCGCTTCGAGCACCGCGTCGGCCGCAACAAGCACTTCATCGGGCAGATGAGGGTTGTCCTCGATGAAACGCCGGAAATCAGCACGCGAGTAGAAGCCGTCCACCTCCCCGGCGCCGTCCGCGGCAACATCGATCTCACCTCGATACTCCCTGAGCACCGAATGGATCTGGCTCTTGACCATGAACATCTCAAGATCGTCGAGAGACACCACGCCATCGCCGGGCTCCCGACTGCCGAACGCATCACCGGAGAGCAGATCCTCGTTCCCGGCGGCAGTGTCGAGCCGATTCCAGAGATCAGGGTTGTCGAGCAGCGCCTGCGCGGCAGCCACCGTAGGATCAGCGAACTTCCAGGGGTGCTCCACCACGTAGCGGAGGTCACCGGTACTGACCTTGCCGTCAGTTGAGCCACCCGATGGATTGTCGAGTTCACTCAGACTCTCACGGAAGCCGCGCAGCGCCAGCAGTTCCGACACAGACACGCCAATGGCACGACTGCTCGCTATCCAGGCGACGGCGTCCACCAAGTCCACGTCCCGTTCGGCCACAACCGCCACCACTTCATCAATGCCGATGCCGAGGCTCATCGCCAGGGTCACCCCGACCACCGCCTCCTCGCCGACGAATCCGTTGGCGCTCAACACCGCCAACTGATAGTCGAGGTCGTGGACGTACTCCTCAGCCTCGGCAAGCGACCCTCCGTTCGCGGCAACCACCTCAGCGACCCGCAGGTCGAACACACGCTGCTCAGCAATGCCGACGGCGTTGGCGAAGTCGAGACCGCCGTCAAGCAACTCGATGACCATCTGCGTCGCTGCCTCGTCACCGTCAAGAAAGGCACTGATCCGCTCACGCCGGTTCCGCACCAGAAAGTCGAGCTGAGCAGCGCTGTCGGTGACCTGCCATTCAGAGATGTCGCCGGTCAATTCGCCGATCCGCTCGATATCGGCCCAGAGCGAGTCGATCTGGTCCAGCCGGGACTTCAAGTCCACTGCCAACCGGTCGAGCCCGTCGTGGGCCCGCCGCAGGGACAACGACGGATCACTGCTGGACCCCCCGAGGATCCGGTCGGCCTGATCGATGAGGCCACCGATCGTGGCACGGTCCCACATCAGCTCTTCGACCGTGGCCGACATGACTGTCCACAGGAAATACGCCCCGGGGCGATCCATGATGATCACATCTTCAGAGTTCATTGAATGATATGAAACATCATCTACTGCGCGTTTGCAACCAGATATTCAGAAGCAACGATACCGGCTGGAACGGCGGATCGAAGGGAACTCTTCGGTGCCGATCTGGTAGATCAGAATCGGTTCGGGCAGGTCTCGCAAGTAATGATGGCCCAACGAGAGCATTTCCTGGTCAACCACCTCGGCCACCTCGCTCGAAATGAGAATCTGGCCTCCCGCGGCGCAGGCTTCGAGCCGACCCGTCCTATTGGGGACGGTTCCGAAGTAATCGTTGCCGCGAAGCGTGGCGTTGCCCCGATGAAGTCCCATGCGCACACGCAGGGAGGCTCCTGTCCGCCAGTCTGTGCGAGCGAGTTCATTCTGAATGCACACAGCAGCGTCAACGGCCGCTTGGGCGTCCTGGAACGCCGCGCGAAAATGATCACCGGCCCATCCGAAGATGTGGCCGCCAGCAGTGTCGATGACACGGCGGATCAACGCGTCGTGAACTTCCACGCTCTGGGCTGTCGCGGCTGCGTCTGCCTCCCAGAGGCGACTAGACCCCTCTACGTCGGTGAACAGAAAAGTAATGATCCCGGCGGGGATCGAATCACGATTCCGGCGAGGCTGACTCCCTCTGCTTCCCGGTAATCCTCGCCTTAGAACTCTGAGTACCTTCTCACCCATTGCCTACCTTCACCCATTGCCTACCTTCACACCCGTTCACGTTTTATAATACGACCTCTTACCCTGTGCAGGGATCAATCTGACCACCATCTCGCTCGCCCCACTCCGTCAACCGGCGGCCGGCGCGGTCAACCCAATACGACGGACGGGTCCGGAACCACGTCTCGGGCCAGCCACTGGAAGATTCGCCAACCCACATCGGCGTAATACAGCGAAGAACTCACCTCCTTGGCGGCTTCGTCGCTGATCGGCCGAGCCCCGGGCGCCTTCAGGTGCACTTCAGCCACACGCTCTGCGGTGACGAACAAGCCGACAGCGTCGCCAGGGGAACGACCCCCGGTGAGAAGCCCGTGGTTGCGCAAGATACAGACTCTCGTGTCGCCCATCGCCCGGGCGATGGCCTCGCCCCCCGCGGTGCTGGTCACTTCAAGATCCTCACCGCTGTACATGGACTGGTCGAACACCAAGGCGCACGATTCCTGGCTTATCGCCCGGAACGGCTCAACATTTGCCGACCACGGTGTGCCATACGGCGTGTGGACATGAGCTGCCGAGACCAAATCGGGACGGGCGTTCAAGATGGGCCAGTGAATGTGGTGAGCCGCGAAGTTCACTCCGTTGTCGGTGGGGCCGGCCACGCCCTGACCGTCCGGGCCGACCAAGGTGAGGTTGTCCATGGTGGCGTCCGCGAAACGGATACCGTAGCCAAGCACCCAGAAGTGGTCGGTCAGCTCCGGATCGCGGGCGCTGATGTGGCCGTCGCCCATCTGCCCCCAGCGCATAGCGCCGAAGATGCGGTAGCCGATGGCCACCTCCCACTTGCGCAGCAGACGCAGTTCCTCAAGGTCGGTGACCACGGGCTCCTCAGCGTCATAGGTGATCTCCGGATAGCGATCGAGCGACAGCTCCATAGCTGCAAATGCTACTTCAACTGGACCAACCGCCGTCGATCGTATGGGTCTGACCGGTAACGAAAGCGCTCTCATCAGACGCCAGGTAGACAACCAGAGCGGCAATCTCCTCGGCGGTGCCGATCCTGCCCATCGGCTGTCGATCAACAAACGCCTGCATCGCCGCGGCGTAGTCACCCCTGGCAGCAACGCGCTCATGGAGCGACGGACTGTCCACCGTGCCCGGGCAAACGGCATTGCAACGCACGCCGCTCGTCACGTAGTCCTTGGCAACCGACTTGGTCAACCCGATGACCGCCGCCTTGGTGGTCCCATAAACGAAGCGGTCCGGAGCACCGATGATCGAGGACACCGCTGACGACATGTTGATGATCGAGCCGCTGCCCCTGTCGAGCATGCCCGGCAGAACAGCCCGGATCATGCGAAACGCCGAGCGTACATTGAGATCGAACGCGAAGTCCCACTCATCGTCGGTGCAGTCAAGGACCTTGCCGTGATGCACGAACCCCGCGCAGTTGAACAGGACATCGATATCGCGGCCGAGGGTTCCTTCCCGGACCGACACATCGTCTCGCACGTCGATCACGAAAGTCTCCAGCGACCGCAGCTGAGCTTCGTCCAGCTCATTGAGCAGAGCCTGGTTGACATCGGTCGCCAGCACCCTTGCGCCCTCGGCGGCCATCGCCAGCGCCGAGGCGCGGCCAATGCCCTGACCGGCCGCAGTCACCAGCGCCGTCTTACCAGCTAGTCGAGCACTCATCAATCCACCCATTCCGTCCCGGAAGGGTACGCGAAGCCGCTGATCGCGCCAGACGTGAAGGCGGTCCCCGCACCAGGCTCCGACGGGGCGAAGTAGCGACCGTCAGAAACACGAACCGGTACCGCCAACTGGTCATGGAGATGATCGACGTACTCGATCTCCACACGGCTCGGATCGCTCGCCAGCGCGACCGTATAGAAATAGGCGTAGTGCTGGACCGCCTCGCAAAGCCCGACTCCCCCGGCGTGCGGGATGACGTCAACACCCGCATGGTCGGCCAACAGCATGACCGCGAGCAGGTCGTGCACACCGGCCATGCGCGTGGCATCGATCTGCAGGACCTGGACACCACCGAGCTGCAGCAGTTGTCTGGCCATGACCGGGCTGGCCAACATCTCGCCAGTAGCGACAGGGACCGGGTCCACCGCCCGAGCGATCTCGCCGTGGCCGACCATGTCGTCGGGATGAGTCGGTTCCTCAACCCAGCGCAGATCGAACTCCCGCAACTGATTGATCGCGTCGATTGCCTCGGACACGCTCCAAAACTGGTTGGCGTCGACAGCGATGTTGATATCAGGGCCCACGGCCTCCCTGGCCAGGGCCAGCCGCCGCCTGTCCTCGTCAATGTCGGCGCCGACCTTCAGTTTGATGGTGGCGAAACCATCCGTAACGGCCTCACGACAGAGTCGAACCAATTTCTCGTCGGTGTAACCAAGCCAACCGGGAGTGGTGGTATAGGCCGCGATGCCCTCGGTCTCCATTCGAGCCAAACGCTGCGGGCGGCCCGAAAGAAGTTGTTCGAGACGCTCGCGAGCTCGCCCCGGATCCAAGAAATCAGCGATGTAGGTCCAATCGACCATGGCGACGACCTCAGCCGGTGTCAGGGCCAGCAGAGCGGCCCACAACGGACGCCGTTCCCGCCGACAGCGGAGATCCCACACCGCGGTCATGACCACACCCATTGCCATGTGCATGACGCCCTTGTCCGGACCGAACCAGCGAAGTTGGCTGTCCCACAGAAGCTCGCGATTGAGTGCAGCCGGATCTTCGCAGAGCCCGTCCACTTCACGCCCGACCAGCCTGGTAGCCAACGACTCGATCGCTGCGACCTGCAGGTCGTTGCCGCGACCGATACTGAAAGCAAACCCGTGACCGACCAGATCGGCATCAGATGTCTGAAGGCGCAGATATGCGGCGGAGTAGTCGGGATCCGGGTTCATGGCATCCGACCCGTCGAGCTGTCTACTGGTCGGATAGCGGAGATCGACTACTGCCGCACCGGTGATCTTGATCATCACGCCTCCTAGTCCTCGTTACCTGGTGGGTTGGTCATGGTTGCCCAAGAATGGACCACCGGCTGTTCGCACCGTTCGCAAAAACGCGCACCGTTGGCAAAATCGATTCCATGCTATCGGGTCGTCCAGATCGGCTCGTCGCTAGTATCGAAGTGGCCCTGTGCCACCGAGGTTGGCTCGACATGAGTGCAGAAACGAACGGAATCCCAGCATGAAACTCGTCCAGGAGAGCAGCCTGGAAATGGCTGAGCGCTACCACGCCGACGGGTTCCTCTTTCCCCTCGACGCGGTCAGCGCAGCCACCGCCTCCGATATCCGAGCCGACCTGGAAGCGGCCGAGCTTGAACTGGCCGACGAACCCGACAAGCTCGCACTGCTCCGCCTGTACCCGGACCGATTGCTGCCCTCATTCGATGCGCTCATTCGCAACGAGCGGCTCATCGCAGCCGCGGCCAGTGTTCTCGGCGAAGACCTGCTTGTCTGGAGTGCTGCCCTGTTCACCAAGGAAGCAAATTCTCCCAAGATCGTCTCCTGGCACCAGGACCTGACCTACTGGGGACTGAAAGGCGCCCGGGAAGTGACCTGCTGGGTGGCGCTGACACCTTCGAACGCACACAACGGTGCGATGAAGTTCATGCCGGGGAGCCACAAAGCTCAACTCGTTCCCCACAACGACACCTTCGCTGAGAACAACCTGCTTTCACGAGGTCAGGAGGTGGCCGTCGAAGTCGACGAGGCCGACGCCGTGGTCGTGGAACTCGAACCAGGACAGTTCTCCATGCATCACGGGCACATGTTCCACTCCTCAGGACCCAACAACAGCGACGAACGACGCATCGGCAGCGCAATCCGTTTCATCAACGCCTCCACGAGCCACGATGACGGCACCAAGGCCCTCGTCGCCCATGTCAACGGCGAAGACCGCTGGAATCATTTCCAGGTTGCGACATCCCCCAAGGCCCGCCTGAGCGAAAGCGACTTCGAACTCTGCGCACAAGACCTCATCGCACGAAACCGCATCTTCTACAGAGGCGCCGAGAACCCTCTCTGAAAGCGCACCGGCAGGCACTGTCACCCAGCACACACACCCGACACACGCTGTCAATATGATGTGCCGCTAGCCATGTACAGCCTGCGCCGATTCAACGAGCCGCGCTTCGAACGCCTCGACGCGATCATCGACAGCCTCAACAGTCACCTCACCGACTACATCCAGCTGGTTGGAAGCGCCACTCTGCCACTGCCCGAGGTTTGCGCCATGGCCTCGCTGCCCGGATCCGCGGTGCGGGTCGAGGGTCATCTACACCAACGTTACTTCCCGGCCTCCGAACCAGTGGACCTCGCCGAACGCATCATCGCCGAGGAGACACGACGGATCTTCTCGATCGGCAACGAATACCAGATCAGCGCCCAACCACACTCCGCGACCCAGGCAAACCATGCCGTCTTTCGAAGCATCCTGGGGTCCGCGGTCGGCAGAGTCGCGGCGCTGAGCCCCCGAGACGGCGGGCACTACTCGCACAGCGCGGGCGTGCCTCCACCCCACGAGTTCGTGCCTCTGCCGATCTCTGAAGCAGGCCTGGACTACGACGAAGTATCCGACGCGGTATGCCGAACCAGACCGACAATCATCGTCGCGGGAGGCTCCGCCTACAGCCGTGCAATCGACTTCGCCGCGCTCAAGGCGATCGCAGACCAGGTCGGCGCCCACCTGCACGCCGATCTCGCACACTGCGCCCCGTTCGTGGCCACCGGCCTGCACCCGCCCGCGTTCGGGCACGTCGATTCTGCAGCCATCGACCCGAGCAAGAACCTGCGCGGCGCCGGCGGCGGCATCCTGGTCTTCCGCAACCGGGATGCAGACGCTATGCGCGAAGCCATTTTCCCGATCCTTCAGGGCTCCCCGAGCCAGCTCGGTCTGTTCGCCAAAGCCGCATGCATGACCGCCTGGACTCGCGACGCCCTCGAGCAGTACGCGAGACGAATGATCGACGTCGCCCAACTGCTCGCCGAGCAAATGACCGGCCTGCTCGGCGAGCCTCAGTACGGCGGCACCGACAGCCACCTGCTGCTGTTCGACGTGTCAGGCTGCTGTGAGAGCGGTCGAGTGGCCGAAGATCTCCTTCGGGCCGCGCTGATACTCGTCAACAGGAACCAGGTGTCGAACGACTCGAAACCCCCCTGGGAGACTTCCGGCATCCGACTGAGCTCGACCGTGCCGACGATCCTCGGCTACAACGACGCCGACATCGCAGCTCTCGGCGAGGCGATCTGCGCAGTGCTGTCAGGCAACAGCGACCACCCCGGAGCCATCACCGACCTCCTCAAGAGATTCCACCGCCCACTCAGCACGATCACATAAGAGGCCGAGCGGATTGACCCCGCACACGGCCGCGACCGGACGAGGCCGTGGCCCGAGCGGCCCGTGAGCGCAGCGAACATGAGCGGGAGACAACAGGCCCCGGCGCACCCACAATGTTCAATCCGCGAACGTTCTAAGCGCTGGCGATTCATTTCCTCAATGAACTGAACAACGTGACTCAGGGTCAGATCCGCTGTTTCGAAGCCGCGCCCGACGAACCTTTCGAACGCGCGTAGGTCGGACGCGTATGCGCGAACAGTGTGGTGAGATGAGAGAGGTCTTCTATGGTATCGAGAGACCGAGCAAATCTGGAGGGCCTGTTCTCAGGGCCGGTCACAGTCCCGGCCTCCAGACAGGTGTCCCGTGTCAGCGGTCGCCGCGTTTATTGACTATCGATGACATTCCGCAGGTCGTGTCCTAGATTCTGGTGTCACACTCCCCCGGTACAGTGAGCAACATGGCACATGGGAAGAATCCCCAAAGCAGGCCCCCGGTAAGAGCATGACACTCGTTGATTTGCCAACCTCAACCATCCCAGCCGTCAATGTCGCGTCTGTGCCTCAGCGGAGTCCGCTGCGGTATCCGGGCGGCAAAACCTGGCTGATCCCGCACATCCGGCACTGGCTCTCAGAACCGGGCCCGCTGCTGGTGGAGCCGTTCGTTGGAGGCGGGATCGTGGCGTTGACGGCGGTCATGGAGGGCTTGGTCTCCCGAGCACTCATGGTGGACCTGGACCGCGATGTCGCGGCTTTCTGGAGGGCAGCGCTGATGCACGGCGACGAACTGGCAACGCGGGTCATGGAGTTTCCGGTTAGCCGAGCATCGATTGAAGAACTAGAGCAGCAGATACCCGCGACCGTCCTCGATCATGGCTTCCGCACACTGGTGCTAAATCGCACTCGCCGGGGTGGCGTGCTTGCTCCGGGCGCTGCACTTACTCGCAACGGTGAGAACGGCAACGGGGTCGGGTCACGTTGGTACCCGCAAACGCTCGTCGATCGGATTTCCGCGATTACCTCCCATGCTGAGCGCCTCACGTTCTGCGAGGGCGACGGCGTTGCCGTTTTGGAACTCACCGCTGGGATCGACGGAGTGCGCCTGTTCGTGGACCCTCCCTATACGGGACGGGGCGGTAAGCGGGCAGGGTCGCGCCTCTACGCACACAACGCCGTTTGCCATCGTCGCATCTTCGACGCTCTCGCGAGCGCCAGATGCGATTTCTTGATGACATACGACTGTTGCCCGGAGATTCTCGATCTGGTTGACGAGTACCACTTTGAGGCGGTCGCGGTGGAGATGAAGAATACACACCACAACCGAATCCCCGAGCTAGTTATCACTCGAGATCGGCTGTTCACATGACAACTCGCTTCGGGATCGCTGAGTGGTACGGACATGATCTTCTCACTCAGACCGAACAGCAACGCCGCCACCTCGCAACCACCGCGCTCGAGGGTGGAGAACAACCGTGCCCATTCCGGGAAGGCCAATGCACCAAAGCGGGCGGAGTGTGCTCGATGCGGCCCTACACACGCGATGGGATGTACGTCGACAAACCTGCTGGGCCACCTGTCATCATGTGCCCTTATCGCTTCGAACAGAACGGCACGCTAACCCGCTGGCTCGCCGAGATCGTGGGGTTCGACCCATCGGCGGCGATGCTGGCCCGAGAAGTTCCGTTCATGGTTGGCTCGACCGGCCGACCAGCGGGCAAGGTAGATCTCGTGATCGCCGCCGAGCATCACGAACTGAGGTGGTACGGACTTGAGATTCAAGCCGTCTACTTCTCTGGGTTGGGTATGGCATCCGAGTTCCGGCTGTTAGGTGCCACAACAGGCGCTCGTCCCCCTTTCCCGTCAGAGACTCGGCGTCCCGATTGGCGGTCATCGAGTGCAAAGCGCCTCGCTCCGCAGTTGCAGATCAAGGTTCCCACAATGAGGCGGTGGGGATCAAAGCTCGCTGTAGCGGTGGATCGCCCTTTCTTCGATGCAGTCGGCGGACCTTCCGAACATCCGAGCCGTGATCTAGACGCGGGCGATGTGATCTGGCTTGTGCCTGAAGCAACACCGAGTGGGCTCGAGACGAGCCATTGGGAGGTTCTGACGCTTGAGCAGTCGTGCGAGAAGCTCCTCGCCGCCGCTCCGATCTCGCGCTCAGGCTTTGAGGATCAACTTCGCGACCGTCTCAATCCAATGCAACCGAACGCGGACACAACGTAACTCCTGCTTGGCGCAAGCGCTGTTGCCGACCACCCGAGCCTCAGCAGGCGATCGAGGCTTGCGTCAACGCGTGCCGGAAGCCGGGGTCGGTGGTCGCGGATACTCACAAGACGCTTTGGAGAGTCCGGGTAGGGCAAAGCGCTTCACAAGCCGTAGGTTTCACACTCATGACCACACACCAGACCGCCCGGGGAATCCCCTTTCTCCGCACCCCCGAGGATCGTTTCGCGGATCTGCCGGACTTCGCCTACGAACCTCACTACGTGACCGTCGACGGCCTGCGAATGGCGTATATCGATGAAGGCCCGGGAACTGCCAGCACGATTCTGCTGCCCCATGGCGAACCAACGTGGGGCTACCTGTACCGCCGGATGATCCCGACCCTCACCGAAGCAGGACATCGCGTGATCGTCCCCGACCTCATCGGTTTCGGCCGCTCCGACAAGCCCACACAGCGCTCGGCCTACACCTACAGCGGACACGTGGCATGGATGAGCGAGTTCCTCGACCACTTCAGCGAAGTCGAGACCTGGGATGCGTTCTGCCAGGACTGGGGCGGGCTGATCACGCTGCGCTCAGCAGCAGAACAACCCGAGCGATTCGCCCACCTCGTGCTCGCCAACACCGGTCTGCCCCATGGGGAGAGTCTCGGCGGGGGGTTCGACTTCTGGCTTGAACTGTCACAGACACTCCACCCGTTCGACTGCGGACGGCTGATCGGCAACGCCGTCAGCTCCAGAACCCTGAGTCCCGCAGAGCAGGCCGCCTACAACGCACCCTTCCCCGACGAGGACTACATGGCGTGCGTGCGCGAGTTCCCCTGCCTGGTGCCGATCACCCCCGAACACGAATCGGTGGCCGAGAACTCCGCCGCACGGAGAGTTCTTTCCGGGTGGACGAAACCCGTGCTCCTGCTCTGGGGACGGACAGATCCGGTACTCGGTCATCTCGACGCTGACTTCTTGGAGTTGATCCCGGGCACCAACGGTCAACCTCATCAGTTCTTCGACCCCGGCAACCATTTCATCCAAGACGACGTCGGCGAACCGTTGGCTGTGGCCATGGCCTCGTGGCTGGCGTCGGTAGAATGCGGCTCCAATGTCTGACGCTCCCATGCCTGCCACAACAGCCGCTGAAACGACAATGCCCGCCGAGACACCACAGCTGTCCTGGCTGCACAATGCCGTCGGCTACGAGGTCTACATCCGCTCGTTCGCCGACAGTACCGGCAACGGGATCGGTGACCTGACCGGGATAACTCAACGCCTGGGCTACCTCGCCTGGCTCGGCATCGACATCGTCTGGATCACTCCCTGCTACCCGTCGCCGATGGCCGACCACGGCTACGACGTCGCCGACTATGTCGACATAGAGCCCATCTTCGGTGACCTCCAGGCAATGCAGGCGCTGATCGACCGGGCACATGAACTCGGTCTGAGAGTCGTGCTCGACATCGTTCCGAACCACTCCAGCAACCAACACCGCTGGTTCCGCTCAGCGGTTGAAGATTCGACCGGCCCCTACCGCGACTACTACCTGTGGCGCGACCCGGCACCAGACGGCGGGCCGCCCAACAACTGGGTCGCCCACTTCGGCGGCCCGGCATGGACCCTCGACGAAGCAAGCGGGCAGTACTACTGCCATCTGTTCCTGCCCGAACAACCCGATCTCAACTGGCGCAACCCGGCTCTGCGAGCAGAGTTCGAGCAGACTCTGGAGTTCTGGTTCGAGCGGGGCATCGACGGCTTCCGCATCGACGTGGCCCACGCACTCATCAAGGACAGCGAGTTCCGCGACAACCCCCAGACCGCCGACCCCGCCGGCATCACGCATCCCCGCGACCAGTTCCGCTGCTTCGAGCATAGATACGATCTCGAACAGCCCGAGAGCCTGGAGATCTACCGTGAATGGCGCCGCATCGCGGAGCGCTACGACACCGCACTGATCGGGGAGACCTACGTGCTCGAACCGGCCGGTCTGGCGAACCTGGTGCCAGGCGACGGGTTGCATCTCGGGTTCTGGTTCGCCGCGATGCAGATGCCATGGACAGCGCCCGACATCACCAAGACGCTGCGCGAGACCTCCGAGAGGCTCGGCGACAGAGTCGGCTGGGTGCAGTCGAGCCACGACGAGAGTCGGCCGGCGACCCGCTTCGGAGGCGGAGATCTGGGGAGAAGCCGTTCGCTCGCGTTCGCCGCGATGCTGTTCGGGCTGCCCGGCGTGCCGTTCATCTACCAGGGCGAGGAACTCGGGCTCGAAGACGGTGACGTCCCGCCAGAATTGCGCTCCGACCCGATCTCCACCCGCAATCCCGGCGCGGTGGGGCGGGACGTCTGTCGTACCCCGATGCCCTGGGAACCGGGCCGCAATCTCGGTTTCTCCACCGCCGATGAGACCTGGCTTCCGTTGGGACACAGCGCTGAGGACTCCGTAGAGGTGCAACGGCAGAACCCCGACGCGCATGTTCACAAGATGCGTTCGCTGTTGCGGTTCCGCCGAGAACTGCGCGATCTGGGCCCGGACGTGACCTGGCTGGAGGCTCCCGACGGGGTCGTGGCCTTTCAACGGGGGGACCATGTCTTCGCGCTCAACACGAACGACGAGGCGACCGACTTCGCTCCCGGCGGGGGGTGGTCGGTGGTCCACCGCACCGGCACGGGAACACCGGCGCACTCAGTGCCATCAATCCACATTGAATGCGCCGAAACCGTGGTAGCGCGCCAAACCGACTAGCGGTACAGCGGTGGTGAACCGCCCATAATCCGCTAGACTGCCCGCTTCGTAACTGGTCGAACCAATGAGATCGACCCCCTGGAGAGAGAAGAATCCAATATGAAATCCAGCTTTCTGAAACTACTCGCGCTTTTGTTCGCGTTTACGCTCATCGCCGCAGCATGCGGTGATGACGACGGAGACACGACCACCGGCGACGACGCGGCCGACGACGGCGACGACATGGCCGACGGCGACGACGGCGACGACGGCGACGACGACATGGGCGACGGCGACATCACGATCACCGTGACCGGCCCCGAACGTGATGAGAACGAGGCTGGAGCAATCCAAGAAGTTCTCGGTGCCTGGGGTGATGAGCACGGTATCGAGGTCATCTATCTCGGTTCCGCCGACTGGGAGGCCGAGATCAACGTCCAGGTCGAGGGTGGCAATCCTCCCGACATTTCGATCTTCCCGCAGCCCGGCAAGCTTGCCGACTTCGCACGCGACGGCCATATAGTCCCGCTGAACGACGCTGCCGCAGCAGCAACATCTGAGAACTGGTCCGATGCTTGGACCGTGTTCGGCAACGTCGACGGCGTCCAATACGGCGTTCCGGTCAAGGCCGATCTGAAGTCACTCGTCTGGTACCAGCCGGCCCGCTTCGCGGCGAACGGCTACGAAGTCCCTGAGACCTACGACGAGTTCACCGCACTGGTCAGCCAGATCGCCGGAGACGGCAACAGGCCTCTGTGCGTCGGTATCGAGTCCGGTCAGGCAACCGGCTGGCCCTTCACCGACTGGGTTGAGGACATGGTCCTGCGCCAGCACGGAGCCGACGTGTACGACCAATGGGTCGCCCACGACATCCCGTTCAACGATGATCGCATCGTCTCGTCGATGCAGACCGTGCTCGACCTGTGGACCGAGGACAACGTCTTCGCCTCCTCCGGCTCGATCGCAGCGACAGCCTTCCAGGACAACGGACAGCCCCTCGTAGACGGTGACTGCTTCATGCATCGTCAGGCCAGCTTCTTCAGCGCATTCATGCCTGAAGGCACGACCTTCGGCGACGGAGAGGGCGAAGTGAACGTCTTCTACTTCCCCGACATCAACGGTGACCGTCCGGTTCTGGGTGCAGGCACCCTCGCCGCAGGGTTCAACGACAACGATGCGACCATGGCGCTACTCGCCTACCTGTCAACCCCGGACTACGCCGAGGCCCGTCAGGTTTCCCAGGCGACCCGCAAGGGTGGCGGCGCTACGCTCTCCGGCTTCCTGTCAGCCGCTCTAGGCCAGGACCCGAGCGTCTACCAGCCCCTCGAGCAGTCGTTCCTCGAAGTGCTCGAGACGGCAGCCATCGTCCGCTTCGACGGTTCGGACCTGATGCCCGCAGACGTGGGTGCAGGCACCTTCTGGACCGAAGGCACATCGGCGGTCAACGGTGACATCACCGCCGCCGAGGCAGCCGAGCGCATCGAGGCCAGCTGGCCGCAGTAGTTCCCGGGTCTCATCACTGAGACTCACTCACAACTGAAGAACCCATGAAGTGGGGGTGGCTCTCGGGCCACCCCCACTACTGTTTCTGCGGGCAGCTCCCAGATCCGCTAGGTTGCTGCGAACACCGGACGCACACGAAAGGCACAGTGGTGCAAGGAGCGATTCTCACTGGGGAAGACCTCTCCAAGATCCTCAGCACCCTGATCCTGATCGTGGTAGCCGTGGGGGCCAGCGCGGCTCTGTGGATCGGCGCCAACGTCCTGTTCAACCAGGTCCGTTCCAATTGGATCCGGTTCAATGCCCTTGCCGGCTACGCGGTCGGTTTCCTGCTCCTCCTGCTTCTCCAGGGGAACCGGCTCCTCAAACCGCACGGTCCGGACAGCGACTCAATCACACGGCTCGGTGAACTGCTGTGGACACCGATTCTCGGCGGTTTCATATTCTCGGCGTTGGCGGTGATCCTCGCGAACAACGACGACAAGGCCCAGCGTCTCTGGATCGCCTCGGGCTCGGGCCTGGTGCTCGGGGGTTTCATCGGTGTCCGCATTGCCGAACAGGCCCGTCCCGAGCTTGAAATCCTGCCGCTGCTGCTCTCGACAATCATCTTCGGCGGCATCGGCGCAGGAATCGCACTACTCCGCGGGACCAACCCGATGCGGGCAGCTCTCATCGGAGGTGCTCTGGGATGGTTGATCGGCGGCTTCGGAATGCCCGAACTGGGCGACGGCTCCGTTCTGGAATCCGCCTTGGCCGCAACAGTCCCGGGACTGGCGATAGGCACACGCATCGGACTCAGCGCCAACGCCGACACCGTCGGCAGAGCCCGGATCGACGCAAAGTCCAGAGGCTGGATATTTCTGGTTCCCGCACTCTTCTTCGTCACCGTCTCACTCATCGCGCCGACGCTGATCACTATCTGGCTCTCCCTCAAGGACCAGGACTCAGTCGACTTCGTCTGGTTCGAGAACTACGGATCGGTGTTCACCGACATCAACTCGTTCGATGTCGGCAACTGGACCAGCATCTTCACCAGTTCATTGTTCATTCTCGGTGCGCTGATCGGCCTCGCCGGCCTCGCCATCGGTCTGGTGCTGCGCAAACGTACCGGTGACGGTTTCGCAGCAGGTGGACCGGCCTTCGCGCCATTGATGATCGCCATGGTCATGATCGTGTTCGGAGTGCTGTCGGTGCTGCGCGGCACGATCATGAACAACCTCTGGTGGGTCTTCACCGTCACCGTCTTCTCCACCGGACTGGGTCTCGCAATCGCGGTGCTCGCTGACCGAGCGAAACTCGAATCCGTCGCCAAGTCGATCATTTTCATGCCGATGGCCATCTCGTTGGTCGGAGCCTCGATCATCTGGCGTCTCGTTTACGTCGCCCGCGACACCAGCAAGTCTCAAACAGGTCTGATGAACGCGGTCTGGGTCGAACTCGGGCGTTGGAGCACCGGAAGCGGGATCCCCACCGTGCTCGGCACGGTCCTCGTCTGGGTACTGGTTGCCTTGGGCGCAGCGTCGATCGGCCGTTCCCTCACCTCTCGAACCTACGACAAGATCCCGCTCCGAGTGTTGGCCACAATCGTCCTGCTCTGGATCGCGTACCGATTCACGTTCGACGGAATCGGCGGATTCCGGACCAACACCGCCGGCGAAACCGTGCCCGACACAATCTTCTTCGTTCAGGACCAACCGTTCAACAACGTCTGGTTGATGGTGATCCTCATCTGGATCCAGACCGGATTCGCGATGGTGATCATGTCCGCCGCGATCAAAGCCGTGCCCACCGAACTCATTGAAGCGGCGAAGGTCGACGGTGCCACAGAGTCACAGGTGTTCTGGCGGGTGACACTGCCTCAGATCCGCACGACCATCGGGGTTGTCGTCACCACGCTCATCGTCCTGGTCATGAAGGTGTACGACATCGTCAAGGTGGTCACCAACGGCAACTTCGGATCGCAGGTCCTCGCCAACGACATGTTCGAGGAAGCCTTCCTGTTCTCCAACACCGGCGTGGGCGCCGCCCTGGCCGCGATCCTGTTCTTCTCAGTTCTGCCAGTGATGGTCCTGAACATTCGTCGCATGCAGCGGGAGGCCTGAAATGTCCGACAACCGCACCGGCATCGACACCGCAATCTACGGGTTCCTGCGCCGTATCCCGACCGGTGTGCTGTGGCTGATCGTCCTGCTGTGGAGCCTTCCGACACTCGGGCTGGCAATCAACTCGTTCCGAACCCGGGACAACCAACGGGGAGGCGGCTGGTGGAACGTCTGGAACGACGGCGGACTGACTCTGGAGAACTACGATGTCGTCTTCTCCGCGAGCGCCACTGCCGGACTCAAGGAGTCGTTGCTCAACTCCTTCGCCATCGCCATCCCGGCCACAGTCATTCCGATCGCCATCGCCGCCTTCGCTGCCTACGCCTTCGCATGGATTGACTTCAAAGGCCGCAAATGGCTGTTCATCGCCACCGTGTCGCTGTTGGCGATACCTCTTCAGGTTGCACTGATACCGCTGTTGCGGCTCTACAACTTCGGGTCGCACTGGACGATCCCCTTCCTCGAGAAGACCGTCACCCTGATCCCTGATTTCAACCTGGTGAACACCACGACCGCGGTCTGGCTCACCCACACCGGATTCGCCCTTCCGTTCGCCATCTTCCTGCTCCACAACTACATCTCCGAACTGCCCAGGGACCTGTTCGAGGCGGCACGCATCGACGGCGCCGACCATTTCACGATCTTCTGGCGTCTGGTGCTGCCGCTGTCGATCCCCGTGCTCGCCGCGTTCGCGATCTTCCAGTTCCTGTGGACCTGGAACGACTTCCTGATCGCCAACACGATGGCCGGCACCAACCCCGACGCGATCGCCACAACAATCCGCATCGCCAACCTCGCGGGCGACTTCGGGCGCAACGAGCACCTGTTGCCCGCTGCCGCGTTCGTGCAGGCGTTCTTCCCGTTGGTCGTGTTCTTCGCCCTGCAACGCTTCTTCGTGCGCGGGATCCTGGCAGGTTCAGTGAAGGGCTAGCGCTTCTGCTTCACTGCCAGCGCTCAGTCCCGGCTCCTAGCGCAGTGCCAGACCGGTCTCAAAGTCGAAGAAATGCAAGCGCTCGATGTCGATCACCGCGGAGATCGGCTGACCGGCTCGCGCTCTGCTGCGCGGGTTGAAGCGGGCGACAGCATCCGCCACCTCCTCGTCGGACAACTCCTCGAGCACATCGGGGTCACCCGCGTCCACTGCCCGTGCATCAATCTCGAAGTGGACCATGATCTCCGAACCGAGCGACTCGACCAGCGACGCAGTGGCGGTGATGATGTGGCCGGTCGTGTCTCCGTCCACGAGGTTCGCGTCATCCATGTCTTCGGGGCGGATACCCACCACCACCGTCTGACCCTCGCGTGCGGCAACCCCAGCGGGAACCTCTGACAGCTCGATGCTGTGACTGCCGAGCTGCATCGTCGAGCCGGTCACCGTCGCCTCGTAGAGGTTCATCGAAGGCGAACCGATGAAAGCCGCAACAAAAATGTTGTCTGGATGGTCGTACAGGTTCTGTGGTGTGTCCACCTGTTGAAGGAAGCCGTCCTTGATGACCGCCACCCGATCGCCCATGGTCATTGCCTCGACCTGGTCATGGGTCACATAGAACGTCGTCACCCCGAGTTCTCGTTGCAGCTTGGCGATCTCAGCGCGCATCTGAACACGCAGCTTGGCGTCGAGGTTGGAGAGCGGCTCGTCCATCAGGAAGGCGGCGGGTTGGCGCACGATGGCCCGTCCCATCGCCACCCGCTGACGCTGCCCACCCGAGAGCTGACCCGGTTTCCGATCGAGATAGTCGTCCAGTTCCAGGATCTTCGCGGCCTCTCGCACGCGTTGGTCCAGTTCGGCCTTCGGCGTCTTGGCAAGCTTGAGGGCGAAACCGATGTTGTCGTAGACCGACATGTGGGGATACAGCGCGTAATTCTGGAACACCATGGCGATGTCTCGATCCTTCGACTCCACATCGTTCACGACACGGTCACCGATCCGCATCTCGCCACCGGAGATCGCTTCAAGACCGGCAATCATGCGCAGAGCCGTCGACTTGCCGCAGCCGGACGGACCGACCAACACCAGGAACTCACCGTCATGGATACTCAGATCAAGATCCGTGACGGCTTGAAATCCATTCTCGTAGACCTTGGTCACCTTCTCCAGAACCACTTCAGCCATTGGTTGCTCCCCATCTCCGGCTCCACGCGGTGCCATACCATAGCCTAAGCGGGGGTCGGAGTCCGAGGTAACGGCCCCCGACGACTGGACTAAGGCTGCAACTAGGCGCAGACTCATCACATGCGAACTCCTCGGGCATTGCGTTTCCTGCCGGTTGTCCTGTTGTCCGCTGCGCTCGGGATCGCGTTGGCAAGCTGCGGCGACGATGACGACGACGGCGAAGAAGCTCCCGAGACCACCACCACAGAAGCAAGCACGACCACGACCACGACCACGACCACCACCACAGAAGCACCGACGACCACGACGACAATCGACCCTCTCGCGATCGGCGAAGCCGTGCCCACGCCGCTGCCGACCGTGATGTACCCGCCAGACGTCGGCAATCCGTTCTCCTCGGGCACCAGCTTCGACCCGGCTCTGGTCGGTTACGAACAGCAGGAGTACTTCATCTCGGGCACTGCCCGATCGTTCATGCCCGCCGGCGATACAGAACTGACCCCCGACGGACGTTGGGCAGTTGAATTCGCCGACGAAGCCGACTACACCACTCGGGTCACCGTGATACAGCCGAGCGATCCGAGTGCCTTCAACGGAACCGTCATGGTCGAGTGGTACAACGTGAGCGGCGGCCTCGACGCTGCGCCCAACTGGACCATGTCCCATGTCGAGCAGATCCGCGAGGGCTACGCCTGGGTCGGAGTGTCCGCCCAGGCACGGGGCGTTGAAGGTGGACGGGCGGGGGTTGACGTCGGCTTCCCGCTCCACCTGAAAGGCAACAATCCCGAACGCTACGGGTCGCTGAAGCACCCCGGCGACTCGTTCTCCTACGACATCTTCAGCCAAGCCGCGCAGGGGCTGATCGGTCCCGCCAATATCGAGATGCTGCCGGGCCTGACAGCGGAGCGCTTGATTGCGGTCGGTGACTCACAATCGGCGTTCCGGCTGGTCACCTACGTCAACGGCGTCGACCCGCTCGCGCAGATCTTCGACGGCTTCCTGGTGCACAGCCGTGCCGACGGCAGTGCCCCGCTCTCGCAGTCGCCACAGGCCGAGATCAACACCCCCGAGCAGGTCCTGATCCGCAGCGATGTGCGAGTCCCCGTGTTGACCTTCCAGACCGAGACCGACATCTTCCGCCTCGGATCCATCAACTCCCGACAACCCGACGCACACAACATCGCGCTGTGGGAGGTGGCAGGCACGGCACACGGCGACGTCTACAACATCGCGCTGTCGGTGGGCCCACAAGACCTCGGCGACAACCCCGCGATCGCCGAGGTGGTGGAAGTGAGCGCACCGATCCCGGGAATCTTCGAATGCGACGCACCGATCAACAGCGGACCGCAGCACTGGGTCATGAACGCTGCGATCCACGCTCTCAACGTCTGGATCAGCAGCGGGCAGCCGCCGCGGAGCGCTCCCCTGTTGGAGACCGACGGCGACGAATTCGTGGTCGACGAGCACGGCAACACACTCGGAGGGATACGCACCGCCTGGGTGGACGTGCCTGTGGCCACGCTGACCGGTGAACCGCCCGGAGGGGAGGGGTTCTGTGGCCTGTTCGGCTCAACGACACTGTTCGACGCCGCGAAACTGGCCGAGCTGTACCCCGACAAGGCCACCTATTTCGAGGCCATGACCACCTCGGTCGAGCAGTCCGTCACCGAAGGCTTCCTCCGTCCCGCCGACGCCGCGCTCATCCTCGAGAACGCTTTCGCCAACGACATCGGCCGCTGAGCGCACAGATTTCGAGGTTGCCGTGCGGGGCGTAGCCTTGCGGGATGGCTGGCCCACTTCCCATGCGTTTCCTGCGCTCGTTCACGCGAGTGTCCGACCTGCCGCACGTGCACGCAGAAATCGCCCTGGTGGGGCGCAGCAACGTCGGCAAGTCGTCGCTGATCAACGCCCTGGCTCAACGAAAGTCTCTGGCCAAGACATCCAAGTCTCCGGGTGCGACCAGGCTGTTGAACGCGTTCGAGGTGGGTGTGGGTGATTCAGGGCGGTGGCTGATGGACCTTCCCGGCTACGGCTTCGCCAGAGTGTCCAAAGCCGAACAGAAGCGATGGGCAGTGCTGCTCAATGAGTACATCGAAGAACGGGAGAACCTCGTCTCGATTCTGTTGCTGATCGACGCCGAGATCGGGCCCACGTCCCTCGACCTGCAGACCCTGGAATGGCTCGAGCATCTCGACCGCCGGATCTGCTTCGTCGCCACCAAGGCCGACAAGGTCCGACCCGCCAAGTCCGCCAGGCGCCGTGTCGACCTGTCTCAGAAGCTCGGGGTCGACAAGTCGGAGATTCTCTGGGTAAGCGCCAGCAAGGGCACTGGCATCGCCGAACTACGCGCTCGAATCAGCGAACTTCTCGGAGCGCACAGCTGATCAGTCGACGGAGATCTGAGCCATCAACTCGGCCCGTTGTTCATCGAAGGTGTCGAGGTCCATCTGGCCGTCGTCGTAACGACGATGAAGATCCTCGATGCGGGCCATCAGATCATCGTTCGACAGCTTCGGACGGTTGTCGACGACCTCCTCGCTATCGGAATCATCGTCGAACTCGCCCCTTTCGAGACGCTTCTCTCGTTTCGCCTGTGCCTTGGCCTTCTTGGCCATGTCACGCTGCCGTTTCGCAAAACTGGATCGTCCGGTTGCCATAGCAGGCTCCTTTCCGGTCGACGACGCCTGAACTGACCGACTGTTGAGGGTACGGGCACGAGCGCCCATTCTCCAACACGTTGCTTGCGCCGGGCGGCGGATCTGCAATATTGGGGGGTCTTCTTCTAAGTTGTGAAGCGTGAGTACCAACACGACACCAGAAACTCTGGCACTGCATCGACCGGAGACCTACGTAGACCAACCGCCGCATGACCTTTTTGCACGTCTGCGCCGAGAGGAACCCGTCGTTTTCCAAGAGATGGACGATGAGCCCGGCTACTGGGCAGTCCTGCGCCACGCCGACGTGATGTACGTAGCCAAACACCCCGAAATCTTCTCGGCACATGAAGGAGGCGTGGTCATAGAGGACCTCGATCCACCCGGCCTCGCGCAGATGCGGGACATGCTGCTGGCCATGGACCCTCCGCGCCACACGGCCTACCGACGGCCGATCTCGCCGGAGTTCAAGGCCCGCGTGATCGGCGCGATGGAAGGACGAATCCGTACCATCACCACCGAGATACTCGACCGTGCCGAGGCGATGGGTCCTGAGGTCGAGTTCGTCCACGACGTCTGCGCCCACCTGCCGAGCCAGGTCGTCGGCGAGTTGATGGGGTTGCCACGCGAGGACTGGCCGGCCATCCACGCCATGGCAGAACGCAACAGCGGGGGGCAGGACCCCGACATCGCCGCGGCGGAGGACCGCGGTTCATCGAGCATCGACATGGCGATGTACGGGATGGCCTTCGCAGCCAAGCGTCGGAACCAACCATTGCAAGGCGACCTGACCGACCTTCTGCTCGGCACGGAGTTCGACGGAAAGCTGATGACCGATATTGACTTCGGCCGCTTCTTCGTGCAGTTGGTCACCGCCGGCAACGACACCACCCGGACCATGCTGTCGGGCGGGTTGCTGGCCCTTCTGCAACATCCCGACCAGATGCAGATGCTGCGCGACGATCCCTCTCTGCTGCCCAAGGCCGTCGAAGAGGTCCTGCGCTGGGCCAACCCGCTGCACTACTTCCGGCGCACCGCGCTCGTCGACACCGAACTCGGCGGCAAGCCGATCGCCGCAGGCGACAAGGTTGCGATGATCTACACCTCGGCCAACCGCGACGAAGCTGTCTTCGACAATCCGCAGGCATTCGACATCACCCGAGACCCCAACCATCACCTGTCGTTCGGATTCGGCACGCATTTCTGCTTAGGGGTGCATCTGGCCCGTCTGGAGGGCCGGGTCTTCCTCGACGAGGTGCTCAAACGCTGGTCCCGTATCGAGCTGACCGGCGAGCCGAGGCGCCAACAGTCGAACCTCAACAACTCCCTGAAACACCTCCCGGTGCGCCTTCTCCCCTAACAACGCCCGCGAGCCCCTACTTAGCGGGCCGCCTACTTGGCGACGGTGGACAGGCCGCCTCCGACGGGGACTACGGCACCGGTCACATAGGAGGCAGCGGCGGAGGCGAGGTAGATCGCCACTCCGGCCATGTCGTCAGGCTCACCGATCCTGCCCATCGGAATATCTCGGGCAATCTCGGCGCGAGCCACGGGATCGTTGAGAGCGAAGGCCATCATCTGGGAGTCGAACGGTCCGGGGGCGATGGCATTGACCGTGATGTGATCGCCGGCGAGTTCCTTGGCGAGGTGCCGGGTCAACATATGCACCGCCGCCTTGGACGAGGAGTAGGAGAAGGTGTCCATCTCCGGCGGGGTCAACCCGTTCACCGAACCGATGTTTATCACTCGGGCGGGTTGCGACTCCTGGGCCGAGGCACGGAGCAGCGGCAGCAGGCGCTGAGTAAGGAAGAACACTCCTCGGACATTCACGTTCAAGACCTTGTCCCACCCCTGCGCGCTGAACTCGTCGAGCGGTTGACCCCACGACGCCCCGGCGTTGTTGACCAGAATGTCCAACGAATCCCAACGGTCGTTGACAGCGGCCGCAAGATGGTCGATGCCCTCGTCGCTGGACAGATCGCTGGGAACAGCTATGCACATGCCCCTCGACGACATCTCGTCGGCCGCCGCAGTCACCTGCTCAACCTTGCGGGCGGTGATGATCACCTCACAACCGGCGTCGAGCAGGCCCTCGGTGATCATGCGCCCGATACCACGGCTGCCGCCTGTGACCACAGCTCGTCGGCCCTCAAGCCCGAACAGCGAAGTGATGCGATTGACGTCCATGAGCGCTCCTCTGAAATCGGCGAATCTGCGTGAGCACCCTAACGCCCTTAAACTCCAAGCCATGCCAACAACAACAGACCATGCAATAGCGGGCGCCTCCGGTGACATCCCCGCGATCCTGTGCACCCCCGAGGGCGGCAGCGGCCCCGGTGTTGTGCTGATCCAGGAGATCTTCGGAATCAACGACTACATCCTCAGCGTTGCCGAGCGTCTGGCCAACGAGGGCTACGTCGTGCTGGCGCCCCACATGTATTGGCGGATCCAGCACCCGTTCCGTGTCGACGCACGGGGCCCCGAAGATCTGGGGCCGGCTTTCGAGATCGCCAACCAGCATCCCCCCGAGGACGGTGTCGCTGACGTCGGTGCTGCGCTCGATCATCTCCGAAGCCACGCCGAAGTGCAGGGCGGTGTTGCTGTGATGGGGTTCTGCTTCGGTGGCTCGATGACCTATCTCGCAGCGGCTGCTCATGAGCCGACCTGCGCTGTGTCGTACTACGGCTCGATGATCGGCGAGAACCTCGACAAGGCTCCCGCAGTCACCTGCCCGATCCTGTTCCACTTCGGCGACGATGACCCGTTCCTGCCCAACGAGCACGTCGACGGCCTGCGAGCAGCCACCGAGGGTATGTCAAACGTCGAGATCCTGGTGCAGCCAGGTGCGGGCCACGCTTTCGACAACGACAAGAACCCGATGTTCGCGAACCCCTCTGCCGCCGCTGCCTCCTGGGCTCGCACCTCAGCGTTCCTCAAATCCCATCTGAACGCCGACGCTTCTTAGTTGCCTACTATGTGAGTTACCTAATATAGTAGTTACCTAATATAGTAGTTACCTAACCACAAAGATCATTCGAGGGTGCTCATGGAGCGCAGACAACTGATCGATCGAGAGACAGAAGCGGCCAAGTTGAGGAGTCTGCTCGACAGTGGCAAACCCTCACTGGCCCTCGTCCACGGGCGCCGACGAGTGGGCAAGACCTTCCTGCTGTCTCAGCTCTGGCCCCCAGAACAGGTTCTGTTCTACTCAGCTTCGTCGACCACCCCGGCCATGAACCGGCGGGCTCTGATCGAAGAAGCCGCCCGGTGGTCAGGCGAAGAACTCCGGTCCCAGGACCATCCCACATGGCGTACGGTTTTTCGCACTCTGTTCGGTCTCCGCCCCGATCAGCCGATCGTCATTGTGTTGGACGAGTTTCAATATCTTGCCGAAGGCGAAAGCGGATTGCGCGAGATCGCCTCGGAGCTGAATGCGGTATGGGAATCGGAGCCGCCGCGCTCGGCGGGCCTCTTGGTGGTGCTCTGCGGATCGGCAGTGCGCACGATGGAAGCTCTGGCCAAGGGAGGTTCGCCGCTCTACGGGCGGCTGCACGCACAACTTCCGCTCATGCCGTTCGACTATTTCGACGCCGGCCAGATGGTTGCCCGCTATTCACTCGCCGACCGGGTACGCGCCTACGCCGCGTTCGGAGGGCTACCCGCCAACCTCGCAGTAGTCGACGACGCCCGAAATCTGGGAGAGAACATCGCCGAACTGCTGTTGTCGCCCCACGGTGTGGTCCGCGCCCGTTTGCTGACCGAGATCGACCAGGAAGAGGGGTTGCGCCAGACCGCGCTGTACCGAGCTGTCTTGGCCAGCATCGGACTCGGAATCCGAACCACGGGTGAGATCGCGGCAAAGATGGGACGGAAATCCGACAGTTCCCTCAAGCGGCTGATCGACCAGCTCGAGGACATGGCCTACCTGGTACGCGAGGTGAACTTCGGTGCTTCTCCTCAGCGGGGAACGCGGTACCGGTTGGCCGACCCAGCGGCGCGCTTCCACTACGGGATCGGGTTGCAAGCCGAGTCCGCGGTGGCGACCCTGGGTCCGGAAGCCGCTTGGAAAGCCTGGATCGAGCCCGAGGTGTTTCCTGCCTATGTGGGACGGCAGGTCTTCGAAGACGCGGCCCGACAGGCCTGTCGTCGCTGGGGACCGGAGCAAGGGCTTCCTGCGGTCGCTCAATGGGGCAGGTGGGCCGGTCTCGACCGGTCCCGAAACGAGGTGGAGATCGACCTGGTCGGGCGAACCCTCACCGGCGAAGTAGTCACCGGTTCGGTCAAGTTCCGCAGCCGCCAAGCCAATGCCAAAACCTACCTCGACCATGTTGCCGCACTGCAGCGACTCGCCGACAGCGGCCTCGGCTGGGCCCAAGAAGCGCTGGCACCCCAATCAGCGTTCTGGTTCGTCTCCGCCGCAGGCTACTCCCCATCATTCTACGAGGTGATACAGCGGGGCCGCCCTACCATTGCGTGGACCATCGACGACCTGTTCCCCAGTCGAAACGGCTGATGCAGCCTAGTTCCTAGAACTCGTATCCGCCGATGCCGTAGAAGCCGCTCGAGGCGGTCTTCGGGGTGCGGTGACGGGGCAGGATCTTCGCGTCGTCCGGGGGGCATGGATCGTCGCCGAGCACCGTGGAGCGTCGCAGAACCCGACGCTCTGCCGTGTCGTCAACCACCGAATGCAGAGTGACGCGTTCATCCCAGAGCACCACATCGCCGACGTTCCAGCGCCAGCGACAACTGAACTTCACCTGCTCCTCCCAACGGAACAGGAAAGATAAGAGATTCTGTGACTCGGGCCGCGAGAGTTGAGGGATGCGCCTGCTGAACTGCTTGTTGACGTACAGGCTCTTGCGCCCGGTGCCGGGATGCACCCGCACGACGGGATGCTCGGCGGCGGGCGCGCCCCCGGTGCGGGTGTCCTCGTGCAGGCAGGTCAACCCCTCGAGGAACTGCTTCATCGCGTCGGACAGCGAGTTGTAGACCTCGTAGCAGTTGATCCACATCGTGTCGCCACCCCACGGCGGGGACTCGACCATGTGCAGCAGGGCCGTCACCGGAGGATGGTCCGAGCAGGTGAAATCGGTGTGCCAGACATCGGCCTTCGGAGTCGTCGAGGTGTCGAGCACGATCACCTCAGGAATCTCAGGATCGACCTTGTCGAGATAGGGGTGGACCTCAAGGGGACCGAACGTTGCCGCAATGTCGCGAAGTCCCTCGGCTGTCGGGTCTAGTCCGGGCATGAAGAGCACAAGGTGCTCGTTCAGCGCCTCGATCAGTTCATCGGCGACAGCACCGACCGCGTTGAAATCGAGACCGATGACCTCCGCCCCGAGCGACCCCGCAATCGGTCGCACCTCAAGTGTGGCCGGTGCTGCTGCCGACGATGATCCCATAGGCCCCCGACCTTACAGCACCCAACCCATGCCGACCACAATCTGGGCGCTGACGGCTGACCCGACGCAACTGATGCCAATTCCGCGTTGTTCCTGGTAAATGGAGCTTTTCTAGTTCGGTGGATGATGCGCTGAGTTCGCACGGATCCTCTTCACCAAGAAAATCTCGTTGCCCGACTTGACAGCGGGGGGGGGGGGGGGGGCACTATCTGTGTACGGCCATGAAGAGCCGTTTGAATTTCGCGTCCCGTTGGTTGAAGCTATCTGAATGTGGGAGGCGGTTCAAGCCGAGTGTGCTTGTGGTCGTGATGGTGGCGTTGTGTGGGTCTGTGTTGGTGCCGGTGACGGCCGGCGCTCATGGCCCGACCTTCACGCCCCGCACGGAGACGCGGCGGGTTGCTGTGTACAAGATGGTTCCTCAGCCCGACGTGTGGGGTGTTGTCCGCACCGAGGACGTGTTCGAGGACCGACAAGTTCAGGTCGGCACCGAGGACGTGTTCGAGGACCGGCAGGTGAAGATCGGTACTCAACCGGTGCAGGTCGGCACTGAGCGGGTGAAGGTCGGCACCGAGCCGGTGTACGGATACAAGACGGAGCTTGTAAAGGTTGTCACCTATGAGGAGAGGTTGACTCCAGTTTATGGGTATCGCTCTGTTCAATACCCGTGTCCTCCACCTGATCGACCGTGCTACAGACGGGAGCGCTACGTGACGGGTTATGAGCCCCGGACTGTCGCAGTCGTGAAGTGGGAGTGGCAGCGGGTCAGAGTCCAGACCGGAACCCGTGACGTGTTCGAGACCCGCCCTGTGATCGAGCACCATGACGTGTTCGAGACCCGCCGTGTCAAGGTCGGCACCCGTCCCGTGTTCGAGACCCGAAGCATCAAGACCGGCACGCGCGACGTGATGGGTTGGATACCCCAGCCCGACAAACGAGAGTTCTCCCACTACAAGACCCAAACCTTCGTCGACCCCAACCCAGACAACGGCACCTACACACACGACCCCACAGAACACGTCTGTCCACCCGGGCAGTACATGATAAAATCCTCCCATGATTTCTGGGCGAAATCTGGGGGGGCTGGGGTTGACAAAAAACCAACTATGTACTTCTTCGTACCTTCCGGTCAAGTTCCATGGAAAGACGGGGAGAATATTGCGGGATTCAAGAAGGTTTCCCACTGGGTCGAGATGGATGCCCACACGGGTTGCGTTCAACCGACAAACCCTTTTGACGCATTCCCCAAACTAAAAACATTTTGGGATTATGTCACGGGTCCGGTCAAGGATGCTCTTGAGTCTGCGATGGTTTCAGTAACGAAACCATTACAACAGGCTCAACCGAAAGTGTACGCTCTAGTTTATCATGCTGTATGTACTATCGGCACGGCGTTGGAATTGGTGGGGGAGTGGCTGTTCAAGTTGTCACCAACGGTTCCAGCGGTATCTAAGTACATGGATCAGGTAATTGCTCTGGCTAAGCGCATTACAGAAGCATCCAAAAAGGCGAAGGTAGCTGCTGGGCTGGCTGGGGTTGCGGCTGTTGCCATTGAATTGCTGCTCTGCAATTTCGGGGTGGAGCCTGGAGACGGGGATTTGCCTGATCTAACCGAGACAACCCCAACCACCGACGACACCGACACCGGGGACACCGACGACACCGACGACGGGGACACCGACGACACCGACACCGACGACGGGGACACCGACGACACCGACACCGACAACACCGACGACGGGGACACCGACGACACCGACGACACCGACGACGGGGACACCGACGACACCGACGACACCGACGACGGGGACGATCCGCCGAAAGAGAATCCTTTGGGGTTGCCTGTCGTGTCTCAGTTGCCGCCGGTGGATCACGCCAAATACGCGTTGAAGTTTTCTGAGTCGCTAACTCCGCAGCTCACAGCCGAGAATTGTACGCCGTGGGTGTACTGGGCGCAGCACTCGCGGTCTTTGTGGAGGTGCCTGCGGTAAACCATTTTACCGCCGTGCGCTCCGTGGCCGCGGCTCCAGATCGACCAGGCGACGTCCTGGCGCTCGATCTCGTGGCGTGGCCGTGTCTAGGTCCAGGATCCTTGCGCTCGTGACCGCTGAGCGGCTCTGTGTGCGACGATCCGGCCGTCTCGGGCACCGGTGGCCATCCTCGGCGCTCCGTGGCCGTCCTGCCGGGCTGTGTCCTACCGGTGACCTGGGGGTACCCTCTGTCTCGAACTTCGGCGGTCAGCGGTTGTCTAGCCCTGATAGTTCACGAGAATTCGTGAGCGGGTTGAGTGTGCGTGTTTTGGTGTGATGTCGCGGGTCGACCGGTGACCGGTGGGTGTGTTGGGTTTGGGGCCAGGCGTTCGGTTTCGGTGGCGTGTTCGGTCTCGTGGCTGGCGGCTCCGGTTCGACCGGCGACGTCGCGGCTGTGCAACGTGTGGCCATCCTCGACCGGTGACGTTGTGGGCGACCATGCTCGAGGTGGCCGCGGTTTCTGATCGGTTCGGTGGGCTGTGGGCTGATTGAATCGCTGACAATTTCGGCGGACATTTTGCGCGGTCACGCTCGGCGATGGGCACCGGGGGCGGGAGCCCATTCACTCCCGGTGTCCGCCGAAAGGGAGTTGGGCTGGGGTTGGGTCTTGCGGCTATCACTGTCCGGCGGGTTGGTCGCTGAGGGTCGGGTCTCTCCGGAAGAGTCGCTGCTGTTGACCGCGGCGATGGCTGAGGCGCGGGCGGTCGCTGGTCACTCGGCGGGGCCGAAACTGGCTAAGGGCTCTAAAGGCGGCCGCCGCGGCGAAGCACGAGACGACGCCGTCGCCGCGACCATGCTCGCCGTCGCCATCGGCGAACGACGACGCACCAAACCGCGCCGGCCACCGGCGACGTCTCGACCTGGGGTGTCGAGCCACCGGCCAGAGGAGCGTGACTGCCCAAACAGACCGGCGCTCGACGCCTGACACCGTATCCTGATAGTGTTCCAAGCGAAACAAACTGGGCCATCACAAACAGGGAGCGTGACGACATGGCCGACACACCAACCAGCACGACCAACCACGACCGCGACGAGAAACCCGGCGACTCTGTTGAGATCGGAGACAGTAAAGCAGGGTTCAAAAAGCCTACTACTTGGCGTATTACTGTTCTCTATTGCATGGCGTCATCGTTATGTGTTGTTATTGCGCATATTTTTAGGGTGCCTTCAATTTTGATGTGGTTCATTCTTGTACCACTAATTTGGTGGTACTTCAAAGAACGGTATGCTCGGGAGAAGGCTCAAAAGACTGTTTCGGAGAAGGGCGGCTCGTGATGTTTCGTCGTTCTGTGTTTGTGGGTGTTGTTGTGGCTGTGTTTTCTACGGTTGTTGTGCCTTCGGTTGTGTCGGCGCATGACCCGGCCCGTCACGGAGACTCGCCAAGAGCCGGTTTACAGCTACGAGCCTCAACCCGACATCGAGGTTGACGTGTGCGCATGGCGCGACGTTCCAACAGGGGAAACCAAGCAGGTCAAGACGGGCACCAAACAGGTGAAGACCAGGGACGCACCGCGGCCCCACCGGCGAGGATGGCCACCAACCGGCGACGTCCTGGGCGACGTCGCCGGCGGCTCGCGAGCCAGATCGCCGATCTGTTCGCCCTTCTCCGCGCCGACGTACGCTAGCCCTGGCTGTGGGTTAGAGTGCGGTGGTTGACACTGGGACTGTAAGAAGGGAGGGCGACGTAATGGAGACTGAGAGGGTCGGCAAGCTCTATCGGTGGTGGCGGTCGGCGGCCTCCATCGGTCCGGTTGCTGACGGTTCACCGGCCATCATGGCCGACTTGTCGCAACCACCGATGGAGGCCGCCGAGGCCGCGATATGAAGACTGATATAGACTCTGTTCAGACTGAAGGTAAAGGGGGGTTCAAGAAGACTGTTCTGCTTACTGTTGCCCGTTGGTATGTGGGTCTTTTGATAGCGGTAAGTATTGGAGCGCTATTAGACTTTGTTTCTGTTGATCCGTTCTTGAGGTTTCTTATTGTGGGAGGGTTTGTTAGTTGGCATTTTTATTTGGCATTTTTTTACGCACCTAAGAGCACGCGCAAATAGGTGGCTAGTGGTTCGTCGGTTATTTGGTTGGGGCGTGTAGTGTGGGGGTATGGCTGATGGTTTTGTTGTGTCGGAGAAGGATCGGGCTGGGTTGGAGCGTATAGCGCGTTCGGGGTGTGAGCCGTGGCGTCGTGTGCGTCCGGCGAGGGCGTTGTTGGCGTTGGCTGACGGCGGGTCGGTGCGCGGCGTGGCCCGCGAGATGGGGGCTCATCAAGACACGGTGCGGCGTTGGCGTGACGAGTTCGGGTCACGCGGTGTGGCGGGGCTGGGTGTGGTGGCGCCGGGCCGTGGCCGCAAGCCGGTGGTGCCTGCTGAGGTGGTGGAGGCGATAGTGGCTGACACGCTCACGGTCGAGCCGCCTGATGGGGCGGTGTGCTGGTCGACGCGTCAGATGGCGGCCCGTCACAAGGTGGGCAAGGACTTCGTGGCTCAGATTTGGCGTCTCCGGGGGCTGCGCCCGTGGCTCGCGGACGTGTTCAAGGTGTCCTCTGACCCCGATTTCGAGGCGAAGCTTCAAGACGTGATCGGCCTGTATGTGGACCCCCCTGAACGAGCGGTGGTGTTCAGCTTCGACGAAAAGACCCAGATCCAGGCTTTGGACCGCCCCCAGCCGTCGCTGCCGATGCGCCCGGGACGCAACCGCACCGTAACCCACGACTACAAACGCAACGGCACCATCGACTTGTTCGCCGCGCTCAACGTCGCCACCGGCGAAGTGCTGCACCAGACCCGCCGCCGCCACACCGGAAACGACGTGTTGGCGTTCTTCAAATGGATCGACCTGCACACCCCGGCCCATCTCGACATCCACGTCATCTTGGACAACGTGTCCGCCCACAAGTCCGAGCCCGTACGCAAATGGCTCTCGCACTCCCGCCGCAAGCGCTGGCACCTTCACTTCACCCCCACCAGCTCAAGCTGGGCCAACCTCGTCGAAGGCTGGTTCTCGATCCTCACCCGCAAAGCCCTCAAAACACGAGCCTTCAACTCCGTCGCCGAGCTCCAAGACACCATCGAGCACTGGGCCGCGCACTGGAACCACGACCCCCAACCCCTCAAATGGACCAAAACAGCCGAAGAGATCATCACCAAAACCAAACGAGCCCGAACCGCCCTAAACAAAACCGCGACACACCACTAGTTATGGGCTGGTGGTTGCTGCTGGTGTTTCCGGCGGCTCTTGTCTGGCTGGGGCTTGCGTGGCTTGGGAGCACTTTCTTAGGCGGTCTTAGTTTTGTAATTCCGGTGCTAGGCGTCGTTCTGTTTGTATGTGTGGGATCGCGGTTGTCTAAGTTCCGTTCGTCTTTAACTGTCGTTCTGTGGGTGTCGTTTGTTTTGGCGTTTGTTGCGTCTGTGTTGGTGCCTTCGTTTGTGTCTGCTCATGATGGTGAGTCGGTTCCTGAGACTCGCCAAGAGCCGGTTTACAGCTTATGAGCCTCAACCCGATAAAGAAGTTGACGTGTACGCATGGCGCGACGTTCCAACAGGGGAAACCAAGCAGGTGAAGACCGGCACCAAACAGGTCAAGACCGGTACCCGCACCGAGGATGTTGGGGCTTGGAAGAACAAGCTTGTGAAGGTCGAGACCTGGCAGTGGCAGCGGGTCCATGCGAAGACTGGCACCCGCACCGTGGACATGTTCGAGACGGTGGACGTGTACAAGACCGTCGATGTGACCGAGCGGCGCTATGTCAAGGTCGACACCAAAATGGTGCCACAACCGAAACATCACCGAAGAGGTTGAGTCGGCGCAACCAGTCCGGGGGCTTCAGGCCGCCGGTGCTGTCGTCCCCACCTGATTGCAGTCGACCTGAGTCAGTCTGCACAGCATCAGTTGACATGGTTCGATCTTCCCGTCTCTCCGATCACGAACACGACCCATGACAGCCCCAAACCCAGGGTGATCGCAAGTGCGAAAGCAGAAGCTCCCAGTCCTATCGACCCCGCCGCCCATCCAACGACCACCGGCCCTACCAGCCTCCCAACACCCGCAGCCATGCTGAACCCGGCAATGAACGGACCGTATGCATCGCTCGGGGCAAGGTCGGTCGACATTGTCAGCATCGATCCGGAACTCAACCCGTTGCCGACACCAATCACGATCCCGGAGACAACCACTTCACTCGTGGAGCCGGCCACAGCCAACATCAGCAGACCCAACGCCATCAGACCGAAGGCCGGGACCATCGAATAGAGCCGCCCGAATCGGTCCATGACGAACCCGGCGACGGGAAAGAGCACGAAGTCCGCAGCGGTACCGACCGCCACGAGCAAACCGATCGCTGACGCTGACAGCCCGAACCGGTCGCCGAACAGCGGGATCACCACATAGCGTCCCTCACGGGCTGCCATGATCAGCATCGGGCCCAGCGAGGCCCGCGCCAGAAGTCGCCCGTGCCGCCGCAGGGCGACTCCGACTCTGGGCTCCTCGGCGTGGCGATGATGGCTGTCGAGGGGGTCAACGCCCCCCGGTAGTGCGATCCACAACAATCCGATGGCGGTGATCGCCGCGGCCACCACGAAGACCGACTGCGAACTCCATGTGTCATACACCCATCCGCCGAGCAGCGGGCCGACAACGAAAGTGAAGCGGTGGGTGCCTCCCACAAGCGACATCACCCGGCCTCGAACCCCGACATCAACACTGCGGGCGATATAGACCTGTCGAGACTGCCGGGTTCCCGACATTCCGATACCTGTAGCAACCCGCAACACGATCAGCGCAACAGCCAACTCGGTGAACCCGAATGCCAGAACCACGCTGGCCTGCATCGCAACAGACACGAACATCAGGGTGTCGTTGCCGAAGCGCTGACCGAACACAGACGCCGGGACTCCCCCGAGCACCGAACCCACCCCGACCGCACCGATGATCACACCCGCAAGCGAGAGGCTGATTCCCTGTTCTATGAGATAGAGGGGCAGCACGGGCAACAACACCGTTCCGCCAAGCATCGGCAGCGACCATGGAAGATAGACCGGCACGGCCAAGCGGCGCAGCTCAGCGCCGAACCCAGGTCGCTCAACGGCCGTCACGACTGGCGGACCGGCACTTCGACTTGTTGCGTCCCGCTCATGTCGCAGCGCTCGCCGGCGGTGTTCGCCGAATGAGTCAGTTCCTCAACGGCGTTGGCGACGATCACCGAAGGATCATCGATTCGGGTAAGGACTACAAGCTGCACAGTGGCTTCCGGGTCGGAGACAGCTACGAAGGTTAGGCCCCCCAGGCGCAGTGACTGCACACCCGCTGGCACGATCGCCACACCCTCCCCCGCCGCGACGAGTCCCAGAATGGTCGTGTACTCGGTGGCCTCGATCGCAGGCGAGTAACTGACTCCGTGAGGGGCCAACATGGCGCGCAGCCTGGCGTGCAGCGTCGGCGACTGCTCGCGTGAGAACCCCACGAACTCGTCGTCGCGCAGATCGCTCAGCCGGATGGAAGCCTCGCTCGCCAGCCGATGGCTGCTCGGCACCGCCGCTACCAACGGTTCATCGTCCACCACAGTTGCAAGAAGAGGCGCCTGCTCAAGCGTGACACGGGCGATGCCGATATCAATTCGGCCGGCCACCAGTGCGGCGGCCTGTTCGTCTGAGGACATCGTGTGCAACTCCAGCGTCACCGCGGGGCTCTCCTGCCGGAAACGATGCAGGAAACGTGGCACGAACTCATAGGCCGCCGAGTCCACGAAGCCGACGCGCAGGGTGCCCCGTTGGCCGACACGCAACTCCTCGGCCGCACGGGCCACGCCCTGCGCGGTCACCAGCAGATGCCGGGCATGGGGCAGGAACGCTGATCCTCCGGTGGTCAACGAGACACGCCGGGTGGTGCGTTCAAAGAGCTGCAAGCCGAGGTCCGATTCAAGTTGACGAATCTGTTGGCTCAGAGCGGGTTGAGCAATGTGAAGGATCTCAGCCGCTCGGCCGAAGTGCAGTTCGTCGGCCACGGTCACGAAATAGTTCAGTCTCTTGAGCGTGACCGGGCGAATATTCATATCTGTTACATCTTAATATTAAAGAAACAAGTAATAGAATTATCTGAAAAATCTGTCAGACTATCTGCCGTGATCCAACGCTCCGCGGCCAAACGAAGGCTTGCTCCGCGCTACTCAGGCGCAGGCCTGCTCTGGCGAGGCGTTCGCAACAGCAACTGGCCCCGCGTCTGGCGTGAGCCACCGCTCAAGAAGTCCTACGACGTGGTCGTGATCGGCGGCGGCGTTCACGGACTCGCCACCGCGTACTACCTGGCAGCCAACCACGGCATCACCGATGTGGCCGTGCTCGACAAGGCCTACCTCGGCAGCGGCGGGTCCGGACGCAACACCGCCATCGTCCGCTCGAACTACCTGACCCCCGAGGGTGTGGCGTTCTACGACCGCTCACTCGAGCTCTACAACACAATGTCGGCCGACTTGAACCTCAACGTCATGTTCTCCGAGCGCGGCCACCTGACACTCGCCCACACGGACTCGGCGGTACGCACAATGCGCTGGCGGGCCGAGGTCAACAAGCTCCAGAACATCGACTCCTCGGTCATCGGCCCCGACGAGATCGGCAAGATCGCCCCGAGCCTCGACACCTCAACAAACACCCGCTACCCGATCCTCGCCGCTCTGTACCACCCGCCCGGAGGAACGATCCGCCACGACGCGGTGGTCTGGGCCTATGCCCGCGCCGCCGATGCCTACGGCGTCGACATGCACCAGAAGACCGAGGTGATCAACATCACCTGCGAAGGCGGCGAAGGCCCCGACGGAAAGGGCCCCGGAGCAAAGGTCACCGGAGTGCGCACCTCGAAGGGCGACATCTCCGCTCGCGTCGTCATCAACTGCACCGCCGGTTGGGCCGGCCTCATCGCCGCCATGGCCGGGCTGAAACTCCCGATCACCACCCATCCGCTCCAGGCCGCGGTCACCGAACCGGTAAAGGTCTTCCTGCCGACGGTGGTCGTCTCCGGGTCGCTGCACGTCTATGTCAGTCAGACCGACCGCGGAGAACTGGTCTTCGGAGCATCGGTCGACCCGTTCGCCACCTACGACATGGGTGGAACCCTCGACTTCACCGAAGAACTCGCCGGGCACGTGCTCGAGTTGATGCCGGCGGTCTCTGAGATGCGGCTCCTGCGCCAGTGGGCCGGGCTGTGTGACATCACCCCGGACTACTCGCCTGTCATGGGCTTCACACCCGTCGAAGGCTTCCTCTGCGACGTCGGCTGGGGAACCTACGGATTCAAGGCCGGACCGGTCTCAGGCGAACAGATGGCCAAATGCGTCGCCGAGCAGGCCACACCCGAACTGATCTCGCCCTTCGCGCTGTCACGATTCGACAGCGGCATGCTCGTAGGCGAAAAAGGCGCAGCCGCGGTGGGCCACTGATGTTGTTGGTCCCCTGCCCGCACTGCGGTCCACGCAACTCGGCCGACATGTCCTATCAGGGAGAGGCTTCAAGTCGCCCCGACCCATCCTCAACCACGCCCACGGAGTGGCGCGAATACCTCTATATGGAACACAACCCCGCTGGATGGTTGCGGGAGAACTGGTATTGCAGCAGCGGCTGCCGACGCTTCTTCACCGTCGAACGCCACACCAACACATCCGAGTTCCGCGAGCCGCCACTACCAGGGTCCAAGACCCCGAGACCCGGCGGCGGTGCCGACCCGGACCGAGGTGCGCCGTGATCCGTCGTCTCGAACCCCAGAGCGGCGAAGTCATTGACCGCGCGACCCCACTGAAGTTCACCTGGAACTCCAAGAAACACGTCGGCTATGCGGGCGACACCATCGTCTCGGCCCTGCTTGCCAACAACGAGGGCGTCTTCTCCCGCTCAATGAAGTACCACCGGCGCAGAGGAGTGCTCACCGCCGACTACTGGGACCCCAACACGATGGTCCAGGTCGGTACCGAACCGAACGTGCGAGGCGCACACCGCCTTCTCGAAGCCGACATGTCGGTCTCCGCGCAGAACGCGTGGCCGTCACTTGATTTCGACGTCAAGGCAGCCAACGGGCTGTTCGGCCGTTTCCTGACTGCGGGGTTCTACTACAAGACCTTCATCAAACCACAGCGGCTCTGGCCCGCATATGAGAAAGTGCTGGCCCGTTTCGCTCCTGGAGGCGTGGTCGATCTAAACACGCCACACGGATATCACGACAAGCGCTACTGCCATCCCGACGTTGTGGTAGCAGGCGGTGGCCCGGCAGGGCTTGCTGCAGCCATAAGCGCAGCCCAAGCGGGAATGAGCGTGATGCTGGTGGAACACAACTATCATCTCGGGGGCCATCTTCGCTGGGGAACCGACGAGGACCGTGCAACCGCCGACGAACTCGAAGCAACCGCCCGGATGGCAGGCGTAGAGATCCTCACCGACTCCACCGTGACCGGACGCTACGACGACAACTGGATCGCCGTGGACCAGAGGAACCACCCCGGCGTGGTCGAACGGCTCATCAAAGCGCGGGCCAAGATCCTGGTCGTGGCACCCGGACTCATCGAACGGCCCTACGTGTTCGCCGGAAACGACCTCCCCGGCGTGATGCTCTCAGGCGCCGCGCGGCGGCTGATCAACATGTACGCCGTGCGTCCAGGCAACCGTGCGGTGGTGCTCACCGCCAACGCCGAAGGCGACGCAGCCATCACCGATCTCGAACGAGCCGGGGTCGAGATCGTCGCGGTGGTCGACGCCCGCGCAGGAGAGACCATCTCCAAAGCCGCAGGCAGTTCAAAACACCTCAACTCTGTGACCCTTCTCGACGGCTCCACGGTCAAAGCCGACCTGCTCGTCACCGCCGTGGGCTGGACTGCCCCCACATCACTGCTGAACATGGCAGGCGACCGTCCCTCCTACAGTCCGAAAGCGGCGCGATTCTTCTCCACGGCACTGCCCGACAACGTGATCGCAACCGGCGGCATCGTCGGCGACGGGAGCCTCGACGAACTGATCGCCCACGGCACCGGCAGCGGCGAGTTGGCCGCCAAGCGCGCCGCTGCCGTCAAGCACAGACTCCGCTCCACGGTCACCCGCGCCCAAACACCCCAGGATCCGGAACCCCCAATGCCAGAGGACCACCGTGTCGGGCTCTCCAAAGCCCCCCACCCGGAGCTGTACCGCTCCGACACCCACGGCATGGTCGACTTCTCCGAAGACGTCAGTTCCAAGGACCTCATGAGCGCAGCCGCTGAGGGATTCGACTCAGTCGAGCTTCTCAAGCGTTTCACCACCGCCACAATGGGCCCCTCGCAAGGAAAACTCGAGACCGTCAACACCGTCGCTGTGCTCGGCGAAGCACGGGGCGAGTCCATCGAGGAGGTAGGAACCACCGTTTGGCGCCCGCCCTACGCTCCCATCAGCCTCGGTGCGCTGGCAGGAAGGGTGTTCGAACCGGTACGGGTCTCATCGCTGCACGAGTGGCACACCGCGAACAACATGACACCGATCCTCGCGGGCCAGTGGATCCGGCCCGACCACTACGGCGACCCCCACGCCGAAGTCACCAACGTGCGAACCAACGTCGGAATCATCGATGTGACTCCCCTGGGCAAGCTAGATCTGCGCGGACCCGACGTGCCGCAGCTGCTCAACCTGCTGTACACCAACAAGTGGTCGAAGCTGCCGATCGGCCGGGTCCGCTACGGCATGATGTGCGCCGAGGACGGAGTCGTGCTCGACGACGGGGTGACCGGCAGGCTGGGTGAAGACCACTACCTGATGACCACCACCAGTTCCGGCGCCGGTCAGATCTGGCAGTGGGCCGAGATGTGGCTCCAGACGGAACACCCGGACTGGCAGGTCCATGTCACGCCGGTCACCACCGGATACACCAGCATCAACATCGCCGGACCAAGATCCCGCGACCTGCTGACCCGTTTGGTCGACGACGTGGACCTCAGCCCCGTTGCCTTCGAATACATGAACGTCCGCACCGGCACGATCGCAGGAGTCCCGGACTGCTTCATGTGGCGCATCGGCTTCACCGGGGAACTCAGCTTCGAGATCCACGTGCCTGCGGGGTTCGGCCTGCATGTCTGGGAGCAACTGATCGAGAAGGGCGCCGATCTCGGGGTTGGGCCGTTCGGGCTCGAGGCACAGCGGGTCATGCGTCTCGAGAAGGGGCATTTCATCGTGGGACAGGACACCGACGGGCTGACCAAGGCACCGACCACCGGACTGGCCCCGCTGATCAAGCTCGACAAGGCCGACTTCGCAGGCAAGCCAGAACTCGAATGGTCGCTCGGAGCAGAAGCACCCGAACTGCCCGTGCTCGTCGCCATAAGGCCGACAGACCCTCAACTGGTGCCCGACGAGGCCTGCCAGATTCTGCGCAAGGGCACTGCAGAGATCGTCGGACGGATCACCAGTTCGCGTTTCTCCCCCACGCTCGGCCGCTCGGTCTGTCTGGGGCAGGTGACTACTGAGTTCGCTTCGGCCGGCACAGAAATCACGGTGCGCCTGTGCGACGGTTCCGACACCACCGCAACGGTGATGCAACACCACGCACACTTCGATCCTGAGGGGGTGCGCCTCCGTGGCTGACCGACCCCAGTTCCGAAGCTCCGTCACGAACCCTGCCACCACACCCGCAGGCGCACCGGCGCTGACCGACGAGTCCTCGCTCACCAAGGTGAGTGTCAGGGCGCAGGTCGGCGCATCTCCGCTCGGCGTCGACTTCACCAGAACGGACCGGCGCGACAGCGTGCTCATCGCTGGAATCCGACCGGACGAATGGTTGTTGTTGGGCACCGGCGCAGACGTGGAGGCCTTTCTCGCGGGGACCGAGTTCGATGGATCCGTCAACCGGATCGACATCACCCACAGCCGTCTGTGTCTGCGCATCACCGGTGAACGAAGCGCGTCCGCTCTCGAGAAGGTATGCAGTCTCGACTTCGACGACACGATGTTTCCCAACGGTGCAACGGGCTCTGCGTCAGTCGCCAAGGTCAGCTCCGACCTGATCCGCGACGACATCAACGACGAACCCTCGTACCTGATCCTCGCCGACCGCTCCTTCGGGCAATACCTCTACGACGCAGTCCACGACGCCACCACGGAGTTCGCAAACAACGGCTCATAGCGGCAATCCGTTGAAATACAGATTGCATGCTTGCGCTGATCGCATGCCCCAACCGCAAACATCTACACTCTGTCGCAACCACCGATGGAGGCCGCCGCCCCATCCAACAAGAGGGCGATACCTCCTATGGGAGTTTGAGTTCACCATTATAGCGGCTTTGTGGCTCCAGGTATTGGCCCGCGGGGGTTTCAGAAGCGCAGAGGTGTTCGGTGTACCGGAGGGCGGTCGCGGCGGATTTCCAGCGTCCCTGCCTGCATGAGACCGGTCATGTCGATGCCGTAGGCGGCGAGGTCTCGTCGGAGAAGAATTCCGCGGCGGGGACCGCCGTCATCCGCTCTCCGATCTGATAGCGCAGGTCGCCGGGATAGACGACGCAGAGCGCGTCGAGCGACAGATCCCGCAGCGCCGCCGTCATGGAAGGCGTGCGGCGCGGCGCGTCTGCCCTCTTGATCTCCACGCCGATCCTGCGGCCCTTCACGAACAGCAGCAGGTCCAGTTCCGCGCCCGCATGGGTTCCCCAGAAGTACGCGTGGTCCGGGCGCGCCTCTGTGAGGGTCTTCTCCAGGATGAAGCCCTCCCAGGACGCGCCGAGCCTGGGGTCGGTGAGCAGTTTGTCCATCACGCCGGCCCCTATCAGATGATGGAACAGTCCCGAATCACGGAAGTAGAGCTTCGGACGCTTGACCTGTCGTTTGCGGAGGTTCTCGTGCCATGGGCGAAGCTGGCGGATCAGAAAGAGCTGTTCCAGAAGGTCCAAGTAGCGCCGGACGGTGGTCTCGCTGATGCCCAACGCGGTCGCGAGCGCCCGGACGTTGACGATCTGGCCGTGGTAGTGGGCCAGCATGAGCAGCAGGCGATGGATTGTCGGGGCTGTGAGTCCCGCTCCGAACTGTGGAAGGTCGCGCTCGACGAACGCCTGCACGTAGGACTGCCTCCAGATCAGGCTGTCTTCGTCGCTGTCGGCGAGCAGCGAACGGGGAAACCCGCCGCGCAGCCACAGCGTCGTCATTTGCTCGGCTCCGAGTTCCGCTGCCTGGATGCCGGTGAGCTCCAAGTACTCGATGCGTCCGGCCAGCGATTCTGCGCTCTGACGCAGCAGTTCGGGACCGGCGCTGCCCAGCACCAAGAACGTCGCCGGGCTGTCGTCGCGATCGGCAAGAACCCGCAGGATCGGGAACAGGTCAGGGCGACGTTGCACTTCGTCTATGACGACGAGGCCCGAGAGCGGTCCGAGCGCTGTCATGGGCTGATCCAGGCGGGCCAGGCTGAGGGGGTCTTCAAGATCGAAGTAGTTCGGCGAGCGGGCTTCGACGAACTGACGCGCGAGCGTCGTCTTGCCGCACTGCCGAGCCCCGATGAGCGCCACGACCGGGTTCCTCCGGAGGGCGTCCTCAAGGACGGGCGCGGCGGCTCGGGGAAGCAGTTCGGAACCCATACCTTGAAATTACACAGATAACTATAGTTTTTGCAACCCTCACATCGGCAGGTTGACATGCCCTGGCGGGGGTGCTCGACGCGCCATTGATCACTTTGGACAGACGTATCGCCGGAGCAGTGCAGACAGGATGGAACATCACCGTTGACATCGTTGAATGAGCCCGATGGCTCGACGCGAACAATCAGGCGTTACCTTTCAGCGCATGAAAAAGTTCGGTCGGCTAGAGGTGGACCCTGCGCTCGCCACCTTCGTCGAGGACGAACTCACACCCTGTTCCAGGGTCACCACTACCGAGTTCTGGGGCGGCCTTGAAGCGATAGTCGCCGACCTGGGGCCTCGTAACACGGCGCTGCTGGCCCGGCGCGATGAGCTTCAAGCGAAGATCGACTCGTGGCATATCGCCAACCGCCAGAACCACGACTCCAGCGCATACATCGAGTTTCTGCGCGAGATCGGCTACCTCCAAGAACCCCCGACCGAATTCTCGATCACCACGACTGGTGTCGACCCCGAGATCACCTCGATCGCCGGACCTCAACTCGTCGTGCCCCTCGACAATTCCCGTTACGCCCTGAACGCGGCGAACGCCCGCTGGGGCAGCTTCTACGACGCCCTCTACGGCACCGATGTCATCAGTGACGATGGCGGTGCCCAGGCCGGCAACAGCTACAACCCGGTCCGCGGGAACAAGGTCATTGCACATGCGCGTGCGTTCCTCGACCGCCACGCGCCCCTGGCAACCGGCAGCCATGCCGACGCCACAGCCTACACGATCACCGACGGAGAACTAACAGTCACTCTCGCGAACCAGTCCACCCCACTGGCTGATCCTTCGCAGCTCGCGGGGTATACGGGCGATCTCGATGCTCCATCCTCGGTGCTGCTCAGCAAACACGGCCTGCATTTGTCGATAGAGATCGACCGCACCGCCGACATCGGCCGTGACGACCCCGCAGGTATCTACGACATCACTCTCGAAGCAGCGGTCACGGCCATCATGGACTGCGAAGACTCCGTGTCTGCTGTTGACGCCGAAGACAAGGTGGTCGTTTACAGAAACTGGCTGGGGTTGATGAAAGGGGCCCTCACCAGGACTTTCAAAAAGGGAGACCAGACGATCAAACGTCGGCTCAACAATGACCGAGTCTTCACTGCGCCCGACGGCTCCTCGCTCACACTGCCGGCTCGTGCGCTGATGCTCGTGCGCAACGTGGGACACCATCTCCGCACTGATGCCGTGACCTACGAGGGTGAACCGATCTTCGAGACGTTCCTCGACGCCATGGTGACCTCCCTGGCCGCAAAGCACGACCTCGCAAACAACGGCACCCACCGCAACAGTCGCACCGGGTCGATCTACATCGTCAAGCCCAAGCTCCACGGGGCTGACGAAGCAGCACTGGCCTGTGAACTGTTCAGCCGTGTTGAAGACGCACTCAAGCTCGAACGACACACCCTCAAGATGGGGATCATGGATGAGGAGCGGCGCACCTCCCTCAACCTCGCTGCGGCCATCGAGCAGGCACAGGAACGGGTGGTGTTCATCAACACCGGTTTTCTCGACCGCACCGGTGACGAGATCCACACCGACATGGAGGCCGGACCCGTGCTGCCCAAGAACGAGATGAAGGGTGCCCGCTGGCTACTGGCCTACGAAGACGGCAACGTCGACACGGGACTGGGATGCGGCCTGGCGAATCAAGCGCAGATCGGCAAGGGAATGTGGGCACAACCTTCCAACATGGCCGAGATGCTCGCTGAGAAGATCGGCCATCCCCAAGCCGGCGCCAGTTGCGCCTGGGTGCCGTCGCCGACCGCAGCGACACTGCACGCCACCCACTACTTCGAAGTCGACGTGGCTGCCCGCCAAGCAGAACTGTCGAGCCGTCCGTTGCGCAGCGTCGAAGACCTGACAGCCATCCCGCTGCTGAACCGTGAGCTGAGCGCCCAAGACATACAGCTCGAACTCGACAACAACGCCCAGAGCATCCTCGGCTACATCGTGCGCTGGGTCGGTATGGGAGTCGGTTGCTCAACCGTGCCCGACATCCACGACGTAGGGCTGATGGAAGACCTCGCAACACTGCGGATCTCCAGCCAACATGTCGCCAACTGGCTGCACCACGGAGTTCTCAGCGAAGCCCAAGTACGCGAATCGATGGCCCGTATGGCCGTACAGGTGGACAAACAGAATTCTGATGACCCGGCCTACCAGCCGATGGCAATTGATCCCGACAACTCGATCCCCTTTCAAGCAGCCTTGTCGCTCGTTCTGGAGGGCCGCAACGAACCCAACGGTTACACCGAGCGGATCCTGCGCCACCACCGCCGCCTCATGAAGACCAGCGGATCGACGACCGACGACGGCAGCCATAGCCATCGGTGGTTGTGGCGTGCTCTGTTGGTGTTGATGGTTACAGTGTCGGTGGCACGGTCGCCTAGCCCTGATCGTTCACGAGTATTTGTGATCGGGTTGGGTGTGCGTGTTTTGGTGTGGTTTCGGGGTTGGGGTTTCGGGGTTGGGGGGCGTGGGGTTCGCGGGCGGGTGTTTTGGGGTCTGGTCAGGCGTGTTGGGGTGTGTTGGGGCGTGTCGGGTCGGGGTGAATCAGGCCGTGTCGGGTCGGGGTGGGGGGTGTGTTTATGGGGCGCCGGGGCGGCAGGCGTGGAGGAGTTGTGGTGTTGTTGGCCACCAGTGGAGCAGGCGCAGGGTCCATTTGCGTGAGGACCGCACGAGTCTCGCGGGTGCGTGCCATAGCTGCCAGCGGAGGCGTTTGGGGGAGGCGTTGGCGAGGGGTCCGTCGAGGCGGAGTTGTTGGAACCATTTCACCAGCGTCGAGCTGAACGCGACCATCGCGGCCCAGGCGGTGTTGGCGTCGAAGTCGCTGAAGGGCATGCGGGCCAGGCCGGAGTCTTTGAGGTCGGCGATGGTGTTCTCGATGCGGGCGTGGGCTCTGTGGTGGGCGTCGAGTTCGGCGGGGTCGCCTGCGGCGTCGGTGTAGAACCCGCGGTAGCGCCAGGTGTCGGAGTCGAACAGGGTCCTTTGGGCGCCGGGGTGGCGGGGCTCGCGGCAAGCGATGAAACGGGTCGCGTCGGGCCAGTCGGAGAGATCGACGAAATGGGTGAGGTCCGCGACCTGGGCGCGTTCGGCGGGTTCGCCTTTCGCGTCGAGGGCGGACTGCCATTTGTCCGGGTCGATGCGGTTGTGGTCGATAGCCGCCTCCACCTGGTTGTTGGAGCGTGCTGTCATGAAGAACTCGATGTTGCGGTCCCGGCAAGCCGCGGCGATACGTGCAGAACAGCCCGCGGAGTCCACACGCAACTGCACCCGCCTGAGAGGCACCGTGTCGTCGTGTTCGCGGTGCCCCGCGGCGACCGCTGCGGGGAGCTGCGCCACAGCAGCGTCGAGGACCTCTATATGGTCTGCTATCGAGTTCGCGGCTGCGTTGCCCGCACGCAGCTTGATCGACAGCATCTCACCATCGTCGGTAGCACACAGCATCGGATGGAACCCGAACCCGCCCTTGAAATGCGCCGCCGCTTCGGCCTTGTTCTCAGAATGCACCTCCACCAGCGTCGAGTCGATATCCAAAACCACCGGAGACGACCCCGACACATCACCGCGGCGCTCCCACACCCCCGCGCGCACACCAGCCACCGCCCCAGCCAGTCCCCCCACCACATCAGGGCCCAAGCCCCGCAGTGTGCGGTACAGAGTCGAATCAGACGCCACCTCCCCAAACAGCACCGGCTGAGCCCGCAGATGCTCAATATCCGCGCACGCCTCCCCACCCCCGGCGAGCATCAACAACAAATGCACCAACACCTTGCCCCGGTCATGGACCGGCGCCCGCTCACCAGACACCGGCACCACCGCCGACAACGCCTCCCCCAAACCCAAACCGTCAGCGAAACGCCCCAACGCGAACAAACCCGCATGCGCCGCGACCTGCCCACCGCCCCCTGTCACCCTCACATCACAAGTGCTGCTAACCTGCATCTCGGAGATGCCCCTTTCTGTGGAACCCACATGTGCTTCCCAACACACATCGTCCCACATCAAAGGGGCTTTTCCGCGGACGCGCACACCCCAACCTCAACACCCCCATGAACGATCAGGGCTAGCAGTTTCCTTGTGACCTACTTGGTACTTCTTCCTGTCGTTGCTATCGCCTTTTATTTGCTATTGCGGTGGATGAAGGCCCGCGGAATCGGTGAAGAGCCCGAAGACAGAAGTAACCTATAAGGTTAGGCAAGCTCTTGAGGTGGCCTCTGAGTCAACCCAGGACGTTCCTATAGATGTTGACCCAAATGGTGCTCGACGCGTCGGGTGATGGCCCGCCCGAACCGAGGAACCCGCCTCGAAGACCTTGTCGCTCACACCGACGCCGGCAGCCACCTCACCAGCATCCGCTACAGCGAACGCCTCGACGAACAGGCCGCGGTTCCCTCGATCGGATCGGTCGGGGACTCCTATGACAACGCCCTAGCCGAAGCCGTCAACGCGCTCTACAAAACCGAACTGATCCGCGGCCCTCAACAAGGACCATGGCGGACCATCGACGACGTCGAGCTATCCACCCTCGGCTGGTCCACTGGTACAACACCGAGCGCATCCACAGCCGCCTCAACGACCTCTCACCCGACGACTACGAAGCCGCCTACACTGCAACAACAACCAACCACAACAAAACAGAAAACCACAACATTCAGCCTGCGCAAAACCCAGGGTGAATCACGAAACTCAAACGGCTCTTCATGGCCGTCAAGTAATAATGCCCCCCCCCCCTGTCAAGTCGAGCCGAAAAAATTCTAAGGCCGACAGTGACACTGCCAGTTCACCGAGCGATTCTCGCAGAGCACAACACAAGCCATCGTTTCCCTCAGCCGTTGACATGCAGATTGCATGCTTTTATGCTGAACACATGACCTCGCTGCAGATCCGAAACGTGCCTGACGAACTCCACCGCCAACTCAAGGCCCGTGCCGCCATTGAGGGCCACTCACTCTCGGAATACGCGCTCAGCGAATTGCGCCGCGCCATGCAACGTCCGACAAGAAGGGAACTGGTCGAACTGGTCGCATCCTTCGAACGCATCTCCGTGAAAGAATCGGCCGTTGACGCAGTCCGCGCTGAACGCGACGCACGTTGATCGTCCTCGACTCCTCGGCCATTGTCGAGTGGCTGCTCGGACTGCCCAAAGCGGATGCCGTCGGGGCCCGAATCCTGGCAGCCGACTCCCTTCATGCGCCCTCCTTGATGGACATTGAAGTAGCCCAGGTCATGAGGCGCTATGCCGCCGCCGGAGAGATCGCAGCCGACACGGGCGAAAGAGCCCTGAATGTGCTGCGCGACCTCGACGTCAACCGCTACACCCACGAATCGCTCCTGACCGCCGTCTGGAAACTCCGCCACAACCTCACCGCCTACGACGCTGCTTTCGTGGCCCTGGCGGGGGTGCTCGACGCGCCACTGATAACTCTGGACAGACGCATCTCTGGAGCAGTACTGCCAGGATGGAACATCACCGTTGACGTCGTTGAGTGAGCCCGATGGCTCGACGCGAACAATCAGGCGTTACCTTTCAGCACATGAAAACGTTCGGTCGGCTAGAGGTGGATCCTGTGCTCGCCACCTTCGTCGAGGACGAACTCACACCCCGTTCCAGGGTCACCGCGCCACCACCACCGCCTCATGAAAGCCGGCGCTGAGGCCACCGTGGGCGGCGTCAGCGCTATTGACGTCAGTGCTATTGAGACTGGGCCTGCTCGTGGTTCAGGAGGTACTCCTTGATCGGCAGGCCACCGCCGTAGCCCGTGAGCGAACCGTCTGAACCGACGATGCGATGGCACGGCAACACGATCGGAACCGGGTTCCGGCCGTTGGCCGCACCAATCGCCCTGACGGCTTTGGGACGGCCTATCGCCTCAGCCTGCTGACGGTAAGACCTCGTCTCACCGAAGGGGACGCCGGCCAGAGCAGACCAGGCAGCGCGCTGAAACTCGGTCCCCGTGAGGTCAAGGGGAATATCGAACTCTCGGCGCTCTCCCGCAAAGTACTCCTCGAGCTGCGCAGTCGCCGCCGAAAGGACGGGATGGTCGTCGGACTCGGCATGGCCGTTCTCCGACTCGGAGTCTTCACCCGCCTGCTGATCGAACAGCAGACGGCTCAAACCCCGATCCGTGGCAACCAGGCGCAGACGACCTATCGGTGAATCAAGTTGTTTAGTTGACGTCATCCACCGACACTATCGCCGCGAACTGGACTAGAAACAGAACGTGAGTGACCCTCGCCTTACCCCCACAAGTCGAACGGATCTGCTCGACGAACTCGAGGCCGACAACTACGACCTGGTGGTCGTCGGTGGGGGAATCACCGGTGCGGGGATCGCCCGCGAAGCCGCTGGAAGAGGCTTACGAGCGGCACTCGTCGAGGCCAACGACTTCGCCGAGGGCACGTCTGGACGATCCTCCAAACTGATCCACGGCGGACTGCGGTACCTGGCCGCCGGGGAGGTCGATCTGGTCCGAAAGACCGTCACCGAACGCACCGCAGTCCACGCAATGGCACCGCACCTCGCCGAGCCGGCCTGGATGGTCGTGCCCGCTCGCAACCGCGTGACCGCCACGAAATTCCGTGCCGGCATCACCACCTACGAACGCCTCGGCGCGGTGGGCGACGAAGATCGGCACCAGCTCTGGCGTCAAGACGAGATTCGAGCCAACGAACCACACATCCGCACAGACACCTACAACTATGCCGTCGCCTACCGCGAGTATCTGACCGACGACGCGCGGCTCGTGCTCGGGGTGTTGAGGGCTGCGGTCGGTCTGGGGGCCACCGTGGCATCCCGTCTCGCTGTGACCGACCTCATCCGCCGCGGTGACCGGATCCGCGGAGTCATCGCCAGCTGCCCCACAACCGGGCGCGAGGTGCATGTGCGTGCCGACATAGTTGTCAACGCCGCAGGTCCGTGGGTGGACAAGATCGCTCGAATGGAACAAGACCCGCCAGCATCGCTGCTGCACCTCTCAAAGGGGATCCATGTGGTCGTGCCCCGCGAGCGTTTTCGGGTCAATCATCTGGTGATCTGCAACACCTCAGACCGGCGCTCGATCTTTGTGATCCCCCGCGGTGACGTCGTTTACATCGGCACCACCGACACCAGCTACCAGGGTGACCGCCCGCTCTGGCCCGAGATCGATCTGCACGACGTCGAGTATCTGCTGGAGCCGCTGCCCCGCTACTTCGACATTGAGCCGCTCTCCCCGAACGATGTTGTGGCAGCTTGGGCCGGTGTGCGTCCGCTCATAGCCACAGCGGGCAGAGCCCCCAAGGAGATGTCCCGCAAGGACGAGGTGACAGTCGGCGCTGGCCGGATGATCTCCATCGCAGGCGGCAAACTGACCGGCTTTCGCCGCATGGCATCCGGCGTCGTCGAAGTCGTCGCCGGGCAACTCGGCAGGGACCTGCCGGCAGGTCCGGGAACGGACCCGATCCCCGGAGGCGTTCCGACTGCTGTCGACTCAACGGACCGAGAGGCTCTGCGGCTGTGGCGGCTCTACGGGAGCGAGGCTCCACAGGTACGCTCCCTCGATCCCGAGCACCTGGTCGAAGGAGCGCCAGTGGTGGCCGGCGAAGTCGACTGGGCAGTGCAGATCGAGGCGGCCACCACCCTCGTCGATGTGGTCTACCGACGCCTGAGGGTCGCCTGGTTCGTTCCCCATCACCGTTTGGAGTTGTCGGCCGCGATCGCTGAACGGATGGCCTCCCTGCTCGGTTGGTCATCGCAACAGCTCGACGACGAACTCGCCGGCGTGCACAGTCAATTCAGCGACGAACTCACTTTCATGTCTGGAGCATCTGACACGTCCAACGCATCCGGCACCTCGGGAGCATCTGGCGCGTCTGAAGTGTCTGGATTGTCTGGGACATCGCAATGAGCGGACTCGTTCGTGACTTGGCAGCGATCCTGGGGGAAGGGTTGCTGCAGACCGAAGCCGAACGCAGCGCCCGAGCTCGTGACACCTGGATGCGATCGCAGATCCCGGTCTCCGCGGGATCTCCGCTGGTTGCGCCGCTCGCCGTGTGCACCCCGAGCAGCAGCGAAGAGTTGGCTGGGGTGGTACGCACCTGCATCGCCCACAACACGGCGATGATTCCCCGAGGCGGAGGATCCGGCGTGGTCGGCGGCGTGTTGGCGAGCGCCGATTCTGTCGTGTTGAGCACGGAACGAATGACGGGGTTGCGAACCTTCTCGTCAGGGGACCTGCTCGCCGGTTTCGGTGCCGGAACCAACGGACTCGAAGCAGAGCAGCGGATGCAGGCCGAGGGACTCAGCATCGGCCACTGGCCACAGTCGATCGAGTTGTCGACGGTCGGCGGCTGGGTCGCGACACGGGCCTCGGGGCAGTACTCGACTTCATATGGCAACATCGAAGACATGGTGTACTCCCTGGAGGCGGTGCTTGCCGACGGGTCGATCTATCGAAGCCGCGACACACCACGCGCAAGCGCTGGGCCGGACTTGCGCCACCTTCTGATGGGCAGCGAGGGCACCCTCGGGGTGGTTACCGAGGTCACTTTCTCGCTACGCCAACAACCCGAATCAGAGCTGCGCCAAGCGTTCCATTTCAACGAATTCGACGCGGGACTCGAAGCAGTGCGCAAGCTGATGCGAGCTGAATGGCGTCCCGCAGTGGTACGTCTCTATGACGGCCGCGAATCTTGGCGCCACTTCCGTGAGCGTCTGCCGAAGGGCAATGCGATGCTCATTCTGGCTCATATGGGGCCCTCCGCGCTGACCGGGGTCGAAGCCGTTGCGGTGTCACGCATCTGCGAATCAGGGGGAGGTGCAGCCGCGCCCGACGAGGTCGTCGACGGCTGGTTCGAGCACCGCAACACTGTGCCTACCTGGGATGAGTTGCTGGCTCAGGGGATCGTCGCCGACACCATCGAGGTCGCCGCGGGCTGGACGCGGCTCCCCAAGCTCTACCGCTCGGTAATCGATGCTCTGGAAGCAGTCGACGGCGTGGTCGCGGCGAGTGCCCATACCTCGCACGCATATCGGTCCGGAGCGAACCTCTACTTCACGGTGGCCGCAACACCCGCATCACCTGAGGACCACGCGTCCACCTACGATGCCCTCTGGTCGGCAGCAATGAACGCAACGGCGCGTCTCGGCGCCGGCTTGTCCCATCACCATGGTGTCGGGCGGGTTCGCCGCGACTGGATGCCAGTCGAACTCGGGGTTGGTGGATTGTCGTTGTTACACTCAGTCAAGGCGGCGATCGACCCGCGCGGCCTGATGAACCCTGGAGTCCTGTTGCCATGAGCCCTGCAGTCACGCCACGATCGTTGTGGAACAGCGGCGCTTGGCTGGTCGCGGCGGTTCTGCTGATGTCCGGCTGCGGGGGCGACTCTGACGACAGCGCCGATGACACCCCTCCGTCAGCGCCGGACACGACCGAAGTACCGGACACGGCCGCCCCAGAACCAACTATCACCACTGAGCCGCCCACCACCACTGAGCCGCCCACCACAACCACCACCGCTGAGCCGCCCACGACGACCACGACAGAGCCAACCACCACGACAGAGCCGGAGCGGCACGAAGAAGCTCCGCTGTTGTTCGACCTCCTAGTGGCCGACGGCGAGTGGTATGCGGGAGGCGGGGGTGATCCTTTGCGAGCTACTCTTCGCTCGGGCCCGGGCATCGACTACGACGAGGCCGCGATGATCACGGTGCCGAGGCTGGTGATCGAGGGCACGGGCGCGGTACGAACCGATGACCGAGGTGTCAACTGGCGCGAACTGCGCTTGAGACTCGAACGCACCGGCTGGGTGGAGGTCGAACGCACAGAGGTCAATTTCGCTGCTCAGACATCCTACTTCGACGACCCCTGCGCCACTGTCGGTGCCGCCGAAGGTCCAGCCCCGATCAGCGGGGCGGCCGGAGTCGGCGACAGCGCGGCACGGGTCGACCATGTGGCACAGATGTGGCACCTGCTCGGGCCGGGATGCGACCGTCTGCACATCGCTTTCGGCACCGCATGGGACTACGACAGCGGTGGGCCGCCGGCCGCGGACGTCCCAGAAGACCTGACCGTCGAGGCCAACGGCGCCTGGGCGCGGATCAGCGTTGCGGGACTTACCGCAGCGCGTCTCGACGCCGCGTCCGAGCACAACTGGAACCTCACCTCCATCGTGGCGCGGTCGGCCGACGGCGCCGTCGTGATCGACGTGTATGCGCCTCAGCCGTCATTGTTCGCAGCCCAACAATTGCGCGACCCCGCTCGTCTGCTGATTGATGTCATTCCCGCTGCTGACAACGGCAACGGCTCGCCGCCCACCCCGCAACTCCACGCCAGTTCGAGCAGCCTTGTGGTCTGGCCCGGCGAACTCGACGAGCGGAATCCCACCAATGTCGAACTAGCGCTGACAGTGCGCGGCTACTCCCGTTGGTTCGAATCCGCGGGCATTGTCGAGATCCAGCACGCCGACGGAACGGCCGCTACGGCCACAGTCACCGGACCGCAGGTGTTCAATCCGGGCACCGGCAGCAGGTGGGGCCTGACGGCCACCGGTTGGCTTGAGGCTTGGGGCACCTTCGAGTTCACCGTCGACAACCTTGAACCGGGCCAATACCGGTTGCGGGTGGGTGAGTATCCCCCCATCGATGACAGCGACTTCGTCGGCGTGACCATCCCCTTCATGGTATCGGAGCCATGATTTGCGAATCGAGCGAGGGCATCTACAGTAATACTAATGGACGAAACAGTAAGAGTAAGGCCGCGTGGTTGCACAACAATCACCTCAAAGCACCAAGTGACTATTCCCGCCGAGGCATTCGCGGCCGCGGGGTTCGCGAAAGGTGAGTCGTTGCGAGGCACAGCTCTCGGCCCTGGACGCGTCATGTTTGAGCGCGTAGGCGACCAACTCGGCGACACCGCGGGAATCTTCGACAATATCTATCCCGCCGATACGGTCGAAGTTCTCCGCGATGAGTGGGAGTAGTCGAACCGGACTCATCGTGGTCGATACCGGCGTCGTCATCGGCCACCTTGACAGGAGCAATCCACATCACCGGGCCGCAACCGACGCGCTGCGCGAAGCGGCGTCTTCAGCTCAACGGCTGGCTCTGCCCGTCACGGCCTTTGCCGAGGGCCTCGTCCACCCCACCAAGGCGGGCAGCGAGACGGCCGCTCGCTACGAGGCGGCACTCGCAGCCATTCCGATCAGCGTCCTGAACGCCGATGTGGACATCGCTCGATCTGCCGCCGCGCTGCGAGCCGGACACCCCTCGTTGAAACTCCCCGACGCTTTCGTCATTGCCACAGCCACTGTGCACGAAGCCGACGCCCTCATCACAACCGACCGCCGATGGCCCAATACGCTCACATCGGCACTACCGTTCGCCTTGCGCATCGTTTGAACCCATACCCATTCACCCGTTGACGGGCAGTTTCCAAGACCGTGCCGGAGAACTCAGCTCTGTTTGCGAACGTAAATCAGATTGACCCGAAGACGGGCAGTCGGGCTGGCATGAACATCCCCTACCTTGCAGACTTGGGACCATGAGCTTGACCGCCGCGATCGACGTCGGGACCACGACCGTTCGTGCGGCGGTGTTCGATACCGAAGGCGAACGGCTCAGCATCGCGCGTGCCCGCCTGGGTTCTCAGCATCCGTTTGCCGGTGCCGTCGAGCAGGATCCTGATGAGATCGTCAGCACGGCTACCGACGTGTTTCGCAGGAGCCTGCAACAAGTCGGAGTCCAAGCAGCCGACATCGGCGCGCTGGGCATCACAAACCAGCGGTCGAGCGTGGTCGCATGGGACAGCGTGACCGGTAGGGCGCTCAGTCCGCTGATCGGCTGGCAGGACACTCGCACCGCAGAACGGGTAGCCGAATTCGTGTCAGCCGGAATCCCCCTCAACACCTCGGCGTCGTGTACCAAACTCGAATGGCTCATGGCCAACGACGACACTGTCGGCGAAGCTCATTCGAGAGACACCCTCCGCTTCGGGACCGTCGACACCTGGCTGAGTCAGGCGTTGAGCGGAGGCACTGTCCACGTCACGGATCCATCGAATGCTGGAGCGACCGGCTGTTACGACCTGCACGGCGGTGACTGGTCCGACGATGTACTGGCACTGTTCGGTGTGCCCCGTGAGTCGATGGCTGCAGTCGTGGCATCCGATGAGACCGTCGGCCATTGCGATCCAGCGCTTGTCGGCGCTGCCATCCCGCTAGCGGCCCGCTGTGGAGACCAGTCCGCAGCATGCATGGCTAACGGCATGGTTGAAGGCACCGCCAAACTGACTCTCGGAACTTCAGGCATGCTTGATGTCGGCACCGGCTCGTCGGTGGCGGAAGCCCCCGCCGGATGTTACGCCCTGCCGCTGTGGCGCCGCACCGTTGATGGAGTCCTTGTTGACGAGTTCTTGGTGGAAGGCTCGATCCTGACGGCAGGTTCGGTGATCGAATGGCTGGTCAGGGCCGGTCTGCTGGACCGCGTCGAAGAGCTCGATGAGATAGCGGCGTCCGGTGCGCCCGGTGTGGAATTCGTGCCCTCGTTGGCTGGGCTCGGTTCACCGCACCAGGACCCTCAGGCCCGCGGCGCGGTGCGTGGTATCGGGCTGGAGACAACGGCGGCCGATATTGTGCTCGGCGCGCTCACAGGGATCGCCACTCGGGTAGCAGAATTGACAGCGCACATGGGCGTCACCGACCCGCTCCTGGTCGACGGTGGGTTGAGCCAGTCACAGGTCCTGATCGCCGCAATACAGGAGACGACCGGGTTGAAGGTTCACCCCGCCGCCGATTTCGAGACAACCGTTCTCGGCGTCGCCCTTTTGGCCGCGTCCGGCGACTGAGGGTGACGGCGAAGCGGTACCGGTGACCGACCTCATCGACATCTTCCCCTAGGGGTGCGTCGCTGACGATTAGGAACAACCGTGCGCCGCGTCGCGCTGCTAGCCAGACCCCGGCAGAGCGGGTTCAACCAACCCGTCGAGCACCATGGCCAACGCGTGGTTGATCAGTTCGTCGCGGCCCAGCAGACCCAGCAGCGAGATCTGTTGGATCGCCCCTGAGATCGTGCTGACGACGACGCGGGGATTGGGCGCCGAATCGATCTCACCTCTAATCACCGCCCGGTCGAAGACTTCGGCCATGGCAGCAACGGGCGGCTCGACGTGGCGCCGGAGCGTGTCCTGGAACAGCGCCGGCTGAAGCCGGAACTCGGCAGTGATCGCGGGAAGGCCGCGCAGGAAGTCCGGCCGCAGCGTGAGATCGACATGTTGGGTGACGACCGCTCGCAGATCGCTCCGCAGGTCGCCCAGATCAGGGGACTCAAAGGTGATGACATCATCGAACAGTGCATCCCGTACCAGTTCTGCCTTCGAGGACCAGGTGCGATTGATGTACTTGCGATAGAGGCCCGCTTGTTGGGCGACTGCCTCGAGGGTCATTTTCTCGTATCCGGTGGAGATGAGCACGGCACGAGTCGCTTCGAGTATGGCCCGCCGGTTCTCCGCGTTCGGTGGGCGTCCCGGTCCTCGACGCTCTTTGAGATCAGTTCGTGTATCGCCGGCCACAGATTCAGGTTAGCCGCCCGTGGCAATATTGTCCCCGAACGAGACATATGGGTATACTGCCAGGTTGAGTTCTACTGACACCTTGGGGGGACAATGACTCGCAAACAACCCAGAACAATCCTTCGCCTTCTGGCCCTGCTGCTGAGCTTTCTGCTACTGGCAGCAGCTTGCGGTGGCGATGACGACGAGTCGAGCACCAACGTCACCGACGACGACATGTCCGAAGCCGACGACATGGACGATGACGACAGCGACAGTGACGACACCGATGACGGCGACGACATGGACGATGATGCCGACGAGGACATGGATGACGGCGACGATGCCGACGACGGCGACGAGCCCCAACCGGAACCCGAACCGCGAACCGCCTCATGGAGGGGTGTCACAGAAGACACGATCACCGTCGGTGTGTCGATGCTCAACTTCGACCTCCTCAAGGAAATCAACCTGTCGCCGGCAGGCTGGGGAGACCAGCAGGGCATCTGGGAGGCTCTGATCGCCGACCTCAACGCCAACGGAGGCATCAACGGACGAACCGTTGAAGCGGTTTACGAGTTCTACAGCCCGATCGACCCGGTCGATGCCGAGCGTGTCTGCACGGCTCTCACCGAAGACAACGAGACGTTCGCCGTGCTCGGCGGTTTCGTCGGACCGCTAGCCGGAACCGCCGACCCCTGCATCACAGGCCTCAACGAGACCATCCTCGTCGGCGGCGGAATTAACGCCGCCGAACTCGAACAATCCAAAGCTCCCTGGTACCACCCAGACCCCACCGTCGAAGCGGCAACCGACAACCTGATCGGACTGTTGATCGAGACCGGGCGCCTGACTGAAGGCATGCCCGTCTATGTCATTGCCGGGCGTGCTGCCGAGGGCACCATAGACGGAGTGATCGACTCCCTCGAAGCACGAGGCGCCGAGGTTGTCGGCCGCTCGATCATCGAGGCCAACGACGGTGAGACCCTCGCTCAGAACCAGCAGTTGGAAGTGATCCTGGAACGATTCCAAGAATCCGGTGCCGAAGCGATCATGATCGACGGCAACCCCGCCGCCACTATCCGCGGTATCGGCTTGGCGGGTCTCAACGGCCAATTCCCAGTGTGGACCAACAACTCCGGTGGACTCAACAACCTCGGAGAGACCATTACCGACAAGTCGATCGCCGACGGTGTCCTCACTGCGATGGGCCCGACCGACACTGAAATCTACGAAGACCCGCTGTACCAACAGACCTGCAACGACGTGATCGCCGCGGCCATACCCGAAGCTGATCTCCGGGCGCCGACCGAGTATCAGACCGAGGATGAGAACTGGTTCAACTCGACCCGGCGTGCCTGTCGCCATCTCTCACTGTTCGTGCAGATCGCAACCGCGGCCGGAGTCAACCCGACTCAGGACAGCTTCAAGGCCGCTGCCGACGGCCTGAGCGACTTCGTCATGCCGGGTGGAGCAGCCTCGCTCAGTGCCACCAAGTTCGGTGCCAGCGACCTATTCCGTCTAGCCGGCTTCGACCACACGGAAGGCGACGGCGGAACAGTGCCGGTGACCGACCTCATCGACATCTTCCCCTAATCTCGGCTGAACAGAATCAGCAGCTTGCTACGGCAATGGGCGACCCCCGATCGCGGGGGTCGCCCATTGCCGTTTTAAAGCGCAGGTGGGCAACCCGTGGCGCAATTGGGCATAGTCAATGGATGAAAGAACTCATCTACCATCGCTGGTTGCTGCCCGCAGTCGACCGTCACGCCGACAAGACCCTGATAATCGACGGCGGCTACCGCGCCGGCTACGCTGAGCACGCTGACCGTGTCTTTCGTCTGAGCAACGCTCTCAAGGACCGCCTCGACATCGCTCGCTCCGACCGCTTCGCGGTGATGGCGCTCAACAGCCACCAGTACCTGGAGCTGTACCACGCCGCTTTTCTCGGAGCCGGGATCATCAACCCGCTCAACCTGCGCCTCGCGGGAAAGGAGCTCGACTACATCCTCCGCAACTCCGGCACCGAGGTGATCTTCGCCGACGCATACTTCGCCGGTGCGATAAAGCAGGTCCTCGAGTCAGCCGAGGAACCCCACAGCGTTCGCAGCGTCGTGCTGATCGGTGAGGGCGACGTTCCCCACGACCTCAGCTACGAAGAACTGATCGACGGTGCCGACTCCTCGGTGCCTGAAGAACCCGAAGAAGAAGATCCTGTCGTACTCATGTACACCGGTGGAACCACCGGACTGCCCAAGGGTGTTCTGCTCGACAACCGCGCCGAGATGCTCAACCTGTACCACATCGCCATCGTGTTCGGCTTCGAAGACGATGCTGTCAACCTCATCCAGACCCCGATGTTCCACGCCGCCACAATGGGCGCAATCGTGGGCACGCCTTCGAGCGGCGGCACCGCAGTCAGCATTCCGATGTTCGATCCGGCAGGAGCGATGGCCTTGATCGAAGCCCATGGTGCAACCCAGACCGTGATGGTTCCGACCATGATCGGGATGATGCTCCAACACCCGGATTTCGCACCGGACCGTCTCAACTCTGTGAAGCAGCTCCTCTACGGCGCAAGTCCGATGCCTGCAGCCATCCTCGACACCATCCTGTCGACCTGGCCCGACATGGAGGTACTGCAGGGCTACGGGATGACCGAGTGCTCCGCGGTGCTCACAATGCTCGACGCGAAAGAACACCGCGAGGGCGGCGCTCGACTGCGTTCCGCCGGGAGGGCTGTTCCCGGAGTCCTGCTCTCGATCCGCGACGAGTCCGGCAACGAGGTCCCGCGCGGTGAGACGGGTGAAGTATGGGCCAAAGGCGGCAACTTCATGCAGGAGTACTGGAGGAATCCGACCGCGACGGCCGAAGCCTTCGAGGGCGGTTGGTACCACACCGGAGACGCCGGATACCTCGATGAGGACGGCTATCTGTTCCTCGTCGACCGGGTCAAGGACATGATCGTCACCGGCGGCGAGAACGTCTACTCCGCTGAGGTCGAGAGTGCGATCTCCAAGCATCCAGCCGTCGCCCAAGTTGCGGTGATCGGCATCCCGCACGACACCTGGGGTGAGCAGGTCCACGCCGTCGTGGTGTGCGCCGAAGGCACCGAGACCAGCGCAGAAGAGATCCAGGCATTCACCCGTGAGTCGATCGCGGGCTACAAGGTTCCCAAGTCTGTGGAGTTCCGCAGCGAACCGTTGCCGCTCTCGGGCGCCATGAAGGTTCTCAAACGGGAGCTACGGGCGCCGTACTGGGAAGACCACGGCAGAGGCGTCAACTAGCCGCAGACGCCCGATCAACTTCCGATCCGGCGAAGCTGGTAGACGTTGTGTGAGATCGCAACAACTTCACCGTCGGTGTCTTTGAGTTCGCATTCCCACTCGTAGTCGGCTTTGCCGTTGGCCTCTGCCTCTTCTGTGATCCGGGCTGCTTCTGCTGCCGAAAGTCTCACCTCGACGGTGATGTCGGTCAGCGCCGGGCGTCGGAAGCGGATCTTCATCTCCTTGACGATGGGATAGAACCGCTTGTAGTCGAAGGTCGTGGTGAACATGGTTCCTCCCGGCACCTCCGCCAAGGTGTACAGCGCCCCCGCGTACATCATCTGCACATGGTTGACGTTGGGCTCGAACGGCATCCGCAACCGCACACAGCCGGGTTCCGCGTGCTCGACGCGCACGCCGGTGCGCTGAGCGAAGGGGATCATTCGCCACAGACCCTGCGTCAGCTTCTCTGGGTCGAATTGACGCTCCGTTTCTGTGGCCATGGTCGACTCAGTCTCCGAGGTCGGGGGCCCAGGACGAGCCGTTGATGTGGCCGCCGCCGTCGACGAACAGGGTGTTGCCGGTCATGTAGCGACAACCCTCGCTCGCCAGAAACACGGCCACGGGGGCGATGTCGTCATAGCAGTCACCGATTCGGCCCATCGGATTGCCGGCGTCCGCGGCCGAGAGAAGTTCGGGATGCTGCGACATCACAGCATTGAAGGAGGCTGACTTGGCAGCCGGGCAGATCACATTGGCGACGATCCCGGTGCCGGCCCACTCCCGCGCCGCGGTGCGGGTCGCTGCCCGCAGCGCCTCCTTCGACGAGTTGTACTCGACGGTTCCCATATGGGCATTGACTCCGTTGAGCGAACACAGGTTGATTATCCGTCCATAACCGCGGGGTTTCATGACCGCGTGAGCCGCGTTCATGGCCCAGAACGGCCCCAGGAAACCGACGTCGATACCTCTGGCCATACCTTCGGCAGACTTTTGCTCGACACGGCTGATCACCCCGCCGCCCCAGGCGTTGTTGACCAGGATGTCTAGACCACCCCAGCGATCGACCGCCGCGTCGATCATCGCTTCCACGTCATCACGGTTGCCTGCATCGGTGCGTACGAAGAGGCCAGCGTCGCCCAGCTTGTCCGCCATCGTCTGGCCCGTACGTTCGTTGAGCTCGGCGATCACCACGCCTCGGGCTCCCTCATCGACGAAGCGCTGGGCGATCGCGGCCCCGATGCCATCGCCCGCCCCGGTGATCACAGCTATCCGTCCGTCGAGTTGGCCCATGATGCCTTTCCTTTGAGTGGCTCTGCCCTTTGAGTGGCTCTGCCCTTTGAGTGTTCCTGCGCTGACCCTACGTCGTCGAGGTCATGTGCAGGACGCCTCGAAGATGCTGCCGATCGAGGAGTCCAGCATCGAATCGAACTCCTCTTCGCTCTGCTGGGCGCTGAGCCCCTCGGTGAGGGCCCGGGAGAAACTGGCGACCATGCCAAGCTGGCGAGACAGCCGGTCGTTTGACTCTTCACGGGAGTAGCCGCCCGACAGGGCTACCACCCGCAGCACCCGCGGATGGGCGATGACGTCGCTGTAGAACCCGTCGGTGGAGGGAAGGGTGAGCTTCAGCATCACCGACTGGTCTTCACCGAGTTGGTCTAGATGGCTGAGAATCGCCGCCTTGAGCATCGTCTCGGCTTCAGCTTTGGTTGAGCTGTGGATGTTGACCTCAGGCTCGATGATCGGCATCAGGTTCGCGTCGAGAATCTGCTTGCCGACCTCGAACTGCTGCTCGACAACCGCATCGACACCGGCCTGGTCCGCCTCGTTGATGACCGAACGCATCTTGGTGCCGAATATGCCCAAGTCATTGGCCCGTCGAAGCAGTTCGTCCAGCGCCGGCATCGGTTTCATCACCTGCGTGCCTTTGGTTTCTGTGTCGAGCCCCTTGTCGACCTTGAGGAATGGCACGACCCGCTTCTCGTTCCAGAGGTAGGAGGCGCTCGGCTGGCCTGCGATGTCGCGGTCCATCGTCATCTCAAAGAGGATCGCCCCGAGGATGCGGTCACCGCCGAAGCTGGGACTGGTGACGATACGGCTGCGCATCTCATGCACGAGATCAAACATCTCGGCGTCACCCTCATAGGCATCCTCGGAGACTCCGTAGAGCTTCAACGCCTTGGGCGTGCTCCCGCCGCTCTGGTCGAGAGCGGCAATGAATCCGTCGTCGTGCTTGACCTTGTTGAACTGCTCTGTGTTCATGCTTCGCCGCTTTCTGATCGAGTCTCGAACCCCCAAGGATAAGCCTCCCGAGCGCGTTCCTGCCGGAGGTCCTCTATTCCAAAACCTCTCTCAGAATGGAATAACGGCCGCTGCAGTCACCACAATCTCCAACAACTGGAATAAGGAAGCACCACCAACTGACGACAGCTCAGACCCTTTTATTCCAGAATTTCCCCAATAATAGAATAACGGTGGCTGTAGACACTACAATCTCCAATGACTGGAATAAGGAGATAGATGACAAGCGAACGAGCTGGCAGGTCCCGCCCACAGCTAACCGGATACGAAGCGTTCATGCCGAAACCGCTGCCACCCGATCCGCAACTTCAATGGGACGCCGAACTTCTCGGTCTACTCTCCAAAGCCAACACAGCCTTGGGGCGGTTGGACGGAATGGCGACGACCTTACCCGATCCTGATATGTTCGTCGCCTCGTATGTTCGGCGAGAAGCGGTGCTCAGCTCACAGATCGAAGGTACTCAGTCGAGCCTCGACGACTTGTTCGCCCACGAGGTGGAGGTGCAACGGACCGGTCTGATGGCTGACATCCACGAGACGGTCAACTACGTGCGTGCGATGCGTCTGGGGCTTCAACTTCTCGACGAGTTGCCGCTGTCGGGTCGGCTCATCCGCAGGGTTCACGAAGAGCTGATGACCGGGACACGAGGCCAGGAACGCACCCCAGGAGAGTTTCGCAAGTCACAGAACTGGATTGGTCCCGCTGGTTGCACGCTCGAAACTGCGGCATTCGTTCCGCCGTCACCTGACGACCTCGGAACAGCCATTCATCATCTAGAGATCTACCTGAACGACAGCGACGATCCGCCTCTCGTACTGGCGGGACTTGCCCACGCCCAGTTCGAGACAATCCACCCGTTCCTCGACGGCAATGGCCGCGTCGGCCGGCTGCTCATCACCCTGTTGCTGGTGCAACGTGGTGCGCTGGCTCGCCCGCTGCTGTACCTGAGCCTCTTCCTGAAGCAGAACCGACTGGAGTACTACGATCGACTCAACGCAATCAGAACCCACGGTGACTGGGAGGGCTGGCTCAAGTTCTTCCTCAGGGGGGTCACCTCGACGGCTAGCGATGCCGTGCGGGTCGCACGTGAGTTATCGGCACTGACCGACAATCACCGCCAACTCGCGACCTCCCACGATTTCGGCAAGTACGGGTGGCCGCTGCTGAACCTGCTGGCCGAACAGCCGATCATGACAATCAAACGTGCGACAGCGGAACTGGGGGCGACCTCCACGACCATCGGTGGACTGTTCGATCAGATGGTTGAATTGGGGATGGTCGCAGAAATCACTGGCCAGCGACGAAACCGTGTCTATCGCTACTCGCAGTTCCTCGACATCCTCGTCGACGACACCGCCGATTAAGCAATGTTCAGCGACTAGCGGGACGACTCGCTGCGGCCGGTTATGAAGTACATCCAAGTCTGTCGCGCGTCGGAACTCGCATGGAGAAAGCAGTCCGCGTCCTGGGTAGCCCCCTACAACCGCTTCAAGCCCCGGATCATGGGTGTTCTCGTGGTGCGGATGCTCAGCCACTACTTTGTTGCAGCGCTTTGCGTTCGGGATTGGGCGCGGGTTAGGAGCTGTTGGATGAGGGCGGGGTCGTGGCTGCCGAGATCGGGGACTGAGGCATCGGGTTCACCGATGTCGCTGATGTTGAACGGGGAGCGGTAGACCTCCGTTGAACCGGTCGGGGTGGTCACGGTCATGAACCTGTCGCGGGCGCGGAGCTGTTCGTGTTGCCAGAGTGAGTGGGGGTCGCGAACCGAACTGTGCGTTACTCGCCCGCGCTCGAGCCGTTCGAGGAGCTCCTCGGGCGAGATTGTCGCGAAAACGTTGCGGATCAACCTCTCGAGGTCGTCGATGTTGGCGACACGGTCGACGTTGTTCAAGAACCGCGGGTCCTCGCAGAGGCTCTGGTCACAGAGCACGTGCTCGGCGAACGACACCCAGTCCCGGTTGCTTTGAACGCCGATCATGATGTAGTCGCCGTTGCTCATCTGGTACATGCCGTAGGGCGCGATCATCGTGTGGCGGTGGCCCGCTCTCGGCGGAATCACGCCGGTGCCGACCGCTGCGAAGGTCGGCGCGGACGTCCATTCCGCGAGGCTCTCCAGCATCGACACCTCGACCGTCGCACCCTCTCCGGTCGCCTGCTTGCGGTACAGGGCAGCCAGAATCGATGAGAACGCATACATGGCCGCTGAAATGTCCGCCACTGAGAAACCGACTTTGCATGCCTGATCGACGGTGCCGGTGAGGGCAACCGCACCGGCTTCGGCTTGAACGGCCAGATCATAGGCCTTGTCGTCGGTTCGAGGGCCGCCGAGCCCGTAGCCGGAGACGTCACAGGCGATCAGGTGCGGATGCTTTGCTCTCAGCTGGTCGGCGAGAACCCCGGCCCGGCCGGCCGCCGCGGGCGAGAGGTTCTGAATGAACACGTCGGCGCCGGCGACCAGCCAGTCGAAGGTGGCGCGCTGTTCGGGGTCCTTCAGGTCCAGTTCAATGCTCTGTTTCCCGCGATTGGACCAGACGAAGAACGCCGACGTCCCACCCATTGCTGAGTCGTAGTCACGAGCGAAATCGCCTTCCTCCGGACGCTCGACCTTGAGCACAGTCGCGCCGAGGTCGGCCAGTTGACGGGTCGCGAAGGGTGCCGCCACAGCCTGTTCGAGCGCAACAACAACAATCCCGTCAAGCGGTCTAGCCATCACCTGCAGCCTTGACGAGCCAACGGAACACGGGGTCGGTGTCGCGGGTGGGCATCATCTCGGGGTGCCATTGAACACAGACAATGGGCAGGCTCGTGTGTTCCAGCCCCTCAGCCATACCATCATCGGCCCGCGCAGTTACGCGGAGGCCCTCCCCCACGGTGTCGACCGCTTGATGATGCAGTGAGTTGACCCACGCGGTCGGGCCGTACAGTTCTCCCAGAGTCGAGCCGGCCTCGAATCTGACTTCGTGAAACTCGGTCTCGGCCGGCAGATCGAAAGCCGAATGGGGTGGCACGTCCTGGTGCAGAGTCCCACCCGCACCGACGTTGACGACCTGTTGGCCGCGACAGATCCCAAGAACCGGCAATCGGCGGTCCACGGCCTCCTTGTAGAGGCCGAGTTCGAGGTCGTCGCGTTCGGGTTCCGGAGGGTAGACGTCGGTCTCCGACTCAGCGCCGTAGAGGCCCGGTTCGATGTCGGTGCCTCCCGGGAGAAGCAGCCCGTCGAGACGTTCGATTATCAGCAGTGGATCAACATCGATCGGCAGATGCACCGGGAGCCCACCGGCAGCTATCACACCCTGCGCATATGCGGACATGTACATGTCCACTTGCGTGTCACCGAAACTCGTCGGGATTCCGCGGATGTCACTTCCGGCCTTGACGCGACCGGGCAGTCCGATCAACGGACGGGCGGTCATGTGGTGCTCCCCATGGATTCGTCAGATTGCGACTGGTCCAGGAACCAATCGACTAGGGCGTGGCACTGCTTGGTGTTCCGGGTCTCGTGGTGGTGCATCTCGTCCATCATCTGGGCGCGGTCGAGGTTCAGGGAGGCGAGATACTCCTCGGCTGATCCGGCCAGGAAGCCCGCCACATGGTCCGGGTCGACCTCGGGGTGAAACTGGGTGCCGACCGAGCGACCGATACGGAAGAGTTGGACTGCGCTCTCGTTGACGGCCAGAACCTCAGCACCGGGGGGAACCGTGAACCGGTCGTGGTGCCATTCGAACCAGGGCCCAGGACCGACCGGGTTCTCGACACCGTTCGGCGCAGCGATCTCGTACCAGCCGATCTCAGTCACCGGCGACTTCTCCACTGAACCACCGAGCGCTTCGGCAAGAAGTTGGCCCCCGAAGCACACCCCGAGGATCGGGGTGCCGCTCTCGTGGGCGGTCCTCAACATCTCAAGTTCAGCGTGGATCCAGTTCGAGACCTCGTCCTTGCTGGTTAGCGAGCGGATCGAGCCCATCGGCACGATGATGTCGTAGTCGGAGAAGTCGGGCCAGGGCGCGGGGTCGTTGGGGCGCTCGTAGTCGGAGGTGACGACATGGTTGTGAACCTCCCAGCCGAGTTCGAGGAGTCTCACTTCGACCTGACAGCCGACGCCGTCGGGTTCGTGAATGATGATGAGTGCTCGCGGGGGGTGATTCACAGGTCAAACCATATGTGGACTTGGCCGGTTCCGGCTACCGCTTCATATTCGCCGAACTGGGTCCCGCGAGCTCTGCAGTCCGCTCCGCCGAGTGCGCCGACCATCGTCAGATAGTGCCCGAAATAGCCTTCCGGTGCATGACTGCGATACTCGGGGACGAAGTCGAGCACCGCCGCGTGGTCTCCAGTCTTGAGCCGTTCGATGACCTTGCGGTCGGCGGCCGCGGCCTGCGGGGTTCGGATGTGCAGGTCGGGATCGGCGGCCTCGTGGGCGCGGAACTCTCGCAGAGGCCAGAAGCGGTGGCTCAGTCCCCCGCTGGCCAATACCACGACCCTTCGGTCGATTCTGTCGACAGCGGCTGCGAGCATCTCCCCGAAAAGCAGGAAGTCCCGGGTGTCCGCGGTCTGGCAGACGCCCGCTGAGACCCAGCTCTCATCGGTCTGCAGGAATCCGAGCAGGTTGACAGTGGGATAGTGGATCGGCAGGTACGGGTCATCGACGGCTGTGATCCAGGTGTCTTCACGGTCGTCAGCGCAGCCGGCCCACGCTTCGGCCAACTCGGGATCACCCTTGATGTCGTAGGGCATCTGCGCCATGCCGCGGGGCAGCTCGTCGGAGGTGAACAAACCCTGCCTTCTGGCGTGGGAACTGACGATGTGCTCGATGGTGATGAACCAGTGAGTGTCGATCACGACCACGGTGTCTGGATTCGAGGGGCGCAGCTTCTCAGCGGCGAGTTGATGGAGACCGGCGAACAGCGTCGTGTCGTCGCCGTTGTTCATCGCTCTTCGCTCGGTCTCGGGCATCACCAACGGCGGTACGTGCGATACCAGCGCAGCGCCGACTATCTCTCCCATGTTCTCACCCTCACTGGTGGACGTCGGGGCGTGCTCATACGACTCTCACGGGCAGACGCTTGATCCCGGCGATGAAATTGGACCGGAGCCGCTCGATGGGCCCGGCGGGCTCGAGATGGTCGATTCGTTTCATGAGCTCTTCAAGGACCAGCCTGACCTCCATCCTTGCCAACCAGGCTCCTCGGCGATTCCCGCGATCCGAACACCGATATCGCGCCACTCGCCCATCCCGATCACCGCCAGCGGGTTCACGGCTTCGTTGAACGGGCCCGCGCCGCCGGCGACGCCATCGTGCGCGGCGGGCGACCGGTGGAGGGGTCACTCCACTACGAACCGACGCTGATCGAACCGGCCACGAACGACAGTGAGGTCGTGCAGGAAGAGATATTCGGTCCGGTTCTCACGTTCCAGACCTTCGAGGACGAGCCCGAAGCGGTCCGGCTCGCCAACTCGACTCGCTACGGCTTGTCGGCGATCGTGTACACAGGTTCGCGCCGAAGGGCCGAGCGGGTGACAGTGGCGATCCGCGCCGGTGTGGTATGGGTCAACACTTTCCTCGTGCGCGATCTCACCGCACCGTTCGGAGGTTGCGGCATCTCCGGCATCGGCCGGGAGGGCGGCGACCACGCGCTCGACTTCCACAGCGAAGTCAAAACGGTGATGATCCTCGACGACACGGTTTCGTGATCCGCCGGTCCAACAACTTGGACGGGCGTGCCTGGCTGGTCTGGGCAACAACGCGCCTGTGACTGTTCACAAACGAGATTAGTCCGAACCGAATCGCACAGAAATGCACGCTTTGTGGATTACCGAACCCATAGGCTGCTGAAATGACGGAACGTGCATTTACCCGCATTTCGCCTTTTTCGCCGTTTAGTGCCGATTTTCCAGAGCACATGACCCCGAAGGAGTTCGGCGCGGCCTTCCCGAGCGAGGGTCAATATGTGGAATGGAAGGCCGGCACTGGCCGCCGCCCCATTCAAGAAGCGATCGTCGCGTTCTCCAATGCCGACGGCGGCGTTGTCATGATCGGGATCGACGATCGGGGCGCGGTGGTCGGTTGCTCGCTGGACGAGGGCGTGGAGAAAGACCTCTGGGAGATCATCGGCCAAATAGAGTCGCCCGGCCCAGTCCAAGTCAGAAGCATGCGAGTGGGTCAGGCGGAGATCACGGTGGTTGCGGTCGGTCCACGGCGCGACGGCATTGCCCAGACTTCGAATGGGCGTCCGCTGATTCGCCGTGGCAAGCAGAATCTGCCCTTGCTGGGACGCGAGCTGCGGCAACTGGTCACAAGTCGACGGCCGGGAGACTTCGAAATGGCCCCATCGCGTTGGGTGCTAGGCGACGTCGATCACGAGTTGCTGATCCAGCTCTGTCGTGCCTTGGGGATTGAGTCCGACCAAGATCCCGTCAACCTCGCCGACGCTCTCGCCCAGCGGGGTCTGGCAGTTCGCGGCGATACGGCGCGTGCTCTGACCAACGCGGGTGCGCTGTTCCTGGTCGCTGAGGCGCCCGCGGCATTCGGCAAGTCGCATGTCGAGGTATTGCGCTTCGGGGACGGCCCAGAGTATGACCGACGAGAGGTGTTCGACGGCACTCCGAGCCAGCAGGTCCAGGCCGCTGTGGATTGGATCATCGCGGAAATCGGGTTTGACCTCGTGGTCCTGCGCACCACCCGACACGAGCTTCCCCGCCTGCCTGTCGATGCCCTGCGCGAGGCGCTCGCCAACGCAGTGGCCCATCGCGACTATCAACTCTCTGGATCTGCTGTCGAAGTGCATCTGAGGCCCAATGAGGTCACCGTGATCTCGCCTGGTGGCTTTGCGGGCGGCGTGACCGGTAAAAACCTTGGCGAGGCGCACTTCGCGCGCAACAAGGCTGTGATCAATACCCTGCGCGCGTTCGGCCTTGCCGAGGACGCGGGCCGAGGTATCGATCTCATTCGCCGCGAGATGGCCGCAACGTTGCGTTTCGAGCCTACGTTCGAGGAGGCTCCCACCGGTTGGGTGAGGGCCGTGTTGTCGACCGACGGGCCGGTCACGCCAGAAGAACTGGCGTGGACGCAAGAGGTCCTGGGGGAGGCGGAGTTGCTGCCTGGTGACCGCCGCGTCCTTGTCGAAGCGTTCCGGGGAGTTGAGCTCACCAACGCAACAGTTCGCGCCTTGCTCGACGTCGGGGTCTCGCCGGCCCGCAACACGCTCCAACGGTTGTGCGACTCGGGCTACCTGGACTGTGACGGCACCGGCGGAGCCTCCCGCTATCGACTCTCGTCCGCGGTTCCCGCGCCCTACGGGCGGCCGTTGAGCCGCAATGAGATGCGGGCGGAGATCCTCGCCTGGGCCGACAAGGAGCCTGTCACCAACTCACTCGTGCAATCCCGATTCGGCGTGTCGCGTTCCCGGGCGCTGACCTTGCTGCGCGGTCTGGCCCACGATGGGCTGATCACCAAGGTCGGCGCCGGGAGGGGAGCCCGCTACCGACTGACCGACTGACCGTGGGCAGTCTCCAACCAACCACTGAAGGGGGGCCCGTCCCGCGAATTGCGTTGGATGGGCGTGCTTGGCCGGTCTGGGCAACAATGGGCGTATGACTATTCCCGAAGGACCCGTGTTTGCTCTTGACTCCAACCTGATCCATCTCGGATTGGGGGCCACCGCTGAGGTCGAGCCACAGTTCACCGGGGACCTGAGCTGGTATGGCGACTACACCCAGCGCCACGCCAGCGACGGTGTGGAGGGCCGACTGGTTGCCATGCACTCGTTCACCGAACGATGGGAAGTATGGGAGATGCACCCGCTCGGTTCCGAAGTGGTGGTGTGCACCGCGGGCGAGATGACCCTGCACCAGGAACTGCCCGACGGTACGCAACAATCCGCCACCCTCAGCGCCGGAGAGTACGCGATCAACGCTCCCGGCGTATGGCACACCGCGGACGTCGCCGAGCACGCCACCGCCCTGTTCATCACCGCCGGCCTCGACACCCAACACCGCCCCCGCTAAGGACACGATCGCGTAGTCGACCCGTTTCTCTCGACCGCTCGCAACTGTACGATCCTGTTGCGATGACTCCACAGCCTGACCACGAACCCGGTGTCGATGAACCCGGTGTCTGTATCGCAGTGGAGCCGCCGTGTTGGCGTCGACAGGCTCTGGTCGAGGCAGTTCAAGCGGGAGGCGGACGCGTAGTCGAGTGCAGCGAGGCAACGGCACTGGTGTGGGCCGACCCGCAAACGCCCGAACTGCTGGCCGGACACGTCCACGACAAGATCGACTGGGTGCAGCTTCCGTATGCCGGTGTCGAACCGTTCATTCACATGCTCGACCGCGAACGGTTATGGACCTGCGGCAAAGGCGTCTACTCCCGGCCCGTGGCCGAGCACATCCTGGCCCTGATATTGGCCGCGTTCCACAATCTCGGCCCCTATTCGGCGGCGACCGAATGGACCGGTCCGGTGGGCCGGAACCTGCACGGCTGCCGTGTGCTGATCCTCGGAGGCGGAGGCATCACCGAGCATCTGCTGGCACTGCTGGCGCCGTTCCACACCCACAACGCAGTCCTGCGAAGAGTGCCAACCCACCTTGACGGCGCCGCATCTGTCGGCACCCTCGACGACCTCCACGATGAGCTCCGGCTCGCTGACGTGGTCGTGGTCGCCTTGGCGGTGACCCCCGAGACCGCCGGCGTGATCGGTGCTGAAGAACTCGAGCTCATGGGAGCAGAGAGTTGGCTGGTGAACCTGGCTCGGGGCGTCCACGTCGATACCGAAGCCCTCGTAGCCGCGCTGCGTTCGGGCAGCATCGGCGGTGCCTGTTTAGACGTGACCGAGCCCGAGCCACTCCCCGACGGTCACCCCCTGTGGACCTTCGACAACTGCATCATCACACCCCATGTCGGCAACACCCCGCTCATGGGTCTCGACCTGCTCACCGAGCGAGTCACCGAGAACACGCGCCGCTACACCGCGGGCGAGGAACTTCTCGGCCCGATAGACCTCGACCTCGGCTACTAGCCTGTGAGTCCCGCCTTCAGCAAAGCGAACCAACCCATGACTGACATTGATCTGGCAGAACTCCGGAAACTGGCGATCGCACAACTCGCTCTGTCCTACTCCCCCTACAGCAACTTTCCCGTCGGGGCTGCAGGGATTGTCGATGATGGTCGCACGGTCGTCGGAACCAACGCAGAGAACGCTTCCTACGGACTCACCCTCTGCGCGGAGTGTTCAATGATCTCAGACCTCGTTCGCACCGGTGGCGGTCGCCTGCTGGCAGTCTCGACCGTGCAAGGAGACGAGACGCCGGTCGCTCCCTGTGGCCGCTGCCGCCAACTGCTGTTCGAGCACGGCGGCGCTGACCTGATCGTCGACTGGGACCCCGAACCACTACTCCTCGGCGCGCTGATCCCCGAAGCCTTCGGACCCGACAATCTCACCTAGCCGCGCCCAACCGTCTCCTAAGGGCCGTCTCCGAAGGGGTTGTCGGGCCTGATCGGGACCTCAGCTTCGGCGATGCCCAACAGCCGCGCCACATGGCCTTTGGCTTCCTGCTCCAAGGCCTCGTCTGAGCTTTCGAAGACCGCTCGCTGAGCAGACGTCCGGCCCTTGGCATCGGCAACAAACAGCTCGAGAACGCCGACGTTTGCGAGTTCGTCCGGATCACCACTGTCGGAGATCCAGTTGGAAATGATCGAGAATTCGTCGTGTTCCGCCGCGGCGGTACTCAGAGCGCCGTTCCAATCTTCAAGTTCGACAGCGGTTGAAGCAACCAACTCGGAGTACGAGTAGCTCACTTCGCCGAGCCGTTCACACGCCGCGCCGCGCCCCAGGAACTCCAGGAACGAACCGGCGCGAGGACCCTCCGGCCAGCCGAAGAAAGCGGTGTAGAGGGCCACGAAGGCCTCAGCCGGGGTGATGCCGACGATGCGAGCCGCGTCGAACAGCACTGCTTGGATGTCGGCCGCGCGCCACGCTTCGACTTCGCTCAACAGCCTTTCGCTCACCGCGAGGAAGGCGCGCTGCTGATTGGCCAATTCCATGGTTGCCTCAGGCAACGCATCGGTGACCATCAATCTCGATGCACTCTCTGAGAAGCGTTGAGACCAAGACTGCGCGGCTGACCGCTTGACGTCGACCCAGTGGAGGTCGGCTTCACTCAACGGCCCGACCCCGAGGGAGCCAATGTGTGCCGAAAGGTCGATATGAGGCTGCTGAACGACGCTCACAACTGAATCAAAGGGTGGGCTGTAGGCGGGTGGAGCGGCTACCTCGATTTCGCTGTCCAGTTGTGAGATCGAATAGAGCTGTTGCTGACCGCTGTTCGAATCGCCTTCGTAGACGGCGTTCCAGAGACGCTCATACTCCGCAAAGGCTCCGTTGAGCGTCGCAAGGTCCAAGTCGAAGTCGAGAGCACGCCTTACCTGGACTTTGAGAACGAGGTAACGGAGGATCTGGGGCGGCAGGCAGGCCACAAGTTCCGAGGCGCTGAGGCCGATTCCCCTAGAAGAGCTCATCTTGGCCCCTCCGAGGGTGAAGAACTCATAGGAGAACGAAGTCGGCACCGGACACTCGAGAACCTCGCGGGCCAGCGCCGCGGCAACCTTGTGCGACCCGCCCGCACCCATGTGGTCCTTGCCGGCGCCTTCCACCGTGACCGGCAGGACCTTCCACTTGGCCACCCACTCGAGCTTCCAGGGCAGCTTGCCGGCGCCCCCGAACGGGGAGACACGTCCCGACGCTCCACAGCCCTGCGCCCACGCAACAAGATCGGGTCGGCATTCGTAGGCCACCGTCTCGCCGTCGTAGTCCGACGCGAAGGTTGTGCCGATCCGTCCGCACCGCTCACATATCGGCTGGAAGGGGAGCCAGTCGTCTGTCCGCACAGAACCGGTCTCGCGCAGATAGATCTCACGGACCTTCGCGGCCCGGCGAAGAAACACGTCGATCGTCTCGTCAAGGCGACCCGAGGCGTAGATGTCGCTCATGTGATAGAATTCGGCCTCCACACCCAGCGGCGCGAAGGTGGAGGTGAACTCATCGAAGTAGGCCTGCGCCATGTTTTCGCCCGCCAGCCCGGGGGGTGGCGGCGCGGCGTAGAGCGGCTTCCCGAGGTGCTCCCGGAAGTACTCCCCCGTTCCATGGGGGATCTCATCGACCGGATCCATGTCGTCGCAGCCGTATGTGAAGCGCGCTTGTGCACCATTGCGCCGCGCTGCCCGCAACAGCGCGTCATGGGTCAAGACACCACGCAGCGAACCGACGTGGGCCACTCCGCTCGGGGTCTTCGAGTCGTTGATGAAGATCGGCGATCGAACCCGCTCGAGCGTCTCGTCTATCCAGGTCATATGGCCTTCGGGTTGCTCTCCGTAGCGATGGACCCGTCAGCCTACCCAGCGCGGGGTCTTCACCATCGACAACGAGGACGACGTTGACTGCGGGGTCCTCATATCATATGCGTGTATCCGCCCCGTTGCGGGCCGTCGACGGAGACGACTGTTTCAGCTCGCCAACCGCAGTACGTCGTCATCGGCGGATTTGAGGCACGACAGAATTGGCGGATCTGGGCACAGCACAAAAAGCGGATCTGAGTACGTCGAGGGTTAGCCTCGACGGTTACCGGCAGCATGTGTGCCTATACTCCCCGGCGCAGGCCGAGATGGGAGACGACATGCAGGGGTTCGATCCGAAGTTCCGGGATCTGCCTGATTTCATTATCGGGATCACCATGGAGATCTGGGAGGAACGCGGCGTTGAGACGCTCAACCACTACTACACGCCGAACATCCCGGTGCGGTCTCCTGACGGGGTCGTGGTCGGCAACCAGGCGGTGATCGCCGCTACCTGGGCCACGCTGGCGGAGTTCCCGGACCGCCAGCTCCTGGGCGAGGACGTGATCTGGAGCGGTAATGACAAAGACGGCTATCTGTCGTCCCACCGGATCCTCTCGACCGCTACCCATTCTGGCGACGGTGTGTTCGGGGCCGCCACCGGCACCAGGCTGCACTATCGGGTCATTGCCGATTGTGCCGCGGTCAACAACCAGATCTACGACGAGTGGCTGGTACGCGACCTCGGCGCCATCGTCCGGCAGATGGGCGTCGATCCTCGAACCTTCGCCGCCGACCAGATCGAAGCCGAGGGCGGGCCTGAACTTGCAAAGCGACCTCTGACCCCGCACAACGATGTGGCGCCCGTGTACTCGGGTCCGGGCAACACCCACGAGGTCGGTGCGGCCTATGCCGAGACTCTCAGCGAGATTCTGTCGGGGCACCCCGGTGCCGTGGAGCAACGATATGACCGGGCTGCCCAACTGGAGGGGCCTGGCGGTCGCACGATTCACGGCTGGGACGAGACGAGCCGATTCTGGGCTGACCTCCGCAGTGCGCTGCCCGATGCGGTCTTCGAGGTTCACCACCAGATCGGCAGAGCCGACGCCAACATGGCTCCCCGTGCTGCGCTTCGCTGGTCGCTGACCGGCACCCACAACGGTCCTGGCGCGTTCGGTCCCCCGACCGGGGCTCCCGTGCACGTGATGGGCATCAGCCATGCAGAGTTCGGGCCGCGCGGGCTGCACCGCGAGTTCGTGCTCTTCGACGAAGTGGCTGTCCACAAGCAGATCATGCTGCACACGGGCTGACGCTCTGCTTTCGCTGGGCGCTCTGCTATTGCCGGGCGTAGCCGGAGCCGCGGAAGCGCTAGCGCAGAGCCGCGGAAGCGTTAGCGCTGTCATCGCCGGGGGTTCTTGGGAAATCTAAGGGTTCTGGTTTGACAGAATGCTTACGTAAGCATATATTCGATGCTTACGTAAGCATTCAATTCCTGCGCGCTCAGCGGCACACGGGCATGACGATATGGGAGGGGGTCTCAGATGTCGTCAAAATCGCAGCCTGATTCACCTCGTTCAACCCGTAGAGGGGTGACCTCGGTGGATGTCGCCGCGGCAGCGGGAGTGTCCCAGGCGACGGTCGGCAGGGTCTTCTCGTCGCCTGAGAAGGTCTCCCCCGCGACCAGCGACAAGGTCCAGGAAGCCGCGGAGCGACTCGGCTACGTGCCCAACGTGATCGCCCGCAGCCTCAAATCCCAGCGGACGAACATCATCGGCGCGGTCGTACCGGCGTTCGGCGAATACTGGCAGAGCGTCCTCACCGAGTTCTCCCGCCAGCTAGCTGATCAGGACCGCCAGTTGCTGCTGTTCAGCTTCGCTGAACCCGGCGACGTCGACGGTGTGCTCGCCTCAGTCGCGCAGTACCGGCTGGACGGACTGGTTCTGGCATCTGCCAACATCGGCCAGGCCCAACTGGCCCAGATGCGCGAGTCGGACCGGCCCATCGTGGCCTTCAACCACCCGGCCGCGGTCGGGGTGGTGCCGTCGGTCTCGGTCGACAACGAAGCCGGGATGGCGGAACTGGCAGCCCACCTGATCGAAGTCGGTTGCCGCGACGTTCTCTATATCGGGGGTGTGTCGAGCACCTCCACAGACCAGAGCCGCTATCGGGGCGCATCCCAGACTCTGGGGAACCAGGGCATTGCGTGCACCTACCTTGAGGCAGGCGCGTTCACCTACGAAGCGGGTTACAAGGTCGCTCGCCAAATCGTTGAGCACCAACCCCTCCCCGATGCGGTGATGGTCAGCGCCGACGAAGTGGCATTCGGCGTCCACGACGGTCTGCGGGCAGCGGGCGTCGATGTGCCCGCTGATCTGCTCCTCACCGGGTTCGACGGACTCTCACAGTCCGCCTGGGCCGGGTTCGACCTCACCACTCTGGTGCAGGCGACCGATGTGCTGGTGGCTCGGGCCATAGAGATTCTCCTCGCCCCGGACCGACCAGCAGACAGCGATCCGGTCTCGGTGGTCGTGCCCGGAACGATCAGATACGGAAAGACGACCGGTTCCAGCCATGGCTGAGATCCTCAAAGACGCAAGCACGAAGGGCGGCCACGGTGCCGACCTGGAACTGGCCGAACGTGTTCGGTCTCTCATCGCCGATATCGAGGCCCGCGGTGAGGCTGCCGTTCGGGAGATGTCGAAGAACTTCGATTCCTGGGAACCCGAACAGTTTCGGCTGACAGAAGCCCAGATCCAAGAGACGCTCGATCGCGTCGATCCGGGCACCATCGGCGACATCGAATTCGCGCAGTCGCAGATTCGCAATTTCGCTGAGGCCCAGCTCGACTCGCTCCACGACGTCGAGGTGGAGACCCTCCCCGGCGTCACCCTCGGTCACAAGAACCTTCCGGTCAGCGCAGTCGGCGCCTACGTTCCCGGCGGGCGTTACCCGATGGTTGCCTCGGCACACATGAGCGTGCTGACAGCCAAGGTCGCCGGAGTCGCCCGTGTCGCGGCCTGCACCCCGCCGATCGGCGGCGGGATCCCCGCTGAGACGGTCACGGCGATGCACCTCGCGGGCGCCGACGAGATCTACCTGCTCGGCGGTGTTCAAGCCGTGGCATCGATGGCTCTGGGCACCGAGTTCCTCGAACCGGTCGACGTGCTGGTGGGTCCAGGCAACGCTTTCGTGGCCGAGGCCAAACGTCAGCTGTACGGGCGTGTGGGCATTGACCTGCCCGCCGGACCCACCGAGACAATGTTGCTGGCAGACGACACCGTCGACGGAGAGATCTGCGCCACCGACCTGCTGGGCCAAGCCGAGCATGGACCGACCTCACCAGCGGTTCTTATCACGACATCACGGCAGTTGGGTCTCGACACCATCGCCGAAGTCGAGCGTCAACTCGAGACTCTGCCCACAGCGGACATCGCGTCTGTGGCCTGGGCTGACTACGGACGGGTGATCGTCGTAGAGGACAACAACGAGATGCTGGGGATGGCCAACGAACTCGCCTTCGAACACGTGCAGGTGATGACCGACGACGACGACTTCTTCCTGGCCAACATGGTCAACTACGGCGCACTCTTCCTGGGTCCGATGACCAACGTGTCCTATGGCGACAAGGTGATCGGCACGAACCACACGCTGCCGACGCAGGGCGCGGCCCGCTATACGGGCGGTCTCTGGGTCGGCAAGTTCATCAAGACGGTCACCTATCAGCGGGTCACCGATCCGGCATCGAGCGCCATGATCGGCGAGTACTGCAGTCGGCTCTGCGCAATCGAGAACTTCGCCGGCCATCAGGCCCAGGCCGACATCCGCGTCAAGCGCTACAGCGGGGTCGCCCCATGAAGACCGCAGTCGTGACCGGAGCGAGCGGGGGTATCGGCTCGGCGATCACCCGCCGCTTGGCTGCTGACGGGTTCGCGGTCGTGGCCGGATACAACCGCTCGGCCGAAACCGCTGAGACTCTGGTGTCTGAGCTTCCCGGTGATCACCACTCTGCCCAGCGCATCGCGGTCCTCGAAGCAGACTCGCTCAATGCTCTGAGCGAGACGGTGGCCGGCAGCTTCGGCCACCTCGACGTCCTGGTCAACTGCGCGGGAATGAGCCGGCCCGTAGCCCACGATGATCTCGACGGTCTCGACGACGACCTGATCGATGAGATCTTCGCCACGAACTGGCGCGGGTCGTTCGCCGCTGTGCGGGCGCTCCGCCCGTTGCTGGACAAGGGGGATAGTCCGGTCGTCGTCAACATCTCCTCGGTGGCCGGGGTGACCGGCCAGGGATCGAACGTCGCCTACTGCGCGTCGAAGGCGGCCCTCGACAGCATGACCCGCTCGTTGGGCCGCGCTCTGGCCCCGAGAATCCGGGTCGTATCGGTCTCTCCCGGGTGGGTGATGGGCGAGTACGCCATGCGTGCGCCTCAAGATGTTCTCGACTCCCAATGCGCCGAGACGCCTCTCGGTCGGCTTGCAACTGCGGGCGATGTGGCCGCGGCGGTAAGCGCAGTCGTCAACGATCTGCCGTTCACCACCGGGTCGATACTGAGCGTCGACGGCGGTCGGCCTCTCGGGACGTCATGACCGATGCTGAATTCGTTCCACCTCCGCCCTGCGTTCTCTCCTCTCCCTCACCCCATCTCGTCGACCACCACCTTCTGCATCCACAGGAGCCGACGATGACTGTCCCCCTCCGCCAGTCATCGTCGGAGGTGGTCGTCGACGCCGACGACTTCGCCCGGCGGATCATCGAGCCCAGTGATTTCGTGGCCGACACCGCGGCATTCATCGACGTCCGCCTTGAACGTTCCGCCGGCAAGGCCAGCTACTCCTTCATCGGACCCGGCGTGTCGCAGAACCAGGACCAGACCGTGAACCTCGACGTTCCCCACGGATTCAACATCGGGGCTGCCGGCATGGCCGGCGGTGTCGTCAACGGTCAGCATCTCCACTTCACCGCTGAGGTCTTCATCTGCACCAGGGGCCGCTGGCGGTTCGCGATCGGAGAGAACCGCACCCAGACGATCGAGATCGGCCCCGGAGCCGTCTTCTCTGTTCCCACCTGGGTATTTCGGGGCTTCGAGAACATCGGGGACGATGAGGGATGGATGTACACGGTGCTCGGCGGTGACGACACCGGCGGGATCATCTGGGCACCAGAGGTACTGAGGGCGGCTGCGGAGACCGGTCTGCACCTGCGTTCGGACTACACCGTGATCGACGGTCTCGACGGTATGTCCGCCAACGATGTTGTGCAGCCCCTCGAGCCTGCCCAGTTGGCTTCGGTGGACCGCTACACCGACTCCGAGCTTGCTGAGCGGGCCGTTCACCATGAGGACCTGCAATGGTCTGAACACTCGCTTCTGTCGGGCGCTGTCGCAGGACATCTGAGCGCCATGGCCCCGGTCATCGGACACGGCATGACCGAGGATCGCCACCACCGGTCGCCGATCACCGCGGCGCACGGGTTCAGCGTTGAATGGTTGAGGCTCCCTGGCGGCTCCAGCACGGGCCTGCACCGGCACGACCAGAACCAGGTCGTGATCGTGATCGACGGTACCTGGGATATTGCGGTGAACCGCTGGGAGCACGCGTTGCACTCCCGCCCCGCGCAGGGATCGGTCGTCTCGATCAACTCCGGGGCGTGGCGCAACCTGTCGAACGTCGGTGACGGTGACGCTCATGCTGTCGTTGTCTGTGCGTCTGACCAGCGCCCGGCAATCGAGTGGGATCCCGACATCGTCAACGCCGCCCTGAAGGCGGGTTGGAGCCGTGACGCAAGCGGCTATATCGCTCCTGTCGAACTGATCGGGAGGCCGGTGCGATGACGCTTCCCGTGGTTCTGCTGCCCGGTTCAATGTGCGATGCCGCCCTGTTCGCCGGGCAACTCGAATCGCTCGGTTCGGCCGCCTCGGTCGGTGACCTGACCGGGTCGTCGACCATCGAGGCGATGGCCGCCGATGTCCTCTACCACGCTCCGCCCGTGTTCGCGGTGGCAGGTTTGTCTCTCGGCGGCATCGTTGCCGCAGAGGTCGCCGTACAAGTTCCGAGTCGTGTAGCCGGCGTGGCACTGCTCGACACCAACTTGGGCTTTGCCGACGAGGTCCAGCTCGGGAATCGTCGGCGCTGGCCTGAGGTGGTGCGCTCCGGAGGATTCGAGGTGCTCATCAGCGCCGTCGGTCACATGACCGTCGATCCCGAGACTCACGGCCAGACAATCGTCGATATGGCTCGGCGAATCGGTCCCGAAGCCTTCCTTCGTCAGAACCAGGCTCTGCTGCATCGCCGCGACCGCCGCAACGACCTGGCTTCGTCGAGTTGTCCCGTTCTCATCGCCTGTGGGCGCGAAGACTCACTCTGCCCGCCCGCGATGCACCAAGACCTCGCCAACCGGACACCTCACGCTCAGCTGTCCATAGTCGACCGAGCCGGGCACCTGTCCACGATCGATCAGCCCGAGGAGCTGACCAGCCTCCTCACCGAGTGGCTGAATTTGTGCAACACCAACCAACCCATGAAAGGCACTGCCCATGAATACCACCAAGTATAAGTGGTGGCGATTTCTCGCCATCATCTTTACGTTCACCCTCATCGCCGTCGCTTGCGGTGACGATGACGACGACAGCGAACCTTCGACGACCCAGCCGGCCGACGACGGCGACGACGGCGACGACGGCGACGACGGCGACATGGCCGAGGACGACGGCGACATGGCCGAAGACGACATGGCCGAAGACATGGCCCATATCTCTGACGAGTGTCCGATCTCCGCTCCTTCTGACAACGTGACCATCGACCTGTTGGGTTGGGAGTTCCCGGTAACCGACGAGATCCGCAAGGAAATCGAAGAATGCGACTCCGACAATCTCTCAATCAACGTGCAACTGCTGGCTTCACAAGATGCCCAGGACCAGATCGCGCTCGACCTGTCGACCGGATCACCGGAGTTTGAGATCATTCACGCCACGGATTCCACTGTCGGTCAGCATGCCGCCAACCTCGTTGACCTCACACCGTTCATCGAGAAGTACCGCGACGAGTTCGACCTCGACGACATTCCCGACGCCATGTGGCAGGGCAGTGCTGTCGACGGGCAGATCCTGGGTGTGCCGCTGTTCAGCAACACCATGCATTTCTTCTACAACACCGAGATCCTTGCCGACAACGGCTTGGACGCTCCAGACAACTATGACCAGGTGATTGAGGCGTGCGCAGTGTTGAAGGACGCCGGTTTCGATGATCCGTTCAACATGAACCTGAGTGCAGGCTGGGCCTGGGAGATTGAGTTCAGCAACCTCCACAAGTCACTCGGAGGAACGATTCTCAACGACGACAACACCCCTGGCTGGAACACGCCTGAGGGCACCCAGGCAGTCAACAAGATTGTGGAGGTCTCCAACGCCTGTATGAGCGACGCCGGTCGTTCGTTCGGCATTGACGACGCCGAAGCGGCGTTGCGCGCCGGCGAGCTGCCGATGGCATCAATCTGGGCATCACGGGCCGCACAGATGGACGATCCAGAGAACTCTCTGGTGGTCGGAATCATCGAGTTCGCGCCGGCTCTGCGCACCAACGCTGATTCGCTGCGCAACGGTCCCGCGTTCGTCGACTACTACGCAATCCCAGCAGGCGGCAGCGTTGATCCCGAACTCGTGTTCAAGGTGATCATGGCGGCCGTGGACTTGGAGTCACAGAACGCGGCAGCCGCACACGCGGCTGTGGCCCGCCTCAGCGCCACCAACCCCGACGCACCGCGCAACGGTGCCGCGTCGGCACAGAGTGTTGCCGAGGGGGTCGGAGCGCGGACCAAGCAAGCGGCACTCCCGCTGGCCCAGGGAATCCTCGGTCAAGCCCTGTTGGAGATCACCGCAAGCGGTGCCGACCCGGCAGCGGCGCTGGCCGATGCCGAGGCTCAATACATCGAGGAAGCTGGGGAGGCCAGCTTTCTCTAGATAGCAGCTGCTCTCACCTCAGTCGGGGTCAACGCTTCTGGGCGTTGACCCCGACTGAGGGGGTACCGTCCTCCAGAGAGCCAGAATCCACGCCAACGTCCAAAGGGGGAGACTATGGACCGGAGAACATTCACTGGCTTCACCGCAGCGAGTGTCTTCGTCATGTCCGTGTTGATGGTGTTCCCCCTGGCAACCACGGTCATCCTGTCGCTCAACCGAATCTACTTGCGGGAGTTGTCACAGCGCGAATGGATCGGTTTGGAGAACTACACCGACGTATTGACCGATCCAGAATTCTGGACAGCGTTCAGACTCACGATCCTCTATGTCGTCTTAGTCGTCCCGATCCATCTTGTGGTGGGGTTCGGCCTCGCAAACGTGCTTGATCGAGTCAAGCGCGGTCGAGGTCTCTATATGGCGGCACTGCTGTTGCCGTTCATCGTGACGCCCGTTGTCGGCACCCTGATGGTGCGCGATCTCTTTGACCGCGGTGGGCTCATCAGCTGGCTCTGGGATGTCTTCACCGACAGTCCGTTCGTGATCACCGCGGACAATGTCAAGTGGATCCTTATCGCTCACGGCGTCTGGGCGTTCACCCCGTTCGCGGTGATCACTTTCTTCGCCGGCATGCAGACCCTGCCCCAGGAACGGATCGAAGCAGCGGACATGGACGGTGCGGGTTTCTGGGCCAAACAGTGGTTCGTGGTCATTCCCCACCTCAAATCACTGATCATTTTCGTCCTGCTGATCACGATCATGGACGCCTACCGAGTGTTCGACAGTTCATTCGTGTTCGGCCAGAGCGCCGGCCAGGCTGCGCACACATTGCAGGTCTACAACTTCAATGTCGCGCTCACCTCGCAGTTCGGACGCATCGGGAAAGGCAACGCCATCGCGGTGATCACCGTGGTCGGCATCTTCGTGGTCCTCATCCCGTTCCTCGTCAAGTCCTACAAAGAACAGATCGCCGAACGATGAGCGCGCGACCATGACCGAACAGAGGAACATCTTCAAGACTCTGGCGATACACACCACGTTGTTGTTGACCGCCCTGGTCACGTCGGTGCCGTTCTATTGGGCCGCGCAGACCTCGATCAAGTTCACTCGAGACACGATCTCCAGCAAGCCGACGCTCTGGGGATTCGATGTGACAGCGGACCCCTACCGCAAGTTCTGGTTCGTCAACGAAGAACAGAACATGTGGGATGTGGGTCTTTTCTTTCTCATCCTGGTCGCGGCCATCGCCGCGCTCGCTCTGGCCAGGCGCCGAGTTGAGACCACCTGGCCGTTCACCCTGCTGATTCTCGGTTCGCTCTGGGTCGCATTATCGGCTTTCCCGAGAGTCTTCGAGATGAACCGCGAGTTCGACTTCTTCGTGAACTCGATCTACGTCACAGTCTTGACTGTGATCATCTCGATCACGATCGGCTTGCTGGCCGGTTACGGACTGGCCCGATACTCGGGGTTGTCGGGAGCTGTCATCTTGATCGTCGCACTGGGCTTCCGGGCCTTGCCGCGCACCGCGTTCGTGCTTCCGTACTTTTTTGTGGCCAAGGAATTGGGCATCCTCGACTCCCGACTAGTCATCGTGCTGGCACTGGTCGCCATCAACCAGCCCTTCACGATCTGGATGCTGCGGAGCTTCTTCATGGAGGTTCCACGGGAGATAGAGGAAGCGGCCATGATGGACGGCGCCACTCGTCTGCAGGCCTTCCGGATGGTTGTCATCCCCATGATGTGGCCCGGAATCATTGCCACATCGTTGTTCACCATGTTGCTCGCCTACAACGAGTTCCTCTTCGTGCGGGTGCTGGCAGTCACGGAGTGGACGTTGCCGGTTGCCATCTCCGCCCTGACCGGTGGTGACAGCGCCAGCACTGTCACGGAATCCGCAGCGGCATCCGTCTCGATCACCCTGCCCATCGTGATCGTCATCATCATCTTTCAGAAGCACCTGGTCAAAGGCCTGGGTGCGGGCGCCGTGAAGGGATAACGCGCAATGTCGGACCGACTCCAGAATGCGAAACGCCTGGTGCTCGAATATTTTGACGCGCTCGACGCTGCTCCGGGAGATGAGATCGAAGCCGTTATCGACCGGTACACAACTGCGGACTATCTGTGGCGCGGCGTGCACCCGTTCAACGAACAGGCAGGTTCAGCTCCGGTCGCGGACACTTTCTGGAATCCGCTGCGCCAAGCATTCACACACCTTCAGCGGCGGCCCGATGTGTTCATGGCCGGCCGCAACGACGTCGATGAGGGAGCGACCACCTGGGTCTGCCAGATGGGCCAACTCGTTGGACTGTTCGACCAGCCCTGGTTGGACATACCGCCCACACGCAAGATGGCTTTCCTTCGTTATGCCGAGTTCCACCGGGTCGAGGGAGACTTGATTGCTGAAACTGCTTTTTTCACAGACGTTGTGAGCGTCATGAGCCAGGCCGGTCAGTACCCGTTCCCTCCTCAGACCGGAGCATCCTTCGTTCATCCCGGGCCCCGGACCCACGATGGTCTGCTCTACGAGAGTCAAGATGAATCGGCCGGCGCAGCAACAATGCAGCTGGTCAATCGCATGGTCACTGACCTCGTCGACTGGAACGAGTTGGGGAACGCCACGGGCAACAATCTCATGCCGGCAGAACTTCTGAGATCCGCTTGGCACGACGACATGATCTGGATGGGCCCAGAGGGCATAGGCGCGACCTACACGATCGACCGTTATCAACAGCAGCACCAATTCCCATTCCGCTTCGGTCTCACCGACAAGATCTTCAAGGGTCATATCGCCAGATTCGCGGAAGGCGACTACGCCGGGTTCTTCGGCTGGGCCAACCTGAGCAACCGCCCCGTGGGCGGATTCATGGGCATGCCTGCGAGCAGTTCCGCTGAAATGCGAGTCGTCGACATCTACCGACGGGACGGCGACAAGCTGGCAGAGAACTGGGTGTTCATCGATCTTCTCCATTGGCTGGCGATGCAGGGACTCGACGTACTGGCCCGGATGCGTCAACTGCTCGGAATAGAGGAGTCGGGCACCGGGAGTGCACCAAGGAACGGCGGGAACCCGGGAGCTATCGAAGAAGGAGCAAACTAATGTCAACAGTCACGCTCGACCAGATCACCAAGGTCTACCCGAACGGATTTCAAGCAGTCACTGAGTTGTCGTTGGAACTCCGAGACGGAGAGTTCTTGGTGCTCGTGGGTCCATCGGGATGCGGCAAGTCCACGGTGCTGCGCATGATTGCAGGGCTCGAACCGATCACCAAGGGCGACCTCTACGTGGGAGATCGTTGCGTAAACAAGATCGCTCCCAAGGATCGCGACATCGCCATGGTCTTCCAGAGCTACGCCCTGTATCCGCAGATGACGGTTGCCGAGAACATCGGCTTTCCGCTCCGGCTCCGCAAGATTTCCAAAGCCGAGCGCCGCACCCTGGTTGAAGATGCGGCGCGTGTGCTCGAGCTCACAGAACAACTCAACAGCAAGCCGTCTCATCTGTCAGGCGGTCAGCGCCAGCGCGTGGCCATGGGACGAGCCATCGTGCGCAAGCCCGCGTTGTTCTTGATGGATGAACCCTTGTCGAATCTCGACGCCAAACTCCGGGTGCAGATGCGAGCCGATATCGCGGGCATACAGAGCGACCTGGGGGTCACGACGTTCTATGTCACCCACGATCAGGTGGAGGCAATGACCATGGGGGAACGGGTGGCGGTCATCAAAGACGGCCTTCTCCAGCAAGTGGCGCCTCCAGAAGAGCTCTACGACAATCCCGACAACGTGTTCGTGGCCGCCTTCATCGGGTCGCCGTCGATGAACCTGTACGAAGCGACACTCTCGGCGAACGACGGCGGATACCGGTTGCATCTCGGAGATCATCAACTCGCTGTCTCAGGTTCGGTGATGAAAGATCGACCTGCTCTGGCCCGATACGTCGACCAACCACTGGTGGTCGGAATCCGTCCCGAGGATCTTGAGGATTCCGCAGTCGCCTCCGACCACCCCAGCGACCAGCGCATCAGCGCCACAATTGAAGTCCGGGAGGCGTTGGGTGCTGAAACACTGATGCACTTCAGCATCGCTGCACCCACCGTGGACAGCGGTGACCCCGATGCGCTCGACGAACTCGGGGAAGAGGACACGGGTCGCTGTACCGCACGATTCAGTGCTGCCACCCGCGCTCGGGTGGGAGACCACATTGAGATCAACGTAGACACTGAGCACCTGCATTTCTTCGACCCGGCCACTCACAAGGCGATCAGACCTTGAGAACCAGCACCGACCGCATCCTGACCACCCATGTCGGAAGCCTGCCGCGTTCTGAAGCAGTGACGCGCGGAGTCTTCGCCATCGACAACGAGGAGGACATCGACCTTGAGCAACATTGCAGGGAGGTCTCCGCGGCGGTCGCTGAGGTGGTCGCCCGCCAGGTCGCCGTCGGCATCGACGTCGTGAGCGACGGCGAGATGAGCAAACTCAGCTACGCCACCTACATCAAGCACCGCGTCACCGGTTTCGAGGGCGACAGTCCTCGCCGCGCACCCGCCGACCTCGAGGAGCATCCATCCTTTCTGGAGCGTCAAGCCAAGACGGGAGGCACTCCCACCTACAAGCGACCGATGTGCGTCGGCCCAGTCGAGGTCATGGACTCCGAGCCGTGCAGAGCGGACATCGCCAATCTTCGGGCCGCCGCTGATGCCAGCCAACCGGTCGAGGCATTCATGAACGCTGCTTCACCAGGCGTGATCGCGCTGTTTCAACCGGACGACTACTACGGCGACCACGAGGCCTACCTCTACGCGCTCGCCGAAGCGATGCGGGTTGAGTACGAGGCCATCGTCGCAGCAGGTTTCGTGCTGCAACTCGACTCCCCCGACTTGGGTCTGGGTCGGCACATGATGTTCAAGGGACGGCCGGACTCAGAATATGAGCGGCTGGCCAACATCCACGTCGAGGCACTCAACCACGCCGTACGCAACATCGCCGCTGACCGCATGCGGCTTCACATCTGCTGGGGGAACTACGAGGGCCCCCACACCCACGATGCGCCAATGTCACAGGTACTGCCCATCGCCCTGCGAGCCAAGCCGCAGGCTCTGCTGTTCGAGTCGGCCAACCCTCGCCACGCCCACGAATGGACAGTCTTCGCAGAAGCGGACCTGCCCGACGACAAGGTGTTGGTGCCCGGTGTCATCGACACCACCACCCACTTCGTCGAACACCCGGAGTTGATCGCTCAGCGAATCGAGCGTTTCACCGCGATCGTCGGCCGTGAGCGGGTGATGGCAGGCTCGGACTGCGGCTTCTCCACCTTCGCCGGCTATGCGGGAGTTGACCCCGAGATTGCCTATGCCAAGTTGGCGTCACTGGTCGAGGGGGCTGCGGTGACTTCACAACGGCTCTGGTAGCCACACCCTCCGCGTTGACCCCTCTCACCAATACCCCCGATCCCCCAAGGAGAACAACAATGCCGATATCGCTGAACCAGGCCAACAAGACCGCTGTCTGGGACTACTGGCAGAAGCTCAACCATGTCGGTGCCGAGAACGCAGCGGAGGTGATCCGTGCGGCGGTTCACGAAGATGTGAATTGGAACGGCTCGGCACCGATCGACCAACTCTTGGGCGTCGATGCTCTCATCTCCAGTTTCTGGGAGCCTTTGCTCAATTCGTTTCCCGACCTGAAACGAACGCCGTACATCTTTCTCGGAGGCATCGACGACGGTGAGTCGGCATACGGTACCGGAGACGGTGACCAATGGGTTTCCGGTTGCGGCTACCTGACTGGCACGTTCGTTCGCGACTGGCTCGGCATCCCCGCCACGGGAAGGAAGACCAACATCCACTTCGGACAGTTCTACGTCATGTCGGAGGGCAAGATCGCCGAGAGCTACGTGATGTTCGACATTCTGTCTGTGATGCGCCAGGCCGGTTTTCAGGTCTTGCCTCCTGCGCCGGGAGCGGAGGGCGGCAAGGTCCCCGGTCCTGTAGCCAAAGACGGTGTAATGCTCACTGACCAGGACCCTCTCGAGAGTCGCAAGACGGTGCAGTTGGTCGATGCCATGGGTCGAGGGCTTGAACGCTACGTGCGTTCACGCGACGGCGCCGACATGACGAAAATGGAGCAGTGGCAGTACTGGCATCGCGACATGAAGTGGTATGGGCCCGCCGGGATCGGTCTGTGTTTCGATCTTGAGGAGTTCGAGGACTTCCATCAGCGGCCCTGGCTTCACGGCTTTGGCGACCGAGGACTCAGCCAGGACGGCGGGGGACGCCTGATGGGCTTCGTGGGCGAGGGCAACTACTCTTGCGGCGGCATTTGGGACACAGTGTTCTCGCGGCACAACGGCGAATATGCAGGAGTTCCCGCTACCGGCAAGCTGATGACGATTCGTGATTTCGACTGGTGGAAACGGGAAGGTGATCTGCTGGTTGAGAACTGGATCCCGATCGACTTGATCGACCTGTTCCGCCAGATGGGAGTCGATCTAATGGACCGCCTACGTGTGCAGGTGGAGCAACGCACCGGCTAGAACCTTTCCAAGGGTCTCGCGCAGACCAGACTGATCGGAGTTCAATGACCGGGATGATGAGTTCGGCTGTCCAGATAGAACGCACGGGGGGTCCCGAGGTGATGGGGCTCGTGCAACGGGCCGATTCCGAGCCCGGTCCTGGTGAGCTGCTGGTGGAGGTGGCTGCTGCCGGGGTGAACTTCATCGACACCTACCACCGCAGCGGGCTCTATCCCCTGCCGTTACCGGCGGTGCTGGGTCAAGAAGGAGCCGGGACCGTGATAGCGGCCGGCGGAGGAACCGAGAATTTCGCCGACGGCGACCGTGTCGCCTGGTGTGGGTCCGGGGGTTCTTATGCCCAGCGGACCTTGGTGCGCGCGGCGGTGGCGATCCCGGTACCCGACGACATCAGTATCGAGGTTGCGGCCGCCGTTCCCCTGCAGGGAATGACCGCGCACTACCTGGCCACTGACTGCCCGCGGCTGCAACCCGGAGACCGCTGTCTGGTGCACGCTGCAGCGGGTGGGACTGGTCGGCTGCTGGTACAGATGGCCAAACTGCGCGGGGCTGAGGTGGTCGCCACGGTCGGCAGCGAAGAAAAGGTTGCGCTGGCCCGGTCGGCCGGCGCCGATCACGTCGTGAACTACACGACCACCGACCTTGTGGCCGGTGTCGAAGCTGCGGTTGGGCCTGACGCGATCGATGTGGTCTACGACGGGGTGGGGGCCGCCGTCTATGACGACAGCCTCCAACTGTTGCGTCCCCGCGGGGCGATGGTGACCTTCGGCAACGCCTCGGGGCCTGTCAAGCCCAAGCCGCCTCTGCACCTGATGGGCAAGTCGCTGTGGCTGACCCGGCCGACGCTGTGGAGCTTCATCAGTGAGCGAAGCGAACTGGAGGCTCGGGCGGCCGAGTTGTTCGGCTGGATCTCTTCGGGCGAGCTGGATGTGCGCATCGCCGCCCGCCTGGACCTGGCCGGCGCGCCGGAGTCTCACCGCCTGATCCAGAGCCGCTCGTTGGCCGGCAAGATCCTGCTCATGTGCCAACCAGGCTGATCGCGGGGCCCGAGGGCGTCGCTACTATGGCGCAATAACCTATACACGTTGATGCCATAGAGTGCCAAAAACACATAGTCAAGTGGAGAGGCATTGTCGCCACCCGGACGGAGGTGAACCTTGACGATCCCCAACTTGTGGCGGTGCCCACGGCTGTCCTCGCCTGGTTGATCGACAGCTGATGCCCATCTGATGTGCAGGCGATAGTGTCAGGCCATGGTTCTCACGATCGATTCCGCCCGGTACGGACTCCTGCAATCCGTTGTTGACAGCGACAGCTACAAACGTTCGGTCCAACGGTTTCGGGAGGCCAATATTCTGCTTCCGACCTTTGCGCAGCTCGCCGATCCCTCCACGATCCCCGTCGAGACACTCAACGCCCTCAACGGAGTGAGCCGAAACGAGGCGCATCCGCTGAATCTGTTCCGGGTCCACTGGTACAACGGCTGGGACAGCACAGACCAGGTCGTGGTTCCCGAGCATGTGGTGCTGCCGAGCGAATTGACCGGGGTCGACGCCCGGATCGTCCTCGTGTTCGGCAACCGGTTCCCCATGATCGGAGCCCACAAGGTGCTGGCCGCCTACTCGTGCCTCGTGCCGCGGGTGGTGAGCGGCCAGTTCGACCCGACCCGGCACCGCGCAATCTGGCCGTCCACCGGCAACTACGCGCGGGGCGGGATCGCCATCTCCCGGCTGATGCAGAGCCGTGGCGTGGCGGTGCTGCCGGAGAACATGTCGCAGGAGCGGTTCGACTGGCTCGACGCCTGGGTCCCGAACCCCGACGACGTCATCCGCACGCCCGGGTCCGAGAGCAACGTCAAGGAGATCTACGACGCCTGCAACGAACTCGAGAAGGACCCCGGCAATTTCATCCTCAACCAGTTCTCGGAGTTCGCCAACCACATAGGCCACTACACGGTGACCGGACAGGCCCTCGGGCATGTCTACAGGTCGATGCTGGCCGACGATCCCCAGTTGCGTCTGGCAGCGGTGACGGTGGCTTCGGGCTCCGCGGGCACTCTGGCGACCGGCGACCGGCTCAAGGACGACTTCGGCACCAAGATCGTGGCGGTCGAGGCACTCGAATGCCCGACCATGCTCTACAACGGCTACGGCGAGCACAACATCCAGGGGATCGGCGACAAGCACATCCCGCTGATCCACAACGTAATGAACACCGACATCGCGGCGGGCATCAGCGACGAAGCGACCGACGGGCTCAATCTTGTGTTCACCACCGAGGCCGGCAAGCGCTACCTGGTTGAGCGGCTCGGCGTCGACGCGGGGATCGTGGAGCAGCTGCGCCACTTCGGCTTCTCCTCGATCTGCAACATGTTGGCGGCAATCAAGACCGCCAAGCAGCTCGACTTGGGGCACGACGACGTGGTGATCTCGGTCGCCACCGACGGCTCGGAACTCTATGTCAGCGAGAAGGAGCACCTCCTGGCGAATTCGTACCCTGAGGGTTTCGGCGAGGTCCACGCCGCGGAGATCGTGGCCCAACACCTGGCCGGGGCCGACACCGAGCATCTCGAAGAACTCGACTCGGTGGGACGCAACCGCATCTTCAACCTCGGCTACTACACCTGGGTCGAACAGCAGGGTGTGAGCGTTGAGGACTTCGACGTACGTCGTGACCAGGGCTTCTGGAACCATCTCCACACAATGGCCCCCGGCTGGGACGCGATGATCGACGAGTTCAACGCGGCTACCGGCGTGTCCGTCTGAGACTCAATGGCTCAGGTCCGATGACGACTTCCTGGCTGGACACACCGGAGGGGGCTGCCTGGCCGACCACCGAGGGCGACGAGACGAACCCGTTCGTGCGCTACCGGCAGCTGTTGTGGTCGTGGCATCGCTGGATCGACGCCGATCTGAGCGATGACGCCTTCGTCGCGGTGACCCACGCCCTCGACGACTCGGTCAGGCAGGTGGCTGGAACGGGCTTCGTCACCACTCCGGCCCGCTGGGTCGATTCGCTCGGTCCGGGTTCGCAAACGCCGGTCTTCGCCAAGGATGAGACGGGCAACGTGGGCGGCTCCCACAAGGCACGCCACCTCATGGGCCTGCTGCTGCATCTGGCAGTCGACGCCGTGGCCAACGATGTTCGGCTCGCCATCTCCTCATGCGGCAACGCCGCACTCGGTGCTGCCACCGTGGCCCGCGCCGCGGGCCGCCCGATCGACGTCTTCATCCCGACCTGGGCCGATCCCAAAGTCGTCGCCGTGCTCGACAGACTCGAAGCCACGATCCACGTCTGTGAACGTCGAGCCGGCGAGTCGGGCGACCCTTGCATGCTGCGCTTCCAGGAGGCGGTTGCCGACGGTGCGCTGCCTTTCGGCGTTCAAGCCACCGAGAACCTGTGGACTCTCGACGGTGGCCGCACCATCGGTTGGGAGCTGGCCGATCAACTCGGAGCCGAGGGGGCGGACCATGTGCTCGTCCAGGTCGGCGGTGGGGCACTGCTGACGAGCTGCGCTATCGGCCTGCTCGAGGGTGCTGCCCTCGGGCCGCTCGAGCGTGCGCCCCGAGTCTGGGCGGTGCAAGCGGAACAGTGCGCGCCGTTCGAGAGGGCTTGGTCGCAGATACCTCCCGCAGCCGGCGTTGACGAGCGCCTGGGTCTCGCCGAGCAACGAGCCGAGCAGTTGATGACCCCCTGGTCCGAACCCTCGTCGGCTGCAACCGGCATCCTCGACGACGTCACCTACGACTGGCTCGGCGTGGCCCGTGCGCTGCTGCTCACCGGCGGTTCGTCAGTGGTGGCATCAGAAGACGACATCGAGTCCGCCAACCAGCAAGTCCACGCCGCCGGCCACAACTCAGACCACACCGGCAGCACCGGATATGCGGGTCTGCTCGCCGCGGTCCGCCAAGGCACCATCTCCCCCACCGATACCGCTGCCGTCCTCATCACCGGCGTCCGGCGTTAACCACCCGCGGCTCGGGCTAAGCCCTGCCCAACCAACCGCTGGCCGCTGTTGCGGGATTGAAGGCTGTAGCGTAGAGTTGCACGAAACTACACGGATGTAGAGTTGACGCCAGAAAGGCAACCCCGGCATGGGCTCCAGAACACCAATTGTCGAAGAGATCGGCAGCCAAGAAGAACTTGACATCCTCATTCAGACAGTATTGGACGAGGCGGGTACGACAATACCGGAACTTCGCGCGCAAGGAGAGCTGGGTCGCTTCGAGACCGAAAAGCTCCGACTTGCGTGGCACGTTTTGGCTGGGACGGGCTGCTTCTAACAGACCGCGCCCCTTATGCAAAAGACCAGTCTGCAGGATCAAGCGCGCCTGTTTGCCCAAGATCTATCGGACCTGCTGAATGGCACGGTGACCGACGGGATCAGCATCTCAGCAACGACGTTTCCAAACGCACCCCGAGAAGTCCTCTTGGGTTGTGGGGTAGGGCGCAACAAGCTGACACCTCAGCCGATACCGCTCTCCCGAAATCGGAACAAAGCCAACGTCTATTTGACCTATATGCACAGGTGTGGTCTTGACGACGACGATACGCACTTGGCGACACTCATCAGCACGATGAACCTGTACACCTCCGAGGAGATCAGCAACGAGAGTCTGCTGTTGGGCATCGACTACACACGAGACCCGAAGAACGACTTCCCTCGAGCGCACCTACATGTGGCAGGGGAACGGAACGACCTCGACGCGATCTATTTGGGGAGTGCCCGAAAGCACCGGACCCTCCGACAATTGCACCTGCCGGTCGGGGGAAGTCGGTACAGGCCGACATTGGAGGACCTCTTGGAGTTCGTCATCCTCGAAGAGATGGCGACGCCTCGTCAGGAATGGAAACAGGCCATCGCGAAGCACCGAGCCCGCTGGCAAAGCCTCCAGCTGAGAGCCGCCGTGCGCAACAACCCCGAAGAGGCAGCCGAAGAGTTGAGAGTATCCGGGTGGAAAGTGACCTCCCCCACCTGACGACCAGTCGCCAACCGGTCTGGGTCTACGGCTGTCCCGACCAGAGACGGTTGAGAGGGCCGACGTTAGCCGGTCATGGCATCGCGTCCGGCTAGGGGGACCAGTCGGCGAAGGTGTCGATCATCAGGGGGACGTCGGGGCCGAGGGGGTAGAGGATCGGGGTGGTGCAACCCTTGTCTATGTACTCCGAAACCTTGGCGACGGCCTCTTCCGGGGTGCCGGAGGCCGTGCAGCGTTGGACCACGTCGTCGGGCACGAGCTTGGAGGCCGCCACAACCTGTTCGTGCGTGGCGGGCCAGGTGAGGACCTTGTGGATGTCGTTGAGGAGGTCATCAGACACGCCGCTGGCAGCCATGATGTGCGGCTGCTGCCCCAAATACTGGGTCAGCAGCAGACGGGCACCGTCCAGAGCGACCTGCCGGTCATCATCGACGGAACAGACGATCAGCTGGGGCCGGTCGATGTCGTCGAGGTCACGGCCCGCCGCTGCCGCACCCGCCTCCAGCGCGGCCATCGCCCGGTCGTTGTAGGCGGGCTCGACCATGTAGTTCAGCACGACACCATCGGCGATCTTGCCGGCCAGCTCCATCATCTTCATGCCGGTCGCGCCGATATAGATCGGCACGTCCTTGGCACGGCGCTCCTGGTGGACGTAGTCGAGTTCGACGCCGTCGAGCTGCACGAAGTAACCGTCGTAGTCGACCGGCCCGTCGCAGGCCAGCAGGGCACGGCACGACTCGACCACCTCACGCATCACCGTAAGCGGACGTGCCCGGTCGATCCCCACCTTGGCGGCGAGCGGGTCCCACCAGGCCCCCAAACCCAGGATGATGCGTCCAGGAGCGAGATCGTCGAGGGTCGAGAAGGTCGAAGCCAGCCGGGCGGGGTTGCGGGTCCAGCAGTCGACCACTCCGCTGCCGATCTTGATCCTGTCGGTCGTGGACGCGAACGCGGCCATCGGCACGCACACCTCCCGCACCAGACGTGAGTCGGCCTGCCAGACGGCGACGAACCCACGTTCCTCGGCGTACTGGACATGGGACATGGCATCACGGATGCTGCGCGCATCCTGCATGTAGAGGGCGACGGGCTGGGTCATGGCAGGTCCTCCAGTTTCTTGAAAAGGCGTTGAGCGGCTTCGGCGGCTTTGGCCCGAATCTCAACCGGATCGACATTAGTCAAACGACCGTCTGCCATCACCGTTTCACCGTCAACAGTGATATGGCGCGGGGTCACGCCCGTGGTGAAGGCCAGGCGCCACGGATCCATGTCGTCGTAGTTCCAGGTCACAACATCGTTGCGACTCTCAGCAAAAAGGTCGCGGTTGACCTCCAACATGTCCCAGGCAGCGTCGGGGCCGGCGGTCACATCATCCTCCCGCATGCGCACGTACGCGACCCGGAACTCATCGATCATGTCGGCGCCGATCCCATCGGTTCCGAGCCCGGTGGGGTTCGCGAAACGCACGGGCCGTGCGTACCCGACGGCGTTGTTCATGTTGGAGCGCGGGTTGTGGATCAGAGTGCCGGACAGGCCGTGGTCGTCTTCGAGGTGGACTCCGTGGATGATCAACCACTCGTCGGTGGCCAGCGGTGCCAGCCGCGCTGCCGCGTCCCGGTCGGCTGCACCCTCCGCGACATGAATATGCACGCCGACATCGAATTCTGCTGCCAGTTCGGCCGCCGCGGCAAGGGTCTCGTCGGTGCAGGTGAAGGCGGCGTGGACTCCGACCATCCCTGTCGCCCCACTCTCAAGGTGGCGGCGGTTCTCTGCCAAGCCGCGGCGTGCTCCTTCCGTCATCGGACCCGCCGGGTCGAAGCCGGCGGAGTCGAACCCACCGACGGACAGACCCTGTGCGGTTGAAGCGTGCGGTCGCCGGGCGAGGTCATAGCCGGCGGAGTCGAAGCTGCCGGAGTCACGGCCAACAGGGTCAATGGCACCAGAGTCGGAAGAACCGGGGTGGCGGTCGGTGACCCCGAAGCAGGTGTTGACACGAACACCGATTTCGGCACAGCCCGCCGCGATCACTTCGAGCGAGCCTTCGATAGCCGCAGGTGACTCGTGGTGGTCGATGATGCAGGTCGTGCCCCGTTCCAGAGCCTCCAGGGCTCCGAGTTTGGCCGACCATTCGATGGTGTCGAGGTCGAGCGCCCGATCAAGGCGCCACCAGACCAGTTCCAGAATGTCGAGGAACGACCCCGGGGTGCGCGGCGGCGCCGGCATGCCGCGGGCAAGAGCCGAATACAGGTGATGATGCGCGCAAACCATCCCGTGCGTCTGATTGGCCGCAAGCGCTGCTGTTACTGCCACGCCAGTGCGCGCTCACGGTTGGAGTCAGCCGCCATCGGCAGTTCGGTCCGCCATTCGCCGTCGTGGTTGCGCAGAGCTGTGGCAACCGCTCCCGCGGTCGGAACCAAGCCGATCTCGCCGACGCCCTTGATCCCGTAGGGAGAGTTGGGCTCGGCCGACTCGACAAGGATCACATCAACTGGCGGCATGTCCTTGGGGCGGATGATCCCAAGGCTTCGCAGAGTCATATTGTCGGGCATGCCAACCTCGTCGCAGGGGAACCCTTCAGTGAGGGCATAGCCCAGACCCATATGGACAGAACCTTCGATCTGGCCCTCGCACAGAATCGGGTTGACAGCTCGCCCCACATCGTGTGCAGCAACAACACGCTCCACTGAGCCGGTGTCAGGATCGAGCACGACGAGCTGCGCTGCGTAGCCGAAGGTGGAGTGGATGATCGGGTTCTCGACCCCGTCCGACAATGAGTTGGTCCAATCCACCCGGTACTCACCCTCGTAGTCGACACCGACCCTGCAACCGTCCGCCAAAGCGGCACGGCAGGCGTCCTGCACTGAGCCTGCACCCATCAACGTGCCCCGCGACCCGGTCGTCTGGCCCGCTCCCAGCTCACGGGTGGTGTCGACGATCACCTCGATCCGGTCCGGGTCGATGCCGAGCTCCTCCACCGCCACCTGCAACGCGACCGTGTGAACCCCCTGGCCCATCTCGGTCCAACAGTGCCGAACCTCCACCTGACCGTCCTCACGGAAATGCACCACCGCCCTGGCGATCTCCTTGAACCCGTTGCCGAGGCCGGAGTTCTTCAAGCCTAGGCCCAGCCCCACAGGCTTGCCCGCGGCCACCGCCTCGTCGAAAGCAGGCTTGATCGCGTCCAAGCAGGCCTGTGCGCCCAGGCAGCCGTCGTCCATGATCTGACCGGGGCCCCAGACCGCGCCGGGTTCGACAACATTGCGCTGTCGCATCTCCCAGGCACTGATCCCGACCGCGTCGGCGAGCCGGTCCATGACCCCCTCCATGGCGAACTGTGCCTGGTTCGCCCCGAAACCGCGGAACGCACCACCCACCGAGTTGTTGGTACGGGCCGCTATCGCTTCGACGTCGATGTTGGGAACGACATAGGGGCCGCTGGCATGGCCCGCCGCCCGCTCAAGCACTTTCATCCCCACCGACGCGTACGGCCCGGAGTCACCGAGCATCCGCGCATGCAGGGCCACGAGCCTGCCGTCGGCGTCGCAGCCGGCCTGATACTCCATGCGGATCGGATGACGCTTGGTGTGGACCAGCAGAGATTCCTCACGGGAGAAGGTGGTCTTGACGGGACGTTGCAACAGCCATGCCGCCAGCGCTGTCTGGCCCTGGTTCGACATGTCCTCCTTGCCCCCGAAAGCGCCGCCGTTGGATACCAGTTCGACGGTGATCCGGGCGGGGTCGATGTCGAGGATCGCGGCGATGTCGTTGCGGTCGTCCCAAATCCCCTGCCCCCCGCTGTAGACCATCAAGCCGCCGTTGTCATCGGGCACAGCCAGCGTGGACTCAGGCTCCACGAAAGCGTGGTCGATGCGCTGAGTCTGGAAGGTCTCCCGTACGACATGGGCAGCGTTCGACAGAGCAGCCTCAGCGTCGCCGCGCCGATACACCGACCGCGACAGGACATTGCCGTCCAGTCCCCAGACGGCATCCTCGTCGGATGCGACCGCTGCGGCTGGTTCGACTATCGGCATCAAGACGTCGTAGGTGACGTCCACAAGCTCCGCCGCGGCCCGGGCCGTCTCCCGGTCCCCTGCGACCACCATCGCCAAGACGTCACCGCGATAGCTGGTCCGGCCACCGACAGGGATGAAGATCGGCCAGTCCTTGTGGATCAACCCGACATGGATCACGCCCGGAACGTCGGCTGCGGTGAGCACCCGCTCGACCCCCTCGACCGCCTCGGCCCGACTGGTGTCGATGGCGACGACGTCGGCACGGGCATGGTCCGCGAGCTTGAACGCGCCGTGCAGCAGACCTTCAGGCCGCATGTCGTCGATGAACGGACGCAGACCGACCGCCAATTCGAGCCCCTCGTACTTGACGCCGCTGCTGCCGATGCCACCAGGGACCACCGGCTCGGGAATGTTTCCAGAGGCCAGCGCTTCCACCGCGTCGAGCACTTTTATGTACCCGGTGCAGCGGCAGAGATGGCCGCCGAGATGACGCGAGGCCTCCTCGCGGGTCAGCGCCGACCCCTTGCGATCGATCAGTGCCTTGGTCCGGACCGCGATTCCCGGGGTGCAGAAGCCGCACTGCAGTGCACCACAAGCCGCAAATGCCTGAGCCATGCGGTCGACCTCGTCGGGGTCCATGCCTTCAAGCGTGGTGATGGTACTCCCGGCGGCCTTGTCGAGGCTGACCTGGCACGCAACCCGGGCCTTGCCGTCGATCAAGACCGTGCAGCAACCGCACTGTCCGGTGGGTGAACAGCCGTCCTTGGGTGAGGTGACATCCAACTCTTCGCGCAGGGCGCTCAGCAGGTGCGGATGGTTGCCCCGGATCGTGACCGGGGTTCCGTTCAATTCAAATGTGGTCATGGCGCTACTCGTCTCGGCTGTCGGTGTCAGCTCTGCTCGTCGGCTAGGCCTCGCAGTACATGCAACAATACGTTGGTTCCGGCCTCTATGTCATCCGGTTCGGTGAACTCGAAGGGGTTGTGCGACAGGCCCATCCAGCTCGGGGTGAAAATCATGGCGGTCGGACAGACCCGGGCAAGCATCTGCGCGTCGTGCCCGGCGCCTGAAGGCATGCGCTTGACCGAGTGCCCGAGTTCTTCGGCGGTGCAGGCAACCCGGTCGACAACCTCCGGGTCGAAGACGACCGGCTCGAAACGGGCCAGCGACCGCGAGGTGATCGTGACCTTCTCACTCTCGGCCAGCTCATCACAGAACTCGGCGAGCAGTTTCTCCGCCTGCTGCAGCGTCATCTCGTCAGTATTGCGAAGATCCACCGTGAGTGTGGCGCTCGCGGCCACCACGTTCACCAGATTGGGGTGCAGCTTGATCTGCCCGACCGTCGCCACCTGGCGACCCCCCAGTTCCAGAGCCAGTTCACGCACATACACAGCGATTCGCGCCGCCACATATCCGGGATCGCGCCTCAGGTTCATGGGTGTCGTGCCCGCGTGGTTCGACTGGCCCTTGACGGTGATCTCGGTCCAGCTGATGCCCTGGACGCTCTCCACAGCCCCGATTGTGATCTCCTCGGCTTCGAGCACCGGTCCCTGTTCGATGTGCAGTTCCACGAAGGCGTGTGGTGCGGCCGCCGGGCACGGAGCACCGCCCCGGTAGCCGATCCGGTCGAGTTCCTCGCCGAGCACCGCCCCGTCGATGCCGACGGTGTCGAGACCCTCCTCGAGGCTCATTCCGCCCACATAGACGAGGCTGCCCAGCATGTCGGGCGGGAACCTCGAGCCCTCCTCGTCGGTGAAGAATCCCACAGCGATCGGACGACGGGTGGACAGCCCGGCCTCGGCGATCGTCTCAACCACTTCGAGGCCGGCCAGCACGCCGAGGTTGCCGTCGTACCGTCCGCCGGTGCGAACGGTGTCGATGTGCGATCCCGTCATCACCGGATTGAGCGAGGCGTCGGTGTCCGGGCCCGCCCACACGGCGGTGACGTTGCCGATCCCGTCGATGGTGATCTCCATCCCGAGGTCGCGCATCCAGGTGACGACCAGATCCCGGCCCGCTTTGTCCTCGTCGGTCAGCGCCAGACGAGCACAGCCGTCAGTGTTCTCGATCGCGCCGATCCGGGCCAATTCGTCGATCCGACCCATGAGCCGGTCAACGTTGATCCGAAGCTCGTCCACGTCCACAATTCACATTCTCTCACCACGACCCGCGAAACGCCACGCCTATGTCATTCGAAACGAACCTTCTCCGCGCTCAGTCGAATGAGAGGCCGTGTCAACTCAGGCGGTGAGCAGTGCCGCGGGGATGACGGCGATGCCGTCACGGCGGCGGTACGCCTCTTTGCCTGTGGTGATGACGGCCGCGTCGAGAAGGTCGTCTCCGACTCGTTCGGCCAGCCATGCCAAGTGGCGCACGTCACGGTCTCTGACTGTCGTCGAGAGCTTGACTTCGATAGCCACGACCCGCCCGTCTCCCCGCTCGACAATCAGGTCGACCTCGTGCTCGCCGCTGTGAGTGCGCAGATGGGAGACACGGGCGCGGTTCGCCTGCGCGTACACCCGGACTGACAGAGCCATCAGCGACTCGAACATCGCGCCGAGCAGGGACCCGTCTCGGGGAATCGCATGGTCGGTCGTCCGGCCTTCGAGCAGCCCCGTCTCATCGAGGCCCAGGCAGCGCAGTGCCAAGGCGGGGTCTGCCAGATGGTGTTTCGGTGCTGACGCCAGGCGGCGAAGACGATTACGGGTCGGCAGCCACGCCGGAAGTGCTTCGATCAGCCACAACTGCTCGATCGCCCGCTGATACACAGCCGCAGTGGGCGGCGACGGAGGTTCGCCCGAACCCGACACGGCGGCCCTGCGAACGACGCTGAACGACGACGCAGTGGAGGTGGCGGCGGCGTATGCGGTGAGCCAGCGCCGCAGCGCTGCCCGGTCGCGAACACCGTACCCGGCTTCGTCCAGGTCGTAGTCGACGACTCGATCCAGATAGCCATCGAGCAGGTCGGAGCGCTGCGTCGGGCTCAGGGGCCGAATGCCGGGGAATCCCGAACACGCGATCTCTGCAGTGTAGTCGGTCAGCGTCACTGGTGACGCACCCGTCAGCGGTTGCCGATCACCCGACAACAGCTCGCTGAGGCTGACGGTCGGCGTCGTCAGAGCACGCTCGGCCAACGAGAGAGGATGCATCTTCAGCGTCACGATGCGGCCGGCGCCCGAGTGGGTCGGCCGCTCGCTCGGTGTTGCCGAACCGGTCAACAAAAAACACGACTGCTTCGTCCTGTCGTCGACATGGCGTCTGACAAGATCCCACGACGGCGGGTACCGCTGCCACTCGTCAATGAGCACCGGTGCCTCGCCCTCCACCAGGCGAGACGGGTCGCCGAGAACAATCTCCATATGCTGCTCATCGTCGAGACGATGCACCGTGCGGGCGCGGCGCAGCGCCGTCTCGGTCTTGCCGACAGCGCGTGGACCCTCGAGGGATATGGCAGGCAAACCCAATAGCAGATCGTCGAGCCGCTGATCAACGATCCGCGGAATGTAGGCACCTGTCTGTTCGTCTTCCACGGCGCTAGCTTACAATATCGACGGCTTGAAGTTATCTATTTCGACGGCTCAAACTTTGTATTTTCGACGCCGTGAAATGTCAACGGTGGGACGGCGCGGCAGTGGACTATCCGACCCATTTGAGTCCTCGATGTTGAGGCATTCGTCTCGGAGCCGTCAGCTGTTGGTGCCTGAAACGTCCCAACGCTGCTGTTGCGTCAGGGGCCCAGGAGCGCGGCGTAACGCCGTCTCGGTCTTCCCGACCGCACGAGGACCCTCGATCGACACGGCCGCAGCAGAAGCGAGATCGTCCAATTCTGAGTCGACAACTCGTGTGATGTAATCGACCACAGACAAATACTACATTTCCTACGGTATTTATGCTCCAATTTCAGCGCAGATTGCGCTACAAATCAACGAACCCTTGGAGCAACCAGGGCCAGCCGCGACACTCCGATCGCCCGCAGCCAAAACGGCTGCTTGCTCGATGACCCATTATGCGTCGGTACCGTAGCAGGTCAACTATGTTACGGTACTGTAGCAGCTCAATTATGCTACGATACCGCCGCAAGCCGACTTGGAGGTTTTCAGTGTCTGAGTTCTTCCTAGCGTTCAACACAGTAGCAGGGCTCGCCGACGAGCTCCGCAGGCTCCGCATGGATGCCGGGCTCACTCAGGCCGAGCTTGCCGACAAGGCCGGCGTGTCGAGGCGCTGGGTTGGCAATGCGGAGAAAGGCCATGTGGGAGGCGAGATAGGCAATCTGATGATGGTGATCCGAGCGCTGGGCATGAAAGTCGTCTTCGAGCGCGACCCCTGGGCGGACTGATCAGTGCAGCAGGAGCCAGTCACTGTGTTCATGCACGGCGAAGTCGCAGCGAGGATCGCCCCTGACGGGAAGGGAGGCGGTTCGCTCCGATATGACGGGGCATACCGCTCCAACCGCGATGCGGTTCCGCTGTCGCTCTCGCTGCCCATGAACGTGCAGGATCACAGCCCAGAGGCCGCAGCGTCGTGGATTGGCGGATTGCTGCCCGACAACCCGCGTGTGTTGGAACGGTGGTACGCCAATGAGGGCGTGTCGCCCCCCACTCCCCTGGGCTTGCTCAGCACCCGAGTGGGGCGAGACTGCGCTGGTGCGGTTCAATTTGTGCCCGAGGGCGCCGAGTCGGAGGTGCTCGGGCGCGGCGGGTCGTTGAAGAGGCTGAGCGATTCTGACGTGGCAAAAGAGGTACGGAGCATGGCCGCCGATTTGTCCTACTGGCTGCCCGACGCCGAGGAGGCATATTTCAGCCTGGGCGGCTACCAGGCCAAAACCGCGCTCCACATGCTTGACGACGGAACGTGGGCGCGCCCGTCAGGCAGCACACCGACCACCCACATCCTCAAGCCGTCGCCTACGACGCAGCCAGAGCTGTCGGTAGTCGAACACGTCTGCCTAGACACGGCCAGGCGGCTTGGGTTGGAGGCGGCGGATTCAACGCTGGAGACCTACGGCGGCGTGAAGGTCTGCGTGATCAGCAGGTACGACAGGCGCCGAGGCGGGGATGGCTGGGAGCGCGTGCACCAAGAGGATGCCTGTCAGGCGATGGGGGTGCATCCGCACCTCAAATACGAAGCGCAGGGAGGCCCTGGGATAGCCCAATTGGGGGACTTGATCAGAAGAAGCTCTGCCAGTCCCAGAGAGGACATCGAGTCGTTTCGCGACACGCTGCTGTACTACTGGCTGATCGTGAACAGGGATGCCCATGCCAGGAACTACAGCTTCCTGATCGAGCCGAGCGGGGTCAGATTGGCGCCGATCTACGATCCTGGGTCGGTTCTGCCAGGCGCGCGGAAAAGGATCGGCTCGTATGAGTTTGCCATGCGCTTCGGAAGGGACTTCACCGTTTACAGATCCCACGCCGGGGATTCCTTGTCCACGCTGTCCGCCTATCTGCGCGCCGAACACGGCGACACACTGGACAGGGCTGAAGATCTGGCAGCAACCATCGCTGAATGCGCCGAGAAGTCCATCGCAGCGTTGCCCGTGGCACACCAAACGCCGCAGATGGAAAGAATGCTTCAACGGCTCAACAAGCGCTCAGACGAATGCCAAAAAACGGTTCGAGCAGCTAGAAGCATCATTTCCGCTGTCAGCAGGAACAGGCACAAAAAGACAGGCCAGGCAGAACACCCGCCGACTGCATCAGGCAGCCAGGTGGCTCTGGGCGACGATGCCCTGCCTCCAACCCAGATCGGACGGTTCGGCAAAGCGCAATGCGGGCATAGAAGCACCAGGACAGGCAAGCAGTGCATCATGGGAGCAGGACACACATCCCCCCACCGCTACAAACGCTGAAGGCTTCCTGAAACCGACGAGAGCGGCGATCTTCGCGTCCTCGCCTGCGTCATGCGCGTTGGCCTGCTCGATCCCGAACAGGTTTCTTTGACAAGCCCGTCTCAGGGTTGATCTGTCGGGACCAGTATGTACGATTCGTACATGAACGAGGTAGCAGTGAGCGAAGCACGGAACCGGTTGGCCGAAGTGCTCGAGGAGGTGCGCCGGTCTGCCGAGCCGGTCATGGTGACTCGGCGCGGCCGTCGGGTAGCGGTGATCCTCGACATCGAATCCTTCGACCGGCTCGTCGATCACGCTGACGAAGTCGAAGACCGCCGTGAACTCGCTGCCGCGAGGATCGACGACGACTACGTTCCCTGGGATGACGTCAAGGCCGCGCTGGGCCTGTAGTGAAGCGGTACCAGGTTGAGGTCGCCAGGCGCGCGGTCCGGGCGATCGCTCGGCTGCCGCGTAATGATCAGATCAGGGTTCGAACTGCGATAGACCTCTTGGCCACCGAACCGCGGCCACCTCGATGCGTCGCTCTGGTCAGCGAGGACTCCGTTTACCGAGTGCACGTCGGAGACTACCGGATCATCTATGAGGTGATCGACAGTCGCCTAGTCGTACATGTCGTGAGGGTCGCCCATCGCCGCGACACCTACCGGAATCGATGAAGCGCCTCAACCGGCCGAGTCGCCCACCGCCCCCTGTCACCCTCACATCACAAGTGCTGCTAACCTGCATCTCGGAGATGCCCCTTTCTGTGGAACCCACATGTGCTTCCCAACACACATCGTCCCACATCAAAGGGGCTTTTCCGCGGACGCGCACACCCCAACCTCAACACCCCCATGAACGATCAGGGCTAGGCGACAGCTGCCCACTCGACTGAACCGCACTCCGACCGGGCGATGCAATCCAACGGAGCAGGTCAGGGTTGGGCGCCGGCCATCAGCAGGCCGAGGTCCTCTACGGTGCATTCGGAACGGTCGATCACCGCGACGATCCGGCCCTCGAACATCACAGCCACCCGATCAGCGAGAGCCATCACCTCGTCGAGGTCCTCCGAAACGACCAACACAGCCGTCCCCTGCTCCCGCTGCGCGATCAACCGCTCGTGGATGTACTCCGCAGCACCGATGTCAACCCCGCGGGTCGGCTGCGCCGCCAACAACACAGCCGGTTCGGCAGACAACTCCCGCGCCATGATCAACTTCTGGATGTTGCCCCCCGACAGAGCGCTTGTAGGAGTGTCGATCGACGGGGTCTTGACGTCGTAATGCTTGACCAGCCGCCCGGCTCGCTCCCGCAGCGTCGGCAGCTTCAGAAAACCCAATCGGGAGAACTCCTGCGAGTCATGGTTGAGCAGCATCATGTTCTCGCTGACGCTGAACTCAGCCACCGCGCCATGGAGCATCCGCTCCTCAGGTACAAATGCGAGCCCGGCATCACGGCACTGCCTCGGCGAGGCGGCCGCAATGTCTCGACCGTCGAGGCGCACCGAACCGGCCACAGCAGAACGCAGCCCGGCCACAGCCTCACAGAGTTCACGCTGCCCATTGCCCGAAACACCCGCAATACCTACGATCTCGCCGCCGCAGACCGACAGGTCTACGTCATGTACCGCCAGAGCACCGCGGTCACCCATGACGCTCAGACCCTCGATTTCAAGCCGGGGCACACCGACCGACACCGGCGGCTTGTCGGGAGCGAGCTTCACGGGACGACCGACCATCATCTGCGCGAGCTGCTGGCGCGACGTCTCCTGAGGAGTCGTCGACCCGGTCACCCTGCCGTCCCGCAGCACCGTGATCCGGTCCGACAGGGCCATCACCTCATGGAGTTTGTGGGAAATGAAGATGAGACCGCGACCGTCATCAGCAATCTGGCGCAGGGTCACGAAGAAGTCGCTGACCTCCTGGGGGGTCAACACCGCGGTCGGCTCGTCGAGGACCAGCAGACGCGCATCGCGGTACAGCGCTTTGAGGATCTCGACCCGTTGACGTTCCCCCACCGCCAGCTGCCAGACCAGGGCGTCCGGGTCTACCTCGAGGCCGTAGGCATCGACCAGTTCCGTGAGACGCTCCCGCACCGCGCCCATGTCCGAAGTGCCGAGCCCCAAAGCAACATTCTCGGTGACCGTGAAAGTGTTGACCAGCATGAAGTGCTGGTGGATCATGCCGATACCCGCTTCGATCGCCGCGGCGGGAGAGTCGATGTCGAGCGGCGAGCCCTCGAAGGTGATGGTCCCCTCATCGGCTGTGTAGAGGCCGAACAGGATCTTCATCAAGGTGCTCTTGCCTGCCCCGTTCTCTCCGAGGAGCGTGTGAACCTCACCGGCGCGCACGTCGAAATCAACGCTGTCGTTGGCGAGCACCCCGGGGAACCTCTTGGTGATCCCCCTCATCTCAAGCATCGAGTCAGTCATGGCCTTCCCGAACCACCTCTGGTGGCAGAGAGTTGTCGGGGGCGCGCCGACAGCGGCGCGCCCCCGAAGTGATCAATCGGCTCAGCCGACCGTTGTGGTTACGTCGCCCGCGATCACCGCTTCGACGGTGGAGTTCACCAAGTCGGTGATGTCGTCGGACACATCCCCGTTGCCGTACTCGATTCCGAGACCACCGTTCTCCAAGTTGATCTCGTAGCTCGAGCCACCGAGGTCTCCGTCATTGATGTCGTCGACAAGCTGCTGCAGGGCGACTTCCCAGCGATACACCTGGTTCGCCACCACGACCCCGTCCGCCGCGGCGCCCGTCTGGTTCGACTGTGTGCCGAACCAGGGGATGCCCTCATTCTCGGCGACGCTGATAGCACCGACCGTCATCTGAGCCGTGCCGGTCAGAATGTCGGCGCCATTGGAGACGAATCCTGTCGCAGTCTCAGAGGCGAGTTGTACGTCGGCGAACGATTCAATGTAGACGACGTTGACCTCCGCGCCCCCGGCCTCTGCTCCGAGCCGGAATCCGTCGACGTACAGCTTCGCGTCACCGACCTCGATCGGTCCGACAATGCCCACGTTGCTGCCGAGCTCCGCGGCAGCCGTGCCCAGCACGTATCCACCTTCATTCGAGGCGGCCGTATAGGCGGACACGTTCGGTAGGCCGAACGTGTCGACCGCAGTGCCCCACGCGAAAGCCGTGTTGGGGAAGTCGGCGGCGATCTCCTGGATCAGGCCGCCGTACTGCGAGCCGTGGCCGACCACGAGGTCGAAACCGTCCTCGGCGTACTGACGCAACGCCACACCGGCATCTTCAACGATGAAGGTTCCTGGTGTGATCGCCACTTGAGACACCCCCTCGAGACAGTCGACACCGTCGACGATGCTCTGCGTGAAGGCCAAGTCGTTCTCACCGCTCGGTGCGACGATGGCAACACGGATCCCTTCGCCCTCGGTACCCGCGTCGCATTCGCGTTCGGCGATTGCGGCCGGATCGTCATCGTCTCCACACGACACGGCTACAAGACTGAATGCGGCCAGCAGCGTTACAAGAAACAACATTGGTTTTTTCATTTTTTCCCCTCCTGGGTACTCGTGACGAATCGGATTCACCCGTCGCGACTGAATGGAACTGTGAGCGCTGCGGGTTGATCAGCGGCCCGGCGTGCAATGATCGCTAGCGCGATCACCGTAAGGACAGCAGGTGCCATGGTGGTGAGACTCGCTGTCGCCCCCGTGACAATACCCAGTGTTTTCCACTGTGTCACGGTCGCAGTGATCAACCCGTAGAGCAGGGACCCGGCCAGCACCCCCACCGGACGCCAAGCCCCGAAGTAGACGAGCGCCACGGCGATGAAGCCGATCCCGTTGGTGAGGTTGTTCTGGAAGGTGCCGAGTTCGATGGTTAGCGCAGCTCCGGCGAGCCCGGCCAGTGCGTTCCCGATCATCATGGCGATGGCCCTGGTCCGGTAGACGCTGACGCCCAGAGAATCGGCCGCTTCGGGGCTCTCGCCGACTGCGCGTATGTTGAGCCCCAACGTTGTGCGGTTGACGATGAGCGTCAGCGTGGGAACCAACAGGACCGCCAGATAGACGAGCAGGCTGTGGTTGAAGAACATGTCGCCTATGTGGGGGATGTCACCCAGCAGCGGAATCTTGATGTCATCGAAGGACGGGATGCCCCGCGGCGTGCCGACCTGCTTGAGGAACAGCAGTTCGCTCATTCCCAGGCCGAACAGGTAGATGCCGATGCCGCTGATCCCCTGCTCGGCCTTGAACACCAGAGTGACGGTCGCGTATGCGGCTCCCATTATCAGGCCCACCCCGAGGCCGACGGCCACGCCCAGTAGACGCGAGTCGGTCTCCAAGACTGTCCAATAGGCGAAGAAGGCTCCCAACAGCATCACGCCGTCGACACCGAGGTTCAACACGCCACTGCGTTGACCCACGGTCTCGCCGAGCGCGGCGAGCAGATACGGCGTTGCCAGACGCATCGCCGAAGCGAACGTCGCCACCAGCACCGACAGCGTGAAAAACTCACTCATCGGGTCGCTCTGCTTTCGCTGCGGACGGCGCAGATCCCTCATCATCGTCAGGGGCTGAGGGCGCCGCAGACGTTTCATTCGCTGCGGACGGTGCCGCAGAGCCGGCAACACCCCCGGTACGGGGAGGATCGGGGGCGGACGGTGCCGCAGAACCCCCACCACCGTCGGTACGGGGAGGATCGGGGGCGGACGGTGCCGCAGACGTTGCCTGCGCTGCGGACGGAGCCGCAGATCCGGCATCGGTGTCAGGGACGGGAGACGACGCGGTGGACAGCGCCGCGGTGCTGGTGTCGTGGGTTCGCATGCGGGAGATCTCCAGCGCCTGGCGGAGACGGTCTCGCACGCTGGTGCTGCTCACCACGAACACCACGATCAACCCGTTGAGACCGATAACCAGAGCCGAGTCGATCTGGATGGCGCGCTGCATGGCATTGGCACCGACGAGCAGACCTCCGAACAGGAACGACGACGGGATCGTCCACAGCGGGTGAAGACCACCGAACAACGCCGCGACGATCCCGTTGAAGCCCGACGATCCCGTGAAACCCAGCGACGATCCATCGGTGATCAAGCGATGCGACTGGCTCCCGAACACGAGCACGGCACCCGCCAGACCACACATCGCCCCCGAATAGGTGAGCGCCAACATGGTCATGCGTTTGAAGGGCATGCCCGCATAGTTCGCCGCCGCGGAGTTGTGCCCCACCGCACGGGTCTTGAACCCTGTCGTGGTGCGCCACAGAAACACCCACGCCACCACCGAGGCCAGCAGCGCGATCACAACGCCGAGATGAAGGCGGGTGCCCTCGATGAGTATCGGCAGATCAGCGTTCTCCGACAAGCGCTCAGTCTGGGGGATGCGTGTCCCGCGCTCGATCTCGAGGGGGTCGATCAAGGGGTCGCGCAACAGGTAGTTCATCACCTGGATGGCGACGATGTTCAACATGATGGTGGAGAGGATCTCGTTGACGCCCAGATAGGCCTTCAGCGCGCCGGGGATCGCCCCCCATATCCCGCCGCCGATGATTCCTGCCAGCATGACAACCGGAATCAGGACAACCGCCGGCAGGTCGGGCACGGCCAGAGCGGTGATCGTTGAAAGCAGTGCACCGGCAACTATCTGACCCTCGCCGCCGATGTTGATGACACTGGCTCGAAAGGCGATACAGATCCCGGTACCGACCAACAGCAGCGGCATGGCCCGAACGGCAGTGTCAGCCAGAGCGTCACCGCTCCCGAACGCGCCCTTGACGAGTTCTCCGTAGCCGACCAGCGGGTTGGCCCCGAGCACCACGATCACGACCGCGCCGATGGCAAGCGCGGCCAACGCAGCCGCGAGAGGGATGAGGCTCCCGCTGAACCGGTGGAGAAGGTTCATCATCTAACGACGACCATTCCCGTTGCATACAGGCAGGGCGGACGCAGACTGGGCAGACACAAACATCAGATCATAAACCGTTCGCGGCGTTGCTGCCGGAAGTCAGACCCTCCAGCACGCGGCTGGGGGTAAGCGGGAATGAATCGAACCAGACACCGGTGGCATCGTACAGTGCTGCGGCAATCGCAGGAGTGTATGGGAGGAAGGGCATCTCGGCCATCCCGCGCAAACCGAACGGTCCCCGCGGGTCGGGTATCTCGAGCAGCACAGACCGAACCCGCTCGGGGATGTCTGAAATCCCGGGGATCAGGTAGCCGCTGAATCGGGGATTGAGTATCCGCCCGTCCACCACGTGCAGATTCTCCGACAACGCGTATCCGTGAGCCTGGACTATCGCGCCTTCGACCTGCCCCACAACCAGGGCACGGTTCACGACTCGACCCACATCGACCGCGCACACGACATCGTGAACCACTATGTGCCCGGTTTCGACGTCGACCGACAGGTCCACCGCCTCCGCCACATAGCCGTACGCAAAGTTGGGCGTGGTGGGGGCCAGACCCTGCGGATCAAGCGGCTCGGTGGGAGGAGGAACGTAACGAAACTCACCGATAGCGGGACGGTCTCCGTTGAGCCAAGACTTGGCTGCCTCCTCCGCGGCGCCCAGGATGGCGTTGCCGGTCATCCAGGTGAGCCGGGAGGCCGAAGCCGAGCCCGAATCCCCACTGGTGGCGGTGTCTGAGAACCTCGCCTCGATCGCATCGATCGGCACGCCGGTCGCCTCCGCGGCCATCTGCAGGAAAGCGGTGTGGGCTCCCTGGCCCACGTCGGCGCCCGCCAGGAACAACTCCGCAGCCACAGGCGAATCACTGTCCGGGGATCCGTCGTCCGGATGCAGGACGATGGCAGCCTCGCTCCGTTCCGGAAACCCGAACGAGAAGCCGATGTTCTTGAATGCGCAGGCGAAGCCGCGGCCGCGTCTGCGCGCCCTCGTCGAAGGCGCAAGCGACGCGAACACCGAAGCGGCACGAGGTTCCGGCAGCGGCTCCGACCAGCCGGCCTCGAGCGCGCACGCCTCGACAACCTCACCGATGCTCACCCCGGCAGGCATCTCCGTTCCGGTGATTCCCACCGATCCCTCGCTCAGGACGTTCCTCCGACGGATCTCAACAGGATCGAGACCGGTGAGAGCAGCCAACTTGTTCATCTGCATCTCCGCCACGAACGCGCCCTGCGGTCCGCCGAAACCTCGAAATGCCCCGCCCGGAGGCGCGTTCGTGTAGACCGCCCGAGAATCGACGCGGGCGTTCGGGACCAGATACGCCCCCGACACGGTCAGGTGCAGGTTGCCGAGAACCTTGTTGGACGTGTAGTTGTAGGCGCCGGCATCGAGGTATCCGTCCGCTTCCACTCCCAGGATTCGGCCGTCGGCATCCGCGGCCCAGCGGGTGTGGACCCTGCCCCGATGGCGCTTGTGATGGCCGACAATCGACTCCTCCCGGCTCCATTCACAACGAACGGGACGAGCCACCCCGGCCTCTTTGAGCCGCAACGCAGCCAACGCCATCACCACCTGCAGGCTCATGTCCTCCTTGCCGCCGAACGCCCCACCGATCGCCCTGTAGACGATGCGCACCTGCTCGACCGGCAGATCGAGCGCGTGGGCCACCTGTTGGAGATCCTCATGGGTCCACTGGCCGGCGGTCTCGACAGTGACCCTGCCCTCGCCGTCGATGTAGGAGACGGCTGCCTCGGTCTGAAGGTAGGCATGTTCCTGGTAGGGGAAGGTGTAGGTGCCTTCGACAACATGCGCGGCCTCAGCGAAAGCGCTTGCCGTGTCACCCTTGCGGATCTTCAGATGCGCGTAGACATTGGAGACGCCGCCGTCCTCGGGATGCACCAGCGTCGCGTCCGGTTTCAGCGCCGCGTCCAGATCAGGCACCACATCGAGGGGCTCCCACTGCGCGACGATCAACTGAGCCGCGGCGAGAGCAGTCTCGGCCGTTTCAGCCACAACCACCGCCAGATGGTCTGCTTCCCAGCGGGAGACGTCGGCCGCCACCGCGGCTCGGCCCGTGCTCTGCGGCCCCACCAGGACCGGTTGATCGAACTTGGTCAACCCGTATTCGTTCACAGGCACATCAGCCGCCGTCAAGACCAGATGCACGCCTTGGAGCGCGGTGGCAGCACTGACGTCGAGCGACGTGATGCGCGCATGGACCTCGTCGGTGAACACCACCTTGGCGTGCAGCATCCCAGCATCGGAGATGTCACCGGCATACACCGCCTCTCCAGTGACCTTCCCGTGTGCGTCGGGTTTTGCGACCGCTTCTCCGAGACTCACGAACCGACTCCAACCGGGTCCGGACCGCCGAACGCGGCCTCGATCGCGTAGTAGCCGGTGCAGCGGCAAAGATTGCCGGAGAGTCCGTGCTTGACCGCCTGCTCGTCGGCGTCGGGGCAGCCGGCCTGCAATGCTGCTCCCGCCATCAAGAAACCGGGGATGCAGTAGCCGCACTGCACGGCCGCACAGTCGATGAAACTCTGTTGAAGCGGGTGGAGTCCCCCAACAGTGGCGAGTCCCTCAATCGTCACAACCTTCGCCCGGTGCGCTCTGGGCGCCGGAACCAGACAACTCAGCACGGCCGTGCCGTCGAGGTGGAGCGTGCAGGCGCCGCACTCCCCCTCGGCGCACCCCTCCTTGGTGCCGGTCAGACCGGTCTGGGCACGAATCCAGTCGAGCAGCGACACCTCTGTCCAGGGTGCCTCGACTGTGGCGTCGTTGATGGTTGTGGAGATCATGTCACCCGGACCGAACTCCGCAGCAACGGCGTCTGCAGAAACGAAGGGGCCTCCCAGGGTGGGCACCGACTCCGGCCATGCGGCTCGGTGATCACCAGCAGCGATCGCCTCGAGGCATCGGCGCACCATCACCGCCACAAGGCGACTTCGGTAGTCGGCAGGGGCTCGCAGGTCGTCGATCGGCGCAACACCGGAACTGGCAAGCATGCCGGCTGCTTCAATGCTGTCCTCGTCCAGGAATCCGCCGATCAGCAGCCCTTCGGCCTCGGTTGCGCGCACGATGACCGGGGCCACACTGCCCAGAGCGATCGCGATGTCAGAAACCGTCCCGTGATCGTCGAGGTCACAACGGATCGCCAGATGCACGACTGAGATCGCTTGAGCACCCCGCAGTCCCAGCTTCAAGAACATCGAACGGCTGTCGCCGCTACGGATCGGAAACGAAATATCGGTGACAAGTTCATTCGATTCGAGGATCGTCTCGCGCACGCCCAAAAAGAAATCGGCCAGATCGACCGTGCGGCTCTGCTGTGTTGACGCGGCCGTCGCCGATGTGAGCGTTATGTCCGCCTCAAGGGCCCTCAATGCGCTGATGGTGTCGTTCGCCGGGCTCGCCGTCACCACGTTCCCGGCGACGGTCGCGCGGTTCCGCAACCCAGGAGCACCCACTTCCAGGCAGGCCTGCGCCAACGCCAAGCCGTGCTCAAGGACGATCGGGCTCTCAGTGCACTGGTTGTGCGTGACCAGAGGCCCCAAATGCACCCGGTCGTCCAGCACCGAAATCTCGTCCAACCCGGCGATACGGGTGATGTCGATCAGCTGCTCGACGGCTCCGCTGATCCGTCGATCCATCTCGATCATGAGATCGGTGCCGCCCGCCACCACCCGAGCGCCGTCGGTGAGCATCGCCAGAGCCTCAGACACTGTAGCGGGCGCGGCGTAGGAGCCTGGTCGGACTGCCGGGAGTTGGACATCATGCACGCTGGGCGAACCTCCGAGGAGCTGGGGTTGTCAGATTAGGTTACGACAGCGGCCCTTCGCTCATGACAACGCACGCCGAGAGCGCTAATGTCGTGACGCTGAAGAGAATCGTCGAGATTCTCCACGCGACGCACCGAGTTTAAGGTGTCAGGAAGAACACTGTTCGAGAGGGTCTATCGGACCTTCACGGATCAAACCCTTGGAGGGAACGTGAAACCAACAAAAGGTACGAAGGCGCTGTGGCGTCTGCTGGCTCTGCTCATGGCTTTCGTCATGATCGCCGCGGCTTGCGGCGACGATGACGGCGACGACGGAGGCGCTGACGGCGTCGACTCAGCCGTGAGCGACGACTCCGGTAACGACATGGACGACGACGACGGTGCCGCGCACGAAGAAGGCGACACCGACGACGACGGCGACATGGACGACGACGACGACGACGGCGACATGGACGACGGCGACATGGACGACGGCGACATGGGCGAGGGCGACATGGCCGACGACGACTTCACCGCCGCGTTCCTCTACATCAGTCCCATCGGTGAAGCCGGTTGGACCTGGGCTCACGATCAGGGCCGGCTGTACGCCGAACAGGAAACCGGAATCCCGACGACCTTCCTGCCCAGCATCGACGACGGGTCCCCCGCAGACATTGAAGCTGCGATACGCACACTCGTCTCCGACGGGCACGATGTGATCATCGGTACCTCGTTCGGCTACATGGACACCATGGAGGCGATGGCCGCGGAGTTCCCCGATGTCGTCTTTGAACACGTCTCGGGCTACAAGGTCAACGACACCAACTTCGGCAACACGTTCGGGAAGATCTACCAGCCCCGATACCTCACGGGCATGATCGCCGGCGCTGCCACCGAGACCAACAGGATCGGCTATGTGGCGGCGTTCCCGATTCCTGAAGTCGCCCGCGGGATCAACGCCTTCACGCTCGGTGCCCAACGGGTCAACCCCGACGTTGAAGTCGTCGTCCAATGGACCAGCACCTGGTTCGACCCGGCGATCGAGGGCGATGCGGCCGACGCACTCCTCGAGGGCGGCGCAGACGTCATTGCGATGCATCAGGACACCACCTCGGCCGGCCTCGCAGCTGAGGCAGCCGGTGCTCGCTGGGTGTCCTACAACTCCGACATGAGCGAGTTCGCACCCGACGCCTACCTCGCCTCGGCAGTCTGGAACTGGGGCCCGCGGTATGCAGAGATCATCTCCTCTGCGGCCGACGGCAGCTACACACCCGGGTTCTACTGGGGTGGTTACGACGACGGAATCGTCGACATCGGCTCCATCGCCGACGACGTCGACGCTGACATCGTCGCCCAGGTGGAGGAGATCCGCCAACAGATGATCGACGGAACCTTCGCAGTGTTCTCAGGTCCCCTGTTCGCCCAGGACGGCACACAACTGCTGGCTGAAGGCGAAGTCATGGATCCAGGAACACTGTTGAGCGAAGCGTTCTTCGTCCAAGGCGTCGTTGGCGACATCGGCTGAGACTGAACACTCAACCGACAGATCCCTATCGACCATCAACACACCAGTGGACGCTGCCCCGCTTGCTGTAGAACTCACAGGAATCTGGAAACGGTTCCCCGGCGTTGTCGCCAATGCCGGTACTGAACTCAGAGTCAAGCGGGGCAGCATCCACGCTGTCCTTGGCGAGAACGGCGCCGGCAAGTCGACGTTGATGAACGTCCTTGCCGGCGTCTATCGCCCTGAGGAGGGCGCAGTTCGTCTCTTCGGTGAACGCAAGGTGTTCGCCAATCCCGCCGATGCACTGGCGGCGGGTGTTGGGATGGTCCACCAGGAGTTCCGACTCGTGCCCACCTTCACCGTGGCCGAGAACGTGGTGTTGGGGGCAGCGGAACGCATCTTGAACATGGGTGCTGTCGAACGCCGAGTCGCCGAGATTGCCGAGCAGTTCTCGCTGGACGTCGACCCGCAGCGTCACATCTGGCAGTTGTCGATGGGGGAACGTCAGCGGGTCGAGATCCTCAAGGCGCTGTGGCGTGACGCCGAGATCCTCATTCTCGATGAACCCACAGCGGTTCTGACGCCGAACGAGGCGGACGAACTCGGACTGGTGATCCGACGGATGGCCAATGATGGTCGATCAGTGATCTTCATCAGCCACAAACTGCACGAAGTCAAGCAGTACTGCGACGAGGCCACAGTGCTGCGGGGCGGCAAGACTGTGTCGGCGTCTCTGGCGGTTGCTGACCTGACGCCTCAACAACTCGCAGAACTGATGGTCGGTGAAGCCACCGAAGCGGCGCTGCGGCCAGAGCCGAGAGAAGCCGGCGACCAACTGCTCGCGGTACACAGTCTGTGCGCCCTCAACAATCGGAATCTGGAAGCGCTCAGCAACATCTCCCTGTCGGTTCATGCAGGCGAGATCGTAGGAATTGCCGGCGTGGCGGGCAACGGTCAACGCGAGCTCTCCGATGTCATCGCCGGACTCCGCGAGTCCACGTCGGGGACCGTGACGCTGTTCGGCCGCGACATCACAGGCGCCACGCCGCGTCATCGGTTTCGTTCAGGGTTGTCCTACATACCCGAAGACCGCGTCGGAGTGGGGCTCGCTCCCCAACTCAGCGTCACCGACAATGCGATCCTGCGTTCCTATCGACAACACACCCGCGGTCCGCTGATCGCGTCTGATCGGGCGAGGGCCTTCTGTGCGCAAGTTGTCGAGTCCTTCAAGGTGCGCGTCGGGTCGTTGGATCAACGGATTGCAGGGCTCTCGGGCGGCAATCTTCAGCGGCTGCTCGTGGGGCGTGAGTTGACCGCTGAGCCGTCGGTGATCGTCGCGTCCCAGCCGACACGCGGGCTCGACGTGCAGGGAGTGAAGGCAATCCAGGAACTGCTCATCGACGCCCGAAACGAGGGTCTGGGTGTGTTGATGATCTCCGAGGACCTGGACGAACTCCTGGCGATCTCCGACCGGATCATCGTGATGCACGACGGCCGGATCGCCGCAGAATTCAAGGGTGCCGACGCGAACCGCAGTGCGATCGGCTTGGCCATGGCAGGTGAGTCAGCGTGATACGCCCGGTGTTGGTACGAAGGGAGGCACCGGTTCGGGGTGGCCAGCCGCTGGCGTTCCTGGTGGGTCTGCTGGTTGCGCTTCTGCTTGGCGCAGTCCTTCTTCTTGTCGCCGGCGACAGCCCCACGGAGGTCTACAGACGGATGTTGTCGGCGTCGTTCGGTGACCTGGAGGCTTTTTCTGTCACCCTCAACCGGGCGATTCCACTGGCACTCGCCGGTCTGGCGGTGGCGATAGCCGCAACCATGGGTCTCTGGAATATCGGGGCGGAGGGACAGATCCTCTTCGGAGCAACGACCGCCGCGGGGATCGCGCAGATCGGCGAGGGTTGGTCGGGGCCGGTACTCATCCTGGCGATGATCGTCGGAGGGTCTATAGGCGGCGCGCTCTGGGCACTCGGACCGGCCGCGGCAAAGGCCTACATCGGAGTGAACGAGATCATCACCACGTTGATGCTCAACGAGATCGCTGTTCGTCTGATCCGCTATTTGATCAACGGCCCATGGAAGGACCCCGAAGGCTACGGCTTCGTGCAGGCCCCGGCGCTCCCCGAACAGTCGTTCCTTCCGGACTTGTTTCAACGTGCCCACCTCGGGTTGCTGATCGCCGTCGGGGTGTTGGCGGTGGTCGGTCTGATGGTGTCGCACAGTTCGTGGGGTTATGAGCTTCGGGTTGCCGGCTCCTCAGGAGCGACCGCCACGTACGCCGGTATTTCACTCAAGCGCAAGATTCTGACGGTGCTGGTGCTGTCGGGCGCGGTTGCGGGGCTCGCCGGCGGGATCGAGTTGACAGGGAACGCGACCCGACTGACTGATACGGTCTCCAACGGCTACGGTTTCGCGGGGATCATCGTCGCAGCCCTGGCGTTGATGCGTCCGAGCGGAGTGGCGGCGGTGGCGGTGCTGTTCGGCGCCGTGCAGGTCGGCGGACAGTCGATCAAGGCGATCGGCGTGTCCGACGCGGTATCGACCGTGCTGCAGGCGCTGATCCTCTTCGGCGTGATCGCCGCCGGGGTGCTGATCGTGTATCGCATCGAGATGGCCGAACCGAAGGTGCGCAGCACATGATTCTTGGCCTCACCTTCCCGGAGACCGCGGTGATCGGCCTGCTCTTCGCCGCCATTCAATTCGGCGCGATGATCTATCTGGCGAGCCTGGGCGAGATGGTCGCGGAACGGGCCGGCGTGCTCAACCTCGGCGTCGAGGGCATGATGGCCATGGGCGCGGTCGGCGGTTTCGTGTTCGCGTTCGAGACCGGCAATCCCTGGCTGGGGCTGCTCGCCGCTGCCGTCATCGGCGGTTCGGTGGCGATGATCCATGGACTCTTCGCGGTGGTGCTCGGTGCCAACCAGGTTGTGAGCGGGTTGGCGCTCACGATTTTCGGGGTCGGTCTCGCCAACTTCTGGGGCACCGATTACGAGGGCGAGCGTCCCGAGGTCCAGTTTGTTGACGTTGACTGGGGTCCGCTCAGTGACATTTCCTGGATCGGTCGGATCTTGTTCCAACAGTCTCCGCTGGCATATCTGGCCGTCTTGCTGGGTTGCGTCACATGGTTCGTGTTGAACCGCACCCGCGGGGGCCTGGCGTTGCGGGCCGCCGGCGAGTCGGCCGCAACCGCGGATGCGGCTGGGCACTCGGTGCTCGGTCTGCGTCTGTTCGCGGTGGCGATCGGCGGTGCGTTCGCGGGGATCGGCGGCGCCTATCTGTCTCTCTCGATCAGCCCCGGTTGGACCGACGGGGTCGTGGCCGGCAGAGGTTGGATCGCCGTTGCGCTGGTGATCTTCGGTGCTTGGAAGGTGCGTCGGGTGGCTCTGGGCGCGTTCCTGTTCGGCCTTGCCCTGGCGCTGCCGAACCGTACTGAGAGCTTCGATCTGCCGTGGAATCCGATCCTGTGGTCGATGCTGCCTTATGTCTTGACAATTGCGGTGATGATCGCCGGCGCGATGGTGCTTCGGAACCGGCCGCCCGCGGCTCCCGCAGCTCTGGGGTTGCCGTTCCGCCGCGAGGAGCGTTAGAGCATGCCCGCAGACCTGCTTGTCGTCGACGCTGCGCTGGTGGCCACGGTGGATGCGCAGCGTCGGGAGATCGCCGGGGGCTGGGTCGCCTGCACGGACGGCAGGATCTCAGGAATCGGCACACCGGGCGAGCCCCCTGTAGCTGCTCAACGAACGATCTCCGCGGACGGGTGTCTGGTCACGCCCGGTCTCATCAACACCCACCACCACCTGTTCCAGAATCTGACGCGTGCCTACACGCCGATGACTTCCGCGCCGCTGTTCGGCTGGCTGCAGACGTTGTATCCGCTGTGGACCGCGGCTTTGGACGAACAAGCCGCCCATGTGTCCACCTGGGTTGGTCTCGCCGAGCTGGCTCTGAGTGGATGCACCACATCAACGGACCACCACTACCTGCATCCCCAGGGAGCGGGCGATCTCCTCAGCGCGCAGATCGACGCGGCGCGGGACATCGGCATGCGCTTCCACCCCACCTACGGCTCGATGAGCCTCTCGGTCAAGGACGGGGGCCTCCCTCCCGACGACGCGGTGCGCGACGAGGAGTTCATTCTCGCCGAGAGCGAGCGCGCCGTCGCCCGGCACCACGACCGCAGCCACGGGGCCATGACCAGGGTCGCGTTGGCTCCCTGCTCTCCGTTCACAGTCACGACAGCCTTGATGCAGCAGACCGCCTCGCTGGCTGAGCAACTGGATGTGCGGTTGCACACGCATCTGGCCGAGAACGTCGAGGACGACGAGTTCTCGATGGCGACCTACGGGATGCGCTGTGTCGAGCATTTCGAGCATTGCGGCTGGCTCGGCGACCGCTCCTGGGTGGCCCATTGCGTCCGGCCGAATCCTGACGAAGTCGTCAAGCTCGGCACCGCCGGCGTGGGGATCGCCCACTGCCCGAGCTCCAATCTGATTCTCAGCTCCGGGATCGCTCCGGTTGCTGAGTTTCGAGCTGCCGGTTCGCCGGTCGGGTTGGGATGTGACGGCTCCTCCTCGGCTGACTGTGCCTCGCTGTGGCAGGAGGCGCGTCAGGCGATGCTGCTTGGGAAACTCCGCAACGGCGCCGACTCGATGCCCGCCCGTGCGGCGCTGGAGATCGCAACCAGGGGCGGGGCCGCCTGTCTCGGCCGTTCGGGAGAACTCGGAGAGTTGTCGCTCGGCGCGGTGGCCGACATCGCCGTGTGGCGCCTCGACGGCCCCGCCTTCGCCGGAGTGCTCGATGACCTGATCGAGGGCTGGCTCCGCTGCGGTCCAGTGGGTGCCCACCACACGATCGTCAACGGCGAATCCGTCGTCTACAACGGCGAACTCACCTCACTCCGCCTCGAAGAGATGCTGACCACCCACCGAAGGATCGCCCGCCGCTTCCAACCCGCCCACTAGGTTGCTGAACCGATGCTGATACCTTGCAGGACACGGTTCACTTCTGAGACGAGCACTGACGCCGGTGCGCGGAGACCGGACGCATCGTGAAGGCCACGGGGGCCACAGCCAGCGCGGTCGCTCCGAAGGCGGAACGAGCGAGAAGGCCGCGCCGTGATGTGCGATGGGCAACCACACGACTCAGGGCGCTGACGACGGCCCGGCTCATCGCTGGCCGGGTTCGCTGGTGATCTGAAAGTCAGCCGACCGGGTGCCGCTGCGTGCGGCGAGCGCTTCGGGCACGGCTGTGAACGCAACCAGAGCCAGACCTGCGATCAACCCCGTCCCAACCACGAAGCCGATTCCGTCTGCCGGCTGGTCAGCCATGACCTGCGCTGGAGTGCGCCCAGCCGCGGCAACGAACGACGCGACTGCAAAGACGGCATTGCCGACCACGTGGATCCAGGACGGCGGCGAGTTGACCCGACCGAAACAACCACAGGATTCGGCCCCTGTGGCCAGCGCCCTGCCGACCACCACGATGAATCCGACATAGAGCGTTCCTGTGGCCACCGCCAAGAGATGCCCACCGGTCACCAACGCCGAGACCCCCACCGCGGATTCCACGATGCCGATGACTACGACCGCCGCCGGAACCTCCGGCAACCCGAAGGATGCCAACAGCTCGGCTGTGGGCACTGGCCTGAACACCTTGGCCAACCCCGCCACGATCAAGAGCAGTGCTGCGGCCACATGCAACGCAACGACTACATCCATCGACCTGATCGTAACCTTCCCCGACTGTCTACTCAAAGAAGGGCGGCCACAGCTGCTCAGGCGGCGGTGGCTATAGAGGCGACTCGGCGGGACCGCAGAGTGCACAACGATCCCTCGACGCGCACCACGCCGTCGGTGATCACGCCGGCAACACCCGGGAACTCGCCGGCCGCTATCGCCTCTGCAGCCGATCCCTCGACCGAACCCAGCGACGCGTCGATCACAACGAGGTCTGCCGGCTGACCGATCTGGACGGTATTCCGGTCATGTCCGAACGCCCGGGCACCGGATCCCGAAGCAATCGCCCAACCAGTCTCAGGGGCGACGCCGCCCAACGAGCAGATGTCACCGATCGTCTTGAGGATTCCCAACGAGGTGACGCCGTAACCGGTTGGAGTGTCGGTCCCGATCAGAAGCCGATCGAGTGAGTCGGTCTCCACCAAGCGCTCCACCACACGCAGCATTGAGCGTGTACCACCAGCCTGGACCACCTCAACGAAGGGCGGGCCGTCGTCCGCACACAGACGGTCGATGTCCTCGTCGCTCAACGAGGCGAAGGTGTTGGCGTGCGAAGCAATCGTCGGTCTGACGGTGAACACATCGTCGGCCGAGAAGTAGGGATGAGCATCACCGCCGGGCCCTCGGTCAGAGGTGCAGCCGCAGTGCATGTGCACCGTCATGCCCAAGTCTCGGGCATAACAGGACAGCTCACCTGAACGGACCGGGTCTTTCAACGAGCCGATCCCAACTTCACCGATGATGCGCATGCCCGCTTCGAAAGCTCGGTCGATGTGACTGAACTCGGTGTCCTTCTCCAGCAGCATCGCCCCTGCATGAACCTTCATTCCCGAGGGCCGAAAGATCTGGAACGAGTGGAAGGCGCCCATAGCGATCGCCAGCGCCGATTCGGCATCGACCCGACCGGGGGCGTGGACTTCACCGGCCGACATGACCCTTGTGACTGCCCCGTGCATCATGCGCTCCAGATAGCCGACAGACTGCTGTTTCGGGGCGTAGTCGCCGAGCGTGGGGTGGACGTGTGTGTCGACCAGGCCCGGGGCCACCGTCATGCCTTTACAGTCGATCACTGTGTCGGCGTGTCTCAGCGCAGTCGAGTCGAATGAGACGATCACTCCGTCGTCGACCACGATCGTGTCGACGTCGAGCGTGGGTTCGTCGAGGCGACCGCTGAAGACCTGATCGATGTTGTGCAAAATGAGCTGCATGGTCGCTCCGTAATCGGGTGTTGGCGTAATCGGCTGTTGGATGATCGGGGGGGGGCGTCAAACGTTGGGCATGATCTCTTCGACGAAAAGATCTATCTGTCGTGGGTCGTCGCTGAGCGGGTTGATGATGAGGTGGTCGACACCAGCGGCCTTGAGTTCGCAGATACGCGCTGTCATCTCGTCGATGGTCCCGAACAGGTAGGCGTTCTGGAGATCTTCGTCGGACCGTTTCACGTCCATCACGGTCCGGTAGGCCTCGAGCTGTTTCCTCACGACCTTGTCACGGTCAGTCGATTCGACGATATGGATCCACTGCGCGTGCGACATGGTGAAGTCATCCATGCTGCGCCGTGAACCCAGATAGGTCCGTACCGAAGAAATGTCTGAGGCGATGATCTCCGGGCTCGTCCCCGAGGATCGGCAGATCCAGCCCTCGTGACGGCCAATGCGTCGCAGAACGGGCGGGGCCATATTGGGCGTGTCGACATTGTCGACGATGTGGACCTGCGTTCCGCCGCCGATCCACACGGGGATCGGTTGCTCCGGTCGTGGATACAGACTCGTGCCGTCGCCCACCGAATAGTATTTGCCCTGGTAGTCGACATCGTCTTGGGACAACAGAAGCTGGATCAACTCCAAGGCCTCATCGGTCCGTTTGCCTCGCTCACTACGGGGGATCCCCACCGAGGCGAACTCCATGTCGTCATGACCGGTTCCAACACCGAGGATCACGCGGCCGCCTCCGGCCAGATGATCTAGGCTCGCCACCTCCTTGGCGGTTATCGTCGGATGACGAAACGGAGCGCACAGAATCGCCGTGCCCAGACGGATCTTCTCAGTCACTCCAGCCGCAACGGCAAGTGTGATCATCGGGTCCTGCCACGCCACGGAGTAGACGTTGGGAGCTACGAGCAGATGGTCAATCACCCAGATCGCCTCGAATCCGGCTTCCTCGACCCGTGTGAAATATGGGACGAGCCGACGAGACGTCTCCACCGACGTGTGCCGGCCGGCGTAGGAAGGCACGCGCCATCCGAAGTTCATGGTCATACCGACACCCGAGGCTGACTGTCACCAGCATCGGTCGCGACCGATCCGTACAGGCGGCGCATCACCAAGCGATAGGCGAGGCCGTGGAGCTTGTCGAGGCTGAATCCGAGGATCGTCAACAGTACGAAAGCCACAAACATCAACTCGGTGTCGAGCGTTCCCTGGGCAACGATGATGAGTGCCCCGAGCCCCTTGTTGGCGCCGACGTACTCAGCCACCACCGCACCGACGAGGCTGAGCATCAAGGCCACCCGCAACCCGCTGAAAATCGTGGGAATCGCGTAGGGGACCCTCGCTTTGAGAAGGGTCGTCCAGCGTGACGCCCGAATCGCACGGAACAGTTCGAGCATGTCCGCTGGTGTCGAGGTCAACCCCAGGAAAGTGTTCTCGAGCAGGGGGAAGAAGGCGATCAGGGCGGCGATGATGATCTTGGGTTCCATGCCGAACCCGAACCAGATGACCAGTATCGGTGCCAGCGCGAATTTGGGGAGGGCCTGGCTGATGATGACGTAGGGCATGATCACCCGACGGGCGATGCTGAACTCCGCGGCCAGAGTGCCGAAACCGATGCCGATGCCGGCCCCGAGAAGAAACCCGAGGGCGATCTCCTGCAGGGTGATCGAAATGTGCTGGTTGGCACGGCCGTCGCCGACATAGCTGATGAGCCGGTCCAGTACGTCGAGCGGTTCAGGGAGGATCAGCGGCGAGTTCCCCGACGCCCAGACGTGCCATACCACGAGCAGGATCGAGGCGCTCACGAACACCAGGATCCGCCCGATCCACGCTTCGGAGCGGAGCGCACGGACGAACCGGTTCAGAGGACTGCCGGAGTTGGCCACAGCTACTGGAGCTCCCCTCTTATCCGTTGGCGCAGAGACCAGAAACGTTCGTCGAGTTCAACTTGTTCGAACGCCCGGGGCCGATCAATGTCGACCTCGACGATGTCGTGCACTCGCCCGGGCCGAGCGGTCATGACCATGACACGATCGGAGAGGAACAGGGCTTCGCCGATGTCATGGGTGACGAATACCACGGTGGTCTGAGCTTCATTCCAGATCCGCAACAGCTCAACGTTCATCGAATCCCGGGTCTGTGCATCCAAGGCCCCGAAAGGCTCGTCCATCAACAGGATCGACGGTTCAGTGGCCAACGCCCGCGCGACGGACACCCTCTGTTGCATCCCACCGGACAGTTCGGTCGGACGGTGCTTCAAATACTCGCTGAGCCCCACCATCTCCAGCACCTCGAGAGCTTTGTCACGGTTGGCTCCAGTGGGCCGTCCGGCGACCTCGAAGGGCAACATGACGTTGTCCTCCACGGTCCGCCAAGGCAACAGGACCGCCTTCTGGAACACGTAGCCGATCCTCGGGTCGGGTTCGGTGACGACCTGTCCACCAATTCGTATCTCTCCAGACGTTGGGGGGATCAGGCCCCCGATGCATCTCAGGAGTGTGCTCTTGCCGCATCCGCTCGGGCCGACAACGCTCACGAACTCTCGGGGCGCAATCTCGAAATCGATGTCTTGCAGGGCCACGATGTCGCCTGCATCGGAGGCATACGTTCTGCTGACACTGTCGATTTCGATCTTGCTGCGCCCCGAGAGCTCCTCTGGAGGGACTGAAGGCGTCACGCTTGGTGCTGTCGTCTATTCACAATCCGGATTCTCGCGCGGGGGCGATTCAGTTACCGGCGTAACGGTTGGAAAAGATCGATGCCACATCAACCTCGGATTCGATGATCCCCAGAGATAGACCTTGGGCTGCGAGATCCGCGATGGTGTCCACGTCGCACCAGCCCATGCCGTTCTCGGCAACGCCTGGTCCAGTGTTCTGCATGTCAATGCGGAAGTCGATGACAGCCCGGTTGCGCACCAGGTTGTCGGCACCATCGGCGTACTCTGAGCCGATCTGGGCCGCAGCATCGGGATTCTCGGCAATCCAGTTCTTGGACTTCTCGAGTGCGTCGATGAAGCCTCCGAGGAGTTCGCTGTTCTCCTCGACCCAGCCCGTCTTGGCGAAGTAGACGTCGTTCGGTCCGGGAACCTGCTCATACTCCCAGATGGTGTAGTCGTCTGGTCCGGTCAGACCGTTCTCACCGAAGAGTGCCCAGTTGATGCTGCCCCATGTCGACGCAGCCTGAGCTTCTCCGCTCTCCAGAGCACTGAAGAAGTCGATGCCGGTAGCAGCGAACGTGACGTCGTCCTCAGTGATCCCGTTGGCGGCGAGCAGCAGGGCCGCATACCACTTGCTGGTGGACGCCTGTGAGGTGACCGCGATCGTCTTGCCGCGGAGATCTTCAGGTTCGCTGATACCGCCGCCTTCATTGACGACCATCGTCAACCAGTTCTTGGTGTACGGGCAGTAGAACCCTTCCAAGTCCTCACCGGCTAGAACTGCGAAGAATCCTGAGAACGGGTCGGCCATGGCGATGTCGGCATTGCCCGCTACCAGCTGACGGACTGCGTCACCTGCGCCTGCGCCGGGAAGCTGTTCGATCTTGACTCCGGCTTCGGCGAAGTAGCCGTTCTCCTCACCGACATAGAGATCGATGAAGTCGATGAAGCGTCCTCCCCAGGGCACCAGTCGAATGGTCTGCAGTTCGACGGGCTCGGGGGTGACGTCTTCATCCATATCGGTGTCGTCACCTGCGTCGTCGGGTGCGGCGGTCGTGCTCGGTGGTTCACTGCTCTCGTCGTCATCTCCGCAAGCGGCGGCACCCAGCGCGAAGGTGATGAGGATCGCCAGCCACAGGGCGAGCGAACGTCTGATTGGTCTTCTGGTCATGGTAGTCCCTCCTGGCTAGAATCCTATATGAAATAATCAATCAGATGTCAAGTCTCAGATTGTTGGAAGCGGGTTCGCCCCACACATGGCATGATTAAAGGAGTGAGTGTGTTCGAACGCCCCAAAACTGCTCAGGAAGCGGTGCTGCTGGAACTCCGGCGCCAACTGCTCGACGGAAGCCTCCCTCCCGGTTCCGCTCTGCGACCCGATGCCATCGGAGCAGACTTCGGTGTCTCCGCTGTGCCCGTGCGCGAGGCTCTGCGGATTCTTGAGGGAGAGGGCCACGTCGACTACCGGCCACACCGCGGCTACGTGGTGACCGACCTCGACATCGATGACCTCAAGGAGATCTATCGCATTCGCAAGCTCTTGGAGACCGAAGCGGTCCGTCAGGCAATACCCAAACTCCAGGCACCCGATCACGAGACCCTCGCAGAACTCGTCGAAGAGATGGAGGCAGTCGAGCACGACGTGATCCAGTTGCGGGCCGTGAACCGTCGCTTTCATTTCACCGTCTTTGAGGCAGCCGGCATGCCCCAACTGGCCCGAGTACTGAGAATTCTATGGGACTCGTCAGACCGATACCGTTCCCGCTACCTCTCCTCCCCGGAGAACCGTCAACTCGTCAGAGAACAACACCGCCGGATTCTCAAGGCCATCCAGAACCGGGATGGCCAGATGGTCATCGAAGAGATGCGCCTGCACCGCAAGCATGCGATAAAGGCACTGACCCAAGCGATCAACGCTGCCAATGCAGCCAACGAACCGAACACGAACCCGCATCCGGATTCGTAGCTCAAACCTCGTTGTATCGAGTTCGGGTTGGTTGAACTCAGCCCCGCTGCAGTTGCAGTTCGACCAGGTCAGATCGATCCAGGTCACGATCACCTATGCGGGGGAAAGGTCTTGAACGACTGGCCCCGCCGACCGCCACGACCACCTCGTCGGCACGAGGAGCGTCCGGGATCATGGTTTGGGCTGTGTGATAGTGAGAGCGGACCAGCATCTCCCCCTTATGGACCATCGGCACGAGAATCGGCGATCCTGGTCCCCCGCGAGTGTTGGCGAAGACCAGAGTGCTCGCACCGTCGACTGCTTCACGGATCGGATTGCCGAACAACAACGTGTGCACCATGGCATTGGCGTGCTCGATCTCACCGTCGACCCCGACCACCGACGATTTGCCGTATGCCTCAATCGACTCGGCTGAGCCGAGCGCCTCAACCAGTCGATCAACCAACAGTGTACCGAGACCATTGGCGAAGTCGCGGATCTCAGGCCGGAGGTCCTCAACAAAAGGCAACCCCGCCCAAGGATTGCGCATCACCGCAGCCACGATGGCCATCTTCAGAGGTGGCTCGACCACTCGCCCACCCTCTCGGCGCGTCTCTTCCAGCGTGACGTGGATCTTGCGAATATCGCTCATCTATGCCTGCTTTCTTCGTGTCTCGTCAAGACTGACCGAGAAGGTCGATTTTGCGCTGTTCGATCTTTGTGCGCAGCGGAGGGAAGATTTCGCCGGGGTCGATGGTCACCGCCAGCAACACCGGCCCGTCCGACGCCATGGCCCACCGCAACAACGCATCAAGCTCCGCGGACGTGCCGACAGTCCGGGCCTCAAGCCCGAATGAGGTCGCAACGGCTTCGAAGTCAATCGGCGCGAGCCGCACGAAGTGGTGCTCGCCATACATCTCCTCCGCCTGGTGTTTCAATATGCCGAGCGCCCCGTCAACAAACACGATCGCCACGACGGGCACCCCGAGCTCTTGGGCCACGACCAGCTCGCCCATCGTGTGCACAAACCCGCCGTCTCCAGCGATGGCCACTGCCCTTGCACCACTGAGGCCGACCGCTGCTCCTATGGCAGCCGGAAGACTGAAACCCATCGCATCGAACTCACAGGACTGAAGCAGTCCGTTGGCACGCCTGACGTCGAGCTGCTCGCAGACCCACAGACGGTGGTTGCCGATATCGGCAGACACGACCGCGGCGTCGGGCAGGCAGGCGTTGAGAGCACGCATCACGTCTGCAGCGCTCAAACCCCGGCTCGGATCGTTCTGGGGTTCCGTGCGCACGGGTCGGTCCTTGAACCATCTCTCGCGGACACCGGTTCCGGTGCCGATTCGCTCGAGGAGCGCCTTGATTGTGGTGCCGGCATCAGCCACCACGCCGACGTCGGCGTTGTAGTTCCGGTTGATCTGTGAGGCGTCCGCGTCGATCTGAGCGATTGACGCGTCCTCCGAGAAAAGCGTGGGTCGCCAGCCGAAAGTGGTTTGTTCGCCCATGGCGCAACCCACAACCAGAACCACGTCTGCGTCGGCGACCGCTCGGCGAGCCTCATCTGTGCCGTAGAAGCCGAGCATCCCGACGCTGCACTGATGATCCGTGGAGATACTCCCGATCCCGGAGCGGCTCGTCGCGACTGGAGCACCCAACCGATCAGCCAGGGCCGCCAGATCCCCACTGCCACCGCTGCGGACCACTCCGTGGCCTGCCAGTATTGCGGGGCGCTCGCTGGCGGCGAGCTTCTCCAAGAGTGCATCCACATCGGAATCTGAAGGCTTCGGCGGTTGTGGTGTGAGTGCTCGGACCGGGGCACGAGCGGTGATGGTCTCAGCCTGCAGATTCTGAGGCAACGCAATGTGTACCGGCCCCGGGCGACCCGAACAGGCGAGTTGCAACCCTGTGGCGATGAGACTCGGCACCTCTTCAAGCGACACGGCCTGCGTCGAGGACTTGCTGAACGGGCTGAACAGTCCGACGTTGTCGCAATACTGAAGAATGTTGCGGTGGATATACCGCCGGTCGACTTGAGCGCTCAGTACAAGCAGAGGGATCGAGTCGGCGAAGGCGTTGGCAACCGCAGTGACCAGGTTGGTGGCTCCCGGACCGGGGGCACCGGAGAAGACCACGCCCGGGCGGCCCGTGGCCAGCGCATAGCCCGACGCCATGTAGCCGGCACCCTGCTCATGGCGCGCAGCCACGACCTGTGGTGCACCAATCTGGCCCATCTCGTGGTACGTGGGAAGGAAATGTCCCCCGGCGACGGTGAACACCGTCTCGATTCCGGCGTCACGCATCACCTCGGCGAGGAAGCGACGACCGATCAATGGAACTGGGGGGGTTGACATCGTTCTCTCGCAGTCCTGGCTCGCTGTCGGTCCTGATTCCGCTCACGCCCTGTGGCGCAGATCCGAGATTATATCGTCTATCAAATCACTGAGGGCGCTCAAATGGCCCAGCCAGGTTCTCCGCGTCGGTTAAGAGGCCGAGCGGATTGACCCCGCACACGGCCGCGACCGAACGAGGCCGTGGCCCGAGCGGCCCGTGAGCGCAGCGAACATGAGCGGGAGACAACAGGCCTCGGCGCACCCACAATGTTCAATCCGCGCACGTTCTAAGAACGGGCGCGGCGTCGAAGGCCGACCACGCCCGCACCCACGGCGACCACCGCGGCAGCGCCGATACCTATCGCGATGCCCGTGCCGGAACCGCCGCCGTCGCCGTCACCTGATTGCTCTGAGATCGAGGCGATCGTCGTGGTGGGTGACGGCACCGTTGTGGTGGGCGCGGCGGTGGTCGTCGGTGCTCGTGTTGTAGCGGGCGCCTCAGTGGTTGTGGTCGCTGCTGCCGCGGTGGTCGTCGTCACCTCGGGTTCCTCGACGACCTCCTCCACGATCCCCCGGAACGGCCCGGAGACCTCATAGGTGATCCCTCCGAAGCGGTCCTCAGTGACCACCATCGGGTTGATCTCGCCGATCGTCTTCGGCGACGGGCCTCGCTGACTAGAGAAGTAGAGACGGTCGCGACGCGGGTTGAACACCGGACCCGTGATCTCAGAGTTGTCCTGGTCGACCAAGCGGGCGAACGGTGCGACGACCCCGTCGGGGGTGATGATGACCACCTCCATGTTGCCGCCGTCCTCGGCCACGAAGATGTCGCCGGTTCCGGCATCCACCGTGAGGTTGTCAACACCGGACAAGACCGCGGTGCCTGCGGCAACCTCCTCGGGGTCCGGGTCGTAGAGCAGAGTGTGAGTCGAGTCGGCGACGTTGATCCCGTGGATCTTGTTGTCGAACTTCGTCGAGAAGAAGATCCAGTCGTCGTGGTACCAGATGCCCTCACCACCGAGGAACGGTGTCGATTCCGGGACCTGGTGACGCGGCGGCATCTCCGACCCCGACGGATCGGGCACCTCGATCCATGACACCGACCCGTCGTCGGCGACCGCAGCGACCTCGAGCAGTCCGCTGCTCAGGTCGGGATAGTTGTCCGGCGTGTAGCGGTAGAGGCACCCGTCGGGCATGTCCTCGGTCTGGTACACCTGCTCCCGAACCGGATCCACGGCCGCTGCCTCGTGCACGAAGATCCCCATCGCCTCGTGCGCCTTGGGTTCGCTGGCGCCGGTCGGGTCGATCTCCCAGAGATACCCGCCTGAGGCGAAGACCTCTTCACCGGAGAGGAACGTGCCCCAGGGGGTCGGTCCCCCGCCACAGTTGGAATTGCTGTTGCGCAGCAGCGGGTAGGCGTCGATGATGTTGCCGTCGGCGTCGTAGTGAATGGCACTCACACCTGCGGCGCCCGCGAGGAACACCTCGCTGTTGACAGTGTGGATCCAGCCACCGTTGCCGTCGTCGAAGGTCGCCGCTCCGTCCGGGAAGATGTGCCATTCGAAGTCGGTGTCGCCCACCGGTTCACCCGCGACGGCGACAACACGGGATGTGAAGCCGGGCGGAAGGATCATTCCGTTGGCATCGGGCGCGATGCCCTCCAAAGAGCCGTACGGGCTCTCGCCGGACGCTTGGGCCCCAGCGGTGGCGGCAGCGAGGAGCGGGAAGGCAGTGGCACCTCCAGCGGCGAACACACCTGACTGCAAGAATTGACGACGGTCCATCGCGGCGACACTAACGCACGAACGACACTATGTATTAGAGAGACGCGCCGTAAGGAAGGCCAGCGTCAGGAACTGCCGGGAATCCAATCGGTGCCTGCCAGCGGCACCCTGGCCATCGCCGCTGCCTCGACGGTAAGGGCGGCCAGGTCCTCCGGTTCGAGGTTGTGGACATGAGACTTTCCGTTCGCACGGGCCAGCGTCTGAAGCTCGAGGGTCAAAACCTGCAGGTAGTTGGCCAAGCGACGGCCGGCGAGTTCCGGATCGAGCCGGCTCGCCAACTCAGGCTCCTGAGTGGTGATTCCCGCCGGGTCGTTGCCTGCCTGGAAGTCCTCCCAGAAACCGGCCGCCGAGCCCAGTTCCCGATACTGCTCGTCGAGGGCAGGATCGTTGTCTCCGATGGCGATCAGTGCGGCGGTGCCGAGCGAGACTGCGTCGGCCCCCAACGCCAGTGCTTTGGCCACATCAGCTCCCGAGCGAATCCCCCCGGCGGCGATCAATTTCACCTCACGATGGACACCGAGTTCCTTGAGAGCGCGTACCGACTCCGGGACAGCGGCGATCGTGGGGATGCCGACATGCTCGATGAAGACGTCCTGCGTGGCTGCCGTACCGCCCTGCATGCCGTCGACGACTATCGCGTCGGCACCCGCCTTTATTGCCAGACAGGTGTCGTAGTACGGGCGGGCGGCCCCGACCTTGACATAGATCGGTACCTGCCAGTCGACTATCTCGCGCAGTTCGATGATCTTGATCATCAGGTCGTCGGGGCCGGTCCAGTCCGGATGGCGGCACGCCGAGCGTTGGTCGATCCCCTCAGGGAGCGTGCGCATCTCCGCAACCCGCTCGTTGATCTTCTGACCCATCAGCATCCCGCCACCACCTGGTTTCGCACCCTGCCCGACAACCACCTCAATAGCGTCCGCTCGGCGCAGGTCGTCGGGGTTCATGCCGTAACGCGACGGCAGGTACTGGTACACGAGCGTCTCGGAGTGGCCTCGCTCCTCAGCGGTCATACCCCCGTCGCCGGTGGTCGTGGACGTACCCGCGGCGGTGGCGCCCCGGCCGAGGGCCTCCTTGGCCTGCGCCGACAACGACCCGAAGCTCATCCCCGCGATGGTGATCGGAATCTCCAGGCGAACCGGTCGCTCGGCACGCCCCTCGCCGATCACGAGATCGGTGGCACAAGCCTCGCGGTAGCCCTCCAAGGGGTAGCGCGACATCGAGGCGCCCAGGAAGACCAGATCATCGAAGGTCGGCAGTTCCCGCTTGGCCCCCCAGCCTCGAATCCGGTAGATCCCGGTGTTGGCGGCCCTCCGGATCTCTGCGATCACGTTGCGGTCGAACGTGTAGGACTCGCGGTGGTGCCACATCTGTTGATTCACGACAACCCTTTCGCAGCCTCGGCCGCGTCGACATCGTCGACATGGAAGTTGTAGAGTTCTCTGGCTGATCCGTAGAACCGGAAGTCGCTTGGTTCGGCGGGCATTTCTGCGGCCTTGAGCAGACGGCTGAGCGTGTTGAGGTGTGCCGGGGTCATTTCTTTCTCGACGCAGTCAGAGCCGAGCGACCCTACCTCGCCCCGCACGAACACTTGCGCCTCATAGATCGAGTCGCCGAGGTCGTGATCGGCGTCGCCGAGCACCACAAGATTGCCGGCCTGAGCCATGAATGCGCTCATATGCCCGACATCGCCGCCGACCACAATGTCGACGCCCTTCATGGAGATGCCGCAGCGCGCCCCGGCGTTGCCTTCAATGACGACCAGACCGCCATGACCCGTAGCGCCCGCCGACATCGTGGCGTTGCCGGTTATTCGCACTGTTCCCGACATGATGTTCTCCGCGAGCCCGGTGCTGGCGTTGCCGTCGATGCGCACCGTGCCCAACATGTTCATCCCCGCACAGAAGTAACCGACCGATCCCTCCACATCGACGGTGATTTCCGAGGTGATTCCGACCGCCAGGGCGTGGGCGCCGCGCGGATTGCGCACAACGAAGTGGCCTTCATCGGTTTCGTGCAGGCGCTTGTTGAGGTCGCGCAGCGATACCTGCGACAGGTCGATCGAGACTGTCATGAGGCCAGGCTCCACGAGTAGACGCGTGACGGATCGGGTTCGAATATCTCTGCGTGGCCCACGTCGGGCAGCTGGGCGATCGCCCGGAACTCAGACGACATCGCCACCCAGTCATCGGTCTCCGCCACTACCGCCGGTTTGCATGCGATCGGGTCTCGCAGGATCGCAAAGCCGTCCTTGACACCGATGGCGAATGTGTAGAAGCCGTCAAGGTCGCTCAGAGCACTGGTGAGGGCACCGTCGATGGTGTCACCGGTGCGCAGTTTCCATGAGAGGTAGCCGGCGGCGACTTCGGAGTCATTCTCGGTCTGGAAGGACTCACCGCGTTGCACCAGCCGTTCCCGGAGCTGGTTGTGGTTCGACAGTGAACCGTTGTGGACCAGGCAGGTGTCCGCCCCCGTTACGAAGGGGTGCGACCCGTTGGTGGTGACGGCGGACTCGGTGGCCATGCGGGTGTGGGCCATCGCGTGTGTTCCGGTGCGCGACGCAAGGTCGTAGCGGATCGCGACCAGATCAGGATCTCCAACCGACTTGTAGAGCTCGATCTGTTGTCCATAGCTCAACACATCGAGTCCGCGCACGTTGTCGATCAGCCATTGGCGGGCGGCTCGACCGTCTCCGGTCGTCTCGAACACCGCGTGATCGTGGATTTCCCGCAACGTCACCTCGGCTTCAAGCTCGGTTTCCAGGTCGGCCGCTGTCACCGGAAGGTTGATCGATTCGTCGCTCACGAGCACGGTGATCCTCGTGCGCTCGCTGTCACCCTGGTCGTATACGGCGAATCCGGCGCTGTCTGGTCCCCGCTCCCTCATTTCGTGCAGCATGGCCGCGGTGAGCCTTCCCAATTCGTCGCGGTAGGTGGCAGTTTTGAGAAACAAGCCGACAATCCCACACATGCTCGAGTTCAACTCCTCCAAGATTCTCTCGGGGGTGTACCTTGACGGTCCACCTCCGCGGGTCCGTAAACCTTAGTCGCATCTCTTGACAACGGTGAAGAGATTTCACCTACAGTAGAGGTTCCTCAGGTGGAACGCGCACAGGTTCTGTTCAGACGAAGGAGTTGTCCGATGGGCGCTTACGAAGACATCAAAGCACGGGTCGAAGACGACGGTGTCGAGTTCATCTACGCAATGTTCGTGGAGATGCACGGCAAGCCATGCGCCAAGCTGGTGCCGGTTGAAGCCCTCGAGACCGTGATGAACGAAGGTGCGGGATTCGCTGGTTTTGCCGCGGGGCCCATCGGTCAGGACCCGTCGAGCCCCGACATCCTGGCCATTCCCGATCCCGCCTCCTACACACAGTTGCCTTGGCAGCCCAATGTCGCCGCTCTGCAGTGCGACCCGACCGTCGAGGGTGAACTCTGGCCGTATGCACCTCGGGTGATCCTGCGGCGAGCGCTCGACGATCTCTCGTCGCGCGGTCTGGTGTTCAATGCGGGCGTCGAAGCCGAGTATTCCCTGGTCAACAGGAACCCCGACGGGTCGATCGTGGTCGCGGACGAGCGCGACATGGACGAACAGCCCTGTTATGACGCCAAGGGCCTCACCCGCATGCTGCCCCACCTCACCGAAGTCTCACGCAATCTGAACACCATGGGTTGGGGCAACTATGCCAACGACCATGAGGACGCCAACGGCCAGTTCGAACAGAACTGGCAGTATGCCGATGCCCTCACAACCTCTGATCGGCTGGTGCTGTTCCGGTTGATGATCCACACAATGGCCGCCCGCGACGGCCGCTATGCGACGTTCATGCCCAAACCCTTCGCCGACAAGACCGGCAACGGACTCCATGCTCATTCAAGCCTCTGGTCGCTCGACGACGAGCCGCTCTTCGTTGGAGGCGACGACGACCCCAAGGGTTTGGGGCTGAGCGCCATGGCCTATCAGTTCGCGGCCGGTCTGATCGAACACGCCCCGTCGCTTGTGGCGATCCTCTGCCCGATCGTCAACTCCTACAAGCGAATGGGGGTGGGCGCTCCGACGTCGGGGGCGACATGGGCACCGGCCTACGCGGCTTATGGGGGCAACAACCGCACCCAGATGATCCGGGTGCCCGAGCCGGACCGGTTGGAACTCCGACTCGCCGACGGAGCGGCGAACCCGTACCTGATGTTCGCGGCGATACTTGCTTGCGGACTCGACGGTATCGACCGGGGCGTCGACCCCGGTCAGCCGAATACGGACAACCTGTTCAAGCTCTCCGCTGAAGAGATCGCCGACCGGGGGATCGTCACACTGCCCCCGACCTTGCTGCACGCAGCAGAGAACCTGGCCACCTGCGAGGTGCTTGAGAAAGGACTCGGGATGACCCCCGACGGCTCCTATCGGGACTATTTCGTAAAGACAAAAAAGGTTGAGTTCATGGCCCACCACCACCAGATCACCCAATCTGAGATCGACCAGTACCTAACTCTGTTCTGAGAACTGACGCTGCCAACATGTCCCTTGCAGAGAGCGAACCGGAAGCGCCACGAACCGTCAACGACAGTCGAACAGGCCGACTGACAACCGATGAGGTGTGCGAGAGCGTCGGCCGGCGAGTGCGCGAGCTCCGGGTGGGCATGGGCTTGACTATGGAGCAGTTCGCAGACGCGGCGGGACTGTCGATCGGGATGCTCTCCAAGGTCGAGCATGGGCAGACCTCACCAAGTTTCAGCACACTCATCAGCTTGGCTGACGCGGCCGAGGTTCCCTTCACCGCCTTTTTTCGGGGGCTGGACGAGGAACGCGATGCAGTGATCGTCCCGGCGGGGCAGGGGATGGAGATCATTCACGAAGGCGCCGGACCCGGCAGGGTGTACCAAGACCTTGGATCGCTGCGAGGTCCGACCCGCGAGATCGAGTCGCTGTACGTCACGATCACCGAACCCGACGAGGTGTTCCCCCTCTTCCAACACGCTGGTGTGGAGTTCATCTACATCCTCGAGGGCTGCGTCGAGTACGGCTACGGCACCAAGCGGTACGTGCTCAACGCCGGCGACTCGATGCAGATCCGGGGTGAGGTGACACACGGTCCCACCGCGCTGATCGAACTCCCGCTCCGCTTCCTGTCCCTGAAAGTCACCCATCCCTCCGACTCCCCCGCCACACCGACCCCCTAGCCGTCCGACCTCTGTGGTTCACGCGCCGCAGCAACTGTCCAGCAACCCCTTGAACTCCCGTGAGCTGGGCCTTCCGACTCAGGCTGGTGCGAATTGCCAGGCCGCCAAGAAGACCGAGCCGCGGATGCCGAGCCGATGTGCGAAGCACGGCAAGGGCCGCTCGGCCTCTTGTCGGTTTGCGAATGCTTGATAGTGTGATATCATGATTGCATGACAAAGCAAACCACCGTTAGGCTTCCGGAAGATCTGGCTGACGAGGCTGAGGCCGTCGCCCGAGTCCAAGGAATGAGCATGAACCAACTCATTGTGGAGTCTCTTGAAACAGAGATAGAGCGGGTCCGAGCCGACATCGATTTCACTGAACGGGCAAAGCGCCTCATTGAGCGCGATCAAGAGCTCCTCAGACGGCTCGCCAGGTGACGAGAATTCAACCACTCAGACCGCGCCTCATCGTCTGCGTGCCCCGAAAACGTCTCAAGCAGTTCGTTCCAAGCGGGCATCCGTCGCTCAGACCGGATCAGCGAAACGAGATCGTCAGCGGCTGAGGCGTAAAAGCGTGGTCCAGGTATCTGTCCTCAGACACGGCCTCGGTTGCCAGCTCGCGGAGCGTCGCCGTCTCCGCGACAGACCTGACGGCCAAATAGTCCTCGTACAGTTGACGGGCTTCGATGAGCTTCTGAAGAGCATCCTCATCAGCAGCAGATGCGCTTGATCCGTCCATGTGCATGATCTTACCTCGCCCCGTAGGAGTAACGAAACTTCAATTGAGTTGTCACATACTCAACTTATCGAAGAATCAATTAAAATCAACTAAAATCTACAATGGCGATCGAGGGTTTTAGTGGAGGAGCTTGTTGACGGCGGTGAGCAGGGAGTCGTTGCGGGCGGGTTTGCGCAGGACTTCGTCGGCGCCTGCGGTGCTGGCGAGGCCGGTGGCGAACTCTGGGCTCTGGTGCATGCCTCCCGCGGACAATGCCACGATCCCGGCACGCGGACAGGCCCAGCGCAGCGCCTTTATGTAGTCGATCGCGGTCATCGACGGCATCACTGCTTCGGTCACAACCACATCGGGTTTCTCCGAGGCCATGAGCTCCAGCGCAGCTTCGCAGCCGTCGGCTTCAATCACCTCGAGGTCGCCTTCCGCAGTCAGCAGCCGCGTCAGCGCGTATCGCACCCCCGGGTCGTCGTCGGCCACCAGTACGGTCGCCATCGTTCAGAGCTCCACGGCCGTGGCGAGCTCACGGCGGGGGATGAGCACTTCGAACGTCGAACTGTCACCGTAAGTCGACTCGGCGGTGATCCTGCCGGACCATCCGTGAACCTGGTCATAGGCGATGCTGAGACCCAACCCAGCGCATCCCTCCGCCGACTTGGTCGTGAAGAACGGGTCAAAAACCTGTGCCAACACGTCTTCGGTCATCCCGACCCCCTGGTCGGTGACGGTGACACAGAAGTAGCTGCCGGCCGACAATCCCTGTGCAGATGCGGCGTCATCGAATGTCCGTGTCGAGAGTTCCACCGTGATCTCGCCGCCGCGCTTCATGGCCTCGGCCGCGTTCGTCAACAGACTCGTGAACACCGAGTCGAATTCGTCCCGGTTCACGTAGATCACTCCGTGTTCGTCAGAAAAGCGCACAGCTATCGTCACATCGCTTCCGAAAGACTCCTGGGCCTGGCCGATCACCCTGCTCAACCGTTGCGACGGAACGATCTCCTCCGGTTCACCGAACGTGCCGAGCGGGTCGGCCAGCGAACTCTCGAGGATCTTGCAGCCACGCTCCGCCGCCAACAGGATGCGACCCATATTCTCGGGCTGCGACCCGCTCTGGTCGGTCTTGTCGACTTCCAGTTGCGCCAATGTGACGATCGGCTGCATCACGTTGTTGAGTTCTCGGATGAGCCCTCCGGAGAGTTGGCCCATCGCCGCCATCTTGTAGGCCTCACCGATCTGTTCCTCCATGGCTTGGCGTTCGTCTATCGCTTCTTTGAGTTGCCCGACCGTGTGCGCCAAGCGGTCGTTGAGGTGGGCCACCTCCAGCCAGCGCCGTATCGCGAACCAGGAGGTGACGATGGCGAGCGTGGGCACGGCCGCGAGGATCTCAACGAGTTGCCAGCCCTCGTGATCAGCCGTGAAGTCCGAGACTGTCTCGTACAGATCGATGCTGACAAAGAAGAAGAAAATGACGATGCAGGCGATCGCACCGATGATCATGTCTCTTCGAGGGTTCATGCGACCTCCCGGTCTCTGGTTCTGCGTCTTGAGTTCTACGTATCAGCCGCCTCACATGCTAGAGCTTCGGAGCCATCGCGTCTTGGTCGTGCCGCGCGTCCTGGCCGCACCGTCACACGGGACGGTGCGGCCGCTGTTGATGGTTGTTGACGACATGGCGGTGAGGTCGTTGCCGTTGGTCACCGAGTAGTACACGGTGACGTCGCGGTGTGTGCGCAGTTCAAGGTGATGACGCACTCGAGGTGGTCGCCGCGTCGGGCGGTCGCGTCGGCGGCGGCTACGGTCGGTTTGCCCGCGCAGGCCCCCTCGGCTGTTGTTGTTATTGTGCTGTGTCGAAGGCTTGCTTGGCTTGGATCTCAGCGACGACCTGGTGCCAGACGGGGCTGCTGTACTTGTTGGTGTTCTGTTTCGCTTCGGTGAGGGTGAGCGCGCCGCCTGTGACGTCGGCGGGGTCCAATGCACCGATCGCGGCGAGCGCCCGCTGCCAGCGGTTCACATGGGCGAAGCCGTGGTGAGTCTGCGACGCCAGGTACTGCACCGCCGCGACGACCTGCGGATCCGCGGCATACGACGGCGGCGGCGGGTCGTCGTCGTCTGCGACGACCACTGTCGCCGAGTTGGCGGTGCCCACGGTGTAGCCGCTGCCGGTTGCGACGGTCGCTGTGACTGTGCCGGCGGGCTCGTCTGTGGTGTCGTCGACGGTGGGCACCGTCAGCGTCCTCGACGTCGTGCCTGCGGGGATCGTGACGGTGCGGGTACCCGCTGTGACGCCGTAGTCGCCTGACGCTGCCACTTCGACGCTGACCGCCAGGTCGGCTGCAGGCGCAGCGTCCGCGGTGACGGTGAACGTCGCCGGGCCACCCTCAGCGACGTCGCTGCCGGCGGTGACGGTCACTGTCGGCACGACCGGCGGCGGATCCTGCTGCTGCGGCTGGTCCTGCTGGGGTTGCTGGTCCTGCTGTTGTGGTTGTGGTTGTTGTGTGTCGTGGGTTTGTTTGGCTTGGATCTCGGTGACTATCTGGTCCCAGACGGGGCTGCTGTATTTCTGGGTGTTCTGGCGGGCTTCGGTGAGGGTGAGCGCGCCGCCTGTGACGTCGGCTGGGTCCAATGCGCCGATCGCGGCGAGCGCCCGCTGCCAGCGGTTCACGTGCGCGAAGCCGTGATGGGTTTGTGACGCCAAATACTGCACCGCCGCGACGACCTGCGGATCCGGCCTATACACAGCCGTCAAAGACTCCCCCTGGGGCTGGTCTTGCTGGGGCTGTTGTTGATCGTCGGCCTCTGCGGCGTCGGCCTCTGCGGTGTTGGAGTCGACGGTGTTGGAGTCGACGGTGTTGGGGTCGACGTCTGGGATGGCTGACAGGCTCGGTCCCCAGCTGGCTCTGAGCGTGCGGTGTGCTGTGGGTTCGCCGTTCGCGCGGGACAGGCTCAACGAAATGTCGTAATGCCCGCTGCTGAGACCGTCCACAAGCGACGGGTCCAGAAGCAGTTCAACTTGGATCGGCTTGTTCCAGTCATCGGGCGTGATATGAATACCGAACCAGTTCTTCGGCCCGGCCAGCTTGCTGTACGCCACCCCCGCCAGCGAACCGTTCGAACTACGCGGCCTGTCGCCACGCCACACACTAGCGGTCATCGGCGCGTTGGTATAGGTCCCGTCCGCGTTGCGGGTCCGCAACCGAATATACAGAACATCCCAACACCAACGGGGGGTCCTGCCGGTGCAGTCAGGCGGCCCGTCAACCGTAACCCAGAAATGCCCGAACCCCGACAAACCCTCGAAACCCGGGCGGGACCAGATCTTCACTTGACCGATCTCTGCTCCAACGACGGCAACGGTAGTGAAACTGCCCAAGTCGTCGTCTTGGACTGCGACTGCCATGTTGAAGTCCGACTCCGCCTCAGCCTTGCTGAGCCGCTCCCGCCGGAGCCTTGACAACAACGCGTTGGTGTCCCAGTTCTCGCTGAACACATGACGAATCACCCGGGTCTCAGACCTCACATCATCATCATGAGCAGCGGTCACCGTCACCGTCCGCGGCTCGTCGTGATCGCGATGGGTCCACGACACCACCGGCGGATCGAACGACAAGCCCTCGCCCGTCGGGGTGATCGTCAACGGCGACCCCGGCGCCGGAACATTGAAGTTCCGCACCGTGTACTGAACTGTGCCGCCCTCCTCGACGCGCAGGCACTCCCGCTCACGACACTCGAAACTGAAACGCGGGTCCGGGTCGAACACCGGGTCCAGCCCCCGGGAGCGCTTCACCACCACCGTGACCGGCGAAAACGCCACCGCCTCCCCGAACGGTGACGACAACAACAACTGAAACTTGGCGTCAGGCCCATTCGCCGGCAGGCCATCCGCGCCAGAAGCCACACCAGTCACCTCCACCACCCGATAACCCTTATGCAACACAGGCTCATCAATATCCGTGTAACCCGCCCAATCCCGACCAGTGAAATCAAAACTGATCGACCCAGACGGCCTCGTCCTCACCGCAGCACCTCGCGAGTCCCCAGACACAACATTGGTCTGCACCTGAACACCCGAAACGCCGTTACGCGCGTTCACGCCGTTCACAAACTTGCGGCCCATAAACAACCTATCGGGATGATTCACCCTGACCCGCGACGGATCAGACGACGTCACCGTCACCGGAATCCGGCCAGTCACCTCCTGCGCCAAATCCAAACGCACCGACACCGTCTCACCCTCACCCACAAACACCACCTCAGGCGCAGACACCAACGGCGCCGCAGACGAAGACACCGTGTTCGCTTCACCGTTGACACCCATCCCGAGAGACTGGGTCAACGTGTTCGACCAAGTGCCCGACGTGCGGATGCGGCTCCGGTGCGTGTCCGCGACGCTCCAGCCCGCCGCCGCACCGGAATCCTCGACGTGTTCCTCGGTGGAAGCCAATACGGTGCCCGTGGGGAAAAAGCCGGTCACGTCGAACACAACAAAATACGTCGTGTTCGCCTCAAGGCTGATACCCCCAGACGCCGCGAACCTCAAAACCCGCTCGCTATCGAACGGCGCTGTCACCGGCCAAGCCAACGAGCCCACAACCGCGCCCGGAACCCCGCCCGAAGCCGCATTCACCGTCACCGAAACCTTCGAAGCCCGACTGCCCGACACCTCGAACGACAAACTCTTGAACCGTACATCGACACTGCTCAACGTGTAACCCAACGCGTTGGGACCCGTAGAAAACGCCGCAGCCACATCGAAGGTTCCCACATTCGACAAGCCAGTAAAATCCCGACCCAAAGTACTCACCAACACCGGCTCAACCGGCGCCTGCGCCCCAACCCGAGCAGGCAACCCGACAAGCAGCGCACCCAACACCGCAACCGTCAAAACAACCCCAACAAAGCTCCTACGCCCCCCCCCCCCTTACCTTCGAACGACCCCGCAAAAATCAGCACAGCTCCTCAACCTTTCGTAAAATCCCAAACGAACTGAGAAATCTCCAGTACACACAATACACAACCACAGGCTGATTCACTCGGACCACCCACTCCCCATCACCCACAACCACTGACCCCTTGGGACAAACCGTCTAGTTGGTTCCTCCGGAGGATCCTGCAGTCCACTCAGCGGACTCCCGGACAGGACGAGAACTTCAGTCCGGTCAGGTTGAGGGGCAGGCGGCTATGACCTCGCCGCACATGTAGGCCCAGAAACCGGTGGGTTCGTTCTTCCAGCGGCTGAAGGCGTCTGAGATCTCCTGCAGTTCTGCTCGGGTGGAGAGTCCGTGGTTGACAGCGTGGCGGGCAAAGTCGCTGTCGATGACTCGCACCGTCCACATCTCACCCCACGCCGTACGCGCTTCGGGAGTCGCATGCGTGACCGAGTCGGTGGTGGCTTCAGGGTCGACGAACCCGGCCTCAGTCACCCACGACAACAGATGCCGCCCCGCGTTCGGTTCGCCGCCGTTGGCCCTCGACACCTGGTGATAGAGCTCCCGCCAACGCACGATCTCCTCGGTCACCGGGGCGTGGATCATCGTCTCGTAGTCTGAGTCGCGAAGTGCCACTGTCCCTTGAGGCTTCAGGACTCGGCGGACTTCCCGCAGTGCCTCGACGGGTTGCGACAGATGCTGGAACACCTGATGGGCGTACACCACGTCGAAGCTGTCGTCGTCGAACGGCAGGTCGTAGGCCGAACCGACCTCGAAGTCGACATTCTCGATCCGGCAGTCCGCAGCGTGGTTCCGCGCAGCTTCGACCATCTCCGCGGATGCGTCCAGTCCAACCACTCGGCCGACCCGGCGAGCCAGACCGGCAGTGATCGTGCCGGGCCCGCATCCCAGATCCAGCAGCACCGATTCCGGTAGGAGGCGAGGCAGCAGAAAGCCCGCGCAGGTCTCCGCGGTACGCCGGGTGTAGGACCCCACGATCACCTCGTGGTACCCGTGCATGTAGCGCTCGACACCGGGCTGCCTGTTCGGTGGGGACATCGGCGTATCAGTCAAGGTCGCGGCCAGGTGCCAGTGCCTAGGAACCAATAAAGTTGGGACGGCGCTTCTCCACGAACGCCGCTATCCCTTCTCGGCCGTCGTTGGTTGCCGTCGCGCCCGTGATCATCACGCCCTCAATCTCGCCGGCCTCTTCAAGAGACCGCTCGTAGCCCTCGTAGATGATGCGCTTGGCGTTGCCGATCGCGTACGGAGCACCCTCCGCCAGCTGTCGGGCGAACTGCTCGGTGGCCTCGTCGACCTCTTCATCGGGCACCACCCGGTTCACCAAGCCCCAGGATTCGGCTTCGGCTGCGGACAGCGTGCGGTTGGTGAGCGTCAGATCCAACATCCGGCGTACACCGATGTGACGGGCGATGAAGTAGCTGGAAGTGCCGTCGGGCGTCATGCCCGCCCGGGTGTAGGCCATCGTGTACTTGGCCGACTCGCCGGACACGACCAGATCAAAAGCCCCGACCAGCGAGAGGCCCGCTCCACCCACGCCACCACGGACCCCTGCCACAAACGGTTTGGGTATGCGGTTCATCTTGTAGATGGCAGTGTGGAAGTCTGTGAGCAGGTCGGAGACGTGTTTGGGCAGGTCGGCGCCCTTGGAATGGAACTCTTTGAGATCGCCGCCCGCGCTGAACAGCCTGCCCTCCGCAGTCACCGACACGGCACGCACCTTGTCATCCCACTCGACCTCGAGCATCACCGCCCTGAGATCCGCAGCGAAGGCCCGGTTGACGACATTGGCGGCTTCACCTTGGGTGAACCGCACATGGGCTACCTTGTCGCGTACCTCGTAGTCGATGGTGGACAGGTCCATACTTCCTCCTCAGCCCTAACGGATCATCCGACGGGGTCGATTTCCAGTGACTTGTAGGTGGTCATGGGGAAATAGGGGCAGCCGAGCTCTTCGAACTTGGGGCGAGCCTGCTCACCACGGTCCACCAGCGTGACAGCCGCCACTATTTCGGCACCGCTCCCCGAGACGATGTCGTACGCCTGGAAGATCGATCCACCGGTCGTCACCGCGTCATCCACCAGCAACACCTTGTCACCAGGCCCGATTCGTGCTCCCTCAATCTGACGGCGGGTGCCGCGCCCCTTCGGGGCCTTGCGCACAATGAACCACCTGCACTGCGCCACTGAGGCAATCCCGACCGAGAGAGCGTCGGCTCCGAGCGTCAGGCCGCCGACGGCATCGAACTCGAGGCCCGCTCCAGAGACCGTCTCGACAATCGCCTCCGAGGCGATGCGGAGGTCGCTCCACTCGGCGAGCGCCTCTTTGCCGTCAACAAAATCCGACGACATTTGGCCCGAGGCGAGCTGGATGGGTTCATCAAGCCGACGGAGCCCCTTCGTGCGGATTATCTCAAGAAGCTGTTGGCCCAGATTCTGTTGGCGGCGTGTCGAGGTCAAGCTGAACTCCCTGGACGGTTTCCGGCCTCAACCAGACTAGGGGTTTTGAACCGCTGGCGGCGCTCCCCGATCGCGTTCCACATCGACTTCGACGTCAGAACAGCGATAAAGACGACCACCGTCGCGAGTGCCATCGTTGCACCCGCAGCCGTGTCGTAGTGATAGCTGACGAGCAGCCCCACCACAGTCGATCCCGCGCTGATCAGCACCGCAGCCGCCATGATGCGAGGCACCCGCTTCACCAGCAGCACTGCCGTGGCCGGTGGGGCGATCAGGAAGGCGAAGACCAGCAGATTGCCGACCGTGTCGAAGGAAGCAACGATTGAGACGACCAACAGCAGCAGCAGGACGGCGTGGGCCAGTCGCGGTCGCAAACCCAGAACCTGGGCTTGGGCTTGATCGAAGGTCATCACCAGGAAGGCCCTGTAGAAGACGACCACACCGACCAGTGAGATGACCGCAGCAACCGCCTGGCGCTGCAGGTCCCCGGTGTCGACTCCCGTGATGGATCCGAACAGGAAGCGGCTCAGGTCACCGATGTAGGCCCCCGACGAACTCGACATGATGACCACGGCCAACGCCAAGAACCCTACGAACAGCAAACCGATCGAGGCGTCATCGGGCAGGGGTGAGTGGTGCCGGATCAGGTTGATCCCCCAGACCATCGCCAAGGCTGCGACGAACGCGCCGACAGTGGTGTTGACACCGACAATGAATGCGATTGCGACGCCGGGCAACAGGCCGTGCGCCAGCGCGTCGCCCAAGAAGCTCATTCCTCTCAATACGACCCAGGTGCCGACCACCGAGGTCGTCAATCCGACCAACAGGCCCGCATAGAGGGCGTTCTGCATGAACGGGTTCGACGTGAAGGGATCGATCCACCACGCCAGGGGGTCGGTCAGGAACTCCACCCAGTAGGTTCTATCCGAGCGCGTCGACTATCAGACGGGCATTGGTGCGCATGAAGCCGACGTAGTCCTCTGCCCCGCTGCCCGAGGGGCCGAGGCTTCCCGTGTAGAGCGTCACCACCTCCACGTCACCGACCCTCGAGGCGAGCGCTTCGGTTTCGTCGCTGGAGTGCACCGTCTCAGCGAATACGGCCTTGACCCCTTCGTGCTCGATGGTCTCCGCCAATTCCTCGAGCTGAGCCGGGTTCGTCTCAGCCAAGACTGAGGTGGACGGGAGTACGGTCCCGATGATCTCAAAGCCGTAACGGTCAGCGAAATAGGCCAAGGCGTCGTGGTTCGTGACCAGCTTGCGTTCATCGGCTGACAACTCCCCCAGCAGGTCTTCGAGTTCTTGGTCCAGTGCGGCCAACTCCGCCTGATAGTCGCTCAAACATGCGGCGACGGCATCGCCGTCGACACCCGCATCGTCAATCAAGTGCTGAGCCAGGTCGTTCAGTGCGCCCGACACGCGCACTGGATCGAACCAGACGTGCGAGTCTTCGCTTCCGTGGCCGTGACCATCATCTTCGTCGGCGTGATCGTCTTCACCGGCGTGACCCGAAGAGAAGGAAATCGTCTCGACCTGTTCCGCGATCTTGAACACCGGTGTCCCAGAATCCTCAACCGCCGCGAGCGTGTCCTCAAGTTGAGTTTCCAGACTCAGTCCGTTGGCAACCACAAGGTCGGCATTCTCCATGCGTTCCCGGTCACGCAGCGACGGTTCGAATCCGTGGGGGTCGCCACCGACCGGAATGACAGTCTCAACATCGGCGATTCCGCCACAGGCCACGTTGGCAACGACATCGCCCCAGATTCCGGTCGTCACCAGAATCTTGGGGACGTCGGACTGGGTGTCCGCCGACGGTTCCGGATCGGAGGATCCTCCGCATCCAGCAACAAACAACGCCAACGCCGCGAACACAATTGTCGCCCGCGGCAGTTGCCTGCTCGCCAGGAACGATCGAGAATTTTCAGCTGAGAGTCGTCCAACACGCATGGCTATGATCCCCTGGTACCGTTAGTGATATCATAATTTTGATAATGATTCTCATTCACACTAAATGTGCCTGATGGAAAAACCAACCACAACCCCACCCGACGACCTGCACTTCGAGCATCATGCGTTCGTGCACAAGCGGCTCTCGGCCGAGAACCACCGCTACACAACCGGACGCCACCGGCTCGTCGATGCATTGGCTGGATCGAGCCAACCGCTAACGCTCCCCGACATCGTCGCGATCGCGCCAGATCTGGCCTCCAGTTCCGTCTACCGCAACCTGGAAGTCCTGGAGCGGTGCGGTGTCGTCAACCGGATAACCAGCGGAGGCGGCCACGCCCACTTCGAGTTGGCCGAACCGCTGCTCTCACACCACCATCACTTCGTGTGCGTCAACTGCGGCGCGATCGAAGATGTGCGTCTCGACGATGAAATCGAGGAGTTGCTCGATCAGAACCTCAACCTGCTCGCTACCGATGCCAGTTTCAAGCCTCTTCATCACACCCTCGACCTCCACGGTCACTGTGCAGAATGTGAGGATCCCGTATGAAAGCCGCAGACGGCGACGGCGCCGATCTGTCAGGACCCGGACGGTCCTGTGAAACGGCCCGTTCCACACCGCCGACCTCATCGGTCTGCCGACGCCCTGGTCCGACGTTGTGAACACCCCTGTCCGAGTCGAGAACTTGACCGTCCAATTCGACGGATTCAATGCCCTCGACGACGTCACCCACAGCTTCGAGCCCGGTACTTCCACAGCGGTCATGGGGGTCAACGGCTCGGGCAAGACCACGTTGTTGGAGACCATCGCCGGACTGATCCGCCCTGTCTCCGGCCGCATCGACGGGGTGGGTGAGCGACTCGCCTACGTCTGCCAGCATCCTCCGACTACTTGGATGCCGCTCACCGCGAGCGAAGTGTTGGCGATGGGCCGTTACCGCGAGCGGGGCCTGATCGGCCGGTTCCGAGCCGGCGACCGCGCTGCCATGCACTCCGCCGCTGAACGGCTCCACATCAACCACCTCTTGAAATCCAGTTTCGGTGAGCTAAGCGGCGGACAGCAGCAACGGATTCGAATAGCCCAAATGCTGGCCTCGGATCCGCAGCTGCTGCTATTGGACGAGCCGATAACAGGCCTTGACATCCCGAGCCAGGATCGAATCCTTGCGATGATCGAGGACTATTCCCGCCGCGGCGCGATCGTGGTCTTCACCACACACCACCTCGACGAGGCCCGGCACTGCGATTCAGTGCTGTTGCTCGCCAACCGGCTGATCGCCTCAGGCAGCCCTGAGGAGATGTTCACCGAACAGCGGCTCAGGCAGGCGTTCGGGGAACGCTTACTCGGTGACCACGCCCACCACACGCACGCTCACGACATGATCGTGCTCGACGACCACGGGCACCACAGCCGTCCCGGCCACGATCACACCGACATGATTCCTACTCGGGGTTTTGACAAGTCTCCGAGAGAGACGCATTAGCTTCGTCGGTGACGCCCAACAGAGCCTCGGCGACGGCCTCCCGGACGAGCGCGGTCGGCACGCTGCCACGGGGGAACTCAGGCGGGATGAAATTGGCGGTGACAACCCTCGAGGTGTCCAGCCTGCGGGCAACCCCGACGAGTTCGTCAAGACGATCAAGGGGAATGTCAGTGGAGACATGAGCAGAGATGATCCCGGTCAAAGAAACGAAATTGGCCAACACGTCCGGGATCGACACCTGGTCGATCAGGGCCTCGACCACGCAGCGCTGCCGGGCCATGCGGTGGTAGTCCGAGGTTCCCGTTCTCGACCGCACGTACGCCAACGCGGTCAGACCGTCGAAGTGGTAGTCCCCGGGTTCAACCACGATGTCGATCGGCGGTCCTCCCCGGACAATGGGCTTGATCCGGTCGTTGATCGATTCTGTGACACGCACATCGATGCCGCCGAACAGGTCGATGCTGTCAACAAGCCCAGCCATGTCGATCAGCACGTAATACTGGATCGGCAGACCGGTCAACTGGGCGAGGGCTGACTTGATCGCGTGACCCGCCGGATCGTCGACTGCGGGGAACGCCTCAGGGAAACGCAGGCCGAGGCCGTACACCTCGTTGGCAATATCGGGATAACCCTCAGGCCATTGTTCGGCCGCGGGTGTTCCTTCGGGAAACGTCAGATCCCTCCAATTGCGGGGGATGCTGAACGCGGCGGCGTCACCGGTGGCCACGTCGATCGAAACGACGATGATCGTGTCGGTTCGTACCCCGCTGCGGTCGAAGCCGCCGTCTCCGCCGAGCAACGCGATGGTCAGGCGCTCCTGGCCGTCCCAGGTCTCTCGCCGCTCCGATGGCTGCTCAGGCACTGTCGTGGTCCCAGAAGCGGAATCCTCGTCTGTTGAACCCTGCTCAGGAGCACGCTGGTCGGGCTGGTCCGGTTCGACCAGAGGAGTCGGGGTGGCAGTCACCGTGGTCGTTGCACTGAAAACGTCGTACAGGAGGTCCAATTGAGCGACCGCGTACCGCACGACGAAGAAGTGGGGCACCGCGATGACCCCGGCCAGAACAACGAACGTGAGCGTCGCGACCGCTCGATAGAGCCACAGCGAGCCACCTTCAGGTCGAGGCCAGCCGCGCGCAACCATGTAGGCGTCGACCGCGACCCAGATGCGGAACACCAAGACCAGTCCCGCGACCACGATGGTGATCCACAACGGTGACCGTGTGACAGTCCAGGTGAGCAGGGTCGTCTTGCTGCGCGTGGCCACATAGGCGACCAGCACCGCACTGGCAGCGAGCGAGCCCGAAAGAAGGATCAGTGCTCGGCGGTTCCGGTGCCCGAAATGTCCGAGACCGGGCCAAATCACCGAAAGCGCCGCAGCAACCAACGGATGGGGTCCCCGGGTCCGCTTCAGCGGCTTGTTGTGCTCCGGATCATCGTTCGGGTGGAACCCCACACAAGCAAATCTATGGCCCCGCAACGCTCACGAGTCGGTCGCCCCCGGCCGATCCAAGCCGAGTCCGGTGGAATCAGCTCGCAGCCTCACCCAGGGAACGGAGACGGGCCTTATGCTAGTTTTACTGGCACTATTTGAGGATTGCAACAAGCGCCGACCGCAGCGTCTCCCCAGTCTCGCCGACGGTGAGCCGACGGTGCCGACAGAGGAAATCAATCGAGTCGAGCTGAGTGATGACGTCTCCCGCAGCCAGCACCGCCACTCGATCAGCCCCCTCGCGATCGTCGAGCTCAGGGGCGAACTGAAGCTCGAACTGCTCACAAAAGTCGTTGCGGGTCGCCGCAAGTTCATCGCGGATGCGCGGCTTCACAGCAGCATTGGCAACCGTTGCGCGGTATACCGGGCCGATCCTCTCGTAGAGGCGCATCCGCATAGCGATGAAATCGTCGATTCGACTCTGAAACGGTCCCTGGCCGATCGACGGCAGATGCGCGTCGTCTGCAGCCAGCTCGCGGTTGCGTTCGATGACTGCTTCAAGCAACTCCGCGGGATCGGCGAAGTACCGGTACAGCGAGCGCAACGACAGCCCCGACCGTTTCGCGGCCTGTTCGATGGTGGGGAACAACGACTCCTCGGCGAACATCTCCAATACAACGTCGAGCACATTGTTGATATTGCGCTCGCGTCGGGCGGAACGGCCGTCGACCGGGGCTTCAGCTTGATCTGTGTCTGTCATGTGCGAATCCGAAGGTAGCAGTCTTGAAACATATAGTAGTGCGCTTTGAACTGGCAATAGTTGGAGGCGATTGTTAAGGTCCGAGCATGGACTTCGAGGTCAACCGCCAAGACTTCCGAGACACCCGGGTGATCGACCGACCGGCTGCCGAGTTGGAAGACGGACAGATCCGGGACGGTGCTTGGACCGGTCAGTCGACCTCGAGGACGACTTTGCCGAAAGTCTCGTTGGACTCGATCAGTTCGTGGGCCCGCTCGGTCTCGGCAATCGGAACCACCTCGTCGATGACCGGACCGATCTCACCCGACTCGATCAGCGGCCAGACCCGTTCGCGGAGCGCCGACATGACCGCAGCTTTCGCAGTCACCGGCCTGGCTCGCAGTGTCGAACCGATCACCCGCAGCCGTTTCACCATCAACAGCCCGAGCGGGACTTCTGCGCTGGCACCGCCCATCAAGCCGATCAGCACCAGCCGACCGTCGACCGCGAGACTCCCGATGTTGTCGTTGAGATAGCTCGCACCCACGGGATCGAGGATCACGTCGAAGCCGCTGCCGTCGGTCCAGTCCTCAACGTGATCGACGAAGCTCCCCGAATGTCGGTTGCTGCCTCCCGACGCGCCCAGCGTTACGCACCGCTCAATCTTGTCATCGGCACCCGCGGTCACGAAAACGGGGTTGCCGAAGGCCCTGCACAATTGGATCGCCGCGGTGCCCACGCCGCTCGCTCCGGCATGCAACAGGACCCGTTCACCGGGAGCCAGGGCAGCTTCGGTGTAGAGGTTCAGATAAGCGGTGGCGAAGACCTCGGGCAGCGCGGCGGCCTCAACGAACGACAGACCGGCAGGGACCGGGACCACCTGCGGAGCCGGGACCACGACTTGCTCGGCATAACCGCCGCCGGCGAGAAGAGCGCAAACTTCATCGCCGATCTCAAAGCCGGACACACCTGGGGCGATCTCGGACACCACGCCCGAACACTCCAGTCCGAGGATCGGACTCGCACCGGGCGGCGGCGGATAGGCGCCCGCCCTTTGTGCCAGATCAGCCCGGTTCACGGCACTGGCCTTGACCTCGATGCGGACCTCGCCATCCCCCAACGACGGAGGAGGGTTGTCGCTCCAGACCAGTCGGTCGCCTTGGATCTCGATCGCCTTCATGTCGTTTCCAAACTGGGCGGAGACACGGCCAGAGCCTCCGATACTACTGCGGCGTGGAGCCGGCGGTCCCACACAGCCACCACCACATTCGCAGTACCCAGTGCCAGAACGCTGGCGAGGTGGACCGCGTCGGCTCCGCGAAGGCCGTGTTGCTTGGCCAGTCGACCAGCCGCCGTCTGCACAGCGTGGGTGAATTCAACGGGGCGGACCGCCGCCCAATAGTGCTCCCAGTCTTGTTCGCAACGGGTAAGGCTCGCCTTGTCCAAGTCGTGGTTGCGTCCAGCCGCGGCCAATGCGGCGCACACCTCCGGATAGGAGAGACGGCTCGAAACCGCAGCATCGCACCCGTCCCAAAGAGCGGCAACAGTGCCGCTCCCGGACTCCTCAACCAGCAGCTTGACGAGCGCGCTGGAGTCGAAATAGACGATGGCCAAGCGATCAGTCCCGCTGCTCGGAAACCTTCTCGGAGACCGACTGGCGGGACCGCGGCCGCGGCCGACCGGTAGCCACAGGTCGGTTTTGGGAAGAAGGCTTGGAGATTTTTCCCTGCTGGACCAGCGACTCGATTATCGCGGTGGTTTCCAGTCCGATGACCTTTGCCACCGGGATTCCTCTCTCGGTGACCACAAGCTCTTCACCGTCTCTCGCCTGATCCAGCCAGTGCCTCAGATGGGCTCGAAAATCGGTGACCGCTACATCCACAAGGGTAAGTGTACAACTATTGAACAGCGATTTGTACGTTATTTTCGGTGTCGGAGGGGGGCACCGATTAACGATTTCAACAGATTTCACCGGACTGCAAAAAGGCTGCATAATCCCTTCGCTGACGCCGCGGAAGCCGCTATCGAGGCGTGTCGTCGCGGCTGGCGCGACCACGGACGCACCGAAGCGATATGGCGTTCGTCTCTGGAACGATTCGTGTACCCGTCCATCGGTTCGATGCCTGTGGATCAAATCACCCCCGCCGATCTGAGTCGGGTGTTGTTGCCGACGTGCCTGTGGACACTCGGGGTATGGCGATGCAGCATCGCTGCTTGGCAAGCGGCGCTCCCTACTATGCTGTCCCGACGCCGAGTAGCGAGGTGCACATGAACGAAATCGGCAGCCCGGGCGGGCTTAGTGACGCACTTACTGAGATCGTTGCCGACCACGACCAGCAGAAGCAGGCGTTCGTTGATCCTGGACGCATGATCGGCGATGTGATTCAGATTGACTATGCGACAGCCGATTTCCTGTTGCACGACAGCGCCAAGCAGGCCGTCGGCGGCGTGCAGCAGGGGTGTCTGCTGGTAGCGGTCAGGTTAGGCGACGACGATCACCCCGACCCCGGAGCCCCCCGCTTACTGCTGCGGGTCGTGTCGAGTACCCAGCTACCGAATGACATGTCTATGCGGCAGGCCCGGTTTGATGCGGCCCAACGAGTGGCGGCCAGCACCGGGAACTGGGACGACAACGATGTTACCGATCTGTTTACCCTGAACCTGATGAGGTATTCCGGTGTTCGGTGCCGGATCCTAGGGACGTATCAGCCTCCGGAGGACCCGGACGCCCTGTGGCGGTTCAGTAGTGATGTGGACAACTTCTACAGCGGACGGGGCCTGAAGGTGTACAAGCCCACCGGCGATGACCTGGAGCAGATTGTCAACAGCGCCAGCCGAACCGAGGACGGGGGTCAGACCACCAAGATCGGTCACGTCCGCTACGCCACGGCGACACCCGCAGACTCGGCCGCTGTGAACATCGCAGCAGAAGACTTCGTTGCCCAGCGCACGGCTCTCTTTGGGATGACCCGCACAGGCAAGTCGAACACGGTCAAGATTGTCGCGCGGGCAGTGTTCGAGATGCGGCGGCCCGAGGACGGCACACGGGTTGGACAGATCATTTTCGACCCTGACGGCGAGTACGCCAACGCCAACCCTCAAGACCAGGGATGCTTGCGGAACATGGGCAACCACGAGTGGGCAGATCCCGACGATGTGGTGACCTACGGGCTCCACCCCCACCCGCACGACCCGAACCGGAACATCACTAAGTTCAACTTCTACGGAATTCTCGAACCCGTCAACCCCCCAGACGACGACGCTGGCGACTCGCTGAGCAGCCTGACCCAAGGAAAGCAGATACTCGACGACTTCTTGTCGGGCGAGACCGCCGGGTACATCAAGCCCTTCGTGAGCCAGGACATGGTACCGCCGCCGAATCCAGCCGACCGTAGCGACTGGACCAGGTACCGCAGGGCGTTGCTCATCTATCGGGCGATTCTCGCCGCCGCGGGTTACCAAGGCCCGAGCTATGCCCCAAACACAGCAGGACTCTTCAACAAGGATCTCAGAACGGCCATGAGCCAAGACGACGCCATGAGCCACTTTGTTGGTGAGTCGGAGGTGTCGCTGGATACTTGGTCGAGGGCAGCCGATTTTGCGGAGGCGTTCTCGGAGTTCGTGGGCACAGAGGCTTTCAAGAACTTCGACACCACCCGGGAGCGCAAGCGCGGAAAGAAGTGGTCCGACAGCCGACTGCTGGACCTCCTCCAGATCTTCTCTAACACCCGCGGCCTGAACGTGCTGAGGTCCGCCCGTGCTTGGCACGACCCGGCGGCGGGGTCGAACTTCACAGACGAAATCGTGGAGCATCTCCAAGAGGGCCGGCTCGTGATCGTGGACCAATCCACCGGCGACCCGAAGATGAATGAGACGGCCGCTCGCGACGTGATGTGGTCGATATTCCGGGCGCAGCAATACGCGTTCATCCATCCGGAGCCAGTGGGAGATTCGGGGGACCTGTCGAAACCCCCGGCGGTGCTTGTCTACGTGGAGGAGGCCCACACCTTGCTGCCGCGCGACAACAACGACATGTCGAGCGTCTGGGTGAGATCCGCCAAAGAGGGGGCGAAGTTCAACATCGGAATCGTGTACTCGACCCAGGAGCCGTCCTCGGTGCACGCGAACATCTTGAAGAACACTGAGAACTGGTTCATAACCCACCTCAACAACACCGACGAAACCCGCCAGCTCGCCAAGTTCAACGACTTCGCAGATTTCACGGACGGCATCATCGCTGTCAACGAACCCGGGTACGTAAAGATGAGGACTCGCTCCAGCCGGTTCACCGTGCCGGTACAGATCGACGTTTTTGACGCACCTACCACCGGGAGCCACACCTAGAGTGCCTTACGACGGTGAATTCGCTACGGGCCACACTCTGGCCCGATTGGTCGACAACCCGGCCGTGCGCGACTTCGACGGCGAAATCAAGAAGTCAACATCCACCACCGCCGGAACCCTCCCCGCCATCATCGCACCGCACCGCGGGTCGACAAGAGTAAAGCGCTTAGTCGCGATAGACGGGTCCACTGTCACATCGAGAGTCGAGAACGGCCACCCAGGAGCTGAAGCCTCGCTCCTGAATATCGCCGCGGTCGTGATCGCGTTGGCCAGATTGCGGGAACTTGCCCAGATGGGTAAGAGCTCTGCCGATCCGATCCCGAGCCCCGCTGCGGTCAGAGAACTTGAAGACTGCGACACTCTCAGCGCAGTGCTACCGGGACGCAACGTCGTGGGGAAGTCCGTGGGCGCGGACACGCCCAAGAGGTTCTTTCGTCAAGTCGTGCACCGCGAGATCAGCGGAGCGACCCTCTCGGGTGACCACGAGACCTTGCTTGAGACGCTGCGTGCCATCACCAACGACCGGTCGGCCCCTATCCAGTGCCCGGGGGAGTCCTGCGACGAGAACGTAACCCCGCAGTCTGAGCCGACGAATTGCGGCGCGTGCGGAGAGACGGTGTACCCGTCGGATTCGCTGCGCTGCCACGAGAGGTTTGAGGACTACGGCAGCAGTGAGCAGGCCTTCACAATGGTGAGAATCGTCGTAGAACACCTGTCGATGGTCAACCTGATTCGCTGGTTCGAGAGAAACGACCGTTTTGACGTGCTCGATGGGGTTGGGTTCATTATGGATGGTCCGCTGGCCATCTTCGGCATGGCAGCATGGCTCAAGAAGCACATACAAGATGAACTAGCCCGGCTTCACCGGCTCTCCCTGCACAAGGGCGGAGCGGGAGTGCTCCTTTTGGGGGTTGAGAAGCACGGGATGTTCATGGATCACCTTGAGGCACTCGACTGGTCCGCTTCTCGGGGCGAGCGCGGCCGACTGCAGCCGGGTACCGTGATGGCCCCTGATGTCGGTTACATCCACGAACACATCGCCCTGCGACCGCCGGACGCGAAACCCTACGGACAGGCGACCTACTACGGCCGACACCTGATGTACAAGTCACAGAGCGGACAGCACGCCGCTTTGACTCTGCCGATTGTCAACACTCAGGGAGCAGACCCGGAATGTGTGGAGGAGGGCGCCTACCCTCGTGTCGGCGACGCCCTGGACCTCATTGACGAGTTGGGAACCCACCTTTACAAGGATGGGTTCGCACCGCTGGCGCGGGCCCATCTGCATGCTGCTGTGCCGCTGCATCGCGGCACAGAGATACTGGCCTCCATCTTCTCGGACCGATGACCGCGACAGCTGCCAAGCCAGCGCCCGACTGCGGCGTGGGTTTCGCCACTCCGGAGGCCCGATGGGCCAGGCTGGGCCCTTACTACGCGATGTTCCCTTTCAGCTTCGCGCAGGATGCCATTGACCGCTTCACCCACCCCGGTGACATGGTCCTGGACCCCTTTTGCGGTCGAGGTACGGCCCCGTATGCCGCGATGGTCGTCGGCAGGGACGCCCTTGCGTGCGAGTTAAACCCGGTCGCCTGGGTGTATGCCGCGACGAAGACAGCCCCCGCTCCGGACCCAGAAACGGTGAAAGACCGCATCCGCGAAATCGCTGAGTCCGCCTCGCCGGAGGACAGCGAGCCCAGATCGGAGTTCCAGACCCTCGCGTTCTGCCGGGCCGTGCTGGGGTTCCTGCACGCTGCTCGCCGCGAACTGCGATGGCGAGACGACACCATCGACCGCACAGTCGCCGCGTTGATCCTCCACTACCTGCACAGCAAGATCCCCCAAGGACTCTCGAACCAGATGCGGCACTGCCGGGCCATGTCTCCGGGCTACTGCGTGCGTTGGTGGAACGACAACGGCTATGAGACACCCCCCGAAGTAGACCCCGTCAGCTTCCTCCACGCCAGAGTCGACTGGCGCTACCTCAAAGGAATCCCTGAGCGCTCTCATAGCAGTGGTGTAACCGTGGCCCTCGGCGACTCGGCCACTGACCTGGAGCCAGCGGCCAACCCGGCCCGGCTGGTAGTGACATCGCCCCCATACAGCGCGGTGACCGACTACAAGGCCGACAGTTGGTTGAGGCTGTGGGCGCTAGGGGAGGGTCCGGCTTTGCCCAGATGGGACACCAAACAGAAGTACGTCGACTTGGAGACGTACCGCACAATGCTTCGCCGGGTGTTCTCGGCGACGGCGCGTAGTGCACACCCTGACGCTGCGTGGTTAGTGCGCTGTGATGCCCGAGAGCGAACGTTCGACGTGGTCCTCCCGATCCTGGCCGAGATCGCCGATGGCAGAGATGTCGAAGTGAGCCCGGCTCCGTTCCGACGACCCACCCAGACATCGCTATACGGCGACCGGGCCAAGAAACCTGGAGAGATGGACTTGCTGGTGCTCCCTGAGTCACGACAATCTCGACCGCAGCGCTCGCGCTCTAGTGAAAAATAGCCAGTGCTCGATGCCACAGAGTGGCGCGGATGCGATCGGCTCGTGCAGACAAACGTGTGCACGTCACCTTAAGGGCTGGATCAGCTTGGCGGGGTCATAGCCGAAGGCGTAGTCGACCTCAATGGCGTCGTAGTGGGCCACTCCGAAACGTATTTTCCAGCCCTCGCTCTCCCACTGGAGCTTGTCGATGTCGTCCGTACCCTTGGTCTCCCTCACTAGGTGGTACCGCCGACCTGCCTCACCGTCCCGGATAAAGGCCCAGTCGGGGTTGTAGGTCCCAAGAGGCGTCGGAATCTTGTACCAGTCGGGGAGCTTGAGGAACAGTGGGACATCCCTTCGGCTGTCGAGGTAGACGGCGAACTGCTCTTCAACTTCCGAGTCACACACGACCATGTCCGCGACGCTCCGCTTCACCGGAACGACTCTGGAGGCCACGGTTTCTTCTTGATGGCGGTCTCGGAAGTTCGATGCACACCACGACTCGTCTGTGGGTGTGTACTCGATGTGCTCGGTAAGTTCCTTGTAGAGCGCCCGGCTCATGCAATCGGCGACTTGGTCGATGAATACTGCTGGGTTCGCTTTCACCTCCTCGATCCGATCGCAGCCTTTGAGAATCCGCACAATCGTCATACGGCTAAGGGGAAGTCGGCGGCAGAGTTCACGAACAATGTCAGGCACCTTGATGACGGCATTGGACTCGACGGTGCCGAGGTCAACACCACGCCCGCCACCGACGCCAGAGGAGTCGATCATTACGACATCCTTCGATAGACGGAACTTGGCCTTCTCGATCTTGTCCATCTGGTCGATGCGCTCGATCGCGCGGGTGATCACCACATCTGAGTCGAACGCGACTCGATACGACGCCTTGCGCGAAATCCGCTCCCAGAGCTCAGCGAAGTCAGTGGAGTCAATTACGTCCTCCTTCAGCTTCACCGTCTTTTTCTCGCGGACGTTTACGATTCGGCCCGTGAACTCGACACCGGTCTCGTCCTCGATTTCTTTCTGGAGCTTCTCGGCGAACGATGAGAACGTCTCCTTGGCTACGACGGTGAGAAGGTTCACGTCATCTAAATGGCAACGCTCGCCATTGCTCATGACCGGGAGCCGGAGACCGCGTCCGACTTGCTGACGCTTACGCATCACCGACCTACCCTCCTGCAGATTGCAGATCGTAAAGACGTTCGGGTTATCCCACCCTTCGGCCAGTGCGGAGTGGCTGAAGATGAACCGCAAGGGCTCCTCGAACCCGATTAGTTCCTCCTTGCGCCGCATAATTCGCTCGAAGGCCTCGCCTGCCGCCTTCGTGTTCGCTCTCGCCTCCTTCGGCACCCCTTTCTTCGCCTCTGCGAAGTAACCGTCGTGGACATCCTCGACCGCAGGCATCTGAGCGGCGACGGCCCGGAATCGAGCATCGTTGCAGACCTTCTCGTACTCCTCGATGAACCACGAGCGGAGCTTCGAGCCCTCGGGGTGGTAGTCGGCCACCTTCTCAATGAAAAACAGCGTGAGCGGTTTCATCGTGGCGGTGAGCTCTCCCCGCTTCCTGAGAAGGAGCAACTGGAACTCCTTTTCAAAGTGGCTGACAATCGCCTGGCGGAGCATTAGCCGCTGCTGCTGGTCATCCGATCTCGCACTTGTGGTCCCGGCCTCAATACGCCGTCCGTTGGCGAAGTCAACGATCCCACGATCGGCGAGGATGTCCTCCACCACCCAGCCTGCATAGATATCACGCTGGCCGCTGACCTCAAAGAGGTCGTCGTCCTTCCGAAGCGTGACCGTCGTCGCCTTCGTCTCCTGCTTGGTAGCTTTGTGGATCACGGCGGTCGCGGTGACTGATTCTGGCGCGGCGTTGATCTTCAGGACTTCGACGTATGCGTCGTTGAACTCCTCGTCCTTTGTAAGCGAGAACACACCAATCCGCTTTACGAGCCGATGGTTGTAGGCGTCTCCCGGCGTGAGGCGGTGGACGAGGTGCGCGTCCGGTGGCGGCGTCGCCGAGTAGCCGACTCGAAAGATTGGGTCGAGGGCGTCAATGGCCGGCACCTGCGTCGGGCCATCAAGGCTCTGGGGCTCATCCATGATCACAACAGGTCGACACGCTTTGAGGAACTCAATCGGGGCGTACCCGTTGAGTGCATCCATCTGACGGTGCATAAGGCGAGTGTTGGCATCGCCGGTCATTGCTGCGATGTTCATCACCATGATCTGCAGATGCGATGCCGTCGCGAATTGGCGCACCCGCCCGGGTGCCTTGCCGTCGTAGACAGCGTGGTCGAACTGCAGTCCGTCGTATAGGTCTCGGATGTGCTCCCGGAGCAGGCCAAGGCTGTTGAGGACGCCCTCTCGAATCGCGACGCTCGGCACAACGATTACGAACTTTCGGAACCCGTACCGCTCGTGCAACTCGGCGATAGTCCGTAGGTAGACGTAGGTCTTGCCAGTACCGGTTTCCATCTCCACGTTGAAGTGTTGGGGCATCTCATCATCGGCTAGATGACGCCGGAACGGCTCACGAACTGCCGACACCTCCGTCCCGTCCTCTACGAGAACCGGCCGCTCCTGCACACGCCTTAGGTTCTTCCGGACAGTTTCAGCGCTTAGCTCCAGAGAGTTGCCGAAGACGATCTCGTCAAAGAGGGGTCCGTCCTCGGCGACGCTTGGCAGCGCAAGCCCTTGATCAACGCTCTCCTGCCCGGCGAAGAGCTCGACGACAGCGTCGATCGCCTCGCGTTGGTACTGCTGGTTTGGATCGAAGCGAATTTCGACAGCCATCACACGGTCTTAATCGTGATGCCTAGCTCGCGGGCTCGCGTGAACGCGTTGACCTTCACGCTGTCTTTGCCTGCGAATCCATCCTCCAGGAAGATCACAACCCGAGGCGTGAGCCCGAATGTCGCTTCAATAACCTCGTCAGTCAGCTCAAGCGACTGGACTACTGCTACTCCGTCTGCCAAGACGACGGGCTCAGAGACCACAACTTCTCGACTCAGTTGGGAGTCAAGCGGAACACCTTCCTTGACCAGGACTTCGGCTGCGATGGCTTCGGCGTTGGGTTCGCTAGCAAGAAGTGTTCGATCACTCAGGTCGAAGAGAGTCGTCTCCTCTACCTGGCCATCGCGAAAGTGGCTAGGACCAAGTGAGTACACTCGTAGCCCAAGGTGCGACGCGCCAGGCAAGTTGGATCTGACCCCTTCGATCCGGCGAAGCGTGATTTCGGAAACGGTCTTGAAGCCACCTTCACGGGCTGCCGAATCTGGATCTACTGGCTCCGGAATGTTCACGGAAATGCAACGTCGACTTCCTCCGTCCGTTGCATTCTGAGCCGCGACAGCGTGCGCTGTTGTACCGGAACCGGCGAAGAAGTCTAGAACAAGCGAGTCCCGTTCTGTCGCGAATCCGCAGAAGAGTTGGATGAGGGACACCGGCTTCGGGTAGTCAAACCATGATGCGTCAATTCCGACATCTTCGAGATCCTTGGATCCTTGATTCGTACTGATATCCATGATCAAGTCCTTGACAGATGTTAGATCCACATCCCTTACCTTCGTATAGACTCGATACTGCCCATTTCGTTCGACAAACTCGAGGTTATATGATTCCGATTCGATCTTGGCCCGGCTCCACCTAAACGCGTGATACTTGTGTGTGCCGTTGTTGTTCTTCTTGGGTGGTATCTTCACGTAACCAGCGAAGGCGTGTGTGTCCGAACGGTCTGCAGTTATTACCGACCCATCGGTGGGTCGGTAATAGATGTCGAAGACGAGATTGGGACGTGTCTCTTCGTTGAACCTTGAGTTCGTATTATAAAGTTCGTTCTTCGTTACGTAGGGTCCGAGATCGTCTTCCTTGAGTTCATAGTCGAATCCCTTATAGATACTCGGCATCAATCCTTTGAGAAGTTGGGCAGATGCACAAAAGCTTTCATGCGCACTAACATTTCGCGCGTATAGTACGACGTACTCCTTCGTCCTAGCTGCTCCAGATCCAGATATCTGTCGACCCTTGATGTTGCTAACCCAGACAAATGTATTGAGGAAGTTCTCGGAACCGAATACTTCATCGAGAATGCTTCGAAGACTCGCCAATTCATTGTCGTCAATCGAAACGGCTAGGACGCCGTCTTGCGTTAGAAGGTTTCGAGCCAATACCAGTCTCGGGTACATCATCGACAGCCACCTGCTGTGATGACGTCCAGAAATATCCGAAGACGCCGACGTTCGATGCCCCTCTTCGTTCAACTGACCTGTGTACTCGAGGTATCGCCGAAGACCATCGGTGAAGTCGTCGTTATAGACGAAGTCGTTGCCGGTGTTATATGGCGGATCGATGTAGATCAGCTTGACCTGGTCGTTGTATGCTTTCTGAAGCAGTTTGAGGACCTCAAGGTTGTCACCCTCGATGAATACGTTCTGGGCCGTATCGAAGTCGACAGACCTCTCAAGATCGGGGACCAGTGTGCCCTTGCACGGGGTGAGGAGCGATCGGACCGCTTCTTGCTTCCCAGCCCACATCAGTCCGAAGCGTTCGCGCCCGTTGACCGGTGCAGTCACTGGAATGTCGAGCAACTCGCCGAGGCTCGTGGCGTCGAGCACCCCGTCGACAATTACACCGGGAAGCAGCGCCCCGAGAGCTTCCCGATTGGTGGCTGCGATGTCTAGTGTCGACAAGTCGACGCTTTCCGGTTCGTCCATCACTCAAGTTCTTTCTGATCAGCGACATCCATGGCCGCGCATTACGTGAGACCACACTCTACGGTACGGTTGTGCGGTGACGGACGCGGCATCGATCGACATCCCGGTTCTCGAAGGTGAGGCCGCCGATGCCGTGACGCATCGTGGCTCACACGTCCAGATCATGGCAGCCGCGGGCGCTGGCAAGACCGAGGTCGTATCCCAGCGGGTCGCTTCTCTCCTCGAGACCGAGCCGCCCGAGAGTATCGTGGCCTTCACTTTCACGGAGAAGGCGGCCGGGGAGCTCAAGGAGCGAATCCGGCAACGGGCTACCGCCGCTCTCGGCGAGAGTTTCACGGGCCAACTCGGCAGACTGTTCGTTGGCACCATCCACTCCTACTGCTTCCAACTCCTGCAAACTCACGTCCCGCAGTACGAGACATACACGCCGCTTGATGATAAGCAACTCGTCAACTTTCTGTACCGGGAAGCAACGCAACTCGCTCTGAAGCAGCGGTTCGGGGGCGGTAGATTATTCCGCGGCATCGAGACCTTTCTGCGTAGCGTTGATGTCATCGAGAACGAGTTGATCGACCCGGGTAGTCTCCCCGAGGGCGACTTTCGGACAGTGCTCCTCGACTACTACGAACGCCTTGACTCGTACCGGTTCATGTCCTTCGGGACTCAGATTCTTCGGGCAGTGGAGGCGCTCGACAATCCCGACGTCCACGGGCGAGTCACGGCCGAACTCCGCCATCTGATCGTCGACGAGTACCAAGACGTTAACCCCGCACAGGAGCGACTGATCTCGCTTCTAGCCAAGCCCATGGGCTCGGCCGACTTGGTAGTCGTAGGCGATGACGACCAGGCGATCTACCAGTGGCGTGGTTCTAACGTTGCCAACATTGTGTCCTTCGCCGACCGCTATGACGACGTCGCCCAATTCCGACTGCTCGCCAATCGCCGTTCGCGGGCTCCGATCGTCGAACTGGCGAATCAGTTCGCCCAGTCAATCCCCGGACGGCTGACCAAGACAATGTTACCGGATCGCCCTGAGGACGGCCCAGCCATTTCGATAGCCCTCGGCCACCAGGATGAGCAGACCGAGGCCGACGCGCTTGCCCTCGATATCGTCGCTCTTCACGGCCAAGGCGTACTGTACCGGGACATAGCGATCCTCGTACGAGGGAAGGTCGCTTACTCTTGCATCCTTGATGCCCTCGAAACCTACGGCGTGCCGGTTCAACCCGGAGGCCGGTCCGGACTGTTCGAGCAGCCAGAGGCCGCAGTATTTGGTGCGACCTATTCCTGGTTCGCCGGCGTCGACTGGTCAGCGCGACGTTGGACAAGGCGGGAGACCGTGGACATCAACGATCTCTTGGACTCGTACCGCGGCGTGTTCGGTCTTAACGATGACAGCACAAGTGCACTCCGCGCTTACCTTGAGGAGTGGAAGCTAAGAACGCTTGCCGTCGACTTTGAGGTCAGCCTCGTCCGGGACTTCTACGGACTGCTCGGGTTGCTCGATGTCGCGGACTGGGGCACCGGCGACGAGATGGCCCGCAACCGACTCGGTACAATCGCCCGCTTTGCCACTGTGCTCGGTGACTACGAGGCCGTCACCCGACGAGCGCGACGCGACGCCGATGCCCCCGGCGAGCAAGTCGGCGGAGCAATTGGAAACGAGTGGTTCTATAGGAACTTGGCCATTCTTCTCGTTAACTTCGCGAACGGTAGCTACGACGACTTCGACGGCGAGGAGGACCATGAGGTCGACGCGGTGTCGCTTGGAACCGTCCACGGTGCCAAGGGCCTCGAGTGGCCCGTCGTATTCCTCCCATCGCTGACCGACGGCCGGTTCCCCTCGAGCCGAACAGGGCAATCCCAGAACTGGTTGCTCCCTACCGACACCTTCGACGCTGCTCGGTACGAGGGATCCGATGCCGACGAACGGCGCCTGTTTTATGTTGCGCTCACGCGAGCCAGAGACTGGATTGCGCTCTCTTCACATCAGCGGGTCAACACACAGAGCCGTCGACCCTCGCCTTACTTGGTGGAGTGCAGCGCGTCCGCCATGGGTGGCGGCTACCCGACAGGTGTCGATTCCCGAATTCTAGACACGCTGGACTTCACTGTCACTTACAGCGAGCTAGCGGCGTACCTAACGTGCCCAAAGAGTTATCTACTGCGCAGTCAGCTCGGCTTTCAGGCTCCGATCCAGGGAGAACTCGGATACGGCAACGCCCTGCACCACGTGATGCGGGTCATCGCAGAGCAATCAATGGCGAAAGGAGAGATCCCCACGCCAGGCGAGATCGACGAACTGCTCACGCACGGGTTCTACCTGCCATTCGCCAACAAACCAGCGCACAGCCAAATGCGTGAGAAAGCCCGCAGACTGGTGTTCAAGTATGTCAACGACCACCAAGACGACCTACGACGGACGTGGGCGACCGAACGACCGTTCGAGCTTTACCTCCCCGGGATCGTGGTCAGCGGTCGAGCGGATGTCATTTTCGACGGCGACGGGTCGGAGCCGCGAAACCTCGTGATCGTCGATTACAAGACTTCGATCGGCAACGCTGTCGAACCACTCCAGTTACAGGTCTACGCCGACGCCGGAAGGCGCGAGGGGTTAACGGTAGAGGCCGCGTTCGTTCACGATCTGGCGACCACGCAACGGCACAGGGTCGCGGTGGATGATCGAGCCGTCGCCAGCGCGGAAGAGGCGGTGCTCGCCGCTGCCGAAGCACTCCGGCAGCGGGACTTCTCGCCGACACCGGAACCCGCGAAGTGCAAGGGCTGTGACGTGCGCTACGTGTGTAGGTCTGCGGTCCGTTGAGCGACCGGAAACGACCCCTGTCTATCTTGCCGTGTCATCCACCGACGAGCGACTACTGTGCCATCGACAACTCCATCCCCGTCTGTCCAATGTTCGATCTGGAGCCGGATTCATCGGTCATAGCCGCGATTGCCTCCAGCTTTCGAGGCTTTGACCGTGTGAGTGTGGGACATCACGGCGGAAAAACCTGAGGGTTGTCCATCCAAGAAAGTACTCTGACCTGGGTTTATATGGTAATCGCTACGTGTCGGAGGGAGACACTTCGGGTTCGGGACGAAAACCGGGGCGGCCGGTTGCGAGCCATCCGTCGAAGGCGACTTCTTGGCCCAGGTCGGCGCCTGCTCTGCTTGATGCCTCATAGCGATAATTCAGGAAGTCGCAGTACCCCTGCAGGACATTGTCATCCCCCGCCTGAGCCCAGATCTGCCGGGCTGCCGGCTCCCAGCGTTCCGTGCGCCAGCGGATCGCCGCCAACGCCATATCGCCGCTTTTTTCAATGCGTTGGCCTGCAGAGAAGTGGTAGATGTCGCTGAGCAGGTGCCGGGCCTGCCACTCCGACGCCTCGATTCCAGTTATTTCCCGCAAGCGGCGGGTGTTGTGGTTCCGCGGGCCGACGCTCGGCCGCATCCGCAGGCGGGTGCCCCCATCGGTGGAGGTGAGGTCGACTTCGTCGACCGTGAATCCGAGGTCGTTGAGGTGCCGCACCCGTTCGGTGATGCGAAAACGCTCGTCGCTGCCGATGACGGTCTCGCTCGTGGTCTCATTCCACAGCCATTCGTACCAACTGGCCATTTCCTCTCCGAGGTCGGTGTCGGCGTCGTCGATGCCAATTCCTCGTGAAGCCGCGATGTCGGCCATACCGCCTGCCACGTTGATTGTCATGATGTCGATGTCGTGGAGGCGTTGACCGTCGCTGAGCTCCGGGTGCAGTTCAGCGGTCTCTGCGTCGACCATCAGAGCCTCGATGGCCATCGCGTCGTACTTGAAGAGAACGTTCGACAGGGAGCAGTCACCCCAGAAGCAACCCGCAAGGTGCAGTTCGACGAGCAACCCGGCGAAAGCGGCCAGCATCTGTCGGCGCCGTTCACCGAAACCGGCTCCTTCAAGGAGCTCCCGGTATGAGAACGAGAAGTCGACATACCTGGTGATCAGAGCTGCCGAGCGCTCCGCTCCGGGGTCGTCCCAACGGTCCTCAACCAGTCCCACCGCGGTGACCGACGGCGCCTCCAGCCGTTCAAGCTCGCGAAGCACCTGGTAGTCGTTGCGAGCCGCCTTGTGGGGCAGTTCCTTGATCGCATACAGGCCCTGGTCGTAGGCGACGAAGCGCACTTCGTGGCGAGAGATCCCCTTCGGCAGTGTGACGAGCCGAGGGCTGTCCCAATCGACGACGGACTGTTCCCATGCGAGGTCCAAGAAGTCCGGATGCCCCGGGCGGACTGTGATTCTCGGCTCGGTCAAGCCGACCAGGCTAGCGGTGGGCGGGGGCCATGTAGAACCAGAAGGGGAAGGGGGCGTCCTGCTCCTTCAGCTGTGCCCGCGCCGCCATCATGGTCTTGCCGGCTTCAGTCTCGGTGTGGAACCAGGCTTCGACCGCGCGTCCACCTGGCGCCGGCCCGGTCGCCAGCTCGAGGGCGGCTTCGGTGTAGTACGCCCGGATGTCGTGGCAGACCGCGATGGTGTTCTTGCCCGGCAACGGAACGTCCTTCCACGACGAACCTTCGGCCCACTGGTGCAGCACCTCGAGTGCATCGACAACGGTGTCTGCGTCGATGGCGCGGCCGACCGAGGTGACGCCCCGAGCGTCCAATGACCGGTCATAGGCAGCTCGCAGACCCTGGGCTTCATCGACTGCCGGTGGAAGCGTCGCATCGAAGCGCGGCGGGATCGAGCAGGCCAACGGTGTCTCGGTGGATTCGATGACCAGCGGATAGGTCTCGAGGGTGGGTTCGTTCGATTCGAGCAGTGCCAAGGCGTGTTTCAAGACGTCAAGCTGCAGCTCGACGTCGTCGGGACGGCCCAGCGGGCGGCCCAGAGGGAACTCGCAGTAGAGCGTGCGCGGCGGCATCATCCGCTCGGCCACCTCCTTCATCGAGGCGAGCACGATTGTCGACAGACCAGCGGCTTCGAAGACATGGGCGAGCGCACTCACGGTACGCGTGCACTCCGGTCAAACCGGCGTCAGCACCACTGCATCGACTGCATCGGCCAACATCTCCTCAGCACATGCCGGGCCGGTGTCGAGACGCAGTTCGCTGACTGTCTCAGGCTGGTTGCCGGCGAAGGCGAAATGCCGGGGTGCGACCTCGCCGATGACGCCCTGCGCGGCCAAGTCCTCCAACCGGTCGATCGGGTACACGACGTTGAGGTCGAGTTGAAAGCCTGTGTGGTCGAAGTTGGGACTCCAGTGGCCCATGACGATGTTGCGGTCAGCACGGTCGAGCGCCCGAAAGCCTGTGTCCGCCGCGGCGAACCGTTCCTGGTCGGGCCGGTGAAGCGCTGCCGAGGTCACGATCGCCACACGGGCTTCGGCAAGGGGCTTGTCGAGTCGGCTGAACGCCGGGTCATCGAACGTCGGTACCGGTTGTTGCGCCCCGTAGGAGCGCATTACCGCATCTCCACCAGTCATGTCTTTCTTCCTTTCGAGCCGGATGATTGCACCGAAACATCTGCCAGTTGAACACGCATAACTTACTCAGCGATGCCTCTCGAAGCAACCGCGGCAATCGCACCGTAACTGATCAAAGGAACCACCAGAGATGCTTCGCTCAGTTGATCGGCCGCGAAGGCGCCACGGTCGATCGCCAACACCGGCAGACCAGCCGCAACCGCAGATGCGATACCCGCGGGAGAGTCCTCAACAGCGACCACCGTGTCGCAGCCCAACAGAGCTGTGGCGTGTCGATAGACGTCGGGGGCAGGTTTGGGTGCCTCCACCTGATCAACACCCACAACGAAGTCCACCAGTTCGCTCAGCGCACCCCGTTCGAGTGCTGAATGCACCGCAGCGGTCGTCGAGTTCGAAGCGACAGCCATCGGCAGAGCCCGCTCGCGGAGTTCAACCATGGTCTGGCGCGCATCCGGATACGACTCAGTGCGATCACGCGTCGCTGCTGTGAACAGTTCTTCGAACTGCGACCCGAGAATGGGCAGTTGATCCGGTCCCAGCCACCTCGCGAAGTACGCGAGGCTCTCGTGGTCCGAGCATCCGGTGACCGCGCGGAGGTCACTGAGGGTCAGCTCGATGCCGTAGTCCGACGCCAGCGACCGCCACACCTCCCAGCCGATCTCCTCCGTGTTGACCAGCACCCCGTCACAGTCGAACACCACGCCGATCGTCGTTTCAGCCAAGACACAACCCGTCTCTTCGAGAACGCCTGCGCCCACCGGGGTTCATGAGCGGGCGTTAGTCAACAGCGCCAACAGTGCAGCGGCAGCCCCTGCTCCTTGCGCGCTCGCAGCCGCCAACACCCCGCCCAGATCAACCGGGATGACCAGGTCGGTCGTCGACAATCGGGCCCGGACCGTATCGCCGTCGATCACGAATTCTGTGACACTGAGTTCGGGTGGGGCTTCGTCGACGGGAAACGAGAGCGCAAGGGGCAGACCCGCCACCCGGCTCGTCGTCCGACCCCACATACCTGCCGAGACCACATGCAGATAGACCCGCCGATTGTGCAGCTCCGGACCGCCGCCGCTTGAAGTCAGCCGGGACGACCACCCGGGCCGAATCACAAAGACGCCATCGACGATCTCCACCTTGGCGTCCAGATCCCGCAGTTCGAGCCAGCGCTGCAGCTCTGCAACCGAAGTCTCGACTTCGGCAGTGAGCCGCCCGACTTCGACTCGGTCGAGCCTGTCGGGATCGAGCCCGACATCGTGCGCAGTGACCAACGCCCGATCGAAACCGTAACCCTGCCAGGAACCGTCCGTGAGTTCGATGCCGAGCCGCTGCCATACCGCGATGCGGCCGGCGGCGATCACCGGGAGCGCGAACGACGGAACAACTTCGACCACCCGCTGGAGAGTCGCCGAACTGTCCTGGTGTGCGGTCGACTGGAGCCTGGCACCCTCCAGCGCCATCGACGCGGCCTTGACCGCCGCCTCGAAAGCACTGTGGGCGGTCACCGGCACGCCGACCACACCCTCGATGGCCTTGCCGAATTCCGTCCCCAGCAGACCCAGCGATGCCAGGTACTCCGTCCAGCGTCGATTCGGCACGTCTCCACGCTACCCCACAGCACCGAAGCGGTACCGGCGGCGAGTACTGTTCGGGGCGTGACGGCATCGATGGAAGCACCCGACGGAGCCACCGTTCACGAAGGCGTCGAAGGATGGACAGTCGATGGATCCTCCGACGATCAGTCGATTCTCGACAACGCCACCGCTCTGTTGGACGCCGAACTCCCCGACCCTCGCTTCGTGTCGTCGGACTACCTGCGTTGGGCCTACCGCGACAACCCGCTGGGACGTGCCATCGAGAGGCACCAGATCGTCGTCACTGGCGGCGAGCCGCGACTCGTTGCCCACTATGCCAACATGCCTCGGGTGTACCGCGGGCCCGACGGTGAACGCAGCAACGGGGCCTGGTCACAGAACGCCGTTGTGCACAGAGACCACCAGCGAACCCGGCACTTCAGTCGTATCGGTCTCGAGATCTACGACGAAGCCAGTGATCGGGGCTGGTCGTTCGTCGTCGGCGTGACCAACGAGAAGTCGACTGGTGCAGTCGTCAAGTACATGGGCTGGCGGTTGGCAGGACCACTGCCGGTGCGGGTCATCAGCCCGCTGGGCCGTGGCACACAGCGAATTCGGCACATCGAAATCAGCAGCAGATTCCTGGATTCGGGCGAGTTTGAAGAGTTCGCCGCCACCGTCGACCGCCACCGAGTCAGCGGTTGGACGACCGACTACACGCCCGAGGTGCTGCGTTGGCGTCTGGCGTGCCCGCACACCCGATATCACCTGCACATTGCCGACGAAGTCGCGTTGATCACGACCCGTTCCGCCGCAGGTCCGATTCCGGCCTGCGTTGTCCTGAAAATCTTTCCGCTGACCAGCAGCAACGGCAGTGTTGACGCCACCCGTGCCATCCGCTCGGCGACGCGCCGGCACCGCGGGGCCTTCGCGGTCTACGCGGGCTTCAACGGATCAGTGCAGGTACGTGGTGTCCGTCCTCCAAGGAGGCTTCAACCGTCGCCGCTCAACCTGATCATCCGGCATCTCGACCCGACAGTCGACCAGAACGCGATCACCCTCGACACCTTCGAGTTCTTGGACATGGACGCCTACTGAGCGGGGCTCTCCGGCAGCCCGGGTCTGTGCCGGGGTGGGGAGAAGAGGTCGTTCTCATCGTTGGGGAGTACACCCTGCTTTCGCATCCTGGCTCGGCGTTCCGCCTCCAAGTAGAGGTAACGGGCAACATCCTCGGAAGTGCCGTCGTTGCACATGAGTTCCGTGGCGAAGGCGTCGCTCATCAACTCCGAGCGGATGTCGTCGCGGGTCACCCCGTGCTCATCGGGTTCCCCCGCGGCTCTCCGCAGGTGTCGTCGGAACAGCCGCAGACAGGTGTAGGTCGAAAGCGACATTCCGAGGGTGAACATCACACCGCCGAAGGTAATGAATTCCAGCGTTAAGAAGATTCGCGCCATACTGATTTTCCTTATACATCAGTCAATTTGTGGCGCCCGGCAAGTAGGCCGCGATACTCACGACGGAACGTATCGCCCGCCGCAGCAAAAGTCTAGAAGTTCTTCACCCTCACACCGGCCACCGGGCTCAGAAAGTGTGCCGATTGCACAAGTTGGGTGCGCTGACACAAGTTGTTTCCCGCTCTTGTTCGCTTCGCTCACGGGCCGCTCGGGCCACGGCCTCGCTCGGTCGCAGTCGCGTGCAGGATCAATCCGGCTCGGCCTCTAGACATCGGCACCGAAGCGTTCGGCCAGGTGATCGACGGGATTGCGCAGCACCACAACCGGGATCTGCTCGATGAGCTCCCGGTGACGGCGCAACAGCGCGGTCCAGAAACGCAGCCGGCGTGCGCTGCGGTGCAACGGCAGGTATCCGAGTTCCCACATCATCACCAAGCCCCAGAAACCGAGGTCGCTCTGCACCCCGTCGGGTGCAAGCACGGTACGGATGCGCATTGAACCGTGAACCAGATGCAGGATCGTGTCGTGTATCGCCTCAGCGAGAACCGCTTCAGGCACCGTGGTTGTCCCGGAACGGTCAGCGGGAGGTTCTGCTGACCGGCCGACCGACCGGGAACCGAACGACACCCACCAGTACGGTGTGGACTCGTCGGAAGGCACATGGAAGACGAAAGGCTTCGGCGCCAGCCGCCGACCGAACACTCTCGGGACGTCTCGCACGAAGCGCGTCAGATAGGACTCGAAGTGGGGCCAGTCCACAACCACGCCCTCCTCTTGGGCGGTACGCTCAGCGATCTTGGGGCCATGCACCTTCAGAAGGTCTTCAAGATGTCGGCTGCGATCGGTGTACCAGTCCACTTCGGAGCGGGTGAACCCCGCCTCGCTGTCCCAGACGTCGCCCGGTGCCATGGTCACGACGTCTGTGCCTCCAATGCCTCCGCGTTCAGCCACGCCGTCTACGACCATGTTGGGAGTCACCAAGTGTTCGTTGACCGGCCGGCTCTCCGGGTGCAGGAAACCGACCATCGAACCGAAGGGCACCGCAAACTCAGGTTGCAGCCCCGACATCACGTCGTGGAAGTCGTCGATGTAGGTGTCTCGTGAGACCAGTCGGAGCTGCTCGGGGTCTTCTGCCTCGTACAGGACGGGATATGACTGCGCGAACGAATGGCTCTTGCAGGCCAGCGTCGGCCGGCCGAAAACTCGTTTGATCTGGGAGAGCGAACGCCTGCGGATCTTGCAGTCGTTGATGTCGATCACAACGTTGTCGTCTTCGGCAACCACGAAGGTCGTGTCGTCGAATCCGTACTGGTACGAAGCCACCCGAACCCCGTCACCGAGCTCGACCACGCGGCCGTGCACCAGTTCCTGAGGCGACTCGAAGCCCAGACTCCTCACCTCATCAACCATCGCATCCACCCCGAAGCGGGGGATCATCACTTTGGCCGACCGGTCCATCCGCCGCATCGACGGATAGTGGAAGTGGTCGAAGTGATGGTGGGTGAGATAGATCCAGTCGGGGCTGAACATCTGCTCATCGGGTTCAGCGCTTGGAGGGAAATGCCACCACGACCGCCAATAGCACGAGCCCGACAGCCACGGGTCGATCAACACAGTGCCCGCACGAGTCTTGATGCGCAGGCAACTATGGCCGATAACGGTCACATGCATAGGCCGTCACGGTATAGCCACAACTAGGATTGGCGGGTGCGCACGCCCTTCACTTCGTTGAAAAGTGGCACTTCGTCCAACCGTGGTGCGTTCGGTTGGCTGGTGGCGGGAGTGTTCCTCTTCGCGGTGGCCGTGCGCTGGTTCGTGTTCCTGCGGTGGTACCGATACCTGCCGATCGGCGAGGTGAACGACAACGTCTATTACCACGTGACCGCCAACCTGTTGGCGGAGGGGCACGGCTTCGCCGACCCGTTCGAGTACACAATCTTCGGCGAACTCCAACCAACGGCTGGACACCCGCCCGGTTACACGCTCTACCTGTCCATCTGGTCGTTGCTCGGACTCGACAGCGTTTCTTGGCATCGCCTCGCCGGCGGCGTCGTGTCTGCTTCTGCAGTCATTCCAGTGGGAATGCTCCTGCGACGCCTGTTCAACCAACGCACAGCTGTCATCGGCATGGTCGCCGTGGCGCTGCACCCGCCTCTATGGATGAACGACGCGTTGATCCTCTCGGAGTCGATGTACATCCCGATCGCAGCATGGACTCTCTGCTTCGCCCACCGTGTCTACGACGAGCCTTCCTGGCGGCGAATCATTGAACTCACCGCGGTGCTCTCTCTCGGAGCCCTGACCCGCAGCGAACCCTTCATGCTGTTCTTCCTGCTGCTGGCACCGATAATCCTGACGCACCGCTGTTTGGACTGGCGTACCCGGATTGCCCGCACATCCGGCGCGGCCCTGATCGCCATGTTGCTGTTGGCACCGTGGGTCGGCCGCAATCTGGCCACCTTCGACGAACCTACCTTCCTCGCAATCGGCCCCGGCTATGTGCTTGAACTCGGCAACTGCGACGAGACCTACTCCGGGCGGCTGCTCGGATATTGGAGCGGCGACTGTGATGCGACGGACTCTCGGGGTGCGCTGAGTTTCTGGAGCGACGAGGACCGTCGGTCGACATGGCCCGACGGCGACGAATCGGTCATCGGCGCGGCAAAACTCGACAAGGCCCTCGATTACATCGGAGATCACCTCAGCGAACAGCCGAAGGTGATCGCCGCTCGGGTCGGGCGGGTGCTCGGGCTGTTCAGGCCCCTGCAAACCGCTGATTTCGATGTGTTCTTCGAGCGGCGGATATCTTCACACGTCCACATCGGCCTGCTGAGCCACTATGTGGTGATGATCGCTTCGATCTACGGTGCGCTGGTGATGCGCCGCCGTACCTCTCTGCTGCCGGTGGCCGCGGTCGCGGGCACATCGATCCTCACCGCGGCGATCACCTTCGGGATCACCCGTTACAGACTCGGTGCCGATGTGGTGTTCGCGGTGTTGGCCGCTGTGGCACTGGGGGCGCTGCTTGATCGCTTCAGACCGACCTCGGCACCTTCGACGGGGCGTCCGGAGTCAGCTGACACGCAGCCGGAGCCGGAGGGCGTGTCAGCATGATCTCGAGGGTTCGTGAAGTCGTCGGCGGGCGCGGAGTCCCGATAATTGTCGGCATTGGACTGGCCGGCTGGTTCCTGCGGATCGCCGCGGTGCTCTGGTACCGCCCCACCTGCACCACCAGCGCAGCAGACTGCTACACCCTCGCCGGCGACGCCTACTACCACCATCATCAAGCTGACCTGATCAGCAGGGGCCACTGGTTCATCAACCCGCACGAGTACATAGCCAACGGCCACATCCTCGATTCAGCCGGTGACCCACCCTTGTATGCCCTCTACCTGGCGTTCTGGTCGCGTCTCGGACTCGACGAGGTGACCGACCACCGGCGGGTGTCCACTCTGGCGGGCTTCGCGCTGATCATCTCGTTGGGCTTGCTGGTACGACGGCTGGCCGGAGACCTTGCGGGAATCATCGCCGCAGTACTCGCCGCTGTGCATCCGCTCATGTGGATCAACGACATGATGCTGCTGTCCGAGGGCCTGTACCAACCGGTGATCGTGGCAGTGCTATGGGCCGGGTATGCGTGGATCGAGAAGCCGACCGCGAAACGGGTCGTCGTGCTCGGCGCGGTCATCGCGGTTGCGGCGCTGACCCGGGCCGAAGCGTTGGCCCTGTTCGGGTTCATGGTCGTACCGCTCGTCTGGTGGCTCGGCGGGGTTGGTCGGCGCGAGAAGCTGCGGCAGATCGTGTTGTGCGGTCTGGCCGGACTGATAGTCCTGTCGCCCTGGTTGATCTACAACAACCTTCGGTTCGAGGATCCGGTGACGATGAGCGCCGTGCCTGGCACGGTGATGATGGCCGGTTCCTGCGATGAGGCATGGAGCGGAGAGGCCATGGGGTTCTGGACGGTCTGCTTCGATTCCCGAGAACTCTGGGACGATCTGGAGGCTGAGTTGCCGGGTTCGACGCTGCGCGGCGAGTCACGGGTCGTCTACGACGAGTCCGTCCTCGATTCATTCAATCGGAAGTACGCCTTGGAGTACACGGCCGACAACTGGGAGCGGTTCGGGGTTGTGGCCCTGGCCCGCATGGGTCGGTCACTCGAACTGTTCAAACCTGGCCACTCTCTGCGCCTGAACTACCAGGTCGAGGGGCGTTGGGAGGAACCGTCGACGTTCGGCCTCGGCTTCTACTATGCACTGCTTCCGTTGACGATCATCGGCGCGGCGGTGTTCCGGCGCAGGGGCATCCGGCTCACACCGCTGCTGGCGATGTGGCCGACGATCATGTTGGCCTCGGCGATCACCTTCGGACTGACCCGCTACCGAGTCCCCATAGACATCGCCATGATGGCCCTCAGCGCCGTCGCCGTCTCCTGGCTGGTCGAGCGTCTGGGCCGCGCCAATGAAGACGAACAGCCAGTGATACCAGCCTCAGGGAATGGTCCCTCACCACCGTAGGGGAACCTCCGAGAACTCTGGAGGGACGAAGATCCAATTCGTGTAGTTTGCTTTGGGTGAGCAATGAACCTGTAGGGCACCACTGGGAACCGATCACGGACTTGGCCGCGCCCGACCACGAAGCCGCTAGCGAGGAGCTCCCCGCTCTGCAGCGCACCTGGGCGGATGTCCGCCGGCAGTTGGACCCCGTCCAAGTAGACCGCTTCAACGAACGCCTGAAAAGGGAATGGGCGATCGAAACGGGGATCATTGAGCGCATCTACACACTCGACCACGGCACTACGCAACTGCTGATCGAGCAAGGAATCGACGCATCGCTCATCGCCAACGATGCATCGGACCAGCCACCCGAACTGGTGGCAGGAATGATCCAGGATCATGCCGCAACCGTTGACTGGTTGTTTGACGCCGTTACCGAACAGCGCCCACTGTCCACCTCGTTTGTAAAACAACTGCACCAGTGGATGACACGCAAACAGGAGTCCGCGACGGGGTTTGATTCACTCGGCCGCAAACAGGACATCAAGTTGCTGCACGGCACCTACAAGGAGTGGCCCAACAATCCCACGCGTACCGACGGGAGAGTCCACCAGTACTGCCCACCAGAGCATGTTGCCGCCGAGATGGATCGCTTGATCGAGTTACACCAGTCTCACCGCACAGCAAACGTAGCACCAGACGTGAGTGCGGCCTGGTTGCACCATCGCTTCACCCAGATCCATCCGTTCCAAGACGGTAACGGAAGGGTCGCCCGCGCCATCACCTCACTGGTTCTTATCAGCGCCGGATGGTTTCCGTTGGTCGTCACCCGCAACGACCGCGCTCGATACATAGAAGCACTCGTCGATGCCGATGAGGGCAACTTGGTTCCGCTCGCAAACCTCATAGCCAAGCTCCAACGAAAACAGTTCCTCCGCGCTCTCAGCATCGCCGAAGAGGTACAGAGTCAAGATCAACAACTCGAGCAGATGCTCGAAGCCATCAGCGACATGTTCAACGGCGATGCCAACCCAGCGGCGAGCCGAGAACGTCAGCAAGCCCTCGATACCGCTGAGAAACTCTGGGAAACCTGCAGATCCTATTTTGAGGACACTGCCTCGAAGCTCCAGTCGAGTCTAGGAAACTCACCCTCCCGAAAGGCGTGGGCCGATTTCGGCGAGAACACCGACATCGAACGCCGAAGGTGGAATCGCTACCAGATTGTCCATACCGCCAACGAGTTCGATTATTTTGCCAACACCCGGGACCATCACGAGTGGGTGAGACTCGCGATCATCACCGAGAACGGCCGCTCCGAAATACTCACTTCATTCCACGCCGTCGGCACCGAATACCGCGGGCTCGTCGGGGTTTCGATGTGCTTCTACCGTCGCCAACAAGCCGACGATTTCGAACAGCAAATAATCGAATTGCAACCCGTCAGCGAAGACCTCTTCCAAATCAACTACCAAGAATCCGTTGATTCCGTTGAACACCGGTTCATGAAGTGGATGGAGAGAAGCTTGGTGCTCGGTCTCGATCAATGGCGGCGCGGCGAGTGAAGCGCCGTTGAGCACCTGTCGTGAGCAACATCGCTTTTACGCTTGACCTTGAGGACCATCGGCCTGATGAGTCCGTCGAGCCCCGTTTCGGCGCGGTCACCGACGAGCTGTTGCAGGACCTCGATGAATGGGGCGTGACGGGGACTGTGTTCGTTGTCGGTGAACTGGCGCAAGACGATCCAGATCTGGTGGCTCGGGTCGCCGCTCGGGGTCACGAGATCGGCTTGCACGGAGCCCATCACACACCGTTGCCCGCCCTCGGACCGGAGGCTTTCCGCAGGGTCACCGCTGAGGCCTGCGATCGGCTCGCCCAGCTTGTGCAGGCCGAGATCAAGGGGTTTCGGGCGCCGATCTTCTCGCTTGTGCCAGAGTCGGCCTGGGCGCCTGAGATACTCAGCGAACTCGGGTTCAAGTACTCCTCCAGCGTGCTTCCGGCCCGCAACCCGCTGTTCGGGTGGCCCCAAGCTCCCCGAACTCCGTTTCGCTGGCCTTCGGGGCTCATTGAGATTCCATCGCCGGTCTTCGGGTTCGGGCCGCTCACGCTCCCGCTTCTGGGCGGGACATACCTGCGCGTGGCGCCCGGACCGATCGTCGGCTGGGCGAAGAAGAGAGCCCCCGATCACGCCTGGCTGTATGCCCATCCCTACGACTTCGACCCCGACGAACCGCGCTGGGTCGTCCCCGAGGTCGGGCGAGTCGGCAGCAGAGTGTTGTGGTGGGGCCGGCGCAAAATGAAGTCCCGCGTCGAGCGGCTTGTAACAGGCAGCCGACGCACCCTCGCCGACATGGCCGAATCCATGACTGCACCACCGGTGTTCTCGCCTGATTCGGGCAGCGAGCTCGAAACGGAGTCGGGCCGATGAACTCTGAGACTCCCGAATACAGCCAGGACGAGTTGGCACACGAACTGCCCCATGCAGAGATCGTTGATCGCATCGAATGGCTCACCAATCAATGCGCCGGGAAGCGGGTCATCCATGTCGGGTTCGCAGACGCCGGGTTCCGCCGCGAACAGGGCCGCGCCGGGAGCTGGCTTCACGGTCGCCTCCATGACGTCGCCGCTGAACTCGTGGGAGTCGACAGCGACCGTGCCGGTGTTGCCGCTGCTGCCGAGGACGGCTTCGAGGCCCATCTGGTGGACTGCACAGACGCCGGAGCCGTAGCCGCCCTCGCGTTGGAGCCCGCCGACGTCGTGTTGGCCGGCGAGGTGATCGAACACATCTCCGCCCCGGGTCCGTTCCTCGACGCTCTGCATCACCTCTGCAGACCGGACGGCACGCTGATCATCACGACACCCAACGCCTACGGCCTGATCAATGTGGCCGCTTCGATCTTCCGGGGGGTCGAGATCAACCATCCGGACCATGTGGTGATGTTCAGTTGGCGCACCCTGACTGAACTGTTGCGCAGGTCAGGCTGGGAACACGACCAGACGGTGACCTATGTGCCTGCGGTACGCGAGCGCGGCGACCGGAGTCGATTCGAGGCCGCCGCGGTTCGCATGGTCGTCGGTCTCGAACGGGTGCTCGGCAAGCTGAACCGCCCCTTCTCCGCCGATGGTCTCATCGTCACCGCCACGCCTTCTGCGGTACCGAGGTCCCCCGCTCCACGATTTGGCGCAGACTCATAAGAGCACGCGCAAATAGGTGCAGGACCTCGCGGGCGCAACGTTGTGCCTTCCGCTCTTGTCCGCTGCGCTCACGGGTCGCTCGGGCCACGGCCTCGTTCGGTCGCTACCGTGTGTCCCGCCTATCCGCTCGGCCTCTGAGCGGCTCTCAGGGTGTGGAACCGGCGCTGACTGCTTCGACTTCGACGCGCAACAGAGCCAGTTCCTCGGCCAGGTCCTGGGTCCGCGCCTCGACGCGGGACATCTCGTAGGACAGATGCACCGTCGTGGCGAACAGAAACGCTGTGGCGGCGAAGAGCACCGTGGCGGGCTCGTATTCGATCCCGACGAAATCAGAGATCGGAACGAGAATGTCGGGGACCGCTGCCAGCGGAAGCAGTGCCACGCCGACGAACGACCAGAGCAGCGCATACTTGCTCTTGAGCACCTGGCGGCGAACCAGGCGGAAGATGAACAGGACCGTCAGGAAGATGACGGTGGCGACGACGATGTGGGCCGAGGTTGACATGTCCCAAGGCTACTCAACCAGTGGATTGCAGTCGCTGCACACACCACCACCGCTATCTCGGCGGGAGCCCGGAAGCGCGGTATCCCGTAGAACAGTGCCCCGACCAGCGACACATGGACTGCCAAGATCGCGAAAGGCCAGCGGGTGAGTCGGTCGCGGCCGAGGCGCCACCAGCCGATCAGCGCTAGGGGCACGGCTACCCAGAACCCGACGAAAGCAAGGTTCGAGGCCCAGATCTCCCGCCCCTCCCCAGTGTTGAAATCAGACATCTGCAAGGGTCGAAAAACCGACCACAACCGGCCTAGTCGTGCTGCCATGACCCGAGGCAGATCATCGAGATTGTCGCCAATGTAGGTAAACGCCTCCGCCCGCCAGATCTGGGACTGCTCGCTGGCATCGGCCCCTTGAAGTTCAGGTATGCCCGGAGCCAGCGTGTTGGCATACTCCAGCGACCAGAAGCCGATCGCGCCGCCCGAATATGTCTGTGGTGAGTTTGCGCCGATCAAGGTCACGCCGTCGTTGGTCGACATCAACACCGGTTCGTTGAACCGCAGGAGGTTGGGGACCACCCAGGGGGCGATCACCAGAGCGGTTACGGCGCCGCTGACCACAACCGCCTTGGCACGTTCGCGCCAGCGGGGATGACCCAGAACCATCAGGGGCGCAACCAGCAAGGGCACCAGGAGCAGCGACTCGGACCGGGCGAGCGCAGCAAACCCGATCCAGGCACCCAGTTCCAATGTGAGGCGACCCGAGGGAACCTGTCGGTAACGCAGAGCGGCCCAGACTGCGCCGGCGATGCAGAACACTGTCAGCGACTCTGCCATGACCAGCCCGTCATTGATCCACAATGCCGGATAGACAGCGGCGATACCGGCGGCGGTGAGTCCCACAGCACGTCCTGCCAGCTGGCGGGCGAGCAACCCGATCATCACGATCACACCCGCACCGACGAGACACATGATGAAACGCTGTTCGAAAATGTGTTCACCCTGTCCACCGGGCAGCCACGAAGCGGGAGCGGCAACGATTGCCGTCAACGGTGGATGGTCCGCCGCGTGGCCGGCTTGAACACCATCAGCCACACCCGACAATCCGTGCCACGGAGTGACAAATCCCCTGCCCGCGGCCAGCGCGTCGGCAGCAAGGGAGTAATAGAACTGGTCACCTGGGAAAATGTCGAGTGTCTGGAGTGTGTGGTCGCGCTTCACCACGATCACGTAGACGGCTCGCAACGCCAGCCCAGCCGCCGCTATCACCGCCAGCTGCAACCGGAACGTCGCCGCCCGCCAAGTTGCCGCAAGCCGCCCAACGGCCGACTCGAACCTCGTTTGACCGTGCGATTCACGCCGAACCAACCCCTGCATGCGCAGTCCCAGGCGTTCGACCAGATAGTAACTCGCCACCGCCACCACGAACATCGGTATGAATGCCACGATGCAGAGGCGCCAATAGTTGGTCTCGAACAGCTTCACCTCGCCGAAAATGTCGGTCATCGGACCCCACGGGTGGACGATGAAGACCATGTGCCAGAGGTAGAACGAATACGAGATCCTCCCCAGCCAGTCCATCGGCCGGCTGGCCACGAACCGGCGCACGTACGACCGGCGGTCGGTACCGAACACGAGGGGGAACAACAACGCGAACCCGATCGCCCCGTACACGAACTGGCGCCCAATCTCCCGGGGCCATGAGGCCGCGTCGAGCCCAAGGGCCAAGCCCATCCGCTGGGACACGACATAGAAGAGCAGCGCCGCACCAATCCACCACCAACCGGCCGGCGCCGCCAACCGCTCAAGTCGGACCCGTTGAACCGAACCGTGCTCGAACCCGACTCGGGCAACGGCAAGCGCCATGCCTATCGCGAAATAGTCGAACATTCCGGGAAGCCAGAGCAGTGCGTCGACGCTCCACAGGCTGTCCAGATTGAGCATGCAGATCCGAAAGAAGACCGACAGCAGATAGCACCCGGCAACAAACACAAAGAGCGCATTCCGCCGCTGCGGGCGCCCGCGGTCGGCCAACCAGGGAATCAGGAACCGGGCGAACAGGGGCAGAGCCAGATAGAAGCTGACTTCAGTGGCCAAGCTCCAAGCCTGCGGAATCGGTCCGACCACATGGTCGGTCCAGTAGATGTGGGACAGCAGCGAGGTGGTGATCCCGTCGGCGAGACCCAGGTCCTCGCTGGTGAACAGGACAATCAACGCCAGGGCGACCCAGAACGCCGGATAGATCCGCATGAACCTGCGCCACAGGTATTGCACGGTTGGACGCAGGGGGCGTTCGTCTATGACCGCCGCCGCGATCGGCCTGAACAGCAAGAACCCGGAAAGCACGAAGAAGATCGGCACACCGATGTCGAGGCGGCCGATGTAGCGGCCGATCGCCCCGTCGTAGGTACGGCCCGAGTGGAACCCGACATGGTGGAAGAAGACGGCGAAGGCCGCAATGGCGCGGAGACCGTCAAGCCCCACGAGCCGAGAGATACCCGACCCTGTACCGGTTGAGCCTGTACTGGCGGGCTCAGATGAATCAGCGGGCATCAGACAGCAATCCTAGGCCGGTGTCTGAATTCGGAACTTAACCTCCGAAGACTGCGAGCCACTGTTGGCGGGTCTTGGGGCGGAACACCACGTTGCGCTCACGAGTTACACCCATGGTCGCCGACGACTCCAACGAATAGCGGTGACCAGGATACAGCACGGCATTGTCGGGTACCTTGGCCAGCTTCTGGGTCAGGCTCTCATACATCTGCGCAGGGTCTGACCCGGGGAGGTCCATGCGTCCACAGCCGTCGAGGAAGAGCGTGTCGCCTGCTACCAACCGGCCGTCGACCAGGAAACACTGGCTGCCCGGGGTATGGCCAGGTGTGCAGATCAGTTCGATGTCGACCGCTCCGACCGAGACGACGTCGCCGCTCTGATGCTGCACAAGCGCATCGTCGGTCAAACCCGTGACCGTGCGTACGAACTCAGCTTCCGGCGCTTGGACGTGTATGGGCACGTCCACCTGCTCCAACAGTTCGGCAACACCCTCCAGTTGCATGCCCATCATTGCTCCGCCGACGTGGTCGGGGTGGTAGTGCGTGGCCAGCACACCGGCGCAGCGCATGTCGTCGGCGGCAAGCACACCGAGCAGACCCTCAACGTCGTAAGCCGGATCGACCAGCACCGCCTCACCGCTCTGACGGTCACCGATCGCATACACGAAGTTGACCATCTGCGCGGCGATGGGATCGTTGGCAGCAAAGTCGCGACCCGACAGCAGTTGACGAAAGTAAAAGCGGTTGGTGCTTTCGCTGGGCGCGGTGCTGTTGCCGGGCGCAGCCGGAGCCGCATGAGTCATCGCGCTGTGCTTTCGCCGGGCGCTGTGCTGTTGCCGGGCGTAGTCGGAGCCGCAGAAGTCATCGCGCAGAGCCTACCGGGGGTGGCTGGGGGTCGTGAATCAGCGGACGAGGGTTCGCCAGAAGGCTCGGTAGCTGGGGTAGGTGATGGCGTCGGTGATGTAGCCGTCCTCGACCAGAGCCCGGTGGTACTTCGGGAGGTTGGCCATCGGGATTCCCGAATCGACATGGTGAGCAAGGTGAAATCCGACCGAGTGCGGCAGGAACACGTAGCGGGCCAGGAAGCCCTGGTGAATGTTGTTGCTGGTCCTACGGCGGTCCGGGGACCGGGTCATACCGCCGTGCTCGGCCAGAGCGCGAAGCCGGTTCGCCACCTGCCAGAAGGTCATCCACGGAAGCCACCACAACAACACGTAGAGCCACGGATGACCGAAAGCTGCAAAGACCGAGAACACCAACAGTTGGCCTGCGAACAACCGCGCCGCTCGAACCCGCCTGCCCGCAACGAAGAGACCGACGAACGCCGGTTTGAGGAGTTTGCAACCAGACACCCCGAAGGCGTCCCGCAGGAGTTTGCGACGCATCGAGTCGGCCGGGATCGGATAGCGGGCATACAGCATGAAGTCGGGCTCGCGATCACCGAACTCGTCGCGGTGGTGCTGTGTGTGCACGATGCGATAGGCCGGTCCACCGTCGCCGAAGGCGAGCAGACCAAGGAGCTTCTCGCCTGCCCAGTCGTTGGCCGTGCGGTTGCTGAACAGCAGTCGATGGGCCGATTCGTGGTGAAGTGTCAACGCCCGCTGGTACCACAAGCCCATCGCGCAGAATGCCGGCACCCAAGTCAGCGGGTGGTTGATCGTCAGAGCAATCCAGACAACCACGAAGGGATACGCCAGAACCACCAGGACATGCACGACGTTGGCGAAGTTGGGAATGCGCCGAAGTTCGGCGCGGAACTCGGGGCGGGGGCGCCCGTCGGGCCTCAAACGACCCGATCCTGCAAACGGTGGCAGGTCAGCTTCGCTGGGCGCCAGCCCGCCGGTCACTTCGGTTACAAGCTGGCCATGGGCTACAAGCTGGTCATGGGTGGCCGTATCGACCATGACTCGATACTACCTGCCAACCCCGTGCTGCGCTATGTGGCCCAACCGCTCCTGTCGACTCCTGCGGTCAGCAGTTCCGGTAGAGGGTGCGCGGGCCGAACGACGCGACCTCACAGAACGACGATTCGACCACCGCGTCGGCCCGCAGGTCCCCGTCGGTGGTCGAGCTGTTGGGCTCGGACCAGCCCTCGAACAGGTCCGTCAAGATTAGCCAGTCAGCCTGTTCGATATCGTCGGCGAGACGGCCTCCCTCCCTGTTCGCCAGCCCGGGGTTCATCTGGATGTGGTACGAGGCGGGCTCGTAGTCAACAAGCAGGTGGTATAGGAACGTCTCGGAGTAGTTGGTGCGAGCCAGCGTCTCGGGGCCCACGAACACGCTGTCCCCCGGCTCCGCGAAGTTGTCGAGGGCCGTCAAGATGCTCAGGAGGTCGGGGGCATCGTCCACATCCACGGTAAAGCTCCGACCGGCAACGGTCGGTTCAACTCCCAACTCCGATTCAAGATAATTCTCGAACGTGACGCGACCCATGTAGTGCGGAGCGATCGTGACCAGACAGGCGAAAACCCAGACACCCGCGAGCCCACTGACCGCTCGCCATCTGAGTCGGCGGGCTAGAGCGATCGCCAGAGCGGGAAAGATCAGCACTCCCACGAACCTGATGTGGTTGGGAGTCGGCCGCTGCAGCAGTTGGGGAACGGTTCCCGCCGCCAACAAAGAGAAGGCGAGCAGACGGCGGTCGCGTCGCGCCAGCCAGACCGTCAGGACCGCGGCCAACAGCGTCACCCAGAACAGCGCTGTGATCTGCGCTGGGCGACCCAACCCGGGCAGACTGTCGGGTCCACGGATGAAGTCGTCGAGCCTCGCGAAGAACTCGTCGGCGGTCTCCGAGTCCGGCGGAATCGGGAGCCGCCGCCCTGAACGGAGCCGAAAGACCGGGTCGATGAACATCCCCTCGATCACCGCCACCGGTCCTGCCGTCGCGAGATGAACGATGTACCCGACCGCACCCCCACCCAGACCCGCGATGAACCGCAGCCTCTGTTCGCGGCCGGTCGACCAGACCAGCGGCCCGACCCCCAACCCCAGCGCAAGTATGAAGTCGGCACGGAAGAGCAGGGCAACGCCCGCCAGCAACCCCGCTGCCAGCCATCGCCGTGAGTTCTCGCCGGCATCGAGTGCCACTGCCAGGCTGGCGACACCGAAGGCCAGCGCCGCAACCCAGGAATACGCGATCAAACCGAAAGGGACGATCAACAACCAGGCCAAACCGGCCGCGGCTGTCGCGACACCCGTTCCCCAGCGCCTGGCAATCGCATAGATCGACCCGACCAATACGAGCCGGTACAGCAACCCGACGATTCGCTCGACGGTGATCGACACGCCGAACACCGAGAATGCTGCGGCCAGGGTCCACAGATCGGCGGGACCGTAGAGGTGCTCGAAGTCTCCGTGGGGAGTCCAACCCCGCGTCACGAGCTCACCACCGATGAGCAGCGTTCCCTCCTCCATGGTGTTGGCCGGTTCTCGCAACATCACCCAGAGCGGCAGCTGAATCAGAAAAACCAGAGGAACCAACGACAGATACATGCGTTGGCGGTGGACGAAATCAGCAAAACGGCCCGCACCGCCAACCCAGGGCCGATCCTCTGGGACCGGATCAGCAGGTCCCAGATCGTCCATGCCGACAACGGTAGCCGCAGGTGTCGATAGGTCTGACGCTCGTGTCGTCCTATCCTTTAGGGTGTGAGCGAATCGCCGTTGGACAAACCGGTCGTGTGCTACCTCGGACCGCGCGGTACCTTCACCGAACAGGCGCTCCACACCCAGCCCGATCTCGTGGAGATGAACCACCTTCGTTTCAGTTCGATTGTTGAAGTGCTGACGGCAGTGGAGACCGGGGGGATCGACTACGGCTTCGCTGCGATCGAGAACATGATCGAGGGGTCGGTCAACGCCACGATCGACACACTCGCCTTCGATGCCGACCTGCTGATTCAGCGCGAAGTGGTGATCAACATAAACCTCAATCTGCTGGTGCAGCCCGGGGTGCGCCTGGAGGACGTCAAGACTGTCCGTTCCTTCCCGATGGCCTACGCGCAGTGCCGTCAGTACCTGCGCAACAAACTGTCGTGGGCGACCATCGAGGCAACGAACTCCACGGCGGACGCCGCCCGTGAACTCGCGGAATCCAAGCGGCGGGACACGGCCGCGATCGCTCCGCAACGCGCCGCCGACGTCTACGAACTCGAAACGCTGCAGGCGGACATCGAAGACCACCCCGACAACCAGACCCGCTTCGTGCTCGTCACCAGCGAGGGCATCAGCGAACCGACCGGTCATGACAAGACTTCAATCGTGGTCTTCCAACGAGCTGATCAACCAGGCTCGCTGATCAGCATTCTGCAAGAGTTCGCTGCACGCCGCATCAACCTCACCAAGCTGGAGAGTCGGCCAACCCGAAGCGCGCTCGGGGACTACTGCTTCCTGATCGACTGCGAAGGCCACATTGCCAACGAAGTGGTCGGCGACGCTCTGCGCAGTCTCCACCAGCAGAGACACGTCGTTAAGTTCCTCGGTTCCTACCCGTCTGCCTACGGGACCGCACAGGAGCAGGAGAACAACCGTGTCGGCACTGGAGAATCCGACCGTTGGCTCGCCGACCTGCGCTCGCAGATCCGGTCAGCGGACTGAGTCCGCAAGAACCAGAGTTGGATGGAACCGGCCTCTGACCTGCGGGCCGACAGAGGGAGCGTAGGTTCCGACACGACCGCGCGCCGTCATCTCGGGCTTGACGGGTTGCGGGGTCTGGCGGTCGCATGGGTGGTCGCGTTTCACCTGTGGCCCGACGCGGTGCCCGGCGGTTGGCTCGGCGTCGGTCTGTTCTTCACGCTCTCGGGTTACCTGGTGGTCGGCCTGATCGACACCGAGGTGTCTGCCACCGGCGGGCTGCGGCTGGGCCGTTTCATGGCAAGACGGGTCCGACGGCTGATGCCGGCCGCCCTGCTGACCATCGTCTCGGCGTTGGCGTTGACCGCTGTGTTGGACGACCAGGCAATGCGAGAAGTCGGCCTTGACGCTTTGACGGCCGTGTTGAACGTATTCAACTGGCGCACTGCGGTGGACACTGCCGGTTACGCGGCCATCTTCGAAGCCCGGCCTGAACCGTTGGCGCATTTCTGGTCTCTGGCGATTGAGGAACAGTTCTATCTGCTGTTCCCCGCGGCTGTCGCGTTGACCCGGCGCACCGCTGCTGTGGTGTGGGCGATGGCGACAGTCGGCCTGGTCGGCGTGTGGCTGTGGTGGGAGTCAGCCGATGCATACGTAGCTACACCCGTGCGCGCGCTGGAGATAGCTGCGGGAGCGGGCCTCGCACTGGCCGCGGCGCGTTCGGGCTCTGTTCAAAAGCTCATGAACCCTGACCCGGGCGATGATTCCCGGCTTGCTTCGAGAATTGCAGGCGGCGTGATCCTGGCTGCGGCCGTTGTCGTGACGGTTGTGGCGCTGGCCCGTCTGGGTCCGCAGGACAGTCTCGTCTTCAGGGGCGGCCCTCAATTGATGGCTCTGTGCTGGGTGGTCCTGGTTGTCGCGGCGATACGGGACGGTATTGCATCACGGATAATGTCCACCGGCGTCCTGCGGTGGTTGGGCACACGTTCGTATGCCATCTATTTGTTTCACTGGCCTCTGATTGAGCTGACAGATTGGCGCCCGGTCACGGTTGTCGCAGCCACGCTGACCGCTTCGGAGGTGTCATATCGAATGGTCGAGATGCCTGTGCGTTCGGGCAGCGGGCGACGGGCGATGCCGCTGTTGGCCGGCGCCGCTGTTGCGGTGACGCTGATCGCCGCCGCAACAGCCGTGCTCTCCACACCAGTCCGGGCCATCGGCGAGCGTGCTTCGGGAGCCGACGAACTGCCGGCGTGGGCTCTGGAGAACGAAGAAGATCCAGTTGCCGACAGCACGGCCGAAACCTCCTCGTCCACTTCAGACCAGCACCCACAAACGCCGTCAACAACAGAAGCAGCAAACGCAGACAACTCCTCAACAACCAGCGCGACGCCGAGGGCCGCTTCGCCGGGAGCCGAGGTGTCGACCACTACCGAGTCAGTTGCGGGCGACTCGTCACCGACAACCACCACGTCTACGTCCGCAACGGCTACCGCGGTGCCGATCATCACCGTGCTCGGTGACTCCTCAGGTCTGCACCTCACCGACGGACTGCGCAGATGGGCCGACGCCAACCGTTCCATGGCTGTTGTGGACCACACCCGTGTCGGCTGTTCACCGTTGATCAGCGAGGATCGTCCGTGGCGGGCTCGCCGTATAGATCCGGAGGCCGATGACCCCGTCAAATGGTGGATCCATGAAGAACCCTGCCGCGATGATCTGATCGAGCCTGGGACGGATCTGGTGTTGGTGGTGGACCACGTCAACCCGCAGTACGAGCACCGACGCCTCGACGGGTCTTGGGCATCCATGGTCGATGAGGACTTCGCCGCCGACATCGAAGACTCCTACCGAAAGTTGTTGGCGAAAGCTCAGGCTGTCGACGCCAAAGTCGTGTTCACGACCGCTCCGTACCTGCTCTCGTACTACGAGGTGGGAATCGACCACGACCCCCGCAGGGCCGAGGCCTACAACTCGCTCGTACGTGCTCTGGTTGCCGAATTCGAGTCCGACACTGAAGGTGCAGGCGCGGCTCTGGTCGACACCGCAGTCGAGTTGGACGCTTCGGGCCATCACGGCCGCTACGGCCGAACCGACGGCGTTCACCTCGACTTCGAACGCTCAGAGCTGTTCGCCGCCGAAGTGCTCGGCCCGGCCATATTGGAACTGCTGGCGTCCGGCTGAGTCGGCCCGGTCGGCTGAACTGCTATGCCCAACCGCCGTAACCGGGGCGGGCGGACCAGCGGCGACCAGCGAAACGCCATTGAGACACCGGCTGCGGGGGGTTGACGGCGCTAGGACGGGGCCACAACAGTTCATAGGCCGCCAGGATGGCCGCCGTTTCCTCCTCAGTCGGTGTCGGTGAGAAGACGTTCATTGATTGCTCAACCACCGTCAGCCACCGGCGGGTTCCTTGCTTGCGGAGTATACGGTCAGCATCAGCTCCACATCGTCGAGCACGCGGTATTCGGGTTCTCGCCCCGAGAGCGCCGTGCTGTTGTCGAGTATGATCGGCACTCCCTCGCCGCGTTTCTCCATCAGGTGTGCACGACCCATGGTCAACCACGGCTCGTCAGGCGCTGTACATCGCGTCAGCAAACTGCATACCGTTTCGTTGCGCGCCGTCTGGCGGTACCGCAACGAGTCGACTGTCAACGAGTTCGCCAGCGCACCGGGCGAGAACAGTTCCAGTCTGTCCTCGAAGAGGCGCAACCGTATCTTCGCCCCGTGGATCGCGTAGTCCCGGTGAGCGACAGCGTTCACCAACGCCTCGAATACCGCAGCCATGTCGAATTGGGGTTCGTCGACACGTCCGACTACCTTGGATGCGCCCTGACGCATGTTCTTGAAGACGAATCGACTAGCCTCGATGACCTGCCGATCCAATGGTCCAGTTATATCAGACGCGTCGAGTTGATAGTTCATGGCGACGCTATCAGCAAGGACCGAAGTGCCCCGATACGCCACCGCCTGCACATATGCGTTCGGTAGCCACTGTTCGGGTGCGTCGCTGCCTATAAGGACTCCCGCAACTGTCGGCCTGACAGCACCATCGTCGGCTCGCACGGCCATACCGAGTTTCGCCAAGAACGTTTCCGGTTCATGGTCCGAACGCGGTGTGCGGAATCGCGCCCACAACTCCTCCGAGAGATCACCGATTTGCGCGTTGGCCACATGTTGCTCATCAAACCGTACCAGCCGCGTCTGACTGCGCTGTTGGAAGAGGCGAGCCAACAAGTCTGGAGTCATGATTCGTTTCGAGTCACCGACACGATGCCAATAGCCCCCCGGACTGCGGTGGACAAAGAGACTCCGCGGCACCTCAAGTTTCACGACGCTTGCCATGCGCCCGGTAGCGGAAGGCAGCGACACTCGATCCAACACGAACTGCTCGACCGGCGGAGTGATGGAGTCGTTGCAAATTTCCTTCGCGAAGTTGACAACAGCATCAAGCCTGTCGTCGGGGACACCGATGATGTCACGGGAGCTGTCCTCTACTCCGAGCACGAGCACTCCACCGCGGCTGTTCGCGAATGCCGCGATTTCATCCGCCAGATCATCACGAGATGGGCCTGTAACCTTGTGTCCTGAGAAGCGTACTTCTTTGAGTTCAAGAAAACTGGTCTCTCCCAGTCGAATCGCCTCAAGCAATTCGCCGCGATTGTCAAGCATTGAAGCGACCTGCTTCCAGCCGCCGATACCGCTGTTCAAGGGCGAAGCGGCCACCTTCCACAACCGTGCACACCTGCTCGCGCATCTCAGCGTTCTGCAGTGAACCTGATTCCGCGACAGTGCACTCGCCGTTCTTGAAGTCGAGAACGTGCAGCATCTCAGCATCGCCGTTTACCACGATGTTCGGATTATGAGTAACAACGATGATCTGGCGGCGTAACTTGTTTTCGCTCATCTGCCTGACAACGAGGTCGAAGATGAGTTGGTTGTCCAAGTCGTCCTCAGGTTGGTCGAGCACTAGCGGTTCATCACCGTGCGCAAGCAAGAATGCCAACATTGCGGCGGATCGCTGACCTGCTGAACCCTGCCCGATCGGCCTGAACTCTTTTCCATCGGCAGCGAGGCTGTGCTTCACATCCAGGCTGTCTGGTGGAAACCACGTCAGCATCCGATCTACGAAATCCTCACTGCGATCGTGTTGACGTTGGAGATAGTTGATAAAGTGCCCGCCGAATCCTTCATCACTCTCGACGGACTCGACAATCTCTTGACGCGTCGACTCCAATCGCTTCTCAAACTCGATGCGCCGTTCTTCGGGATCTTGGGGAAGACTGTCGATCAAACCGTGTACAAGACCCGAGTCGGAACTTGATTCATCCGTGTTGCCGATATCATCAAGGAATCGATGATCGTCGGCGATACCGAGGGCGTCTCTCAGCGAGCGCGCGATCGTTCGTGGATTGTCACCGTACGGCACAAGCCGGATTTGCACGTAATCACTGTGCGCGAGGGTTTCGCTCAGGAACTTCGATCGGGCATCACTAAGCGCGCGACGAGCCTGGAGCAGCGCTCCCAATTGTTCGTTCGCTCGCTCTTGCGTCTCGTCGAGTTCTAGACGCAGTTCGGCAAGGTGATCCTGTTCGGAATTCAACCGTTGCTGCTCCTGAACCAGTTCGGCATGCAATCTGGCGTCGCCGAGTCCCTCTTTTGCGAGTGTCTCCACTGCTAGGTCGTACGCAGCCTGCGCCTGTTTGGTGTTGGTACGCCACGGACTCGTCTGCAACGTCTCCCGCTGTTGGTTGATGACTCCGTTCGCAGCGGCGCTTGCTTCGCGCAGTACCGTCTTGGCATCGTCAACAACACAGCGCAGCGATTCCACAATGTCTAGGGCAGAGCGGTCACTGTCATTACTGGGATCTTCATCAAAGACGGCCTCCAGAATGTCTTCAGATTGAATCTGATCGGCGACCCGGTCGATTTGGGTGACCGATTGCTCTGCGACAGCGAAATGCCGTTCAATCTCCCGTTCCTGACGTTCAGTTACACGAAAGGCCTGCAACGCGGTTGCGTATCCCGCTTCCTCGATCCGCGAAAGCGCCCGAACAGTGTCCTCGAGAGTGACCTTCACCTCCTCGGTCCGCTCTAGTTCAACCTGAATCTCGCGAATTCGTGCTCGTGTAGCCAAGAACGTGCGACGCGCCGTTTCCAGCTTACGTTGGCAGTCTTGGCTGCCCGCACCTTCATCTATCAGGTCCCGCAGCGCAGCCTGGTTGTCGCTTGCCAATTCGGCAATTTGGCCTTGGTTGAACACCCGAATGGGAAACCGATCGGCAGTGACTATTTGCGAGGTTGAAGCGATCCATTCGTGCGCATCATCATGAGTTTCGACAACTTTTGCATCAGACTTCGGCGCTTGATCCCAACTAATCCGATGGGTCACGCCGTCTCGTGAAACCACCAACTCGATGCGGGTGTCTTCCCTGAGGCCTCCATCGTCGTCGCGGGCGCGCGGTACGTTGTTGAATCGATCAAACGTGCTCCTGGAAATGCTGTGTTCATCGAGTCGGTCCAGGTCGGCCTCGCGTCTCGCGGCGAGCCGCATGCAGTTCAGCACGGTCGACTTGCCAGTCCCGCGACCGCCGACGAGCACGTTGAGCCATGGACTGAATTCGAGCTTGGCAGGTTCTCCGTTCCCCATCAACCGTGCTTTGGAAATAGAGATCGCTTTCACATGATGAGTGGGCAAGGATTGGTCGGGTTGATCCGGGTCGTCACTCCGCCGAACAGAGAACCCTCTGCCGTCAAGCAGCGCCAAGCGCAGACCCTCAATGGACGGCCGTTCCATCTTTATCCATGTGTAGCGGGACCCCGGCACGTTAACGGTTCCTCCGGCGAGAGCATGCGTATCCGAGCCGAGCACTTCTGCCCAGTGCGGCGCGTGCTGGTGGACGAGGTCTGGTTTCGCTTCGGTCGGGTCCACGACTTCGACAGCGAACACGGAATTGGCGGTTAGCACTGGCTTCAGCGTGTTTCCCGGCATCTCCCACAGGCCGCGGGCTTGGTCAACGTGGGCGGGGATTGCAATGCCCCCGTGTTCGCTGACGATTTTCGCGATCTGGGCCACTGAGCTATCGCTGGCTTGATCGCTCTCGCCTGGAACTCCTCGGAACCCCACCGCGCCCAATAATCGGTCGACGTCGCTCGATGCCTTGCTCGGATCAAAGAGAGCAAGCACATGTGTACCGCCGTTCGCGGTGATTTCGACACCAGGAAAAAGGTGAAGTCGCCGGAAGTCTGGGTGCCCTTCCTCTTCGATCCGGACCAGTTCCGACTTGAGCCCGTCCACCCAAGCGCCGGTGTTGTGATCGGTGACAGCGACGCAATCAATGCCGGCTCGCATGAATCCCAGCAGCCACTCGTCGTGTCTCACCTCGTTGTTCCGATAATCGCACGAAGCCGGCGTGTGTGTGTGAAAGTCAAACCTCCACCAGCGTGCGCCGGGGTAGTCCCAAGTATCGATGTCGACGGCGACCATGAGTCCACACTACTCGCAACGGTCCACCCCGAGCGCCCCTAGAGGGGCACGTTGCCGTGCTTGCGCTCCGGCAACTCCTCACGTTTCGACTCGAGCAACTGGAACCCCGCCACGACCTTCTGGCGGGTCTGCGACGGCTCGATTACATCGTCCACATAGCCGCGCTCCGCAGCAACATAGGGATTAGCCAAGCGGTCGGTGTAATCGTCGATCAGCTCGGTCCGGCGCGAATCCGCATTGGCCGCCTCTGCCAGTTCACGTCGATGGAGAATCTCCACCGCGCCCTGCGGGCCCATCACCGCGAGCTCGGCTGTGGGCCAGGCGAACGACAGGTCTGAACCGACCGATTTCGAGTCCATCACCACATAGGCACCGCCGTACGCCTTGCGGGTTATGACCTGGATGCGCGGCACGGTCGCCTCGCAGTAGGCGTACAGGAGTTTCGCACCGTGTCGGATGATGCCGCCGTACTCCTGGTCGACACCGGGCAGGAAGCCGGGGACGTCCACGAAGGTCAGCAGCGGGATGTTGAAGGCGTCGCAGGTGCGAACGAAGCGGGCGGCCTTCTCCGACGAGTCGATGTCGAGCACGCCGGCCAACATCATCGGCTGGTTGCCGACGACACCGACGGCCCGTCCGTCCACACGGGCGAAACCGCAGGTGATACTGCGACCCCAACTGGCGTGGTACTCCAGGAAGTCGTCGTCGTCGACAACAGAGGCGATCACCTGCTTCATGTCGTAGGGCACGTTGGAGCTGTCCGGCAGGATCTCGTCGAGTTCGGGGCAGAGGCGTTCAGGATCGTCGCTGGACTCGACCCTGGGGGCCTGATCGAGATTGTTGGACGGCAGGAAGCTCAACAGGTCCTTGACCTCGTCGAGCACCTGCTCCTCGGAGTCGGCGACGAACGTGGCGACGCCCGACTTGCTGCTGTGACTGCCCGCTCCGCCGAGTTCCTCGAGCGACACCTCCTCACCGGTGACCGTCTTCACGACGTCGGGACCGGTGATGAACATGTGCGACTTCTCGCGCACCATGAAGATGAAGTCGGTCATGGCAGGGCTGTAGACCGCGCCTCCTGCACAGGGGCCGAGGATCACCGAGATCTGCGGGATGACCCCCGAGGCTTGAACGTTGCGGAAGAAGATGCCGCCGTAGCCGTCGAGCGACACGACACCCTCCTGGATACGGGCGCCGGCGCCGTCGTTGAGTCCGATCATCGGCGCTCCGGTGGCCAGCGCCAGATCCATCACCTTGTGGAGCTTCTCTGCGAAGACTTCGCCGAGCGCACCCCCCATGACCGTGAAGTCCTGTGAGAACACGAACACCTTGCGCCCGTCGACGGTTCCCCAACCGGTGATGACCCCGTCGGTGTAGGGGCGCTCCGCCAGTCCGGCTTCGTGTGCCCTGTGACGGGCCAGCATGTCGAGTTCGTTGAAAGAGCCCTCGTCGAGCAGGTAGTCGATTCGCTCCCGGGCCAGCATCTTGCCTTTTTCGTGCTGGCGCGAGACGGAGCGCTCGGAGCCTGCACGCACCGCTTGATCCTTGCGTTCACGAAGATCGTCGAGTTTGGCGTTCATTGACTGATCAACCACAGCCGCAATCTATCTGCCCGAAGCAGCCGCGCCCGAACCCGACCCGGTTCATCGCGGCTGCGGAGTCTCAGAATCAGCTGTTGCGAGGGGTCTGGGCGCTCAACTCGGCGGGCCGCTGATCACCGCGTCGAACACGGTTGCGGGGTCTGTCACAGCCGGGAAGGAGCGCAGGAGCCAGGTTGCTCCCTGATCGGTGAAAGACGGTGGTGTGCCGTCGAACTCGCTCCGCAGACAGACGTCGAACCCGTCGAGGCTGCCGCGCACCGCGACGACCTCGTCGAGGGCCCGGCAGAAGCTGTCGTGGTTCACCTCGATCGGGAACATCCCCTCGTAGCGCGCCGCGCGGCGCACCGGTCTCATCGCGGTGCCCCTGGCCGCGCACCAGATCGGCGGGCGGGGCCGCTGCACTGTAGGAGGCTCCGCCGACACGCCGTCCACGGTGAAATGCTCGCCGAAATGGACCACGAACTCTCCCTCCAACAGCCTGGCCACGATGCCGAGGCCCTCATCGAGACGCCGGCCGCGGATCCGCGGATCGATCACCTCATCGAAACGGGCCAGTTCGCCGCCCGTATCGGTGCCGGATCCGACACCGAGCGTCAAACGGCCCTCGCTCAACAGATCGACCGTCAGCACCTCCCGCACCAGCTTGATCAGACGGCGGCGCGGCACCGGTGTGACCATCGGACCGAGACGGAGCCGCCGCGTGGCCGTTGCCAGGGCCGCCAGAGCGACCCAGGTGTCGATGATCTCGTTGCTCTCGGGACGCAGCACATGGTCCCACACGTAGAGTCCGTCCCAACCCGACTCCTCCACCGCCCGACCCAAATCCATCAACCGATGGGGGTCTGCGAACGGCCCGAACGGCGCCACAAATATCCCGTGCTGCACGCCCCCACAGTACGCGCTCGCCGGCTGAGAGGCGCAGACGGACCATTCGGATGCCTCTGATTCGCGTCCCGCTGAACATCACGGGTACCCAACCAGAGAGTCGCCGATCCGTTCTCGTCGCAACACCGCGACACGCCGCCTGCGGGGTCGTAGACCCGGCGCTCAAAACTGCGTTGAACAGTAGGCTTACCCGATGCACAAGTTTCAACGAGTGTGCGTGTTCTGCGCTTCATCTCCGGGGACTGACCCCGAGATCACCGAGGCAACAATCGAGTTGGGCAAGCTCCTCGTTGAGCGCGACATCGAACTCGTCTACGGCGGCGGTGCGGTCGGACTGATGGGTCTGATAGCCGACACGGTGATGTCACTCGGCGGGCGTGTCACCGGCATCATTCCCACCGACCTCTTCGACGACGAGGTCGGCCACGAGAGTCTCACCGCGCTCGAGAAGGTCGATTCGATGCATACCCGCAAGGCGCTCATGTACGAGATGTCGGATGCCTTCATCGCCCTTCCGGGCGGTTTCGGCACACTTGACGAACTTGCCGAGACACTCACCTGGAACCAGCTCGGCATCATGGCCAAGCCTGTCGGTGTGCTCAATGTCAACGGCTTCTGGACGCCTCTGCTCGACCAGTTCGACAAGATGGTCGACCGCACCATCCTCAAGCCGTCCAACCGCCAGACCCTGCTGGCCGAGGATTGCCCCGTAGCACTGCTGGACGCGCTCGCCAACCACAGCAACTCCAGCGATCCCAAGTGGATCCAAGCTTAACAAGTTCGGCGTACTGAGAAAACTGGCGACGCGTCAGGGAGTGTTGCCCATGTCGTATGATCTGTTGTTATCAAATTGTATGATTAATATCTGTCAATATGTATGATTTCGATCCCTGGGGCCATAACACCCCTCGGCAACCCACAAGGAAGAGATGAACACGGAACCCATTGTGCATGGTGTTGGCCCCCTTCTTCCGGCTGGTTACCGGACTCGGTTGGCGGACACCGAACTTGACGCGGCTCTCGCAGCCGTGGGCTGGGTGCTGCTCGAAGGCCCGCGGGCGTGCGGGAAGACCTGGACGGCGCTTAGCCGAGCCCATAGCGCAGCACGCCTGGATGTCGATGTGCGAGTCCATGAACTCGGCAGCGTGCAGCCCGCAATGTTGCTGGAAGGAGACCGTCCCCGGCTCATCGACGAGTGGCAGACCGTCCCAGAGGTGTGGAACCACGCCCGCAACGCTGTCGATGCTTCCAGCCTGCCCGGCCAGTTCATCTTCGCAGGGTCTGCTCTGCCAACCGACGACATCACCCGTCACACTGGAGCGGGCCGATTGCGTCGAATACGGATGCGGTCGATGTGCTTGTGGGAGTCTGGGGACTCAACAGGAGAGGTGTCTCTGTCGTCGTTGCTCGATAGCGATAGCGGTGCCCCCGACGCATCGGCAACGGGCGGCCTGGCGGAGGTCGCAGCGATGGTGTGCCGGGGCGGCTGGCCCGGACTGATGAACGCGCCAGTCGGTGAGGCTCAGCGGACACTGCGTGACTACCTCGGCGAGGTTGCCCGCACCGACCTGGGCCGCCTCGCCGGATCGAGACAGCACCGTCCCGCGGGTGTCGAGCGACTCATCCGTTCCCTAGCACGCAACACCGCGACCGAGGCCGACTATGCGACGCTGATGAGCGATACCGAGCCCGACCCCATGCACCGCCACACTGTCCGCGAGTACTTGGAGGCGCTACGCAGAGTGTTCGTTCTTGAGGAGCAGCCAGCATGGTCGGGACATCTGCGCTCAAAGGCGGCCCTGCGCAAGTCTCCCAAATGGCATCTTGTCGACCCGTCGCTGGCCACCGCAGCGCTACACGCCGACACTGCCCAGCTCGTAGCCGACCCGGCCACGCTCGGGAATCTGGTTGAGTCTCTAGCAGTACGAGACCTGCGCATCCTCTCTCAACGCTATGAGGGGCGCGTCACGCATCTGCGCGATGCCTCAGGCCAAGAGGTCGACGCTGTGGTGGAGTGTGCAGACGGGCGGATGCTGCTTGTGGAGGTCAAACTCGGCGGTGGCGCGGCAATTGAGGAAGCGGCCCGCAATCTCAAACTGATCTCCAAGAAAATGCCCACGGGCAGGTCCCCGGGTCTGGTCGTGCTCACGGCCGTTGGCCACGGCTACCGCCGCACAGACGGGGTGGCTGTGGTGCCGGTAACCGCTCTCGGACCATAGCTCCATCGGGGCTGAGCTATATTCCTCAAGCAGTTCTTGCCGCCACTAACCGGTGGGTGGAGCTAAAGGCACTCAGGGAGTCACAGGACGCTGAAGGCGGCGCGCATCTCGGTGACGAACAGCTCCGGTTGTTCCCATGCGGCAAAATGGCCGCCGGCTTCCAGTTCGTTCCAATAGCCGATGTTGGCGTAGCGCTTGTCGGCCCAGCGCCTGCTGGCGCGGATGATCTCCTTGGGGAAGACGCTGCAGCCCGTGGGGACCTCAACGCCGTCATCGCCGAATTGGGCGAAGCTCTCCCAATACAGGCGGGCCGAGGAGGCACCTGTGGCGGTGAACCAGTAGATCGAGATGTTGTCGAGCATCTGATCGAAGGACAGCGCGCTGGCGGGGTCGCCGTCGTTGTCGGTCCAAGCCCACATCTTCTCGGCGATCCAACCGCACTGACCGGCGGGGGAGTCGACGAGTCCGTATCCGAGACTCTGGGGCCGGGTCGACTGCTGTTTGGAATAGCCCGAATCCCAGCGGTCGTAATGGCCCAGAGACTCCAGCGCCGCCTGCTCCTGCGGGGTCGGGTCGGCCAGCGATTCCGGCGTCGGTCCCGCTACCGGCATGTTGGTGTGGATCGCCCGGACGTTGCCCAGATTCTGTGATCCGATCGTGGTCGTGACCGCACTGCCCCAGTCGCCTCCCTGGGCGACGTAGGACTCGTATCCGAGCCGGACCATCAAGGTGTTCCACGCGGTGGCGATCCACGGCACGCCCATCCCGGGCCTCGACGGTTTGGCACTCCAGCCGTAGCCGGGAAGCGACGGGATGACCAGATGGAATGCGTCTGCGGCCGTTCCGCCGTGGTTGGTCGGATCGGTGAGCGGCTTGATGACGGCCATGAACTCTGCCACCGACCCCGGCCAGCCGTGCGTGAGGACCATCGGGGTGGCGTCGTCGTGGGGCGAGCGGACATGAAGGAAATGGATGTCGAGTCCGTCGATCCCGGTCAGGCAGTTGTCATAGGAGTTGATCTCGCGCTCGAAGCGTCGCCAGTCGTACTCGGTCGCCCAGTATTCGCACAGCGTCTGCGTGTAGGTGAGGGGAATGCCCTGGGACCAGTCATCAACCGTCTCCGCTTCAGGCCATCGGGTGCGTGCCAGGCGCTCGCGCAGATCGTCGATTGCTGCGTCGGGTATGTCGATGGTGAAGGGCCTGATGTCGTCGCTCATATCCGCATCGTGGCCGGTACGGCCGCCGACAGCAAACCCGCGTAGGCTCAGAACTCATGGACCTGCCCGTGACGCCTCCGGTGAAACCGATGCTGGCCAAGGCGATCGACGGGATCCCCGACGTTGGTGACCTCGCCTTCGAACCCAAATGGGACGGTTTCCGCTGCATCGTCTTCCGTGACGGGGACGACCTGCACCTGGGTTCGCGCAACGAGAAGCCGCTGACCCGCTATTTCCCCGAACTCCTCGAGCCTCTGCGCGAGTGCCTTCCTGCGCGCTGCGTCGTCGACGGGGAGATCATCGTGACCGTCGACGACCACCTCGGTTTCGACGCTCTCCAGCAGCGGATCCACCCGGCTGCGTCACGGGTGGAGCGGCTCTCGCAGGAGACGCCCGCTGAGTTCGTGGCCTTCGACGTGCTCGCTGTCGACGACACCGCCTTGACCGACGAGCCGTTCCGGGATCGCCGCCGGATCCTCGAGGCGGTCTCGTCGGGGTTCGCACCGCCGATTCATCTGGTTCCCTCCACGCTTGACCGGAAGGTCGCCCAGGAGTGGTACCGGCGCTTTGAGGGCGCCGGGCTCGACGGACTGATCGCCAAGCCCCGCGACGGTAAGTACCTGCCCAACAAGCGGGCGCAGTACAAGGTCAAACACACTCGCACCGCCGACGTGGTCGTAGCCGGATACCGGATGCACAAGGACGGCGAGGGTGTGGGTTCCCTGCTGGTCGGTCTGCACGACGAGGACCGGCGACTGCATCACATGGGCGTCGCCTCCAGTTTCAAGGCCGGCCTGCGCGCCGAACTCGTAGACACTCTGGCTCCCAACATCATCGAGGATTTCGCGGACCATCCCTGGTCGGAGTGGATGGATCCGCAAGCCCACCAGGGAGGCCTCATGCCGGGCGCCCCCTCGCGTTGGAGCAGCGGCAAGCCCTCTCAGGACTGGACTCCGCTCGACTGTCAGTTGGTGGCAGAAGTCAAGTACGAGGCTGTGCTCAACGGCAGGTTCCGGGGTACCACCCGTTTCGTTCGCTGGCGCCCCGACCGTGACGCCGTTTCTTGCGAATACAGCCAACTCGTACAGGCGGCTCCTATGGGTATCAGCGAAGTGTTGAACGCCGACGGCTGACACAAGCGCAGGGCTGATCACATGCGCATTGTGTGCGCGACTGGAGTGGCGCCGGAAGAAACCCTGCTCGCCTACCCCGCTCCCGCAGCTACCTGAACCCGTCGATTCAGCCGCCGAACTCGGCGAACAGTCGATGAGCCCGCTGCGCAACCCGTTCGGCGCCAATGGCTGAACAACGCTCATCGAATCCGGCGCCCGGACCGGCCCAGAGCAGTTCATCGACCGACGTGCTCACCGGAGCGTCGCGCTCGACCGTGGCAATTCGCCGGAACAGCAGCGCTTCCTCGAAGTACTCGCTGAGCGTGAGGGCCAGTTTGGCGCCGCCACGAACATCGAGGTTCCACTCCGCCACATCGAACGGAATCCGGTCGATATGCCCGAACTTCGACAGGATCTTGGCCGCAGACTTCGCGCCCCACCCCGAAAGCCCCGGGAAACCGTCCGCGGAATCACCCACCACCCCGAGATAATCGGGAATCGACTCTGGTGGCACACCGAACTTCTCGATCACGCCTTGGCGGTCGTAGGTGATGCCACGGCGACGATCAAGTTGCACGACTCGCCCGTCGGCAGTCACGCATTGGGCGAGGTCTTTGTCGGGCGTGCAGATGATGACCTGTTCGACCCTCGGATCAGCGGCCGCCATTGCTGCACCGGCCGCCAGTCCGTCGTCGGCTTCGTGGGTAATTTGTGGCCACACCGTAAACCCGGCAAGCTCCAGCAGCTCTTCCACCTCACCGAACTGGGCAAAGAGATCCGGTTCCACTCCGCTGCCATCCTTGTAGCCCACATAGAGGTCATTGCGGAACGACTCGATCACATGGTCGGTGGCGATTCCGATGTGGGTGGCACCGTCTGCCACGAGGTCGAGCACAGTGTTGAGCACACCACGCTGAGCACCGAGACGGGTATCGCGGTTGGACGGGGCGTAGTGGAAGCGGAACAGTTCATAGGTCCCGTCAACAAGATGTACGAACACCTGCTGAGCCTTCCATCGGGGTCACTCCTGCACTAACTCGATCAGCGTGCCCAGTGAACCTTTGGGGTGGACGAAGGCGACTGTCGTACCCCTCGAACCGGGCCGCGGCGTCTTGTCAATGGGAGTGGCACCTGCGACGACCATCTGCGCGAGTGCCTCGGCGCAGTCGTCGACTCGATAGCCGACGTGATGCAGTCCCTCGCCTCTCTTCTCCAGATACTTGGCGATCGGGGAGTCGGGCCGGGTCGCCGCGGTGAGCTGGATGTAGCTGTCGGCGACCTTGATCAACGCTTCTTCGACGCCGTCTGAGTCGACGATCTCGCGGTGGTGGAGCTCGGCTCCGAAAGCCTCGCGGTAGTAGGCGACCGCAGCGTCGAGGTCCTTGACAGCAATAGCGATGTGGTCGATCTCTGTGAGTTGCACGCGTTAGAGAGTACCGGCCTGTGCGGTGTCCGCTGCCGGTGAGGTCTCGCCGTCGCCAATAATCTTGCGGCCCTCGAGGGCGCGGCCGAGCGTGAGCTCGTCGGCGTATTCGAGATCGCCGCCCACCGGCAGACCCATGGCGATCCGGGTGACCCGCACCCCCATCGGCTGGAGGTACTTCACAAGCAGGGCCGCGGTGGCTTCACCCTCCAGGTTGGGGTTGGTAGCGACGATCACTTCGGAAATGTCTTCATCAGCGACCCGGCTCATCAACTCCTTGACCCGCAGCTGCTCCACGCCGACACCGTCGATCGGGCTGAACGCACCTCCCAATACGTGGTAGCGACCGCGAAACTCCTGCGTGCGCTCGATCGCAACGATGTCTTGGCTGTCCTCGACCACGCAGAGGAGCCCGTCCTGGCGACGCGGGTTGCGACATATCGAACACTCGTCGCCTGATTCGGAGAGGTTGAAGCAGCGCTCACAGAACGACACCCGATCCTTGGCCTCGATGATCGCCTGAGAGAGCAGCAGGGCATCTTCGCGCGGCACTTTGAGCAGGTAGAACGCAACTCGCTGCGCCGACTTGGGACCGATTCCCGGTAGCCGACCCAACTGGTCGATCAACTCCTGCACCGAATTGGAGTAGCTCACTGGTCAGCCCTGGATTCGGCGGGCGTGTCGATCTCGGCACCCGGGAAAGCCTCATTGAGAAGCTCGACCACCTGGTCCGTGTGCGACGACGCATCAATGAGCTCGTCGAGGTTCAGTCCGTCGGAGTCCACCGGGTCGACCTCAGCAGTCTCGTCGAGGTCTGCTGCGCTGTCGCTCGGTTCTGTGTCGTCGATCCCGTCATCAGAGGGACCGGTGAGTGGATCGACTGGTTCAGCTTCGACGGGTGAACGGTCGGTGACGGCTGGAGTTTCAGCGGGGTCGTTCTCGGGTTCCTCATCGGTGAGAGCAGGTACTTCGGGAACCGAATCAGGGCCGAACTCATCGACGAGCACCTGCCACAGTCGCTGCAGTTCCTCGCTGGATCGCGTCGTTTCGCTGGGACCGAGCACGCTCTTGGCCCTTGCGACCACCAGCTCGCGCCCGATCGAAAGATGCTGGCCGGCCAACGCGACCACTTCTCTCGCAGAGTTCGGTTGCAGCGACCGGACGTCCTGTTCGCCCGCCGGTTTGGCGAAGCCCGCCAACTGCGGCGGAGGCGGCAGTTCAGGGGCTGATTCGGGTGCTAGGACCTGTCGAGGTTCAGCCGCCTTCCGCTCAGCGTCCGACGCAGCCGTCGGCGCGGGTGCTGCCTCAACCGGAACAGCCTCAACCGTCTCCCGCTCAACCACAGGCAAGGGCGCGGGTGCTGCCTCAACCGGAACAGCCTCAACCGTCTCCCGCTCAACCACAGGCAAGGGCGCGGGTCCGGGCGCTGGGACTGCCGCAGCCGTCTCCCGCTCAACCACGGGCAAGGGCGCGGGTCCGGGCGCTGGGACTGCCGCAGCCGGAGCAGCTGCAGCACCGGAAGCAAGACGGGCTTCGAGCTGTTCGATGCGGTCGAGCAGCGAGTCGACCGACCCGTCACCGGCAGGTCGGCAGAGCCGCACCAGCGCCACTTCTAAGTGGACCCGCGGATCGGGAGCCTGACGCATCTCCACGAGCGCGGTCCCCAGAGTCTCCAGAGCCCGCGTGAGTTGCACCGCAGACATCTGTTCGGCGACCGCTGAGGCGCGTTCCTGAGCAGCCGCGGTGATCCGCGGCGGTGGAGACCCCATGAGGGTCAGGAACGCGTCCCGCAACCCTGAGAGCAGCATCTCGCCGATGGTCCGGGGATCACGGCCGCGGCCCGTCGCCTCGCCCACCGCGGTGAGCGCCTCCGCGGTGATCTTGGCAGCGAGCGCTTGCAGCAGTTGGTCGGTCGACTGGTCGATCTCAACCACGCCGCCGGCGGCCACTACCCGATCCAGCGCACTCAGTGTGTCACGGACCGATCCGCCGCCGACCGACACCACATAGTCGACCGCGTCGTCGTCCACGTCGAGCCCGGCGTCCTCGATGACCCAGCGGACATGTGCCGTCATCTCCTCAGCACCGAGAAGGCCGAGTTCGAACACCTGGCAACGGCTGCGAATCGTCTCGACAACCTTGTGCGGCTCGGTTGTGGCAAGCACCCAGACGACATGGCCGGGCGGTTCCTCGAGAGTCTTCAACAGGGAGTTCTCTGCTCCCCTGGTCAACATGTGGACCTCGTCGAGGATGTAGACCTTCATTCTCCCCGGGTTGCCGAGGTTGACTTTGCCCAACAGGTCTCGCATATCCTCGACACCGTTGTTGCTCGCGGCGTCGAGTTCGTGCAGGTCGAAGGAACGGCCCTGCTCTATGGCCACGCAACTTTCGCAGGTGCCGCACGGTTCAGAGTCCTCCCCGAGGTTCTCGCAGTTGAGCGCTTTGGCGAGTACCCGGGCTGAACTGGTCTTTCCGGTGCCTCGCGGGCCGTGGAACAGGTAGGCGTGGCCCACCTGGTCCGCCGTGACGGCATTCTGCAGGGCTGCGACGATGTGGGCTTGGCCGCGTATCTCCGAGAATTTCTGCGGTCGGTAGCGGCGGTAGAGGGACTGGTAGGCCATGTGGGGGTCAATCCTACTGTGCGCCCGTGACACGGCTGCCAGACCCTTGCCGCTCAAATCGCAGGTTCCCGTTTCCGGGAGTGACGGCCAGGCTGTCTGCGGCACACAGGCGGCTCCGCTGAGAGCTGCTGCCTTCCGGCCCTGACCCGGTTCACGGACGCCTGTTGCACAGGACCCGACCGCCACACCCCGAAACGGGAACGGTCATTCCACGCTATCCTTTTGAGCCGATACCCGCACCACGGGTGTACCCGGAGGGTTGCCAGAGCGGCCGAATGGGCACGCTTGGAAAGCGTGTGAGGTGCAAGCCTCCGTGGGTTCAAATCCCACACCCTCCGCCATGTGATGTCGCGAGACATCGGAACCTTGTGAACTCACGGGTTGGGGTTTTTCAGGGTGGGTTTTGGGGTTGGTAGTGCGCGGTGCCGGACACTCCGCGGCAGAATCCTTCGACGGCGACCATGGCCTCGGTCAGGGCTTCTTCGTGGTCGACGCCTGTGTTATTGAGGACGATCTGTTCGGCGTAGGCCTGCACCCCTTGAGCACCGCGGTCGGCAAAGTTTGCCGCAAGTTCCGCCAATTCAGTGCGGACTCCTGCGAGTCTGCTTCCAAATCTGCCGCGGACGGCGTCGATCGCCCCTTGCAGACCGCCCTCGTCGTTGTGCAACAGAACGAAGGCGATGTCATACCAATCCTTGGGAGCGTTGCGGCTACGAGCGGCAGCGGCCTTGGCGAGTAGAAAGCCTGCCAAACCGGTGAAGTACACCTCCACGGTGACCTCGGTACCTCCGACTTCCGCCGTCAGGTCTCTAGACGCGACGTCATCGGCCGCGAACCCGGTACCCCTCAGATTGGCGGCGCCGAGTTTCTCGCAACCGTCGAACGAGATGGTCGCGTGCCCCGGCTGGTTGTCGAGGTCGGCGAGCAACTCGAATTTAACTTCGGTTCGAAGCCCAATCGTCGTTGCCGCCCACCTCCACTTTCGCTCGGGATCCACGGTGAATCCGGCAGCTAGGAGGGCCTGTTCGAGTCTTGCGGCATTCACCGAGCCGCCAACGATCTCCAGATTGACCTGCACGTCGATGTCGGTTGTGCCCGCGTGCTGCATGTCGCTGGCGCTGCACAGCAGTTCGGGCACGAGTCCGCCGAGCACCACGAATTCAGGTCTCTTCCCGTACTCGTGTACGACTTGCACAAGTGCGCGCTCGGCTGATTCTCGTGCCGCGCGACTTCGGTTCGGGTCAGTGTTCACCCCAGACGCTCCTAAGGTGCTCGGCCGCATCCTCGCCACGCACGCCGACACGATACAAGTCGGCGTAGACCCGTGGCCAGGGGGCGGTGCGCATGCCGTCGTGGATGCCTGCGAGCTTGTCGGTACACCTGGTGGGAAATGGGCGGAGCGCGAGGCGGCCGGCGGGCATTGGGCGCAGTTCTGCCGTAGCGGCTGCGGCTTCCAAACCCACGACGGTCTTGGTGTCGACATACACCTCGGCTTGCCCGAGATGCGTTAGAACAGGAGCCATTACTGCTGCGGCGACGGTCCCGGTCGCGGCCCATGAGATGCCCGCCTCGTCCCAGGCGCGGCCAGCCTCGACAACCCCGGCGACGGCGTCTTGCCACGCGACCCCGACGGTGACGCTGATCTGGCGCTCTATCGCTTCCTGTGCCTCTTGGGCATACGCTTCGAGCAGTCGACCCCGGTCAGCGACGCGTCGCCCAGAGTTGCGTCCTCGGGCGGCGTCGGCTTCAAGCAGGCCGAGGTCGGCGAAGAACCGCAGAGCACGCGTACAGCTACCGACCGAGAGCCCGGTCTTTGCATGCGTCGCGGCGACGGTAGCGTCGGTGCCGCACAACAGCACCTCGGCAACGCAGGATGCAGCCGGCGACCATCTATTCATTCGCTTTGGCTGCGGACCTCGGCCGGGGCGCGACACGATGACCGTGCCGACAGCGATCTCAACAGCACCGGTCTCGTCGACCCAGCCGACACCGGCATCGGACAGCCCGCTCTTGGCGCCGGGTGACAGTTGGCGGCCTATGACGATTTCGGGCCGCTGGCTGCGAGACAGCAGCTCGCGGATGTCGCGCAGTCGCCCCTCTCCGACCCATGCCGCCTCGATCCGCTTTCCTCCGAGTTTGACGATAAGGCGTGTTCCATCGATCTTGACGCTGACCAAAGAGTTCCGGGGCAGAGCGTCGATGATGGCTCGAGCGGCGCGTGCGCCGGTCTTGGATGGATTCTCAGCAGGCGACTCGGTGCCTGTCCCCGAATGCTTCACAAAATCATAATACTTCAATGTCGTGTTGAAGTATTAGCCGAACGGTCCATTCACCACCAGCACAGCGGGAGTACTCAAGCTCGCAACTAGGCTGCACAGTCCCTCAACTCTATCCTTCCGGTCGAGCAGATCGTGATCGAAGGGCTGTTCGTCATCAACCACGAAGTCCTCAGGTCGAACGCTCGTCATGGCAACCTCCTCACCCGTACCCGTGCTTCGATGAACCCGAGGGGCTCATTCGAGAGCGTACTGGCCCACGGTGACATCGACTGTGGACAATGGCCTCGGGCTTCAGTCAGGTAAGACAGGGACGGTATGCCCACAGCGCTGACCTTCTGAGGTGACATCCTGCACACAGACGGCCGTACCGCGAACATCTGGTCGCAACTGCTAGTTGTGACCAGCGCGAGGCTTTGCGATGGGGCGGAACCGTTCGTCGTAGTAGACGCAGGTCAGTCGATAGAAAGCCGCAGCACCAATGACTGCAGTCTTGCCCGAATCACCCGGGGTGTTCGATGTGTTGAAGTCGTCCTCGGACAGCTCTCCAAGTCGAACCTCCCAAATCCAGACGACGTTGCCCCTTTCCCCGCGTGTGTAGCTGCCGTCACGATCGGCGAGAACGTAGCGACAGAGCAGGTGGGCTCCAGGTTTCGGCAGGTGCCCCTTCGGCATGTTGCCTTCAAGCGCGACCTTGATCTCCAGATTCTGGGAGGTTCCAGCCCGAGATACAAGGTCGGGGAACTGGTGGGGATCGTTACTCTCGTAGACACCACCGGAGTTCCCCTGCAGGGCCGATCTCAGGAGATTGCCGATGATCGCAGACAGATTGGCCAGCTCCACCACCTCAGCAAGGGGTCGTGATCCTGTATTGACGAGCTGCTCATCGATCCGATCCAACGTCGCGTAAGTGGACTCGACAGCGGAGGGGATCCAGTTCTCGTCCAACCCGGCGACGGCACGTACGGCACCGATACCGCGACTGACAACAGGCGGGGATACGCGCGGCGGGTAGTAGATCGGGGCGCTCGTTCCCGACACCTGGGCTTCCGCCAGCTTGATGAGGTCGGAGAGTGGCAGGCCCAGCGCCCGGGAGAGGCGAAAGGCTGTCGCAACACTGAGGTGTCGCTCGCCTCTCTCAATAAGTCCGATGTAAGTGCGATGGCGACCCGCTTCATCTGCAAGGTCCTCTAATGACCATCCGTGCTCACCGCGTAGCCGGGCGACGACCGTGCCCACGGCTCGCGCCAAGGCTCTTGCCATGCTGTCTGCATGGTCCTCCGGAGGTGTCGTAGCCACGGTCTACAATCGTATGACCAGCGAAAGACAGCCGAATGAGACTATAGTCTCTCAGGTCGTTACTCTTTCAAGGAATGGAGGTGGAGCCGAATGGCTCAACTGAAAGTGATGGACTTGTTCTGTGGTACGGGCGGATTCTCGAAGGGCTTCGAGAACACAGGTGTATTTTCCGTCGTGTACGGCATCGATGTGCTGCCTGCCGCCGTCGAGACCTTTCGCCTCAACCACTCAGCGGCGATCGCGCTCAACGAGGACATACGGGAAGTACCGCTTGAGCATGTGTCGCACCGAGCCAAGCTGAAGCAGGGAGAGGTGGACGTCATCGTGGGCGGGCCCCCGTGCCAGGGCTTCTCATCGATCCGCCCTTTTCGGTCCGCTGCCGAGGACGACCCGCGGAACTCGCTTTTTGAAGAGTTCGCTGGATACGTCAACTACTTCAGACCGCCCGTGTTCGTCATGGAGAACGTTGTCGGCCTGGCTACCCACAACCGCGGGACGGCAATCGAACAGATACAGGAATCCTTCGACATGCTCGGCTACACGTCGGACTGGCGAATTGTCAACGCGGCCCATTTCGGCGTTCCTCAGAAACGGGAGCGTCTCGTGATGATCGGCGTTCAACATGGAGGCAAACCCCGGTTCCCTTCGCCAACTCACGCAGGCGAGTTCCGCACAATCGGTGTTCGCGACCCTGCACGGCGGCTTGCGCCACCACCACTTCCCGATCAACCAGAACTGTTCGTAACCGACGAAGAGTCGAAACTGCCCGCTGCGCTGACCACCATGGAGGCGATAGGGGATCTTCCCCCGGTTGCGGCAGGCGAAGCCGCTAACGAGTACGACCTTCCCCCACAGAACGACTATCAGGCGGCACGGCGCCAGCGTGCAAACCACCTTGACCTCCATGTGGCGACGGGCCACACCAAACGCATGTTGGAGATCATCCGCCATTCAGGCTCGAACATCAGTTCCGTGCCGCAACACCTGATCACCTCGGGATTCTCATCGAGTTACTCGCGCCTCGACCCCGACGAGCCTGCGGTGACGCTCACCGTCAACTTCGTGCATCCAGCTTCAAACAAGTGCATCCACCCGTTCCAGGACCGTGCGCTCACCCTGCGTGAGGGAGCCAGGCTGCAGTCGTTCGACGACGACTTCGCTTTCTCCGGCACACGCACCCAGACCGCGAAACAGATCGGCAATGCTGTGCCGCCGCTGCTGGGTCAAGCCATTGCCGAATCCGTGCTGGACATACTCAAATAGACGCCGATCCCAGATTCGGCTCACTCGACCCGTTCGCGCTATCAGCAGCAGGGTGGAAATTGTGCGCCACGACCGTGCATGATCGGATTGAATGGACGGTTCATGCTCGTTTCGCTCACATCGACGACGCACCCGGCAACCGATCTGGGGTTCCTGCTGCACAAACACCCGGACCGGGTGCGGTCGGTCGACGTCGGCTTCGGACGCGCACATGTCTTCTATCCCGAGGCGGCGCCTCAGCGCTGCACGGCGACGCTGTTCGTGGAGGTCGACCCGATCGATCTGGCGCGGGGGTCCAGAGCGCGTCAACCCCAGGGCCTTCAGCCCTACGTGAACGATCGGCCCTATGTGTCGTCGTCAATGCTCAGCGTTGCTCTCGGTCGTCTTTTCGGCACCGCGCTGAGCGGCGCCTGCGATACCCGGCCTGAACTGGTTTCTGCACCCCTCGACCTGGAGATCGAATTGCCGGTCGTGTCGGTGCGAGGCGGCACAGAGGTGCTCGAAACGCTGTTCGAACCGTTGGGTTACGAGGTCGAGTCGGTACCGATCCCGTTGGATGGGCAATACCCGGCGTGGGGCGACAGCCGCTGCCTGTCGGTTCGGCTCCGCGGCCGGCACACTGTGCGCAGCACGCTCGAGCACCTCTACGTCCTGCTCGGTGTGCTCGACGACCGCAAGCACTACTGGATCGGCCCCGCCGAGATCGACAAGCTGCTGCGGCGCGGCAGCGACTGGCTCGGGTCGCATCCGCAAGCGGATCTGATCACCAACCGTTATCTGCGCCTCAGCAGCTTCGCCCGGGAGGCCTTGGCCCGTCTCTCCGACGCCGGCGAGGACACAGACCTGACCGACGAGCGCAACGATGATGCCGAACAGGCGGTCGAGCGTCCGATCAGCTTGAACGAGCAACGCCTCGAGGCGGTGACCGGGGCTGTTCGCCGAGTTGGCGGGGGCCGGGTCGTCGACCTGGGCTGCGGCGAGGGTCGGCTGCTGCAACGACTCGTCGCCGAACGCTGCGTGACCGAAGTTCTCGGACTTGACGTGTCCGTCGGGGCCCTTGAGCGAGCCGAACGACGTCTTCGTCTCGACGAGATGTCGGAGCGCCGTCGAGAGCAGGTTTCGCTGGTGCAGGGCGCCTTGACCTACACCGACGAGCGGTTGCGGGGCTTTGACGTCGCCACCGTGGTGGAGGTCATCGAACATCTCGACAGTGAACGGCTCGACGCGCTCGCCGATGTCGTATTCGCACACGCCGCTCCCGGCACGGTCGTGCTGACGACACCGAACCGCGAATACAATGCCAACTTCGAACGCCTCGGCGCGACTGGTCTGAGGCATGGCGATCATCGCTTCGAATGGACCCGCGACGAGTTCGCAGCGTGGGCCGACAGCATCAGAGACCGGTACGGCTACAGCTACGAGATCAGCGGCATCGGTCCGGACGATCCCGTCCACGGCCCGCCGACACAGATGGCGGTGTTCCGGCGATGAGGGAGACTCTCACCAACATCGAGATCCCCGAACTCGGACTCGTCGTGCTGTGCGGTGCGTCCGGTTCGGGCAAGTCGACCTTCGCCCGCCAACACTTCTCTTCCACCGAGATCGTGTCGAGCGACCAGTGCCGGGCCCTCGTCGGCGACAACGAGAGCGACCAGTCGGTCACCGGAGCGGCCTTCGAACTGCTTCGCACAATCATCGACAAACGCCTCGAGATCGGTCGCCTGTCCGTGGTCGACGCCACGAACATCAAGCCGGAAGACCGCAAGCCGCTGCTCGAACTCGCGCGCCGCTGGGACGTCCTCGCCACAGCCATCGTCTTCGACCTCCCATTGGCCGTCTGCGTCGAACACAACAACTCGCGCCGGGACCGCCAGACACCGCAGCACGCCATCAAACGCCAGCACGGAGCGCTTCGCCGCACCGCCAAACGGCTGCGAAAGGAACGCTTCAACCGGGTGTACACCCTCGGCTCGGCTTCAGAAGTCGACTCCGTCTCGGTGGTTCGCACCAAGTCCTGGAACGATCGTCGCCAAGACACAGGCCCGTTCGACATCATCGGCGATGTGCACGGCTGCCACGACGAGCTCGTGCGACTGCTCGACCAACTCGGCTACGAGACGTCGGCCGAACCGATCACCCACCCTCAGGGCCGGCGCGTCGTCTTTCTGGGAGACCTCGTCGACCGGGGCCCCGGTGTCGCCGAGGTGCTCGATCTGGCGATGTCGATGGTCGCGGCCGGCAGTGCGCTGTGCATCCTCGGAAACCACGAGAACAAGCTCAACCGGGCACTTGCGGGGCGCAGGGTCCAGGTGACACACGGGCTCGCCGAGTCGCTCGAACAGCTCGAACGACGCGGCCCCGAATTCAGCAGACGAGTCGCCGAGTTCATCGACGGTCTCGTCAGCCACTACCTGCTCGACGGCGGTCGCCTCGTGGTCGCCCACGCCGGTCTGCCCGAGCGGTACCACGGACGTTCGTCGGGGCGGGTGCGAAGCATCGCCCTGTACGGGGACACCGACGGCGAGACCGACGAGTACGGGCTTCCGGTTCGTTATCAGTGGGCCGAGGACTATCGGGGCGAGGCCGCCGTCGTGTACGGCCACACTCCTGTGCCCGTCACTGGATGGCTCAACGAGACGATCTGTCTGGACACCGGCGCGGTCTTCGGAGGAGAGCTCACGGCACTTCGCTGGCCCGAACGCGAGCTGGTCTCGGTTCCGGCGGCACGGGAATATTACGAGCCGATCAGGCCGGTCGAGTCCGATACAGCGCAACGACCGCCGCTGTTGCTCGACATCAGCGACGTCTCGGGCAAGCACTTCGTTGAAACGACCTTGGCGGGCCGCTTGACTATCGAAGCCGACCGATCGAGCGCCGCGCTCGAAGTCATGAGTCGTTTCGCGGTCGATCCCCGATGGCTGGCGTACCTCCCGCCGACGATGGCGCCGGTCGGCGCCAGCAAGCGCCTCGACTACTTGGAGCATCCCGACGAGGCGTTCTCGTACTTCCGGAAAGCAGGCGTCAGCGAGGTCGTCTGCCAGGAGAAACACATGGGGTCACGGGCTGTTCTGGTATTCGCCCGCGACCCCGACGCAGCCCGCCTGCGGTTCGGAATCACAAACGACGCGGCCGGTGTGATCGTGACCCGCACCGGCCGGCCGTTCTTCACCGAACCTGGCGTCACGAAGACCTTGTTGGATCGCCTCAGGCTGGCTGTGGACACGGCGGGACTCTGGGACCGCCTGAGCACTGACTGGCTCGTGCTCGACGCGGAGCTGCTTCCATGGTCGGCAAAAGCTGCCGAGCTGATCCAACACCAGTACGCCGCGACCGGAGCAGCTGGGACCGCAGCGCTCGACACTGCTCAACGACTACTGACCGACGCGCTGCAACGCGGGGTCGATCTCGAAACCCTCGCGGCTCGCACAGCCGACCGGGCACAGCACGTTGGTTCCTACATCGAGGCCTACCGGCGGTACTGCTGGGATGTCGACGGCGTCAACGGGATCGAGATTGCCCCCTTCCAGATCCTTGCCGCGCAGGGCGAGGTTTTGGCTCGCCGACCCCACCACTGGCATCTCGAAACGATCGACGCGCTCGTTGAGCAGGATCCGGAGTTGCTGCGTCGCACCGACCGCCGATTCGTCGACCTCGGTGACGACGGCTCGGTGCACCAGACCACGGACTGGTGGTGCTCGCTCACGGGCGGTGGTGGTGAGGGCATGGTCGTCAAGCCCCTCGAGCCCGTCACCCACGCCAAAGGCGGCCTCGTGCAACCGGGGGTCAAGTGCAGGGGCCGTGAGTACCTGCGGATCATCTACGGTCCGGAGTATCTCCAACCGGCGAATCTCGAACGACTGCGTCAACGGTCGCTTCGCCGGAAGTCCTCGCTCGCACGCCGAGAATTCGCTCTCGGCATCGAGGCGCTCGACCGGTTCGTCGCCAACAAACACCTGGCTCAGGTGCATGAATGCGTGTTCGGCGTGCTCGCCCTCGAAAGCGAGCCCGTCGACCCAAGGCTCTAGCCGCTTCCGATTCCCGCTAGCGACACTTGCCCGCGAGATTCAAGCTGCGACGATGCGAAGCGGTGTGTGCAGGGCGATCTGCGCAAAGTCCCGGTCGCGATGAAGGATCGGCACATCGAGTCGAATGGCTACCGCTGCGATCAGAGCATCGACCTGTGAACGAACGGTGACACCGCGCCATCTGAGTTCCCGGTAGATCGCCGCGGCGTCGAGCCAGTCCAACTTGGGGAACATGGATTCGAGCTGCTGCGACTCCAACAACCTTTGCGTGCGGACAACCGTGTCACGACTTGCGCCAGCCATCACTTCCAGGAGGATCGGATCGATCACGACCACCTCCCTCTCGGAGATGGCCTGCCGCAGGCGCACAGCTTGGGGGGATCCCGTGCCCCTGAGGAAGTCGAACCAAGCGGACGTGTCAGCTATCAGCACCGCTGGCCCAATCACCGATCCTGTCAGCTCGCATCTCCTCGAGATCTCCGTCCCAACCAAGACCCTCCATGCCGAGCTGCTCGTCGAGGCTCAGCGGTCCGCCGCCGACAAGGCGTTCCAGAGCGAGGTGGACCGCCTGTCGCTTGGTGCGCAGTCTGAACGTCTTCATGGCTCGATCAACGAGTTCGTCGTCGATGTCAATGTTCGTCCGAGTCATGGAGCATTGATACACAACGATGTGTATCAATGCGCAATCATATCCTGCCCACGCGATGTGCAACTTGCCACCATTCGGCCCGAATCGGCGGAACCGAGGCGAGACTGTCACAGCCCCGTAGCATGATGTGTGACAGCGTTACAGCAAGCGGGTGCCAAACCGAGCATCCGGTCGACCGAACGGAAATGAGCAGGCCATGACCGGACACAATGATCGCTATAGCGACATTGAGGTTGACCTTTTGGACGACGCGGGTGTGCGCGCTGTCATCGACAACGCTCTGGCCCAAGCCGAATGCACCTGGGAGGAACTCCAGAAACAGGCCGAGGCTGGCAGCTTTTCCAGCGAGATCGCTCGGCGGGCCTGGTTCGTCGTATCGTCCTTTGAACCGTCGCAAGCTTGACCCGGAGGCTCAGGCACGGGAGCACGACGGCGAAGTGCGGGTGCTCCTCGTAGGTGCCCGCCACCGTGCGCACGAGCACGACTGCTCCGACACGCAGCAATTCCGCCTCGCTGTCAGAGGGGTGAAGTAACGTGTGACTCCATGCCAGACCCGACTTCGGAACCCGGAAAGCCGAACTTCCTGAACCGGACGCTGTGGATCGACGACAATCTAAAGGTCCTGCGTGGCATCAACTCGGAGTCTGTCGACTTGGTGTGTTTGGACCCACCGTTCAACTCCAAGCGCCTGTACAACGCGCCACTAGGCTCTGGAGCCGCCGGAGCCCATTTCAGCGACACGTGGACGATGGACGGGATGAAGGCCGAATGGACAGAACTGCAGGAAGCCGCTGACCCCGCCCTGTATCACACGGTCATCGGTGCAGGCCTTTCCGCGGGAGACGCTATGCAGGCGTACATGGTGTTCATGGCGCTGCGACTCGTTGAGATCTGGCGAGTGCTGAAGCCCGACGGCGGGATGTACCTGCACTGCGACCCCCACGCGTCGCACTACCTCAAGCAACTATGCGACAGCATCTTCGGACACAACAGGTTCCGAAACGAGATTGTCTGGAAGCGCACCAGCACCAAGTCCCTCGGAACCCAGCGCTACGCCCGCGACAGCGACAGAATCTTCTACTACACGAAGTCACCATCCGACTTCGTGTGGAATCAGCAGTACCGGCCTCATGACCCCGAGTACGTCCACAAGAACTACCGCCATGACGACGGCGATGGATTGGGACCGTATGCGACAGAGCAATTGACGGGCGGCAAGAGGGGTGGTCCGCTTGCATACGAGCCGTTCCGGGGCGTAGAGCCTTCTAAGGGACGGGCATGGTCGCCGCCCCGACGCGAAAAGTTCCCGCTTTCCGCAGGCGGGAAGCTGCCTGCCGACTACGAGCAGCTCGATGTTCTCGCAAAGTGTGAAGCACTTGATGATGCCGGGCTACTGCGCTGGAGCGAGAACGGCATCCCGCGCTACAAGAGTTACTTGTCCACCAAACAGGGCAACCCCGCGAGTGACATCATTACGCACATCCCTCCTGTTGCGGGCAAAGAGGCGAGCGGATGGCCTACCCAGAAACCCCTTACCCTTTACGAACACTTCATCGCTGCCTCCTCAAACCCCGACGACATGGTGCTTGACCCGTTCTGCGGCTGTGCCACCACGATGGTGGCCGCTGAGCGGTTAGGGCGGCAATGGGCCGGTATCGACATTGACGAAGTAGCAATAGGCATCACCCAGAAACGACTTCAAGAAGAATCTGACGCGGCTGTTCACAATGTTGACCTCGACGGGCTGCGCGAGGGGCTGCCCCTTTTGCACCTCCCACCTAAGCCGCCTGTTCGTACTGATCCCGACCGGCCCATGCGGTCACCCAATATCCGAGCGATACTTTGGGCCGCGCTCGGCGAGGGAGAACGCCGCCCATGCCCAGCCTGCCAACGTCACAAGTATCTTGACGACTTCGACCTGGACCACATCCAACCACGCGCCAAAGGCGGCATCGACGCAGACGACAACCTGCAACTGCTCTGCTCATCCTGCAACCGCACCAAGGGACAGAGGCTCACGATGTCCGAATTGCGACAACAGCTGCTGTCCAGAGAACAACACGGATTCGACATTGGATAGGCGGAAGCAACCAGGAGACCTGTACAGCTAGCCCCGGCCCGGCCCGCGACAACTATGCAGACACAGTGAAGTCTTGCGTCGATCGCTGATCTGGCAGGTAACGGCCCGCGCTAGCGTGAACTGATGCGATCACGGAAGTGGCAGGCCACAGGCGTCGTCATCGCAACGGTCCTGGTGCTCGACCAACTCTCCAAGGAATGGGCCGTCGATCGGCTCAGCCGGGGGCGCACCATCGAAGTCCTCCCGACGCTCGAGTTCGACCTCACCTACAACAGTGGTTTCTCCTTCGGCGCGGGTGCCGGCTACGGCCCGCTGGTGGGCGCGCTGGTCATCGTCCTGTGTGGATTCATCGGCTGGCGGATCTGGATCGAGACGCTGGCCGCCCGTGCCGCGATCCTCGCCGCGATCCTCGGAGGGGCGCTCGGAAACCTCATCGACCGGGTCGTGCGGGCCGACGACGGTCTCCTCTCGGGCAAGGTCGTCGACTTCATAGACGTCACCTGGTACGCGGTTTTCAATGTGGCCGACATGTCCGTTGTGTGCGGCTGTATCGTGCTTGTGCTCTACGAATTACGGCACCGCGCGGATGCCGCAGAACCGTCATCGGGCGAAGATCCATCTTGACAGTCCACACCCCCTCCGAAACCGAACAACCAGCCACCCAGAAGGCGGTTCTCAAGCACCGACGGGGCAGCCGCTGGATGCACTGGATCAACTTTCCGTTGATCGTCATCATGGTCTGGAGCGGCCTTCGCATCTACTGGGCGGAAGACGTCTACGCCTTCGGGTTTCTCGACTGGGAATGGTTCAAGTTCTTCCCCGAGAGCTTCTACGAGAGCCTCCAACTCAACAGAAAACTCGCCCGAGGTCTGGCGTTCCACTTCAACTTTGCGTGGCTGTTCACGATCAACGGGCTCGCTTTCGTCATCTACACCTGGCGCACCCGTGAGTGGCGTGAACTCGCGCCCAACAGGCGCTCGCTGCGCGGCTCGCTCGACGTCCTGCTTCACGACCTGCGAATACGCAAGGAGGAACCGCCCAAGCGGGGGCGCTACAACGAAGCCCAGCGCCTCACCTATTCGCTGGTGATCGGGCTCGGCGCGCTGGCAGTTCTCAGCGGCTTCGCGATCTTCAAACCTACCCAGGTGTTCCCGCTGACCTGGATCCTCGGCGGCTACACGTCGGCCCGAATCATCCACTTCGTGGTGACCATCGCTTTCGTGCTGTTCTTTGTGGTCCACATCCTGCAGGTGGCACGAGCCGGGTGGCGCAACTTCACAAGCATGGTCACCGGCTACGAGTTGGTCGACATCGAACCCGAGGAGTCCGAGGAGTTGGTGCGTTCAGCACCGCAGGACCAGCAACAGGAGACAGCTGATGCCTGAAAAACCAGAGATCTCAGTTGAGGCCTACCGAAAAAGATCACGCCGCTCGCTGCTGACCGGGGGCGCTGCCGCGGTGGCCGGTCTGTTCGGTTGGCGTTGGGTTCAGAACCAGCCCGAGACCCACAACATCCCCAACGTGCTGCGCAAAGGGCACGAATTCAACGAGTCCCTGTGGAAGAGTCTGTTCCGGCACGACCACCAGGCACGCACCTTCGACCGTGACGCCGCATCGATCCTGCGGCTCAATGGGCGCATCGGCCTGCGATCCGAGATCGACCTCGACGGTTGGCAGATGACCGTCAAGGGACCTGACGGCACCGAGTTGGGACGCCACGTTCTCGACGACATCAAACGCCTCCCCTACCACGAGATGACCATCGAACATAAGTGCATCGAGGGCTGGGCCCAGATCACCAACTGGGGCGGCGCACGGTTCAGCGACTTCATGCGGCTCTACGAGGACCAACTCCCCGACGACATCAGCCACGTGTACATGCAGACCCCCGACGACCAGCACTACCTGCGCAACGGTAACAGGACCCGCGACCACTACTACGTGAGCGTCGACATCGAGACCATGCTCCACAACCAGACGCTGCTCGCCTACAACAACCTCGGAGAACCGATCGACGAACTCCACGGAGCGCCGCTGCGACTCGCCACCCCGCTCAAGTACGGCATCAAGCAGCTCAAGCGGATAGGTGAGATCCAGTTCCTGACCGAAGCTGGCGGCGACTACTGGGGCGAGCGCGGCTACGACTGGTACGCCGGACTCTGAGCCCGTGGAGACCGCGGACTACCCGACCGACGAAGCCCTGATGGGGATCGCCATCGACGAGGCTCGCAAAGCAATCAACCACGGAGATGTTCCCGTAGGGGCACTGGTGGTCATCGAACGCCGAATCATCGCCCGCCGACACAACGAAAGAGAAGCGACGAACGACCCGACCGCCCATGCGGAGTTGCTGGCCGTGCAGGACGCGGCGCGCGCCCTCGACTCCTGGCGGCTCGACGGTGCCACCGTCGTCTGCACCCTCGAGCCGTGCCCCATGTGCGCCGGTGCACTGCAGCAGGCCAGGGTCGCCCGGGTCGTCTACGGCGCGGCGGACCTCAAGGCGGGCGCCTGCGGCTCCCTCTACAACCTCGGTGCAGACCCCCGTCTCAATCACGAGTTCGAGATACGCCACGGAGTCCGGGCCGAAGAGTGCGCGGCCCTGCTCAGCGACTTCTTCGCCGACCGCCGCGCCACCAACGACTGACCTCGCCGACCCCCGGCAAGTCCGCGTCGGTTTTGGTGACGAACCTGCCAGAGTATGGGCGAGGGCGTTCGTCGGCATCGAGTGTCTGCTACCAGCCTTGAGCGTCGAGTAGCGACTTGAGTTTGCGTTTGGCCTTGTGCTCGGTGCGTACACGCTCCAGCAGCGACGCGAACCGTCTCGGCCTGCCTGCCGAGTCGGCCAGACGGCGAACACGGACCATCAGATCGACCGCGGACTGGTACTGGCTTGCCTTCTTGCGGTCGATGATCGCCAGAGCGGCCGCCTCGTACACAGCGATGGCGTCCAACGGACGGCTCTCCTGCCGGGCCCAGGCCAGTGTCAACCATGTCTGCGACCGGCAGCCGTAGTCGTTGGCCACGTCCCAGGCGTCGTCGTCCAGTCCCTCGAAGAGCAGGATGTCCACCAGCGCCACGGCGGCATCGGGCACGGCGGGCGGCATCGGTGCGAACGCGGCTGCGGGCGTCGCCAGCCCGCCGGGTCCGGTCTCGTTAGCGATGCGCGTCAGGGAACTGCGCAACTCGTTACGGCAGCGCGTCAGCCAGTCCTCGTCGGCGCCCTCGTCGAGCAGCCGCCGGTAGGACGACAACGAAGGACTCGACACGAACGCATCCCAGAACAGGAGGACAGCATCCTTCTCCTCGCCCCGGTCGCGCAGCGTGCGAGCCAGGAAGTCGCGCAGCTCTCGCACCTGCCACGACCGGCTGCCCGACTCGGCCAGGCCGTGACGCGCCCAGGCAATCGCCTCCTCCCCGCGGCCGGCGCGGTCGAGGGTCTGCGCTATCTCCAGCACATCATCGGGCAGGATGCGGTCGCGACGGTGCGCCTCGATAAGCGTGTCGGGGTCGCCGGTCCCGAGCGCCCATCCCACCAGGGCCTGCTCCACTGCGAAGGCACCGCCCGACCAGCGGTCGGCCTCGGGGCTGATCCGCTCGAGGCGCGGCTCGAGTCCCTTGCGGAACGCGGTCAGGCCCGACTCACCGAGAACCCCGGCGTGACTCGCCGCGCTTCGGTGGAACCCGTCGAGTTCAGAGGTCAGCTCGAGCTCCAACAGGCGGCCCGCCAGCTCCACGGGGTCGGGCCTGCCAGCCTCGCAGGCACGCAGATGCAACTCCGACAGCCGCAACGAGAACCCGCTCAGCCAGCCGTCGGAGTCGTCCACATAGTCGATGGCCTTGTCGGCGCGACGATGGGCATGTTCGCAGAGCCGGGCCACCGCATGGTGATGACCCGCATCGCAGAGGTCCTCCAAGCCGTCGATTACATCGTCGATGCCAGCGGCCCAGCCGTGCGCATCCTGATAGGTCACGAAGCCGTGGCTCATGAAGTCTCGATCCGCGAAGGCCCCGTCGATGCGGCGGCGCCATTCGGCGAGGTCGGGCCCGGCACCCCGGGCGGCCCGTGCCTCGGCCAGAAGGCGCTGGCGAAGGCGCCAGTCGGAATCCGCCTGGTCCAGCACAATCTCGGCGAGACGTTCCGGGGCCAACCCCTTCACGAAGTCGGCCAGTTCCTCGCCCGTGCCAGACTCGGACCCGCCATCGAACACTGGACCCGATGACCCGCCGCCCGCGGCGACAACCGCCAAGACGGAAGGGTAATCGTCGGGAGCCAGCGACAGGGCTGTCGCCACGCAGTGCTTGCAGAATGAACCGTCGTCGGCCGCGGGGCATGTGCAGGACCATCGAGGCTTGCCCCGGTCCGCCCAGAGCTCTACCGAGTACGGCATTGTGCCTCGCACCGTCGCCTTCAGCCGCCCACCCCGGGCGTCCGCCGATTCGACCCGCCGGTCAATCAGGTATTCCGCCCCGCGCTGATACGCGCGTGGTCCGGCGAGCCGCGCCACCGTCGCGGCATCGAACAGTTCAGTCAGTGATCCCACGTCCGCATTCTTCACCGAGCCGCACCGACGACGCGGGATGCTCCCCAAGCCGTCACATGCGGGTCCGCCTGAACGCCTCCGAGCACTGGCGTCCGCGAGAGCTGCCGGAATATGCACGACGACGCCATTGAGTTGTGAGCCGCACCGACGACGAACGAGTCGCAGACGTTCTTGACAGCCGGGGCGTGAGGTCTACGCTCCGTCCATGACTCAACCCTTCCGCTTCGGTCTTCAACTCCACTCTCCGATCGACTCGATGAGTTGGCTCGACTCTGCGCGCTACGCCGAGCAGCAGGGTTATTCGTCGATGCTCATTCCCGATCACTTCCACCATCAGTACGGCCCGGTCAGCGCGTTGGCGGCAGCAGCTGCGGTGACCACCGAACTGAAGGTCGGCGCTCTGGTCTTCGGCAACGACTACCGCCATCCGGTGACGTTGGCCAAGGAGATGGCCACTCTCGACCAGATCTCAGAAGGTCGCTGCGAGTTCGGCCTCGGTGCCGGCTGGATGCGCACCGACTACGAACAGTCCGGGATTACCTACGACCGGCCCGGTCTGCGGATCGACCGGCTGATCGAGAGCCTGGCGATCATCAAGGGGTGTTGGGCACCGGAGCCGTTCGACTTTGCCGGCGAGCACTACACGATCACTGGCTACGACGGTCACCCCAAACCGTGGACTGAATCCGGACCGCCGATCATTGTCGGGGGCGGGGGTCCGCGGATGCTGGGTGTGGCGGCTGAACACGCCGACATAGTCGGTGTCACGGCCAATCTGCGCGCCGGGGAGGTCGGTGTCGACGCTATTGCCGACTCGATGCCGTCTGCCTACGACCGGAAGGTCGCTCGTCTGCGTGAGTGTGCCGGGGATCGAATCGACGATCTGGAGATCAGTTCGCTCACCATGAACACCACCATCACCGACGACCGCGATGGAGCTTTGGGATTCTTCGCGGAGATGTTCAACACTTCGGTAGCTGATGTCGCCCAGACGCCAGCCCTGTTGGTGGGTTCGGTCTCCCAGATCGTGGACTCCCTTCAGGAGCGCCGCGAGCGCTGGGGTTTCAACTATGTGGTCGTGCAGCAGGACGGGGGCCAGGGCATGGAGCATTTCCCCAAGGTCGTCGCCGCGCTGGCAGGCACCTGAACGGACAGGCGTCGCTTTCGGTCGGGCGCAGTCGCCCGCCGTGACGAACTATGCGACACTGACTGAGTGTTGATCATGCTGCGTCACGGACGCACGGCAAGTAACGCCGAGTCTCGCCTTCAAGGTGATTCAGACATACCGCTCGATGAGGTCGGCAGGCTCCAGGCGGAGCACGCCGGCGCTTACATCCGCGGGCGCTGGGACATTGACACGGTCATCACCACCTCACTGCAACGAAGTCACCAAACCGCCGTGTTGGCAGGCTTTTCGCCGGACAACCTCGAGGTGGACGATCGCTGGCGAGAAATCAGTTTCGGCGAGTTCGAAGGACGGAAAGTCGAAGAGATAGGCCCCGATCTGGGCACACGTTGGCAAGCGGACATCAACTACAAGCCCGAAGGCGGCGAATCGCTCCCATCGCTGCACGCCCGCGTCGCCGAAGCCTGCGCGGAGGCAACCGAACGCGCAGCCGACGAGAACATCTTGGTCGTGTCCCACGCGACACCGATCAAGTCCGCAGTGGTCTGGGCCACCGGCGGACGCCCCTCGATGATCCTGAAATTGTGGGTGTACCCGGGTTCAGTGTCGGTACTCGACAACTGGGGCGGAAACGCCGTACTGCTCGAGTTCAACCGCCGCATCCACACGGTTTGATCGCCGTTCAGCGTGATCGCCGTTCAGCCGATCACTGCGGTTCGGTCCGCTAGTTGCCCCACCGTTCTTGGAGTGTGGCGTACACGCCCTGGTCCCACGAGAACTCGACCATGTTGCCGTCGGGATCGCGCAGCATCGTGATGTAGCCGATCGGTGGAGGCATCATCGTCGGAGGCATGGCCAGACAACCGGCGGACTCGCCTCTGGTTGCAATGTCGTCGATGTCGTCTCGCGCGGGCAGTTCCATGCCGAGATGGGCGAACGGGGCGAGGGTTGCCAACGGTGCGTGGGCAAAGGGGTCCTTGCCTTCAAAGAATTCGGCGAGTACCAGGATGAACGGGTTGTTGGTCTCGCCGGGCATCCCCAACCAGGCACCGTACCCGTCGTCGTCCTCACGGCGATCGATCAATTCGAGGGGCGTGAACTCGGTGTACCACTCGATCGAGGCGTCCATGTCAGCGACTCGCAGCGCGATGTGAGTCCAGCGGGGTTCCGTCGGGTGGAGTTGGTAAGTCGATTCGGTCAAGAGAGCCCTCCCGCCCCGAACCTACCATGGTCAGTTGGTCAGACCAACAGCGCTGTCATCGCACCCAACCGCATGTGGTATCTTGGTCGGACCATTGAACCGGAACCCGGTCCGGCCGCTGGGAGCAACAAGCGTGATACCAGAAGATCATCCCTTCGAACCGATCTCTCGCCAGACAGTCAGTTCGCAGATCCGGACCCAACTGCTCGAGCGGATCACCACAGGCGAACTGGCCCCAGGGGCTCGGATGCCGTCGGAGCGCGACCTCAGTGAACGCTTCTGCGTCGCTCGAACCTCGGTGCGCGAGGCGCTGCAGGGCCTGGCTTCTCTGGGCGTCGTCGAACGGCGGGGCAACCGGTCCTACGTTGCGGAGCATCTGCCCGAGGTGGTGGTTGCGCCCGACGGCAACGGCGACGGCAAATCGTTCGTTGCCGAGCTCTTTGAAACCCGTCGAGTGCTTGAAGTACCGCTGTTCGAGATGGCCGCGGTGCGGGCCAGTGACGAAGACCGAGAACGCGTCGCCGCGCTGGCCGCCCGCTTCAACGGCTCATTGGACATAGGCAAGTTCCGACGCCTCGACCGCGAGTTTCACACCACGATCGCTGCAAGCTGCGACAATCCGCTGCTGATCGAACTGTACGGCAAGGTTCTCGACCGGCTCTTTCGATCCGTCGAGTTCTTCACGCTGCTGAGTTCGGAGGCGAACCAGGCCGAAGTCGCCCGGATCGTCGCTGATTCCTCCGATGGTCACCAGGCAATCTCCGCCGCTTTCGTCGCCGGCGACGCAGCAGCCATGCGCTCAGCCGCAGAATCGCATTTGGACCAGGTCGAACACTCCATGATCGACAGACTCAGCTGAACTTCGTTCGGCGAATTGTCAACTCTGTGACGACTAGCCCTCGTGGGTCCAGACCGCGTGGCGTTTCTCGATGAAGGCCTTGGGCCACTCGGCGCCGTCACCACGGGCTGCGTTGTAGGCCATCACCTCCACGGCCAACTTGTAGGCATCCTCGGTGGACATGTCCATCTGGGCATAGAGCGTCTGCTTGCCGACGCCCTTGGCGTAGCGGCTGCCCCGGGTCGCTTTGGCCAGCAGATCCAATGTGGCGGACTCGAGTTCATCGGCGGGGACAACACGGTTGACGAGACCCCAGTCGAGTGCAGTGGCAGCGTCGATGGTGTCGCCCGTGAGCGCTAGTTCCACCGCCCGCTTCCGGCCGAGGGGACGGGACACCGCAACCATCGGCGTGTGGCAGAACAGCCCGCCCTTGCCGCCCGGCGTCGCGAAGGCGGCCTCCTCGCTCGCCACGATCAGGTCGGCGCTAGCCGCCAGTTGCGCCCCGGCAGCGGTGGCCAGGGCCTGCACCTGGGCGACGACCACCTGGGGTATCTCGACCATCGCGGTCATGGCCGACGTGCACAGCGTGAACAACCCCTTGAGCTCGTCCTCGTTCATCTTCGCCATCTCGCCGAGATCATGACCCGAGGAGAAGACCGGCCCGTTGGCCGCCAGCACGATGCCGGCCACTTCGCCGTCGTCACCAGTGGTACGAAAGGCGTCCTCCAGTTCGGTCAACATCTCCGACGACAGACAGTTGCGCCGCTCGGGCCGGTTGAGCGTGATCGTTACGTACGCATCATCACGCTTGTAGAGAAGATTGCGATATTCCATAGATTCCCCACTCTAATTCGCTCCCGCCCCTCCGAACACTCAAGAATCAGACTCGCGCACCGCGCCGGCCAACAGGACGCCTCCCGCGAGGGCTTACGACGAGCGCGGACCCGACACCGGCAGTCGCACCGTGATATCGCACAACAGGACATTGCTGTGAACAACGGGGGGAACAGTAGGGCGCGACGATGGCTCCAGAAGAAGTGGCTTCGGTCACCGCAACTCCTATCGGTGCTTTCGGACGTCAGTTCTACGGAGCTGAAACGGTCAGCGAGGCAGCGAGTCCCTCTCGACAACAGCAACTCGTCGAGGTCGCCGCTGAGAACACTGACACACAACGCTTGTTGTATGGTAAACGATGCAGGGATGGATCACGGAGGTCGTTTCCAACGTGTGCGTTCCACCGCTGCTATAGGAGCCGCTGTCAAGAAACTGCGTCGACGCAACGGATTGACACAAGCTCAACTAGCAGACCGGGCCGGTGTCTCGCGTCTTTGCATCAGCGACCTCGAAACAACGAACCGAGACACACGAACAGGGAACCTGCTGCGCGTCCTGGCTGCGTTGGACTACGAGATAGACCTTCGCCCAGCGCGTCACAGCGAAGACATGAACGAATACGTCATGTCGTTCACAGAAACAACCCCGAGATGAGTTCTGACGAGCGGCTGGCTGTTCTCTTGTGCGACGAAGTCGTCGGCAGCGTCGAGCGCGGCCGGGACAGAACCGCGTGGTTCACGTACACGCCGTCCTACACCACCTCAGACAACCAGGTGCCGTTGGAGACTGTCAGGAATTTTGTGTATCGGGCGTGATCTGAGGGTCCGCGGCTTGGTGTTGTGGGCCAGAAAGGATCATGTCTATGACTGATCAGACTATGTCGGCTGTGCCGGCGAACGGTGCTGCTGGGGAGGCGGCGATGAGAGACTGGGCTGAGTTGTTGACGAGGAGCCTAAGAAGCGTGGCTTCCGCTGGTTTCGCTGAACACCCGGCCGACACCCGAGCGTTAGCGAAGAAGGACGGTGCGCGCGGCGGGTTCTGTGACAGTATCTGACATGACCGCGACCGAACGATTCAGCGGTGCTTTGGAAGCTCGCACGATCATTGACACGGATGTGCTGGCCAACCCCTATCCGTTCTTCGAGCGGCTCCGACGGGAGCACCCGGTGTGGCTCGTGCCCGGGCTCGACCTGGCCTTCGTGGCGTCGCATGAGCACATCTTGGACGCGCTCCGACGGATAGACGACTTCTCCAGCCACCTCAACGTGCTGGTGATAACCGGAGATGACGGCTCGCCCGCCCTGTTCCGCACAGACGATCTCGGCGAGGGCACCACCACGCTGGCCACCGCCGACCCGCCCGAGCACACCAAGCACCGCAGCGTGGTGTTCCCCGAACTGGTGGCGCGTCGCATGGAGGAGATGCGCCCCTACATCGAATCGGTTGTCGCAGACCACGTAAACAACGCCCGAGCCCAGGGAACGCGGGTCGAGTGGGCCAACACGGTCGCCCATCCGATTCCCGCACGGGTGATCGGGCACCTGATCGGGCTGCCCGATGAGGACTGGCCCGATGTGATGCGATGGGCGCTGCAGGGCGGTCTGATGCTGGGCGGAATCCGCGATCTCGAGGAAATGGCCACCCTGGCCCTCGAGATCGGGGATGCCGCGCCGTATCTCGTCGAGAAGCTGTCCGAGGCCGGCGAGTCTCCAGGCAGCGACCTCGTGGGCGTGTGCGCCAAGGCGGTGGCCGGCGGCGACCTCAAGGTGGAGGACGCCATCGGAACCCTCGTGGTCCTGCTCGGGGCGGGTGGTGAGTCGACGGCTTCGCTGATCGGCAACGCCACACGGATGCTGGCCGACGATCCCGAACTCCAGGACCAGATCCGGGCTGACGACAACCTCATCGAGCCGTTCATCGAGGAGGCCGTGCGGCTGGAGTCGCCGTTCCGGGGCCACTATCGCCAGGTGAAACGTGATTGCGAGCTCGGCGGCACAACCCTCAAGGCCGGTACCACCGCCATGTTGCTCTGGGCTTCGGCCAACCGCGACCCCGCGGAACACGACCGGCCTGACGAGGTGGTGCTGAACCGCCGCATCCCCCGCAGTCATCTGGCCTTCGGCCGGGGGATCCACCACTGCGTGGGTGCTTCTCTGGCCCGCATGGAAACTCACTGCACCATCAAGCGGCTGCTTGCGGAGACCAGCTTCTTCTCCCTGGTCGACGACGACCCGCCCCAATGGGAGAGCAGCATGTTCGTGCGCCGTCATGAATACCTGCCCCTGAACGTCTCCTGGAACCAGCGGCGTTCAAGACTTGGATTACTTGGTGACAGACACCTGTTCACCAAGTAATCTGTTGTTCATGAGCAACGTACAGGAATATCTGGTGTCGTCTTCGGGTCAGATGTGTCTACCCGCCCCGGTTCGGCATCGCTGGAACCTTGATGACGGAGGACCAGTCGACGTACTTGACCTCGGGTTTGGTGTACTAGCGGTACCGAAGGGCGAGGGACGCCAACTGCTTGCCGATCTCCTTGGGCGGGACGAGCATGCCGACTTCGTGCGCGGGTTGGCCGACGACCCAGATCTCGCCACCACATGAACCAGACGGTCCTTGACGACCATCTTCTACGTGATCTGCTTTCGGGTGAGTTGAGCGACGGGTTGGCGAAGGTGCTCGTCGATCACGAACCGGCCACAACGAATCTCTATCTCGTGCGGCTGTGCCGAAGCGTTGTGTCGGCTGCCGGAGGGACTCTGACCGGTTCGTGGCCCCGCAGTGCCCGCCGAGAGTTGGGGCGACAACTCCTCGACCTGCCCTCCGATATCGAAGTAGTGCCTGTTCGCAACCTTGCCTACCGCATGGCCGAACTCGCAGACGCTCATCAACTCTCTACTCTCGGTGCCGAAGCGGTAGCGGCTTCCGAACACCTTTCTGCACCGCTTTGCGTGTGGGCCGGAGACGACGGGCCGCGGATCCGGTCTGCGATGTCCCATCTCGACGGTGATTACCGCTCAATCCCCCGCTGAAATAGGCTGAGACCATGGCGCAACAGGCTGAGCTGACCCGTCACCGGCCATCATGGCCGATTTGTCGCAACCACCGATGGAGGCCGCCGCCTCGCCCTCATCCAAGACAGCCTCAACCACATGCCCCGCAAACTCCACACCTGGCAACCCGCCGAACACATCTACACTACACTCTGTCGCAACCACCGATAGAGCTTGCCGACGCCGGGGGTTTCCTCGGCGCGGTCGACATGAAGATCCCCGCCGACATGCTCGCCTCCGGCGAACTCTGAGCGCTTCAAGCGTTTCAAGTACGTTTAGAGTAGATTTAGAGTAGCCACGAAACCCCAGGTAAACCTATAAAACACTAACCTGTAATTCCTTTAGTGTCTTGAAATCCCGACTGTCCAGTAGGCACGAGGATCTTTCTGTGATCGTCCCACCCATTCGATCAACCCTTCGCTCTGGAGCGCACGAAGGTGCTTCAAGACGACGGGACGAGACTCCCCCGTGATTGCTGCCACGTCCCCAGTGCTGAGCCTTTCCGCCGCGCGTATCTCCCGCAGAATGTCACGAGCCCCCGACGGTAGACGTTGCTCCAGTTCCCGGTTCACGGGCAGACACGAGAGGACTAGTCGAGCACTGCCCGAAGTTTGCTCGTAGACGGGATCGGTCAACCCAGCCAGGTTCATCTCCTCGAAGATTCTCCGGATTCCCTCACCCAGTTCTTGCCCGAACCTGAGATCAGCGCACACCCTTGCGATCCGCGGATTGCGGGCAAAGCGGGTAACGTCCCTCGGCTCGTGAAGGTCGACGATGCCCGGGAAACGTCCAGGACTCTCGATTTCAATGCGATCATCAAAAATCTCGACTCTTATGTGATCACCGCTGATGTTGTACGACCGGTGGATCACTGCGTTCACCAGGCCTTCCAACCAGGCGTCTTCTGGGACTAGCGGGACCCGCTCGAATCGCCCACCGCCGACGAGGGCTCGACGAGCAGGCATGAGGTCGAAGATCGCCTGACGAGCGAACCCGATTTGCTCAGGGATAGGACCTTCGACCCGCACGTCTTCAAGCAGTCTTTGACGCGCGCCTGCTCCCCGCTCGGTGCCTTGGTAACGCAACACCCGCACGTACGCCTCTGGTAGCCACACTTGCGGGTTCGCGCCGAACAGCAGGATTGCTGCAGTGGTTGCTTCCCCGGTTCTGGTGAGCAGGTTGCGGGCCTGCAACAGCCGGCGCGGGTCAGGATGTCTGACAGCCTCTGCGTACGATTCAAGCCAGTGAGCGTCGAAGTCATCAAAGGACGCATCGGTGACAGGGGTGATTTCGTAGGACGCCTGCCCCTTGTCGTAGAGCAGGTCCCGTCTTTGGTTGAAGTTGAGCTTTCGGTTCTCGTCGCCTACACGGAGAAACACTTCATCCTTGTGGGTGGCGTGTACTTGTTCGGAAGCTTCGATCTCAAGAACGAGAAGTGTGTCTGAACTGCCGTCGGCTCGGACGCACTCGACAGGCTTGCCCGTGCAGTGCACGGTCGGTTGTGTGAAATCAAACGCAACCTGTTGCATTGCCGAGAGTGACTTGGAACCAGCGGACTTGAACCCTTCGACCCGACCGTCCTGGAGTCCCAGAAGCACGATGCCCCCTTCGGCGTTGGCAAAACCGACAAGGGTCTCCGCGAGCCTTGCAGGAGCCACGCGGGCTCCCTTTCGCTCAAACCACTGATCTTCGGGTATGGGCAGGAGCGCTTGGGCCGTCCTGCTTGGAGCTTCGGCCAATGCTTGTTGGGCCGCCACGGTGGACATGTATCTACTCTAAACTATTTAGAGTAGATACATGTAGGTTGTCTTCTATCAGCACATCGCCGACTTGGCTGAAATATACTGTTGAAGCTCGTCTCTGAGGAAGTCACCACCGGATCGTACGGTGAGTCAGAGAGTTATGCCGAAGGGGGTAAGGGCGGAGCGGGCTTCTTCGCTGGTCTGGGTGAGGAACACGGCGCTGTCCCAGTAGTCGGTGCGGTGGGTGATCAGTCCGTCGGCGACGATTAGACGTTGCACCCCCCTCACGGAGACGGGGTGTTCGCCCTGCCAGCGGGCGGTCAGCGTGTAGAACACTGCCACCTCCGAGCCCTCCACGATCAGGTGCTCGACTTCGTAGCGCGGATCGACCATGTCGCCGACGAAACCGACGAGCGCCTGACGATACGCATCGCGCCCGACGCAGCCAGCACCGAGCGCAGAGGTGTGCTCATTGACGAAGTCAGCCGACACATGGGCCGAGATCGCTTCTGAGCTGCCGGTGGCGAAGGATTCCAGATAGGAACGGGCGATCCGGCTTGCTTCAACTGCTTCGTTGGATTCGTTCACGGACCTCACTATAGAATGCCGCAAATGGTCAGTTGGTCTGACCAAACGGGACAATCCGCGTGGGGAGGGGCGGTCCAATGACAACATTCGTCCACAGGCCGGCACTACAAACCGCCTGGTATCCGGTAGCAGAATCGACCGACGTCACCGACGAGCCCCTTGCCACCCGGCTGCTCGGCGAGAACCTGGTCATCTGGCGCTCCCATGACGGAGAGTTGGTCGCTGCGCCCGACCAATGCCCGCACCGACAGGCCCCCCTCTCTATCGGCACCTACAACCAGGGTGAGGTCACCTGCGCATACCACGGTTGGACATTCGGAACCCAGGGACGATGCATGCTCGTGCCGTCATCGGGTCCGGGCGCTCCCATCCCGCCGACCGCACACCTGAACTGTCACAGAGTCCAAGAACGGTACGGGCTCATCTGGGTCTGCCCGGGCGAACCGGCCGTCGCGATCCCGAGAATCCCCCAAGACGAGGACCCGGCGTTTCGCAGGCTGCACTCCGGAGTCGAAACCTGGAGAGTGTCAACCCCGCGACTGGTCGACAACTTCATGGACTTCAGCCACTTCCCATGGGTCCACACCGGCACCTTCGGCCTCGGCCAGGACCCGCTGATCCCCAAACTCAACCTGGAGCAGCTCGACGAAGACTTCTACGGCTACATCTACGAGGTCTACGCGGCCAATCCCGATGAGGCCAGCGCAGTGAGCGGCAGCGACCAAGACACGGTGCACCGAGTGATGACGACGGGCTTCGCCCTCCCGTTCATGGTCCGCAGCACCATCCGCTACGACGACGGCCTCGAACACATCCTGCTGCTCGTCAGCACACCCCGCGACGACCTCGAGTCCCTCTTCACATTCGTGGTCTGGCGCAACGACGACCACAGCGTCGACCCCGAAGAGATCACCGCCTTCGACCGTGCCATCGGGGCAGAGGACAAAGCCATGCTCGAACAGGTGCCCGGCACGCTTCCGCTCACCCGCACAGGCGTGGTCAATGTGCAGTCCGACAAACCGTCGGTCGAGTGGCGTCGCCGGTTCGCCGAGTTCATCGAACTGGCTGATTCGCCAGCGTCATGAGAACTAGAGACAGGACCCGACGATGATAAAAAACCTGAACCACGCGGTGCTGTATGTGCGCAACTCCGAACGGCACCGGCAGTTCTACGAGGACGTGCTCGGGTTCACCACCGTCATCAACGAGCCCGGTCAATACGTTTTCATGCGCGCGCCCAGTTCCGAGAACCATCATGACATCGCCTTCTTCGCCATCGGTGAGGGCTCGGGCGCATCCCAGGCCGGACGCCAGACGGTGGGCATGTACCACATCGCCTGGGAAGTGGCGACCCTCGCCGAACTGGCTGAAATGAAGAAGCGGTTGCGGACTGCCGGAGTCCTCATCGGCGCGTCAGACCACGGCGTCAACAAGAGCCTCTACTGCAAGGATCCCGACGGACTCGAGTTCGAAGTCATGTGGCTCGCCCCCGCCAATCGATGGGGAGAAGAGGAACACGAAGCGATAATCCGACCCCTCGACATCGCCGCAGACATGGAACGCTTCGCCGACTCGGCGGCCGACCCCGCTCCCAACTCCACGAAAGAGACAGCGTGAGCCTCTCCAACCACTACTGCCACTTCTTCGACGAGGACGAGTTCAGCGAGACCGACAGACCGGGATTCAGGCGACGGGTGATCACAGGCGAGAACCTGCAGCTCTGCTTCTGGCGCATCAAGGGAGGGACTGCCGGGTCGTTTCTGCACAAGCACGACGACAACGAACAACTCGGGATCATCGTGCGGGGTTCGCTGGACTTTCGAATCTTCGACGGTGACGAGACCGACGATTCGTCGAAGCGCGAAGTGCTGACCGCCAACCAAGTGTATCTGGCCGCACCGGGCGTTTGGCACGGTGACAGCATCTTCGTGGGCGATGACGAATACGACGAATGCTGGATCCTCGACGTGTTCAGCCCTCCACGCGACGACTTGGCGGGCGGCTGATGCCAGATTGGAGGCTCGCGGTCGACATCGGTGGGACGTTCACCGACGTTGTGCTGCTCGACGCCCACTCCGGCCGGATTGTCGTCGACAAGACCCTCACCACGCCGGCGGCACCACTCGACGGGGTGCGCACCGGGTTGACGCAGCTGCTCGACCGCGCCGGCGTCAAACCCCAGGACATCACCGCACCGATCGTTCACGCCACCACGCTCATCACCAACGCCCTGATCGAGGGAAAGACCGGACGGGCCGCATTGGTCACAACGCAAGGGTTCGGTGACACGCTGCTGATCCGCGACGAGCACCGTTACGACATGTACGACCTGCAGATCGAGTTTCCGGCACCGCCGATTCCTCGGGATCTGACCTTCGAACTCGATGAACGGACCATCGCCGACGGCACGGTCGACACCGAGCCGAGCGAAGCGGCCCTCGAAGGGTTGACCCGACAGCTCCTCGACGCCGAGGTCGAGTCGGTTGCCGTCTGTCTGCTCAACTCCTACGTCAACGCCGCCAACGAACAGACAGTTGCCACCCACCTGCGCCGGGCTCTGGGAGTTCCCGTCTGCATATCCGCGGAGATCTCGCCGCAAATCCGCGAGTACCCGCGGATGACCACCACTGCCTGCAACGCAGCAACCATGCCCGTCATCGGTCCATACCTCGATGAACTCCAAGAGTGGCTGTCTGCGGAGGGTTTCGGCGGTTCGGTGCTGATGATGCTGTCCAATGGCGGGGTCGTGTCGGCCGCCGACGCTGCCCGCGGCCCGATCCGCCTGGTCGAATCGGGCCCCGCGGCCGGTGCGCTCGCCGGAAGCTGGTTCGCGAAGCGGCTGGACATCAAGCGCCTGCTGTGCTTCGACATGGGCGGCACGACTGCCAAGGCCTGTCTGATCGAACACGGCGAGCCTGAACTGACCAACACCTTCGAGGTCGCCCGCGCCTACCGGTTCAAGAAGGGGTCGGGCTATCCGGTGTCGGTGCCCTCGGTCGACCTCGTCGAGATCGGAGCGGGAGGCGGGAGCCTGGCTCGGGTGGACCAGTTCGGCCTGCTCAAGGTCGGTCCTTCCTCGGCCGGCGCTGACCCGGGCCCGGCCGGCTACGCCCTCGGCGGAACCACACCGGCGGTCACCGACGCGGATGTGATACTCGGCCTGCTCGACCCCGACGCCTTCCTCGGCGGTGACATGCCGCTCGACGCATCGCTCGCCGACACTGCCACCAAGTCTGTGGCAGACGCGCTGAGACTCAGCCTGGTCGACACCGCGGCCGGGATACACGATGTGGTGAACCAGAACATGGCCGCAGCAGCGTCGATGCACGGCGTTGAGATGGGCATGGACCTTCGTGGAATCCCGCTCATCGCTTTCGGCGGCGCCGGCCCGGTTCATGCCTGTGGTGTGGCTGAGCTGCTCGAGTCTGACGAAGTGATCTTTCCGGTCAACGCCAGCGTCCTGTCTGCTTTCGGAACGCTTGTCTCGCCCGTTCGAATCGACCTGGCCCGCTCGATGCCCCGGCTGATCAACTCGGTCGACCCTGCCGAGCGCGACGAGCTGCTTGCTGAGTTGCGTGACGAGGGACGGCGGGTGCTTCGAGCCGCAGGGGTGCCCGACGACGCGATCGTGTACCGCTACGGGGTCGATGCCCGTTATGCGGGGCAGGGGAACGAGATCACCGTCTGGGTTGGTGAAGGCGACTCCTGGCCCGCCGATCAAGCCCAAGTCGTCGAAGCCTTCGAAGCCGAATACCGCCGGATCTACGGGATGACCATTCCCGATGTGGAGGTGGAGGCCATCACCTGGCGATTGTCGGTCTCCGCCCCGCCCACGTTGCCTTCGCCGGGCGCAGCCGGAGCCGCCTCAACAACACCCCCACCGGCAGTGCCCGCGACGGACGCAGCCGGAGCCGCCTCAACAACACCCCCACCGGCAGTGCCCGCGACGGACGCAGCCGGAGCCGCCTCAACAACACCCCCACCGGCAGTGCCCGCGACGGACGCAGCCGGAGCCGCCTCAACAACACCCGCACCGGTGCCGAGCCGCAGCCGGCCGATCGTGTTCGGGCGGGGAGACTCGGCGATCGTCACACCTGTGTACGACCGCAGCGGACTCGCAGTCGGGGCCAGGTTCAACGGCCCCGCAGTGGTCGAAGAACGCGAGACCACCTCGGTCATCCGCCCCGGTTGGGCTGTTGAGGTCGCCGCCGACTTGAGCCTGATGGCAACAAGGATGCGGCCATGACCACGACCGGCACAGCGCCGGAAACCTTCGATCCGATCGAGCTGGAAATTCTCTGGCAGTCGCTGATCTCCACGGTCAACGAACAGGCCCGGGCGCTGCAGCGCTCGGCGTTCTCGCCGATCGTGCGGGAGGCGGGAGACTTGGCCAATGCGGTATTCGACCGCCGCGGGCGCATGGTCGCTCAGGCCGTGACCGGCACACCGGGCCACATCAACTCGCTCGCCATCGGCGCTTCGAAGATGCTCGAGGAGTACCCGCTCGACCAGATCGAACCGGGTGATGTGCTGATCACCAACGACCCGTACAAGACCGCCGGCCAGCTGCTCGACGTGACGGTGCTCGTGCCTGCATGGCGCAACGGACGCATCATCGCCTTGTTCGGCTCAACGATCCATCACACCGATGTGGGGGGTTACGGCATCGGCGCAGGTGGCCGGGACGTGTTCGAAGAGGGGCTGTGGATTCCCATCTGCAAGCTGATGAAGGGCGGTCAGCGCAACCCCGATGTGTGGAAGTTCATCCTCTCCAACGTGCGCCAACCCGACCATATGGCAGGTGACCTGCACGCTCAGATGGCCTCGGGCGAGGTGGGTGCACAGAGGCTGTTCACGCTCTGCGAAACGCATGGACTCGACGATATCGAAGCGTTGGCCGACGAGATCATCGACCGCTCCGAACGAGCGACCCGCAAGAGCATCGAGGCTCTCCCAGCCGGGACCTACCACGCCGACGCGGTGCTCGATCTCGCCGATGCAAGTCGCATCAACATTGTCTGCTCACTCGAAGTCGACCCTGCCGCCGGCGAGGTCACGGTCGACTATGAGGGCAGCTCAGAGGCATCGCCGTGGGGCATCAACGTGGTCATGAACTACACGCACGCCTACACCACCTTCACCGTCAGATCGGTTCTCAACCCCGACATCCCCAACAACCACGGAAGCCTCGCGCCGATCAAGGTCAAGGCTCCGGAGGGGTCAATCGTCAACGCGGTCACACCCCAGCCGGGCACGGCGCGCCATGTGGTCGGCATGTTCCTGCCCAACGCCCTGCTCAAGGCGCTCGCACAGGTCCGGCCCGAGGCGGCCATGGCCGAAGGGTCGGGCGCAGTCTGGACGATGCAGGTCAACGGCAACCACCCCGACGGCAGCCCGTTCATCACGGCGATGTTCACCTACGCGGGCGGCGTGGGAGCCCGCGCCACGAAACCGGGCCTCAATGCCTGTTCCTATCCGACCGGGGTTTCGGCAGTGCCGATCGAAGTGGTGGAAGCGTCGGCTCCCATCAGGTTCTCGGAGAAGTCGCTGCGACCCGGCTCCGGGGGCAGAGGAGCACAAACCGGTGGTTTGGGCCAAACGATCGAGTTCAGTGTCGACACCGAGAAGCCCTGGCAACTGAACGCTGTCACCAGTCGATTGGCGGACCCACCCCTCGGCGTGTTCGGCGGAGAAGCAGGCGCCGCGGGCAGCTTCAAGGTCAACGGTCAACCCGTACAGACACAGGCCCGGATCACTCTCGACGGCGGCGACGTCATCCGGCTCGAACTCCCCGGTGGGGGAGGCTACGGAGCGCCCGACGATGCCTGAGACCGCCCCTGTTCCAACGTTTTCGTCGGTTTGGGAGCGTGCAGTGCGCGCCCGGGCCGATGAGACGTTCTTGATCTTTGAGGACCCGAACGGCCAGGTGACACAGTGGACCTACCAGCAGTTCGATTCAGAAGTCCAACGAGTCGCGGCTCGGCTCAATGCGCAAGGCGTTGGTGCTGGCAGCTGTGTTCATCTGGCCTTGACCAACTGTCCGACTTTTGTGGCGGTGTGGCTCGCGGCAAACCGGCTCGGCGCCTGGATCGTGCCGGCGGATCCGCTGGGCAAGGAACCCGAGTTCGCCGAACAGATCGAGCGCACGTGCCCCACTGTGGGCTTCTGCTCAACGAGTCGGAGCACTCAGTATCGAGCCGCGGCGGCCAACGCGGCTGCTGTGGCCGCCGTGCCCGCCGTCCTGGCGGGGTCAACTCCGGCTGAGCCGATGACCGTTATCGAGATCGACGAAACCGACGCCTCATTTGCGCTGTTCGGCGAGTCAGGTTTCAGTGCCTGGGCTGAACCGAAGCCGACCGACCTGGCCGCGGTGATGTTCACCAGCGGCACCACCGGACGTCCCAAAGGGGTTTCGGTCACACAAGCCAACTACGCGTTCGCCGGAGAGGTCATGGCGCAAGCGGCCGGTCTCACCGCCCAAGACCGTCAACTGGTTGTCTTGCCGTTGTTTCACGCCAACGCGCAGTACTACTCGTTCGCCTCCGCGATCTGGGTCGGAGCGTCTGTGGCGTTGATGCACACCTTCTCAGCCAGCGGATTCCTACCCCAAGCAGCACGACATCAAGCCACCTGCGCAAGCCTGTTCGCGGCCCCGCTGCGAATGATCCTGGCTCGAGGGGGCCCAGTCGAAGGACTGCGACTGAGGCATTGCTGGTTCGCCCAGAACTTGGCTGAAGACCAGTACCAGACAGTCTGTGACTGGTTCGGCTGCCGTCCCCGCCAGCTCTACGGCATGACTGAAACGATCCCGGCAGTGCTCACGGACGAACCGGCCAACCCTCGGCCCGACTCGATGGGTTTCGTCACCGGCGGCTGCGAAGTCGAGATCCACGACTCCAACGGAGCGCGCTGCGCCAATGACGAACTCGGCGAAGTCGTGGTCAAAGGCACGCCGGGCATCACCATCTTCGGGGGCTACTTCGAAGATCCGAATACCACTGCGGCCAACTATCGCGGCGAGTGGTTCCGTACGGGTGACCGTGCTCGACGCGATGCGGAGGGCCGCTTCTTCTTCGACGGTCGCCGTTCCGATGTGCTCAAGGTCGCCGGGGAGAACGTGTCGACCGTTGAGATCGAGTCGGTGCTGTGCGCGCACCCGCTCGTGCTGGAAGCATCGGTTGTCGGCGCGCCCGACCCGATCCGTGACGAAGTGCCGATGGCATTTGTTGTGCCCGCGGACGCCGCGAATCCCCCCGAGACCGAGGACCTGCTCAAATGGTGTGACGACCGCCTTTCCAAGCACAAGCAGCCCCGAGGAGTGACCATGCTAACAGAGCTCCCCCGCACCAGCGTCGGCAAGATCCGCAAGTTCATGCTGAAGGAGGGGGCCGGAGTCTCATGACTGTTTTGAACAGCGACCTGCTGGCACGGCTCGACGCCTCGACCGACGACGTGTCGCAGGCAGTGACCCTTCCGCCCGAGATCTACACCTCAGACGAGTTCCTCTCGTTTGAGACCGACGCGCTGTATATGAAGGAATGGCTCTGCGTTGGCCGGGCTGAACGGATCGCGGAGGTGGGCGACTGGTTCACCGTCAACCTCGTCGGTGAGCCGTTGATCATCGTCCGCGACAAGCAGGAAGCGGTCCGGGCCATGTCGGCGGTGTGCCAGCACCGCGCCATGCAGGTGTGCGAGGGCGAAGGGAACAGCACAACCTTCAAGTGCCCCTACCACCACTGGAACTACGCCCTCGACGGGCGCCTGTTGGGCGCACCCGCGATGGAACGCACAGAGGACTTCAACAAGTCCGAGTGCGGGTTGCCTCAGCTCAAGGTGGAGGAATGGTTGGGTTTCATCTTTGTGAACTTCGACCCGGATGCCGAACCGCTGGGGCCCACCCTGAGCCGCTACGAACCCTTTCTTGAGAACTACGACCTCGCCAACGCGGTGTGTCCTGGCACGTTCACGCTCGAAGACATGCCCTGGAACTGGAAGGTCATGTTCGAGAACTTCAATGACGGTTACCACGCCAACCGACTCCACCAGTTCGTGCAGGACTTCTGCCCGTCGAGCATGTCGGGTTTTCCTGTGCCGTGGTCCGACGACTCCAATGTCATCTTCCGAACTGCCGGGTACACCCATATCGACGGCGGGTTCAACGCCACTCATCGCGTCATCATGGACGTCTTCCCCGATCTCACCGAAGAGGAACGCACCCGGTCGACCTTTGCCCTGATCCCGCCCACGTTGTGTTTCGGCACCGCGCCCGATCAGTGCTTCTTCTTTCTGGTTCGACCCACCGGCGCAGAGTCCATCGATGTGGAGATCGGCTACATCTTCCATCCCTCAGCGCTGCAAGACCCGCTGTTCGAGCACAAAATGGCGCTTTCAGACGCTGGCGTGCAAGTGTTTGTTGCTCAGGACCAGGACGCCACCACCAAGGTTCAGCGCGGTCTTCGCTCCCGGTTCGCACCGCGAGGCCGCTACTCCTGGCAGGAGGAGAGCCACATCCAATTCAACCGCTGGCTGGTCCAGCGTTACCGCAATGCCTGGCCGAATACCTAGGACCAATGCCTAGGGGGCCGTCAAGTCCCATTAAGGAGGGGAATCCAATGCAAACCAAAACCCTAAGAAAACCACTTCAACTGTTGACGTTGCTGTTGGCCTTCACGCTCATCGCGGCCGCTTGCGGAGACGACGATGACAGCAGCGAGCCGGCGCCGACTACGACCGCAGCCGATGCGCCCGACGAGTCCGACGACGACATGGCCGAAGACGACATGCCCGACGAGTCCGACGACATGGACGACGACGACATGGACGACGACTCCGACGACATGGCCGAAGACGACATGGACGAGCCTGAGACCAGCGAAGTCGTCGCGACGTTCGACAGCAACGGCGACGGCACCGTCACTATCGGGGTCGCTGCCGCGGGTCCACGCGACGACAATGGTTACTACCAGTCGCTGGTGAACTTCGCCGAGCAGTTCTCTGCCGACAACGGTTTCGCTGCACCGATCGTGTCGGACAACATCGGTGCAGCCGAGGCCGCCCAGGCCCTCTCCGACTTGGCGCAACAGGGTGTCGACATCTTGATGGTCGGCGCCTCCGAGATCGCCGAGCCGCTACCCGACCTCACCGAGCAGTATCCCGACATCTTCTGGTACTGCAACTGTGGTGCCGGGTTCCAGGAGTTGCCTGGTCTGGCGCAAGCAACCGACTGGGGGGCACCCATCCACTACACGGCGGGTGTCGCCATGGCAGGCATACTGCAAGCCCACGGTGGCGACAAGGCAGTGTTCCTCGGTTGTTGTGACATCAACTTCGAGCGCGAGGCGTACAACGCCACAGTCTTCGGACTTCAGTCCGTCGATCCCAACTTGACCATGGAGTATGTGAGCACTGGCGACTTCCAGTTCGACTTCAACAACTCTCCTAACGCGACAGCGGCGCTGACCAACGCCATATCCAACGGCGTCATCCTGGCTTACGCCTATCTCGGCGGCGCACTCGAGGCCGTCGGCCGCCTCGCCACCGATGAAGGTGTGGCGGTGTTCGCAGCAGGGCCGGCGGACGTGTGCGAGCGGGACGACGGCATTGCCTGGACCGGCAGCATCGTCTTCGACGGCGGCGTCTACGCCAGAGAGGCACTCCCCTTGATCATCGCAGGCGATCTTGCTGAAGGGTCCACTTATCAGTTCCCGACCGAACCTGGTCTCAATGGCGCGTTGCTGTGCGACGCACCAGCCGATGCTCAGGCTCTGCTCGATGAAGCCTTCGCCCTGATTGCTTCATTCGATGGTGACCTGTACGGAGCGCTCGATGGTATTTCAGGTGAGGCATACTCAGGCGGGTGAGCAACACTGAATTGGGCGACGCGGGGACCGACGAAGCCAACGGCTCGTCGGTCCCCGCGGTCCAGCTGACCGGCATCACCAAACGGTTCGGCGCTGTCGTAGCCTGCGACAGCGTTGACTTGGCGCTTCAGCGTGGGCGGATCCATGGTCTCCTCGGAGAGAACGGTGCTGGCAAGTCCACGTTGATGAAGATGCTCATCGGGCTTGTGCTGCCAGATGCCGGAACTATCGCGATCGACGGTACGACCGAGTCGATACATGACCCATTGACCGCCTCGGCGCTCGGTATCGGCATGGTTCACCAGCATTTCAGCCTCGTTGACGCGCTCACGGTCTGGGAGAACGTGGCCCTCGGCGACGCCGGACGGCTCGATCCGAAAGCAACCCGCGGCCGCATCGGCGAGATAGCAGAGCAGTACGGGTTGGTGATCGACCCCGACAGACGGGTCGGCGATCTCACTGCCGGGTTGCGTCAACGGGTCGAGATCATCAAGTGCCTACGTCGTGATCCGAGCATCGTGATCTTCGACGAGCCGACCTCGGTCCTCACTCCCGAGGAGTCCGAACAGCTGTTTGAATCACTGCGTCATGTGGTTGCCGCCGAGAGCCGTGCCGTGGTGCTGGTGAGCCACAAGCTCGACGAGGTGCTGCACGCCACCGACGACATCACCATCATGCGTCGGGGCAGAGTCGTGGATCAGCGGCGCTCAGTCGAGGCGGATGCCCCGACCCTGGCCCGGGCGATGGTCGGCCGCGAGGTGTCTCTGCGATCAGAGCGGGCCGCGCTCGGTATTCACAGCCTCGATGACACCGATGTCGATGACAATGGCCTCGACGGCACGGACCTCGACCGCAACGACCTCGAGGAGGGCGCTGCCGCGACGGGTGACACCGGGGAGACCGGCGAGAGCGACACTTCAGGCACCGCGCCCGGCACCGGGCCGGATGCGGTGCCCGTGCTTCGCATCGACAAAGCAGTAGCCCACGATGCTGACGGGGTCATCGCTCTCGATGAGTTCTCACTTGAGATGCACCCCGGCGAGATCGTTGGAGTTGCCGGTGTGGAAGGCAACGGGCAGCGGGCGCTCGGTGACGTGCTCTCCAGTCTGCTGGTTCTCTCGTCGGGCACGGTCACCGTGGACGGCACACCGGTGCCCACCGGCAAGTCCGGGGCGATGGCCAGAGCAGGAATCGGAGTCATCCCGGAAGACCGCCACGACAGTGGTCTGGTACTCGACATGACCGTCGCCGAGAATCTCGTGCTCGTCGACCAGTCCCGTGCCGCGACCCGCGGCTTGATCGACCAGAAACGCCTCAACGCCTTCGCTGTGGAGATGATCGAGCAGTTCAACATCGCCTGCTCAGGACCGAATGCTCCGATGTGGTCGGTGTCAGGTGGAAATCAACAGCGGGTCGTGCTTGCACGGGAACTTTCTCAAGAACCCAAGATCCTGGTGGCAGCGCAACCAACCCGGGGGCTTGACGTCGGCGCTATCGAGTACATGAGCCATCGACTTGAAGCAGCTGCAGCGTCCGGAGTGGCCGTTCTGCTCATTTCAAGCGAACTGGAGGAGATCCTCGAACTCTCGCACCGCATCATCGTGATGCACAGTGGACGCATCGCCGGAACGATGGCGCGGGCGGATGCGAACTTCGAGACTCTCGGTCTGCTAATGGGTGGTGCGGCCGCATGACCGCTGTCGAGACTGCTGACACCGAAGTCGGCTCTGTCGTGGGACCTCTTCGTATGCGGCGCGGTGCACGACTGAGCGAATGGGTCGCGCTGTACGGAATGAGTATTCTCGCCGCGCTGGTGTTGTCGGGCATTCTTGTGGAAGCGACCGGGGGCGATTGGCGGCCCGTTGTCAGCGCGCTGCTCGACGGCAGCGTCCGGCGACCTGGACGCTGGGGCGAAACGCTTGCCACCGCGGCGCCACTGCTCGTGGTGGCTCTCGGCACTGTCATCTCTTCCAAAGCCGGTCTGGTCAACATCGGCCAGGAAGGCCAGCTCTATGTCGGCGCTGCTATAGGGACATATTTCGGGTTTCTTATCGGCGGGCCCGGGCCGGTCAACGTGGTGTTGATTCTGATCATCGGTGCTGCCGGAGGTGGCCTCTGGGCAGGAGTCGCTGCGGGTCTGCGTTACTGGCGCGGCGTTCCTGAGGTGTTGTCGACGCTGCTGTTGGTGACTGTCGGCGGCCAAGCCGTGGCCTACGGATTGCGCTGGGAATGGCTGCTGCTGGCTCCCGAAGGGAGCCGCGGCAACCGCAACCAGGTCAGCGAGCAGCTCGCAACCGACAATCGACTTCCTCGACCCGATTTTTTCGGCAATGAGTTCCCGCTGACCGTGTTTTTCTCCGTGGTCCTCGCGGTGATCGTGGCGTTCGCGTTGTCACGCACGGTATGGGGCTTTCGGCTTCGGATGCTCGGCCGCAACCCGAGGGCCGCGCAACGATCAGGGGTATCAGAATCCAGGTACGGTGCCACGGCGCTCGTGCTCAGCGGCGCATTCGCCGGGCTGGCCGGCGCGGCGATGCTCACAGGCGGAGGTTTCGCTTTCGGGAACTACCAGATGGTGCCCGGTTTTTCTGCCAACATCGGCTGGACTGGCCTGCTCGTGGCGCTTGTGGCTTATGAGAAGCCTCTGGCGGCTATTCCTGTGGCCGTGGTTTTTGCAGGGTTGCGCACGGGTTCGAGTTTTGTCGGGAGTACCGGGGTTGAAGGTCGAATTACCGATGTCATATCGGGCTTGTTGGTGTTGGCCCTGCTGATCCCTGCGGCGGTGATGTTCCTTCGCGACCGCCGTCGTGCCCGGGCCGCGGCGACAGAGAGGGTGTGAGCCATGACTGACCTTCTCGGTGCCGTCTATGAGATCTTCTCCAGCGAATCGACCTACGAGAATGGTGCGTTGTTCGCGGCTTTCCTCGCCTTCGCGGCGACCGGTGAATGGGTTGCGGAGCGGTCTGGGACGCTCAACATCTCGGTTGAGGGGATGCTGTTGGGTGGAGCATTCACTGCGGTGCTCGGCTATCACATAACCGGATCGGTGGCTGTGGGGCTGGTTACGGGGATGTTAGGGGGGATGCTGATCGCCGGTGTGCAAGCCGAGATGAGCCACCGCCTCGCAGCGGATCAGTTCGTGGTCGGACTCACACTCAACATTCTGGTTTTCGGGTTGACCGGGTTCCTCGAGAACGAGATCGCGCCCGACTCAACTCTGGCCGGGAAATTAGAAATCCCGCTTCTGAGCGAGATTCCTCTAATCGGGGAAGCGTTGTTCGGGCAGCGTTGGCCGTTCTACGTCTTGTATCTGCTGATCCCGTTGTCATGGTGGCTGGTTTATCGAACCCGTTGGGGTCTTGAACTGCGGTCGGTCGGTGAGAACCCACAATCCGCTGATGTGTCAGGCATTGACGTCAACAGGCGTCGCCGTCAATCGATCTATTTCGCAGGTTTGACCTGCGGGCTGGGGGGTGCCTACTTGATCTTCGGACATGTCGGCCCATTCGAACATACGGATGTCGGCGGACGCGGCTTCATTGCAATCGCAGCAGTTATCTTCGGTGGCTGGACGCTACGTGGGACGCTCGCCGGATGTGTGATCTTTGCCGGTGCCTTGTCGTTCAGGCTTTCGATCCAGGGGCTCGGTTATAATATCAACAGCGAGTTGTTGCAGTCAATGCCGTTCGTCGTCACCGTTGTGGGCATGGCCATCTTCGCGCACCGAGTTCGCCCCCCAGCAGCGCTGGCCCGTCCCTTTGTTCGTGGCCTCCGGTAACTGGCGTTCAAACAACTCGCCTTGACCTCTCGGCCAGCGGTCTCGGTGTCGCTTTGAGCCCGCTGCGCTCAACTGACAGGGGACCCTGATTGACCCGGCTCGCCGTGGCAGAACGGCCACATCGAGTCGTTCAACGGCCGGTTGCGCGACGAATGCCTCAACATCGAGGAATTCGCCAACCTCCTCGAAGCCCGAGTCGTCATCGAGGACCGGCGACGCGCCTACAATCACTACAGGCCACACCGATCACTCGACGGACAAACCCCCGCCGCCTACGCTGCCAACCACCAAACACCCATAGCACCTGGACTCACAAACGGGTCGGCAAGCTCTATCGGTGGTTGCGACAGAGTGTAGTGTAGATGTGTTGGGCGGGTTGCCAGGTGTGGAGTTTGCGGGGCATGTGGTTGAGGCTGTCTTGGATGAGGGCGAGGCGTACGGGGTTGAGGTTGAGGTTGGTTCCTTTGGGCAGCCAGCGTCGTAGGAGCCCGTTGGTTTGTTCGTTGCTACCTCGCTGCCACGGCGATCTCGGTTCGCAGAAGAACACGTCGATGTCGAGGTTCGCTTCGATTTCGGTCCAGCGTGCCATCTCAGAGCCTTGGTCCCAGGTGAGGGTCTTGACCAGTTCGACGGGTTGATGCCTGAGCGCGGCGGTGACCGCTGCGGCTGTGTTGTCGGCGCTGTATCCGTCGCAAAGCGGCACTACCAGCGTGTAGCGGCTGACGCGTTCCACGAGCGTCGCGACTGCTGAGGCGTTGTTCGCGCCGATCATCAGATCGCCTTCCCAGTGGCCCGGTTCGCTGCGGTCCTCTGCGGTTGCGGGGCGCAGGCTCAAAGGCTTGTAATCGCCCAGCACGCTGCGTTTAGCGGCTTCGCAGCGGCTGCGGCGTTTACGCCTGCGCCGACCCCGCGGCAGCTCCTTCCACGAATCTGCCTCGAGGCCGCTGTCGCGGTGGTTGGCGTAACAGGCCCGGTAGATCGTCTCCGCGCACACCGTGGGCAAGCCCCTGGCGTGCAGGTCCGCAGAGACCGCGTGAGGCGACCAGTTCTGCTTCAACCCCTCAGCCACCTCCTCAGACAACACCGGATCATCAGCGAGTTTGAAGTTCTTCGGTCGAGCCGCGGCAGCGGCTGCTTGGCGGTGAACATCACCGGCCCGGTAACAGTCACGGCCGCCGCCACGGTCGAGCTCGCGATACACCGTGGACCGGTGACGACCCAACCGATCCGCTATCTCGCCCACACTCAACTGAGCCTCACGCATCGCCTCGATCCGCGTCCGCTCAACGAAACACAAACGCTGTGCCATAATAGAAACCTCCATCGGTCCGGTTGCTGACGGTTCACCGGCCATCATGGCCGACTTGTCGCAACCACCGATGGAGGCCGCCGTCCCCGTCAGGACTTTCGAAACCGTAGTTCTCCAATACGACAGCCTCGATATCATCTCGGTTGACTGATTCCCCAGTCCCGGCCCGCCGTATCTCACGCTTGTGAGCTTCTAATGATGAGATTAGTTGTCTGTCACAGAGTCTCCGCTTACGGCCTCGCGAATCGCATCAAACTCATCGTTAAGCGATCCGAGGCGAACCATCTCGAATGCGCGGTCTAGGCGATCTTCCAACGAAGAGGACGAGTTACAGAACTCAGCTCCAACGATGGACGGATGGCTCGCCGCAGAGAAGGTTCGTTGCGTTCCTTCAGAGAAGCGGCCTGCGAGGATGTCTTGCATGGCATCGACAAAATAGTCGCTCCCATCGAACCGGATCGCCACATCTACGAGGTTTTCACCGTCGTCATCCAATGAGTCGCACGAAGACGCGTCTCCAGGATACGCGACAATGAACGACCTGCTCCGCGAATCTCTGACGACATAGTCGACAGCACCCGCAAGGAATGGATAGATCGCATCGAGGCCTTCCTCGACGGCAAGATCCAAGGCTTGAGAGGCGTTAGGTATATTGTGAAAGTCGAACATCGCATCGCCCGTCGGAAAGTACCTGACCGAATAGTCCTGGTTTACTGTCTTCAAGCCAAGTTCAAGGGCAAGAAACACTTTCTGCTCAAAATCCATCTCACAGCAACCGAGCATGCCCACCTCGTCGCCGCCCGATTCTTGTAACTTGAGACCTAACGCCACGCCACCGGTGTAGTGGATATCGAGTTGGTTATCGGCTGTAAGGGAGTAGTTGGGACTTGCCGGATAATCGGGTCCACAATTGCAGTACCAATAGACTTGCGGGAAACGTTGAGACAACTCCTCAAGCGATCCTGCCACAGCGTTCGAGGCCAGAAAGATTGCATCGACTTCGGCCGTTTGCGCGATCTGAGTCAAGGCAGCGCGTGCATCCGTTGGCGCCACAGCGTCGAAAACTATGACCCCATATCCTAGAGGATCCGCAAAGGCTTCCGTCTCTGCCCAGATTCGTTCAAAGTAGCTACCGTCATGGCGGGGGCCTTCCGTCACAAGCGCGATGCTCACGAGGCCATCACCATTGGTGTCTAGACCCGCAGGCACGGACTCAACGGTTGTCGGGGGCGCTGAGCAACCCGACACGCAGATTCCGATGCCCACGAGCCATCGAAGTAGGGAGACGACCCTACCGCTTCGTTGAGGTCGCCAACATTCAGTCGCCATCAACTCCCTCTCCGAACCGGTTTCAGGAAAGCCCGGACTCTGTGGGTTTCTTCTCTTAGAGTACGCTCACCAACACCAACTTTGGCTAGAACCGCTCTTTGGCTGGATATAGATGGCGTAGGCTTGTAGGGTCGCGGAGTCCGCGCTCGCGCTAAACAAAGGACCATTCCCATCCCAAACCCAGTTGCCACCAGGCGCAGCCGGGTGACACACACCAGAAGTGGTGGCAACAGCAACAGACTGGCAATCAGAGTCCGTCCCGTAAGCACTTGAAAAATACCGGTACGTGATGTACGAAAAGCCTGTAGAATGGTTCAAAGTACATGAACCGACACTATGTGTGTGAGGTGCCGCTTGGGCAGTACCGGCTACGCCCAAGACTGCTCCAAGCATCGCTGCGGTCACGAGAATCGAGCGCCCCAGACCATTGCGCTTCTTCGGTTGTATGTTTGTAATCATCGTTATCTCCCACTAATTTCAGTAATCCTACTTCTATGACTGTATCACAACGTAATCGTGATTATACAATGGCCGAATCAAATGATCGTTATCCCGTATTCCTACAACTCGTTCCTGAGGAAGCGCCGTAGCGAAGAAGTGCTCACGCGAGACCGTTAGCGTCTGATGCGAGTTGATTCACCCTGGGTTTTGCGCAGGCTCTTGGTGATCCAGCGGGTCTTGGCTGAACTGGCGCAGGGGCCAAGTGATTAACCTGATCGACGAGGTGGTGCCACCCGGCCACGACCTCAACCCCGCCGACAAAGGCTGGATACCGCCGGGCCTGTCAACCCACGCACGGAGACGGAGTTAGAGCAATGAAAGCAATGCTGTACCACGAATCGGGCGGGCCCGAGGTCCTGCAGTATGTCGATGTTCCCGATCCTGAGCCCGGACCGAGAGACGTCGTGGTTGATGTGGCCGCCACCGCGCTCAACCGGCTCGACGTGGTGCAGCGCAACGGCTGGTTCCACATGCCTGGTTTCCAGTACCCCCACATTGCCGGCATGGACGTGGCTGGGATGGTCTCGGCGATCGGCTCGCAGGTCGACGACGTGGCGATCGGCGACCGGGTGGTGATCGACCCGTCGTTGGCGGGCGTGGCCGAGTCTTCGAAGCTCGCAGGGATGGGCGACCTCTACGGCGAACTCGGCATCATCGGTGGCACGGTCGACGGTGGATATGCCGAGAAGTGCCTCGCCCCGAGCTCGCATGTCTACCAGGTGCCTGATTCGATGCCCCTCGAGCACGCCGCCACCTTCCCGACCTGTTATCTCACCGCGGCCCACGCCCTGTTTGAGGTCGGCGAGTTGCAGGCGGGAGAGACTGTGATGATCCACGCCGCCGGTTCGGGGGTGTCCACCGCCGCGATCCAGTTGGCCAAGAACGCCGGGGCAATCGTGCTGGCCACCGCTGGGACCGACGAGAAGTGTGACCAAGCTCTTGAGCTTGGGGCAGACCATGCGTGCAACAACCGCAGCGGCGATGTGACCGGCTTCGCCCGGGGTGCCACCGCCGGCGCGGGTGTCGACATGGTCTTCGATCATGTGGGTACGGCTCTCTTCGGCCAGTCCCTGTTCGGGATCGGTATCGGCGGGCGACTCGTGAACTGCGGGAACTCTTCGGGCGACGAAGCGACAATCCCGTCGCTCGGCTACCTGTTTCACTCAGGCATCAAGATCATCGGTTCGGACCCGTATCGTCCAGAAGAGTTCGGGCCGGTCTGGGACACGTTCTGTCAGGGCGACTTCGAGGTTGTGATCGACTCCGAGTTCGCTCTGGCCGATGCTGCCGACGCGCAGGCCAAGATGCTGTCCAGCGATTTCTTCGGCAAGATCATCCTCAGACCCTGAACCCCTGATTGCCTGAACCACTGATTGCCTGAACCACTGATTGCCTGAACCACTGATTGACCGTGCCAATGACCAGCGAGCCGAGGGACGCCCCGTATCCCGAGTTGAAGAAGACCCACACGATGGCCTTCAAGGGTCGTCCCTGGACTGACTACAAACCACCGCCCGCGGCTCCGGTATGGGCTGCGATCGAGGGGCTCGGCCGCTACTACATTCTTCTGGCCGCGCTCGAGCTCGACGTGTTCGACACCCTCCAAGAGACCGGACCGAGCACTGCTGAATCGCTGGCCGAAGCACTCGATGTGCCTGTCGGTCACCTCGCGAGTCTGCTGGACGGTGTGGTTGCTCTGGGGTTGCTCGACCAGTTCGTGGACGTGTACGAACTGAACGACACGGCTGAGCGCTACCTCGTGAGCGACGGCCCGGCGACGATGGCCGATCTGGTGGCCGTGGCGCCGGGACCGCATGAGAACTGGGGCCGCCTGGCCGAGACGATCCGCAACGGCGCGCCCGCCACCCCGATCGAGGACGATCCCGCCGCGTTCTACGTGCCGCTGGTGGAGGGAACTTTCACCACGATGTTCCGCTGCGCCAGCCGCGCCGACTTGAGAATCCGCTATTCAGCGCTGGAGAACCCGCGTGTCCTTGATCTCGGGGCGGGCGGTGCGCCCTGGTCGATCGCTGTTCTCAAGGCCTGCGCACAGGGCAGCGCGGTGATCAACGACCTGCCCGGCATCATCGAAGTGGCCGAGGCCAAGACTGCCGAGCACGGGGTGGCCGACCGCTGCGAACTGCGGCCGGGTGACTTCCACACCATTGATATCGAGGTCGCGGCCTACGACATCGTGGTACTCGGCCATGTCTGCCGGACTGAGGGCGCCGACGGCGCTCGCCACCTCATCGAGCGGGCCTTCAAGGCGTTGAAACCGCAGGGACGACTGTTGCTGGCGGACTACTTCACCGATGTCGAGCGCAAGTTCAACCCGCACGCCGTGATCATGGGTACAACCATGATGGCCAGCACCAAGAAGGGTTCGACGTTCACCCATCAACAGTTCTCCGAGTGGTTGCGAGACGCCGGCTTCGCGCAGATTCGCCTCATTGAACCCATCGGTTTTCAGCAGTGCTTCGTCGCCACCCGCCCCCAACTCTCGGCCGGCAGCGGGGTCTGAGCGGCTGGCGAGATCTTATTCGACGGTCCAGCCGTCGGGGACCGTGAACTCGCCGACAACTTGATGGGTGTCGTCGTCGGTTTCGGCGTCGGGCAGATGCTGCCAGAGCATGAGTTGGTTGCCCCACGGATCAAGGAAAGAAGCGTTGGCACCGCCGAACTCGGTCCAGAAGTGGTCCCGCCACAAGACCGTTCCCCCGAGACGCTCGGCGGCGGCGAGGATGCGATCGAAGGAATCGTCTTCGCTCACCATTATCCAGGCACGAATGGCGCGGCCGCCGGGGTTCAGGTTGGTCGGCGCGGACGGTTCGCTGTCGGGATGGGGCCTCATGTTGGCGGCGTTCGACAGGCCCATATGGAGGTTGCCGGTCGGGCCCTGCGATCCGTCGTCCAGCTTGAAGTTCTGGCCGGGCACGATGCGGTGGAAGAGGCCAGGGATTCGTTCCTCGATTTCCCAGTTGAATACCTCGGCGTAGAAGGTGTTGGCGGCGTCTACATCGTCTGACGGAAAGTCAACAAATACGAGAATGTTCGGATAGGTCATGGTTCCCCTCTGATCTGGTTGCTCAGCGACAATAGCCGTGGTCTTATGGTCTGACCACCCGGCGGACTCGATCCTGAGTCTCTAGGCCCCGATGGCGAAAAGAGAAATCCAGACGGTCAGGGCGAATCCGCACAGCATGAACACCAGGGTGCGGGTCTGCTTCGAGATTTCCAGCGAGATGGAACCGCGAAGTTCCCTGACTTCACCTCTCACCTCGCTGATCTCACCCCTGACGCTCGCGAAATTGCCGTCGATTCTGCCGAACTCCCCCTCGACCCGACCGCTGAGTTCAGCCAACCCGCTCTTGACCTTGTTCACCTCACTCGTGAACTTCTGCACAAGACGTTCCTCGAGAGCACGGAGATCATCTTTGGTGGCAATCTGGTCCCAGTGCGTTGGTGGTAGCGATTCCATCAGCGTCCTAGCTGCATCGGCTCCGAGTGTCTCGGTCAGTCTGTTCAAGAGCGCAAGGCGCTCCTCTTCACTCGCCGGCATGACCATCCTCCTGAGTTCCTGTGGGTTGGAGGGGGTCGCACTCACCGTCCCCGAGTGATGCCCCGAAACCTAGTACCCGAACCGCCGCTCAGCAACCACCCACTACACATTGTTAATCATCAAATCCCTTGACAGTCACAACCGGCACTAACGCGACCGGCACAGCACACGCGCGTGCGTCTGCCGCATTCTCTTGGGCTTGCGTGTCGATGGCTGAGGTGGTCTCATGGTCTTACCATCCCGTAACGACCCAACGAACCGAAGAGCACCGCTGCCCATGCATGAGAGTCCGATTTCTCTGGAGAGTCTGCGACGTTCTCGGGGTACTTTCGCCGACGCAGTCGGGTTGCCCCCAGCGGTGTACTCGGACGCCGAGTTCCACCGCTTCGAGATCGATGCAGTGTTCGGCTCTGAGTGGTTGTGCGTCGGGCGCAGTGAGCAGATCCCGAACGCGGGCGACTATCTCGCCGTGACGCGAGGGGGCGAACCACTCATCGTGGTGCGCAACTCCGACTCGGAGATCCGAGCTATGTCGGCGGTGTGCCAACACCGCGGCATGTGCCTGACCGCGGACACGAACCGCACCGACGACGACATGTTCGAGCCTCCACGGCACATTTCGGGCTCCACCAAGAACTTCCGCTGCCCTTACCACTACTGGGTCTACGACCTCGACGGGCAGTTGATCGGCGCGCCGGAAATGTCACGCACCACCGGGTTCGACACCAGTTCAATACGGCTGCCGAGCCTGTCGGTTGAACTCTGGCAGGAGTTCATCTTCGTGAACCTGAGTCCCGATCCGGCGCCTCTTGCTCCGAGACTCCAGAAACTCGAACAAGCCCTGACGAACTACAGGCTCGACCAGTTGATAACCGTCGACCCCGCGGTGATTCCCGAGGTGCCGTTCAACTGGAAGATCATGATCGAGAACTTCATGGAGATGTACCACAACAGTCGGCTCCACCAGGGCATCCACGACTGGGCTCCTTCGTCGGGCGCGTCCTACGCCGACTTCGAGGCCGGTGACGGGGCGATGTTCGGGTTCAACCGCACCCTGGAACCAGACGGCGGTTTCAACCCGACCTTCAAGGCGCTGTTTCCCGTGCTGCCCGGCACCACGGAAGATGAACGACAGCAAGTGGTGTTTGCGCTGATACCGCCCTCGCTGCTCATCGGTATTCAGTCCGATTCGGCGTTCTGGTTCGTGGTCGACCCGACCGGCCCCACCTCTCACGAGCTGTCGATGGCCTACCTGCTTCCAGAGTCGACCGTTCACCTGCCTCTGTTCGACCAGTTGCTTGACGCGGCGGTCGCCGGTGTGGCGAACTTCAACCGTCAAGACATGCCGACCAACATCGCTGTGCAGCGCGGGATGCAGTCCCGTTTCGCGCCCCGCGGTCGTTACTCCTGGCAGGAGGGAGTGCTGGCCCAGTTCAACTCCTGGCTGGTTGACCGCTACGAGTCCCACGCCGGTCAATAGCCCACTCCCGGCTCGCCGGAGTGCAAGACGCTGGACGCGTGCTACGTTTCGGGCACTGGTTCGGGCGGGATGAGGTGTCTATGCCCACGTTGGATTTCGACCGAAATCGCTGGGGTTGGCTGACCCTGCTCACCGCGTTGGTGACCGGAGTGGTGCTCTCGTTTCTCCCGCTGGTCTCTTCCATGTCATCGTGTGAGTCGGTCACGGGTGGCACCGCGATGTGCAAGACCGGCAGCGAGTCCCTGCTCCAAAGCGAGGGGTTGAGTGTGCTCGCGGTGCTGTCTGTCCCGGTGATCATTGTGGCGGTCGCGGTCGTCTTCCCAAGACGCGGAGCAACCGTCACCTCCGCGGTACTACTCACCGTGCTCACGCTGCTCGGGGCCGTGTCCCTTGGTCTCTTCTACGTCCCGACCACCGTCCTCGCCTGGTTCGCTGTCGCAGCGAATGCTCGCCGGCCAAGGGGAAGTTCAGAACACTAGGCGGCTAGGTAGACGAGCATGGGGGTCCATGTGGCGATCATGAAACCAACGAGCGTCGTCATGATGAGCCGGGTCTGCTTGGCCAACGCCGAATCGACGTATGCCGTCAACTGGGCGAAATCTGCTCTCAGATCAGCGAACTTGGCTGTCAACTCGGCAAAGTCTGCGCGGAGACCGTGTCCTAGGACCTTGAGGTCGTCCTTGGTGGCGAGATGGTCCCGCCCGTCCGGGAGAACGCACTTCATCAGCGTCTCAACAGTCTTCGGACTGGTGGCGGCTGACAATTCGTTCACCATCTCTGAACGCTCAGCCTCTGTGATTGACATTTCCGGGTTTCCCTCATGGTTCGTAATCCTTTGAAAGGGAATCCTTTGTGTCCGTAGACTGCCGATTCCGAGTGCATCTCACACCATATCGATATCTGTCACAAGAGTCAACCGCGGAGCGCACACCGTCCGACCCTGAACACTCCGTACGGAGCTCTGAGTAGTAGCGTCGCGGGGTATGGGAAAGCCCAACATTTTGATGGTGATGGCTGATCAGTTGGCACCGCATTTCACTGGTGCTTACAGCCATCGAATGGTGCACACGCCGGCGATGGAGGACCTCGCCGAACGGGGCGCGCGCTTCGACGCGGCGTACTGCAACTTCCCGCTGTGCGCTCCCTCCCGATTCTCGATGCTGGCGGGCCAACAGGCCAGCGCCATAGACGCTTGGGACAACGCCGCTGAGTTCCCGGCGCGGGTGCCGACGATGGCCCACTACCTGAACCTCGCCGGTTACCGCACCGTGTTGACCGGGAAGATGCACTTCATCGGGCCGGACCAGCTCCACGGGTTCACCCGCCGTCTGAATCCCGACATCTACCCAGCCGATTTCGCCTGGACACCCAACTGGGAAGAAGCCGACGACAGGATCGACAAGTGGTACCACAACATGGAGAGCCTGTCCGACGCCGGTCAGGCACTCGCCACCTACCAGATCGACTACGACGAAGAAGTCCGGTTCTCGACGACCCGCCAGATCTACGACTTCGCCCGTGACCCCGACGAGCGGCCGTGGTTCATGGCGACCGCGATGATCCACCCACACGACCCGTACGTGGCCCGACCCGAATGGTGGGACCTCTACGATCACGACGAGATCGACCTCCCCGACGACACGCTCGACTCGCCCGATCCCCACACGCTGAGGATCCGTCACGGCATCCAGGCCGACACCATCGGATACACCGACGACCAGTGCCGCAACGCACGCCACGCCTACTACGCCAACACCAGCTACTTCGACTCCCTGCTGGGAGACATGATCCGGGCCCTTGAGGAGACCGGCCAGCTCGACGACACGATCGTGATCGCCACCAGCGACCACGGCGACATGCTCGGGGACCGGGGACTGTGGTTCAAGATGAGCTTCTTTGAACGGTCGCTGCGGGTGCCGCTGATCATGGCCGGTCCCGGGGTCGCCAACGGCACCGTCGGCAACGTCTGCTCGCTGATGGACCTGCTGCCAACCATGCTCGACATCGCCGCCGACGGTGCCGACAGCATCGACCCCGTCCTCCCGCTGGCCGGGCGGAGCCTGTGGGAGAGCGCAACCGGGGGGCACGATCCGGTCGATGAGACCATCGCCGAATACACCGGTGAGATGACGTCTGAGCCGATGTTCATGATCCGTCGCGGCCGACACAAGTACATCCACTGCGACAGCGACCCGGCCCTGCTCTACGACATCGAGGCCGACCCCCTGGAGCGCAACAACCTCGCCGACGACCCAGCTCACGCCGAACTGGCCGCGAGCTTCGCCGCTGAGACCGCCGGGCGTTGGGACAGCGGGGACATACGGGAGCGGGTCGTGGCCTCCCAGCGGACCCGTCGGATGCTTCACGCCGCCATGACCATCGACGGCCACTACTCGTGGGACTTCACTCCCGTCCGTGACGGTGCCAACGAGTACATACGCGACCACATGGACTGGGCTGAAGCCGGCCCAAGACTGCGGTTCCCCTGAACTGAGGCGACCGCTCAGAGCGGGTCGAGGCGGGCTGCTGCGGAGTCGCCGAGTTCGATGAAGCGCTGGTAGCCGTGTTCGTAGGCGGGGTCATGGGTGGGCAGGATCGTCTGCATGGCAGGCATGGGCCATGCGCCGTGCGCGGCGCCTGGTTTGGGCCACCAGTCGAGTCCAGCGCCGGCAGCAAGAGCGGAGCCGTATGCAGCCGAATAATCCGGTTTCTCCGGTACCAGAACCTCGACGCCCAGCACCGAGGCTTTGATCTCGCACCAGTGCCTGTTCAGCGCCGGCGATCCACCGCATGCCAGCGTCTGCAACTCGTAACCTCGGTCCGCCAGCTTCTCAGCAATATGGGCGAGGCCATAGGCAGTCGACTCCAACACCGCCCGAGAAATCTCCTCAGGACCCGAGTCGAGGGACAGTCCATGTATCTCGCCTGTGAGACGTTTGTCCCAGCGGGGATCACGTTCACCCGCAATGTAGGGCAGCACCAACACACCTCCGGCTCCGGGCGGAACCTGCGCTGCGGCAGCGAGCACCTCTGCGATCGACAGCCCGCTGACGCTCGCCCACCACTCGAGCAGACGGCCGTGGCCGTTCACCGGTCCTCCGACGATCGACACGTCCTGCACTGCGCTCGGCATCGAGAACATGTTGTCGCGAACCGATTCCGAGGCGACCGCCAACCCCAGTCCTCCGGTGCGCCCGCCGGGGTCATGTCCGACCCCCGGGCGATAGGCACCGCACGCCCAGAACCCCATGAACGCGTCGGCAGACGCAGGCACCAACACAGTGCCTTTCGCCAAGCCGTGACTGCCGTTGGTGACACCCACCGACGAACCGGCGGCGATCGGCTCCCCGAACCCGACCGGCGCCGGATCACCGGGCCACAGACCGTGGAAGGGGTCTCCCCCGAGCTGGCGCAGCACCCAGTCCCAGATCTCGCATGGAGCGAACCCGTCCCCAAGTTCGTCGCGCAGAATCTCGCATTGAACCGCGTGAACTTCGTGAAGCCCCAGGTCGGCGACCGCGGGGTGGCTGACGGTGACGGCCAGACCTTGCGGGATCGGCACTGTGGTGGGAGTCTGGCCGCCCACGGCAAGGGCCGCTGGTCTGGCGGCGGCCGGGCATTCCACCACCAGTTCGTTCATGGCGCGCAGCATCGCCTCGAGCCAGCGGTTCGGGTCGGCTCGGCCGACGGGCCAGGATTCGCTGCCGCGGTAGCCGACAGCCGCGGTCGCGAGGATCTTTCCCTGACGGTCGCAGGCGACAGCCCGCGCCGCGCTGCTGCCGAGGTCGGCACCGACGACAACCGACAATTCAGGCTCCAGTATCGGCGCCTACCAGCACGCGGTACACGGGAGTGTGGGTGGCTTGCTGCAGGCGTCGGCCACCGTTTCGAGGCTGTAGCGGGCGGTCACCAACCGGTCGAGGTCATCGCTGAGCGCACAGGACCGCAGCAGACCCGCAGCGATCCGCCAATCCTGGGGCTCTTGGCTGTAGACGCCCACCACCGTGATCTCCTCATGGTGGAAGTGGTCGAGGCCGAAACTTCCGGTGAGATCCTTGGGGAAGGCGCTGTAGAGCACGATGGTGCCGCCGCTGTCGCAGATCTCGACGGCCAGCTCGAAAAGTCCGGCCGCAGCGGCGGTGACGAAGACGATGTCGGCCTTCCCGCCGATGTCGGCGGCGGTCTGCGGCGTGGCGGTCCAGCCAGCTCCCCCGTCAGCCGCCTCGTCGAGACGACCGCTCGACACGTCGACGAGCCCCACAGAACCGGCACCCCAGGCTCGGCACAGAGCGTGATGCAGACGCCCCATGTATCCCGCCCCCAACACCGCCACCCGGTCACCGGCGAGCATCCCCGAGAGCCGCACCGAATGGACCACACACGCCAACGGCTCACCCATGGCAGCCTGTGCGACGGGTATGTCGCCGGTGACGTACGCCTGTGAGGCGGACACCCGAACGAAGTCGGCGAGCCCTGCCCCCATCGAGATCGTTCCGTCGGCCAGGGCGCTGCCCTGCGGCTGTCTGCACACTGCGCTGCGCCCGCGGCGACAGGTCGTGCATGTTCCGCAGCGGGTCAACAGGTCGACCGCAACGAGATCGCCGACTCTGGGGGCGCCCGGCAGGGGAGCCACCTGCTCGCCGACTTCGACCACTCGCCCTGCGACCTCGTGACCGGGGGCGACAGGGTAGATCTGCTTCTCCCCGGAGAAAAGACGCCGCTCCATCGTGCACAGTCCGCAGGCCCCCACCCGCACCAGGATGTCCTGTGCTCCTATCACTGGAAGCGGCTCTGAACGCAACTCCACCTCGCCGACGCCGGTCACGACCGCGACCTGCATATCTCCGGTGGGCACAGCGGGCGGTACGGCGGTGGAAGCCATCTCTCAGACCGACTTCAACAGCAGGTCGCTGGTCTGGCCGGACACGAACAGATCGCTTCCCGCCATCAACAACTCACGGTAGCTCTCGTCGGAGGGCAGCGAATCCAGATAGGCGTCGAGCGACCCGAGATCGGGAGCGTCGATCATCCAGTACACCACTCCGTAGGCGCCGTACGCCTCCATCCAGGAGGTCACTGCACCACCGTCGGGCACACGCTCGGCCAGGTGGGCGGTGTAGGAGGCGATCCAGGCGCGCACCCGCGCACCGTCGCTCGAATCGACCTGTGCCTTGCGAATCATCCGAACCATTGTTGCTCACCCTCTGCTGTTCCGTATATCGGGCCTGTTCCGTATATCGAGCCTGTTCCGTTTTCGGGGCTCACGGCAGCCATACTTCCATCGCCATCGCCTTCGGGTTGAAGCCGTTCGATGCCGAGGTCTCACTCGGGCAGGCTGACACCGCCACCAGCAGGTCGATCTCTGCACGGATGTCGATGTAGTCGCCGGGTTGCGCCAACGACTCCTTGAACACCAGTTCGTGCTCGTCGATCACGTCGGTGTGCATGAAGATGTTGAAGATGTCGGGCACCAGATCAGCCTCGAAACCCCAGGGAGCGATCGCTTCCTCCAGATTTCCTTGACAGGTCCGATGTTGAGCTTCAGCGCCGATGTCGTCGCGCACCGAGTACACCCCCGCAGAGCAGCGGCCGCCGTTCCAGGCGAAATGCTCACCGACCGGGTCGTCGATCACGGTTCCCATCACCCGTTCATAGGGAGGCCGAGAGTACAGACGGGTGAGTCGGCGCATCGTGCCGGTGCCCGCCAACATGTTGAGCGCCACCGACTGCCCGGCGTGATATCCCTCCCGCGGGTTGTCAAGGGCCAAGAAGGCGGTGTCGGCCACTTGTGGACCTTCAGTCGCGATGATCCGAACTGCCCGGCCGGCGAGCACCTCGACCGCGCGTCCTTCACAGCGCGGGATCTCCACCCGCTCAAGAATCTTGCGAGTCACTTGACAACCTCCCACACGGCGCTGTCCGAGTCGGCGACGGTACGCAACGGATCGTCTGCCATCAGCCTGTCCCACTCCCGCAGATAGCCTCGCATCGGTGCTTCATGGGTGACGGGAACCCGGCGCACACCCGCAGAGTCGGGGATGTCAGAAGGCGTCCCGAGTCCCTTGCTCATGTCGATCCATTCAATCTCTGAGATCCCGAGCCCCTGCTGGCAGCGTTCGAAAATCTCCAGGTCGTCCGGGTTGCCGAGGCTCGGGAAGTCCTCGGCGATGCGCATTCGCAGGACATTGACCTCTTCGGGCACGCCGACAGCGGCCACCATCCAGGTGTGCAGACGGGTCTGGTCGACGCGAACCGGGTCGACCACTTCCACATGGTTCCCTTTCAGCAGCAGGTTCGGGAAGATCGACAGGTTGACCATCGACCCGGCCGCCAGATCCAGGAGTTCCGGCGCGGTTTCCCCGAATCCTTCGACGAGACGTTCCTGATAGGGCTCCTGGCCCGGGATCGGCCGTTGCGCCTGCCAGAACGATGAGTTGAGGCCGGGCCGCTGGTCGATGAACAGGTGTCCGTTGCCGAGGTCTTCGCCGTACATCTCGGTTTCGTCCGGGGTGCTCTTGAACTGCGAGAGGCTCTTGGCTCCGCCGTGCCGGCGTTCGTTGAGCAGCACGAACGAGCGATGGGCGAACGTCGGGTGCGCGCCGTCGGCGGCGTTGTCCCAGGCGAGTTTCCAGTTGCCGTTGTAGATCATCCGTTGACGGTTGCGGAGTTGGATCTCACCGGTCGGTGAACGGTCCACGAACTCTTCGATTCGGTCTGCGGCCGGGCCGAGCCAGTCGAGCAGCGGCATCGCCGCGGTGTTCAAGGTCGCAAAGACGAACCCCCGGAAGGTGGCCAGGCGCGGCACCTGGGCCAGGCCGTGGTCGGTCTTGTCGAAATCGGCCGGATAGCCCGCCATGTCGGGGATCGTGACGAGTTCACCGGAGTTGGAGTAGGTCCAGCCGTGGTAGCTGCACTGGAAGTGCTTGGCCGATCCCTGGTCCTGTTGACATACCGTCGATGCCCGATGCGAGCAGCGGTTGAACAGGGCCCGCAACTGTCCGTCGCGGTCTCGGGTGACGATCAGCTCTCGGCGGCCCAGAGCGGTGGTGATGAAGTCGTTCGGTTCGGGGACCTGGCTCTCGTGGGCCACGTACACCCAGGTTCCGCCGAAGATCTTTGCCATCTCCTGGTCGAAGATCTGAGGCTCGGTGTAGATCGACCGATGCACCCGATGGGCTTGGACCAACTGCGACATGGTCACAGGATGAACGGGAACTTGCGGACGTCGCCGCGGCTGTTGACGAGGCTGACGATCTTTCGGGCGATGCTCCAGTCACCTTCGAGGTCCCGCAGGATGTAGTCGTTGCGGCTCACGAACGGTGTGACGGCGTCCCGGCGGTATTCCCAGGCGACCACCGAGCAGCGCACGGCCACCTCGGCTGTGTCCGGCTCGAGCGGCCAGGCGGCCACGTTGCCGACCTGGCGGCAGACGCTCGACACCGGCTGCTGGGAGTGGGTCCAGCCCGTCTCCAGCAGCGCAATCCGGTCTTCGAGCCGGCGCCGGTCGTCGAGCATGAACGAGACTTCGGTGCGCGGGTCGCTGTCGGGATCGATCGGCACCCAGTACAACGCGTCGGCCGCGAACCGCCCCAACCACTGCCGGTACTGCCTGTCGTCGAGCAGACGGGCCTCGTGGCAGAGCGCCCGTTCGGCGACGTCTCGAAGCGCCGGGTCGTCGGGCCCGCGGTCGAGGTTGCGTGAAGCCGCGAACGAGGCGAGCTCGCGGTAGCGCTCCTCGTCGATCGTGCTGTGCTGTTCCACGCTCACATGCCGACCTTGCTACGGCCCGTGCACGGCCTGCATCAGCCGGGTCACCATGTTCTTGGGATCCTGCGAGCCCCAGACATTGCGGCCGATCGCCACCCCGGCAGCCCCTGTCGCCACAACGCCCGAGGCCATCTCGATCACATCGTCTTCGTGGTCCATTCTGGGTCCCCCGAGGGCGAGCACCGGCACGCCGCACGCCTCGACGACTTCGGTGAACTCGTCGGTGGGGTCCGGGCACATGGTCTTGATCATGTCGGCACCCAACTCAGTTGCGATCCGGGCGCCCTTGGCGACGTTGGTCACCGTCCAGGGGACCTCCTGGGCCCAGCCTCCCGGGATCGACTCGGCGATCAGCACCATCCCGATCTTCTCGCACTCTGCACTCAGGTGGGCCAGGCGGGACAGTGAGACGTGTTCGTCGTGCGCGCCGCTGAAGGCCATCACGATGATCGCGTCGGCGCCGAGGACCATGGCCTGCTCCGCGGTGTAGAGCAGGGTCGACGTGTCGTTGGTTGGCGGCTCGCCCATGTCGGCGATCCCGCCGTCGACTCGCAGCACCAGCCCGCTGCGGGCGAAGGCTTCGGGGTGTCGGCGTGCCAGGTGCCAGGTTGTGAGCACGGCGTCGGGCTGTGCTGAGGCGATCGGTTCGACGGCTTCGGTGGGAACGCCCGTTCCCATGTAGGCGGGATGGTCCATCGCCACGAGCACGCAGCGACCGTCGGCGGCGACTACCCGACTCGCACGGCGGCGTTTGCCTGCCGAAACCGCCGACAGAAAATGCGCTCCTGCGGTCATGCAACGTACCCTTTCTCGGGTGGACTGATGGTCTTACCATACTGAGGGGAAGCCGTGACCGAGAACATTGACCTGCTGATCAGGGGCAACTACGTCGTCACCATGAATCCGACCCGTGACATCATTCACGACGGTGCGGTGGCGGTCCGCGGGCGTGAGATCGTGGCGGTAGGCAAGGCCGGCCGACTCGAGCAGCAGTACCACGCAGCCGAGACCATCGGGGGCGACCGTTTCGTGGTCACACCGGGCATGGTCAACTCCCACATCCACATCACCGGCGAGCCGCTGACCCGCGGCTATGTCCCCGACGACACGCCCTTCGAGGAGAACGTCTTCATGTGGCTGTGCCCGCTGTACTCCATGTACAACGCTGCCGAGGAACGGTTGTCTGCCCAGTTGGCGGCAACAGAGATGCTCAAATCCGGAACCACCACCTTTCTTGAGGCGGGCACTATCCGTTTCCTTGACGAGGTCGTCGACGGGCTCCAAGAGGTCGGTATCCGGGGCCGGGTGGGCCAGTGGGTCTGGGACCTGCCGCCCGAACCCGACGTCTACAAACAGGACACCGACCAGGCTGTCGCCAACCTGCAGCGCCAACTCGAGCACCACCCTGCGGCAGCCGGGAACCGGATAAGCGCCTGGTCGCTGCTGGTGGGCCACACCACCTGCTCTGATCCGCTCTGGCGAGCCGCCCGGGAACTGGCGACCGAGCACAGTGTCGGGCTGAGCTTTCACATGTCGCCCGCCAAGCTCGACCCGGAGGGTTTCGTCGCCGAGTTCGGTCACCGGCCGATGGTGCACCTGGCGCAGCTCGGGGTGCTCGGTGCTGATGTCGCCATGACCCACTGCGTGCAGGTCGACGACAACGAGATCGAGATCATGGCCGAGACGGGCGTGCATGTGGCGCATTGCCCTACAACTGCGCTCAAGGTCAGCTACGGGGTGACCCAGGTCGGCAAGATGCCCGAGATGGTGCAGGCTGGGATCAACCTCGGTATCGGCACCGACGGTAACAACGCCTCCAACTACTCCGACTTGATGCGGGCCACCTACCTGGTCGCCGGTCTGTTCAAGGACGGGCGCCAGGACCCGCAGATGTTCCCCGCAGAGAAGGCCTATGAGATGGCGACGCTGGGTGGGGCCGAGTTGATGCAGATGTCTGATCAGATCGGCTCGCTCGAAGTCGGCAAGCTGGCCGATGTGGTGCTGCACGACACCGACCGACCCGAGTGGCGGCCGCTGCTCAACGTAGCCAACCAACTCGTCTGGTCAGCCGACGGGCGGGGCGTGCACACCGTTGTCGTCGACGGCAACAAGGTCGTGGTCGACGGGCGGATGACGACCATCGACGAGCAGGCCCTCTACTCCCAATCCCAACTCGCCGGCGAAGCGATCACCACCCGCTCCGGCCTGCCCGACAAGGCCAAATGGCCGGTGTTGTAGGCTCGAACCCGTAACTCTCGCACGGTCTGGGGAAATCAGGGAGCCGACGACCGAAACCCGAGATGACAACGTAACACCAGTTATTCCGCTCAAGTTGAAAGTATTGGACTTAAGATATCCGCATGACTTCGAGCATCGAGCCGGGAGGATTGTCAGCGAGGAGTCGGCGTGATCTTGCCACGTTGTTCGGGGCGGGTCGGCGGACAGTCACGGTGGATTTCGCGGCCGCGGCATTGGGAGTAAGTCGGCAGTCTGCTGCGAGGCGTTTGTCGGCTTGGGCGTCGAGGGGGTGGCTGAGGCGTGTTCGGCGGGGTTTGTACATAGCGGTCCCGGTGGACGCGCCGGATCCGACGACCTGGAACGAAGACCCCTGGTATCTGGCGGACTTGGTGTGGGAACCGTGCTACATCGCCGGATGGTCGGCCGCGAATCACTGGGCGCTCACCGACCAGGTCTTTCGCTCGACGGTCGTTGCAACGGCACAACGAGTGCGCCGGGTTGATCAGGAACTGGCCGGCGCCAGCTATCTGGTCCGTCATGTCGGTGCCGACCGCCTCGACTGGGGACTCGTTGGCGAGTGGCGGGGCGACCGTAAGGTCCGAGTGTCGAATCGGGAGCGGACTGTCGCCGACATGTTGTCGGACCCGTCGCTGGGTGGTGGCATCCGCCACACGATGGAGGTGCTCGACGCGCTGGTCTCGGTTGCGAAGCTCGAAGATCTGGTCGGTGCCGTTGAGCGGCTGGACAACGGCGCGGCGATCAAGAGGCTCGGGTATCTCTTGGAAGTGTTGGGTTACGACACCGCGGTGACCGCAGGGCCGTTGACTTCAGGATTTCCGCTTCTCGACCCGGCACTGCCCTCGGACGGGTGGCGGTCGACTCGATGGGGCCTGCGGATCAACGCGGAAGTGTCGGCGTGATCACCAATCGAGAGATCGCCAACTTCGCAAACGAGTGGCAACTCGCTCACCACGTGGTCGAGAAGGATTACGTACTAGGCTGGTTGCTTGCTGGCATCGCGGCGCACCCGCTGTCCCGGTCTTGGGCGTTCAAGGGCGGGACGTGTCTTCGAAAGTGCTGGTTCGAGACCTACCGGTTCTCTGAGGACCTCGACTTCACCGTCGCCGAATCCGATCTGGATGTCAGGCTACTGGACGAGACATTCGTGGAGATTGCCTCATGGCTGGATGACCGATGCGGGCTGCGGTTGATCTTGGACGACAGATCGTTCCGCCAGCGTAAGAACAAGCGAGGCAAACCGACGATCGAAGGACGGCTCGGCTACCTCGGACCCCTTGGTATGCCCACGCCACCCAAGGTCAAGCTCGACCTGACGGCCGACGAAGTTGTCGTACGAGACTTGGAGTCGCGGCCCGTGCTGCACCCGTTCAGCGACGCACCCTCGAGTCCAGCCACCGGTCAACTCGCCCATGTGGTGTGCTACTCGCTGCCAGAGCTTCTGGGAGAGAAGATCAGAGCACTTGCTGAGCGGTGCCGGCCCCGCGACCTCTACGATGTCGTCCACACCCATCGTCATCCAGATCTGACAGGCCGAGCCGACGACGTGCTTCAAGTTCTCGCTGCAAAGTGCGCCCACGCACGTATCGATACTCCGACGCTTGCCACGATCCGCTCGACTCCGTTCAGACACGAGATCGAGGCCGAGTGGTCGAACATGCTCGGCCACCAACTGCCCCACTTGCCGAGCTTTGACGACTTCTGGTCCCAACTCGACGACTTGTTCGCCTGGCTGGACGGAATCCGGCCGCTCCCAGAGTTGGCGGAAATTCGCCCGACGGTACAGGTCACTGACTGGCGTCCAGCCCGGCACATGACCTCATGGAAACAGGGCTCGCCGATCGAGCTCATACGATTCGCTGGAGCAAACCGTCTCAAGGTCACCATCGACTACCACCCCATGGAGGGCCGAGTCGGGCCACGCACGGTCGAGCCCTATTCCCTCCGCTACTCACAACAAGGGGAACTGCTGGTCTTCGTCGTGAACGACAGGGAACAGATCCGCTCCTACCGAGCCGACCGCATCCGCGCCGTCAGCGTCGAGTCCGAGAGCTTCACTCCCCGCTACCTGGTGGAGTTCTAGTGTCAACTCGTCGACGAAGCAATCACTGCCCGCTCCGGCCTGCCCGACAAGGCCAAATGGCCGGTGCGGTAGGCCTGTTCGCTGCCCGAGCGCGGGCATCAATTGATCGGCCAGCGTGACACTGCTTTGATGCCGCTGCGCCTTCGCAGGGATCGGCCGGCGTCGGAGGCTTCGGCCGCTAGGGCATCAACATCGACGGTTCGCACTCGGCCGTCGGTGACCACGGGTTCCCCCGCTACGTAGACGTCCCTCACTGATCTGCCGTCGCTGCCCCAGATGAGCTGCAGAACCGGTTCGGGGCTCGGCGGGACCCACTCGATACGGGACCGGTCGTGAACCACGATGTCGGCTTGCTTTCCGACTTCGAGTGAGCCGATCTGTTGGGCCATGCCCAGGGCCTCAGCGCCGGCGATGGTGAGCAGCTCGAGTGCGTCGTGAGCTCCGAAGACCGTCGGGTCGACTGCAGCGTCCTTCGCCACCCCCGCGAACAGCGCGGCCGTGCGGATGCCGTCGACCATGTCGCCGGCGTTCTCGGCGTCGCACCCCAGAGCCAGGCGGCCCCCTTCACGCCACAGATCCAGGTGGCGGAACTCACGGGTAAGTCCCTGACCCAGTCGCAGATATGCCCAGGGGCACGACACGACTGCAGCACCGCTGTCGACCAGCACCGCCACTTCCTGCGTGTCGATGTGCACGCCGTGGGCGACCGCGACGTGAGAACCCAGCACGCCCAGCGCCGAGAGGTGCACCAGGGGCCGTTTCCCGGTTCTGGCCAGGTAGCTGTCGACATCGCTTGATGTGGGAGACAGATGGAAGGTCATGCCGACACCGTGGGAGCGGGCCAGTTCGCTGGCTGCCACCACCAGTTCATCGGACATGAGGTCATGGCCGACAAGGCTCACCCAAGTCGACACCCGTGGTCCGGTGGCGAGGTCCAAAGCCGCCCGCTGTCGGTCGATCACCTCTTCGACTGAGCCTGCGAACGGCCCCTCGTCGACGTCCCATCCCCAGGTGCCGATGGTCGCCCGAGCCCCCACGGTCTGAGCGGCGGCGACGACCCGATCCGGATGAGCGACAGTCCCGGCTTCGAAGGTGGTGGTGATGCCGTTGCTCAGAGCTTCGGCAAGGGTGAGTGTGGCTGCGAGTTCGTCGTCGTCACCGCTGTGCACGCCGTGGACTGGCACGACCCAGGAGAAAATGGCCTCTCCAGGCGGCAGATCGTCGGGGATCGATGATTGGATCAGGCGGTCGCCGGTCAGGTGCTGATGGCCGTTGACATACCCTGGCAGGACCAGGTCACCGCTGCGGCCCGAAACGCTCGTGTCCGGATGAGCGGCTCGCAAGTCGTCGAAACTCCCGACCGATGCGATCGTGTCACCCGAGATGACAACTGCACCGTCGCTGATGATCTCCCGGGCGGGATTCATGGTGACCACGGTGCCCCGCACGATTGTCATGGCTCCTCAACACTCCTCACCCGGCCCAGTATTGCACTCAGGTCGCTGTGAACCCGTATGAATCCGCTCTCAGGCTGATAGACCCATCACCATGACGGTTACCCCACTTTGCGAGCAATGGCAACAAGGCAGGACAACCCTCGGGGGTTGGCTGGCGATCCCCAGTTCTGTTACGGCCGAGGCCGTGGCCAGATGTGGTTTCGACTACGTCTGCATCGACACCCAGCACGGTCCGATCGACTACGCCGACTCGGTCACGATGATCCAGGCGATCCTGTTGGGCGGGTCGAGCCCGATCGTCCGAGTGCCGCGCAACGAACCTGGAATTATCGGCAAGTCCCTCGACGCTGGTGCTCACGGGGTGATCATCCCGATGGTCAACACCGCGGAGGAGGCCGAACAAGCCACTGCCGCAACCCGTTATGCACCCCGTGGTGTTCGCAGTTGGGGGCCGACCACGGCTGGTCTTCGACACAACTACCGCGAGTGGGAGCCCGGCAATGTGGCTTGTATCCCGATGATCGAAACCGCCGAAGCAATTGCCAATCTCGATGAGATTCTTGCGGTACCAGACATTGATGCGATTTATGTGGGGCCCGCCGATCTGTCGATCACCCTCGGGCTGCCACCGGCCAACAACGACGGTCACGAAGCCTTCGACGAGGCACTCGCTTCGATCCTTGAACGCTGCGCGGCTCACAACATCATTGCCGGGATCCAGTCGACGGGAACTTTGACCCCCAAGCGAGTGGCCGCCGGTTTCCGCATGGTCACCGTCACCACAGATCTTCTGGCGGCACGCATGGGCATCAACGCTGAGCTGGCCCTGGCCCGCGGCGAGGGTTCGACAGGCACAGAATCAAGCCTGTACTGACGCGTCGGCCCGGCCGTGCGGCGGGTCCACATCGCCGGTAGCCTCTGAGGCGGAAGGTTGCCAGAGCGGACGAATGGGGCGGCCTCGAAAGCCGTTGTGGCCTCCGGGTCACCATGGGTTCGAATCCCATACCTTCCGCCAATAGAGCTGAATAATATTGGTGTCCCGTTTCGTATTGACTGGCCTGACAGCGCTCTGGCTTCCGATGTTTTGAACGATAACTCCCTAGCGCTGGTACAGTACCGGGTATGGATACCGCTTGCGTTTCCTCCACCAAGCGGATCTCTTCTGAGAGGCCCGCTTGGAATCGCCTTGTCGAGGCCCGCTGGCCCGCTGGCGTGGAGTGCCCGAGGTGCGGGACCAGGGACCCGGCGTTCCGGGCGGGGCGGTCGGTGTGGAGGTGCCAATCCTGCCGCTACGACTTCACAGTCACGACCGGAACGGCCATGCACCGCTCTAAGGTCGATGCCACAAAGTGGGTGATAGCGGCCTGGCTCTCTGATTTGCGCCCCGCGGTGTTGGCACGCGAACTCGATGTGTCCGCTCCTGCCGCCCGGCGCATGGCCGACGCATTGGAGACGACCGGACAGCCCCCCGGGGAGGGCCGTTTGAAGGCGCTGATGCATCAACCCAGCGAGCCAGCCGAGGCGCTTCGGCGGCGCCTGCCCCACACATTCGACCCCGATGCCAGCCCCGTCGCCAGCCTGAGCAGGGGCCAGCGGACTGTACTGGGAATCCTGCGCAGCAGGGTCAGGGGCACGACGCTCAGCCAGGTCGCCGCCGAGGCCCACCTGTCTGAAGACCATGCGCGGCGATGCCTGAACGCTCTTGCCGAAAAGGGCTTCGCGCGGCGGGAAGAGGCCAGCCTGCCCTGGGGCTACGGTTCGCGCAGGACCGTCCTGTGGTCGCTCGACCTCAGCGAAGAGTGCGTCACGGCGTTGGCTTACCTGCCGCCACGGCCGCCGCCGCAGGTGGACGACACCTGCGCTGAGCGGGTCCCGCCTGAGTTCTGGGGCCTGTTCTGGAACGGGGCGAGCGCCAAGGACCTGAGGCTCCCCGACGACGCCTTCTTCGTGGCCACTTCCCTGCTCGACGGCCCGGACCCGGTGGCACGCGCTTGGGCGCTGAGATGCCTCCCCGTCGACGCTCTGAGACGATGCCGTGACATGCGCGGCTATAACACGGGGGAGATAGCAGCCAACATCGACAAGGCCGTCGCCCGGCGCGCCGATGGCTGAGATCGACGCATGGACCGATGTGCTCTCGGCTGAGATGCGCTCCGTCTGGCCCATCCTGCAAGAGGTCACCGATCCGCTGGAGGGCTGCCTGATGGGTGGCACCGCGCTGGCCATCCATCTGCGCCACCGTGTGTCGTTCGACCTCGACTACATGACGCCCGACGGCTTCTCCGGCGACGAACTCGCAAGGAAGTTCGAGAAGGCCGCGGGCGCCGTCGAGGTCTACGAATGCGGTCTCGACCAGCTGCACGCCAGAGTCGACACCGTGCAGGTGCAGGTGTTCAAGACGCCGTCCCGGGGGGCCAACCCCGGCCACGTCAAGACCCTCGCACAGCCCACTGAGATAGACGGTCTCCCGGTCGCCTCTGTGGCAGACCTGCTGGCCTCCAAACTCGACGTCATCATGTACCGGCCGAAACTTCGCGACTACATCGACCTTGTGGCCCTGGACAGAGCCGGACCATACACCCTCGAAGACGGGTTGCGATTCCACATGCACCGCTACGGCATCACCCCCGCATCTACTGACGCCGCCAACATCGTCAACCTTCTCGAGAGCCCTGGAGTCCTCGACGACGACCCCCACTTCAGAGATCGCAAAGGCGAGGTTCTCCAGTACCTCGCAGATCGTGCACCGGACCTCGAACAGTTCCTGTACCAGATGCGGCTGGGCCAAGGCGTCCCGACCAACCTGGAGCCACCCGACAGGAGCAGCGCCGCCGGGTTGACGTCAGACTTCGACGAGTCTCTCGGGTTCCTTTAGGGACCGCGGCATGGATCACTTCACATGATGCAATCGACCGCCGGATGAGCAACTCGACCGGTCGCAGACGTACTGCTTCGTCTTGACTGGTCGACAATATCGCGATTGGAATCGCTCCAATATCGCGATTGAAACTGTCACAATATCGCGATTGGAGGGCGTATGATGGTCTTGGGAGGTCGTTTTCGTGGCTGATCGGCTCACACCATCCGGATACATGCCTCGGGTGGCAGATCGTGAGGTGGAGAGCGCCTTGCGCGCCTCACCGGCGGTCGTTGTCGAGGGGCCGCGGGCGTGCGGCAAGACATGGACCGGTCGGAATCATGCCCGCAGCGAAGTGCCTTTCGACGACGTGTTCGAGAACCGGCTGGCCGCGCGGGTTTCCCCGATGGAAGTCCTCGAGGGGTCCGTGCCGCGCCTGTTGGACGAGTGGCAGCTCGCTCCCGGCGTGTGGGATGCCATGCGGCGGGCTTGCGATGATCGGGGGCAGAAGGGCCAGTTCATCTTGACCGGGTCGGCCGACCCACCTGACGATGCCACCCGCCACACTGGCACCGGCCGAATCATCCGGGTGCGGATGCGGCCAATGAGCTTGTTCGAGAGCGGGGAATCGAGCGGGGAGGTCTCCCTGCGCGGCCTGCTCGCCTCGCAGCGCAGTTCTGCTGCGCCCTCCGCTCTCGGCCTCCCCGACATCGTGGACTTGGCCTGCCGGGGCGGTTGGCCAGCCATGTTGGGCGACACACCCGCAGTGGCGCAGAGACAGCTTCGCGCCTACCTCGACGAGATCAGCCGGACCGACGTCTCCCGGGTTGACGGCACTGCCCGCGATCCGGTGGGAGTTCGCCGTTTGCTGGCCTCTTTGGGCCGGAACACCTCCACCGAGGCGACGCTCAAGACGCTCGGCCAGGACGTGGCCGGGGGCGGCGAGACTCTGCATCCCCGGACCGTCAAGAGCTACCTGGACGCACTGAGTCGCTTGTTCGTGGTGGAGGAGTTGGCGGTGTGGAGGCCGCATCTGCGGTCTCGAGCCCAGCTTCGCCGCACCCCCAAGCGCTACTTCACCGACCCGGCTCTGGCCGTGGCCGCTCTGCGGGCCAACGCCGACCAGCTGATGGGGGACCTGAGCTATTTCGGCCTCCTGTTCGAATCGATGGTGCTGCGCGATCTGCGCGTCTACACCCAAGCCAATGACTGGGACGTTTCGTATTACCGGGACAGCTCCGGCCTTGAGATCGACGTGATCCTCACAAGCTTGGACGACCGGGAGTGGGCTGCGGCCGAGGTGAAGCTCGGCGGAACCGAGTTGATCGAAGAGGGCGCAGCGTCGCTACGGCGGTTGCGCGACCGGGTTGACACCGCACAGATGGGCGAGCCGCGCAAGCTCATGGTCATCACCGCAGGCGGCCGCGGCTTCGAGTACCCGGACGGAATCTCAGTCGTCCCCATCACCGCCCTGGGACCGTGATCTAGGGGAAGTGGAGTTTGAGGCCGGGGCGGGGCCAGTCGATCTCGACGAGTTGGCCGGTGCCGGACAGCGTGCAGAAGGCGCGCGGCTCGTCGTCGACAAAGCAAATGTTGGTTACCAGCACATCGGGCAGAGCAACGTGTTCAACGGTCGAACCGTCGGGGGAGATCGCGGTGATCCCGATCTCGACGAGCAGCACGCTTCCGTCAGCTTCAGCAATCGGCCCCTCCGGGAACTGCAGTCCGGTGGCAACTACCCGAGGTTCACTCATCGCCGGACAGTAACCCCAATCTCAACGCGCTACCAGACCCCGCTACCAGACCGGACCGAATTCAGAATCGATTCGTCCAATGATGCCGGACGACCCTTCGGTGAGGACGGAACCGTTCTAACCCAGGGTGACGCCGGCGGTGGTGAGTTCGGTCAGCGCGGCATCGGTTGATTCGGGGGCTACGCCGGCGCAGTGCTCGAGCAGCACGGTGGTGGCGAAACCGGCGGCTGCGGCATCGAGCGCCGTCGCCCTCACGCAATGGTCGGTCGCCAGGCCGGCCACATCGACCTGAGTGACACCTCGCTCAGCCAGCCAGTCACCGAGCAGCACCGATTCGTCGGAGGCCGCGCCGCCGTCGAAACCCGTGTAGCTGGCGGTGGTTCGGCCCTTTAGGAACACCTCGTCGATCGCAATGTCCAGATCGGGGTGGAAGGCCGCACCGTGACTCTCAGCCAGGCAATGGACCGGCCAGGTGTCGACGAAGTTCGCACCCGTTTCAGGATCGGCGAAATGCCCGCCCGGGTCGACATGCCAGTCCTTGGTGGCGACGACCAGCTCATAGGCGCCGCCGGCACGGTCCAGACCCGCCAACTCAGTGATCGAACGTGCTACCGCACCGCCGCCGTCCACTCCCAGAGCACCGCCCTCACAGAAGTCGTTCTGGACGTCGACAACGATCAGTGCCTTCATCGATTCGCTCCTCCGCTGCTGTTGACAACCGCCGCGGAGAGCGGTTCCTCAACGCCTTCCCAGATTGTAGGCACGGCAGGAGTGGTCACGGGCCAGGGAGTCCTGTCTTCGTCGAGCAGATGCTCACGCCGTTCGGCGCAACGGGCCCGAGCCTCGCTCACGTCGGTCAGATTGGCGACAACCTCACCGTCGCGCAGCAGCGGGACCTGCGGGCGCATCGAGTTCTCGGGCACCTCCACCGGAAGGACAGAGAGAACCTCGGCGAGGTACTTGCCTTCGGCGTCGTAGGTCCGATGCACCGACTTGTGACCGCCGATTGTGCGTTTCCCGGGCGAGTGCTTGCCGACCGCTCGCAGCGGGCCGGAATGGTCATCGTCAGCGACCGACACCAACTTGTAGACCATCGAGGCGGTCGGATGGCCTGAGCCGGTGACCAGGCTCGTCCCGACCAGATAGGCGTCGATCGGTGCGTGCTCCATCTCCAGTTCCGCGATCAGGAACTCGTCGAGGTCGCTGGACACGACTATCCGGCAGTCGACAGCGCCCAGTTCGTCGAGCAGATGGCGGGCCGCGCGGCTGTCGGCGAGCAGTTCACCGCTGTCGATTCGGACGGCCCCGATGTCGTGTCCGACGACATCGACGGCCCGACGTATCCCCTCCATCACGTCGAAGGTGTCGACGAGGTAGGTGGAACCGACACCCAGGGTCTCGCGTTGCACGCTGAAGGCCTCGGATTCGCTGTTGTGGGCCAGCACGAAGGCGTGGGCTGTGGTGCCTCCGGTCGGGATGCCGTGGCGGCGTCCGGCTTCAAGGTTCGACGTCATGTCGAAGCCGCCGACGTGTGATGCCCGCGCCGCGGCAACCGCCGATTCGGGGTCGGTGCGCCTCGATCCTCCCTCCACCAGCAGGCGGCCGCCGGCTGCGTCGGCCACCCGTGCGGCTGCGGAGGCCACCGCGCAGTCGTGGTTCAGCACCGACAGCAGGACTGTCTCGAGCACGACGCACTCGGCGAACGAACCGACCACGGTGAGTACCGGACTGTACGGAAAGAACAGTTCACCCTCGGCGTAGCCGGTGATGTCTCCACTGAAGCGGTAGTTGCGGAGCCAGTCGGCCATCAGGTCGCCTTGGACGACCCCGCTCGCCAGCAGATGCTCGACCGTGTCGTCATCGAACCGGAAACGTTCGATTGCGTCCACGAGGCGGTCGATGCCTGCGACCACGCCGTAGGCCCGGCCTTCGGGGAGGCGGCGGGCGAAGACTTCGAACACGGAACGCCGGGAGGCAACCCCGGACTTGAGGGCGGACTCCACCATGGTCAGCTCATAGTGGTCGGTGAACAGCGCACTCGAGGGACGTTCCATCCCGCATCACGCTACCGGGCGTTGCCTGCGCAGATGACTTCCGCGCGGTGCTTGCGCCGATGACTCCCGCATCGGAACCGTGCTTGCCTGCACCGATGACCGCATCGGATCACTGTGTCTACGCCGATGACTCCCGCATCGGATCACTGGGGATTCACGCGGGGTGGCAGCGCGTAGGCTCACGGCATGACTGCGTCGAGTCCGTTCCAGGTGATGCACTCGATGACCGCGGACCGTTCCGGAATCGACGGCAAGCAGTTGAACAGGGACACACGGCGCCGTGTGCTCGCGTTCGCCCGCCCGTACCGGGGCGCCATCCTGCTGTACCTGTCGATCATCGTGGCGACGACTTTCCTCGGGCTGCTGCCGCCGCTGCTGATCCGTGAGATCTTCGACGTCGCAATCGTCGACAGCAACGGGGGTTACCTCAACCTCCTCTTCTTCGTGATGATCGGCGCCGCCGCGGCTGAGGCACTGCTGTCACTGGTGGAACGCCGGCTCAGCTCGCGGATCGGTGAGGGACTGATCTTCGACTTGCGGGTGCGCCTCTTCGACCACGTGCAGCGAATGCCCCTCGCCTTCTTCACCCGCACCCAGACCGGCACGCTGATCAGCCGCCTCAACAACGACGTGATCGGCGCGCAGCGAGCCTTCACCGGCACTCTGGGAACTGTTGTCGGCAACTTGATCACACTGACCGGCACGTTGCTCGCCATGCTGATCCTGGAATGGCGGTTGACGCTGCTGGCCATCATGATCCTGCCGGTCTTCGTGCTGCCGGCTCGGCGTGTCGGGACCAGCCTGCAGGACATCACCCGAGAGTCGATGACCGTCAACGCCTCGATGAACAACACCATGACCGAGCGGTTCAATGTTGCCGGAGCCCTGCTCGTCAAGCTCTTCGGGCGGCACGGCGCCGAGGCGGCGGACTTCTCGGACCGGGCGGGTCGGGTGCGCGACATCGGTGTGCGCAGCGCCATGTACAGCCGCGTCTTCCTGGTGGCGTTGACGATGGTGGGGGCGGTCGGCACGGCGATCGTCTACTGGCTCGGCGGGCATCTGGTCATCGACGAGTCGATCACGATCGGCACGCTCACCGCGCTGGGGCTCTACACGGTGCGGATCTATCTGCCGCTCACCAGCCTTTCCAATGCCCGGGTTGACGTGATGACCGCTTTTGTGAGCTTTGAGCGTGTGTTCGAGGTTCTCGACGCTCCCAATGCGATCGTCGATGCTCCCGATGCTGTGGATCTGGTCGATCCCCGGGGGGAGGTGCGGTTCAATCACGTCTACTTCCGTTATCCCGATCCTCCCGAGGGGACGCCGGCATCACTCGGTGGCGGCGAGTCGACTGCTTCTGCCGGTGACGTGCTGACCGACATCGACCTGACTGTGGCACCGGGCCAGATGGTTGCTGTCGTCGGTCCGTCCGGCGCCGGCAAGACCACGCTCACCTCGCTCGTCCCCCGGCTCTACGATGTGGACGCCGGGGCGATCACCGTCGACGGCCATGACGTGCGGTCGTTGACCCAGGACTCCCTTCGTCGCGCCATCGGGGTTGTGAGCCAGGACCCCCACCTGTTCCACGACACCGTCGCCATGAATCTGCGTTATGCCGATACCGCCGCCGGCACCGCTGAGATCGAGGCGGCCTGTCGAGCGGCCCGCATCCACGATGTGATCGCGGCGCTGCCCGACGGCTACGACACGATCGTGGGCGAACGCGGTTATCGGCTGTCGGGCGGCGAGAAGCAACGCCTGGCGATCGCTCGAATGCTGCTCAAGAACCCGGCGATCGTCGTGCTCGACGAGGCGACGAGCCATCTCGACACCGAGAACGAGGCCTATGTGCAGGAGGCGCTGGCCAACGCTCTGTCCGGTCGCACGTCGCTGGTGATCGCCCATCGCCTGTCTACCATCACCGACGCAGACACCATCGTGGTGCTCGACGACGGCCATGTGGTCGAGACCGGCACGCACGAGGAGCTGCGCCGACAGGGCGGACTGTATGCCGAACTGTATGAGGGTCTGGTTCGGGCAGACCGCCTCTGACGCTGTCGCCGTGCCTGCGGAGACCGCTCGTGCAGGGCACCAGGCCGTAGGCTGGTCGCCCGTGGATACCGAAGCACACGCAGTCGACGCCGACACTCTGGGCGAAGGCGCTCCGGACGAACGCACTCTGGGCGAACGTACTCTGGGCGAGCACGCTCCGGCCGGCAGCGGCTCGTCCGAGAGCGTTCTGGTGCGGGTCACCGGGCCCGACCATCCCGGGATCACCGCCGGGTTGATGAACGTGCTCGCCAACGCCGGGGCCGAGGTGTACGACATCGAGCAGATAGTGATCTGCGGCCAACTCACCCTGGGGTTGGCGGTGGAGGTGCCCCAAGGGCGGGACCTGCTCAAGGACGTGTTGTTGTATGGATGGGAACAGGGGGTGGCGGTCGACTTCGACCTTGTTTCCAGCACGCCCCCGTCGCAGCTTCCCGGAACGGTCGTAACCCTTCTCGGGCCGCACCTGAACCCCACGGAAGTCGGCGCGGCGGCAACCGCCATCGCCGAGGCAGGCGCAAACATCGACCGGATCACCCGCCTGTCGCGTTTCCCGGTGATGAGCTACGAACTGCTGGTGCGCGACGGTGACGTCGGAACGCTCTGCTCCAACCTCATGCGGGTCGCCACGGAACATCGAACCATGGACGTCGCAGTCCAACCCGAGGGAATCGGGCGGAGGGCCCAGCGGCTCATCGTGCTCGACGTCGACTCGACGATCATCGCCGGCGAGGTGATCGACCTGCTTGCCGCCGAGGCTGGATGCCTCGAAGCGGTGCAGGAGATCACGGCCGAGGCGATGGCGGGCACCCTCGACTTCGAGTCCTCGCTGCGAGAACGGGTGCGGTTGTTGGCCGGGCTCGAAGAATCCGCTATCGAGCGGGCGCACGCCAACCTGCGTTACACCCCCGGCACCCGCACCTTCGTGCGCACCCTGCAGCGTCTGGGGTACACGTTGGCGATCGTATCGGGTGGGTTCACGGCGTTCACCGACCGGATCGCCGAAGACCTGCGCATTCATCATGCCCACGCCAACGTGCTGGAGATCGTCGACGGGAGACTGACCGGTGGGCTCGTCGGACCGATTGTCGACCGTGCGCGCAAGGCGACGCTGCTGCGGGAGATAGCGGAGGCGAACCAGGTTCCGTTGTCGCAGACGGTGGCCGTCGGCGACGGGGCCAACGATCTCGACATGCTCAGCGAGGCCGGCCTCGGAATCGCCTTCAACGCCAAGCCGATCGTCTCTGAAGCAGCCGACACGGCCCTCACAGTGCCCTACCTCGATGCCATCCTGTTCGTGCTCGGCATCCGCCGAGAGGATGTGGAGGCCGCCGACCGCAGCGACAACCACGGCAACGGCGACCAGAGCCTCGCCTGACCGCACGGCGCGATCGCACCGAGCGAATGCAGGAGCACAATTGACAGGTGCGGCGCAATCAATTCCTGAAGCAGGTGATCTCCTCTCGCATCTGACCGGCGATGCACCACTGCGCATCGGGGGAGTAGGCACTCGGGGGGAGTACGGTCCACGGGGTGAACCAGTCAACTCTCACGGTCGGTGAGCTCTGCACCCTCATTCGTGTGGTCATCGAGGAGACGATGCCCGACGATTTCTGGGTGGAGGGCGAGATCAGCGGACTCAACCGGGCCCGCAACGGCCATGTGTACTTCGATCTGATCGAGCCTGGGGAGGGCCCGGGGGCGAGCCCTGTCGCGACTCTGCCGGTGGTGCTCTTCCGAGACACGCGGGACCGTGTCAACCGGCTGCTCAAGAGGCACGGCGACCCGATCCGCATGGGCGACGGAGTCTCGGTTCGCATACAGGGCCGGGTCGACTACTACCCGCGGGCGGGGCGGGTGCAGCTGCGTATGTCGTCCATCGACCCGACTTTCACGTTGGGCCGCCTCACTGCCCATAGAGACGCTCTATTGGCTGCTCTGTCGGCTGAGGGGGTCCTGCGGGCCAACGCGGCGCGGCGCTGGGCGCCGGTACCTCTTCGTATCGGCTTGGTGACATCCGTCGGCAGCGCCGCCCACGCCGATATCTCCCGCGTGTTGGAGCAGTCCGGATTCGCGTTCACTGTCGTGGAGGTCGACACACCGGTGCAGGGGGCGGGTGCTGAGGCGCCGGTCGCTGCGGCGATCCGTGCCGCTGACTCCGCCGAGGTCGATGTGCTGCTCGTGGCCCGCGGCGGGGGTTCCAAGACTGATCTGGCTGTTTTTGACCACGAGCGGGTAGCACGGGCGATCACCTCCGCTCGGGCGCCGGTGGTCACGGGCATCGGCCATGACATCGACCGCAGCGTCGCTGACGAGGTCGCGCACACTTCCACCACCACTCCCACCGCAGCCGCCCAGTTCGTGGTTGGTCTGGTTGAGGACTGGCTCGGCCGGTTGGCGGACCACGAGACACATCTTGTGGCTGCCGGTCGGCGGGCGGTGCAACGTGCCGATCAGCGCTTGGAGACGGTCCGATCCGGTGTGGCTGTGTCGACCCGCAACGTTCTGGACCGCAGCGACCGACAGTTGACGTCTAGCTGTGAACGGCTTGTGAGGACTGCGCGTTCGGTGGAGCGGCGGGCGCTCGGCCAGATCGCTCGGGGGGTTGCTCGCCTTGATGTGGCACAGCGGCACGGGCTGACCGTGGCTGAGCGCAGGGTCGACGCCGCAGCGGCCCAGGTTCGTGCGCTGGACCCGGCTCTGGCGTTGGCGAGAGGCTGGTCGATCACTCGGGACGGCGACGGCCGGGTCGTGCGGTCAGCTGCCGCTGTCGAGCCTGGCGATGTCGTGACCACCCAACTGGTCGACGGTGTCCTCACCAGTACCATCACTGCCCGGACGCACACTGCCCGACCACAACAGGCGAACACCGAACACAGGAACACGGGCGGGACTTCAGAGGAGGCCACATGAACGAAATCCAGGCTGAGCACGGCGCTGGCAGCAACGACGACACTGGCGGCAGCGGCATTGACGACGGCAACAACGGCATTGGCGACGGTGACGATACTGGCGACGACGACATTGGCGGCAGCGACGACGATACTGGCGAGGGCAGCGGAGAGACGATCGGCTACGCCGATGCCATGGCTGAACTCGAACGGATCCTGCGTGATCTGGAGGGCGACGACCTCGACGTCGACATGCTGGCGTCGCGCGTCGAACGCGCTTCTTTCCTTATCGGACTGTGCCGCACGCGAATCGGCGCTGCCCGGGTGCAGGTCGAGCGGGTCGTCGCCAACCTCGACAGCGATGACGACGAGTACGGAGTCCAAGCCGATTCCGAACCCGCCTCCGAACCGGAAGCTGACGGCGACTAGCCGTGGCGAGACCCGCGCCGCCGCAACTCCTGGCCGTCGCAGCCAGGGTCGACGCGGCTCTGAGTGCCCTGTTCACCGATGAACGCGACACATGGGCCGATCTCAACTCAGCACTGGACGTTCCCCTGGCTGATCTCGCTGATTTCGTGGCGGGCGGCGGTAAACGGATCCGACCCGCCTACTGCCACTGGGGCTGGGTGACTGCGGGCGGCGACCGGGCCGGTGACGGTGCGGTCGCCGGCGGATGCGCCCTGGAACTGCTCCATGCCTTCGCCCTGATCCACGACGATGTGATGGACGGATCGTCAACACGCCGATCCTCACCCACCGTGTGGGCCCGTTACCTCCAGCGCCACCGCGAGGGCTCGCTGCGGGGCGAGGCCCGACGGTTCGCCGAGGCCGCGGCCGTCCTGGTGGGCGACATCGCCATCGTCATGGCCGACCGGACCCTGGGTGACACGACGCCTGAGGTGCGTCGAGTCTGGGATGCTCTGCGCACTGAGCTGAACATGGGGCAGTACCTCGACGTGGTCGGCACCGCTGCGGGCGGGGTCTCGGTCGCCGACGCCCGCACGATCGTGCGCAACAAGACTGCCGGTTACACGATCGTTCGTCCCCTCCAACTCGGTGCGGCGCTGGCCGGTCGGATCGATCTCGATGAGAGGTTGTCCGCTCACGGGCTGCCGCTCGGTGTCGCCTTCCAGTTGCGTGACGACATGCTCGGGGTCTTCGGGGAGCCCGAACGCACCGGCAAGCCGGTCGGTGACGATCTGCGCGAGGGCAAGCCGACCGTGTTGTTGGCGTTGGCCCACTCCGCTGCCGACGAGTCCCAGCGGGCGGTGCTCGCCACGGTCGGCGCCACGGCGCACGCCGACGGCGGCGGGGACGTGAGCGACGACCACATTGCCGCTGTCCAGCAGGTGATGATCGAGACGGGAGCGGTGGCGGCCGTGGAAGCTGAGATCGATCAACTGCTGGTCAGTTCCCTCGAAGCGATCGACGACCTCCCCGACGTCAACGGCAGCCACGCGGCCCTTCGCGCTCTGGCCGACTTCGTGGTCGACCGCGACACCTGAGCGCCCCGCACGGTCGCAGCAAGGCTGGCGTAGGTCTTGGCCGGCAGAAGGGTCTTGGCCGGCAGAGGGTCCTAGCCTGTAACGGTGGCTGATCTCGAAACCGAAGCGCAGCGCCGCAGGACGTTCGCCATCATCTCGCACCCCGACGCGGGAAAGACCACGCTGACAGAGAAGTTTCTGCTGTACGGGGGTGCCCTGACCGCGGGGGCCGGGTCGGTCAGAGCGAAGGGCACGGGCCGTTCCACGACCTCGGACTGGATGGAGATCGAGCAGCAGCGCGGCATCTCGATCAGCTCGACCGTGTTGCAGTTCACATACCGGGACTGTGTCCTCAACCTGCTCGACACGCCCGGACACCGCGATTTCTCAGAGGACACATACCGGGTGCTGGCCGCCACCGATGCCGCCATCATGGTGCTCGACGGTTCCAAGGGCATCGAGAACCAGACCCGCAAACTGTTCGAGGTCTGCCGCGACCGGGAGATCCCGATCGTCACCTTCATCAACAAGTGGGACCGCCCGAGCCGCGACCCGCTGGGCCTGCTCGATGAGATCGAGGAGCAGCTGATCCTCGAACCGGTACCGATCACCTGGCCGGTCGGCGACGGTGACCGGTTCCGTGGTCTGATCGACCGTCGCGGCGGCAGCTTCCTGCGTTTCACTCGCACCGCCAGAGGGGCGACGGAAGCTCCCGAAGAGTTCGTTGAGGCTGATCGGGCAGCCGATGAGGAGGGCGATCTCTGGGTCGAGGCGCGCGACGGTGTTGAACTACTTGACTCGGTCGGGCGCGACTACGAGGCGAAGATGTTCGAGTCGGGCGAGTTGTCGCCCGTCTTCTTCGGGTCGGCGCTCACCAACTTCGGGGTCAGGCTGCTCCTCGATGCAATGGTTGATCTGGTCCCGGCACCGACTCCCCGCCTCGACAGAGCCGGTGAGCCTCGTGCGCTGGCTGATCCGTTCTCCGCGATCGTGTTCAAGGTGCAGGCCAACACTGACCGAAAGCACCGTGACCGCATGGCTTTCATGCGGGTCTGTTCGGGTCGCTTCGAGCGGGGCATGGTCGTCACGCACGGCCCCACCGACAAACCCTTCGCCACCAAGTACGCCCAGTCGGTGACTGGTCGTGCCCGCGAGACTGTCGAGGAGGCCTATCCGGGTGATGTGGTCGGCCTGGTCAACGCCAACGAGTTCCGGGTCGGCGATGCGGTCTACGTTGATTCCCCGGTCTGCTGGCCTGACATGCCGGCATTCGCGCCGTCGCATTTTCGAGTGGCACGAACGCTCGACACCTCCAAGGCCAAACAGTTCCGCCGAGGCATCAGCCAGCTCGACGAGGAGGGCGTGGTTCAAGTCCTGCGGGAACCCGAAGTCGGCGATCAGGCGCCGATCCTCGCCGCGGTCGGTCCGCTGCAGTTCGAGGTCGCGACCCATCGCCTCAAGAACGAGTTCGGTGCACCGGTTGAGTTGAATCCCTGCTCTTGGACCACCGCGCGTATCACCGATGAACCGTCGGCTCTCAAGCTTCGCCGAATGAGCGGTGTGACTGTGGCGAACCGAGCAGACGGTGAACTACTGGCCCTGTTCGAGAGCCCGTATTGGCTGCAACGACTAGAGGCGGACCAGCCCGAGTTGACCTTGACGAGACTAATCGCCGAGGGCTGATCTAAGAACGTGCGCGGATTGAAAATGGCGGTGCGTTGAGACCTGCTGTCTCCCGCTCTTGTTCACTGCGTTCACGGGCCGCTCGGGCCACGGCCTCGTTCGGTCACGGCCGTGTGCGGGATCAATCCGCTCGGCCTCTAAGGTGCTGGCATGAGAATCAACTTGGACAGCGATGCGTGTCAGGGCCACAATCGCTGCTACATGCTCGCCCCGGAGCTGTTCGACACCGATGATGAGGGCTACGCCATTCTGCGGATCGACGGGGAGGTCCCGAAGGACCTCGAGGAGAAGGCGATGCTGGCAGTCGACAACTGCCCCGAGTTCGCCATCGAAGTCGCCGACTAACGGTCGGCCGCTGTCGGCGTTCACTCCCTGCGTTCACCCCACTGGGATTGATCGCGTACGCTGCAAACGTGCGTATCCACAAGTTCACTTCCGTCGACGCCTTCGTGGCTATCGACCTCGTTGAAGCGGAGACTTCGTCTGGGCCGGTCCGTTGGGCTCGCAGGATCCTCCAGGGGGGCGCCAAGGATCTGGCACGGTCTCAGACCTATACCTATGCGGTTCTCAACATGCGTCACGGCGGCGCCTCGGCGGGGGTCAGCGCGCCGGGCCCGGAGCGCAGCGAAGCGGTCAGCGCGTTCGTGGCTGAAGCGGCCGAGTTGGTCGAGTACGGCAACTATCTGCCCGACGCTGCCAAAGGGGTCAGCGAAGCCGATCTCGCACCGCTGCGCGGCAACGACCCGCGTGACACGACTCGCCTGTCCGGCGACGGTTCAACCTTTGTGGACCGGTGCGAGGGTCTGTCCGCGGCGGTGTGTGCCCACCACAGCGTGGGCGATCTTTCGGGCCGGTCGGTATCGATCGAGGGGTTCAACGCCAACGGGCCGGCACTGGCCGCGGCTGTGGTCGAGCGGGGCGCCTCGGTCACCGCTGTCGCCACAGGTGCCGGCACTGTCAGTTCCGGTTCTGGTTTCGATGCGCAGGCCCTGGGCGATGCGTGGGCTGCACACGGGGCCGGGATGGTGAACGAGTTCGGCGAGGTCGGTGCTCCCGCGGAGGTGTTCTCTACAAGGGCCGACGTGTTCTTCGTCGGTTCGAAGATGGGCGTGGTCAACCACGAGATCGCCGCCCAGATCCAGGGTTCGGCAGCGGTCGTTGCTTGCGGGCGTCTCCCCCTCACCGCTCGGGCCCTTGCCGTGTTGCGACGCGCTGGTGTGGCGGTCCCCGCCGATTTTGTGGCTCTCGCCGGCTCAGCCCTCGCCCTCCGGGGGGATCCGGCCCGTTCCGAGGCCGAGATCCTCGCCGCCGTGGGCGAGACCGTCGGCGTTCTCAGCAGCGAGTTCGCGGCTGATTCCGACGGGCCGTTCCTGGCTGCATGTCGGGCAGCCGAGTCCTATCTGTCGACCTGGCAGGACGAACTCCCCTTCGGCCGACCTCTGGCTCCTTAAGGCCGAGCGAATAGGCGGGGCGACACGGTAGCACCCGAACGAGGCCGTGGCCCGAGCGGCCCGTGAGCGCAGCGAACAAGAGCGCAAGACACAGCGTTGCGCCACAAGGTCGGTCACCTATTCGCGCAACCCTAACCCGACACACAAAGAGTGTCTCCCGTTCAGCTCTAAGGTTGTTCGTCGGGTTGGGGCGGGTCGATGCCGATGCCGAAGTGTCCTTCGATGCGCGACAAGCGCTCTCTGACCGCCGACAACCCGCTGCGCAACTCCGCGCCGAGGCTCTTGTGGTCAGCCCGCAACTCCGCAGCGAGGCTCTTGTGTTCAGCCCGCAACTCGGTGCCGAGAGTGTTGAGGTCGGCGCGCAGTTCCTTGTTGTCGGCGCGCAACTCGGTGCCTTGCTTGTCGAGCGCGGTCAACAGTTCGGTGCGGGTGTCGTGGTTGAGGTGGACCATGAGTTCACGGGTCTTGGTGTTCTCACGGATCAGGTGCCAGAACATCCCCAGCATCGCCGCGAACATCGACAAGAGCATCGTGGGCACGGCGACATCCATGAACAGCACCGTACCACCCCCACACAAACAGTCAACCAAATATCATGAAATATGTCAGAGTCGGGACTGTCAGCACTGAGGCCTAGACGGTTAGTTCCAAGGGGTTAGTGGTTGTAGGCCATCGGCAGCGTTGACGATGTTGCATCCTTGCTCGTGTCACGAACCTGTTCGGGTCAGTCGTCGTGACCGACCTTGTGGCGCAACGCTGTGTCTTCCGCTCTTGTTCGCTGCGCTCACGGGCCGCTCGGGCCAAGGTCTCGGGGCGTGGACCGTGTTGTCCCGCCCATCGGCTCGGTCGCTCGGCCCGGCGCCGGTCGACTGTTCAACCCGACACTGCGGAGGTGGGCGACACCGGTAGCTCAAGTCCCTCGTAACTGGCGAGTTCGGAGCGTCCCACAACCATCCAGTGAACCTCGTCGGGGCCGTCGGCGAGTCGCAGCGTGCGTTGGCTCTGATACATGCCGGCCAGTGGCGTCCATTGCGAGACGCCGGTCGCCCCGTGCATCTGAATGGCCTGGTCGATGATGTTGCAGACCCTCTCGGGGACCATCGCCTTGACCGCGCTGATCCACACCCGTGCCTCTGCGTTGCCGAGGGTGTCCATGGCTTTGGCGGCACGCAGCACCATCATCCTCATGGCCTCTATCTCAGTGCGGGCACGGGCGATTATCTCGGTGTTGCCGCCGAGCCGGGCGAGCGGACGACCGAACGCTTCACGGGTGAGTCCGCGGCGACACATCAAATCGAGGGCCTTCTCGGCGGCTCCGATGCCCCGCATGCAGTGGTGGATGCGCCCGGGGCCCAACCGGAGTTGCGAGATCTCGAATCCTCGGCCCTCTCCCCACAGCATGTTGCCGGCCGGCACCCGCACATCGGTCAGGCGCAGATGCATGTGACCGTGGGGGGCGTCGTCCTGGCCGAAGACATGCATGGGGCCGAGAATCTCGAGGCCGGGGGCGTCCATCGGCACAAGGATCTGCGACTGGCGGCGGCGCGGCGGCCCGTCGGGGCTCGTCTGGCACATCAGGATCATGATCTTGCAGCGCGGGTCTCCGGCACCGGAGATGTAGTACTTCTCGCCGTTGATCAGGTATTCGTCGCCGTCGCGTACGGCTTGGCAGCGCACATTCTTGGCGTCGGAGGAGGCAACGCCCGGTTCGGTCATGCCGAAGCAGGAGCGGATCTCGCCGTTCAGGAGGGGTTCGAGCCACTGCTGTTTCTGTTCTGGGGTGCCGACACGTTCGAGCACTTCCATGTTGCCTGTGTCGGGGGCCGAGCAGTTGAGTGATTCCGATCCGAGCGGGTATTTGCCCAGTTCAACGGCCAGATAGGCGTAGTCGAGGTTTGACAGGCCCTGGCCTGTGTCGGGCAGGAAGAAGTTCCACAGGCCCTTCGCCTTGGCCTGGTCCTTGGCACCCTCGAGCAGTTCGAGTTGACGTTCGGTGTAGCTCCAACGGTCGGCTCGTCCTTCGCCGGCTTCGAAGAACTCTGCCTGCATGGGCTCGACGACCGTCTCAAGGAAATCGACAACCGCTTCGAAGAAGGGACGGGACTCCTCCGACATCCGCAGATCGAAGTCGTCCATCGAGTTGGTCTTGAGCGCCCGTGATTCCATCGTTTGATCCTGCCATCGTGAGGCCGACGTTGCCACGCCCAGTGTGAACAGGAGACCGTGGCGGCGGGCCGAGCCGGTATCCTCTCCCGCACGGGGCTGGAAACACCACCGTGACAGGTCATCTGGGTGCTGTTATGATGTAGCATCATGCGTACACAGATCGATCTTGAGTCCGAACAGCATGCACTCGCCAAACGCAAGGCTGTCGATTTGGGCATCAGCATGGCCGAGTACATCCGCCGCCTCGTAGAACAAGACCTCGCTCAGGCAGGCCCGAACTCCGACATCTCTGCCATCTTCGGCATCGGGGACTCCGGCGGCGGAGACATCTCCGTCGATCGCAAGACGGCCACGGCCGAGGCGATAGCTGCTCGAAACGCGCAGCGGTGAGCGTCTTCGTCGACACTTCTGGGTGGTACGCGGCAGCCGACCGCGGCGATGCCCATCACGGCCGGGCCGTCGAACGGCTCAGCGAGTTCTCCGGGGATCTGGTGACGAGCGACCATGTCCTCATCGAGACCTGGTTCTTGGCCGCGAACCGTCTCGGCGTCGATATCGCCGAAACACTGGTCACCGCGATCCGCTCCGGCAGGGCCCGTGTGGAAGCCGCCACTGTCGCTGATCTCGAGACTGCTGCGCAGATTCACGACGCGTTCGCCGACCAGGAGTTCTCAATCGTCGATCGCGCAAGCTGGTCGATCATGCAGCGCCTCGGCGTGCACGATGCGATCTCGTTTGATCGGGACTTTCTGATCTACCGGTTCGGCCGCGACCGCCGCCAAGCCTTCACCGTCCACACCTAGCCCGCACCAGACCACGCGGCCAGCACGGTAACCCTCCGCAGCTGGATCGTAGGTGATGTAGTCCGCGCCGACGTTGCCACGCCCAGTGTGGACAGGAGACCGTGGCAGCGGGCCGAGCCGGTATCCTTTCCCCCACGGGGCTGTAGCTCAGTTGGCTAGAGCGCCTGCTTTGCAAGCAGGAGGTCGCGGGTTCGATTCCCGCCAGCTCCACACGCTGACATGACGTTGCTGTACAAGTTGCTGCCTTGTCGGAATCAACGGGTGTCCTTTTCGGCGAGGTCGCTGCGGATAGAGACGAGTTGATCGCCTCCGATGCGGCGCTGTGCAGGCTGTAGCAGCGACATCTCTGATGCGTCGATCCGGTGACTCGTTGCCCCTGTCAGCTATTACCGTCTGATCGAGTTTCCGCTCGGGCTTGCACACGGACATGCGACTGAACATCCGCATACAGATCGATATCAATGCGCGACCTGTCCTCCAACTGCACGGCCAACGCATACTTCTGGCTGGTGTAATCCTCCTTCAGGTTGTCAGCCCACGGCTCCTTGAGGTGTTTCACGACCAAGTAGTAGGTGTCGGAGTCGTCCGGATTGAGCGAGTTGGCACCCATGGCTTGCCAGGTTCTCACCTGCAGGGTAGAGGAACCACAGGCTTGCGAGCCGGGCTCTAGCTTGCTGGCGACGCGGCGACGATCCTTCACACTCGGAACTGGTTCGTCCTTGGGCTGCTTTCTGACAACTTCCTCGACTTCGTCTATCGACATAGCCCGATAAAAGTCAAGTTCCAGGTGTCCTGCGGTGTATTCACGACGTTGACGCCGAACCGGCGGGTCGTGGGCCACCGCCACAGTAATTGTGCGGTCCGATTTTCCAGTGGTGAACGACTCCGGCATTGGGATCGGGTGAATCGCAACCGTGTTGACATCAATCTCGCCTTCATGAAAGAGCACGACTCGGGCGCGCTCAGAGTTCACAGCTCGGACCTTGTCGGGCATCCCGTAGCCGAACGCACGGCGGCTTTCCTCTTTGTCGGAAAACTGGGAGCCCGCTTGGTACGGGACTTCGGCGGAAATGCCGAGTAGGACTCGCAGCATGTTGGCGCTGGCTGCTGGATACGTGTGAAGAATCTCTGCCGCAATTCGCGCAACGCGGGGCGCGGCATAGCTGGTTCCAGAACTGGAGAAAAATAGTCTTCCAGTCTGTCCCAGTGATGTGGAGACGACCGCGGCGCCATGGTCGTTGTATTTCAGGTGCCCCAAGGAAGTCCACACACAATTGCCGCCGTGGTGGACAAAATCGGGTTTTACCGCGCCAAGCTTGAAGGTGCCGTTAAGTCCCGGACCCGTGCGCGAGAACGGCGAAAGCTGGTTCTCCCCGGCGATCGCAACATCTGAAAGATCGGAGTTGGCGCCAAGAATTGCTGATGCCCCTGAGCGAGCGATTGAGCCCACAGTGACCACGCTGGCAGCGATCCCCGGCTCGGCGATTCGCGCTTCCGCATCGAGTGTGTAACCCGGATACCAACGGTAGGCACTGACATCCTTGGTTACTTGGCCCAACGCAGCAATCCCGCTGTTGCCAGCCACAGCAACTATGAGAACATCAAGTTCCCGAGCCAGTCGATCGAGCGACTCCGTCCACAGGCCGACATGGGGGCCGCTGTAGGGATGATCGTCAGCTATCGACAGGTTGATTATCCGCACGCCCTGGTCATGCAGTGCTCTGATCGCTTCTTCCACGACCAGATGTTCGGGAGTGTCGGAGGCAAAGACTGTGGCCGTTTGGTTTTTCGGGTCGGGTTCGAGGACACGGACAACAGACAAACGAGCGGGTGCTGGAAACGGGCCGCCATCACGCAGGGTCTTCTCAATGTCGCCATAAGCGGCAAGTCCAGCGACCATCGATCCATGATTTCCAGCCGTGCGCCACTGGCGACCACTAGGTACATCGATCTGCGAATCGACGAGCTCTTTCAAGAGCGGGTGCCCGGCATGGACCCCATCGTCTATGACACCGATGGTCACATCAATGGGTGACTCTGTCGTAAGATCGTTGGCGCTGGCGTTGAACCACACCGACGGCTCAAGGAAGGGCTTCGCAGGCGCTCGAACCCTCTCTACCACCATGAGTTCCAAGAGAGCGTCCAACCCTCGACTTGAAACATGAACACGAGCCATGGTTGACGATGGTCGGCGATCTCGGTCCAGGACCTCACCCTGCGCCGCTTCGACCACGGACTCCACCTGCTCCAAACGGCCGCGTGCCTCGTCGGCGTCACTTGACGGCCAGAGAAGCACATCGACTGTGGTGCTGCCAGAATAACCCGGGTCTGGCAATCCGTGACCTCGTCGGTCGGCGGGTCCGTACTGTTCAATGCCGTCGATGTCAGCAAAAAAGTCCTCTATCGTCCGGCTGCCAGATCCAGATTGGTACGCCACCAAGTCGCCGAGAAACTTGGTCGCAGCAACTTCATCAGGTACTACGAAGTAGCACCAGTCGAGAGTGTCGCCCAAGAACTGGAGTCCGCCGACCTTCAACCGGGATTTCGCTTGCACCTTGAACACAGTTCTCGGGTCGACTCCCTCGGCCGGAACTCCGGGGGGCACTAAAACAGCAGATTCCACTTGGGCCCTCAACATTCCGCCATGAACCCGATGGTCGGGCCGACTCGTCTCGGAACCCCCCGACCCTCTGGCGCGCCGCGAGTCAAGCAGACGCGGTCGAGGGAGTCGAAGATGCGACGGCATCAGTCACCACGGTCGCTCAGAGACGTCCGATACAGACTCGGTCAGGTCTTGGTCATCAACCTGCTCTCGCTCGGCCAACACGGCGCGGCGCAGCGCCCCCCACGCGGCCGCTTCGGCCGCAGCGTGCGGCAGACCTTTCAACTTTGAAGCGGCCCGCTCAATGGCCAAACCCCGATGGCGTACCGGTCTCAAGCGTTTGCGCAGAACCGACCGAATCTGATGAACCGTCGGCGGCGGAAAATGAACAACCTCATCAAATCGCCGCCAAAGAGCCGGATCAAGCAGTTGCTCGTGGTTGGTCGCAGCAACAACCAGGCTCGAGCCCCGGTAATTGTCGAGCATCTGCAAGAACGCGTTGACGACTCGCTTGATCTCACCATGTTCAGCGGGATCGTCACGGGCTCTGCCGATCGCGTCGAACTCATCGAACAACACGACCCTGGGCCCTTCTTCTGCGCATTCCATGATGCGACGAAGGTTCGAAGCGGATTGCCCCAGGTATGACGAGATCACAGAATCCAAACGGACCACCAGCAACGGTACAGCGAGTTCGGTGGCGAGGGCTTCCGCTGCCGAGGACTTTCCACATCCAGGTGGGCCATAAAACAGCAGGCAGCGACGCTGAGGGACGCCGAAGCCAGCCAGCTTGTCCCAGGAAGGCACTTCTTGAACCATATCTCGGAGTTTCTGAAGCGAACCTGTAGCGAGCACCAGATCCTCAAAACTCAGGCAAGGTTGTCGAACCTCCGCCAAAGGCCATTCACCGTCGCGGTCCAAAGGCGGATCGGGCAGAGTGCCCCAACCCGTGATTGCTTGCTCGCCGCTGGCGAGCAGCTTGCGAAGATCCCGTGCCAAGACCACATGATGCTTGGCTTCTTCCTCTTCGACTATCGCCAGGGCGGCTCGCCGGAACGACAGTTCGTCTCCCGACCCGAAAGCCCGAAACAGTTCCTTCAGGTGACGCCCAGCCATCACAAAACGATACCTGCTACTGCCCGTGCTGGCAGGAATAGAGGCGGACAGCAGTTTTCATGCGACCAGCATCGCTCCAGGGTGTGACAATGGCCAACGCTTGTTGACCGGCTCAGGAGGGCTCGGCGTATCCCGGGGCTGCCAATTCCTGGGTCTCTTTCGTGACCCCACAGCCCTCTGCCATATCTGGGGGTCGGCGCTGCTGGTGTCGTGTTCGCTATTGGGGGCTTGTGCTGGGCGGGCCTGCGATGGTTGTGTTCAGGGCTCCGTCGAATTTTCGTCCTTCGGCGTCGCATGCGGCGTATGGTGCGGTGCAGTCTGTTGTGGCGCGCGCTGACAGCGTCACTTCGCCGGACCCGGTTGGGACGATCCTCAGTTCCCAGCCGAGGTTGCTGAGCGGGGAGAGCCTGCGTGCCTTGTTGATGGTGCCGCCCGCCACGTCGAACATTTGGTCGCGCACTGTCTTGTAGCTGAGCCCGGCCGGGTTGTGGCTGAACTCGAAGCGCACCTTGAACGGGCTTGAGCCGTTGTGCTGGGTCGGCTGCTGGGTGAACCGTGCTGTGACCGGTTCGGGGTCGTGGATTTCGGGTAAGCGCTTGGCGAGGTCCCGGGGTGTCTGCGCGTCGCGGCCTACGCGGGCCTGCGCCCCGCCGCCGAGGTGGGTGAGCGTGGCGGGGGCCTGCGTCGCCGTGCTGTGGATCGTTCCCCCGCCCAGCTCCAGGCTGTCCGCGGGCACCAGCACCGATGTGTGGGTCCCGTCGCTGTCGGTCAGCGTGTATTCGAACACCAGAGCCGGGGTGCCGCTGCCGCTGCGGTACGTCGCGCGCCGCTCGGTTGTCCCTCCGAGCAGCAGCCCGACGCTGGGGGTGCCGCCGGCTGTGTCGACGGTCACCGCCTCGCTGAACGACAAGGTCACCTCCACGGTGTCGCCCGCGGTCCAGTTTCCAAGCATTGCTGCCCACTCGGGTCTTCGACCCGCGCGATACTCTTCAATATCTTGGCGGCCATCTTGGCGGTCGGCGCAATCAAAGCCCTCCGGGGGGCAAGACAACGTGCCGGCAACTGAGGCTTTGCCATCTGACTGCCAAGAAGAGAGCCACCATCCGGCAGGTGTGCCTGCCATGTGAGTCTGACTGGACAAGATCGCCTCCGCCAGGGGCCGGCACCCCGAGTTCATCCGGTGCGACAACGGCCCCGAACTAGCCGCCGCGGCCCTGCGCGATTGGTGCAAGTCCACCAGCACCAAGACCAGCTACATCGACCCCGGCTCGCCCTGGCAGAACCCCTGGGTCGAGTCATACGGCGCCAGAATGCGCGACGAACTGCTGTCCATCGAGCAGTTCGATAGCCTCCTCGAGGCCCAAGTACTTGTCGCCGACTGGCGGACCGACTACAACACCTACCGCCCGCACTCCGCGCTCGTCATGCTCACCCCAGCCGAATACGCAGACCAATGGGTGAAAAACAACCCGACAAGACTCTCATAACACCCGGACCAAAAAACGGGGTCCAGTCAGGGAAGTCAGTGGTCGTTGCGCAACCGCGTGTGCCGAACCATACTTGGCCAGGCGTGTATGAGACCGAGCCCTTACGGCAAGAACATGTTGGCTGCAGAATGCAGGTTCCGGCGGGCCTCCCACCACGCCACGCGCGCGCGCCGATTGGCTGATTGGTCGTGCCCGAGCAACGGCAGTTGCCACGTACAGTCTTGAAGGAAGCCGAGTCCCGACGTCGTGACGCTGCGGAACATCCTCTTCGGCGAAGGCCGGCTTGGCTTGACTTTGATACCAGCAGACTCGTGCACTCCAGAACGGACGCGTGGGGAAGGCGACACTCATGACCACGGTCGGCGAGCAGATTCAAAGCGCGAACGCTGCGATCTGTGAGAACATCGACTCGCTCGCCGACAATCGCGGCCTGCTCTCTCAGAACGTACTCGCCCAACTCCGGAATCTGGTCGAAGGCGTTGTCGTGCGACTCCACACGGGCATATCCAGTGCCGAGTTCAAGTATGAGGCCGTGGCGCCGGCGCTCGCCTTCGTGAGAGGCGACGCCAAGTTCAACTTTCTCGGAAAATTCCACAAGCTGATCCAGAAGAGCGCCTCGCATTACACGCTTGACGGTGATACGTCCGAACGGCTGATGCTCAAGTATTACGAGTACCTTCTTCGAACACGACGTGTTCTGGCAGATCACTGCAACACTGCCGTGTTGGCGAATCTTGAGTCATATCCAATCGATCTCGATCCATCACTCAAGGAGTACCACGAGAAGATCGGTGACAGGATCGATGCCGTACTGCGGTCGACACCGGGCAGCGACCGGCCCGCGCGGTATTACATCCACAAGACGCGGCCATTCTTCACTGATGGTCGCATCTACTATGAGGTCACCTTTTACCGAGCCGTCAACAAGGTGAACAAGTCCGACCGTATCATCGCCTTCACCGACATCGACATGACCGACAACTACTCCGCGATGCTGGCGCTTGAGAATGACTCGATCGATGTACTCGGCGAAACCATGCCGGTTACGATCATTCGCAAGTGGGACGTCTCGATCCGACCGTGTGAGTTTGACAACTTCGCACGCCTCGTAGGCATCACTACCCAGGTGCAGACTAATTCCCCTGAATACCGCTACGTAATGAGGTATCTGACCTCGCGGTCCAGCGATCTGCTCGATGTCATCGACCTGCCTGACGACGAATACAGGATGTTTAAGGCAAGCGGAACGGCTAGCGTCGGAAGACCGCAGATATTTCCCGTGTTGGATGAAGCCCGTCGCCTGGTGCAAGCCGCAGCACCAGGGCACAACATCATTAGGTACCTCATGCTGCGAATGCACAATCAGATTCTGAAACCGCAGTATTCCCCGCAACCTTGTCCACCCCTATCAAGAATGAACGCGGAGTACGGGTGCATCCCGTTCGACACCATGCCATTCTGCACCTCGCTGATAGGTCACAACCCGCGATTCTGGGATCTCGTCGAGAGCATTGACATGACGGATAGGGAACACGAAGTCCTCGCTAGACGAGTAAAAAACAACGTCGAGCGCCACGGAATCCTATACACGCCGGTGTCTGATCTAAAAGAGTTCGGCGATGTCGCCAAGCTGATTGGCGCACACAAGAGCGGTCTCTACTACAAACACACTGGCCGCCAGCTCGCAGAAGACAAGGACCACGTCTTCGTGCGGGAGTACGAGGACGGCACCGTCGCGATCGTTGAGAAGCTCCAGGACTTCGCGTCGGATGGGATCGACGGTTACACCAACGCGATTGAAGGCTGGCTCGAGCAGACACCCCACGCTTTGGACGATGAGGTCAAAAAGGATGCGCTCAAACGCCTGTTCAGCAATTCCTGCGTTGCTCTGATCTACGGTGCCGCTGGCACTGGCAAGTCGACCATGGTCGACCACATCGCAAACTACTTCAACAGCAGCTCGAAGCTCTTCCTCGCTCACACGAATCCGGCCGTCGACAATCTCAAGCGCAAGGTCAATGCGCAGAATTCGACGTTTCGTACGGTCAGCAGCCATATCCGACAAGCAGCTACCGATGCGGAGTTCGACCTTCTCGTCATCGACGAGTGCAGTACGGTCAGCAACGCCGACTTGCTTAAGGTTCTAGAAGCGACATCGTTCAAGCTGTTGGTGCTCGTGGGCGACGTCTACCAAATTGAGTCGATCCAGTTCGGAAACTGGTTCGGTCTGGTGCGTTCTTTTGTCCCACCCACCTCAGTCTTCGAACTCACCACGCCATTCCGCACCAAGAGCGAGAACCTGCTCGGCTTCTGGAACAAGGTCAGGAAAGTCGCAGATGACGTCGCCGAGGTCATCGCACGCAACGGCTACTCATCACAGCTCGACAAGTCGCTGTTCGAAGCGCGGAGCGATGACGAAATCATCCTCTGTCTGAACTACGACGGCCTTTACGGCATCAACAACGTCAACCGGTTCCTGCAGGCCAGCAACCAGGGCGAAGCGACCACATGGCGCGCCTCGACGTACAAGGTGGGCGATCCAATTCTCTTCAATGACACTGGACGGTTTCGACCTGTGATCTACAACAACCTCAAGGGCCGAATCGTCAGCATCACGCTGGAGCGCGGCCGTGTCCAGTTCGACGTTGAGCTCGACAGAAACATAAGCGAATTCGATGTGCGCGACACTGAACTCGAATGGATGGGGAATAACACCGTGCGGTTCGATGTCTACGACTATGACGTCAGCGACAACGACGATGACTCCATAAACACAACGGTGCCGTTCCAAGTGGCCTACGCAGTGTCAATCCACAAGGCACAAGGACTCGAGTACGACTCCGTCAAGGTCGTGATCACCGACGCCAACGAAGATGATATCTCACACAGCATCTTCTACACGGCGGTAACCCGAGCACGTGAACGGCTGCGGATCTTCTGGACGCCCGAGACCCAACAGGCTGTTCTCAAGGGCCTCCACCGGAGCACCAATCCGAAGGACGTGGAAATCCTGTCCCGTCGTCGAGGCCTCACTCCGGTCGCTGGTCTCGGCGCAAACGCTCACCGCTGAGGAGCCGCTAATTCTGGACATAGGTCAAGACTGAAGCAAAGGGGCGGCTGACATTGAGCGAGTCGACGGATAGGGTGACCACTAAGCGCACTCGTTCCGAGCCGGGTTCATCACCTAGGCGAAGAACCGGAGTATCGACAAGGCAGACATCATACGCCACACCCGACACAAGAGCGTCCAGGTCATGTGCAGCTACGATCGGGCTGCGGACATCTGGACACAAAACGCCACGAACGGGATGGCCATCTAAGCAGTATGACTGCCCGCTCCCTCGTCGAGAGCGGCTGGGCGTTAACTGCCGAGGTGCAGCACGTCCTGAACACCTGCCGAGGACGGCAAGCTCTATTGGTGGTTGCAGCTGAGGGCAGTGTAGATAGTTTGGGCTGGTTTCCAGTGGTGTTGTCGTCGGGGCATTTCGTCGAGGTTGTCCTCAATGAGCGCGAGGCGCACTGGTCCGATGTTCTGATCGGTGCCTTTGGGCAGCCAGCGTCGGAGCAGGCCGTTGGTCTGCTCGTTTGTCGGTCTTTGCCACGGGGGGCGGGGTTCGCAGAAGTAGACCTTGATGCCCAGGGCGTTTTCGATGTCGTCCCATCGGGCCATCTCGCGGCCTTGATTCCAGGTCAGGGTTTTGACCATGCAGCTGGGCTGGCGGGCCAAAGCGGTGGTTGAACCTCCCCGGGTATTGCGCAGGCTCTAGGCCCTGCTGTGCCTTGGATCCAGGCTTAGAACTCTTTCGATTCCCGCCAGCTCCACACGAACTTGCGACCTATGCGTCGGCGCACGTCTAGGACGACGTGTGCAGTGCGGGGGTGGGGGTGAACTCGACGGGGACGCGGTTGACGCTGTCGACGAGACTGGTGCGGAGCCGTTCGACGTCTCCGGCCAGGCGGATGTCGGGGATTCGTTTGGCGAGCTCCTCGAAAACGATCTTGATCTCCAACTTGGCGAGGTTCGCTCCCAGACAGAAGTGCGCGCCACCGGCACCGAAGGCCATGTGGTGGTTGGGGGTGCGTCCGATGTCGAACTCATCGGCGGTCGGGCCGAACTCGGCTTCGTCGCGGTTGCCCGACGGATACCACAGCAGAACCTTCTCGCCCGCCGCGATGTGTCGGCCGCCGAGCTCGGTGTCCTCTGTGGCGGTTCTCCGAAAGAAGTTCACTGGGCTCGTGAAGCGCAGCACTTCGTCGACCATCGTGTCGGCCAACTCGGGATGCGCCATCCAGCGTTGCCACTGATCCGGGTTGTCGAAGAAGGCGAGCATCCCCTTGGAGATGCTGTTCCGGGTCGTCTCGTTGCCGGCAACGATCAGCAGGATGAAGAAGAGGTCCCGCTCAGCCTCGGTCAACTCGACCCTTGACCCGTCCTCCATGGTCACCACAGCTTCAGTGAGTTTGGTCCACAGATCATCGGCGGGTTCTCGGCGTTTGCGCTCGGTGAGGCCGTGGGCGTAGATCCCCATCTCGAACATGGCCTCGTAGGCGTCTCCACTGATCTCGGAACCGCCGACAGCCCGGTTGGTCCACTCGAACATCAGATAGCGATCTTCTTGGGGCACACCGACGATCTCGGCGATGGCGATCAGCGGAAGTTCCGCAGCCACCTTCGTGACGAAGTCACACGACCCATGGGGCGTCACCTGATCGAGGATGGTCGTAGTACGCAAACGGAACGCGTCGGTGAGCCGGTGCACAACCCGTGGAGTGAACCCCCGATTGACCAGCTTGCGATAACGGGTGTGCGCGGGCGGGTCGGTCATCGCCATGTGCAGACCGGGCCCGCGCTCGGGTTCCTGGTCGTTCAACGTGATGCCTCCGGCGCCGTTGCGACCCGGGCCGGTCTGGTGGCTGAACAGAGTGCCGGAGCGATGCACCTGTCGGATGTGCTCATAAGAGGTCACACACCAGAACGGTTCATTGTCTGACCGCTCATTCGCGGGGTGCCGCCAAACCGGGGCGTTCTCCCGCAGGAACCTGAACCAGTCGTGCGGACAGCGCTGCGCGAAGACACTGAGATCGGTGAAGTCGATGTCTTCGAAGCGGACACCAGATGTTGTCTCGGCAGTAATGCTCATACGCCTAACTCTCCTTTGCCCAAACCCTGTCCCTTCCGCCGAAGCACTGTCAAACTCGGACGTGCCTGCACGCTCAGGGCACAACCCGAGGCCCAGACCACGCAACAACGCAGCCTCAAACCTGCGCGATTAGCCACACTATATGTGGTGGAACGCGCAGATTTCGGCTAAGAGAGTACGAGGCGCGCCCAGTTCGCCTAGACCCGGACGGGAGGACCATGGTCAAGCTCAGCGGCGGAGAAGCCCTGGCCAGATCGCTCGTCGCCGAGGGCGTCAAGGTCGTCTTCGGAGTCCCGGGCATCCAGATATACGGGATCATCGCGGGCCTGCGCGACGAGCCTGGGATCCGCCTGATCTCAACCCGCCACGAGCAGGCCGCGACATATATGGCCGACGGTTACGCCCGCGCCTCCGGAAAGCCCGGCGTTGCACTGGTGGTACCCGGCGTGGGGCTCTACAACGCCGCCTCCGGCCTGGCGACGGCATACGCACGCTCCTCGCCAGTGCTGCTCATCGCCGGTCAGGTGCCCCGCGCCGCTATCGGCAAGAACGTCGGGGCCGTGCACGAGGTGCTCGACCAGGCCGACACAGTGCGCTCCGTGACGAAGTGGCGGCATTCGGTGATGCGCCCACGCGAGATTCCCGCCGCCGTCACCGAGGCCTTCCGGCAGATGCGCAGCGGGCGCCCCCGACCCGTGCTGATCGAGGCGCCTCCCGAGGTGGGCGTGGAGAGCGAGGAAATGGACCTCTGGGACCCGGCGCCCGTCTCGCCGATCGTGCCGAGCCCGGACCAGCTGCGCAGGGCGTCGCAGGTGATCGCCGCAGCACACATGCCGGTCATTTACGCGGGTGGCGGGGTGGCTCGATCTGATGCGGAGGACGCCCTCGTCAGGCTGGCCGAAGCGACGAACATCCCTGTTGTCACGTCGAGCGGGGGCAAGGGGACGATCCCGGACAGCCATCCGCTCTCCTACGGCTCCTGCTTCAGCCCCCGCGGCGAGCGCCAGGAGATGAACCAGCTGTTCGAAGTGATGGAGTCCGCTGACGTCGTGATCGGCATCGGTGCGCGCTTCTCACTCGGGAACCCGGCGGGCAACGCCTCCACGCTGGTGAACATCAACGTGGACGACAGCGAACTGATGCGGATCCAGTCCAACACGATCCCGCTGCACGGCGACGCCAGGGCGACCATCGAAGCGATGCTTCCCCACCTCGACGAGGCCCGGGCAGGCGAACGCCCCTCACCTGCCGGCGCCGTCGAGGCGGCACGCAACCTGATCGCCTACTACGACATCAGACTGCACGAACCGCAGTACCCGGTGCTCGAGACGATCCAGGCCAGCATCGGTGAGGACGCATTCATCGTCTGGGACGTCACCCAGTTCGGCTACTACGCCCGCACCCACTACAAGGTGAACCATCCGAAGACCTACATCGACTCGGGCTATCAGTTCAATGTCGGCTACTCGTTCCCGACGGCGCTGGGGGTGAAGGTCGCCCAGCCCGACCGAGGTGTGGTGTGCATGGTCGGGGACGGCGGTTTCCTCTACAACGCATCCGAGCTCGCCACCGCCGTGCAGCACGGCATCAACGTGACAGCCGTCGTGTTCCGCAACGACTCCTACGGCAACGTCGCACGCGACCTCGACACGGAGTTCGGCGGCACCTACGGAACCGACCTCCACAACCCCGACTTCGTCAAGTTCGCCGAGTCGTTCGGTGCAGTCGGCATGCGGGCGGGCGATCCGATGGAGCTGGAAACGCTGCTTCCCGCGGCGCTCGAGCACGACTCACCCGTGATCATCGACGTGCTGATCAACGACATGCCGATCCCGCGCGCACCACAGTTCGCGCCCTTCTACCACCTGCCCTGGACACACCCCCAGGACGGCCTGATCGACTCCTGAGCGCGACCCCTGCCCCTGGATGTGGTCGCGTCTGTTGTCATTGGGATTGTTTGACATTACCTTGAAGTCAGACACTGCGATCAACTACCGCCTGGCCGAGGAGTCCACATGAGCCAAATCACCGCCCGGGTTCCCGATGACCTCGTTGAGGCGCTGGATGCTGCCGCTGAAAGGTTGAGGCGCAGCCGGGCAGACATCATTCGACAGGCCCTGGAACGCTATCTGGAGGATCAAGACGATCTCGAGGTCGCCCTCGAGCGCCTGCGAGACCCATCCGACCCAGTGCTTGACTGGGACCAGGTCAAACACGATCTGCTCAGTTCGGACTGAACGCATCGCGACCCGAGACCCGGCAAAGAAACCGCAGTCGATGGCCGCATACTCAGTTCGGATCAAGCGCAGCGCGACCCGAGACCTCGCACAGACTGCTCGACATGACCGGGAGCGCATTGTGGACGCCATTGACCGCCTCGGCGAGCAACCGCACTCGGGCTACCCGCTGAAAGGAGATCTGCGGGGCCTCCGCCGCATACGCGTCAGCGACTACAGGGTGGTCTACGAACTGCTCGACAATGAACTGGTGGTCCTCGTTGTTCGCGTCGCACACCGCCGCGAGGCCTACCGCCGCCGTTAGAACCGAGCACGCTGATCCCGTAGGTACTGCCCGGCGCGGCGTAGCGTCAATCACCGGTGAGGCGGTCGAGGTACTCCTGGCGCAGGGGTTTCTTGTAGAGCTTGCCGGTCGGCAGCCGGGGGAGCTCCGCACGGAAATCGATCACCCGAGGAACCTTGTAGTGCGCGATCTCAGCCCGTGCGAAGGCACGCAGTTCTTCGGCGAGCCCATCGGACGGTTCCACGCCCGCCTCGGCCTGGACCACGGCATGCACGTACTCCCCCATCTCCGGGTCGGGCAGACCGAACACGGCAACGTCGGCGACCTTGGGATGCAGTGCGAAGCACGCCTCGATCTCCTGCGGGTAGATGTTCACGCCACCGCTGATGATCATGAACGCTGAGCGGTCCGTCAGATACAGGTACCCGTCCTCGTCGACGTAACCGATGTCGCCGAGTTTCGACCAGTTCGGGTGTTCCGGGTGCCGTGACTCGGCGGTCTTCTCCGGGTCTCCGTGGTACTCGAACGCGGATGTCTCCTGCTCGAAATAGACCAGCCCGGCCTCCCCCACGGGCAGCTCGTTGCCCTCGTCATCACAGATGTGGGGGATGCCGACAGCGGCTTTGCCCACGGATCCGGGGTGCTCGAGCCATTCCTCGCTGGTGATGAAGCAGAACCCGTTGCCTTCGGTTCCTGCGTAGTACTCCTTGATGATCGGGCCCCACCACTCGATCATCTGCTCCTTCACCGGGATCGGACACGGTGCGGCCGCGTGGATGCACATGTTCAGCGACGACAGGTCATACGCCGTGCGCACGTCCTCGGGGAGTTTGAGCATCCGCACGAACATGGTCGGCACAACCTGAGTTTCGGTGATCGAATAGCGTTCGACGTACTCGAGGAACTTCGCCGCGTCGAACTTCTCCATCACAATGACAGTGCCGCCGAGTTCATGCATCCCGCCGCACCACTGCAGAGGTGCGGAGTGGTACAGCGGCGCCGGCGAGAGGTAGAGAGAGTTCTCGTCCATCTCCAGGAGATAGCGCATGAGCATGGTCAGGCTCGACCGTTCCGAATCGTTGATCTGAAGGCCGCTCAGGGCCCGCCGTATGCCCTTGGGCCGACCGGTCGTCCCAGAGGAGTAGAGCATCACGTCGCCGGCCGGTTGGTCGTCGAGCGGTTCGGTCGGCATCGACGCAACGGCCGCTTCGTAGGACTCGAAGCCGGGTGCGGTCTCGTCCATCATCAGGCGTTCGGGGCATTGCGGGATCAATTCGGCCATCCCGACGGCGGTCTCGGCCATCGCCGCGGTCGTGACAAGCACGCTCGATCCGCTGTCGTTGACGATGTAGGCCGCTTCTTCGGGCGAGAGGAAGCGGTTGATGGCGGTGATGTACAGCCCCGAACGCAGCGCTGCCCAATACACCTCGAAGAAGCGCGGGTGGTTCTCGGCCAGGATCGCTATGTGGTCGCCGGTCCGCAGCCCTTGGGCCAAAAGCCAGTGGGCCAGCCGGTTCGAGGCTTCGTCAAGTTGGCGGTAGCTGACCGACTGACCGGAGTCGGCCATGACGACCGCCAGCTTGTCGGGTGTCGTGGTTGCATAGTGGCCGGGGTACATGGATCCTCAGTACGGGTCGGGGCGAATCCGACGGCAATCACCATGCCGTTCCAAGCTCAGTATGAAGGACCCACCCCCCACCCGCCAACTCTCTTCCTACCCCGCCCACAGCGGGCGTGCGCTGACTCAGGTCCGTTGACGCGATGTTCCTTTAGCGCTACGGTCCGAGCATTGCCCCTGTCGCTTCATGCGTCGAGGTGTTGCATGGCGGAGACTTATAAAGTCTAACAAAATTGACTGGATAAGTCCATCAGAATGGACTACGATGAACCGGCGGAAACTCATCAAACGGATCCAAGAGATTGCCAGAGAAGAAGGCTTTGAACTGACTTTCGTGCGCGAGGGAGGAAATCACGAGATCTGGTCAATCCGCAACTGCCGACTGGTGATCCCCCGCCATCGAAAGATCAATGAACACACCGCACAAAGCATCATCAAAATAGTCACGGAGGTGACTACAGATGAACAGTGAGCAGACTTACCGAGTTGAAGCAGTCCGATCCGGCGACTGGTGGGCCATCACCGTGCCAGAACTCACCGGGGTGTTCTCCCAGGCGAAGCGCCTCGACCAGGTCGAGTCCAGAGCACGCGAGGCGGTCGCCATGATGCTCGACCTCGACGAAACCGCTGTCGGACATCTCGAAATACACATCACGCCCCCGGGAACCACAAAAGAACTGCTCGAGACTTTAGAAACGACTGTGACCGCCGCCGCTGAGGCCGAGACAAAAGCCGCCCGAGCACGTGAGGAGGCTGCACTGGCCCTCCGGGCCGAGGGTCTGCCACTGCGCGATGTCGGGCGACTCATAGGAGTTTCCCATCAACGCGTCCATCAACTCCTCTCCAGCTAGGGGGGAAGCTCAGTAGGTTGGGGGTGTGAGAGCACTGGCCCGGATTTTTCAGTAAGCCGTCGGGGGGTGGCTGTGGGGGCTGGGTCGGGCGCGGCGGCGGGTGCGGGGCGGTTGGTGGGCGTGTGGGGGCGTGTGGGGTTGTCCGATGCTGTTTGAAAAAACTTCAGGATCTGTCGCGCGAAGTCAGATGCAACCCAAGTGCGGTGGGGGGTGTGTTCAGATGAGTAGGGGGAGGTTGTGTACTCGTTGGAACGCGGTGATGAGGTGGGGGGTCCATGGCCAGTCGTCGGCGAGTCTGGCGTAGCGGCGGCGGCCGGTGTATGTGAGCCGGGCTGCGGTGTGCAGCAGGCAGTAGCGCAGCCGTTTGGGTTCGGCTGTGGCGAGGTCGCCGTCGAGGGTGAGCAGGCGGGTCCATGCCAGCAGGTCGTGCGCGGTCATCGACAGTTGTATCCAGGCGGAGTTGGTCTCGAACGAGTGCGACGGGAGTTTGGCGAGCCCGGTGGCTTTGTTGTCGCGGATCTGTTGCTCGGCGCGGCCTCGGCCGCGGTGGAGTGCTTCGATGTAGGCGATGTCGGTGTCGGCCAGGTCGGTGATGAGTACTTGCAGGCGGCGCCCGCGGGTGTCGGTGAAGGTGAGTTGCGCTCCGGGGTGGGGGTCCTCGCGGCGTGCGATCATGCGGCAGTTGTCGGGGCGGCCTGACAGGTCGACGTGTTCGGTGATCTCGGTGACCTCGGCGTGGTCTCGCAGTTCCGAGCCGTCAGCCGATACCGCCGGCTGCCAGTGCTTGTCGCCGATTTCTGTTACAGCGGCTGCGATGTCGATGCTGAGCGGGTGGCTCACACAGAAGCGGACCTGACGCTCGCGGCACGCTTTGAGGAACGCCTGGGTGCATCCCGCGGAGTCGGCGCGGACGACCACCTCGACTTTGCGGGGGTCCACAGGGATCTGCTCTAAGGCGTCGTCGAGGACCTCGGTGTGGTCCGTAGCGGTGTTGGACCCGGCGTTGCCGGGGCGCAAAAGACCGGCCAGCGCCTCACCGGTCGCGTCGAGGTACGCCATCAGCGGATGGAACCCGAAGCCGCCCTTGTAGGTCCCCGCGGCGCCCTGCTTGTTGGAGTGCGAGTCCACCAGCGTGGCGTCGATGTCGATCACATAGAACCCCGGATCCGCGCCCGCGGCCCACACCGCGCGGCGCGCTGTGGCCCGCGCCGCTTTGATCTGTTCGACACGGCCCCCCGCAGCATCAAGGGTCCGCCACAGCGTCGACAGCGACGCGACCTCCCCGAACAGCCCCCGCTGACAACCCAGCGCGGCGATATCGCTGATCGCCTCGCCACCATCAGCGATCATCACCGCCGCGTCAGCAAGCACCCGGCCCCGGTCATGGCCCCGGTCCCGCACCTTGGTCGACGCCATCACCTCAGACAACGCCGCCGTCAACCCCGTGTTGTCGGCCAGATCAGCCAGCAGCCGCGTCCCGGCATGAACAGCCAGACCCCGCCCCCCGCCAGTGAACCTCAACCGCGGCCGACTGCCATTATGCTTCACCATGCGAGTGCCCTCCTTGGTGTGACCCCAGAATCTTCTAACAAACCTGATTCTCCCACACCAGGAGGGCATCTCGCGACAACAACCACCCACACACAGACCCCACTACTGAAAAATCCGGGCTGGTGCAGCGGGTGGCGGAGGCTCGGGTCAGGGTTGCCGGTGAGGTCATCGGGGAGATCGGCACCGGGATATGCTGTCTCATTGGCGTGACCCACAGCGACGATCACGAAAGCGCCACAAAGCTGGCCCGCAAACTCTGGCACCTCCGAATATTCGCCGACGAGAACGGGCACATGAACCGATCTGTGGCCGACACGAGCACCGAGGTGCTGGTGGTCAGCCAGTTCACCCTCTACGGAGACACCCGCAAGGGCCGCCGCCCGTCGTTCGTGGCGGCCGCTGAAACCGGAGCAAGCTGCCGGGTTGATCGACGAGTTCGCAGCAGAACTCCGGCGTCTGGGTGCCACGGTAGCCACCGGATCCTTCGGGGCAATGATGGACGTGGAATTGATCAACGACGGCCCGGTGACCCTGATGCTGGAAGTCTGAACCGTACGGGCAGTCGGGAACTAATCTCGGCTTGGAGTCGTCTGAATTGGAAAGAAGCCCAATCGAAGACTTGCCCGGCCGATTCCTCTGAAGCGAGGATCCAGATGAGAACCAGAATCAAGGGCCACAGGACCAAGGACTACAGAACGAGCCGAATGCTCGGCACCGTTGGCATCTTGATCGCATTGCTGCTCGGGTCGGCCTGTCAGGGGTCTTCGGGTTCAGCGAACTCGGTACAGGGGACGGTCAACTACCTGGAGAACTTGGAGTTGACCGACGATGCAGTCTTGCGGGTCAGCCTCCGTGACACGTCCTATGCGGATGCCTCGGCCGAACTCATCGCGGAGAAGGTGATAGCCAACCCGGGTCAGGTGCCTATCAAGTTCAAGGTCGATTACGACCCCGGGGCCGTGGACCCCAGGAACACCTACTCCATTGCAGCAGCCGCCGCCGACTCCCTGGGCAATCCCGTGCGACGACGAGGTCGTCACTGTCGAGGAGGTGGTGCGATTCGGAGACTCGCTCGTATCGGGGGAGACATACCGGGTGATCGCCAACGGCGTGGACACAGGGACAGTTACGATCCCCTAGCAAACGACTGATCTTGCCGAAGTCCTCCCCTGCATCGACGAGACTCCAACGGGACTTCTACGCCCGGGACTCTCTTGAGGTGGCTCCCGAACTGTTGAACAAGGTGATCGTATTCGGGGGTTGCCGCGGCCGACTTGTGGAGGTTGAGGCATACCGGGGAGCCGACGATCCCGGCAGCCACGGGCACCGGGGGATGACCCCCCGCACCGAGGTGATGTTCGGACCCCCGGGTCGCCTCTACGTCTACTTCACCTACGGGATGCACTGGTGCGCGAACATGGTTTGCGGTCAGGACGGTGAGTGCAGCGCCGTGCTGCTCCGGGCCGTTACCCCACTGGCAGGCCTGGCCGAGATGAGGGAACAGAGACCCGCCGCTCGACGCGACCGTGACCTGTGCAACGGGCCGGCCAAGTTCACCTCGGCCTTCGGTATCGACGGCACCCACAACGGTGCGGACCTGGTTACGGCAGACGCTGGGATCGAGTTGCTCGACGACGGAATCCCGCCTCCACAAGGCCCAGGCCGTTCCACCCGCATCGGCCTCAGCGCCGGAGCAGACCTTCCGTGGCGCTGGTATGTCAGCGGCTGCAGTGACCTGTCACGCCGAGGTTAGGGTCAGCAGATGAGAGTCGGTACCCCCACCCAGTCAAGAACGCTGGTTGCGCTGCTGGCGTTGTCGCTCGTGCTTGGAGCCTGTGATAAGGCCGACGAGTAAGTCACGGAATGCTTGGCTGTGAATAAGTAACGTGTCGGGGGTGACCGACGAAAATCTCCAACAGATCGACGCGGCCCTCCGCAACGACATCCGCCGACTCGGCACCCAACTCGGCGCCGCTCTGGTTCGGCAACACGGCCCTGAACTGCTCGAACAAGTCGAGCAGGTGCGCACGCATGCAAGCCGGCTGCACCGCGACGGCGAGTCGGGCCCCGACCTGATCGACCACCTCACCGACGTCGAACTCGTCGAGGCGATCCTGTTGGTGCGGGCGTTCACGGTCTATTTCCATCTGGCCAACACCGCCGAGCAGGTCCACCGCATCGAACACCTCAACGCCAACCCGAGAACGAGCAACAGGCGTTTCGGCGAGACCGTCGCCAAACTCCAGGCCGGCGGCGTCCCAGACTCCGAGATCATCGAGACGACACGGTCCCTCGACCTGCGACCGGTGTTCACCGCACACCCCACCGAGGCGTCCCGCCGATCAATTCTCGACAAGCTCGCAGAGATCGCAGTCCTCATCGAGGAGCGCAACGAGTCCAGCGCCGGGACGAGCGACAAGGCGCGCATCGACCGTCGGATCGACGAGTTGATCGACGTCATCTGGCAGACCGACGAGCTGCGCAGAACCCAGCCCGACCCGGTCAACGAAGCACGCTCAATCCTCTATTTCCTGAACGAGATCACAACTGAGGGCGTTCCCGAACTCTTCGACGACATCGACGCGGTCCTGCGCAGCATCGGAGGAGCGCTCAACGAGAAGGCGCCTGTTCATTTCGGTTCGTGGGTCGGCGGCGACCGCGACGGAAACCCCAATGTCACACCCCAGATCACTCTCGAAGTGCTCGAGTTCCAACGGAGCCGAGCGCTGCGCATCCTGATCCACGAAGTCGAGCAGCTCTCCGCGGAGCTGTCGGTCAGCGACATAGTCGCCGACGTCTCGGCTGAGCTGCTGAGCCAACTCGACGCCGACGGCGCAGCCTTCCCGGCGATCACCGCCCGATTCAACGAACTCAGCCTCGGCGAACCGTACCGACGGCGCTGCGGCGTGATCCATCAACGGCTTCAGGAGACCGCAAGCGAACCGATGGGGCCCAACGCCTACAGCTCACCTCAAGAGTTCGATGCGGACCTGGCGGCCATGGGCCGTTCCCTCGGGGCGCACCGCGGTTCGCTGTTGGCGCAGGGACGCCTCGCTCGTCTGCGCCGCTGTGTGGCCCTGATCGGGTTTCACCTGGCCACGCTCGACATTCGAGAGCATACTGAGGTTCACCACGCCGCCCTGGATCAGCTCTTCTCGTCGCTCGACATCGACTATTCGGCCCTCGACCGCACCGCTCGCGCCGACCTGCTCACGGCCGAACTCGGCAGCCGTCGGCCGCTGGCCCCACCGACGGGTCGAACGGGGGGTGACTCGCTATCGCTGCTGGCCGCTCTGCGCGACGCAATGAACCAGTCCGGCGACGAGATCATCGGCGCATACATCGTCTCGATGACTCAAGGCGTCGACGACATCCTGGCACCGGCGGTGCTGGCCCGCGACGTCGGTCTCGTCGATCTGGTGGCGGGCGTGGCCCGGCTCGATTTTGTTCCGTTGTTCGAGACGATCGACGACCTGCGAAGCATCGCCCCGGTGCTGCGTGAGCTGTTCGAGAATCCGTCGTATCGGCGGCTGCTGGAGTTGCGTGGCAAAAAGCAGGAGGTGATGGTCGGCTATTCGGACTCCAACAAGGACGGTGGTATCACGACTTCGCAGTGGGAGATCCACAAGGCGCTGCGTCAGATTGCCGAGGTGGCAGCCGAGACGGGGATCAAGATCACCGTGTTCCACGGTCGGGGGGGCACTGTCGGACGTGGTGGCGGCCCGACCAATGCGGCGATCCTCTCCCAGCCGGCCGGGGTCATCAACGGAGCGGTCAAGATCACCGAACAGGGCGAGGTCATAGCCGACAAGTACGGGCTGCCTCAACTGGCCCAACGCAACCTCGACCTGGCCTTGTCGGCAGTGCTGGAAGCGTCGCTGGCGCACCGCACCCCCCGCCACGAATGGTCGACGTCGCACAGATGGAACACGGTCATGGAGCTCATGTCGCAACGAGCTTTCAAGTCTTACCGGGAACTGCTCGAGACTCCCGGTTTCGTCGACTATTTCCAGAAGTCGACGCCTGTGGAGGAGCTGGCCGACATGAACATCGGCTCGCGTCCCGCACGCCGGACAAGTGCCGGAGCGGGCCTTGAAGCACTCCGGGCCATCCCCTGGGTGTTCGGCTGGACCCAGTCCCGCCAGATCATTCCGGGATGGTTCGGGGTCGGGACCGCTCTCGAGGCCGCCCGCACGGCGGGGCACGCTCCCGAACTCAAGGCGATGTACGGCGACTGGCAGTTCTTCGCGGCGTTCATCTCCAACGTTGAGATGACCCTCGCCAAGACGGACCTCGCGATCACCCGGTATTACGTCGACCGCCTCGTTCCGCCGGAGCTGCACCACTTCTTCGACACCATCGCGGCCGAACACGACCGGACCGTCGCCGAGATCGCCCGAATCACCGACCGCGGCCTTCTTGAGGACCTGCCGATCCTGAAGCGCACACTGGCCGTGCGCGATGCCTATCTGGACCCGATCAACGTGCTGCAGGTCGAGTTGCTCGCCCGTTCGCGTGCCGGCCACGACGACGGCCACGACCTGACCCGGCTGCGCCGTGCACTGCTGCTGACCGTCAACGGCGTCGCCGCCGGCCTCCGCAACACCGGCTGACCGACCCCCGAACCAGCCAATCAACCCTCTGTGTTGGGGATTATTCTTTGGCGGGGGGGCGGTAGAACAGGGCCAGTTGGGCTATGGCTGCGGCGATGCCGCCGACGGCGCTGATCAGCAGTCCGGTGACACCGTCGAGGTTCTCGATCAGCTCGAGTTCGTAGTCGAGGGAGTACTTTCCGGGGCCGGTTGTGGCCACTCCCACGGCGATGATCGCCAACACGAAGTTGTACTCCCAGCCCTCGGCGACGATGAAGAAGCCGTTGTCGCGATGCACCGTCCATCCGGCCACGACCATCAGGGCAACGAAGGCGAGCGCAGCCAACGGCGTCAGCAGCCCCACAGCGAAGAGGAGACCGGCGCCGACCTCGGTGGAAGCGGCGAGGAGGGCGTGGAACTTTCCCGGCCGCATTCCCATGGAGTCGAACCATCCTGCGGTGCCCTTGATCTTCCCGCCCCTGAAGAACTTTCCGTAGCCGTGCGCGGCGAGGGTCAGGCCGGCGGCCACCCGAACGATCAGCGTTCCGAGGCTGACGGCGTCGACGTCGGCGATGTAGTTCACGGCTCCAAGCATTCAGTGCTGCTCCCTTGCGTTTCGGATCGACGGGTGTCGGGTCGGGGCCCGATGGCTACCCGTGTACCGCGTCAGTGTAGAAGACTCGTGTAATGACCGTCATGCTCGCGGCTGGGTGCCGCACCCCGTTCACTGCGACTGACGGGTCGCTCGCGGGTTGGCATCCGGTGGATCTGAGCGCTGCGGTTATGAACGAGGTGATCCGACGTGGCGGCGTCGACGCCGGGTCGGTTGACGAGGTCTGGGTCGGATGTGCCGAACCGGTGGGTGCGCAGGGCGCGAACCTGGCCCGCGCTGCAGTGCTGAGCGCCGGATGGCCCGAGCGCATCGGTGGAGCGGTGGTCGAGGCGGCGGAAACGAGCGGCTCGGCTGCTCTGCATGCTGCAGTCGCTGCGATCGACTCCGGTTCGGTCGGTGCGGCGGTCGTGGTCGGCGTGTCGGTGGCGTCGATCGTTGCGCCTGGCGCATCGGCGTTGAGTCGGGTGTACGGACGACCGTGGGGTGATGGCCCCGCTGTGAGAGTCGCCGAGTCCGGCGGGTTCTTGCCACCGCCGCGAGCGGCCGAGGCGACCGCTGGGCTGCTTGGGATCGATAGAGCACGGCAGGATCGCGCCACAACCCGCAGCCTCAAGAACCGCCGAGCCGCCTCAGCGACGGGTCTGGTACCAGTGCCGGCCCATCCCGGCCCCCGGTTCAATGCAGTTCGAGGAACACTGGTCACAAGCGACGAACACCGTGGACTGATCGACGATCCCTCTGAATTGCCGCCGCTGTTCGTGTCTGACGGCACCGTCACTTCGTATTCGTTTGCTCCACCCGTTGACGGCGCGGCCGCGCTGCTCTTGACCGGTGGAGACCCCGCCGGTAGAGACCCCGCCGGTAGAGACGGCGCCGCTGACGGGCTGGGACTCGCCGAGTTGGTGGGTGCAGGACGCGCCGCGGGCAACCCGCTCGATGCAACCGGTGGTGTCGAGGCGGCGCTGGAGCGTGCGCTCTCGCAGACCGGTGCTGATCTGTCAGACATCACCCGGTGGGAGATCACTGAAGCCACCGCGGCCGGGTTCTTGTCAGTCTGTCACCGCCTTGGAATAGACCCGATGAGCGCCAACCCCGACGGGGGGACACTCGGGGTCGGCCACGCCGGTGCCGCGGAGGAACTCCGGCTGACTGTCGACGGGGTGTCGGCCTCGGCCGGTGGTGACTGGATCGCTGCGATCAGCGCTGGCACGACCGGTTCAGCGGCAACGCTGTGGCGTCGCCGCGCATAGCCCGCAACAACCAACCCACCACAACACCGCGGCAGCACCACACAAACACCCGCACCACCGGTTCAGCGGCAACGCTGTGGCGTCGCCTCGCTTAGGCTGGCTTGCAGTGAAATGAACATTGTGAATGTGCTCATCGCGGTGGCAGCCGGGTTCCTGATCATTCGTATCGGGTTGGCGATGCTGCGCGGACTCGCTCGGCCCGCTCCGGAACCGCCGCCTGCCGGTGAGCTGCGGAAGGTCAAGATCACCTACCGATGCAGCATCTGCGGCACCGAGGTACGCATGACCGTCGCTCCCGACGAGGACCCGGAACCTCCCCGGCACTGTCTTGAGGACATGGACCTGGTCGCTCCGGTCGACTGACTATCCACAGCCTGTGGGTAAATCCGTGGATAATCACACTCATGTGATTACACGTCGGCGACCTGCCGACGGTCTCGAGCCTCTAGAGTTGCTGCATGCCTGACAAGCCAACCAAACGCCGCGTCTCGGGTGGCCGGGTCACGCCGAAAGGAACCAGACCCGACGGATACACCCCCGACACGGTGTCGCACACCGGTACCGAGAGCATGCCGCCGAGCCCCATTTGGGTTCCGATCCTTATGTTCGGCCTGCTCGGGGTCGGGATCGCGACCATCCTCGTCAACTACGTCGGATCGTTCTGGGACACCTCGAACATTGTGCTGCTGCTCGGCTTGGGGATGATCCTGGCCGGCATCATCACCGCAACCCAGTACCGCTGAACCCCCGCCCGCTTCAGCTCTCGAAGTTCTCCCAGTAACGGCTCGGCATGGGTCCGCGCTGGTTCTTGTACTTCGACCGGAGTTCGTCCGAACCGTAGGGATACTCCGCCGCTGTGGTCATCTGCTGAAACGAGATCTGTCCGATCTTCATGCCCGGGTAGAGCTTGATCGGCAGATTGGCGACGTTGCTGAGCTCCAGAGTCAGCTGCCCGTCGAACCCGGCATCAACGAATCCGGCAGTCGAATGGATCAGCAGACCCAACCGGCCCAGACTCGACTTCCCCTCGAGTCGCGCCACGAGATCGTCGGGCACCGCGACCCGTTCGAGGGTGCTGCCCAACACGAACTCACCGGGATGCAGGACGAACGACTCGTCTGGTGCGACCTCCACCAACACGGTGAGCTCGCTGAGGTCCTCCTTCACGTCGATGTGGCCCATCGTGTGGTTCCTGAAGACCTGGAACAACCTGTCGAGCCTCAGATCCACCGACGACGGCTGCAGCGCGGAGGGGTCGAGCGGGTCGATGACGATCCGCCCTTTTTCGAGCTGCTCACGAAGCGTGCGGTCAGAAAGAATCACTTGTGTCCGATCTCAATTGCCCTTCGGCAGCGACCCTACCCGAGCGCGTCACACCATCACACCAGATCACTCCACATGCTTTCCTTGGACCCAGACATCGATGATGTTGGTCGGACCTGATCTGCGCACCAGCTTCTCGAAGATTCGATCCCAGTCGTCGATGTCGTCCCAGACACCGACGGTCGACCCGGCGCCTGTACGCAGCGCCACGGCGTCGAACGCTCTGCCTGGTTCCAGAAGACCCGCCGCTTGGTCTGACCGAGGCTCACACCAATAGACTGCGGCCGAGCCGCTGAAGCCCCAGCCGATTCGGCTCAGATCAACCGTTCACGCGGGTGTAGTTCAATGGTAGAACATCAGCTTCCCAAGCTGATAACGCGGGTTCGATTCCCGTCACCCGCTCCAACCGTTCCACCCGGGTTGCGTATTGCCGTACAATTGCCGGATGCTGGCCGACCGCAACCAATTCACGCTCAGCCCCGAAGCATCCCGAGCGTGGAAACAGATCAACAATCGTCCTGCTCAAGACTTGGCCGGTTTGCGAGCCCTGATCGCCCGAACGTCACCCTTCGTTGACGAACAACCCGCGATGTCTGCCGCGGACACCGCTGACTCCGATCGACCCTGAAACAACCCTCATGAAAGGGCCCGGCCGGCCCGTTCGGGGGTGTGGTCAGTTATGTTGTCTGGTGAAAAACCGTTGTGGGGAGAAGCAGTTGTGAAACAGACTCTGGAGGCCGACGGCGGGGCTGGACCGGGCTCACCCGCGCGGACTGGGCGGCGGGGGTTCGTCAAGGGCTCCCTCGGTGTGGCCGGGTTCGCGGCCTCTGCCGCGGTACTGGCCGCATGCGCAGACAACCAGGTGCTTGACACGGAGAGTTCCCCCGCCCCCGACATCGTCGGCGACACCACCCGAGGCGCTGCCTTTGGACCTCAGATCAACTGGGACATGGCCACGAGCTGGCCCGAGTCGCTGGTGACCCTGTACGGGGCGGCACAGTTCTTCGCCGACAAGGTCAGTCAACTCACCGGCGGAGCGTTCACGATCACTCCCAGACCCGCAGACGAACCCGTCGGGGCGCTCGACGTGCTGCCCGCGGTGCGCGACCTCGATGTCGACATGGGGCACAGCGCTTCGTACTACTACGTGGATCTCAGCCCGGTGCAGCAGTTCGGGACCACGATCCCGTTCGGGCTCACGCAACGACAACAGAACGCCTGGCTCTACCATGCCGACGGCCTGAAGATGCTCAACGAGTTCTACGCCGAGGAGCACGGGATCATCACCTTCCCCGCCGGCAGCACCGGATGTCAGATGGGCGGTTGGTTCACCGAGGAGGTCGAGACCGAGACTGACCTTCACGGGCTGAGGATGCGCATCCCGGGCATCGCCGGTCAGGTCCTCGAGAACCTCGGCGGGGTGCAGGTCGATCTGGGCGGCAACGAGATCCGGGACGCTATTGCACGAGGCGAGATAGACAGCGCCGAGTTCGTCGGCCCGACCGATGACCTGATCCTGGGACTCGATGAGTTCGACGGCGACCTGTACTACTACCACCCGGGGTGGTGGGAGCCGGGAACCACGCTGGAGGTGCAGATCCCACTGGAGCGCTGGAACGAACTGCCGCCCCACTACCAGTCCGTTGTCGAGATTGCGGCGATGGCCGCCAACATCAACACGGTCGCCCACTACGACTACCGCAACCAGATCGACTTGAAGAAGATCCAGCAGTTCGCCACCATCCGGGAGTTCTCCCCCGAGTTGATGAGGGCGTTCAAAGCCGAGACGGAGAACGTCCTCAACGGGCTCGCCGACGACGATCCGCAGTTCCGCGCCGTCTTTACGCCCTGGCGGCAGTTCCGTGACAGCATCTCGGTGTGGCACGGGCTGGCTGAGCGGTCCTTCCTGTCGCAACAGTCCACCATCTGGATATAACAGTGCGCACACATGGGGGGGATCAATTCATGACCGCTGACGACTGGACGTTCGCCGACTATCGCCTCGGCGACACACGACTGCCTGAACCGAACCTCGGGTGGAACATGTACGGCACCGGCCTTGAGAGCATGGGCGACGACGGCTCGCCAGAGCCGATGGAGGCTCCAGACGTCGGGCCCGATCAGTTGTTGATCCGGATCGACGCGGTGGGCCTGTGCTTCTCGGACGTGAAGCTCATCCGTCTGGGCAACGACCATCCGAAGCTGTACGGCCGCGACCTGGCCGAGGACCCGACCCGTCTCGGCCATGAGGCTGCGGTCACCGTGATCGAGGTGGGTTCTGAGCTCGCAGACCGGTTCAGCAGGGGTGACCGTCTGGCGATTCAGCCCGACATCCATGTCGACGGGCGCAGCACCGCCTACGGCTACACGATTCCCGGCGGCCTGATCCAGTACCACGTGATCGGTTCTGAGGTTCTCGACGCCGACGATGGCGCCTATGTGATCCCGGTGGCCGACGAGATCGGTTATGCCGCGGCGGCTCTGTCAGAGCCGTGGGCGTGCGTGGAGGCGGCCTACACGCAGCGTCGCCGCCTCGATCCCCTTTCAGGCGGCAAGGCTTGGATCATCGGCAGCCCTGATGACCGGATCGACTACGAGTTCGGCCAGTGCCTGGCCGAGGCGGCTTCGGTGGTGCTGACCGGTCTGTCGCCTGAGGTCCGGGCGCGGGTGCTCGAGTCGATCGGTCCCGACACCGAGGTGACCATTGCGGACGGCATCGACCCCGCCGACTACGCGACACTGGCTTCTGAGAGGACCGGCGCAGCGGGTTTCGACGACATCATCCTGCTCGACCCGCGTTCCGCGGTGCAGGTGACCGAGACAGCCCGACAGATCGCCTTCCGAGGGACCCTGAACCTAGTCGGCACCCATCCCCTCGACGGTCTGCCCGAGATCGACTTCGGTCGGCTGCACTACGACTACACGGCCTATGTCGGGACCCGGGGGCCCGACGTGACAGCGGCGTACGGCGAGGCCCGTAACCGCTGCGATCTCCGAGAAGGAGGCACCGCTGTGTTCATCGGGGCTGGTGGACCGATGGGGCAGATGCACATTCAGCGGGCGATCGAGACCGACAACGGTCCTTCAACCGTCATCGGGGTCGACCCCGACGGCATCCGCCTTGCGGTGCTGGAAGCGTCGCTGCGTCCGCTCGCTGAGAAGGCCGGCCGCACCCTCGAGCTGTTCGACCCGAGCGCGGCGAGTGAGACCACCGAGGATTTCGTCAACCGGCTGACCGGAGGCAGGGGCGCCGACGATGTGGTCGTGTCGGTGCCGGTGGCCGCGGTGATGGCCGACGCCGCGAAGCTCATGAACCCCGACGGCATGCTGGTGTTCTTCGCCGGTATCGCCAACGGCACGATGGGTCCGCTCGACATGAGCCGCGTGTATCTCCACAACGCCCAGTACACCGGCACTTCGGGATCCGCGATCAGCGACCAGGCGCTGGTGCTCGACAAGGCGGTGAACGGTTCGCTCTCCCCGGCCCTCAACCTGGCGGCGGTGGGCGGAATCGAGGCGGCCCGCGACGGCGTGGAGGCGGTCATGCAGGGCCGTTTCGCAGGCAAGGTCATGATCTTCCCGCAGGTGAGCGGCGTCCCCCTGCTGGGCCTGGCAGAACTCGCCGAGCAGTTCCCTGAGATAGGGGCTGCTCTCGGGGAGCGGGGAGAATGGACCGCCGAAGCCGAGCATCTCCTGTTCGAGAACTACCGAGCCACCCCAGCGCCTTGATCACCACCCTCACTCCGAACCCGAGCATCGACCGCACCCTGGCCATCGGGCGGTTGGAGCGCGGCGAGGTGCTGCGGGCAACGACCGCAAGCGTCGAATTCGCCGGCAAGGGCGTCAATCTGGCACGGGTGCTGACAACCAACGGCCACCAGGCCCAAGCGGTGATTCCCGGCAACCCCGACGGCCTCGCCGATCTGATCGCTCCGTTGAACGAAGCAGGAACCAAGACCCACATGGTTGCCATCGAGGGCACCGTTCGCACCAACCTCACCATCATCGAGGACGACGGCACCACGACGAAGATCAATGAGAGCGGCCCGCGCCTCAGTGCGTCTGCGGTCGATGCGCTCCTCGACACCGCCACCGAACAAGCCGCTGATTCGCAGTGGCTGGTGGCCAGCGGCAGCCTTCCACCCGGCGCACCAGCCGACTTCTACGTTCAGCTGGCCCAGAGGCTGCCGGACCCGTCGGAGAAACTGGTGATCGACACCAGCGGTACTGCCCTCGCACGCATGGCCCACACCCCCTGCGCAGTGGCAAAACCGAACCTCGAGGAACTGGCAAGCCTGACTGAGAAACCACTGTGGACTCTGGGCGACGTGGTGGATGCGGCCAGTGAACTCCAGCGCCACGGCTGGGGCACGGTCCTGGTCAGCCTGGGAGGCAGCGGAGCGGTGCTCGTGGACGAAGGCGTGAGTTACGGCAATTCACCGGCAGGCGACATCCGCAACACGGTCGGAGCCGGCGATGCGCTGCTTGCCGGGTTTCTGGCCGGCGGCGCGAAGGGACCGGACGCTCTGCGCAACGCTCTGGCGTGGGCCCGGGCCGCGGTTCGTTCAACGGACACTGTCGGCCCTCCCTGCACCGACGAGGACCGGTCCGCAGTGACGATGACCACACCCGTTCCGCTCGATATGAGCGTCGGCCACGGCTAGAGGCCGAGCGACCAAGTGGGACAACGCACCCCATACGGCGCGAGGCCGCGGCACGAGCGGCCAGTCTGCGGCCTTGCGGCCCGTGAGCGCAGCGAACAAGAGCGGAAGACAACTGGTCTCAGCGCAACCACCTGTTCAGTCCGCGCATGTTGTGAATCCCCGTTCCAGCGACCAGTCGGGGGAGGGTCGGGTGGCGACATCGGACCTTTTCCGCGAGACTCAGCCTGAATGGCCGAACCGAGGATCAAACCGTTTCCTATTCCGATATCCGCCATGTTTCGGCGCGGCTTGCGTGGTTACGTCGCGAATGTGGTTCCCCTGACACTGGCTGCTGTTGCCACGTTCGGTGTCTTAGCCGTGTCCGTGATTCCAGTGTGGGGGGAAGAGAACCAGTTCCGATATCTGGCGGTAACCACTCTGGGGCTGATATTCGCAACCACCGCAGCGGTGCCCTGGTTCTCCTACGCCCTCAACGCCGCACGCAACGAACCGGTAGACATCGCCGCGCCGTTCCGGGACGTGACTCGTTTCGTCGACCAGTTGGTCTGCTCCTTCTGGTTCTGGGCGGCGTTCTTTCTCGGATTCCAATACCTCAGGAGTCTCTGGGGGCCGATTCTGTTCTTTCTGGTTGTGGTGCTGTACGCGTTCTTCGGGTTCGTCGTTGCCAACGGGACGGTTCAGGGTCCTCTCAGGGCTCTCGGCACGAGCGTTCGATTGGGCGAGAAACGACGTTTCGCTCTGTTCGCGATCTGGGTTCTGTTCTTCATCTTCAATTTCGTCGCGCTGACCCCCCTCGGTTACGGCACGAATCCGGTGACGGTTGTGATCACGCTGGTCACTCTGACGATGACCGCCAGCATCACGATGGTCGCCTGGGCGTGTCTCTACGACACTCTGGACGACATGCTCGTCCCGCTGCCGCCGGCACAGAGGCCGCAATGGGGCGCGCGGAGAAAGTCGAAAAGGTCGAGAAAGCCGAGGAAGAGGCGATGAGCCCACCGCAAGAAGCGAAACTTGCCGGTACCGGTGCTGCAGGAGGGGTCGCGATCGGCCCCGCGGTGGTCATCGACACCGTGGAGGTCGAGATCCCTGACACTGATGACCCTGTCGCTTCGTTCAACGACGCGATGGCGGCCGTGCAGGCCGACCTGATCCGACTGCAGGAACATGCCCGCAGCGCCGGCCGCACCGAGGCCGCTGAGGTGCTCGGCGCTCAGGCGTTGATGGCAGAGGACCCGATGTTGGCCGATTCCGTCGCGGCGGGCGTTGAGGCCGGGGCGACTCTCGAGGAGGCGGTGACCAACACTTCTGCGGAGATCGCGGCCATGTTCGCCGCCATCGACGATCCCTATATCGCGGCCCGGGCGACCGATGTGGTGGAGGTGACCGACCGGGTGCGGCGTCACCTTGCCGGGGTGGAGAGCACGGATCTGGGTGCCATCGAGGTGCCGTCGATCCTTGTGGCCGCGGCGATCACTGCAGCTGAGACGGCGCTGCTCGACCCGAAGGCAGTTCTCGGTTTCATCACTGAGGCCGGCGGCCCGACGAGCCATGTGGCGATCATCGCCCGGTCCCTGGGTGTCGCTGCGGTGGTGGGAACGACCGGTGTTGTCGAGATGGTGAACTCGGGCGATGTGGTGGCCCTCGACGGCACCAGCGGCGATGTGGCGATCCGCCCGAGCGACGAGACCACCGCCGCCTTCACCGCTCAAAGGGACGCCTTCGTGGCAGCGAGGGAGGCCGCGGCACGGTTCAGGGGGGTGCGGGTCAGTCTGGAGGATCGCCCGGTGGCCGTTCCGGCCAATGTCGGCTCGCGCGAAGACATCGAGTTGGCGATCTCCGAGGGGGCCGACGGCATCGGTCTGTTGCGCACCGAGTTCCTGTTCCTCGACCGAGCGGCCGCTCCGAGCGAGGAGGAGCAGTTCGAGTTCTATTCGCTTGCGGCGCAGGGTTTCGATGACACCGTGGTCATTCGGACCTTCGACATCGGCGGTGACAAGCCCGCCTCCTATCTCGACATCGACCCGGAGGAGAATCCGTTCCTCGGGGTGCGGGGCGCCCGTCTCTACTCCCAGGAGTCGGACCTTTTCAACACCCAGGTGCGGGCGATCCTGCGCGCCGCGGTTCATGGTGACGTGTCGATGATGCTGCCGATGATCTCCCATGTCGCCGAGATTCGCGGCGTGCGCGCCCAGATCACCGATGTGGCCCGGCAGCTCGCCGACGAGGGCGTCGCTCACGAGGTGCCGCCGATCGGCGTGATGGTCGAGGTGCCTGCGGTGGCGCTGGTGGCCGATGCGGTCGCTGCCGAGGTCGACTTCTTCTCGATCGGCACCAACGACCTCACTCAGTACACGATGGCCGCGGACCGCACCAACGGCGCGCTCGACGGCTTCCAGGATCCCCTGCACCCGGCTGTGCTGGCTCTGTGCAAGCTGACTGCCGACGCCGCCCACCGCAACGGGATCACCGTTTCTGTCTGTGGGCTGGCCGCGGCGGACCCGACGGGTGCGGTGGTGCTCGCAGCTATGGGGATCGACAAGCTGTCGGTCAGTGCCCGGTCCGTCAACCCGACCAAGTCCGTCATCGATTCTCTCGAAGCCGAAACCGCTGAGCGTCTGGTGGGTCCGGTGCTCGCCGCGGCGAGTGCGCAGGAGGTTCGGGAAGTCGTTCGTTCCGAGAGTTCGGTTGCGTGAGCGTCGATATCGACACGAGGGTCATCCGGATCACCCGCTGGCTCATCGACCAGGACCGACCCAGAAGCACCGCAGACCTCGCTGCGGAACTCGGCTTGAGCCAGCGGGTGGTTCGTTATCGGCTCGACCAGGTTCAGCGCTACCTCCGCGACAAGGGTGCCGATCTGGTTCGTCGGCAGGGTCTCGGGTTGACGATCGAGGCGACCGACGATCTGCGTCAACAGATCCGCGACGATCTGTTGGCGCGTCCGCAGGCCCCCCGCGTCTATGCCCCCGAGGAGCGGGCTCGGCTGCTGCTGGCAGCATTGCTGTGGACCGCGCCGGCGATGACTTCGCTTGAGGAGCTGCATGACGAGTTGGAGGTGTCGAAGACTTCGGCTCGTCGTGATCTGCATGCGTGCGAGTCCTGGCTCGAGCGCAACAGCCTGCCACTGGTGCGACGTCCCGGCAAGGGGATCTCGGTGGTCGGTTCTGAGCGCCGTATTCGCCGGGTGATGGTGCAGTTCACTCTGGAGTCGGTCCCTGAGGACGTCCTGCGGTTGCAGATAGGCGCGGATGCCCGAGCCCGCGAGCAGTCATCGGTTCGTGTGCCGGTGGGGCTTCGGGAGCGGCTGTTCGCTCTGCCGCTGGCAGAGACCTCGGCGATCGTGCGCCGCAGCACGCTCGGTGAGACTCTCACGTCCGGCCGAAGCGATGTCGTGTTCGCGCTGTTCCTGGCTGTGTCGATCACCCGCCTGTGGGACGGTCACCGGGTTGCGATGGAGACCGGGCTGCACCGTTCGGTCATGGACCACCCGGTGGCGTCGAGCGTGTCGGACATGGTGACCGACATTGAGCAGATTCTCGGGTTCGAACTGCCGACGGAGGAGGTCGCGGCCATCACGGAGTACCTGCTCGGTCTCGACGCCCTCGATGCGGTCTCCACTGAATCGCTGCCGATCACCAGGGATCTGCTCGACAGGGTGATCGACACCGCGGGAGAGCGGTTGCATATTGCCTTGAGCGAGGACCGGGAACTGAGGCGGAGCCTGGCTCTGCATCTTGGCCGGTTGAGCGTCCGGCTCCGTCATGGACTGCCGATCCACAACCCGTTGCGGGACGAGGTGTCGAACCGCTATCCGGACGTTCATTCTGTTGCCGCCGACATCACCACGCTGGTTGAAGCCGAGATGGGCCTGTCGATCAATGACGACGAGGTCTGTTTCATCACCATGTACCTCGCCGGGGCGATGGAACGTGCCCAGTTGCGGCCGCGTCGCAAGGCTCTGGTGGTGTGTCCGAGCGGTATGGCGACGGTCTGGGTGCTGGTTTCTCGGATCAAAGCGGAGTTCCCGGAGCTCGAACTGGTGGAGGTGCTCTCAGAGCGCGGTTACGAGGCGCTCCGTCACGATCAGTTCGATCTGGTCATCAGCACGATCACGCTCCCGGAGATCAAGGCGCCCGTGGTTGTGGTCAGCCCTCTGCTGTCCGCATCCGACGTGGCCCGTGTCGCGCGCTACACCTGATCCTTGAGAATCTACGACCCAGAGCGCCTGTTGATGCCTAATGCCAGTTTGGCCGGGCCTCAGGCGCCCTCATAGAGGCGCTGAAGGTCGACGAGTTCCACATCAGGCCGGACAGCAGCGGCGGCGGTCAGTTCCGGGGTGAAGCCTTCGGCGGAGAACAGCAGGCGCTTCGCAGTGGGAGACAGGGTGGCCCCCGAGCGGCCCGCCAGAAGATCGCCCAGACGGTCCAGGCGGGTCAGGGCGTCACCGCCAATCCGGTATGCCTTGGCCTCCCCGATCAGTTGGACGGTCTTGGTCTTCCCCTCAATGCGGCCGCGCCCGAGCGCCGCCACGTCCAGCTCGAATGCCTGGCGTCGACGGCGGTCATTCACCTGCAACGAAGCCGATGTACCGGCGGGGCCGCCCAGGGTCTCCTCTTGTGCATAGTGGTCCACCCAATAGCGGCACATCGACTCGAAATGGGGGCCGACAATCTGCGAGCGGTAGGTGGCTTCTGCGTCGGCCCACACATCAAAGGCTCGGCGGTCTTCCAGCCGGGCACGATGCCGTCGGTTGATCAGGTGATGAAAGCGCACAATCGGGTCGGCTATCCGGTAGACCGGTCGCCGGTCGGCCAGCAGGTCCTCGTGGCGGACGACGAATCCAGCCGTTGTCATCACCTGGAGGTGGTGGCTGATCTCATTGGACGTCCTGCCCAGCGCCTCGGCAATCTTGGCCGGTGATGTCCGCCCGTGGGCCACCGCCTGGAGCATTGAGTAGTAGGCGGCCTCGTCGGTGACCCGGGGATCTTCTCGGAGAAGATAGTCGTCCTCTCGAAACAAGACGTGCGACGGGTTCAACACCGTGGCAGCCAGCCATTGCGGCAGGTGCTCACGACGAGTCGGAATCCCGGCGTCGGCGGTCAGGTCTTTGTAGCCGGCAGTCCCGCCCACAACGGTGTCTACCGCGAATGCCGCGTACAGTTCTCCGATTCCCCAATAGCCCCGCGCCTGCCGGTAGTCGAAGGCCGTTAGCGGCATATCCAGCGTCGCTCGGCCTCGCAGAGGCGACGTCCCACTCAATATCTGGGTCATCACCGACATGGCCGAACCGCACAGGACAACGCTCACCGGTGCTGTCCACGTCTCATCGAGGCCTCCGGCCGCGGCTTCGTCCATTACGGCCTGTAGCGCAGAATCCAACTCTGGGCTGTTCTGCCGGAGGTAGGGGTATTCATCGATCACCAATACCTGCGGTTGTGTCCCCCGCGTGCCCAGCACGCTCACTGCCTGCTCCATGGCGTCACGCCAGTCCCGGAACGGCTGAGGTGGCGCCCAATTCAGCTGCCGACTGAGGCTCTCGGCGAACCGGCCTAGAGAAGGCCGGCGCTCCTCCCGCAGTGACAAATGGTATGCCCCGCCTGTGGCGTCTACCAGGCGACGCAGAAGATAGCTCTTGCCATAGCGGCGTCGGCCGTACACGATCCCCAACCGAAGGCCCGGCCGCGGCGACAGGACGAATCGCGACAAGTCTGCCCACTCGGCCTCGCGGTCGTAGAGGCTCTCCGGTCTCGTCGGCATGTGCACTCGCTGGCTCCATTCATATATGTACAGTTATTAGAACTCCACTTACTATAATCAGAGTGACCTTAAATGGCAAACCCTGCTGTCAGACAGTTGCCCGAGTCGGGCGCTACACCTGATACTTGGATGTTGGCCCACTAACACGGGCAGACTTGGAACAGCGCCCGAATCGCCCGATCAATCGACGTGTCGGGGTCCGCCGTGAGGCGTTACATAGGGGTCTTGAGGTTCCCGTCGACCCCTACAAGATGGTGACCTGATGCCCGTCATCGACCGCTTTGCGCCAGATCTCCCCTCTGAGTCGGCTGCCCCCGAACACAGTGACTCGCATGTCGTTCCCTCCTATAGCGCAGTCTCATCGATCGGGTTCAGCGACGCGACGGGAACCAGGTTGGTTGAGTTATTCGTTGAGGTCCAGCGGATAGTCGTCGAACTTGCCGGTTGCCGGAGTCTCGGCCGACGCTGCGTCTGAAGGTGGAGGCGCGTCGGAACCGTAGGAGGGTGGCTGGCCTTGAGAATCGCGGGCGGTGACCGTCCTGTGGATGTTGGTTGGATCGTCAAGTTGTCCGGCGATGTAGATTCCGGCGTCTTCCCTGCTGACGTTGGTGGTGCGTTCGGTGAATCCCGGCGTCAGTTTGTCGTTGATGACAGGGACGCGAACGATGGTCCAGTCGAGCGGACTCTCCTTGACGATCCTCTCCTGAGGTTCATGGCCGCCCAGCATGTGCGTACCCCACCTCGTGCTCCACAGCCTGACGAAGGGGAAGAAGATGCGGGCCCTCATCGAGATCTTCGTCTCGTCAAGGCCGTCTTCGGTCGTCGTGGCAACGACAAGACGTTTGACATCACGGTTGACCATGGCGTCGACGATGATCTTCGTGGCTGTAGTCGGGGTGGCGTGTTCGGTGTAGTCGGTCCCGAGACACACGACGACCGCATCGTTACGAGAAATCGCACCGGACATCGCGCCAGCGTCAAATGAGTCACCCCGGATGGCTCTCAGTGCCGGCTCTTTCTTGACGAGTTCCTTCGCCCAGCGTCCGAAGACGGTGACTTGATGCCCGTCGTCGAGCGCTTTGCGCCAGATCTGTCGACCGAGCCTGCTAGTACCTCCGAACACAATGACTTTCACATATGTGCCTTTCGTCATGCTGTCTCAAGAGGACACGCTACCGAACCAAGCAGTGAGGGACCGGGCAATTTTCAAGGGCAAAGGGTCGACCAGTTTGAGAATCTTGTATGATATGATGGATTTTCAAGGATAGTCTGGGCGTATGCAGTTGATCGACCGTATTGTCGACGCCCAGAACCTGCGCGAGGCGATGGCTCACGCACCGGTGACCCTGCTGACCGGACCTCGACAAGCCGGGAAGTCCACCCTGGCCCGTCAGACCATCTCCTCATCGCCCGCGGTGTTCTTCGACCTTGAGGACCATCGAGACCTCGCACGCTTGGCCGAACCGACACTGGCGCTGCGCGACACCGGCGAGACGATCGTGGTCGACGAGGCCCAGAGGATGCCCGAGTTGTTCCCGACGCTTCGGGTCCTTGTCGACGAAAGCCGTCGACCCGGCCGTTTCGTCGTGCTCGGCAGCGCATCGCCCGACCTGATCGGCTTGGGCTCGGAGTCTTTGGCCGGTCGGGTCTCCTTCGTCGAGTTGGGAGGCCTGCGGCTGTCCGATGTGGGAGGGCACCGACTCGATGACCTCTGGCTGCGCGGCGGCCTGCCCGAGTCCTTCCTGGCCCCGACCGGCGAGGCGTCGAACCGCTGGCGCGACGACTACATCTCAACGTTCCTCGAGCGCGACCTGGCCAATCTCGGCTTCCGCTTCCCAGCCACGACGATGCGGAGATTCTGGACCATGCTGGCCCACTACCACGGGCAGACCTGGAACAGCGCCAAGATCGCCCGGTCAATCGACGTGTCGGAATCCACCGTCAGGCGTTACATCGACGCCCTCACCGACGTCCTGGTCGTCCGTCAACTGACCCCGTGGTTCGCCAACATCCCCAAGCGCCAGGTCAAGTCACCGCGGGTCTACCAAAATGTCGCGCTCCGCGTCAGTGGTTGCGGTCAGCCCCCCTGCCCCTGCATCCCGACGTAGCCCGTGTCGCGCGCTACATCTGATTCTTGAGAATCCACACCTGGAGCGCCTGTTGATGCCGAATGCCAGTCTGGCCGGCCTCAAGCACCCTCGTAGAGACGTCGAAGGTCGACGAGTTCCACATCAAGCCTGATGGCAGCGGCAGCGGTCAGTTCTGGGGTGAAGCCTTCGGCGGAGAACAGCAGGCGCTTCACCGTGGGAGACAGGGTGACCCCCGAACGGCCCGCCAGAAGATCAGCCAGCCGGTCCAAGCGGGTCAGGGCATCGCCGCCGATCCGGTAGGCCTTGGCCTCTCCGATCAGCTGGGCAACCCTACGAACTCAGTCTGTCAGCTGAACTCTCGGGCGCGGGAGCCGAGCTTCCGTTGCCCCGCGAGAACGGCAACAAGCAAGGTCTGCTCAGCAAGCAGCGGCCTGACGTTGTAGCGAAAGCAAAAAAATGTGCCGAAAGGCTTGACAGGGGGGGGGGTGCCTATCATCGTGGCCTCAACCCAAACCAAAGGGAGTTTAACCCTGATCGTTCACGAGTATTTGTGATCGGGTTGGGTGTGCGTGTTTTGGTGTGGTTTCGGGGTTGGGGTTTCGGGGTTGGGGGGCGTGGGGTTCGCGGGCGGGTGTTTTGGGGTCTGGTCAGGCGTGTTGGGGTGTGTTGGGGCGTGTCGGGTCGGGGTGAATCAGGCCGTGTCGGGTCGGGGTGGGGGGTGTGTTTATGGGGCGCCGGGGCGGCAGGCGTGGAGGAGTTGTGGTGTTGTTGGCCACCAGTGGAGCAGGCGCAGGGTCCATTTGCGTGAGGACCGCACGAGTCTCGCGGGTGCGTGCCATAGCTGCCAGCGGAGGCGTTTGGGGGAGGCGTTGGCGAGGGGTCCGTCGAGGCGGAGTTGTTGGAACCATTTCACCAGCGTCGAGCTGAACGCGACCATCGCGGCCCAGGCGGTGTTGGCGTCGAAGTCGCTGAAGGGCATGCGGGCCAGGCCGGAGTCTTTGAGGTCGGCGATGGTGTTCTCGATGCGGGCGTGGGCTCTGTGGTGGGCGTCGAGTTCGGCGGGGTCGCCTGCGGCGTCGGTGTAGAACCCGCGGTAGCGCCAGGTGTCGGAGTCGAACAGGGTCCTTTGGGCGCCGGGGTGGCGGGGCTCGCGGCAAGCGATGAAACGGGTCGCGTCGGGCCAGTCGGAGAGATCGACGAAATGGGTGAGGTCCGCGACCTGGGCGCGTTCGGCGGGTTCGCCTTTCGCGTCGAGGGCGGACTGCCATTTGTCCGGGTCGATGCGGTTGTGGTCGATAGCCGCCTCCACCTGGTTGTTGGAGCGTGCTGTCATGAAGAACTCGATGTTGCGGTCCCGGCAAGCCGCGGCGATACGTGCAGAACAGCCCGCGGAGTCCACACGCAACTGCACCCGCCTGAGAGGCACCGTGTCGTCGTGTTCGCGGTGCCCCGCGGCGACCGCTGCGGGGAGCTGCGCCACAGCAGCGTCGAGGACCTCTATATGGTCTGCTATCGAGTTCGCGGCTGCGTTGCCCGCACGCAGCTTGATCGACAGCATCTCACCATCGTCGGTAGCACACAGCATCGGATGGAACCCGAACCCGCCCTTGAAATGCGCCGCCGCTTCGGCCTTGTTCTCAGAATGCACCTCCACCAGCGTCGAGTCGATATCCAAAACCACCGGAGACGACCCCGACACATCACCGCGGCGCTCCCACACCCCCGCGCGCACACCAGCCACCGCCCCAGCCAGTCCCCCCACCACATCAGGGCCCAAGCCCCGCAGTGTGCGGTACAGAGTCGAATCAGACGCCACCTCCCCAAACAGCACCGGCTGAGCCCGCAGATGCTCAATATCCGCGCACGCCTCCCCACCCCCGGCGAGCATCAACAACAAATGCACCAACACCTTGCCCCGGTCATGGACCGGCGCCCGCTCACCAGACACCGGCACCACCGCCGACAACGCCTCCCCCAAACCCAAACCGTCAGCGAAACGCCCCAACGCGAACAAACCCGCATGCGCCGCGACCTGCCCACCGCCCCCTGTCACCCTCACATCACAAGTGCTGCTAACCTGCATCTCGGAGATGCCCCTTTCTGTGGAACCCACATGTGCTTCCCAACACACATCGTCCCACATCAAAGGGGCTTTTCCGCGGACGCGCACACCCCAACCTCAACACCCCCATGAACGATCAGGGCTAATCAAATGATACCGACAGGACTGGAACATCTAAGCGCTGAGACCTTCCAAGGCGGCACGACCGTCTTGTCCCGCGCTGGACGAAAAATGTGGCTAGGGGCAATCGCAGTGATGCTGGCAGTGTTGATGTTGTTCGCGATGCTCAGCGTGCCCAGATTCGGCGCCAGCGAAGCCGCAGCTGCGCCGACACACTCTTCTTGCGAGCTGGTCGGATATCAGTACGTCTATGTCAACGGCGGATACCTTGACTACACCGAGCCGATCTACAATTGCGTCTACTGGTCCCACAACCACAGTCCGTTCCCCGATTGGCTATACAACATATTCCAGGCGGCTACCGATATTTCAGGTCTCGTGGCCAGTGGTTCCAATGGCGCTAACAGCCCGGGCCCAAACGCATCTAACTCAGCTAGCAACTAGGGGTTACCGTGCGACTTGGTTCACTCGTCGTTATTGCGCTACTGGCGATGTCGTGTTCGTCGGACACTTCAACGTCCGAGGAGTGCCAGCGTGCTGCCGTGGCTCAGGCTAACGCTGAGATACACGCTAGTACGGTCTATGAGAACCACGTCGATGGGCACGACCCGGAGGGCGGGCACGACAACGCAGATCTGATCGGGGCACGTGTCACGATGATCCTTGCCGAGGCAGCAACACGGCGGCACTGTTAGCCCTTGCTATTGTCTAGGGTGCCGGTTTCTTCTGGTTACCGGCACCCTAAGCCTGAATCCACGGGCCTGTCAGCCCGAGTTGCGCGCCATACCTGACGTTGCGCCGATTTGTCATATCTGCCTAGTGCCTTATTGGCAGTAGCGAAGCATGACGGCTGTGTGACATGTTTACGTCAGCATTACGAAAATTGGGGGAGGACCCGCGCATGTTAGAACGAGTTCAACGTTTCGGCGGTTTTCTGTCCAGCATGGTCATTCCGAATATCGGAGCGTTCATTGCTTGGGGCTTGATTACCGCTCTGTTCATTCCAACCGGCTGGCTGTCGAAGATTGGCGACGATGCGCTCGGCTGGGATTGGGGCACGATCACAAATCTCACGGTCGTCCCGATGATCCGGTACTTGTTACCGTTGCTGATCGCCTACACCGGCGGCAAATTGATCTACGGCCACCGAGGAGGTGTCTTGGGCGCGATCACCGTGATGGGTGTCATCGCCGGTGCAGCGTTGCAACCAGGGTTCTACGACGAACTCATCGCAGCAGTAGCTGAAGACCGGGGCGTCCAGTTCGGCATCGCTGGTGCTGGTGGGGCGCCTCAGTTCATGGGCGCGATGGTTGCCGGCCCGCTTGCAGGTTGGGTGATGAGAGAAATCGACAAGCTTCTTGAGCCCCGCACCCCAGCAGGATTCGAGATGCTGGTCAACAATTTCTCTCAGGGCATCGCTGGTATGGGTCTGGCCATGTTGGGCTACCGGATCATCGGCCCCATCATGCGAGAGATCGCCGACGCATTCGGCAACATGGTCGAGAGCATCGACGACGCTGGCCTGATCCCATTGATGGACCTCCCGATCGAGGTCGCCAAGGTGCTGTTCTTGAACAACGCCATCAACCACGGTGTACTCACACCGCTCGGTACCCTTGATGTGGAGGAGAGCGGACGCTCGATCTACTATCTGCTCGAGACGAATCCCGGTCCGGGTCTTGGTCTGCTGCTCGCCTACTGGTTCGCGGGCAAGGGCTTGGCCAAGCTCTCCGCACCCGGCTCGATCATCATCCACTTCTTCGGTGGTATCCATGAGGTGTACTTCCCGTACGTGCTCATGAACCCGGTGATGATCGTCGCCATGTGGGCAGGAGGCATCAGCGCCGACATCATCTTCGTGATCTTCGACGCCGGATTGACCGGACCACCGTCTCCAGGCAGTGTTTTCGCCTACGCGACGTTCACGCCCTCTGACGGAGGCGCGGCTGCAGGAGTCTGGTTAGGAATGATCGCCGGAGCAGCCGCCGCGTTCTTCGTGGGCAGTATCCTGCTGCGACTGTTCCCGGTCAAAGACATGACCGACGCCGACGATGACAGCGACGACATGGCCGATGCCATGGCGGGCGTACCAGGTATCTCATAGGGACCTGAAGTTTGATATTTGTTGCGGGGTGGTCTTGGCGTATCCAGGACCACCCCGCAGCAAGAACCGCCGCACGGCACTGAAGGAAACAGGGGGACCGATGTGACAGAACGCGTGACCAAGCAGGCCGACGAGATCAAACTCATCGTCTACGCCTGCGAGGCTGGCATGGGCAGCAGCTTGATGGGCGCCAACCAGTTGAAGAAGATGGTGAAGAAGGCGAAGCTCGACATCAACGTCGTGCATTCACCTGTGGGCCAGTTGACCGACGCAGCCGATGTGGTGGTCGTTCACAAGGGTCTTGCGAAGCAGGCTCAGGCCAAAGTTCCGGGGGCGGCGATCATTCCGTTCACGCTGTTCATGAACGACCCGGCCGTGAAGGCACTGGTCTCGAACCTGACCTCGGGCGAGCCAGTCGTTTCCGCGATGTGAGTTGACTCATGGACGACTCGCTCTCCGCCGTTCTCACTCCAGATGACATTGTCCTCGGTCATCATTCCGATTCGATGAACGAGGCCATTGAGCATGCGGGTGGACTGCTGGTGGCTCGAGGGTCGATCTCCGACGAGTACATCGAGGGGATGAAGCAGCGCGAAACCAAGGTTTCGACCTATCTGGGCAACGGTGTCGCTCTGCCTCATGGAGTGCTCGAGAGCAAGGAGTACATCCGTTCCACGGGGATCGTGGTGGTTCAGCATCCTGACGGGGTCGACTGGCAGGCGGGAACCGCCCACCTGGTTGTGGGCCTGGCCGCGGTCGGCGACGACCATGTGCGGGTGCTCTCCCAGCTTGCCGAGGTCCTCCAGGACGAGGACCTGTGCGAGACGCTCTGGCACACCACCGACGCCCAGTTCTTGTACGACTGCCTCACCGCCGACCCTGACGACGACGACTAGACGAACATTGACCTCTGGGGGACCGAATGGACCGTGAGATCATCATCACCAACCCGCAGGGGCTCCATGCACGCCCTGCGTCTGCTCTTGTCGAGCAGATGAAATCCTTCGACGCGAAAGTGAGTGTCGAGGTTGGAGCAAAGTCCGCAAATGCAGCAAGCATCATGAGCGTGCTTGCGCTCGGAGCAACCACCGGCGACACCGCCAAAGTGACCGCTGAAGGCGCCGATGCGCAAGCCGCTCTCGATGCCGTTGAACTGATCCTGACCTCGGAGGACGACTGAAATGGCCCGACTGAACCACGATGCTCTCAGTGATGCTGTAAGTACCGCTGTGGGCGCAACACCAGACCCGAGTGGTGAGGCTGACCTTGTGTTCGACAAGGGCTCGATCAAGGGTTCGATCATCGTGGCCTCCGAGACCGGGGATCTGAAGTCTGCCTTCAAGCGGGCCAAGAAGATCGACGGCTACCGCTGGGTGGCGATCAACCGCGAGGATCTGTTCGGTGCCAATCCCCTGTCTCTGGGTTCCAAAGCGGGGATCCTCGACGCTGCCGGCAAAGTTTTGAAGAACGCCGACACCCCTCGCCGCAAGGTCTGAACCGCTTGTCCTCTCAATAGCACTCACGCTACTGAGAGGAAATAATCGCTACTCTCAGTAGACGCGCGCTGATTGATAGTGCTACGGTCGGCCCACGCCTGTCGAAGCTGACACCGAGGCGCTCACCAACGCACCTCGGCCATGCCCACGCAGGTCGCATATTCATTTTCAATTGGGGGAGACATGGCCACTGATCTTGAGATGTTCGTAGGGGCCGATGGCCGCGAAGAGCAGGTAAGGGAGGTGGAAGCCCGCATCGAAGCCGACAACATCCAGTACCTGTACTGCCAGTTCCTCTCCGTCACAGGACGGATCATGGGCAAGGGCATACCGGCGAAGCATTTCGGCATGATCGCCCGGAAAGGCTTCCAACTCGTCTACGGCTCGACAGCGAACCTGTTCATCGACCGTCACGGTGACTACATCGGTTACGGGCCCGAGGCCCGCGAGCTGGTCGGCCTCGCCGAACCGGAGACTTTCATGCCTCTGCCGTGGGACAGTCGCACGGCACGGGTCTGGTGCACGCTGTTCCGCGGCCGTGAGGAGGAAGTCGACGGCGGAGCCTTCCTGACCTCGGACTGCCGGGGCAACCTCAAGCGCATCCACGCCGAGTTCGAGGCCAAGCACGGACTGCATCTTCGTGCCGGCTGCGAGCCGGAGATGATGTGGCTGCGAGCCGACGAGCACGGCAAGCCCACCGTCGAGGGTCTGACCAAGCCCAACTGCTACCACATCGACCAGTTCGCTGAGCTGCAACCGCTGATCCACAGGGTCGTCGAGTACTGCGAGGCGATGGGTCTCGACATGATCCAGGGCGACCACGAGGACGCCCCCGGGCAGTTGGAACTCAACTTCAACTTCGACCGGGCCGAGCTCACCGCCGACCGGCTGAGCACCTACCGACAGGTGTGCAAGCAGGTGGGTCGGGAGCTGGGTGCGTTTCCGTGCTTCATGCCCAAGCCCTTCATGGGCGTGTCGGCCAACGGCTGCCACCACAACATCTCGCTGTGGGACGCGGACGGCAACAACAAGTTCATGCCCGAGGGGGACAACCCGCAGATGCCGGGTCCGATCGGCATGAAGGCGATCGGGGGGATCCTCGAGCATGTCCGTGCACTCACCTGTCTGACGTCACCGACCGTCAACTCCTACCGCAGGCTGTGGGACACCGGCTTCTGGGCGCCCGTGTTCGCCGACTGGGGATTCCAGAACCGCACCACGGCGCTGCGTGTCAGCGCGCCGGGGCGCTTCGAGTACCGCTCGGTGGACAGTGCGGTCAACCCGGCCCTGTCGTTCGCCGGCCTGCTCAAGGCCATGGACGACGGTCTGGACCGCAGCCTCGACCCGGGCGAGCCCGAGGAGCGCAACATCTACGAAGCCCTCAAGGAGGGCAAGCAGGTCCAGAAGATCCCGCTCACCTTGGGCGAGGCGCTCGAAGCGCTCGACAACGACGAGGTTGTCAAGTCGGCGCTTCCAGGCGAGATGTACAAGGTGTTCATGCACTACAAGACCGACGAGTGGGAGCGGTTCCTGCACACCGTCTCAGACTGGGATGTTGAGGAGTACCTCGACGTCCTGCCCTGATCCGGCACTGCTCAACGGGCCCGCCTGTTGGGCTGATTCAACGTCAACAACAATTCACACATATCAGAACAACTAGGCAGAACAACTAGGGAGGTAGCACCATGTGCGGCATCGCAGGAGTGATCCACCGCGACGGCACGGCCGATATAGGCGCCGAATTGACAGCCATGTTGCAGGCAATGAAGCACCGCGGGCCGGATTCCACCGGCTACGCGGTGTACGGACCGGCCGACGATCTTGTCGTCATCCGTTTCGTGCTCGCCGAGCCGAACCGCAGCACCGGTTTCGGCATGGAGGAACGACTGGCTCGCAACCGCCTGGAGGTGGAAGCTCGGCTCGCCAAGATCGGCGCGGAGGTGGCGACAGTCACCAGCGACACCGGATACGCCTTCCGGGCCACGGTCCGCTACAGCGGTGAGCTCAAGCCGCTGGCCGACTACCTCGAGGATGTTCCAGGCTGTGAGGTGCTGTCGCTGGGCAGTTCGCTGGAGATCATCAAGGACATGGGCGACGCGGCCACAGTGAGCGACCAGTACGGTCTGGGCTCGTTCAGGGGGACACACGGCGTTGGGCACGTGCGCATGGCCACCGAGTCCGAGGTCGACCTGGCCAGCGCCCATCCCTACTGGGCCTACCCGTTCGCCGATGTGGCAGTGGTCCACAACGGGCAGCTGACCAACTATCACCAGTGGCGCCGCCGCCTCGAGCAGGCCGGACATCGGTTCCAGAGCGAGTGCGACTCCGAGATCATCGCGGTGTACCTGGCTGAGAAGATGTCGGGCGGGCTGTCGCTGGAGACGTCCATGAAAGACAGCCTCGACGACCTCGACGGTGTGTTCACCTACGTCTGTGTCACGGGCAACGAGTTGGGGATCGCCAAAGATGAGATGGCGGCCAAACCGCTGGTGCTGTTCGAGTCTGACGATCTGGTGGCGGTGGCCACCGAGGAAGTGTCGATCCGGACCCTGGTCAAGCGCGAGGTCGAGACCCGCGATCCGTATGAGCGGGAGGTGTTGGTATGGCAAGTGTAGGTTCGCGCAGCGGCGTCTCCTACGACGCTCGAGGCCTGGTAGAGCCCCACGCCGAAATGCCCGACAACATCGAGGTCGACGGCGGCAGGGCACGCTTCGACGCCACCGACCTGACCATCCGCCAGATCAACATGGCCTTGCGGAAACTGATCTACAACGACGGCATAGTCGATGTGACGGTGCTCAACCCGTCCTCCAAGCATTCGCTTGCGGTTGGGATCCTGAAGCGCTGTCGGATCCATTTCGAGGGAAGCCCCGGCTGGTTCGCCTGCGGCCTGATCGACGGGCCCGAGGTGACTATCAACGGTCGTGTCGGCTGGTCTCTCGGAGAGAACATGATGTCGGGCGTGGTCGTGGTCGAGCGCGGCGCAGGCTCGCTCACCGGAGCCGCTATCCGCGGCGGTGACCTGATCGTGAAGGGCGATGTGGGCGCCCGCACCGGCATCGACCAGAAGGGCGGCACGATCATCGTGATGGGCGACGTCGGGATCAACACCGGGTTCATGATGCAGCGCGGCCGTCAGATCATCTGCGGCAACGCCGGCCAGAACCTGGGCGACTCGATGTATGACGGTCAGATCTATGTCGGCGGGAAGGTGAGTTCGTTGGGAGTCGACTGCGTGCCCGGTGAATGGACCGATGCCGACACCGAGTTGATCGAACGCAAGTTCCGGATCCACGGGCTGGGAGACCCTCCGCCGTTCGAGAAGTTCGTCTGCGGCAAGCAGCTGCACAACTACGACGCACTCGAGCCGTCAGAGCGCAAGCTCGTGATCTGAGCCCAGAAGACAGCGAGAGAAGACAAGGAGACGACGATGAGCGAAGTGAACAAGAGCACAGATGTGTTGGGGCAGAGCCGGATATTCACCCGCGAGGTGATCAACGACATCCACGTGAAGTCCGAACTGGGCCGTTACCGGATGCGGGGCTTCTCGATCTTCAAGAAGATCCCGCATTGGGACGAGTTGGTGTTCCTGCCGGGAACCCTCACCCGATTCGTGATCGAGGGCTACCGCGAGAAGTGCGAGACGAAGACCGTGCTCGGGTCGCGTTTCGCGGCCAAGCCGCTGGAGCTCGACATTCCCGTGTACATCACCGGCATGAGCTTCGGTGCCCTGTCGCTGGAGGCCAAGATGGCGCTGGCGAAGGGCGCCTCGATGGCCGGCACCGCCACCTGCTCAGGCGAGGGCGGCATGATCCCACCCGAACGGGACCTGTCGACCAAGTGGTACTACCAGATCATCCAGAGCCGCTACGGTTTCAACCCTCATCACCTGATGTTGGCCGACGCGGTGGAGTTCTTCATCGGCCAGGGATGCAAGGTCGGCCTCGGCGGCCACCTGATGGGCCAGAAGGTCACCGAGCAGGTGGCTGAGATGCGGTCGCTGCCTGCGGGCATCGATCAGCGCTCACCGGCTCGGCATCCCGACTGGCTCGGTCCCGACGACCTGTCGTTGAAGATCCAGGAGGTGCGTGAGGCCACCGACTATCAGATCCCGATCCAGCTGAAGCTGGGGTCGGCCCGGGTCTATGACGATGTGCGCATGGCCGCCAAGTGCGGTCCTGACGTGATCTATCTCGACGGCGCCGAGGGCGGTACCGGCGCCGGGCCGCATCTGGCCACCGAGGAGACCGGTATCCCGTTGATGGCGGCTATCCCGGAGGCTCGTCGGGCGCTCGAGGACGTGGGCCTCGCCGACGACATCGACCTGGTGGTCGCCGGCGGTATCCGCAACGGCGGCGACGTGGCGAAATGCATAGCGCTGGGTGCCGACGCCATCGCCATCGGCACCGCCGCGCTGATGGCTCTCAACTGCAACAAGGAGATCCCCGGCGTCACCGACTATGAGGGCACGATCGGTGTGCCCGCCGGCGAGTGCTACCACTGCCACACTGGTCGTTGCCCGGTGGGTGTGGCCACCCAGGATGTGGATCTGCGAAAGCGCCTCGACGTCGATGAGGCGGCGCTGCGGGTCTACAACTTCTTGATCACCCTCACGATGGAGGTGCAGATGTTGGCCCGGGCCTGCGGCAAGACCGACATTCATTCGCTGGAGCCCGAGGACCTCGCCGCTCTGACCTATGAGGCGGCGGCGATGGCCAAGGTGCCGTTGGCCGGTACCACCTACATTCCCGGTGTCACCGAGGAGAACACTCTGGCCGAGATCCGGGATCTGTTCGACAAGCACGTGATTGATGGAGGGCACTGAGATGGCCGGATCGGCAAGCACGGGCGAGAGCCCATCGGAAATCCGCACTGTGGCGATCGACGCCGAGGTGTTGGCCGGCAAGCGTTTCCCCTATCAGGAGGACATAACGCTCGTGGCCGACATTGATCTGCTCGCCAACACGCCCGGGCCCGACATCAACTGGCTCGAGGACATCACCCTGTTGGAGGAGGACGGCGTGCCCGCGGTGTTCGACCGTTACTCCAACTCGTTCCTGAAGATCTATTTCGACATCCCCGAGGGCCAAGAGGACGACATCGCCCGCAAGGTGCTGATCAGGCATCTCGTGGACGGGAACTCCTACGGCATCACCTTGAAGGACATCCACTGCAAGTTCCCGCAGGTGGAACTGGGGCCGTGGGTGGCTGAGTCGCGCATTGTGGGAGAGAACTGGAAACCGACCGAGCTTGAGGGCTGGTCTGCGCCGGCGGCGCACTGAGGGCCGAGGTCGAGCCAAGAACTAACAAGGAGCAGCAGTGAGTCTTCCCCGAAGTTCTCGTTATGTGATCATCGGTGCCGGCATCCACGGTTTGTCGACTGCTTGGAACCTGGCCCGTGACCTGCGTTCGTCGGGCCGCGGCTCCGGCGCCGACGTGGTCGTGATCGACAAGGCCGGGGTCGGCGCCGGGGCTTCCGGCATTGCCTGTGGTGTGATCCGCAACAACTATTTCCAGCCGGCGATGCGTGAGCTGATGGCGCATTCGGTGGACGTCTGGGAGAGCGACCCGGAGGCGTTCTCATACCATCCGGTCGGGTATCTGCAGATCAGCCATGAGGCGATGCATGAAGACGTCGCCTCGATCCATGCTCAACAGCAGGCCATCGGTTACGCGTCGACTTTCGTGGAGGGGGCTGAGGACTCCCGCCGCCACATGTTGGGGATTTTCGACGACTGGCAGGCGCAGGGCATCACCAGCGTTCTTCAGGAGCATCGCGGCGGCTATGCCAACAACATGGCCTCGCTCAAGGGCTTATTGGGCAAGGCGGAGGCTGAGGGTGTGTCGGTGGTTGGGGGCGTGTCCGTGATGGGGTTTGAGCGTGACGCTGCGGGGGCGGTGACCGGTGTGGTCACCGATCAGGGCAGCGTTGAGTGTGACCAGGTGGTGGTGGCGGTGGGGCCGTGGGTGCAGAAGATCTGGGCGATGCTCGACCTTCCGGTCACAACTGACGTTCTCGGGCCCGGCGGTGCGGTGCATCGGCGTCCGACCTGGACTTATATGTGCCTGCAGGAGGGCACCCTTGAGGTCGACCCGGGCTATCTCGTCGACAATGTCGGCAACATGCCGCCGGTGGTGCACATCGACACCGACGCTCCGCTCCATGACCCCGACGGGCTGGTCACTGAGGGGCCGTGGGGTGTGTACTACAAGCCCGACTTCAATTTCGGTGGCGTGCAGGGCGGGTACATGCCCTACGTGGTGGACAAGCCCGGCGAGGAGGTGGCGGTCGATCCCTACGGGCCGGAGTCACCCGATTTCGTGGTGGGTGAGGACTTCTATCGCACCTGGTCTGCGGCACTGGCTCATTGTCAGAAGCGTTTCGAGGGTAAGGGTCATCTGATGAGCCGTGAGCCCTCTGGCGGTATCGGCAGTTTCTCGCCGGACAATTTCCCGGTGTTCGACATGTTCTGCGACAACGTGTACTTCATCGCCGACTCCAACCACGGCTACAAGATGATCGGTGTGGGCGCGCTTGTCGCCAGGGAGTTGCTGGGTGAGCCTCAGGGGTTGCTGGCTCCGTTCTGTTGGTCCCGTTATGCCACCGGGGATCTGCATCCGGTGAGCAACTCGCCGTATCCGTGGAGCTGAGGTGACTTGTAGATGAGTGTTGCTGGTGGTTGTGCGTGCGGTGCGGTGCGGTTCACGTTGAACGGGCCGCTGCGGCCTGTGATCAACTGCCACTGTTCGCGTTGTCGGCGTTGGACGGGCCATTTCATGGCCGCCACGAATACGCACCGAGATGATCTGTCCTTCGATCGGGGTGTCGACTCGGTGAAGTGGTGGACTCCCGACGAGGAGCCGGCCGTGGCCTATGGGTTCTGCGCTCATTGCGGGGGCAGCCTGTTCTGGCGCTCGAGTGCCAAGCCTGGGAGGTATTCGATAACGGCCGGGGCTCTCGACCCGCCCACTGGTCTTGACACTGTGCATGCCCTGTTCACGGCCGAGGCCAGCGACTACCACCGCCTCGATCCCGATCTCCCCCACCATCCCTACGATTCCGGTGGTGGCGTCCAGATCGAGGGCGGCTGGACATAACCGTTCGGCGGCAAAACGACAGAACCCCGGGAACCGCTGAAAGCGACCCCTCGGGGTTGTCGACGCCTGCTTGCCTGACCTATGTGTCGGATACCCGACACAACAGGTGCTGGGGTCAGGCGCGGGCGCCGGGGCCGTAGGCGCAGAACATGTGCTCGTTCTCGGCGTAGCGGGTGGGGCGCAATTGGTGCGGGTCGAAGGGCGGTTCGTGGCCGAGGACTATGGCCGCCACGATCTCGCCGATGGCGGGTGACAGTTTCAGTCCGTGGCCTGAGAATCCCAGGGCGAGGCACAGCCCGGCTGTCTCGGGGGTCCAGCCGATGAGGGGGTGGTAGTCGGGGGTGACGTCGTAGGCACCGCTGGTGTGGCTGAGCGGGGTTGCGCCTCTCAGGGCGGGCATACGGGCGGCCAGCGCCCGGTCGATTCGTTCTATGTGGGCCTGCTGGTCCGCTTCGTCGCCCAGCAGCAGCGGGTCGTCCACGAGCGGCATCTCCGAGGGGTAGGCAGCGGCGAGGAAGCGGCGGCCCATGTCGGGCCGCAGGACGATGTTGGAGTTCCCGTCGGTGACGCAGGAGTGCATCTGGGGTTGACCGGGCTGGGTTTGCAGCATGGTCATTTCGAGCCGTCGCCGTTGCACGGGCACGTGGACACCGATCGGGTCGAGGAGCTCGGTCGCCCAGGCTCCGGTTGCTGTCACGACCACATCGGCGTCTATCTCGCCTGCGGTGGTGGTCACGCCGGTGAGTCGACCGCCACTGGTTCGCAACGCTGTCACCCTGACACCGCTGATGACCTCCGCGCCGTGCGCCTGAGCCGCGGTGAGCCAGCTCAGCACCATCTTGGTGACGTCGATGTAGCCGCCGTCCGGCTCGTATGCTCCGCCTGCGAGGTCGTCGGTGGTCAACAGGGGTTCGAGCGCGGCGATCTCGGCGGCGTTCACGAAGCGGGTGTCGACGCCGCAGGATTGCCCCAGGTCGATGTTGCGGTGCAGGGCGTCGAGTTGGTCCTCGACGACCAGCAGCATGTAGCCGAGCTGGACGTATCCGGGGTCGCCGACTCCCACCTCGGTGTCCCAGTTCTGGATCACGTTGAAGCCGTGCCGTGCCATCTGAACGAGCAGTTCGTTGGAGTAGTGCTGACGGATCTGGCCGAATGTTCTTCCGGAGATCCCCCCTACTGGTGGTCGTTCGTCGACGACCACGACCCGGGCGTCGGATCGCGACGCGAGCTGGTAGGCGATGCTGGCCCCCATGATGCCCGCGCCGATGACAACGATGTCTGCCGTCGCCGGGGCCGGCCTCATGGGCTTGGCGGGTGAGCCTGTCGGGCTTCGGTTGCCAGGAACGACTCGAGCGAGTCGTCGAGGGCCTCGACCCAGTCGGTGTGGTGTGTCGGCGCGACCGTGCCGGTCATCGGTGAGGTGTGGCCGTTGTCGCGGTAGCCGATGATCGACTGCTTCTTGTGCCCCTTCCAGTCCTTGAACATCTGGGAGACCAGCGGTGTGTTGAAGTCCGGGTAGTCGCTCTGCTCGAGCAGGTCCTGGGTGTAGGCACCCTGGTAGTCGATGAGGCCGTAGTCGTCCTCGACAGCGTCCTCGATCGCTTGTTCGGTGGCGATGCTGCGGGCCTGCTCCTCTGCCGACGGCAGTTCGATGCGTCCGAGGATGACGTCGCGGGCGTACCAGGCCTGCACGTCGAACATGTTGAACGTGTACCACTGGTCCTGCATGCCCAAATACATCACCCCGTTGTCGGGCTGGAAGACCACGCCGCGGTAGAGCATCGAGGAGGCCAGGCGGTTGGTGGTGACGAGGCGCAGGTCGTCGTCCATGTACGGGAAGTGGTGCAGATAGCCGGTGCAGGAGATGATGGCGTCGATCTCGGCTGAGGTGCCGTCGACGAAATGCACGGTGCGGCCGTCGACGTGGCTGAGGATCGGCTTCTCGGTGATGCCGTCGGGCCAGTCGAAGCCCATGGGTCCGCTGCGCGATGAGCACACGACTGAGCGTGCCCCGTACTTCCAGCACTGCGAGGCGATGTCCTCTGCTGAGTAGCTCGATCCGATGATCATCACGTTCTGGTCGGCGAACTGCACTGCGTCACGGAAGTCGTGGGCGTGCAGGAGTGTGCCTCCGAAGGTGTCGTAGCCGGGGTATTGCGGCATGTTGGGCGTGGAGAAGTGCCCGCTGGCGACCACCACGTAGTCGAACTCCTCGGTGTTGGTCGTGTCGCTCTCGTGGTCGTGTGCCCGCACGACGAACCGGCCCGTCTCGGGTGAGCGGCTGACGCTGCGCACTGCCTGGTTGAAGCGTATGTACTGGCGGATTCCGCTGCGCGTGGCGCGGCCGACGATGTAGTCGTAGAGGACTTCTCGCGGCGGGAACGAGCCGATGGGCCTGCCGAAGTGCTCTTCGAAGGTGTAGTCGCCGAATTCCAGGCATTCCTTGGGGCCGTTGGACCATAGGTAGCGGTACATGCTCCCGTGGCACGGCTCGCCATGTTCGTCGAGGCCGGTGCGCCAAGTGTAGTTCCAGAGTCCGCCCCAGTCGTCTTGTTTCTCGTAGCAGACCAGGTCGGGCATTTCTGCTCCGTCGGCCGCCTTGTCGGTTGCGAATGCGTGCAGTTGCGCCAACCCGCAGGGTCCAGCGCCGATGATGGCTACTCGTGTCATAGCCCAATCCCCCCTGTGATTGGTTGTACCTCTAACGAGAGTAAAACTAGCGCACTCTGTTTTGTCGTGCATGAGCGCAGCCCACCAATCACGACCAGAGGAGCAAATCGACCGGTGGAAGGGATGGGAGGTGCGACTTCGGGATATTCGGCAGGGGTGGAAGCATTACAGGCCCAGCGTCTGGCACTGTGGTGCAGTGGGTCAACCCCGTTGTCATACACTGCCGAGTACGTTGGGTGCGAATAAGCGCATCACCAGACGAAGGAACGATCTCCATGTCCAACGACGCTGATACCCAGTCAGCTCGTCACCCTCTGAACCGACACCTGTTCATCGTCGACAACTACCGTCTGTTGAGATCCCTCGACACTGGAATCATCGATCTGATCTGCACCGACCCCCCCTTCGCCAAGAACGACACCTTCATCGGCGAACTGACGCCGCCGCTCACCGATGATGAAACGAAACAAGAATTGGAGCAGTTGAAAGAGTGGGGAATCTCCAAGCCGTCACAAGCGGAGCAGAATCATGTGACATGGCCGACAGGTGCAACCACCGCTAAGTTCAAAGACATCTGGTCCTGGGAGAAGGATGTCCACGAGCAGTGGATGGACGAGATCAAGACCAGTAGACCCGAGGTTCTAAGGGTAATCGAGACAGCCCGCTATACACATGGTGAAGGTACTGCCGCGTATCTTGCATATATGGCAGTTCGGCTGATCGAGTGTCACCGAGTCTTGAAACCGACCGGATCGCTCTTTCTGCATTGTGATGGGACGGCCAACAGTCATCTGCGGCTGCTGCTGGATGCGATTTTCGACCACAGACACCTCAGGAACGAAATCGTGTGGTGCTACAAGTCTGGTGGTGCCAGCCCTCGCAAGTACTTCAGCAGGAAGCACGACACGATCTACTGGTACAGCAAGTCCAAGGATTACACGTTCAATCCTCAGCAGGAGAAGTCATACAACAGGGGTTTCAAGCCCTACCGCTTCAAAGGAGTCAAGGAGTACCAGGACGAGGTCGGATGGCACACGCTTGTAGGCATGAAGGACTACTGGCACATCGACATGATCGGCAGGACCAGCAAAGAACGCACCGGCTACCCCACTCAGAAGCCCATAGCGTTGGCTGAGCGTATTCTCAAGGCGGTAAGCAACCCAGGAGACCTCGTGCTTGATCCATTCGCAGGGTGCGCTTATGTACCTGTTGCGGCAGAACGTCTTCACAGGCAATGGGTTGCATGTGACATCTCGCCAAGGGCATTGACCGTCCTGCGACGGCAGTTCCAGAAATTCGCATACTCCGTGGACGGCGAACTGTCTGAAGGTGAAATGTTGAGCGTCGCGGACGTAACCCTGCGTGGCCCAAGCCAACTCCCCGTGAGAACGACCGCAGATGATGATCCGCCACCTGTCAAACCGCTGCCGCAGCGCAGGTACAAAGTCTCTGCCAGCATCTTCTCTCGTGAAGAGATGTTGGAATTTCTGCTTGACCTTTCGGAGTGGCGCGCTTGGTGCTGCGGATTTGCCAACTGGAAGGTCGGCGCTGACGGTGTACCTGAAGTAGAACGAACGATCCGCAATTTTGAGCTTGACCACATTGATCCGAAGTCAAAGGACGGTCGCCACGAAATAGACAATCGTGCACCGTTGTGCCCATATCACAACAGCACAAAAAGCGATAGGAGAGTCCGCTTGGACGAACTGCGAACAGAGGTGGCCGAAGCGGGAGAGATGCTTGTCAGTTCGGTCGATGATCTCGTGGACCTGCCGTGGGCACGCGACCAAGTGATGGAACACTGGGCATCCGAGAAGGCTCGGAGGTCAGGGTTGACACTTCCAGGCATTGGCTGAATCCACAGACTGCCACTGACATGGACAACTCAGTCAGACATGGCGGACTACACGAGGAGTTCGTCGAGGGCTGCCAACAGCAGGGTGACGTTGCGGGGTCGAGCGGTGTGACCCATGCAGCCGATGCGCCAGCAGTTCCCAGCGAAGGCCCCGAGTCCGCCGCCGATCTCGATTCCGTAGCGGTTGAGGAGTTCTTTGCGGATTTCGGCCTCGCTCACCGAGTCGGGGAGCCGGGACTCGGGTACCCGCACCGATGTGAGCTGGGGCAGGCGTGCGCCGGCTGGGGGCACCAGTTCGAAGCCTCGGGATTCGAGCCCGTCCTGGAGCAGGTCGCCACATTGCTGGTGGCGGGCCTGGGCTGCGGCGAGGCCTTCGTCGAGCACCACGCCGAGCCCGGTGTGAAGGGCGTAGATCATTGAGATCGGCGCGGTGTGGTGGTAGGCCCGGGCGCCGCTTCCGGTGACGTAGTCGGCGATCATCTGCAGGTCGAAGTACCACGATTGCGGCCGCTTGAGCAGCCGTTCCATTGCACGGTCCGAGACGCTGAGCGGGGCCAGGCCGGGCGGCACGCCGAGACATTTCTGGGTGCCGCTGTAGGCGATGTCCACTCCCCAGTCGTCGAGGCGCACGTCGATGCCGCCGAGCGAAGTCACACAGTCGGCCAGCAGCAGTGCATCGCCTTTGGCGGCGCCGAGCTCGGCGAGGTCGTTGCGCACGCCGGTGGACGTCTCTGCGTGGACGACCGCTATCAGTGTCGGATTCGGGTGCACTTCGAGGAGGCGCTGCGGATCGAGTGGGGTGCCCCACTGGGCTTCGACCGGGACCACGTCGGCACCGCAGCGGGCGGCGAGGTCGCACATCCGCTGACCAAAGACGCCGTTGACCCCTATCACCACGGTGTCGCCCTGGGTGACGAGGTTCACGAACGCTGCTTCCATGCCCGCTGAGCCGGTTCCCGAGACGGGGAAGGTGAGGGCGTTCTCGGTGCGAAAGACCGCTCTCAGACGCGCGCAGGTCTCGTCGAGGATCTCGATGAACTCAGGGTCGAGGTGGCCCAACAGTGGACGCGTGAATGCTTGGGTGACTTCTGGATACGGATTGCAGGGACCCGGACCCATCAAAATTCGATTAAAATTTTGCATAACCAGCCGTTATATTAGTGGAACATCCCTTGACAGTAGTGGTATTGTCCCCGTTGATCTCGACGAATTTCACCAAGAGTTCTCTTCGGTGACCAATATTTCTCATTTTTTCGTCCACCGATCGGAGCCATCATGAGCCACCACCAAATTGCTGGGGCGACCCGGCGGTTGCATCGCAGCGAACTCGCCGTTCCCGGTTCGAGCCCCGACTTCTTCGAGAAAGCGGCAGCGAGCCGAGCCGACTACGTGTTCTTGGACCTCGAGGATCCTCAAGGAGGCCGACGTGCCGGTCATTAGCACGCAGTCACTGGCCGAGGCGGGTACCAAAGCCGTGCAGTCCGTCACGGGGAGGGCAGCCTGATGAGCATCATCTTGGACGAGACCACGCCGGTGATCGTGCAGGGCGTCACCGGGCGGATCGCCACGTTCCACACCAACGACATGGCCGAGTACGGCACCAATGTCATGGGCGGTGTGACCCCGGCAAGGGCGGCACCACCCACTGTGGTGTGGACGTGTTCGACACCATGAAGCAGGCGGTTGCGGCTACCGAGGCCACTGCCAGCATCGTCTTCGTGCCGCCGCCGTTCGCGGCAGATGCGATCATGGAGGCGGCCGATGCCGGTATCGAGCACTGCGTCTGCATCACTGAGGGCATCCCGGTGCAGGACATGATCAGGGTGAAGCGTTATCTGCGCCGCTATCAGCACGCCAAGCGGATGTGTCTGAAGGCCGCTGAGTCAGGGCCGCTGAGGTCGCCCTGCTGAGTCAGGGGGCGGGGACGTCGCGGACTCGGGACTTGGTGGGGTCGTAGAAGGGGAAGGGAACGACGGTGGCAGGGATGCGCTTCTGGTGGCCGTCGATCTTGCCGACTTCGACCTGGGTGCCGGTCTCTGCGTATTCGACTGCCATGCGGCACAGGGCGATGTTCTTGCGCAGGGTCGGCGAGATGGTGCCGCTGGTTATCGAGCCCACCTGCGCACGGCCGACGTACACCCCGTCTCCGAGCGCCCCCGGTTCTCCGCCCTGCAGTTCGAGGCCGACCAGCCGGCGCTGCGGGTTGTCTCTCCGTTTGAGCAGCGCTTCGCGTCCGATGAAGTCGTCTTCTTTGGTCTTGAGCGGGACGGTGAAGCCGATGCCCGCCTCGTAGGGGTCGGTCTGGTCGCAGAACTCGTAGCCGGCGAAGATCAGACCTGCTTCGATGCGGAGTGTGTCGAGCGCTTCGAGTCCCATCGGCACCAGCCCGTGCTCGGCGCCGGCCTCGAAGATCGCGTCCCAGAGATCCGGCGCGTTCGACGGGTGGCAGAAGATCTCGAAGCCGAACTCGCCGGTGTAGCCGGTGCGCGAGACGATCAACGGGATGCCGCTGTGGTCGCCGATCCGGGCGATGGCGAAGCGGAACCATCCGAGCTCGCTGACGTTGGGCTGGTCGGGGCGCGTCCAGATGATCTGTTCGAGGATCCTTCGGCTGTTGGGGCCTTGGACCTGCAGGTTGTGGAGCTGGTCGGTGGAGTCCTTCACCCAGGCCCGCAGGCCGCGTTCGGTTGCCTGTTGGCGGATCCACAGGCCGCTGATGTCGCTGCCGCCGATCCAGCGGAAGTTCTCGCGACTGAGGCGGAAGACCGTGCCGTCGTCGACCATTCCGCCGGTGTCGTAGCACATGGCTGTGTAGACGACCTGGCCGTCGGAGAGTTTTCGGATGTTGCGGGTGACGCAGGTCTGCATCAGCAGTTCTGCGTCGGGGCCTGCGACTTCGTACTTTCGCAGCGGTGAGAGGTCGATTGCGGCGGCGGCTTGTCGGCAGGCCCAGTACTCCTCGGTGGCGCCGTGGTCACGGTAGGAGTTGGCGAGCCAGTAGCCGTTGTATTCGGTGAAGTTGCGGGTGAGGGCGGAGCTGCGGGGGTGAAAGCCTGTGTCCTTGGTGAGTTCGGCTTCTGAGTCGGCTGTCATGCGGAATGCGGTCGCTTTCTTGAACATGTTGTTGGCGGGGTAGACGCGGACCTGGATGTCGGTGGGGTTCCAGCCGTTGGCGGCGTCGATGTCGCAGGGGCAGGCGGTCGATACGCACACGAGGTCCTCGAGTGCCCGCATCAGCACATAGTCGCCGGGCCTCGACCAGGGTTCGTCGAAGTAGATCTGGTTGTTGTCGTCGACGTGGGTGTTGTAGAAGAAGTTGATGGCCTCCCAGCCGCGGCGGGCGGCCACGCCGTAGGGGGACCAGACGCGGTTGATGTTGTCTGTGCAGTTGGCGTGGCCGGGGAATCCCATCTCCTCGTAGTAGCGGGAGTTGCAGGCGGTGTTGAAGGTGTCGTGTCGTCCGACGGTGTCCTGGACGACTTCGACGAGCGGCTGCATCTCGGCGTTGTAGAACTTGGAGTACAGCCCGGGTTCGGGGCAGGTGGCGCCCATGAGGGTTCGGGTGATGGTGCCGCTGAGGCAGTCAGCTCTGCCCTGCTCCAGGTCGCTGACGGCGAAGCACTGGAAGTCTGAGCATTCTCGGCCCTCGATGTCGACCACCTGGAAGTAGTCGCCCTTGGCGACTTCGTAGGCTTGCGCGGTCGCGGCGGCGATTGTGAAGTCGTTGGTGGGGTCGGCGAGCGGGGCGGGGAGGAAGACTTCGCCGGGTTCTGGCAGCGCGGCCCGGTGGATATAGACGATGAGGTCGGTGGGCGGGTTGTGGTCCTGGGGTTCCATCGGCCCGCCGGGGGCTGCAACGATCACCGCGATCGGTGCTGCCGCAGTGAAGGTGGCCTTGCTGCCCGGCGGTGAGTCCGGTTCTAACACCAGCGCGGGTCGGGCCCTGCTCAGGTCGATGCCCTGTCGTTCGAGTCCGGCCCGGACCCGGCGGGCATCGCTGAGCGGAGCGGACAGGATCGTGCGGGTGCCGTTGCCCGAACTCGTCTCGGCGGGTTTGGCGCCGAGCAGGCCGGGGTCGCTCACGCCGTGCGCGTCAAAGGCGCTCAACTCGCATTGTTGGCGGCCCTCGGGGTCGATGATCTCGATCCGGTCTCCCGGATCCAACGCCAACGCAGTCGCACCGCCGCCGGTCACCCGATACCGCTCGGTGCCCGGGTCGAGCAGCCACAGACCGGGTTCGAGCACCCGCGGCAGCACCCCACTAACGCTCATTGCCAGTCACCCCCAGCCAGGTCGGGCAGGTCGGGCAGATTGGGCAGGTCGGGCAGGTCGGGCAGATTGGGCAGGTCGGGAAGGTCGGGAAGGTCGGGCAGATTGGGAAGGTCGGGCAGATTGGGCAGGTCGGGCAGATTGGGCAGATTGGTCAGGTCGGGCAAGTCGGGAAGGTCGGGCAGGTCGGGCATCGTCGGAATAGGCATCGTCGTGCGTAGTCGGTCATCGGTCGGGGCGGTCATCATCGGTCGGGGCGGAGACCGCGGCGAACAGGTCCCAGAGCAGAAGTGCCGCTGTCGCCAGTGCGGCGAGCGCCACGATGATCACGCCGATGCCGAGATCGGGGGGTCCGTTGTCGGAGAGGTTCAGCATGGCTCGCCCGGCGACGGCTGCGACGAATCCCGCGCCGCACCATGCCGGTCGGAACTTGACTCGGATCAGCACGAAGGTGACAAGCAGTGCGAGGAAGGCGACTTGGCCGTCGTTGACACCGAAGCCGTTTGTCTCAGTATCGCCGGCCTCCCAGGGAAGGAGAAGGGAGGCGACGGCGATGACCAGACAGAGTTGAGCCAGGTGCGCACGGGTGAGCCTCATGATCGGCTCAGCATTGATGGTGGGGTTGTAGGGGGTACATCAACGTGACTGTACCCCCTCTCCACCTCCTCGTCAGGCGCTAGGGCCTCAGGCGTCAGGCGCCTGCGACGACTTGAATGCAAATGACGGCGAAGATGATGCAGACGATGGAGAAGATCACCACCGCCCTCTCCACGCCTTTGTCGTGGCCTTGCATTCCGTCGAATTCAATTTGTTTTCCAGCCATGTTCAGCCCTCCACGCCCGCGTTTTGCGAGTTGTACTTGCCGGCGAGACGCTCGGCGGATTCGTTGAGCAGGGCATTCTCACGCCTGGTCACCGTGACTCCGGAATACACCGAGATGACGATGGCTATGAGCGTGATGAGTACCGTGGCGAAGTTTCCGCCTGGTCCCCATGTGAAGTACCCCGTTGTTCCGTCAGCGGCTTCCAGGGCCGCTTCCCAACTGTCGTAGGGAAATGTGTTCATTTAGTTCTCCTTAATGAGTGAACGTTTGTTCAGGTCGTGTCGTCTCAGGTGGGGCGGTCCGGCTTCTGTTGTCGCCGCTTGCGCATCCCCCAGTACCCGGCGGCCGCGACCACGAGGTACATGAGTGCGATTGCTGCGACGAACTGAAGCCATGAACCGGACACCCTCGTTATTTGAGGTCGGCGTAGGCCGCTCGTAGAACAGCTTCAGCCGGCTCTTCGGAACCGTCGGCGTTGACGATCGACTCAGTGGCACGACCGAACTCCGGATAGAAGTCCGTCTCGAACTCTGCCATGTCGAGGCCCTCGATCTCCACTTCGGGCGGGACCCGCAGCAGGTTGAGTTTCTTCAGGATTCCAGATCCGATGTAGCCGGAGAGGAATGCCAATGGGAACAGTGCCGCGATACCGACGAGTTGGCCTAGAAGCGAGGTTTCGATTCCCGCGGCGCCGGTCGGGTAGCCCCCGGCGACGATGCCCACCAGCAGTACACCCCAAAAGCCCATCACGCCGTGGACTGCGACTGCTCCGACTGCGTCGTCGATTCGGGCTTTCTTCTCGATCCAGTTGCCTGCGTGGTACGCAAGACCGGCGGAGAAGAAGGCCAGTATCAACACCAGCGACGGGTTGTAGATGTCGGCGCCTGCCGACACTGCCACGACCCCGGAGAGGCCTCCGGACAGTGTCCAGAACGGATCACCCTTGGCGAAGATGTATCCGCCGGCGAAGCCGCCGGCGAAACCCATCGTGATCGTGAAGGTGATCGCTGACAGTGTTGCCGGGCTGAAGTAGATGTTGGCCCAGCCGGGCGTGGTGTCGGCGGTGATCGCCAGACAGGCTGCGTAGAAGGCGTAGAACGCGGTGAAGATTATCATCAGCCCCATCAACGTCAGATGAAGGTTGTGGGGCTTGAACGCTCGGGTGCCTCCGTTGCGGTCGTATCTGCCGATTCTCGGACCCAGGTTGAACAACACCCCCAGGGCGAAGATTCCGGCGATGCCGTGGACCACGCCTGATGCGGCGAAGTCGTGGTAGCCGAAGTGGATTGTCAACCAGCCTCCGTAGCTCCATCCCCAGGCTGCGGCGATCACCCAGATCAGGCCACCCATGAGGGCGGTCAACCACAGGTATGCCGAGATGCGGATGCGCTCGAGCACCGCACCGGACATGATCGAGCCCGTGGTCCAGGAGAACAGTACGAACGCGGCCCAGAAGACACCGCTGATGTTGTCACCGAGGTTGGGGCCCATTGAGCCGTCCCATGGGACGCCGTAGCCGTCACCGCAGAAATACGCTCCTTCCCCTGCGTTCCCTGCTCCGTCGGCTGTGGTCGTCGGTATGAAACCTTCCTCCATACAGAAGTAGACCCACCACCCGAGGTAGTAGAACGTCGGTGTGACCACCGCGATTGTCATAATGTTCTTCATCGCCGTGGACATGATGTTCTTGCGGCGGCTTACGCCGGCTTCGTAGGTCATGAAACCTACGTGCAGCAACCACATGATCGCGACGGTGAAGAAATAATAGGCCTCTGTGAACACTACTGATGTGTCCATAGGCGCACCCCCAATTCTTCGTGCTAATTCCGACCTTATGGCCGGATATCGCAGACGCTAGCACACCGGGAACAAAGTGTCGAATGTCACTTTTGCCCTTTGTGGCGCATGTGGCTGAAGTGGCTAACCGTCGGAGGCGGTGATCTCGATGTCGCGGACGTCGCCGGTGCCGGCGTCGACTCTCACGGTTGCGTGGTGGAGGAATTCGTTGCGGCCTCCGTCGGGGTCGGGCACGGTGAACACGACGATCCAGACGGCGCTTGTCGGTATCCCCTGGCGCAGCACTCTGGCTTCGGTGTTCTCGGGTTCGAAATAGCCTTCGTGTGCCTCGAAGGCGGCTGTGGCGTTGGCCACGGCCTCTTCTCGGCTTATGTCGACTCCTGAGCAGCCGCGCATCAGGAATATGACGACCAGCAGCCCGGCCGCTATGAAGAGCAGCCTGCGCGAGTTCATCCGACCCTTGATTCTGTCGCTCCAGTTGCTCACGGGCCAGTCACCTCGGTTAGTTGCGGGGCCTGCGCACCAGACGCAGGATCACGTATCCGAACACATGGGTGATCGCCACGAAGCTCATCCACCACAGGGTCGTCTTCCGGTTGTAGGCACGCTCCCGGCATTCCCAGAGTGTCAGCAGCAGGGCCCCGACGAGGAACACCCACAGCATGATGCTCTCGGCGGCATCATCGCCTATCAAGATCATCAGACCCATGCGGTTGGAGCCTAAACCACATGTCGGCGCGTAACCAGACAAACAGTTTGCCAAACCAAACATGCGGCCCCCGAAACAAACGGCTCGGCACTTAGCCTTTGGGTAACAGTTGCTTCTATGCTTCGGGATGCCTGAGATCATGTTCGGGCCTCGGGTCCGGAAGTCCCCGTACTACGAGGCGACGGTGGCTGCGGGGGTCAGCGCCTTCACCATCTACAACCACATGTACATGCCGGTCTCTTACGGTGACCCGGCCGAGGAGTATCGCCGTCTGACAGAGCGGGTGGCGCTCTGGGACGTGGCCGCCCAACGCCAGATCGAGATTGTCGGCAGTGACGCCGCGGCGTTCACCCAGTACCTGTCCGCCCGAGACCTCGGGGGCATGAAACCTGGTCGGGCTCGCTACGCGCCGATCTGTGATCACGACGGCAACCTGATCAACGATCCGGTGGCGCTGTGTCTCGACGATGACCGCTTCTGGCTCTCGATCGCCGACAGCGACCTGGGCTGTCTGGCCAAGGCGGTGGCCGCGGAACGGGGCGCCGATGTGAGGGTCTTCGAGCCGGACGTTTCGCCGTTGGCGATTCAGGGGCCCTGCGCTGAAGAGCTTGCCGTTGACCTGTTCGGTGCCGATCTGGTGGGTTCGCTGGGGTTCTTCCACCATGTCGGTACGGAGCTCGACGGGATCGAACTGGTTCTGTGCAGGTCTGGTTGGAGCAAGCAGACCGGCTTTGAGATGTTCTTGACCGACGGGTCTCGGGGTGTGGAGCTTTGGGACACGGTGATGGCGGCCGGGGCTCGTTTCGGGATCGGGCCGGGTGCGCCCAACCCGGTTGAGCGGATCGAGAGCGGACTGCTGTCATACGGGTCGGACAACGATTCGAGGACGAACCCCTTCGAGGCGGGCCTAGGGAGGTGGGTGAACCTTGACGGTGAGTACGACTTCATCGGCAAGGCGGCTCTGCTCGAGCGGGCTGAGCGCGGGATCGAGCGCAGTCTGGTTAACGTTTCGTTCGTCGGTGTCGACGATTCGTGTTTGGCCGGTGTGCTGCCCTTGGAGCATCCGCGTCCGGTACGGTTGGACGGGCAGGTCGTAGGCGAGCTTCGCAATGCTGTCTGGTCTCCGCGGCTGGGGCACGGCATCGGGATCGCCCTGGTGGCTGCCGCCGCCGCGGTTCCCGGTACGTGCCTGGTGGTTGAGATCGACGGTGTCGGTTTCTCGGTGGTGGTCGCCCCCGAACCGTTCGGCACTCCCCGCCGCCCGATCATCCCAAGCTGAGGTTCGGCGGTGGAAATCGGGTGGGTTTTGGGGTAGAAACAATGGTGTGTTGATCGTTGTTTCCCCGGCGAAGTCGCTGGATTACGAGTCGAGGCTGGCCACGAAGAAGCGCAGTGAGCCGCGGCTTCTGGACCGCAGCCGTGAGCTGGTCGAGGTGATGGCCCAGAAGTCGCCGTCAGAGCTCAGTGAGTTGATGTCGGTCTCGCCGGTGCTGGCCGAGCTCAACCATGAGCGTTTCGGGGATTTCCAGGTCCCGTTCACTCCCGAGAATGCTCGGCCTGCGGTGTTGGCCTTCAACGGCGACGTCTACATGGGGATGGCGCCGCAGACGTTCAGCGAGCGGGATTTCACGCATGCGCAGAAGACGTTGCGGATCCTGTCGGGTCTTTATGGTGTGCTTCGGCCGCTGGATCTGATGCAGCCGTACCGGTTGGAGATGGGCAGCCGGGTGGCTACTGCCCGTGGCAGGGATCTGTACGGGTTCTGGGGCGATTCGATCACTGATCTGCTGAATGCCGATATTGAGGCGAGTCCCGGTGCGAGTGCGCTGATCAATCTGGCCTCGAACGAGTATTTCGGTGCGGTCAACCTCGGCCGGCTTCAGGCCCGGTTGGTGAGTCCGGTGTTCCTGGACTCCAAGAACGGTGCTGAGCTGAGGATCGTGAGTTTCTTCGCCAAGCGTGCCCGCGGGTCGATGGCCGGTTGGATCATCCGCAATCGGGTTCGGTCACCGAGGGCTCTGATGGAGTTCGCCGAGGACGGTTACGAATACGATCCCGACCGCTCCGACGCCACGCGCCCCGTCTTCGTCCGCTACAACCGCTCGTAACCCCAGCGGCAAGTTCGCCGACGCCGCTACTCGGATGGGTGGGGGTGGGTTTGGGGTTCCAGGTGGAGGTGGGCGTCTTTGTAGGGGTTGGCTCGGGCCAGGTCTTCGTTGAGGTCGGCGCCAAGGCCGGGCGCTTGCGGCGGGATGACGTAGCCGTCCTGCCAGTTGATGGGTGTGGTGAGGAGGTCGGCGTGAAAGCCGTCGAAGGTCTGGATCGCCTCGAGGATCAGGAAGTTGGGTGTGCAGGCGGCGAGGGCGATGTTGGCGAGTGCTTCGATCGGGCCGCAGTAGAGGTGCGGGGCGATCTGCACATGGTGGGTTTCGGCGATCGCTGCGATCTTCTTGGTCTCTAGGATTCCGCCGGATCTTCCCAAGGCGGGTTGGAGGATGGCGGCGGCTTGGGCTTCGACGACTCGGGCGAATTCGTATTTGGTGGTGAGGCGTTCGCCGGTGGCGATCGGGATCGAGGTTTGGCGGGCGACTCTGGCCATCTCTTCGATGTTGTCGGGCGGTACGGGTTCTTCGAACCACATCGGGTCGTAGGGTTCGAGGGCTTGGGCGAGGCGGATGGCTCCTGCCGCGGTGAACTGGCCGTGGGTGCCGAAGAGCAGGTCGGCTCTGGTTCCCACCGCTTCTCGGATGGCGGCGACGAAGGCTCGGCTGCGGTCGATGTCGTCGAGGCTGGGCATGTGGCCGTCGTAGACGGTGTAGGGCCCGGCGGGGTCGAATTTCACTGCGGTGAACCCTCGTTCGACTTCTTCTGAGGCTCGTTGGGCCGCGAGTTCGGGGTCGTTGTAGACGCGGTTCTCGGTGTAGGGGTCGGCGCCGTCGGACGCGGAGGGGTAGAGGTATGTGTAGCTGCGTAGCCTCTGGTGGACCTGGCCGCCGAGCAGTTCGTAGACGGGTTTGTCGACGGCTTTGCCGATGAGGTCCCAGCAGGCGATCTCGACGCCGCTGAGGACGCTGATGAGGGAGATGTCGGGCCGGGCCGTGTAGCCCCGCCCGTAGACGTTGCGCCACAGGGCCTCGACGTGGAATGGGTCGTGGCCGATGAGATGGCGTTCGCAGACGTCTTCGATCATGGCGGCGACGACGAGCGGGTGGAAGGTGGCGGTGTAGACCTCTCCGTATCCGACGGTTCCGTCGTCGGCGACGAGCTTCACGAAGATGAAGTACCGCCCACCGAACGAGGGCGGCGGGTTTGCGACCACGAACGTTTCAAGCGCGTCAACCTTCACCCGGCCCTCCTCGTATGCCGTCGATCAAAGGCTAGTTGGAGAGTCGGCCGCAGACAGAATGTGTCTCCGGCCCGGGGCTGCACTGTGGAGGACTGTGCCGGTCGAATGGCACGTTGATTGCGCCGTCGATGTTGGAGCCCCAGCAGACGACCCTGTTGTCGAGGCGCAAGCCGCACGAATGGTCCAGACCGGCGGTGACAGCCTGAAACGGACCGCCGGGTGCGTCGGTCTGCCCGACGGAATTCCATCCCCAGCAGACAATGGCGTCGTCTGTGCGCAGCCCACAGGAGTGGGTTAAACCGGCGGAGATCGCACGGAACGAAACCTCCGGCGGGTCGATCTCCCCCATGTCATTGCCGAACACGTCGGTTGCTCCCCAACAGGTGATGGTCCCGTCGGTGCGCAACCCGCACGAATGAAAGTCGGCGACAACGGCTTGGAACGAACCCTCCGGCGCGTCGATCATCCCTTCGGCAATACCGAACAGGTCGTTGGTTCCCCAGCAGGTGATCGTGCCGTCCGTGCGCAGCCCGCACGTATGGTCCAGACCGGCGGCGACGGCTGTGAACAGATCGGGCGGGGGTTGGGTCTCACCAGACCTGTCGCGACCCCAGCAGGTGATCGTGCCGTCCGTGCGCAGCCCGCAGGAATGGGCTCCTCCAGTGGCGACGGCTTGGAATGTGCCCGCCGGTGCGTTGGTCTGGCCGTAGACGTCAGAACCCCAGCAGGTGATCGTGCTGTCGGTGCGCAACCCGCAGGAGTGTTGTTGGTGGTCGAATATGTCGCCGCCCGTAGCGATGGCCTGGAACGAGCCTTCAGGCGCATCGCTCTGCCCCGATTCGTTGTTGCCCCAACAGGTGATCGTGCCGTCGAGGCGGATGGCGCAGGTGTTGCCGTAACCGGCGGCGACGGCTTGGAATTCGACTGGCGATATGTCGCGCTCCCGGAGGTAGTTGTTGCCCCAGCAGGTGATCGTGTCGTCGTCGCGGATCGCGCAGGTGTGGTGCCCGCCCGCGGCGATCTCTCTGAACGTGCCGGTGGGAGCGCTGGTCTGCCCGTTCCAGTTGGAGCCCCAACAGTGGATTGTGCGGTTGATTCGCAGGCCGCACGAATGGTCATGTCCAGCGGTCACTGCTTCGAAGAGTCCTCTGGGATCGTTGCTCTGCCCGTTGTTGTTGGAACCCCAGCAGCTGATTGCCCCGTTCGTTCGCAGCCCACACGTATGGAGCACGCCGGCATCAACAGCTTTGTACGTACCGTCGGTAGCGGTGGTCTGCCTGCTCGAGTCGGCTCCCCAGCAACTGAGCCTTGCATCAGTTCGTACCCCACAGGTGTGGTGCTGGCCGGTGGTGATGGAATGGAACCGGAAGGCCGGCGCATCAGTCTGGCTTCTGAGGTGTTCGCCCCAACAGATGACGATGCCGTCGATGCGCAGTCCACACGAATGGTTCGCTCCGGTGGAGACGCGATGGAACGGCCCCGCAGGGGCATCAGTCTGGCCGAACCCGTTGTCGCCCCAACAGGTGATGCTGTTGTCGACGCGGACTCCGCAGGAATGTCGGTCGTTGACACTCACGGATTTGAACGAGCCTGTGGGAGCGGTTGTCCGCCCGTAGGCGTTGCTGCCCCAGCAGGTGACAGTGTCGTCTGTGCGTATCGCGCACGTATGGTTTCGACCGGCGGCGAGCGTCTTGAACGAGCCTGCCGGTGCATCCGTTGTTTCGGCGAAACCGGCGCCCCAGCAGGTGACGGTGCCGTCGGTCCGCACCCCGCACGTTTGGTTTGCTCCGGCGGTGACGGTTTGGAACGAACCTCTTGGCGCGGCTCTTGTTCCGAGACTGTTGTCACCCCAGCAGGTGATGGTGTCATCGGGGCGCAACCCGCAGGTGTGGCCCAAGCCCGAGCTGGCAGTGACGGCCTTGAACGAACCCTTCGGCGCGGAGGCTTGCCCGGCATTGTTGCCCCAGCAGGTGATCGTGCCGTCGGTGCGCAGTGCGCACGAATGCAGTCCACCGGCGGAGACCGCTTGGAACGAACCCTTCGGCGCATTGATCTGGCCGTATTCGTTGCTGCCCCAACAGGTGACGGTGCCGTCTATGCGCAACCCGCACGAGTGGGATCCGTTACCACCGTAGTGGCCCCCACCGGCCGAGACGGCTTGGAATCTACCGGCTGCTGCGGTGGCCTGTCCGCTGGAGTTGTTGCCCCAGCAGGTGATCGTGCCGTCGGTGCGCAGTGCGCAGTTGTGATCGAGGCCGGCATCGACCGCTTGGAATCTACCGCTGGGTGGAGTGGCTTGCCCGAACCAGTCGCCTCCCCAGCAGGTGATCGAATCGTCGGTGCGCAGTCCACACACATGGCTTCCGCCGGCGGTGATGCTCTGGAAGGAACCGGTCGGTGGTTGTGCTTGCCGAAAGTAGTTGTCGCCCCAGCAGGTGACGGTGTCGTCGGTGAGTATGCCGCATACGTGGTATGAACCGGGTGCGACCGCTTTGAACGAGTAGATCTCGGTTTTCGGGGTGTCGTCGAGGGTGGGGTGACAGGTCGGGGTTCGGGGGTCGATCGTCACGTGCGGCTCGCCTTGGTAGCGGTACAGGAAGGTGATCAGGTACGCACGGGTCAGGGTGGTGTCGGGCGAGAACGTCGTGGGTGAGGTCCCGTTGGTGATCCCGTTGGCGGCCATCCACGAGACGGGTGCCTGCTGCCAGTCTCTGACCACGTCGGTGAACGGATGCGGGCCTGCTGCGGGCTCGCCGGCCAGGCGGTGCAGGAACGCCGCCAGTTCGGCGCGGTTGAGCGTCTTCTCCGGCGAGAACGTGGTGTCTGAGGTGCCGGTCGTGATGCCGGCCTCGAGCATCCACGAGACAGCAGGGTTCTGGGACTCGACGGTCATGTCGGCGAACGAATGGGGTTCCGCTGAGGGCTGGGCCTGCATGTTCCAGATGATCTGTGCGGTCTCACCCCGTGACACGGGCGAGTCCGGCGAGAAGCACGCGCCGTCGAGGCCTGTGATGCCCAGGTCCACAGACCATTGGACCGCCTCGGTGTAGTAGGTGCCTCCGTCCACATCGCCGTACCCGGCCACCCCGGCCGCCGGCGGGCCCGACACCATCAGCGATGCAGCCGCCAGACTCAGCACCACCCCACTCCAAGCGAGCAGTCGAGGCTTCATCTGACTGACAACCCCTCTCTTGAATCCGGCGTGGGGCAACCCTAGCATCCTGCTGCGCGCGCACCGCCGGGAGCCGCCCAGCGCTAGCACCCGGGGGGCTAGGGGACGGTTACCTGGTCGCCGGACTGGGTGTTGGTGTCGTAGGTGGACAGCACTTCGCCGGTGCAGCCGATGGAGTTGCAGGCGCTGACCTTGGCGACATACGTGCCCGAGGTGAGGCCGGTGACAGTGTAGCTGTGCGTGCCGATCGCGACTGTCGCCTCGCCGCTGGAGCCTGGCGCCCCGGCTACGGAGGGGAACCACCGCACCTTGTAGCTGGTCACGCGGTTCAGTCCCTGTCCGCTGGCTTCCCAGGTGACGATCTTGGTGTTGTCGGGTTCGCTGGCGGTTGCGTCGTTGATCCGGACGGCGACGATCGACACGTTGGTCGGGATGCCGGCCGTCTTGAGGATTGCGGCATATCCGGAGGTGCCCACGGATCCGGAGCGTGTCACGGCTCTGACCCTCACTTCGTAGCTCGCGCCGACTTCGAGGTCCTGGATCTGTGCGGTCAGCGCGCCGAGCGGGAAGTCGGTTCCCGCTGTTTCGCTGTCGCCGTCGACGGTCTGCCAGACGTGTGCGGGGTAGCGGGCGTCGGGTACTGGTTTGTCGGGGTCGGCGAGTCGGCGGTACTGCACTTGGTATCCGGTGATCGGGGGTCCGCCGTTGGTTCGGGTGACCGCAGACCAGCTGACCGTGAGTTGTGTGCCGTCACCGGGCGTTCCGTCGCTGTTGACTGTCGACGCGCCGGCGGTGACCGTTGCGGGTGCTGACGGCACTGTGGAGGTGAATCCACTGATCTCGTGGCTGTACCCGCTGCTGCCGACGGCGTTGACCGCGCGGATTATCACGAAGTAGTTGGTGCCGTCTTTGAGCCCGGTGATGGTGTGGCGGTTGGCGGGTGCGTTGATCCGGATCTCGGATCCGAACTGACCGCTGTCGCCTTCTGCGTATCTGAGCAGGTAGTGGGTGACGGGTGTGCCGCCGTCGTCCGGCGGGTTCCAGGTCACGGTCAGCAGCCGGAATCCTGTCTCGATGTCGATGTTGGCTTCGGATTCGGTTTCGTCGGCGCCGATGCCGGCGGGTTGTGTGGCCGGGGTTGCCGAGGTCTGGGCCCAGGGGCCGCCTTCGGCCGGGCTCGGGTTGGCTGTGGCAGCGTCGCCGTCATGGTCGTTGGTTGCTCGGACCCGCACGTCGAAGGAGACGCCCCGTCCGGTTGCGGAGCCGCTGCGGCGGTCTTTGAGCCCGGTGAGGGTGACGCTTCGGTTGGCGATGTCGTTGGCTGCTAGGGGGAATTCTGTCCAGTCCCCTGCGCGTACTTCGTCGTTGGTGTCCGGTGAGGTTCGGGGCACGAAGGACTCTCGGTATTGCAGGACGTAGCCGAGCACGGGGTTGGTGCCGTTGGCGGCGGGCGGGTCCCAGGTGACCAGCAGCGATTCGGGGTCGACGACTACCGCGTTGCCGGCGGTGTCGACTGCGCGGGGTGGGCCCGCAGCGAGGTTGCGCGGGGCGTCGGGCACGGCCTTGGGTATCGCGGTCACTTCGGCGGAGGGTTGGCTCTTGCCCGAGGCGGACACTGCTTTGACAGACACGGTGTAGCCGAAGCCGTTGGTGAGCCCGGTGATGGTTGTTGAGGTGACTGTGCCGGCGACGTTGATCTGTTTGGGTGCTCCGCCCGATGCGTAGGTGATTTCGTAGCCGGTGATTGTGCTGCCGCCGGCCCTGGCGGGCGGGGTCCAGGTGACTTGCAGGGCTTGGTGGGTTGAGAGCACACCGCTTGCGTCGAGGGTCGGGGGTCCCGGTGCCTGTACGGGTGTGGCTGTTGCTGTGGCCCAGCGCCAGGGGGCGGTGGGGCTGGTCTTGATGTTGACTGCCCGGACCCGTACCTGGCAGGGTTGTCCGTTCTCGAGGCCGGTGATGGTGATCGTGTAGGTCTCGGTCGGGACGTTGGGGACGTCGACTCGGCCTGCCGGGTTGCCGGGGATTCCGCTGGTGACCCAGCCGGTGCTGCCGCTGCTGGTGGCGCAGTCGCGTTCGACTCGGTAGCTGTTGACGGGTTCGCCGCCGTCGTCTTGCGGGGCTCCCCATTTGACGACGAGTTCTGTGCCTGAGGTTGCTGAGGCGGTGACTGCGAGGTTCGTGGGCAGGCCGGGGGCGACGGTGGTGGGGCTGATCGGGTCGCCGTTTGGCGCGGGGGTTCGGGGGCCTGCGCCGGCGGCGTTGACGGCGGTGATCCACACGTAGTACGCCGAGGGGTTGGCAGCAGTGGTGTTGCGCAGCCCGGTGATGGTGTGGGTCCGCGCGGCCGGGTCTGCGATTTCGTGTTGGGACGGCTCGACTCGGCGGTCGGCGGTCCATTGGACGAGGTAGCCGGTGATGTCGCTGCCGCCGTTGTCGGTGGGTGGCTCCCAGGTGAGGGCCAGTTCGGTGTTGCCGGGTTCGACGTTGAAGTTGCCGACCAGTCCTGGGGCGGTTGACGGGGTGCCTGTTGCTTCGACCGACCATGGTCCGGTGCCTGTTGCGCTTATGGAGGCGACTCTGAGTGTGTATTCGGTGCCTTTGGTGAGGCCGGTGATTCTGGTTGATGAGGTTCTGGTGTTCTGTTGTCGGTCTGTGGAGTAGTCTTGGTCGCCGGATTTCCACTGCACGACGTAGCTCGTCACCGCGAGTTCTCCGCTGCTGGCGGGCGGAGTCCAGGCCACGGTCAGTTCGGTGCCGTCTCCGGTTGGTTGGGCTGCGACGTCGGTCGGGGGTTGGGCTTCGGTGTTGACGAGCGAGCGGTAGAGGCGGGCGACGAACGACCCCATCTGTTCGCGTGTCACTCCGGCTCTCGGGGCGAAGGTTGTCGGTGTGGTGCCGGTGGTGACTTCGAGGCCGTAGATCTGGGCGATTGCTTTGCGCTGTTCGGGTGAGCGCCGGCCGATGTCGGTGAAGTCGGTGCTGACGACCGGCGGTTCGAAGCCTCTGATCGCCTTGTAGAGGCGCACCAGGAACAGGGCCATGTGGGATCGCAGCACCGGGTCCTTGGGCGAGTATGTGGTGGTTGTGGTGCCGGTGGTGATCTTGAGTCCGTAGATGCGGGCTATGTCGTCGACGGCGAAGGAGCCGTCTGGTATGTCTGTGAAGCGTGTCTCGACGATTTCTGCGTCTGCGCCGGTGACTGCCCGATAGGTGCGGGCCATGAAGGCGGCCATCTCTTCGCGGGTTACTTCTTCTTTGGGGCGATAGCGGTTGCTCGATGGATTGGTGATGCCGAGTTCGACGAGGCAGCGGATGTCTTCGTAGGCGAAGCTGTTGGGGTCCACGTCGGCGAATGACAGCGTGCCTTCGTCGGATGGGCAGGTGATCTCGTCGCTGTCGTCGGTGGTTTGCGCGGTGGCTTGGGTGGTGGCGAGTCCGAGCGAGCCGGCGAGCATGATGAGGGCGATTGCTGCTCGCATGAGCCGTAGCAGGTTTGCCCGAGTCGCGCGCTTTGACTTCGGTGCTCGCGGTGTCCTGTCGGTGACTGATGATCTCATCGCTGCTCCGTTCCGGGGTCGGCTTCTCGCGTTTCGCCGACTGCTGTCGAATCTACCGCTTATGCGCTCAACATTCAGAACTAAGGGTGCTTGATGCCCGCTATTCCGGGCTGTTCGGCGGGATACACCGCTTCAGGCTGGTGCGAACTGCCAGGCCGCCAAGAAGACCGAGGCGCAGATGGAGACGGTCGCCACAACGAACCCCCAGACATCTCTGCTGCGCCTGGCGGTCAGTTCCGCGAACCGGGTGTCGACCGTTGCGAACTGCGTGTCGACCGTTGCGAATCGGGTGTCGACCGACGCGAACTGCTTCTGGATCTCCGCGAACTGCTCGGCGAGCTGTTCGCGGAGCTGCGCGAACTGGAGGTCCATCTTGGCGTTGAGTTCGACGAATCCGGCCTGGGTCTTGGTCTCGAGGTCTGCGAGGCCACGTTTGGTGGCCAGCTGCTCCCATCCTCCAGGTGGTTGCTGTGCCATGAGGAACTCCGCTCCCGGCTGTCCGATCGTGTCGGCGAGGCTGTTGTAGATCTCGGTTCGCTGCTGTTCTGCAAGGGCCACTGGTCCCCATCCAATCCGTCTGGTCGATTCAGGGGGGAAGCGGCTTACGGGCATCACCGTAACACCAAAGCCATTCAGAGACAATCGAATCAGACCAACAGCGCTCAACGCACCGTCCGCGTGATACGGTGCGGGTACTCGCTGCACTGGCGACAACTTCCCTCCACAAGCAACTACAACGAAGGGATCTTGCCATGGCGGCAGGCGAGCAGGAGCGTTTTGAGCTCCTCAACAGTTTGATCGAAGTGCTCGGAGAGGACGTGGCTCACAAACTCATGGACTCACTACCCCCATTCTCCTGGGACAAGGTCGCAACCAAAGACGACCTCAACGCGCTGTCCACGTCGATCACCGCGAAGTTCGACCAAGTCAACGCACAGTTCGAGTCGGTCAACGCGAAGTTCGAGATGGTTGCGGCGGAGTTTGTGAGCCTGCGCGGGGAGATGGCCAAAGAGACCGCAGGGATATCCGAGAAGATCACGGACCAGACTCGAATCATGGTGACGCTGATCGCCGGGTTCTCACTGGCCGTGTGCGCAGCCATGGCCGGCGGCATCCTCTTCGCCTGACCGCACTGGTCAGGTTGGGGGGAGGACGAAGTCTGCCCATTGCTGCATTACTTCGCGCCGGCGCTCGATGATGTCTGAGCGTTGGTAGCTTCGCTCGGTGTTGTTGCCGACGACGTGACCCAGGCACGCTTCTGCGAGGTCGCGTTCGAGGCCTTGGTCCGCGCAGTAGGTGCGGAACGTCGACCTGAGACCATGGGTGGTGCCTTCGCCGAGTATCTGCTTGCGGACTGTCCTTAACGAGTCGCTGTTGATTGCCTGATGGGGGTTGCGTGAAGCAGGGAACACAAACTCAGAGTCTCCGAGAGACGCATGGAACTTGGTGCCGCTTGTCCCGTGTCCGTTCCCGTAGAGCAGTTCCATGGCTTGGTTGCTCAGCGGTACTCTGTGCTCTGTTCTGGTCTTCGTGCGCTCTGCGGGTACGGTCCAGGTCCTCTCTTTGCGATCGATCTCCTCCCAACGCGCTCCGCTGGCTTCTTTCGCTCTGGTAGCAGTCAGGAGAATGAACAGCAGGACTCGCCCTGACCCTCCTTTGTCTCGCAGACGTGCCGAGAGTTGTTCGGCAACCTGTCGGGCCTCAGGCCAAGGTGTATAGGGATGATGAGTGGGCCTGTAGATCAAGTCTCGTCTCTTCATGCCGCGCATCACCGCAGAGCCGGCAGCGGGATTGGCTTCTATGGCTCCTGCGGGCATTGCTTCATCGAGGACTTCTCTGATGTTCGAGAGAATCTTCCGGCCCTGCGCGTAAATGTGGGATGTGGGGTTGCTGGAACCGGGTTGGGGTCATGTTGTCAGGAGTCCGCGGGCGGCGTAGTTGGTGGGGTTGGTGAAGCCGTGGGCGGTTCGTCGTAGGATTTGGAGCAGGTTGTTGGTGCCTTCGATCCGTCCGTTGGATGCTCGGTTGGTGTGGTGCCAGTTGAGGATCTCGGTGGACCAGGCGATGATGGTGTCGACGATGTTGTGGAACTCGGGCAGCTCACCGGTGGTGTATAGGTCACAGAACCGGTCGAGCGCTTGAAGGGCGCCTTGGTGGTCGTCTGCTAGGTAGAGGCCGTGGAGTTCTTGCAGGGCGTTCCAGCCGGCTTGCAGCCTGGGGTGCGCGTCGAAGAGTTCGTCGAGGCGGGCCTGGTCGGTGTCGGTGAGGGTGTCGCCTCGGCGTGTGAGCAGGAACCGGGCACGGAACACTTCGGGGTCGAAGACCGGTTTGGTGCCGTCGTGGCGGCGTTGGACGTCGCGGCGCACCGCGGCGAGCCCGGCTGCGAACCATCTGATGACACCGAACCGGTCCAACACGTGGCGGGCGTGTGGCAAACAGGTCTGTACAGAGTTCTTGTATGCCGCCGATCCGTCGGTGACGACGACTTTGACTTGACGCCGCCAACGGTGGGGTTGCGACATCAAGAACTGTGTGAGCGCTGCGCTGGAGCGGTGTTGGGGCGGCGGGTAGGGGTGTGTTGTCGGGCGCGGTGGGAACCTGGCGGTCGTCGCGGCGGGGTCTGTGGTGTGCACCAAAAGCATTCAGGAGACTCGGGACGGTTTGATATTGCTTCGTGTTGGTTCTGGTAGTAAGTTACGGGTACTCGCTGTACTGGCGACAGCTTCCCTCCACAAGCAACTACAACGAAGGGATCTTGCCATGGCGGCAGGCGAGGGGGAGCGTCTTGAGTTCCTCAACAGTTTGATCGAAGCGCTCGGAGAGGATGTGGCCCACAAACTCATGGACTCACTACCTCCATTCTCCTGGGACAAGGTCGCTACCAAAGACGACCTCAACGCGCTGTCCACGTCGATCACCGCGAAGTTCGACCAAGTCGACGCACAGTTCAAGTCGGTCGCGGCGGAATTTGTGAGCCTACGAGGAGAGATCGCCAAAGAGGTCGCAGGACTATCGATCAAGATCGGCGCGCTTGACAGCAGTTTCTCCAAGAAGATCACCGACCAGACTCGAATCATGGTGACGATGATTGCCGGGTTCTCGCTGGCCGTGTGCGCAGCCATGGCCGGCGGCATCCTGTTCGCCTGACCGACACCGGCTTGCGCTTCCCTGCTGTTTGACGACTGCGGGCTGGCTGGGCTTGGCGTTCGCGGGTGGACGGTCCAGACCCTCCAGCACGGGTGAATATGCGTGGGGGTTAGCTGCGGGCGGGGACGGTTACGTCGGCGGTTGGGGTAGTCGCGCCGAGCGAACATTGCGGTCTGCGGCGAGATCGTTCTTGGGTTGACGCGGCGATCGGATCGTGGTGTCGGTTGGAGTTTGTTACCCGGGGCGGGATCCGCGTCGTTGGGTTGGAGTCTGTGCTTGCTGGTGGGTTCTGGTGGCGTACTGGGTCGGTTTCTGATCGTGCGCTCGTCGGAAAGTTGCTCAAGAACCCGAAGAGGGGCTTGGGCTTGGAACAGACAACGCCCGACGCCGGGCCGTTGCGGGTTCATGTCCGCCGTTACGGGGTCTGCGCTTGAACGTGGAGCGCCGCGGACGCGGTCTGGCACGCTCCCAGGAGGGCGTGCATGGGTGTTCAGGCGAAGAGGATGCCGCCGGCCATGGCCCCGCACACGGTCAGCGAGAACCCGGAGATCATCAACACCATGATCCGAGTCTGCTCGGTGATCTTCTTGGAGAAACTACTGTCGAGCGCGCCGATCTCGGTGGTGATCTTGCTGTCGAGCGCGCCGATCTCGGTGGTGATCTTGCTGTCGAGGGCGCCGATCTCGGTGGTGATCTTGCTGTCGAGGGCGCCGATCTCGGTGGTGATCTTGCTGTCGAGCCGTCCGATCTCTTTGGAGATCTCGCCTCGTAGGTTGACGAACTCTGCTGCCACAGCGGTGAACTGGGCGTCGACTTGGTCGAACTTCGCGGTCATCGTTGCGCTCAGCGTGTTGAGGTCGTCTTTGGTTGCGACCTGGTCCCACGAGAATGGTGGCAGCGAGTCCATGAGTTTGGTGGCCACGTCCTCTCCAAGCGCTTCGATCAGTCTGTTGCGGAGCTCGAATCGCTCCTGCTCGCCTGTGGTCATGGCAAGTCTCCCGTTGGTTGTTCTGTAAGTGTGGGAAGTTGTTGGTGGGGGAAGCTGTAGCCATGTGCAGCGAGTACCCGTAGCGTACTACCAGAATCAACACGAAGCAATATCAAACCTTCCCGAGTCTCCTGAATGCTTTTGGTGCACAGCACAGGCCCCGCCGCGACGACCGCCCAGGCTCCCGCCGTGCCCGACAACACACCCGACCCGGCACGCTCAACGGTCGGTCAAGATGCTTGTAAAACGTTGAGGACGCAACGTTGAGCGCCCTGCAAGCGACAGTGTGCCAGACGCCATGGACGATCCTTTGAGCAGCGATGAACTCTGCGGTCACCGCGTTGGGTCGTTGACCCAAAGGACCACGGATCGTTTGAGCACATCACGCTCCATCCGCAAAGTCGCGTTCTCCTTGCGCAACCTCACCAGCTCGACTCGTTCATCGGCGGTCAACCCACCGGCGCGTTCGGCCTGGTCGCGGCGCACCCAGTCACCGAGCGTGCCCTCATTCACACCGAGATCCCAGGGCGACCTGTGCCACAGACTGGCCGGCCTCCCGAACAATCCGCACAGCCCCATCCCCCAACTCTCGGTCAAAGCTTCTCCGTGGTCTAGACATAGCTCCTCCTTATAGAGCATGTCTCCACGATCAGGGGGAACCTCACAGATTGCTTCGACCGGCCGTGGGCGGATCTAGTTTCGTTCCAAGATCACCATATTCTCATGCTGCCCTTGGACCACGTCTCCGTAATTGTCTTCGACCGCTTGGCGCACCAACGTGGCGGTCGGGTCGTCGTCGCAGTAGACATACACAATCATTCTTCCCTGTTCGTAATCCGAGTGGTTGTGCGCCTTGGCTGAACCTCGGGCAGCAAACCCGGGACCGCCGTCCTCAATGCGGTCCGGACCGTTCTGCCCATACTCGCGGTGGAGACCCACGGCGCGCAGGAACTTACCCACACTGCTCGCGTGGATCGCGTTTCCCCACGGTCCTGTCGAGTCGGCGGTCTGCGTCGGGATCCAGGTGTAGCCGCAGTCGGTACACTGCAGGGCCTGGTTGTCGGCGTCGATGGAACCGGTGAGCTCGTCAAGACCGCAGCTAGGGCAAACTTGTCTAGTCATGTGTACCGCCTTGTGGGAGTAGTTGGGGCCCGAGGTCGAGGCACCGATGCCGATCTCATTCTTCCTTGTTGGTTGGATTCGAACAATACGTAGATGACCCTAAGACCAATACCTCGAGCCTCAGAATCCGACTCTAGATGGGTTGGTGGGTGAATTCACCTGCGGGTTCGGCGGTGTATTCAGGCGGCGGGCGGCGGGGAACGTTGGGTAGTGCGCTTGGTGGAGTCGAGAGGCCGACAGTGGTCAGCCGCCCAGGGGCCAGACGTTGGGGTCGAGGCCCTCTCGGGTCCCCGTCAAGGAGGCCCCAACAGTGTTCAAGAGCCGATCCAATTGTTCACGCCTCATCCGCGCTGTGCGCATCGCGGTCACCTTCCTTGTCGTCGTGGGCAGTCTCGGACTGGCAACGGTGACAGCCACAGCGCAGTCATCGAGCTTCTGCCCCTCCGCTGGCGCCGTGCATGGGGTTTGTGGGAGAGAACCAGCTGACGGTGTAGCTGATGATGTCGGTCGGCGAGCCCGGGGAGGCAGCGCTCCAGACCACGTTCACTGTTCTGCCGTCGGTTGCGAGGGTGGCGGCGTTCCTGTCTGTGTATCCTGATCGTTCCGTCAACACCATCGGCACAACGTACGTTGACAAGAACTCGAGCCTTTTCGATCGCTGCAAGGAAGGTAGGTGAAGAACCGCATGTCAGAGAATCAAACTCAAGTAGAGATAAGTGTTGGAGGCGCAGTCTCCTGCATCGATGATGACGGTGGGCGGGCGCTTGCTTCCGACGAGTTCGACGCGTTGGTCGACAGGATCGCGGCGCACCTCGATTCAGCGCCAGGCGTATCGGACGCTTGTGTTTGGGGGCAAGCATCGACCGGTGAGTTGGAGATCTCCTGTGTGCTCACTGTCGCCGCGCTAGCTTCGGCCGACAACCCGTTGGATCGCTTCATTCGCGACGTCTGCGACGCTGGTGAGCTTGTACCGGTTGACATGATCACAGCATCGAAAGAACCTTCGACCCACGCAGATTCGACTTCACCCGTCATGTGGTCCCAGAAGAAGCGACACTACGACCTCATACCCGCTTGAGGCCGACCCGCTCGCACCACCCAAGTAACGGTCCACGCACGGTCATGGCCAAGCGTCACCTGTGCCCACCTGATCCCGAGAACTGCTGGCCCCGGCTCCTACACCGTGCAGGTAGTGGCAACCAACCACATCGGCAACAGCACACCCCGCACCGCCAACGTAACCGTCCCCGCCCGCAGCTAACCCCCACCCGGACGAACCCCGGATTTGTTCACCTGCGTCGCGTACGGGCACGATGAACACGCGGGCCCATTGACGAGTCCCTTCTCCATCTGGAAGCGACCTGCCCCGAGCCGAAGTCGCTAGAGCCGGGTCCAACACACGGTGAACCGGGCTGTGCGGTCAGGCGAAGAGGATGCCGCCGGCCATGGATGCGCACACGGTCACCGAGAAACCAGCCATCATCAGCACCGTGGTCAATGACGACTGCGAACGAACCTGAAATCACCGAGGGGCACTCAGTCAATCAGCCGAGGCAGCGTTCTGATTGGTGCATTTCTGCACTGACCTGCGGAGCATCGCGCCATGCGGTCCCCGAAGAGAAAACGACCCAGGAGGCGCGTCCGGTTGGTCCCGCCGGGTACCGACCTCGACGTGCTGGCAGCTCGAGCCACATACGTCGGGAGTCCCGAGCACAAGGACACGCCCTCATTTGCTGGACCACCTAGCCCGCGACCTGACACCTCAATCTGCCCGCGAGAGCTTAAGGACGACGCAGAACTCATCACCCGCTGGTTGCGCGCTGCGATACGCGCTGGTTCAAGGGGTGCGCAGTGGAATGGAGACTTCCCCCGCTATGTGTGGCACAAGGAGAATGACACGGTATTCGAGAGGTTCGTCAGGCTGCAATTCCTTCGGCTTGAAGGCGAGGAGGGATGCTGGCCGACGATTTCTTTTCTGCCGGATGTTGGCCGAAGCGATCACTTCGCAAGGAGACGCGCTTGTCACCAAGGCCAACACCGAACGCCAACGGTGCAACCGGGCATTTGCTGCTGAGTTCCTGGCTCCCGCTGCCAGCCTGAGGGCAAGGGTCGACCACCCGCTGGTGGACGATGAACAAGTCGATGAGTTGGCCGAAGAGTTCGGTGTGTACACGCAAGTCATCAGGCATCAGATCAAGAACCACAAGATCGCGGAACTTGGTTAGGGCCGACTAGACTCGCGTTCGTTCAGGCACTGAGGCCGTCTTCGATCATCGCCACCAAGGCATCGTGAGCGGCTTGCTGACGCAGAGGGCCTGTTCGCGTGCCTGTGCCACTAGGCGAGCGGCTTTGGCATACGCCGCGGGTGTGCGCTCAGTGTCAACGTCAGGTTCAGGAATGATGGGCTTGGTCACGGAGTCCTCCATTCGTGACTCACGATTCTGTGCGATCAGGCGAACAGGATGCCGCCGGCCATGGCTGCGCACACGGCCAGCGAGAACCCGGCGATCATCGTCACCATGATTCGAGTCTGGTCGGTGATCTTCTTGGAGAAACTGCTGTCGAGCGCGCCGATCTTGATTGATAGTCCTGCGATCTCTTTGGTGAGGTTGCCCTCGACCTTGGCGATCTCTCCGCGCACGCTCACGAACTCCGCCGCGACCGACTCGAACTGGGCGTTGACCGACTTGAACTGGGCGTCGACCTGGTCGAACTTCGCGGTGATCGACGTGGACAGCGCGTTGAGGTCGTCTTTGGTTGCGACCTTGTCCCAGGAGAATGGAGGTAGTGAGTCCATGAGTTTGTGAGCCACATCCTCTCCGAGCGCTTCGATCAAACTGTTGAGGAGCTCAAGACGCTCCCCCTCGCCTGCCGCCATGGCAAGATCCCTTCGTTGTAGTTGCTTGTGGAGGGAAGCTGTCGCCATTGCAGCGAGTACCCGTACCGTATCACCAGGAATGTGTGTTGGCAGCTGTAATTTGATTCGATCATCTCTGAATGGCTTTGGTGTTACGGTGATGCCCGTAAGCCACTTCCCCCGGTTCCTCTGCCTCACACGCGACCTCGTTCTGGCGGTGCCCGGCATGCGAAACGCGAGGCGGCAAAAGTGGCTCTTCGCGTTTCAGGTCGGAGTCGGTGGGGTGAGGGTCCGCGGCTGAACGCGAGGGATCCCCAGAATCGGTGTTGAGAAGCAGCCGAGACTCTGGAGGATCGGTGTGGAAGTTGTCCCTGCACGCGTGTGTGAGCTGTTGGTGGGACTGGGCGGCGTGGAGGTGTGCGGCGTCGACGCCGGGCTGTTGCGGGTTCATGTCCGCCGTTACGGGGCCTGCGCTTGAACGTGGAGTGAGGTGTATCTGACTCTTCGCGACAGATTGCGGGTTTTTTCAAGTCGCATTGGTGGGTGTGCGGTGGTGGTTGGTTTGTCATGTTAGCGGTTGGTTTCGGTGGTGGGCGCGTCGTTGCTGGTCGGCTTGTTGGAGTCCGTCTCGGCGTGCTTGGCGGATCTGGTCGCCTTGGCCGGTGTGTTCGTCGTTGGGGGTGACGTAGCCGACGCCTTCGTGGAGCCGCACACAGTTGTAGTGGCTGCGGACGCGTTCGAGTTCTCCGGTGAGGTCTGTGGGGTCGTCGAGCGTTTCGAGGTGGGGGTGCTCGCCTTTGATGTGGCTGAACAGAGACTCGATCCAGGCCTGGTCGGTGGGCGTTGACCGCCGCCCGAAGTGTTGGGCTATTGAGCAGAGGGCCATGAACTTGGCTGTGTCGCCTGAGCGCATCTCCGGGCCGTTGTCAGACACTGCCAACAGCAGCGGGATCTCGTTGTTGTCGGGCATGTCGCTGTTGGGGTCGTCGAGGCGGGCAGCGGCCTCTTCGGTGAGGAGCCCTTCACTGGACAGTGCTTTGGCGAACAGGACCCGAGCAGCAACCGAGTCCGGTGCCGGTGTGAGGTGGGTGGCGATCCATTTGCGGGACACGACATCGACGATCGCGTAGACGTGTTTGGCGGGTTTACATGCCGGGAACACGGTGCCGTCCCAGCACCACAGTTGGTTGGGCCGCCACTCACACCAGTTTGGCCACGGCGTCTTGACTGTTCGGGTGGGCCGTGGCGTGCCGGCCAGTGCGAGGCCGTGACCTGCAAGAACGCGGTCCACCGTTGAGGGTGACACCCACACGCGGCCCAGGTAGGAGCCGCGGTGCGCGAGTTTGCGATGCGACCGGTCAACGTCACCCCACTCCCCGAACAGCGCCAGGATCTCGTCGCGTTCAGAACCGAGCAGGCTGTGGATCGCCCGGCCGCCTGGGCGGGCATCGTCAAGAGTGCCGTCGGCGCGGCGCAGGCTCCAGCGCCAAGCCCGGCGGCGGTCCACACCCAGCACCGCACAAACCCGGTCCAGTGTCCAGCCAGCCGCGGTCGCATCGTCGATCAACCCCAGCAGCACTGTCTTGGCGGTCCCATCGACGCGGGCGGGGACACCACCGCTCACACCTCAACCCGTTTTTCCCCGCAGCACCGCCAACTCCACAGCCTGTTCGACCACAGTACGCCCCAGCCGCTCCACCTCCGAACGCAACGCCGCAGCCTCGGTCGCCTCGGCCTGGGACTGACGCCGCCGGCCGGGCTTGGACGAACCCAACGCCGCGACCGCCCCGTCCCGGGCCACCGCACGCAGCCGAGCGATCACCGACCGGTCCACCCCCGCCTCCGCGGCCGCCTGGGCCTGAGTGACCTGACCGGTGAGCATCCGCACCCACAAGTCGTACTTCTGCTCCGCTGTCAACAGTCTCTTCGGTTTTCTCTGCACAGAACTCATAGGCTGCAGCCTCCTGTCCTAAGACCACCAACCCTGCCCGATGCGACTTGAAAAAACTCAGAATCTGTCGCGCGAAGTCAGATGCAACACAGGAGCGCCGCGGACGCGGTCTGACACGCTCGCCGGGAGGGCCGTGCATGTGTGTTCAGGCGAAGAGGATGCCGCCGGCCATCGCCCCGCACACGGTCAGCGAGAACCCGGAGATCATCAACACCATGACCCGAGTCTGCTCGGTGATCTTCTTGGAGAAACTACTGTCAAGCGCGCCGATCTCGGTGGTGATCTTGCTGTCGAGCCGTCCGATCTCTTTGGAGATCTCGCCTCGTAGGTTGACGAACTCTGCTGCCACAGCGGTGAACTGGGCGTCGACTTGGTCGAACTTCGCGGTCATCGTTGCGCTCAGCGTGTTGAGGTCGTCTTTGGTTGCGACCTGGTCCCACGAGAATGGTGGCAGCGAGTCCATGAGTTTGGTGGCCACGTCCTCTCCAAGCGCTTCGATCAGTCTGTTGCGGAGCTCGAATCGCTCCTGCTCGCCTGTGGTCATGGCAAGTCTCCCGTTGGTTGTTCTGTAAGTGTGGGAAGTTGTTGGTGGGGGAAGCTGTAGCCATGTGCAGCGAGTACCCGTAGCGTACTACCAGAACCAACACGAAGCAATATCAAACCTTCCACAGCCCCTGATCCTTGGAGTACCTTGGTATGAACCTGGACTTGGACACCCTCGTGACTGCACTGTATGCGCGGATCGACGATTTGTTGGCGGCCCACCGCGACTGTCGCTGACCGGCCCGCCCTCGTCGTCAACGCCAAGCACCTCCACGTCACCCAGTCCCACCAACAACTCACACATGCGTGCAGGGTCAACTTCCACACCGATCCGACGTTCTCGAGGCCCGTCGAACATAACCGCGTTCTGATCCAAGTACGGGGGACGACTGGTGGTCCGGCTCGGTGGAGTCGAGAGGCCGACAGTGGTCAGCCACCCAGAGACCAGCCGGTGGGGTCACGGTTCCTCTGGGTGGCGTAGGTGTGCCAGCTTAGGAAACGGTGTTCGGGGGGTTCGGGGATGCCAGCGGCGTGGGTGACTTCGTGGAGGTACGACCAGTAGCCGGTGGTAATCCGGCGCCGGCGCGTCGAGATGGCGTCTCTGCTTGCAAGTACGCCGAGTTGCCTGCCGAGGTAGCTGGACGCTGAATATCTCATCTGGCCCAGTTTCCGGTGCCCGTAGACTTGAAGCAGAATGCCGTAGAGATCCGAGTATCTCGACTTGAAGCGGCGCTCGATGATCCCGTATTCGAGCCGGACGTCGGAGTCTTCAACGCAGTCGCTCGGGTCTCCCGTCCAATTCGTCATGGTCGATTCAGGGGGGAAGTGGCTTACGGGCATCACCGTGACACCAAAGCCACTCAGAGACAATCGAATCAGATTAACCGCAGCCAACCCGCACTTCGGGTGATACAGTACGGGGTACTCGCTGCGCAATGGCGACAACTTCCCTCCACAGGCAACTACAACGAAGGGAACTTGCCATGGCGGCAGGCGAGCAGGAGCGTTTTGAGCTCCTCAACAGTTTGATCGAAGCGCTCGGAGAGGACGTGGCCCACAAACTCATGGACTCACTACCCCCATTCTCCTGGGACCAGGTCGCGACCAAAGACGACGTCGCTGCGCTGGCCACAGCGATCACCGCGAAGTTCGACCAAGTCGACGCACAATTCAAGTCAGTCAACGCCCAGTTCGAGTCCGTCAACGCGAAGTTCGAGATGGTTGCGGCGGAGTTTGTGAGCGTACGCGGGGAGCTCTCCAAGGTCGAGGGCAACCTCTCCAAAGAGATCGCGGGGATATCCAAGAAGATCGCGGAGCAGACTCGGATCATGGTGTTGATGATCTCCGGGTTCTCGCTGACCGTGTGCGCAGCCATGGCCGGCGGCATCCTCTTCGCCTGAACACCCATGCACGCCCTCCTAGTGAGTGTGCCAGATCGCGTTCGCGGGGATCAATCGAGACGAACTGTTCAGCACCTATTGGACCCATTCAGATCAAATGCAGGAATGGAGGCACAAGTCACGTATGTGCGCCGAAGTACTGGTACCCGGGTGCGTTGAACCATCACTGATTCTCGGAGCCTACGTTGGCTCGGTGGCTGCCTCCGCAACGTTGGCCGCCACCGTACCATCATTGAATGTCACCGTCGACGCTACTAAGCCTGAATCTGAATCGCCCTGGGTTTTGCGCAGGCTCCAAGGATAGGAGCGATGATGGAATCTATGGATACACAAGCGAGGGCTTGTCGGTATTCCGCTGAGCAGAAGAAGCATGCGGTTCGGATGGTGTTCGCGCTGCGTGAGGAGCTGGGCACGTCGTCGGGCACGGTCACTAGGGTGGCGCGTCAGTTGGGTTACGGTGAGGAGTCGTTGCGTCGTTGGGTGGCCCAGGCCGAGATTGACGCTGGTGCTCGGGCGGGGGTGTCGACCGTTGAGAGCGAAGAGCTCAAGAGGCTCCGCCAGGAGAACCGTGAACTGCGCCGGGCGAATGAGATTTTGCAGCGGGCAGCAGTTTTTTTCGGGGCGGAGCTCGACGGTTGACAGCGATGACCGTCGAGTTCATCGACCGCAACCGTAAAGAGTTCGGGGTCGAGCCCGTCTGTGCAGCGTTGCAGGTGGCCCCTTCCACATATTGGACCGCGAAACGCCGCCCGCCGTCGGCGCGTGCGTTGCGCGACGCTGAGCTGATGGCTGTTGCTGTTGGTGTTGTGGTCCGCCAACTACTCGGTGTACGGGGCGCGCAAACTGTGGATCGCTGCTCGACGCGCCGGCCACGACATCGGCCGCGACCAGGTTGGGAGGCTGATGCGCCAGTTGGGGATCCGTGGTGTCAAGCGGACAAAGACGGTGCGCACCACCAGCTCTGACCCGGCGGCGGCACGACCGGATGATCTCGTTGAGCGTGACTTCACCGCTGATGCGCCTAACCGGCTGTGGGTCGCCGACCTGACCCATGTCGCTGCCTGGTCCGGTGTCGCCTATGTGTGTTTCATCACCGACGCATACAGCCGCCGCATCGTGGGCTGGCGGGTCGCGTCGAACATGAAAATCCAGATGGTGCTCGACGCGTCGGGTGATGGCCCGCTGGAACCGAGGCACCCGTCTTGAGGGCCTCGTCGCGCACACCGACGCCGGCAGCCACCTCACCAGCATCCGCTACGGTCAACGCCTCGACGAACAGGCCGCGGTGCCTTCTATCGGATCGGTCGGCGACTCCTATGACAACGCCCTGGCCGAATCAGTCAACGCGCTCTACAAAACAGAACTGATCCGCGGTCCCCAACAAGGACCGTGGCGGACCATCGACGACGTCGAACTCGCCACCCTCAGCTGGGTGCACTGGTACAACACCGCACGCATCCACGGCTATCTCGGTGACCGGTCACCCGACGAGTACGAAGCCGCCTACACTGCAACAACAACCAACCACAACAAGACAAAAAACCACAACATTCAGCCTGCGCAAAACCCAGGGTGATTCAATCTGTCAGGGAACCCGGTTTGGGTCCGTGTGTTGTGGGTCTGATTTCCCCGTATCCTCACCCCACCCTGAAACGCGCAGGGGCAGTCTACCGATCGGATGCAAAGGAGAATGTTCCTGTGGAGAAGAAAGTCCCACACCGTCTTCGGTTGAAGCTTCGAGTTGGCAAACCGCTGGCAACAGAGGAAGTCGTCCTGACGGTGTCGCTCGCCGGCCGCGAAGTCACGATCAAGTCGGAGGAGGAGTCGCAGCCGCTCTCGAAAGCGTCATGGTTGCTGATGGAGTGTCGTGGATTCGAGACGGAGGATGACGCGCGGACTTTCGGCGAAGAACTCCGACGAGCTGCCTACCTGGCCGGATTGTGCACCAGGGTGGGAGTAGACGCGAGCGACACGGGGGAGGACTGTACGGTCTCGTGGGTTAATCCTGACATCCTTTGGAGCAGCGGCATCTCGGACCGAGATGTACGTGTTGGACCTGACATTCACGGCATTTCGGTCCTGCCGGACGACGGGAAGACTATTGTAAGTAGCTCTGATCAGCTGGAGCTTTCGGTGCGTTCAAATGCCGATGATTTCGTTGGGGCTCTTGAGGAGGCATTCCCGAGGCCCGAACTGACCGCGGCTGAAAGGCCTGCAATGCGGCGTGCTGTCAGAGTGCTGAACCTCGCGGAGATCAACACTGACCCGATCGCGAAAGTCGTGCTATCGATTTCCACGATTGAAGGATTGGCCACCGACCCTGATTGGACGGAGATGCAGAAGGGAATGATCACGAGTGCTGCCAATTGGCTTGAACGGAAACATGGCGCTGAGGAGGAGGCTCAGCAAGTAATTGAGGCGATTCAGAAGATACGGCAGATCAGTATTCGTCAACGGATACGCAACATGCTGGACAACAATGACCTTTCACACTTATGGGAGGACTGGGATGCTCTGTACTCGAAGCGGAGCCGCTTGTACCATGGCCGAGGCGGAAACGACGGTGAGCAGCGGGGTGACCACTTGGCGGAATCGGAGCTTCACAACCTGGCACAAGGAGCAACGACGCTCTGTGGCAGAATTGTCCTTTCTCTGGCCAAGCAAAATGGGGTCGCGATTCCCTCCCAGGCCGACAAACGCTTTGGTGTCAAGTAGCTACACGGCTTCCGCTCGTTGAGCGGTCCGCCTGTGCCGACATCATCGAGACCGGAAGGCACTACAGGGCAGCATCCCCTGTCACTCCAAACACGAGCGAACGGGGAGCAAAGCAGCTTTTGGCACTCTCAGCCATGGTGGTGTGATGAGCACCTCTCTGCCTTCTCGGCTCTGTCGGGCTGAGTACCTTAGTGAGAATGGGTGGACCGCTGCCCAACTGTCATACAACTGGCGGATTTCGGGGCAGTCATCGTAGGTAAGAGCCCAGGCGCTTGTAGACATGCCTTTCAGCTTGTCCGCAAGGCGCGTGTGGTACTCGGGGTTCAGGCCGTTGAGATACAGAGTCGGCCCCTTCTTGAAGTAGGGGGGATCAATGAAGAAGAAGGTTGATTCCGGGTCAAGAGTGCTGATTAGGTCTATTCCGTCGTCACCCGTTATCGAGATGCGTTCGCGCTCAGTAGTGATGCGTTCGAGCCTGTCACGCAGTGTGTCTTTGTTGAACCGCGCGTCAATTTTCCAACGGCCGCTCTGAGCAAGGCCGCCGATCACGCCTCCGCCGTCAATGATGCCGGAGCGATTGCACCGATTCAGGTAGAACGCCGCGAACCCTCTGTCCAGTCGTGAAGAATCTTCACTGCGGTAGACCTCCCGCCAACGCCTCCACTCCTCAACCGAGACGGGTGTATTCTCAAGGTAGGCAATCACTGCCGGGGTCTCGTGGACCGCGGAGCACCAGAAGTCGTGGATGGCGGGGTCGAGGTCGTTGATGTGGATCTTGTGCGTCTCGCGGCGGTAGAGAAGGGTCAGCGACAAGCCGGCCCCACCAGCGAACGGTTCCGCGACTGCATGGCCGTTGAGATTGTTGAGGGTGCGGATGCGTTGCACGGAGGCCGTCATTAGTGCCTTGCCGCCCGGGTACCGAAGCGGACTTGCAACGCTCATGCCGATTCTCCTGCCCCTCGGTCGAGCTCCCATTCTCGGAGAATCAGACCCACAACACATGGACCCAAATCAGGGTCCCCTGTCATCACTGTTGGTGGTGCCTGTGCCGTCACGTCCACCGCCTTGTTCGGGCAACCCAGACCTTGTCTTGGACGCTCCTTGCGACGACCGGGTCAGCGAATCTAGCCACAGCGTCGATCACGGTGCCGAAACCCTCGGGTACAAGGCCCTCTATCCCTGCCGTCGCGATGTACGCCGACCAGCTCGACTGACGGTGATCCGCTAGGCCCCCGACGGCAGCACGAATCGGCTGCCGCTCGGTCCCTCGGTACGCGATCGTGGCATCGATGGCCGCGGTTAGGGCTCCCCCGACAACATTGAGGGTGGCGGTGATCTGGTAGACGTCAGCGAAGTCTCGCTCGCGGGTCGTGAGTTCACCGCGGTCGAGCATCGTGACGACTTTCTCTGCGAGCACCATCTCGGCTGGGTAGCCGACGACATCGAACCGTTCGCCCAGCAGGCCGGGGTACTCCAAGACGACCGGACCTGGAGTGACCGGGTCGCCGACATTGATGTCGACGCGGAGCAGGGCCTTCGCTCGATCGATCTGTGCTGGAACACTGACTCGAACGCCCGGGTAGGCGGCATCGTCGCGGATCGTGCTCGCCGTCGCCTGGTCGGGTTGGTATGTGACGCCGTCGCTGCTTGGGATGCGGGTGATCTCCGCGACGATGTCCGAGACGTGTTCGAGTTCGTTGGGGATCGCTTTGGCGAGCATGTCGACGTCGGCTGTGGGCCGACGCTGGGCCAGTATCGCCATGAGCATGCCGCCCTTCAGAATGAGCTGGTCGCGGTAGCGCGACGACGCGACTCGCCACAGGAATCGCTCCAAGACGTAGCTGCGAAGGAGCTCGTCGGTCGGGCGGCCGAGGTCCCGGGCGAGCCGCTGCAGGTCGAGGTACGCCCTCCCTCCCGCTGTGGCGCGACTGACGGGGGTCACGACGACAAGACTCGGACCGTGTCCGCGAAGCTGGCTCCAACGTTCAGTTGGCGGGCTGTGGTCGAGAGAGTCGACAGCCGCGGCCGGGAGCGCAGGTAGCGGCGCAACGCTTCGTTGGCTTCCTCCGGGCCGACCAGATGCCGCAACCGGAAGGTGTCGACCACCGTTCGTTCCCGGCTCGTGATCGCGAATCTCTCCCGTCCGCTGTGAGCGACCTCCACAAGCCCAATCTCGAATGTCTCCGCGGCGAACACGTGCACGGACGTTGGCGGGTAGTCGATCATCGGCCGATGAGTACCCTTCGGTGTCGCCAGATGCACGACTGGAGGGATCTCGTCGGTGAGATCCCAGTACGCGAGTGCCGAGGTGAGGCAGATCATCCCATGCGGCGCTCGGGCACAGACGGCGATGAAGTCGATGTCGGCGACACCGGCCGCTTCCCGGAGTTGATACAGCCCTCGCGACAACGCGAGCACCTCACCGCTGTCGCGCAGCTCATAGAGATCGCGCCACGAGACGCCGATATCCACTGCCTCGCGTGCGCGAAAGATCGGGCCGATCTCGCGCAAACGCTCGATGGTTGACGCGTCAGACATGTATGAAACCCTACATCGTTTAGCTCTTCCGACGCTGCTTTTCATACACATCGCTATGAGCTCGACTGCGATCACGTCCGTCACCTGGTTCTCGACCAATCCGGACCGCTCCATCTCGGAACTCCGGATCGAACCTTCTTCGCAGTCGTGGCATGACTCTCCTTATAGAGCATGTCTCCACGAAAAGGGGGGAACCTCAGGTGACGATGATCGCCGGGTTCTCGCTAGCCGTGTGCGCAGCCATGGCCGGCGGCATCCTCTTCGCCCTGAACACCGGAGTGGCCGTTCAGTGCCTGGCCATGGTTAGCTGAACGCTCCAGGTGGAGTCAAAACTGCCGACGCTCGGGTCCTGTTCCGGCTGAGCAGTTGCGGGCGCTGAGCCCGGTTCTCCGGGAGCTGCTGGCCGTCGTCAATCGCGACGGTCTTCGTCGACCACCCATCTTCGTCTCGACCATCAAGAAATGGACTTGACTCAGTATTGATTAAATACCATACTTCCGTGACACGGATCGACTACCACCCCGTGTTCGCCGACCAGCTCACAGTCTTATGTCAGAACCCCGATGCGATGGAAACTGCCGGTGAGATTTCAGCCTTGCTCACCGCGCTTGAGGAGAATGGGCACGATATTGAAGGAGAAGCCACCGATGACCCGAGCCATCCAATCGTCATATCCCGCTATCACATGTTCGCTCTACGCCGGACCCCTCCAACGATCTTCACTCCATATGCCGTCGAGCCTCCCATCATTCGTGTCCCCTACGTTTGGTTTCTCGACGTGGACGACCAAGAGTTCGCTGTCGTGATGCTCATGGGGGACAAGACCACGCTCGGCAGCCAGTGGTACCCGGCTCGGGTCAACGAGATCGAAGGCCGGCTCATCCCCGACTGGGAGAGATCCAATCCCGGTGATCACGCACGCATCCGGAGGACACGATGACCAAGCCCATCATCCCTGAACCGGATGTCGACACTGAGCGCACACCCGCGGAGTATGCCAACGCCGCTCGCCGCGTGGCACAGGCGCGCGAACAGATCCTCGGCGATGCGTCAGCGAAAGCCGCTCACGATGCCCTGGTGGCTACGATCGAAGAACGGCTCGCAGCCAAGCGCGCCACCCTTGCGGAGGTTCGCCGCGCCATCGGACTCACCCAGAACCAAATCGCGCAAATGCTCGGAATGACCCAAGGTGACGTCTCCAAACTGGAACGACGAGACAACCTTCACCTGGCCACTCTCAGCCGGTTCATTGAAGCGACCGGGGGGCGACTCCGCATCAGCGCCACCTATGGCACAACAGAAGTCGATCTCCAAGTCGGCGACCTCCTCGCCACCGACAACACTGCGAAATCAGCAAAAGCGTGAACGCACAGCACTCTGACATGGAAGGATGGATGATGTCCTTCACAGGATGCAGGGTACTTTCGGGGGCGTCCCAAGAGCCACACAGCTGTCCGGATCGACATCACCAGCAAACAACAGCCCCCTCTGACCTAGGGTGCTGGTACGCTATGTTTGTGAACGGAGGAGCCAAGCGATGGCAGGTGTGACCTTTGAACTTATCTCCGCTGAAGAGCAGTGGGAGATCTTCGATGACGCAGCCCGTCGTCTCTTGAATATTGACGGGTCTGAGTTCGCGCGTCGCTGGGACGACGGCGAGTTCTTGAACAAAGATGAACCAGGAGTGATGCAGGTGGCCATACTGAGACCGCATGGCTGGCCGCACGCCCTCTGAGGCCTTTCGAGAGTTCCGAGAGCTGATCCAAGAAGCAATCTCTTGCTTCGCGCACACTCGCGTTGCCGGTACGTCACAGGAGCCGGACGAACCTGGCATTCTGACAATTCACCGCGGCAAGCCACTAGCACTGGAGACAACCCAGCCAAAGGTCGACATTACCTGTTCGATCAGCTACAAGATTCACCAAGCAGTCAACACTGAGAACCGTCAGTGGAGAGTATCGACGCTGGGGTACATCCATACCGTCACGCTGGATGAGGAGTTGTTCGTCGAGTTCCATTGGCATCCCGACGATGGCTCAAACGTCTGGTATCCCCATATACACCCTAGGTTCGCTGGCTCGGGAAGGGATCGAGGAGGAATACACATCCCGTCGGGTCGGATACTGATCGAGGATGTCCTGATCTTTGCCCACGAGCGGGGGGCAACACCGTTGAAAGACAACTGGGAAGCTGTCGTCTCTCGAATCAAACAACGAGTAGCCGCCGAGTCGACTTGGGGAGCTCGATCGTCACGGATCCACCGATCCCAGGCTGAGAACTAGACGCAACTGCCGCTAGATTTTGGGGAGGTCCACTGCTTCCAGAGTCAGGGCGTGCCCAAGGTCCAGACGTTGGGGTCGAGGCCCTCTCGGGTGGCGAAATCGTGCCAGCTGAGGAAACGGTCCTCGGAGGGTGCGGGGGCACCAGCCGCGTGGGTGACTTCGTGGAGGTACAACCAGTAGCCGGTGGTAATCCGGTGCCGGCGCGTCAAGATGGCACCTCCGCTTGCAAGTACGCCGAGTTGCTTGCCGAGGTAGCTGGACGTTGAATAACTCATCTGGCCCAGTTTTCGGTGCCCGTAGACTTGGAGCAGAATGCCGTAGAGGTCGGGGTATTTCGACTTGAAGCGGTACTCGATGATCCCGTATTCGAGCCAGACGTCGGAATCCTCAACGCAGTCGAGCAAGCCTTCCCTTACGGCCTGCGTGGTCCCGTCGTCCAGTCTGCTCATATGAATGTTCTCTTTCTCGTTCGTGAGCTTGACGGGGAGGGGGTGGGGACAATAGTTAGAGCCCGAGGCCAAGACCTCGGGCTCTGAACTAATGCTTAGTTGCAATTGCAGCTAAGTAGCCGGCGGCTCACCGTGTCCGGCGGAGAACACGGGAGCCAGCCGACTACATCTTGGTATTACTTACGACGGCGGCGGGTAGGTGCCTGCGCCCTGGGCGCCTGCGCCGACGTTGTTGACTGCTGCGACAGTCACACGGATCTGCTGGCCGATGGCGTTGAGCCCGGTTATGTCGTAGCTCATGGGTACCCCGTTTCCGGCATTGGCCGGCGCCGCAACCGTTGCGGTACCGCGGTTGCCGGTCACCTGTGGATTGGTTGGTCCCCAAGACACCTTATAGCCGGTGACGCCTTGCATTCGGGCGACGCTCGCGTTGAGCGAAATCCAGTTGACTCTCAGCGTTGTTGTTCCAGCAATCTGAACAACATTCACTCCTGCTTCCCCTCCCGGTGTCGCAGTTGGTGCCGTAGCTGGTGCTCTCTCAGCTTTAACCGCCGCCGAGAACCCATATCGACCGGGCGGAGTTGCTGCTCGCACCCGCACCACGTAGGTAGCATCACTTGCCAAACTGGTGATTCTTGCACTGGTCGTCCTGGGTACGATCGTCACGCCGGTCGACGACCAGTCACTGGTCGGGTTGCCAAGGACACGGGTTTCGGTAGGTGCAGGCAGCACTCGAATCCATTCGACGGTGTAAGCGGTGGCTTGTGAGACCGCGTTCCAAGTGACGTTGATCGTCGGCGTCGTACCGATGGTTCCATCAGTGTTCACCACGGGCACAACCGTCGTCTTTACCGATGTCGGGGCTGAGAGGCTACCACCACCGCCCACAGGCGTGCCCGTTATCGTTGCCGGTGTCGTTGAGGAACCTTGTGCGTTGTGTGTGGTTATATGGATTTCGTATTCCACACCGTTCGTCAGTCCGGTGATGGTCTTGGTCGGCAACAACGATCCAGCCGCGCTGCCAGCAGAAACCCACGGGTTGTAACCTGTACCTGCGTTACGGCGGTATCTCAGTGAGTAGCTAGTGACTTTGGAACCGCCACTGGAGGCGGGAGTCCACGCCAAGGTCAACGACCCGTCGTTTTCGGTCACCTCAATGTTGGCGGCTGCTCCGGGCACACCTGTAGCGGTTCCCGAAGCGACGGCGCTCCATGGACCGCTAACAGAACTGCTATCTGCGGTCACGGTCCCGGAGGCTCGGACCCGGAAGTCGTAGGACGTACCTGCGGTGAGTCCTGTAACTTCAACCATGGTCGCTGTCGCCGCTGGTTGCGGAGAGGTGTCTGCCCAAGCAGTCGCGGCGGCTGTCGCGGTGGCCGAGCTGCGCTGCTGCAAGGAGTAGCCGGTCACTGTTGCGAGGCTGTTGGCCGCTGGAGCGTTCCAGGCGACCTTCAAAGTCGTGCCCCGTGTTGAGCCTTGCGTGACACGCACGTTGGTCGGCGCGCCCTGCGCGGCCCCGGGAGTCGCCGTGGGGGGAGAGTCAGGACCAGCGCCATCGCCACTGGCGTTAACAGCGACGACACTAGCGGTGTATGCCCAGCCGTTGGTCAGGCCCGTGAACGTGTGTGATTCGGTGGTGGCACTGACGGTGACGGAAGCCACGGGCACAGTTGCCGGCGACGACAAGGTGACCTTGTATCCGGTGACCGGACCGCCGGTGCCTGAACTCGCGGCGGGTACGAGGGTCCAGTTGACCTGCACGGTCCGGTTGCCCGGGATAGCGGACACCGAAGCTGAAGCAGCTGGAACCACTGTTGCCGCGGGCCCAGATACGGCTGTGGTGACCGCTGGTGTGGCTTTGCCTTCAACCCACACACCTACGTTCGGCTCGCTAGCCTGCTGGGTGCCACTGCCGTCGCTATCAGTGAAGACGTCGGCTCGGACTCGGTAGGTGCACTCAACCCCGTTCTGGAGCGTGCGGTTGGCTACATTGGAGCCGTCGCCGCCAAGCAGGACAGTTGCTGATGTCGTCGTATCGACATCAGTTCCGCCGAGAACTTGGTTGGCGGCGGTGGGGACATCCTCCTGCACGCGAATACGGGTGTTATCGTAGGGAATGATTGCGTCCGGCCACAGCTGGCTTCCGCACTTGCGCTGGATTGTGTAGCTCTCCAGACCCTGACCGGTTCTGGGTGTCACGGTCGGCCAGCTCATCGATGCGAAGTGGCCTCCGAGGGTATTGGTGGTGGGTCGGTTGATCTTGACGATTCCGCTTGCGACGTTGCCGGTAGGTGTCGCTGAGGCGGCACCGGAGGCGGCGCCGTCGCCTGCGCCGTTGGTTGCCGTGACCCACACGTAATAGATCGCTGCGCTGTCCAGCCCACTGATGGTGTAGCTGGTGGCACCCGGATTGTTGATCTGAGTGGACTGTTGTGCGTTGTTGCCCTGAGCCCACAGGATCTTGTATCCGGTGAGCGGCGTGCCCCCGTCGTCTGCGGGTGCGCTCCACATGACGTTGATAGTCCCGGGACTGGCACCAGGCGCTGCCCTGAGATCGGCGACTGCCCCCGCTGTGGTTCCAGGCGTGCCCGAAGTCATTGCCCAGTCGCTCTGGCCGGCGTCGCCCACCGCAGCCACACGAACGCTGTAGGCCGTGCCCTTCGTGAGGCCGTGGACAGTGGTCGTGGTGTCGGAAGTGGTCCGTTGACTGCTGTAGTCGGCACCCCACTGCACGGTGTAGCTGTCGGCACCTTCAACAGCGTCCCAAGAGACTTCCAATGCGGTGCCTGCGGTGCCGCTCGGTGATGCTGACACACCGGTCGGGGCGTCGAGAGCCGGAGCCTGCGCGTCGATCGCCCGATACATGCGAGCAACGAACGAAGCCATCTGCTCTCGTGTCACGTTGCTGTGCGGCGAATAAGCCGTGGCCGAAGTGCCCGTCGTGACATCCAGAGCATAGATCTGACCGATCGCGGCCTGCTCGCCGGCAGGACGGTCACCGATGTCGGTGAACGGAGTGTCGCCCGCCGCAGCGTCACTACCCGTCACCGCCTTGTACAGACGTGTCAAGAACAGAGCCATATGCCCGCGAACAACAGGATCATCAGGCGAATACGTCGTAGCAGACGTGCCCGTCGTGATCATGAGCCCATTGGGACTGATTCGAGCAATGTCATCAGCGTTGGGGTCACCCGCAACGTCGGTGAACATGTGATCCTCGACCGGCGCCTCCATCCCGGTGAGCGCCTCATAGGCGTTCGCCATGAACGCGGCCATCTCAGAACGGGTCATGTCGTCGCTGGGACGGTAAGTGTCGCCATCACCGGAGATGCCCAGCTCGCGCAGGCATCGACTGTCGTCATAGGCAAAGCTGGACTCGGGCACATCCGAATAGGCCGGGGCTCCGTCCGATGGGCACGAACCGCCGTTGGACTGCGCGGTCGCTGCGACCGTGGCCAAACCGAGACTGCCAGCGACGACGACAAAGGCCACCGCCATGCGCACTAGGCGAAGGACACTCAACCGACTCGATCGGCTAGGCACCTTCACCGGCACTCCCTTGCCCGTTACTGCTGAACTCATTGCTGCTCCATTCTTGGTTGGATTGTCTGGCTCTTCGCAGACACCAGTCGAAATCTAGCGGCTATCCGCACCCGGCACCGTGCTGGGCGCAGAAAACACCAATCGCGATCGGCATGCAAAGGTTAGCGCAGGCCGTTTTCTAACACAACCCACCCCCCGAGTCAACGACACAGGGGTTGGAAGAGGCGTCAGAAACGAAAGGTGTCGGTCTAAAACCGCGCATGTATTCAAGGCCCTCAGCATAACGCCACAATTGATAACGCGCCATGCTTTCACGGACTACTTGATCCACTCCGCTTTCTGCGGGGTTGCACGGGGCGGGGCGGGGGCTCGGCTGAGGGGCGTTACGCTCTGTGGGGGTGGCTCCTGAGCCGCCACGGGGCGCACGGTTTCAGGCCCCGTGTCCCGTACGTTTGCCTGTCCCCCCGACCTCTATGGAAGCACCGTGATCGAACTCCCAGCACTCCCCTATCCCTCCGACGCCCTCGCCCCGCACATCAGCGAACGGACCATCGGCTACCACTACGGCAAACACCACGCCGGCTACGTCGCCAACCTCAACAAGCTCCTTGCCGGGGGTGGGGGTCCGGTTGGTTCTGGTGCGGGTTCGGTTGGTGCGGGTGCTGGTGCGGGTTCGGCGGGTTCGGCGGGTGGTGTGCTCGAGGAGCTCATCATTGGTGCCGGCCCTGGGATCGTGTTCAACAACGCGGCCCAGATCTGGAACCACACCTTCTACTGGCAGTCGATGAGCCCCGACGGCGGGGGGGATCCCAGCGGCGAGCTCGCCGCGGCCATCGTCGACAGCTTCGGGTCGGTCGACGCGCTGCGTGACGAGCTGACCGCCAAGGCGACCGGCAACTTCGGGTCCGGCTGGACCTGGCTCGTGCGCCTGGGCGGCGGCGGTGGTGGGGGCGGCGGTGCCGGTGAGTTGGCTGTCGTCAACACCGACGACGCCGACAACCCGCTCGTCACCGGACACCAGCCACTGCTCACGATCGACATCTGGGAACACGCCTACTACCTCGACTACCAGAACGCCCGGCCCGCCTACATCGCCACGTTCCTCGAGCACCTCATCAACTGGGACTTCGCCGCAGCCAACTACGCCGCCTGAGCCGGAGCTGAGCCGGTCCGTCTGGGCGGGGGCGGGGCGTGTCACAGAACGTGCTATTGTAGTGTCACAGGGCATGTGATAGCTTGACGAGCAACGACAACCGGTCCTAATCGTGCCGCCTTGGCGGAGGGCGTGTTAGGTTCACGAAAGGACAACAATGGAGCCATCCGTGATCGCAACGATCATCAGCGTTACTGCAACAATCGTGGCCAGCCTGTGCGGCTCGTTCATGTGGGATGTACGCAGGAAGATCGACCAACTCGACACGAAGGTCGACACGAAGATCGACCAACTCGACAAGAAGATCGAGACCAAGATCGACCAACTCGACGAAAAGGTCGAGACCAAGATCGACCAACTCGACAAGAAGGTCGACACGAAGATCGACCAACTCGACACGAAGGTCGACACGAAGATCGACCAACTCGACGAAAAGATCGACACGAAGATCGACCAACTCGACAAGAAGATCGACCAACTCGACAAGAAGATCGACACGAAGATCGACCAACTCGACAAGAAGATCGACACGAAGATCGACCAACTCGACAAGAAGGTCGAGACCAAGATCGACCAACTCGACGAAAAGGTCGAGACCAAGATCGACCAACTCGACACGAAGATCGAGACCAAGATCGACCAACTCGACAAGAAGGTTGACGCGAAGGTCGACAATCTCGACACGAAGATCGGCAAGCTCGACGGGAAGGTCAACTCGTTGACAGCGAGCGTCGCGGTGATAGCGGCGACCCAGGCGGAGCACGGCAAAATGCTTGAGCACGTGATGGGGCACGGGGAGCGCATCAGCGCACTCGAAGGCGCCAACTTCGGCACCACCGCTACCTAGTCCACCCAGTTAGCTCAGCCAGGATTTGACCTTACTTATCAGGGGCAGCGGATCGCCGCCGACCGGTGTGACCTGCAGACGGGTCACGCCGGCGTTGGCATACGCCTCCACACGCTCCCGCACCCGGCCCTCGTCGCCGACCATCGCCGTGGCATCGAGGAAGTCCGCAGGGACCGCAGCCATCGCCTCGTCCCTACGACCCGCAAGGTACAGGTCCTGAATCTGCTGGGCCTCCCGCTCATAGCCGTACTGGCGGAACAGGTTGTTGTAGAAGTTCTGGTCCCTCGAGCCCATGCCTCCCACATACAACGCCACCATGAAACGGGCGCCGTCACGAATCTTCTGCGCCTGCGGCTCATCGCAGATCGCAATCGTGCCGCCGGCCACCACCTCCAACGGTCCAAGAGACGGATCACGCTTGGCAGCGCCCTTCGCCAGGACGTCGCCCCAGACCGATTGCGCCTTGTCGGGATGGAAGAACACCGGGATCCAGCCGTCGGCGACCTCGGCGGTAACCGCAACATTGGTCGGGCCGAGCGACGCAATATATATAGGTATGTCCGCACGCTTCGGATGGTTGATCAGCTTGAGGGGCTTGCCCAGACCCGTTCCCTGGTCGGGCGGGAGCGGCAGCTGGTAGCTCGGGCCGTCGTGCACCACCACCTCACGGCGCCACACCTTGCGACAGATCTCGATCAGCTCACGCTGGCGGCTGACCGGGCGGTCATAGACGACACCGTGCCAGCCCTCGATCACCTGCGGACCCGAGGCACCGATACCGAGGATGAAACGGCCGTCGGAGACCGCATCGAGACCCGCCGCGGTCATGGCGGTGAGCGTCGGCGTGCGCGAGTAGATGGGCAGGATGGCCGACCCGAGTTCCATGGTCTCGGTCTTGGCGGCCAGATAGCCGAGGATGCTGACCGCGTCGAAGCTGTAGAGCTCCGCCACCCAGCCGACATCGATCCCGGCCCGCTCCAGATCGGCGGCCTGCGCGGCCGCAGCCTTCGGATCGCCGGTGTAGTTGAGTGTCATCGACAGCTTCATGGGACGTACCTCTCTATATCTGTTGGTCTTCTGGGCGGTTGGGCGGGCGGTTCGATGGGCGGGCGGATGGTCGGATGGCGGATGGCGGATGGCGGATGGTCGGGCGGGCGGTTGGCGGGCGGTTGGGCGGTTGGGCGGCGGGCGGTTGGGCGGGCGGTTCTGGGAGGATAACTATTGTCAGTGTTGGCGACAATAGATTACGGGTCGTAGTGTCACACCATCGAGCAAGGCCGGCAACACCCGGCCAACCAAAACCTGTCAACCGACTCGACCAACCGGCAACTCAGGAGAGTGACCCGTGCAGCAATACGGGGAATGGCAAGGCACCATCGGCAAGACCCTCGCCGATTCGCAACCCTGGTTCCCCGAGCCGCCCCACCCCGGCGAAGACGCGCCCAACGTCGTCATCGTCCTCCTCGACGACCTCCGGTTTCGCACAACTCGGCTGCTACGGGTCCGACATCGACACCCCCAGCATCGATGCGCTCGCCGGCAACGGCCTCCGCTACACCAACTTCCACGTCACCCCGCTGTGCTCACCGACCCGGGCCGCCCTGCTCACCGGACGCAACCACCACACCGTCGGGATGCGGGCCGTGTCGAACTTCAACACCGGCTTCCCCAACATGACCGGACACATCTCCAACCACGCCGCAACCCTCGCCGAGGTGCTCCACGACGAGGGCTACGCAACCTTCGCCGTCGGCAAATGGCACCTCACGCCGATGGAGGAGACCAGTGCGGCCGGGCCCTTCGACCAGTGGCCGCTGCAGCGTGGCTTCGACCGCTACTACGGATTCCTCGAGGGCGAGACCGACCAGTTCAGCCCCGCCCTCACCTGCGACAACCACCACATCGACCCCCCGGGGAGGCCCGGCGGCGGCTACCACGTGAGCGAGGACCTCATCGACCACGCCATCGGGTTCGTGCACGACACCAAGAGCGTGCGGCCCGACAGGCCCTTCTTCTTGTATGTGGCCTTCGGGGCCACCCATGCCCCGCATCAGTCGCCGCCCGAATACCTCTCGAAATATCGGGGCCGTTACGACGAAGGCTGGGATGTCGTGCGGGAGCGGTGGTTCGCCAGCCAGCTCGCCATGGGGGTCGTGCCTCCGGGGACCGCTCTGGCACCGCGCAACCCTGGGGTGGAGGCCTGGGATGACCTGTCGACGAACCAGCAGTTGCTGGCGTGCCGGTTGCAGGAGGCCTTCGCCGCATTCCTCAACCACACCGACGTGCATAAATGTACAGCCGCCCGCTGTGCGGCTCGGGCTCGAGCAGATTCCGGTCAGCGGGACGTCGCTGGCCTACACGTTCGACGACCCGGACGCCCCCACCCGCAAGGAGATCCAGTACTTCGAGATGGCGGGGCACCGGGGGCTCTGGCATGACGGTTGGAAAGCAGTGACCCGCCACGAGCAGGGGGTCCCGTTCGAGGACGACACCTGGGAGCTGTACCACACCGACGTCGACCCCTCCGAATGCGACGACCTCGCCGACTCGATGCCCGAGAAGCTTGAGGAGATGATCGCCCTGTGGTGGCAGGAGGCCGAGACGCACGGTGTGCTGCCCCTCGACGAGCGGATGCTCGAGCTGTTCGCCTCGCGATTCCGTGACCGCTCGCCGCACCCCTCCAACAAGACCTACCGCTACTATCCCCCGGTTTCGCCGCTGGGCAGCCAGTCCGGTGCGCCCATCGGCGGACGAAGCTGGCACCTCACCGCCAAAGTCACCTGCGGAGGTGGCGGTGCGGGGGTTTGAATCACCCTGGGTTTTGCGCAGGCTCCAAGGATTGGAGCGAGTATAGGATCTATGGATACACAAGCGAGGGCGGCGAGGTCTCGCCCCACCGGTGGATCCAGGCTAACCTTTGCATGCCGATCGCGATTGGTGTTTTCTGTGCTCAGCATCGTGCTGGGTGCGGATAGCCGCTAGATTACGATTGGTGTCTGCGAAGAGCCAGACAATCCAACCAAGAATGGAGCAGCAATGAGTTCAGCAGTAACGGGCAAGGGAGTGCCGGTGAAGGTGCCTAGCCGATCGAGTCGCTTGAGTGTCCTTCGCCTAGTGCGCATGGCGGTGGCCTTTGTCGTCGTCGCTGGCAGTCTCGGTTTGGCCACGGTCGCAGCGACCGCGCAGTCCAGCGGCGGATCGTGCCCATCGGACGGTGCCGAGAATTATTCGGACGTCGTTGAGGGCAGCACGCACGCCGATGACATCGCGTGCCTCTTGGAGTTGGAGATCTCCGGTGATGGCGACACCTATCGCCCTGGCGACGACATGACCCGTTCTGAGATGGCCGCGTTCATGGCGAACGCCTATGCGGCGCTCACGGGAATGCAAGCACCGGTTGAGGATCACATGTTCACCGACGTTGAGGGTGATCCCAATGCTGATGACATTGCACGTATTAGTCCTAATGGGCTCATGATCACGACGGGCACGTCGGCTACGACCTATTCGCCCGACAATCCTGTGCTTCGTGGGCACATGGCTCTGTTCTTGACGCGTCTGTACAAGGCTGCGACGGGCAGTGACGCTCCGTCTGGCGGCGACGCCGGGTTCACCGACATCGGTGATCGTCCTGACGGGGAGCAGACTGCCATCAACGCCATCGCTGCTCTGGGTGTCACGACTGGCACTTCGGCCACGACCTATTCGCCGCACAGCAACGTGACACGCCAGCAGATGGCTTCGTTCGTTGCTCGCATGTATCGGGCGATCGATGCGCAGGCTCCGGCTCTCGACGCCCCGACCGGTGTGTCAGCATCACCGAGCGGCACCGCAGGCACCGCATTGGAAGTCTCTTGGGACGCTGTTGAAGGTGCCGACAGCTATGTCGTGCAGTGGGGCGCCGACTACAGCAGTCAACGGACCACTTCTGACACCACGACTACTATCCACGGCCTTACCAAGGGCACGGCCTACAGCGTTCGTGTGGCTGCGGTGGGCGACGCCGGCCAGAGCGACTGGGCATCCACGACCGGCACGCCTGGAACCACAGCGGGGGCAGTCGCCGATCTCAGGGCAGCACCCGGTGACAGTCCCGGAACTATCAATGTCATGTGGAGCGCACCCGCGGACGACGGGGGCACGCCGCTCACCGGATACAAGGTCCTGTGGGCTCAGGGCAACAACGCACAAGAGTCCACTCAGATCAGCAATCCGGGTGCTACCAGCTACACCATCAGTGGGCTGGACAGGGCAGCGATCTATTACGTGTGGGTCACGGCAACCAACGGCGCAGGCGACGGCGCCGCCTCCGGCGCCGCCTCAGCGACACCTACCGGCAACGTCGCAAGCGGAACCGTCAAGATCAGCCGACCCACCGTCGCTGATGCCGGCGGACGCTTCGCGACGGTGAGCTGGCCGACCGTGATACTCAAAGCCGGTCAGGTTCTGTATCACTACTGGGTCCAACGCAAATGCGGGAGCCAGCTGTGGCCAGATGAAATTATCCCCAATGACAGTACGCGGATTTTCCGGCAAGGTGCTACTGCCACCCGTGCCACTCAAGTTCTTACGCAAGTATCTCCAACGCATCGCTCCTTGCTTGGCGGTGCCCTTAGTCCCACCGCCGCCGGCACGCTCCAGAACGGGGTTGAGTGCACCTACCGGGTCCGAGCCACCCCCTTCACTGATAGCGACGGCGATGAGTCCAAGGACGCTAACGAACCGTTCGAACCAACTCCGTGGGTTGAGGGCAAAGCCACACCAGCGGCCACCACAGCCGTATCTGCGCCCGACGCGACAGTGGTTCCAATTGCTCCAACTGGTTTGTCCGTTATCGGGAGCATCCGGTCTCTCCAGGTCAACTGGACCCTCGTACCCGCCGCGGGTTCAGGCACCGGCGGTCCGATCACCGGATACAAGGTCACCTTGTCGTCGTCGTCGAACAGGAGGGTAGATGTGCCCCTGGTTTCGGCCACCGTCAGTGCCACCACCGAGTCGCACACGTTCACGGGTCTGTCCCACAGCTGGGTCTACAAGCCTAGTGTCGTCGCTGTTAACGCCAGTGGCGATGGTGCCCCGGCTGACACCGGAGACACCGGCTGGTCCCCAATAGCCAGTCCAGGTGCTCCGACCAACGTGCGTGTCACGCAAGGCTCAACACGGGGCACGACTTTGAAGGTCGCCTGGAACGCTCCAGCGGCCAACAGCCTCGCAACAGTGACCGGCTACTCCTTGCAGCAGCGCAGCTCGGCCACCGCGACAGCCCCCGCCACTGCTTGGGTGGCTGCCGATGTGCAACCAGCGGCGACAGCGACCATGGCTACAGTTGGCGCGACCACGCCACTCACCGCAGGTACGTCCTACGACTTCAGGGTCCGAGCCTCCGGGACCGCGACCGTAGATGGCAATACTGTTGTTAACGGTCCGTGGAGCGCCGTCGCTTCGGGAACCGCTACAGGCATGCCCGGAGCCGTCGACCCCGACAACATTGCGGTGGTCGCAAACGACGGGTCGTTGACCTTGGCGTGGACTCCCGCCTCCAGTGGCGGTTCCGAAGTCACTAGCTACTCACTGAGATACCGCCGTGACCCAAATACAGGTTACAACCCGTGGGTTTCTGCTGGCAGCGCGGCTGGATCGTTGTTGCCGACCAAGACCATCACCGGACTGACAAACGGTGTGGGTTACACAATTTCTATAACCTCACACAACGCACAAGGTTCCTCAACCACACCGGCAACAGCAACAGGCACGCCTGTGGCTGGAGGCGGAAGCCTCTCAGCCCCGACATCGGTAAAGACGACGGTTGTGCCCGTGGTGAGCAGTGAGGATGGAACACTTGCTGCGAGTCCGACGATCAACGTCACTTGGAACGCGGTCCCACGAGCCACCTCCTACACCGTCGAGTACCTGCAAGTGCTTGATGCTGATGGCGCTGCTGGAGACCCCACCGGTACTTGGACAGCCGTAACGGCTATACCCAGGGCGACCAGTGCCAACATCACCGGTTTGACAGTGGGTAATACCTATGTGGTGCGGGTGCGAGCAGCAACTCCGCTCGGTCGATATGGGTTCTCGGCGGCGGTTAAAGTCGAGAACGCGCCATCTTTGACGGATGCTACGGTACTAGCGGTGGATGTTGTTCAGATTGCTGGAACAACAACGCTGAGAGTGAACTGGACTTCGCTCAACGCGAGCGTCGCCCGAATGCAAGGCGTCACCGGCTATAAGGTGTCTTGGGGACCAACCAATGATCAGGTGACCGGCAACCGCGGTACCGCAACGGTTGCAGCGCCGGCCAATCCCGGAAACGGGGTGCCGATGAGCTACGACATAACCGGGCTCACCGCCATCGGCCAGACGATCAGTGTGTCTGTCGCAGCAGTCAACAAGATCGGCGCAGGCACCCAAGGCAGGGACACCTACCCGCCGCCGACGTCGTAATACCAAGATGTAGTCGGCTGGCTCCCGTGTTCTCCGCCGGACACGGTGAGCCGCCGGCTGCTTAGCTGCAATTGCAACTAAGCATTAGTTCAGAGCCCGAGGTCTTGGCCTCGGGCTCTAACTATCGTCTCCCACCCACCAACCGCCGCCACGATGAGCACGTTGCCTCGAGGTGCCGTGCACGGGATATGAGGGAGAGGGCCACCTGACGGTGCAACTGGTGATGTCGGTCGGTGTGCCTCAGTCGGCCAGGAAGATCGAGCCGGAGATAAAGAGACGGTCATCATCGGTTTCGCCACCTCCAACGACTATCCGACAACCGAGTCGGCCGAAGCCGTGACCTGCACTGCGGTCGCCACCAGAGGCGGCGACATCGCCGGGGTGATCTTCCACACAGACAACCCAAGCCAGTACACCTCCGGCGAGTGCACCAGAGCCTGCAACCGTCTCGGCATCGCCGGATCCACCGGACGAACCGGCAACGCCTCAGACAACGCGCCAGCCGAATCGTTCTTCTCCACTGCGACACGAACTCATCTCCCGGCGCCGCTGGGCCACCAAAACCCAAGCCCGCCAAGAAACCACCCGCCGGATCCACCGCTGGTACAACCAACACCGGCTCCACTCCGCAAACGGAATGGTCCCACCGGCAGAACACGAACAAGCCAACACCCCCAACCCTCAAAACCAAACTCTCCACGATCAGGGGGAAGCTCAGGGTGCCGGATCACTCACTGAACTATTGGGTGTAGGCGAGGTTGCGGGCTGCGGTCTCGCCCCAATGAGCATCGCCGGACCAGGAGATCTTGCCGGCATCGATCTGCGACTGAGGGTCGATACGGCCCGCGGCGAGCATCACAAACGCAGCGACATCAGCGAACACCTCGACATCTGGGTCGTCAAGTTCGAAGACCCGGCCGGCACGGCCATCCACACGCACCAGGATGTCGCGGTCAACAGCACCGCGAATCCGAAAGGCAATACTCATCTGGTCGGGCAGACCAATCTTCTTGCCAACGATGTAGCCGATCGAATCATCGACCTCCTGCAGCGAGTTCTCGGCGGTGAAACCCGAATCGTCGAGGGCCTCACCCAGCGGAATTGCGATATCACGGGCATGAACCCACATGTCGAACACTCGAACCTGCAGGAAACGGCCGTAGCGGGAAATACCGGCAGGCGTGAACGACGGGCGGTCCAACACTGCCGGCCCCATCGCGGTGAGATCATCGAGGCGTGAAGCGGTCACCTCGGCCACAACCTGAGCGAACTCAGACCGGCTCGAACCCCCCACACGGGCCGCAAAGTCGGCCATGCGCTCAAACGGCGGCGGGGCAGTGTCCGACGGCTCCCATCCAGTCAACCAATGCTCAGCCCCGACGGCGTGGGTGATGACCCCGCGCACATCCCAGTCGGGGCACAGCGACTGCACAGCCATCTGCTCATCGCTCAGACGACCGACAAGATCGTTGTAGTGGGCGAACATCTCTTGATGGGCGGCAAAATACTCGTCAAAGGTGCTCATGGCATCGCAACTTACCAGCGGGGTGGCAGCAAGAGAATCTGTCAGGCAAACTGACACTATGAGCGATAGCGAAGTCACCGCAGTCAACGAAGCCCTCGATGCCCTGCTGGCAGAGCACGACCCGACACAAGAGTCGTACCACGAGTTTCGGGGTCACCAATTCGACGCCGGACTCGCCTGGGTCCAATTCCCCAAGGGCCACGGCGGCCTCGAAGTGCGCCCCCAACTGCAACGCCGAGTCAACCGACGGTTGGCTGAAGCCGGCGCCGACCCGATGGAAACCAGCCAGTTCTTCATGGCACTGGCAGCACCCACGATCCTCGCCCACGGCACCGAAGAACAGAAACGCCGCTTCTTCCGGCCCATGTTCACCGGCGAACAACGGTGGTGCCAGCTCTTCTCGGAACCGGGCGCCGGATCAGACTTCGCCGGACTCGCCACCAAAGCAGAACTCGACGGCGACGAATGGACCGTCAACGGACAGAAAGTCTGGAACACGATCGCCCACATCGCCGACTGGGGAATGCTCGTCACCCGCACCGACCCACAACTCCCCAAACACAAGGGCATGACCTACTTCGCGCTCGACATGCACGCCGAGGGAGTCGAGGTCCGTCCGCTGCGGCAGATCACCGGCGAAGCCGAGTTCAACGAGGTCTACATGACCGATGTGCGCGTGCCCGACGCCAACCGCATCGGAGACAGGGGTGAAGGCTGGCGGGTGTCGATCACCACACTGATGAACGAACGCACCGTCATCGGAGGAGCGGGCGGTGGAGGCACGCCGCCCCGAGGCAGCGGTCCCATCGCTGAACTCGTCAAGGCCTGGGACTCGCTCCCGGACCATGAGCGCACCGACTCTCGGCGTGACAGCCTGATGAAACTCTGGAACCGGGCCGAAGTGCTCCGACTCACCAACATGCGAGCCGCACAGAACGCCAAACGCGGCCAACCAGGCCCCGAAGGATCCGTGGCCAAGCTGGCAGGAGCCGAACTCCACAAAGAGATCTACAGCGAAGGGATCAACCTGGCCGGCATGGCCTCCCAAGTCGACTTCGACTACACGTTCCGGCGGCCGACCACCGTCGTGCTCCCAGGGGAGGGCAGCAGCCTCGGATACCTCTTCCTGCGGGCACGGGCCAACTCGATCGAAGGCGGCACGTCGGAGATCCTCCGCAACATCATGGGCGAACAGATGCTCGGCCTGCCCGGCGAACCGCGGGTCGACAAGGGAATCCCCTGGGCCGACGTCCCCAAGAACTGACCCCGGTCTTCAAGTACAACGCAATGGCCATCGAGGCTCTGATGGTCGATGCGAAAACCGTGATCGGTCACGCCAAAACGGCAGGTCTAGGGATTGCATCCATAGCCGGTGGTTAGAGCACGCCGAATCGGGGCTGTGCAGAACTCAACCGCCCTCCAGCGCTGACCCCGGACGGCCGAGCCGACTGGGCCCAACCCACGAACCCGCCGAACCCGTACTGAACTGACTCGGCTGAAGTGGACAGAACCGGCCGAACCAGGCCGACACGCGTCCAAACCGACACAACCGACGACAGACCAATCCAAGACCGGCACGCACCCAACCAGACCCAACCGACAGTCGGCCGAACCAGGGCCGTGCAGAACTCAGCCGGCACCGAGAAGGTCGATGACCGACCGGTGCAGTTGCTGCTTGATCTTCTGAAGGTTCGCACCCGCGTTGACGGAGTGCGCACGGCCATACTCCGAGGCTGCAGTCAGCAGGTGGCCAAGGTCCACCGCCTCATTCACGAACCCCGCAGAAACCGCATCCGGACCGCCGTAGCGACGACCGGTCGTCAGCGCCTCGCGAGCAGTGGAGACAGTCAGAAGGCTCTGGATCATCGCCATCAAACCAGGCGAGAGAGTCATCTGCAGGTGCACCTCGGGCCAACAGACGAACCCCCGATCCGCACGCATCACCGCATAGTCGTGCACCAGGATCGCGAAGGCACCCGCGCCGAAAGCGTGGCCGTTGACAGCAGCAACCGTCGGCGCCGGGAAAGTCAGGAGACGACCGAGCACCCCCTCCACCGTGCTGACGTAAGCCATTATCTCCGGGCCCGAAAGCGTCGCCATGTGTTCCACGTCGAGGCCGTTGGAATAGTGCTTCGCCGAACCGGTCGTGATCAACGCGGCCGGGCCGCTGAGGGCCTGCGCCTCAGCCTCGTCGAGCAGCTCGTTCATGGTTTCGAGCCAGGCCACGCTGGTGCGGTTGTCATCATCGCCGAAATCGATGATCAGCAACTCCCCGTCACGGCTCAGACTTGGTATCGACACGGCTTCTCTCCAATCCCAGACAGCGATCCAGGCTCCACTCCGGATCGAGACCCAATCTCACGACGGCCTCCCCAGAAAGCTACTGCCTCCCGCCGACCCCACACCTAACCGACCCGGTCATCAACGACACAACCTACAACCAGACCACCCCCCAAAGGACAGGGGATCCACGGCCTCGACGAACCAGGGGGCTCCACTACACCGTCGGCCCGCAACCTAGACCCGAGCGAGGCCGTGGCTCACGCGATAATCCGCCCACCGGGGCACCACACAGTCAGCGGTCCGGAACACCGGCAGGGCTGGAAGCTGGTGCGTCTTGTCGGCGGCGGGGTTGAGCGGCCAAGATCAACCGATGAAGCGACCAGCGATCGTGATCGCTCACTTCGAGGGATTCGCACCGTTCGACGAAACCGCTCTGGACCGGCTCGACACCGTCGGCCGACTGCTTGACCGAGAACCGCTCCACTCCTGGGACGACCCCCGAGCACAGGAGTTGCTTGCCGAAACCGAGGTGATCGTCGGACACTGGGGCTGCCCGTTCCTCACCCCCGGATTCTTCGAGAACACGCCGAACCTCCGCCTGTTCGCCTACAGCGCAGGCACAGTCAAGATGTACCTCACCGACGAACTCTGGGAACGAAACATCGCCGTCACCTCCGGTGCGGGCGCGAACGCGGAACCAGTCGCCGAATACACACTGGCGATGGTTCTGCTGGCCAACAAGGGAGTGTTCCCCGCCATCGACCGGGAAGCGCACCGGTCGGCGTGGACACCGCCGGACACCGCCGCCGCACACGGCAACTGGGACAAGACGATAGGACTCGTCTCGGCCTCGCTGATAGGCAAACGGGTCGCCCAACTGCTGGAGGCCTTCCCGCATCTAGAGGTGCAGATCTACGATCCGTTCGTCGACTCCGCCACAATCGAGGCACTGGGTGCCACCAAGCAAGAGGACCTGCTCGAACTGTGCGCCCAAGCCGATGTGCTCTCGATCCACGCACCCGCGCTCCCAGAGACCCACAACCTCATCGGACGGGCCGAACTGGCCGCGCTCCGAGACGGGGCAACCGTGATCAACACCTCACGGGGACACTGCCTCGACCTCGACGCCCTCACCGCCGAACTCGAATCACAAAGACTCTTCGCCATCGTCGACGTCACCGACCCGGTCGAACCCGTGCCGCCGGACCACCAGCTTCGGACCCTTCCCAACGCGGTGCTGACCCCCCACATCGCCGGCTCGCAGGGCACCGAACTCTCCCGCATGAGCCAATGGGTGATCGACGAAGTCGAGCGCTACGCCACAGGTCGGGCCTTGCGGAACCCGATCACCCGCGAAATGGTCAACCGAATCGCCTGACGCCCCCTGACCCCGATGAACAAACCTCGAACAAACCCAGTGCCACCAAATAGAACCAGCGGGAACGACCCCGCCGCACCCACACAAACCAGCCACGACACAACCCGAACGCCTCGAAATGGTCGACCGGATCGCTGTGTGCGGCTCCACGAAGGCATCGGCTACGTCACCCCCAACGACGAACACACCGGACAAGGCGACCAGATCCGCCAAGCACGCCGCGACGGACTCCACCAAGCCGACCAGCAACGACGCGCCCACCACCGAAACCAACCGCTAACATGACAAACCAACCACCACCGCACACCCACCAATGCGACTTGAAAAAGCCCGCAACTTGTCGCGAAGAGTCAGATACACCTCACCTGACCTGATGAACCGGCCACAAACACAACCGGCCGACGGGAACTTCGGCGCCATGATCCGGTCGGTCACCGCTGAGCACGGATCGGCGCCCTTTCTCATTGAAGGCGCCGAGCAAACCCACAGCTATGGGGAGATCGACGACCTAGCCGCCCGCTACGCGTACGTTCTGCAAACCAACGGGGCGGGAGTTGGCGACCGTGTGCTCGTACAGGTCGACAAATGTGTCGAAGCGGTCGCCCTCTATCTCGCGTGTCTGCGAGCCGGGACAGTGCATGTTCCCCTGAACCCGGCGTTCACCACCGAAGATCTCGCCTACTTCATGGGCGACGCCGAACCGAGCGTGGTCGTCGTCGACCCTGAGTCAGACATCGCCAGCACCAGCGCCGGAGCCAGACCCGGTAACAGCCCCCATAACAGACCCCACAACAGCCCACGCGTTCTCACCTTGGCGGCGGGCGGGCAGGGCACCCTGCCGGGGTTGGCCGACGAGCGAGAGACCCGAACCGTCAGAGCAGCCGACACGGCGATCGTCGAGCGCCACGACGACGACCTCGCCGCACTGTTGTACACCTCAGGCACCACCGGTCGGCCGAAGGGAGCTTCCCTCACCCATGCCAACCTGCGACACAACGCCCTGGCGCTGATCGACACATGGCACTTCACCCACAGCGACCGGCTGGTGCACTGCCTGCCGCTGTTCCACACACACGGACTCTTCGTGGCACTGCACTGCGCCATGCTCTGCGCGATCCCCGTCACCTTTCTCCCCAGGTTCGACACCGAGCAAGTGATCGACGCGCTCGGGGATGCAACCGTGTTCATGGGCGTCCCCACCCACTACAGCCGGCTGCTCGGTGACCCCAGGTTCACTGCCGAGTCGGTTGAACACATCCGCCTGTTCATTTCCGGGTCGGCACCGTTGAGCGAATCGGTCTTCGCAGAGTTCACCGAACGCACCAAGCAGCGGATCTGCGAACGCTACGGGATGAGCGAAACGGGTATCATCACGTCCAACCCATACCACGGCGACCGACTTCCGGGAACGGTCGGGTATCCCCTCCCAGGAGTCGAGCTGCGTGTGGTCGACAACACGGCCAACAACGTCGACCACACAGCAACTTCAGCCGAATCGCCTGAACTCGCCGGGGCCGAACCAACCCGACCCCAACCTGTCGGACCCAGCGTCATCGGCTCGGTGGAGGTCCGCGGCCCAAACGTGTTCCGCGGATACTGGCACGCCGGAAAACCCGCCAACCCCGACCCCACGGCCAACACCACGCCAGGCAACACCACGCCAGGCAACACCGCGCCAGGCAACACCGCGCCAGCCAACACCACGCCAGCCAACACCACGCCAGCCAACACCACGCCAGGCAACACCACGCCAGGCAACACCACGCCAGGCAACACCACGCCAGGCAACACCACGCCAGGCAACACCACGCCAGGCAACACCGCGCCAGGCAACACCGCGCCGGCCACAGACGACGACGGCTGGTTTGAAACGGGAGATCTCGGAAGTCTCGACGAAGGCGGTCGCCTGAGCCTCCACGGACGATCGGGCGACCTGATCATCAGCGGCGGGGAGAACATCTATCCCAAGGAGGTCGAACTCGTGCTCGACGAGGTCCACGGGATACACGAATCAGCGGTGATCGGCCTACCCCACCCCGACCTCGGCGAGGCGGTGACCGCGGTCGTCGTGGTGGACGAGGCAAGATTCTCGCTCGACGACGCCCTAGCCGAACTCGCAACAAGACTCAGCCGTTTCAAACACCCCAAACAGATCCTGATCGCCGCGTCACTGCCCCGGAACGCCATGGGGAAGGTCCAGAAGAACACCCTGCGACAACAACACCAACAGACCTACCTCTGAACCGAACCTGGTTCGATCCGGGCCCGAACTAGCCCTGGATCAGGCTGGCAAGGGCCCACACACCAGCCACCAGACCAACTCCGTGGCAACCACACGGGACCAAACCCCGGACACAACAAACGCCGACAGATCCCCGACACGAACCAACTCGCTACTCGACCGGTCCCCAACATCCACTCAACTCCAGATCGCCACGCACTGCCCCAACTACCCAAGAACAACACCAAGAGGCCTGAGCCGACCCGGGCCCGAACTAGCCCTGGATCAGGCTGGCAAGGGCCCACACACCAGCCACCAGACCAACAACGATGAAGGCGATGCTCCGTCCCAACGGGGCACGCTCCAAATCGCCCTCACGATGCGGGCTCGACGCCGGACGCACCAACGCCAACAGGTTCCCGACCGCCATCGCACCACCGAGCGCCAACACCAACCACGCCAACAGGTCCTCGCCGAACAGCACTCAGATCACCTGGGTCGACAGGTTCCGGAACGACGTGTACCTGGGAACGAAATTGAGTTCGACAGTCCCGATCGGCCCGTTGCGATGCTTCGCGATGATCACCTCGGCGATCCCCTCATTCTGGTTGGCAGCAGTCTCATCGGAACTCCCCTGGTACACCTCGTCGCGGTACAGGAACAAGACCACATCAGCGTCCTGCTCGATAGAACCCGACTCCCGAAGATCCGACAGCATCGGACGTTTGTCCGAACGGGCCTCAAGCGCTCGGGACAGCTGCGAAACCCCGATCACCGGGCACTTGAGCTCCCGGGCGAGGATCTTCAAACCACGGCTGATCTCTGCGACCTCGACCTGACGGCTCTCAGCACGGTCGCGACCGGTCATCAACTGCAGATAGTCGACTACCACCAACCCGAGATCGCCCACGCTGCTCTTCAACCGCCGGGCTCTCGAGCGAATGTCGAGAATCGACGGGTTCGGGTTGTCGTCGACCCACAACGGCACGTTCTTGAGACCGTCGATCGTGTTGGTGATCCGCGTCCACTCGTGCTCCTTGAGTCGGCCATTGCTCATGGCCCTGGTGTCCACACGAGTCTCAACCGACAGGATCCGCTGGCTGATCTCGACATGGCCCATCTCCAAACTGAACACGAGAACCGGCCTCTGCTCCCGAATCGCCGCGTGGCTCGCGATGTTGAGTATGAACGACGTCTTGCCCATGGCAGGTCGAGCACCGACCACGATGAAGGCGCTGGGCTGCAGCCCCGAGAGCTTCTCGTCGAGATCAATGAACCCGGTGGGCGTACCGACAATGCCCTTCCCCGACTCGCTGCGGGCAATAATCAGGTCCAGCGCCTCCTCGGCCAGCGAGTTGATCTTGCTCATCGACTCGGCGTCTTGGCCGTCGGCAATCTGAAACACCATGTTCTCGGCCTCGTCGACGGCCGCCGCGGCGTCCTCTGGCTGGCTGTAGCCGATCTCAGCGATCTCGCTGGCAACACTGATGAGCTGTCGGAGCATGAAACGCTCGCTCACGATGCTCGCGTACTTCGTCGCATTCGAAGACGCCGGCGTGTTCATTTGAAGGCGGTGCAGACCCTCCAGCCCGCCGACAGCCTCCGACACACCGGCCCTCTCGAGCTCGACCGCGACCGTGACCGGATCAACCGGATCGCCCGATGCGTACAGCGCCGCTATGGCGTCGTAAACGTGGGCGTGCGCCGGTCGATAGAACTGTTCAGCGCTGACGAGGTCGATCGAGTCCGCAATCGCGTTGCTCGATAGCAGCATGGCCCCCAGCAATGACTCCTCGGCCTCAAGATTGTGGGGAGGCACACGACCGTCGCGCCGGGTGCTGGTCTGAGTAATCGCCATTTGTCTGTTACCTGACTGTCATCGGTTCGTCATACAAGCCAACCACGAATGCCTTGCTGCTTGCGCTGTGGGAACTCGTGGAAAACGGGCCTGATCCTGGGGATTTGCTGTGCACTGTCAAGACGAGCGGGCGCAAGACGAGCGGGCGCAAGACGAGCGGGCGCGCGCCGCTCAAGTCGCCACCGACACCACCAATGAACCCGCTGTCACCCGATGGTGACAGCCGACTCACTCTGCTACGACCTCCACCGTGACCGGGAACTCCACTTCATTCTGAAGCTTGCAGTTCACTGACACCTGGCCGAGCTCTTTCAGCGGAGAATCGAGCGCAAGAGCATGGCCGTCGATGACAACACCCGCCTGAGCCTCTACAGCTTCAGCGATGTCGCCTGCGCCCACAGAACCGAAGAGACGCCCGCCCTCGCCGGCACGAGCACTGACAGTGATCACCATGGGAACCAGCCGGGCAGCGATCTCCTCAGCCTCAGCCCGGCTCTTGGCATCACGCAGGACCGCGGCACGGCGCATCGCCTCAGCCTGGGTCTCCACTCCCTTGGTCGCCTTCAGCGCCAGACCACGCGGGGACAACAGGTTGCGGAAATAGCCGTCGGCAACGTCACAGATCTCCCCCTTGCGGCCGAGACCCTCGACATCCTGGCGAAGAACTACCCTCATCGGCCGCTCACCTCGTCAAGCGAACCAACCGAATCGCCTTCGTCCATCCCGAGATCAGCCTCCGAAGCGTGCGCGCCATCCAAGACGGACTCAGCGTCGTCGTAGACCATCTCGTCGTCGTCCTCACGAGAGGCCGGCGGCGGAGCACTGGGACGCGGCACCGGACCATCGGCCCGTCCACCGCGATCACGATCACCACGCCCGCTGCGCTGGGTGGTCACACGGTTGGCATAGGGGACAAGCGCCATCTCACGAGCAACCTTGATGGCGTCGGCAACCATCTTCTGCTGCTGGGAGTTGTTGCCGGTGACGCGGCGAGCACGGATCTTGGACCGCTCGGACAGGAATCGCCGCAAAAGGTTGGCGTCCTTCCAATCGACATACTCGATCTTCTCGCTGCTGAGGATCGAGATCTTCTTCTTGACCCTGCGGCCGCTGTCCTTGGGTTTACCCCGTTTCTTTACCTTGGCCATGGCTTCTCAACTTCTCCAGTCCTGTAGTTCTTGCTTCGTGTCGTTTGTCGTTCCCGGTTGATGATCAGTGCCCAAGCCGCCGTCCACCGGCGAACTAGAACGGCTCCTCATCAAGGTCGTACGTCGGCTGTGGCTGCGGCTGCGAGCGCTCAGCACCCTGGGACCTCGGTGCACCGCCACCGCCCTGACGGCCTCCACCATCGTCACCCCCGCCGCGGAACTCATTGCGGGTGATCTCAGCAGACGCCCACTTGAGGCTCGGCGCCACATCGTCGGCGAGGATCTCCACCTTCGAGCGGCGCTCGCCCTGCTGGTTCTCCCAGCTTCGCTGCGAGAGCGTGCCATAAATGACGACCCGCGCCCCCTTGGTGACCGAGTCAGCAACATTCTCAGCGAGCTGGCGGAAACAGGTCACGTCGAAGAACGAGACCTCGTCCTCGCCGTCGTTCCGCCTCTTGTTCCAAGCCACGCCAAAATTGACGACGGCCATACCGCCTTGGGTAAAGCGCAATTCGGGATCGCGGGTCACGTTGCCCACGACTGTCACAGTGTTATCAAATCCCATGTGGGTACCTCCTGGTAGACCGGCCTATGCCGGTACCGCCTCGTCGAACAGGCCGCGGCGGGCCGCTTCCTTGTCCGGCAGACGGAAAAGCTTGTGGCGGACTATGTCGTCCGCGAGACGCAACTGTCGCTCGGTGTCGGGAAGGCCCGCCGATTCGGTGACGATCTCCCACACCACGTAGGTGCCCTCCAGCTTGTGGTTGATCTCGTAGGCGAACCGACGACGGCCCCAATTGTCGGTCGACGCGATCCGGCCGGCCTCGTTGGCGACAAGACCCTCGATGCGGTCGATCACCGCATTGAGGTCACCGTCGTCGACATCAGAGTCGACAATGACCATCAATTCGTACGCTCGAGAAATATCCACGAGCACTCACCTCCTACGGACCCGGAAGAACCGGGGCCCCTTCCCGGGGCAGGGGTTGGTTGCTGAAGTTGTTTCCTCTCGGAGTTGCTTCCGCTGGAAACTCCACCTGGGGGAATTGCTGAAGACTACCGGCGTATCGCCCACGATGACACCTGCCGGAAGTCTCTGAAGGCCCCCTCGACCTAACTCCTGTCGAAACTGCATGGTCCACTCCCGTCGAAACTGCATGGTCCCAGAATGGCAAGGGGGTGTGACAGCGGTTGCAAGCGCCGCGCCAAAACCCAGCAAACCCAGCCGAAACCGGCCCTACTGACCGCCGTAGAGCTCCAACTCCTCGGCCTCCTCGTCGGCCATGTGATAGCTCTCAGCGCTGCTGGGAAACGCACCGGAACGCACATCGGCCGCATAAGCAGAAACCGCCGACACCGACACCGACTTCACATCGGCATAACGCCGCACGAACTTCGGAACGAAACGGTCCTCGATACCCAACAGATCATGGTAGACGAGCACCTGGCCATCACACCGAGACCCCGCACCAATCCCGATCGTCGGAATATCGACCGCATCGGTCACCATCTCCGCAACCCGGTCCGGCACACCCTCGAGCACCACCGCATAACAACCGGCATGAGCAAGGGACTTCGCCGCCTGCACCAACTTGCGAGCATGTTCAGCCTGCTTGGCCTGCACCTTGAAACCGCCCATCGCGTGAATCGACTGCGGGGTCAGACCGATATGGCCCATCACCGGAATCTCCGCGGAGATGATCCGATCGATCATCGGCAACCGCTTGCGGCCGCCCTCCAACTTGATCGAATGCGCGCCCGCGCGCATCAACCGGGCCGCGTTCTGAACCGTCTCCTCCGGAGAGACGTGATAACTCATCCACGGCATATCAGCCACGACGTGACAGTCCGGTCTGGCCCGGGCAACCGCCGCCGTGTGGTGACACATGTCGTCGATCGTCACCTGGAGCGTGTCGTCATAGCCGAGCACGACCATGGCGAGGCTGTCGCCCACCAGGATGACGTCGGCACCGGCCTCCGAAGCGATGCGCGCCCCGGGCGCATCGTAGGCAGTGACCATCACCAACGGATCGTCTCCGGCACGTACCTTCTTGGACGCAATTGCAGGGGCTGTGAGCTTGCCCATGTCTGACTCCTTCCCCGTCCAGCGCCCTCTGTGACCAGGTAGGTCTGTGGCTGCCGGCGGTGAACACACACTACCGGATCAATCCGCGAAACTCCAAGCGGAAATCATGCAACCCGCCGCGCCGTCCGGAACAACTCCCACCAGCCCGCTCACCCGACCCCGACCAACCGACGCTCTCAATCCATCACCCCTCAACCCAGGACGACCAACCGCACTCAACCCACGGACGCCGACCGTCTAGGTCAGCCTCAGCGCTCAGCCACCGACACCCTCTACATCCTCGACCGCCGACACCGAGCAACCGCCGAGCGAGCGGCTCCTCGTCAGATGGTTCCAGCCGCAGTCGGTGCAAACCTCGACCACATAGCCCCGCAACTCCTGTTTGCGGGCATTCAGCCGAGTCATCTCCTTGTCGCTCGTGACGCAGCGGCCGTGCCCCGGCAGACGCGGACCGAACACATAGGTGACCTCCACCAACCCGTCCGACTCGCAGACCGGGCAGGGCGACTCCAGCGACCGGCCACAGAATTCCGCGTTGCGGCGCAGCTCCGGTTGAGCGTCACACAGCTCTGAGACACTGACCTTGCCCTTCCGCCAGGCAGCCAAAGTGGTCTCGCGCATCAACCGATAGTCGATGCCGGCGTCACCACCAATGGCCTGAGTCAGTCCCATCTTCACGATCATCACAGTAACCGTCCACGCATGGGGAGCGCACGACGACAAGAATCAGCACCATGCAGTTGCACGACACACGAACCCCCACAGACCGACCGATCGACCATGTGGACCTCGGCCTGGGCGTGGAACCGACACTCGATCGTCGGCTCATCGGATACGTATCCGGACGGCGCATTCTCGAACTCGGATGCGGCGGGGGACACGCCGCTGTGGGACTCGCACTGCGGGGCGCGCGGGTCACCGCGATCGACGATGACGTCACCCAGATCACAGCCGGACGCGAACTGGCGATCCGCCATGAGACCACCGTCGAGTTCCACCAGACGCACCTGGCCGACCTGGCCTTTCTGACCGCCGACCAGATCGATCTGGCACTCTCGGTGACCACCCTGTCGTTCGTCGAAGACCTCGACCGGGTGGTCCGTCAGGTTCACCGAGTCATCAAGCCGGGCGGCCACCTGCTCATATCGCTCCCCCACCCCGCAGCACTGTGCGCCGACAAGAAGAACCCGGCCCTCACCGTCCGACCATGGAACGGCAACCGTCCCATCGGTGGCCGCCACATCCACAACATTGAGTCCATCGTTTCGTCGATGTGCCGAGCAAAATTCATTGTGGACACGGTCCTCGAACGGCATGTCGATGACGACCCGCTGCCCTCAACCCTGTTGACCCGAGCACGCAAACCCTGATCGCCCGCCTTGCCGCGGGACCGAACAGCCGGACCCGCGCACCACCGGAGCACCAGGCCACCAGACCCACCGACGGACCAGGCACCGGAGCACCGGACCCACCGACGGATTACCGGACCCACCGACGGACCACCAGGCCACCCAGATTACCGGACCCACCGACGGACCACCAGGCCACCCGGACCACACAGAACCGTGGCGCGGCCGATCAGCTTGAATCCACCGATTCTCCCGGTGGCCACAACCAAACCAGGCCAGACAGACACAGAGTGTCTCCTGTTTTTCCGAACCTGAACATCCTGACCTCAAGCGTCGCAGATCAGGGGAGGTTCCTGCGGGGACAAGTGCCCATACCCTCACACTGGAGCGGTGGATTCAGGATCAGGAACTCTGATTCTCGGACCACCAAGCCTGCAACCGTCGGGAGGCCACCTCGGCATCAAGGGGACCCTCAGCGACACGCAGCTCCGCCAGGAAGTTCATCGCCTCACCGAGCACCGAGCCCGGCACGATCCCAAGCATCTCCGCCACCTCCAAGCCGTCGAAAATCGGAACTGGATCATCCAGATCAGGCTCACGGGTCCGCAACTGCGCCAAGCGCGCCAACGCCTCGTCGACATCGTCCACCGACTGCCCGTCGCCGAGACGCATCCCCGACACGAACGCCAGCAAGTCCTCGGGACGGCGACCAGCAGGGCAGCCCCGGGCAAGCTCACGGAACCGACGGTCCGGGAGCGACGCCAGATCCGTCGTCAACAAGCCCCCGCCGTCAGCCAGGAACCACTCGACCTCTCGAGCCATCGCTCCCGAGAACTTCAAAGCCCTCAGACCCAGCCCCGGGCGATCCGTCCGCCGCTGCGACCCGTCAACGCCACCAAGCCCCTCAGCCCTATCAGCCACCGCACGCGCCTCAGGCCCACCAACCCCGTCAGGCCCCTGAGACCCCTCAGACCGCCCCGACCGCTCAGCCCGGTCATCCCGCAGGACGCTCAACATCGCAGCCCAGCGCATCGCGGGGTCCTGCCGCACAGCACGCACACGGCCGGACGCAGACTCCCACGAGTCAGCCGAACCAACCACAGGCACCAGGCGCCCCACACCCGACTCGTCGATCAGACGCAGACCCTCACCCGAATCGTCGAGCATCAACAACTTCTGCAACTCGTCACGGACACGCTCAGCAGAGACGATCTCCAAACGCCCAGCCTCAGCAGCCATCGCCGCCACCAACTCCGGCGCCGCCGAAAGCCCGCAACTCGCGCAGAACCGGGCAGCCCGCAGCATCCGCAACGGATCCTCCGACAGAGAAACCTCAGGCTCGAGCGGCGTGCGCAGAACCCCGGCGTCCAGATCGGCCCGGCCCCCGAACGGATCCACCAGTGAATGGTCCGCCATGTCGATCGCCATCGCGTTCACCGTGAAATCCCGCCGGGCCAGGTCCTCCACGACATCATCGCCGAACACGACCGACGGCCGGCGCGAATCCGGCTCATACGACTCCGCCCGATGCGTCGTGATCTCATAGCTCTGCTGGGCAATCACACAGCCGATCGTGCCGAAACGCTCACCCTGCAACCACACCTCGTCCGCCAACTCCGCCACCAGGGTCCTGATCACATCAGGGCGCGCATCAGTGGTCGCATCGAGATCCTGCCCGACACTCGGCCGGCCCAGAAAGTAGTCCCGCACCACGCCACCAACGAGGAAGAACCGAAAACCCGCAGACTCGAAGCGCTGCGCCACCGGGTCCGCCCGCTTCAACACCGCCTCAAGCTCATAGGTGTAGCCGGCCACACAAAGACATTACCGGGCGCTGCCCGCCCAACGGAGAGCGACGTATCGTAAACGGTGACCATGGCCCTCACCCAGCTCACGATCGGCGACGCAAGATTCCGCGCCGGACGATGGCGTGGCCGCGCCGACCTGGCCACGCTCATCCCGCTGACCGACGCCCGGACACTGCACCGCGAGTCGCTGCGAGCCGCCCGCGCAGTCCTGCAGAACCAGGGGTTCAGCGCCGTCGTCACCGGCCCGGTCGGCCCCCCGGAGCGAACCGCCTTCATGCAGGACGACTTCAGCGAACGCGAACAGCTCCACCTGCTCCACTACGACCTCCAACCACGCCCTCGACCAGGCTCTGCAACGGGCCGGACCATCGGTGAACGCCACCGGCCATGGCAACGCAGGCGACCACGAACCCGCCGAGCAACCCGCCGCGACTGGGACGAGATCCTCGCCGTGGACCAACAGTCATTCGACGATTTCTGGCACTTCGACCGCGACGGGCTCAAAGACTCGATCGAAGCCACCCCTGCCAGCAGACTCCGGATCATCCGCGGCAGCGACCTCGCAGACCTCGACGACAACGCCGACTCCGCGGACCCGCCCAGCCGCGCAAACTTCACACACCCGCCTGAGCGTGCCGCCGACATCCAGGCCGGCAACCGACCCGGCAGGCCCAGTACTCAACGCAGCGCACGAAGCAACGAACTGCTCGGCTACGCGCTCGCCGGACACTCCGGAGGCTCGGGGTACCTGCAGAGGCTCGCGGTCCACCCCGCATGCCGCCAACAGGGGATCGGCACGCTACTGGTCCACGACGCCCTCTGGTGGATCCGCCGACGCGGCGCCGTCACAGGCTGGGTCAACACCCAGAAGACCAACGAATCCGCTCTGCGCCTCTACCAGAAACTCGGGTTCACGCTCCAAGAACACCCGTTGACAGTCATGTACCGGACCCTCACATGAGCCGCCCCACCCGTTTAAGAGGCCGAGCGAACAGGCGAGCGAACTCGCCCCATACGGGCGAGGCCGTGGACCGAACGGCCCGTGAGCGCAGCGAACAAGAGCGGGAGACGCCCCGCCGCTACATAATGGGCTTGCCCGCGCACGTTCTAAGTCCCGCAGGCGCCGTACTGGCCCTGGTCTCAGCGATCGTGCTGGTCGTCGCCGCTGCGCAAGTCAACCACGCAGCCGCCCAGACCAACGGACGAATAGACCTCGTCGCCCAAACCGCCTTCGTCAGCGACACCCCCGCAACCATCGACCTCAAACTCAGCGCCCCAGCCGACTCCAGAATCCGGATACAGATCTTCGAAGCCCTAACCAACCGAGAAGACATCCGCTCCAGCTACCAGGGCCTCGGTGACCAGAGGCCCTTCAGCGACTTCAGCTGCGACACCGACGATCCCCTCGAGACCGCCCCCTGCCAACTCAACAGCACCGGCGAGATCTTCTCAATCGAGATCCCAGACCAGGAAATCGGGGAGATCCTGCGAATCAACCAAGGTGCCCTGCCCGTCGTCATCACCCTCCAAGACAACGACGGCGACGTAATCGACACGCTCATCACCCACCTGCTCGTGCTCGACGACCAACAAGAGCACACCCTTCACATCGCATTCCTCGCCGACCTCAGCGCACCACTCGCGCTCCAACCCGACCAGACCATCACGCTCGACACCGAAGACCTCTTCGAACGCGCACAACGAATCGCCCAACGCCAGCCGGTACCAATCACCGTGGCGCTACAGCCAGAGACGCTGCAAGCCCTCGCGGTCAGCGAACCCGGCAGACTCGACGAGTTCATCGAACTGCTCGCCGACCGGCCCGTCCTCAACGCCCCCTGGGTCGACCTCGACGAGGAGGCCTGGCGGCTCGCCGACGACATCGACCTCATCGGTGACCAGTACAGCCACGGAGCCGCTGTCATCACCGAGACACTCGGACGCCCGCCCTCGACAATCTCCAGACTCGACCACAACGCCACACCTCAGACGCTGGCTCTGCTGGCCGGCAACGGCACCGAGACCGCCGTCATCGAAGCCACCTGGCCGAGCGCCACACCGGCCAGGACCAGCAGACTCGCCCCCGTCCGACTCGACGCCACCAACGGCGAGACCATGACAGCCATCCCCATAGACAACTCGCTACGACAAACGCTCAACCACCCCGACCCCGAACTCGCCGGACAGCGCGCCCTGACCGAACTCGCCATCGAGGCAACCAACGCAACCACCGACGGCGCCATCCTGTTCGACTTCGACCAGCTCGAAGCAGCAGCACTCGACGTGCTCCTCGACGGCATCAACGCACGAGACAACCTGCAGACATCGGAAGTCGCTCGAGCCCTCCAAGTGCCCGTCGCCCTCAACACCGGAGGGCAACCACTCCTGATCACGCTGGCGCCGGGCCTGACACCAGACCTGTCGCAGCGGTCAGCCGACATCGGCGTCACCCGCGGAACCGTCGACGCCTACGCCTCGATGATCGCCCCCGAACGGACGCCGATAATCCCACTCGAAACACTCATGCGAGCCGCGGCAGCGAACGGCCTGAGCGACCAACAGAGCGCCGCCTACACCCGCAGCGTGTTCGAAGAAGTGCTCACCGGAACAGCCGACATCACCATCGAACCAGCCGAACGCATCACCCTGACCGAGCGCCAGGCAGACCTGCGGATCACCATCCGCAACGGACAACCGCTGCCGATCACCGTCGAGTTGCTGCTCAGCGCCGAGAAACTGCGGTTCGTGGACGGCGAGCGGTTCACCCGGACGCTCGACCCCGGCGACAACGAGGTCCTCGTGCGGGTGGAAACGCTCGCCTCCGGTGACGCCAGAGTCACCGTCAACATCACCTCGCCGGGAGGACAGATCGAACTCACCGAAGGAGTCGTAGACATCCGCTCCACAGCCATCTCCGGTCTCGGCCTGGTGATCTCGATAATCGCACTGGTCGTGCTCGGCGGATGGTGGGCCCGAACGATTCTACGGGTACGTCGCAACCGAGCTGCCGCTGCCGCTACCGCCGCAGACACCACCCCTGCTACCGTCGCAGACACCGCCGCCGCCACGCGGCCCCCAGACTCACCGCACACCGAACAGCCCGGCCCAGACCAACCACACCCAGATCCGGAACCACCCGAACACCCACAACCCGATCCAGACCAACCCGAACAACCACACCCAGACACCGCCGCCGCCGCCGCACCGCCACAACACCCGAAACAACCACACCCCGAACAAGCCGAACCCGACCCGGAACAACCGGATCCATATCAAGTCCCCGAACACCCCGAACAACCACAACAAGACCAGGAGGAACTGTGACCGTTCGTATCGTCACCGACAGTGCCTGCGACCTTCGCGGCGACGAAGTCGACCAGCTCGGCATCGAAGTCGTACCGCTCTCAATCCGCTTCGGCGAAACCGAGTACACCGACCGCGAAGAGCTCAGCGTCGAGCAGTTCTACCACGAGCTGGCGGCCGCCGACACGCTCCCCGAAACAGCAGCGCCGGCACCCGGGCGATTCGACCAGGCCTTCCGACGGCAACTCGACGCCGGAGCCTCAGGAATCGTCTGCATCAACCTCTCCGCAGCACTGTCGGCAACAATGCAGTCCGCCAAGACCGCAGCCGCCGGCATCGACGCCGACATCCGAGTCGTGGACAGCCGCTCGATCACAGTCGGACTCGGATCGATCGTTATCGCCGCCGCCCAGATGGCCGCAAAGGGAGCAACAACGGACGAGATCGAAACCGCCGTAGCCGACCTCAGCGACCGCACACACGTCTTCGGAGCGCTCGACACCCTCGAAAACCTCAAGAAGGGCGGCCGCATCGGCGGCGCACAAGCGCTGGTCGGATCGATGCTCGCGATCAAACCGATCCTCGACCTGTCGAGCGGCGAGGTCGAAGAAGCCAGCAAACAACGCACCCGCAAGAAGGCCCTCACCTGGCTCCGCGACAAACTCGGCGAATACGACGAGCCGCAGAACCTGGCAATCATGCACGCACAGGCACCCGACCTCGACGACTTCCTGCGGATGATCGACGGGATCGTCGATATCAGAGAGGCACGAGTCGAACTGATCGGCCCGGTCGTCGGAACCCACGCCGGCCCCGGAGTCATCGGCTTCGCCCTGCAAAGCTGACGCACCGACTCGTACTAGGGTCGCAGTAACGCTCCCATGGACGACACGACCCTGATCGACGCTGCGCAGAGAGGGGACCGGCAGGCTCTCGACCAGCTGCTGCGCGCACACCAGAGCCGTATCCACGCAATCTGCCGCCGCATCGCAGGCAATGACACCGACGCCCTCGACGCCACCCAGGAAGCACTCATCGCCATAGTCAAAGGACTCCCGCGCTTCGACGGACGCTCCAAATTCTCAACCTGGGTCTACCGAATCGCCACCAACGCCTGCATCGACGAACTGCGCCGTCGGCAACGCCAACCCACGCCAGGCCTGCCCGAACACGAACACGCCGACTCGAACCCGATGGCTTCGCGCACCCCGCGCGACCCCGCCGACACCGTCAGCGCCCGCATCGACATCGACCGCGGGCTCAAACAACTCCCCGAAGAGTTCCGAACCGCGGTGGTGCTGCGTGATGTGGCCGGCCTCAACTACAACGAAATCGCCGAGGTCCTCAATATCGCTCCCGGCACGGTCCGCTCCCGAATCGCCCGCGGGCGACGCCGGCTGGTGAACGTCATGAACCCCGGCGATTCAAGGAACCAACCGCCACCCGACAATCGTCAGAACGAACAAGCCGATGACTGACCCGACCCACTCCGACGACGAAATCGTTTCGTCCTACATCGACGGTGAAGCGACCCTCGACGAGGTCGTCCGCGTCCAGGCCGACCCGGAACTGCTCGCTGCGGTCCAAGAATTCGAGGCCGTCGCAGAGCTGGTGTCCACCCCCGTAGCGCCGCTGCCGCAAAGCGACGTGGACCGGCTCATCGGCAATGCCCTGGACCAGAGCGCCACCAGCGACCGGATCACCGACTTGGCGGCGGTCCGAGCCGTCCGCACGTTCAATCCCCAGCGACTGGCGACCATCGCTGCGACCCTGATAATCCTCGCCGGCGCTGTGGGCGCGCTGATCATGTTCAACTCCGCTGGCGACGACGACATGACTGCCACCTCCGCAGACAGCGCAGAGATGGCCGACGAGTACTTCGGAGACGACGGCGACGACATGGCCGACGACAGTGCCGACGACAGTGACATACCCGCTGACGGCGACGACATGGCCGACGACAGCGACATGGCCCAGGCGATGCCCGACAGTGCCGACATGGCCGACGAGTACTTCGAGGACGACAGTGCCGACATGGCTGCGGCTGAGGAAACGGCCGACTACGCCGACGACTCCGAGATGGGCGGCGCAGACGACCAAGCCGAGGCGACCACCACGGTCGCAGCTGTGGACACACGCAGGAGCTACCGACTGATCCAGCTGGAAATCGCTGAGAGCTACGAAACCCTCGACGAGCTGATCAACCACACCACAGAACAATGGCGTGAACTGGTCGACGCCGGAGCGACACCCGTACCCGCAGACACCGAAGATTACGAGCCGACCGAGGAAGCTCTCTCCGCCATCCCATGCGGGCAGAGCCTCCTCACCTTCATGCACGCCATTCCGGAAATCGACGGCGTAGACACCCTCCGAGTCAGCGAAACCACAATCAACGGCACCCCGATCACCATCGCCGTTCTGACACTCACCGGCGACCACCCACCAGACACCGCCGCCCTGCTGACCGCCGGCGAACCCACCTGCACCGTCGAACAACTCGCCACCCTCAGCCCCTGACCCACGTTCACTCCAGGCCCACCCAGGCCGGACGCAGTGGCTCAGGCAAGGGAGACCACTCGCGAAAGTTAGACTTCAAACACGATGGACAAGACGATCACCGAGAACCGTTTGGCCTGCTACGTCCCGGGTCTACGCGAATACGACGACGCGTTCCGGCTGCGGGTGATCCTGCACGACTTCGGAATGGTCTGGCAGCACGCCAAGCGAGCCGAGCGAATCATCCTCGTCAACGAAGAACCCGAGCCGTTCGACGAGCGCTGGGACGGTTTCTTAGCGGCCTACGTCGAGCATCTCTGTTACCACGCCCAACTGCCAACGCCAGCATGGACACAGCAGGAGAACCGCTATCTGGAACGCATGTGGTGGCCTGCCCACTACTTCGAGTTCGAGCGCGGCTCAGTGATGATGAGCACACCGGCGGCGTTCGAAGTACACGGCATGTGGATAGCCGAACGCGAACTGGAAGTCGTGTGACCCCGGCCTTTTCAGGACCAGAGCTTCAGGAGGCGCTGAGCGAACTCGCGGTCATCCTTCAACGACGCGGCCAGCGGGCACGAATCTATGTGGCCGGCGGCGCCGCGATGATTCTGGCAAACAAGTCAGACAAGCTCACCAGGGACATAGACGCCTGGATCGAAGAAGGATACGGCCCGGTCATGGACGCGGCGCAACAGATCGCCCGACAGCGCGGCTGGCCCAGCACCTGGATCAACGAGCAGGCGACCATCTACATGCCTCCACCAGAGAAGCGCCGCGGAACCGTGGTGTACGACCATCCCTCCCTCAAAGTGATAGCCGCAAACAACGATCACCTGCTGGCAATGAAAGCAAGAGCGGCGCGTTCGGTCGACCAGTCGGACGTCGAACAGCTACTGCATGAGTGCGGCTACAGCACAGTCGAGCAAGTCGAATCACTGGTGCAGAACGTGTTCCCCGACGAAGGCCTGGGCGAGCGGCAGAAACAATGGTTGGCAGCCGTGATCGACCGGCTGACGAACCAGGAGGACATGACCCCCGCCGATTAGGTACGAACCCGGAGTCTGCCTCGATTGAGCCGTCGTGATGGGTCCCCCTCAGACCGATGAAGCCGATCCGCATAGGCACCCTCCTGCCGACAACTTATGCTGGGCAGCCCAACTGAACCAGAGGAAACCCCACATGTCCAAAGTGTCGATGGTCGCAACATTCACCTGCAAGGAAGGCCGCAACGACGAGATGGACGCCGCTCTGGCGGCCCAGGTCGCCGTCGCAGCCGAGATGGAGGGCGTGGAGGTCTACTCGTACCACCGCGGCGAGGGCAACAACTACTCCTACTTCGCTCTGTTCTCGTCTATGGAGGCGATCCAGTCACAAGGCCAGTCCGAAGCCCTGCAGGAGGTCATGGCAACCTTCATGGAACTGCTCGCAAGCCCCCCGCAGATGGCCATGTACTCCCCCGTCGCCGCGACCGGCCTCGACCTCTGACAGTCGTCAGCCGCCACACGGAGCTACTCGGCTGTCAGTAGCTCGATGGCAACTTCGCTGATCTCCGGCCACTTCTGGTCGCAGGTCACCACCGGGACGCTGTTCACCACACCGAAAGCCACGACAACCGCGTCGACCAACGGGAAGTTCCGGTTTCCGTAGTCCGCGCGCAGTTCTCTGGCGCAGTCTGCAACGTCGTCGGCCAACGGCACAGTCCGAAACCCCAGCCAGCCCAACGCAGTGTCAGCCTCGACGAGCTTGCCTGAGCGGCTCGGATGGATCAGTGCCTCGGCTCTGGTCAAGTTCAGGATCGCAACATCATCGGCAGCCAGACAACGCCGGACAGCCGACCGATGGAACCGATGGCAGGGATCCAGAACCGCGATCGCAACGTTCGCATCTACGACGATCTTCACCGCTCCTGAGCCTGTGCTCTCTGGTCTTCCAGGAACCTCTCAGGCCAGTCGATCGCCAAGGCTTCTGCACGCGCACAAGCTTCCTCGAGTCTCGCTTCGAGAGTCTCCTTGCGATGATCTGCCACGTAGCCTCTGATCGCCTCCTGGGTCAAACGTGACAGGTTCAAACCGATGCGGCGACTCAGATCGTCGAGATCCTCGGGCAGGTAGATGGTGCGGTTTGGCATACGCATACTATAGTACACAATATACGTATATCAAACGGTCGTTCGTGACCTGGACTGGCGGTAGGCTCCGAGGCCATGGCCTCTGAGACCACCCCAGCCGAAAACGACTGGATATCAGGTGTCGTCGACGCAATCGTCGACAACATCGACAAGGTCCGGACCCACGGCACCGAGAACGCGATCCGGGCAGTCCGAGCAGTCGTCTACGGACTGGTGGCACTGGTCTTCGTCACCGCAGCACTGACACTGCTGATCATCATCGGTGTCCGCCTCGCCGACGCCTACCTGCCGATCGGTGCCGGAGTCGGCGATGCCACCTGGGCCGCCCACCTGTTCATCGGCAGCCTCCTGGCGGTACTCGGCTTCGGCTTCTGGTTCAACCGCAAGACCGACGGCCTGCGCTGGGTCAACCTCGCCCTGATAATCGACGCCCTGATCATCGTCGTGATCGTCTGCTACGGCATCATCGACTCGTTCGCCTGACCGCACCACCTCCAGCGCCCCGCTATAGGAACACAAATGCCCGAAATCACTGAACCCGAAACGCATGGCGTAGTCATCATCGGCTCAGGCCCCGCAGGGCTCACCGCGGCGCTCTACACCGCACGCGCCAACCTCTCCCCGGTGCTGCTCGAAGGCGAACCCAGCAGCACCAGCGACCAGCCCGGCGGCCAGCTGATGCTCACCACCGATGTCGAGAACTACCCCGGATTCCCCGACGGGGTCATGGGCCCCGAGCTGATGGTCAACTTCCGAGCCCAGGCCCACCGCTTCGGGACGCGGATCGAAACTGTCAAAGCCACCAGAGTCGACCTCTCGAAGCGTCCCTTCAAAGTCTGGGTCGGCGACCCCGAAGCTCCAGAACCGACCTATGAGGCCAACTGCCTGATCGTGTCCACCGGAGCCCAGTCGCTGATGCTCAACCTCGACCGCGAGATCGAACTCGTCGGACACGGACTCTCCACCTGCGCAACCTGCGACGGATTCTTCTTCCGCGACCAGGAGATCGCCGTGGTCGGCGGAGGCGACTCCGCCATCGAGGAGGCCACCTTCCTCACCCGGTTCGCAAGCAAGGTCACGATCATCCACCGACGCGACGCCCTGCGCGCCTCGAAGATCATGCAGCAGCGCGCCTTCGACAACCCGAAGATCGAGTTCCTCTGGAACACAGTCGTCACCGAATACCTCGGCGAAGACTCGATCAGCGGGCTGCGGCTGCACAACGTGAAGACCGACCAGGATTCCGAACTGGCAGTCACCGGAGTGTTCATCGCCATCGGGCACCGGCCCAACACCGACATCTTCTCCGGCCAACTCGAAATGAAGGACAACGGCTACCTGGTAACTCAACCCGACTGCTCACGCACCAACATCGAGGGCGTGTTCGCCTGCGGAGACGTGCAGGACGACGTCTACCGACAGGCAGTCACCGCAGCCGGTTCAGGGTGCATGGCCGCGCTCGACGCGGAACGTTGGCTTGAGTCGCAACACAGCTAGAGTCAGCAGCAACCCGACTGAAAGAGACCCAACAATGGCAGGATCCCTTGGCACCCTCGATGACAGCACCTTCGACGAGGAGATCGGCAGCGCAACCACACCCGTACTGGTCGACTTCTGGGCAGAGTGGTGCGGTCCATGCAAGATGGTCGCCCCCATCCTCGAAGAAATCGCTGAAGAGCAGGGCGACGCCCTCAAGATCCTCAAGCTCAACGTCGACGACGCCCCGCAGGTCGCCCAGCGGTTCGGTGTCATGAGCATTCCCACCCTGATCCTCTTCAAGGACGGGGAGGAAGCAAAACGCATAATCGGTGCAAAGCCCAAAGGTGCTCTTCTCAACGACGTAACCCCTTTCCTCTGAGCAGCGCCGGATGAACCCGCCCGGGCTTCCCCTTCGGCGCGGCGACACCGGTGCCGGGGTGCGGGACCTGCATCGCCGCTTGGCCGCGGCCGGGTTCACCGACATCGGGGCTCCCGAGGTGTTCGACGAAACCACCGAGCGGACCCTTCGCGCGTTCCAAGCCGCACGGCGGCTGGTCGAAGACGGAATCTGCGGTCGACAGACCTGGTCTGCGCTGGTAGACGCCCATTTTCGGCTCGGCGACCGGATGCTCTACCTGCGCTCCCCCATGACCCGCGGCGACGACGTCGCCGACCTCCAGTTGCGTCTCGGCAATCTCGGGTTCGACGCCGGATGGCTCGACGGAATATTCGGACCCGACACCGAAGCAGCCGTGCGGGACTTCCAACACAATCAGGGACTCAACGCCGACGGCACCGTCGGGCGCTCGACCGTCGCCGCGCTCGACCGCCTCGCCGGCCGCGTCGTGGGGGCCAAGACGATCGCTGAGGTGCACCAGACAGAGACTCTCCGCCGACACGTCGGCGTCGAGGGAAGGCGCATCCTGCTGGGAGAGACCGGCGGTCTGCCCGCGGTGGTCAACTCGCTCGCCCGACTGCTGCAGCTCGACGGAGCAACTGTGCTCACCCTGCACCACCCCGACCTCTCCTCACACGCCCAGATCGCCAACAGCTGGAGCGGTGACGCATACATCGGCGTGACCCTCGCCACCGACGACTTCTGGGTCGCCTACTTCCAGACCGAGGGCTTCACCTCCAACGGAGGCCGACTGCTCGCCCGGCAGTGCACCGACAAGATCAGGCCGGTGCTCAACAGCGATCTCCCTGCCACCGGGATGCGCCTGCCGATCCTTCGCGAGACCAGGATGACAGCGGTATGGTGCCGGGTCGGGCCGGCACCAGTCGTGGTGGAGCGAACCGAGGCTTTCGCCAAGGCCCTGCGCGACGCCGTGGTCGACTGGTGCGCAGGCCCCGATCCGCGGTGACCTCGAATTGCGGAGTCCGCTAATTTCTGTCAGTCTAACTGTCAATAGTTGCCTTAAGGCTGCGATGTGCTCCTAGCCGGCGATGACCCGATAGATCCGTTCCAGGTCATCGAGGTCGGCGAAATCCACCACCAGTTTCCCGGGACCCTTACCCAATTTCACTGCAACTCTTGTATCCAGCCGCGTGGCCAACAGCTCCTCAAGTTCCAGCACGCCCGCATCAGGTACCTTCGGATCTGCCTTCTTGGCCGGCGTCTTGTCATCATCATCCGACTCCGCGGAATCCTCATCACGGAGTATCTCCTCAATCTGGCGAACGGTCAGACCCTCCTCAACAATCTGAGCCGCCAAGCGCTCCTGCTCGGAGCGGTCCGGTGTTGCCAACAATGCTCGAGCATGTCCAGCGCTGAGCTGACCCTCAATCAGCAGGCGCTGCACCAGTGGCGGAAGGTGCAGCAACCTGAGGGTGTTGGCAACAGCGGACCGTGACCTCCCCACCCGCCGCGCAACATCTTCTTGAGTCAAACCGAACTCTTCGACGAGCTGTTGATAGGCGGCCGCTTCCTCAAGGGCGTTGAGGTCCTGCCGATGCAGGTTCTCAACAACTGCCGTCTCAAGCGACGACAGGTCATCAGAAGTCCTGATGATCGCCGGGATTGCCGAGAGGTTGGCACGCGTGGCCGCACGCCACCGTCGCTCCCCCGCTATCAACTCATACTGTCCCTCATCCAATTCTCGAACCACAATCGGCTGAATGACACCAATCTCGGTGATCGACCTGGACAACGAGGCCAAAGCCTCCTCATCAAAATGTTCACGAGGTTGATTCGGGTTCGGGACAACCTGTTGTATGTCGATCTCCTGATAGACGCCACTGTCAGCGGTGAAGTCCGCGGGAATCAGCGAACTGAGACCTTTACCAAGTCCACTACGTCTCGCCATCGAGCACCTCCTTAGCTAGTGTGCGATAAGCGGTCGCCGCACGCGACCCCGGATCGAATACTGAGATTGGCAGGCCGAAACTCGGTGCTTCGCTCAGACGGACCGCCCGGGGGATCACCTGTCGACACACCTTGTCTCCAAAGTGGCTCCGCACCTCTTCAGACACCTGTTTTGACAGCTTCGTCCGCGCATCAACCATCCCCAGCACGATCGTGCTGAGATGGAGATCCGGATTGAGGTTACGCTTCACCAAGTCGATGTTCCGGATCAGCAGGCCGAGGCCTTCCAGAGCATAATACTCGGCCTGGACGGGCACGAGCACTTCCCTCGCCGCTGTCAGCCCGTTGATCGTCAACAGACCGAGGGATGGTGGACAGTCGATGAACACGACGTCGTAGTCGTCATCAACCGCATCGAGGGCGTTCTTCAATTTCCTCTCGCGGTTCATAGCCGTCACCAACTCGACTTCTGCACCCGCAAGATGCAGGCTGGACGGAACGATGTAGAGGTTCTTCACCGAGGCCGGCTCTACCGCATCCTCCAAAGGAAATTCCTCGAGCAGAACATCGTAGATAGAATGATCGACCATGCGCGAATCGATGCCGAGACCTCCTGTCGCATTCGCCTGGGGGTCGAGATCGACAATTAGCACCCGCCGGTCCAACTGGGCCATACAGGCCGCGAGATTGATTGTCGTCGTGGTTTTTCCAACTCCGCCCTTCTGGTTGGCGACAGCAAATACCCTCGTGTCGGGTTGAGTCACGAAACCAACTCCCTTCTTCCGAGCCCTAATATCTTCGGTCAGCGAACCGCTGAGGTCAAGCATTCTCGACAAATGTCGCTGTTCCACGTGAAACAGCGGTCGAGTGTTTCATGTGGAACATCTAGAACAACGGCGCTCGGCGGCGGGCTGCCTCACGGCGGGGGAACCGGTCAGCAACAGCGCTGCCTGTCCGCTGCACACGAAGATAGGCACCCGAACTCGTCTCCCAACGTTCCACAACCGAAGCCGCCAACGGAACAAGATCGGCTGCCAGCCAAGTGGTCGCAGTGCTGTCCGACACTGACACCACCAGCGAGCCACCTTCAGCAAGCAACGGAAGCCCGCACTCTGCAACTTCGCTTGGAGGCCCGAAGAGGCGGGCGACGACAAAATCGTTCGTTGACCGCCAGTGAGGATCATGCCCGTAGTCATCCGCGCGTCCATGTACCACCTCGACCCGACTGTCCAGACCAGCAGCCCGAACGGCGTCGAGTGCGATCTCGCAGCGGCGTGAACTGGAATCCAAGAGTCGCCAAGTCGTTTCTGAGTGTTCAATTGCAAGCAAAACTCCCGGAACACCCACCCCAGTACCCAGATCAACACAGCGCGCGCCCCGTTCCAGCCGTGTACTAGGCGAAATATAGCCTTCGGCGTGCCCGCGGAGCTCCTCGATTGAAACCGAACCAAGCGATCCTGCCGCTCGCGCCGGTTCCCAGACCGCTTCTAACGCGTCATACTGCGATTCAGCCACCGGCCGGGACTGCTCTAGTCGCCCGCTCTTGTTCGCTGCGCTCACGGGGCCACTCGGACCCTAGGCGGGCCGCTCGGGCCACGGCCTCGACCCGCACCGTCCTGTTCGGAGTCAAACCGCTCGGCATCCTAGTCACCCGCGGGAGCAATCACGACGTAGCGGCGAGGGTCTTCGCCTTCGGAGAGTGTCTTGACACCCTCTGCGCCATCGACGGCGTCGTGGACCACCTTTCGATCCGCTGCACTCATGGGTTCCAGCGATCGAGGCACACCGGAGTCGCGCACTTCGGCCGCTTGGTCACGGGCGAACCGAACGAGGGCGGCATTCCGTCGAGCAATCACGCCACCTACATCCACTCGAACACGACCATTGCGCGCGCTGCCCGCTCTGCGCTGCAGAACAGTCCGAACAAGATCGTCGATAGCACCCGCGGTCACTCCACGGTGACCAACCATCCGGCCCAGATCGTCACCACTTACCGTGATCCGGATCTCATCGCTTCCAATGTTCTCCCTCTGGAAGTCAACGGCCGTACCGAACCGTTCGGCCAATCCTCCAACGAACTCTTCAGCGAGGTCTGCCTGCTGGGGCAACGGCATCATTTCTTCGTCATCGTTCACAGTTTCTACCTTCTTCTTCGGTGTTTCTGGTTTCTCGGATGTTTTCGACTTCTTGGACGTCTTCGGAGTTCGTTTACCCTGCTCCACATTCTGATCCGGAGAGGGTCGGTCATCGGAGCCCTTCTCTGAGGGTTTCTTGCCCTTGTTCTGGGCCCGGCCAGATTGACCCCGACCGGCATCCTGCTTCCGGTTTCCGCCGTTGCGGTTGCTCTGGCCCTGGCGACCACGCCTGCTGCCACGATCACGCCGATTGCGGTTCTCTTTGGACCGAGGGGTGGTGGGACGAACTCGTGCCCGTACTCGGGCCGGTTCTTTGACCCGGCCGAACATCCCGGTCTTGACATCGCTGAGGACATCGAACTCCGCATCGTCTTCATGAACACCGAGCCGATCCAAGGCGTGTTCTTTAGCTAGTTCGATCGATTCGCCGATGCTTTCTACCCATTCCATCGCTGCTCCTTTTGCCTGTTGCGCCGCCAGACTCAGTCGAGTCCCGCCGTTGAGAGCCGGCCGCTACTTCTTTCGTTTCTTGTGTTGTGGAGAACCTGGTTCAGTAGTTCGACCAGACCCTCGATGGTGCCGAGACGGGGCGTTGCCCGTCCGACCTGCACCCGTGCGTCTAGGTTTCTCACTATTCGTTGTGGACTTGTCGGCAGCCTTGGCCCGAGAACCCTTGCCGGCTTCTTGACCACGATCCTTGTTGCCGCGCGATCGATTCGACGCAGTCTGTCGAGGCGCTGGTTTCTTGCCCTTGTTCTTGGCGTAGGTGCCATCGCGCTTGGGGGTCGGCACACCTTTCTTGGGAGTCGTACGCCCACCTGACGCGGCGTGCTCCTCATCCGCGTCCTTCATCTGTTCGCGTTTCTTGGCCAGCAATGCCCCTGGGCTGTCCTCTCCTCGATAGAGACTCCGAGTGATGTAAGCCTGCTGACCGATTCGATAAAGGTTCGACACAACGAAGTACACGACCAACGCCGCCGGCATCGTGAAGCTGAACACGGGCAGCATGTAGGGCAGAATCTTCATCAGCATCTGCTGCTGGGGAGGCAGTGCTGAAGCACTCCTATTTTGAATCTGACGCTGCTGAAAAATGCTTGATACCAGCACAATCAGGATCAACAGGATGTAGGGGAGACCCGAGAGCACACTTTCGCCCAAGACATCCTGAGCGCTTCTCGACAGGTCCATGCCCCACGACACCATCTCCGTGGGGCGATCCCCGAGGGGCGTATCGCCGTCGCCGGCAAGGCGCAGGTACAGGTCACTGTCGACCGGAAGATTCTGAGGCAGGAACGGTCGATCTCTTGAAGCGAAGGAGGTGCCGTCCAGTCCGAGCCCAGCAGAGAGCCGCCCACTGGTCCAGCCGAACTGGTTGCCGAAGTTGGTCGCCCGGCTGGTCAAACCCTGAACCACGCGGAACAACACCAGGAAGAGCGGCATCTGCACGAGCAACGGCAGACAGCCCCCGAACATTGAGATGCCGTGCTCCTGCTGGAACGCCATCATCTCCTCGTTCAGCTTCTGGCGGTCACCGCGATTGCGGTTCTGGATCGCCTTCAACTCGGGTTGGTAACGCTGCATCTGCAGCATCGACTTCGTACCCTTGAGCGTCAGAGGCGTGACGATGATCATCACCACCAACGTGAGGCCCGCAACAGCCATCCCGTAGGAGGGCCAGAGCTGATAACAGAAGGCGAGTACCTCACCGATCAAGTCGAATATCACATCGAACATCTTGGCTCCCCAGTCACAGGCGGCTCCCCAGTCACAGGCACCGGGTCATACCCGGAAGTGCCCCAAGGATGACAACGACAAATCCGACGCGTCGCCAGCCAGCCACCACGGACCGCCCCATGGGACTCGATCGCCTCGATCGCATACGTCGAGCATCCCGGCACATGTCGGCAGGGAGAAACACGACCCGCGGTGAACTGCTGGTACACCCGCACCAACGCTGTGAGCGAACGCGCCGCCAGACTGGACCGACCAACACTCATGAGCCCGAACCCGACATCACTGTTTCGTGCAGGAGCTCAGAAATCGTGTTTCTGAGCTCGGCGGGGGACCAGTGGCCAACCGAGACGGTGACTCTGAAAAGGTAGTCTCCCGGCGGAAGGAGTGACGGATCCTCACGAGAGATGTCACGAAGCACCGCTCGCACCCGACGACGAATTCTGTTCCTCTGCACCGCATTCCCCACTGTGCGTGAGATTGCGAACCCAATTCTCGCGCTCTGCGTAGGATTATGTGCGGGCGCGGGCCGCGAAACCAGTCGAAGCGGACCTCGACCGCGACGCACTCCCTCCGCTCGCAAACGTTCGAAGGAGCGACGACCAGACAGCGCCTCAATCACGCGGAGAGCCGCGTCCGATTCTTCTGGCGACGTCGGGTGAGCACTGAACGCCCTCCTCGAGTGCTCATGCGAGCACGAAAGCCATGCTTGACGTTTCGCTTTCGCACATTCGGTTGATAGGTCCGCTTCATTGTTCCTCCACAAGCACCCGCAGAAAAGTGCGGCCATGCCATAGGCCGGGTCCTCTCCGAACCCGACGAAGTTCTCCGATCACAGTAGGGTTGCAAGGCTACAGCAACAACCGCGCAATCGGCTCTGAGAAACCACACCGATCCGTCCGCTGAAGTTCCGCTCAGGGCGCGGCACAACACCGGCGAAGACACGTCCGATCGCCAAAACCAGCTTCTGACCACTAACCCTGATCGTTCACGAGTATTTGTGATCGGGTTGGGTGTGCGTGTTTTGGTGTGGTTTCGGGGTTGGGGTTTCGGGGTTGGGGGGCGTGGGGTTCGCGGGCGGGTGTTTTGGGGTCTGGTCAGGCGTGTTGGGGTGTGTTGGGGCGTGTCGGGTCGGGGTGAATCAGGCCGTGTCGGGTCGGGGTGGGGGGTGTGTTTATGGGGCGCCGGGGCGGCAGGCGTGGAGGAGTTGTGGTGTTGTTGGCCACCAGTGGAGCAGGCGCAGGGTCCATTTGCGTGAGGACCGCACGAGTCTCGCGGGTGCGTGCCATAGCTGCCAGCGGAGGCGTTTGGGGGAGGCGTTGGCGAGGGGTCCGTCGAGGCGGAGTTGTTGGAACCATTTCACCAGCGTCGAGCTGAACGCGACCATCGCGGCCCAGGCGGTGTTGGCGTCGAAGTCGCTGAAGGGCATGCGGGCCAGGCCGGAGTCTTTGAGGTCGGCGATGGTGTTCTCGATGCGGGCGTGGGCTCTGTGGTGGGCGTCGAGTTCGGCGGGGTCGCCTGCGGCGTCGGTGTAGAACCCGCGGTAGCGCCAGGTGTCGGAGTCGAACAGGGTCCTTTGGGCGCCGGGGTGGCGGGGCTCGCGGCAAGCGATGAAACGGGTCGCGTCGGGCCAGTCGGAGAGATCGACGAAATGGGTGAGGTCCGCGACCTGGGCGCGTTCGGCGGGTTCGCCTTTCGCGTCGAGGGCGGACTGCCATTTGTCCGGGTCGATGCGGTTGTGGTCGATAGCCGCCTCCACCTGGTTGTTGGAGCGTGCTGTCATGAAGAACTCGATGTTGCGGTCCCGGCAAGCCGCGGCGATACGTGCAGAACAGCCCGCGGAGTCCACACGCAACTGCACCCGCCTGAGAGGCACCGTGTCGTCGTGTTCGCGGTGCCCCGCGGCGACCGCTGCGGGGAGCTGCGCCACAGCAGCGTCGAGGACCTCTATATGGTCTGCTATCGAGTTCGCGGCTGCGTTGCCCGCACGCAGCTTGATCGACAGCATCTCACCATCGTCGGTAGCACACAGCATCGGATGGAACCCGAACCCGCCCTTGAAATGCGCCGCCGCTTCGGCCTTGTTCTCAGAATGCACCTCCACCAGCGTCGAGTCGATATCCAAAACCACCGGAGACGACCCCGACACATCACCGCGGCGCTCCCACACCCCCGCGCGCACACCAGCCACCGCCCCAGCCAGTCCCCCCACCACATCAGGGCCCAAGCCCCGCAGTGTGCGGTACAGAGTCGAATCAGACGCCACCTCCCCAAACAGCACCGGCTGAGCCCGCAGATGCTCAATATCCGCGCACGCCTCCCCACCCCCGGCGAGCATCAACAACAAATGCACCAACACCTTGCCCCGGTCATGGACCGGCGCCCGCTCACCAGACACCGGCACCACCGCCGACAACGCCTCCCCCAAACCCAAACCGTCAGCGAAACGCCCCAACGCGAACAAACCCGCATGCGCCGCGACCTGCCCACCGCCCCCTGTCACCCTCACATCACAAGTGCTGCTAACCTGCATCTCGGAGATGCCCCTTTCTGTGGAACCCACATGTGCTTCCCAACACACATCGTCCCACATCAAAGGGGCTTTTCCGCGGACGCGCACACCCCAACCTCAACACCCCCATGAACGATCAGGGCTAACTACAACAATAGGATTTACGGCTCAACAAATGTAACACAAATGTAATTTGGCGCTCATATGTCCCGTGAACAGGCACGATGAAAAGACCGCTGGGTTGAAGTTGCAGAGACCGTGGAGGTTGCTAAGTTCACCCCTACCACGGTTAGGTTGCCTCGCCGACAAGCGGAACCCTCGCAGGTCACTGTTGTCACCTTTGCCAAGTTTTACGAACCAGTCGTCCACACCTGTGGACAATCCTGTGGAGAGTCAATTGAACAACAACGAGGCAGACGCAGCGACCGGCTTGTGGAGTTCCTGCGCAGAGAGTATTCGTGCCCAAGTAAGCGACGCCGTCTGGCACACCACCTTCAGCGGTGCCAGAGCCGCCGCGTTCGATGGGGGAGAGCTGGTCATCGTTGTCCCCAACGGCCTGCAGAAGGAACGAATCGAGGGCAGATACCTCGGGCTCGTGCAACACGCGATCGAAGAAAGCCACTCCGATGCAACCGTCCGGGTGGAGATCGACACCGACGGAACCGAGGAGATCTTCGATGTCCCGTTCGCCGACCTCACCGCTCCTATCGAGTATCAGCGCATGTCAAAGGTGATTTCTGAGACACTCCCCGAGGAATCACCCGAGGCGAGGACCGAACTCGAGGACAAGTTCACGTTCGAACACTTCGTCATCGGCCCCTCGAACCACTTCGCACATGCAGCCGCACTGTCCGTAGCCGAGACACCGGCCGCCGGCTACAACCCGCTGTTCATCCACGGCGACTCAGGGCTCGGAAAGACCCACCTGCTGCGCGGCATCGCCCACTACGTCCGAAGCCACTACTCGCACTACAAAGTCCGCTACGTCTCGACCGAGACATTCCTCAACGAATTCGTCCAAGCGATCCGCACCAACACCCAGCCCGAGTTCAAGCGCCGCTACCGCACCAACGACGTCCTGCTCATCGACGACATCCAATTCATGGAAGGCAAAGAAGGCCTCCAGGAAGAGTTCTTCCACACCTTCAACGAACTGCACCAGAACAACAAGCAGATCGTGCTCTCGTCGGACCGCACACCCGACGCCATGCCGACCCTCGAAGAACGCCTCCGAAATCGCTTCAAGTCGGGACTGACCACAGACATCCAGCGCCCCGACCTCGAAACCCGACTCGCCATCCTCCGCAAGAAGGCAGAGTCGCGAACGATCGAGATACCCAACGACGTCTTCACCTTCATCGCCGAGAACATCACCCAATCGATCCGGGAACTCGAAGGCGCACTCATCAAAGTCACCGCCTATGCCAGCCTCACCCGGCAGCCACTCGACATGCGGCTCGCCGGCTTCGTCCTCGCCGACCTGATCAACAGCTCCCAGAAACCACCCGTCACCGCGGCGCGCATCATCGAGCTCACCGCAGAGATGTTCAACTTCGACGTCGAGCAGATCACCGGCGGGAGCCGGCGCCGCCCACTCGTGGACGCACGCCAAGTCGCCATGTACGTCGTGCGCAACATGACCGACCTCAGCTTCCCCGACATCGGCCGCGCCTTCGGCGACCGCGACCACACCACCGTGATGCACGCCGTGCGCAAGATCGAAGCCCGAATGGGCGAACGCCAACAGATATTCGACAAGGTCACCGAGCTCCAACGTCGACTCAACAACCCCCCGTGACACAACCCCGAAGTCAGCACGGCCGAGTTACCGCCCCGGTGAAAAAGCTGTAGATCACCTGTGCAACAGCAGTGGGCTACACCTGAACAACCCACGCGATATCCACAACCGAATCTCGAGCACAGGTCAGACTGTGAAACCACAGGTAGATGGTGTGTACACCAAAACCGCCGAAACACAAGGCAAACTGACAACCATCCACAATCCACAACCCCTATGGACTCCTACTAAAATGGATATCCATACAACTCAGGAGAAGTAACCGCACAATGAGCATGCAGTTCAGATGCGAAAGAGACGTGCTCTCAGACGCCCTCAGCACGGCTGGCCGCGGCGTGGCCGCCCGCGGGGGAACAGCAATGATCGGCGGAGTCCGGCTCGAGCTCGCCGGCGACCAACTCACCGCAACAGGAAGTGACGGCGACCTCACGATCTCGGTCACCGTGACAGTCAACGGATCAGGTGACGGCACAACGGTCATGCGCTCGAAACTGATGGCCGACGTAGTCCGTTCGCTGCGCCCCGGCGCAGTCGATGTGGTGATTGAGGGAGAGGATGCACGCATCGTCGCCAACCCGTCGGAATTCTCGATCAGAGTGGTCGCCGGAGACGAATTCCCTGAGATACCCGAACCCGCCGGCGACGTAGTCACGCTCGATGCAGCGATGTTCAAAGCCGCAATCGAACAGGTCGGCAAAGCGGCGTCATCCGACGACGCCAGGCCGATCCTCACCGGCGTGCTGATGGCTGCAGAATCAGGCGGGCTGCGGCTCGTGTCGACGGACTCCTACCGACTCGCCATGTGCGACATCGCCGGCCTGACGGTTCTCGGTGATCAGCAGAAAGTGCTGGTACCAAGCCGCGCCCTCAAAGAACTCGCCCGCATCGTCGACGACGAGGAGGAGATCACACTGTCGCTCGGCGAGCAGAACGCCAGCTTCTCAGTCGGAGGCGCCACCGTCACCACCCGGCTCATCGAAGGCGACTTCCCGAACTACAACCGACTGATCCCCGAAACCCACGAGAACCGGCTCACCATCGACCGCGAGACACTGCTCGACGCCCTTCGTCGTGTGCGCCTGCTGGCACAGGAATCAACACCGATCCGAATGTCGATGTCGGCCGAAGGGCTGGAGGTGGCCGCCGTCGCACAGGAAGTGGGCGAAGCACACGAAGCCCTCGAAGCCGAATACCAGGGCGAGGACCTCATGGTCGCGTTCAATCCCGAATACCTGATCGACGGGATCGAAGTCTCCCCGGGGTCACAGGTCGTGCTCGAGACCATCGGCGAACTGAAACCCGCCCTGCTCAAATCCTCCGAAGACCCCAACTTTCTGTATCTGCTGATGCCTGTGCGCGTCAGCTAGCGACAGGAGCCACGGCCGCACCTGATGACAATCCAGAGGCTGGAGCTGCTCGACTTCCGGATCTACGGTGAGGCTGTGGTCGAGCTCGATCCCGGACTGACCGTGATCGTCGGAGAGAACGGCCAGGGCAAGACCAGCCTGCTCGAAGCCATCAGCTGGATCGCCGGGCTCGGATCGTTCCGCGGCGTGGCCGACGACACGCTGATCCGCCTCGGCGCGGACTCCGCAGTCATCCGAGCCGACACGACCGACCCCGACGGCCGCAAACAGCTCGTCGAAGTCGAACTTCCGAGGGTCGGAAGAAACCGGGTGAAACTCAACCGCCAAGCGCTGCGCCGCAAAGGCGACCTGATCGGGGTCGTCCCCGTAACCGTGTTCTCGCCCGACGACCTCGAACTCGTGAAAGGCGGACCCGGGGGCCGGCGACGATGGCTCGACGACGCCGCGGCCAGTCTCCAACCGAGCCACGACACGCTCTGCAGCGACCTGGAACGGATCGTCAAACAACGCAACGCCCTGCTGCGCTCGGCCGGCGGCCGACTCGACACCGACGGAGCGTTCACCCTCGATGTGTGGGACACCAAACTCGCCGAAACCGGAACCGCGTTGCGAAACGCACGCGAGACGCTGCTCGAAGAGATCGAACCGCAACTCGGCTCGGCCTACGAAGCGGTCGCCGGCAAGCCCACGAAGATCAGCGCGCGCTACGAAGCGAGCTGGCAGGGGGGCCTGGATGGCGCCCTCGAACAGAGCCGCACGATCGACCTGAGGCGAGGCGTGTCGACCATCGGGCCGCACCGCGACGAGATCACCCTGCAGATCGGCGACACCCCGGCACGGACGCACGGCTCGCAGGGCGAACAACGATCACTCGTGCTGGCGATGCGGCTCGCCGTCGACTCGCTGATACGCCGGAGCGGAACTGCGGAACCGGTGCTGCTGCTCGACGACGTGTTCTCCGAGCTCGACGGCGGGCGGGCACAGGCGCTGCTCGAAGCGCTGCCCCAAGGCCAACGACTGCTCACGACAGCCACCTGGGCACCTCCCTGCACAACCCCGGACCGGGTGCTGGAAGTCACTGCAGGAACAGTGCGGGAAAACCCATCATGGCGGGAAAAACCGTGAGCAGGGGCGGCGACGGGCCGAAGAAACTCGGGTCGACCTTCGACCAGATGATGCAGCACATGAACGCGCCCAGCATCGACGTGCTCAGAGCGGTCTTCGTCCAATGGCCCGAAATCGTCGGAGAGGACGTGGCAGCGCACGCCCGACCCAACGCAATCGACGGCCAGACGCTGGTGGTAGTCGCCGACGACACGACCTGGGCGAGCCAACTCCGCTGGCTCGAGAACCAACTGATCGAGAGGATCGAAAAAGTCTCAGGATCAGACCGGATCAAGGCCATCAAAGTAAGGGTCGCGCCGCAAGGATCAAGCCCCTCGAACTGATAGACTCAAACCCAGTGTATGAGCCTGGAAATCAGCATCTCAAAGGCATCGCGACACCACCCGAATCCCGCAATTTGCTTGTGGTGTGGGGTTCGTCAGGGTCAACCCGGTGAGCGGGAACAACAAGCCGGGCAACCCGAATGAGAACGCCACCCGCGCACAGGATCGCCGCGCAGAGGGCTCCGAAGCCGTCTCGAACGGACAAACCGAGGCAGAGATGACAATAGACACGGTCACCACCGACGAATCGTCGTACGAGGCTCAAGACATCACAATCCTTGAAGGGCTCGAAGCCGTACGCACCAGGCCCGGCATGTACATCGGCTCCACCGGACCAACCGGTCTGCACCACCTCGTGTGGGAAGTCGTCGACAACTCAGTGGACGAAGCGATGGCCGGCCACTGCACACGAATCGACGTCACCCTCACCACCGACGGCGCCTGCGAAGTATCAGACAACGGCCGGGGCATCCCAGTCGAGAACCACCCCAACTACACAGACCTGACCGCGGCCGAAGTCGTGATGACCGTCCTCCACGCGGGCGCCAAGTTCGGCGGCAAGGGCTACAAGGTCTCCGGAGGCCTGCACGGAGTCGGAGTCTCGGTGGTCAACGCCCTGTCGAGCCGAGTCGAAGTCGAGATCGACCGCGACGGCGAATGCTACGCAATGCTGTTCGGCAACGGCGGGGAACTGATCCAACGGCTCAAGCCGGTCGGGCCCTCAGACGTCGCCGAACTGTCCGATGCCGGCCTACCCGATGGCGAGACCGGACCACGGACCGGGACCACCGTGCGCTTCTGGCCCGACCAGGACATCTTCGACGAAGTCGAATTCCGGTTCCAGACCCTGCTCGAACGCTTCCAGATGATGGCCTTCCTCAACCGGGGGCTGGAGATCCGAGTGCGCGACCAACGAAAGAACGCGGTGTCCAACGACTGGGTCTCGTTCCAGTACGAAGGCGGGATCATCGACTTCGTCAGCCACATCAACGCCGCCAAAGAGGCACTCTTCGACACGGTCGGATACTTCGTCGGCTCCGAAGAGATCGACGGGAACCCCCACGAAGTCGAGATCGCATTCCAATGGAACACCGGATTCAACGCCGACGGAATCCACAGCTTCGCCAACGGCATCGCCACCATCGAGGGCGGCATGCACGAACAGGGCTTCCGCGCAGCAGTAACCCGCACCGTCAACAGCTACGCACGAAACAAGGGGCTGCTCAAAGAAAAAGACGACAACCTCACCGGCGAGGACATCCGAGAAGGCCTCACCGCGATCATCTCCGCACGGATCGGCGAACCCCAGTTCGAAGGCCAGACCAAATCAAAGCTCGGCAACGTCTCCATGCGCTCACTGGTCGAACGGGTGACCAACGAACGCATGGCCGACTGGCTCGAAGAACACCCGGGCGAAGCCAAAGCCACGATCACCAAAGCCACCAACGCAGCCCGGGCCCGGGTCGCAGCATCCGACGCCCGCAAGGCCATCCGCTCCAAGTCGCTGCTCGACGGAGCCGGCATGCCCGACAAGCTCAAGGACTGCTCGGCGAAAGACCCGGCCGTGCGGGAACTGTTCATCGTCGAAGGCGACTCCGCCGGCGGTTCAGCAGTACGGGCCCGTGACCCCCGAACCCAGGCGATCCTGCCGATCCGGGGGAAGATCCTCAACGTCGAACGAGCCCGCATCGACAAGATGCTCAGAAACGCTGAAGTCAAGACCCTCATCACTGCGATCGGGGCAGGCTTCGCCGACGAGTTCGACATCGAACAGGCCCGCTACCACAAGATCATCCTGCTGGCCGACGCCGACGTCGACGGCAGCCACATCCGCACCCTGTTGCTCACCTTCTTCTTCCGACAGATGCGGCCGCTCGTGGAAGCCGGATACGTCTACATCGCCCAACCGCCTCTGTACTCGACAAAAGTCTCCAACACCCAGACCGTCTACCTGAAGGACGACGCCGCCAAAGAAGAGTTCCTGGCCGGCCGCCCCAACTACACCAAAGACTTCCAGCGGCTGAAAGGCCTCGGAGAGATGGACTGGGACGAACTCCGCAGCACCACCATGGACAGCGCCTCGAGGTCGCTGCTGCAGGTCTCAGTCGAACAGGTCGCAATCGCTGACGACGTCATGTCGATCCTCATGGGCGACGACGTCGAACAACGCAAGAACTTCATTGTGACCAACGCACGCGAAGTGCGGAACCTGGACTTCTGAAGGATCCGACATGAGCGACGCACCGACTGTGGACCTCGACGACCAGGAAGAGCCCGACGAGGTGACCGCCATCGAGATCCAGGAGGAGATGGAGAGCTCCTTCCTCGACTACGCCATGTCGGTCATCATCAGCCGAGCTCTGCCAGACGCCCGCGACGGCCTCAAACCGGTCCACCGGCGGATCCTCTGGTCAATGTTCGACCAAGGCTTCAGATTCGACCGGGGGCACGTGAAATGCGCCCGCGTCACCGGCGACGTCATGGCCCGCTTCCACCCGCACGGCGACAGTGCCATCTACGACGCGCTCGCCCGGATGGCCCAGCCGTTCTCGCTGCGACACCCGCTGATCGACTTCCACGGCAACTACGGATCGCCCGAAGACCCGCCGGCCGCGGCCCGCTACACAGAATCACGGCTCCACCCACTCGCCATGCACATGCTCGCCGGGATCGACGAGAACACAGTCGATTTCATCGACAACTACTCCGGCGACTTCACCGAGCCGCAGGTACTGCCGTCCCGCTTCCCCAACCTGCTGGTCAACGGCAGCCAGGGCATCGCAGTGGGGATGGCCACCAACATCCCCCCACACAACCTCAACGAAGTGTGCGACGCAGTGATACACCTGCTCGGCAATCCCGAAGCCGGCGTCGGCGACCTGATGGAACACGTCAGAGGCCCCGACTTCCCGACCGGCGGCCAGATCCTCGGCCGCAGCGGCATCGAGGCGGCCTACCGGGAAGGCCGAGGCTCGATCAAGACCCGGGCCACGATCGAGATCACCGAGATCAAGGGCCGCCGAGCGCTCGTGGTCACCGCATTCCCGTACCAGGTCTCCGCCGGGGCGGTGGCCCGCAAGATCGCCAACCTCGTCGACGCCCGCGAACTCGAAGGGATCTCCGACATCAACGACGAATCATCCGGGGACGACACCCGATTCGTCATCTCACTCAAACGCGACGCCAACCCCGAAGTCGTGCTCAACAACCTCTGGAAGAGCACGCCGCTGCAGACAAGCTTCGGAGTCAACATGGTCGCGCTGGTCGGCGGAGTGCCGCGCACCCTCAATCTGCGAGAAGCGCTCGTCGCCTACGTCGACCACCAGATCGAAGTCATCACCCGGCGATCCCAGTTCCGCCTCGATGCAGCCGAGAAACGCCTGCACATCGTTGAAGGACTGATCCGCTGCCTCGACCTGATCGACGAGATCATCGCCACCATCCGAGCCAGCGACGACCGCAACGCAGCCCGAGAGGCGCTGATGGAAGACCCGTTCGCGTTCTCCGAGGTCCAGGCCAACCACATCCTCGACATGCAGCTCAGCAGACTCACCCGGCTGGGCCGGTCCGACCTCCAAGAAGAAGCAGCACAGCTGCAGCAGAGGATCGCAGAACTCCAGGCGATCCTGGGAGACGACCAGAAGCTCCGCGGCGTGATCATCGAAGAGCTCAGCGAGATCCGCACCAAGTTCGGAGAGCCGCGCCGGTCAACACTCGAGATCGACCCCGGCGAGTTCGACATCGAGGACCTGATCGACGACGACCCGCTGGTGGTCACCATGAGCGCGGCCGGTTACGTGAAGACCGTCCCGGCCGAGGAGTTCAAGACCCAGGGCCGCGGCGGCCGCGGCGTGGCCGGCACCAAACTCAAGGACGAGGACAGCCTCATCCACCTGATCTGGACCACAGCGCACGCGTATCTGCTGTTCTTCTCCACACGGGGACGGGTCTACAGGCTGCGGGCCCACGAGATACCAGTGGCATCGCGCACCGCGCGCGGCACCGCCATCGTCAACCTGCTGCCGCTGGAGGAAGACGAACGGATCCAGGCCGTCGTCGACACCCGCAACTACGAGACGCACCGTTACCTGTTCTTCGCCACAGCCAAGGGCCGGGTGAAGAAGACCCGCTTCAACGCCTACGACTCCTCGAGACGGGCCGGCCTCATCGCCATCCGGCTCAACGACGACGACGAACTCGCCGAAGTCGTCCCCACCAACGGGCTCGACGACATTCTGCTGTCGTCAAAACTCGGCCAGACGATCCGCTTCAACGAGTCCAAGGTCCGAGAAATGGGACGGGCCGCCGCAGGCGTCATCGGCCTGAAGTTCAAGAAGGCCGGCGACGCAGTCGTGGCCTGCAGCATCGCCGGGGGGACGGGGCTGCTCCATGTCACCTCCAACGGTTTCGGTAAGCGAACACCGGTGGAGGAGTACCCCACGCGCAACCGCGGCGGACAGGGAGTCATCGGCATCAAGCTCACCGAGGACAAGGGCTCTGTCGTCGGTGCGTTGGTGGTCGAAGAACACGACGAGATCCTGGCCGTGACCGTCAATGGAGTGGTGATCCGCACCCCGGTAGCGGCGATCTCGTCGCAGAGCCGCTACGGAAGCGGCGTGAAGGTCATGAGCCCCGACGAAGGCGATGTTGTTGCATCGATCGGCCTGGTCACCCCAGGCGTCGACGAGGACCTCGACGCGCCCGACGATCCTGCTGAGGTCGGCTCTGTCGATGACGGCGGACCTGCCGGCGAATAGGGACTGACAGCTTCCCCCAACAGACTCGAATCGAACGCGAGGGCGGGCACATGGACGTGCACAGCTGTGCCGAAGTTGGGCAGTACAGGGTTCGGCACTCCGAACGGGGTCAGGCCGTGCCCATGATGGTGCTGCTCCTGGCGGTGGCCGCGGTCGTTGTGATCACCATCGCCCGCCTCGGGACGGCCGCCGACGAAGCCGCACAGGCGCGAACGGCAGCGGACGCGGCAGCCCTGGCGGGCGCGGCAAAGGGATTCGCGGCTGCAACCGAACTCGCCGAAGCCAACGGCGCCACCCTCGTGGACTACGCCGCGTTCGGCAACCAAGTCGAGGTTCGGGTCCAGGTGGGGTCTGCAGTCGCGGTCGCCAGAGCCGAACGTAGCGTCGTCTGGGAGCATCCCGATCCGCGCGGCTCCTAATTCCTCCTACACTTGGCCCCCTACACTTGGCCCGTACCCGGCCAACGCTCGGTGCCCAGACACTTTGGGCAAAGGCCCGCCGAGGCACAAGTCCCCATGAGTGAACCCACCCAGTCCCAGCCAGCAAGGCCCCAGCCAGCAAGGCCCAAGCCGGCCAGGCCGAACCAACGCTCCCAACAGCCCCTGGCAGCGTTCCTCCAACAGCGGACTGCCAGCCGGCTGCGCGCCCGCAGGGTCCGGCGGCTGGTACGCCATGTCGAACCGTGGTCGGTGCTCAAGATGTCGCTCATCTTCTACTTCTGCCTCTGGGTCATCCTGCTGACCGCCGGGGTGATCCTCTGGAGGTTCGCGGTCACCTCGGGCACCGTCGAGGGACTCGAGAACTTCATCGAGGAACTGTTCGCGTTGGAGACATTCACCTTCAACCCCGATCAGATCTTCAGAGTCAGTGCACTGGGCGGTCTGGTGATGGTCGTAGCCGGATCGGGGTTCACGGTGCTCATGGCAGTGCTGTTCAACCTGATCAGCGACCTGATCGGCGGCGTGCGGATGACCGTGGTCGAGGAGGAGACCGCCCGACCCCGCCCAAAACGCACACGCCCCCGCTCGACTGCGGCCGCCGCCAGACGGCAACGGCAGGCGGCACAGGGACCACCGGCACAGGCACCCGCCAGAGCCGGACGGGCACCCGCCCCGACCCCGCATCCCACCCACGCACAAGCCGACGACACACCGTTCTGGCCCGACCGGAGACGCAAAAAGCCAAAACGAGGTTCTTTGTCGAAACGGCTGTCGGACCGCTAGCGTGGTCGCCTTGCGGGGCTATAGCTCAGTCGGTTAGAGCGCACCCCTGATAAGGGTGAGGTCGCAGGTTCGACTCCTGCTAGCCCCACGTTTCGTAGCGCCGATCCACGGGAGGAACTGATGGGCTCAAGCGGCTTGTTCACACTAATCCGCAGAGCCCTCGTTGCGATCGGGGCAGGGATCGCGGTCGCAGCTGCGATCCGAGTGCGAGGAAGCGGTGGCACACCACCCCAAAAGGGAGGCTGGCGGGAGCTCCGAGGCGACGACCTTCGCTGATGTCGCACATCGTGGTGTTCGGGGCGGGTGCGACGGGAACACGGATCGCGCAGCAACTGCTCGCCAGCGGCCAAGCGACCAACGTCGAAGTCCGCGACACCCGCAGAGAACGGTCACGACAACTCATCAAGCGGTCCAGGCGGCTCGTCAACAGCCGCGACAGCACCCCGGAACTCGGCCACGGCCACCACATCGACGCCTCGGTCGACCTGGTCGTACTGGCCACCCCGGCAGCGGGCCAAGCCAACCTCGCCCGCCGGGCGGTTCACCACGGCGTGCCGGTCGTCGCCACATCGAACCACCTCTCGGAGGTGCGGCGACTGCTGGGGTTGCACCAGGAGGCACTGCACAACGAGGTGCCAGTAGTCGTCGGGGCGACCTTCATGCCGGGACTCACCTGCCTCGTCGCCCGCCACGGTGTGACCGAGCTCGATCAGGTCGACGAAATCCATGTCGCCAAGGTCGGAACGGGAGGGCCTGCATGCGCCCGGCAACATCACCAAGCCCTGTCGTCGGTCGGGCTGGACTGGCGCGACGGCCGATGGACCTCGCGTGCGCCGGGCTCGGGACGAGAACTCGCCTACTTCCCCGACCCGATCGGCGGCCGTGACTGCTATCGGGGCGCCCTGCCCGACGCGCTGCTGCTCGTGCCCGAATTCCAAGGCGTGCAGAGAGTGACCGCGCGGATGGCCGCAACCCGCAGGGACCGGTTGACCTCCCCACTGCCGATGCTGAGCCCGCCGCACGCCGAGGGAGGCCTCGGAGCGATTCGGGTGGAACTGCGCGGCCGGGTCGGAATCGAAAGCAGGGTCAGCGTGTTCGGAGCTGTCGAGCGCCCGGCATCAGCTGCAGCTGCAGTAGCTGTGAGCACCAGCCTCGCGGTGCTCAAGGGAGGGTTCTCCGCCGGGGCCTACGGCTTGGCAGGAATCGCAGATCCACTGGCACTGCTCAACGACATTGCCGACCGAGGCGTCCGACCCCTGCGCTTCGAAGGCGTGTCCATGTACTACTGACAGCCGTAGAGTGACGCTGTGAGTATCAAGTTCAGGGTGGCCCTACTGGTAGCGCTCTCCGCGGTGGTGATGAGCGCATGCGGAGGCTCAGACCCCGCTGACGAGGCAGATCCTGGCGATGATGTAGAAATGTATGACGGATCCGGTCTCGGCGATGAACCCGGCGAGCCCGCTGAAACGGCTGCGCCCGACTCTTCAGAGGTATGTCCGGACGCCGAGAATGCGGCACCTCAGCGGTTGGCTGTGGGCGAAGTCTTCGAACTGCCCGACAACGGTAGACAACATGTGGTGTGTGCCGGCTACGACCACACGCCCCCGGCCAGCGGAGCCCATTTCCCGGCCTGGCAGAACTGTGGCATCTACAGCCGACCCGTCCAGAACCAGACCGCCGTCCACTCCCTCGAGCACGGAGGGGTCTGGGTGGCATACCGACCCGACCTCGACCCGGCAGTGGTCCAGACGATCACCGACCAGCTGAAATCGGAACGGTTCGCGCTGGTGGCGCCCTACCCCGGACTGCAGAACACGGTCGTTCTGACCGCCTGGACACGGCAGCTGGCGGTTGACGACTGGTCGGACCCCGCAGTCGACGAGTTCCTCGACGCCTACCTGGGGAGGTACTCCCCGGTCGCACCCGAGGCGGGAGCGTCCTGTGGACAGGCCGTCGGTTCAGCGCCCGACGCCCCGAACCTGCACTATGAGGAGATCCTCGAACAGGTGAGCTGAGGACCCTCAGCCCTTTGGACAGGGCTATCGAGACAGTGGCATCGAGACAGTGGTATCGAAACAATGTCACCGATCGAGCACTGCCAAGAGCTCCCGATGGATCCGATTGTTGGAGGCGACAGCAGACCCGGAACTCCACACGTCAGGCCCACCCCGGCCGTCGAAAGTGCTGAAGCTGCCACCCGCCTCGGAGATGATCACCGCGATGGGCGCCAAGTCCCAGGGAAATGCCTCCGGATCGACCATGGCCTCGGCACGGCCGGTGGCCACCAGCGCATAGCCGTAGGCGTCACCCCAAGTCCGCAGCTTGACAGGCGTCTCGAGCAGCGCCGACAGCGGCGCATCCGGCCAGTAGCTGAAGCCGCTGGTACACACGTAGGCGCCGGCAAGGCTCTCATGGTCGTTGACCCCGCACGGCTCGCCGTTGAGAAACGCACCGAGGCCGCGGCCGGCGCAGATCGTCTCACCCAATGCCGGCAGGTTGATCACACCCACCGCAGGGCCGTGTTCGTCGACGAGGGCCAACAGGTTGCTGAACAGCGGCACCCCCTTCATGAAGGCCTTGGTCCCGTCAATAGGGTCGATCACCCAAGTCCTTCCCGAAGCGCCCGACGTGTCGGGGTGCTCCTCACCGAGCACGGAATCATCGGGAAAGGCGGCGTTGAGACGTTCACGCATCAAGGTCTCCGCGGCGAGATCAGCGGCAGTGACCGGCGAACCGTCAAGCTTGTGGTCGACCGAAAACCCCCTTTCGCCGTATGACTCGAGCGTCAACTTCCCGGCCGCCTGGGCGATCTCGACACAGACCTCCAAGTCTGCGGGATCGGCGGGTGCGGGATCGGTGGGGGAGGGCGAAGACACCCTTAGAAGCTAGTTGCTCGAAGGCTCACGAAGTTCAACAGCTCACACAATTTTCAAGACGTTCTGCATAGTTTCAATAAATCATCTGATATACCAGAATGACGATGCCCACAGACACCCGACAATGCCCGAAACCGACATAGACGAACCCGCTCGGCTGCTGGCCATAGCAGACCGGTACTTCGCCCAGGCCTCAGCCGCCCGAGAACTCGCCGCGGCCATCGACCAACGGCGACTGTCGCTCACCAACCGGCTCGAACCCTGCATCCGGCGGCACCTCCCCGAAGTCTGGTCGTCCAATGCAGCAGAAATCAGTCGAATGAAGCTCACCAGAATGATCGCCAGAGACGTCTGGACGTCGTGCGAGCAACTGTTCGAAACCCGCACCGCCCTGATGAGACGGGCCGAAGAACTCGACAGCCAAGCATTCGCCCTCACGAGCAGGGCAGCCGAAATCAGCGAAGCCGCTGCTCTGCAGGGCCCCAAGACCACGCGCGACCAGCTCGCCTAGTCGCTGAACCCTGCACAGGTGGGAAACCCAGGGGCGCTCCGTAGTCTGCGCTAACGACGAAAGGGCCGACAGTGCAACAACTCAGCGCCCAGGACGCGAGCTTCCTGCACCTCGAATCGCAGAGGACACCGATGCACATCGGGTCGGTGGCCATCTACGACCAGAGCAGCGTCGAAGGAGGACTGGTCACATTCAAGTCCATACTGGCGATGATGTCCGAACGCCTGGGCATGGCCCGCTCCTTCACCGAACGGCTCGTGCACGTTCCGATGAGAGTCGACTACCCCTACTGGGTGTCCGACCCCGACTTCGACCTCGAATACCACGTTCGCCACATCGCGCTGCCCAAACCCGGCGACTGGCGCCAACTGTGGATACAGGTGGCCCGCCTCGTCTCACGCCCGCTCGACCTGTCACGGCCGCTATGGGAGTTCACCGTCGTTGAAGGACTCGACAATCTCGAAGGCATCCCCACCGGGTCCTACGCAATCGTCTCGAAAATCCACCATTGCGCCATCGACGGCGTGTCAGGCCAGGAGATCACCGCGGCCATCCACGACTTGGAGCCCGACGCGCCGCCGATCGACAGGCCGTTGGTGCACACCGACATCGAGCCGAGCCGGATCGAACTGCTCGGCAGAGCCGCAGCCAACAGCATTCGTCAGCCACTGCGCGTTCCAGGCCTGATCCGCGAGACGCTGCCCGCCATCGGCCGACTGGTGCAAACGGCCAGCAAAGAAGACATCAACCTGCCTGCAGTGCCCGGACGGGTACCCGTCACCCGGTTCAACCAGAAAGTCTCACCGAACCGGGTGATCTCAGGCAGCCGATTCGATCTGGACGAGATCAAAGCAATCAAGAACTCAGCCCCCGGAGCGACCATCAACGACGCCGTCCTCGCAATCTGCGCCGGAGGGATACGGCGATACCTCGAACACCACGGTGAACTCCCCGAGGAGAGCCTCACGGCAATGGCACCGATCTCGGTGCGCACAGACAGCGAACAGACCGATGCCGGCAACCACGTATCGGCCATGGTCGTGCGGCTGCGCACCGACATCGCCGACGACGCCGAACGGCTCTCGGCCATCCGCGACGCCACCAAAGAATCGAAAGAACTCACCAACGCGGTCGGAGCCAGACTGATGACCGACTACACCGAGTTCATCCCCGCGGCGACCGCGGCACTGGCCAGCCGCCTGGCGACCCGGCTCGCAGCCAACTCCACCCGGCCCGCCATGAACTGCGTGATCAGCAACGTTCCCGGGCCGCAGGTTCCGCTCTACGCAGCGTCGGCACGGCTGGTCGACATGTACGGGTTCGGCCCGCTGGTCGACGGTCTGGCACTGTTCATTCCAGTACTCAGCTACTGCGGCGGAATCACCATCGGCGTCACCTCATGCCGTGAGATCATGCCCGACCCGGAGCGGTTCATGGACGCCGTCGACGAGACGTTCGAGGAGCTCAAAGCCGGCCTGTCCGCCTAGCGGCCCAAACCCCCGGGCAGCTGTCAGGCGGCGTGCTGGGACGGGTCGTAGACCTCTGCAGCCGGGAACAGCCCCCGCAGCGCCGCGGGAGGCATGAACGGGTGCCATTGCGAACCCTGTTGAGCCAGGCGGTCAGCGACCACGACGATCGCTGCGGGATTGTGACCGAGCCCGCAGTGGCTGCCGCGCACCTCGACGTTCTCGGTATGGGGGAAGTCACGGTTCAAGCAGTGGTCCCAGCGTACGATGCCGTCGCCGCGGGTATAGATCGAAGTGGCCGAAACGGGGATCGGCTCGCGGGCCCAACTGGGTATGCGCGGCATCACCACCCGGTCTGAATGGAATTCCTTGAAAGAATTGAACGCCGCGCTGACGTTCGAGTCCTGCTCGCCGACGATCTGGAAAGGACTCCCGAGCGTGATCACCTGGCGGACGGCCGACGGAGCCAGCCGAGCCATCTCGCGGGCGTAGAGGCCGCCGAGGCTCCAACCCACAATGTCGATCGGTCCACCCTCGGCGCTGTGGCCTTCGAGGAGGTGCATCAGGCCGTCTAGAATCTCATCGGTTGGCCCGATGTTGCGGCCGAGCCCCCAGCCTTGGGCGTCATGGCCCAGGGAGCGAAGCAGCACCCGCAGGGGCTTGGTGCTCGGATCGTCGCCCAAGAACCCCGGGAGCACCAGCACGGGCCGCCCCACGCCTCGCGGCAACACACGGGACAGCACAGGCGCAATCGCCACAAAGGTCCCCAGCTCCGCCAGAGCACGAACCTCCAACATCACCCGAAGCGACTCAAGTCGGTTTCGCACACTCCAATCGTGACATCTTCAAGTCACGTCGGCAAGGTCAGTTCCGTCAGGTCTGGGATGGACGGGGGCGGCGTGCGGATGAGGGTGCGGCTGTTGAGGGGTCGGCCAAGTCCTGCTCGATCTGGGCCACAAGTTCAGGGTTACGCAACAGCGCTGCTTCGTGTGCTGTCATCACAACGGCCGGGGTAAGCAACAGGGATCCATCGGGTTGTTCGGTAACGAGGTATCGGGTCTGGTCAGGCTTGCCTAGTTTGCCGAGGGAAATCCTACGGCGCGCGTCAACTTCAACAAGATGCGGCACTGGTCGTGGTTCCTTTGGGCATAGGTGTGTGTGTCCCCGTTGACGACAACGGGTACTTCACACTATACACCGGTTTGGCGAAATGTACAGTGCCGCATTGCCAGATTACCGCAATAGTCCGAATAGGCACTATGCTACACGCATGGGTTCGCTTGGATTCCATCCCCTTGCCGATGTACAGCTCACTGAACTCGGGGCTGACCCCTCGCGGCGGGAACTCTTCAACCGAATCAACGACGCCCTTGACGCTATAGAGGACGACCCGAGCGACGCGTCGGTAAGACGGCTCCGCTACCAAAGGCCGCCCATCTGGGGAATACCGGTCTACGGATCTGGCGAGGACCGGCTGATCCTATGGAGCGAATCTGAGTCGGGCGCAGTGGTCCACTACATCGGGAAACCGCCCGCGTAAGCACGTAGTCGGTGGAGGCGACAACGGATGCCGATACGGGGTTCAGTCGATTCCGTCGAAATCCGGGGGGCGCTTCTCGGCGAAGGCAGTCATGGCCTCAATGTTGGCGGGTGAACCCATCAGAACCGCGAACTCGCCGTTCTCTCGAGCGTGAGCCTCATGCAGGGCGGCTCGCATGGGTTCAACAATCGTGCGCTTGGAAGCAATCAGAGAACTGATCGGCTTGGCAGCCAGAATCTGGGCGTGTGACATGGCTGTGGCCATCAACTCGTCGGGCTCACAAACCTTGAAGGCCAGACCCATCTCGAGGCACTCGGCCGCACTGATCCACTCAGAACTCATCAAGACCCAAGTCGCGTTCTGCCGTCCGACCAACCTCGGGATACTGCTGCTGCTCGCCAGTTCAGGGGCCACACCGAGCATCGTGAACGGGCACTTGAGCCGGGCAGTCGACGACATGAACACCAGATCAGCCAGACCCAGGATCGTGGCGCCGAACCCCAGACCCATCCCGTTGACAGCCAGGATCAAGGGCTTCGGGAAGTCGATCAGGATTCTGCAGACACCAGCGAACCCGTGAATCCCCCCGACACGCTCACCCATCGCCATACGACCCATCTCGATCACGTCCTGCCCCGCCGAGAAGGAGTCTCCGGACCCGGTGATGACGACCACGGCCACGCCTGCGGACCCCTCGGCCTCGACCAGCGCCTCAGCCAAGCCGTCCCACATGGCTGAATTCATGGCGTTCTTAGCTTCGGGCCGCACCAGGGTTATGGTGCGGACCCGGTGGTTGTCGGTGATCTCAATCATATTGCCCCTCGTGCCGGCGGAAGGATTGCTGCCAGCGAGAGTAGGCGCGGGACAGCACATGAGTGCCATCATGTGACTGGTTGAACAGCGCAACCGAACCGAGAAGAGGCCCACGATGCCCCAACACGATCTGATCATCAGAGGCGGCACCGTCATCGACGGCACCGGCGCAGCCAAACGCACCGCAGACGTCGCCGTGAACGACGGTGTCATCAGCGAAGTGGGCCGGGTGAGCGGATCGACCCGACGCGAGATCGACGCGGACGGGGCGCTGGTAACCCCCGGTTTCGTCGACATCCACACCCACTACGACGGCCAGGCAACCTGGGACGAACGGATGCAACCGTCGAGTTGGCACGGCGTCACAACCGTCGTGTTCGGCAACTGCGGCGTCGGCTTCGCACCAGTACACGACCAGGACCACGACAAGCTCGTCGAGCTCATGGAAGGCGTCGAGGACATCCCCGGAGCGGCCCTGCACGAAGGACTGCAGTGGGGCTGGAACTCCTTCAGCGAATACCTCGACGCGCTCGAAGGCCCCAAGGACATGAACATTGCCGCCCAAGTGCCCCACGGAGCACTGCGCCTGCACGTGATGGGGGAGCGCGGCGCTGACCGCGAGGACGCCACCGACACCGACATCGCCACGATGGGCCGTCTCGCAGTCGAAGCCATCGCCGCAGGCGCGCTGGGGTTCACCACCAGCCGCACCTCGAACCACAAGACCTCGACAGGAGACTTCACCCCGACACTGACCGCCGCCGCCAAAGAACTGGTCGGGATCGCCGAAGCGGTGGGCAGAGGCAACACCGGAGTGTTCCAACTGGTGAGCGACTTCCGCGACCGCGACGCAGAGTTCGAGATGCTCCGCGAGATGTGCGCGGTCTCGGGCCGTCCACTGTCGTTCACCATCGTCGAGAGTCCACGTTCAGCTGAGTTCCACCTCGACCTTCTCAGCCGGATCGAGACCGCCCGTGCAGAGGGCCTCGAGATCACCGGACAGTGCCCGGTGCGGCCGATCGGCATCCTCTTGGGCTTCGAATGCACACTCAATCCGTTCATGCGCAACCCGGTATGGCAGGAAGTCGCAGACATGGCACCAGCGCAGCGGGTTGCTGCCCTGCAAGGCCCCGACCGGCGTCAACGCTTGCTGCAGAGCAGCGGTGGAGCCGAACGCAACCTGGTCGGAGGCGGAATAATCGAGAACTTCCACAACATGTTCGAGTTGGGTGAACTGCCCGACTACGAACCCCCGGCGGACCAGACAGTCGCACGCCGAGCCGAACAACTCGGGACAGACCCCGCAGAATTCGCCCTGGAAATGCTGTTGAAGAAAGGCGGGACGAACATGCTGTGGGTGCCGTTCACCAACTACGGGTTCATGAACCTCGACGGCACACGAGAACTGCTCACCCACCAGTACACGGTGCCCGCGCTGGGCGACGGCGGCGCGCATGTCGGGACGATCTGCGACGGATCGTTCCCGACGACACTGCTGCAACACTGGGGACGGGACCGTCACAAGGACAGGATCAACCTCGAGTTCCTGGTGCAACGTCAAGCGCGTGACACCGCCCGCACCGTCGGCCTGTGCGACCGCGGAGTCCTCGAGCAGGGGTACCGCGCCGACATCAACGTCATCGACTTCGACAACCTGCGGGTACGAGGCCCGGAACTGGCCTACGACCTCCCCGCGGGAGCCCGCCGAGTACTGCAGCGAGCCGACGGCTATCTGCACACCATCGTCGGCGGCGAAGAAACCTACGCCTCAGGGGAGGCCACTGGTGCTCTGCCCGGCCGGCTGGTGCGCGGCGCGCAGCCCGCACCGTCGACGAACGGGGCTTCGAACGGCACTGGTCGATGAGCGCCCTGGGATCTGTCGAAGAAGCAGCGGTCCGGCCGCTCGAGACACACGCCAACTGGACCGCTGACGATGTGGCCGACAGCGACGCCTGGACCCACCGGCTGAACGACGACGAGCTTGCTGAACTCGGAGCGGCGCTGCGGTCGGCGCGTGCTTACAGCGACGAAGTGCTCGATATCGACAAAGGACACTTCCCACTGCCCACGCTCGGATCCGTGCTGGCCGGGCTCGCCGAGGAACTGATCAACGGCCGAGGGTTCTGTCGAATATCGGCGCTGCCCGTCGAACGGATCGGCTGCGAAGACGCCTCCTGGATGTACTGGGGGATCGGCCTGCACCTCGGCGTGCCCTGGCCCCAGAACGTGAAAGGCCACCTGCTCGGGGATGTCAAAGACCAAGGAAAATCGGTCAACGACCCCACCGCAAGAGGCAACGAACTCGGCGGTGTGGCCCAAGCATTCCACTCCGACGGCTCCGACCTCATCGGACTGTTGTGCCTTGACCCGGGCGTGTCGGGCGGGGAGAGTTTGGTAGCCAACGCGGTCGCCGCGCACAACCGCCTCGTCACCGAAGCCCCGGACCTCGCCGCGGTGCTCTACGACTCGCTTCCCTACGACTTCCGCGGCGAGCAGAGCAGGGGAAGCGAACCCTTCTATCGAGTGCCGGTGTTCAGCGAGCACGGCGACCGCCTGTTCGTGCGCTACATCCGGCCGTACATCGACGCCTCGCAACGCCATCCCGACGCCCCGCGGCTGAGCGATGCGCAACGCGCCGCTATGGACGCCTTCGACGCCCTCGTCAGCGACCCCGGCAATCGTGTCGAAATGACCTTCGCACCCGGCGACATGCAATTCGTCAACAACTACCACATGCTCCACGGCCGCAACGCCTACCAGGACGATCCGGCAACAGGCAGAGTCCGCTGGCTCAAACGCCTGTGGCTCGCCACCGAGATCCTCGGCCCGAAGGATCGCCCCCAGCGTTTCCAGTCCGCGAGCGCAACCCGGCACTGGTCAGCGCGCCGCACCCGCGCCGACATCTGACTCCGACTGCGAAAGGGACCCCGCAGTCGGATCGTTGGAGTCGTCGGAGACGATCTGGCCTCGCGACTGGTATCTTCGGCTGTGGGAAGGAGTACCCATGGCGGACACGAACGCAAACGCCGGGACTGAGCACGCCGGAGTCCGAGTCTCACGCGTCGTGGTTTGTGACTTCCGCTGCATCCGTGAGGTTCAACTTGATCTGGCGGCGGGCACGACGTACCTGGTGGGAGAAAACAACTCTGGCAAGACGTCGATCCTGCTGGCGCTATGGTCCGCTCTCGGAAGTCACAGACCCCTCGACGACGATTTGCGCCGAAAGCGCGACGGCGCTCTGGCAGGCGAGGCTACGGTGGACCTGCTGATTGTTCCCGCGACCGGAAGTACGTTCTCGCAGCAGACGACGCAGGAGTTTGTCCATGTGCAGCGTGACCCGTCCAACGGCATAGACACGGTGGGAATCCGAACGAAGTTCTTGCCCAGCCGCGAGGGCAGCCGGTTGACGCCTCGTCGCATGTTCCTCCAGCCCGACGCCGCCGGACGCTGGCAGCCCGTCGACGCTCCGGCCCTGCCACCGGCGCTGATGTCGCGCATTGAGGCACACATGTTGGACGCCTCACGGGACTTGGTGTCAGAACTCGGCAACCGCACGAGTGTGTGGGGTCGGGTGCTGTCGGACCTCCAGATCGAGGAGGAACCCAGCGGGAGTGACGGGCGGGCCGACCTTGAAGAGGCTCTGGAAGATGTAGCCAGACGGATCAGCGAGGCGAGCCCCGTTCTGAGCAACCTGCAGTCAGACCTTGCCCGTCTGTCCGATGCTCAATCCAGCGTAGGCACGGTCGAGTTGCAGCCGATGCCGCTGCGACTCGAAGAATTGGCGCGAGCAGCCGAAGTCGTGCTGCACCAGCACGGCGAGCCGGCTTTGCCTCTGCGACTTAACGGGCTCGGCAGTCGAAGCCTGGCGACCCTGCTGGTCTTTCAGACCCTTGCCAAGATCCGGTTGGGTGCCGATCGGGAGGAACCGCCGCATTTGTTGACATTGCTGGAGGAACCGGAAGCGCACCTTCATCCCCAGGCAACCTCTGCGCTCCCAACGTTGCTGAACCGCTTGCCGGGGCAGCGTGTGGTCACGACGCACTCCCCTCAACTCGTGGCTCAGATCGATCCGCAGGATGTTAGAATTATTCGGCGCGCCGACACAGGCGTCGAAGTACTCGGTTTGCCTCCTGAGACTGCCAAACGCGCCGCCCAGTTCCGCCGATATGTGGAGCGTCCATTCGGTGAGATTATGTTCGCCCGTGCGATCGTCCTGTGCGACGGTACGTCGGAGCGATGTGCGCTGCCGATCCTGCTGTCCGCCTATTTTGATTGCCATCCCGGCGGGCTGGGCGTCTCCTTCATTGACTGCGAGTCGATGAACCATCCACATACAAATACGGTCGTTCAAGCCGCACACGACCTCAAATTGCCATGGCTGCTCTTTACGGACCAAGACGAATCCGGGGAAACAGCGCTTAGCAATATTGTGCATCCGGAAACCTCCGAACGCCTGACTCCAGATTCTCCCGAGGTGATCATGAGCGGCGAGAAGCAGATCGAGCAACTGCTTATCGATGCCGGTTACATCAACGAGATTGAGCAGGTAGCGGCCGATAGCGGGATTGAGATTGGTTCAGGCAAGAAGGCACACTTGAATTTCCTCACAAACAACAAGGCATGGGCAGCCGAGCAGGTTGCCGCCAAGGCGATGGAGGCGGGACAGGCGCTTCCGGATTGCATCGAACAACTCGGGGAGAAGCTCAAAGAGATTTTGGAAGGCGAAGGGAGCACCCCTCGCGAAACGGAGACCGAATGAGTCGGCGCGTCCCCCGATCCCTCACACCGGACCAGGAGCGCGCTGTCGCCGCTGAAGGCCCGGAGGTGCTCGTCGTCGCGCCGGCCGGCAGCGGCAAGACGGAAGTTCTGATCCAGCGTGTCATTCGAACGCTCGAACGCAGCGCGGGCGAGTCGTTCCGACTGCTCGTTGTAACGTTCACTGTCAAGGCGGCTGAAGAGTTGCGGCGCCGGGCACATGACGCGGTCGGGGAGCAGTTGTGGCGCATTGACGCCGACACGATTCACGGTTTCGCGCTCGATTGGCTGCGACGCTACGGCAAAGATGTTGGCGTCGGTCCCGACGTTGTGGTCCTCAGCGACGATGTCGATCGCGCTGCTGTCGTCGGCGCGTACCTTCAATCCTTGGGACGCGCCACGAGTGTCGGCGGCGGTTTGGACCCTGACATGAAATCGCTGCTGAGTGCAATCGACGCCCATCGACTCGACCACCTCGCGACGGACTGTGGATGCGGTCCGATCCGAAGCGACTTCGGAGTCACGCTAGACGAATTGACTAAAGCCTACGAGGCTTCCCTCATGGACCGAGGAGCCATCGACTTCCCTGCGATGTTGCTCGGCCTTCGCCAACTCCTAGAAACGGATGAATGGGTGCTCGGCCACTTTCGCAACCTGTATCGAGAGATACTCGTCGACGAGGGCCAAGACCTGACAGAAGTCCAAGCGAGCCTTCTGCGACAGCTTGCCGACGACAGCGTCGGTCGCTTTGTCGTGGCGGACGACAGGCAGTCAATACGGGGATACGCCGGTGGTGCGTTCGAGAATGCCAAAAGGCTCGTTCCTCAGGCGGTGAAGGCTCCGATCACTCTTCGCCATAACTTTCGCTGTGCAAAAACCATCTTGTGCGCTGCCGAATCCGTATTGCGGGCGCTGCCCGAAGATCAGTGCGAGGTTCACTCTCCAGAGAACATGCCGCCGGGGAAGGTCAGCACTATCGCTATGCGATCGCCTGAGGCTGAGGCCGAATATGTCGCCTCGTGGGCATACCGACTCATCAAGCATGGGCTGGACGACGCAACGACTTCTGAGGGAGAGGACACTTCGGTCACTCCCGAGGACATCGCCATACTTGGAAGAACCAGATGGACTCTCGCTCCGATAGTAGATTCGCTGAAGAATCGAGACCTTGAACTGACCATACAAACGGAATCTGGAGTGTTCCTGAAGGAACCGGAAGCCCGACTGTTCGTTGATTGTCTCGCTTATGGCCTGAACAACAATGATGCGCCTGCTAAACGTCGTGCGCTCGGCGAGTTTCGGGAACTGATGCCTCACCAGCACTGCGACGATCCTCTTCAGGCTCTGAGCGACGCCGACGACAGACACTTGAGGGCCTTGGGGGATCTGATTGCATGCTTTGTGAAGGGGCAATGCGAATTTTCGGCAATGATGGATGCGCTGGTCGACCACGGACAGGAGCACGATTGGCAGGACGGAGCCCGGGCCCTGAGCGACGTATGGAAGGACTACCGATCAAGGACATCGGTGCAGGACCGATCCCCCGAAGGCTACCTTGCGCATCTTGGGAGGACGCAACGTACCCGCCCCACCGACCCGGGGGTACGACTGCTGACCATTGATCGTGCCAAGGGGCTGGAATTCAAGGCTGTTGCGCTGATCGGCGTCCGCGACGGGTTGCTGCCGCACTACCGAGTCGATTCGCCACAGGAACGGGAAGAAGACCGTCGCAGGCTCTACGTAGCCATGACCCGGTCGTCTCGGGAACTGCTGATTTCATGGCCGGAGACAACCCGTGACCGCTACGGCCGATCCCATGCGCAGACTCCCTCTTCCTTCCTGGTCGAAGCGGGACTCGCGACCGGGGCATCCCTTAACTGACAAGTTGTCAAGTGAGAACTTGTCAGAGGCTGTGCCTTGATTCCCAGAGTGCAACGGAGAGTTCATGCCGCGCGGATGTGTAGCGAGGCGTACAGCGCAGTATGTTACAGACTTCATGAGATACGCAGCTCCCACAACTGTGGATGAGGCCCTTGAACTGTTGCAAAGCGATCCCGACTCACGGGTGTTCGCAGGCGCAACCGACCTCATCCCCCAAATCCGAGCCGGCCGCCCCGAACCGGCCCTGCTCATAGACCTGAAACGCATCGAACGACTCGTTGCAGTCAGCCACAACAACGGCACCTGGACCGTCGGTGCGGCCACGCCCACCTCGGCGCTCACCGCCAACGCCGAGTTCAGTGCCATGTTCCCGGGCCTGTCAGAAGCAAGCGGCCTGATCGGCTCCGACCAGATCCAGAACCGGTCGAGCTGGGGCGGCAACCTCTGCAACGCATCACCCGCAGCCGACTCCGTCCCGGCGCTGATCGTCAACGACGCCACCGCCGTGATCGCCGGCAACTCCGGCGAAAGGACTGCCAGTGTCGCAGACGTGGTGACGGGCCCAGGACAGACCTCGCTGAGCGACGGGGAGTTCATCATTGAGTTCCTGGTAGACGACCCGCCCGCCAACAGCGGCGACGCCTACCTGCGGCTCATACCCCGCACCGAGATGGACATCGCCGTGGTCGGCGCAGCAGTGCAACTCACCATGGACGGCGACACCGTCGCATCAGCGAGAGTCGCACTGGGCGCCGTGGCCCCGACCTTCGTGCGAGTCCCAGACGCCGAAGCCGCCCTCGTCGGCTCCAGCCTCGACAATGGCACCCTCAATGAGGTCGCTGCTGCGGCCTCGGCGGCCTGCAACCCGATCGACGACAAACGAGGAACCATCCAATACCGCCGCCAAGTTGCGGGCGTGCTGGCCAAACGAGCCGCGCAGACAGCCGCACAACGAGCGCAAGGAGCGAGCTGATGCCCCGAACCCATGTGAACTGCACCGTCAACGGCGACGAGGTCGACTTCCTGTCAGCCGACGACACCTCCCTGCTCAACGCCCTGCGCGACGAGCTGGGTCTCATCGGAGCCAAGGAAGGCTGCGGAACCGGCGACTGCGGCGCCTGCACGATTCTTGTCGACGGCAGAGTCAACTGTGCCTGCCTGATGTTCGCCCCAGAAGCCGAAGGGACCTCGATCACCACCGTTGAAGGCATCGCCCAAGGCGATCACCTGCACCCGTTGCAACAGACGTTCCTCGAAGGCGCGGCCCTGCAATGCGGCGTGTGCACCCCAGGATTCCTGGTGGCCGCCAAAGCGCTGTTCGACGAGAACCCCGACCCGACCGAAACCGAGATCCGCTACGCCCTCGCCGGCAACCTCTGCCGCTGCACCGGCTACGACAAGATCATCCGAGCCGTTCAGGAAGCGGCCGTCCAGGTGAATGGAGCCTCCAAGTGACCGTCACAGAGAACCCCCGAACGTACAAATATGTCGGCACCCGACCGGTGCGCCACGACGGGCTCGACAAAGTAACCGGCAAAGCCCGCTTCGCCGCCGACCTCGACATGACCGGGCAACTCAGAGGCGCGTTCGTGCGCTCACCGCACGCACACGCCCGGATCGTCTCGATCGACACCAGCAGAGCCGAAGCGATGCCCGGAGTGAAAGCTGTCGTCACCGGCGACGACTTCGCTGAACTCGACCCCACCCACCCCGAATTCGACATGGCGGTCAACCTGATGGCGCGCGGAGAAGCGCTGTACAACGGCCATGTCGTCGCCGCGGTGGCCGCGGTGACACCCGCCCAAGCCGCTGCTGCCGCCGCAGCAGTCGAAGTCGAGTACGAGCCGCTTCCCGCAGTGCTGACCATCGACGAAGCCATCGCCGAAGGCGCCCCGATCGCCAACCCCACCAACCGCACCCTGTTCTCGGGCGATACCGAACCATCGAACCTCGCTTCGGTAAACCAATTCGAGCGCGGCGACGCAGAAGCCGGGTTCGTAGCAGCGGACATAGTCATCGAACGAGAATTCCGGACAGTGGCAGTACACCAGGGCTACATCGAGCCCCACGCCTGTGTGGCCGACTGCGGTCAAGACGGCAGAGCCACCGTCTGGGCGTCCTCCCAAGGCCATTTCGCGGTGCGATCCAGGACCGCCGCGGCCCTCGGTTGGAGCACCGACCGAATAAAGGTCATCCCCGCTGAAATCGGTGGGGGGTTCGGAGGAAAGACAACCATCTACCTCGAACCGATCGCGGTGCTGCTGTCACTGAAAGCTGCACGCCCAGTGAAGATCGTGATGTCACGCGAAGAGGTGCTGCGGGCTACCGGCCCAGCCCCCGCCACCAAGATCACAGCCAAGATCGGCGCCACCGCTGCTGGTGAAATCACCACCCTGTCGGCCACGATGTACTTCGACAACGGCTCCACCAAAGGGTTCAGCGCGCTCACCGGAGCGATGTCGGTCGCTTCCTACAAGCTGCCCAACCTTGAACTTCACACCTTCGGCACGGTCACCAACACGGCGCGCTCAGCCGCCTACCGCGCTCCCTCCGCCCCCCAGGCCGCATTCGCCGTCGAAACGCTGATCGACGAACTCGCACAGCGTCTCAACATGGACCCGATCGACCTCCGCCTGCAGAACGCTGCCGTTGAAGGCGACCCGACCGCAATGGGCGCACCACACCCCAAGATCGGATTCGTCGAGACACTGCAAGCTATCAAAGACTCCGACCACTACAACTCCCCGGTCCCCGACGGCGCCGGGAGAGGTGTGGGCACCGGATTCTGGTTCAACATCGGCGAACAGTCATCCGCAACCGTGAACCTCAACGAAGACGGCACGGCAACCGTTATCACCGGAAGCCCCGACATTGGCGGAAGCCGCGCTTCAATGGCACTGATGGCTGCCGAAGAACTCGGCCTCGCCGTCGACCGCATCACGCCGATCGTGGCAGACACCGAGTCAGTCGGTTTCACCGACATCACCGAAGGCAGCAGAGCCACTTTCGCCACTGGCATGGCAGTAGTCAACGCCTGTCGAGACCTGATCGGCCAACTCAAGCAACGAACAGCAACCATGAAGAGCGTGGAGGTTGAAGAAGTAGAATGGATCGACGGCGAAGCCGTGATTCAAGGCCAGGACCCCGTCACGATCCCTGAAATCACAAAGGCGGCCCGCAACACCGGCGGGCCGCTCACCGCCACAGCCTCGTTGAACGCCGCGGGTGCAGGCCCGTCTTTCGCGGTCCACGTCGCAGACGTGACCGTCGACGAAGAAACCGGCCAGACCACTATCCTGCGTTACACCGCCGCCCAGGACGCCGGCACCGCCATCCACCCCTCCTATGTGGAAGGCCAGATCCAGGGCGGGTCGGCGCAAGGTATCGGTTGGGCGCTCAACGAGGAATACATCTACGACGCCGACGGGGTCATGGAGAACGCCAGCTTCCTCGACTATCGAATGCCGGTTGCCTCTGACCTGCCGATGATCGAAGCGATCATCGTCGAGGTTCCCAACCCCAGCCACCCCTACGGCGTGCGCGGCGTCGGAGAAACAGGCATCGTGCCCCCGATCCCGACCCTCGCAAACGCCATCGCCGCAGCCGCGGGCGTGCGGATGACCGCACTGCCGATGTCGCCGCCACGACTGTTGGCAGCGATCAACGAGCGCGGCTAGCCACAAGTTCCCGGAAGCTCGTGCCAGTGGCAACCGTCCACCTTCAAGCGGGGCACAGTCGCTTCGCCAACGGAGAGAAGATCCTCTCGGTGGACGGCAACACGGTCGGTGATCTGATCGACGAACTCGAACGCCGCTACCCGGGCATCGGCCCGTTGTTGACCGACGGTGCCAGCGTGGCCATCAACGGCGAACTGAATCCAAACGGGATCTACGAGAAGGTTGATGCGACAACCGAGGTCTACTTCTTGGCGCCGATATCGGGGGGTTGACCTCAGCCTGTTTGGGCGGTAAGCGGCAGCGGGGTTATAGTCGTCTGACCGTCTGATCAGGGGGAGACCAATGGCTCGTTTCCACGAGTTCGAAATGCTGTCGCTGGAAGGTGAACCGGTGGCGCTCTCGGCGTTCGCAGACGGGGCCTGCCTAGTCGTCAACGTCGCCTCCGCTTGAGGCCTGACGAAGCAGTACGCAGGTCTGCGTACGCTCCACAACGAAGACCACGGAGTCCACGTTCTGGGCTTCCCGTGCAACCAGTTCGCGGGCCAGGAACCGGGCAGCGCTGAAGAGATCCGAGCCTTCGTCGACGACAACTACGACATCAACTTCCCGATGTTCGCCAAGATCGACGTCAACGGCGACAACGCGGCCGAACTCTACAACTGGCTCAAGGCTCAACAGCCCGGCGACGGCGACTCGTCAGACGTCCAATGGAACTTCGAGAAGTTCCTCGTCAACTCCGACGGAGAAGTGGTCGCTCGCTTCGCGCCCGGGGTCGCCCCCGAAGAAATCACCGAACAGTTGCCCACCCTGCTGAAATAGAGGCACCCACAATGACCCCCCAAGACCTTGTTGAGATCGAACAGATCAAACAACTCAAGTACAAGTACCTGCGCCTGCTCGACCAGCACCTGTTTCAAGAGATGCGTTCGGTGCTCACCGACGATGTGACCGTCCGCTACAGCGACGGCAAGTACTCCTTCGACGGCGTCGATGCCGTGATCGGCTTCCTGACAGACTCGATGGGCTCAGAGACCTTCCTTTCGAGCCATTCCTGCCACCACCCCGAGATCACCCTCAACGGCGACGGCACCGCCACCGGAATCTGGAAACTCGAAGACCAGGTGATCATCGGCGAGCACAACATCACCCTGCGCGGCGCGGCGTTCTACTACGACGAATACGTCAAGACAGCGGCCGGTTGGCGGATCAGGACCACCGGCTACCGCCGGATCTTCGAAGAGATGCATCCCCGCTCCGCCATCGAGGGGCTCAACCTGGTAGCCACCTGGTTCGGCGGCGAAACCTGAGCGTTCCGAAGCTCAGGTGTGGCGGGGGCCACCTCGGTCTCCGGGCCAGCGACTTCCACCACGGTGTTGGTCGCTCTTGTTCGCTTTGCTCACGGGCCGCTTGGCCCTGTGTTGGTCGCTCTTGTTCGCTTTGCTCACGGGCCGCTTGGCCCTGGCATCGGCGTGGGTTTCGTGGGTTCAGGTGTGGCGGGGGCCGCCTCGGTCTCCGGGCCAGCGGCTTCCACCGATGACGTCGGCGTGGGGCCAGAAAGCGTCGGGGTCGAGGGGGCCGGCGTTGGTGATGTCGCGTGCCTTGGCCTGATGGGTGACCAACTGGGACGACACCATCTCCTTGATCGGCAGGTAACGCGCCACCGGATCCCACGGTGAGTCGAGCAGCTTCAGATCGCCGTCGACCTCCTCCACATGGACCTGCTCGAAACGGGTGGCCACATCGACCACATGGGGTGGGAAGTCATACTGCTTCTCGGCGCCGCCGATCGCACGGGAATACTTGGTCCACCACTCGTGCTCGACGAACTCGCCCTCAACCGGAGCGCCCACACCGGTCACCTCGCCGGAGAACTCGATGAAGGTGTAGCCCTGATGGACAGTGCGGGCGCCCACATGGTCACCGAGACGGAAGAACTCAATGTCACAGAGAAACTTGGGCTGACCGTTGAGCTCCCCGCTGATGAACACCGCAGCCTCCTGATCGATCCCCATGCCGAGGTTGTAAGCCCCCTCGACACCGTTGAACGAAGCCGGAACCTTCACACTGACCCCGAACTCGGGTTCACCGAGGATCGGCACACAATAGATCCCGATCTGCACAACCGGATCGAGCGGAGTGAGCCCGGGCGGCAGCAGCGGAGCGATGTTGGCCTCGTCGGTCGTGTACTTGACGACGAGTTTGGGCCAGCCGGCGACCTCACCCGGACGGCTCATCGGCCCTGGGTTGGTGAGCGTTGGGTTCTCTGGCGTGGTCATTGGCGGTCCTCCGATGGACTGAGATTAGGAAGCGCGATCAACGCTGACCTACAATGCCCGGGTTCGGGTAGGAAGCTCAAATCGTAAGGGAGCACACCCATGCCGGATCCCCTCGAAGGCGTTGACCAGAGCAACGCTCCATACATCATCGTCTCCTCAGACACCCACGCCGGGTTGTTCGTCGAGGACTACCGCGAGTACCTCGAGTCATCCGTGCACGCCGAGTTCGACGAATGGTTGCAGACTCGCCACCAGTACAGGGCCATGGTCGAAGAACTCAACGGCGAATACGTTGAGCAGTGGGAACGGGACAACGAAGTCGGACTCAAAGGGGCGTACGACCCCGAGATCCGCGACAAGACCCTCGACGCCGACGGCGTGGCGGGCGAGATCATATTCGCCGACGGAGATGCCGTGACCGGAATGGAAGCCCCGCCGTTCGGGGCGGGGTTGCAGGCCGGGATGATCACCGACCCGAGGCTCGCCTGGGCGGGGGCCCGAGCCCACAACCGCTGGCTCGAAGAGTTCTGTGCCACGAACCCTCCCCGTCGAGCCGGGGTAGCGCTCGTGCCGATCACCCACGGAGTCACCGAATCCGTCAAGGAGATCGAGGCGCTGGCCAACAAGCCCGGGGTCAAAGGAATCATGATCCCCACCATGTGGCACGACCACCCGTCCTACGGCCACGAAAGCTACGACCCGGTCTGGGCCGCGTGCGCTGAAGCAGACCTGGTTGTTCACACCCATTCCGGTGAGGCCGACTCCGAGTCCTACAACGACAACATGGCCCAGTACATGCTCGAAGTGGCGTTCTGGACTCACCGGCCACTGTGGCAACTGCTGCTCTCAGGCAAGTTCGACAAGTTCCCGAACCTGAAATACGCACCGGTCGAATGCGGATCCTGGTGGCTCGGCGACCTGCTGTTCAAGACCGACGCGGTATTCGGCGGGCGCAACTGGAAGGTCAAGAAGATGGCCTCCCGCACCAAGGACCTGATCCAGAAACTGCCCTCGGAATACGTCGGCACCAACGTCTTCATCGGTGCCTCGACGATGAGCAAGGTCGAACTTCGCCGCCGCTACGTCAACGGCATCGATGCGTTGATGTGGGGCACCGACTATCCCCATCCGGAGGGATCGTGGCCCAACACTGTCGAACGGCTTGAGACCGACTTCCAGGAGATCCCGGTGGAGGAGACCCGACTGCTGCTGGGCCTCAACGCGGTGCGCTGCTACAACTTGGACCTCGACGGGCTCACCAAGATCGCTGAAGACATCGGCCCAACACCGTTGGAGCTCAACCAGGATCTCGACCTGCGCACCTCGCCGGCCGCCATCCGCGACGCCCGGTTCTGGTTTGAGGACTACAACATCGAGTGGCCCGACTAGGCCGGTCTCTCGGCCCTGCACAGGCCAACGGTTGCGGGAATTGTCTAACCGACGCAGCGGAAATTGTATATTTTCACTAGCGGAAATGGTAGATTCAGTGCTGCGGCGCTGTTGGCTGTAGCCCGCCAGGCGGTCAGGCACTCGCGGCGAAACCCACCGACTGCGCACGTCATGCTCACCGCGTTCGGACAGCGTGCCTACCGGCGTCCCGACGGGGTTGACGTGGTGCCTTTGTCGCAACTAGGGCCGTAGGTCAATCACAATCATCCGCCGGTTCCGCGGCTCAGCTGGTGATGGAACCGCCGTTGACGTTTATCGTCTGGCCGGTTGTCCAACTGGCCTCGTCGCTGGCGAGGTAGACGCAGATTGCGCCGATGTCGGCGGGCGTACCGAGGCGTTTGACGGGAATCCCGCGGGCGAGATGCTCGGTGTAGTCTCCGCCCGCGGTGTTGTCCATCAAACCGAGGGCCACGCTGTTTGCGGTAACCCCGAACTGAGCGTTCTCCAGGGCCAGCGACCGCATGAACCCGAGCCCGCCGCCCTTGCCCGCCGAGTAGGGGGCCACGCCGATACCGACGCCGGACGAGCCCGCACCCGACGAGATGGTGATTATCCGCCCCCAGCCCGCGTCAACCATCGGGTTGATCACCGCGTGCACGCAGTTGAGAACACCGCGCAGGTTGACCTCTATGGGGTTGTCCCACTCGGCGGGCGCCATCTCCCTGAACGGCTTGGGGCGCATCTGCTCAGCCCCGCCGTTGCCGGCGTTGTTGACGAGAATGTCGACGGGAGGGTGATTGGCGAGTTCGGTTTGGATCGCATCGAGGTCGGTGACGTCGAATGCCGCCGGTGCTGCCGATCCTCCTGCTGCCGTCAGCTGGTCGGCGACCTCCGCCGCTCGCTCTGGGAGAAGGTCGTTGACCAGCACATGCGCACCCTGGGCTGCCAGAGCCCCGGCGATACCTGCCCCGACGTTCTGCCCCGCCCCGGTCACCAACGCCGTCTTGTCGGATAGATCAAACATCCACCTGACGCTAGCCCCCACAAGCCTGCTCGCCGAGACCCCCGCGCGGCTGTGCCCAGTGACAGAACGGCGCCTGGCGAGAGAACATCGCGGCTTCGGCTACGCCCGGCAACAACACCGGGCGGTTCCGGCTGCGCCTGGCGAGAGAACAGCGCGGCTTCGGCTACGCCCGGCAAACAACACAGTGCGGCTCCGGTTGCGGCCGGAGACAACACAGCGCCCGGTGACAGCACAGCGCCCGGTGACAGCACAGCGCCCGGTGACAGCACAGCGCCCGGTGACAGCACAGCGCCTGGTGACAGCACAGCGCCCGGCGTTAACACCGCAACAACGCGTAGCCTGAGGTCGTGAACGAGAGACCTGTCGGCTCGACCAGCAACTCGGGAACCGACTTCATTCGGGAAATGCTCGCCAGAGACGCGGGCGACGGACCCTACGGAGGACGCGTCCAGACCCGCTTCCCTCCCGAACCCAACGGGTACCTGCACATCGGGCACGCGAAATCGATCTCCCTCAACTTCGGTGTCGCTGAAGAATTCGACGGCGTGTGCCGTCTGCGCTTCGACGACACCAACCCGGAGACCGAAGACGCCAGCTTTATCGACGCGATCCGCCAAGACGTGGCGTGGTTGGGGTTCGAACCAGGCGAATCCGCCTATGCGTCGGACTATTTCGGGCAACTGGCCGAATGGGCAGAGCAACTCATCCGCGACGGACTCGCATATGTCGACGACCAGGACGCCGAGACGATCTCGGCCAACAGGGGCGGCTTCACCACACCAGGCATCAACAGCCCCTACCGGGACCGTTCAGTGGAGGAGAACCTCGACCTCTTCGCGCGGATGCGAGCGGGGGAGTTCGCCGACGGCGAGAAGGTGCTGCGAGCCAAGATCGACATGGCCCACGACAACATGGCCATGCGGGATCCGGTCATGTACCGAATCCGCAACGCCCACCACTTCCGCACCGGCGACGAATGGAAGATCTACCCGACCTACGACTGGGCGCACGGGCAGAGCGACGCGGTTGAAGGCACCACGCATTCACTGTGCACGCTCGAGTTCGACACGCATCGACCCCTGTACGACTGGTTCATCGAACACCTCGGACTCGGCGACGACCGTCCCCGCCAGACCGAGTTCGCCCGCTTGAACCTCACCCACACAGTCATGTCGAAACGCAAACTGTTGGAACTGGTCCGCGACAGCCACGTCGACGGCTGGGACGATCCCCGCATGCCCACGCTGCGGGGCCTGCGTCGGCGCGGCTACCCGCCAGAAGCGATCCGTAGGTTCTGTGCGCACATCGGCGTGGCCCGGGTCAACGGCACACATGAGATAGAACTGCTCGAATCGTTCGTGCGAACGCACCACAACCGGCACGCCCTGCGGCGGATGGCCGTGCTCGACCCGGTCGAGTTGGTGATCGACAACTGGCCGGAGGGCCTGATCGATGAGCGTCCGGCAATCAACAACCCTGAAGACGAATCTGCAGGAACCCGCATGGTGCCGTTCAGCGGGAAGTTGTGGATTGAGCGGGGCGACTTCATGGTCGACCCGCCCAAGAAGTTCTTCCGGCTGGCACCGGGCCGCGAGGTGCGCCTGCGTGCGGGATACCTCATCACCTGCACCGACGTCGAGACCGACACCGACGGTGAGGTGCAGCGGATCCACTGCAGCTACGACCCTGAAACCGCCGGTGGACAGGCCCCCGACGGACGCAAGGTGAAAGCCACGATCCACTGGGTTTCGGCCCATCATGCACTCGACGGCACGGTCATGCTCTACGACCGGCTCTTCACCGACCCCTTCCCCGGCGCCGACGGTGCTGACCCGTTCGCTTCGCTGAACCCCGCCTCGCGTGAAGTGCGCACCGGCTGCAAACTCGAACCTGCCCTCGCAGACACGCCGCCGGGCCAGGTGGTTCAGTTCGAACGGCTCGGGTATTTCGCCCAAGACGAAAAAGACCCGCTGACCTTCCACCGCACGGTCGGCCTGCGCGACGACTGGGCCGCGATCCAACGCCGTCAGTCCCGCCAGCACTGACGCAACAGCACTGAAGCACCAGCGTTGAAGCCGGTTGTGGCGGCCTGAGCCTGGATCCACCGACTCTCCCGATGGCCACAACTAGATCTGCGCGATTAACCACACTATGTGTGGCAGAACGCGCAGATTTCGGCCAAGAGCACCCACACCCTCACACCGGACCGGTGGAACCAGGGTCTAGAGGGCCGCGAGGTTGCGGAGGTAGGGCCAGGCGGTCTCTGGAGGGATGCCGCCGCACAGGGGTTGCAGGGAAAGAGCCCCGTACTGGTCGCGGAGACGGCGGGCGTCGTCGATCGTGGCGATCCGGTAAGCGCCGTTCTGGGCTCGGAGTTCGTCGACCGTGGTTGTGCTCGACAACGAAGCGGAGGCGGCATCACCCATCCACTCCCTGTACATGACCGCATCATGAAGCAGATGAGGGCCGAGCTCCTGCCAAGCCGTGTCGGTGTCGTCGGAGACGAACAGAGAGGTGGGGGCGCCGACCGGAGGTGACATGCGCATGCCAACGGGATTGCCGGCCTCGACAGCCGCCGCGTCGTAGGCCTCGGCCAGTGCCGGATCACCATGTTGAGGCAGCAACATCATGCCGCGGCGCGCGGCCCGGCGGGCTGCGGCCACAGTGCCACCACCGTAGGCGATCATCGGACCTCCAGGAGTCAACGGCTCAGGCGTGACATGCACGCTGCGACCCTGCCAGTCGAAACGTTCCCCGGCCAGGGCCTGTTGCAGCACATCGAGGTGCTCGTCCATCAGGACGCCCCGTCGTGACGGATCGACACCGAACATTGCGTATTCCTCGGCCCGGTAACCGAGACCGACGGTGTAACTGACCCGACCGCCGCTGAGATGGTCGAGCACGATCATGTCCTCAGCCAGTTTGACCGGGTCGTACATCAACGCCAGCAGGGCCCCCACGTTGATCGGCAGTGAGGTCGTGCGGGCCGCGGCTGCTGCGGCCATCACGATCGGCGACGGCAGGTAACCGTCGCCGGCGCTGTGATGCTCGGAGAACATCGCCATCATCGCCCCGTTGGTCTCGCCCCACTCGCACATTTCCAGCGAAGCACCGTAGAGCTCGCCCATCGTGGCGTCGGACTGCGGCCCGAGGCGGAAATCGAATCGAAGAATGAACATGGCGCTCAGCTTTCCCCGTAGTGCCCGCCGAGTCGAAATCAGCCCAGGATTTCCCGCAACACCCTTAGATCGGCGACGGCCGCGGCGAAGAGCTTCTCGGGTCCGTTGTCGGTCTCGCTGAGGGTCCCGTCGACGAACTCGAGGCTCCAGGTCCCGTCGAAACCGAGGTCCTTGAGCAGGCCGACGGTCTCGGTGAAGTCGTCGCGGATCTCAGTCAACGGCGGTGCCTTCAGGTTGAGATGGTTGATGTGCACGTGACAGATGCGCTCGCCGTATGCGTCGAAGCGGGCGCGGAGCAGATCGTGGCTGTCGTGGGTGTGAACCAGAGCACCCACCGCCTCGGGGGGTCCACCGGCAGCCAGCACTCTGGCCGCGGTCAAAGGATCGTCCATCGCCGAACCGTCGTGGCATTCACACACGGTCTGCACTCCCGGCAACTCGGCTACCCATCGGGCGAGCCGCTCACCGTAGGCATCGAGCGAGGCTTCGTCGCGTTCAGCGCCGGTGTTCCACTTGACCTTGCGGGCGCCGCTGCGAACAGTCATCTCCGCGGCCTGCTGCCGGATCGTGTCGGACTCCTCGTCGAAGCTGGCGTAGGTGTTGTACACGGCCACCCCGAGGTCGTGCCCGAAGATCATCGCCAGCTCGTCGGGTTCGGCTTCAGTGGCGTGGGCCTCCCACAACTCGATGCCGTCGAAGCCAGCGTCACGGATCCGGTCGAGCCAGGCACTCGCTGTGATCGTCGCCCAACGGTCCTGCGTGATCCCGAACCAGCGGTTGGGTTCCAACGCGATCGTGGCGAGACAGATCTGAGCAGTCGACATGTGCTTGGCGCGCCCGGAGAGAGTCGAACTCCCGACCTTCTGATCCGTAGTCAGACGCTCTATCCAGCTGAGCTACGGGCGCAACAGCGGTTCAGTGTACGCCGACATCGCAAAGGCCCCCCTCTTTTTTCAGCGAGGCTCTTTTGTCAGGTCGGCGCACCAGTCATTGCAACCGGCTCGAGAACCACGACCGGAATCTCTCGATCAGTCTTCGACTCATAGGCGGCGTAATGCTTGAACTCCGAGATAGACGCATCCCAGATCGCTTGCCGCTCGTCCCCTGAGGTGATCCGAGCTTTCATCTTCTTGGTGCCGTCTGCAGTGCGGACGGTGACCGAAGGGTTGTCCAGCAGATTCAGGAACCATGCCGGGTTCTTGTCGTTCCCGCCGGCAGAGGCGATCAGCGCCATACGGTCGCCGTCCTGCCACGGCGCGGTCAGCAGGACCGTACGGGGCAGACCGCTGCGGCGTCCGATGGTGGTGAGCTCCAGAACCGGCATCTTGGCTCCGGTCCAGCCGATCTTCCCGCGGCTGATGGCTATTGCTGCGCCGTGAAAGCGATTCAAGGCTTTGAAAGCAAAATCTGAAGGCATGACAAGGTTCTTTCGGTTGGCCGGATCTTAGCCGACGGCTCGAGTGCGACCTGGGCATCGACGCATTCCCGAGGATCGACGAGTTCCTCTCTGAACTCGCGACGAGCGTCGGTTGGAACGAGGTTTCGGTGGAGCGCTCCGGCTGACGTATGCGGCACGCGGCTCCACCGGGCTATTCGAGTGCAGGATCCTCGCAGAAACTTGGAGCACGCTGCGGGTCGTATATGCGGGGGCGTTGGACGAATCCTGTTCCGGGGCGTTCAGTATGCAGGTAGGCGTCGATGGCGTCGGCGGTGGCCCCGGCTGCTACCTGGATGTATTCGTCGGTGGCGAACAGCGCGGCCTCTGAGGGGTTGGAAAGGTAGCCGTACTCGACTAGGGCGGTGGGGACCTCCGGACGGACGATCATTCCGTAGGCGTCGCTGCCTCTCGACGAAAGGACCCTCAGCACACCTGCACTGGCCGCCCGGCTCCATGAGACATTTTCGAAAGTCGCGAGCGCAGCGGTGATCTCTTCGTACAACAGTCCGCCGAGTCGAGAGGAATCGGCCCGGGCCAGGCTGACCGACTCAGATTGTATGAACACCTCGCTGCCGGGAAACGTGCTGATTGCCCAGGTGGGTGCGTTGTGGTGGATCGAGACCAGTGCCTCGACCCCCAGGTCGTCGGCGAGGAGGGAACGGACCGACAGCAACGTCGGGTAACTGCCCGTGCGGGTGCTGACCGCGGAGATTCCGCGGCTGTTCAGCTCTTCGATGACGGCTTGGCCGAGCGTGAGGTTCAGGTCGCGTTCAATCAGGCCGTTGGGTCCGATCGCGCCGGTGTCCACCGGCCCGCCATGGCCCGGATCGATCACCACCTCGGCGCCGTTGATCCAAACGCCCTTGGACACCTCGGCGGTGTTCCCGCAAGGTGTGCGCACCAGGTAGCCGGAGTCGGCGCGCCCGAGCACCGCGACCGGGACACCCGTCGGTGTCACCAACCCGTCCGGAACCCCGTCGTCGGGACTCTCCTGAGGTGTGGAGTCTTCGGGCACGGTCGTTGTGGTGGTGTCGTCGACCGTGGTCTGCGGTGCTGATGTGCTGGTGGTGTCGTCGACCGTGGTCTGGGGCGCTTCCGTTGTGGTGGAGTCGTCCACCGTGGTTTCGGGCACCGTCGTTGTGGTGGTGTCGTCGACCGTGGTCTGGGGTTGCGCTGTCGTGGTGGAATCGGGACCAAGTTCGTCGACACCTCCGTCAGAGGTGCATGCAACAGCAGCAACGATCAGTACGACTACGAGAAGCAGAGTTCGATGGCTGTGTTTCACCGCAGCCGAGCCTAACCCCGAGGACGTCCAAGCCGGGGGTGGAGGAGTTGCCCCGACTGCGCTGCGGGTGTCGTGCTCGGGGCTGCTCAGACGAGTTGGCCTTGCCAGAGTTCTCGGACGAAGTCCTCTGCTCCGATCACATCAATGCTGTCGCTGGTGCGACGCGGCTTCGGTTCGAGGCAGACCACGACTCGGCGACTGACACCGGGATGTTCCTCGGCGAGGGTGCGGAGACCCTTGAAATGGCTGTTGTTGATTCTGGCGGTCGCCTTCGCCTCGATCGCAAGCCGCATGTCGCCCACAATGAAGTCGACCTCGATACCGCTCGGGAGTCGCCAATAGGTCAGTTGCTCGTCACGTTCTCGGTATGCGAGGAAAGCCGACAACTCGTGGAACAGCCAGTTCTCGAATGCCTTGCCGTAGGAGTCGGAGCCCCGTTGCAGTTCACCGCGCCGCGCCAGGCGGTTGACGACCCCCACATCCTCGAAATAGAGCTTCGGAGCGCCGGCCAGGCGGCGCTTGGCCCGCCGCCGCCAGCGGGGCAACCAGTGAGCCAGCAACGTGTCCTCCAGGATGCCGAAGTACGATTTGACCGTGGGTGCCGACACGCCGCACTCGCGGGCGACGTTCGAATAGTTGACGGGGCTGGCGTCGCTCAGTGCGGCTGCGTCGAGGAAGTCTGAGAAGGCGGGCAGGTTCCGCACCAGTCCCTCGGCGGCGACCTCCTCACGCAGATAGTCGGAGATGTAAGCCTCAAGCCGGCGGCTGTGCCTGTTCGACTCGTAGATCGAGGGCAGGCAACCGTGGTTGAGAATCCGGTCGAGATCGAAGGACTTCCCGAGTTCACCAGCAGTCAGACCTCGCAGTTCGTAGCGCAGAGCGCGCCCACCGAGCAGGTTCGCCGCGCCGCGTCGCACCTTGCGGGCGCTCGACCCGCACAACGCGAACCGCAGCCCACGGTTCTCGATCAGCCAGTGGACCTCGTCGAGCAGGGCGGGAACCTTCTGGATCTCGTCGATGACCACCTGACGCGATGGATCTGGACCCGTTGCCTCCAACTCCTCGCGCAGTTGCTCGGGCCGGCTGATGTAGCGGCGGAACTCGTCCGCCTTGAGCAGATCAACCCACACGGCGTCGGGGTACCGGTGTCGCAGCAGGGTGCTCTTACCCGCCTGCCGCGGTCCCCAAAGAAAGAATGTCTCAGCCCCAGACTCAGGCAATGATAACAATCGTTGAAACATAAACTTTAGATTATCATGACAACCTAAAGTTTCACTTCATATTTCTAGCTCAGTGCTGGACCGAGCACCGCCAGGAGGTATCACTGGTGCCCTAAGGAGCGGCCCGTTGTGCAGGGCCCCGGTCGCCGTAGACGATGCCTGCCATCCTCGCCCAGGTGTCAAGCACACGCTGGAAGAGTCGACTGTCCATGAGCTCGTTGATCGCCGGTGACTGTTGCATGGGCCCTCGTTCTCCCAGATCCGTATCCGCCGACAACGACATTCGCGCATGTTGGAATATCAAGCGATAGTAGCAACGCCGGCGAGATCAGTCTGAGATTCCGGGCAGGGGTCGTTGGATGAGGGTTTTGTAGGGGTCGTCGTGAGTTCTCGGTGGTCGGGCGGTTTGGATCTTGTGCCACAGGCCGCGCAGCTGTTCGGACCCGTAGTAGGTGCGTCCACGTCCCGCGCCTCTTGGTTCGAGGAGCCCAGCATCAACCATGGCCTTCAGATCCCGGCTCGCGGTGAGGTCGGCGATCGGGTCGCCGTCGGTCATCTCAACGATACGGGTGTAGGTCGACCGGCGGATTCGGCGCCCAAGCCGATGAGCACCTCTCTTTCGTCGTCGTTTCCTGATCCCAACCTATAGGCCTCATCGACCCGCCGCTTGTCGTCCGCGGCTCAGACTCTCCGCCGCTCGGCTCTGTGAGGCTTCAGCAGGAAGCCAAGTGGTACCAATCGAGGCACCGCGGCTTGGTAGCTGCTGTAAGCGGGGTACTTCTCGCTGGAGATCTTCTCTGTGAGGATCGTCGAACCGTGGAACAGCAGGATCAGGAGGGGGAAGCCGAGTCCCGTCCAATGCCAGACATCGTTCGACGCAGATATGGCGAACGCGTAGAAGACTGTCCACATCCCCATCTCGGAGAAGTAACTGGGATGGCGTGAGAACCGAAACAGGCCCGCAGCCATGAACGGTTGTTCCACCTCGATTCCGTCAGCGAGTCGACGCTTCTTGGTCTGCTGGAAGCGCCACATCTGCGCGTCAGCGGTGCTCTCGAGGGCCAGAAACACCAAGAACGCGACTGCGGCCAGGTAGTCCAGCCATCGCAGCGGCCGCTCGGAGTGCACCCACGCCTGATGGACGGGAGCGGTGAACAGCCAGATGATGGACATCTGGCCGAAAGAGACGAAGACGAAGTTGAGCAGCTGGAACCTCAACCGGCCGAGGCTCTTGCGGAGATAGAGCCACCGGTAGTCCTCGCCACTGAGCCGGTAGCCGCCCTTGACCGCCAGGTTGACCGTCAACCGGATCGCCCAAATCGTGACCAGCACGGTCATGAGGTTCACGCGCGCAGAATCGAAACCCAGATCGGCGGCAACCATCACGCAGTACACGGCCGGGACCACCGACCACAGGCGGTCCACCCAGGAATAGTCGTCCGTCAGCAACGAGACCACCCAACAGAGTGCGGCCAGGGCGACGCACACATACACCGTGTCCCCGTAGGGTGTGTCGGCGAGAACACTCGGGATCATTCGGTTGTTCCCCTTTCTGAGGTTTTCTTCAAGGTGAAGCTCAGACCGAGTCGAGTGACTCGCGCAACTTCTCCTCCTCGCCGGGGTGCATGTGCACCGCCTGCTCGGAGTAGGGGAACCGCAGAGTCCTCGACTCGGCGTGGAAAGCCTTGAGGGCCGCTACCCGTTCCTCGTGCATCTGCTCATGCAGTCGGGCGAGGTTGCCGAACGCGTGGGCGTGCCTGGGCGGGTCGGGCGTCTCCCCGCAGATGTCAGACATGAACAAGAAGATGACGTCGCCGGAGTTCCCGCAACCCAACGAGAACGTGACGATCGAGGTCTTCTCGTTGAGCAGGTTGAGCGTCTCCTCGGCCACGCACTCGATCTCGACGGCGAAGCAGCCGGCGTCCTCCAGCCGGCGGAATGTCTTGAGCAGCTCGAGCGCTTCATCCGCGGTGCGGCCGTAGGCCCGCAGACCGCCGCCCCAGATGCTCATCGAAGGCACGAGGCCCATATGGGCCTGAACCGGGATGTGCTCGTTGGCCAGCATCTCGATCACGTCGTAGCTGCGGTTGGTGAAGTACATGTCGGCGCCTGCCTCCATGCACTCCACCGCAGCCCGCAGGATCTCGTCGTTGGTCTTGTGCTCCCACCCAGTTCATGGCCGTCGCCATGAACTGGGTGGGAGCGATCTCGCGAGCGATCTCGAGCTGGTCGTCCCACACCGTGAGGGTGTCGATGCCCGCCTCGACGCACGCCCGGATCTCAGCGGAGCCGGCGGGGTTGCACATCGTGAGCCGGTTGCCGGAACCTTTCAGAGCCCGCAGATCGGGGATGGTGTAGTTGCGTTGGGCCGGCTTGCGGCCGAACGTGTAAATGTTCTTCATAGTGTCGGCACAGTAGGGGATGCGAGCTTCGCCTGCCAGCACCTGACCCCGCGGTGCCTGCGATCCAGCCGCTCCACCCACCAAGACAAACCCGCCCTGCGCAGGTTCACCACTTGCACATGTCTTGACACATCACACGAGCGGAGACGGTGGGATTCGAACCCACGAACGCCTTGCGACGTTACTTCCTTAGCAGGGAAGCGCCTTCAACCTGGCTCGGCCACGTCTCCAGAGTTGTGAGGCTAGCGCACGGGAGCACGAGCCCACCGCGGCGAGGAACGACTCGGAGCGGCATACGGCGTCCTGGCCTTCGATCCGGTATGAACGACCATGTGACAGCCGATCGCTCAAGTTTGTCGTGGCTTGGGGTCGGTGCGGCAACTGCTGGACAAGACCCTGGAGAAATTGAGACCGAGATATTATTGACATCTAATATTTCTGGGTCTAAACTGATCCTATGAGCAACGTCATGATGTGCCTGAGTGCCGAAGACTTCACCCGTGATCCCCATGCCGCCAAGTACGGAGACCAACTCCGTGAGCACCGCAGTGCTTTCGAGCGGCTTTTTTCATTGCTCAACGACCCGGCGAACGAACAGCGATTGATTGACGCCGAGTCGTTTGACAGACCTGCTCTGGCCGGTGTCGTGCGATTCATTGAAGCCGACCCGAAGATCGCTCCGGCAGTGGAATCAAATCGCTTTCGACAAACCGTCGGTGTGGCCGTCAAGCTCAAAATGGAGAAACTGGGGTGGGAGAAGACTGGCAAGAAAGGGGCCGTTACAGGAGCGCGCCACTTCGTCAGTGCAGAGCGCTACACGAAGCGACGCGCCACCGAGTCCGCGTACACGACAGTCGCGATGAACGCTCTCAACGCCGTGTTCCAGATCGGTGATGACCGAGAAAGAGAAGAGACGGGACGCGACCTCATGGAAGCACTTGCAACAACAAGGCGTGAGTCAGGGCGCGTATTCTGACATGTTGCTAGTCCTTGACAGCGGGCCGCTCGGCTTGTTGAGCAACCCGGCAGACACTGGTGCCGCTCAACAAGCCCGAGCGTGGGCCGAGACCCACCTGATCGCAGGAGACCGGTTCATCGTCCCAGAGATCGTCGACTATGAGATCAGACGCGAACTGCTGCGCGCGAACAAACAACATGGCCTTGCGAGGCTCGACATACTCGCCGCTGACCTTGGATACTTGCCGTTGACTACGGCGATGATGCGAGACGCCGCCTCGTTGTGGTCCCACGCGCGCGGCGCCGGGTTGCCCACCGCACACGATCAGTCCCTGGACGTGGATGTCATTCTCGCGGCACAGGCTCGAAATGCCCCGATGACCGACATCACTGAGACCGTGGTCGTGGCAACAACCAACGCCGCGCACCTGAGCAGATACGTTGACGCCAGACAGTGGACTGAAATCTGACGCGGCCCGGAGACGAGTGTCGACAAGCACCGTCTCAGCAACATTGAAATCTTCAACAGTTGCGCCAAATCGGTATCGGAAGCTGCGCAAATTAGGGACGAACATGTGCGCAAAAACGACATCGCTGTATTGCCGGAGGATAAACTGCTCATGTGGAGTATCTCATCCGTTTGGTGGATCCCTGGCTTACGGAAGTGCTGACGGCCGCTCCCGCCGTGATGATCACCGGCGCGCGGGCTTCAGGAAAAACCACTACCGCGATGCGACACGCCGCCAGTGTGGTTCGTTTGGACAAGCCGCCCGAGGCCTACCCGTTCGAGGCCGACCCGGATGCTGCGTTACGCGGCCGCGCCGAGCCTGTTCTGCTCGACGAGTGGCAGGCGTGCCCGGGCGTGCTTGGTGCTGTCAAGAGGGCGGTTGATTCTGAGCGCCGGCCCGGTCGGTTCATTCTGACCGGATCAGTTCGGTCTGAGAACGATCCGATCCTTTGGCCCGGAACTGGACGATTGATCAGGGTTGCCATGCACCCGCTCACAGTGCGCGAGCAACTCACAAGACCGCCGCGTTTCTTCGTCAGCCGCCATCTCAGCGGAGAGTCCTTTGTTCTGCCAGACAATCCTCCCGATCTGCGCGACTACGCCGAGATTGCCTTGATCGGAGGTTTCCCGGAGTCGATCGCCCTTGCAGGCAGCATCCGCGACGATTGGATGCGGAGCTACATCGAACAGATGCTCGCCCACGACGTACCCGGCAATCAGTCTCATGCAAAACTCGCTGAGTTCTTTCAAGCCTACGCCCTGAACTCGGCAGGCATCGTCAACGACACCACGCTGCATCAAGCAGTCGGTCTCGACCGGCGCACGGCACGCTCGCACACCAAACTTCTGACCGACATCGGCGTTATCGCTGAACTTCCGGCGTGGAGCAGCAACCGTCTGAAAAGACTGGCCCGATCCCCAAAACGCTTCGTTGCCGACACCGGACTCTGGGGCGCGTCCGTTCGCGCCGACTTGGATCTGGTAATGAACGATGGTGACCTGCTTGGCCGCCTCATCGACACTTTCGTTACAAACCAGCTACGCGCCGAGTCAGTGATGGATCCGCTACGACCTCAGCTTTACCACCTACGCGATCGCGACGGCAGGCACGAAGTCGACCTGATCATCGACCTAGGTGCCCGCGGTGTAGTCGGACTGGAGATCAAGGCACACAGCACGCCCAGACTGCGTGATGCCCGCCACCTGATATGGCTGCGCGATCAACTGGGTGACCGATTCAGAGCAGGAGTCCTGCTCCACACCGGACCCACCCAGTTAACGCTTGACGACCGCATCGAAGCGATCCCCATCTGCGCGCTCTGGAGCTAGCGGAAGGCGAAGGGCCGGTCGCTCAACAATCCGTCCGTTGGTTCGGCCCGAATCGTTGTCGGAGTGTTGATCGTGCCCTGATATGCGCTTGACGGACGGGGGTTCCACGGCGAATCAGCGGGAGGGTCGAGCATCACCGCAGCCGGGGCGGGGCTACTGGTACGACACGAACAGGGGGGTGGGGGTGAGCGCCAGGACTTCGGCGGGCGTCGCGGTCGGAGAGTCCTCGTCGTAGAAGTTCTTCCAGCCCCAATAGAACTGGTTGGCATCAGGCTGGCGGGTCAGGGCATTCCAGGTGCTGTACTTGGTCGCCAAACGACCCTGACCGTCCATGTGGACCAGAACCGCCAACTCGGCAGGCGTCTCCACAAGGTGGCGGTTGGTGATCATCGAATGCCGGAACTGGTGCAGTACCAGCAACTTCTGTGGAAGGGACTCCTCCCGGACGATACCGGCCAGCCACCGTACGACCTGGTTGATCTCGGCCGCGTCCACCGTGCCGATCTGCCGCAGATGACGCTGACCGGGCTTGAGCCTCCACTCGGGGTCGAGTGCAAGGCCAACGTGGGGGAGGCGCAGGAACTCCTCGTAGATCTTCGCCTGCGAGAGATAGTCGGACAGTCCCGGCTGAAGGTCCAGGACCACGTAGATGCCGTTGGCCGCAGCGACCTCGATCCAGGGCCTGATCACATCCAGGGCGGTCTCATTGGAATAGTTGCCGTCGTAGCCGGCACTGCCCGCAGCAACGGTGGCGATGATCTCGAACGTGGGCAGAACGGCGATGCCGTCCGCGTCGTAGCCCCGAGCAATGGAACGGAGCCTCTCGACGGCCTCGTCCGGACCCTGCTCCCCGAGAACGCCGAGACCTGAGGTCTGTGGGTGGCCGTAGATCGCCACCATGCGGCGGCGGGGCTCGGAGTCGAACAGCAGCAGACCACCGTAGGGCACCTCATCGCCGCGGATCACGTCGAGATGCCAGGCTGCGTCCTCTCCGAAGTCTGAGAGGAGGACCACCTCAGAGGCAGCGGCGATCATCTCCCGTGCCTCTGAAGAGGCCCCTCGGATGTCGTTGGGCACAGTGATCACCGGCACCCCGATCTGGTGGGCGATCGCCGCCATCGGCACGGCCAGCCTGTAGTTGTCGACCAGCCACACGCGTTCGGTGGACAGGCCGTCGAGGGACAGTCTCGGCTCGGGATCGAGATCCACAGGCTCGGTGTTGAAGTCGGTGAACGTGTAGCGCAGAATCCGTCTGGGGATTCCCGCAGTGAGGACCCGTTCGGGTGCCAGACGCTTGAGCTCGGCCAGCAGCGGGGCATCAATCCATCGACCGATCAGCAGCAATGGACCCTGAATCTCACGGGACTGGAGTGTGACGACCGCGGCGGGATCGTCGGCGTAGGCGAGACCGACCTCGAGGGCGCAGTCATACAGAAGCTCCGAAACGGCGATGCTTGCCGACGCAGCCCCGACATCGGCCGGATCCGCCCCCAGAAGACCGGACAGGAGCGCGTCGTCAGGCTCATGAGGCGAACAGTCGTCGCGTGGCCCGTCTGCTCGGGGAGGTTCGGTCCCGTCGGTGCTGTCGGGATCAGGGGATGTGCCTGTCGTCGGATCATCCTCGACTGTGGTTGTGACGTCCCCCGTTTCGGAGAGTTCGCCGGTGCTGTCCGAGAAGCTCGTGTCTGCGTGACGGGTTACGTTGTCCACAGAATCACAGGACGCCAGAACCAACAGGGCCACCATGAGCAGATAGCGACGCCTGGGACGCACAGAGATGCGGCCTGAGTCTCGGTCCGGAGCATCCAGCGAACTCAATTCGACCTCCCAGTGTTGTGCAAGACGCACACTAACCGACCAACAACGCAGATCCCCCACCCGGTCGTGGATGTCAGATCGAGTCCCAACAGCGGTAGACCTCCGCAGCCGATCACGGTCTTGATGCCCTGGGAACTCGAGGAGACGGGCAATGAGAACTGTATTGCGTGTGCGGGCCTGGCTTCAACAGATCCGGATGAAACTACCGCAGCGAGAACGGCGGGTAGCGGTCGGTGATGAGGAACCACATGTAGGCCCCGACACGCAGGCCCCAGCGGTGTACGCCGAGCACGAAATTGAACAGTCCACGCGGATAGCGGCCGGTGAAGATTATTGCGAACCATGCGATCACCACACAGATGAACGCGGCGACTCCCAGGAACGCCAGCACGATGTAGTGCGGAATGGCCAGCAGCCACTTGACCAGCGGCATCCAGCGGTTCAAATCCCGGCCCGTGTCGGGATAGTCCAGATCCAGATGCACGGCCTGCTGCTCGTCGGTAGAAGGATACTCATCGCGCATCAGAGACATGTAGGCGCCGATGCGGGAGCTGAACCGCGCCAGTTCGAGGCTGAAGTCGAACCACCAGCGCGGGTACTTCTGCCGGAACACGATCATCAGCAATGTTGGGCCGAACAGTGTGATGGCTGCGAAGAGCGCCGCCGCGTCGTTGCCTTCAGAATCGCCGACAAAGGAACTGGTGAGCAGGCCTGCGACGATCCCGATGGGTATGACCAGGATGATCCGGAACAGAGTGGTTACCCGACTGAGCCCCTCCTCAGGATACTCAATGTCCAGCCTCGCCGGATAGTCGTCGGACGTCGTGCTGTAATGATCGTCTGACACGGAAGCCTCCTCGGGTGGGGTCATGATTGCATCAAGTTTTGATCATAGTCGGTCCTTTCGTCCGCTGCCAGGTACCGACGTTCGGTCCCTCCTTGAAGCTCGCAGGGGTCGAGCAGGTGTGTTCAGTTGCAGCGAAGCCACCCCACCAACTGTCCCAGACGAGTGGAGTGCTTGGGGCTAGGGCGCCGTCGGAGGCGATGTCGAGCAGGGTGGGCAACAAGTCCAGCAGCGAACAGGCATTGGCGACGGTTGTGCCCGCCGGGATTCCGGGTCCGGCCATGATCAGCGGCACGCGGGCTGAGCGCTCGAAGAACGACATCTTGAAGAAGACTCCCCGGTCACCCAGCATGTCACCGTGGTCGCTGATGACTATGACCACGGTCTCGGACAAGCGCCCAGTCTCTGAAAGCACATTGACCAGGCGCCCCAGCCATGAGTCGAAGTAGCTGGTAGCGGCGTAGTAGCCGTGGCGGGTGTTGCGGCACTCGGCCTCAGTGAATCCGACCTCGTCGGCCTGTATGCCGTGCCGGATGCGCGTCGTGTGCTGGTCGACGTCCTCATCGCGGATGGAGTCGGGCGGGTCGATGTCGTCGGGGTCGTAGAGGTTCCACCACTCGGGGCGTGCCTCATAGGGGTCGTGAGGATGAGTGAACGAGGCCACCAAGAAGAACGGCCGATCATCGCTGTGGGGTCGGGCCAGGTCGTAGAGGCGGCGCTCAGCAGCAAAACCGACCTCGTCGTCGTAGTCGATCTGAAAGTTTGTCAGAACCGGTCCCGCCCCAGTGATGCTGTCGCGGTTGTTGAACCACTTGTCGAGACGCTCGGTGGCCGCGCCCCAGTTGGCGGTCCAGGCGAAGTCCGAGGGGTAGACGTCGGTGGTTAGCCGCTCCTCGAAACCGTGGAGCTGGTCGGGTCCGACGAAGTGCATCTTGCCCGACAAGGTGGTCCGATATCCGGCCAACCGCATGTAGTGGGCCATGGTGGGAATCGATGCGGAGAATTCTGCGCCGTTGTCGAAGGCACTAATCTCGGAAGCGAGGCGCCCCGACATCATCGAGAACCTCGACGGCGCGCACAGGGGCGAACTGCAGTATGCGGCGTCGAAGCGGACCCCCCGCTCGGCCAGGGCTTCCATTGCCGGCGTTCGCACCAAGGGATGCCCGTAAGCACCAGTGAAGTGCGGCGCCAACTGGTCGGCCATGACCACCAAGATGTTGGGTTTTTTCATCACCGGATACTAGAGCCTCAGACAACCAGCAGTGAGCAAGCGCACCGGTTGAGGATGTGGCGCTCTGTTTAAAAGTCGGATTCCATCGGGCTCAGGTACGTGTGCTGTCACATACTGGCGCGAACCTGTGTTCGCACATGCCTTCCTGTTTCGATGGGTTCGAGACTCAGGCCAACGGGCAGTGCGTTTCATCGGACTAACGTCCCCTTCTTGGAGAGTCGATAATGCAATACTTCAGACAGATGACACTGACAGGAGTCGAGGCGGTGCCTGGGGCCGCGGCAATCGGGGGTTTGTCCTGCGAGAGGAGCTTGGCGGTTGCTGCGTGGGCGATCGCAAAGAACGGTGCCCTTGCGGGGATCTCAAGGAGCGAGTCGAGCCTTTTGGACGGGGCGGAGCCGGTGGGTGCCGGTTCTGGTGTTGACGGGCTGATCGACTTGATTCGGGAGGGCGGCGACCCGCTTGGCGAGGCGTTCACTCGGATTCGCCCGGCAAACGAACGTCGGTCGTTGGGGGCAACGTACACCCCCGCGGAGATCGTGTCCTCAATGGCAACATGGATCGCTGGTCGGGGTGAACCGGAGCGCATCGTTGACCCGGGGACCGGCTCGGCAAGGTTCTTGCTGGCGGCTGGCCGGGCGTGCCCGCAAGCGTCGCTGGTGGGGGCAGAGATCGACCCTCTCGCTGCTCTTGTCGCCCGTGCGAACCTGACCGCTGCCGGGTTCGACACCCGGTCGCAGATCGTTGTGGGCGACTACAGAACAGCAGTGTTGGGTGACTGTGACGGGACCACTGCCTTTGTGGGAAATCCCCCGTATGTCCGGCATCATCAGATCGAACCCGCCGGCAAGAAATGGCTGGCCGAAAGCGCTGCACGGCTCGGGCTCAAGGCCAGCGGACTCGCTGGTCTGCATGCACACTTCCTGGTTGCGACCGCCCTTCGCGCCCGTTCTGGCGACATCGGCTCCTTCGTCACGTCAGCCGAGTGGCTCGACGTCAACTACGGGAGCCTGATGCGAGAACTGTTCGCAGCCCGTTTGGGAGGCATGTCGATCCACCTGATCGACCCTACGGCGAGCCCCTTCAGCGACGCGGCTACGACCGCTGTGGTGACCTGCTTCGAGGTGGGCACCACCTCAAATACGATCCGCATGAAGCGAATCCCCGACGCAAAGGCGTTGGGAGCGCTTGACGATGGACGCGAAATGGATCGACAACAACTTGTCCGTGCCCCGCGCTGGACCCCACTGCTCAACAGGACGCCGAAACCGCCCGCCGGTTATGTCGAACTCGGAGAGTTGTGTCGAGTACACCGCGGTGCGGTTACCGGCGCGAACAAGACTTGGATCACAGAGGCTTCTGACCCCGCGCTCCCTTCAAGCGTGCTGATCCCTGCGGTCACCCGCGCCCGTGAACTGTTCGACGCACCCGACGGGAAGCTGAACACTGCGCGCAATCTGCTGGCGGTCATTGCCCTTCCCGCAGACCTGGACACGTTTGACACCGCCGACAGAATTCTTATCGACAGGTTCCTACGTGCAGCGCAGCGGCAAGGCATCCCGGAGGGATATGTCGCGAGCCATCGCAATCCGTGGTGGTCGGTACGGCTCAGAGAACCGGCTCCGATTCTCGCCACCTACATGGCGCGGCGCCCGCCAATGTTCGTGCACAACAAGGCCGCCGTCGGCCACATCAACGTCGCACACGGTATTTACCCTCGCGAGCCGCTGAACGAGCTGACCCTCGACGCCTTGGCGACAGCTCTATGTGCTGCGGGACCCACCGCTGTCGGACGCACTTACGCAGGTGGACTCGTCAAATTCGAGCCGTCCGAGATGCAACGCATCCACATTCCGGCACCAGAGATGCTTGAAGTGATTGCAGCGTGACCACAGTCAGACCGCCTTGGTGGGAACCCGAGGACTTCCAACGGGACCTGGACAGAGCCGTCGAACTGTTCCGGGCACGGAGACTGAAAGAACCCGTTGACCAGTACCGCAGGGAATTCGACGAAGCCATGGAGCGTGTCGAGACTCTCCTGAGGAACACTGACAACCTGATCGGAACCCTGCCGGATGCACCGAATGCGCCGGAGGTGGCACTGGGTCTCCTGGCAGACCGGGAGTTGCGCGTCGCCCTGAGGTACTTGGCGGGGCCACCGATCTCAGAGGATGATCTCAAGACACTTGCCGAAGCGCCCTCCTTGGCCCCGAGTCGGCTCAGCGGAGACAAGGCGATGGTGCAGCGGATCATGGCGGTGTTGCACGAGAGCATCGACACCAAACGCTTCCCTTGGGTGCCGGTGCGGAGCAGGAATCGCCCGATGACAAAGACCTGTATGCCGCAGTCGTCGCGTCAGCGAGTCTCCTCGCCACACAGCGCGTACAGACAACCCGCCGCAATACCGACAAGGAACGTCAAGAAGGAAGGGTGCAGAGATACTTGACGCTGATTGGACTCAAGCAGGTTGATCCGAGACCGATCCCCACAGTCCGCGAAGCCCCCGAACCCGGCGAGTTCTGCGGTGAATCCCCACTTGCCAGCCGGAAAGCCGACATTGTGGTAGCGCTCCACGACGGGCGGGTCATGCCCATCGAGTGCAAGGTCTCCAACTCAGCACTCAACTCCGTCAAACGACTCAACAACGACGCGGCCGCCAAAGCGGCTCAATGGCTCGACGCGCTCGGCAAGGACCAAGTTGTGCCGTGCGCCCTGCTGTCCGGCGTCTTCAAGAAGCGCAACCTCGAACACGCCCAGAACCGCGGGGCTGACGATCTTCTGGGCTCACAACCTCAAGCCGCTCGGGACCTTCATTCGCACCATCCAAGGGCAGACCCCCTAGTCCACCGAAACTGATGGAGGTCGCCGCGCTGGTTCATGCAGCGGCGCGCCACTGCTGTGGGCGTAGACGAGCAGGTTCAGGTCTGGGACGATCACTGCTGACGCGAACCCGCGAACTCAGTCGCCGCGAGCGAGTCGTTGAGCTGGTTCAAACGCAACGGATCAACACCGGGTTTGAACCCGCTGTCGTGAGGCCTGACCTCATAATCGGATTCCACCTCTGCGAGCACCGGAGACAGGCCCCGCCGCAGAGCATCGTTGACGACATGCTTGAACGGAACCCCAGACCGGTGGGCCTGTTCTTTGAGCGCCGCGGCCAGATCATCGTCAAGAGTCAACGTTGTTCGCATCCACACATCATGACATCTTTGTCAAATGATGTGATGATGTGTCTGTCAGGAACTACCCTGTGGGACAGAGATGAAACTCCCTGTGACGAGCGGATTGGAGCGGAGGGAGGGGTGTTGGGGTTGGGTGTCGTGTACCGGTGCCGCTCCATCACCTCCGGCGGAGGCGTGGTTCCGTGCTGGGCGTAGAGCATGTACGAGCGGCTGAGCAGGATGGCCCGCGCCGCGACATCGTCGTCGGTGAGCAGCAACCCGCCCTCGCCGGAGTTCACAATCGGGCCACAAGAAGTTCCGTACCGAGGTCTTCAGCGTGCGTGCTTGAACGTCTGGGTGGAGAAGCAGCCGACGGTATCGAACGTGCCCGCCGGGCGGCCGCCCCAGCCGGCACCAATGTGAAGACGTTCATGAGAACCGGCCGGTTTCGGCGACACGCTGAGACCAATGGGCTGGAGATTCGCGTAGTCCGGACCCTTGATGGTCCGGGGTTTCTGCAAGCCCACAGACTTGTAGTCTGACTGTCGCCGACCGAGAGAGTTGGACGGCAGGAGGGGACGGACCATGACCACAGACGACTCTGAGAAGGAGATACCGACCACAATTGGTCGTTGGGAGAAATTTGTGGATGTTCCCTTGCTGGTGCTCGCTTTGGCGAGTATCCCGCTGGTCGTCGTAGAGGACATTGGACACGGCGCGGTCGCTCAAGGCGCAACAATCGCGAACTGGGTCATATGGGTGTTCTTTTTTGTCGATCTCACAGTGCGAATGTGGCTCGTTCGCCACAACCGGATGCGCTATCTCGTCGTCCACTGGTACGACGTGGGCATTATCGTGCTGTCAGTGTTGCCGTACTTCCGTCCACTGCGGATTCTGCGATCCGCGAGAGCGCTCCGTGTGCTGAGGGCAGCTCGTGTCATCGTCTACGCCACGAGATCCTGGCACACAGTGGTGCGCCTTTGGGGAGGGCTTGTCGGCAAGACGCTTGTGGTGGTCGTTCCAGCCATTGTCGCGGCGGGAGCTGGAGGAGTGTGGATAGTCGAGCAGGACGGCAACGGTGCTATCAACAGTTACGGCGACGCGGTATGGTGGGCCGTCACTACCGTCACCACCGTCGGATACGGGGACATTGCCCCGGTAACAGTTGCGGGCCGCTTGATTGCGGTGGTGCTCATGGTCACGGGAATTGCCGCGTTCGGGGTCGTCACAGCCAACATTGCTGGGGCCATGACTACCAAACGCGACACACCCAATGATGCGGATGCCCGCATCGATGAACTTCTCGCAGCCGTGAACGAACTCAAACAACAACGCCTCTGAAACGCCGATGGATCTCTGAAGTGATCAGTCCGCATTCGGTCATGGGTGTTGGAAGATTGAGACTCATGCGCCAAATCCTCACGAACTGTGCTCCCCGGGTAGGCTTGGCGGTCACATGGCAAGATACATGATTCGCGCAGACGGCAAGAATGGCACGGTTGAGATCCTTGACGATCGGCTCGTGCGCGAACGCAAGAAACGCATGGGTAAGACCGATGTCCAGACAATCCCCCTGCGGTCCGTGACTGGGGTATACCACGACCGCAAGACCCTTGCGACGGACCTTGTGCGCCTTGATGTTGGAGGAGTCTCCTATGAGTGGAAGGTAAAGGACGCTGAGAGAATGGTCGCGGAGTTACACGGCAAGATCTTTGAGGATGGCTGAGCAAGTCTGTCTTGGTGCGTACGAGCCAGCCCTCCGCGGTGAGTTCGAGGCCGGTCACCTCAGTGGGGCGGAACACTCGGCCGCCGTTGCGCCTGGCACTATGTCCAACAACTGTCCCTGACCGACATCGACGATGCCGGTCGGCGGCCTCCAGCGCTCGATCGGCTCACCGCTTGCCTGGTCGCTCAGGAACATCTCTCGAGCATCGAACGCTTTCGCGGCATTGTCCGATGTACGGCGCGCACGCGGACGCCGGGATCGGCGGATTGAGATCACGCCGTCCAGATCCACTACCTCGCTCGGATCCGGGGCGCGATGCTTCCCGAGCAGGTCCATGCATTCCTCACAGCAGCCTCTGACGCCCGTTGTTGTTTCGACTGAGTAAGGGCAGTCAGGGGTGAGTTCGGGCGGCTCGCAATTCTCGCTGTATTCGCGGAGCGCTCTAAGGAACAACTCGCGCTCCTCGTCATTCGATGGCAGATCGAATCCCATCAGCGGTAGACATCCTTCCTAGCGCCGATCGTGAGCACGACAATGTCGCCGTCTCGCGCTGTGTAAATTATGCGATGGGAGCGCCCTAGGCGCGTGGATCGCCGGCCACGCAGTTGGCCCTTGAGTTTTTTCCCGAGTCCAGGCTCGTCATCGAGTCGCCTGATGAGTCCCCGCGCCCTTTGCGAGAGCGCCGGAGGCAACCCGTCAAGGTCCTTTTTTGCTCTGGCGGTTAGTTTGGGCACGATTTGGTCAATCGAGGGGAACGAGGTCTCCGGCGGCGAGGTCAGCCTCGGCTTCGGCGATAGCGTCCATAGTGTCGCTGTCGGCAAGGATGTTGAGCGTCTCAATCAGCGATTCATAGTCTTCGTGCCCCACGATCACAGCTGCGGGGCGGCCGTGCTTTGTGATGACGAACTCAGCCCCGGTGGCCTCAACCTCGTCAACGATTTCGCTCAGGCGACTACGGGCGTCAGTCAACGGCGCTGTGTTGCTGGTGCTGGTGGTGTTGGTGGCCATAATCAAACTGTACAGAAAACAAGTCAGAACATCAACTGTGTTCTTGAAATCCTCCGGGCGACGTTGTAGGCACGACCTTCAGATCGGCTCTATCAGCATCTTGCGTAGGTTCAGGTCTGGGACGATCACTGCTGACGCGAACCCGCGAACTCAGTCGCCGCGAGCGAGTCGTTGATCTGGTTCAAACGCAAATGCGGAGGGAGGGGGATTCGAACCCCCGGGGCCGTGAAGCCCGCTGGTTTTCAAGACCAGTGCAATCGTCCGCTCTGCCATCCCTCCAACTAGCCAGGATACTCGAAGGCCTCCGGAAGGGGGCTCGCCAATAACTCACCCAGGACATCGAGATATTCGGCGCGGGGCCACTCGACAACCCCGAGCGTTGCGAGATGAGGGGTCATCCACTGCACGTCGATGAGCCGTCGGTGACCGTCACCCAAGAGGTCCACGAGCGCCACCAACGCAACCTTGGAAGCATCGGTGACACGGTGGAACATCGACTCACCCGCAAAGAGGCCACCGACTGCAACCCCGTACAGACCGCCGACCAGTTCTCCGTCGAGCCAGGTCTCGACACTGTGGACCCATCCCAGAGAACCGAGCTGGACATAGGCGTCCCGAATCTGTTGGTCGATCCAGTCATGGGGCCGACCCGAATCAGCGCAAGCATCAATAACCCCAGGCAGAGCCGTGTTTATACGAACCTCGAATCGGCGAACCGAACGGCGCAGGGAACGGCTCACACGCAACGAGCCGACTTCCAGCACCCCTCGCGGATCGGGCGACCACCAGCCGATCAACCCACCAGCTTGGATCGGCATCGGGAACAACCCGGATTTGTAGGCAGCCAGGATCGTTCCCGGCTCCAGATCGGCGCCGACCCCGACCAGCCCGGAAGGCTCCGCACTCTCCACAGGCGGAAAGCTCCACGAACACGGCGGAGGTTCGACGGGCATGGGACAAGGCTAGGGCGCGCTAGGTTGCCCGGATGGCGAACCGCCCCCCGCTAGTTGCCTGGATGAACCCACTGCCGATGGAGTTGGCACCGGCCCTGCGCAAACGGCGGGCCGATCTGGCCTCGGTGGCGAGCGGCAGAGTCCTCGACCTGGGCGGCTGGTCCGACCATCTCGACAGCTACCGGATCGCCGGCGAGGTCGATTCGGTCACCATGCTCGACCGTCTTGGCGACATCAGGGCCGGCACCGCCGCAAATGATCCCGAAGGCGTTGCCAGAGTCGATGCCGAACCCGAGGAGCTCAGCGATCTCGGCCACGGACCCTTCGACACGATCATCAGCCTGATCCGCACCCCCCTGGTGGCCGACCTGAGCCGTTTCCTGCGAACCCTCACGGAACTGCTCGCTGACGAAGGATGGCTGCTGTTCCTCGAACCGGTGGCTCGGGCCGGTCGAACCGGCCGCTTGCTGGCGCTCGGTGGACGACTCGGCCGCGCAGTAGGCGGACTGCACCTCGACTGGGATCTGCCGGCCGAGATCCGAGCCTTGGGACTGACGATCACCGACCTGCAGCGCTTCGAAGTGCCGTCCGTGTCGGCACCGTTCCGTCCGTTCGTGGAGGCGAGGGTGCGTCGGCCGCTCAGCCCACCCGCCGACTCGTCGCTCAGGTCACCACAATCGTCACCGAGTTGACGGTCACGTTCCGAGACGGACGACCTCCGAGCCCGCTGTCGTCGGGCTCATGCAAACCGATGATGCCCTGCATCACTCCGAGCCCGGCCTCATCGGTCTGCCCGAACACGATGTAGGTGCCCTGACTGTCGAGCAGAGCGGTGTTGGGGCCGGTCGTGAAGAAGAACTGTGCGCCCGAGGAGTCAGGACCAGCGCTTCGGGCCATCACCAACTGGCCGGGAACATACCGGTAGGGCCCAGTGAGGATTCCGCCCTCGTCAGTGAAGGTCGGCTCGTCGGGGATCGTGTAGCCCGGCCCTGGATCGCTCGCTGAATTCGTGTGGGGCGAACCGCCCTGAATGATGTCGATGCTCGGATCAGTCCGGAACAGTGTGGTGCCGTCGTAATAGCCCCAACGGGCGAGGGTCACGAAGTTGTTGACCGTGTTGGGCGTGTTCACGGTGTCGAGCTCGATAACGATCTCACCCTCGGAGGTGTCGAACACCGCCCAGTAGTTGTGTGCGGGGTTGATGCACATCGGCTGCGGACCGTCGAAGTCAAGCGTGCGAGGACTGCTCTTGTCGGGTGCCGGACAATTCGGGTCCGAGGGCTCAGGGTCTACCGGGTCAGGCTGGGGTTCGGTATCGACCGGGGGCAGAGTGGTATTCGTCTCGACTGGATCGAAACCCTCGGCCGGGTCGCCGTCTCCACGGTTGAGCAGCCAGTTGATACCGACGATAACGACAATGACCGCGGCGACACCCACTCCAAAGCGGATCATCCGCAGCCGCGTTCTTGCTCTCTCCTCGGCTGCCTGAGCCGCGGCGATCCGGCTGGCTCGGTTGGCTTTCTGGCGGGCGCGTTTGTCTGTAGTCAAGGCATTGCAGGCTATCGGGTCGTCCCGCTGACTTCAGACCGCAGGGAGCACTAGTTCAAGACGGTGAACAGAATCCCCGCGGCGAGCGGGAGGATCATCGCCACAGCCAGACCCACGACCAACCAGAGAAGGAGGCGGCGGCGGCGTTGCTCATGCCTTGACATTGCTTGGGTCTGGTGCTGTTGCCGGGCGGCCTTGACGCGTCGCTTGCGGGTGTTGGGGTTGGTCGCCACAACTGTTGAAGCTACCGCCTGCCTGCGTCTGCGCCAAGCGTTCTGTAGCCTCGTGGCGTGCGCCGGCTGTTCTGTGTGTTGACCGTCTGTGTGTCTGCCCCCCTGATTGCGGGTTGTTCGACTCAAGACGTTGTCGAGGGCCCGGGCGGCGCAGAAGCCGACCAGGAGACGTCACCGGCAAGCGTCGAGACGACTATCCCGCATTCGGTGGGTCTCGTCCGTATCGGTCCCTCCGCCTACGACCTCGTGTTCACGTGCGTCGACGGTGGTGCCGGTGAGATCCTCGCGGTCGGGGTCGGACGAGACGTCAACAACAAACCTGTCCATGCCTTCGTCCAGGCATTCGTCGCTGAGCCCTACATTGGAGTGGAGGTCGGCGAACAGGGTGAGACAGTGCGCTTTGAGCCGCGTCTCGGGGTGTTGCTCGACTTCACGTTCGACCACGACATCGTACGGTTCGACGATGTCGATTTTGTAACCGACCTGAACATCGAGACTGGTGAGTTCACACCAGCAGGAATCGGTTCGGTGGTCGTCGAATGCCGAAGCTACGAGATCGAACTCCCAGACACGGTGTCCCAGTGAACGACGTGCCTCAGCAACCGCCTTGATTCAGTTGCCTGCGAACGGTCAGGCACCGCAGGGACTGTCCTGGAGGATCATCGGCAGACGACCGGACCGATAAGTCGTCACCACGCCGTCCTCAACTGTGAACACGACTCGGAAGTCGGCGTCGGAGGCATCTTTGGGCACGAACACGAAGTTGACGGTGTCGGCGTCGATCACCTCTCGTTCGATCTGGTCTCCGAACGTTGTAATCAGATGCTCGGCGGTAGTGCCGATGCCTATCCCGGAACGCGTGGTGATCGGGCCGTCAACAATGTCGACCCGCTCGATTGTGGAGAAATGCACCAGGAAGCTGATCCCGGGCGGGGCTGCAGCCGGTGTGACGTGGTAGCACTCGCTCACCGGTTCACAGGCCAGCATTGCCGAGCCGCTCGCCTCCGCAGCTGCGGGCACCGTCAGTCCGAAGGTGACGGCTCCGAGTCCGACCGTGCTGATCGAGGAGCCGGTGCCCAGCTGAGGAACAGCGTCCTGCGCGGCCTCCGCGACAACCTGGGCACCTGCTTGACCGGTCACGCACAAGTGCGGAGCCTCGATCGGTACCGACAACGGGACTGAGGTTGTCGTGCTCGTGGTTGCGGTGGGCTCAGACGAGTCGCCGTCGTCGCCCCCCGAAGCAGGATCAGTCGTAGAGACCGTTGTCGTAGACCTTGAGATCGTGGTTGTCGTGGTTTCGGGCGTGCCCTCTGAATCGCTGTCGTCACCCCGGCTGATAATGAGGAGGGCAGCTGCGACAATGAAGATCAGAGCAACGAGGGTGACTGCAATCTGGCGTGGTGACATGGCTCAACCGGGTGGGAGGGAGTGTGATTATGTGGACAACCCGAAACTTACCACAAGACACGAGAACTGTATTCGCGGCCGTGGGATTTGAGCTGTGTCCTTGCGAGGGATTCGTAGGCCGCCCGGGGCTCGAACCCGGCACCTTGAGATTAAAAGTCTCCTGCTCTACCCGATGAGCTAGCGGCCCACCAAGCAGGCTACAGGCAGCGTTGTGCGCTACTGCCTCACACTCCCGCGTCGGCCTCGATCTTCAGCAGCCGTTCGAAGTTGTCGCGAAGCTCATCGCGCCTGCTGCGGTCGTGGGCCAGGTTCACCAACTCCAGAGGATCCTCGCTGGTGTCGTACCACTCATGGTCGTGGTCCTCGAAGGAGGCATCGACATCGAAGAGCTTCGGTGTCGGAGAGCGGGTGCCGTCACGCTCGATGCCGCCGCCGATCCCGTAGTAGCGGGCGTATTTGGTGGTGCCGTCGAAGAAGCCGCGGACCGCGTAACGGCAGTTCCGCAGCAGCGACGACTGGGCGCTGTCCTGAGAGAACAACACGTGGTCGCGCGGCCGGGACGCCGGATCGGCCAGAGCCGGGGTCAAGTCGACACCCGACAGCGAGGGAGTCTCGCTGAGGTCGACCCCGCCGAGGGCGCACAGAGTCGCGGCGAGGTCCACATGGGTCGCCAGAGCATCGGTCGTCGTCGCAGGCTCGGTGACACCGGGCACCTTGACGACGAGGGGCACGCCCATGACCTCCTCGTAGACGCACGGCAGCTTGGCACGCAGGCCGTGGCTGCCGCAGGCGTCGCCATGGTCGGAGGTGTAGGCGATCACGGTGTCGTCGTAGACGCCCAGCTCGTCGAGAGTGTGGAGCAGCTCGCCGAGGTTCCGGTCGAGCTCCTCATGGAGGTGGGCGTAGTAGTCGAGCTGCCGCAACCAGACCCGCTCATCGGCGAGGTCCAACCGGCCCACGAAGTGTTCGTGGTTGCGCACCTGACGCCAGGCACGCTGGATCTCCGGCTTGGAGTGCAGATCGTCGTGAAAGTTGGCCGGGAGCTCGTCGAACCGCTCCGGATAGTCCTCGGCCACCGCCTCCACGGGAACACCCTCGAGCCGCAGCTTGCGCATGAACTCGAAAGCCTTGGCGTCGGAGGGGTTCTCAGCCTGATAACTCAGATGGTCGATCGGGAACCACATGATGTCGTGCGGGTTCACCAGCGCCACGGTGAGGTGCCAGGGCGTGTCGTCGGCATGCTCGCGCAGCCAGTTCATGGCGTCGGCAGCGATGATCGGATCGAAGAAGCGGCCGCTCCAAGCCGAACCTGTGTAGTGGGTGTCGTTGCCGCGGAAGTCCTGGTAGCCATGCGCGGTCATCTCGGGAACCTGCTCGTGCGAGAGATGCCATTTCCCCAGGTAGGCGCTGTAATACCCGCGCTCTGCCAGCAGGCTCCCGATCGTGGGGATCGCCGGGTCCAGCGCCGTGTGAACCGGGAACGAGACGTTGTCGACCACGCCGTGCTCGGCGAGGTAGCTGCCGGTGTAGAGGCTCGCCCGAGACGGTGAGCACGGCGACGAATGTGTGTAGTAGCGGTTGAACGTCAACCCGTCGGCGCGCAGTCGATCATGTGCGGGAAGGTCGGCTCTGCCGGCGAGCCAGTCGTTGCGCCGTTCCTCATCGGAGACGATCAGCAGAATGTTGGGTTGTCTGTCCATTGCCGCAGCGTAGAACGCTCAGCTCAACCGGGCTATATGGGAGGCGACGGCTGAACGGACCGCGTCGATCGCCTCGCGGTTGGTTAGGTCGTCGATGCACATGACCTCACCGACATGGATCTGAACCAGCGGGCGGCCGCGCCATCCAATCCGCGGGAACCGCCTGTCGCTCGGCCAGACCTCATCAGAACCGACGAAAGCGACGGGCAGCACGACAGCGTCGGCTGCTCTGGCGATCTCCAGGAACCCCCTGCGAACCTTGCCGAGACCCGATTCGTCGCGTCTCTCGGGGGGCACGATCCTGCCCTCGAGCATCACCGCCACCGGGCGACCGGCGGCGAGCGTCTCGACCGCGGTATCGATCGTTGCCCGCCATCCGCTGCCGGCGCTGATGCAGCCGGCCGATCTGAGGAACCTCCCCACCAGCGGAATGTCGAAGTACTTGGCTCTCACCAGGATCCGGGCCCGCAACCCGAGCCTCTCCAACAACGCGAACCCGACCGGGACGTCAAAGAAGCTCCGGTGGTTGGCGACCACGACGACGGGCCTTCCCAGCGTGTCGATCGGGCCGTCGTCGGTGTGGCGAATCCGACAGAACAGCCGGCTCACGAAACGCAGGAACACGGCGCGGCGCGAGAACCGACGTTGATCACGGTCAGGGACTGGGGCCACGGCATTTGTCTAGCGCCCTTTGGGCCTCTCAGCACACAAGATCGGCGCGGCGGTGAGTGGAGACTGCGCCTGTGAACTACCGTCGGCGGTTCATGCCCGCTGCAGCGCCCGAAGAGATCCCCCGGGAGAGTTGGCTGGCGTTGATCGTAGTTACCGCGGCGGCTTTCCTGGTTGTGCTCGACGTGTCTGTCGTCAACGTCGCCCTTCCCTCGATAGCACGCGACCTCGAAGCGACATCGGCACAGCTCCCCTGGGTCATCTCCGGTTACAACATCGCCTTGGCGTCACTGTTGCTGCTGGCAGGACGAACCGCGGACCGTCGCGGCCGCAGGGCGACCTTCACAGCCGGGTTGTACCTGTTCCTCGCGGGCTCCGCCCTGTGCGGAATGGCCAACGGCCCGATAACCCTGATCGTCGCCCGAGTGGTGCAGGCGACGGGGGGCGCATTCCTCATGCCTGCCTCTCTGGCGATGGTCCTGCCCCAGTTCCCGCTCTCACGGCGAGGTGTGGCGATCGGGATCTGGGGCGCCGCAGGCGCATTGGGAGCGGCCTTCGGCCCCTCCGTCGGCGCCGTGTTGATCAGCGCATGGAGCTGGCGGGGGATATTCCTGGTCAACGTTCCGTTGGGACTGCTTGTCGCGGTGTTGGCCCGACATCTGGTCGCTGAGACTCGTGATGAGTCCGCCGAGGGACCGCTTGACCTGATCGGCGTTCCCGTCGGCGTCGCCGGCGTGGCACTGGTGATGTACGGAATCGTCCGTTCAGAACAGCACGGTTGGACCGACCAGAGTGTTCTTCTGCTGATCCTGGCCGGGATTGCGGTCGTTCCTTTCGTGGTTTGGCGATCGAAACGCCACCCTGCCCCGCTGCTCGACCTGTCGCTGTTCGCCGGTCGTCCCTATTCGGTGTCGACCGCGGCGTTCTGGGCCTATTCGCTGGCCTTCACGGCCGGGTTCTTCCTCAACTCGTTCATGTTCCAGGAGCTATGGGGCATGAGCGTGCTGAAGACCGGTTTCGGTCTCACTCCGGGTCCTCTGATCGCCGCGGTGGCGTCCGCACGCCTGGGAGGGACGGCCGACCGGATCGGCCACCGCTGGATAGTGTCGATCGGCTGCTGGGTGGTCGCCGCGGGCTACCTCTGGATACTGCTGACCTTCACGTCCGAACAGGATTACGTCTTCGTCTACGTGCCGTCAGCGGTCCTGATCGGGGTGGGCGTCGGAGCAACCATCGCCGGTTATCAGAGCGCGGCGATGGCAGAGGTCGGAGTCGACCAGTTCGCGAGCGCCAACGCCACGCTCCGCACCTTCCAACAGGTCGGGTACGCCATCGGCATCAGCGTGGTGAGCACCCTCGCCGCAGGGTTCAGCTACGACGGAATATTCGACGGCTTCGTATGGGTGATCGCCTGTTTCGTCGTCTCCGGAGTGGTGATGCTGGTCGGCTACCCCTCAGGCTCAGCCGCCGCCCGCCAAGCAAGAATCATCCGCTGACCCGCCCTTGAGTGAACTCAGCTCTCAGGTGAACGTGTATTCGCTGGGGTCGGGGGTCTTGGTCCACTGCTGGTAGGTGTGGATCGGCCAGGGCGACAGCGTGAACACGCCGCGAGTCCTCGATGCTGCGTCGATGGATTTTTCTCTGTTTTGGAAGTGTTGTAGCTGTTAGATGACCATTTTGCGGCTGGGGTAGTCGGTGGGTTGGGGATGCTGTGGTGTTGCTCCGCCGACGATTTTTGGTGGGTGACTTGACAGGGGGGGGGGGGGGGGGGCATTATTAATTGACGGCCATGAAGAGCCGTTCGTGTTTCGCGTCCCGTTGGTTGAAGCTATCGAAGCAGGGGAGGCGTCTCAAGCCGAGTGTGCTTGTGGTTGTTGTGGTGGCGTTGTGCGCGTCTGTGCTGGTTCCGCTCGCGTCTGATCCGCCGTTGCTGGGTGCTGAGTCCGCGGAGGCGTATCATTGCGATTCGTATCCGGGGGACTGGCAAGCGGTGTGTGAGCTTGTGCATGCCTGCCAGAACAGTGGGGGGACTGTCTCTGGGGGCAGGTGCGTCTATCCGACAACCACGACGACTACGACGGCTCTCCCGACTAAACCGGCTTGCAAAGCAGGCGAGAAGTGGGTCTCAGGCCCCCACGGATACGGAGCCTGTATCGCAACGACGCCACCACCACCGACGACCACAACGACCACAACGACCACAACGACCAAACCTGTCGGGCCTGTCACCGCGTCATGCCATCGGCACGGCAGCCACTTCGTCAACAACGAGTGCCACACCCATCCCACGAACAAGGCGTGCGGCCAGACGGTGTGGGTCCACACCGGCGACTTGTCGAACTTGCACACCACCTACAAGGTCACAGCAACCCCACCATGCGCGCCGCCTTCTTGCCCCAGCGGTCAAAAGTGGGTCAACGGAGCCTGTATAGCACGATGCGCGGCAAGCGAGAAGTGGGTTTCAGGTCCCCACGGATACGGAGCCTGTATAGCGCGATGTGCAGTTAGTGAGAAGTGGGTCAACGGAGCCTGCGTATCGCGCTGCACGGCAAGTCAAAAGTGGGTCAACGGAGCCTGCAGCACCTCGGTAACGAAAGTCACCTGCGACCCCAAGATCGGAGAGCATCGGCACGTCGGGACCACCTCCGACACTTGCCACCTCGACCACACAACTGAGAACACCTGCGCTCACGGACAGCATCTTGTAGGGCACGACGGCTGCCACTCCGGCCACAGCACTACTACTACGGTGGCACCGGTCGCTAGGCCGGTGGTGTCTGTTTCGGTGTATCTGTACAGGAGCGTCGCTGAGGGCAGCCCGGCCCGGTTCGTCGTCTCGGCGGCGCCGGCACCGTCACAGCCCTATGATGTGGCCGTGTCAGTGTCGACGCAAGGCGATTTCGGAGTCACGAGCGGGACCCGCACGGTCACTGTGCCAACGAGCGGCCGCCTGTTCTTTGATGTCGCCACCACAGACGACGACCAAACCGAACCCGACGGCACGATCAACGTGCGGGCCGTGCCCAACAGCCGCTACACCACCGCAGGAGGCTCCGCGACAGTCACCGTCAAAGACAACGACATCCTAAACATCCTACAACCACCGACCACACCAACCACGACGACGGCCCCACCCACAACCACGACGACGACGGTGCCACGGGATCCGCCGCCGGTGTATGTGGTGGTTCCGAACGTGTATGTGGAGGCCCGCGGCACCGAGACTTCCGAGGGCGGCTACGCGAAGTTCACTGTCGCGGCGACGCCGTCACCGATCAGCAGACCCCTGGATGTGACTGTGGTGGTGTCCACCGAAGGCTCCTACATCGCCACCGGAGGCACCCGCACGGTCACGGTGCCGACCAGCGGCCGGTTCGATCTCGACGTGGCCACCATCGACGACTCCACAAACGAACCAGACGGAAACGTGAGTGTGAGAATCGTTGAGAGCAACCGCTACAGAATACTGTCCGACACGTATTCGAAAGCGTCGGTAACAGTCAGAGACGACGACGAACCTTCCACTACAGTTTATTTCTGGAACGTCGACCGCAAAGTCACTGAAGGAGCATCCGCATGGTTCGGCATTCTGGTTTCGCCGGAACCGTCGAAGCCCTTTGATGTGACTGTGGAGGTGTCTTCCAGCGGTGGGTACACAAACCCCAAAACCAGAACAGTGACCATCCCGGCGGGCCACGGGTTGTTCAACTTCACTGTTCCGACGATCAACGATGAACTGTACGAACCTGCCGGGACAGTAACCGCGACGGTCCAACCCAGTTACCGGTACACGGTTTCCGGGTCCCCAACCGCTACAACCGAAGTCATCGACAACGACTACGGCCAATGTCCTGTGGGGTATTGGCCCAAACCCCCACCCCTGCCAGCCATCTGGATCGAAGTTACCACCGGCAACGTACTCACCCAACAACCATCCGACCACATCGGCAGCCGCTACCTGACCATACCACAACCCCGCTGGAAACGACACGAAACCAGCAACTGTTACAAACCCGCAGCACTACCCACCCGATCCCTCACCGACATAGTCAAAGACGCAGCCAGCGACATCAAAGAACTAACAGTGCAAAGCTGGAAAATCATAGACAAAGAACTCAAAATCTGGGTCTGCCCTGCTTATGCGCAGATTACAGCAGCACTCGCGGCCGAACGTGCAACCACACTCAGCTTAACTGCACGTGGGGTTGCAGCAGCCAGCGGATGGGGCGGTATAGCCGCCGTTACCGTAAGCACAGTGTTAATCGAAACCTGTGATTGACGAGTGCCTCTGTCACTGATTCCAGAGTCTGACAACGGAAAATCTTACGAGCAATGCTCCCACAACACCGAAAAGAGTAGCCTGATTCCCCAGACCAAGCCAAACACCTAGTTCGTACAAAAGCAATGCGATCAACAAAACCACCATAAAAGATATCACCGCGTATATTGCACCTTCGTTGAACGTCCCGATGACCGCCAGTTTCTCATCTGTTGGTCGAAACTTCCTACGACGAATCTTTGCGTTAGTTGTAGCTTTTTCGCACATAGCATAACGGTACCTCAACAGGCAAGCCAAAATCAACACCCGGTCAGTGCGTCGGACGTTTGCTGGCTCTTCGCGTTGAAGCGGGGACTTGGGTGATTGCGGGGCTCGGCGGCCTCCATCGGTGGTTGCGACAAGTCGGTCATGATGGCCGGTGAACAGTCAGCAACCGAACCGATGGAGGTTTCTATTATGGCACAGCGTTTGTGTTTCGATGAGCGGATGCGGATCGAGGCGATGCGTGGGACGGAGTTGAGCGTTGATGAGATAGCGGATCGGTTGGGTCGTCACCGGTCCACGGTGTATCGAGAACTGGATCGTGGAGGCGGCCGTGACTGTTACCGGGCGGGTCGTGCCCACCGGCGAGCAGGTGTCGACGCGGCTCGGCCCAAAACCCCGAAACTGGCTGGTGACGCAGTGCTGGCCGGAAACGATTCTCGTGGTTTCGATCACCGCTATGTCGTTCAGGTGAAGGTGTGTTCGCTGGGGTCGGGGGTCTTGGTCCACTGCTGGTAGGTGTGGATCGGCCAGGGCGAGAGCGTGAAGACGTCGCCGTGCGCGTTCTTGTAGTGCGTGTGGGCGATCGACCAATGACTCCAGACCATCTGGTCGATCTCGCTCTTCCGATGGGCGTTGTAGGCGTCGTGGACCTCCGGCCGCGGTTCCATCATGCGATGCCCGCCGTCGAGCAACTGCTTCAAGCAGCCCATGATGTAGGTGATCTGGCATTCGGAGTGGAAGATGAGGCTTCCGCCGTGGGCGAGGTTGGTGCCGGGCCCGTACATGCAGAACAGGTTGGGGAACTCCGGGACCGTGATCCCGAGGTAGGCGGCGGGTTCCTCACCCCAGTACTCGTTGAGGAGCTTCCCCCCGCGGCCGCGGATGTCCATCGGCCACAGGAACCGGTTGTGGTGGAACCCGCTGGCGTAACAGATCACATCGACGGGGTGAAGCTCACCGTCGACGGTCCGCACCCCGGTCGGTTCGATGCGCTCGATGCCGGTGCGGACGAGTTCGACGTCGTCGCGTTTCAACGCTGCGAGCCATGAGCCGTTGTCCTGCAGGGTGCGCTTCCCTGTGGCGGGATAGTCGGGAATGACCTTGGCCAACAGGTCCTCGTCGTCGCCCACCTGCCGGCGGATCCAGCCCTCGAAGAACCCTCTGGTGGCGAGGTTTCGTTCGCTGACGGCGTAACCGTCGCTGTCGTCGTAGTCGGGGTCGATGCGACTGCTGCTGAGGTCTCCCCCGGAACCCGGCCAGAACTGCAGGAATCGGAACCAGCGCCCGAAGAAGGGCAGGTGACGGATCGCCCACTTCTGCCCTTCGGGGACTTTCTCGTGATAGTTCGGGTTGGGGAACATCCACTGCGCGGTGCGCTGGAAGATTGTCAGATGCTCGACCTGCTCGGCGATCGTCGGGGCGATCTGGAAACCGCTCGCCCCAGCACCGATGAGCGCGAACCGCTTATTGGCGATGTCGACCGTGTGGTCCCAGCGAGTCGAGTGGAACCAGGGCCCGTCAAAGTCCTCGATTCCGTCGATCTCAGGCAGCTTCGCACGGTTGAGTGAACCTACGGCGCTGATGATCGCCCGAGCAGGCAGCGACTCCACGACCCCGTCGGACGAACGGACCTCAACGGTCCAGACTCCGGCGGATTCGTCGAGAGCAGCCCCGACGACCTCGGTGTCGAAACGGCAGTGGTCGGTGATCCCGTTGCGCTTCATCACGTCGACGAAGTACTGCTGGAGTTCGGGCTGCTGGGAGAAGTACTCCGTCCAATGGTCCGAGGGTTCGAAGGAGTAGCAGTAGAAGTGGCTGCCGACATCGACCCGGGCCCCCGGATAGACGTTCTCCCACCAGGTACCACCAGGCCCGCCGTTCTTCTCGAGGATCGTGAAAGGAAGACCGGCCTCCTTCAGCCGGATGCCGGCCAACAGTCCCGACTGGCCGCAGCCGATCACCACGACAGGGAAGGCCGCTCTGGCATCGTCGGAGACCTTGTCGGCCCAGTCGATGCGGTTGACGTCGGTGTCGCCGAGCCCCATCTCGTCGAGCATCATCGGCACGACCTCGTCGGGGATCTCAGCACAACCGATGAAGTTCATCATCTCGTGCAGGAGATCGGCGTCGGGCTGGTTCTCGGGCAGTTCACAGCCGTTGTCGCGGTAGGCGATCACCTCCGGCAGGGCACGCCGCCGCACCTCGGCCTTGGACTCCTCGTCCATGTATCCCTGGTACTCGTTGAGGAACAGGCCTGCCGGCTTGATGTCTCCGCGGACCCAGCTCAGATCACCGGTGATGTGAAGCATCGTGCACATGAGGGTCGGGATGCTGACCTCTTCGAGAGCCGCGGCGATGGCGCTGTCATCGTCGGTGAACGGTTCCCCAGCGTGGGGGTGGCGGGTATCCATTGCGCTAGCCTGCCCCGCCGCCGCCGCAGATGTCAGATCGGGATCGACGAAAAAGAGCGGCTGCGCGTAAACGTGGGGTGGGGTGGTTAAGGGTCCTTGAGTGGGTTAACGGGGTCCCAAGAACCGGTCGCCGACGACAAGCGTCCCTGTGTATGAGTTCCGTGAGACGAGTCGGTGTCGTCTAGTTGGGGGAAGCGTATTCGCCTCAGATCGGAGGCGTTTACTTGAGTGCTCCCACTGAACATTCGAAAATATGTATCGACTAGTTCGCTGTTGAGGAACTCCGCTAGTTGGACCGCTTCGGACTCCTTGATCGGCTTTCGGTCGCGGTGGACAACGTTCACATGGTTCTCAAACGCTACATGGTCGTAGCCCTCGACTGGGAGGTAGACGCCGGCGACTACCCGACGGCGCTGTTCTTTGGAGGTGAAGCGCTTGGTCAGTACGTATGGGCCGTTTGGAAACAGCATTCGCCAATTCGTGTCGGCAACGGCGAAGCCTTGAGGCTTGGCGGTCGCAACGGGCCACTCGATTCCGGTCGTCTTGATGTTTGCCGGGTAAATCAGGGGCACGGACCCGGAGACTCCGGCTTCGGTGAGATACTCACGGGATCGAAAATCCACGACGGGTCCTGTTGAGACGCTCAAGCACAGCGAAGTCAAGTCGGCTGGAAGCGCTGCTACCTGGCCAGATACATGCGTTTCTGCTGGGCTTGCGGGAAGGTTGATGAACATCTGGCTGTCTTCGGGCGAAACGATGTGGCCATGTAGAACATCGTGGAGTTGGTGAGGTTCGGTTAGATGGTCGGAACGCGTCTCAACCCGGACTGAGTCACCTTCGACAGCCGCAGACATCTTGAGCGAGAAGATGATCGTCTCTTGGAGCACAGATGACGATCGAAAGAGCCGGTCACGGCGGTCGAAGAGAATGGCTCGGCGGAACGCGGCTCTGTTCATCAACTCTTTGCGAAAGTTTGTGAAGTAGAGACCGTTGGTAAAGGACCGAGGTGTGATGGCGACAAGTTGGCCACCGTCTTGCAACAGGTCAGTTGCAACCGCGAGGAACGCGGCGTACAGGTTGGGGCAGTCGAAACCGTGGCGACGAAGAACCATCCGGCGGCAAGGGTCTCCAGAGTTGAGCTTCATGTACGGGGGGTTCATGATCGCAATATCAAACCGACGGTCTCCGGCCCAGTCGGAGATGTCGCAGAAGTCGCGTTCGACGATCCGAGTTTTGAGCGGTATCCCGTAGCCGTCAGCGGTTACTCGCGCCGCATGTGCGGCTCTTTGCAACAGATTGATCGCAGTGGAGTCGGTCTCGACGAGGTCAACTTCTATCGGTACTTCGATGCCTTGTTCGATGAAATCGGCGATCAAGGAGAGCATCAATGCGCCTGTTCCAGCACCGGGGTCGATCACTCTGAGTGGTCGACCGGTGGGTTCAACCAACGATGCGATGGTACGAGCGACATCAGAAGGAGTCGTGAATTGCCCTATTCCAGACCGTCGGTCCCGGTCGGTGGTCTTTTCCAACTCCTCGTTCAGGGTGTCGGCCAGGTGCCTCAGATTATCAGCCGCGCAGAGCCTGCCTGAATCGATTCTAGCGGTTTCGATCAACGCCATGTCGTTTACCTCCGATCCAAGCGGGACTGTTTGGAGCATAGACGACCCCTATGACACAGCCTGTGACACCGGCCAAGCAGGAATCGTCGGGTGACTCATCTCTCAAGTGGACTCATCGCCGTCGCCTCAGATGTCAGATCGGGATGGACAAAAAAGAGCGGCTGCGGTTGGTTACGCTCACCTCTAATGCCCGACGACCCCTCCACCGACACGGCCCCCACCACGCCCACCCCGGAAGCCGTCAACCCCCGCCCCGCAGGTGACAGCGGATCCGATGCGGAAGTCATCGGCGTGAGCAATCCAGTTGACCTCAGCCCCGCAGATGACCGTGGATCCAGCGCGAGCCCCGCAGGTGATCGCGGATCCGATGCGGGAGTCATCGGCGTGAGCACAGGCGATGCGGAAGTCATCGGCGAAAGCACAGCCGCCGGCAACGCGCTTGATCTGGTGGACGAGGTGCTCGAAGCGCTTGACCAGGATGAACTGGAACGAGCAGAAGAACTGGCGGAACGGCTCGAGAGTCCAGACCCTCCCGACGAGAACTGAGGCGGGATGCGCCGCGGAGCACTGAGCCTGGCTGCTCTGTCGGCCGTGGTCGCGGGCGTGTTCCGGTTCCGGCGCCCCAGGGCGTCGGCCACGTCACCCATCGCCGCGTTGAGCCGAGCCCAGCGCCGCGCCGAGATGGCACGACTGATGCTTCGACGGGCCTTCGACCGGAGTATGACAACCGCACGCCTGAAGCTGGCCGCAGATGGAACACGGCGGCGCCTGCAGGCCGACCTCGAACGCCGCGAAGCCGAAGACGTCGTAGCCGCCCTGGGACAGATGAAGGGCGCTTTGATGAAGCTCGGACAGATGGCGAGCTACCTCGACGAGGGCATGCCCCCGGCGATGAGCCAAGCGCTCGCCAGTCTCCGCAGCGACGCCCCACCGATGCCGTCGGACCTGGCCCTCAGCGAGATCGAACGCTCACTCGGTCGCCCCCTGCACGAGCTCTTCTCAGAAATCGATCCAGAACCGATAGCCGCCGCCTCGATCGGCCAGGTGCACCGGGCCGTCACCAGCGAAGGCAGGGCCGTGGCGGTCAAGGTCCAATATCCCGGGATCGCCCAGGCCATCGCCTCGGACCTCGACAACAGCGAAACCCTGGCCAGGCTCCTCGGGATGGTCTACCCGGGGCTTCATCCCGACGACCTCGTCGCCGAACTCCGCGCCCGCATCAGCGAGGAGCTCGACTACAACCACGAAGCCGCCAACCAGATGCTCTTCGCCGAGTACTACCGCGGCCATCCCCACGTATGGATACCCGAGATCGACCCGGCCCGGTCATCTGATCGAGTCCTCACCAGCGAGTTCGTCGCCGGCCGCCCCTTCGAAACGGTCTACGATGAGACGGACGAGGTGAAGGAGCGCGTCGCCGAAGTGCTCTACCGATTCGTGTTCCGCAGCTTGAACCGCCTGCACGTGTTCAACGGTGACCCCCACCCGGGCAACTATCTGCTGGCCGACGACGGTCGCATCGCCTTCCTCGATTTCGGACTGGTCAAGCACTTCGAGCCAACGGAGGTGGAACAGTTCGCCCGACTGATCCGAGCGATGATCGAACGGGACCCCGCCGGTTTCCGGCGCACCGCTGAAGAGGTCAACGTCCTGCAGCCCGACGCGCCGTTCGGCGACCAGGAGATCTACGACTGGTTCGCCGCCTACTACGAGATGATCCTCGACGACACCGCTGCCACCTTCACCTCCGACTACAGCGCCGCTCTACTGAGACAGACCTTCGACGCCAAGACCAACGCGATTCTGAAACACGCCAACGTGCCACCCACGTTCGCCTTGATCCAGCGCATCAACCTCGGCCTGTTCTCGATACTGGGAAAACTCGGCGCCACCGCCAACTGGAGGAGGATCTCAGAGGAGCTCTGGGAATGGACCGACGCGCCCCCCAGCACTCCGATGGGTCACGCCGAGGCTGCCTGGCTGGCAGAGAAAACCCGGACGACACCGGCAACGTTGCCGGGCCGTCAGACCACAGCAGCGCAACTAGCCGGCCTGATCTAGAACCTGGCCTCCGGGCTCGGTACCGATGTCGGTGACTGGGGACAGTTCGGCAACCGGCTCAACCCGATCGTTGAGGGCCATGAGGTATCCAGTAGCCCGTTCTGTGAGGGGGTCGCGCTGAACCAGCGCGTCGAAGGCCGGGGAGTGGTTGGGAACGACAAGATGTGCCAGTTCATGCACGATCACATGGTCCAACACCCAGGGCGGCACGTCCACGAGCCGGTCGGAGATGCGGATGTGGCCGCTGTGGGTGGAGCACGAACCCCAGCGCTGTCGCTGGGTCTTGGACCAGCGGATTGAAGCCGGTAGCGGTAGGTCGAACTTCTCCGCCAGCACCCGGGCGCGTGCAGTCAAGTCGATTCCGTCGGAGCGGCGTTGCAATTCGATTCGGGCAACGATGTCAGTGACGAACTTGGCTTCGTCTCTCGAAGACATCCAAGAGGGAATCCGTACTCGGATCACCCCCTCAACGATGCGGGCTGAGACGGTCTTGACCCGGCGGTTGCTGCGAATCACTTCTACCGGGTAGCGCGAGGACATGAATGTTGTGGATGGAATATCGGTCATAGGATCAGATCCTGTTTTTGAGGTTCGAGTTTCTGGGTGAGCGCTACCCGCTCTCCGAGGTGCCAACTTGTGCCGTCGTGTTGCAGCCAACGGCCTTCGAGATTGGAGATCCGGTCGTATTCGTGACCGAAATGGCGTTCCAAGGTGTAGATGACTCCGCCGTGGGCGACGACGAGCACATCGCCGGCGCTGCACTGCCGACGAAGCCCCTCGAGCCCCTTCTGGACCCGCTCCAACACTGATTCGTCCGTCTCCCAACCCTCGGGCCAGACTCCCGCGTCGATCTGGCCCGGGAACTGCTCGTCGATCTCTTCGCGGGTCAACCCCTGGTACACGCCGACGCTGCGCTCCGAGAAGGCATCGTCGATGAGCACCGGGCCGATACCTGTTTCCTCTGAGATGATCATCGCCGTCTCGCTGGCACGCACCAGGTTGCTGGAGATGATCGCGTCGAAGGCGCCGCAACGCCTCGCGGCGTCGGCTGCCTGGACGCCCCCGAACTCTGACAGTCGAGGGTCGGCCTGGCCCTGCCAGCGACCGAGTTGGTTCCATTCTGACTGCCCGTGGCGGGCAATTAGGACGTTCAGCATGATGGCGCCGACCGTACCGGCGCCGTGTGACAAGATCGGGGATACCCGCCCTGCCGCGACGTTGTGACCGGTAGCGTTCAGTGATGGCCACACTCCGATTGTTCGCCTCGGCCCGGGAGGCAGCGGGCCGCCGAAACGACGAGTTCGCCGGGTCGACCGTCGGTGAGATCCTCGACGCGGCGATCGACCGTTACGGAGCAGAGTTCGAGGCTGTGCTGGACACCTGCGCGATCTGGCGCAACGGCGAACCGACCGAGTGGAACGAACCCGTGACCGACAGCGACGAGGTCGCCGTGTTGCCCCCTGTGTCGGGAGGTTGACGGCGGGGAGTCTGCGGTGTCGTCCGCAGCGTTGGCAATGTGCTGTGTTGCCCCCTGTGTCGGGGGGTTGACGGCGGGGGTTTGCGGTGTTGTCCGCAGCGTTGGCATGTCGCGGTGCTGTCCCCTGTGTCGGGGGGTTGACGGCGTGGGGTCTGCGGCGGGGTCCGCAGCGTTGGCAACGTACCGTGTCACCCCCTGTGTCAGGAGTTGACGGGCGCTGTCGGGTCAAACGCTGGATATCGTTCGACGGATGGATTGCCACCGACAAGCCGCGGGCGGACCTTTCGGGGTGGCGTCGTGAGTCGGGTAGCGGTCCTTTCGCTCCACACCTCACCGCTGGTGCAACCCGGCGGAGGCGATGCGGGCGGCATGAACGTCTACGTCCGCGAACTGGTCTCCTCGTTGGCCCAGGCCGGAGCCGACGTCACCGTCTATGTCAGGCGCTGGGCCGATGCGCTGCCCGAGGTGGTCGCCGTGGAACCCGGCTTCCGGGTCGTGCATGTCGAAGCGGGTCCAGCCGACCTCGCCAAGGAGGCGCTCCCCGGAATAGTCGACCACTTCGCTGACGAGGTCCGGGGCCACCTGGATCGTGACCCCGTCGACGTGATCCACGCCAACTACTGGCTGTCCGGGGTTGCTGGCCACCGCCTGAAACACGAACTCGACCTGCCCCTGGTTGCAACCTTCCACACGCTCGCACGGGTGAAGGCCGTGACAGGCGATTCCGAGCCGCAACTGCGCGTCGACGCCGAGATCGAGGTGATCCGCTGCTCCGATGTGATCACCGCCAACTCCGTGACGGAGCTCCACGAACTGGTCTCGCACTACGGGGCCGACCCCGACCGCATAGAGATCGTGCCGCCGGGGGTCGACCATGCATTCTTCTCGGCCGGCTCACAACGGGGAGCGCGTCAGGCGCTCGGGCTGGGCTCCGGCCCGGTCCTTTTGTTCGTGGGACGGATCCAGCCCCTCAAAGGCGCTGACGTTGCCGTAGAAGCGCTGGCCGAACTCAATGATCCCGAAGCTCGACTGCTGATAGTTGGAGGGGCCAGCGGTGCCGACGGCGACAGCGAGGTCCGGAGGCTGGAGAAGCTCATTGCCAACAACGGGCTCGCCGAACGGGTGGAGATCGTCGAGCCGCAGCCGCACCACCTGCTATCGACCTATTACCGGGCAGCCGACGTGTGTCTGGTGCCGAGCCGTTCCGAGTCGTTCGGTCTGGTGGCGCTGGAGGCTGCTGCTTGCGGCACCCCTGTGGTCGCCTCCGATGTGGGCGGGCTGCGCACGCTTGTGGAGCATGGCCGTACAGGGTTCCGGATCGCCGGCCGCGACCCGAGGGAATTCGCTGAGGCGGCCGGTTCGATTCTGGACTCTCCGCTGCTCGCCGATGAACTGTCCCGCAACGCCGCGTCCTCCGCGAGGTCCTACACCTGGACGACCATGGCCGGCCGCCTGCGCCGTGTCTACGACGACATTGCCGCCCGCGTGCCGGTCGACTGCACATGATTCAGCGACGCTGAGTAACGTCGCCGAATGGAGTCGCCTCCCGCCACACCCGCTGAACTGGCCGCGGTGGAGCAGCGCATCGACGGCTGGTTGACCGAAGCCGAGGCGACCAATCCGCTGGTCGATGCCGTGGAGCGCAGCACCGACGACATCGTCCGCTGGTTCGTCCGTGTGCTCGGGGAGGAGAAGGACGTGTGGACGGCCTGGCTCACACTCCGGCAACGCACGCTGAAGTTTGAGACCTACGTGATGCCCGCACCCGAGGAGAACGAAGCAGAGTTCTACCGCCAACTGTTGCGCCGCAACCATTCCTTGACCGGGCTGGCCTTCGAGATCGGCGACGAGGACGCCCTGTTCCTGGCCGGGTCGCTACCCGTGGCTGCGGTGACCGAGGCTGAACTCGATCGAATACTGGGATCGTTGTGGGCGGCGGTCGAACTCTGTTTCAGGCCCGCCCTCCGAATCGGTTTCGTATCCCGCTTCTCGTGAAATCTAATATTGAACCGACTTTTAGTTGCGTTTCAGACAGTTTCATGTATATTGGTTACCGACCAGGCGGGGCGGGCTGCTGTGCTCGGGGAAGTGTGCATAACCGTCCCGCCGGTCCCCCCTCCTCCCAGGGGCCGGTCGGAACGCGTGCAGGTGTTCCCGGGAGGCTTGATCGAGCTCTCGTCGCGTTCCCAGAGCAGAGAAGGGACAGCCGGAGGTGATGCTCACGACGATCGGATTTCAATTCCGCAGCGCTTGCAGGTAGCACTCCAACCGGTCGGATGCACCTTCAGCCGCGACTTGCGTCCGCAGCGCGGACAGTGCCGAGGCGCGTCGAATTCGGTGAGACAGCCGCTGCAAGTCGCGGTTCCGCATCCCAAGCACATCGTTTCGGAACGTCCGGTGGAGCCTATTGGTTCTCCGTGTGTGGCGCGCTGCTTAGAGGACACCGGTCAGTGCTCCGACAGGCATCTTGAGATCTTCGAGCATCTTGAGGTCCTCTTCGGGGCTTCGACCCAGGGTTGTGAGATAGTTGCCGACGATTAGCGCGTTCACGCCTGCTGTCATGCCCATTGCTTGAAGTTCGCCGAGTGTTATCTCTCGTCCTCCGGCGAAGCGCAGAATGACTTCCGGCAGCGCCAGCCTGAAGAGCGCTATCCATCGCAGCGCTTCTAGCGGTTTGAGGGGTTTACGGATTTGGAGGGGCGTCCCAGGGCGGGGGTTCAAGAAATTGAGGGGCACCTCGGTGGGGCCCAGCGATTGGAGCTCGGTCAGCAGCTCGATCCTTTGGAGGACGCTCTCACCCATGCCGAGCAGGGCGCCGCAGCAAAGTTCCATGCCGCTGCGCTTCACCATCATGCACGTGTTATAGCGCTCGGACCATGTGTGAGTGGTCACGATGTTCGGGAAGAACGACTCGGCCGTCTCAAGGTTGTGGTTGTACCTGTGGACGCCGCCTGCTGCGAGGCGCTCCGCCTGGTCTCCGGTGAGGATCCCTGCGCTGATCGCGACATTGAGTCCTGTCTCAGCCTCGATGAGGGGGACGAGTCGGAGGATTCGATCCAGAGTGTGCTCGTCTGGGCCGCGTATCGCCAGGACGATGCAGAATTCGGTTGCCCCGGTGCGCGCAGTTTCGTTGGCTGCTGCGATCACCTCGGCGGTGTCGAGAAACGGTGTGGCAGGCATCGTTTCTTCGAACTTGGAGGACTGGGAGCAGAAATGGCAGTCCTCGGGACACCCACCGGTCTTGGCCGACAGGATGCCCTCGACTTCCACGCCGGGTCCGCAGCGGTCCAGCCGCACCTGGTGCGCGAGCCCGCCCAATGCTGGAACCTGATCGTCGGGCAGTGTTGCCAGGGCAGAGAGTTCGGCGGCATCGAGGTGGCGGCGCTCATCGAGCAGAGCCGCCTCGGCGGAACGGAGCAGGTCTCGGGCCCTGGGACCGGACTCTGCGGCGACAGTCATGGCACCACCGCCGTCCGCAGTTTCTCGATTCGCGTGCTGCGATCGCGCCGCGCCTGTAGAGCGGTCTCGAGGTCGACTTCGACGAATCGGGTGGTGGTGTTAGGTGCCGGTTGCCCTATGAGATCCATGTGTGCGCCGATGACGGTTGCGACCATAACGTACCCGTCAGCGGTCTGGAGATGCAAGGGAAAGGTCAGGGGAGAGCGGCCGACAGTTGCAGGTTCATCTCGTCGAGAGCGCTGCGGGCCGCTTCGACCGGGTCGGCCCCTTCGGGCTCTGCCTGCCAAGCTCCCAGGATCGCCCTGCTGGAATTGACGATGATCCCCGTTGCCTGATCAGTGCATCCCGACACGGCACCCTCGGCGCTGCCGCCCTGAGCGCCGAAACCAGGCACCAGGAAGAGCGTGTTGGGCAGGATGTCGCGCAAGTCCCGGGCCTGGGCCGGCCAGGTGGCGCCGACCACGGCACCGACGTCTGAGAATCCGCTCGCACCGATGCGCCCGGCGCCCCACTGGTGGACCTTCCGCGCCACCACCGTCGACAGCGACTGGTCTCCCACAACCTGGTCCTGGAAGTCCTGAGCCCCCGGGTTCGAGGTGCGGACCAGCACAAACACACCCTTGCCCTCTTCGGGTGAACCGATCAGGGGTTCCACTGAATCACCCCCGAGGTAGGGGTTGGCGGTAATCCAGTCGGCGTCCATCCCACCAATCCGTTGCGAGGAGGCCAACCCGGGCGATGACGTGAGCAGCCCCTCCCGGTAATGGACTGCCGATGAACCGATGTCGGAGCGCTTCGCGTCGACGATGACCGGAACCCCGAGCCCACGAGCCTCAGCCACGATCCGTTCGAGTGCCTGCCATCCGGCCGAACCGTAAGCCTCATAACACGCAGCCTGCGGTTTCACTGCAGCACAATGGCCCGCCACGGCACGCACAACCGCCATCATGAACTCCTCGAAAGCGATCGCCACCTGTCGGCGCGGGTCGTCGCTCTGGCCGACCGCAGACCTCACGATCTTCTCGGGAATGAGTTCGGGCCGGGGATCCAAGCCCACACAAGCGATCGAACCTGTCGACTCGCAAGCCCCTGCCAACAGGTCCCCTCCGTGCATACGCGCACAATACCTTGCAGTTTCGGTGCAGCGAGCAGTTCAATGCTGGTCTGCCAGCTGGGTCTGATATTGACAAATCTTATCCATTGGACTCATAAGAAACATAAGATCGAGTAAGCTCTGTCAAACTATGGACCAGATAACCAATCCCTACCGCCCGGGCGCGGGCACTCCTCCGCCGGCGTTGATCGGACGCGATGACCTCATCGACCGCTTCGGTGTCACGCTGCGACGTACTCTCTCGGGTCGCCCAGGCAAAGGGTTCCTTCCGACTGGCCTCCGCGGCGTCGGCAAGACAGTCCTGTTGAATCGCTTCATCTCGATTGCAAGCAACGAAGGGGTCAAGACCGCGTTCATCGAGTCCCCCGAATCGGGCGACTTCGCGAGTCTGCTAGCGATCCGCCTTCGCAGAATCCTGCTCGAAATGAGCACCGGAGCGTTCAAGGCAGCGGTATCAAAGGCCTTGGGTGCGTTGCGTTCGTTCACCTTGCAGTTGCCCGACGGGTCGAGCATTGCCCTAGGGGTGGATCCTCTGGCGGGCTACGGCGATTCGGGGATCCTCTCGGAGGATCTCACAGACGTCCTCGTAGCGGTCGGCGAAGCAGCGGCTCAGCAAGGCACCGGTCTTCTGTTGGGAATCGACGAGATCCAGTACCTGAAGTCCGAAGAACTCGGTGCTGTGATCGCCGCGATCCACCGAACGACACAACTCGAATTGCCTGTGCTGCTAGTCGGTGCGGGCCTTCCCCAGCTTCCAGGACTCGCAGGCGAGGCCAAAAGCTACGCCGAGCGCCTCTTCGAGTTCCCCGAGATCGGTTCGTTGCCGCCCGAACAAGCGAGACAAGCCTTGATGCTCCCAGCATTGGAATTAGGGGTTGAGTACGAAAACCCAGCGCTCGACCAGCTTGTCGAGGAGTCGCACGGTTACCCCTACTTTCTGCAGGAATGGGGATACCACGTATGGGACGGATCACCACGCAGCCCGATCACAGTCGAAGACGTCAACTCGGTGCGAGCAGGTGTCGTCGCCACACTCGACCAGAACTTCTTTCTGGTCCGACTGAACCGACTGACACCGAAGGAGAAAGAGTATTTGCAGGTGATGGCCGAACTCGGCCCAGGACCTCACCGATCAGGCGACATAGCCGCACGTCTCGGGGTGAAAGTTGAGTCGGTGGCCCCAAGGCGGTCAGCTCTGATCGCCAAGGGAATGATCTACAGCCCAGCTCACGGTGATACCGCCTTCACAGTTCCACTCTTTGACGACTTCCTCCGGCGAACCTCGAAGTAGACGTCCATCGGTTCGCTCGGTTGTTGTGAGTGGGATTTCGGTCCGGTGGAGTACGGTGCGTCAGATGAAGCTGCAGATGATCGGTGGCGGCAAGATGGCCGAAGCCCTGCTGGGGGGACTGGTCGAATGCGGCTGGGCAGCGGCTGAGGAACTGCATGTGGTCGAGCCGGTCGAAGAGCGCAGGGCCGCGCTCGGCGCCGAATACCCGTCGATGTCGATCGGAACCGAGCCGTTCCCCCGAACCGATGCGGTGATCGCCGTCAAACCCGACGTGGTAGCCGCGGTGTCGCCCGGGCTGGCAGACGCCGGGGTCTCCAGGGTGCTCTCCATCGCCGCGGGAGTGCGGACCGAAGTGATCGAAGCACAACTGCCGGCCGGTACCAGAGTGGTGCGTGCCATGCCCAACACCCCGGCACTGGTCGGCAAGGGCGCCGCGGCAATCGCCGAGGGTGCCGCGGCAGGACCGGACGACCTCGAATGGGCCGGCGGGATCCTGGAAGCGGTCGGCACCGTCGAAATTGTCGACGAAGGCGACCTCGACGCGGTCACGGGGCTGTCGGGGTCAGGCCCCGCCTACGTCTTCCACCTCGCCGAAGCGCTGCGAGCGGCGGGCATCGCGCAGGGACTGGCTCCCGAAGTGGCAGACGCCCTCACCCGCCAGACCCTCCTGGGGGCGGCCACGCTGCTGTCAGAATCGGGGGAGGACCCCGCGGTGCTGCGCAGCAACGTCACATCCCCCGGAGGCACCACAGCAGCAGGTCTCGCAGTGTTCGCCGAAGCAGACCTGGTCGGGCTCGTGGGCAGGGTGGTACGGGCGGCCACGGAGAGATCACGCGAACTGGGGCGCTAGCGTCGTTGTCGTGCCTTCCCGATTCGACACCGTCTCGTTCCTGTCCGATTACGGGCATTCCGACGAGTTCGTGGGTGTCGTCCACTCGGTGATCCGCTCGATAGCCCCACAGGTCAAGGTCATCGACGTCACCCACGGAATCGCCGCACACGACACCCGAGCCGGAGGTCTGGCCCTCGCCCGGGCCGCCAACTATCTGTGCCCCGGAGTGGTCCTGGCGGTCGTTGACCCAACGGTTGGGACACGCCGGCGACCGGTCGTGATCGAGGTCGGCGATGGAGCCTCCTTTCTGATCGGGCCGGACAACGGACTGTTGGCACCTGCGGTGGGCCTGGTGGGAGGCGCCACACGAGCTATCGAACTGACGTCGCAGGACCACCGGCTGCCCTCGGTAACAGGAGCGACCTTCGACGGCCGTGACGTGTTCGCTCCAGCGGCAGCACACCTCTGCAACGGGGTGCCCCTCGAGGAGCTCGGATCAGACATCGACACCGCGAGCCTGATCCCCGGGGTGTTGCCCGTGAGCCAGGTTCAAGGCGACGAACTGGTTGCCGAGGTGCTGTGGATCGACCGTTTCGGCAACTGCCAGCTGAACGTCGACCCCGTCGATGTCGTCGACTTCGGAACGACCATGACAGTGGCCCTCCCGAACACCACCAAGATCGGAATGCTCGTTCGAGCCTACGACGAGATCCCGACCGGTCGAGTGGGGCTGTTGGTCGACTCGAGTGGCCTGCTCTCAGTGGCAGTCGCCAGAGGATCGGCCGCAACTGAATTCGGTCTGGATGAAGGCGACGAGATTCGCCTGTCCGCCACCGACGACGGCACGGCGCAAGCAGATCCCCGACAGAGCGGTGCGACTATCGCGGTTGAGATCCAAAGAAAGGGACACCACCAATGAGAAGCGGAACCACCATCGCCATCATCGTCTTGCTGGTACTGATTCTGGGTGCCGGAGCAGTCCAGTTCCTGCTGCTCTGAGGTGCGGTGACGGTCGCTTAGCCCGGCCTGGCCGAGCGTGCCATCATTACGGTGATCGAGAGAAGGACCCGCCACCGTGAACATCGCAACTCTGCTCGAAGACCATCCAGACAGCCGTACCGCCATCATCTCCGGCGGCGACCGTGTCTCCTATGGTCGTCTCCGAGAAGAAATCGCTGCCACCCGAGGCGTGCTCGCAGGGCTGGGCCTCTCTGCGGGTGACCGAGTCGCCATCCTCTGCGGCACGAACACTCGATTCGTGGTTGCCTGGTACGCGGTGGTCGGCGCAGGCATGGTGGCGGTGCCGCTCAACCCGCAGGCGCCTGCTGCTGAGATCCAACGGGAGCTGTCGGTTGTCAATGCCAGAGCGGTGATTGCCGGCCCGGCCGGTGTGACACCGGTTGAATCGCTCGACCGGACAGCGGTTGCTTCGCTTGAACACTGCCTGGTGCCGTCGGGTGTGGTGCTCGAAGGCGCCGTCGATCTTGATGCTGCGGTCGCCCAGGCCACTGGCACTCAGACTGAGCCGGCGCCGATCGTGGATCGAGACGACGAGCAGCTCGCCACGCTGCTGTTCACCAGCGGCACCGCGGGCAGCCCCAAAGCAGCCATGCTCACCCACGGCAACCTGGCGTCGAACATCCGTCAGGTGCTGGCACGACCCGAACAGGTGGCCCGACCCGACGACGTCTCGGTCTGCGTCGTTCCACTGTTCCATGTGCTCGGCCTCAACTCGATCCTCAACCTCTCGCTCTGGGTCGGATCGACGCTGGTGCTGGTCGAACGGTTCGATCCGATGTCGATGGTCGAGCTCATCGTTGAGGAGCAGGTAAGCACCATGGCCGGTCCGCCGACGATGTGGTCGGCGCTGACCCATCTTGAAGACGTCCCCGAAGGGGCCTTCTCCTCGATCCGTCTGGCTGCCTCGGGCGCCGCGGCCATCGCTGACCGCGTCGTCACCGAGGCCCAGTCCCGCTTCGGTATCCGGATCTATGAGGGTTACGGCCTGACCGAGGCAAGCCCGACAGTCACACTCGCAACCGGCACCGATGCCCCGATCGGTTCGATAGGCCAACCGATCCCCGGACTGGAGGTGCGCCTGGTGGACGGCGCCGGTGACGTGCTGGTCGGCGACCCGGGCGAGGTGCTGGTGCGGGGCCCCAACGTTTTCAGGGGGTACCTCGGCGACCCGGTCGCGACCGCCAGGGTCATCGACGATGACGGGTGGCTCCACACGGGAGACATCGCAGTCGTGGACGACGACGGTTACCTGTATCTGGTGGACCGAGCCAAGGATCTCGTGATCGTTTCGGGCTTCAACGTGTTCCCCGCCGAGGTTGAACGGGTACTCGTCACCCATCCTGCGGTCCGCGAGGCGGGCGTTGTCGGTGTGCCGCACCCGCACAGCGGGGAGACGGTGAAAGCCTTCGTCGTCGCCGAGGACGGGCACATCGTCGAAGAGGACGAGCTGGTGGCCTGGTGCGCCAACGAACTGGCGCGCTACAAGTGCCCCACCAAGATCGACCTGGTCGACGAGATCCCGCGGGGCATGGGCGGCAAGGTGCTGCGTCGCGAACTGCGCTGACCGCGACGCTACGGTTGTGGTGGTGAACGACGACGAACCCATCCCTGAAGCAACGGTCGCCCGTCTGCCGGTGTACCTGAGGAGCCTTCTGGAGCTGGCTGCGAGCGGTCCGACGACCGTCTCCTCGGTGGGTCTCGCGGAACTGGCCGGCGTCAACGACGCAAAAGTACGGAAGGACCTCAGCTATCTCGGCCCGCACGGCACCCGGGGCGTCGGTTACAACGTCGACCATCTGATCGTTGAGATCAGCTGTGCGCTGGGGGTGACCAACACCTGGCCGGTCGTGATCTGCGGACTCGGCAATCTCGGCCAGGCGCTGTCCAACCACACCGGATTCACAGACCGGGGGTTCCCGGTCGCCGCCGCGGTAGACACCGACCCCGACAAGATCGGAACCACGATCGATGGTGTGGCTGTGCATCATCCCAAGCACCTGCCCGAGGTCGTGGCCGAACACCAGGTTGCTATCGGGATCATCACCACGCCCGCCGAAGGGGCGCAGGAGACCGTCGATCTGCTCGTCGAAGCCGGGGTTCGCTCGATTCTCAGTTTCGCCCCGGCGGTGTTGGCGGCGCCTACCGGGATCGACGTCCGCTACGTCGACCTCTCCACCGAACTGCAGATCCTCGGTTTCCATCTCCAACGGCAGCAACCTCCCCACAGCGGCGAGGTCGCCGAAATCTCCTGAAACAGGTACCGTTCTGTTGTTCTGAAGTATTTGAGCCTGAAGTATTGAGCGGCGTCACGACGACCCGCTCCCGTACCGGATTTGAGGAACTCCGCTGTGTCGATCGTCGCGATTGGGTGTAATCATCGGTCGACTCCGCTCGCCAAGCTCGAGCAGATGACCGTTACAGCCGACGACCTTCCCAAAGTGCTGGGCGGGCTGTCGCAGGCGGACCATCTCTCCGAAGTGGTGGTGCTGTCCACCTGCAACCGTGTCGAGGTGTACGCCTACGCCGAGCGCTTCCACGGCGGCTATCAGGATGTGCGCGAGTTTCTGGCCCGCCATGCTGGGCTGGCGCCCGAAGACGTGGCCGACCATCTCTACGCATACCACGACGCTGATGCGGTCCGGCACCTGTTCTCAGTCGCTGCGGGCCTTGATTCTGCGGTGGTGGGCGAGCATGAGATTCTCGGGCAGGTGCGCGACGCCTGGGATTGTTCGGTCTCCGAACGCACAGTCGGATCGGCACTCGGCGCCCTGTTCCGGCACGCTGTCGAAGTGGGCAAACGCGCCCGGTCCGAGACTTCGATCGGGCGAGGAATCGCCTCGGTGTCCCAAGCCGCGGTGGCGTTGGCCGATGATCGCATCGGAGGCATCGCGGGACGGAGTGTGCTGGTGGTCGGCGCTGGTGAGATGGCCGAGGGAACGGTCAAGTCCCTGCTCAGAGCCGGTGCTTCGGAGATCATTGTCGCCAATCGCACCCATGAGCGGGCCGAGCAGCTCGCGGCGCTCTGCGACGGAGCGGCCGTGCGCATAGAGCAACTCCCCGATGCCCTCTCACGAGCAGCGGTGCTGGTGACCAGCACCGGTGCAACCGAACTGATCCTGGCGGCCACCGATGTGGCGACGATGGCCGCTCGACGCGGCGGTCTGCCTCTGGTGATCGTCGATATTGCCGTTCCCCGCGACGTCGATCCTGCGGCCGGTCGGCTCAAGGGCGTCACCCTTCTCAACATGGACGACATCGGCGAGTTCATCGACGGTGGCCTTGAGAGCCGTGACCGTGAAGTCGCCGGCGTCGTGGAGATAGTCGATGCTGAGGTTCAGCGCTACCGGTCGATCACCTCAGCACGAGAGGTGGCGCCGCTGATCAGTGCGCTCCGTCAGCAGGCCGAAGAGATCAGGTTGGCGGAACTCGAACGGATCGGCGCGAAACTGCCGGAGCTCGATGCCGAACAGCGGGCGGCCGTGGAGGCTCTCACCAAACGGATCGTCAACAAGATGCTGCACGGACCGTCGACGCATCTCAAAGAAGCTGCAGGACGGGCCCGCGGGGATCGCCTGGCCGAGTCTCTGCGGGATCTCTATGACCTCTGAGCTCCGGTTGGAACGGTCGGCGAGCGCAGCGGACCTGAGCGCTCCGACGGCGTAGCGAACCATGCTCGCTGCTACACGGCAGAGCCCCCTGGCTTTGTGGCAGACGCGTCATGTGGCATCGCTGCTGGTCTCGGCGGGCGTGGTGGACCGGGTCGAAGAGCTCGTCGTCTCAACCGCCGGCGACAGACGCCTGAACACCCCGATCCACGCGATGGGCGGGAAGGGGGTCTTCTCCAAAGAAGTGCAGCAAGCGGTGCTCGACGGCCGCGCCGACATTGCGGTGCACTCCGCCAAAGACCTCACCTCGGTCACCCCTGACGGGTTGCTTCTTGCCGCGGTGCCTCAACGGGGGGACACCCGCGACGCGCTGGTGGGAACGCGCCTTCAGGACCTTCCCGAAGGAGCCCGCGTCGCGACCGGGTCTGTGCGCCGGCGTGCGCAGCTCGCCTGGCACCGCCCTGACCTGGTGTTCTCAGAACTGCGCGGCAATATCGCAACACGTCTGGACAAGGCCCGGCAGTTCGATGCGATCGTGATGGCGATGGCAGCCGTCGAGCGCCTCGGGCTGGACCTTGAAGTGCTTGATCCGCTCGACCATGAAGTGATGGTTCCCCAAGTCGCCCAAGGTGCGCTGGCCATCGAATGCCGGGCCGACGCCCATGACACGATTGCCGCGCTGGGGATTATTGAGGATCCCGTGGCACGGCGGGTCGTGGATACTGAGCGGGCCTTCCTTGCCGAACTCGGCGGAGACTGCACGCTCCCCGCGGGTGCGATTGCGGTGCTCCGCGACGCGGTCGACGGCAACGGTGACATCGAATTGGTGGCAATACTGGCTTCGCTCGACGGTCGAACTCTGCTGCGGCAGCAACGCCGCGGGTCGGACCCAGATTCCCTCGGCAGATCTGTAGCACGCTTCCTGCTTGACGATGTCGGTGGCCGCGCCCTGTTGGCGGAAGCTCGAAGGGTCGCCGGTGCCTGACCAGAGGGTGCCCGACGAGCCAGTGCCCGACGAGCCGGTGCCTGACCAGAGGGTGCCCGACGAGCCGGTGCCTGACCGCTCTCTCGACGGCGTTCGGGTGGTGGTCACCAGAGCACGCGAGCAGGCCGGAGTACTCGCCGACGCGTTGACGGAACGCGGTGCCACCGCGGTCTCGGTGCCGGTGATCGAGATCGTGGACCCCGTCGACGGCGGTGCGGCTCTGAGAGACTGCCTCGACCGTCTGGGTCAGGGCGACTGGCTTGTGATCACCAGTCCCAACGGGGCGACGAAAGTCTCTGAAGCGTTGGAACGCGTGCCGCTGGAAGCTGGTGTGTCGGTCGCGGTGATCGGCCCGGGCACGGCTGGACGCGCCAAGGATCTGGGCATCAGGATCGATCTCATACCCGACATTTCAATCGCCGAAGGCCTGCTCGAAGCGATGCCGCCGCCGAGCCGCGCTGATGCGACCGTCCTGTTGGCCCGCGCAGCTGAGGCCCGCAGGCTGCTCCCCGAAGAACTCCGCAAACGAGGCTGGACAGTCCACGACGTCGCGGCATATCGAACAGTCGGAATGCCAGTCAGCGACGCCGACATGTCGGCCTGTCGGCAGAGTGATGTGGTGGCGTTCACCTCGTCGTCGACGGTGAGTCGTCTCCACCGCAGCGTCGGTGCCGAGAACCTTCCTGGAATGATCGCCTGTATCGGTCCCGCCACCGCGGCAACTGCGCGGTCGTTGGGCCTGACGGTCGACGTGGAGGCTGAACCGCACACCATCGACGGACTCGTCGACGCGATCGTGAACCTCTGCGCTGACGCAGCCGGCAGCAAGCGATAAAGTTTCGATCTGGAGGAGTGCTAGCCTCTGACCGAACCTGGAACTCGTTCGAGAGTTGCATACAAGACAAGACTGGGGGCCGTTCAGGACCATGCTGAGATTTGCTGAAGAAGTAGTTCTGCTGATGTTGCGTGATGATGACGGCAAGTTCGTGCATGTGCCGAGTTGGTTGCTCGACCGGATCCTTGCCGGCGCTGTGCTGATGGACTTGGCGATGGAGTATCGCATCGACACCGACCCGGAGCGGCTTGTTCTGCTTGACGACACACCGACCGGCGACAGCCTGCTCGACCCGACGCTGGCCCGAATCGCCGCGGACCGGGACGAAGCGGACCGGGACGCCCGCTACTGGGTCGAGCAGGAGGCGGGCCATTCCGAAGAGATCCGTGAGGAGGCTCTCAGGCGACTGGTCGACGTCGGGATCCTGGAACGCGAGGAGGACCGTTTCCTGTGGGTCTTCAAGTCGCGCCGCTACCCGGTCATCGACGGCAAAGCGGAGCGCGAAGTGAAGCTGCGCATCATGGGCGTGCTGTTCAGCGACGAGATCCCGGATCCCCGTGACGTCGTGATCATCTGCCTCGCCGATGCTTGCGGCCTCTTCGCAGAGTTGCTGCCCAAGCGGGAACTCGAACAGGCATCGGTGCGGATTGAGCAGGTCCGCAAGCTCGACCTCATCGGTCAGGCGATGTCTCAGACCATCTACGACATGGGGATGTGGCTGGCAGCGAGCCGCATCGAAGGCCGCATGTTCTAACGAGTGGCACCTTCGGTTCTTGTTCGCTCCGGGTCGGTTAGGCCGTAGTCTGGCTGGGTGCCATTTCCTGAACGCCGCCTGCGTCGCCTGCGCCGAACTCCGGCGCTGCGGAGGCTCGTAGCAGAAACACACCTGCATGTCGATGACCTGGTTGCTCCGCTGTTCGTGCGCGAGGGCATCGATGAACCCCAGCCGATCCCGTCGTTGCCCGGCCACTTCCAGCACACCCGCGATTCGCTGCGAGCCGAAGTCGATCAACTCCGAGCACTGGGCGTCGGCGCGGTTCTGCTCTTCGGGGTCCCGCAACGAAAGGACGCGGAAGGGTCGCAGTCGTGGAAACCGGACGGAATCGTGCAGGTCGCGCTACAGGACCTGCGTGACGACCACGGCGATGAGATGGTGCTGATCGCTGATCTGTGCCTTGACGAGTACACCGACCACGGTCATTGCGGGCTGCTCGACGATACAGGTCAACCGGACAATGACGCCACCATCGAACTCTATGCCGAAGTGGCGATCGCACAGGCACACGCCGGTGCCGACATCGTGGCGCCCTCGGGGATGATGGACGGCCAGGTAGCCGCGATCCGTGAGGGTCTCGACGAAGCAGCTTTCGCAGAAGTCGCGATCCTCGCCTACTCAGCCAAGTACGCGACCGCGCTCTACGGGCCCTTCCGCGACGCAGTCGACGTGACGATCGCCGGCGGAGGTGACCGGCGCGGCTACCAGCAGGATGTGGCAAATAGCCGTGAGGCGGTCGAGGAGATCCGCGAGGACGTCGCTGAGGGCGCCGACATGGTGATGGTAAAGCCTGCCCTGCCGTTCCTTGATGTGATCGTCCGTGCCCGGGCCGAGTTCGACGTCCCCATCGCGGCGTACCACGTCAGCGGAGAGTACGCGATGGTCCACGCCGCCGCGCGTCTCGGCTGGCTGGAGCTCGAGCCGGTGGCGTTTGAGCACACCCTGGCGATCAAGCGTGCCGGGGCAGACCTGATCTGCAGCTACTTCGCTCGTCTGCTCGCCGAGAAACTCCAGTGAGCGGCGCAGCCACGAACAGCGCGCTGTCAAACAGGGCGCTCTTCGATCGCGCTGAGGCGGTCATACCCGGAGGTGTCAACTCGCCGGTGCGAGCCTTCGGGTCAGTGGGCGGAACACCGTATTTCGTGGCCCGAGCCGACGGCCCCTACGTCTACGACGTCGAGGGGAACCGATACATCGACTACGTGCAGAGCTACGGCCCGACGATTCTCGGTCATGCCCACCCGGCTGTGACGCAAGCGGTGCAGGCCGCCGCGGCCTCGGGCACAAGCTACGGCGCGCCGACACACAACGAGGTTCGCCTCGCCGAAGAGATATCGAGCCGCATAGCGGGCTTGGAGATGGTACGGCTCGTGTCGAGCGGCACCGAAGCGACCATGACCGCCATACGCATGGCGCGCGGCGCCACCGGGCGTGACCGCATCGTGAAGTTCGCCGGCAACTATCACGGCCACAGCGATGCACTGTTGGTGGCCGGAGGGTCTGGAGTTGCTCAGCAGGGTCTGGTCGGTTCGGCGGGCGTTACGACCGGCGCGGTCGCTGACACTGTGGTTGCGCCCTACAACGTCGTGCCCGAACTCGACGAATCGGTCGCGGTGGTCGTGGTTGAACCGGTTGCCGCCAACATGGGCCTTGTCGAGCCCGCAGCCGGCTTCCTCCCGGGACTGCGCCGGGCCTGCGACGAGGTCGGGGCCCTGCTGATGTTCGACGAGGTCATCACCGGTTTTCGCCTCTGCCGCGGGGGCGCGGCCGAGTGGTACGGCGTGAATCCCGACATCTGGTGTTTCGGCAAGGTGATCGGCGGTGGTCTGCCGATGGGAGCGATCGGTGCGTCGGCGGAGATCATGGGCAACCTCGCCCCGTTGGGAAGCGTGTATCAGGCCGGCACATTGTCGGGCAACCCGTTGGCCACCGCGGCGGGACTGGCAGTCCTCGAACTGCTGACACCGGACGCTTACCGCGAACTGTCGGAAATCTCGGCGTGTCTGCAGGCCGGTTTGACCGCAGCGTTCGACGAAGCGGGTGTGGACGCCTGCGTGCCCAGGGTGGGGCCGCTGTTGGGCCTTTTCTTCGGCAGCGAGCCCCCAACAGATTTCGAGTCCGCCAAGACGATCTGTGACAACGGCAGGTACCCGCAGTTCTTCCATGGGATGCTGCGCCGCGGCGTGGCTTTCGCCCCTGGCGCGTACGAGGCCGTGTTCACTTCACTGGCCCACACTGATACCGAACTTGACGCCACGATCGAGGCATGCAGAGAAGTAGCCGAGGAGATGGCATGAAGAAAAAATGGCTGGCAACGGGGGCCATGGCCCTTCTGGTCGTGGTGGTTGCGGCGTTCTGGTTCGTGTTCCTCCGTGGCGATACGCCCGCCCCGGTGAGCACCGAAGCAGGTCTCGAGCAGCTTCAAGAAGACCTCGCTTCTGAACAGGACGAAGCCCCGGATCCGGCGCCAAGCGGTGATGACGCCGATTCAGAATCTGAGCCCGATGCAGAACCCGACCCAGCACCCGATACGGGAGCAGACTCGGCCGAGGCCGACCCCCCGACGGGAGGTGACGCAGACGGCACCTGGATCGTCGACGACGAATTCGGTGAGTTCGACTTCGATACAGCCAGCGGCTCGTTCGCCGGGTTCCGCGTGGAAGAGGAGCTGACCGTTGGCGATGTCACAGCCGTGGGACGCACCGGCGGCGTGACCGGTTCACTCACCATCACCGACGGGACACTCGTCGCCGCTGAGATAACCGTCGACATGACAACGATCGAATCGAACGACTCCAGACGTGAGAACGCCATCCGCGGCGCAGTTCGAGCCAGTGTCTACCCGACCGCCACGTTCGTGCTCACCGAGCCCGTGCAACTCGACGTCGAGGCCCTGGAGTCGGGTTCCACGCTCGAGGTCGACGCGGTCGGCGACCTGACCGTGAACGGCACCACCAACCAGGTGTTCTTTCATCTGCACCCCACGATCGTCGAACCCGGCCTCGGACTGGTGATTGGTCACACGGAGATCTTCTGGTCCGACTTCGGCGTCACTCCGCCGAGAGCACCGATCGTGGTGTCGGTGGAAGACCACGGCATCATCGAGTTCCAACTCCTCGTCCGCCTCAGCTGACCGCGGCTCTCTCAGTTAAGAACGTGCGCGGATTGAAAATGGCGGTCGACCAGCGCACGATCTCCTCGACAGCGGTCGGGGTGTTGCCCTCAAGATCGCTGAGCCACCACTGGCGCTGCTCAGGATGTTCGGTCAACGCCACCAACCCGTGGCTGATGGCGTTGCGGGTGGTCTCGTTGCCGGCCGCGCACAGCAGCACGAAGAACGAGGCCAACTCCTGGTGTGTGAGCCGCTCACCGTCGATCTCGGTATGGACCAGCGCGGAGGTGATTGCCCAAGTCGATCTCATGCAGTTCCATGAATGACCCCCGATCGCTACTGCAACTATTGCACTGTTTGTCTTGTACTGGTTTGTTCGGATCTTGACCTCAGCATGACACGGAGTGGCAAAGTGGGCCATTGTCTGGGGATGGAGCAAGGAGCGATCTTTCGCCACCTGGATCGGCTGGAGTGGGAAACTGCGGCCGATCAGAAAGCCGAAGTCGCTGCGTTGGCAGCGCAGGCTGATGCTCTTGGCGCCCGACGCAGTCGACTCACCACCGGCGAGCACGGCTTCCACAGCCACATCTCCGAAATGCCGCCGGGATTCTGCGTGCCGCCCCACACCCATGACATAAACGAGATCATGGTGATCCTCGACGGCAGCGTGGAAGTGACCGACGGGACCGTGCTCGACGCCGGGGACGTAGCCGTGATCCCCGCCGACCACCTCTACGGTTTCACCGCCGGCGAGCAGGGAGTCCGCTTCTTCGTTGCCCGCACCGCGGACGCCGCAACCAACATCACCTAGGAGAAACAGATATGCGCCACGGGTTCAAAGTCTTCGATGCGGACGCACACGTCGTCTACCCAGCCGATCTTTGGCAGAAGTATCTGCCTGAGCGATTCAGGCACCGCCTCGACCGCCGCAACCCCGCGGGACTCGAGACCTACAACCCGGTTCTGGTCGACGGTCGCTACAGCCAACACGACGTGAGCCTCTACGGGCAGTTCCAGAAGGCGATCAACTGGACATACGAAGACATGGTCGCCCAGTACGGAGAGCTCGCCACCGACGGATTCACCGGGGACCGGGTGGCCAAAGCCCTCGCAATAGACGGCGTCGACTGCTGCGTCATCTACGGACCCGAGTACGACATGTGGCTTTCGGGCATCGACCCCGAACTGCAGGCGGCCATGGCAAGGGCCTACAACCACTGGGGCGCCGACATGCGAGAGGCCTCGGACGGCCGGGTCATGACCGCCGGCCCGATCCCCCTCACCGATGTGAGCCGGGCGGTCGAAGAGATCCAGTACGCCTACGACCACCTCGGGACACGCTGCTTCTGGACTCGACCCAACCACACCAACCACCGAGAGCTCGGCGACCGCTACTACGACCCCGTCTACGAACTGCTCCAGGACCTCGACTGCGCCTTCGCCACCCACGAGTTCATGGGCCTCAACGCCCAGACCGAGGGCGTCGACCGCTTCAAGACCTTCACTGAATGGCACACAGTCGTGCACGTCCACGAAGCCCAGAACGCCTGCCTCTCGATGATCGTCCAGGGAGTGTTCGAACGTTTCCCGAAGCTGCGCTGCGCCTACCAGGAAGCGGGCTGCGGGTGGCTTCCCTCCTGGCTGCACCGAATCGACGAACACCTGGAGATGGCGGGAGAGGCCGAGTGCGGCTACCTCACCATGACCGCCACGGAGTACTTCAAACGCAACTGCTGGATCAGCACCGAATGCGAAGACCCCTTCGTGGCCGACGTCATCCGCTGGCTGGGAGACGACCACATCCTCTGGGAGAGCGACTTCCCGCACCCCGACTCGAAATACCCGCACGCAGTCCAGTACTTCCTCGACCTCGAACCGGAACTGATCAGCGAAGAGAGCAAACGCAGGATCCTTTGGGACAACTCAGTCGACTTCTACCGTTTCCCTGACGACTACCTGCCGAGGGAGTTCATCGAGGCCACCGAGCTAGTTCCGCAATGAAGCCGGTTCGTCGACCTCATGAAGCGGTCGACTACGACCTGCTCACAACACGGCTCCCCCCACCCCCGGAGTACCTGGAGACCGCCTATCTCGACGACCCCGAAACGATCGCGGAGAAACAACTGACCCGTTTGCAGAGCCGCGCCCGAGCCGCCTACTCAGTCCCCTTCTTCAGGCGCCGCTGGGACGCCGCTGGAGTCAGCCCCGACGATCTCCGTTCGCTCGACGACCTCCGCGCACTCCCGAGCTACACGGTCGACGACATCCGCGAGAGCATCGAAGCCGACCCGCCCTACGGCGACTACCAGGGTGTGAGCGTCGCCCACGCTGCCCAAGAGCCGATGCGCGTCTACATGAGCGGCGGCACCACAGGCGCGTCCCGACCGACGCTCTACACCGCCTGGGACCGTGAAGCCGGCGCGGTCCTCAGCGCGCGGGCGTTGTACATGCAGGGCATCCGCCCCGGAGACGTGGTGATCAACGCCTGGGCGTACTCAACCCACAACGGTGCCCATGCCATGGACGAAGCGCTGTACCGCTGGCTCAACTGCGTCGTGCTGAGCACCGGAACCGGCAACGTGACCCCGACCCGCAAACAGATCGAGTTGGCGTTGCAGTACGGAGCCAAAGCGATCCTGACCACCGGCGACTACCTGCTGCACCTTGCCGAAACGGCCCGTGAAATGGGAATCGACCCCATTGCCGACCTGCAGCTGCGAGCGCTCCCCAACATTGGCGACAAGCAACGGCTCAGCGAGACGTTCGGCGCGGCCGTCTACGACTCCTACGGATTCCACGAAGTTCAGTGGGTGGCGATCGAATGCGCCGCCGGCGACGGCATGCACATCTTCGAGGACGCCTTCATCGTGGAGATCGTCGATCCCGAAACAGGCGAGCATCTCCCCGACGGCGAGCAGGGCGCGGTCTGCATCACCGAGATCTACAAGACCGGCAGCCCGCAGATCCGATACAACATCATGGACCTCTCCGCGCTGTATCCCCGGAGCCGATGCGAGTGCGGAAGCTGGCTGCGCAAGATGGCCCCCTTCGCGGGACGCGGCGACAACATGGTGAAACTCCGCGGCGTCAACATCTGGCCCGAGGCACTGGGCGAGATCGCCTCAGGCGTCGAGGGCGTTGGCGACGACTATTTCGTGGTGGCCGACCGGTCGAACAACCGAGACGAAATGACCGTGAAGATCGTGAGTGAAGCCGATCCCGCCGATTTCGAGACGTTGTCCCACCGGGTGGCCGAACGACTCCACCAGGCGACCGGGGTGCGCATCGGAGCCGAAGTGGTCGCGCCCGGAACGCTCGACCGTCTGACCGGATTCGGCACTGCCGCCAAACTCGTCCGGTTCCGTGACGACCGATGATCGACTACTGGTGCAACGCCTTCACGCCCGACCGGGAGGCGCTCTGGACAGAGGTGATCGCCCGTGGCGGACTGGGCATCCGCATCCGCGGCGGTGATTCCGAAGACGGATTCTGTGAACCGGCCGAGATGGTGAAGCGTCTGGACCGGCTGGGTGTGGACACGGTCGTGCTGCCCGTCTGTGAACCGGAAACGAGACTCAGCGGTGATCGAAACGACCCGGCGCTCACAGAGTTCGCCCACTACGCGCTGCGCGAGTCTGAGCTGAACAACCTTGTTGCGGCATATCCGGGGCGGTTCGTCGGGGTGTTCAGCGTCAACCCCGATGCGGGCGCTGCGGACCTCGCAGCTGCCGCCGAAGCCGTCGACGCGCAGTGGTGCGTGGGCCTGCACACCCACACCCACAGCTGGGACCGGCCCTTCGACCACCCCGACTATTGGCCGTACTACGAACTGTGCGCCGAGCACAGTATTCCGTTCACCATGCAAGCCGGGGCTTCGGGGGGGAACATGATCCACGAGTCCGGCCATCCGAGCGCAATCGCGCGCGCCGCCGCAGAGTTCCCCGACGTCGGATTCGTGCTCTCGCACACCGGAGCTCCCTGGGTCGTTGAAACCATTGAGGCTGCGTCGAAATTCCCCAACGTGCATATCGGCACTGCCACCCATCCGCCCCGCCGCTGGCCCGACGAACTCATCGCATTCATCAAGGGCGACGGAAGGGACTGCTGTGTGTTCGGCACCGGGTTCCCGCTCACGGGCCACGTCAGTTCAATGCGCCAACTCGAGGATTTAGCACTCGAGGCTGAAACCGTCGAAGCTCTCCTCGACGGCAACGCACGCCGCATCTTTGGTCGTATTCCCCAACCCGCCAGCGCATCGCAAGGGAGCTGAAATGGTCGGCACCACCTACAACGTTCCACCCGTCCCACCCGACGAGACCAGCACCGACTGGTTCGACTTCGCCCCGCTGCGGGTCGGGATCGAGTACCGCAAGGTCGATCCGGCCGCCCTCGCAGACATCTACGGAGACAACGCTGAGCACATGGCCGAGATCGACGAGCACTCGCCGGAGGGGGGATTCAGCGACGAGGGGATCTCGGTCCACATAGTCGCCGACGGCCACGAATACCTGCGGTTCGACGCCTTCGTCGATGACCCGCACTACCACTACATCGACAAGGCGGCGGGCACCAACACCATCGTCGAGTTCGACAAGGCAGCGCACGGGCCGGTCAAGGTCTGGGTGCTCGGCCAACTGCGGGACCGCCTGCACGAGATGCTGAGCCATGCCGGCGCATCCGAGCTGGCCGGTTCGCTGAGTTCAGAGATCGGCGCCGAGATCGCTGAACAGGTTGAACGCCATCTTCAAGCGATCGGTGAGTTGTGACGTTGAGGGTCGTACCGACGACCCCGACGCTGGGGGCCACGGTCACCGGCATCGATCTGGGCCGTGCCACCAGCGAAGACGTCGCCGCGGTCATCGAAGTGATCCTGGAGCACAAGGTCCTCTTCTTCGAGGATCAACACCTCAGCCCGCAGGCGCAGCTGGCCTTCGCGCGGGGCCTCGGCGAGATCGACGCCGCACCCTTCGGCCCGAAACACCCGGACCACCCCGAGATGACCGTCCTCGACCAGGTCTCACCGAAGAACCAGGGTGCCGATGCCTGGCACACCGACAACACCTACCTGCCGTGCCCGCCGTCCTTCACGATCCTCCAGTCGGTGCTGCTGCCCGAACTCGGCGGCGACACCTGTTTCGCAGACATGTACGCGGCATTCGATGCGCTCTCGTCGGAGCTGCAGGCGTTCCTCTGCGGGTTGACCGCCACCCACGACCTGACCAAGACGCTCAAGCGGGCCATCGCCGACGGCAACGCCGATGTCGACCTCGCCACGATGCAGCAACAGTGGCCGCCGGTGCACCACCCCGTCGTGAGAGTCCATCCCGACACCGGACGCAGGGCGCTGTTCGTCAACGGCAACTTCACAACCAGGATCGACGGCCTCACCAGCGCCGAGAGCGAGGCGTTCCTCTCGATGCTGCTCGAGCACGTCGGGTCGCCCGCGTTCCAGTGCCGCCACCGTTGGAGCCCCGGCACATTGACCATGTGGGACAACCGCTGCGTGCAGCACTACGCCGTCCCCGACTACACGTCCCGCCGAGTCATGCACCGCCTGACCATCACCGGCACCAAGCCCACCGGAGCTGAGGGACTCACTGTATAGCGACGCTGAGTTCGGGGAACCCATTGACATTGCAACATATATGGTACAATATATGTCGTGAAGCAGACCACGATCTACTTGCCGGACGATCTGAAGAAGCGTCTCGAACTGGCGGCGCATCAGGAACGTCGGACGGAGGCCGCGATTGTGCGTGAAGCGCTTGCCGATGCTCTGAATCGCCGGGAAGTGACCCCGACGGTGCCGCTTTTCGCCGAAGGCTGGGGAGACCCGACCCTGGCGGAGCGGGTTGACGAGTTGCTGGCCGAAACCGGGTTCGGAAGGTGATCGTCGACACGAGCGTGTTGCTGGCGGCATTCGTTCCCGACCAGAGAATGCACAAAGCGTGTGCCCAGGTACTTGCGACGACTCGCCCTCTGGTGGTCTCGCCGTTGGTGTTGGCGGAACTGGACTACCTCACGGCGCAACTCGCGGGGGTCAACGCCGAATTGACGGTCCTAGCCGAACTCTCCTCAGGGGCTTACGAACTGGCGTCGTTCGGCCAAGCAGAACTGATCGCGGCACGGGCTGTGGTCGAGCGTTATCGCGACCTGCCTCTCGGGCTGACGGACGCCTCGTTGGTCGTGTTGGCGGACAAGTACGAAACCGACGTCATCGGCACACTGGACGAACGCCACTTCCGTGTAGTCCAGTCGCTGCGCGGCCATCCGTTCACCCTCCAACCCGCCGACTCCATCGCACCCCCGGAAGGTTGAGCAAGGCGGCTGTGTTTCGACTGTCGATCACGGACAACGGTCAAACACGCGTCGGCAGGAGCACACGAGCCAGGGACAGAGCGGGGATTGTGGCCAGATACCCACAACCACCGACGGAGGCTGCCGACGAAACATCACGAGCCGCCCGTCTTTGAAAGAGGGCGGCCTCCAGTCGGTGCTGCTGCCCGAACTCGGCGGCGACACCTGCTTCGCAGACATGCACGCGGCATTCGATGCGCTCTCGCCGGAACTGCAGACGTTCCTCTGCGAGTTGACCGCCACCCACGACATGGAGCCGGACCGCACGGGCTTTATAGTGTTTTATTCACGCATCTACAGAAAAATGTAGACAGTCAGATATTTCGCTATACTCAAACCATCGACCCGATCCGAAACCCGTATTCCCCCGGCGCGGGAACCCCGCCGCCGCTGCTCGCCGGCCGTGACGAGTTCTTGGATGCGTTCAACGTTGTCATTGGCCGCGCCGCAGCCGGGCGGCCGTTCCAACCGCTGGTGTTGTCGGGGCTTCGAGGAGTGGGCAAAACCGTTCTGCTGCGGCATTTCCGAAATGCCGCGATCGAATCCGGATGGATCGGCGAGATGTTCGAGGCCCGGCCTGGCAGCGATCTGAGAACCCAGGTAGCCGAGGCGCTCCCACCGATGGTCCGCGCCGTCAACCGTCGATGGCGCAACAAGGACCGAGCCCGAAACATCGGGAGGACCGCAGCGAGCTTTGCCAAAGCCGCCTCCGGAGCGCTTTCTCGAGGAGGTATCGTCCTCCCTTACGAACCCAAACCGGGCATCGCCGACTCGACTGATTTGGAGGCTGACCTGATCGATTTGTTGGTTGCGCTGGGGGAGGGAGCCCGAGAAGAAGGGGTCGGGGCCGCTCTGATGATAGACGAGCTTCAAGATGTCCCCGTGGACCAACTCGGAGCGCTCATAGGAGCATCGCACCGGATCAACCAGGATCAACTTCCAGTGGTTATCGGCGGCGCCGGCCTGCCTCCTGTGAGCCGTATCCTGTCGGAGGCCCGCTCATACTCGGAAAGACTGTTCTCCATCCGGTCGGTTGGACGGTTGAGCGCTGCTGACAGCTCTCTTGCGCTGTCGGAACCAGCAGAACAGCTGAATGTCAGATACGAGACGAAGGCGCTCGAGGCCCTGGTGGACGTGTCAGGCGGTTACCCCTTCTTTGTCCAAACCTATGGGATGCACACCTGGGACCGGGCAGACGGATCACCGATTACTGTCGAAGATGTAGAAGATGCCGTACCTCAAGCGAACCGGGAACTCAACGATTCGTTCTTCAAACCCCGGTATGACCGCGCTACCCCTGCCGAACGGCGCTACATGCACACCGTGGCAGAATCAGAGGATGACCCAGCCTCATCCAGTGAAGTAGCTAAGCGCCTCGATCCCAAGAACCCTAACCGGGCCTCTCCTCTGCGTGACAGCCTCATCAATAAAGGGTTGATCTACGCTCCCGAAAGAGGCCAAATCGCTTTCACTGTCCCCCACATGGGCACCTATCTGCGAGACCTGCCCACCTACGCGACTTGAAAAACTCAGGACCTGTCGCGCGAAGTCAGACGCAACCCGCGGTAGCGGTTGATGAGGGCGTTGGTGGAGGGGTCGTGGTCTAGGGCCGGGGGTTCAGGGGTGCTCAACTCGCCGCCGATTGTTGTGGCGAGAGACTTGCCCAGCTCGACACCCCACTGGTCGAACGAGTTGATTCCCCAGATCACGCCCTGGGTCAGGGTCTGGTGCTCGTACAGGGCGATGAGTTGGCCCAGAACCGACGGGGTCAGACGCGGCGCCATGATCGTGGTGGACGGCCGGTTCCCCGGAAACGTGCGGTGCGGTACCAGGCCGGGATCGGTTCCGGCGGCTGCGACCTCTGCTTCGCTCCTGCCGAAAGCCAGTGCCTCTGCTTGAGCCAGGCAGTTGGCCACGAGCAGTTCGTGGTGCTCAGCGGGAGCGTCGCTGAAGTCGGGATCGGCGAAGACGATGAAGTCGCACGGCACGATCGTTGTGCCCTGATGAAGCAGTTGATGGAACGAATGCTGTCCGTTGGTGCCGGACTCGCCCCACAGGATCGGCCCGGTCTCGTAGCCGACGGTCTCACCGTCGAGCCGCACACGCTTTCCGTTGCTCTCCATGTCGAGCTGCTGCAGATAGGCGGTGAAGCGCCGGAGCGCTTGCGAATAGGGCAGCACCGCACGGGTCGGCAGCCCGCAGAACGTGCGGTACCAGACCGCAATCATGCCAGCGATGGCGGGAACGTTGCGGTGTAGGGGTTCAGAGGCGAAGTGTCGGTCGACGGTGTGCATGCCGCGCAGCAGCTCCTCGAAGTTCTCAGCTCCGATCGCCAGCATCAGCGAGAGACCGATAGCGGAGTCCAACGAGTAGCGGCCCCCGACCCAGTCCCACATCTCGAACATGTTGGCCGCGTCGATACCGAACTCGGTCACCGCGGCCGCGTCGGCCGACACCGCCACAAAGTGCTGGGCGACAGCCCCGTCGCCCAGAGCGTCGGTCAACCAGCGCCGTGCTGTCGCGGCATTGGTCAACGTCTCAGAGGTCGTGAACGTCTTGGAGGCGACAACGAACAGAGTCGTGACAGGGTCGAGATCCGCCAGAGCAGTCAGCAGATCGTGGCTGTCGACGTTGGACACGAAACGGCAGCGCAGACGCCCATGCCGGTACGCGGCCAGAGCCTCATAGGCCATTGACGGTCCCAGATCCGAACCGCCGATACCGATGTTGACGACCGTGTCGATGGGCTCACCCGTACAGCCGAGCCAGTCACCGTCACGGACGCGCGCACAGAAGGCGGCCGTGCGCCCACGCAAGTCATGAACCTGCCCGACCACATCGGTTCGGCCCGCCGAGCCCTCGTCAACCCCAATCACGGTGCCCTCAGGTGCCCGAAGGGCCGTGTGCAGAACTGCTCGGTCCTCGGTCGTGTTGATGCGGTCGCCGCGCATCATCGCCTCGACCCGTTGACTCAGGCCGGCCCGTTGCGCCAGAGCCACCAGCGCAGTCACGATCTCATCGGTGACGCGGTGCTTCGACAGGTCGACCACAAGGTCGCCGACCGTGAACGTCAAGCGCTCAGCCCTAGCGGTGTCGTCGGCGAACAGGCCACGAAGGTCAAGATCGTCGAAGGTCTCGGCCAACGCCGAAACCGTGCCCCATTCGCTAGTGGTTGCGATATCCACTGATCTCCCTCGCGTAGCTCTGCTCATAAGATTGTCGCGGAATTGCCCCTGCGTCGATGACAATTCCTCGGGTTGCCAGTCTGAGCCGAAAATCTGCGCGTTTATCTACATATTGTGTGGTCAATCGCGCAGATTTGGCTGTGACCACGGGAGAATGTCGGGGTTCAGCCGGCGGCAACCTCGTCGTGCGCCGCCGCGACAGCAGCCCGAGCCTCCTCGAGTTGGGCACTGACCTCGGCCACCGACACGCCGAGAGCCAGGTTGCCGACTCCCGCCTCCTCGTTGATGTGGACGAACTCCTCAAGCACCTCGAGCTCGAATGCGGCGGTCTCGTCGTCGATCTCGCCGTGAGCCACCCGCTCGTAGTAGACGACCGCAGCCAGTTCCTCCACGGACAGGGACTCGGTGAAGTTGCCCATCACCGCACCGAAGCTGCCGACCGTCCGGGGGCTGTCGGTGCCTGTGCGAGCCGGGTCGCCGTAGACGGGACCCTCGACTATCTCGGTCTGCTCAGACCCGTTCGCGACCCAGGCGATATGGCCCGCCAGCCCGTCGTATCCCTCAGCGTCGCCGGGGAACGTGAGCAGCACTTCGCCGCCGCTGAGCTGTCGTCCGGTCCCGCCTGAACCGGTGCCTCCGTGGCAGGAGGCGCAGACCTCGGCGTAGACCTCGCCGCCCTCGAACAGCAGACCCTCAGGGTCAGCGGGAGGGCGCTCGAGGTAACCGACGTAATAGATCGCCCAGATCGGCAGGAACAACAGGACGGGCATGACCCAGTACGGGATCGTCTTCCGCTGGAGTGCCGCGGTCACATAGGGGGCGACCGGCGCCTCGACTTTGACCTGTGGTTCCGCTGGAACCGCAGCGGCCGGAGCGGGCGCGGGCACGACCGCGGGGGACGCGGCTGCAGCAGCGTCGGCGGGGGCGGCCTGTTCACCACTGTCGCCGGGCGCGGCCTCACCACTGAGGCGAGCGCGGGCCTCAGCGGCCCTCTTCAGAAGATGCTCGGGTACTTCGACCAACGTCGTCTCCGGTGCGGGTCAGATGGTGCTGAGTCAGTCGCTCGGCGCGACAAACTCTAGGTGAACTTCGGGGAAGGATAGAGCGATTGCTGCCAGATTCGACAAACCCGAACGGAATCCGAAGAACAGTGTCGTCCAACTGAGCGGTTTTGCTGCTCGGGACTACACTTGTGCGAGGATTCACGAAGTACCCGGATCTCAGTCTCCAACGGAGCCGAACATGGTTGCCTTCTCGCTGTCTATCATCGTCACTCTTGTGGGCACAGCGGGCATCCTCGCGTACGCGAAGCGGCGCCCGATAGGCACCCCGCACACCTGGGGCGAAGCGATGTTCGGCTCCATGTTCGTGTTCTTCCTGTTGTTCATGGCCTATGGGGTGGTGCCGCATCAATGGCTCACCTGGGCTGAGAACGAACTGGCCTGGCGGAGCGACAAGCTCTTCATCGGCTGGGGCGGATTCCTCAAACCGCAGCCCCTGGGCGGCTGGAACCCGTTGACCATCAACTATCTGCACCTCGAACACATCATCGCGGTGGTGATCTACGGCGTCGTGCTGGTCGGCAACGTCTGGCTCTGGAAGGTCTGGCAGACGAGGGGCCAGAAGGCCGCCGAGACCGCCCCGGCGAGGTCAGCCTTCGGCCGTCCGCTCGTCAAGGAGGGTTCGTCGCTGTGACAACGACCGACGCCAACCCCCCGATGCCGGAGTTCCGCGACGACTACGTCCTGGCGGAGGTCGATGCCGCCTGGCTCAGCGCGGCCGTCAAGCCCAAGCAGTTCATCCATATCGACCAGTCCGAGTGCATCATGTGCGAAGGCTGCGTCGACATCTGCCCCTGGAAGTGCATCCACATGGTGCGCCCCGACGCGATCGACGAGGCGGTCGGCACCGAACAGCCAGGGATCGACCCGAGCGACCACGTGATCTTCACGATCGACGACGACGTCTGCACCCGCTGCGCGCTCTGCGTCGATCGTTGCCCCACCGGCGTCATAATCATGGGCCCAATCGGCGATCCCGCCGTTGAGGGGGATCGCCACCAGCGAACCAACAGCCACGGCTACGGATACGGAATGCGACTCGGCTAGAACCGGGCGACGCAGGAGAGAATCAACACAATGGCAATCGATACCGACGACATCAAGCCACCGCTCAAGGAGCGGCTGTCTCAGCAGATGTCGAAGCTCGGCAACGACATGAAGGGCAGCCAAGCCTGGAGCTCGATCTTCAGGCCCGGGTCGATATTCCGCAAGGGGTACACCGACAGCCCGCGCAACCGCAGCTACGTGATCATGAACAGCGTGATGTACCACCTCCACCCGGTGAAGGTGAAGCGCCACGCCGTCAAGGTCTCCTACACCCTGTGCCTCGGCGGCCTGACATTCTTCCTGTTCATTCTCCTGACGATCACCGGCATCTTCCTGATGTTCTTCTACCGCCCGACCGCGGCTGCGGCATGGGACGACATCTACACGCTCCAGACCTCGGTCACCTTCGGGCTGCTGGTCCGCAACATGCACCGATGGGCGGCCCACCTGATGGTGTTGACCGTGTTCCTGCACATGGCGAGGGTCTTCTACCACGGGGCGTACAAGCCGCCGAGGGAATTCAACTGGGTGATCGGCGTGATCCTGCTCACCCTCACGCTGCTGCTGTCGTTCACCGGCTATCTGCTGCCCTGGGACCAGTTGGCCCTGTGGGCGGTGACGGTGGGTACCAACATGATGGGGTACACGCCCGTGTTCGGCGACCAGGTCCGTTTCGTGCTGCTCGGCGGTGTCGAGATCGGAACGGACACGTTGTTGCGATGGTATGTGCTGCACGTCCTCATGCTCCCGTTCGTGGCCGTCATCTTCATGGCGATCCATTTTTGGCGGGTGCGTAAAGACGGCGGCATCTCGGGTCCGCTGTAGGTCGTAAGGAGGTCAAGGAATGGTCGAAGTCCCCGAACACCTTCGCAAAAGAGCCGAGGAGGCGCGAGCCAAAGCCGCTGCCAAGGCGGCCGAGGCCGCTGGTGAGACCCCCGCCGGCGACAGCGAGATGACTGAGGAGCAGAAGGCTGCGGCAGCGAAGATCCCGCCGCACCTGCTGGAGCGTTCCAAGGCAGCCAAAGCCGCAGCCGGCGGAGAGGAGAGCGCCCCTGCCGCTGCGGCCCCGGCGCCCGCGGAGACACCCGCCGCCGCTGCCGCGTCCGCTGCGGCGACCGGACCGGGCGGCCACACCCAGCGTCTGCTCACCGTGGTCAAGTCCGGGTCGATCCAGGACGTCAAGTCGCTGCCCCAGGACAAGGTCCATGTCTGGCCGCACCTGCTGGTCGTCGAATTCGCGGCGGCGCTGTTCATCACGGCCTTCACCACCATCTTCTCGATATTCGTCAACGCTCCGCTGCTTGAGCTGGCCAACTTCAACGAGACCCCCAACCCCTCGAAGGCGCCCTGGTACTTCCTGGGGCTGCAGGAGTTGCTGACAATGTTCCATCCGATGGTCGCTGGTGTGACCATCCCCGGCATCGGCATCTTCCTGCTGATCCTCGCCCCCTACATAGACAAGAACCCGTCCAACAAACCCGAAGACCGCAAGTTCGCCATTTCACTGATGACCATCCACCTCATGTTCTGGGCGGTTCTGGTGATGATTGGCTCGTTCTTCCGCGGACCTGGATTCAACTTCGTGTTCCCCTGGGAAGCCGGTCTCTTCTTCGAACTGTGATCGAGAACTCCAATGACCTACCACTCACAGTCACTCCACTCATCCTCACTCCACTCACCCTCACTGGCTGACGGACGGACCCTCAAGAGCACACCATGACGATCACCATTGCCATCATCATCCTGGGAGCTCTGGTTGTGCTTTCGGCCTTCGCGGCTATGCGGGGCCGTCAGAACTCCGACGCGATCGGCATGCTGTCACGCGAGACCCGCAAGCGCGACGCCGCAAGCGACTCCCTGGATCCCAGCAGGGAACTGACCGGGCGCGAGGTCGAGAAGGCCGTGGTCGCGCAGCGGGAGGCCGCGACCCGCGAACTGGTGCTGGCAAGTCGCGTGCCGGCGCCGCCGCCTGCCCCCTACGTACCGCCGGACCCCGAGACCCTGGGAGTCACCCGGCGCCAGTTCTTCAACCGTTCGATCGTGTTGATGTTCGGCCTCGGACTTTCGGGTTTCGGGGTGGCCTGCATCGCCTTCCTGTGGCCGCAGCTCAGTGGCGGATTCGGATCGGCCATCAAGGTCGGGCTCGTATCGGACATACTCGCCGAGATACGCAACAACAACGGATTCCTGTACCGCGCCGACGGCCGCATGTGGATCACCGAATATCCCAACGGCGCAGTCGAGAAGGCCCGTGCCGTGTACTCCGGTCCCGAACTCGCCGGAATGCAGGCCGGGTTCTCCCTCGGTCTCGACGGCGGGGTTGTTGCGCTGTACCAGAAATGCCCGCATCTGGGGTGTCGGGTGCCGGAATGCGGCACCTCGCAATGGTTCGAATGCCCGTGCCACGGCTCCCAATACAACCAGGTCGGTGAGAAGCGCGGCGGCCCAGCCCCCAGGGGAATGGACCGTTTTGCCATGTCCATCGGAGCCGACGGGTCACTCACCGTAGACACCGGAACGATCATCCAGGGCCCCGCCATCGGGGTCAACACCACCGGGCAGGAAGCCGAAGGGCCCAACTGCATCGGTCAAGCCAGCCACTAGATAACCTCTCTCCGTCCCTATGCTGCTCGCCGCTTCCACCCAGCGAACAATCGGCTTCGTCATCCTGGCGATCGTCTTCATCGGTGGGCTGGTATACCTCTTCTTCAACATCCGGGCCGCCAAGGGGGAGGTGGGGTCCGAGCTCGAACTGGCAGCCAACCGCCGCGACGACGTCCGCGACGAGGACCTCGAAGGCAAACGGCTGGACTTCGCCCTCGGCGCCAACCTGGTGATGCTCACGATCATCGGCGTCTCGTTGCCGCTGTACTGGCTCGGCGAACCGGGACGCCAGGAGGGGCGCGACGTCGACACCGCCCGGATCTTCACCAACCGCGGCGAGGACATCTACCTCGAGGGTGCCCAGTGCGTCACCTGCCACGGGGCCGACGGAACGGGCGGATCAACCAGCGTTGCGCTGACCTCTGAGACGGGGGAGTTCATCGCCCAGGTGAGCTGGGAGGCCCCCGCCCTCAACACCGTGCTCTCCCGCTTCTCCGAGGACGAGGTGCTGCACACTCTCAACTACGGCCGCAACGGAGTGATGCCTGCATGGGGCGCTCCCGGCGGCGGGCCGCTCACCGATCAGCAGCTCGAAGAGATCATGTTCTACCTCCGGAGCATTCAGATCACCCCGGACCGCATCGCCGATCAGGTCGAGTCGGGTGTCCTGCAGGCGGTGCGGCAGCACCTCTCCGCCACCGGCGACGAGGACACCGCCGAACAGGCGGCGCAATGGGTCTCCGACGCACGCGGCGTGGCCGACACTGCGCGGCAGCTGGCGATCGCCCAAGACGAATCGTTGGCGTTGGAACAGAACTCCGAAGACCTGAGATGGGCGGCACTCGACATTCTGGTCAGCGGCGAAGGGCTCGACCCCGCCGACTGGGAGGAATACAAGACCTACGGCGCGCTGCTCTTCGCGAACCCCGGAACGTTCGGAACATACAGTTGCGCCCGTTGCCACACCTACGGGTTCAGCTTCGGCGGAGACGAGGAGATGACCCTGCGTGTCAACGGGCGGGACACACCGATACCAGGCTTCGAGGACGGCCTCACGCAGGCCGGCGGGTTTTTCGGGCCCAGCCTGCTCAGCGGTGCGACCCTCACCGAGTTCGAGTCGCCGAGGGGCCACGCTGAGTTCGTGGAGACGGGTCAGACGATCGGCTCCACCTACGGGCGGGGCGGATCGGGCGGCAACGGGCAGATGCCGGGCTTCGGTCCCCGTGTTGAGAGCGATACTGTCGGCCCGGGCATTCCCAACGATCTGGAGACCCCGTACCCCGCTCTGCTCACCGCGGACCAGATCGATGCCATTGTCGCCTACGAGAGGAACCTCTGATGGAGGCGATTGAACTCTTTGCCGGCCTCGCCTGGGATCCGGAGATCCGAGGCTTCCTCGCGGTCCTCACCGGCGTCGTCGTGCTGATGGGCTCGGTGTGGCTGCTGCTCGCCACCAATACGGGTACGCGTCTGGGCACGCTGATCGCCCTGGCCGGGTTCTTCGGCTGGATGACGATCATGGCTGCGATCTGGTGGATCTACGGGATCGGTTACCGCGGCGATGCGCCGACCTGGCAGGAGGTGGAGATAGTCGAGGGGTTCGACAGCGAAGGTCATCTGACGTTCGCCGCGCTCGACGAAGCCGAACGACTCCGCTCTGAAGACCTGCCGACAGCCCACGAGTTGGTGGTGAGCGCCTATGCGGGGCTCAGCGGCGTCTCAGACCCCGAGCTGCGAACCGAGATCGAGACAGCGAACCTGGAGTTCGGGGTTGTCGCCGTCGCTGATCTGACCGCAGACCAGGTCGAGGGCATGACGGATCAAGAAATCGCGGCCCTGGCCGCCGAGGAGTACGCCAAGAACCGTGCCACCACGCTCAGCGAACTGGCGGCCGTGGCTCCGAGCCTGATCGCCCAGGACGACGCCGCGTTGGGCGGCTGGGAGTTGTTGTCGACCGCTCAAGCAGGCGAAGCGCAGGCATCGGCGATCGCCATGCTGCTCGGGAGCGGCGACTTCCCGTTCAGCACCCAGAACGAGTTCAAGATCCTGGACGCGTTCACCATCGGGGGGAAGCGCGGCCTTCCGTCGGACCCGAGCCGCTGGGATCGAGTCGAGACCCAGATTCGCACCGCGCTGACGCTCAAACACCCGACCCGGTACGGCATCGTGCAGATGCAGGCAGTGCTGCCGGAGTCGATCGACAACCTTCCGGGCCAGGCACCCAAGCGACCGGTGGCCGACCCCGATGAACCGGTCGTGTCGGTGGTGATGGTCCGCGACCTCGGCAACCTCCGCCTGGTGCCGGCGCTGGTGACGCTCGGATCACTGTTGATATTCCTGGCCCTGTGCTACATGCTCCATGAACGTGACAAAGTAGTCATGGCCCGCGTCGCCGAGTTCAACAAGGGGGCGGGATAGCACATGATCGGTCAGTACCTCCCACTGTTTGCGCTCTTCGTGCTGGCCGCCCTGTTCGCCGCCGGAAGTTTCGTCGCATCGGGCCTGCTGGCGCCCAGAAAGCCGACCGGCCCGAAGCGGGCGCCCTACGAATGCGGCATCATCCCCACCCGGGAGACCCCGGAACGCTTCCCGGTCCGCTTCTTTCTGGTGGCGATGATCTTCGTGGTGTTCGACATTGAGATCGTCTTCTTCTACCCGTGGGCGGTGGCACAGGGAGGCCTCGGCCTGTTCGGGCTGGTCCTGATAATGATCTTCTCGTTCGCGGTGTTTGAATCGTTCGTCTACCTGATCGGCAACGGAGCGCTCGAGTGGGGTCCGCTGAAGCAGGTGGCGGGTCCGGCGGGAGCGATCTCTGCTGAGCGCACGATCACCTCGACGGTTCGCAGGGTGGGGCTCGAAGATCGAGGTCCCGCCATGATGACCGAGGCTGCTGTCGGCGGCGAAAGGCCCGACGACGGTGCCGGAGAGGCGGCCTGATGCGCATTCCCGGTATCGGCAGGGCAGGCGAGATCGCGGAGGAGGGCCTCGGAGGCCTTGAACACAATTTCATTACCAGCAACGTGGAGGAACTGGTCAACTGGGCCCGGATGCGCAGTTGCTGGCCCGCCACCTTCGGGCTGGCCTGCTGCGCGTTCGAGATGATGGCGGCGGGGGCTGCCCATTACGACCTGGCCCGCTACGGCATGGAGGTCTTCAGGGCTTCGCCCCGCCAGGCCGACCTGATGATCGTCGCCGGCCGTGTGTCCCAGAAGATGGCGCCGGTGCTGCGACAGGTGTACGACCAGATGATGGAGCCCAAATGGGTCATCTCCATGGGGGTGTGCGCTTCCAGCGGAGGGATGTTCAACAACTACGCCATCGTGCAGGGCATCGATCAGGTTGTTCCGGTGGACGTCTACGCCCCGGGCTGCCCACCCGGGCCGGAGACCCTGATGCATGCGATCTTGACGCTTCACGAGAAGATCAAGACCGGAGAGCTGTTGAAGCGCCGGGAAGTGTCGGGCACCGGCGAGACCGCCTCGGGCGCCGGAATCATGGTCCAGCAACGCGACGGACAAACTGCCGGTCTCACCATCCGGAGCTGATCATGCCGGAACTGCTTGAGGGCGTACGCTACGGGGTATTGGCATCGGAAGTCTCTTCTCAGACGGTTCTGTTCGTGACCGTCGACGAATACTTTGAGGCGGCGACTGCGGCCCGGAACGACGGATTCGACCACCTCATCGACCTCACTGCCGTCGACTACCTCAGCTATCCGGGGACTCGCCGGCGGCCCGCCGGCGTGGACTGCGAGCGTTTCGAAGTCGTGGTCCAACTCATGAACCACCGCTGTAGGGAGCGTCTTGGACTGAGGGTCCAGGTGCCGGCTGACGAACCGGCAGTGCCGTCACTGTTCGACCTGTGGCCGGGCAGTGAGAACCTCGAACGTGAAGTGTTCGACATGTTCGGTATCGAGTTCGCCGACCACCCCGACATGAGCCGGGTCCTGATGCCCGAGGACTGGGTCGGCCACCCGCTTCGCAAGGACTATTCGGTCGGCGAGATCCCAGTTCAGTTCTCACCGCAGAGCGAGCCGCGATGAGCGCCGAACGGGTGATGCGACGCGGTGACGACTCCGCGGTGCTGCGGCTCTCCGAAGCGGAGGCCAACCGCATCGGCGATGACGCTGCGGACCCCGACGACGACGAACGGGTGATGCTCAACATGGGTCCGGCACACCCCTCGACGCACGGTGTGCTGCGTCTGATGCTGGAGATGGAGGGCGAGACCGTACTGCGGTCCAAACCAGTGGTCGGGTACCTCCACACCGGCATGGAGAAGCAGGGCGAGAACCTCACCTACCTGCAGGGTTGCACCAACGTGACCCGCATGGACTACGCTTCGCCGCTCTTCTCAGAGCTGGCCTTCTCCCTGACCACCGAGAAGCTCCTCGGTGTCGAAGTCCCCGAGCGTGCCACCTGGATCCGGATGCTGATGTGCGAACTCAACCGTATTTCGTCACACCTGCTGTTTCTTGCGACCAACGGCATCGACCTGGGCGCGGTCTCCATGATGATCTACGGCTGGCGTGAACGCGAGGAGGTGCTGCGGTTCTTCGAGAAGGTCACCGGGCTGCGCATGAACCACAACTACATCCGTCCCGGAGGGGTGGCTGCCGACCTCCCAGACGGTTGGCGCGACGACCTGCGCGAACTGCTCGACCTGATCGAGCCGCGCCTCGACGAGTACGACGTGTTGATGACCGGCCAGCCGATCTGGCGTGAGCGCCTGCAGGGGGTGGGGGCGATCAACGCCGATGAGGCGTTGGCGCTGTCGGCCACCGGACCCGTGTTGCGCTCAACCGGCTACGCCTGGGACCTGCGGCGCGACGATCCGTACCTCGCCTATGACGAGGTTGACTTCGACGTCATCGTCGGCACCTACGGAGACTGTTACGACCGTTACGCGATCCGCCTCAACGAGATCCGCGAGTCGATGAAGATCGTGGAGCAGGTCATCGAGAAGATGCCCGGAGGCGACTACCGGCTGCAGGACAAGAAGGTCACGCCACCGCCGCGGGCCCGCATCGACGAGTCGATGGAGGCTCTGATCCACCACTTCAAGATCTTCACTGAGGGATTCAAGGTGCCCAGAGGCGAGGCTTACTGCGCGGTCGAGTCGCCGCGCGGCGAACTCGGCGTCTACATCGTCAGCGACGGCACAGGAACGCCTTACCGGATGCGTGTGCGCCCTCCGAGCTTCATCAACATTCAGACGCTGCCACACCTCATGAGCGGCGGGCTGATAGCCGACGGAGTCGCCATCATCTCCAGCGTCGACCCGGTGCTAGGTGAGGTAGACCGATGAGTTTCTTCACTTCCGCCAACCTCGAGACGGCCCGCGAGATCATCTCGCGCTACCCGATGCCGCGCTCCGCGCTCATCCCGCTGCTGCACCTGGCCCAAGAACAGCACGGTTGGGTCACAGACGAGGCCATGCGCCAGGTCGCAGACCTCTGCGGTGTGACCCCGGCCGAAGTCCAGGGCACCGGGAGCTTCTATGAGATGTTCAAGTTCCATCCCGTCGGCAGCTACCTGATCAACGTCTGCACCAACATCTCCTGCATGCTGCTCGGGGGTGAGGAACTGCTCGAACACGCCCAGCAGCGCCTCGGTGTGAAGACCGGCGGGACGACGCCGGACGGCATGTTCACCCTCGAGGACGTGGAGTGCATCGCCGCATGCACCGAAGCACCCTGCCTGCAGGTCAACTACCGCTACCGCCTGCGGGTCACGGGCGACGACTTCGACCAGATGGTCGACGACATCCGCGCTGGCCGCGTCGACGACCTGCCCCAGCACGGGACCCTCGCCACTGTGCGCCAGCGCATCGGGTTCGACAGGGTTGCTCAGATAGTTCCCCCCGAAGAGGCCCGTGAAGCACCCGTGTGGCTGAGGCGGAACGACCCTGTTGTAGACCGAAACGCCGAAGACCAGGTGGTGAGTTGATGGCTGCCAACGGATACGTCGAGCACGCACCCGGATACGTCGACAACGAGGGCCCCAAGATCGTCACCGGACGGTTCGGTTACGCCGACTCGTACACGCTGGCCCGCTTCGAGGCGACCGGAGGCTACGAGGGTCTGCGAGCCGCCCTCGCCCACAGGCCCGCCGACGTGCACGACGTGGTACGCAGCGCCACGCTGCTCGGCCGCGGCGGCGCAGGATTCCCGGCAGGTGTCAAATGGGGGTTCCTGCCGCCCGGAAAGTTCCCCTACTACCTCGTCGTCAACGGCGACGAGAGCGAGCCCGGCACCTACAAGGACCGCCTGCTCATGGAGCGCGACCCGCATCAACTCATCGAGGGCTGCCTGATCACCTGCTATGCGCTCGGTCTCAGCCAGTGCTTCCTGTACGTGCGCGGCGAGATGGCGCTCGCCCAGGAACGCATTGCCGCGGCGCTCAACGAGGCATATGAGGCCGGCTACGTCGGCCGCAACATTCTCGACAGCGACTTCTCGGTGGACATAGTGCTCACCTGGGGTGCGGGCGCCTACATCGTCGGTGAGGAGACGGCGCTCATCGAGAGCCTCGAAGGCAACCGGGGCATGCCCCGGCTCAAGCCCCCCTACTTTCCCGCCGCGATCGGGCTCTACGGCCAGCCCACCATCGTCAACAATGTAGAGACGCTCGCCAACGTGAGTTGGTTGATGCTCAACGGCGCGGAGCAGTACAGGAAGTACGGCTCCGAGGCGTCGCCGGGGACGCGGATGTTCGCTGTCTCAGGTCATGTGCGCCGCCCGGGCGTGTATGAGGTTGAACATGGTGTCACCACCTTCGGAGAATTGATCTACGGCGACAACTTCTGTCAGGGGATCCGGGACGGCCGCGAGTTGAAGATGTTCATCCCCGGCGGCGGCTCGGCGCCCTGGTTCTTCGAGGAGCACCTCGACCTCCCCTTGGAGGCGGGCCCCGTCGGGGCTGCCGGCTCAATGCTCGGATCGGGCGCCATCGTGGTAATGGACGACACCACCGACGCGGTCAAGGCGACGCTGCGGGTCGTCAGGTTCTTCGCCCGCGAGTCCTGCGGCAAGTGCACCCCCTGCCGCGAGGGCACGACCTGGGAGGAACGGATCCTTGAGCGGATCCTCAACGGCCAGGGTCGCCACAGCGACATCGACCTGCTGCTCGACATCGCCGACAACATCAGCCCCGGCCCCTACCCGGTCGCGGCGCATCCAGCAGACGCCCTCGAGGCGGTGCCCTTCCCACCCAAACAGACGACGATCTGCCCGCTCGGTCCTTCGTCGGTTGCGCCGATCGTCTCCACGATCCGCCGCTTCCGCCATGAGTACGAGGCCAAGATCTCCAGACGTGACCCGATCCCGGTCCGTGCGGAGGTATTGGCATGACAGATACTCAGCGTGCTGATGAGGTGTCGACCGTCAGCGTAACCGTCGACGGTCGACAGATCGAGGCGTACCCCGACGAACTGCTCATCGACGCATGCGAACGCAACGGCACCTACATTCCCAGGTTCTGTCACCACCCTCGAATGAACCCGGTCGGGATGTGCCGGATGTGCCTGGTTGAGGTCGACACCGGTCGAGGACCGAGCCTGCAGCCGAGCTGCATGGTTCCGGTGAGCGACAACATGACAGTCGAGACCGAGACTGAGGTCACCCGCAAGGCCCAGGACGGCGTGCTCGAGTTCCTGCTGATCAACCATCCCCTCGACTGCCCGGTCTGCGACAAGGGAGGCGAGTGCCCCCTACAGGACCAGACCATGGCATACGGCCCGGGCGAGTCCCGTTTCGTGGAGGAGAAGCGCCACTTCGAGAAGCCGATACCGATCAGCGACACCGTCTACCTGGACCGTGAGCGCTGCATCCTCTGCGACCGCTGCACACGCTTCGCAGACGAGGTGGCCGGCGATGCTCTGATCCATTTCATGGACCGGGGCGCCAACACCGAGGTCAACACGTTCCCTGATGAGCCGTTCGCCTCCTATTTCTCGGGCAACACCGTGCAGATCTGTCCGGTCGGTGCGCTCACCGCCAAGCCCTACCGCTTCAAGGCACGCCCGTGGGACCTCAAGGAGACGATCTCCACTGCTTGGACCGATTCGGTCGGGTCTCGCATCACCGTGCAGTCCTCCCGCAATCAGGTGTTGAGGATCCTCGGTGTCGACTCCGACGCGGTCAACTGGGGCTGGCTCTCCGACAAGGAGCGTTTCGCCTTCGAGGCGCTCAACAGCGACGCTCGTTTGGTTTCTCCGATGCTGCGAACCGACGGGCAGCTCGAAGCAGTCGGCTGGGGCACAGCCTTCGAACGGGTGGTCGAGGCGCTTGAAGGCGTCGACCCTGCCCGAGTGGCGGTGATCGGCGGCGCCCGTCTCAACAACGAGGCTCAGTACGCCTGGGCGAAGCTGGCCAAGGGTGTCATCGGTACGGACCATGTGGACGCCCAACTCGGAGACGGCCTGCCGGCTGAAGTGGTGCTCGGTCTGCCCAGAGCCACCATCGACGATGCCTGCCGCCCAGGCGGGACGATCATCCTGTGCGGCTCCGACCCGAAGGAAGACCTCGGCGCGCTGTATCTGCGCCTCCGCCATGCCGTTGTGCAGGACGGGGCCACGCTCATCGAACTCACCCCGCAGCGCACCGGTCTCAGCAACATTGCTGCACACTCGCTGCGCCCCCTACCAGGCGAGGTCGCAGACCTGGCCGCCGCCCTGGTCGCCGCCGCAACCAACCCCCACCCCGCAGACGGCGACGCCCAACAAGACCCCGACACCGGCCCGGAGGGCTCCGGCTACGCCCGGCAACAGCACAGCACCAGTGCGGAGGGCTCCGGCTACGCCCGGCAACAGCAGAGCACCAGTGCGGAGGGCTCCGGCTACGCCCGGCAAGAACACAGTGCGGCTGCGCGCGACATCTCGGGGCCGGTGACGGTGGTCATCGGCCGGGCATCGCTGAGCGAGTCCGCTGATGCCACAGTCGACGCCGCGGTGGCCCTGTCAGCTCTCCCCAACGTTTCGTTCCTGTCCGGGTTGCGACGCGGCAACGTACACGGAGCGCTCGATGCCGGACTGGCACCGGGGCTGCTCCCCGGTCGCACAACACTGGAGCACGGAGCAGAGCGTTTTGCCGCCGTGTGGCCGGGCGTTCCCGGCGAAATCGGTCACGACACAGAAGGCATCCTGCGGGCGGCCCAAGCAGGTGAGATCGACGTGCTGATCCTGCTCGGGGCTGACCCGTTGAACGACTTCCCGGACGCGGAGCTCGCTCGTGCGGGGGTGATCGGTGCCGCGACGGTGATTGCCGTCGACCTGCTGCCCAACGACACCCTCTCAGCCGTTGCCGACGTGGTCCTGGCTGCCGCGGCACCCACAGAATCGTCGGGCACATTCACCAATCTGGAAGGCCGGGTCAGCGTCGTCGAGCAGATCGTCACGCCTGCGGGGATCTCACGGCCCGACTGGATGATCGCTGCGGAGATCGCAGCCCGCCTCGGTCACGATCTCGGTGTTGACTCCCCCGCGGCTATCCGGGCTGAGCTGGCCTCAGTCTCTGAGATCCACGCCCCGCTGACCCCTGAAGCGCTCGGTGCCTCCCGAGTTGAGGGTGTGCTGCTAGAGGGCAACGGAGACATCGGGCCGCCGGGCCCGTCGGGGGCCCCGAGTCCGGTCAACGACCGCTATTCGATGCGCCTGCTGACCACCCGACGGATGTACGACGATGGCACCGCCCTGCGCCACAGCCCCGCGAGCAGCGGGCTCGGTCCGTCGCTCGAGTTGCGACTGAACCCGGTCGATTTCGACAAGATCGGCGTCGAGGCGGGCACGGTGGTACGGGTCGAGTCGGCACGGGGCCATCTCGACATGCCCGTACAGGTCGATGCCGGCGTGCCCGCCGGTTCGGCGGCTGTGCCGTGGCGGACCCCCGGCGCAGACATCCGGCCCCTCATCGACGCTGCGGCGCCGGTGACCGACGTGAGGGTGGAGCGGCTGTGACCTTCGCCGTCGATCCCCTCTTCGTCGGCTCTTTCGGCTTGAGCGAAGTCGTGGTCGTGCTGCTCAAAGTCGTTGTGGTCTTCGTGTTCCTGCTGGTCGCGGTGATGCTCAACATCTGGTTCATGCGCAAGGTCATCTCCGACATGCAGAACCGGATCGGCCCCAACCTGGCCGGCCCCTGGGGAATCCTGGTGACCCTGGCGGACGGCATCAAACTGTTCTTCAAGGAAGATCTGATCCCCGAGAAGTCCCATCGGTTCGTCTTCAAGATGGCGCCGTACCTGTCGCTGATCCCTGCTTTCCTGGTGTTCGCGATAGTGCCGATCGGCGGTGACTTCAACCGCTCGGACGACTCTGACGGGGTTGTGACGATTCTCGGCCACGACACTCTGCTGCAGGTGGCCGACCCGCCCGTCGGCATCCTCTTCTTCCTGGCGATGTCGTCGCTGGCCATCTATGGGGTGATGCTCGCGGGCTGGGGCTCCGGCTCGAAGTATCCGCTGCTGGGCTCGGTTAGAGCCTCGGCGCAGATGGTCAGCTACGAAGCTGCCCTGGGCCTGTCGATCGCCTCGGTCGTGCTCGTCAGCGGCACGCTGTCGATGCATGGAATTGTGGTGGACCAGACCGGCGCGGGGTTCGGCGGGTTCATCCCCAACTGGAACATCATCGTCACCGGCTTCATCCCGTTCGTCGTCTTCCTGATCGCGGGGACCGCGGAGCTCAACCACCCGCCCTTCGATCTGGTCGAGGCCGAACAGGAACTCGTCGGCGGTTTCCACACCGAGTACTCGTCGATCCGCTTCGCCCTGTTCTACCTGGCGGAGTTCATGAACCAGATAACCATGGGCGCGATCATCGTCACCCTCTTCCTGGGTGGCCCTGCCGGCCCGGCACTGTTCGTGCCGGAGGGCTGGTGGATCGGCATCTTCTGGTTCTTCTTGAAGTTGATGGTCTTCCTGTTCGCCTTCGTGTGGTTGCGCGCCACGCTGCCCCGGCTCCGCTACGACCAGCTCATGGACCTCGGCTGGAAGGTGTTGATCCCCTTGTCGCTGGCATGGTTCCTGGTTCTCGCAGGCATCCAGATTGGTGATTCCCGCGGTTGGAGCAGCGTCGAAGTGGGCGCCTTCGCGGTGGGATTCGGGGTTGTCTGCATGCTCTGCGGAGGGTTGCTGATGATGGCGCTCCGCTCTGCTCGCGTGGAGCGTCTCGCCGAACTTGAGGAAGAAGGCGCTGGTCTTCACGAGCCGACCGAGGGGGGTGTCCCGTGGCCGAGCTGACCGACTATCTGAAGGGCTTCGTGGTCACCTTCAAGAAGCTCTTCGAGGAGCGGGTCACCAAGGAGTACCGCGGGGGGATGGCCAAACCCGGCCAACCCGACGAGAAGCGGCCCAAGGTTGAACGCCTGCACGGCCGGCATGTCCTCAACCGCTACGAGGACGGCATGGAGAAGTGCATCGGCTGCGAACTCTGTGCCGGTGTGTGCCCGGCCAAGTGCATCCATGTGCGCGGCGCCGACAACGACCCGGACAATCCGACGTCGCCGGGCGAGCGGTTCGGTTACGTCTATGAGATCAACTACCTGCGCTGCATCCACTGCGACCTGTGCGTGGAAGCGTGCCCGACGCAGGCCATCACCGAATCGAAACTGTTCGAGTTCTCCTTCACCAACCGCAACGACGCCATCTACACCCGCGACGAACTGCTGGTGGACGACGACGGCAAGCCCCAGAAGCTTCCGTGGGAGGATTGGCGCGAAGGCGAGGACGAGTTGACCTCCGGGTGGATGCGCGCCACGTCGCCGTCGGGAGACCATCGCTACGAAGGTGTCGTGCAGTGGTCGGGGGAGCTCGGCTACGGCGTGCGAGCCCCCGAACTCGGCCAGTCCGCTGAGACCGCAGCGCAAGACACGGGCACATCGGGCGGAGGTGACGCGTGAGCGAAGTGATCGTCTTCGCGGTCGCGGCGGTGATTGTGTTGAGCGGCGCCGTCGGTGTGGTCGCATCGCGCAACCCCGTGCACTCCGCACTGTTCCTGATCCAGACGCTGTTCGGCGTCGCAGTGCTGTTCGTGCTGCAGGAAGCGCATTTCCTGGCCGCAGTGCAGATCGTTGTCTACGCCGGAGCCATCGTCATCCTGTTCCTCTTCGTCATCATGCTGCTCGGTGTCGACACGGCTGACGACTGGTCGGTGGAACCGATCGCGGGCCAGCGCCCGCTCACGGTCATAGTCGGGGCGGCCCTCCTCGGACTCGGCCTGGCCCTGGTGGTGGTGGCGACCGATGCGCTCACCGGAGCCGTGCAGAGCGGCAGCGAACGCGCCCTCGACAGCAGGTTCGCCGACAATGAACCAGTCACCGACATTGAACGCATCGGGCGCGTGCTGTTCACGGACTACGCACTGGCCTTCGAGATAACCGCCGCCCTGTTGACGGTCGCGGTGATCGGTGCGGTGATGCTGACCCGCAGGCTGCTGCGCAGCGAGATGCTCACCGATCTCGAGACCGCCTCAATGGACCTCCCGCCTGCATCCCCCTCAGCGCTGGACCCCGACGGGTCGAACCCCGAAACGCTGGATCCTAACGAAGTGCAGGGGAGGTGATCTCCGATGGAACTCACCAATGACTGGTATCTGCTGCTGTCGGTGGTCATGTTCATCATCGGCGCGGTGGGCCTGCTGGTGCGGCGCAACCCGCTGGTGATGTTCATGTGCGTGGAGTTGATGCTCAACGCCGTCAACGTCACCTTCGTGTCGCTCGGGACGGAGCTCAACGATGTGTCGGGGCAGATCGCGGTGTTCTTCGTGCTGGTGGTGGCCGCTGTCGAGGTGGTGGTCGGACTCGCCCTGGTGGTGGCCATCAACAGGCGCCGAGCCGATGCCACCGCCGACGACATCTCGGTGTTGAGGGGCTGAGGTGGACCAGTTGCTCGACCTCGCTTGGCTTATAGTCGCATTCCCACTCGCCGGGTTCGGTTTGATCCTGCTGTTCGGACGCCGACTCGGTGAACCCGCTGCGGGTTGGCTGGGCACCGCGGCCATGGCAGGCTCCTTCGTCGCCTCGGTGCTCGTCTTTGTGGGCCTGCGCGACCGCCCCGTCAGCGACCGTCGGCGCGTACAGACGCTGTTCGAATGGGTCCCGGTCGGCGACTTCTCCGTTGACGTGGGCTTTCTGGTCGACCCGTTGTCGGTGACGATGACGTTGTTCATCACCGGAATCGGTGCGCTGATCCACCTCTACTCGATCGGTTACATGCACGGAGACCCCGACTTTCCGAAGTTCTTCATGTACCTGAACCTGTTCGCGTTCTCGATGTTGATGCTGGTGCTCGGCGACAACATGCTCTTGACCTTCCTGGGGTGGGAGGGCGTGGGGGTCTGCTCCTACTTCCTGATCTCGTTCTGGTTCACCGACGAGCACAACGCATCGGCGGGCAAGAAGGCCTTCGTGACGAACCGAATCGGTGACTGGGGCTTCATGGTCGCCATGTTCGTCACGTTCACGACGCTGGGATCGATCCAGTATGTCGAGGTGTTCGACAGAGTCGAAGCGGATTTGTTGACGGAATCGACCGCCACCGCGATCACGGTGCTGCTGCTCATCGGCGCGGCGGGCAAGTCGGCGCAGATCCCGTTGTTTGTCTGGCTGCCCGACGCCATGGCCGGCCCCACACCAGTGTCGGCGTTGATCCACGCGGCGACGATGGTCACCTCAGGTGTGTACCTGCTGACCCGGGTCAACCCGATCCTCGACGTGTCCGCGGCGTGGGCGCCCTCGCTGATCGCCTGGGTCGGCGCCATCACCGCGCTGCTGGCCGCGACCATCGCAGTGGCCCAGAACGACATCAAGAAGGTGTTGGCGTACTCGACCATCAGCCAACTCGGATACATGTTCTTAGCCGTCGGCTCCGGAGCGTATGTGGCCGCCATCTTCCACATGGTCACCCACGCGTTCTTCAAGGCACTGCTGTTCCTGGGGTCGGGGTCGGTGATCCACGGCATGGACAACGACCAGGACATGCGCCATTACGGCGGGCTCCGCAAGCTGATGCCGATCACCTCGGCCACCTTCATCGTCGGCTGGCTGGCCATCGCAGGGGTGCCGCCGTTCTCGGGGTTCTGGTCCAAGGACGAGATTCTGGCGTTCGCCTGGGAGGAGAACAGGCTGCTGTGGCTCATCGGCCTGGCCACAGCGGTGCTAACGGCCTTCTACATGAGCCGCCAGGTGTTCATGACGTTCTTCGGCCGCTACCGCTTCGCAGACGTTCGGCCAGAGGAGATCACCGAGGCTTGGTCGACCCGTGCCGGCAACGCTTCGGCCGCCGTCAACGAAGCTGAGGCTCAACTCGGTTCAGCAGAAGAGGCCGTCGCCAAGGCCAACGAGAAGCTCGAAGCGGCTCAAAGCAAGCTCGACACCCGCAACGCTGAGATGGCGGAGGCTGACCCCACAGACGAGAAGGCTGCCGCGAAGGCAACCAAGAACCTTGAACGAGCCGGCGGTGCAGTCGAGACTGCACAGGCAGCGGTCGCTGCGGCGGTCGAGTCGCACGCCGAATCTCAGCGTGCGGTTCTCGCCGCCCAGACTCAGCAGGAGCAGGTGCTGACAGCGGCGGCAGCTGCCGCGCCCCGAGCCGACGCTTCGATCTTCGATGAACCCGATACGGGCGGGCTCGACTCAGCAGACCTCGGCGACGCGGTGAGATCCCGGCGTGAATACCACCCCCACGAATCCGGGTGGCTGCTGACGGTGCCGCTGGTCGTGCTGGCAGCGGGTGCGGTTGTCGCGGGGGTGATGAACCTTCCGTTCAGCAGCGACCTCCATTTCTTGGGCAAGTGGCTCGGGCCGTCGCTGTACCACAACGAGGTGCATCTCACTTCTGGCGCTGGAGCCAAATGGGCGTTGGCGGTCGTGGCCGTGATCGGTGGCGGTGCGGGTATCGCTGCGGCGGTGATGGTCTACCTGCGCGGTGCGAAGCACTGGGTGCGGCGGGTCGAGCGGACGCTGTTCGCCCGCGGCTGGTTCATCGACGAGTCGATCGCAAGGTTCATGGGTGGGCCGGGCCGCAGGAGCTTCGATGCGCTCGTGGCGTTCGACGCGACGGTGGTGGACGGCACGGTCAACGGCGTCGGCCGTTGGGTCCGGCAGGGCGGCAACGCTCTGCGGCGGCTCCAGAGCGGGTTCGTCCGCTTCTACGCGCTGATGGTTGCGATCGGCGCGGTGGCGCTCTTCGCGTGGTTCCTGTCGAGAGCGAGCTGGTGATGGGGTCTGTTCTCGCCACCGTGTTCGCCGCTGAGACGGGTTCGGCCGCGTTCCCCGTGCTCAGCGCCCTGGTGGTCACCCCGGTGATCGGTGCTCTGGTGCTGGTGCTGCTGCCTGACAACCGTCCCGAGCATTTCAAGCAGGTCGCATTCCTGTTCAGCGCCGTGGTCGGCGCCATGTCGGTGTGGGTGCTCACCGACTTCAGCACGGCCTCGGCTGCGGAGTTCCAGTTGCGCGACCACCACACCTGGATCGAAAGTCTGGGGATCTCCTGGTCGCTGGGAGTCGACGGGATCTCGCTGTGGCTGGTGGTGCTGACCGGGCTGATCTTCCCGTTGACCATCGTCGGCGTCGACGCGGAGCACGGCCCCAAGGCGTACTACTCGTGGCTGTTGATCCTCGAGGCCGGCTGCATGGGGGTCTTCCTGGCCCTCGACCTCTTCGCCTTCTTCACGTTCTTCGAGATCGTGCTGGTACCGATGTACTTCCTCATCGGCAGGTGGGGCCACGGTGAACGGGCCTATGCGGCGACCAAGTTCTTCATCTTCACGATGTTCGGATCGGCCTTGATGCTCGTGGGGATCCTGTCGCTGGCGTTCCTGCACCAGGCCGAGACCGGCGATCTCACCTTCGGTCTGGAGCAACTGGCCAACGCGCAATCGGTCGCTGAGGGATCGCCCTGGACCGCGCGCTGGATCTTCTTGTCGTTCGCGTTGGCCTTCGCGGTGAAGGTGCCGCTGTTCCCGTTCCATACCTGGCTGCCCGACGCCCACACCAACGCCCCGACCGCGGGTTCGGTGATCCTTGCCGCGGTGATGCTGAAGCTCGGCACCTACGGTTTCCTGCGCTTCGGTATCTACCTGTTCCCCGAAGCGGCGGTGTGGTTCGCCCCGTACCTGGTCGCTCTGGGCACGGTCGGCATCATCTACGGCGCGATCGCGGCGACCATGCAGCGCGACCTGAAACGCCTGGTCGCCTATTCATCGGTGGCCCACCTCGGTTTCATCATGATCGGCTCGTTCGCGTTGAACACCGAGGGCCTCGTCGGCGGCCTGTTGCAGATGGTCAACCACGGCCTGTCGACGGGTGCGCTGTTCCTGTTGGTGGCGATGATCTACGACCGACGCCACACACGCATGATCTCCGAGCTTGGAGGGCTTCAGAAGCCGGCGCCGATGCTGGCCGGAGTCTTCATCCTGGTCACGTTGTCCTCGCTGGGACTTCCGGGACTCAACGGTTTCGTCGGCGAGTTCTTGACACTGCTCGGGGCGTACGCGGCCCACAGCTGGTGGGCGGTGGTCGCGGCGACCGGAGTGATCATCGCAGCGCTCTATCTTCTGTGGGCCTACCAGCGGGTGTTCCACGGGCCGGCGGAGGGCGCCAACGCCGAGATCAGCGATCTGAAGTTGCGGGAGGGGCTGCTGCTGGTGCCGTTCGTGGTCGGCATCGTCTTCATGGGCGTGTATCCCAAGCCGGTCATCGACCGGATGGAGCCGGCTGTCGATGCGCTCATCGAGCATGTCGAGTTCCATGTCGAGGACTTCTCCGAGCCGGTGGCAGACATGAACCTGCTGGGCGGGTCCGAGGCTGACGACCACGACGGTTCCTCAGAGAGCGGGGACGGTCACTGATGCCCGCTCAGACAGTTGCCCAGATCGTCCCCCCGGTGACACCGCCGCAGTATTCGCTGGTCGGGTTGAGTCCGCTGATCGTGTTGGCGGTCGGGGCGTTGGTGCTCATCATGTTCCGTTCGGTCATGAAACGGCTGCCGGCGGCTGTTGAGCGTTCGGCGACGATCTCTGTCGGCCCTGTGACGGTCGCGGTCGCCTGGGTCGTTGCCGGCCTGGTCGGCAATGGGATGCCTCTGACCGGCCTGCGCTCCGATATCGGAACGGCGGCGTTCGTGGTGCTCGGAGCGGTGGTACTGGCGGTTGCAGGCCTCCTGGTAAGCACGATGCGAGCCAGGTTCGACGCGGTCTTCACAGCCGGCACAGCCTTGGTTGCTCTGGCTGCGCTCGCTGAGTTGTGGCAGGACCATTACCGGGCAGTGTGGCCGTCGATAGAAGGCACCGGTGACAGGCCGGTGGGCCTTGCCGGCAACCCGGTGGGAGCCATCGGCGACCAGTTCTCCTTCGACGGGTTCACCCTGGTTGTCGCGGGTGTGATCGTGTCGGCGGTGGCGCTGTGCGCGCTCCTGCTCGACGAGTACCTGCGCCGTGAGGGCATCGACGGCCCCGAGATGTATGTGCTGATGATGCTGTCCGCAGCAGGCGGCGTGGTGATGGCCGGCGCCGGCGACCTGATCGTCCTGTTCCTCGGTCTGGAGACGCTGTCCATCCCGGTCTATGTCATGGCCGCCTCGCATGTCCGTCGCAGCGAGTCGCTGGAAGCCGGTCTGAAGTACTTCGTGCTCGGGGCCTTCTCGTCGGCCTTCCTGCTGTACGGGATGGCCTTGGTCTATGGCGCGACCGGTTCTTTGAACCTCGGTGAGATCCAGTTCTACCTCGCCACGCGTGTGATTCTGGACGACGCAATGCTGCTGGCGGGGCTGGCGATGCTGCTCGTCGGGCTCGGTTTCAAGGTCGCCGCGGTTCCCTTCCATGCCTGGACGCCCGACGTGTATCAGGGCGCTCCAACACCGGTCGTGGCGTTCATGGCCTCTGCGGTCAAGGTTGCGGGTTTCGCGGCGCTCGTGCGTGTGTTCGTGGTGACCTTCGCCCCGTACCGGCTCGACTGGCAGCCGGCGATCCTCGCGTTGGCGGTGCTGACGCTGCTGGTCGGAGCGGTGCTGGCGATCGTGCAGCGTGACGTGAAACGCATGTTGGCCTACTCGTCGATCTCCCACGCAGGGTTCATTCTGGTGGGGGTGCACGCCGCCGGGGAGCAGATCGACGAGTTCGTTGGAGTCGCCACCCATCGAGGCACGGCAGCGGTGCTCTTCTACCTGGCGGCCTACGCCTTCATGGTGATCGGCACGTTCGGTGTCCTCACGGCCGTTTCAGGCAGGGGCGACCGCAGGACCAGCCTCGACGACCTCAATGGACTGGGCGCCCGCCGCCCGGCTCTGGCGTTGGTTCTGACGATCTTCCTGCTGGCGCAGGCGGGCGTGCCGTTGACCACGGGATTCGTGGCGAAGTTCGAGGTCATCGGTGCCGCGGTTGAAGCACGGTCCTTCTGGCTGGCCGTCGTCGCGATGATCTCGGCGGTGGTGTCGGCGTTCCTCTACCTGCGCATCGTGCTCTCGGTCTATCTGGGTTCGCCTGCCGAAGACTCCGAGGTTTCCGATGAGGTGCAGGCTGAAAGGGTCCACCCCGCGGCCGGACTCGCTATCGGTATCGCCCTGGCGATCACCGTCGGTTTCGGCCTCTTCCCCGGCCCCATCGACAAGTTGACCCTCGAAGCCATTCCCCAACTGTTCGCCATCTGACCCAGGGCTGGGTCTGTCAGGGAATTTTGTGTATCGGGTGTGATCTGAGGGTCCGCGGTTGTGGGCCGGATACGGACTTGCCTGTAAATTTCAATCTACTACTGCTTGGAAATTTCTCAAGCTCGGGTCGTCGGTTGGGGGTTACAGCACCGACGCCACCGATATCGGGTATGTCCAATCATCGAAGTGAACCGAGAGGGTCTTGAGAGAACGGGGGAGTTATGGAAACCAGCAGCAGCGAGGATAGGCAACCGTGGGTCGTGAGGGCGCTGGTCGTCTTGTTGATCGTGGTTCCGCTGGTCGCGTTCGGCTGGGTCAGCCTGGTTCGTTCATCCAACGACAATGCTGGCAGCACCGAAATCGTAGTCGCCGGACAAACCCCGACCAGCACAACTCTGCCCGGACCGGCGTTGCCTGACATAGAGCAGGATGACATAGAGCAGGATGCTGAGACACCTGAGTCCGAACCGGAACTTCCTGACGCTGAACAAGACGCTGAGACAGGTGAACCCATAGACAGCGACCCCGACAACACCGGCGACGACCCCGCACCTGCCAGCACTCAACCGACCACACCACAACCCGACCTCGGTCTCGACAACCTAGTCCGAGAGTTAATGTCGACGGCTTGGGGTGGTGAGACACCCGATGCCTTCTACGAGAGCAGCACCGACGCCAAGCTTGAGTCCGGTGACGCAGATGTGCGGCGTCGCGGCGAGTTTGAGCTGGAAGTAAGTGTGCAACTCGGTGGTGTCGTCTTCAATAGTGCACATTATGGGCAGTTGTTCAAGTCACTCACAGACAACTGGGATACCTGTCTCATTGATAATGGCCTGCCGCCTGTAGCGGAGTTTGTTCAGTTGACAGAGACCCAGCAGGAAGCGTTGTATGAGGATCTTGGGTTGGTCGGCGACCGAATGGAACAGCTTGAGGTCAAGTGCTGGTCGAGGGCACGAATATACGCTGGTAAAGATGCCGAGACTGACAGGCTGCTCGGGTTGTTGTATGAGGAGTTGTTGGATGTTGCTGAGAGGTGGGTTGAGGCCAACCCGGGCAAGGTTGTGCCTCTTGCCGAGTAGGGCTGCGATGTTCGGGTGCTGATGAGTTCAGTCGGTCAACTCGGTCGTTTCGGGCAGGGGCGACCGTAGGACCAGTCTTGGCGACCTCGATGGTCTGGGTGCCCGCCGCCCGGCTCTGGCGTTAGTTTTGACGGTCTTCCTTTTGGCTCAGGCGGGCGTGCCGTTGACTACGGGATTCGTGGCGAAGTTCGAGGTCGTCGGCGCGGCGGTCGAGGCACGGTCGTTCTGGCTGGCCGTCGTCGCGATGATCTCGGTGGTGGTGTCGGCGTTCCTCTACCTGCGCATCGTGCTCTCGGTGTACCTGGGTTCGCCTGCCGAAGACTCCGAGACTTCCGATGAGGCACCGCCTGAACGGGTCCACCCCGCGGCCGGTCTCGCTATCGGTATCGCCCTGGCCCTCCCCCAATTGTTCGCCATCTGAGCAGCGGGCGAGTTCTTCTCACCGCGCTTCGTGACATCTCCGGCTGGCTAGATCCGGCTTGGTAGAATCACAATCTCACAACATGAAGCACTAACTCACAACCTAGATCACGATTCTGCAGCCACGGTGCCCCAACTGACACTCGCCGGAGTAGGACGGGTCCTCGGAAGTCATGGCCGCGGTTCGGTCCCTGTGGGCCTCATTTGATTCTGGGCCAGGTCCGCATGGTGCAACTGTGCCCAGGGAAGCAACTGATCCTCGCTTCGTCGTTGGTGTTGGTCGCCGCCGTACACCGCGATCAGATCGCACCGATGCTGATCACCGATCTGGGCTTTCACTTTGCGGGCGGTTGTGAGAAAGCTGGTTGAGGGCGTGGCCGCCGACTTTGCCTCGATCAGGGTCAACCGCTCGGGGTGTTCGATTACCAAGTCGACCTCGGTGCCGTTGCGATCACGATAGAACGACAGGCCCCGATTCAAGCCGTGGTGGGTGCGCTGCTTGGTGATCTCCGAGACGACCCACGTTTCGAAGATCGGGCCGCGGAGCGGATGCGAGTGCAACTGCTCGGCAGTGCGGATGCCGAGCAGGTGACAGACGAGCCCGGTGTCGTAGAAGTGCAGTTTGGGCATCTTCACCAGACGCTTGCGGACGTTGGTGTGGAAGGAGGGGAGCAGGAACACGACGAAACTGGCCTCGAGGATGCTGAGCCAGGCCTTCGCCGTCGGTTGGGAGATCCCGCAGTCGCCGGCCAGCGACGAGAGGTTGGCCAGCTGCGCGGTGCGGCCTGCGCAGAGTTGGACGAATCGTGTGAAGCCCGACAGGTCGCCCACGTTGCGCAGTGTTCGGACGTCACGCTCGATGTAGGTGGCGATGTATGAGCCGATCCATTCGGGCGGATCGAGCCCGCGGTCGAAGATGCGGGGATAGCCGCCGGTGACCAGGGTCTCGTCCAAGTCTTCAGGGTGGTGGGGGAAGCGGACCGCCTCTCCCCGGCTCAGCGGCAGCAGGTGGTGGACTGCTGTGCGACCTGCCAGCGACTGGTTGACCGACTCGACGAGCGAGAAGTTCTGTGAACCGGTGAGAATCCACTGGCCCGGTGTCGGATCGGCGTCGATGAGGCCTTGGAGGTAGGAGGGAAGGTCCGGTGCCCGCTGGACCTCGTCGATGATCGCCCCACGGGGAAACTGGGCCAGAAACCCCCGGGGATCATCGACGGCGAAGGAACGCACATCGGGCGCTTCCAGGCTCACATAGGGATGGTCTGCAAACACTTCCCGACACAGGGTGGTCTTCCCGCTCTGGCGTGGACCGGTGAGCGTCACCACCGGCGCGCTCAGCGCCGCTCGCCCCAACTGGGGTGCCAAGTCACGATCAACAGGCATTTCTGTAAGCCTACGCCATATGCGGCTGATTCAAAATCACTTTTTGAATCAGCGCATTGAGGTCAATACCATATCGCTCGGCAATCTTTCTCTGCTATCGCGTGTTGCGCGGTATATTCCGAAAAGATAGTGGTATGTTTGGGAAGTGAACAGATATCTATAGATATCATCTGTTCATGGCCGATATCTTGATTCGAGGCGTTCCAGAGGACGTGGTTTCCGAGATTGATGCCAAGGCAGCGAATGCAGGGCTTTCGCGAGCCGAATACTTGCGACGAGTGCTGCTGCGGGAACAGACCGACACGTCTGACGCGGCGACGCTCGAATCCTTGGCGCGAATCGCGGAGATGTGCAGCGATCTGAGGCGGCCTGAGGTGATGGCCGATGCCTGGTCGTGACAACATGGCTGGTCGACAAGTCCGCTCTGGCACGACTGGCACTGAGCTCGGATGCCGAGAAATGGGCTCTGAACATCCAGCGTGGTCGAGTACGGGTGACCACGCTGACCCTTCTTGAGGTCGGATTCTCCGCACGGTCTGCGACTGATTATCGTGCCACGCTCACCGAATCCCCGATCACGCAGATGCCTGTTGAGTATCTGACCCCCAAAATAGAGGCCCGAGCGCTGGAAGTGCAGTCGGCTTTGGCGAACAGGGGGCACCACCGAGCACCGTCGATTCCCGACCTGCTGATCGCGGCCACGGCGGAAGTTGCCCAACTCACTGTTCTCCATGTCGACAAAGACTTCGACCTGATCGCACAGGTCACAGGCCAGCCAATGGAGAGTCTCAAGAAAGCGGGTGACGCGTAATAAAACCGCCTACGCTTGCCGGACTATGGCGACGGCCCCCGGATACCTGCCTCCGCTGAGTTCGCGAGAGGAGTTCGTCGATCACCTTGAGGGCTACACCGAGCCCACCGTCGAGGAACTCGAAGGCGGCAAACTGAATCGAAAGCTCCTCAAGACCTACATGTTGGAGACGGCTCGACACAGTAGCGCCACGCCAGAAATGGATTCGCTCTTCCCAGGGCATGTTCATCTGCACCGTCTTGACGACACGCTCTACCGAGTCGAAGACAGTCAGCACCAAGATCAAGTCGTCGGCCTGCTGGAAGTGCTGGAACGGCGCCATCCGGTCTTGTACACGACGCTCGACGCCAATGAGAGCAACAGGTGGGTCCGACAAGTCGTCGACCGCAATCCCTGGCTGGACCGACTCTGGCTTTCATCGCCGATCCTCTTCGAGTTGTGGAACTACGTGAAGCGTACGACGCCCTCCCATCGATACGTGCGCCTCGGTTTCGAACACGAAGCGTTCTACGAGGCCACGCATGGCCTTGATGAAAGCCGTGACGAGGGAATCGACGAACGCGAATCCGTGAGCGACGATTCGGCTCGGGGCCTGATCGAGCGCCGCCGGTCACGAGTGACTCTCACGGAGCGGCTCGGCGAACTCCAGTCCAAATTGCCAGACTTCCTTGAGCTCTACGACCCGATGCACTCGATGGTTCAGTTGCAGATCCCCAGCGGCAGCCGCGGCGGCCACCTGTTCTACCACGACGGTCACGCGACGAATCGGAGCGATTCTTTCGTTGAGCACCGCCAGGAGATTGCAAAGGTCCTGAGGCTGTACCGCAACGTCACCGAACACTCCGAGGACCGGCTCTGGTTGGAAACGACCGAAGTCGGCGGCGACGCTTTCACGGTCAAAGGTGCTCCAGTCACGATCCGTTTCAGCAGACCACTCAGCGAGGAGACCTTCGCGCGCTTTGTCGATCTCGGCCTGAAACGCCGCACGAGCAGGCTTCGCATCGGCGGGTACATCACATGGCGTGGACCAACCAAAGTCCACGTTGCGGCCATTGACCGACATCTCTGGCAGCCCTTGCTGCTGGAGGCCACGAGCCGACAACTCACCGCTGTTCTGCCACACGGCACCTGTGGAAACACGATTCACCGTCTCGTCACCAACGTTCAACGCTGGCTCGATCCGAACGTCAAGGTGTGGCTCGGCGGTGAGTCCTATGAGACGGCCGTAGCGAATTCGATGCAAGACGCCGCATGACTGACGAGTCCACTCTGCTCTCGGATCAAGTCTTCCAACTCAACACCTTCTTGTGGGCGCTTGAAGATCTTCCGACAGAACCGGTAGAAGAGGAGACGCGGCCGGTGCTGCGGCAGGCTGGCTACTACCTCGGCGCTATCGGGCGGCGCGTCATTATGCCGAGCGATGAGGTAACGCGTGCTGTGCTAACGAAGCTGACCGGGGCAGTGAACAGGGCACCATGCCACCCGGACCTCTGGCAGACAGCCGCGTTTCCACAAGGGTCCTGCGTGAGCTTCCGGGAAGCGATTCTGAGTGACGCGAGTGGTGCTGAATCGTTTGGTGGGCGCAGGTGACGGTCCTTGAGTCACCGGCGGCAGTAGCCGTTCCTGAGCAGGGCAATCTCGTGCGCGTCCGTGACCGGTTCTGGGTGGTCGAGTCTGTGAGGCGATCGACACGGCCGTTGGATCCGATGATTTCGAACGGTCTTGAACATCATCATCTGGTCCGGCTCGTGCCGATCGACGACAAGGGGAGTTCGGAACCACTTGGTGTGTTCTGGGAGACCGAGCCCGGCACGGAGGTTCGTCCTCAGGCCGAACTGCCTGATCCCAGCGCCGGGGTGGACGAAGCCGAGACATACGCCGCGTTCCTTGACGCGGCCCGCTGGGGCGCCATCGCCTCGGCTGTCCCTGGGACCTTCCAGTCGCCGTTCAGGGCCGGTATCGACATTGAGGACTATCAGCTCCTTCCGCTGGTCAAGTCGTTGCGGATGCCTCGCGTCAACCTGCTGATTGCTGATGACGTCGGCTTGGGGAAGACGGTTGAAGCCGGTTTGATCGCCCAGGAACTGGTGTTGCGAAACCAGGCTCAGAAGATTCTTGTGGTCTGCCCGCCGAGCCTCTGCCAGAAGTGGCAGCGGGAGATGCGTGAACAGTTCGGCCTCGGCTTCGAGATCGTCGATACCGACTACGTGCATGCGCTTCGACGGGAGAGGGGCGTGGGGGTCAACCCGTTCCGCTCGCATCCGCGGCTCATCGTGTCGATGGAGTGGCTCAAGTTCGATTCTCAGATGCGTTGGTTCGATGAGATTCTGCCGCCGGATCCCAACACCTACCCGAGGGCGTTCGATCTGCTCATCGTCGACGAGGCGCACCGGATCGCCCCATCCGCTGTCGGTCGCTACGCCAAGGAGTCCCTGCGCACCAAGACCATGCGTCGCCTAACTCCGCATTTCGAGCACCGGTTGTTCCTGACGGCGACCCCGCACAACGGTTATGCCGAGTCGTTCCAGGCCCTGCTTGAGATGCTCGACCCCAACCGTTTCACCAAGGGTGTGCAGCCGAGCGAACGGGAACGCGATGCCGTGATGGTGCGCCGCTTGAAATCGCATCTCCGCACGATGCTGCCCGACGGCGACGCGCGTTTCCCGAAGCGCAGGATCAATGCTATTGAGGTGGTCTTCCCGCCCGAGGAACGCGAACTCTTCGACCTGTTGGATCAGTACACCGCGTTCCGCAGAGGAGCGTCCAGCACGTCGAGCGAGCAGGCCGCGTCACGGTTCATTTCGCTGCTGCTCAAGAAGCGGCTGCTGTCGTCGCCGGCTGCATTCAAGCACACGCTCGACCAACACATCTCGACACTCAACAGGGCCTCCCATCGCATGACCAGCGAGCGAGCCATCAGCGAAGCCGTAGCCGCCCTCGAAGACGAGACCGACGACGCTGAAGCGGTATCGGAGCAAGAGATCGAGGCTCTGGCGCTGGTTGCGGGCGCTCTTCCCGACAATCACCACGAGCGGCAACAGGTCGTATTGGCACAGATGCGAGCCCGGTCACTCAGCTTCGACTCCGCAGCTGGAGTCCTCGAACAGATGCGCCAAAGGGCCGATGAGTGCTGGCGCCGAGCGGATTCGAAGACGCAGCGGCTCATTGATTGGATCGGCGAGACCTGCTTCCCGGACGGCGAGTGGAATGACGAGCGGGTGATTGTCTTCACGGAGTACCGCGCGACGCTCAACTACCTCGAAGAGATCCTGACGGCACCTCACCCGGATCGGCCCTCGATGAACGACCGAGTGGAGGTGTTCCACGGAAGCCTCGAATCCGAGGAGCGGGAGCGGATTATCCGCGAGTTCAACTACAACCCTCGCAAGACCAAGGTGCGCGTGCTGCTCGCGACCGATGCCGCGTCGGAGGGCATCGACCTGCACCGGGCGTGTCACCGCCTCGTCCATGTGGAAGTGCCGTTCAATCCGAATCGTATGGAGCAGCGCAACGGCCGGATCGACCGTCACGGCCAGAAGTCTGACACCGTCGACATCTTCCATTTCGCTTCGCCAACCGACGACGAGGATGATGCCCTCGGATACGACCATTCGTTCCTGCTGCGACTCGCCAGGAAAGTGGACGACATCCGTGACGACTTGGGATCGGTGTCGTCGGTGCTTGCCGAACGGATCGAGGCCCGCATGCTGCGAGAGGGGGTCTACGAGCTCGACATAGACGCAGAGATTGCGGCGCGGCGGGACCAAGCGCGGGTCGATCTTGAGAAGGTCAAGCAGCAATTCGCCGCTGACATCACCCGGGTGCGGGATCAGTACCGCACCAGCGCCGAAGAGCTTGCGCTGAACCCTGAGAGCGTTCAGCGGGCTGTGCAGGTGGCACTCAGAATCGAGGGCCAGCCCATGCTTCGCGAGTCGAAGCTCGCGCGGGTTGACGGTGATGTTGCGGTGCTCGAGGTCGACGACCTAAGCGGCACCTGGGGTGAGACCCTCGTCGGTCTCCACAACGAGGTCGAGGACTTCCGGTTGCCGGTCACCTTCGATCCGGACGTCGCGCACGGGCACCAGGATGTTGCCTACCTCCACGTCGGCCATCCGTTCGTGGCCCGTTGTTTGCGGACCTTGCGCGCGCAGGTGTGGGGCGCGGCCGTCGACCGCAGGATCAACCGTGTCGCGGTTCGCTACGCCGACGTTGCTGAGCCGGTCGCGATCGCACACGCCCGGGTCGTGGTCAACGGCGCTGACGGTTCGACCCTTGATGAGGTCATAGAACCCGCGGCTGTTCGGGTCGGCGGCCGCCAAGGGCGACTGAACGTCGGAGAGACAAGAACAGCCTTCACATCCGCCACGGTGGAATCACCGCCAACGCATGTGCGCGACCGGTACGTCGATCAGTGGCAGCGAGTGCAACCCGCCCTCCAGGAGGCATTGCGGGTCAGGGCGGAGGAGGTGCGTGAGCAGAGGAGCCGGGCCATGGACGCAAAGCGTGACGCCGAGGAGAAGCGCTTGCGCGGAACTCTTGCCGATCTCCAGTCCAGCATCCAGCGTCGACTCGACGAATTGGAGAAATCCGAGAGCGTCGAGCAGCTGCGCCTGTTCGACAGCGATGAGCGCTCACAGTTTGATGCCGACGTGCGGGCGCTGCGGTATCGCATCGAGCAGATCGGTGAGGATGTAGAAGCCGAGGTTGCTGTGCTTCGACGCCGATATGACGTGCGGGACGTCAATTGGTTTCCTGTCGCGGTTGAGTTCCTCGCGCCCCCTGCGGGGGGGGGGGGGGGGGGCGTAGCTGATGGCCACCCGCCGACGCGTCGCCGAGCAGCACGAAGACTGGCTCAATCTCGCCGATGCCGAAGCCCCATGGTTCTCGCTGCCAGTGCTCAAGAGGGCGTTTCCGAACGGTCTCGATCCGACCCCGCCCGAAGTCCGAGCCGAGCACAAGGCTCGCTGGTACGGCGACGAGCAGGCCTCGTCGGCCCGAGTCGCCGAGGACCGCACGGAGTACATCGACTGGCTGCTGCGTGATGTCCTCGAATGGAGATCCGACTACCTGACTGGCAGCGAACTGCCTGACGCGCTGGCTGTCGGCGTTTCGTATCACGACGCCACTATCACACCCACCGGTGTATACCAGCCGAAGAATGTCGCACCCGTCGGCTTGTTCGGCGAAACAACCGGTGATGAGGAGGCTGAAGCTCCTTCCGAGAACGAGGTGCGCGTGCTGGTCTTCTCGCTCCCCGCGGGAACAGACCCCCGCACTCGGCCCAAATCCGACGCCTGGTCGGCGACTTGGCTGCAACGGTCGGCCATGTCGTGTCGGCACCACAAGGTTCCGCTCGCTCTGGTCACCGACGGAGATCACTTCGCGCTCGTCCATGCGCCACAGGGCGGAGCGACGGGCTGGGGCACCTGGCGGGCCTCAGAGTTCGCGAGTGAGCCGGTTATGTTGGACTCGCTGCGATCGATGCTTCAATCACGGCGGTTCATCGCATCGTCGGAGCACGACACACCTGAGGCGCTGCTCACAGAGTCCGTCAGCTCCCAAGCAGAAGTCACCGACCAACTGGGCAACCAGGTGCGGCGGGCCACTGAACTCTTGGTGAACGCCATCTCGCGCGCCGACAGAAGTCGCGGCGGAACGCTGCTTGCGGGCGTCGAACCACACGAGGTGTACGAAGCGGCGGTGACCGTGATGATGCGCACGGTGTTCCTTCTGGTGGCGGAAGAGAATGACCTCCTCCCCATTGACAATCCGCACTACCAGGACCTCTACGCCGTACGGACACTGCGTGAATCGCTCCAGCAGGAACGTTTCGTGAACCCGGAAGCGCTGGAGACCCGCACGACGGCATGGCATCGACTGCTCGCCACCAGTCGAGCCGTACACAGCGGCGTCCACCACGACGAACTCTCAGTGCCTGCCTATGGCGGCAACCTCTTCGATCCCGACCGCTTCCCCTTCCTTGAGGGACGGCAAGCTCTGGGCACTTGGCGTACCGCCGCGGGTGTGCCCATCCCGGTCACCGACCTCGATGTGCTGGCGATCCTCGAAGCCCTGCTCGTCCTGCGGTTTCGCAGCAGCAGCGGCGTCACCGACACCCGCCGTCTGTCGTACCGCTACGTCGACGTGGAGCAGATCGGGCACATCTACGAGCGCCTCCTTGACCACGACGCCGTCGTTGCCGAACACGTCGTACTCGGGTTGAAAGGCAAGACCGGCGAGGAGCCCGAGATAGCGCTGCCCGAACTCGAAGCCAAGATGTTCGATGGAAAGGAAGTTCTTGTCGCGTGGCTCAGCAACAAGGATGCTGTTGCCTCCGGCCGGCGGGTCGGCACCAAGAAGCAGGTCGAGAAGATGCTCGCGGATCCCCTTGACCGGCATCTTCGGTCTGGTCTGATCCAAGCCTGTCAAGGCGATCAGAACTTGGCTGCACGCATCGAACCGTTTGCGAATCTGCTCCGGCTCGACCTGCGCGACCGCCCGCTGGTGTTCCTCAAAGGAGCGGTATACGTCACCGAGACCGGTTCACGGCGCGACAGCGGCACCGCGTACACCACAAGGGGACTCGCCGAGGAGGTAGCCGAGCACACGCTAGCCCCGCTGTGCTATTCACCGGGTCCGCAAGACACGCCCGACACCAACGAGTGGCGCATCCGCCCCTCGTCCGAGATCCTGGATCTGAAGGTCTGTGACCCGGCCGTCGGGTCTGGTGCCATTCTTGTAGCCGCCTGCCGCTATCTGGCCGACCGGCTGGTCGACGCGTGGCGACAGGAGGGCGACCCGCGAGCCGCAGAGGCTGCCACTGCCGCCGACGACCCGAACCGGCTCGACGTTGTGGTCGACGCGCGCCGCCTGGTCGCTGAACGCTGCTGCTACGGGGTGGACCGCAACCCGATGGCCGTGGAGATGGCCAAGCTCTCGATGTGGCTCACCACGGTCGCCAAGGACCGGCCGTTCACGTTCCTCGACCACGCCATCAAGTCCGGCGACAGCCTCCTCGGCATCTGGGACTTCGACCAACTCCGGCAACTCCATTATGACGTGGCGGTGGGTCGCGCCACGCCGGTCCACGGTTTCTCTGCAGCGGGAGCGGGTGAAGCCGTTGAGCGGCTGGTCGACGAAGCGATGGAGATGCGGCGTGAGATGCATGAAATCGGGACGAACTTCCCGGCTGACGTCGAGCGCAAACAGAAGCTCCACGTCGCGAGCGAAGAGCGGTTGAGAATCCTGACCACTGTCGCCGACGTGATAGCCGGCGCGGCGCTGAGCACGGCAGACGAGCGCGACCCGAAGGGTGCGCTCACGGCGCTCATTCAAGTCGATGCCCAAGCCGTCGTGAGCCTGCTTGAAGCTCTGGAGACTCCGGGCGAGGCCGGTGCTCTGCGCGAAGTTCGCGAACGCGCTCGTACCCGCCTTGACTCCGGGCGGCCGAGCGGCGCACCGTCGCGGCAGCCGCTGCACTGGCCAGTCGAGTTCCCAGAGGTATTCGACACAGCGAGTACCCGGGAGCGTGGTTTCGATGCCATGGTCGGCAATCCACCGTTCGTTGGCGGAAAGAAGATTACGACTAGTGCTGGCAAGAACTATCGCAATCATGTGTTGACCTGGATCGGCGCTGGAGTCAAAGGCTCGGCCGATCTCGCAGCTTACTTCTTCCTGCATGCCACCAAGGTTGGCGGATCATTCGGCTATCTCGCCACCAACACGATCGCCCAAGGTGATACCAGCGAGGTTGGCCTCACTCAGATAGTGGACAACGGATGGACGGTTCATCGCGCCATCTCGTCAACCACTTGGCCCGGTGAGGCGAGTCTCGAGATCGCCAAGGTATGGGCCACGTCTCATCGATGGACAGGGAGTTCTGAACTGGACGGTCGCTCTGTCATGCAGATCGACGAAATGCTGTACCCGGTCTCGAGATCTGGGTGGCGCAAGCAACGAATAGTGGAGAACGCCCGCAAGTCCTTTATTGGCTCCTTTGTTCGAGGGATGGGATTTGTGGTGAATCCCGAGGCTGCACAAAGGCTCATCGCGAGAGACCGTCGAAATTCAGAAGTGCTGTTCCCCTACCTCGGGGGCGAGGACCTGAACCAATCACCGACCCATGCTGCGCCTCGGTGGATCATCAATTTCTTTGACTGGTCCGAAGAGCGAGCCCGCTCGTACCCCGATTGCTTCGCGATCATCGAAGAGACTGTCAAACCTTGGCGAGCCAAGACAAACGAAGAAAAGGCGGCGATTTTCTGGTGGCGGTACTGGAACCGGCGTACGGGTCTCTACAAGACGATCGAACCGCTTGAGCGAACGTTGGCGATCGCACTTACAAGCAAGTCGGTGCAACCGGCGTTCGTACCAACCGGTCAGGTCTTCTCGCACAGTCTCGGGATCTTCGCATACGACGACCATTTCCACTTTGGATTGCTTACTTGTGGCTTCCACTACCTATGGGCTGTTCGTCATGGTTCGACTCTCGAGACTCGCGTTCGATACACGCCAACCGATGTCTTTGAGACGTTTGCCCTGCCGTCGCAGAATGAGAGGGTATCTACAGCTGGCGAATCTCTCGATACTCATCGCTCCGCTCTGATGATCGAACGAGAATTCGGGCTGACCGATTTCTACAACCGAATTCACAACCCGGACGACAGGTCCGATGGCGACATCCGCGAGCTCCGCGAACTGCATGTCGAGCTCGACGTCGCAGTGCGGGATGCTTACGGGTGGTCCGATCTCGATCTCGGCCATGGATTTCACGAGGTTCGCGGCCAGGGCGTCCGGTTCACCTTCGCGCCCGAGGCGGCCGATGAGGTGCTGGATCGGCTGCTGGAGCTGAACAAGGCACGGTACGAGGCTGAGGTCGCTGCAGGTCTCCACAGCCGGTCGCGGGAACCAAGGGCCAGCAAAGCAAGACCCGCCAACCAGGGGTCGCTGTTGGGGGACGACCAGTGACTGAGCCTGCTGTATCAGCTTCGGTCCCGAGTCCCTGGGATCTACGTGCTGACCTCGTGAGCCGTGTTACGGCTGATCTGCTCGGTCCGCTCGACGGCGAGAACGAAGTCATCCGCGGTTACCAGTTGGAGAGCGGCAGGTGGTCGTCGCCCGGGCGGGTGCGTGACCGTTATCTCGTTGGAATGCTGGCCACTCGGGGGACCGTCGCAGCCGATCCCGAGCGTGATGACGAAGCCGGACCCGAAGAGGGCGACGACGGTGGCGACGGCACACAGGACGATCGCAGTCCGAGGCTGGTCATGGCTCAGTCGTCGATGGGGCTCTCGGTGGTCGTGGACCGCTCGGTCGACCAACTGGTTGCTCGTTGTCGGTGGGGCCAGTACCTGCGGGAGTTCCATGACCAGGACGACGGTTCGAGGGCGTCGGTGTGGGTTCGACACCCCCACGACGTCAGCGTCGTAGTGCCGTTGGTGGCCGGCGATTTCGGGCCTCTGCCAGTGAATGGCGAAGGAGTCGTGCTGCGGGGCAGGATGACTCGATCGGACACGGGTCCGTGGCTGGTCACGGTGTTCGTGTCGAACGAACAGGAACAGGTCGATATCAATAAGGACAGCCGCTGGCTGTTCCAGACCCGTTTTGACTTGACCGCGCCCGGCGGTGCCGCCGTGTTTCTTGGCCGGGGCGAAGTCCTCACTGAGTCGCCCGTCGGCTCAGATTCGGAGCGTACCGAGGTTGAGCAACTAGACATGCAGTACCGGGATGTCGTTGAATTCGCAGTCGGGCACGGGGTCGGTACTGAGGTTGAGGCGTCGGCCCATGATCCTCGTCGCGCCGTGCGCGCCGGTACTGCCGTGATCCCCAGACATGAGGTGTGGCGAACAGACACTCCTCGTGCCGACGCGGTTCCGCAGCTCGCCGGCCTCGTCACCGACATGAAGGTGCTGGCTGGATTGGAGCCTGACGACCTGCGGACTGCGTTGTTGCCTTTGGCCCACGGCTATCAGTCATGGCTCAACGACGAACGGGCGCGCATCGCTGATCCGACGGCGCGGCTCGACGGGCATGAAGCCACCGCTGAAGCAGTGATCGCGCAAGCGAGTGAAGTGGCAGACGCGATCGCCGCAGGGATCGAGTTGGTGTGCAGCGACCCCGATGCGCTCGATGCCTTCCGGTTCGCCAACCAGGCCATGTGGCGCCAACGGGTTCACACCGTCGCAATCGAGGCTCGGCGTCGTGACGCCGACATGAGTCTGCGCGACGCGGTTAGCGCCGCCGACAATCCCGACAACCGGTCATGGCGACTCTTTCAGTTGGCCTTCGTGCTTCTGTGCATCCCGTCCCTCAGCGATCCGGCTCATCCTGAGCGAGGCCACGACGGAGCGCTCGCTGACCTGTTGTTCTTCCCGACCGGTGGTGGCAAGACCGAGGCCTACCTTGGGCTCGTTGCGTACACGTTGGCCATGCGCCGCTTGCAGGGTGTCGTTGGCGAAGGCGATGATGCAGTCGACGGGCGCGACGGCGTTGCAGTGCTGATGCGCTACACGCTTCGCCTGCTGACCACCCAGCAGTTCCAGCGGGCCGCGACGTTGATGTGCGCAGCGGAACTCCTGCGCCAACATCGAGCCGAGACCGACGAGCGGTATGCTGGCACACCGTTCCGGCTCGGGATGTGGGTGGGAGGCTCGGTGTCGCCGAACCAGGCCCGCGACGCGCAGAGATTCGCTGAGGATGCCAAGCTCGGCGGCTACGGAACCGGCCAGGCGACACCCCTGCAGCTCACCGACTGCCCGTGGTGCGGGAGCGAACTTGACGCCAAATCCGACGTTCACTACGACGAAGGACTCGAACGCTTGCTGGTGTACTGCGGCGACACGAAGGAGTGCTCGTTCACACGGCGGCACGCCGCTGGCGAAGGAATCCCTGTTATCACGGTGGACGAGGAGATCTACCGGCTCGTGCCGTCGTTCGTGATTGCCACGATCGACAAGTTCGCTCAGCTTCCTTGGAACGGGGCTACCTCCACGCTGTTCGGTCGAGTTGAATCGCGTTGTGGGCGGCACGGCTACCGGAATCCTGATCTCGACCGGTTCCACCGGTCGCATTGGGAGGAACGCGACTCCCACCAGCCGCTAGACCAGCACCCTGCCGCCCAGACGGTGGAAGTGATGCGGCTCCGGCCACCCGACCTGATCATCCAAGACGAAATGCACTTGGTGACCGGCCCGTTGGGAACGATGGCCGGTCTCTACGAGACAGCGATCGACAGATTGGCTACCTGGCACTACCAAGACAAGACTGTGCGGCCCAAGGTTGTCGCCTCGACGGCCACGATTCGTCGGGCGCGACAGCAGACATGGTCGGTGTTCTGGCGGGAGTTGCGGGTGTTCCCGCCGCCCCTGCTCGACGCCCGCCGTTCGTTCTTCGCCGAGCAGGTCGCGCCGACGCCACAAACTCCCGGACGGCTTTATCTCGGTGTATGCGCCCACGGCGAGCGGCTCAAGCAGGTCGAGTTGCGGGTCTTCGCCTCGGTGATGGCCGCGGCAAAGGCCATATGGGATGAACTCGGGGACGATGCTCTGGCCGCAGATCCATGGATGACAACCGTCGGATACTTCAATGCGGTGCGGGAGTTGGCCGGGATGCGGCGCATGGCCGAAGACGAGTTGCGCGCCAAGCTCAGACGCACTCGTTTCACGACGGGGCTCGTCAATCGGCCCAAGCTCGATCTCAAGGAGCTGACCTCAAGGGTGTCGTCAGAGGACATCAAGTCGATCTTGCGTCGGTTGTTCATTCGCCACCGCCCCGATCACAACCCGGACGATGAGCGACCAGTTGATCTGCTGCTGGCGACGAACATGATCTCGGTGGGTGTCGATGTGCCTCGGCTCGGCTCGATGATCGTGGTCGGCCAACCGAAGGCCACCGCGGAGTACATCCAGGCGACGTCCCGGGTCGGTCGCGACCCGAGTGGGCCTGGGCTTGTGATCACTCTCTACAACTGGGCTCGGCCACGCGATCTGTCGCACTACGAAACCTTCGACCACTATCACGCCACGTTCTACCGCCACGTCGAACCCCTGTCGGTCACGCCCTTCTCGGAACGGGCACTCGACAAGGGACTTACCGGTGTTCTCATCTCAGCGGTGCGTCACGGCGACGACGACTGGAACCCGAACTCGTCGGCGCGATCATTCACCCGCCCCGACCCGCGTATCGCCGAGCATGTTGCAGCGCTCGCTCAGCGAGCCGAATCGGTGACGGGCAGCACCTCGGTCGCCGCGCAGGTGGCCGACATGGCCGACAAGCGCCTCGACGCCTGGGAACGCGAGGCCGCCGTGCGGCCGGACCTGTCCTACGCCAAGCGGACCGCAGATGACGTTGCGCTGCTGTGGAAGCCTGAAGCCGGCGACTGGGACATGTGGACGTGCCCGAACTCGCTGCGCGATGCCGAAGTGCAAGCCAATCTTCAGATCATCGTGGAGGATCCCACTTACGAGTCGCGCAGCCAGCCGCCGTTCATGTTGGGCTCGGTCCCTGATCACGGTCGTCCGACGGTCGCCGACGATGAGGACATTGCCGAAGCCATCGAGGCCGACGAGGCAGAGGACCGCATTGCCGGGGGTGCATCGAGATGAACCCGCCGCAGTCAAGGAGAGGGGCGTACCAGTCCCGTCGGGTCGGCGGCGTTCGCCCGTCACAGATGATCCATACATACGGCCCCGGCGCTGTCGTGGACCTGCCGGGATTGTCTGTTGTGTTGGCTGGAACTGACTTGTGGGACATAGATCACTGCGAGCGCGTGCTCGAACCCCGCTTGCTTGGTGCTGTTCGGACGATGCCTGGTTGCCATGTGGTCGCCGAGTTCCGGACCCCGCCGTGGGAGGACGAGACTGCGAACCCGTTCGACGACTGGGCTCGCATCGGGGTACCGGTTCACCCCTTCCCGCGGTGGCTTCGGTGCACCGGCTGTGATCTGCTGTCCCCGGTTGATCGCAAGCGATTCCAACTCGACGTTCCTGTCTACCGGCCCGATCGCGCGCGCTACTGTCATGACCGCTGCAGGGGACATCGGCCATCTGCCGTGCCGGCACGTTTCTTCGTCGCGTGTCCCGCTGGTCACCTCGACGACTTCCCGTGGGAGGAATTCGTACACCGTGGCGACCAGTGCCCGAAAGAAGGACCGATTCTGGAACTCAAGGAAGCGGGTAAGGCCAGCCGGGCCACCGATGTCCGGGTTGTCTGTAAGACCTGCGGCGCAAATCGGCTGGTGCAGGATGCCTTCGGTTCAGATCCAGAAGCGCACCTCCCGCGTTGCCGTGGCCGGCATCCGCATCTTCAACGCTTCGACCCCGGGTGCGCTCAGCCGACCAGGGCGTTGCTGCTCGGCGCGTCCAACGCCTGGTTCGCCGTGTACCGCTCGGCGCTCACGATCCCCACCGTCACCGGCGACATCGAGCAGAAGGTGGCCGAGCACTGGGACGACCTCAGCGACATCGAAGACCGCACCGAGTTCAATGTCATCGTCAAGCGCCTGGCGAAGGGGACCGGCGAGAAGGCACTTCGCTGGCTACTGCGCTTCAACTCCGACGACGTGTGGACGGCGATCTGTGACCGCCGAGACGGCAACGAGGACGACATCGGCACCGACGACCTGCGCGGGCCGGAGTGGGAGGCGTTCACCGCAGCTGTCCCGCCGAACTCTGACGACTTCAAGGTGCGGGCCTTGGACGTACCGGCCGGGTTCAAGAAGACGATCGACCATCCCATCGCGGTGGACCGGCTGCGCGAAGTGCAGGCGCTGTGCGGCTTCACGCGGATCGACGGCCCCGATGCCGGCGACCCGAAACGGATAGCACCGATCTGGAAAGGAGACCAGTCGTGGCTGCCGGCAGCGGAGGTTCGGGGCGAAGGGATCCTCGTTCGACTTCCCGAGGGCCGGGTCGAACAGTGGGAGAAGGACTACCGGACCAGCACCCGCTACCGGGACCTCGAGCAGGCGACACGCAACTGGCGGATTCGCCGCGGACTCGATCCTGCCGAAGGAATGAAACCTGCTCGCTTCGTGCTTCTGCACACGCTGTCGCACTTACTGGTGCATCAAGTCGCCCTCGACTGCGGCTACTCGACTGCCTCGATACGGGAGCGGCTCTACTGCCGCGAGTCCGGCGATCTGGAGGGCCCGCCGATGGCGGGTGTGCTGCTGTACACGGCCTCTCCCGATTCAGAGGGGACCCTTGGTGGTCTCGTGGCTCTGTCCGAACCGAACCGACTGGCGGGTGTGCTGCGGGATGCAGTGAGCCGCTCCAAGCTCTGCTCAACCGACCCAATGTGTGCCGACCACCAAGCAGGCGACCTTGGCGACTCACTGCACAACGCAGCCTGTCACGCCTGCCTGTTCGCACCCGAGACATCTTGTGAAGTCGGCAATCGCTACCTCGACCGCGGAGCGGTGGTTCCTATCCTGGGTCATGCCTTCAACGCCTATTTCACATGAGAACTCCGGTAATCGGTGCCATTGTCGAGGCGGCTGGACAGGTCCCCGAAGAGCATATTTTGGCTGTTGCAAGTGCAATAGCCGACGAGCCTCGCTGGTCTATCGAGACAGAAGCGAAACTGATCAACGCCACACCTGCTGTCCACTCGCGCGACCACGCGCATCGGATCTCAAGGATCTGGGCCAGCACCCCCGAACTGCCTGGAATTGCAATAGCCGTAGCGCTGCGCGCGGCTGTGGCCACCGGTGAGGCGCTGCGCGCAGAGCATAAGACCAGCCTCGTGTGGACAGGTCCCCAGACTCAGGTGGCCGGGCTGCGTACCACACGGGCAGTACTCGAATCGATGGTCAAGGGTGCAACCGACAGTCTCGTCCTCGTCTCGTTCGCGTCATATGACGTTTCTGGCCTCGTGTCCGACCTTGCGTCAGCAATCGCAAGGAGGGTTGAGGTCACCCTCATTCTCGAGACACCCGATGACCCCGGTGGCCCGCTCGCGATCGGCTCGGAACATCCATTCGCTCCCATCCGAGAAAGCGCGGACTTCTACCGTTGGCCTCTCGAAGCCCGCGAGGCGTTCTTCGCTTCGACTGCCAGACTGCACGCGAAGTGCGTGATCGCTGATCGGTCAACAGCCTTGATTGGTAGCGCAAACCTCACAAGCGCAGGCATCAACGACAACATCGAACTCGGTATCCTCATTGAAGCTGGCCCGCTGCCCGCTCGGCTTCAAGAGCACCTCGAGTTGCTGATTGAGGACGGCACCCTCGAAGAGGTCAGGGTGTAGCCGTGTGCCTCGCCGGCCCCGATCTTTGCGTAACATTTATGTCACGGTATAGTTTGGCGTATGCCAGATCCACGTACCGGAGCCGAGCGCTACCTTGAGGGTCGGCGAACGGACGCCGATTACGACCTTGCCTACAAGACCTCTCGGAGACGCATCGAGCAGATTGACGCAATCATTCGAACCTTGGACCAGCGTCGTTGCAGCCTTGACCTGAGTAAGGCCGAATTGGCACGTCGTGCCAACCTCCGCCCCGAAGTGATTAGAAGACTATTTTCAGCCGAGAGTCCCAACCCGACACTGGCAACGCTTGTGGCACTGGCCGAAGCCATGCAGATGGAGTTGTCTGCCGAGCCTCAAGAGGTGATCCGAGCTATTTCAGCACCTTCCGGTGCCGGTTGAACTCAGAACGATACTTAAGAATTTGCCTGTAGTCCTTTGGTTCAGCGGGTTGTCGCCGTTGTTTTGACAAACCGCCCAGACAAACAATGGACGAACCGCCGAGGCTTGGTGCGTCACGCACGAGCAGACAGAACAGTCGGTGGTTCTTCCCACCTCCTTGTACACGCACCTCATAGATTCCAGCCATGTCCCCACGCATGGCCTCCCACTTGCCGCCACCCGAGAACGCCGGAGGCGGTGCCTCAGCGACCGCATCAAGAACAGCGTGGATCTCGGCCGCCACTTTGACTGGGATCGTTTCAAGGAACTCACGCGTCGGAACGGTCTCATCCGGATCGTCACTAGTCGAACGCCTGAAGAAATGAATGCGCCACTTCCGACGGCCCTTCTGGGCGGCGGCCATTGTTATGTCTCGGTCTCGGCGTTAGATCCGTCTGGGTTGTCCCCGGCAAGTGATGTCGCCAATTCCTCTAGTTGAGCAACCACTTCACCGATCACCCTGAAGGACGTAGCGGGTAGTGCCTTCTCCGAACGCACCTCAAAGATGATCTCACCATCGGCGATGGCCCAGGCTTGGCGAATCAGGGGCGGGGCTGACGAAGACTGTCCGCGCATATCCGGTGGCTCGGAACCGATTTCTGCCTGGACAGGAGCTGTTGGAGCGATTTGCGGATTCTCAGGGTCCCAAAGAATCACTTGACCATTCTCGGCCTGTTCGGCGAGTTCAGCAACGCATGCGCTATTGATGAACGAGTGAACGAATTTGTCGGCTCTGGCAGGCGCGACGCCCAAGTTGTGGACAGCCATTCCGTGGAGACCCTCGGGGTCAAGAGGCGTCTCCTTACTAGCCTGTTCGTAGAGTTGTAGGAATACCTCGCAGTTCTGGAAAGCCGTTTGCATGGCCTTACGTTCCTCTTCAGTACTTGTTGGCACCGCGATCATCCGCGCTACTTCGGTCATGGTGAATGTGGCACTACCGGTTATGAACCCCCAGTCCCTGAACGCGGCCAGACGCTGGCGAAAGGCACCGCTGCTGGTACTGCTGTGACCCATAAACGATGCGAAGGTTTGCGGTGTGTGCTCGAAGCCGTACTTTCCCGCTTCCTTCAAGATGGCCGCAGCGTCCGAAAGTGGGACGACCGGAAAACCAGTACCCCGTTTCCTATAGGATGGCTTCGTCACATCTACGGTTTTGGCGGCGGGTTCGTCAATGGCCTCGTTACTCATTCTCGGCCTCCCTGGTGAGTAGTTAATAATGTCCTGTGTCAGTATATATCAGAGCAATTTAGAAAAGCAAGTATTTAGAGGCGATAAATTGCTGAATCAGTAATCATTGGCGGCTGAGCTAAATCTGGAACTCTCGGCAAGGCACACGGACCAGGCCTGAGTTGTCGTAACGATCAGCCGGGTGACGTCTCGAACCGTGAACTGACAGCTACGGTCCCCTTTGGTATCAACGCGCGCTCGTTGACTACTAAGGCGATGCGATGATCCGCATTGTGGGTGGCAGCATTTTGCCATTCGCGGGAAAAAAGTGTTGTACTACACGGCGTGACGGATATCCCTGCTTCTCTATCTGCGTTGACGCCTGAGTGGGTCAATGAACGTTTGGCCGCCGGTGGGCACGACTCCGAGGTGACGAGCATTGAGGTGCGCCCCCTGGAGGGGTTCTCGGGGATCATGGGCGAGGTGGCGAACGTCGACCTGACCTATGCGGGCGACACCGACCTGCCCAAGACCCTGTTCGGCAAGTGCCCCCGCGATGACGAGAGGGCACGGAAGTACAACAAGGTAATGGACTCCTACAGGCGCGAGCACGGCTTCTACCGGGACCTTTACGACCGGGTGCCGATGACCATCGCCCGCTCGTTCGTCAACGAGTACGACGACGAGACGGGCCGTGCCGTGCTGCTGATCGAGAAGATCGAGGGTACCGCCGGCGACATCCTCGACGGCCCCGACATCGAGATGTTCAATGAACTGATCGCCCAGCTCGGCACGATGCACGGCCAGTACTGGGGCAGCGAAGCCTTCAGTTCTCGTGACTGGGCCATCGACTGGAGCTCGCCGTCATTGCTCACCGGCATCCCGATCCTCCGCGAGGACTGGCCGCTGATGAGGCAGATCTGGCCCGACATGGGACCCGCCGAGATCCTCGACTTCTTTGAACGCACCTGGGTCTACGACACTGAGGCATGGCTTGAGCGGATCAGCGAACGTCCCTGGACGATGACCCACGGCGACTACGAGTTCGACAACATCTTCTTCGCCGCAGACGGTCCTGTGATCCTCGACTGGCAGACCACGATGAAGAGCTTCCCAGGCGGTGACATGGCCTGGTTCCTCGGAGTCGGCGCCACCGACGAGTCGGTCGCCGAAGAGGATGCCCTGCTCTACACCTACCGGGCCGCGTTGGCAGCCGCGGGAGGTCCCGACTGGTCTCGGGACGAGTTGCTCGACGATGCAGCCTCCAGCCTCCAGTTCCACTGCACGGGCTCGGCCGCGGCCATGCGCGGCGTCATTGCCGGAGGCGGGAAGCCGGAGCACCGGAGCTACCAGCGGTTCGAGAAGATGGTCAACGGCATGATGGCCTGTGCGGTCCGCTGGAACGTGCTGGACCGAGTCTCGGATTAGACCAGTCTCGAATTAGGCCAGTATCGAATTAGGACGGGCCGAGCCGCACAAGCAAGACTCAGCGAATGCCTCTGAGCCGCGCCGACGACTATCTGATCCACCAGTATCCCGAACCGATCGACACGGTTTTCACCGGTGATCGCCACTTCTACGATCGCTACTACTTCAACATGCACGCCTCGGACGACACCCTGTTCGCGGTGATGGGCATGGGCCAGTACCCGAACCTGGGCGTAACCGACGCCTTCGTGAGCGTCAACCACCAGGGCCGCCAGACCACGGTGCGCGCCTCACGTGAACTCGGATCGGATCGTCTCGACACAAGGGTCGGTCCCATCCGGGTTGAAGTGGTCGAGGGGCTCCGTTCGCTGCGGGTCATCTGCGAACCCAATGAATGGGGGTTGGCCGCCGATGTGACCTTCCGGGGAACCACCGAGGCCCTGGCCGAACCCAAGAGCTGGACCAGGGTGGGCACCCGGGTGACCCAGGAGACCTACCGCCTTGCTCAGGTCGGCTCCTATGAGGGTTTCATCGAGATCGACGGGGAACGCTACGACGTCACCCCAGACCGTTGGGGCGGTGCCCGGGACCACAGCTGGGGTGTGCGCCACGGCATCGGTGAACCGGAACCCAGAGGGATCCGCAACAAGGTCTCGCCCGACATGGCGATGGGATTCTTTCACCATTGGCTGCCGATCCAGTTCGACGACCACATGGTCAAGATCACGATCGACAACGACCATGCCGGGCGTCGGCTCCTTGAAGAGGCCGTGCGGCTCTACAATCTGGGCGATCCACGCGAGCCTGAACACCTGGGCCGCCCCGAGATCGACATCGACTACCACCCCGGGACCCGCGAGGTCGCGGGCGCAGAGGTGTGGTTCAGCGGTCCGGGGGCATCGGACCTGCGGATCAGGACCACACCCTTGAAGACGGTGTACCTAAAGGCGGGATCGGGCTACATGTACGACGGCTACTGGGGTCACGGTGTGTGGCAGGGCGACGACGAGAAGGTCGAGGGTGTCCTCACCCCGATAGGGGAGCCGACCGACCGTTTGGACGTCTCGTTCCTCAACGAGACTCTGAGCCGTCACGAGACCAACGAGGGGCGTGTCGGCTATGGAATGCACGAGAATCTGATCTCCGGCCTGTATCTCCCGGACGGCTTCGACAGCCCCGCAGCGACAGCACCCCAACAAGGCGCGCAATAGCAGCGTCAGAGGCCCTCTGGGTGGTCTGTTGGTTCACCACGTTCGCTAGGCTTACCGCTCGTGTCGGATTTTCTCCGTAGTTACCTCACCGTTGGAATCTTCGGGCTCATGGGCGTCGCGCTCGTTGCCGCCTTTCTGGGGTTGGGCCGGATACTGCGGCCCTCGAATCCGACCGTTCAAAAGCTCACCTCGTATGAGTCCGGAGTCGACCCGACCGGCGACATGTGGTCGCAGGCCAACATCCGCTACTACGTCTTCGCGCTGCTCTTCGTGATGTTCGATGTGGAGGCGGTCTTCATCTTCCCGTGGGCCATGCGTCTCGAGTTCTACAAGATGTTCGGGCTGGTCGAGATGGCGATCTTCATCTACATCCTGTTGTTGGGCCTTCTCTACGCCTGGCGGAAGGGGATGCTCAAATGGGTCTAGTCGAGTCGGGGAAGGTCCCCAAGCCGATGACTTCGCTGCTCAATATGAGCCGCAAGTACAGTCTGTGGGCCTATCAGTGGGGGCTTGCCTGCTGTGCCATTGAGATGGGGGCTGCTTTCGGTTCGCCCCGTTACGATGTGATGCGGCTCGGCGTGATCCCCCTGCCGGCGAGCCCCCGCCAGTCCGACCTGCTGATCGTGTCGGGGACGGTGACCGACAAGATGGCACCGTCGGTGCTGCGCCTGTACGAGCAGATCCCCGAACCCAAGTACGTCATCTCGATGGGTTCGTGCGCCAACTGCGGCGGCCCCTACTGGGACTCCTACTCGGTGACCAAGGGGGTGGACCAGATCATCCCGGTGGACGTCTACGTGCCGGGCTGCCCGCCCCGTCCCGAGGCACTGCTTGAGGGGATCGTCCTGCTCCAGGAGCGGATCCAGAACGAAGACATGACTCAGCGCTGGAAGGGTGATCCCATTGTCGTCCAGTGACACCGCCGGCACCGCTGCCGAGGAGTCCGGCGAAGCTGCGGAGGCGGCAACCGTCGAGGTCCGAGAGGCAGTCTTGGCCGAACTGACAGCCGAGTTGGGAGAGGCGGTGGTCGGTTCCCATCTTGCTGCGGGTGTCGACCTCACGGTTCGCGTCACCTCCGACGCCTGGGCTGTGACAGCGGAATTTCTTTCAGAGGAGATGGGGTTCGACTACTTCGGGTTCCTGAGCGCAATCGACTGGCTGCCCTCGCCGTTCGGCCGTGACATGGACAGCCAGGTTGACCTGAGGCTCGAGCCTGCTGAACCCGCCGACCCCGAATTGATGGAACAGGGACTCGCCGGCGGTGAGACCCGCTTTCAGGTTCTTGCGAGGGTCAACGACATCGCCAACCATCGGGCCGTCACCTTGAAGGCCGACGTCGATGACGCCTCCATGTCGGTGCCGAGCTGGGTGCCCGTCTACGCGGGCGCGAACTGGCATGAGCGTGAGACCTGGGAGATGTTCGGCATCAACTTCGTCGGCCATCCCGGTCTGCGCCACATCTACCTGCCCGGCGCGTTCGAGGGGAACCCGCTGCGCAAGGACTACCCGCTGCTGGCGCGGCGGGTGAAGCCCTGGCCCGGCATCGTCGACGTAGAACTCATGCCGACCGAGGAGACCGACGAGGCCGACGGGCAACAGGACGCCGAAGCACCAGCAGAGACGAGCGACGCATGACCGCAGTCTCGAGCCGTCAGCAACTCAACTACATCGCTGCGCAAGCGGCAGACGCCCGGGTCAACCTCGAGATCGAGACCGAGGGCATGACCCTCAACATCGGCCCACAGCATCCGGCGACCCACGGCACGCTGCGCATCGTCGCCAAGCTCGACGGGGAACAGGTCATCGCCGCGGACCCGATCATGGGCTACATGCACCGCGGCTACGAGAAGCTCAGCGAGGTTCGCACCTATCCGCAGGTCACGACGCTGATCAACCGCATCGACTGGTTGGGGAGCTTCGCCAACGAGGTGCCCTTCATCCTGGCGGCCGAGCAGCTGATGGAGGTTGAAGCGCCTCCCCGGGCCCAATGGATCCGCACGGTGCTGTTCGAGATGAGCCGGATCGCCAACATCGTCCTGTTCCTCGGCGACATGGCCGTGCAGGTGGGCGCAGTGACGCCGGTCTTCTTCGCCTTCCGCGACCGGGAGCACATTCTCAACCAGATCGAAGCAGCGACCGGTGGACGGTTCCACCCCAACTTCGACCGTATCGGCGGCCTCAAAGACGACCTGCCGAAGGGCTGGATCGTCGAAACGAAGCAGGTGATGAAGAAGATGCGCTCGTTCTGCGACGAGATCGAGGAGCTCGTCATGGGCAACGAGATCTTCCAGGCCCGCACCCGCGGAATCGGTGTGGTCCCCGCAGAGATCGGCCTGTCGTACGGGCTCTCGGGCGCCAACATCCGCGGATCAGGAGTTGACTGGGACGTGCGACGCGACGGCACGACCGGCGCGGGCGGGCTGGTGCACAGCGAACTCGACTGGCGGGTCTGGACCCATCCAGACGGCGACTCGTTCAGCCGATTCTGGGTCCGCCTCCAGGAGGTCCGGGAGTCCACCAAGATGGTCGACCAGCTTCTCGACGGCATCCCGAGCGGCTCGATCATGGCCAAAGTCCCACGCATCATCAAGGTCCCCGCGGGCGAGGCCTACGTGGAGACCGAGAACCCCCTCGGGGTCATGGGCTACTACGTGGTCTCCAAGGGTGGTCTGGTTCCGTTCCGGGTGAAGATCCGCTCGGCGTCGTTCAACAACATGTCGATCACCCCGTGGCTGCTGACCGGTGTGTATGTCCCCGACATCATCACCATCTTGGGCAGCCTCTACTTCATTCTCGGAGACATCGACCGGTGAGCAGCGCCCTCTTCGCTGAGCTGGCCTACTGGCAGCAGACCGGCATCCGTGTCGGCGCTGGACTGGCCGCGGTCCTGCTGGTGGCGGGCGCGCTCGTATACATGCACCTGTTCAAGGCCGTGTCGTTCATGCAGAGCCGGCTGGGCCCGATGGAAGCCGGGCCGTACGGTTCGCTCCAGTTGCTGGCCGAGGTCGGCAAGCACCTCCAGAAGGAGGACATCTTCCCGCGCAAGGCCGACAAGTTCGTGTTCGGCGCCGCCCCTTTCGTGGTGCTCGCCTCCACGTTCCTGCTGGTCGTCGTGGTGCCTGCCGGACCCGACCTCTGGTTCGTCGACAGCGAGCTCGGCATCTATCTGGGCATGGCGGTGTCGTCGGTGTCGGTGCTCGGCATCCTGATGGCTGGCTGGGGGTCGTCCAACAAGTACTCGCTGCTCGGCGGGCTGCGTGCGACCGGCCAGCTCATCGCCTATGAACTCCCGTTGATCCTGGCGGTGATCGGTGTGGTGATCCAGGCGGGCACTATGAACATGGCCGACATCGTCTACGCCCAGGCGAACGGTGAGATCTTCGGTCTGGGCGTCGTGGGCAATCCCTACATCCTCACCCAGGGTGTGGCGTTCATCATCTTCCTGATCGCCATGCAGGCGGAGCTCGCCCAGGCGCCGTTCGACATGCCGGTGGCCGAGTCCGAGCTGGTGACGGGGTACATGACCGAATACTCCGGGATGCGGTTCCTGCTGTTCTTCATCGGCGAGTTCGCCACCGCCGGGGTGTTCGCAGCGCTGGCCTCGGTGCTGTTCCTGGGCGGCTGGTACGTCCCGGGCATCGATCCCGACGCCAACATCATGAACGTCCTGGGGCCGCTGGTGATGCTCGTGAAGATCGTCGGCCTCACCTTCGTGGTCTTCTGGACCCGCTTCACGATGCCCCGCTTCCGCGAGGATCAGCTTCAGCGTCTCGCCTGGAAATTCCTCATTCCCATCGCCCTCGCCAACATCGTGGTGACGGGCATCCTCAAGGTCACCTTCTAGGTCGGCAGGTACTTCATGGCACTCATACCAGGACTCGTCAAAGGGCTCGGAGTCACCGGGTCGACAATGCTGCGCACGATCTTCCCCGGAGGGATCAAGAAACCGATCCCCTCGCCTGTGAAGGGTGCCGAGACGGTGCAGTACCCCCACGAGAAGGAGGCGCCTCCGACCCGGGCCCGCGGCGTGATCGCGCTCCACGAGGAGAACTGCACAGCCTGCATGCTGTGCGCCCGTGAATGCCCGGACTGGTGCATCTACATCGAGGGCCACAAGGAGAAGGCGCCGCCGCGTCGGGCGGGCGGGAAGCCGCGTCAGCAGAACATCCTCGACCGTTTCGACATCGACTACGCGTTGTGCATGTTCTGCGGGATCTGCGTTGAGGTATGCCCCTTCGAGGCGCTGTTCTGGAGTCCCGAGTACGAGTTCTCAGAGCCGCGCATCGCTGACCTGCTGCACGACATGTCGCGTCTGTCGGAGTGGATGGAGACGGTCCCGGACTTCGAGGACTATGAGGCCGGCTCGCAGCAGAAGAAGTTGAAGGTGCCGCCCACATGAGCCTGCTGGCCGCGCTGTCCGCCGCACTGTCCTCCGATGGCGACCTCTATGTCGCGCAGAACGTATTCTTCGCGGTCATTGCCGTGACGATGATCTTCTCGGCGGTGCGTGTCGTGACCACCAGCAACATCGTGCATGCGGCGTTGTGGCTGGTGGTGGTCCTTGCCGGGGTGGCCGCCCAGTTCATCCTGCTCGGCTCGGAGTTCGTCGCCGTGACCCAGGTGTTGGTCTACATCGGCGCGGTGGTGGTGCTGTTCCTGTTCGGGGTGATGTTGACCCGTGCCTCGCTCGGCGACGACGAGTCGGTGGGCGAGGAGAAGCGGGGCATGGCCGCGGTGGTGGGGGTGCTGCTCTTCTCGGTGATGGCCGTCGCCCTGATCGACAGTTTCGAGGCCGACCGTCTGGTCATCGACGAACCCCGGTCGGTGAGCGCAGTGTCCGACGCCATCTTCTCGCAGTACATCGTGGCGTTCGAGGCGGTGTCGGTTCTGTTGTTGGCAGCGTTGATCGGCGCCATCGTCGTGGCGCGCAAGGACTGAGGGGCACAACCATGTTGTTGAACCAGTTCCTGCTGCTGTCTGCGGTGTTGTTCTGCATAGGGGTGTACGGCGTTCTGGCCCGCAAGAACGGCGTGCTGGTGCTGATGTCGATCGAGCTGATTTTGAACGCCGTCAACATCAACCTTGTCGCCTTCGCTGCTCTCAACACTGATGCCTCCAACACTGATGTGAGCGGCGACGTGTTCGCCCTGTTCACCATTGCGGTAGCCGCTGCCGAGGTCGGCATCGGTCTGGCCATCGTCCTGCTCATATACCGCAACCGTCGCAGCATCGACCTCTCAGAGATCGATCTGATGAAGGGCTGATCTGTGTCTTTTCTTTTGGCCCTCGCTGAATCCGACTCGGTGCCGACCGGCTCGACCGTGACCGATTCGGCGAACTTGTTCCTCGAGTACGCCTGGCTGGTCCCGCTGCTGCCTGCGCTGTCGTTCGTGGGGATCCTCTTCTTCGGAAAACGGATGCGCTACAAGGGTGCCGAGCTGGGGATCGCCGCGGTGGGACTGTCGTTCCTGCTGGCTGTGTGCGCCGGTTTCGCCTGGTTGCAGCATCACGACGATGGCGGCTACGTGGCGGTTCAGAAATCCACTCAGTGGCTGCAGTCGGGGGGTGTCGAGTTCGGCGCGGGGATCCTGGTCGATGGCCTGTCGGTGATGATGCTGCTTGTGGTGACGATCGTGTCGCTGCTCGTGCACATTTACAGCACCGACTACGTGGGCGACGACAAGCGCTACACCCACTTCTTCGCCTTCCTGTCGCTGTTCACCGCGGCGATGCTGTTCTTCGTCCTCAGCGACAACATCCTGCAGATGCTCGTCGGATGGGAGCTCGTCGGTGTCTGCTCCTTCGTGTTGATCGGGCACTGGTGGGAGGAGAAGCCCAACTCCGACGCCGCGCTGAAGGCGTTCCTAACCAACCGGGTGGGCGACGTCGGTCTGATAATCGGCACGATCACCCTCTTCTTCGCGGCCGGCGGCGGCGACACCTTCGACACGATCAAGATCAACGACGCGATCGTCCGGTCTGCGGATGGCCAGGGCGATGTCAGCCACACCGCGCTCGTGGTTGCCTCGGTCTGCCTGATGGCCGCGGTCATGTCGAAGTCGGGTCAGTTCGTCCTCCACACCTGGCTGCCTGACGCGATGGCCGGCCCGACCCCGGTCTCGGCGCTGATCCACGCCGCCACGATGGTCGTTGCCGGCGTCTTCATGATTGCCCGGCTGTACCCGGTGTTCTTCGAGGGGATGCAGATCGGCGGGTCGAGCATCAACCTGATGGCCACCATCGGCGCCATCACCCTGGTGTTCGGCGGCCTGCTGGCATTCGTGCAGGACGACATCAAGAAGGTGCTGGCCTATTCGACGGTCTCACAGCTCGGTTACATGGTCATGGCGCTCGGTGTCGGCGCCTGGACCGCGGCGGTCTTCCACCTGTTCACCCACGCCTTCTTCAAGGCCAACCTGTTCCTGGGTTCGGGTTCGGTGGCCCATGCGGTGCATTCGTTCGACATGAAGAAGGACATGGGCGGAATGCGCAAGTTCATGCCCAAGACCTACGTCACGTTCATCATCGGTTCGTTGGCGTTGGCCGGGCTGTTCCCGTTGGCGGGGTTCTGGTCCAAGGACGAGATACTCGTCGGTACCGGCGGTTGGGGACTGTTCGGCGGCACCGGCGGCAACGGTGCCTACACGTTCCACCTGTTGATGGGCATGTTCGGAGCGGCGTTGACCGCGGCCTACATGACCCGCTGCGTGTATCTGACGTTCCACGGCGAGTACCGCGGCGGCCACCATGATGCGCATGACGCGCACGATGTGCACGGCCACGAAGCCCACGGCGATCCGCACGAGTCGGGCCCGCGCATCCTGGTGCCGCTCTACATCCTGTCGGGACTGGCCATCGTGGCCGGTTTCGCCAACCTTCCGGGCGGGTTCCAGGTCGTGCCCGACTCATGGACCGAACGTTTCGGCCACTACGTGGAACCGGTTGGATCTTCGTACTTCCCGAAGATCAGCCACGCAACCCCGAGCTGGTCGCTGGCGGTGGCAGCGAGTCTTGTGGCTCTCATTGGTGCGGTCGTGGCGGTCTACTACTACTTCGTGAAGGTCGACCGTCTGTCCAAGGAGACCAACCAGTCGCTCACCGGACTGCCCGACGGCCTCTCGAAGTCCAACGGCCTTGCGGGTGCCGGCCACAAGGTGCTCGTCAACAAGTACTACCTCGACCATCTCTATGAGCGGGTCATCGTCGCTTTCACCAAGGGCCCACTGGCACGGGCGGCCTACTGGGTCAACCAGAACGTGATCGACCGGACGGTCGACAAGGCTGCTGAAACGGCAGTGCTGGCGGGCCGCCATGTCTACGACGTGGTCGACCAGAACGTCATCGACGGGTTCGTCGACGGTTCGGGCCGGGTATCGGACGCCACCGGTGAGGAACTTCGCCACATCAACTCCGGCAAGGTCCAGAACTACGCAGCAATCCTCTTCGCAATGGCGGCTGTGCTCGCCGGAACCTTCTTGATCATCTTCGCTCTCTAACCCAGGAATCTTCTCAACATGGAACCAATCACCGACACCAACTGGCTGCTCACAGCCTTGGTCTTCGCTCCGCTCGCCGGGGCGTTGGTCATGGTCCTGATCCCCCAGCAGGACGAGCAGTCCCACAAGCAGGTGGCCCTGCTCACCTCGCTGGTCACGTTGGGCCTCGCCGCCTTCCTGCTGATCGACTTCGACTACGGCGATGCCGGACGGTTGCAGTACTTCGTGGACACCGAATGGATCGAGGTGATCGGTGCGGGTTACACGATCGGCGTCGACGGCATGTCGCTGCCGCTGATCGCGCTCACCGCCCTGATCATGCCGCTGGTGTTCGTCTACTCGTGGAACCACATCCCCGAACCGGGCAATGCCAAGGCGTTCCTGATCCTGTCGCTCATCCTGGAGACAGGGATGATCGGCACGTTCGTCGCCCAGGACCTGGTCCTCTTCTTCGTCTTCTTCGAGGTCGTGCTGCTGCCGATGTTCTTCATGATCGCCGTCTGGGGCGGCGAGAACCGGCGCTACGCCTCGTTGAAGTTCTTCCTGTTCACCCTGTTCGGTTCGGCTCTGATGCTGCTGTCGTTCCTGGCTCTGTTCTTCCTCACCGACGCGGGCACGTTCAACATGGTGGAGTTGACCAAGATCGCCGGTGCGGGGATACCGCGGGGCACGCAGCTGCTGGTCTTCGGGGGGATGTTCCTCGGCTTCGGGGTGAAGGTGCCGATGTTCCCGTTCCACACCTGGCTGCCCGACGCCCACACCGAGGCGCCGACCCAGGGCTCGGTGATCCTGGCTGCGGTGCTGCTGAAGCTCGGCACCTACGGCTTCATCCGCATCGCCATCCCCATGCTGCCCGATGCCGCCGAGGCTTGGGCGCCGTGGATCGGCCTGCTGGCGGTGATCGGCATCATCTACGGCGCGCTCGGCTGTCTGGCCCAGACCGACATGAAACGCCTGATCGCATTCTCCTCGGTGGCGCACATGGGTTTCGTGATGCTCGGCATCGCCACGCTGACCGACTTCGGCATCAACGCCGCCATCTTCGGAATGGTCGCCCACGGGCTGATCACCGGGATGCTGTTCTTCATTGCGGGCTCGGTGAAGGAGCGCTATCACACCCTGGAGATAAAACGACTCGGCGGGATGCTCGCCCAGGCCCCCCGCTTGGGCTGGATTCTGGGTTTCGTGTCGATGGCGTCGCTCGGCCTGCCCGGTCTCGCCGGATTCTGGGGGGAGTTCCCGGCGATCCTCGCGGCCTACAACCCCGCCGGGGGACTCTCCGAGGAGCTTTTCCGGGGCTACATGGTCGTCGCGGCCATCGGCACGGTCCTCGCGGCCGGTTACCTGTTGTGGCTGCTGCAGCGCACGGCGATGGGAGAGCCGCCCGCCGAGTTCGCCGATGATCCCAACATCACCGACGTGTCGACGACCGAATGGATCGCCTGGGCACCGCTGCTGTTCGGGATCGTGCTGTTCGGCGTTCTACCCGGTTTGATCTTCGAAGTCACGGACCCCGCGGTGGTCGAGTCGCTCCACAAATGTCTTGAGGCGGGTTGCGAGGCGGCTGATTTGGCAGTCTCTTCGGTGGGTGGAGGCTGACAGTGCCCGCTGGTATCGCGTCCGTGCTTGCTGCGAACGGATTCGTTCGGCCGGAGATCGACTGGCACGCGGCCGCGCCCGAACTCACCCTGTTGGGTTTCGGCGCGCTGATCACGATGATCGACATCGGCTGGCTCGAGCGTGCCCGAAGGATCGCCGCGCCGCTCGCCTCGCTGGCTCTGCTGGCGACGATGGTGCCGATAATCACCCTGGCCTTGGCCGGCGACGACAGGTCGATGTTCAACGGCGGTTTCGTGGTCGACGACTACAGCCTGATCATGAAGGCCACGTTCGTGCTGGCCGGCTATGTGGTGGTGCTGATGTCGACCAACTACATCGCCGAGGGCGACTACTGGGAGAACGAGTACTACGGCCTGTTGCTGAGCTCGATCCTGGGCATGATCCTGATGGCCTCGGCCCGCGACCTCATCTCGATCTTCGTGGCCCTCGAACTGCTGTCGATCCCGGCCTACATGCTGGCCACCTGGCGCAAACACGACCTGAAGAGCAACGAGGCCGGCCTCAAGTACTACCTGATGGGAGTGTTCGCCTCCGCGGTGATGCTCTACGGCATGTCTCTGCTCTACGGGGCGAGCGGTTCCACGTTGCTGGTCAAGATCAATGAGAAGATCGGTGAGGCTGTCAGCGATGCGGCCCGCCCCGACGCGATCGTGGTGGTCGGCATCATCTTCGTGGTTGTGGGCTTCGCCTTCAAGGTGTCGGCGTTCCCGTTCCACACCTGGGCGCCCGACACCTACGAAGGCGCCCCCACTCCGGTCACCGCGTTCATCTCTGTGGCCTCCAAAGCTGCCGGTTTTGTGGCGCTGCTGAACCTGGTCTTCGTCGGCTTCATTGCCCGCGACGACATCTTCGAACCGCTCATGTGGGTGTTGGCGGCAGCTTCGATGACTGCCGGGAACTTGATAGCCCTGCGCCAGACCAACATCGTTCGCCTGCTCGCCTATTCGGGCGTCGCTCAGGCGGGTTACATGCTGGCGCCGCTGGCCGTGGCCGGAACTGTTCCGGACAAGGCCCTCACCGCCTCTGTCACCTACCTGGTGATCTATGCGGCGATGAACCTCGGTGCCTTCGCCGTGGTGATCGCGGTCGCCCGCAAGACCCGTTCCGCGGAGATCGCCGACTATCGGGGCCTGTTCCATTACGCCCCCGGGCTCACCGTCGCGATGACCATCTTCCTGTTCTCGTTGGCGGGCATCCCACCGCTTGGTGGCTGGCTGGCGAAGTTCCGGGTGATGGAGGCGCTCATCGAGGCCGAGACCGCGTCGGGTGTGGTGCTTGGCGTCTTCGTGGCCGTCAATTCGGTGATCGCTCTCTACTACTACGCACGGATCGGCTTCGGCATGTGGGCTGAGGACGCCCCCGACGGTGATCTGACGCCTGTGTCTGTTCCGATGTCTCTGGGCGTGGCCCTCACCCTGACCGCAGCGATCACCATCGCCATGGGCGTCGTCCCAGGCGACGTCCTGGGTCGTTTCACCGATGTGAGCCTGTGACCATCCACTTGTTGTTGTGTCGGCGGGGTAGATTGCAGAAGCACTGCCGGACGGGTGTGGTGGTATTGGAGGAGGTCGGACCATGGGCCATGGAACATCCCGCGAGCACAATGGAGTACCAGTAATGCAAAAGCTCAAGTCTTCAAGGTATGCAGGAGTCGTCGGCGCCGCGGTCATCGCGGTGCTGCTTCTAGTCGCAGCGTCCTGTGGTGACGACGACAGCGATTCATCCTCCGACGCGTCCGCTACGACTACGACAGCCGCAGCCACGACCTCCGAAGCACCGGCAACTACCACAACTACCACAACGGCCGCCACGACGACCACGGCTGCACCGACGACCACGACAACCACCACAACGACAACGACGACGGTGCCGCCCAAGGAGATGCTGGATCCGATCCGTCAGATGGCTGAGATACGGCCCCAAGACGACGGTTCACTGCTCGTCTACACCGAAATCGTTATTGAAGCCACACCCGAGCAGGTCTGGGAAGTGCTGACAGATTTCGAGACGATGCCCGATTGGAGCAGTTCATTCAAGGGCCTCGCCGGTGATCTGAGCGACGGCGGCCAGGCTGTAGCGATTTTTGAGACGGACGACGGAACGTTCGAGTTTCCCCATGAGCTTTCGTGGGACGAGGGCCGTTCGTTCAGCTGGTCCGATCCGATTCTCTTCGCTCCCGGAATCGTCGACGATCACCGTTACATCGTCGACAGCACCGACGGCGAGTCAACCCTGTTCGTGCAGACTGACCAGTTGACCGGCGACAACGACGCTCTCCCGGCAGCGGTGCTTGCCGAGACGCTCCGCTTTCTGTACGACGTGTTCAATGAGGAGTTCAAGGCCGAGGTCGAGAGCCGTTACTGAACCGGCCCATCCCGGTTGGCAGGCTCAACTGGATCTGGGCCTGTGGTGAGTTCACCTGGCTCGGCACGACATCCGGGCAAGTGCCGGAATGTTGAGTCTGGCGCTTCGGGGACCACCTCACGGCGTATGGAAGGCACTCTTGTGGGTCGGCTGCGTCGGAGAATTGCGGAGCAGGGGCCGATGCCGGTGTCGGAATATGTGAACGCGGCGCTCTACGACGAACGCGAGGGCTTCTATCAGGCGGGAGGCCGGGCTGGACGGGGCGGCGATTTTCTCACCGCGGCAGAGGTCGGTCCGCTGTTCGGCGCGGTCGTGGCACGGGCGGTCGACACTTGGTGGCGGGATTTCGGGTTGCCGGGCCGCTTCGACGTGTATGAATGGGGGGCCGGGCCGGGAACTCTTGCCCGTGCGGTGTTCACCGCCGAACCCGAAGCGCTCCGCTCCGGAGCATTGCGTTGGCATGCCATTGAGCGGTCGGCCAATCAGCGGGCTCGGCATCTTGAACACGAGTCGCTGGTTTCGTCAGCGACCGGACCCGGTGCTTCGACGCCGGTCGGGGTCGTGCTGGCCAACGAACTCTTGGACAATCTCGGATTCGACCTGTACGAACACCGTGGTCGGCAGTGGTTCGAGCTGCGGGTAACGACCGGCGCCCCGCCGACAAAACACGAGGAGGGTTTCACCGAAGGCCCCGGGCCAGATGAGTTCGCTACGGTCGCGGTTCCGGTACCGGAACTGTCACCGGTCGCAGAGGAACTCACAGCTCTGGTGGGTGCGCCCGCCCCAGAAGGCGTGCTTGTCGTCAGACAGCTGGCGGCCAGGGGTTGGTTGGAGGGGGCTCTCGCTTCGCTGCAGGCCGGTCGTGTGGTGGTGCTCGACTATGGCGCAACGACCGCAGAACTCGCCGCTAGGGGTACTTGGCTGCGGACTCACGTCGGTCACAGAGGGGGCGATGCGAACCGCTGGCTCAGCAGTCCCGGGAGTTGCGACATCACAGTCGACGTGGCCACGGATCAACTCGAGTTGGTCCGCCATGCCGACTCGAACCGCACTCAAGCCGAATTCTTGAGAACCCACGGCATCGAAGACCTCGTCGCGGAGGGCAAGCGCCAATGGCAGGGGTCAGCCCATATCGGTGATCTGGCAGCGCTGCGCGCCCGCAGCCGCATCAGCGAAGCCGAAGCCCTCCTAGACCCGTCCGGTCTGGGCGCCTTCCGCGTCCTCGAATGGCTTGTCTAGCCCGATTTCGGCGGACCATCAGAGCCGAACGCGATTCTCGTTGATTGTCGTCGACGCAAGCGTGGTCGTAGAGGCCGTCGCCGGAACGAGCAGGCGGAACCTTGAGCCGCTTATCCAGAGGAGGGCGCTAAATCAGATGTTGAGCCGCCATATCAGCGCTACGCTGAGGCGATGACCAGTATTCAGGTGAAGAACGTCCCGAGTGATGTGCACCAGACGCTGCGGTGCCGAGCCGTCGGAGCGGGGCAGTCGCTACAGGAGTACCTCCTCCAACTGCTCTGTGAGCAGGCCCGTACCGAGACGCTGGAGGAGGTGCTGCGGCGAGTTGGTGGCCGGGCCGGCGGCAACATCGGACGGGAGGCGGCCGTCGCGGCTGTGCGCGCCGATCGCGATTCCCGTTGATCGTTGCCGATGCCAGCGCGATCGTGCAGGCCTTGGGAGATGACGGCTCAGAGGGAGATGCGGTCCGCCAACGCCTCAACGGTGAACGGATCGTCGCGCCCGAACTGCTCGACGTAGAGGTGGTATCGGCTTGGCGACGACACGAGGCACAAGGTCGCCTGGACCCCAAGCGGGCGCTGCTCGCCCGTGAGGATCTTCGGGCAATTCCCGTGGAGCGCGTCTCGCATCGCCTCCTGATGGATCGAGCGTGGGAGTTGCGAGCCAACGCAACCGTATATGACGCGGTATACGTCGCACTCGCCGAGTTGCTGAATGTGCCGCTGGTGACTGCCGACAGGAAGCTTGCTGGAATCCCTGGGATCCGGTGCAAGGTTGAACTCCTATAGCCGAGCACCAGCGGCTGGGCGTCGGATGTTGGGGTGTCGTGGCGTGAAGCGAAGAGCTTGACGGGACCCGTTGGTTTGTCCAGTTTGGACTGTGTGGCACGCACACGATTCGGTTTTCGGAGGGCTTCACGTTGCGGACTCTTTTGCACGAGCTTGCCCACGCGCTCGTGTCGGGAAGCGATTCTGTTCGTGAATGCAGTGACGGGTCGGTTCAGGCTGGGACGTAGCGGGCAGTTCGCCGGTTGCCCGTCATGCGGAGTCTCCCGTCCTTGGTCATGGCCCGCAGTCGGTGCGATGCTTGCGCGGGAGTGATTTGGCACAACTCAGCCAACTCGGCGCGTGCTGCCGAACCGTGCTCCGTCACGAATGCGAGAATCATCTGTTCCTGCTGGATGCGGTCGAATCCGCGGGTCTGAACATAAGAGTCGGACCCGCCGATCTGTTTGTGCACCGAGGCCGACAAGTGGTACGTGCACCCGCGGCCTTCACCCCGAGATTCCAGCAGCCCACGCTCAACGAGCGAGTTGAGAACGGTTCGCGCTTCATCGGCGGGTACTTGGAGGAGTTCGCCTGCTCGCCTGGAAGTGACGCGGCGTTCGGTCCAGACTTCGTGCAGAACCTGCAGGGTCTGCAGCTCAAGCAGCTGGCCGCGTCGTGTGGAAGCTGCGACGAACGCGGCCAGTTCTCGATCGGCGGGTCTGGCCGACAGTCGCGCCTCAACCCATGACCAGGTTGATCGCGAGTAGTCGGGCCGTGGCCGTCCGAGAGCGAGTTGAGTCCGGTAGACACGCTTTATTCCCCGACCGGTCCGCTCGACGAGACCGGCCCGTTTGAAGGCATCGGCGATCAGTTGGTTGCGTGCCTGCGGTGGTGCGGTCAGCAGATTCTCGACAGTGATTCCGTCGGGGAAACCGCCGGGATTGCTGACCGAGAGGGTCTGTGGTTCTTCGATGGCCACTCGTAGGCGACCATTGATCGAGTAGTCTCTGTGGACCAAGGCGTTGGCAATCAACTCCCGGACTGCAATGTCTGAGTACATGGGGAGTCCTACGCGAAACAGCCCGTCCTCAATTTCCTCTTCGGGGTTGTAGGGCTTCACCGCTTCGGTGAGCTCAACCATCAGCCGGACGAGCGGCATGTGAAGATCGCGGTTGGCTTTCACAGTGTCGTTCGGACCCAACACCTGGAAGACGGCAGAGTGCGTTGGCACGAACCTCTGCAACACTTCTGGGGTGCCGAACAGCAACGCTGCGCCGAGATTGAGCGTTCCTTCGACGGAGCGGAACCCGAGCGCTGAGAGCAGGTCGCGGTTTGAGAGCACGGCAAGATGTTCGTCTCCCCCGCTTTCGGCGAGACGGCGGAAACGGTCGAGTTCCGCCGGGTCGAGGTCACTGATCGAAAGCTCGGGCAAAGGAGACGTCGACAGGTCTCGGCCGCCTAGCAGGATCGTCCGAGCCTGGGTTTCGTGGGGCATCATCGGAAGGCACTGTGGTTCGCCGTTGACGCCGACTGCTCGCCGCACATACCGCCCGGCGGTGGTCGCTGTGAGGGCCTGTGCTTTGGGCACGTTGACGACCACCACCTCCAGCCCGCCAGACTGGTGCATCGCGACAGCGACTCGCAGAGCGGGTGCGGTCTTGTTGGCGATCAGAGCTTCGAGTCTGCGGGGTTCGGTCGTGTTGCCGTGTCGCGGTCGAGCGCCGCAGACCACGCCGTCGTCGTCAACGCCTAATAGGATCTGTCCTCCATCCCCGTTTGCCAGGCACACCACGACCTCAGCCAGTTCGTCGTCCTTGACATCGCTCTTGAATTCGACTGTGTAGGTTTCGCCACCGGCGATGAGGTTTTCGATGTCGGTCTCCATTGCGCTGTGATTATAACACAATTTAGAGAGAAATTTATCCTATTAGATTTTGGCTTATCGTAATCCGTATAAGTTGCAATACTTTGCGCTAAACGGTGCGGTGCAGAGCCGGCGGAGCGGGGCAGTAGTGTCAACGCCACCGCTAGCAGGCATGTCGAATGCAAATGCCTCCGCGTTAGGATTCGGACATGGGACGACCGAAACGGCGAGGCGGGGGTCGAGTAACCCCCAAGAAGGAGCGAGTAACCCCCAAGAATGAGCGGGTACTGTACGACGACGCGGCAGGCGCTGATTTCGAGTTCTGGGATCGCGACTACCACTACGAAGTCCAAGCCCAGTTTCCCGACGGCTACCAGCGCTCCGGGTTCCAGTTGGATTTGCTGACCCGCGACGCCGAGCACCTTCTTGAGGAGTTCTCTGCTTCGGGCACGGCCGACATGTACGAGGCCGACTACTGGAGTTCCTGCATCCAGTCCGCGATCGCGAGCACGCGGTGGCCCGATGGTGTGGCTCCGTCGGCGTTGCTGGCACACGCCAAGCGTGTCGGCGGCCCGGTGGGTGCCGTGCTGGCAGCCGCGGTCGCAGTCTACGGTCCGCCGGACGCTAAGGCCGCGGCCAGTAGAGCAATGCGCCGCATACGCGGGTTGCATGCCGATGTGCCGGACTGGATCGAGATGCTCGGCAAGGCTGAGCCGCTGCGGGCGACGAGCACTACCGACCGGTGGGGCGAATACTGCGAGGTGTGCATCGACTACCGGCGGCCCGACGGGACCGTGCATGGGGTGTCGGCCTGCATCGAGCCGTTCCAACTCGGCGCGGCGACGCAGTTCGCCTTCGGCGCGCCCAGCACGGAGCGTGCCGAAGGTGTCAGCGAAGACCATATCGTCGAGACGTTGGGCCTCGCTGACGCGCGGGCGATCGTCGCCGCCGGCCTTCAAGTGCGTGGTGGGTTCGATATCGACGAGGACGGTTTGGACGGCGACTTCGACGAAGACCTGTGGGCCCTGCTGGAACAGCGGCTGGCACTGCTGCCCGAAGGGGGCCGCGCACCGTCCGAGTCGGCCCCCGGCGCTGAAGAGGGGGCGTCCCACTTCGCCGACTTCGTCTCGGACGGCCTGCACCTCGGCGAGCATTCGGGCGAGATGCACGACCTGGGGCGCACGATGCTTGTGTTCGCCATGATGTGCCGCGACTGCGACATCCTGCGGTGGACCCCGCCGAGGGTGACCGTGTTCCTCGAGGATTGGCTCCCCGAGCACGGGTTCTTCTGCGGGGAGTGCCGCAAGTTCCACGAGCACCCGCACGTCGAGGAGTGGTTCAGAACCGTCGTGTCGGCATTCCCCCGCTGGCTGAGATACGCTGCCGAGCGCCGCGGCCTGCCCGACGACGCCCTTGAAGACAACTTGACCGCGGCCCGCCGCCCGCTGAAGCAGATGCGCCGCAGCGCAACCGGCTCGTCCGAGTGGCCGATCCTCCGATCCTCGAGGCGCTCGCCGTTTGCGAGGCACCAGCGGCCTCAGTCAGATCGTCGCCTTTGACATCGCTTTCGATTTCGGCCGTGCAGTCGCGCCACCGGTGACGAGCCCGGTGTCGCGGCAGTCTCAGCGCCAGCCGGAGGCTATGTGTTCGAGCCACCACCCCGGGGCGTTGTCGATGAGGTTGGAGAGGTTGGAGTAGTCCCACCAGCGCTGGATCATGCCCTCGTCGGTGAGTTCCATCACTGAGGTGAACGGGTGGACGATGCGCTCTCCGGTGTGGAAGACCCATTCCTCGGCGTGTTCGGTCACGACGAAGTGGTCCTCGGCGATCATGGTGCCCTCGACATGGTTGTGCTCCTGCACCGGGTCGAGGCCGAGGTAGAGGCGGGCCACGATCTCGTCGGGTCCGTGGGCGCCGCCCATGGACTCACCCGTCCCAGTGTCGACATAGTTGGCCGTGTCGGTGAAGAACGAGGCGACCAGGCCCCAGTCGTGGGAGTAGAGGGCGTCCCAGTAGCGGGCGACGATCCCCTTGTTGCGTTCCTGAATGCTCTCGGCTTGGTCAGTACTCACCGTGTGTCCTCCTCGGGTCGGACCGAGTGCCTCTCAGCCCGACCCGAAGAGTAGAGCCCAACGGTGGGGGTTGCCTATTGGGCCGATCTAATCGCCTGTGCCGGCGGGGTCAGTGTCTTCGCTGTCGACAGGGCCTTGGTCCGGCTCGTTCAGGTCCGGTTCGTTCAGGTCTGGGTCGTCCACGTACGGGTCGTCCAGGTCTTCGTCATCCCATTGGCGTGGGTCGGCGTTGCGTTTGCGGATGCGGCGCAGGATCAGCCATGCGGCCAGGGCGACGAAGGGCACGAAGGGCAGGACCGTGCCGAGGATGATCAGCAGGATCGAGCCCAGCGTGGTGAGCGTGGACCAGCCTGAGGAGAACGAGTCGGAGAACCCGGGAAGCGGGTCCTCGACGCTGGCCTCCAGATACACATTGCCGTAGGCCTCCAGCTCGACCTCTTCGTTCTGAGGCTTGAGGCTGGCCGCGGGGACTGCTGTGGCGACCACCTCGATCTCGCGGCCCCTACTGACGTTGATCCGACGGACGAAACCGTCGGTGGCCTCGAGTTCGGCCACAGCAACGATGGTCTCGCCGGGGTCGAGGGTGTTGAGGTCTCCGCTGCGCACGGTCAGGTCGTCGATCCGGAACCTGAACGTCGGCACATTGATGTCGACGCCGGTGAGAACGTCGTCGCCGGTGTTGCGAACCTCGATGCACAGAACCGCATCGTCGTTGGCTTCCATGGTCAGATCGGAGAATCCGGGGCAGGCGTCGTCCTCGTCCTCTCCGAGCCACACCACCATGTCGATGGTGGCGTCGGGAACGTCTTCACGAATCTCGTTGAGGGTGACGGTGATGGTGGCGAGACTCACCTGGTTCTCGAGTGTTCTGAGTCGGCCTTTGAGCTGTTCGAGGAGTGTCTCGCGCTCGAGCAGCTGCTGTTCCAGTTCGACGATGCCCTTGATTTCTGCAGCGTTGCTGATCAGTGTTCTGACCCGTTCAACGCTCAACTCAGCGGTCGTGATACGGCTCTGCAGGTCGACGATCCTCTCGGTCACATCGTCGGTCTGGATCGACTGGTGCTCGACTTCACCCACGCCTTCCAGAGCGCGCATCGCCCTGTCGAAGTCCTCTGGGTAGACCTTGTACGTGAGCACTGTCTGTGGCCTTGCGCCGGCGACGGTGTTCTGGCCGAACAGGAACCCTCCGACCTCAGCGATCGCTTCGTTGGCGGCGGCAGTCGCTGCGGGCACATCCTCCACGCGGATGTTGATCTCGGCGGTGTAGATGATCTGGCGGCCGATGCTGATGGGAGAGATCTCGGGGACAGCCAGCCCCTCGCCCCCGCTGGTTGCGGCATCGCCTGCCATGTCAGCGTCGTCCTCGGAGGCGGCCATATCGTCGCTGGTGTCGAAGTCGGCTTGTTCTGGACTCGGTGAGCCGAAGTCTTCGTCGGCCATATCGGCGGAATCGTCACCGGCGTCTTCGGCGTAGGCATTCGAGACGGCGGCGTCGCCGTCGCCGCCGTTGACGATTCCGCATGCGCTGAGCAGCAGGATGAACCCGAGCAGGGCAACGGCCCAACGTGTTGAGCGTTTCGTGGATCTGGTCACTTTGTATCCCCTGTCTGTTTGGACCCGCCTGTTGCCGGATCTGACTGTTCAATGAGACGGACATGCTCCCCTGATTGGTTCCCGTGTCTCGCGATTGACGCAGGTTCGTCACACAACCGCAGCATTTGAGTTGTGAGGCGTCTCTCGTTTATGAGCACACAGGCGTGCGTCGGTAAGGTCGGGCCATGACGAGCAGAGACATTCATATCCGCACCTGTCACCTGTGCGAGGCGATGTGCGGCCTTGAACTCCATGTTTCAGACGATGAGGTGAAGCTGATTCGCCCGAACCGTGACGACGTCTGGTCCAAGGGGCACATCTGCCCCAAGGGCACGACACTCGGTCACCTCCATACCGATCCCGACCGGCTCCGTGTGCCCCTGGTCCGCAACGCCGCAGGCGAGCATGTGGAGGCGTCCTGGGACGAGGCGTTCGCGAGGGCCGAGGAGTTGATGTCGGGTGTGATCGCAGAGCACGGCAAGGAGGCCGTCACGATCTACATCGGCAACCCGGCCGCCCACAACTACTCGATCAGCCGCTACACCGGGCTGATGATGGGGCTCGCCGACCTTCCCGGGCCGATCTACTCTGCGGGCACCGTCGACCAGTGGCCCAAGAACGTCACCTGTTGGACGATGTACGGCCATCCCTGGCGCATCCCGGCGCCGGATCTCCCCAACACCGACTTCATTGTCGTGCAGGGCGCGAATCCCCACGCCAGCCAGGGTTCGCTGCTTGCGTGCGCCGATGTGTTGGGAGAGCTCGACAAGGTCCGTGAGCGCGGCAAGGTCGTGGTGATCGACCCGCGCCGCACCGGCACCGTTGAACACGCCGACCAGTGGCTGCCGATCTATCCCGGTACCGATGCGGCGCTGCAGTTGGCGGTGGTGCAGGTGCTGTTCGAGGAGGGACTGGTCGATCTGGGACATCTCAGCGACAAGCTGCGCAACGTCGATGTGGTTGAGCGTGTGTCCCGTGACTTCACACCCGAGCGGGTCGCCTCCACATGCGGCGTTACCCCGGCTGAGATCCGCACACTGGCCCGGGAGTTCGCGGCAGCGGAACGGGCCTGCTGGTATGCCCGGATCGGCACCTGCAACCAGGAGTTCGGGACGCTGGCGTCGTGGCTGCCCGATGTGATCAACGCCCTCACCGGCAACCTCGATTCCGAGGGAGGACTGATGTGGGGCAAGCCCATCGCCTGGTCGGTGACTCTCGCGCCCCGTGATCAGCCGATCGAGTTCGGCAAGTTCCGCAGCCGCGTGCGGGGCGCGCCCGAGGTCATGGGTCAGTTCCCGGTGTCGTGCATGGCCGAGGAGATCGCCACTCCGGGTGAGGGCCAGCTGAAGGCTCTGGTGACGGTGGCCGGCAATCCGGTGATCTCGGCGCCCGATTCAGCCAAGCTCGACGAGGCCCTGCCGATGCTCGACGCCATGATCGCGATCGACAACGCCCTCAACGAGACCACCCGGCACGCTGATGTGATCCTGCCGGGGTTGTCGCCCCTCGAACAGCCCCACTACGACGAGTTGCTGTGGTCCTGGGCGGTGCGCTCAGCCGGGAAGTGGTCACCGGCGCTGTTCCCCCCGGTCGACGGCCGCCCCGACGAGTGGGAGGTGATGATCCGGGTGGGAGCGATGATGGCGGGCATCCCCCAGGAGCACGTCGACATCAAGGCCATCGACGACGGGTTCTTCTCGGCACTGGCACAGATGGGAGGCACCGATCCTGAGGTGGCCCTGGCGGCCTGCCCCGAACCCGGACCGGAGCGTCTCAACGACAACGCCGTCCGCACGGGCCCATGGGGCGACCAGTACGGCAAGAACCCCGGCGGTCTCACGCTGCAGCACCTGAAGGATGAGCCCAACGGCATAGACATGGGGCCGATGGTCCCCCGTATCGACGAGGTGGTCTGTCATCCCGACGGCAAGGTCGACCTGGCACCCGAGTACGTGATCGCCGATCTACCTCGCCTGGAGGAGCGAATCGACCGCGAGAACGACGGACTGCTGTTGATCAGCCGCCGTCACATCCGTTCGAACAACTCGTGGATGCACAACGTGAGGGTGCTGGTCAAGGGCAAGGATCGGTGCACCCTGTTGATCCATCCCGACGACGCGGCCGCCAGCGGCGTCGCTGACGGCTCGCTGGCTCGGGTCTCGTCGACCGCCGGTGAGGTGGAGGTCCTGGTGGAAGTGAGCGACGAGATGATGCCGGGGGTCGTGTCGCTGCCTCACGGCTGGGGCCATGACAAGCCCGGGACTCGCATGTCGATCGCCCGTGAGCACGCCGGGGTCAACAACAATCTGCTGGCGCCCGGCACTTTTGTCGACGTCCCCTCGGGCAACGCTGCAGTCAACGGCATCCCCGTCGAGGTGGTGCCTGCCTGAGACCCGAGCGGCCCGGTGAGCGCAGCGAACCAAGGGCAGGACTTGACGCGACCGGGCAAACTCGCTGCCGGTGGCATGAGGAGTCCGTAGACTCTGAGGTCCATGGAAGCGACCGCGACAACCGACGATGCCGTAACAACCGACGATGCGGCGGCGCTCTCCGCCCTCGTCATGGACAGCGATGTCGCCAGTGCGCTCTGGGCGGCGGTCGACAGCGGCTGGATAGACGATCTGGTGCCCGAGCTCCCGCTGCTGCGGATGGAACAGGACCCGATCCATCGCCACAAGGATGTTCTGGCCCACACGATCGCGGTCGTCGCCAAGACACCCGACGATGAAATAGTGCGGTTGGCAGCCCTTTTCCATGACATTGCCAAGCCCAGGACCCGCAGCTTCGAGCACGGAGGCGTGACTTTCAGGCATCACGAGGCCGTCGGCGCCCGCATGACCCGCAAACGCATGGCAGAACTCGGCTACCCCGAAGAGGTCGTGGAGGAGGTGAGCGAACTGGTCAGGCTGAGTGGGCGCTTCAAGGGCTATTCCGACGGCTGGTCCGACGCTGCTGTGCGCCGCTACGCCCGTGAGGCAGGTCCGCTGCTGGGGCGGCTCAACGCCCTGATCCGGTCCGACTGCACCACCCGCAACCAGCACAAGGTCGAGGAACTGCAGCGGTCGATCGACGAACTGGAGTCGCGGATCGCGGATCTTGCCCATCAGGAACGCAAAGCCGCGGAGCGGCCCCAGATCGACGGCGCCGCAGTCATGGAACACCTCGGTGTCGGCCCCGGCCGACACGTCGGCGACATCCTCGGCTGGCTGCTCGAACTGAAGCGTTCCGAGGGCGTCCTCGAAGACGAGGAGATCTTCTCCCGCCTCGACGAGTGGTGGGCCCAGAACCGCACCCGCTACTCCTAGCGACGTGGATCCTCTGACGCGCCGCCACAGACAGGGCGGTGTCATTCCCGTAAATCCACGACCTTCGTCGGTTCGGGCTCCGGTTGTCGGAGTGTTAGTCTCGGTCGGATGGGTGCGTTACGGTGAATTGGTGTCGGCGGCCTCCCCTTCCCAGAGCTTTAGCTTGCGGTCCTAGCCGTTCGCGTAGCCCTTGATGCGACCAAACCACTCACGAACGAGGTCGAGTTCTGCTGCCATTTCATCTATTTCCGGCGCGACGTAATTGAATTCAGGACTCTTATCATGACGCCGCGCCCAACGAGACACGCGGGCGTAGCTCTCCTGGAACTCCTTGTCATCTTGTGGTGTGAGGCGAGCAAGCAGCCTGAGCATCCTCGGCCGAACTTCGAGCGTGGTCCGATCCACTAATCGGCCAGCTACCTCGACACTCAGCATCCGTTCCCAGGTCTCGGACAGCTTCCCGGCCCAGTCAGCCGTCTCTTTCTCAAGTTCCTCTTGCTGCCATCCAGTCATCTCACGTCGGATCCGAGCTAGATCGGCTTCGAGTGTGCCAAGTCTGGCCTTTACGTCTCGCGTCTTCCAAGGATGGGATTCGAGGCAGACTCCGGGTTTGCCGTCTCCTCGCCTCTCCACGGAGCGTTCAACGATAGGAACCTCAGCTTCACTAGCGGCGTTCCAACTCGCTCTCCAGTGCCGGATGTGCCTTCGCCATCAATATCTGATCGGTAGTCTCGAATTGCTGTGCTGACACCTCAGCGAGTTGTTCCGCGTACTGTGAAGAATCGACTTTCGATGCGCGCTGCCGGAGAGTTTCCGACGTTGCCGTCGCGACTTCTACCTCGTCTCCCTCCTGGGCCTCTTCTGCCGCCGATAAACAAGTCGACAAGGTATCCACGGTCGCGACAACGCGATCGAAGACTTCCAACCGACCTCGCCAAGTCTCCACAATCTCAGGGTTATCTTCAGCGATCTGCTCGAGCGACACGAGTACGTGTGTCGGGCTAGTATCAACGCTTCGCAGTGAGACAGATTCAAGCTCTGCTTCTCGTTCAGCTTCAGTCGCTTTGCGCTCGGTCTCATCCTTGACTGTGGCTTCGAATTGAACGAAGCGGGTAAGCGCATCGTCGTCGAGGGTTTGATGGCAGAGTACGCAGGTGTCCGCGTTAGCTGGGAAGGGCTGACCAGGGTGTGCCTCCGTCTCGGCGAACGTGCGTGCGGCCTCCCAGAGGACTCGCCAAGTCTCCGAGCCGACACCCGGAACGGGCTCGGCTTCAAAAGACTCTCCGGCAGCGATCGTTACAGCTTGACGCAACGCGATCGCCTTAACTTGTGTTGCAGAGGCCTTTTGAATCGCAGTTGGAGAAAGCTGTGACCTCATACTGGAGAAGTGCTGGCCCACACTTTCGTAGTGGCGGGCGAGAGTCAACAATCGGCCGCGCTCCTGGCTCGGGTCAGAAGTCCTGAGCCGACCCTCCTCTTTCTGCAGCTCTTCTAGCCGTTTCGATGCGTCGGCCGGAAGCGCGCACGCAGCGTCAAGAGCAGACTTCGAGGTGTCTGCCGACAGCTGAGCCAGGAACTTCGATGCGGCTCCGCCTTGGGAAACCCTGGGGAGATCTTCTGCTCTTCGAGCATTGTCTTGCAGCAAGCGATCGAGCTCGGCCCTCACTCCATCGCATGCCCGAATGAGACCGTCAAAAAGAAAGATCCCCGCGGGCCGAAACGTCACCTCGGACTCAGTAGCCAAGTAGGCGTTACCACAAGCCTCATCAAAGTACCCGATTTGACGGAGTTCGGACGTGGCCTCGCCAGGCCAGTGATACGGCGGTTGTCCGACTCCCCCGATTGCGATCCCTACCTCAGCGTGTTGGTCGGTTCTGTCCTTGTCCGAGAAGATGTCGCTCAGCACGTCCTCTCGGTGTCTCGATCTGGCTACGTCCTTCAAGAGACGAGCGAACCCCGACTTACCGCTCCCGTTGTCTCCGTAGACAACGACAAGGCCGTCGTTCGGGAATTGCAGGCGCTGACCAGGAACGAGCGCGTTGACGCTTGATGAGACCTCAAGACTCCTGAGGCTTACTTGGTTACGCCCTCCTTGCGCTCCAGGCATGTCATCGGGCCGAAGCGGTGGTTCCCTTAACTCATTCCCAGATGCGAGTTGCGTTGCGATATCTTCATAGTCCTGCCGGCTGAGCGGCTCTCCCCGCGCCAACCTTCGCATCACCGCCATCTGCCATGTCGGTCGGGATGCTGACCATTCAACAACTTCTGATTCAAGAGATGTCACTCAACAAGGATGGCAGAGCAGTGGTCTGCCCGTGATCTTCGCGGTCGGATTGTTTGACTCACGAGCACGTCGACCAAATGGGGTCATCGTGCCGAGGATGTGTTGCCGTTGCGTTCTGGCTGTGTGGCGTGTATTCCGCGCGGTCGGATTGCTCGGGCTGTAGCGGTGTTGGTGGCGTGGTGGATGTTGCGGTCACTGACTCCATGTTCGGCCGCTTTGGCACGGACGGGCCTAATACCGCCAGGGGGCTTTGTCACACCTTGGTCGTAACATTGATGTAGTTACGCAGGCGACGTTTGCCCTGGCCACCACCGTTGTTCGTCTGGAACTGATCGAAAGGGTATGTGGATGTCTGATCTAGTGTTACAGTTCGCTAAGGCGAAGTCGAATGTGGAGGCGTCGGAGGAGGACAGGGGGCCTGTCAGACGCTCCCTTGTCAAGCGGCGAGTGCGACGGGTTGTTTTCGGGTTTGTTCGTCGCGCCGCATTCGGCGGATGACTCGGTTGGTGAGGTGGTGTTTGTGGGCTCGTCTGGCTTCTCGTCGGGTTTTGCCTTCGCTGGTTTTGCGGGTGGGGTAGGCGGCGGCTTGGGGTTGGCTGCGCTGCTGGGTGACCGAGGCGATGTGGAGCACTGAGTTGATGCGCCGGTTGCCTCTGAAGTCGAGCCGGTGTTTGACGGGGTTCGGCGGTGCGGTCGCCCGATGAGAGCGCGACGGCGCCTGTGACCGGACCAGCGGGCGAACTCGGGTCTCGCGGTCGAAGCGGTGGGGGTCGCCGAGGTTGCACACCAGGGTGGCCGCGGCGATGGTGCCGATGCCTGGTTCGTCGCGCAGGGTGGTGCCGTGGCGGTCTAGGAGTTCGTCGATGAGCCGTTCGAGGCGGCGGATCTCGCGGCGCGCGGTGCGGTCGGTTTCGATGAACTCTTGGAGCCAATTCAGGCGGTGTCGGCCGGCGGGTGTGGTGGCAGTGTCGACCTCGATGTGTTCGAGGCGGCGCAGCCGGGTTTCGATCTTGCCTCCGGTGTTGAGCTGGTCGCGTGTCTCGGTGGGGAGCTTGGCGATCTGGTCGCCGACATGGTGCAACCCCAACGTTGTGGCTGCTACCACCGCTCGGCGGTGCTCGAGGACGGCTTCGATCTCAGCGACGAGGGGGTCATAGGCCTCCAGTGCCTGGACGGGGTCTGAGCGTCGGTTCAGCCAACAACGCGCGGGCTGAGGCGACCGCGTCGACGGCGTCGGTCTTTTCGAGCCGCCGCGAGCGGCGCTGGGCCGCTGAACGCGATGCCGGCACCTCACGGGCGTCGAATTTCGCTGCCGCCAACGCGACCGCGATGTGCGCTGGCCACTTGGCCGAGCCTTCCACACCGACCCCGACGACGCCGTGAGAATCGAGCAGATCGATCGCTGCGACGTAGCCGTCCGCGGTGTTGTCGAAGGTTTCGTGGCAGGTCTCGACGCCGTGATGGTCAACGATCCCGACGGTGAAGGTGTCTTGGTGGCCGTCGATTCCCCCGACTGGTAATGCCATACTGTGCTCCTTGGCCGAAGTGATGTACCGGTGGGTCCGGGACGGCACCGGCGCTTCGTCACAACCGAGTCGAGACACATCAGGCTCCCTTCAAGACAACAGCGCTCCTGCCGGTCCCACACTCGACGCGACACGTCTGACAACACCCACAAGGCCAATAGTTTGTTGAGTCAACACCGAACACAGGACCGGACCGTAACCCCCCGGCTCAGAGCCCCGGCAACACCAACAGTCCCACTCGGGAATTTTGTGTAAGTGGCTGTGATGGTTTTCATTTGATGTGGTCGGCGATCCGGTCGCTGTAGTGGATTGTGAGTGTGTTCAGGATTGTTTTCCAGCCGTTGGTTCTGCCGGTGAGGTTGTTTCGGTTCTTGTGTTTGGTGGTGGCGACAAGGTAGAGGATTTTCATGGCGGCTTGCTCGTTGCGGTGAGTGCCCTCGGTGTCTTACGGCTCGTCGGAACCGGGCGTTGAGGCTCTCCACGGCGTTGGTGGTGTAGACGATCCGGCGCAGCTCGGCGGGGAACTCCACCAGCGGCACGAACTCGTCCCAGGACTGTCGCCAGGACCGGATCATTGCCGGGTAGGTGCCTTCCCAGTCTTGGGCGAAGGCCTCGAAGGAGGCTTCGGCGGCCTCGACGGTGGGTGCTGTGTAGATCTCGCGCATGGCTTTGGTGATCTGGCCCCAGTGCTTGCGCGAGGCGTAACGGAGGCTGTTGCGCACCATGTGCACGACGCAGGTCTGCTGTGGCGTCGGGCCAGGTGGCCCGGATCGACTCGGGCAGGCCTCGCAGTCCGTCACAGCACACGATCAACGCGTCGGCCAAGCCTCGGTTGCGGAGTTCGGTCAGCATCGTCGCCCACTGCTTGGCCACCGTCGCCCACTGCTTGGCCACCGTCGCCGCCTGTGGGTCCGAGCCACAGGCCCCCCACGTCGCGTTCGCCGGTGAGGTCCACACCGATAGCCACATAGACGGGACGGTTAGCGACCTACCAGTCGCGGACCTTGACGGGTGATCGCGTCGATCAACAGCACCGGATACACCGCGTCGAGGGGCCGGTTCTGCCACACCGCCATGTCCGCGACGATCTCGTCGGTGATCTTCGAGATCGTCTCGCGGCTCACCGAGGTGTCGTAGATCTCTTCGAGGTGCGCCTGGATCTCGCCGGTGGCGAGCCCCCTTTGGCATACAGCGAGACCACGTTGCCCGACAGGCCGTCGAGGCGACGCTGGTGCTTCCGCACCGTCACCGGCTCGAAGGTCCCGGCGCGATCGCGAGGCACCGCCAGATCGATCTGGCCGATCTCGGTGGTGACCCGCTTAGGTGACGAACCGTTACGCGAGTTCAGTGTCTGACGGCCCTCCGGGGCGTGGCGCGCATAGCCGAGATGCTCAGCCATCTCGACCTCCAAACCCGTCTGCAACACCTGACGGACCAAGCCCGTCAACAAGCCATCCTCACCGGTGAGCTCCACGCACTCGCTGCGTGCCCGAGCCACCAGCAACTCAGCCCAGCCTCTCATCGACGCCTCATCGGCAGCACCATTCGCCAGCACAGCCGACATAGCCTGATCACCCATAGACATGATCCTTTCTGGCCCGCAGCACCAAGCCGCGGACCCTCAGATCACACCCGATACACAAAATTTCCGAGTGTCACTGTTGGTGTTGCCGGGGCTCTGAGCCAGGGGGTTACGGTCCGGTCCTGTGTTCGGTGTTGACTCAACAAACTATTGGCCTTGTGTCTGTTGTCAGACGTGTCGCGTCGAGTGTGGGACCGGCAGGAGCGCTGTTGTCTTGAAGGGAGCCTGATGTGTCTCGACTCGGTTGTGACGAAGCGCCGGTGCCGTCCCGGACCCACCGGAACATCACTTCGGCCAAGGAGCACAGTATGGCATTACCAGTCGGGGGAATCGACCCCCACCAAGACACCTTCACCGTCGGGATCGTTGACCATCACGGCGTCGAGACCTGCCACGAAACCTTCGACAACACCGCGGACGGCTACGTCGCAGCGATCGATCTGCTCGATTCTCACGGCGTCGTCGGGGTCGGTGTGGAAGGCTCGGCCAAGTGGCCAGCGCACATCGCGGTCGCGTTGGCGGCAGCGAAATTCGACGCCCGCGAGGTGCCGGCATCGCGTTCAGCGGCCCAGCGCCGCTCGCGGCGGCTCGACAAGACCGACGCCGTCGACGCCATCGCCTCAGCCCGCGCGCTGTTGGCCGAACCGGCACTGGGACCCGTCCAGGCGCTGGAGGCCTACGACCCGCTGGTGGCCGAGATCGAGGCGGTGCTCGAGCACCGCCGAGCCCTGGTAGCAGCCAGAACACTCATGCTGCACCACGTCGCCGACCAGATCTCCAAGCTCCCCACCGAGGTGCGCGGCCAGCTCACCACCGAAGGCAAGATCGAAACCCGGCTGCGCCGCCTCGAACACATCGACCCCGCTTGTGCGGCCACCCCCTCGGGCGCGTACCGCCTCAGCTGGCTCCAGCCGCTCATCGACCAAGACCGTGCCGCCCGCAGCGAGATCCGCCGATTGGAACGGCTCATCGACGAACTGCTCGACCGCCACGGCACCACCCTGCGCGACGAGCCAGGCATCGGCCCGATCTCAGCCGCGACGCTGCTGTGCGAGGTCGGCGACCCGACCCGCTTCGACCGCGAGACCCGAGTTCGCCCGCTGGTGCGGCACCGGTGCCGTCGCCTTGTCCTCGGGCGAGGGCAACGGCGATCCCGTCAAACACCGGCTCGACTTCAGAGGCAACCGGCGCATCAACAGCGTGCTCCACATCGCGTCGGTCACCCAGCAACGCAGCCAGCCCCAAGCGATTGCCTACCTCACCCGCAAAACCAGCGAAGGCAAAACCCGACGAGAAGCCAGACGAGCCCACAAACGCCACCTAGCCAACCGAGTCATCCGCCGAATGTGGCGCGACGAACAGGCCCGAAAACAACCCGTCGCACTCGCCGCTTGACAAGGGAGCGTCTGACAGTCCCCGCGTTCGGAGCCTTGTCTCCGCGTGTCTTCGTGTTGGGGTAGGTCGTTTGCGCGAACTGCACGATGATGCCACCATCATCAAGTGTTCTCGGATGCAGCCCAAGAGGAGATGGAACGCGCGTCCGAGCGTCTGACATACGCAGTTGGTGAACAGCTGAAGACTATTTCGATCTCAAGCTCATCTCCTGACGAGGCCGTGTTCTTGGGTCGGAACGTTTCGAAACTGTCTCCTCTGATCGGAAACCTGATTGAGCGGCGCATTCCAGACCTGCTATCGGAGAGTCAACCTGAAGGGGGCCTGCAGTGGGTCCGCCAAGATCCGGGCTTTCCAGATGCAGCGCTAGTCGCTGACGGGCAGCCGGTTGGCGCCGGTTTCGAAGTGAAGGCATGGTTTCCCATGGCCACTGAGATCACTGGGCGCTTTCGCGAGTCGCAAAATCTACTGGCCGACAAGGACATCAGGGTGGTGGTGGTGGCGTGGATGTTGAGCGACATCGTCTTTGGCACGCCGGAGATAGTTGGTGTCCTTGTGGTCGACGCCCTGTCGGTCGCCAAGACTCGTGATCGGCACTACCACAACCCCCCGTACTACATCTGTGAGGAGCCGCAGGACACGTCTTCACGCACCCGTAACTTGCAGCAGACAAATGTGCTGGGGTTCAAGCTCCAGGAGGAGGATCTGGATCGGCTGCGGAAAGTGATACGCCTGTCGGAACTTTCTTCAGGTAAGGACTCGCAGTCTGAGGAAGGCCAGGCGCTCTCGCGAGACCTGCTTGCAGCTGCCACGTTTCGACAGGACAGCAACTTCGCCAAGATCGACCGGATCCAACATCCCGGTATTGAAGATTTCAAGGCCGAAGTCTTGAATCAGCAGTTCCGTAGCCGCCGTATCGGCGACTGGGCGAAGGACATTCGAACCCTGACGAAGATGACCGACAAAGAACCCTCCACTGCCCTACGGCGGGCCGAAGAAGAGATTGAAGGGCTCTACCGGACGCACCAGAACTAGTGCTCGAACAAGTGGCTGGGTTCCGGTCTCTCCCGCGTCGCCTCCATCAACCGTTCGGTGGCCAGATCGGCGAAAGCCTCGTCGATCTCTGCCGCGTACGGCTTCCTGTCCATCTCGATCGCGGCCACGCTCGCTGAGCACAGCCCACCGAACGGCTCCCACAAAACGTCCCCTTCGGTCGTGCAGGCCTTAAGGATGCGACGCATGAATTCGAGCGGTTTCTGGTTCAAATGGGCGGACGCGACACCCGCGGCCGGTTTGTAGACCCGTGGCGCCTGCCTCGTCCCGTCTCGGTTCTTCAAGCGCTCCCGATTTCGAAGGGCCGGATGCTGCCAGACGTTCGTAAGCCCGTGAACATGGTTCCAGCGATACCGCAAGCTCTCCCATTCGACCCCGGTGATCGGCGTCAACCCGTTGATCGAATAGTACGGTCGACCGTCCGGGTCTCCGTGCTCATTGGCGTAATCGACCAGCTTCTGCATTGGTCTGGCCGGTGGCGGGTACCAAAGCCATCCCTGATCGAAATACTTGCGGGTGGCTGCGTCCTTCACCCCGCACGCTTCGTTCGCCCGGCGTCGCGGAAGGCCGGACCGCAACCACTCGTCGAGCAGCCACCTCCGTGCGGGAACCACCCCATCCGGCGTTGGGAACTCTAAACGTCGCGTGTAAAAGACAACGATCTCGTTGACAACGGGGAACCGCCGAATGGTCTTGCCGTTGACGTTTCCCGCAATGTGGCCAACACCTTTGTCCCAGTGAATCGCCTGCACGTATTCCCAACCGAACTCTGCAAGAACCGGATGCACGGTCGCCCACCCGATCTCGGTACCCCAGAACCAGAGCGTCGATGACAACTTGGCTCCCTTGGCCCAAGCCTCGGCATGTGGCCGGTACCAGTCAGCGAGGCTCTCAGGCGTTCGAGGATCACCAAAGAAGCCACCGACTCCGTACGGGCCATCCACAATCAGGCAGTCAGGCTGCGGCCACTCACCGTACGCATCAAGCACATCACCTCGATGGAGGCTGAAGAATTCATTCGGATCGTTCATCGGTTCCGCGCCACCCTAATCGCTTGTCGCTGTCTCGCTGCGACTGTCAGCATACTCGACAGAAGCGTACAAGTGTTCGATAGCCCGGTTCGACTTCGGGTCTCACCTGAGCCCACGCGACCAGACTGGTCGTTCGTCGATGGTCGGCACTTCCGGGAGGACCGCTCCACACTTGAGCTATCGGTGTTCAGCGGCGTCGGTCGGTGGTTTCTTGATCCGCGTTCAGAAACCGGGTCGGGTCCGTCTGGTCGCGGAAGGTGACCGAGTGGTGGGAACAGAACCGCGCCCGTTACTCCTAGTCGCACTGTTCCACGGACCAATATTCGGCGAACCTCCGGCGGGCTTGCGGGGTAGCCTTCAACGTATGGATATCGGAATCGTAGGGGCGACTGGCCAGGTCGGTGGGGTGGTCCTCACCGTGCTCGCAGAGCGGGATTTTCCAGTCGACACGTTGAGGCTGTTCGCCTCGTCACGTTCCGCGGGGACGAGCATCGACTTCAAGGGCCGGCCGATCGTTGTTGAAGAGGCGATGACCGCCGACTACTCAGGTCTCGACATCGTCATCTTCTCTGCGGGAGCAACGGTGAGCCGGGAGTTGGCACCGAAGGTCGCGGCCCATGGCGCATTGGTGATCGACAACTCGTCGGCCTGGCGCATGGACCCCGAGGTCCCGCTGGTGGTCCCGGAGGTCAACGCTGAGGCGCTGAACTCGATCCCCGAGGGCATTGTTGCCAACCCGAACTGCACCACCATGGCGGCGATGCCGGTGATGAAGCCGTTGGCCGACGAGGCCGGTCTTGAGGCGATGGTGATCTCGACCTACCAGGCCGTGTCGGGGGCGGGCCTGTCCGGGGTGCGTGAACTCGACGACCAGGTCCAGAAGGTAGGAACCGCCGGACCGGAACTCACCTACGACGGCTCTGCCGTGCCGCTCGAAGCGGGCGACAACTTCAGCGCGCCGATCGCCTTCAACGTCCTGCCCTTTGCGGGCGCGCTCGTCGATGACGGCGCGAATGAGACCAACGAGGAGCAGAAGCTGCGTGACGAGAGCCGCAAGATCCTCGACATTCAAGACTTGGAGGTCTCGGGTACATGTGTGCGGGTTCCGGTGTTCACCGGGCACAGCCTCTCGATCAACGCCCGGTTCGCCTCGCCGATCACGCCTGAGCGTGCCTATGAACTCCTCGGCTCTGCGCCTGGTGTGGTCCTCGAAGAAGTGCCGACACCGCTCAAAGCCGCCGGCGTCGACCCGTCATATGTCGGCCGTATCCGTCGAGATCCGACCGTCAGCAACGGTCTGGCCCTGTTCGTCTCCGGTGACAATCTGCGCAAGGGCGCTGCCCTCAACACCGTGCAGATCGCCGAATCACTGCTTGCCCAAGGCCTCATCAACTCCTGAGTCAATACCGTGGCCGGTTCTCCCAACGGTAGGCTGACCTGAGGTGTTGAACATGAAATATATGAACATGTGGTTGAAAAACTCAACATATGGTAGAGTTTTCCCCGTCATGTCGAGGTTCCAGCAACCTCGCGAGAGTTGAAGGAGAGAGTTGTGCGACGACTGCTTGCAATTTCAGGGGTGGCATCCGCTTTGTTGGTTTCCGCAGCGGGAGTGTCGTCGGTGTCAGCCCAAGAGACTGAGACCGCTTCATTGAGCGTGACTTGCACGGTGGGCGATGGTTCAACGGCAGCGTGTTCACTCTCTTCTGACCAACAGGTCGGTGACGGTGGCACAGTCACGTTCCATTACACAGGTTCAGACGGCGAACCGGTCAGCACAGAGGTCGCGGCTTCCGATCTGCGAGTCAGTTTTGTTTGTTCAGATTCGTCCTACTGCTACTCGTTCAACTTTGAGCTTGCCGACTCCGGGGTTTCCTCGTTGCAGGTCTCTGGTCCGACTCTGGTCGGGGGTTCGACCGTCCCGAGCGCGGTTGTGCCGTCTGACGATGACCAACAGACGACCACTACTACAACTACGACAGTCCCGGCAGACCAGGTGCAGGAAACACAGGACTCAGCACCGGTGCCAGCCTTGGGTTACCCGTGCCCGCAGCAGCCGACTCTGACATGTGCCGACCTCCCCACCGAGAATGTGGTCATCCTGAATGTGAATTCCGAATCTGCCACCGTTACAGACAGTGATGGCTCAACGTCCACCCACGAGTGGAAGACCTTACCCTCGGACCCGCCAGAAGCGGACAAGGAGTTCGTGTCCGAGGTGATCGAAACGTCTACAGCCACGGAAGGTTCCCCGCCCCCGATGGTGGTTGTCTACTATCCGGTCAAGCCTAGCGATCCCGACCAATGGAACAAGTTTTTGGCCGCCAATAAAGCAGCCGAAGATCTCGGTCGACCCTTTCTGCTCTGTCTTCCGAACAAGATTGAGACTTCCACAGGCGAGGTCTACACCTACGAGGACGAGGACTGCGTAGTCGTCTGAGGACTGCGTAGTCCTCACCCCACCGGCGAACTGACCCCTGTTCCTCTTGGACGACTACCGCTCCTTGGCCAACTAGTCGGGGGCTCAGCCAACCAGCGGTCAACAGACCAGCGTCAGCTCGCTGGTAGGCGGATCTTCAAGTCGCCCCAGCAGTCGATGTCGCCTGCTGCGGTGATGGCGCAGGTGTGAGTATGCCCGGCGCTGATCGCTTCGTAGTCTCCTGCGGGTGGTGTTGACTGTCGGCGGCTGTTGTTCCCCCAGCAGTCGATGTCGCCTGTTGCGGTGATGGCGCAGGTGTGGCCTGTTCCTGCGCTGACGGCCTTGTAGTCTCCTGCGGGTGGTGTTGACTGGCCGAACGGGTCGGCGCCCCAGCAGTCGATGTCGTCTGTTGCGGTGATGGCGCAGGTGTGGCCTGTTCCTGCGCTGATGGCCTTGTAGTCTCCTGCGGGTGGTGTTGACTGGCCCAGTGCGTTGCTGCCCCAGCAGTCGATGTCGCCTGTCTGGGTGATGGCGCAGGTGTGGTGTGCGCCCGCGGTTATTTGACGCAGGCCCGACGAGGTTGGTGCGTCACTGGCCTGGCCGAATTGATCAACACCCCAACACTTGGCCGCGCCCTCGTCGCTGAGTGCGCAGTTGTGCCAGTTGCCGGTGGCGATCACCTGATAGTTGCCGGGCGGACTTGCGGCTTGACCAAAATCGTTTGCACCCCAACACGAAACGGCACCGCCTGCAGCGATTCCGCACTGATGTCTGGTGCCGAGACTGATAGCGGTGTACTTGTCTGGAAAGCGTTCCGGACCGTTCGATTCGGGGCCCCAGCAGACGACTTGGTCGTCCATGCCGATCGCGCAGCTCTGTTGGGCCCCGGATGCAATCGCGCGATAGGGGCCTTGCGGTGGGGTTGCCTGCCCGGACCTGTTGTCGCCCCAGCAGGTGAGCGCACCGGCTGCAGTGATCGCACAGGTGTGAAAACGGCCCGCGGTTATCGCCCGATAGTCACCGGTCGGGTCTTGAGCCTCCCCGAACAGGTCGGCGCCCCAGCAGGTCGCGGTGTTGTCGTTGTCCCGGATCGCGCAGGAGTAGTCGGCCCCGGACGTGATTGCCTTGTATGTGCCCGAAGGGGCGTCGAGCTGGCTGGAGTTGTTCAATCCCCAGCATTCGACTGAACCGTTCAGGCGGATCGCGCAGGTGTGATCGCTTCCGGCGGCGACGGAGGTGAACAACCCTTGTGGAGAGTCTGTTTGTTCGGTGTCGTTGTTGCCCCAACATCTGATCATTCCCTGTACCTGGATTGCGCAGGTGTGGGTTTCACCGGTGCTGACACTCCTGAAGGCTCCGCTCGGCGCGTCCGTCTGCCCGGAGTTGTTTGTTCCCCAGCACGTAATCGACCCGTTGACACGGATAGCGCAACTGTGTGTCGCACCGGCGGTGACGCTGCGGAAGATGCCGGCGGGCGAGTTGGTCTGTCCGAATCGGTTGTCACCCCAGCATGAAATGGTACCGCTTGTGGTGATCGCACAACTGTGCCCGTAACCTGCTTCAACTGTGGAATACCGCCCGTCCGGGGCGTTGGCCTGGCCGAGGTTGTTCAAACCCCAGCAGCTGATCGATTCGTTGGAATTGACTGCGCACGTGTGTGTTTCGCCGGCGCTGACCTGGGTGTAGCCACTGAGGCTGCGGTCGCCGCATACCGGGCTTGACGGGTCGACGGTTACGGCGGGTTCGTCCATGTACCGGTAGAGGAAGGTGACCAACTGGGCGCGGGTCAGGGTTCTGTTGGGTGAGAAGGTGGTTGGTGATGTGCCTGTGGTGATCCCCTCCGAGGCGAGCCAGGAGACGGGGCTTTGCTGCCAATCCCTGCGGACGTCGGAGAATGAATGGGACGCTGCGGGAGGTTCCCCGGCGAGTCGATGCAGGAAGGCCGCCACTTGGGCGCGGGTCAGGGTTCTGTTGGGTGAGAAGGTGGTTGGTGATGTGCCTGTTGTGATTCCTTCCGCAGCCAGCCAGGAAATCGCCGCGTTCTGGGAGGTTTTTGTGATGTCGGTGAACGAATGGGCAGCCGCTGTGGGGCGGCCCTGCATGTTCCAGAAGTACTCTGCGGTCTCGCCGCGCGAGACGGGGGCGTGAGGCTTCAGACAAGTCCCCGGGATTTCGACGATCCCGCTGGTCACAGCCCATTGAACGGGTTTGGTGTAGTACCTGTCGGATTCCACGTCGCCATAACCGGCGATCCCCGCGGCTGGCGCCTCCGCAAGGTTGGGCCCCGCCGCCAGCGCCAGGATCAATGCAACCCAGATCATCGGTTTTTTCGGTCTCAATTCAACTCCAAGTGTGTCGCAGGTGATACTAGAGCCGGACTAGGAGGAAGAGATGGATGTTCGTGAGGCGCTGTACACGACCAGAGCGATGCGGCGGGTAAAGCCCGACCCGGTCCCGGAGGAGATCCAGTTGCGCATACTCGATGCCGCGATCCGGGCGCCGAGCGGAGGCAACAGTCAGGGATGGCGATTCCTGATCGTCGACGACCGCGAGCAGATTGCCAGGATCGGTGCTCTGTACTCGGACTGCATCGACATGCTGTGGGAGACGGTCTACAAGGATCAGGTCGCTGAGGCGTCAGCCGGTGAGACCCCCGAAGCCCAGCAGTTCTCACGGATCATCAAGTCTGTGACTTGGGCGCAGAAGAACTTTGCGACCTACCCGATGCTGCTGTTCGCGTTCGACAAGTTCGACACCACCGGCGGATCGATCTTCCCGGCTGTGTGGAGCGCCATGCTGGCTGCCCGCGCCGATGGTGTCGGTTCGTCGCTGACCAGCGTGCTGCTGTTCAAGAACGACGAGACCCTCGAGGTGCTCGACGTGCCCGAGGACCAGGGCTGGCGGATGGCCTGCTGCGTTCCCATGGGCTACCCGTTGGGCAAGTGGGGTACTGCGGCCCGACTGCCCGCACACGAGGTGTCGTATCGCAACACCTGGGGAACCCCCCTCGGCGCAGAGATCAACGAACCCCTCTGGCCCTGACCCACCGATCAAGGCACCTCGCGCAGGGGCCATTTCGAAGTCTCCCGGCAGGCGCCTCGCCAGCAGTTGCCGCAGCTCGTCGCCCAGCAAGGGCAGATTCTGCTTGCCCCGGCGGATCAGCGGTCATGTGGTTGAAAAACCCAACATATGGTAGAGTTTTCCCCGTCATGTCGAGGTTCCAGCAACCTCCCGAGAGTTGAAGGAGAGAGTTGTGCGACGACTGCTTGCAATTTCAGGGGTGGCATCCGCTTTGTTGGTTTCCGCAGCGGGAGTGTCGTCGGTGTCAGCCCAAGAGACTGAGACCGCTTCATTGAGCGTGACTTGCACGGTGGGCGATGGTTCAACAGCAGCGTGTTCACTCTCTTCTGACCAACAGGTCGGTGACGGTGGCACAGTCACGTTCCATTACACAGGTTCAGACGGCGAACCGGTCAGCACAGAGGTCGCGGCTTCCGATCTGCGAGTCAGTTTTGTTTGTTCAGATTCGTCCTACTGCTACTCGTTCAACTTTGAGCTTGCCGACTCCGGGGTTTCCTCGTTGCAGGTCTCTGGTCCGACTCTGGTCGGGGGTTCGACCGTCCCGAACCACGACACCCCGAGCGCGGTTGTGCCGTCTGACGATGACCAACAGACGACCACTACTACAACTACGACAGTCCCGGCAGACCAGGTGCAGGAAACACAGGACTCAGCACCGGTACCAGCCTTGGGTTACCCGTGCCCGCAGCAGCCGACTCTGACATGTGCCGACCGCCCCACCGAGAATGTGGTCACCCTGAGTGTGGACTCCGATTCTGTCACCATTACAGACAGTGATGGCTCAACGTCCACCCACGAGTGGGAAGCCTATCCTTGGACCCGTGAAGACGTGGAAAAGGTTGGCGACTTCGAGGTCGAGGTGATCGAAACGTCTACAGCCACGGAAGGTTCCCCGCCCCCGATGGTGGTTGTCAACTACCCGATCAAGCCCTCAGATCCTGGCCAATGGAACAGATATGTTGCCGCTGAGAGTGCAGCCTGGAATCTCGGTCGGCCCTATATTGTCTGTTTCCCGGCCGAGACCATCGGTTCTTCAGGCAAGGTTTACACTTACCCGTCTGAGCTGTGTTCGGTCATCACTCCCAGCTAAACTGATCCCTGTCCCTCCTGACTCTGGATGACTTCTGTTCCTTTGGCAGTCGGCCTCGGTGGTTCAGCAAGCAGTTGCCAACAGACCAGCGTCAGCTCGCTGGTAGGCGGATCTTCAAGTCGCCCCAGCAGTCGATGTCGCCTGCTGGGGTGATGGCGCAGGTGTGAGTATGCCCAGCGCTGATCGCTTCTGTTGTTCGCGTTCGACAAGTTCGACACCACCGGCGGATCGATCTTCCCGGCTGTGTGGAGCGCCATGCTGGCCGCCCGCGCCGATGGTGTCGGTTCGTCGCTGACCAGCGTGCTGCTGTTCAAGAACGACGAGACCCTCGAGGTGCTCGACGTGCCCGAGGACCAGGGCTGGCGGATGGCCTGCTGTGTTTCCCATGGGCTACCCGTTGGGCAAGTGGGGTACTGCGGCCCGACTGCCCGCACACGAGGTGTCGTATCGCAACACCTGGGGAACCCCCCTCGGCGCAGAGGTCAACGAACCCCTCTGGCTCAAGGAGGCCCTAGCAGCTGGTCAGTCCCAGAGCCAGCGGGTGGCGCACTCGGAGAACGCCTCGGGGGTCTCGATCATCCCGAAGGCGCGTTCGGGGACCACCTCGAACGCAACGCCGCCGTGTACGGCCTCCATCATCTCCTCTTTGGAGAAGTTGTCGTCGCAGTACTTCTCGGCCCACGCAACGGCCAGCGGTTCTGCTTCGTTGCCCTCGACGCGCACCGCACGCCCCTCCAAAGAAACGCACTCGACACTGTCGGTCGTGGTGACGACGACCTGATCGTTGGCCTTGATGTTGCGAACCTTGCGCGCCCCGACGTCACAGCACATCCCGAAGCGTTCCTGCTCGGGCATCCAGACGCCCCAGACGGGCATCGAATGCGGCCGGCCCCCGGAGTCGGCGGTCACGAACCAGAAGTTGCGTTCAGCGAGCAGGCGCTGCTCCGCCCACGACCAGTCCAGCAACCCGTCGGGGTCCTGGGTGACGCCGTATCCAGCCATGTCGGGACGTGTACTGCGGGGCACCCGAAAAAGTCTATAAGCGCTATGGTCGCGGCGGGGCTGCGGCTGGGGCAGAATAACGGGCCATGCCAGGTTCGGTGAGTCGTAGGATTCTTGGTGTTGACACGGGCGGCACGTATACCGACGCGGTCGTCTACGACGAGGGCTCGAACTCGGTGCTCGCCAAGGCCAAGGCACCGACCACACACGATGATCTCGCCGTGGGTATCGGCCAGGCGATCGAACGGGTGCTGGCGGCCGGATCGGTAGACCCGGGCGCTGTCAGCTTTGTGGCGCTGTCGAGCACGCTGGCCACCAATTCGCTGGTCGAGGGCAAGGGTCGCCCGGCAGCCCTGGTGATGATCGGGTTCGAGGAGGCCGTGCTCGACAGGGGCGGCCTGCGAGAGGCGGTCGGCGGCGACTCGGTGGTGATGGTGGCGGGAGGGCACACACCGCACGGCGCCGAGGCCGAACCGCTCGACACCGAGACGCTCGCCGTCGCGGTAACCGAGATCGCACCGTCAGTCGATGGTTTCGCGGTCACGTCGCAGTTCAGCGTCCGCAACGCCGACCATGAGATCGCCGCCCGTGATCTGATCCGGGAGCGGACCGGCCTGCCTGTCACCTGCAGCCACGAGCTGGCCGACGAACTCGACGGTCCCAAACGGTCGGTCACAGCCCTGCTCAACGCCCGCATGATCGTGTTGATCGACGAACTCGTCTCGACCACCACGGAGGTGTTGTCCCAGGCAGGAGTTGATGCTCCGATCATGATGGTGCGCGGCAACGGTTCGCTGGTGTCGGCGGACTTCGTGCGGGAACGCCCCGTGGAGACGATCCTGTCGGGACCCGCAGCGAGCCTGCTCGGTGCGGCGCATCTCGTCGGCGCGTCAGACGCCGTCATCTCCGACATCGGCGGTACCACGACCGACATCGCCGCACTGCGTGACGGACGGTTCGACCTCGGAGCCAGGGGGGCGACGGTCGGGGGGCACCGGACCATGGTCGAAGCAGTGGACATGGCCACGCACGGTCTCGGTGGCGACAGCGAGGTGCTGTTGGCGGACCGGGCGCGTGGCGCCGAGTTGACGGTCGGTCCCCGGCGTGTGGTTCCGCTGGTGGTCACGGCCCAGAACCACGGTGACTATCTGCTGTCGCAGCTGCGGCGCCAACTCAACGCCGAGACGCTTCCCCAACAGTGGAGTTCGGTCTTCCTGGCGCTGACCGCGAAGGCCGCACAGAGTTCGAGCGACCGCAGCGAACGTCAGATGATGGAGCGGATCGGCGACGGTATTGTTGCCGCGGACACCGTTGTTGAGGGCAGCCGGGATGCTCTGGCGCTGCGACGGTTGGGTGCCCGTGGGTTGTTGCGTGTGTCGGCCTTCACACCCACAGACGCCAGCCACGTGCTCGGTACGCAAACGACCCACGACCCAGCGGTTGCGCACGCGGCCGCCGAAGTGTGGTCCCGGCGGTGCGATCACCGCGGCAAACCGATCGTGGAGGAGCCCAGGGAATTCGCTGAGGCTGTGGTGAAACGACTGGTGCGGCTGTCCGCTGAGAAGCTGCTGGCCACGGCATTCTCGAGCGACGGCCTGTCCGAGGCTGCTGCCGCCTCCGAGGTTGTGGCCGCGGCGCTCGACGGCAAGCCTCGCGCGTCCAAGCTGGTGGTCGGGCTGGGGGTTCCGCTGGTCGGTCTCGGCGCCCCGGCCGCCACGTACTACCCGGCTATCGGTGAACTGCTCGGCACCGAGGTCGAGATTCCTGAACACGCAGACGTCGCCAATGCGATCGGTGCCGCCGTGGGCAAGGTTCGTCTGCGTCGCCGTGTGACCGTGTCGTCACCGCGCCGCGGACTGTACCGGGTTCACATCGGAGCGGAGCCGGACTCATTCTTCGAACTCGAACCGGCCAAGCAGGCGGCCATTGATCAGGCGAACTCAGCGGTGGCGGCGGCGATGGCTGCCGCGGGTGCACCCGAGTTCGAACTGGAGACCCGCTGGGATGAGAAGTCTGTTGATCTGAAAGGCCGCAAGCTCTTCGTGGAAGGCGTCGCGACCGTGACCGGCACCGGTCGCCCCCAACTCGATTGACTCCCCAACTCGTTTGACCCTTCGTCGGCCTACGCTCTGTATATGGCAGCAGACGGGGCACTCGAGAGCGAACTCATCAACCGGGTCACCTGGAAGATCCCCAACGCCTTGGCGTTGGTTGGATCGAGAGCAGGCGACGAACGCAACGCCATGACCACGAGTTGGATCACCCAGCTCTCGATGGAGCCGGTGCTGATCGGCATCGGCGTCGACAACACTGCGGTCACCCATCGACTGATCAGCGACGGGGGCTCGTTCACCATCAACCTCTGGGACTCCGACGACACCCGGGTCTTCGTCAAGTTCTCGAAACCCGCCCGCGACGACGGCGACACGCTCAACGATCGGCCGGTCCGTTCCGGGCGCACCGGGGCGCCGATCTTCACCGAGGCGATTGCCTGGATGGACTGCGAGGTCCGCCATGCGATCGACCTGGGCACCCACACCCTGTTCGTCGGTGAGCTCGTCGATGCGGCGATCGTCGACGACGCCAAGCGCTCCGCTTCCATGAACGACACCCGCATGAAATACGGTGGCGTGAGGCGACACTGACCGCCAGAGCCCCCCAGCGCAGTCGCAGAAAGGTTGGATGCTGATGCGAAACACTGATCCGCTGCAGCGTTGGGTCGTGGTGGCCTGTCTGGTGACGATCGTCTATTCGGCGGGCATCGGCGCAGCTCGATTCGTCGGGTCCGAGGGTGAGCCGGGAAGCCTGCGCATCTCGGTGTCGCTGGTTGCGCCGTTCGTGGTCGCGGCCCTGGTGGCACTGCTGGCGTACTCCTCGGGTCGGGGCCGTTTCGTCTTGGCGGCAGGTGCGGGGATGATTCCGGCCGCAGTGATCTCGGTCGTTTCGCTCCCGCTGTGGATCCCGGCGCTGTTTCTGGCTGTCGCCGGTTGGCGTCAGCTTGACCGGACCGATCCGGGTCCCGTGTCTGAGATGGTCTCGAGCGTGGTTGTCACCGTCGGGATCTTCGCGGCGATGATCGCTCTGTTGGTTCAGCGCGATCCGCTCGAATGGTTGGACGGGACGGTCGATCAATACTCGAACAACACGATCACAGCGTCCGAATCGTTGCTGTCGGCCACGATCCTTGGTCTGGTCATCATCGTCGCTCTTGTAGCGGCACGTCCGCCTCTGGTTGACGCAAGCCCGACGCCGGTCGACGAAGCCGGCCCGTCTTTGGTCGACGACATCGGCTCACCGCTGGTTGACGCGAGCCCGCCGCTGGTCGACCCTGGCGGTCCAGAGGATCCCGGCGGCTCAGAGGAACCAGACGGCTGAGAGTCCGGACCGTGGGGGAGCAACGAATCCGCAGCCGCCTCAGCGGGGCCGCGGAAGCGGCGCTGCGGCCCTACCGGCGGTTGACGTCGCGGCGGGTGGACATGCTGTTGTTCGTGGCGGTGGTAATCGCCGCGCTCAGCGGGCTGGTGTCGTGGGGTGTGGGCACCGGCTGGGCGCGCTGGGTGACCGTCGTGCACGGCTTGGCGGGTCTGAGCCTTCTGGCGTTGGCTCCCGCCAAGATCAACGGATCGGTGCGGACCGGGCTGCGCCGTCGACGGGCCGACAGATGGCTCTCGATACTGCTGGGTCTGCTGGTGACGGCGACGGTCGTGCTGGGCGTGCTCCACTCAACGGGCCTCTGGTACGGGGTGGGCTACTGGTCAGCGCTGTGGACCCATGTGCTGGCCGCGGCAGTGTTGGCTGTGCTGGTGGTCTGGCACATTGTCAGCCGCACCGGCCGGCCGCGCATCGCCGACCTTGATCGCCGGGCTGTCGCAGGGGGTGGTGTCGCGCTGGTGGCCGCTGCCGCCGTCTACGGAGTGCAGGAAGTCGCGGTCGGCGGGAACCGGCGCTTCACCGGCTCACACGAGGTCGCCTCGTTCTCCCCGTTGCAGATGCCGACGGTGACCTGGCTCAACGACCGCGCCCCCAATGTCGACGCCCGCAACTGGGAACTCGCAGTTGCCGACGAGCAGGTCTCGATCGAGGATCTGAGGGACCGCGCCCGACCGGTCGAGGCTGACCTCGACTGCACCGGCGGTTGGTGGAGCCGCCAGCGCTGGGACGCAGTCCCGATTTCGGAGCTGATGCCCGGCCTGGATGCGCCCACGCTCGAAGTCACATCGCTGACCGGTTACAGCCGACTCTTTCCGGCCCGTGATACCGAGAACCTGTATCTGGCGGTCGGTTACGACGGTGAACTCCTGCGACGGGGCCACGGGGCGCCGGTCCGGCTCGTGGTGCCGGGACGGCGCGGGTTCTGGTGGGTCAAATGGGTCAGCTCCGTCCAACCCGTCGACCGCAGATGGTGGCTCCAGTCACCCTTCCCGTTGGAGTGACGACGCCCGCAGCCGGGATCCACCGGCTGGGTGTGCCGGTGTGGGCGTTGGTCCCCGCCGAAATCTGCGCGTTCAACTACATACAGTGTGGTTGATCGCGCAGATTTGGCTGTGCTCGCCGGGAGAATCGGTGGATTCCGGCTAGGAGGCGGCTTGGTTGCCGCGCCGTTCGCGCATGCGCTGTTTCATGCGGGCGTGGGCCTCGGGGCTGCCGTCGTGGAAGGTTCCGAAGAGCTTGTCGATCGGCACGGGACGGTTGCCGTAGTTGCACTCGAAATAGCGGTGGTGCAGATGGTGGAAATAGTCGGCGCCGGGTGCGGTCCGTCCCTCGCGCCGGCCGATCTCGAAGCGATCGAAACCGGAGTGCGAGACCGCCGGCGAGACGCCGTTGAACAGACCGTTGAGAATCACGATGAAGGGGTGGGCGGGCACGACCCACCAGAGCAGGAAGACGGTGAAGTAGATCACATGCTCGAGCGGATGCATGGAGATGCCGCTCCACGGTCCGGTGTTGACGTTGCGGTGATGCAGGTAGTGGGCGTGGTCATAGAACCAGCGGACGTGCAGGAGCCGATGGTTCAGGTAGAAGTGGGTGACGGACCACAGGAACACCCCCACGGTCAGCAGCCCCAGATACGGCCAGCCCGAGTCCCATTGCACGGTGCGAACCCAGCCGTTGGCGTAGGCCCACAGGGTGAGCGACTCGTACAGCGTCCAGATCGCGCAGCCGCTGCCGAGGCTCCAGAACATGTTGTCACGGGTCTGGTTGGTCCACAGGAACGAGCGGTTGGTGGTGCTGAGCCAACGCTGGTTGTACTTGTAGCGCTGCTGCTGGGCCCGCCGGGCGTACAGGAACATGTGGAGTGCCCCCGCTATGAGCGTCAACAGCACCACGTTGCGCAGGTAGACCTCCAGCATCCACCTCGGGTGTAGGGCCGCCATCCGTTCCATCGACGGGGTGAGGTAGTTCCAGGTAACAGCCGCCAGGGCTACCCAGAAGACCCCGTACGGAAGCATCACCGGCGTGAGCAGATAGCGCAGCGTTGCTACCGGCCGCGGCGGCCAGTCGAGGATCGGCGACACCGTGATCGGCGCTTCCGGCTCGTAGCCTTTGGACTCGGGACCGCGCCCCGTGTTGATCGTCGGGGACCTGTCTGCCATCGGCGTGCGACCTCCTCAGCAGTTTCTCACTCGGGCCATAGGCTCGCTCAACCAGAACCGAATCGTACACCCTGCGTCAAGGTGCGAGTGCGACGGTGCAGCGGCTGATTCTCAGGCGTGAATTATCAGCGACCGGCGGTGGCGGGGACGGGGCACTGGTGAACTCCATGACATCGTCGTCGACCGGTTGGCGGCCGATGAACTTGCGGTCCCGGAGGTAGTTTTGAGTGTTGAGCCAGGGTTCCCGGTCACCTTGGCTGGGGAGCAGATGCATCGCCCGTCTGATGTAGCCCGCCGGGAAGTCGTCGATGAACGGGCGGGGCGCCATGTCGTGATCGGTCGGGCGCAGCCGCGGCGTGCACTGCGTGGTTCCTGTTTCGCGCATGTGGTTGAGCAGGCGACAGAGGTAGGCGGCGTTGAGGTCGGCGCGCAGCGTCCAGGATGCGTTGACGTATCCGAACGTCGTCATGAGGTTGGGCACGTCGGAGAAGGCCATGCCCTTGTAGGTCCAGGTGTCGCCGAGGTTGACCCCTCGGCCGTCGATCTCGAGTTCGACCTGGCCCAGAGCGACCAACTGCAGGCCGGTGGCCGTGATGATGATGTCGGCTTCGAGCTCGGTGCCCGATTCTAAAAGAATGCCCTTTTCTGTGAACGTGTCGATCGTGTCGGTCACCACCGAGGCTGAGCCGTTGCGAATGACCTTGTAGAGGTCGCCGTTGGGGATCAGGCAGAGTCGCTGGTCCCAGGGGTTGTACTCGGGTGTGAAGTGTGTGTCGATATCGTAGTCGTCGCCCAGCGCTTCACGGGCGGCGTCGAGGAGACGTTCCTTGAGGCGCTCGGGTTGCTTGCGGGACATTCGGTAGATGAGGTGGGTCCGGACGATGTTCTTCCAGCGGGTCAGCCGATAGGCGGCCCGTTTCGGCAGCATCCGCTTGAGCTTCTGGTTGATCGGGTCGATGTCGGGTGCCGGCGCCATGTAGGTGGGTGAGCGCTGCAGCATGGTGATGTGCGCGGTGTCGGCGGCCATCGCGGGTACGAGGGTCACTGCGGTTGCTCCCGAGCCGATGACGACCACCCGCTTGTCGGCGTAGTCGAGATCCTCGGGCCAGGCCTGCGGGTGGACGATCTCCCCCTCGAATCGTTCGATGCCGCGGAATTCAGGGGTGAACCCCTGGTCGTATGAGTAGTAGCCGGAGCACATGGCCAGGAAGTTGGCGGTCATTGTGCTGCGTTCGCCGGTGTCGGTGTGGTCGATCTCGACTTTCCAACGCTGCTCGGCGCTCGACCATGAGGCTCGACGCACCCGCCGGTTGAAGTGGATGCGGCGAGCGAGGTCGTTCTCGTCGATCGTCTCCTGGAGATAGTCGAGGATGGTCGGGCCGTCGGCGATCGACTTCTCGGCGGTCCAGGGTTTGAAGCTGTATCCGAGGGTGTGCATGTCGCTGTCGGACCGTACCCCGGGATAGCGGAACAGGTCCCAGGTTCCGCCCATGTCCGGGCGCCCTTCGACGATCGTGAACGTCCGGTCCGGGCATTGTTTCTGCAGGTAGTACCCAGCCCCGATCCCGGAGATCCCCGCCCCCACGACGAGAACGTCTGTGTGGTCGCCGGGCACGTTGCTTTCGCCGGGCACGTTGTTGTCGCCGGGCACAGCCGGAGCCGCGGCGGCGTTGTCTGACTTCTGCGAGTTTGTGTCGTAGGGGGTGGGGGGAGAACTGTTGTTCACAGGATCAAGTATGGCTGGACGCGCGGGTCAGTCCTCGAAGAGTGGTACATGGCGGCTGTTGCGCCGCACATCATCTCGACCCGGTCCGAACGCTCAACTGACGCTACGAACTTCAGGCCGTCGTCGGCGAGCCAGCGGCCGCCCTCCCCCAGAGCGTCGAGGGCCGGGGCAACAACTGTGCGAGGGTCGACGGGCGGGCCTCCCATTCGGTCATAGTCGGGGCCTGATGACCGGAAGGCGGGGGTGTCCATGCTCGGCGCGACGATAGCCAGGGTGTCGACTCCGGAGTCCTTCAGTTCCCAGCCGATCGCCTCGATGAGGTTGATTGAGAACGCTTTGGTTGCGCTGTAGAGACCCACGCAGGCGGTGCCGGACAGAGCAGACCCCGAACTGGTGACGACGAATCCTCCCCGGCCGCGTTCGGCCATGGCTGGCAGAGCCCATGCAGCCAGATCGACGGTCGCCCCGCAGTTGATGTCGAGGGTCTTGCGACGCATCTCTGCATCCATGTCGAGAAAGGGGCGGACATAGGAGACTCCGGCGTTGGCAATCGCAATCCCGATCTCAAGACCGGCGGTCTGCTCGGTGAGCACGTCGACCCATCCGGGATCGCCCACGTCGGCGATCACCGTGCGAGTCTCACCACCGAGACCAGTGGCGACGTCGACGACCCCCGGTGAGATGTCGACCATCACCACCCCGACGCCCCGAGCGATCAGCTCCTCGGTGTACGCCAACCCAACGCCGGCTCCCGCACCGGTGACCACACCCCAAGGCCCATACTTCTCAGCAAAGACTGTCATCCCCCAACCTTGCCAGACCCCACCCCACCCCGTCGAAACGGGCACCGGTGGGTCTACGAAGGGCCCTGCATGTAGGCGAGCACTGTCGCCAGCGCTAACTGGGCCATTTGGACCTGGCAGTCTTGGACGCACGGGTAGATCTCGCGATACGCGCTGCGTGCGGCTACGTCTCTTGACGGGAGAAACACCCCGTCAAGAAGCAAGTCGAGTTCTGATTCCAAGTATTCGACGTCGTCTGCGATAGCGCCGGAACTCACCACCACGCCTGCTTGCTCCTATGAGGTTGCTGTTTCTAGCATAAGCTGGGCTGCCCGACAATAGGCGCATCGCCGCAGAACCGTCCGCTCAGCATAGTTGCTGTGGGGTGAGCTGTTCCTGCAATTCGACTCAGCGGTTGTTGTGAAGCAGATCGAAACCACGCACGGTGTCACGGGCTGGCACTAGCCTGTGGCCGTTGTGCGAGTTCGACTTCCCCATTCAGCAACGTGACGGACGTGTAGCCCGATGACTTCGGAGGCGACTGCAGGTGACTCGGTTGATGACGTTTCGGTGGCCGCGGAGAGAGGCAACCTTGAGCTGGCGGCGCGGCCGTTGGACCATATCAGCCAACCGGTTCTGAATCGGCCTCATGAGGAGCCTTCGCGTCACTGGGAGTTGGCGGAGGACAATACGTCCACGGGCGTGGCGATCGAAGGGAGGCGGCTGAGCCAGGCGCTTGTGATTGTGCCCAAGGAGCGGGGTACGCAGTTGCGGATGCAGGAGACGGGGACTGCGGCGGAGCAGAATGAGTTGGTGAACCAAATCCGCGACGCGGTAGCGGGATGGAGGAACGCGAACTATCCGGGGGCGACTTCGGCGACGAAACAACTCTTGTGGCATTGGCGTAGCGAGACCAACGACCCGAGGCTGTTCTTCGCTCAGGTGGAGGCGGCCGAGACACTCATCTGGTTGACCGAGGCCAACGCAAGCCGGGACAGGGTGCTCGCGGGCGTTCGACGAGACTTGGCGGAGGCGAACCGAGAGTACAACAGCGATATCAGCCGCCTCGCGGTGAGGATGGCCACCGGTACGGGGAAGACTGCGGTGATGGGTATGGTCATCGCCTGGCACGCCGTCAACGCGGCCGCGTCGCAGCGCCGCGATGGGCGCTACACCACCTGCTTCTTGGCGATCACGCCGGGTCATACTGTCCGCGAGCGTCTCGCGGTGCTGCGTCCGGGGCACCCCGAGAACGTCTATGACGAGATGCGGTTGCTCCCGGAGAGCAAACGCAGCGCGCTGGGAGCGGTCAAGGTCGAGGTGTTGAACTTCCAAGCGTTCCAGCGACGGGACCGGCTGTCTGCTGCGTCGAGCGACGCCAAGAAGCTGCTGCGAGCTGGGAGGCCCCCTGAGCTTGAATCCATGTCGGCGGTTCTCGACCGAGCGTTACGTGGATTCCCAATGGGGCAGGGCGCACCGAAGGTGTGCGTGCTGAACGACGAAGCGCACCACTGCTATCTGCCAGAAGCCGGTCGGCGCACATCAGAAGACGACGATGTCAAGGCCGCAGCGATCTGGTTTGGAGCTCTGGAGGGATTACGCGACGCGGAACGGCTCGGCCCGGTCTATGACTTCTCCGCCACGCCGATCTTCATTGAGGGCACTGACCGCCGGGAGCGGATGTTCCCCTGGGTGGTTTCGGACTTCCCGCTGATGGACAGCATCGAATCCGGTCTGGTCAAGATTCCACAGGTGCCCGTCGATGATGATTCCGCGAGCGAGCGCGTGAAGTGGCGCAACCTCTACGCGAGTACCACTCCCAAGACAGTCAAACGCGGTGCAGTGCCCGCCGAGCTGAACCGTGCGCTCACCGCGCTGTACAACAGTTATGAGCAGAAGTTCAACCAGTGGATGCATCCGGATGATCCAGACAAGACGATGCCCACACCTCCGGTATTCATCGTGGTAGCCAACAACATCGCCAATGCCAGTGCTATCGCGGATCACATCGCGGGATGGTCAGAGAAGCGCCCTGATGGCTCATTTGAGCATCACGAGGGAGCCTGTGATCTGTTCGCCAACTACCGTGCCGACGGTCCGACTGAACGCGTCCACACGTTGTTGGTGCATTCCCAGCTTGAAGGAGAGGCCAGCCTCAGCGGAGCCATCAAGGCACAAGCCGGCCGGTTGAAGCTCCCCGGCGATGACCGTGATGACCGCGACATCGTGCGCGGTGCGTTGAACTCGGTCGGTAGGGCCGGGGGCCTCGGTGAGCACATTCGTTGCGTGGTGTCAGTTCAGATGCTCACCGAAGGATGGGACACCCGCACCGTCACCCACATCCTCGGATACAGGGCGTTCTCCACGCAATTGTTGTGCGAGCAGGTCACGGGCCGTGCTTTGCGACGCTCCAACTATGACAACTACGACGACGAAGGCAGGCTTGTCGCGGAGTATGCAGAAGTCATCGGCGTTCCGTTTGATTTCATGCCGGTCAAACGCCCTGGAGACAGCCCCGAACCGCCGAAACCCCGGTATTGGGTTCACAGCGTCGCTGGACGACGCAACCATCGAATCGAGTTCCCCAACGTCGAGCAGTACCTCACAGAACCCGGAGCCGGCGGGTTCCAGCTGAACCCCGAGCGGGTCATAAAATGGGTGCCGCGAGGAGCCACAGAAGCGGTGCTGAAAGGGTCGGTTGGAGACACCACGACCATCAATGCCGAGTCGAACATGCGCCAGCAGCAGACCCGCACCCGGCTCGCTGCCGGGCTCGTGCGACGCTGGAGCCAACGCATGGCCGACGACGGCGAGGGGTGGCGCGCGCGACGACGGTTGTTGTTCTACGACGCCATCAGAATCGTCAGGCTCTGGACATTTCTTGCAGAGGTCAACGAATTCCACTACGACGGGCTCGGGTCAAGCAACCTGGACCAGGCCGTCAAGGAGATTGACGACGCGTGCGAGACGACGGACGGCGCACAAGACCGGCTCGTAGCAGCGTTCGCCGCCCATCCGACAGTGTTGAACACTTCTAGCGTCAGGTATGAGACCAGCCTCTCGGATCGCCACATCACCGAGAACTCGGAACTGAACATAGCGGCCTGCCACTCGCACTTTGAAAGGGCCTGTGCCAGAGCGCTTGACAAACACCCTGACGTGACCAGCTGGGTACGCAACTTTCGGCTCGATTGGAGCGTTCCCTACTTGTGGGAAGGCACCTGGCACCGATACGAACCTGACTTTGTGGCCCGCCTCTTTGCAGAACACGAGGACGACGACGCTGTGCATCTCATCATCGAGTGCAAAGGCGTGCCCGATGATCAGAGCGAACGCAAGAAACAGTCCATCACGAACCGGTGGATACCCGCAGTGCAGTCATCGCTGCAGTTACCGATGTGGCTGCGGCGATGGTCGTTCGTGGAACTGGACGAACCCGAGGGCCTGTCCGCGGATCTGAGCGCCGCGATCAGAGCGGCCCGAGCGGAACATCTCAAGCCCGCCCAACAAGGAGCAGCGTGATGGCGAAACGAGCCAGCGCCAAGACCACCGACCAGTACACGCACCCCTCAGCGAAACGCGTCAACTTACCGACTGAGCAGACCAGCAAGACGATGAGCGAAACCGACCGTCGCCCGATCCTGTACCAGCCCCAGACCCGTGAGGTAGACGACGAGCCCATTCTTGCGTGGAACCGTCAGCCCGCCAACCAAGACGGTCACGCCGCGCATCCGCTGTATGTGCGTGAGAAGGTCCACCCAGCCGCTTTCGTGAAACTGCTCCAAGGTGGCAGCGACCAACCTCAGCTCTTCAGCGATTTCAACGGCCTGCCCTCCCCGGACGCCGCGTACGAGTGGTATCAGCACGCAGCCAACTGGTCCAACCGGCTCATACATGGAGAATCTGCGCGAGTGATGGCCTCCCTGCTCGCACGCGAGAATATGACGGCGAAAGCCCAGATGATCTACTTCGACCCGCCCTACGGGATGGGTTACAAGTCCAACTTCCAAGTATCGGTCAATCAAAAGGACAGAACTCCCGAATCCGCAGAGGGCCGACCACTGGACACAAGGACTATCCGGGCCTTCCGGGACACCTACGAACGCAACATTCACTCCTACTTGGACCTAACCCGCGAGAAACTCATCCTGATGCGCGAACTGTTGGCCGACACGGGTTCGTTGTTCATGCAGATCGGCGACGACAATGTGCTGAGAGTTGGACTGTTGTTGGATGAAGTGTTCGGAGCAGAGAACCGTGTATCTCTCATCCCCTTCGCAACCACGAGCGGCTCATCGTCCAAGACGCTGCCCAGCGTTGCAGATTTCCTGCTTTGGTACGCGAAGGACAAACGACAGTCCAAGTACCAACAACTCTACGAACCGCTCACTCGCGCTGAGAAGGTCGCGCATATGAGTTCCTACGCGATGGTTGAACTTGAAGACGGGAAGACCCGCGCTCTGACTCCCGAAGAGAGGGATGACCCAGATTCGCACTTGCCGGACGGTTCGCGGCTATACAGACGCGTGGCGCTCACGTCACCTGGAACGTCAACCACAGGGCGCTCGGACCCGTATTCTTGGAGAGGGCAGGCTTGGACCTGTCCAGCAGGTGAGCAATGGCGTGTATCAATGGAAGGTATGGACCGTCTCGCGGAGCTAAACCGCTTAGACGCTGCTGGGCCCGGCTCTGCGCTGAGTTGGAAGCGCTATGAGAACGAGGTTCCTGGCCGACGCATCAACAACATGTGGCACCAACAGGCCTACGCGTCAGATAAACGCTACGTAGTGCAGACGGCGGACAGCGTGATTGAGAGATGCATTCTCATGGCCACTGACCCTGGCGACCTTGTGTTTGACCCGACGTGTGGTGGAGCCACTACTGCGATAGCCGCCGAGAAATGGGGGCGGCGCTGGATTACCTGTGACACCTCGCCAGTCGCTGTTTCAATCGCCCGCCAACGGCTCTCTACCGCGACCTTCCCCTACTGGACACTGACTGACTCGGTAAATGGTGCACGCCTGGAAGCGCAACTCTCCGGCAAGCCCGAAGCTCCGCCACCCAAGGGCGGATGGGGCAACGATCCCGCCAAAGGACTGGTCTACGAACGCGTCCCCCAAGTCTCGGCCGGCGTCTTGGCCTATGGCCTTGATCCTGACCCCATCCTGCTTGTGGATCAGCCACAAAAGAAACGCGCTGTGACTCGCGTTACCTCGCCGATGACCGTGGAGAGCGAGCAACCCTGGGCGACGGTCATCCCCCTGGAAGGTTCCGACGACGAGATGGTGGTCGCTCACGGTTACTTCTCCGAAGCGGTGGAGGCGGCTCTGTTGAACCACACGATCAGCGGAGGACGCGCCAGCGCCGACATGACCATCCGCGCTCTGGAACCGTGGCCGGTCTACTCCGAGTTGCTTGTATGGAAAGCCACTTACACCATTGACGGAGGCGCAGCGGAACATGTTGCTGCGGTCATGGTCGCCGCCGAGGACGTGACCGTCCCAGGCGAGATGATCCGCGAAGCCGCCCGGGAGATGACCGATAGCGACGAGCGAGCCGAAGTGCTGCTGGTGGTCGCGTACGCGTACGCCGTCGATGCCCCAGCAACGGTCGGCCGTATCACCGTTGCGAGAGCGCAGATGAACCGAGACCTGATGATCCGCGAACTCTCAGCCGAAACCGGTCACGAGGCCTTCGTCATTGTCGGGGAACCTGACCTACGCATCATTGACGACTACCCCGGCGGCCAGATAGCCGTGGAGGTCAGCGGCTACGACACTTTCGATCCAGCCACCGGCAACGCCGCGGATGGAGGTCCCGACGATGTGGCCTGCTGGATGCTGGACACCGACCACGACGGTGAGAGCTTCTACGCCCGACGCATCCATTTCCCCGGAGCTACCAACGACCGCCAGATCAAGAAGCTGTTGAAGGAGTTGGGCAAGAACGCTGACGACATCGAAAAGGAAGCCCTCACCGCGATGCGATCTGCACCGTTCGACCCGCCCGAGCGAGGACGGATCGCAGTCAAGGTGGTAACCGTCACCGGCATGGAGATGACCGCCACCAGAGAGACGGACAGACCCTAGAAACAGAGGGTTTCAGTCTCTTGTGGTTGATGTCACAGCAATCTCAGGTATTGCCACAACAACCAATGTACGGTTTACGAATGGCGTGTGTTGTCAAGGCGCAGCGTTACTCTGGACTGGCCACGAGGAAGAGGTCCACTGATGCGAGGGACTCTGTTCGTCTTTCAGATCGCAACATCAGCGTTCCGCTGCTAGTGGAGATCACCGAATTGCTGGGGAAGATTTTCGACGCCAAGGTTGAACCTTTGGTGCCATCTGAGGATGACGAGTTCCTGAGGGAGGTCTGGCAAGAGGTGGGCGGCGACCTGCACCAAGCCATGCGGGATTACCCCCTGAGCCAAGCCGCGTCCGACGCTGAGTCCTTGCCTGCACCTGCCTAGTGACAGACTTGCCGCTACCCACGAATCCTCGGACACCCCGAGGAGGACTCCGGCTGCCCTGTGCTTGGCGGTTGTGGTCAGGCTGACGCGGCGGGTTCGAGTGGGGCAGTGTCGGTGACACTGAATAGTGGCGGGGTGTCCTGAGCACCGTCCCATTGCTGCAGGAGTTGCTCGGTTTCTCGGGCGATCGCCCCATTATCCAGGTGCTGACCGACCTTTTCGAGAGCGGCCCGCGCCTCCTTCTCTGCTCGGGCACGGTCGTCGCGAAGAATCGCAGCGAGGTCAATACGCTGCAGCAGTTTCTTCGTCACCGGTCGCTTGGCGTCAGTGAACAGCAACGACTTGAGGAGAAGGGTTGCGGTTTCACTCGTCAGCGCACTGAGAAGGACGGCTGCCTCGGCAGCTGATTCGCACGGCAGGAAGTACGACGTGTCGTCGAATAGGACTGGCCTGCCCTCGCTCGGGCCTACAAGCTGGAACCTGGGTGCCTTGTGAAGGCCCGAGACCGCAACCTTCCATGGGGCGAATGTGTAGGGTCCGACGCCGAACATCGAGAAGGCCGGCCGGTTCCGGTAGATCGACGACTTGCGGGCAGCGAACCGTTCAGCGTGGGTCTGCAAGTAGCTCCAGAGCCCGGGTGCTGCGTGCCGGAGGCTCCTCGTTTCATCTGCCAGCGACCGTTGAGTCACGACCACGCAGCGTTCCGGCGGCTGGCCCGCGTTCACATCTGAACCCTTGAGGAGCGGATACACCCAGTCGTCTTCGACCTCGACGGGTTCGCCGAGCGCATTGTGGAGCTTGCCGCCCTCGTCAGTGCGGAGCTCCATCACGGCTGCTGAATCGTGCTTGACGCCTTGCCGCCACTGCACTGGCGACGACCCGTCGTATTGCCGAGCCACGGCGTGAGCATCCACATCGGCAACGAGAGCCCCGCCCACCAATCCCATGCTGCTTGTCGGACGGCTCGCATCGAGTGACTCAAAGACTCGACATTGGTAGTTGCGGCTCGTCCCATCGAGTTGAACAGCGAAGAGGCAGGCGTCGACTGCGACCCCGAACGACCTCTTCGCGTCGATCCGCCACAGGAACGAATCAGCCACATGTAAATCCAGGTGAGCTGCCAACGTGAGAACCCGGCGTGCGACGGAAGTCTTGCAAAGAAGCGCGACCGTAGGCTCCTCTCGACGCAGCTCTGTGAGGAGCCGCATCCAGATGTACTCGGCGACATCGAAGTTCGACTCCCCCGTAAGCGCATCGATCCCCCGAACGGAGCGCAGGTTGGTGCGGTCGGGGATCTGGATCGAGTCCATCGCGCCGAGGTCAGACAACGTGACCCATGGCGGATTCCCGAGGACCAGCAGTGGGCCGTCCATCTCCCACTTGAGCTTGCCCAAGTCGTGCCTGAACATATCACCCACCTCAACTCGCCACTTGATGTCTTCGGTGTCAGAGCCATTGAGTCGACAGCGGGCGGTTTCGGCATGGCTGGGTTGTATCTCCACTCCCAACATTTCGATGGACGGCTCGAGGACCGAGGCCGCCGCGAGCATGAAGCTTCCCTTACCGCACGTCGGTTCCAGCACCCTCCGTGTTCCGCGCTGGATAGTCGCTAGGACTTGAGTGCACTCGACCGCGAGCTCCCAAGGCGTTTGGAAGTCGCCGAGTTCCTTACGAGAGGAGGTCTTGGACACCGCCGACCCTTCCTGCGGGCTTTACGCGTGCCGCTCTGCGAGGAACTCGTTGAAATTCGCCTCGATCCAGGTGCCCAGTGCCTTGCCGTCAGTTGTGCCGAACAACTCGGGGATCGGCGTGTCGCGAAGTGACTCGGCGAACTCGGCAGCCGCGGCCTTCAAGCCGATGAGATCGAGCAATTTTGACATCACTCCACCATAACGCTGCCGTGTGACGCCGGGTTTGACCCACCTGCTATTGCCATCCGGGCTCACTCGTCCTCGGCGAAGTGATCGCCTTAGGTCCAAGTCTGCGGCCATGTCCTGCTGGCTCATCAACGCGAGGCGGACGAGGCTACCGACAGGCTGGTGGACTAGGACGACGAGTACTTTCATCGCTGTAATTTGTCAGTTGGAGTCGTTAGCCTGAACACAGCAGAAAGTGCAGGTGGAGAACCCATCAAATCCACCGACCTGTCGGCGATCAGCGAGGAAGTGGTGAACCGATTCCGAACCGACGGCAGTTCTGATCACCAGCTCACCTTCGACGACTTCGGCGGATTCGGTTCGGTAGTCAAGCGTGCCCATTGGCAAGATGAGAGGAACAGGGATGCAGACCGGTCAATCTTCGGTCGATGACTGTTGTGAAGCATCCCAGCGAATATGCCAGATCTGGCCTTCTCCATCTTTGACGTCAACCCAGATTTGGTCCTCTGCCTCGTCGTACCCTTGGTCCACCTTGGTGCCACTGATCTGAGCGACCCGATCTTGAGGATCATAAGGCACTATGCATCCCCCCAACACAACGTGGGGAGGGGGACGCCCCGCGGGCAACCCCAACCAGAATTCTGCGTCAGGCAGGTCCTTCGGAGTGCCACCGGGTGATTGTGAAGTTTCCATGCGGTTGTTTTACCCCAAGCCTCCTGCCATTGCCTGCGCCGTATTCTCAACTGGTGTTCTTGGGACTTCCCATCGGGAGGGGTGGGATCCCACAATTCGCGAGGGGCCGGTCACGGCCAGGAACGCCAATTGGTGACGTCTAGGGCGATGACGGGGCCGGGGGGTCGTGTGGAGCGGTACTGGGGGTACTTGGCTGCCAGCAGGTCCAAGGCCCGCTCACGCTCATCCCCGTCGGCAAGCACCCGTCCGTCGCAGTCCAGCCGTATCCACCAGAGTTTCGACCAGTCGTCGTCGTAGCAGTCGACCAGCAGACAGGCATGCCGATGGGCTTCGAGGTTGTCCAACCGGCGCAGCGCCAGAGTGGACTTCGGTTTGGCGTCAACCGCCGAATACACCACCTCGCCCTCCAGCACGAAGCAACACGGCACCGCGTGGGGTCGCCCTTGGGCCGTGATCGTGCTCAGAACCCCTGACCGGGCTTCTGAGACGCGTCGGCGCATCTCCGCAAGATCCATCCCCCAACCCTACGAACCCAGATGCCCAAAGAACGTCGGACGGGCCTGTGCTGCGTCAGAAACGGATGTTGTCAAGACAAAGTCAGACTCAAGCAACGTTTAATCGTGTTACGTTTGAACGCTGTGACTGAAACCGGCAGGACCTTGACTGGCGATGAGATAGAGGCCATCGCCACGGACTTCGAGGAGCGCGAGTTCACGCCCGACGAGGTCGCCAAGATCAAGCGGACGCGCCGCCGCTCACCGAGAATCGGAGAGACACGGGCCGAGGTGTACACATTCCGCGCTCCCCACAGCTACAAGAGCCGAATCCAGCAGCGGGCAGCTTCCGACGAGACCACCGCGAGCCAAGTCATCCGAGACGCCCTCGACTCCTACCTCTAGGCCGCAAGCCTCCGCTCTGCAATCCCGGTGTGTAAACGCTACATTCAAAGTGGGCAAATTACTACACCAAGTTCTCCCGGCGTGGTCGCCGCACATGACATCGGGCCGCCCGGCACGGCTAGTGCTGTGGAGGGGCGAACCCACGTTGATTTGGCCGCCCTGTGCGGTCTTTCGAGGTCGTGGGTCACCAGGACCGCACAGATTCGTTTCCGCAGAACGGACTGGGCATCAGCCATCACCAACAGCCCGCAAAAGAGACAGCCCCGGCGAATGCCGGGGCTGCTTGGCCCGAGGCTACTCACCTCGGGGGGGTTCTACGCACACGATACCAGCGCGCAACGTAAGGTCAAGTACTGTCACCGTCTTATGAACACATCGCGGGTGATCGCCTACATTGACGGATTCAACTTCTATCACGGTCTGCGCGTTCTGAGCTTCCCTCCAAAGCGGAGTTCAACCCAGCTCAAGCAGGCCGCCTCCGCGGCGTTCTCAATCTTCCCACAAACGATCCAGTCCAACCACTTGCCCGACCCGGTGCGCACTTCAGGTGGTGTGGAACTCCGCGCGCCGAGCGGCTGGCTGCCATAGCGTCAGAAGGCACCCCTCCCGTAGCCGGACAAAGGTGACAAAACTCACCCAAACACCCCAACCCGTGGGTTCACAAGGTTCCGATGTCTCGCGACATCACAGTGTCGGGCAGGCGGGATTTGAACCCACGACCTCCTCGTCCCGAACGAGGCGCGCTACCAACCTGCGCCACTGCCCGTGTTGCAGAACTGCGAGTTTATCGGCTCTCGGTGTGGAGCGCGAGCGCGTTGTCGATGGTCCGCAGGGTGTTGAAGGCATTGAGCGGCTTCACCAACCAGCCGTCGGCCGCGGCCTGCCTGGCCAGGAACGTGTCGGCCTCACGGTCGAGCAGCAGATAGATGATGCTCGGAAAGAGCCGACCCGCCTCCTCCTCCTGGCGGACTGCCAGACAGGCAGCGACGCCACCCATGTTGCCGATCTGAAAATCGAGCAGCACAAGGTCGGGTTTGAGTTCGGTGATTGCTGGCACAACATCGGCTCCGCGCTTCACCCTGTGGATCAGATGCGCTCCACCGACCGCGGCTTCAATGTCGTCAACCAGCCAGTCGGCGTCGGTTGCGAGAAGGATGTCGGACACACACCGAATCGTACACCGCGCCGGGCCGGCTGGGACCTCGGGGAGCGGGCTGGCACAACAACGCCGCAAAGGGGGTACTATTCCCATGTGCTTGAGATCTCAGCCGGCCGCGTGGTCGATGGAAACTATGTCGTGCTGCGACCGGACGGAGAACTGGACGCCTACTCGGTCGCCCAGTTCCGGGAGGCGTTCTCCCAGGTGTCCGAGGAGCAGCGGCTGCTGGTCGACCTGTCGGGCGTGCAGTTCATGGACTCTGCGGGTCTCGGAGCGTTGATCGGAGGCATCCGCAAAGTCCGCGACAACGAGGGCCGGATAGCGGTGTTCAGTGACCGTCCGGCGATCTCCCGGCTGCTCCACACGACAGGGTTCGACCGGATCGTCCCGGTGAAAGAGGACAAGCTCGAAGCCGTAGCCGCCCTCGACGACCCCCCCGGCAACTGAGTTCCAGGTCTTCTCAGGCCGCCGGCTCTAGCCCGGTCGGCTCGGCGACGGTCAGCCTTGAGGATCTTGGTACCGGCTTCTCGTTCTCGGGCTGGTGGCCGGTTGAAACTCGCTGAGAGGTTGCTGAAACGTTCCGGCTTCTCGTTCTGGTGGCTCCAAGGCTCCCGACTCTCGGGTTCAGCGCGGGTCTTGAGCTAGCAGTTCGGCGATCTGGCTGAGCATCGGTATGTCGTGGACGTCGCTGGGCATCAACGGGACGGTCGTCAGCGTCGCGTCGGGCACATGCGCCATCAGTTGCGTGATCCGGTCCTCGTCGCCTGCGGCGGCGTTGACATGGTCGAGGAGCGCCTGTGCCGCTCCGGCCAGAGGTCCCTGGTCCAATCGGGCATGAAGTTGTGCCGCCTCGACCGCTGATGTCGACATGGCAGTGAGGATGCGATTGATCACGACGGCATGGACCACCAGATTGGCGTCGGCCAGCCGGTCCAGGAAATAGAGCGCCTCGGAGATCGTGTCGTTGCGGGGGGAGGCGACCAGCACGAAGGCGGTGTCTTCGGATCCCAGCAGAGCCAGGGTCTCATCAGCGCGTTGCTTGAAGCCCTCCTCCATCCCTTGGAACGTCTGAAAGAACTCGATGGCGTCGTCGACCACCTCAGCGCCGACGACCCGTGACAGACGGCGAACCACACCCCCCGCCGCCCTGTTCACTGCGCGCAGAACCCCGGGGCGAGGCGAGATCAGCAACTTGTAGATGGTGTTGTCGAGCAGCCGTGTGAGCAGTTTCGGCGCCTCAAAGAAGGCGAGAGCATCACGGGTGGGCGGCGTGTCGACCACCACGAGATCCCATTCCCCCGAAAAGTACAGCTCGTTGAGCTTCTCGACGGCCATGTAGTCCTGGGTACCCGGCAGTTCGGTCGAGACGTTCACGTAGAAGCGGTTGCTGAAGATGTGCCTGATCTGGTCACTGCTCGTGGCGTGGCGTGTGACGACATCATCGAAGGTCGCCTTGGTGTCGAGCATCATGGCACCGACAGTTCCCGGCCATGCTCCGTCGATCTCGGTGGGTGTGTTGCCGAGCCGGTCGATTCCGAGGGCGTCTGCGAGCCGTTTGGCCGGGTCGATCGTGACGACCACGGCCCGACGTCCGGCCTGGGCTGCGGCGACCGCCGTGGCTGCTGCCATCGTCGTCTTGCCGACACCGCCGGTACCGCAGGCGACGATCACCCGCTTGCGCGCAACAAGGTCGGCGAAACTGTCCGCTGCGGTGCTGCCCGTCGGATTGCCGTTCATCAGGTTGCTAGTCATCGGCGGGCCTGCACTTCAGTCACCCATCACGGAGATCTCTTCGATGGAACTGTCGGCGGCATCGGCGAGCCTCTTCAGTTCAGCGAGACCGATCGATGTGGTGAACAGATGCGGCAGACGAATCTGCGCCAGCGGCAGCTGCTGCGCCAACGAGTCGAGCTGATCGACCTGCAGCGCCATGCGATCGCGCCGGAAGCTCGCAGCGGTGACGAGGTTGTCAAGCTGGTTCGGGGTGAGTCCGTTCCCCGAGGCTGCGACATCCGCCTCATCACCGCCAAGGCCCCCGTCGAGCGTGTCGATCGCACCGAGCACGCTGTTGACGACGACGGGCCCGAGGGCGAGCCCGACCTCGTCCTCCACGGCGAATGCCGTTTCGACCAGTTCTTTGATCGGAGTCTCCTCTGCGATGGTCACGAGCAGGGCTCGGCACCGTTCGCTGTCGTTCAACATTTCGAGGGCTTCGGTTGCCTGGCGTCGCAGCACTCCGGTGCGTGCCGTGTTGCGCACCGCCACGGGCGCCCTCAAGAAATTGAGTGCGTGACCTGCCGCGGGAGCATCGACGATTATCAGGTCAGCCACTCGACTCTGTTCCAGATGTTTGATCTGGCCCAGCACCAGCAGTTCCTTGATACCGGGTGTGGCCGTGGCGACGATCTCCAGCAGCCCCGAGCGCGACATGCGTCGCACGATCCGGGTGAAACCGTGACTGCTCAGCCAGTCGACGAGCGCGGCGTCGGGGGTTATGGAGCGGCAGCGGATCGGACCGGCGCTCGAGGCGTGGTAAACGGTCTGCTCGTCGTAACCTTGTGGATCGACACCGAACATCGGTGCCGAATCCAGCCGGCCGGCCACCTCCAGAACCAGGACGGTGAGTCCGGTTCGGGCCGCTGCCAAGGCCAAGGTGGCTGAGGCGGCGGTCTTGCCCACACCACCCTTTCCCGCCACGATCAGGATCCGCGACGATGCGAAGAATTGACCGGGATCCATTCCCCCCCTCGAAGCGACTGACACGACGGTCACGGCAGAACCTGCGCCGTAGGGTCACGCTATCGTCTGGCGCCGCGCTGATAGCGATGTCGCTGCTCGGTTGGTTCATGCCCGCCGGTGCGCAACAGGGCACCGGCACCAGTGGCTCCACCCCGGTGGCCGACGAGAACTTGACCTTCGATGTGGTTGCGATTTCAGGGTTGATCGACGAGATCGTTGCGGACTTCATCGAGGACTCGGTCATCACGGCCGTGGAGCGAGGATCCGGTGGCGTGGTCCTCCAGGTCAACAGTCGGGGGCATGTGGTGAGCGACGAACGGCTTCGCGAGGTGGCACGGACGATCGTCGACTCAGGTGTCCCGGTGTATGCCTGGGTCGGTCCGTCCGGAGCGTCGGCACTCGGCGGAGCGGCGCAGTTGGTGGGGGTCGCTCAGGAGTTGTCGGTTGCGGTAGGGGCGCGGCTCGGAGAGACCGGCGAACTTATCTTCCCAGAGCTTCTGTCCGAGGAGTTCCGCAATGCTGCTGAGTTCTTGGAGGAGGGAACCGTCGACGAGGAGAGCGTCGTCGAACGGGGCCTCGCCACTCGTGATTCGCCGACGATTGTGTTCTTCGTGCTGGATCTGCCGGGGTTCGGGAGCACGGTCGAGACCGTGGACGGCACGTCTGTGCGGGTGCCGGACTCTTCGGTCCGGTTCTTCAAGCTTCCCCTGATCGACGGCTGGGTGCACGGCTTGGCGAGCCCTGCAATGGCCTACCTGCTGTTCCTGATCGGTGCCGCGCTGCTGATCTTCGAGTTGTACACCGCGGGTGTCGGGATCGCCGGGGTGATCGGCGCCGGGTGTTTCATCCTCGGCTGCTACGGCTTCGATGTCCTGCCGGCTCGGAATTGGGCGATTGCCCTGCTGGTTGTGGCCATGCTGGGTTACGCCATCGACGTTCAGGTGGGAGTGCCGCGTCTCTGGTCGTGGATCGCGACGATCTGCCTGATCGTCGGATCGCTGTTCCTGTATGAAGGCATGGCAATCTCGTGGATAACCCTGTTGGTGGGAATCGTCGGTGTGGCGCTCTCGATGATCTCGGGTATGCCGTCGATGATCCGCACCCGCTTCGGCACGCCGACGATCGGCCGTGAGTGGATGGTGGGGAAGCTTGCTGTGGCTAGCGAGGACATCTCCAAGGAGGGCGTCGTTGATGTTGACGGCGCCCCCTGGCGGGCACGGGTGAACCGCACGACGCCGATCTCGGCAGGTGACCAGGTTCGCATCGTTGCCATTGAAGGTCTGTATCTGGAGATCGAACCCGAGACCGGTGGTGCTCGCGACTACCGCGAGATGCGGCATTGATCCAGATTGGGTCGCTCTGTTAGCTGTTGACGTGTTAGCTGTTGACCAAAAAACTACTAAGAGTGGCGGTTTCTCTCTGTTTCGCGCTTAAAACGTTTGCCCATTCAGATTCTGTCTGGTAGCCAAACATCTGAAGAAACGGAGTGTCAATGATCAAGCAAATCGACGCCATAGATTGGCAATTGCGAGCGGCTTGCCGCGGACCTCAATCGGCAATCTTTTTCCCCCCTGCGTCGCCAGAGCGACGAGATGAGAAGCGGGCCCGCGAACGGCACGCCAAGGCGATTTGCGAAACCTGCACGGTGCGCAGCGACTGCTTGGCCCACGCCCTCTCCATTCGTGAACAACACGGGATCTGGGGCGGACTGAGTGAAAGCGAACGCCGTCAACTGCTGACGGTCTGACCGGACTCCTCTGGATCGCATTCCTCAACAGGCGGCAGTCGGGTCAACAGGCGGCAGTCGGGGTCCACCGATCCGCAGATCCCCTCTGCGCCTGGTGATCCCGTTGTTGTCGAGATAGGACAGCAACGGGATTGCGTACTTGCGGCTGGTGGCCCACCCGTCGCGGACCTCAGCAACGGTCACGCCGTCCGGTTTGCTGCTGAGCAGCTCGGCCACGACTCGAGCGGCGGCGGCAACGGCGCTCGCCGCGAAATAGACCCCCTTCTCCTCGATCACGTCACCGCGGCGAACCAACTCCCGCAGCTCCGCGCGGTCAATGCCCGAGGGATCCGGAGGGGCGAACGGTGATGCCTCCAGGGCGTCGATGTAAGCGTGTCCGGTCAAGGTGTCGACAGCGTCGACTGCTCGAACATGCCCGTGATCCACCGCTACACCCTCGACGGTGTCCAGCAGCGCACGACCGAAGTCGTCGAGTTTCGCGATGTCGAGTCCCAGGGACCCGGAGGTGGCGATCGCCTCCTCGAGTTCGGTCCGACTGGCTTCCAACACAGCCGGGTCGACCGCCCAGTTCCCCACATCGGCACTGCGGCGCTCACCGGTCAGGCGAAAGAGATCGTCGACGTCGACTCGGCCCCGCTCGGCGATCACCCGCTCCACACGGCGGTCAGGGCGGGCCTTCGCGGCGGCAACTATCGGGTCAACATCAAGAATCTCACCACCACCAAGGGTCTCGCCCCGCCCCGATTCACGAAGGATGAATCGGTCGCCGGGCAGCAGCGGCAGACCGACCGGGAGATGGACGCGCACCGCACCCTGTTCACCGGGTTGGATCTCGGTGGGGCCGAGCACCCGGACCCGCACGGGGAACTCCCCCGAACCCAGATAAGCCATGTGCGCGCCGCGCCGGGTCACCGGATGGTCGATGGCGTCAAGGACCTTCAGGCGGCCGTCCACCCGGCGGGTGACATGCCACTGCCCGGCGTTGACCAGCACGTCGCCGCGGCCCAGTTCGTCGTGGCTGATCCCGGACAGGTTCAGGGCGACCCGGTTCCCCGGTCCCACTTTCGTGCGGTTCTCGTGCAGGCTCTGCAACGCACGAACCCGCACGGTTCGCTGCTGGGGGAGAACCGTCAACTCATCACCGACCCGCACCCGGCCGCCGGCGAGCGTCCCGGTAACGACCGTGCCCGATCCCTTCGCCGCGAACACCCGGTCGATCCAGAGCCGGGGACGCTTGTGATCAGCCGCGGTGGGTGTGCCGTCGAGCAGTTCGTCGAGCGCCTCGGAGATCTCGGCGATGCCGGACCGGTCGATCGCATCCACCTCGACGATCTGGGCAGCTTCGAGGAACGTGCCCACGACACGATCCTCCACTTCGAGTCTGGCCAGCTCCCGCAGGTCGTCATCAGCCAGCCCGGTCTTCGTCAACGCCACCAGACCGTGCCTGATCCCCAGCAGTTCCAAGATCCGCAGATGCTCCTCGGACTGCGGTTTCCAACCCTCAGTCGCCGCAACCACGAACACGGCGGCGTCAACACTGCCCACCCCCGCCAGCATGTTCTTGAGGAAACGGACATGGCCGGGGACGTCAATGAACGCCACCCCCCGGCCGGAGGGAAGCTGCGTCGAAGCGAATCCCAGGTCGATGGTCAGTCCTCGCGCCTTCTCCTCTGACAGCCGGTCCGGGTCGGTCCCGGTCAGGGCCTTGACGAGCGTGGACTTGCCGTGGTCCACATGGCCTGCGGTTGCTACGACATGCATCAGCCGGAGCCCCTCGTGCGCAGTGAGCGGTTCGACGTCGGCGACGGCCCCAGGCGGGTCATTGGTCAGCGCCCTCCGTGTGCGGTGAGCGGTTCGATGTCGGTGACGGCCTTGGGCGGGTCATTGGTCGGCGCCCTCCGTGTGCGGTGAGCGGGTCATCAGCCGGCGTCGGGGGTCAGGGCAGCGATTAGCTCAGAGTCGTCGTCCGGGTGAACCGTGCGCAGATCGATGATTGTGCGCCCGTCGATCACCCGAGCGATGATCGGGCGGTCCCGGTTGCGCAGCGTGTCGCGTTGGTCGCTCTCGACAGCGACTCCCGCCGACGGAATCTCCACCCCCGGCAGGGTTCCGCCCCCCGGTGTGGAGGCAACGTCGACCACTGTCCCGACCCCGAGGTTCTCGGCTCGGGAGCGCAGGGCGTCTTGGGGCAGGGTCGCCATCCGCCAGAACGGGATCGCTTGGCCGTCACGCTCCAGGTAGGCGAGAGCCGTGGCCTGCAGCGCGCCGAGTACCAGGGATCCGGGCCGCAGGGCCCTGGCCAGGGGATGGGCGGCGCATCGGGCAACCAGATCCGCTCGGCCGGCGATGATTCCCGCCTGTGGCCCGCCGAAGAGCTTGTCTCCAGAGAACGTGACCAGGTCCGCTCCGGCCTCGAGCGTCTGGCGAGCGGCGGGTTCGTCGTCGAGCCATCCCGGAGGCCCGCTCGACAGCCAGGGGCAACGACTGTCGACGAGTCCCGAGCCGATGTCTGCGACCAGAGTCCGGTTGAGCGTGGCGAGCTCCGCGGTCCGGGGGGCTTCGGTGAATCCGACGATCCTGTAGTTCGACTGGTGGACCTGCAGCACTACAGCGGCCTCTTCGCCGTGCTGGTCGACCGCCTGTTTGAAATCGGCGAGTCTTGTGCGGTTCGTGGTGCCGACTTCGATGAGCCGGGCCCCCGAACGCGCCATCACCTCCGGGACCCGGAAACCACCGCCGATCTCCACCAGCTCGCCTCGGGAGACCACGACTGCTCTGCCTTCGGCAAGGCTCGCCAGAGCGAGCAGGACCGCGGCAGCGCAGTTGTTGACGACGATCGCGGCCTCGGCTCCGCAGACCTGGGCGATGAGTGCGGGCGCGGTGTCCATGCGCGAGCCTCGCTCACCGGTCGTCAGGTCGAGTTCAAGATTCGAGTAGTGCTCGGTCTGCGCCCAGCCCATGGGGGCGCGCCCGAGGTTCGTGTGCAGCAGCGTGCCGGTGCCGTTGATGACGGGTCGCAGCAGCCGTCTGGCCATGTCTTCGGCGATTCGGCGTGCGTCGTCAGGTGATCCGGCTGAGATCGCGGCCCGGGCGGCCTCCACCAGCATCGGGTGGGGCAGGCCGGTGTCGTGCAACGACCGGGCCAGCCGGTCGACCGACGGGGGGCGTGAATCTTGTTCAGTCACGGCCAGTTCAGCCTAATTCGTTCTGGTCGTGCTGATTCGTTCTGGCGGTGCCATGAAGCGGTTTCCGACGCATGGCACCGCCAGAACGGGCTTGCGTCTGCGCTGGCTGCGCCTACGATGGCTGGATCATAGGCGTCATCTTTCTTCTGTTCCTGGTGGTACTGGTCGTTGAGGGTTATGTCATCCTCGCGTTCAACGAAGCCGTCGGCGGATGGAACACCATCGGTCTGATCGTGTTGACGAGCATGGTCGGCGCCTGGCTGGTCCGCCGGGAAGGCCTGAGCGTGCTGCGCAGGGCACAGCTGTCGCTCGACAAAGGGCAGATCCCGACCAACGAGTTGATCAACGGCGTGCTGCTGCTGATCGCCGCGGCCCTGATCCTGACCCCAGGGTTCTTCACGGCCGGTGTCGGTCTGCTGCTGTTGTTCCCTCCGACCAGAGCGGTCGTGCGTGAAGTGCTCAAACGCCGATTCGCCGGCCGTGTGGCCCGTGGCGGGACCATCGGCGGGTCGGGCATCCGTTTCGGTCAGTGGACCGACGTGAGCGGAACCGATGTCACCGACGCTGGTGAAGCCCGCTACGGCGACAGCGCCGGCGAAGCGATCGAGCTCGGCCCGGTGTCTGACACGGACTCTGGTGCCGATGCCGACGACCCCGATGGTCCGCGCGAGCAGCGCTGACCGTTGAGCGCAGCCTGCTCAGTCCGCTCAGCCCGAACTCGTCTCGAGTTCGTCCAGCTCGTCGAGGGCTGCCATCGCTGCTTCGAGCATCCGAGCTGAGCATCCCGCCATCTCGACGGGTGGAACGTACTCCTCGGCAATGGCTTCAGCGATTGCCCGTATCGCCTCGGATGCGGCACCGGAGCCGAGCACTGCGGGGGACCCGCTGTCGCCGCCGATCGACACTTCGGCCTCGATCGGGACCGAGCCGAGCAGCGGAACACCGACATCGTCGGCCAGCTGCTGCCCGCCTCCGCTTCCGAACAGGTTGTGTTCGCTCCCGTCAGGCGCGACGAAGCTCGTCATGTTCTCGATCACGCCGACGATCCGCAGGTAGTTCTTGCGGCCCATGTCGGCAACCCGCGCCGCAACCTTCTGGGCGTTGCCGGCCGGGGTGGTGACGATCAGCATCTCGGCTCGCGGCAGCAGTTTCGCGAGGCCCATCTGCACGTCTCCGGTCCCTGGCGGCATGTCGATCAGCAGGTAGTCCAGGTCTTCTGACCAGGCGACGTCCTCGCAGAAGTGCCGCACGGCGCGGTCGAGCATCAGCCCGCGCCACATCAGCGCAGAGTCTTCCTGGTCGACCAGGAAACCCATCGACACGATCTCGAGGCGGCCCTCGCCGACCTCGCGGACCAGGGGAGTGATCTTGCCTTCGCGGGCGAGCAGATCACCGTCGACACCGAGCATGCGGGGGACCGAGAATCCCCAGATGTCAGCGTCCATCACCCCGACTGCGTAGCCGGTGTCGGCCAGCGCGGCCGCAAGGTTCGTGGCGATCGACGATTTGCCCACGCCGCCCTTGCCCGAAGCGACCATGATGACCTTGGTGGTCGGCGGGATGGCGGTGTCGGGCGCGTCCAGGCTCACGTTGAACCGTGCCTTGGCCATCGCCTCAGACTTCTGTTCCTGCGTCAGTTCACCCCAGTTGATCTTCACGTTGGTGATCCCGGGAAGCGACAGCAGCCGGCTGCGGATATCCTTCTGGATCTGCCCTCGCAGCGGGCATCCGCTCGTGGTCAGCGCGATCTCCAGAGTGATGATGCCGCTTGCCGAGACGTCGGCGGAGCGGGCCATCCCGAGCTCGACGATGTCACTGCCGAGTTCCGGGTCGATCACCCCGCGCAGCAACCCCATCACATCATCGGCAGTGGGCAGCACAACGTCCTCCACTCCCCGAGGCTACCGGCACAGACCAAGCATTGCGGAACCGTCTCCGCCCCCAACGATTCTGCTTCCCCGGCTGGGAGCGCATCCACTGCAAGCGGGCCTATGTCAGATTTTCAGGAATCTCTACCAGCAGCGACGGGTCTGGTTCAACTTCATCTACCCGGTTGTTGTAGGTCTCGAAGAGTTCTTGCAGAACCCTGCGCGTCTCAGCTTCCGAGTAGGCCGCTATCTCTTCGACGATGCCCTCAATACTCACACGGCAGCCCGTTCTCTGGTTGTGAAGGCTGCTACCGCAGGCAACAGGACGTGTTGAGCCAGCCAAGCCACCAGGGGTACGCAAACTGCATCGCCGAAACCGAAGAGTGCTTGAGCGTCGGTGACGGCGGAATAGTCGAACTCGTCGGGCGCGCCTTGAAGTCGGGCGTACTCCCGCGGCGTCATCCAGCGAACTCGAACCCCATCTGCTGAGATCTCAACTACGGCCTGACGGGAAGAGCCGCCGCGGGCCGTACGCAAGCAACCGGCGATGTCGTCGGAGCGGACCTCCCACATGGGCACGCCTTTGCGGGTTCGGCGATAAGCTGTGCGCCAATGGGTTGTGCCGTCTTGTCGGAGCAAGTCCAAGCGACGTCTGTGGCTGTGTGACAGCGACCCCGCGAACTTCTCCAGACGGTCGTTACACCACCAGCGCTCGTCTTCAGGATGCAGACGTTCCACCACGTCGCTGAGGCGGTTGCCGTTCTGTGGAGGGATCGGTATCGGTAGTTCTTGGAGCGCCAAGTCCCGATTTTCTCGGGCGAACTTCGCTACTACCGGGGAACGCAAGGGGCCGGGCTCTCCCGAAGTGGTGCCGGCGAGCCGCTCACGGGTGCCGATAATGAACAGCCGGGGCCGCGACTGAGGCACGAACCAGCGCGCATCCGCGGTCAGAACATCGCACACGTACCCCAAGGAATTGAGAGCCTCGAGCGAAGCGCGGAGGTCGCGTCCTCCTCTCGATGACACGAATGACGTCACGTTCTCGATCATCACGACCGATGGCAACCGATCCCCCATCTCCCTCAGCACTCGAGCAAATTCGAAGAACAACCCTGAGTGCTCTCCGTCGAGTCCACGCCGATGACCTGCCAACGACAAGTCCACGCAGGGGAAGCTGGCCGTTGCGATGTCAACGCTAGGCAACGAGATGCCCTGCACATCCTTGATGTCGTCAAGGCAGTAGTCGCGAGAATCGAAGTTGGAGGCATACACGGCCTGTTTTTTTGGTGCAAGGTCGTTTGCCCAGACCACACCGATACCCGCTTGCTCCAGACCGGCCCTCACCAGGCCGATTCCGGCAAAAAATTCTGCCGCAGTGATCTCTCTTCCAACGCATCCTCGGTTCAGCCCACTGTTCTCGGACACGCATGGCTGACCAGACAGATCCTTCGTGCCAGCCAGAACAAGCTGTACGGGTCCTTGGTGCCTGCTTTTTGTGTGCAGGTCTCTTGTGCTCGTCATGGCATGGGATTTCGGTGGTAGTTTCCGGCGATTCGGACGGGAGCGGACACTTGAGACGACCCTAGCTGTGGTCAGTGACACTCACGCGGACCTGGCAGAGGGCTAGACAGGATGGTCACTAGCAAACCGTGTCGCAACCAGAGACAGGGAGGAGAAACCGGCTCGCGGCGGCTACAGTGGAGCCAGAGTCGTGGTAGTTCTCCCAGAGAGGAAGTCCTGTGATCACACTTACTGATTCCGCTGTCTCGAAAGTCGATGAACTCCTCACCGCAGAGGGAGAGGACGGGCTGGCCTTGCGTGTCTCCGTTCGCCCCGGTGGCTGTTCCGGTTTCTCATACGAGATGTACTTCGACAACGAGAAGGCTTCCGACGACATGGCGGTCGCCTTCGGCTCGGTCGATGTCGTCGTGGATCCTTCGTCAGCACAGCTGCTCGAGGGAGCCACGCTCGACTACAAGGACGGCCTCACCGACGCAGGGTTCTCCATCGACAACCCCAACGCGCAGCGTACCTGCGGCTGCGGGCAGAGCTTCAGCTGACCCATTCACAGTCGGCTCAGGCCGACGCCCCGGTCCAGAGCCGGTCGATCGGCAGGGCGATGATGCGGTCGTCGTCCTCGTAGCGCACGCAGTGAGCGCCGGTGTAGAACACAACGCCGGCGACAAATCGCTCTCCCAGGGTTTCGCGCAGCCTCCGCAGGCCGCGCCGGTCGCGTCTGTGGACCCTGCCGCTGGCCTTCACCTCAATGCCGATGACGGAGCCGTCGTGCCCGTCTTCAATGACTAGATCGACTTCAGTCCCGTCGTGGGTACGCCAATGGCCGACATGAGGCCGGTGCTCGAGCCACGAGACCTGCTTCAGCACTTCACCGACCACGAACGTCTCGAGGAGGTGCCCGAACTGTTGCAACGAAGTGGGGTCCAGCCCAGCGAGTTTGTCGGGTGGAAGGCGCAGCAGACGGGCGGCGAGTCCCGAGTCGACAATGTGCAGCTTCGGGCGTGAAGCGACTGAGGTTCGCAATGTCTTGCCCCAGCCGGGAAGCAGGCGTACCAGGAAACTGCTCTCGAAGAGTCTGACGTAGTCCGTGGTGGTGCTCGTAGCCAACCCGATGCTGGCGCCCGCTTGAGACATGTTGAGCAACTGTGCCGTCTGGGCTGCCAGACGGGTCAGCAGCGGCGCGAGAACGCCGGGTTGGCGGACCCGTCCGAGTTCGAGCAGGTCTCGTTCGAGACACAGCGTGAGGTAGTCGTCGAACCAACGCGCCCGCGAGGCGTCGGTGCGTTCTTGGGCCAGTGGAATTGTCTACGATTGCCGGAAAATTTGAGGTTGCATGGTTTTCGGAGGACTCAGGGTTCGTTTTCTCAGCGGACTGAGGCGGGGGCTACGGTCTTGGCATGACTGAGCGAGCGTTCGACCCCGAGTTTCTTGAGATGCTGCCGTTGCTGCCCACGGTGACGGACTTCTCAGACCCCGCCGAGATTCATGCGATGCGCGAATCGATCGGCTTGTTCGCCGGAGAGACCGAACCCCGAGACGACGTGGTCCGTGAGGACCGCACGGTTCCGGGTCTCGACGGCGACCCCGATGTGCCGATCCGGATATACCGTCCCGCTTCTGCGACCTCCGATCCGCTGCCTGCGGTGTTGGAGATCCATGGAGGCGGGTTCATGCTCGGCTCGATCGAGATGATGGACCCGTGGTGTGACCGTGTCGCCGCTGAGTTCCCGGCGTTGGTGGTGTCCGTGGAGTACCGGCTTGCTCCCGAAGACCCCTTCCCCGCGGGGATCAATGACTGCTTTGCCGCGCTGCTGTGGCTGTCACAGAACACCGCGGAGCTGGGCGTGGACCCCGAACGCATCGCGATTGCCGGCCAGAGCGCCGGTGGTGGTCTGGCCGCCGGCACCGCACTGATGGCCAGAGATCGTGGCGGTCCACAGTTGTGCTTCCAACAGCTGGAGATACCTGAGCTCGACCATCGTCTCGGGACGCCGTCGATGACCCAGTTCGACGACACGCCGTTTTGGAACCGGCCCAATGCGGTCTGGAGCTGGAAGCACTACCTGGGTCCTGACCACCAAGGGCCTGTATCGCCCTATGCGTCACCATCGGTGGCCGAGGACCTCTCAGGTCTGCCCTCTGCGTTCGTGTCGGTCATGGAGTTCGATCCGTTGCGCGACGAGGGCCTGACCTACGCGATGCGGCTCCTCGAAGCGGGTGTGTCGACCGAGATTCACGCCTATCCGGGCACGTTCCACGGATCGACGGTTATCGCTGACGCGCAAGTCAGCCTCAACAGCGCCCGCGACGCAGAAGCCGCCCTGCGCAAAGCACTGAGCACCAAAGCACTGGGCGCCTGACGGGGCGACAGGAGGGCGCAGCGGCGCCGGATTCTGGAGTTTGCCCGGACCTTCCCTGCCCGCTAGATGTCTCGGGGTTGGTCGAGACAGCATCAATATGCAAGAACTTATGCATTCAAATGTGGAAATATTCGCATCATCACGTGTAAGCTTATGAGATGAGGACTACTGTGGAGTTCGAGGACGACACCGCGCAGGCACTGGCACAGCTTCGTAGCGAGAGCGGCATGGGTGTGTCAGAGGCCGTCAACGTCTTGGTTCGCCGCGGATTGCTCGCGGAAGAGCCTTCGGCGCGCTTTGTCCAAGAGACTCACCGCCTAGGGATTCGAATTGACGTCACGAATGTGGCCGATGCGATCGACCTTTTAGAGGGCCATCAGGCTCGTTAAGCGATGCAATGCTGGTAGACGCCAACATCTTGTTGTATGCGGTAGATGGGGACAGCCCGTTTCATGCTGCTGGGCGCGATTGGATTGAGGAGGCGCTGAACGGGCCGCGGCGAATAGGACTGCCATGGCAGTCGCTCACTGCTTTCTTACGCATAGCTACCAATCCGCGTGCAATGGCTCACCCCCTCTCGTCTGCAGAGGCTTGGCGGGTGGTCGAGAGTTGGTTGGATGCTCCCTACGCTTGGGTGCCGCAACCGGGCCGCGGTCACCGGGCGATCCTCGGACGCCTGATTCAAGACTTGCACCTCAGTGCCAATCTGATCCCCGATGCCGCCCTCGCGGCGCTATGCATTGAACATGGGATGACGATCGTCTCGGCCGACTCAGATTTCGGTCGGTTCACCGAAGTGAATTGGATCAACCCCGTCGCACCGCCGCGTAGTTGATTGTGCCGAAGTTGGGGTTGCGAACACTCACCTTGCTGCCTGATCATTCAATACGGTGAACAACTGTTCTGGCACGCAGTCATGGAAATGGTGGGCAATCCATCCATCCGCGAATAGCTGAAGGTCGCGCTGTTCGTCATTGTCGAGGAGTATTGCCACCTTTTGTTGAGCCTGCGCGTAAACGTGGGGAGCGGGGTGGTTGAGGGTCCTTGAGTGGGGGAAATGTACGCGAGATGTATACCACCTGTCTGTGACAGAGTATGCAAGCAGAGCGATGAGCAGGTCTCGGTTAGTCGAGGAGGAACTCGGTGGCGTTGTGGTCGTTGATGGCGGTCATGGCCCGGTTGAACATGTCGACTATGAGAGCCCGGACCCGGTCGTTGACGAGTTCGATGCGTCCTGTCTGGATCGGATAGCAGAGGCAGAACATGGCGGTCGCCCGGTAGTCGGCGGCCTCCATCGGTGGTTGCGACAGGTCGGCCATGATGGCCGGTGAATAGTCAGCAACCGGACCGATGGAGGTTTCTAGTATGGCACAGCGTTTGTGTTTCGTTGAGCGGACGCGGATCGGTGAGCCACTGAGCCTCAACTTCGTCGATAACGGTCGGGAACGCAGCCATTGCACCGAACACTAGCCGTAGCCGGTGGTTCGGGCTTTTGGTCATGCCCGCTGGACCCTGGTCACTCGCCGATGGGTATTGGCCACTCGCTGATGAGGCGTAGAGTCACCCCGATGGAATCAGCCGAGTCCATAGAGCTTGTCGTCAACGGCGATTCGGTCGCGGTCGACGGCGCGGTCGCCAACACCGCGACGCTGCTCGACATCCTGCGCGACGATCTCCGGCTCATCTCGGTCAAGGACGGGTGCAGCCCCCAGGGGCAGTGCGGCTGCTGCACGGTCCTGGTCGACGGTGCACCTCGGGTGTCGTGCGTTACGCCGGTACGTCGGGTTCGTGATCGCACCGTCACCACCCTTGAAGGACTCCCCGACGACCTCGCCCAAGCTTGGGCTGACTCGTTCGCCTCGACCGGTGGAAGCCAGTGCGGGTTCTGCACGCCGGGCATCATCTGCCGCTACGAGGGACTGCGGGCCAAGGGCGCAGACCACGAAGACCGCGAGGCTGCGGCCAAGGCACTGCAGGCGCACCTGTGCCGCTGCACCGGCTGGCAGCCCGTGGTCGACGCATGGGTGGCCTTCGGCGACCAACTGTCCGGTGACCAACTGTCCGGTGACTATCCGGTTGGGATACGCACGGCCGGCGACCAGACCGACGCTGAGCGCAGAGCGACGATCGAAGGGGGTGTTGCACAGTCCGTGGGCCCGGCCGTCGCCGCGGGACTCGGTGGTTTCGCCGACGACTCCGCCCCCGCCGATGCGCTCGTAGCGGTCCTGGCCAACGACCTCGCGGGCCCAGGCCAATCCGCGGGTTCAGGCGAATCGACGGGCTCTGGCGAATCGACGGGTTCAGGCGAACAGTGGGTGGACAAGCAGGGTGTGGACAAGCAGTGGGTGCTCGCTGAGACCCGTTCGGAAGCTCTGCGTCTTGCGGGCAAGGTGCAGGGTCGCCGCACCACAGCAGTGTTCGAACCGCCGATCCCGGTGCCCGAGGGTGACTTCGACCTGACGCTTCGGACCTCGTGGGTCGAACCGGCCTACCTCGAGACTGATGCGTCCTGGTGCAGCCCGGGAGGCGAGCCGGTGACGCCATTGGCGAACGGGGGAGCGTTCGGGGCGAAGCAGTCGAGCGAAGTGGCCGAGGCAGCACGGCGCTTGGCGAACGATGCGGGGCGCCCGGTGCGGGTGTTGTACTCCCGCGAGGACTCGGTGCGCCGGGGCCCCAAACGTCCACCGGTCGCAGCGGGGATCAACCGTGACGGAACGGGGGTCGTGCGGGTCGCCCGAACCCCCGGGATCATCGAGGCGATCTCACGGGTCGCCCCCGGTCTGGAGGTGCAGGAAGTCGATGTCGTCGGCCCGCCTACCAGCGCGGCGATTCGCGGCGCCGGTTGGGTCGAGGCAACGGTTCTGCTCGCCGGGGTACGCGGTGAGGTCGGTTGGATCACCGCACCGGGAGGTGGAGAGGCGACCGCTTCGGTCAAGCCCGATGGAACGCTCGAGGTCTCGGTCCGTTGCGGTGCGGTGCTCGACGAGACCGTTCTGCGCTCATACTGCACCGGAGCTGCACATATGGCCCTGTCCTGGGTGACCAGCGAGAGCCTCGCAGTCGACGAGCATGGCGGACTGCACGATCTGACGATCCGTTCCTTCGGAGTCCTGCGCGCGGTCGACACTCCCCGCATCGACATCACGGTCGAGCCGTCCACAGACGATCCCGTCAACGGCTCAGACGCAGTGTTCGCGGCGGTCGCCGCCGCTGTGTGGCTTGATCGGGGATGCCCCGAACAATGGCCGATCCGCGCCAGCTGACCGTGGGTCTTTGCGGCTTGTGATGCGCTAACTGGGCGGACCCGTCGGTACGGCAGCGGTCGTCACAGCGCTGACCGTGGGTCTTTGCGGCCTGCGATGCGCTAACCTGCGATGCGCTCGGGAACTGAGTCGAACAACTGGGCAAGGAGCAGGCTATGAGCACACCGGTAGGGCCATATTCGCCGATCATGGCAGGCGGGGACTTCCTGTTCACTGCCGGCCAGATCGGTATCAGCGACGGTGTGCTCGTCGACGGCGGAGTCGAGGCCGAGACGAGGCAGGTGTTCGTCAACCTCCGTGCCGTGTTGGCCTCAGCCGGCGCATCTCTGACCGATGTGGTGAAAGCGACGGTGTTCCTGGTCGACATGGGCGACTACGTGGCGGTGAACAAGATCTACTCCGAGGAGTTCGACGGACACCGCCCGGCCCGGTCCGCGGTGGCCGTCGTGGCGCTCCCAATCGGTGCACAGGTCGAGATCGAAGTGATCGCGGCCCGCCCGGCCGCTGTGGCAGACTGACGCCATGGACCTCGGAGCGGTGGTGATCGTGGTGTTGCTGGTGGTGGTCATGCCCGTGGCTGTGCTGATGAGCATGGCTGCACTCGCCGGTCTGCTCGGCGGACTCATCGGGCGTGACCGTGATCTCGACAACGTCGACGAGGACGGCGAGCCCAACGAGTATCTTGCGCTCTCGGAGACCGACCCTTATCGCAGTTAGCCCAGCGACTAACCCCAGCGGCTGCGACCGAAGGAGTAGCCGACGGAGCGCACGGTCTGGATCAGGTTCGCGTGCTCCTCGCCGAGCTTTGAGCGCAGCCGCCGCACATGGACGTCCACGGTTCGCGCGCCGCCATAGTAGTCGTAGCCCCAGACTCGGTTGAGGAGCGTCTCGCGGGTGAAGACCTTGCCGGGATGCGCGGCCAAGAACCTCAGGAGTTCGTATTCCATGTAGGTGAGATCGAGCGGTTTTGAGTCGATCACGGCCTGGTAGGTCTCAAGGTTCATGGCCAGGGGGCCGTATTCGATCAGGTCGATGTCGTCGGCCTGGCCGCCTCGCCTGAAGAGGTGCTTGAGGCGGATCTCCAGCTCCAGGGGATGGAACGGATGCAGACAGAAGTCGTCGAACAGGTCGTGGTGGGGATCGAGCGACTGCAGATGGCCGCCGTTGACGAGCAGCAGTAGCGAACCGACGTTCACGTCGCCGTTGTGGACCGAGCGACAGAAGCGGAGCGCCGGTTCGAGATCCGGACCGGCCATGACGATGGCGCCCACCCATCCGTCCGCGGGTTCGTCGGCACGGGCAGCGTCGGTGTCGACCGCGGCCTTCCATGCCCAGCCCCCGATGTCGAGGGTCTGAGCCAACTCCGGCGGCACCGGATCGGGAAAGACGAGCAGCGGTCTCATCGCTTCATGTCTATCAAGTCGGGCGCATGTGCGACGTCGGCCCCATCTACGTCGGCCCCATCTGCGTCGGGCAGAGTTACGTCGGGCATTGCTACCAGGTGGGCAGATAGCGCTCGAGTTCAAACGGGGTGACAGTTGACTGGTACTGGTCCCACTCGGAGCGCTTGTTGCGGAGGAACCACTCGAAGATGTGGTCGCCGAGCGATTCACGGACGAGGTCGGATCCCTCCATCAGGTCCAGTGCCTCGTCGAGCGAACGGGGCAGCGGCTCCACCCCCAACTCGGCGATCTCGTGCGGGTTGAGCTCGTGAAGGTTGGTGCTCGTTTCGGCGGGCAGTTCGTAGCCCTCGCTGACGCCCCGCAGTCCGGCGGCGAGGACCAGCGAGAATGCCAGATAGGGGTTGCAGGCCGGGTCCGGGGAGCGGTACTCGATCCGAGCCGAGGTCGGTTTGCCCTGTCTGCGCACCGGCACCCTCACCAGGGCAGACCGGTTGTTGCGGGCCCAGGCTGCATACGGGGGCGCCTCGGACTTCTCCGACAGTCGCTTGTAGCTGTTGACCAACTGGTTGGTGACTGCGGTGATCTCCCGGGCATGGCGCAGCACGCCGGCGGTGAACTGGCGTCCGGTTGCTGAGAGCCCGTACGGGTCGTCACCGTCGTGGAAGATGTTGGTGTCGCCGCAGAACAGCGACATGTGAACATGCATACCCGAGCCCTGCACGCCGTTGAGCGGCTTGGGCATGAACGAGGCGTAGGTGTCGGCCTCCATGGCGATCTTCTTCACGACCAGCCGCAGCGTCATGAGGTTGTCGGCCACGTCGAGCGCCTCGGTGTAGCGAAGATCGATCTCGTGCTGGCTCGGGCTGTCCTCGTGGAACGAATATTCGACGGGTATCCCCATGGCCTCGAGCATGTGGATGGTCCGTTTGCGGAGGTTGCTCGACACGTCGGCGGTGGTGAGGTCGAAATAGGAGGCGTGGTCGAGGGGTTGTGGCTTTCCCAGAGACGGGTCGCCCGAGGCGAAATAGAAGAACTCGACCTCCGGGGCGGCGAAGAACGAGTAGCCCTTGGCCCGGGCCTCGTCGAGGTTGCGGCGTAGGACCTGGCGAGGGTCGCCGTCGAAGGGGGTCTCGTCGAGGTTCTGGATGTCGCAGAACATTCGAGCCGACGGCTCGTCGTGCGTTGCCCAGGGAAGCAGTTCGAAGGAGGTGGCGTCGGGGCGGGCGAGAACGTCGGATTCGTGAACCCGTGAGAATCCGTCGATCGAGCTGCCGTCGAACTGCACGCCCTCGTCGAACGCTGCCTCGAGCTCGGCTGGGGTGATGGCGACCGACTTGAGTTTCCCGAGCACGTCGGTGAACCAGAGCCGGATCAGCCGAACGCCGCGTTCCTCCACGCTGCGAAGCACGTACTGCTGGTCCCGTTCCATCCGCCAACGTTGCCACGCCGACGCCTGGATTTCGCCGCGTGACCTGACCGTTCACACACATTTAACAATCGGGCAATCGTTGGGAAATCTGTTGCCTGGACGCTAGGGGCTGTTCATCTGGGTAGCCTGTCGTCGATTGCCGTAGCAGTCGCGGCCCCGCGGCTGTCCAGAAGTCGGCAACATTTTCAAGAGAGGGAAATCCAGTGGCTTACCGAGCTGAATATCTGTGGATCGACGGGAGCGAGCCGACCAACGAGATTCGTTCCAAGACGAAGGTTCTGGCCGATGGCGAAGAGCCGGGAATCTGGGGTTTTGACGGTTCCAGCACGAACCAAGCTGCCGGCAACGATTCTGATGTCGTCTTAGACCCTGTGTTCCAGTGCCCGGACCCCATCCGCGGCGGCGACAACATCCTCGTCATGTGCGAAACGCAGCTGACCGGGACTCTGGCACCCCATCCGAGCAACACCCGCCGTCAAGCCCGCGAGGCGTATGGTCGCTACGCCGATCAGGAACCCATCTTCGGGATGGAGCAGGAGTACACCCTGCTCGACCGCACGACAGGCTGGCCTGCGGGATTCCCGCCCAACGGTTTCCCCGCTCCCCAGGGCCCGTACTACTGCGGTGTGGGTGCAGTGAAGATCCACGGTCGTGAACTGATCGAGCGCCACACCACCGCCTGCATCGAAGCCGGTCTCAACATCTCGGGCACCAACGCCGAGGTCATGCCCGGTCAGTGGGAGTTCCAGATCGGCCCGATCGACACCATGGCGATCGGTGACGAGATGTGGGTCGCCCGCTACCTCCTCTACCGTCTGGCCGAAGAGTTCGGAGTCGAGGTCTCCCTCGAGGCCAAACCGATGAAGGGCGACTGGAACGGTGCCGGCATGCACACGAACTTCTCCACAAGGGCCATGCGCGAGTCGTTCGCCCCGATCATCGCGGCCTGTGAGTCGCTGGGGGCCGACGGGGTGCCTGCGCGCCACATCGCCGGATACGGCGTGGGTATCGAGGATCGACTGACCGGAGCACATGAGACGGAGCGGTACGACACCTACTCGTACGCCCCCTCCGACCGCGGTGCATCGGTCCGCATTCCCTGGCAGGTGGTGCAGAACGGCAAGGGCTATATCGAGGATCGTCGCCCCAACGCCAACGCCGACCCCTACGTGGTCGCCGCGCTGATGACCGACACAATCTGCGCCGCTCTGGCTTAGTTCGTCGGACTAGTAGGGCCCCGGGCCGGGGTCGTCGCACAACCGGACCATCGCCTTGCCGGCGTTTCGGCGCGGTGGACAACCATGTTCAGACTGGTCGACACAGTCCTCAACCCGTGACTTCGGGCGACGACGGTGGTGTCGGCGTATGGCCCTGCGATCGTAAGGTCCTACGATGAAGGCATGACGTCTGGCAGTGATGTCCTGCGAGTTGCCGTGTGCCACATGAACCCGACTGTGGGCGACCTCGAAGGCAACATGGTGCTCGCGTTGGCAGCGCTCGCGCAAGCCGAGGAGGCCGATGCCGACGTTGCGGTCATGCCGGAGATGGCGATCACCGGTTATCCCCCCGAGGATCTCGTGTTGAGGCCCGGTTTCGTGGCTGACTGCCGGGCGACGGTGGAGAAGTTCGCGACGCAGACCTCGCGGTGCGCGGCCGTGGTCGGGTTCGCCGACGGAGATCCCTCACCGGAGCGCGAGGTGGCTGATCTGGCTGTTGTCGACGACGGGTTCGGTTGCAACAGCGGCGTGTGGAACGCCCTGGCGATCTGTGCGGGGGGCCGCGTCGTCGGGACCTATTACAAGCGCCACCTTCCCAACTACGACGTGTTCGACGAACTGCGCTACTTCCAACGCGGCGATGATCAGCTCACTCTGTACGAGATCGGCGGCGTGGCTGTGGGTGTGACGGTGTGTGAGGACTCGTGGATCCCCGACGGCCCTGTTTCGAGGCTCGCTTCAGCGGGGGCCCGGGTTGTGCTCAACGTCAACGGCTCGCCGTTCCGCACCGGCAAGCAGCAGGTGCGAGAGCAGGTCATCAGCGAGCGTGTGGCCGAGGCGGGGGTTCCGGTCCTGTACGCCAACCTCGTCGGCGGGCAGGACGAACTGGTTTTTGATGGCGGCTCGTTCGTTGTGAGCCCGACACCGCAGGGGCCGGAGGTCACGGCTCGCTGTGAGCGTTTCGCGGAGCGCGTCGAGGTGATCGACATCGAGTTGCCGAGTCCTCGTGAGAGCACCGAGGAGGCTTCGTTGGTTGTGGTCTCGGCCGGCAGTCCTCGACGGCGCGATCAGCTCACGGCGCCTCTCGTGGAGCCGTTGACGGAGTTGGCCGAACAGTGGCGGGCGTTGGAGCTCGCCACCCGCGACTACGTCCACAAGAGCGGGTTCAGCGACGTCTGTGTCGGCCTTTCAGGCGGGGTCGACTCCTCGATCACCGCGACCATTGCGGCGGATGCACTCGGCGCGAGCCATGTCCACGGGGTGTTGATGCCCTCGCGGTACTCGAGTGACCATTCCATCGCCGATGCGGAGGCCCTGGCCGCCAATCTCGGCATCGACACTCGCATGGTCGCCATCGAGCCTGTCCATGCGGCGTTCACAGAGATGCTGTCGGGCGACTCCGCCACTCCGGGGAATCTCGGCGACCTGACCGATCAGAACATGCAGTCGCGGATTCGTGGCGTGCTGTTGATGGCGCTGGCCAATGAACACGGCTGGTTGGTCTTGACGACCGGCAACAAGTCGGAGGCAGCGGTCGGATATTCGACCCTCTACGGCGACACGGCGGGTGCTTTTGCGGTGATCAAGGACGTCTGGAAACTCACTGTCTATGAGCTGTGCCGGTGGCGCAACAGCCAGGGTGCTCGGGTGATTCCCGATTCCGTGCTCGACAAGGCTCCGTCGGCGGAGCTCAGACCGGACCAGCGTGACGACCAGTCGCTTCCGCCCTATGAAGTGCTCGACCCGATCCTGCGGGCCTACGTGGAGGCTGATCTGGGGGTGGCGGAGATCGTTGAGCGGGGTCTGGGAGACCGTGAGCTGGTACAGCACGTCTGCCGCCTTGTCGACATCGCCGAGTTCAAGCGGCGCCAGACTCCGATCGGTGCCCGTGTCTCCAACAAGGCGTTCGGTCGTGACCGCCGTATGCCGATCGTCAACCGCTACAGGGCGTGAGAGGCATTCCACCATGAGCGACGAGCGATGAACGACGAAGGGTTCTTGACTGTCGCTGCGACTGCGACTGTGCTGCGTGATCTTCACTGGGCTTCGTCGAGCCTGTTCGAGTTGTTCGTTGCCTGGGCCGGTGAAGTTGAGCCCGAACACGGCGATGTCGCCGTGTGGTTGTCGACTGCGGGACGTCACCTGGGTGAGCAGGCTGAGAATCTGAAGGCGTTGATGCCGGATTCGGTGCTTCTCGGCGACCTGACGGTTCTGGGTGCTCCGTCCCCAGAATCCGAGAAGGCCCTCAAGGCGATTCGCGGGGTTCGGGGATCGGTCGTGCGTCTGGCGATCGCGCAGCGAGTGCTGCTGGCTCAGCTCTCAGAATCGTGCGAGTCGGTGCAACGGTCGGCCGAGCCGCATGCGGACGCGCCGCTGCTCCGTGCGGTTGGTTTCCTGCTTCTCGACCTCCGTAATGACCGTGAGGCGGGAGGGCTTCTCCTGGGGTCATCGCTCGATTCGAACACGGACGAACAGGTCACCGCAGGGGTGATGGAAGCCGAACAGCAACTCGTTTCGGCAGGCGGGCTCGTACCGGCCGGAGTGCTTCGCTGAGGTCGATACAAAATATCCTCGGTTGTATAAGAGCAATCCATCGGTATCGTGAACCCGAACGGGGCTGAAGCGACGAGAGGGACGTCCGTGGCGAAGGAGCGTGTCGAGAGGGACGAAGAGGATCTGGTCCGGCTGTACCTTACCGACATTGGTCAGTACCCGCTCTTGACCAAGGAGGGAGAGGTTCGCCTGGCTCAAGAGATTGAGGCTGGGATCGAGGCCCGCCGCGAGCTGGCCGAGTCGAAGCCGACCCCGGCCCGCCGCCGTGAACTCCGCCGCCTGTCCCGCAAGGGCGAGGCCGCAACCCGCACTTTCGTCCAGTCGAACCTGCGTCTCGTTGTCTCCATCGCCAAGAAGTACCAGGCCTCAGGTCTGCCCCTGCTCGACCTGATCCAGGAGGGCAACCTCGGCCTGATGCACGCCGTCGAGAAGTTCGATTGGCGCAAGGGGTTCAAGTTCTCGACCTACGCCACCTGGTGGATCCGTCAGGCGATCACCCGGGGCATCGCCAACACCGGTCGTACGATCCGTCTGCCGGTGCATGCAGGCGACACTCTGGCGCGCCTGCAGAAGGCACGGACCCGCCTAGAGCTCAAATACGGTAGGCCCGCCACGCTGAGCGAGCTTGCGTTTGAAGTGGAGATGCCTGAGGAAAAGGTGACCGAGGCGCTTCGTTTCGCGGCTGAGCCGTTGTCGCTCTCTGAGCCGCTGCGGGAGGACGGCGACGCTGAACTCGGCGACGTGGTGGAGGACCGTGGCGCGGACTCCCCCTTCGAGGTGGCGGCGACGTCTTTGTTGCCCGACGAGATCACGCGCCTGCTGTCTCCGCTCGATGAGCGTGAGCGTGAGATTCTCAAGCTCCGTTTCGGCCTGGACCGCGGCGAGCCACGAACCCTTGAAGAGGTCGGCGAGCATTTCAACCTGACCCGGGAACGCATTCGTCAGATCGAGGCCCGAGCGATGTCGAAGCTCCGCCACCCCTCCTCCGACACCGGCGCCCGCGACCTCCTGAGCATCTAGCCGCCCGAGCCTGCGCCCGTTGGACTGGCGAGATGTTGTTCGAGGCCGGTGAACAGGTCGAGGACTTCGGTTGCTTCGAAGACCCGGTAACGCTGCCGGCCAACGTTGCGTTGGTGGAGCACCCCCGCGTCCGTAAGGGCGTTGACCGCGTCGGTGGTTCGTGCTTTGGATCGGCCGATCAGCTTGCAGGCCGACTCGACCGTGATGATCGGTACGCCGGGCAGCAAACGCAGAAGAAGGTCGGTACTGGAGTTCGCTCGGACACGTCCGAGATTCGAACGCCAAGTTGTAGTGGTCGAGTTGATGTGTTCGCTGTAAGCCTCGGCGTCTCGACAAGCTCGGTTCGTGGCCGAGGCGAAGGCGACAAGCCACTCGACCGCAGCGTGGCACCGCTCGGCGCTGCCGGGTTCGCTTAGATGGCGGAACCTCATCAGTCCGTTGATGTAGTCGTCGGACCGTGTTGCCAGCACGAGGCTGATTGGTGGCACGAAGTTCGCGGCGAGGCCACGGCGCCGGAGGACGACATGGATCAAGGCTCGGCCGACGCGACCGTTGCCGTCGGCGAAGGGGTGGAGCGTTTCGAACTGTGCGTGCGCGATCGCGGCCTGAACGAGCGGGGAGTGCTCGTCGTCGTTCACATAGTCGAGGAGGTCGTTCATCAACTCCGGGAGGTACTCGGGGGGTGGCGGGACGAAATCGGCGCTGCACGGATTGAAGGAACTACCTCCGATCCAGTTCTGCTCCTCGCGTACGGATCCTCCGAGTTCGGGGTTGGGGGAATTGTCCATCAGGGTGCGGTGAACCGAGAGAAGGTCGTCGAGTTCCAGCGTGCTGGACTTGGTGGCCAGTTCGACGGCTGATTCCATCGCGACGATGTTCCCGATCACTTCGACAGCAACTTGGTCGTCAGAGTCAGCCCCGAGCGCTATGGCTGCTTCGGCGCGGGCAAGCCGATGTGCGGTTGCCTCGAGACCTTCGATCTTGGACGATCCGACCGACTCCGCCCGGAGTAGAAAGCGGGCAAGACCCTCCAGGCTCACATGAGTGGTGCCCTTGTCGTTCAGGTCTCGGACGGCTGTCTCCGCGTCGGCAATATCGGCCGCGACATTGGCTGGGATAGACAGATCCCAGCCGACAACCGGGTCGGTGAGGTACGCGTTGTAGTCGCAACCGAGTCGATCACGTCGACTGGGTCCCTGAAACTGTGCTTCCCATCGCTTCCGCAAGTGTGACGCCATAAGTCCCTTAAGTAACAGTTAACTGATAACCGTAACTTAAATTCAAGCGATATGAACAGAATTTTCGCATCTAAGCAACCACCGAGACCCGTGGGGTCACCCGAGAGCGGCCCGTCATAACGCCGAAGGAATTGTGCCCGACGCCGACCGAGTGCTGGTTCTGCGAGGCGCAAGTCCAATGATTCTGCGACCTTTCCAAGACCGTCGACTTCCGCGAACAGGCATCGGCGCAGGATGAAACCGATCTCATCGTCTTCGGCCGGTCGACCGACAGCACCCTTCGGGCGTTCCATGACGTCGTGAGCCTCGGCGAGCGTCCGTTCAACCTCAGTATCGCGCAGTGCCTTGTCGACCTCAGCACTCAGGACGGCGACGATGAACTCGGCGACGTGGTGGAGGACCGTGGCGCGGACTCCCCCTTCGAGGTGGCGGCGACGGCCCTGTTGCCCGAGGAGATCACGCGCCTGCTGTCTCCGCTCGATGAGCGTGAGCGTGAGATTCTCAAGCTGCGTTTCGGCTTGGACCGCGGCGAGCCTCGAACCCTTGAAGAGGTCGGCGAGCATTTCAACCTGACCCGGGAACGTATCCGTCAGATCGAGGCCCGTGCGATGTCGAAGCTCCGTCACCCCTCCTCCGACACCGGCGCCCGCGACCTCCTGAGCATCTAGCCACCCCGCCATCGAACACCGTAACTCCAGGGCCACCGTGTTGAGCGTCGCTATGTTCCCATCGCTCATGACCGACCCGACGCAGCTGCCCGCTTAGATGGCCATCATCGGCGGATGCTCCTCTGTCTCACCAGCCGGTTAGAGTTGCGCGATGACGAAGACTTTCAGAGTGGCACACGCCCGGATCGATCTCAAAGGAATCTGGGGGGCGGGCGGGGACGATCAATTTCGGACCGCGCTAGAGGAGTCATGGGTCGCTGGCGATGAAGTCTCCCGCTATGGACGTACGTGGCGTATATCGAAACATATTGAAATGGGCCAGGGCTTCTGGTCAGGACACATTGGGTATGTCGAAAGCGACGCATTCTCCACACTGGCGTGGAATGACGAGACGAAGGAGTTCGACCGTGGCGAGGCATCGGGCGGGGTCGTGATCCCATTCGTCGTCAATCTTCCGCAACGGATAATGTCGTTCCAATATGCAACGCGTGCCGTCAAGCTGCACACGGGCACAGGTAATTTCCAGGCGCTGCTGAACAAGAGGAGAACGTACGATTGGGAGGTTGCGCCGCTTTCGCTCAAGAGCACGTTCGAGGATTGGCACTCGTCTGTGATTAGCGTCGCCACTCTCTCAGCGCTTTTGCGACAGCCAAATCCGAACTGGGAGGACAGGGAAAAGATCGCCGATCTTCTCGACAGCCTGGAGGCGAAGTCCGTACGCCTGTCTGCGCAAGCTCACGAAGGCGAGTCCATTGATCGAGATTCCGACTGGTTCACCCAGATGATGGATCACGTCCGACGCGGATACGGTCAAGCAGTCATGACGGGCACCAACCGGGAAAGCGGTGTGCTGTCGAAATTCACTCAGACCGCGGACGGCGGCGCCGTCGAGGCAACTGAGAGCGTGCGTGTGGAGGATGACGTCGTCGAACTGTCAGGAGACGATCTGGCGCAAGCCCAGCGCACGTTTGTCGAGCGAGGCGACGGGGTCGTGGTACAGTCCGAGTTCGACGAGGAAACCGATGACCAGCCGGATTGATAGTCCCGAGTGGCGCACCCTGCTCAGGAGCGCTCGCCACATTGATCTCTACGTGGCGTTAGGTGTATGGGGCTCTGCGGCCGTATTCCTGAGCCTGTCCGACTGGGTCCCGTCTTCGACATTGATTGCGGCAGTGGGGATCACGTCATCGGCAGGCCTGCTGACGAACGCGTGGCGCCAGCGCACAGCGCTCACTCAGCGACTGGAGAAAACCGACTACGGAGAGTTGCTGCGCATGGGTGACTCCACAGAAGACACAGTCCGGGCACCGTACAGCGTCACGATGTTCGCATCCCTCGCAGCCCTCATGTTTTCCGCCGCCACAGCAGTTCTTCTTTCGATGACCACAAACCGCGCGGTGATCGCGATCTTCGTCTCGGCGACAGCAGGCTTCGTTGTCTGGTCTTTCTTGGCTACTGTTTCACTCGTTCGACTGGACTCGCTTCACAGCCGGTCTGTCTCGAGGCTGCGGGCGATGCACGAACAGGCTAAAGCCGACCAGCGGTATTCGCCGCCGGGAAATTAGATCTCGCCCGCCAGACTCAAGATCGTAGTGTCGACAGGGACGTGACGTGGCCGACGGGTGGTATCTCAGGTGCCGAAATGACATGGTGCGGACCGATTGCAGGTATGCACTATGAAGCCAACTCAGGAGCTTTGGTTGCTCGCGCCGATCTGGGCAGTGTCGAGCAGTCGGTCGAGTAGTGGGCTGCCCCACGTGAGCAGAGACAGGCCGTCGTGGCGCTGCACTTGGTTGCGGTCGAATGTGATGTCGTGCAGCGAGCCGTCGAGGTGAAGCAGCCATGCACGGTCGATGTCGGGGTGCGGGCTCATTCGCTCTGCGCATGATGGGATCGCCAGAAGCGCGTCCTGGAGTCCCTGAAGATCCATCGCGGGGAGCATCGGCTGGGCGTGTTGCGGAACCGCGTCGAGGTCTTCGAGTCGGACGCGCGAATCCTTCGCCTGGCGGTCCATCTGCTCAATCTCGTGTATGGCCCGGTCGGGGGTGATCTGTCCCAGCGCTGCCCGTTGCATGGCTGATTCCATTGATGCGAGCACTGGTTGCGCGCTTCCGACAACAGTGGTGAACCAATGGAGCCGTTCCTCGATCCGCCGCAGGATGTCGTCTTCGACTGTGTCTGTGTAGGACAGGTTGGTGACTTCAACGAAAGGCTGGCCACCGATGCGGTCGACGCGTCCGATGCGCTGCTCGACACGCATGAAGTTCCATGGCAGGTCGTAGTTGATGACGCGGGCGCACGTTTGCAGGTTCAGGCCCTCCGACATTGAGTCGGTGCCGAGCATGATGCGGACATCTTCGCCTCGCCGAAACAGTTCCTTGACGCGTTCCTTGGGTATGGCTCCCCAGTCGCCAACGTCGGGGTCCCATCGTTCGCCTCGTCCCCCGTAGTAACAGACGATCCCTGTGCCGTAAATGACCCGCAGTCGTTCCCGAAGGTATCGAAGCGTGTCAGCGTACTGGGTAAACACGACCACGCTTCGATGCCCACCCGCAAAGCTCGACACGAGCAGCTCATACAACCGCTGGGTTTTGGGCTCGTCAGGCGGCAGGTCGTTGAGTTCGTCAATAAAGCTGTCCAGTTCAGCAAGTTCCTCGACCAAGTGCTTGCTCTTTGTCGCATCCGCGATGTGCTCCCAGCCGTAATCGACGATGTCGGCATCGGGCACTGAATCGAGACCAGTGGGACCGGGCGCCGACGAAGCGGCCGCGTTGCTGTCTATGGCGTTCGATTCGTACGACGAGACCAGGTCGTCGTCGTCGACGAGTGCTTCCGGCTTGAGGCGGCCACGTAGCACCTCTCGACGCCGCTCAAGTGAACAGCGCACCGCATAGAAACTCGATGTGAGCCGTCTCCGGTAGACAGTCATGATGAAGCCCAAGGGGCGTCGCCGACCTCGGTCGGCCAAATAGGCGTCGTAGTGGCGCTTGATGTAACTGTCGATGCGACCATACAGTGCCTCGGCCGACTCACCCAATTCGCACGACTCGTGCGTGACTCGGCGCTCTGGAACAATCGTGCCTTCCGGCAACACGCCCTCCTCCTCGTACGTGCGCAGAGTTGCGCGAGTGGTCCGGAACACGCGGTCGCGCACGGGCGTGTTAGCCCGCAGCCAGGTGTCCCACCACGATTTCTGTGCCTCGCCCAGGTTGTGTGTCGAACCTCTCGCATAGGGTCGCTTATGGAACTCGGTGATGCGTTTCGCCGCCACGAGACCTAGAGCCACGGTTATCTCGTCGACAAGCGCTGGCTCGGCGTCCGCCTCTACGAAGTGCCCCTCCAGCATCCGGCGAAGGAACTGCCAGTCGCGGTCGGCGAACTCAGTGTCGAATTCACCGAAGTACCGCTCCATGCGTTCCGGCGATTCGGACCATGGCAACGGAAGCTCAAAGAGTTGCAGCAGATCCCAGATGTCGTGGGTGTTCATCTGCATCGGCGTGGCTGATGCCAGCAGCAGCACGTTCCACATGCCAGCCCGCTTCATTGCCGCCAACATGGCCAACATCTGGTTCGGCGAGTCCGATGCCTTGGTACCGCGACGGCGGGCATGATGGGCTTCGTCCACGAACACGAGATCCCAACTCCTGCCCTCGGTCAATGCGACGCGGTGCTCGCGGCGACGGGCAAGGTGAGACGATGCCAAGAGCACGGGAGCCGACCGCCACGCACTCTCGCCGGACGCAGCCGCCTTGTGGCGTCTGCCATCGGCCCACACTAGGTCGCCGCTGTCCAAGCGCGGAACGTCCAACAGGAACTTTTCGTTGAGTTCTTCCTGCCACTGGATCAACACCGAAGCTGGAACCATTAGCAGCGCGGTGTTGAGGCGACCCGACAGCACCAACTCGCGCAGTGCCAAGCCGGTCTCGATCGTCTTGCCTAGACCAACCTCATCGGCCAGCAAGTACGAACGCGGCCACGTCTCGGTGATGCGCCGTGCGATGGCGAGCTGATGCGGCCACGGTTCAACGGCTGCCGAAACCACCCCGACACCGGAGCGGGTGCTTGGCGCCGCGCGGATGGCAGCCAGATGCTCAAGCTCCGATGGAGTAAGTGGGGGTTTTGGCTCCAGCGGATCGCGAGGCGGCGGTGTCCAATCGGGCGGGACGAGCTTCAGCAGACGATCTCGCACCGCTTGGGGCAAGGGCACGGTTCGCCAATAGACACCACCCAGCTGATCACCGCTACCGCCGCCATCGGATGGTGCCTCCCCGCTCCACAGTTCGTCGAACTCCTGCGCTAACGGTTCGCCGTAGTCTGCCCAGCTTTCGGTTCGCCACGACCGGTACACGCTGAACGACTCGAAATTGTGCTGCCAGCCAGAAGCTGATTCGTTGATGCTGCCGGTGAAGCCAACGCGGTTGTCGGCATCGTCAGCGAGCATCCCGAACTTGGCGTGGAAGTAACGCTGTCCAACCTCAGCAGCGGCCAGGGGTACGCCGTTGGAGTCGCATGGCAAGCCGACCCTGATCTGGAGGCGACGCTGCTGCACCAGCCAGGCGATCACTGCTAGGCGCTCATGTGCGATCTCGTCGGCACTGAAGGAGCGCTCCAGGTCGATGTTGAGGCTGTGCGTCAAGACATCGCTCAGCGCAGCATCGCCGAGCAGCGCGTCACGGTCAAGTTCGGACAGTTGCGCGCCGACCAGCAGCCTGATGGTGCCGCTGTTGTTGATGAACCGTGCCAGCCCTGCGGCTGCGGACACGAACGACGACGACGAGAAGTAGCCCGCTACCCGGTCGTACGAGGTCGCGCGCTCCAGGATCGGTATGTAGAACGAGTTCAGGGGATCATCGAAGGAGTCGTAGCGCGTTTTAAGGTTCAACCCGATGAAGCCGTTGTCAGTCATCATCGATGCCTGGTAACCGCATTTCCTCGACTTCGAACTCCTCCGGCTCGGGCGGCAACTCGATGTCCTCGAAGTACGCCTTCACGAGCGAGTGCAAGTGCTCGGCCTCGGGGACGTTCCATGCCCCTTGGTGCTTGGTATTCGGAAGCGCTCGCACGAAGGCCTGGAGGCAGGATTCGAAGACGGGGCTCTCGGTGAGGTCTCGTTCGTCCAGCCAGCGCTTGGCGGCACCCGGACCGTCTTGCGCGGTGATGTACGCAGCGGTATGGATGGCATCCACCCACACTTCAAGCACTGTGCGAGAACGGTCGATCCCCGGCAGGTGCGCGTCTGCCTCTCGACGCAGCCGAAGCCGCGGCTCGATCAGCCTTGCAACGCCCGACTTGATGTCGAGCAGTTTGACGCGGACTGCGTCATTGAGGTCGAGATCACTGATGGACAGGGCCAGCTTCCGAGCTTCGTCGTAGGGGAACTCGCGGGCACCGAACGTGCTCCAGGCGAGCAACGTGAAATCGGTAAGCGGGTCGAATTCGATGTCGTGGCCTACGAGCCGCATCCGCTCGCGGCGTAGGACTTCTGCTCGGGCGACGGCCAGTGCTTCCTCTGGCCGCAACAACCTTGAGCGGCCGGTCTCGTCGGCTTCTGCGGCGTACACGGGCCATTGCGATGACAGGACCGAGAGGGCGGGACCGTACGTGGATAAAAGCAGGTCTACGCCGATGAGACCTTGCGTGTGGCCGCGCTCAAGAGCTTCGCTGGCAGCACTGCGGATGTCTGCCGCGATGTCGTCCAGATACACCATTTCATCGCGGGCTTCGCTGGTTGCGCGCTTGCGACAACTCAAGAACACTGTCGACTTGACGGCATTCTGACGGGCTTGATGGAGCGACTGTTCACTCTCGGTGTGCACGGGCCAAGACGCTCGGACTTCAAATCCAGCCTGCAACAGCGCCGTGCCGAGCGAATCCCACGCGTCAGCCCGCTTGTGGGTGAACATAACGGTCATCACGCCGTTTGAAGCGAGCACGCGATGACACTCGGCGAAGATTGCCGCCATCTTGGCCGTGTAGTCGAAGTCGGCCAATGCTGCGGCACGCTTCCCTTCGTGAGTGAAGCGTGCCTTATTGGTCACCGCCTCGTCATGCTTGTTGGTGAGCTGATCCGCGAAGAGGTCGGGCCACAGCTGTCCGAGCGTTCGCTTGTGCCACACATAGAAATAGTCGGCCAATTCGGCGTACATCACGTTGTCGTAGTACGGCGGGTCGATGCACACGAGGGACTGCGACTCATCGGCCAGCGAGGTTAGATTGCCCGCGTTTTCGCTGGTCACGGTGACTGAGGTGGGCGTCGTTGCGGCGTCGTCGAGGAGCCGGCCGTCGCGATCCGCCGACAGCAGTCTTGCTGTGCTCCGGTATGCATCGAGCAACTGGTTGAGCGTCCAAACCGGGAGCTGTTCGGCGCCCTCGAACTCTGCGAAGGTGTTCTTGAAGGCGTAGCTGTGAGAGTCGAAGACTGAGCGCATCACTTGGCGGCCAGCGTGCCAGGAAGCGAGACGGGCGTTGTAGTTGAGCGCCTTTCCCAGCATCATGGCGAGCAGTGCCAATACGGCATCTGCCCTCTGTGCCGCCAGTTCGGCCCGCACCTCGGGCAACAGCTCGCGAAATTCCTCTACAAAAGTGCCGTGGACAAGGAGCTGACGGGGCGTGAACATGGCACGCCAGAGGGTCATCCCGTAATTGTGCGGTTCATTTGTCTTGTTGCCCGAGGGGATGGACTCGGCAGGGAGGACATCATCACGCTCCCATTGCGGTAGCAGACGCTCCAACTCGGCTTCCGCATCGGCGAGAGCCTGCAGATCGACATCGGTTGGTGCGCGAAATCCCCGGCCCCTCGCTGTGCGGTTCGCTACTGCGTATAACACTTCTCCCATTCGATCTGCCTGTGCTTCAGCCTTGATGTAGTCACTGTCGATCACCAGATGGTCCCAAGGTGAGAACCCTTTGCCACGCGACCACGTACCGGCTCTCTTGGTGTCGAATCGTGCAGCGGTACCCTCGACGATCTCGAATTCAGGTTCCTCAAGAACGTCGCCGGACCGCTCTGTGATGAGTCGCACCGCGACCGGCTTGCCGCCCCGTCGCAATGCCCAGTCGCTGACCAACGGAACGCACTTTCCTGTCCTTGGACACGTCACCGTTCGGGCGAAGATGTATGTTGCCGCGTTCTCATCGGGTAGCGAGGGAAAATAGTGGCTGAGCCTTGAGCGGAGGCGCTCCACCAGCATCGAACCCCAGCGTTCTAGTTCGGCGGTCAACTCAAGCCCGAAGTGAGCCGGTATCTCGACGGTGGCCCGTAGCACAGATGCCGCGACAGGGTTGAGGTCGTTCGCGTAGGAGGGGAGGTGAAGACGCGCTGCCTCAAAAGGGATCGAGCCACCGCCTGCTGTCGGATCAAGAACTGTTGGCACGCGGCCCCACATGTGCTCCAACACTCTGTGGAGGAGCCCGAGATCCTCTGAGTCAGGAGAATTCTTATACGCCTGCTTGTAGGTGTACGGGTTCGGAATCGAGTTGCCGGTGGCTTTTGCCACACGAACCAAGTGGTCTGCGGCGATTGGGTCGCCCCAGATGCCGCAGAGGTGAAGGAACCAGCTTTGGTACGCTTCTGCGCTGGAGAGTTCTTTGCGGTCGTCGAATTCGTGGGCGAGTTCCTGAGACCACGCAGGCAGCAGGCTCGCAAGAATGGCTCCAGCGCTGGCAACCAAAGGCCTCCGAGCCCACCACACATGCAGAAAAAAGATCGGAGGTAACGCGCTGGCCGCTGCCCGTTCGCGCACGGACTCGACACCAAGCTCCGCGACCGGAAACCAGTCCTCGATCAGCAGGCCTGGTCGGTCACTCTCAGTCATCGGCCAGTAGCAGTCGCAGGGCGCGCAGTGCCCGTCGACGTTCGGGGCCGGATGTTCGCGCATACCAATACAGCGCTTCCTCGGGTGACAGTGCCCCCACGCCATCGACGATCGCCCGCCGCCGAAGTGGCTTCGCCACCGGCAGCGAGGCGCAGACCATCAGTGCCAGCCGAACTCCAGGACCCTGCTGCAAGTTGAATGGCCGAGACCGCCTCGGCGACACGGCGGTGGGCGGGTATCCCGATGCCTCGACTGCCTCAAGCACCGCCCGCCTGAATTGAGTGGCACGTGTCGCATCGACCTTCGCCACCGACTCTATGGCATCGCCAAACGTCTCGTTGAGGCGGAAACCCCAGTCGTCGCCAGCCAGCGTCGGCTGTAATTGCAGCTCAAAGCGCCGCTCACGCACGCTCGGCACGCTCACCGTTCGCCGCCACTTGGAGCGCCATCCGCGGGTTCCGTCTCAATGCGCAGGGCACCTGGATTGTTGTTGGCGACCACCGATCGAAACTGCTCCCAGTCGCTGCCCTCGACTGCAACTGGCGACGGCGGAGTCAACCGCATAGTCAGCGTTCCCCCTACTTTGCTGCCGAGATCGACCAGCTCGAACATCGCTTGCTCGATGGGACGCCAATCGGTGATACGACCGGCGAGTTCGGTGTCCACTGCGCCGTCTAGCCCGCCGAACTCGATCTGTAGCGATGCCGTGATCTCGCACTCAAAGCGCGGCAGTTGATATGCGCAATAGCCCAGCGCCCGAAGATTGGCAACGCCCTGACCCGGCGCGGCGCTGGCCGTGAGGGTCAGCGCGACGATCTCATCGACGCCTGCGTCAGCGACAGCGTCGCGGAGATTGCGGAGGGCGCTGCCGGTTGTTTCACCCTCGACGACGATTCGGCGCAACGGCGGTAGGGGCGGATCAATGGACTGCTCGGGAACGAAGACGAACAGAGCATCGAGTTCGGCTCCTTCGATTTCACCCGCGGACAAGGGCGTAGGTGCAACCTCGGAGTCTGGAGAGGTCGGCGAAACTGCGATTCGCCGACCTGCGTGCACGGCGGAAGCAATGGCCGTCAGCACTTCAGGCTTAGGTGGTTCACCACCGAGCGCTTTCGTGAGTTCGCGCCGGAGACTTGCGCCGTCGAACGACCCTGCGCTGGTCGTCACTACCGCGCTGATCGCAGCCCAGTCCGCTCGCTTACGCAGGAGGTTCAATTCGGCCGCACGGGCCGGCGTATATAGCATCGTGTCTGCTGCGGTGCGAACTGTTGTCGGTGGCTCGTCCTTGCCCCATGCCCGCTCTGCTTCTGGGTCGAAGTACACCCAAGTGCCGTTGCGGACACCCGCCGAGATTGCCTGGGCAAGCAAGCTGGCGTTCAGCACAATCTTCTGGCGATAGTCACGCCAAGGCCACCCGGCCAGTTCCGCTGTCGTGATCTCCGCGCGGACCTTGCCGAAGCCGCTGGCGCTCGCCAGCAGATCAGTTGGCGGTGGCGTGTCGGTGATCTTGCCGTTGCTGCGCAGCGCTTCGATGATTACCGGGGTCTGGGGACCATTCGGTGTCTTCCCGTAGTCGCCAAATGACAGATGCAAGTGCCGAAGGTGGCTGTTCGCAGGCGCATTCTCGGGCCAGTACAGGTGGGCGTATGCCCGAGTGATAGCGATACGGGATTCGAGCGCCGCGTTTCGCGCCAAGCCCTGGAGTGCCTTCGCGACCTCCGTGTCGAACTCGCTGAGGCGGTTCGGATCGCCAGTGATGCGCTGCGAGTTCGAACCGGATTCGTTCGCGCATCGCCTCCACCTCGTCGGCGTCGGCCAACAAGGCCACGATCGAGTTGCGGTTGGTCCGGTTCTGCTCGTTCGTGCCGCAGCGATGGGCCACATCGACGACTCGTTCGGGAATTTCTCCTGCCGATGCAGCAGTGACCGTCAGGTCTTCGTGCGAGAACACCACCAAGTGCAGTTGCTGGGCATCGGGAACATCGGCTGGCCCGGTCGGGAAATGCACGGCCTTGGTTGGGCCATCGCTGGCGAAGTTAAGACGAATGCGCCGGTCCAGTTCCTCAGTGACATCCGCCTTGAGGACGTTCGCCACTTCGCTGGCGATGATGCGATTGGCGTTGGGCTCCACCTGAAACCGCCATCGAGCGCCGTCATAGGTCAGGTGCCAAGCGACGCGGCTGGTGGTCTCGAGCGCTGCGTCGACCGCATCAGGGCTCTCGCCCGGTGCCAGGGTCCCCGCGTACAGATCCGGGCCCGAGGCGCCTGGCTGTGCCCCACCAACGACGCTGTTGCAGAATGCCGCACGACAGGCGCGTGTGGCGAGCCGCTCAGTCGGCCATCGTTCATTGTCCACCGACGCCGCATGACTGGTAACCGCAGCGAAATCGGCAACAGCGGGTCCGTCGAGAGATTCGCGCCCGATCGACGTCGTGATGGCGGATCTGACGTTCAGGTTGTCCAGAGGAAGATCGCCAAGGTTGATGATGGGTGTCTTGGCACCGGAACGCCAGAGGGCAGCCACTGTGTCGGCGAGCATCTTGAGTGCGCCGCGGGCGCGCTGAAACCCGGGCATAGGGCCGATCCTCTTGTCGAGGCAGTCGATCAGCGCTGGGTGGAACGGGTATGCGGTGCGCAGTCGTTCGGCGTAGCTCGCCGGGTCATCCGTGGCCGAACCGCCCACTGTGAAGCTCTGTTCGGCCAGCGTCGAATAGAGCCTCCGGTAGGCCCGCTCGGCTGCCCGGGCAGCGTTCTCGTCTACCTCCGCGAACAGACGCCGACGCAGGATAAAGCCGATCTCGTCGTCTTCGGCCGGTCGACCAACAGCACCCTTCGGGCGCTCCATGACATCGTGCGCCTCGGTGAGTATCTGCTCGACCTCGGCATTGCGCAGCGCCTTGTCGACGTCAGCAGTCTCGGCCTCGAATGCCTCAGTGCCGGTGGCCAACGTGACGATGATGCGCGCCTGCGGGGCAGCCGTTGCCGCCTCGAAAAGGATCTTGAGCCCTGCGATTGTCTGGGCTGCGAGGTTCCGCTGTTTCTCGCCTCCCGAAGTGGCCAGTATCCGAAGGTGTTGGGCGATCTCGTCGATCACGATCACCGTCGGACGGTCGCCGATGATGTCCAGCCAAACCTGCTTGCCAATGGCCGTGCGGGCCTCGTCGCTCTCTCGTACTGCGGCCCACGCGTCCTCGCCGAGCTGGCGTGCGATCTCGCCCCACATGGTGAAGGTGGTGATGTCATCAGTGGTGAGCCCGTTGATCGGGTCGAGGCTGTCGCCGACCACCGCGGCGACTGCGCACTCGTCAGGCAGTAGCGCCGGGTCGATGAACTCGTCGAGATTCGGGGGGCGGGCGCCGCTGGCCAGGTGCCAGAGGGCGATCAGGCCGTGCGTCTTGCCACCGCCGAAGCTGGTCTCGTAGCGGTACACAGCGTGCTCGGCGCTCGGTGCTGCGCTGGCATTGCCCGACAGGCGAGCGAAGGTGCCCGCAAGTAGGTCACGCAGGCCGTTCGTCGGGTGTGTGATCTTGAAGAACGAGTCGGGGTCGGCGTAGTCGTGATAGCCGACAGCGCCACGGATGACTTGGTCGAGCTGGGCCGCAAAGTGTTTGTCGACGAGACCGCCACGCAGAACCTCCTCGCGGGGAACACACGACTCGACGACGCTCGGGAGTAGCGCCATAGACCGTTGAGATTCGCACCTGGGACCCATCTCTGCAAGTCGGGGGTCAGCCGTGGACTGTCATGGAGGTGGCGGCGGCCTCGCGGTTGCGGTTGAAGAATCCGACTTCGATGGGCATGTCGGTGTAGCGGCCCTGCACGACGAGCGGGTCGTTGTCGTGGTCGTGGCCCTCTTCGACCGCGGTGATCAGTTCGGCCATCACATGTCCGGCTACGGGTCCGTTCTTGTACTGGTTGCCGCTGGTGCCGATGGCGACGTAGAACCCGTCGAGGTCGGTGCGGTCATAGATCGGGACCCAATCGTCGCTGACGTCGTAGAGGTCCACGACGCCCTTCTTCTGGTGGGGGATTCCGAGGCCGGGGATCCGCCGGCCGGCACGCAGCACCTGGGCCTCCCACTGGCTGTCGCTGATCCGGTCGTCGTAGTCGTCGGGGTCGACCCAGTGCTGTTCGTCACACGTCGGGTCGCCGCTGCCGATCAGTATGTGGTTGCCGACCTCGGGCCGGTAGTAGACCCCGGTGTCGTCGTCGGCGGCAGCGACACCGTGCGTCTCGAAGTCGAACCCCTCAGGTGCGGGTACGTGGTGCACCTCATGGCGCAGGGCCCTGGTCTTGATCTTCATCGAGTCGTAGACCCCGGCCATCTGGTTGATCACGTACGAGTGGGGTCCGGCGACGTTCACCACCACCGGAGCGGTGATCGTGGAGCCGTCGTCGAGCGTGACGCCGGTGACCCGTTGCGACGAGCGCAGGATGTCTGTGACCTGTGCCTTGAACCTGAAGCGGGCGCCTGATGCCTCTGCGGCCCTCTGAAGGTTGTGGACCGACAGTTGCGGGTCGTTCACATACCCGGCCTCCGGCGAGTGAATCGCGCCGCTGAGCTGCTGGTCCGGCTCTTTCCAGAACTCGTCGTCGGACGGCAGCTTGGGCGGGCCGTGGCATCCCTGGTCGAAGATCGGCAGGTGCCGGGCGAGGTCGTCGAGAGTCCAGTCCGAAAAGGGGATCCCGAGCTCCTGCCACAGAGCGCGCACCCGTTGGGGGTGGTCGGTGCTGTCGGTGAGCAGCAGCACCTGCCCGCACTGGCGGTACTCGATCAGGCCCAGTTCATCGTCGACGCCGATGTGGTCGCGCCAGTTGAGCCAGTAGTGGAGGCCCTCCCAGGCCAGAACGACGCCAGGTGTGGTGGAGTAGCTGAACCGCACGATCGCACAGGAGTTCAGTGTCGATCCCGCTCCGGCGGCCGGGGCCTTGTCCACGCACAGCACCCGCCGCCCACGCCGTGCCAGTTCCAGTGTTGTGGCCGCGCCGATGATGCCGGCGCCGATGACGACCGCGTCGTAGCTGTCGCTGCTCTCGGGGCCGCCGAAATCGCCCATTGACTCAGTTGCGCCCAAGGACGTGGACCACGCAGACAGCTCCGACCCCTACCATGTGAGCGAGTCCTGTCTGTGCGTCAGCGTGTTGTCGTTCGCCGGCCTCTCGGCGGAGTTGGGTGGTGATCTCGCAAATCTGGCCGATCCCGGTCGGGCCTATCGGGTGCCCCATTGCGAGAAGGCCCCCCGACGGAGAAACGGCGACCCTTCCACCGATGTCGAAGTCTCCGTTCATGAGGTCCCCGGCGGCCTGGCCGGGTTCGCTCAGACCCATTGCCTCGACGTAGAGCAACTCTTCGACACTGAATGCGTCGTGCAGTTCAACGACGTCGAGATCGGCGGGTTCGACAGCTGCGTCGGTCAGGGCTCGGGTGGTGGTTTCGCGGGTGAGCGCTGCGTCGATGTTCTGGCCGTCGTGGATGGTCTCGGAACGGGCGGCTGAAGCGAGGACTCGTATGCACCGGTCGGTGTCGAGCCCTAACCGTTCGATGGCGTCTTCGGAGGCGATGACGGTGGCCGCTGCTCCTTCACCGATCGGCGTGCATTGCAGGCGGGTGAGCACCCCGCTGATCTGCGGGGGTTCCATGACCTGCTGGAGTGTCCGGGGTTTGCGGCGCTGCGCGTTGGGGTTGAGGGCGCCGTTGCGACTGTTCTTGACTGCGACGGCAGCAAAGTGCTCCGGGGTCGCTCCATGGTCGTGCATGTACCGCTCGGCGAGTAGAGCGAAGTGGGTGAACGGTGCCATCCGCCTGCCGATGAGGTCCTTTGCTCCAGCGGCCGCATGCGGCGAAGTGAACCTCAGTGGTTTGTCGACCCCGACGGCGATCGCAACGTCGAAGATCCCGGCTGCGATTTCGATACAGGCGTGGCGAAAGGCGCTTGACCCGGAAGCTGAGGCGTTCTCGATCTGCACCATCGGAATACCGGTTGCCCCGAGGTGGCGGTACATGAGCCGGGACAGGGCCATGGAGGTTGTGGCGGTGCCGGTGTATGCCGATTCGACGTCGGTCCATTGCATCCCGGCATCGGCGAGGGCGTTTCGCACCGCGTGGACGCCGAGGGTTGTGTACGGAGTGTCGCTGGGTCGCTGGTAGGGGTGCAAACCGACACCGACGACGTGGACGGGCCGAAGGTGGGAGAGTGGGCGGTTCACTGGATTGTTGCTGTGAAGGCGGGTTCGACGACCTCGTTGCCGTCTGTGTCGATGCGGACGGTTTGCCACACTCCCCGGACATGATCGCCGATCCGCAGTTCTTGTGCGGACTCGGCGGCGACCATCGCCCGGATGAGTGAGCCTTCCGCCAGTTGGATCTCAGCTACTGTGAAGGGGGCTGGGGGTTCGCCGCGATGGCGGTGTACCGTCGCTATCGAATGGATGCAGCCCACGGTGGCGAGTGTCGTCGGCTGGAGCTGCTCGTCGGGAGCGCCGCAAGCGTCGCAACCGAGTGTCAACGGGGGGAAGGACACTCGCCCACAACCGCCGCATGCTGTTCCCAGCAGGAGGGGATCGTCGGGGGTGGGATCGTAAAGGTCGGGTTGTGCTGCGACTCTCATGAGAGGCGACTCCCAGCGTTCGGCTGCTGTTTTGAATCGACTGAGCCTCGAATCTATCGAGTCTCGATCCTGTGTGCTTGTTCAGCGTCGAGGATGTACTAGCGTTGCCTGCCATGGCATCCGAGGGTGCGTTCGTTTACGGAATTGGACGAGGCCGAAGGCGACAGGAGCGACGGGCCGGGGCCGAGCCGACGGCACTGCCCGCGCGTCTCTGATGTTGAACGAACCCGAAAAGGGCACACCGGAGTACTGGGCTGAGTCGAGACCCGACTCTGCAGCGGTGGTTCGGGGCGATTCGGTCATGACCTATGCCGAGTGGAACGATGCGGCTGACCGGGCCGCTGAATCGCTCGCGGAGCTGGGCCTGCGACAGGGTGATCGCATCGGCATGCGGTTCCGGCTCGGCTTCGAGTGGTTCGTCTTGCAGCGGGCGCTGCAGAAACTGGGTGTGGCGCAGGTTGCTGTGAACTGGAAGCTGACACCGGACGAGGCGGCGTACATCGTGGCCGACAGCGGTGCCAAGGGGTTGTTCTGCGACGACCGCGACCCTTCGAGCTGGGATGCCCACGATGTTGGCCTGCTGGTGTCGGTTGGGCAGGACCCCGGGGGTGTCGGCGTCAGGTACGAGGATCTTGTCGCCCCTGGGACGGTGGTGAAACGCTTCGGTCCGTTGCGCCCCAGCTTGGTGCTCTACACGTCGGGGACGACCGGTGCGCCTCGCGGCGTTGCGCCGCGCGATCCTGCCAGGCTCGACCTGGATCGGCTGTTCCGGTACGCGGCTTCGGTGGGGTCAGTGCCGCCGTACCCCCACGATGCGGTCGTGTTGCTGTCGCTGCCGGTTCATCACGGTGCCGGTCCAGCGATCGCCATGGCGGCCTGCGCCAAGGGCGGGACTTCGGTTCTGCTGGATCCATACGACCCCGTCGAGGCGCTGCGGTTGATCGAGAGCCATCGGGTCCAGACCTGGACGGCTGTCCCGACGATGTTGCTGCGGATTCAGGCACTGCCCTCCGAGGTGATCGACCGTTACGACGTGTCGTCGCTCACCGCGTTGGCAACGGGCGCCGCCGCTGTGCCGCAGTCGTTGAAGGAGTGGATCGTGCAGCGATGGGGCACCAACCTGCTGTGGGAGTCCTACGGGTGCAGCGAAGCCGGCATGCTGACCTACACCGCACCCGAGCATCATCTGGCGAAGCCCGGTAGCAGCGGCCTGCCTTTCAACGGTGTCGAGATCGCCATCGTCGACGACGAATGGAACCGTTTCGGTCCCGGCGAGACCGGAGAGATCGCGGTCAACACGCCGGTCGTGCTCACCAGCTATTTGGGCGGTGACCCGCTTGGAGAGGACACTGTCAAGGACGGTTTCTATCGCACCGGCGACGTCGGGCACCTCGACGAGGACGGTTTTCTGTTCATCACCGACCGTGTCAAGGACATGATCGTCTCAGGCGGCGTCAACATTTACCCGGCCGAGATCGAGAACGTGATCGTCGCTCACCCTGCCGTCGAGGACTGCGCGGTCATCGGCATCCCGCACGACGATTTCGGTGAACAACCGCTGGCGATAATTGTTGGAGCGCCGGGCCGGGATCTCAGCGAGGAGGATCTCCGCATGTTCCTCGACGGACGGTTGGCCTCGTTCAAGAAACCCCGACGAATCGAGTTCGTCGATGAACTGCCGATGAGTGCGATGGGCAAGATTCTCAAGACTGAGCTGCGGGCCCCGTACTGGGAGGGACGGGAGCGTCGTGTCTGAGCGTATGGGCTTGCTCGAGTTCGCCGGCCGGATGTGTCTGGTGAAAGGGTGTTCCCGTGTCAGGCGCTGATATCGCTGATGCCGGTCCGACGGGTGTCGACGCCATCAGCAGCGAGCGCCGCGGCGATCATCTGGTTGTCATCCACATCGATCGGCCTCACCGGCGCAACGCTTTCGACGGGGCCACAGCCAGGGCCATGGAAGCCGCGATCGACGCCTATGAGGAAGATGACACATTGCGGTGCGCGATTCTGGCCGGATCTGATCAGGTGTTCTCCTCAGGGCAGGATCTGATCGCCGCTGCGCATGGAGACATGGGTGTAGCCCCGAAGCGGGGCGGTTTCGGTATCATGGCCGTTCCGCCGACGAAACCGATCATCGCCGCTGTCGAGGGCCATGCACTGGCCGGTGGGTTGGAACTCTGCTTGGCATGCGACCTCGTAGTGTCGTCGCGCAGCGCGACGATGGGGATCCCCGAGGCGGCACGTTCTCTGGTCGCGGTCGGTGGAAGCCTGTTTCGTCTCCCCAAGCGGATTCCGTATCACTTGGCGATGGAATTGGCGCTTACCGGCAAGGCATGGTCGGCAGAACGGATGGCTGAACTGGGTTTGGTCAACAAGTTGACCGAACCGGGCGGGGCTCTGCAGGGAGCGGTCGAACTCGCTGATGAGGTGTTGCGCGCAGGTCCCCTGGCGGTGCGGGCCAGCAAACAGATTATTCGGCACGCGTATGACTGGCACGAAGACGATGCCTGGAAGAATCAGATGAAGTTCGCCCGCCCGGTGATGGCTTCTGAGGATCGTCGAGAGGGTTTGCGATCTTTCGCTGAGAAGCGTGACCCCGTCTGGAAAGGCTGTTGACCTGCTGATCGAACCCACCCTCCATTCCGATCTGCTGAGGGGTCGGACGGCTGTAGTCACCGGCGGATCTCGCGGCATCGGCGGTGCGACCGCGGAGATGCTGGTGGCCAACGGCGCCAACGTGGTCATCGCCGATGTTGATTCTGCGAAGGCCCAACAAGCCGTCGCTGACCTGAACGAGTCGTTCGGGGCGGGCCTGTCCAGCGCTTTTGTGGCTGACCTTGTCGCCCCCGATGCGTGCGACCGTCTTGTTGCGCACACGCTCGAGACCTTCGGCGGGGTCGACATTGTGGTCAACAACGCGGGCTACGCGTGGGACGCCAAGGTTCACTCGATGACTGATGACCAGTTCCAGGCGATGCTCGATATCCATCTTGTCGTGCCGTTCCGTCTTGCTCGAGCTTGCGCCCCGGTGTTTCGTGCTGCGGCCGAGGCCGACGACGAAGCGGGGCGGCCACAGCACCGTAAGACGGTGATGGTCTCGTCGATGGCGGGGGAGTGGGGACTCGTCGGCGCCGGGAACTATGCCGCCGCGAAGGCCGGGGTGCTCGGGCTGATGCGCACGCTCGCTCAGGAGTGGGGCCGTTACCGGGTGAACGTGAACGCGGTTGCGTTCGGGGTGGTCCAGACCCGGTTCGGTCTGCCGCAGTCTCCCCATGAGGTCATTGAGACCGGTGGGCGGACGATCCATGTCGGCATGCCGAGACGACAGGCGGAACGCAGGGGCGTGGTCTCGGATACCGATGGCCCGCGGCCCGACGAGGAGACCTACGCGGCCCGACCGATGCGGAACCAGGTTGTCGCGTTGGGCCGTTCGGGCACGATCAGCGATGCCGCCAACTCTATTTTCTGGTTGTGCTCGCCGCTGAGCGACTACATGACCGGCCAAGTCCTCGCTGTCAATGGAGGCGCCAGAGGCGGCATGAGCTGAACCGCCCGCTGTAGCGAGACATGACCAACTACCGAGACATGACCAACTATGCTGTTGGAAGGGCAGATTCGAGAGATCGGGGGAATTATCCGACCGAATGGTACTGTTCGACGGCACGACGAGCGGTTTTGGGCGCGAGGGCCGGTGTTCCTCTGGTTCGCGGTCGCGGCTCTGGTTGCGGCCACGAGCGCTTGCAAGGCCGTACCGACTCCCTCTCCCGAACCGGTGCCGGCACCCGCTCCGGTCGCTTCACCGGTGGCATCTGTTGCGCCAACCCCGACGACCGACCCCCTCACGCCTTCCGCCCCGCAGGCGCACGTCATGCTGCGGGCTGTGCGGGTGACCGAAGACTGGATGCCGTTCTCGAATAGGGCCGGCGGCTGGACTGAGGCCGTACCGATAAAGGTGAGCGATGTCCTGCGTTTCTACGAGGCGGTGATCTGGGAGGAGACGGATTCGGTTCATCTGTACGCGTTCCCCAATGATTTTGATCCTTGGTGGGGCACCTTCGAGGATGTCTCTGATGAGGAGGTGATTGCTTACCGCGAACAGTATGCGATCAGCGTTCGTGGAGACATGCCGGAGGAATCCTCTGAGGAGCGCAGTGATTTCTTGCGGAGTGCGTTTCAGGATTTTGTTTCTCTGCTGGTTGAGCGGCACCCGGATGCGGAACACCACCTCATGTACAGCGGACATGGAGGTCCAACGGGTGACCTGTTCGAAAGACAGTTGAATCGTGCTGATGCTGATGCGTTCCTTGCTGGTTGGACAGCTTTGTTGGGCAGGCCGTTGGGTGTCATCGACATGGGAGGGCCGTGCAACAAGGGCGGATATGAGGACTTGGCGAATTTCTGCAGACACGCTCGCTACTACGTCGCCTCTGATCTGCCCAACGGAGGGTACTCGACCGATGAGTGGGCCCCGGAGAAGCATTACGAGACCAACGCAGAACTGCAGTACCACCGACTTCTCGAGTCGAGCGAGACTCTGGAGGAGGCGCTGATCGCTCGTGTGGACCTTAGAAGGAGGGACTACGAGTATTCGGTGAACAACCTGACTCAGGATCGGTGGCCTCAGGCGAGCTATGTCTATTCGTGCGCCGGATTCAGGGATTTCAGCGCAGCGTTCGAAGCCTTCCTCGTCGAGGCTTCAATCGCGGATCCCGTGTACGACCTTTATCAATTGTTGCTGGACAACGCGGCTCCGCCTGCACTGCTTGACGGCTTCGGGGATGTGTTGGTGCATGGTGTGGACAACAGGGACTTCTTCACATGGGATACCACGGCCAACGGCATTATCTCGCCCACAGAGAGAATCCTCCGGGGAGTCGCTGACGGCGTGTAGTCGGCGTTGCCTGGCCTCACGCCCCCTCTAGCGGCGGAGCAGTTGCTTGACTCGGTTCACGGCGGGCGTCCAGAGCATTTCGGGTTCGGTGAACCGGCGATGGTTCTCGCCGGGCAGTCCGGTGGGGTCGTAGAAGCTCTTGTCGGTGTTCTTGCGCAGGTTGCTCGTCCGCTTCAGCACCTTGAATGCGGCATAGGCGGTTCCCTTGTGGTTCCAGCCTTGGCGCTGGTAGTTCCAGTTGTCGGGTGCGAGCTCCTGGGCTGTGGTGAAGTGCTTCAGGGCACGTTCGCTGTCGCCAGCAGCCTCGAAGTGCAACGCCAGCTTGAAAGTCGCCTCGGCCAGCAGCTTGTCGTCGTCGACGGGTTTGAGTCGCTCGGCAAGTTCACTGCTCGACCAGACGTGTTCGCTGTCGGCGCCCCGCTCGATCCAGTCGCGGGTCGCGTCGGCGAACGAGTTGTCGCCCATGCGGACCTTGCCCAAACCGAACCTGATGACCGTCTCTGCGGGGTAAACGCCCTCGTTGCTGCGAACGATCTGGCCGTCCTCGTCGATCCAGGCAGCTGCGGGCACGTTGATCCAGCCGAACCGTGAGCTGATCTCATGCGTCGGGTCGATTATGCACCGGTAGGTCGGCGAGGCCCGGTCGAGCCATTTGTCGACCGCGGCGGGGCCTCCCGAGTCCTGGGCGACGCTGACGAGCTTGAACCGGTCCTGCCCGATCGATTCGTAGAGTTCCTGCCAGACCGGCAGGCTGACACGGCAGCCTCACCACGACGACCAGGTGAACAGCACCACCTTGTGGCCGCGCAACTCCGAGAGCTTGAACTGCTCGCCGTTGCGGTCGGTCGCCTCGAAGTCGGGCGCGACTCCGCACTCGAGCCCGGTCTGACGGACTGCGGGCACCGTGCCGAGGCTCCAGACGTAGCCGTCGCGCACGTATTTCTGGCCGACCATGTCGGCGAACTCCGAATAGTTGAACCACACCCAGTCGTCGGCGTCGGCGATCCACTCCTCACGCTTGCTCTCCGGCAGCGGCACGCACAGCTCGCCGAGGCACGCGCCCTGCGGCTTCATCTGCCAGCCGGTGGCGTCGGGCAGTTCGCCGAGCCGCACCCACAGTGCGTCCGTGTCGTCGGTGCGCTGGAGGAACCCCTTCGTCTTGCCGTTTGCGATGATGATCACGATTCCTCCGCGGTTGCCGATCCACCCGGCCGGACATGCGTTTGTGGCTCCTCGGCGACCAGAGCGCGGGCGTTCTCGTCGGCTCTGCGCAACTCCTCGTCGGTCTCGGGCACGCGGCGGCAACCCTCTACGATGGCCTCGCCGACGAGCCGTCGTCGGCGTTGGTCGATCATCGCCTCCAACGCATGTCCTACGGCATCGGAGCGCGATTCCGCTTCGCCGCTGGACACGATCGCATCGAGTTGCTCCATCAGTTGAGCATCCAACCGAGTAATGATCTGCGCCATGCGGTCAGCATAGCTCCTGCAAATCTGCCGTATTGGCAGCATCCCGGACCTCGACTGCTTCGTGGACGGTGTCGGGTATGCTGAAACTCATCGGGGCAGGTGCATGATGAGCGATGACGCGACCACAGACCCTCACGCGGCAGACCTGCCATTTCCCGACGGTATGGTCGAGCGCCATATCCGGCTTGGTGAGGACAGCAGTTGGGAGTTCAAGGAAGTAGCGTTCAGCACCAGCCGAATCCACGGTCATGAGCGTGACACTTGGGCAAACGAGATCGGGGCGTTCGCGAACTCTGAAGGCGGTGTGCTGCTGCTGGGAGTCACCGATGAAGGTGTCGTTACTGGTATGTCACGGGAACAGCTCGACATGGTCGAACAAGCGGTCCGTGAGATAAGTGTCAATAGCGTGAAACCACCCGTGCGTGTGCAGACCTACCGCAGAGAGCTGAGGGGTCGCGCCTTTCTCCTGGTTGCGGTGCCACGCGGTGACACCCAGCACGACAGCCCGGGCGGTGCCTATCAGCGTGTCGGCGCTGCCAAGGTGCTGTTGTCGCCTGACGAGCGCCTGCGACTCGCGCAACGCCGTGGTCAGGCCCGGTCTGTGGGTTTCGACCACCAACCAGTAGCCGCAACCGGCTTCTCCACGTTGGATGAAGATCTTTGGCGGCCGCTGCTCAGCGACGACGGTTTGGCAGATCCGCAGGTCGGCCTTGCCAAGCTGGGTCTTCTCACGCGGGACGAGACCGGCGAGATGCGCGTCTCGGTAGCGGGGGCATTGATGTGTACTCGACGGCCGGAGCAGCTGATCCCGGCGGCGGCGATCTCGGCGGTGCGTTACGGTGGCGCTGACCGCTCGTCGGGCCAGCTTGATGCGCAAATTATCGACGGTCCGCTCGACCGCCAGATCCGTGATGCGATGCTCTTTGTGCAGCGAAACATGCGGGTCAGTGCTCGGAAGGATCCGGCGAGGGAAGACTTGCCCGAGTACAGCCTTCAGGCGGTCTTCGAAGCGGTCGTGAATGCTGTGGTCCACCGTGACTATTCACTGCGCGCCAGCAGGATCCGCTTGTCGATCTTCTCGGACCGTCTTGAACTGTGCTCGCCCGGATCACTGCCGAACAGCTTGAGTGTCGACAGCATGGGCGAGCGGCAAGCGACTCGCAACGAACTGTTGACGTCGGTCTTCGGACGGCTCGACGCGAGCGACATTGATACCGCGGCACGGCGCTATTTCATGGAGCGTAGGGGTGACGGTGTGGCCATCATCAGGCGCGAGACCCAGGCACTCACGGGTGAACTGCCGACCTACCGCCTGCTTGATGGCGACGAGTTGTGCTTGACGATTCCAGCAGCACCTCTTCCAGCAGAACCCGCGACCCCCATCGTCACTGTGAGGTGCGCCGGCACGCCGCTGGAGGGAGTGACGGTGCTTGCGCTGTTCCCGAACAAGACTTGGAAGCGTGCCGCGACCGATGCGCACGGCGAAGCGCTGCTGGAGTTGAATTCGGCTGAGCTTCCGATGACCGTGTTCGTGGCGTGCGAGGGTTACGCCGCCCATGTCGAGCGCGACTGGGTGCCCGCGCAACGGTCGCTGGCCGTGGAGTTGACCGAAGCACCGAACGGTGGGTCGGTTGTGTTCGCGGAGTCGACCGGGAACTTACCGGGTTTGGCCGGCCGGTTGAATCCCATCCGCGACACCCATGACCGCACCTATATGTACGCGGACAATGTCGCGATCAACGATGGCCTGCCGCAGCCGGCGCGTTTCGTCCCGGGTTCTGAGCAGCTTCGGCTCCAAGATTCGTACGGACAGGTCCTGATGGTCACCGTGGTAGCCATCGAGGGGCGCTCGTCACTGCTCGACTACCGCAGTCCTTGACCGCCAAGTTGCACTGCGCCCTGTTCGCTTCGGGTCTTGGGTGACTTTGTCCGGCTCTTGGGACTGCCTTGAAGCGGGAAGTTCGTTGCGTCTCGTCAGCAACGGGTACCGGCGACATGGCCGGAAGATGTCGGGGCACGTAGGATCACCGGGGTGCCCGTGACTGGTTCGTCTGACTATTCCACGCCTGAGGGTGAGGCTCGGGGGAGGATTGATGAGCAGTTGGCGGCGTGTGGGTGGGTTGTGCAGGACTACCGGAGCGCGGCGGTGGCCGCGGCCCAGGGTGTTGCGGTTCGTGAAGTCCCGACCGAATCGGGTCCGGCCGACTATGTGCTGTTCGTGGACAGCCAGGCGGTGGGGGTGATCGAGGCGAAGAAGGCCGGCAGCACTCTGACTGGAGTTGAGTTTCAGACCCGCAAGTATCGCACTACTTACCCCGATGAACTGCCGGCGTTCGAGGTTGGTGGTGCGCTGCCGTTCGGCTATGAGTCGACCGGTGCTGAGACTCGGTTCACAAGCGGGTTGGACCCTGTGCCCGCCAGTCGGAGGGTCTACACCTTCCATCGACCTGAGACACTGGCTCGTTGGCAAGAGGACTATGTCAACGGCCGTGGCGCTGGTCTGCGTGCCGGTGTCCCGCTCATGCCCGAACTCGATGCGGGTGCGGGGACAGCGCACCTGTGGCCTGCCCAAGCCGATGCCCTCAGGAATCTTGAGCAGTCGTTCCGGGAGAACCGTCCTCGGGCCCTGATCCAGATGGCCACCGGTTCCGGCAAGACGTTCACCGCCGCCAATGTCTGCTACCGCCTGCTGGAGCACGCGGGAGCCCAGCGGGTTCTCTTCCTGGTTGATCGGGCGAATCTCGGCCGGCAGGCTCTCCGGGAGTTCCAGGGGTTCGCCACCCCCGATGACAGGCGCAAGTTCACTGAGCTCTACAACGTCCGCCATCTCACGTCTTCGCGGCTTGACATGGCAGACGAGGCGGCCACGAAGGTCCACATCTGCACGATCCAGAGGCTGCATTCGATCCTGAAGGGCGATGACGAACTCGACGATGCGGTCGATGAGCAGAGCGGCTTCGAGGCGGCGCCGACGGCGCCTGTTGATGTGGCCTACAGCCCGGCGGTGCCGATCGAGTCCTACGACTTGATCATCATCGACGAGTGCCATCGTTCGATCTACGGGGTTTGGCGCCAGGTTCTCGAGTACTTCGACGCTTTCTTGGTGGGGCTCACGGCCACGCCGGGCATCCAGACGTTCGCCTTCTTCGACCGGAACATCGTGATGGAGTACGGCCATGCCCAGGCAGTGGCCGACCGGGTGAACGTCGACTTCGACGTCTTCCGCATCCGCACCGAGATCACCGAGTCCGGCGGCACGGTCCCAGCGGAGTTCGTGACCGAGTTCCGCGACCGTGAGACCCGCCGGCTCCGCTTGGAGAAAGTCGACGAGGAGATCGACTACAGCGCCGCCGAACTGGACCGCAAGGTCGTGGCCCCCGACCAGATCCGCACCGTGGTGCGCACTCTGCGCGACTCGCTTCCGGTGATCTTCGACGACCGGGAGCGTCGTGACGACGGCCTGCTGGCCCATGTGCCCAAGACGTTGATCTTCGCCAAGGACGACAGCCACGCGGACGACATCGTGCAGATTGTCCGGGAGGAGTTCGGGCTCGGCAACGAGGGGGCGGTGAAGATCACCTATCGCTCTGGTGATGCCGGCAACAAGCCTGAGGAGCTGTTGCAGCAGTTCCGCACCAGCTACCCGACCCGCGTCGCGGTGACGGTGGACATGATCGCCACCGGCACCGATGTGAAGCCGATCGAGTGTGTGGTGTTCATGCGGATGGTGCGCAGCCGCAACTTCTTCGAGCAGATGAAGGGGCGTGGCGTTCGGGTGATGGACAGCGACCAACTGCGTGCAGTCACGCCCGATGCCGTCGTCAAGGACCGCTTCGTGATCGTGGATGCCGTGGGTGTCACCGAAGCCGAACTGCACGACACTGTGCCGCTCGAACGCCAGCGCGGCGTGAGCTTCGACCGGTTGTTGAACCAGATCGGCATCGGTTCGGTCGATCCGGAGGTGGTGTCGTCGGTGGCGTCTCGGCTCACCCGGCTTCACCGGAAGATGACACCAGGGGACCGAGCCGAGGTGGAGGAGGTGGCCGGAGTCGGGCTGACGGAGTTGGTGCGCGGCATGGTGGACGCTCTCGACGTCGACCGCCAGTACGCGGCGGCTACGGCTGAAGCTGACGGTGAACCCACACCTGATCAGGTCAAGGCCGCTAGCAAGTCGATGATCCGTGAGGCGCTGAAGCCGCTGGCAGGCAACTCGGTGCTTCGGGAGAAGCTGATCGATGTCAGGCGCAGCTACGAGCAGGTGATCGACACGGCGTCGCAGGACCGGGTGATCTCAGGCGAGTTCTCTCGGGAGGCGGTGGACCGCGCCCGGTCCCAGGTCGAGTCTTGGCACCAGTTCATCGAGGACAACAGGGACGAGATCACCGCGCTGGAGGTGCTCTACAGCCAGCCGTACGGCGGGGGCCTCAGCTACAAGGACGTCAAGGAGTTGGCGGACGCGATTTCGCGGCCTCCGCATCGTTGGACCCCGGAGGCGTTGTGGGAGGCCTATGAGACTCTCGACGCCTCGAAGGTGCGCGGCTCGGCCCACCGAGTCAACACCGACCTGGTGAGCCTCGTGAGGTACGCCCTCGGCGAAGCCGACGAGTTGGTTGCCTTCCCCGAGTTGGTGAACGACCGCTTCAAGGCGTGGCTGTTGCAGCAGTCGAACGCCGGCCGCTCGTTCTCCGAGAAGCAGGTGGCGTACTGGGACCTGGTCAAAGCCCGCATCGCCACCAACCTCGGTATCACACCCCGCGAATTGATGGGACCACCCTTCAGCACCCAAGGCGGCCTCGGCAAAGCCCGCAACCTCTTCGGCGCCGAACTCGACGCCCTACTCGACGAACTCACCCAGGCCCTAGCCGCATGACCACCGAGCTTCCATCTCGGTGGTCGTCAGCAACGGTCGGAGAGGTTTCGACGCTCGTTCGTGGTGTCACGTTCAAGAAGTCTGACGTATCAAGCGAACCTGGTACCGGGCTTGTCCCAATAGTTCGAGCGGGCAATGTGCAAGATGGTCGCATCCGAGTCGATGAGGGCTTGGTCTATGTCCCTGCCGACCGTGTCGCGCCGGAGCAGTACCTGTGTTCGGGCGACACGGTTATTGCAACATCGAGTGGGAGCCTCTCCGTCGTAGGAAAGTCCGCCCCAGTCAGAAAGGACTGGATGGGCGCACATGGCGCATTCATGGCCGTCTTGCGTCCCCACGCTGGCGTCCAGCCCGCATACTTGTCGTACTTCCTCCAGAGCGATCCCGTCAGAAAGCTCTGGCGAAACGCAGCCGCGGGCACGAACATCAACAATCTTAAGAAGAATGATCTTCTGTCGACTGAGGTGCACGTCCCCCCACTACCAGAGCAGGAACGAATCGTCACCGCTATCGAAGAGCACTTCTCCCGCCTCGACGCCGTCGAGGCCAGCATCGCGGCCGCCGAGACCAAGTGCCCTGCATTGTCGTCGATCGCTATGTCGCAATTATTTTCACCTGAGTGGCCCAGTCGCAGGCTCGACGCGGTTGCCCAAGTGGGTAGTGGTGCAACACCCAAGAGGTCGGAAAGCAAGTACTGGTCACAGGGCACCATCCCTTGGGTTACTTCGGGAGCCGTGAATCAACTGTCGATATGGTCGGCTGAGGAGTTGATTTCCGAACGTGCCCTTGCTGAGACCAGCGTCAAGCTCTGGCCCGCGGGCACCGTGCTGATGGCGATGTACGGAGAGGGGAAGACCCGTGGGAAGGCTGCCATACTCGAATTCGAATCGACCTGTAACCAAGCATGTGCAGCGATCAACTGTGACCAGTCACGTCTCGACGGACGGTTCCTGCGGACATTCCTCAACGTCCAGTACGAGGTGAATCGGCGGTTATCGTCAGGAGGAGTACAACCCAACTTGAACCTCGGTCTGATCAAGGCGATGGAAATCCCTGTTCCTAGCCTTGAGATCCAGTCTTCGGTTGCGATTCAGGCCGAAGAAATCGTCTCGGCAACCGTTGAGATGCTCGACGCCTGCATGACAGCCCGCGGTCGCGTGTCGGCCCTTCGACGATCGATTCTCGCGGAGGCGTTCAGCGGTCAGCTTGTTCCTCAGAGTCTGGAAGATGAGCCGTCCGTGGTTCCGTCGGTTGACTCTTAGACTACAACTCGGGTCCTCCCGGCCGATCAAGATCGAGGACGGCACGAGATGAGCAGTAGACCACTTCCCGAGCCCCTGAAACAGGAATCCCAGTTGCGGGACTTCCTTGCGACGGACACCTACTGGACCGACGTTTACCTTTCCGAAGGCGTGGCCGACGGGCGCTTTCTCCACGCGGTTCTGATGCCTTCGTCGCATCGCTCCGATGTACTGGCGCGCGACAACTGGGAGGGATCCATCGGTAGCGGTACGCCCGGATTTTCGAAGCTCGGCGATCAGATCGAGTACATCCGCCACATCTGCGGTGCCGCCGACGCGTTGCCCATCGTGATCATTCGTTCCAATCTAGGTATCGGGTCCAGAATCCTCCCCGAGATTGTCGAGGAGTTTCGCCACCTGCTTGACCTGCGACCCAACACGGATCATTCGAAGTTCGAAAAGCTCACCCCTGACGGCTCGTTCGAACCGGCAGCGGAAGTGTCGGAATCGAGCGTCAAGATACGTACGAAGTACCTGAAGCAGTACCTGGCCGCCCGACAACTCGACTTGGTGCGATTCATGGACTCTCGCGTCTTCCATCCTGGGAACCACACCGCGGCGTTCGAGACTGAGTTTGGAAGCAACCCTTACGAGGTACGCGGCTCGAACTATCGGCTTCGTTGGTGGTGCGACCACACTCAGAAGTGGGGTCTCGGGAAGCGGTTTAGGGATCAGACGCTGTCAATGGTGTGCGGTAAGCAGGTCATTCCAGCCCCGCCCCAGGAACTATCGGGGATCTGGCCGTGGGATGAACGAGACCTAGAGGAATTTCAGGAGTTCACCATCGGAGAAGACGATGTCGGGAGAGAAATTAGATTCACGTGCGATCCGGGCCAACTCGCAAACAACTTCGGCACGAACCCTGAAGCTCCGCGCTATCTGACACCCGTCTGGTTCCGTCGCGAGGTCCTACAGAAGTACTACGCGGATACCGACAAGTACGAAGTGACCGACGGCCGCTTGTCATGTGGCGGCGTATGGGGCGTCCACATCGACAATGACAACGTCGACGGATATGTGATGGTGTGGCTTGGCGATCTCGGACGAGACATCCCTGCTACCGAACGCGACCATTGGAAAGCCCACAACGTCGTGCTTCAAAGGCTCGGCAGTGAGACTGCGATCACGCGCCAGTTGATGGGTCAGCCCGCTGACGCGGAATCACCCGTATTCGTCTTCAAACAGGAGTACAGCCGATTTCGCGAAGCATGGCGGGAGCGGTTCAACTGGGACTTGCTTCGCGAACTGGAAGGACCGAACGCGGCTGCGCTCGATCGCTTGCGCACGCCACTAAATAACACCGATAAGGAGTTCGAGGATCTGATCAAGGATCTTCAGATCGCTTTGGTTGAAGCACTCAACTCCAGACAGCTCAGGTCAGACTTGGTGGGCGACACGGCCGCTATGAAGTCGATCTCGCTTTTGGAACGGTGGCTCAGCGAAATCGACTACCCGTCGCTCGAACGCGAAATCGGATTCCTTCGCAGACTCCACGAGGTCCGCAGCCTCAGTTCGCACTTGCGAAGCCGAAAACACGAAGTACGGCTCCGTGACCTCGGAGTCACTGAGGACCGAATCGCCACGATGCAAGAGTTCTACACAGACTCGACAACATTTCTTGAGAGCCTCCGCAGCTTCATCACGGAACTGGAGCCGGATTGATCGTCGACGCGAACTCGGCTGCGATCGTGACAGCACCATAAATTTTCTCTTATGCTTGAGAACGTTGCTCACGCGCATCAGCAAGATCTTCATACCATGCCACGTAAGTGGGTCTACTGGAGATTACTTTCTCAAGGGCATTATGGATTCGCTTTAGCACCGGCTTTAGGGAACGGCTAATCGGGTAAGCTCTCACCAGAGCAGCCTGATACCCTTGAAGCAAATCAATCCCTTCAACGGTAGTGTCTCTCATTTGGCGAACGCTTAGGATTAGGCTGTCTACAGCCTCCATATCGTCATCGACCATGAATTGTACTTGCTCCACAAGTAGATATACCCCTCCTCCAACCCGCGCCAACTGATCAAGGTATACGTCCGTCAAATCCTCCATTTCGTATGCAGGTTCTTCCAGGCTTTGACTAAGCTTCTGTACGGTTGACAGACGGGCTGAGGCGGGTTTGCCAGACGAGTTCGCCCTATTGATGGCATCGGTTGCTTGCCGAGTATTCTCAGTGATCTTCTCGGTCGTCTGGGTCATCGAATTGATAGTAATGACTAGGCCTTCCAGAGCTACTTCCGCCTCAGCTTGTAACTCAAGGAAACCAGGTCCGTCATCGTCGGGTTGACTATCTGGCTTGATACTGCCCTTGACTGAGGTTTTTGAGCGGTGCATCGCCTCAACCACGTGCAGAGCAAGATCCCTGATCTCTCGACGAACGTTGTTTGATTCAAAGTCTTCAAATCGTAAATCCGTCCAATCGAAATGTTGACGACTAAAAAGGAGCGCCGCGGTATTATCTTCTGCATTGTTCAGTCCTGGAGTATGAACATAGAGTATTGGAATGATCAGATCATCACGACCGAGTTGGTGTTCACGATCCATAAAGAGTCGGATTTCCTCCCTACAGTTCTCACTTCTCAGGAAGGACGGTGTGATGATCGCGACGAGTAGTGATGTCTCATCAATCGAGTTCTCAATCCGGTTTCGCCACTGCTCGCCGACGAAGATGTCGTCGCGATCCTGAAATATCGAGAATGCTTCTCCAGTCTGCATCCGAATTTCTGCCTCAAGTCGCCGCTTGAGTTCCGTAATACGTCCCGCTTCATGAGCATCGTCGTCCCGAACGTAACTTAGAAAGCCAGAAATCTGACGTGTGGTACTGGTCATGGTCTAGAGCCTTCCTGGCAGCCGACACACCTCGCCTTGCGAACGATGGCGGTTTTGCTACTAGCCCTGATCGTTCATGGGGGTGTTGAGGTTGGGGTGTGCGCGTCCGCGGAAAAGCCCCTTTGATGTGGGACGATGTGTGTTGGGAAGCACATGTGGGTTCCACAGAAAGGGGCATCTCCGAGATGCAGGTTAGCAGCACTTGTGATGTGAGGGTGACAGGGGGCGGTGGGCAGGTCGCGGCGCATGCGGGTTTGTTCGCGTTGGGGCGTTTCGCTGACGGTTTGGGTTTGGGGGAGGCGTTGTCGGCGGTGGTGCCGGTGTCTGGTGAGCGGGCGCCGGTCCATGACCGGGGCAAGGTGTTGGTGCATTTGTTGTTGATGCTCGCCGGGGGTGGGGAGGCGTGCGCGGATATTGAGCATCTGCGGGCTCAGCCGGTGCTGTTTGGGGAGGTGGCGTCTGATTCGACTCTGTACCGCACACTGCGGGGCTTGGGCCCTGATGTGGTGGGGGGACTGGCTGGGGCGGTGGCTGGTGTGCGCGCGGGGGTGTGGGAGCGCCGCGGTGATGTGTCGGGGTCGTCTCCGGTGGTTTTGGATATCGACTCGACGCTGGTGGAGGTGCATTCTGAGAACAAGGCCGAAGCGGCGGCGCATTTCAAGGGCGGGTTCGGGTTCCATCCGATGCTGTGTGCTACCGACGATGGTGAGATGCTGTCGATCAAGCTGCGTGCGGGCAACGCAGCCGCGAACTCGATAGCAGACCATATAGAGGTCCTCGACGCTGCTGTGGCGCAGCTCCCCGCAGCGGTCGCCGCGGGGCACCGCGAACACGACGACACGGTGCCTCTCAGGCGGGTGCAGTTGCGTGTGGACTCCGCGGGCTGTTCTGCACGTATCGCCGCGGCTTGCCGGGACCGCAACATCGAGTTCTTCATGACAGCACGCTCCAACAACCAGGTGGAGGCGGCTATCGACCACAACCGCATCGACCCGGACAAATGGCAGTCCGCCCTCGACGCGAAAGGCGAACCCGCCGAACGCGCCCAGGTCGCGGACCTCACCCATTTCGTCGATCTCTCCGACTGGCCCGACGCGACCCGTTTCATCGCTTGCCGCGAGCCCCGCCACCCCGGCGCCCAAAGGACCCTGTTCGACTCCGACACCTGGCGCTACCGCGGGTTCTACACCGACGCCGCAGGCGACCCCGCCGAACTCGACGCCCACCACAGAGCCCACGCCCGCATCGAGAACACCATCGCCGACCTCAAAGACTCCGGCCTGGCCCGCATGCCCTTCAGCGACTTCGACGCCAACACCGCCTGGGCCGCGATGGTCGCGTTCAGCTCGACGCTGGTGAAATGGTTCCAACAACTCCGCCTCGACGGACCCCTCGCCAACGCCTCCCCCAAACGCCTCCGCTGGCAGCTATGGCACGCACCCGCGAGACTCGTGCGGTCCTCACGCAAATGGACCCTGCGCCTGCTCCACTGGTGGCCAACAACACCACAACTCCTCCACGCCTGCCGCCCCGGCGCCCCATAAACACACCCCCCACCCCGACCCGACACGGCCTGATTCACCCCGACCCGACACGCCCCAACACACCCCAACACGCCTGACCAGACCCCAAAACACCCGCCCGCGAACCCCACGCCCCCCAACCCCGAAACCCCAACCCCGAAACCACACCAAAACACGCACACCCAACCCGATCACAAATACTCGTGAACGATCAGGGCTAGAGCCGCGTGACAACGGGTGGTTGGTCGCGGCAGTTACTCTACCGAAGCATCAGGCGATGCCGACGGAGGACGGCAAACCCATCCGCCCCCAAGTCTCGGAGACCGTCCGAGAAGAGCTGGCGGACCAACCTTCCGACCAGAGCGGCGCTGCGTCATGTCTCGAAGCCCACCGGCACTACCTCTGATGCGTCACGTGGCATACATTGGGGGTCATGAGGCAAGGTGATCGTCGATCAGCACAGCAACCGTCTGGCGATGTCGCGTGTCGCACGGGATCGGGTGATCGGACCATGGTTGCAAGGTCTGGGCAAGCGACGGCGGAACTGCCCTCCTCAACCGTTCGAGCGGATGCTTCGACATTGCTCGAACGTTGGTGTCACCTTCCTTATGCTGACCCCGTGAGACTTAGGTCAGATATTGACGATGTGATTGATCGGTCATTGTGAGCACGCGCCGGTGACCGCGCAGGACCCGAATGCGATGGTGCAGAAGCTGTGGGACTTCTGTGATGTGCTACGTGACGACGGTCTGTCCTACGGCGACTACCTGGAACAGCTCACGTATCTGCTGTTCCTCAAGATGGCTGACGAGCAGCACGAGATGCTTGGAGGCGACCGCATCGTGCCCGTCGAGCTTGGTTGGCAGTCGTTGCTGAACCGGTCGGGTGCGGATCTGGAAGCCCACTACAGCGATGCGCTGGCTGCGCTCGGCGCGGGTGAGGACATGCTCGGGGTGGTCTTCCACAAGGCCCGCAACCGCATTCAGACGCCCGCCAAGCTCGAACAGCTCATCAAGGAGTTCATCGACCAGCACGAGTGGATGAGCTACGACGCCGACCTCAAAGGCGACGCCTATGAGGGCCTGATCGAGAAGACCGCTCAGGAGGGCGCCAGGGGAGCGGGCCAGTACTTCACGCCACGGGCGCTCATCAACGCCGTCGTCGATGTGATGCAGCCCGAGCCCGACGACCGCATCTGTGACCCGGCTTGCGGCACCGGCGGGTTCTTCCTGGGTGTGTACCGGTCGATCGTCGAGCGGTTCCCGCATCTGGAACCGGACCAGGTCGCTCACCTGCGCTCGGGGGCGTTCACTGGTTGGGAGATCGCTGACCTGCCGGCCCGGTTGTGCGCCATGAACATGCTGTTGCACGGTATTGAGAGCCCCGAGTCCGACTCGCCGATCGTGGTGGACGACGCTCTGCGGGACTCTCCGGGCGAGCCGTTCGACATGGTGTTGACCAACCCGCCGTTCGGCAGGTCGTCGTCGGACAGCTACGAGCGGGAGGACTTCTGGGCGACGACGAAGAACAAGCAGCTCAACTTCGTTCAGCATGTGGTGAGCCTGCTGAAGATCGGCGGGGACGCGGCCGTGGTGGTGCCCGACAACGTGCTGTTCGAGGCGGGTGCGGGTGAGACGATTCGCCGCCGTTTGTTGCACGACTGCGAGGTCCACACGCTGTTGCGGCTGCCGACCGGGATCTTCTATGCGCAGGGCGTGAAGGCCAACGTGCTGTTCTTCCGTCGCCGTGAGGGTGCCGAGGACGCATGGACCCGTGAGCTGTGGGTGTACGACCTGCGCACCAACAAGCACTTCACCCTCAAGCAGAACCCGCTAACGAGAGCTGACCTCGACGACTTCGTCGCCCGCTACCGTGCCGACTCTCGCCACCAACGTGCGGAGTCCGAACGGTTCAAGCGTTACACCTACGACGAACTGATCGCCCGCGACAAGGTCAGCCTCGACCTGTTCTGGCTGCGGGACGAGAGCCTCGAAGACGCCGACAACCTCCCACCCCCGGCCATCCTCGCCGCCGAGATCGCCGAAGACCTCCAATCCGCCCTAACCGAGATCCAAGCCCTAACCGAATCCCTCTCCCCTACGGGACTGGAGACGAAGCCGAGTTGAAGCACCGGGTTGCCCCATCTGTCGACCTGCCTGTGGGAAAGAGAAAATGGGACCCCGTGCACGCGGTATATCGGCTGCGTGCGGCTTGCGCTTACTAGCCGGACCGTCAGGCGATCCCAATCGAACTGTTGCAACCTAGGTGGTAAACGGGTACGGTCCGCGGCATGACCGATGCAGCGGTTAGCCCTCGGACCTCCTACTTGTATGCCCGGCCGCGAGCATTGCACGGCATTGCGCGGGTGTTCGACTTCTTCGGTGTCTACGACTCCTACAACACATCGCCGACGCCTCAAGAAGCCGACGTCTTGGCTGTCCTTCAGGACTGGCTTGCGGTGGAGGAGGATGCAAAGCACGTCATGGCCGCATCTTCCGTTTCAGGTCTCGAGTGACGTTACCTGAGCCTTCGGAGCCACCCGAGCAGGAGGCTCTCCCTAGACGAGTAGTTCCAAGGGGTGGGGGTCCACCATGTGAGCGGTGAGGGTGTCCATGCTCGGGGTTTTCCACAGACCCCGATCCTTGGAGGACCTTGGTATGAACCCGGACTTGGACACCCTCGTGACTGCACTGTATGTGAAGATCGACGACTTGTTGGCGTCAAATCCCCAATGGTTGCCGCAGCGGCCTGTGGTGGGGATAGCTCCGAGGCTTTCGGACGCGGAGTTGGTCACTTTGGCGGTGCTTCAGGTGCTGTTGGGGTTCGACTCTGAGGCCCGGTTCATCCGCTACGCTACGGAGCACCTCAAGGCGTGGTTCCGCTATGTGCCTAAGCGGCCCGGCTACAACAAGCGTCTGCGCCGCAGCGGCGAGTTGATGAAACACGTGATTGCCGCGCTGGCACGGGACTGCCCGTCGTTTCACGACGACGTGTGGCTAGTGGACTCCACTCCGGTGGAGTGCGGCCGCAGCCGCAGCACCCAGCAGCGCTCTGACCTCGCGGGTTGGGCCGGCTACGGCTACTGCGCCTCGCACTCGAGGTGGTTCTGGGGGCTGCGCCTGCACCTCATCACAACACCGTCGGGGCTGCCGGTCGCCTACGCGCTCACCGGCGCCAAAGCCGACGAGCGCGACACCTGCCTAGAAATGATCGCCCACGCCAACATCGCCCGGTGTGGCCAGACGCTCATCGCCGACAAAGGCTACCGGCGCGCCGGCTTCGAAGACGAACTCAACGCCGCGGGCATCACACTCATCAGGCCTGCCACCAAAACAGAACCACCCCGACCCGGACGACAGTTCCTCAAACCGCTGCGCCAGATCATCGAATCAGTCAACTGGACCCTCAAATCCCAACTCAGCCTCGAACGCCACCGCGGCCGCACCCGCACCGGTGTCGCCGCACGCATACTGCAACGAATACTCGCGCTCACCACAGCCATCTGGCACAACCAAACCACCCAACAACCCGGACCCGCCCGATCCCTGATCGCCTACGACCACTAACCCCTTGGAACTAATCATCTAGCTCACGCGGCGGAGCGGAGTCGTCTGCCCGCGAAGTGCGTGACGTCTCAATACAGCAGTCCTTCCACCAGATTCAGCTGCTGTTCCCGTCACTGATTGACGCCGTAGAACGACTTGCTGACAAACATCCTGATATCGCCTACAAGATCGTCGATGACATCATCGAGCAAGGAGGACACCGCCAACAGTTGGAAGACGTTGTTGTCCGAGGCGATAACCGGCGGTCAACGCTCGCGCAGATCCTGGCATGGATATTTGCGATGACAGCTCTCATCGGATCTATCGTCTTGATCAATTCTGGTCAATCCACAGGTGGCATCGTGTTTGTCGTGGTGGCTCTAGCGCCCCTCGTGGGTGTCAACATCATTGGGAACAGAGCTGCACGCAAGGAACGAGTAGAGAAGGACCGCATCGCGAGGCAACCGGAGGATGGGTAGCTTCTCGGGCCAAAGAGAATTCTGGCGTGGTCTCCTTGGCGGAGGTGGACGGGAATCGAACCCGCCGGACGGGGATCACCCATCCCACCCGCTTTGAAGGCGGGGGAGCCCACCAGGCGCTCGGACACCTCCACACCAGACGCTACAGCCAAACAGGAAACTCTCGACGGTGTGGGATCGGTCGTCACTCGATAGCGTCATCGGCATGTCAAAGAACCGTTTGCTTCTAGGTGTCGTTCTGATCGTGCTGCTGGTGCTGCTGGGCCGCAAGGTCAAAGACGTCTGAGTTAGCGCGATCGGCGGTTGACACCGCCACCCTGCCAACTAGGGTGTGACATACGACTTCCCCGTTGAACGACTTCCCCCGTCGAGAATCGAGTCCCGGGAGTTGTCGTGTTTATTGTTTGCTGGTCGCCCAAGGGTGGATCAGGTACCTCAGTCACAGCCGCCGCGCTGGGCTTGACGATTGCCTCGTCAGGCCGTGAAACCTTACTAGTCGACACTGTCGGCGATCTGCCGATGGTGCTCGGCCTGCCGCCCGGCACCGGCGACGGACTGTCTGATTGGCTCCTTGCGCCCTCCGACGTGTCCGCCGATGCGTTGTCGCTGCTCGAGATGCCCGCAGGAGAGAGGCTGCAACTCCTCGGCGCGGGGAACGCAACGCAGGCAGCGATCGATCCCGAGCGGACCGTGTTGGCGGCGGAACTCCTGTCGCGGTCTGCACGCTGGGTCGTGGTCGATGCGGGCAGCGCGGGCCCTCCCGATCCCTGGCTGGTGCACGGCACCCGTGCCGTCATGGTGATTCGAGCCTGCTACCTGGGTATTCAAGCTGCCCTCGCCCGACCGTTGGCGTTGGGGAGCACAGTCGTCGTGGTGGAAGAACCCGGCAGGGCTCTGCGACTGTCCGATGTGACAGCCGTGTTCAACGGACACAAGGTCCTTGCCGTGCCATGGGACCCGGCGGTCTCGCGGGCAGTCGACTCGGGCCTGCTCGCGCACCGGATGCCACGTTCGCTGAACCGCCTGAGCGAGGTGCTCGATGGCTGAAGCGCTGATGCTTGATCTCGCCGCAACGGTCCACGGCGACCTCTTGGACCAGGGCGGCGGCGCCGCGGAGATCTTTCCCGCCATCTCCCGCCACGCACCATTGCTGGGTGCCCGTGAACGGGAGTCGCTGCACCGGCAGGTCACGGCCCGTCTGGCCGGGCTCGGTCCCATCGAACCGTTGCTCGTAGACCGTGAGATCAGCGAGATCATGATCAACGGACCCGGCGTGGTCTGGTTCGAGCGCCACGGGCGGATCGAGTCCAGCGGGGTGGTGCTCAACGACGCTGAACTGGAGTTGCTCGTCGAACGGATAGTTGCGCCGATCGGCCGGATCGTGGACCCGCGGAAGCCCTGGGTCGACGGACGCCTCGCCGACGGCAGCCGTGTCAACATCGTGGCCGCACCCGTCGCCATCGACGGCCCCTACGTCACCATCCGGCGGTTCGTGCTGCGAGCCGAGGACGTGGCCGATTTCGGGCCGCCAACGGTTGCCTCGATGCTCGCGGAGTTGGTCACTGAGCGGCGCAGCATCATCGTCAGCGGCGGTACGGGAGCGGGCAAGACCTCGCTGCTCAACGCTCTGGCCGCACATGTGGCGACCGAAGCTCGGGTGATCACCATCGAGGACGCGGCTGAGCTTCGGCTCCGCCATCCCCATGTGGTGCGCCTGGAGGCCCGAACCGACGGCATCGAAGGGGTCGGGGCCGTGGAGATCCGCGACCTTCTGCGCAACGCGCTGCGGATGCGTCCCGATCGCATCGTGCTCGGCGAGGTGCGCGGCCCCGAAGCGCTCGATCTGGTCCAGGCGCTCAACACCGGGCATTCGGGGTGCCTGTCGACGATCCATGCGAACTCCCCGACCGATGCCCTGCGAAGGTTGGCGTCGTTGGTGATGTCGGCCGGAACCGGGCTCCCGCATGACGCGATCCGCAGCCAGATCGGTTCTGCGCTGGACGTTGTTGTGCAGGTCGAACGCACGCCGTCAGGTACTCGCGAAGTAGCGGCGGTTGTAGAAGTGGTCGACGGTGAGACCGTGCGCCCCCTCTGGTGCGGGGAGTGACGGCGGTGCGTGGAGTGACTGTGAGTCGTGCCGAGCAGCGTCGGCGGCTCGCCGCGATCGGCCAGCTTCCGGAGATGCTCGACGTGTTGGCGCGTGAACTGCGAGGAGGATGCAACCTGCACGAAGCGATCCAGACGGCCTCGTCGATGTCGTCGCTGCGTGGTCTGGGGCTCGACACGTTGGTGACCCGTTTCGCCTCTGGCGAACGGCTCGTGGAGGCGCTCGACCGTTGGGCCGGCGAGTTGAATCATCCCGACGGTGACCTGGTCCGTGCTGTCGTGAGCCTCGGCTCGGTCACCGGCGGCGCGTTGGCCGGCTCGATGGAGCGCGCCGCGTTGACTCTGCGCGAACGCGCCGGGCTCGTCGACGAGGTCCGGGTGTTGACCGCACAGACCAGAGCCTCGGCGATGGTGCTGTTCGTCGCGCCGATCGGTTTCCTGGTTCTGCTTCTGACCCTCGATCCTGCGAGCAGCGCAGCAGTCTTCACCACCGGAACGGGCCAGATCTGCGTCGTGTTGGGTCTGCTGCTCAACGTCGTCGGTTTCGCGTGGATGCGACGGCTCGCAGCCTCGGTGACCCGATGACCGGCGGTGACCTGATGACCGCCGCTGGCGTGATGGCCGGTGGTGACGCGGTAGTTGGTCGTGCGATGACTGGTGCCGCGCTGGTTGGCGGTGACCCGATGACCGGCGGTGCGCGATGAGGATCGTGCTCGTCGTCGGCTGCTGTGTGCTCAGCGCGGTCTGGTTTCGCCCCTGGCGTGTGCGGCCGAGACCACTGGTCGAGACCCTGCCCGAAAGACGGAGCATCGCCACGGGCTCAACTAGAGGTTCGGCCGGGCAGCGGGTGCTGCTCGGCGTGGTGGTCTTCGGCGCGCTGATCGTGGGGCTGACGCAACCGGTGTTGGTCGTCCCGCTGGTCTTCATCTACGCGGTCGTGGTGATCCGAGGCCGCCGAGCCTCCACCGACGGCGACGCCACTGTGGCGAGAACGCTGCCCGAGGTCGTGGATCTTCTGCTGGTCGGCGTGGGCGCAGGTCTCACACCGAGAGAAACGCTGCAGCGGTGCCAAGCCTGGCTGCCCGACCCGTTCGCAACAGCCGTGCACAAAGCGCTGTCGAGAGCATCGGCGGGGGCCACCTTCGCGGACGCGCTCGACCGGGCAATGACCCCGCTGGGGGATCGGGTCCGGCCGCTGGTAGCGGCCCTCAATGCAGGTGAACGCGATGGCTCCATGCTGGCCGGCGGCCTGTTGCGGGTGAGCGACGAGGCCCGTCGTCTGCGGCGGGTGGCAGCACAGGAACGTGCACGCCGCGTGCCCGTAGCCATGCTCGGGCCGCTGTTGCTGTGCGTACTCCCCTCGTTCGCGCTGCTCACCCTGGTACCGCTGGTGCTCGGCTCTCTCAGCGACCTTGGTGTGGTCGTCTGAGCTGCAGCCGTGGTTTCCCGCTTCCCCCAATACAAGACAACAGATCGAACGAAACAGGAGGTATCCGATGTTGTTGCGTCTATGGATCACGATCGAGGTCGCCATGCTCACAGCCGCTGCCGAGGTGAAGTCGCGGCTGACCGACGACAGAGGTCAGGCGACTGCCGAGTATGCGCTGGTGGTGCTCGGTGCGGCCACTGTGGCGATGATGTTGATTGCCTGGGCCACGTCCACTGGCAAGATCTCGTCGCTGCTCAACAAGGTCGTCAACTCGATAGCAGATCGGGTTTCGTGAGACGACGCTGTCGCGAGAGCAGGGGCCAGGCGACGGTCGAGTTCGCGCTGCTTCTCCCAGTCGCGGTCGTTGCGCTGCTTGTCGTCGCGCAGATCGGACTCGTGGTCCGTGCCCGGGTCATGCTCACCCACGCCGCTCGGGAGGGAGTCCGGATCGCGGCGGTCGGCGGATCGGACGCCGAAGTCACCGCCGCGGTCGTCGATGCGGGTTCGCTGGACCCCGCACGGCTCACGGTCGCCGTCACCCGGGACGCCACGGTGGTCAGGGTGCTGCTCGTCTACGTGATGCGAACCGATATCTCAGTCGTTGGAGCGCTCCTCAACGACCCCGAGATGTCATCGGTCGCCGCCATGTACCGAGAACAGTGAGCGCCTGAATCGACGACGGGTGCGCAAGCCGAGCGTGCTGGTCCGGTACGGTTTCTGGGGTGCAACTGCTTGAGACGTTCCACGAGGGGCCGTGGTCGGTCACCTCGGTTGTGGGGGAGCTCGACGTCGTCGGCGGGCCGGAGTTGCGACAACACGTGATGGCACAGGTCGGTGAAGGCAGCAGTCGTCTGGTGCTCGATCTCAGCGGAGTCGACTTCATCGACTCCTTCGGACTCGGAGTCATCGTCGGCGCCTTGAAACGCACTCGACTCCTCGATGGGGACCTGCGGGTGGTTGTACCTGCGCCGCGGATTCGTAGAGTCTTTGAGGTGTGCGATCTCGACCGAGTGTTCAAGTTGCACAAGACAGTGCAAGAAGCGGTCTCGACTAAATGACCGCATGACCCGACGACCTCGATGACCCGACGCCAAGACCTCCTCGCGGCAACCCGCCACAAGAGCCCCGACTCTGCCGCTGCCGATACCGGCGAGGAATACACCGGCGAGGTGGTTCTCGAGATCCCGGCGCACATGGAGTTCGTGTCGCTGGTGCGCCTGGTGGTGTCCGGCGCGGCACAACTGCACCCCTGCATCGAGTCCGAACGTGTCGAAGATCTTCGGGTTGCCGTCTCGGAGGCCACGACCAATGCCATCCGGTCCCACGAAGGGGTTGACCCCGCCGCGCAGATACAACTCACCTGCAACGTCACCGAAGAGCAGATTGAAGTGACGATCCGCGACCACGGCAAGGGGTTCGACCCCGACGCACTGCCGAACCTCCCGGATCCGGACTCCCCCGAACGGCTTCTCCATGAGTCCGGGATGGGACTTCGGCTCATGCGGATGCTGGCAGACGAGACAGAGATCCGACCGTCATCATCGGGGACATGTGTTCGCCTGGTTTTCTACGGATTCAAGCGTAATCGCGCCGCTGTGGGCGGGTAGCGTCTCGCATGGTCATGTCTGAGGAGTCGCCACCAAGATCGTCCCCCAAGCGCCGCCGCCGCGAATTCAGATTCGTCGCGGCGCTGGGCCGCCCGCTGCGCAGGTTCCTGCGCATTCAGGCCGCGGGCGGCATCCTGCTGCTCGGTGCCACGGTCATTGCCCTGATCTGGGCCAATTCGGGTTACAGCGACACGTACCACGAGATTCTCGAGACGCACATCTCGATCGAGATCGGATCCCGCGTCCTGTTGGATCTGGCCCTCGAAGCTTGGATCAACGACGCCCTGATGGCCATCTTCTTCTTCGTCGTCGGCCTCGAGATCAAACGGGAGTTCGTCGTCGGGACGCTCCGAGACCCGCGTGCGGCCGCCCTTCCGGCGATCGCCGCCATCGGCGGGATGGTCCTCCCGGCCGCGATCTACTTCTCCTTCAATCCCAGCGGCATGGCGTCCGACGGTTGGGGTATCCCCATGGCCACCGACATCGCCTTCGCCGTCGGTGTGGTGTCGTTGCTCGGCGACCGCGTGCCGAGCGTCATGAAGGTGTTCCTGTTGACCCTTGCCATCGTCGACGACATCGGCGCGATCGCAGTCATCGCGATCTTCTATACGAGCGATCTCTCCGTCGGGTGGCTGCTGGCCGCGGTCGGGGCGATTTTCGCGGTGATCGGCATGCGTCGAGCCGCGGTCGGGTGGACTCCCGCGTATGTGGTCGTGGGGTTCTTCCTGTGGTTCGCGGTGCATGAAACGGGAGTACACGCCACGATCGCCGGGGTCATCCTGGGCCTGCTCGCACCGGCTGTACCGCTCAACGAGGTGGATCCCGACGAAGAGCCGGTCCTGAGCGCGCTGCGCGGCGACGCCAACGCCATGGTCGTCCGCCGTGCGAACTTCGAGTTGAAGGACCAGGTCTCGGTCGTGGAACGGCTGGAGGACCTGCTCCATCCAGTCTCGAGTTTCCTGATCATCCCGATCTTCGCCCTTGCCAATGCCGGGATCGATCTGTCGACTGAGACCATTGCCGATGCCGCCACGAGCCCGATCACGCTCGGCATCGCCGCGGGCCTGGTCTTCGGCAAGATTATCGGCGTCACGCTCGCCACCTGGCTCGGCGTGAAGTCGGGCCTGACGTCGCTGCCGGAGTCGGCCACCTGGACCCACGTCGTCGGGTTGGCGGCGACTGCTGGTATCGGCTTCACGGTGTCGCTGTTCATCGCCGGTCTGGCCTTCAGCGACCCGCTGTTGACCGAAGCGAAGATCGGCATTCTCGGCGCCTCGGTCGTGGCCGCGGTCATCGGAACCTTGATCCTGCTGCGCACAAAACCAGTCGAGGAGATCGAGACTGACGACCCAATGTTGGTGGGAACGTCCAACCCCTGAATGTTGCGTGACTACATTCGAGGGCTACATTGCCCGACACGTTTTCTCTGTTTGGATTGACCGTTCCCTGTGACCAACGCACTCGTTATTGTCGAATCGCCTGCCAAGGCCAAGAAGATCGCTGAGTTCCTCGGTGCCGGCTACACCGTCGAATCGTCGATCGGCCATATCCGCGACCTTCCGCGCAACGCCGCTGAGGTGCCCAAGGCCTACAAGAACGAGCCCTGGGCCCGCACCGGGATCAATGTCGACGACGGGTTCAAACCGCTGTACGTGGAGAGCGCCGACAAACGCTCCCATATCAGGCTCCTGAAACAGTTGGTGAAGGACAGCGACGAGCTGTATCTGGCGACGGACGAGGACCGCGAGGGCGAGGCGATCGCCTGGCACCTAATCGAGGTGCTCAATCCGCAGATCCCGGTCAAGCGGATGGTGTTCCACGAGATCACGGCCGCTGCGATCGCCGCGGCGGTGAGCTCTCCCCGCGAGCTCGACCTCAAGATGGTCGATGCTCAGGAGGCGCGTCGCATCCTCGACCGGCTCTACGGCTATGAAGTGTCCCCGGTGCTCTGGAAGAAGGTGCTGCCGCAGCTGTCCGCGGGGCGGGTGCAGAGTGTCGCCACCCGGATTGTGGTTCAACGTGAGCGTGAGAGGATGGAGTTCCGCGCTGCGAGCTACTGGAGCGTGAGCGGCACTTTCGCCGCGGTTGAAGGCGACACACGGGAGTTCTCGGCGTCGCTGTCGACCATCGACGGGGTGAGGCTGGCCGGTGGCCGAGACTTCGGCGACGACGGCCGACTCGCCCGCGAGGACGTGACCGTGCTCGACGGTGCCGCGGCGTCGGCACTCGTCGGCGATCTGGAGGGTGCGTCCTATCTGGTGCGGTCCCGCGAGTCCAAGCCCTACCGCAGGCGTCCCGCAGCACCGTTCATCACCTCGACCTATCAGCAGGAGGCGGGTGGCAAGCTGAAGATGTCGGCTCAGATGGCGATGCGCGCCGCGCAGGGGCTCTACGAGAAGGGCTACATCACCTATATGCGGACCGACAGCACGACGCTGTCGGAGACCGCGCTGCAAGCGGCCCGTGCCACGATCAAGGACCGCTACGGAGCGCGGTACCTGCCGGACACCCCCCGGCGCTACACGAAGAAGTCGAAGAACGCCCAGGAGGCGCACGAGGCGATCCGTCCGGCCGGGGAGTCGTTCCGCTCCCCTGAGGAGGTCGCCAGAGAAGTTCCCCGTTCCGAGGCGCGAGCCTATGAGCTGATCTGGAAGCGGACCGTCGCCTCCCAGATGACTGACTGCACCGGGGAGACCGTGCAGCTTCGGCTCGGGGCCACAAGCCGCACCAGCAAAGACGTGGTGTTCGCCGCCAGCGGCACGGTGATCTCGCACCGTGGTTTCCGCGAGGTGTATGAGGAGACTTCCGACGGGGCCGGCGATGAGAACGAGGAGCGGCGCCTGCCCGCGATCGACGGGGGAGACGAGGCCCGTGCGACCGGTCCTCTGGAGCCCGAGGGGCACGAGACCAGTCCACCGGCGCGATACACCGAAGCTTCGCTTGTGAAACGGCTCGAGGAGCTCGGCGTCGGTCGCCCCTCCACCTATGCGTCGATCATCGGCACCATCCTGGACCGCGGCTACGTGTGGAAGAAGGGATCAGCGCTGGTTCCCACGTTCACTGCGTTCGCTGTGGTCAACCTGATGGAGAGGCACTTCCCGAACCTTGTCGACTATCGCTTCACCGCCCAGATGGAGGACGACCTCGACAAGATCGCCAGGGGCGCCGAGGAGTCTGAACCCTGGTTGACACGCTTCTATTTCGGTGGGGGCGAGGGCGCCGAGCCCGGCTTGAAGGAGAAGGTGTCGACCCGCTTGGCCGACATCAATGCCCGGGCGGTCAACACGATTCCTTTGGGGATGACCGACGACGGTCGACCGGTCGTCGTGCGGGTCGGCCGCTACGGCCCCTATGTGCAGCGTGGCGAGGCCGACGAGAACGGCGCCGGCAACGGCAACACCGCGTCGATCCCCGAGGATCTACCCCCCGATGAGCTGACCCTCAACAAGGCGCTGGAGTATCTGGAGATGCCGAGGGAGGGGCGCGTGCTGGGCGCCGATCCCGAGACCGGCATGAACATCTATGCCAGAGCGGGCCGATTCGGTCCGTATGTGCAGGTCGGCAACAGCGACGAGCAGGATCAGAAACCGAAGTCGGCGTCGTTGTTCGCCACGATGACTCTGGAACGGGTCACCCTCGACGATGCGCTCCAGCTGCTGACTCTGCCGCGCACTGTCGGCACTGATCCGGCAGACGGACTGGCCATCACTGCCCAGAACGGACGTTACGGTCCCTACGTCAGCAAGGGTTCGGACAGTCGCAGCCTCGACAACGAGGAACAGCTCTTCAGCGTGACACTCGAGGAGTGCCTGGCCCTGTTCGCGCAGCCGAAACGGCGCCGTGGGCAGGCTCCCAAACCGCCGCTGCGTGAGATGGGGGATGATCCGGAGTCCGGCAAGGCGATGGTCGTGAAGGACGGTCGTTTCGGCCCGTACGTCACCGACGGCGAGTACAACGCGTCCCTCCGAAAGGGGGACACCGTCGAGGAGTTGACGGTCGAACGTGCCGCGGAGTTGCTGGCGGAGAGACGCTTGCGGGGCCCTGCCAAGAAGGCAACCAAACGAGCCTCGAGCCGCAAGAAGACCACCAAGAAGGCGGCCAAGAAATCAGCCAAGAAGGCCACCAAGAAGGCCACCAAGAAGCGCGCGACCTGACGGTCTGGGCGCATTCGGGCTGTCACGGTCTAGTCTCGCGCGGTGGACGAGCAGATCCCTTCGAGCAGTGCCACCCGGTTGGGGGAGGCACTCAAAGCTGCCCGTGAACGGGGCCGAATCGAGGCGATGTTCGGTTCACGGGAGTTCTTCCGGCTGTGGATCGCGCAGGTCATCTCCGCAACCGGCGACTGGCTGGGCCTCATTGCCATCATCTCGTTGGCCGATCGACTGAGCGACGGGTCTGAGGGCACAGCCATCGCTCTGGTCCTTGCGGCCCGCATCGCCCCGGGGTTCTTTCTGGCCACCGCGGCGGGCGTGCTTGTGGATCGTCTCGACAGAAAACGGGTGATGCTGGTCTGCGACGTCTCTCGGGCGCTGGTGCTCTTCTCGCTGCCCTTCGTCGACAGCCTCGTGGGTCTGATTGTCGCCTCGTTCCTTCTGGAGATCTGCACGATGATGTGGTCCCCGGCCAAGGAGGCGGTGGTCCCCAACATCGTCCCGACCGAGAAGCTCACGACTGCCAACTCCCTGAACGTTGCGGCTGCCTACGGCATGTTCCCGGTCGCCGCCGGGATTGCCGCGTTGCTGGCCAAGCTTGCCGAGTCCTTCAGCGATGAGGGCTGGGTCAACACCTTCCGGCTGAATCAGGAGGGTCTGGCGTTCTATGTCGACGGTCTCTCGTTCCTGGCCACGGCGCTCATCGTCTGGACCATCGCCATTCCACGTCGCAGCAAAGAGGAGCGACGGGGGGGAGAGGCCAGCAGTCTGGATCTCGGTGGTGCCATACGTGAACTGCGTGAAGGATGGCAGTTCATTGCGGTGAACCCGATCGTGCGCGCAGTCAACGTAGGTTTGGCAGTGGGAGTGATCGGCGGAGGGATGCTGGTGCCGCTCGGCGCGCTGTTCGTCAACGATGTCATCTCTGGCGACGAAGCTGATTTCGATCTCATTCTCTTCGCTCTCGGAGTGGGGATGGCGTTGGGCGTGATCACCGCGAGTGCGCTGCAGAGCCGCATCAACCGGTCTGTGGTCTTCCCCGTGGCGCTCATTCTGGCCGGCGCCTCGATGTTCGTCACCGCCTCGTCGTCCCTGCTGGTGATTGTGGTGCCCGTGATCGCGGTCGTCGGGTTTGCTGCGGGCCCGATCTACGTTCTGGGCTTCACGCTGTTGCATGAGCATGTTGAGGACGAATTGCGGGGACGCATTTTCGCAGCGTTGCTGGTGCTCGTACGTTTCTGCCTGCTGTTGGCGCTGGCCGTCGCTCCTCTGCTGTCGGGGATCCTCAATGTGCTTTCGGATCGCTGGTGGGACGCCGACTGGCACTTCCTCGGTGTCACGATCGCGGTGCCCGGCGTTCGCCTGACCCTGTGGCTCTCTTCGATTACGGTCCTGGCCGCTGGGGTCCTTGCGTCCTGGAGTCTCCGCTCAAAGGGGATCGAGTCAGCGGAATTGGGAGAACCAGGAGGAGACAGCCGATGAGCGGCCGTCTGATCGTGTTTGAAGGGATCGACGGTTCCGGCAAGTCCACCCAGATCCGCAAGCTTGGCGAGCGCCTTGACATCAACGTCGATCAATACGACCAGCAGTATCTCGATTTTGAACGCAGCCGGTATGGCGGGAGCACAGAGCGCTTTGACATCGAAGCTACTTTTCAATTCGGCGCGACCGAGGTGGGCAGTGCCATCCGCTCGATCCTTCTTGATCCGTCCAACGGCCACCTCGATGATCGCACCGAAGCCCTGTTGATCATCGCCGACAAGGCCCAGCATGTGAGCGAGATCGTGCGCCCTGCTCTCAACGGCGGACGCACCGTCCTCTCGGACCGCTACTGTGCTTCGACTCTGGCGTACCAGGGTTACGGCCGTGGCCTAGACCTCGAACTTCTTGACGCAATGATGCAGTTCGCCACCCAGGGGCTGGAGCCGGACCTGACGGTTCTGCTCGATATCGATGTCGCCTCGGCGCGCGAGCGGCTGGGTGATCAGCGGGACCGTATCGAGAGCACAGGTATCGAGTTCTTTCGACGGGTCAGAGACGGATACCTCGAGCTCGCCGCGCAACAACCAGACTCCTGGGTCGTGGTCGAAGCCGACGGCTCTGTCGATGAAGTGGCCGCCCGGGTTGCGTCGGTGGTCGATGACTGGCTGTCGCAGAACTCATGACGACTGATCCGTGGGAGTCGCTGGTCGGTCAGTCAGAAGCTGCGCGCCGCCTGCGTGCTGCGGTGTCGTCGCCGGTCCATGCCTACCTGTTCGTCGGCCCAGCAGGTGTCGGCAAGAGTCTCGCTGCGCGGATTTTCGCCGGCGAGCTGCTCGCCGAGGCCGACGCCGAGGGTGCGAGTCGGCACCGGCGTTTGGCACTCAACTCGACCCATGCCGACGTCGTCGTCTTCGCCCCGTCGGGCAACAACCTGCGCCTCGGCTCGAACAGTGACCAGGGCGAGATCCGAGCGATCATCGGTGAGGCGTCGCGGTCACCGACTGAGGGCAGCCGCAAGGTAGTTGTCGTCGAGCAGTTCCAGTCGGCCGACGCCCCGGCCTCGTCTGCGTTGCTGAAACTGGTGGAGGAACCGCCGCAGACGACGATCTTCGTGCTGTTGGCCAGCGATGTGCCGCCGCATCAGGCGACGATCGAGTCGCGCTGTCTGAGGGTCGATTTTCCTCCCGTCAGCGCCGAAGCCATCGCGGAGACGCTGGTCGCGGAAGACCTGGCCGATGCTGAACGAGCGCAAGTCGTGGCCGCGGCCGCCAACGGCAGCGTGGACCGGGCCCGTCTGCTGGTGCTCGATGAACGCCTGGCTGTCCGCCGCGATGCTTGGTGGTCGGTCCCGGACCGTCTCAACGGCTCCGGTGCCGCGGCAGCGGAACTGGTCGAGGAACTCAGGGGTCTGATCAACGACGCGGCCGCGGTCAAGGATGCTCAGCATCAGCGGGAACTCGAGGAGTTGGCCCAGCGTGAGGAGCAGATGGGCACCCGCGGCTCGGGTCGCCGCACCCTCGAGATCCAGCAACGGCGTGAGCTCCGCCAGTTCCGTACCGAGGAACTCCGGTTCGGTTTCGCCACGCTGGCGTCCCGCTACCGCGAGATGGTCCTGTCGGATGAGGGAGCCAGCGAGGGTTCCGAGGCAGCTCTCGAAGCGGTGGACCACCTGGCCCGAAGCACCGATGCGTTGGTCCGCAACCCCAACGAGTCCCTGCTGTTGCAGGCACTGCTGCTGAAACTGTCCCCCCTCGACAGATAGGACAGGGCAGGCTTTGCGGCATTTCGCTGTGGAAGGGCTGCGGTAGATTGGTACCTTTCGGTGTCTTGCCCGAGTAGCTCAGTCGGTAGAGCGACGCTCTCGTAAAGCGTAGGTCAGGAGTTCAATCCTCCTCTCGGGCTCGTTCTCTGCTCAGCGCGCTGTGTCTGGGCTAACAATGGCTTCGGGAACAATGGCTCCGGGCTTACAAACCGCAGACATGGGGCTTACACTGGCGAACATGACTCTCGCAGTTGTGTGGCACTTCTGGATCGCAGTCCCGCTCGCCTTCGGGGCCGTCGTGGCCGTGATCGCGACGATCGTGGGTTACCTCAACAAGGTCACCGCCACCCGTTACCCCCGAGACTGAACAGGACGGCCCGGTGTCAACGGATCCCGTCGACTGGGACGTCGCCAAGAACGTCGCGTACAAGACTGCGGGCCGCGACCCCTATCAGGCGGCGCATTACCGCGCAGGCCTCGAGGAGGACTTCGACCGCTACACAGCCCAAGCCGAGGAACTCGTTGCGCAGTGCACCGGCCTGCGTTCGCTAAGCGGCAATGCCCGTGGTCGGGTAACCGACCGCAAAGGCTGGATCGACGCGAATCTGGCATCGTTCCAGCGGCTTCTGAGACCGATCGTCACCAAGCTGGGAGATCAGATCGACGAAGGCGCCATGCGCGGCTTGGGAGGCAAGATCGCCGGTGCGGAACTCGGGGTGATGCTCGGCTGGATGTCGAAGCGGGTGCTCGGCCAGTACGACCTCCTGGTGATCGAGGATGAGAACCCCGAAGAGCAGGACATCGTCTATTACGTGGCGCCCAATGTGCTGTCACTGGAACGCCGCTACGCCTTCCCGCCCCAGGAGTTCCGACTGTGGTTGGCGTTGCACGAGGTGACCCATCGGGCCCAGTTCACGGGGGTGCCGTGGATGCGACAGCACTTTCTGGGGCTGATCGAGTCGACGATGGAAAGCCTTGATCCCGACCCGAAGCGGGTTGTGGAGGCTGTCTCCCGGCTGGTTGAAGCGCGCCGCCGCGGCGAGGACATCATGGGTCAGGGCGGCGTGATGGGCCTGTTCGCCTCGGACGAGCAACTTGTGGTGATCAACGAGGTCGCGGGCCTGATGAGCCTTCTTGAGGGCCACGGCGATGTGACGATGGATCGGGCGGGCCTGGGCCTTGTCCCCTCCGCACCCCGTTTTGCCCGGGTGCTCCGCAACCGGCGTCAGAATGTGCGGGGTTTCGCCAGGGTGTTCCAGAGGCTCTCGGGGCTCGAGGCCAAGATGAAGCAGTACGCCGAAGGGGAGCACTTCATTGCGGTGGTCGAGCGCCACGGAGGGGCTGAACTGCTTGATCGGGCTTGGGCTGAGCCGGCCAACGTCCCCTCGATCGCGGAGATCCGCGACCCGGAACTGTGGATCGCTCGGGTGTCTTCGGTCAACGCTGCGGCTTGAACGATGGACACCGCAGAGCTTCTGGCTCGCTGTGACTTCGGTACCGCCTGTGATTTCGGTGGGAACGACGAGCTTGCGCTGGCGGTGAGCGGTGGTGCCGACAGCACCGCCATGGCCCTGCTCGCGGCTCAAGCGGGCCGGTCGTTCACGGTCTGGCACGTGGACCACGGCATTCGGGATGACGGCGCCGCTGAAGCCGAGGTCGTGGAGAGGTTGGCGTTGTCGTTGGGTGCGCCGTTCGAGCTGCGGCGGCTCAACCTGAGTGACGGCCCGGACCTCGAGGCTCGGGCACGGGAGGCTCGATACGCCGCGCTGCCGGCCGATGTGTGCGTGGCCCATACGGCCGACGACCGGGCCGAGACGATACTGCTCAACCTGTTGCGCGGCGCGGGCCTGGTCGGAGTGGCTGCCCCGTTCTCTCGCGTGCGTCGCCCGATTCTCGGCCTGCGCCGGGCCGAGACCCGCGCAGTGTGCGAATCAGCAGGTGTTGAGGTGGTCGACGACCCGATGAACGACGACCCCCGTTTCGCCCGTGTCGCAGTGCGAAATCGGCTGATGCCGCTGGCTGCCGAAGCTTTAGGGAGAGACCCTGTTCCCTTGCTGAACCGCCACGCCGATCTCGTCGCGGATGCACTCGCTGTCATTCAAGGCGCCGCTGCCGCTCTCGACCCGACCGACACCGCAGCGTTGCGCGACGCCCCGCGAGCCGTCGCCTCAGAAGCGCTGCGCCAATGGATGATGTCTGAGACCGGTTCCCCGACCGCGGTCGACGCCGCCTCGATCGATCGGGTCATGGCCGTGGTGGACGGCACGCACCGAGCCACCGAAGTCGAGGGCGGCTACCGAGTGGCACGAACCGCCGGTCGCCTCCGCCTGGAGTGCTTGTAGGGTTTGGGGCGATGACGGTTCCGGAGGGGAGCATCGGTCGAGTTCTGGTTGGCTCCGAGGAGCTAGCGGCGCGCGTTCGAGAACTCGGAGAGCAGATCACGAAGGACTATGCGGGGCGCAGCCCGCTGCTCGTCGGCGTGCTCAAGGGAGCCTTCGTCTTCATGAGCGACCTGGCCCGCGTGATCCGGTTGCCGGTCGAGATCGACTTCATGGCGGTCTCCTCCTACGGCGCGTCCACAAAATCGAGCGGCGTGGTGCGCATCGTCAAGGATCTGGACCTCGATGTCGCAGGCCGGGACGTCCTGTTGGTCGAAGACATCGTCGATTCCGGTTCGACCCTGAGCTACCTGCTGAGGTTCCTCGATGAACGTCAGCCAGCCAGTCTGAAGGTCTGCGCCCTGCTGGTACGCGACGGTGCGCGCACCGACGAGATCGAGTATGTCGGGTTCTCGATTCCAGACGATTTCGTCGTCGGCTACGGGCTCGACGTTGCCGAGCGTTACCGCGAACTGAACTCCATTAATGTCTTTGAGCCCGCAGACTCAGCTAGCTTGCCACCGTGAACCCACCCGACGACTACGCCCGGCCACTGGTCAACGGGGGCCAGGCGCCCCAGATCGATCAGCCGAGAATCGCTGCCGCGGTGCGGGAGATCCTGGCCGCGATAGGCGAGGACCCGGACCGCGAGGGTCTGGTGGAGACCCCCAATCGGGTCGCCCGGATGTATGCCGAAGTGTGCGCGGGACTCCACGAGGACCCCGTCACCTATCTCAAGACCACCTTCGAGGTGGGTCACGACGAGATGGTCATGGTTCGCGACATCCCCCTCTACTCACTGTGCGAACACCACCTGATCCCGTTCCTGGGCACCGCCCATGTGGCGTACATCCCCAGCGGGTCCGGTCAGGTCACCGGGCTGTCCAAGCTGGCCCGCCTCGTCGACGGCTACGCGAAACGCCCGCAGGTGCAGGAACGGCTCACCACCCAGATCGCCGACGCGATCGAAGCGTCGCTCCAGCCCCGCGGAGTGCTGGTGGTGATCGAGGCCGAGCACCTCTGCATGTCGATGAGGGGTGTCCGCAAGCCGGGCACGACAACGGTCACGTCGAGCGTGACCGGAATCTTCCGTGAGAACGTCGCTACCCGTGCCGAGGCCATGCGTTTCCTTGGTCGGTGAAGACATGACCTTGGTCATGGGCATTGTCAACGTCACCCCCGACTCGTTCTCCGACGGTGGGCTCTGGCTCGAGACGGACGCGGCGGTCGCCCACGCCGAGTCGTTGATCGAACAGGGCGCCGACATCATCGACATCGGCGGTGAGAGCACCCGGCCCGGGTCTCTCCCGGTAGATCAGGCCACGGAACTGGCGCGGACGATCCCAGTCGTGTCCGCGGTGGCCGCCACGGGCGTGGAGGTCTCTATCGACACCACCAAACCCGAGGTTGCGAGGGCCGCGGTCGATGCGGGCGCGACGATCATCAACGACGTGTCCGCTTCGCTCGAAGCCGTCGCGGCAGCGACCGGTGCGGGATGGATCACCATGCATGCCCTCGGAGACAGCGCAACCATGCAGGACGATCCCCGCTACGACGATGTGGTGGAGGACGTCGCCGTTTTCCTGTCTGAGGCCGTGGACCGTGGCCGTGCCGCAGGAGTGGAGCGCATCTGGATCGATCCTGGCATCGGCTTCGGCAAGACCACCCGGCACAACCTTGAACTCTTGGCCAACATCGATCGCTTCACGGAGATCGCGCCGGTACTCGTCGGCGCGAGCCGCAAGAGCGTCGTCGGACAGGTCCATGCCCGCTCCGATGGACTCGAAGGTGAGAATCTGACCACCGGATCCGATGATCGGCTCGAAGGCTCCGTGGGGATTGCCGTATGGAGCGCGTATCTTGGAGTGGACATGATCCGAGTGCACGACGTCACCGCCACAGTCCACGCCCTGAGCCTGCTGACCCCGTGACGGCACCGACATGATGGGTACCGACAAATGGCGATGAGAGGCCGATGGGCACAGGGCATCAAACCGAGAAATTTCCGCTGGGTCCTCAAGGACCAGGTGGCGGTTTGTGAGAGGCCGGGCGGCTACGGTTTCGACCACCGCAAGGTTCGCCGCCTGGAGGAGATCATCTGGCTCCGAGAGCAGGGGTTTCACTTCGTCGTCTCGCTGATCGGCTCCAAGCACAATCTTCACAACTACGAAGAACTCGGCCTGCCCTATCACCATGTGCCCTTCGCCGGTCTGAGTGATGGGCCGTTGGGCCTGACTCGGGTGATGGCGGCGATCCGCGACCATGTCCGTGCCGGGCACAAGATCGTCGTTCACCGTGAGGAGTTGGGCGAGACGATCACGGGCATGGTCGGCGCGTACCTGCTGTGGATGGGTCTGGTGCCCGACGGCCCCCGGGCGATCATGGTGACAGAGCGGCTCTTTGAGCGGGAGCTGACCTCGACCGGCCGCGAGATGGTGGCGATGTTGGAGCGCTGCGATCCCCAGGACGAGGTACCGACGGGCGCTTTCGTGAACATTGTCGATGAGTCCCAGGACGTCGGCCCTGACGAGGACTCCGGCTCTGAAGAGGACACCGGCGACCAGGACGGGTCTGATGGGGGCGAGCCGGATGACCCCACCTGACGTCGTCCAACTGCGAGGCTTGCGCCTGTTGTGCATCTGCGGCGCCCTGCCCGAGGAACAGGGGCGCCGTCAGCCCTACGAGTTCGACATCGACGTGGTGGCTGACCTTGCGGCCACGACAACCGATCAACTCGATGACACGATCGACTACGGATCGATTCTCGCCCGGGTTGAGGAAGTCACCCGCAACGAGTCTTTCCAGCTCTTTGAACGGATGGCACAACGGGTCGCCGAGGCTGTTCTGGCCGATGAGCGAATCACCGAAGTCACCGTCGAGGTTCAGAAGCTGCGCCCGCCGGTCACCCAGCTCCTCGATTCGAGCGGTGTGCGGATCGTCCGACGGCGATGACCGAACCACACCGAGCGTTCCTTGGTCTCGGTTCGAACCTGGGGGATCGGATCGGCTACCTGCGTGAAGCGGTGGCCGCGGTCCCTGATCTGGCCGGGGTGTCTGATGTCTACGAGACGGCGCCGGTGGGCGGCCCCGAGCAGGGTCCGTACCTGAACCTGGTGGTGCAACTGAGGACCCGGTTGGGCGCACGAGAGTTGCTCGGCGTGTGTCAGAGCCTCGAAAGTGCTGCTCAGAGAGTACGTGAAGTCCGCTGGGGTGCCCGCACCCTCGACGTGGACGTGCTCTGGGTCGACGGCGAGACGCTGACCGAGCCCGACCTCGTCGTCCCCCACCCGCGGATGTTCGAGCGCAGTTTCGTGCTCATTCCTCTGGGCGACCTCGCTGCGGACCTGCTACCCGAAGGGTTCGATGTTGAGAGCGCCGGTCTGAGGGATCAGGTGGTGTGCCTCGGCCGTCTCGGCAACCTGGTACCGTCGGGCGACCAATGTTGAGTGTCCGTATCATCGGGGGTGGACGTGCCGGCAGGTCGCTGGGCACCGCGCTCGAGGCTGCGGGTTGGGATCTGCGCGGTTGTCTGGGCCGAGGTGATGACCTGAGCGGAGCAGCCGCGCGCACCGATGTGCTGGTGATCGCCACGCCGGACGACGTGATCGAGACCGTCGCCAAGTCGGTCCGCGGTGTGGACTCGACACTGGTGGTCCACCTCTCGGGGGCGTTGGGCCTCGATGTTCTCAAGGGGCACCCGCGCAGCGCAGCGATGCACCCGCTGGTGTCGCTGCCGTCGCCTGACCTGGGTGCCGAGCGGCTGCGCGGCGCCTGGTTCGCGGTGGCCGGCGACCCCGAAGTCGACTCGCTGGTCAAGGCGCTCGGCGGTCGCTCGTTCCCCATCGACGATGACTCCCGGCCCCTGTACCACGCCGCCGCGGTGGTCTCGTCGAATCATCTGGTGGCTCTGCTGGGCCAAGCCGAACGGGTGGCTGCGGTGGCCGGTGTGCCGCTCGAGGTGATGCTCGATCTGGCGCGGGACACCCTCGACAACGTCCGGCGCCTTGGTCCCGCCGCTGCACTCACAGGCCCTGCAGCACGCGGCGACGACGCAACGATCGCACGCCATCTCAAGGCGCTGCCCGCGGAGGAACGCGCGGTCTACGAGGCTCTCGTCAACGAGGCAAGACGGTTGGCCGACAGCTGAAGTCGAGTCCCAGTCACGGAGCGCGCTCCACTTCCCGCTCTTGTTCGCTGCGCTCCGCTTCCCGCTCTTGTTCGCTGCGCTCACGGGGCCGCTCGGGCCGCGGCCTCGCTGACCGCTGACTCGACGTTTCAACCACAGCAAGCAGTCGGTCCGCTAGCGTGCGGAGCGTATGCCGGTGCTTCTGGGAGTTCTAGCGTCGGTGTTCATCGGCGTGTCGGACTATTACGGCCGGTTCTGCGCTCGGCGTTCCCATGCCATGACGTCAGTGGGCACCGCGTTCATCGGCGGCCTCGGGGTGACTGCTGTGCTGTTGTTCTTCGTACCCAGCGCGATCGACTATGAGGCTCTCGTGCTGGGGGCTGCTTCAGGTGCCCTGATGGCCTTCGCGCTCTCAGCAATGTGGCACAGCATGGCCATCTCCTCTGCCGCGGTTGCATCGCCGGTCGTGGCCGCATTCACGGCTCTGGGACCGTTGGGATACGGATTCGTTACGGGTGAGCGTCCGTCGCGTGTGGTGGGCGCGGGAATCGCCTTGGCCGTTGTCGGCCTGCTGGTTGCGGTCATTGTCCCCGATCTCGGCGGGCGGCTCCAAGCGGGCATCATGTTCGCGGTATTGGCTGGTGCCTGTTTCGCGATAGCGACGGTGCTTTTAGGCAGAACGAACCTGGACAGTGGTATGTGGCCGGCGGTCAGTCAACGGTTGGTGGCTACGGTGTTGATGCTGGCCGCTACGAGAGCGATGCGAGTCCCCCAGGTGTTGCCGCGTACGCTTCGGCTCGCAGGCTTGGTCGGGGGGATAGTCGGTGGTGCTGGGATGGCTTCGTTGATTGCCGGATTGCAGCGGGGCCCGGTCGGGGAGGTTGCGGTGGCGGGTTCGCTCTACCCGGTCGTCACCATCGCGCTGGCCGTTCTGTTCGACGAGGACAGGCTGCACTGGTGGCAGACCACCGGCATCGCCGCCGTGCTGTCCGGCACCACCCTGATGACCATCGGTTGAACGATCCGGTACGGCTCTACTGGTGGGGCCTGACAGGCCCCGCGGGGTATCTGGGCTGAGCTGTTGTGAAGTTTGGGGGCCGCTTGCGACTAGTTTGTTGCGCGCTGCTATGGAAACAATCGCCACAATTTCTGAACTGAGGGAGCGGCTCGACGCGGAGCGTCGGGCGGGCCGCGGGGTCGGTTTTGTGCCGACCATGGGGTACTTGCACGACGGGCACCTGTCGCTGGTCGAGGCCGCGGTCGCAGAGAATCCGGTGACAATCGTGTCGATCTTCGTGAATCCGCTGCAGTTCGCTGAGGGCGAGGACTTCGGTTCCTATCCGCGGGATCTGGCCGCGGACAGTGCACAGTGCGAAGCCCTCGGAGTCGACTACCTCTTCGTTCCTTCAGTTGGGGAGATGTATCCCCGTGAGGTTGCGACGGTCGTCGAGGTTTCGTCGGTGGCCGCCCCCCTGGAGGGGGTGGCGCGTCCTCATCACTTCACAGGGGTCGCGACGGTGGTGGCCAAACTGTTCTCGATCGTGGGGCCTTGTCGCGCCTATTTCGGGTCGAAGGACTGGCAGCAGGTCTGCGTGGTCAGACGCATGGTCAGTGATCTGAGCATCCCGGTCGACGTCGTGGCGTGTCCGACGGTTCGCGAGCCCGACGGTCTGGCGATGTCCAGCCGCAACGTCTACCTCAGCGCCGAGGAGAGAACCCAGGCCCCGGTCCTGCGTGCCGCCCTCGACGCCGGGCTCGATGCGATCAGCGCCGGGGAGAGGGATCCGGCGGCCGTCGAGGCGGCGATGGAGGCCGTGGTCGATCGGGCCGGCCTCGCCTCGCTCGACTACGTGGCCGCCGTCCAAGCGGATTCGCTTGTCAGTGAGGGTCCCCTGCACGGCGAAGTGCGACTTCTGGTGGCGGCCCGCTTCGGACGGGCCCGACTCATCGACAACGACGGTGCAGTGATCTGAACGACGGTGCGGTGATCTGATCGCCACAGCCCGTAAGGCACCTGAACCACCGGGCCGATAGCGTAATCGTGTGCTTCTAACCATCGACGTCGGGAATACCCAGAGTGTCCTCGGCCTCTACGATCTTGACAGCGATCTGGGAGAGGGAGCCTCGGTCGGGCTGGTCGACCACTGGCGCATCTCAACGGACGCCGAGCGAACACCTGATGAGTACTCAGTGCTCATTCGTTCGCTGCTCGACACGGTCGGGGTCGGTCTGGAAACGGACCTGACCGGCACTGCCATCTGTTCGGGTGTGCCGCGGATCCTCGCGGTGCTGCGTGACATGGTCGGGCGCTACCTGCCGTTCGACCCGATCGTCATCGAACCGGGCGTGAAGACGGGCATCCCGATCCTCTATGACAATCCCAAGGAGGTCGGCGCGGATCGGATCGCCAACGCCATCGGCGCCTTCGACTTGTACGGCGGTCCGACGATCGTTGTGGACTTCGGCACGGGCAACAATTTCGATGTCATCTCTGAGGTAGGCGAGTTCCTGGGGGGTGCGATCGCCCCCGGTATCGAGATCAGCCTCGATGCGCTGTTCGGCAGGGCCGCGGCGCTGCGAGCGGTGGAACTGGTCGAGCCGCGCAGCGTCGTCGGCAAGTCGACTGTCGAGTCGATCCAGTCGGGCACGGTGTACGGCTTCGCCGCGATGATCGACGGCATGGTTGACCGCTTCGCAGAGGAGCTGGGTGAGATAAACGTGGTGGCCACGGGCGGTCTCGCCCACTTGATCGCACCGGTGGCTCGCACGATCGAGAACGTTGAACCCTTCCTGACACTCCACGGCCTGCGCATCGTCCACCAGCGCAACCAGCGCAACAACCGCTAGCACACGGCCCCTGGCGTCGGCCCCTGGCGTCGGCCCCTGGCGTCGGCCCCTGGCGTCGGCCCCTGGCGTCGGCCCCTGGCGTCGGCCCCTGACGGACGGACGCTAGCGGACGGCGTTGAGGCGGTCCAGAAGGTGGTGTCCGGCCGCCCGCAGGGCTGCGGCGCCGGTCGTGTCGGGAAGGTCCGACAAAGCGGCATCGGCCTTGTTGGCCCAGGTCTCGGCCACCTCGACAGCAAGCTCGACCCCGCCACCGAGGCGCGTCAGCTCCCGAGCCCGGTCCCGCTCCGCGTCGGTGATGTCGCTTCGCAGCAGCGAACGGAGTTCGGCGGCAACTTCGGGGTCGCCCAGCGAGTAGATCACAGGCAGCGTGTAGATCCCTTCGAGCAGGTCGGTTCCGGCGGGTTTCCCGAGCTGTTCGTCTGTGGCGATGATGTCGAGGATGTCGTCCACGATCTGGAAGGCCATCCCGTAGGCGCGCCCGAACTCGCTGAGAGCGTCGATCGTCGGTCGGGGGATATCGGCCACGATTCCACCGATTCGACAGGAAGTCGCCAGCAATGACGACGTCTTGCCGGAGATCGACCGTTGGTACTGCTCGAAGGTGCGGTCCGCGTTGTGCACAGACTCCAGTTCGAGGATCTGGCCGGTGCAGAGTTCGGTGATGGTTGTCGCCAGCAGCCCGGCCACCTCGGTCCCGAGCGCAGCCGCCAACTCAGAGGCGCGCCCGAGCAGATAGTCGCCGGCCAGAATCGCACGCAGGTTCCCCCACTGCGCGTTGATGCTCTTGACGCCCCGACGGGTCGCGGCTCCGTCCATGACGTCGTCGTGGTAGAGCGAGCCGATGTGCACCAGCTCGACCGCGCAACCACCGCGGATCACGTCGATCGAAGCCGCCTCGCCGTCGAAGTCGTGGACGGCCGCGGCGGCGATGCAGAACCCGGGCCTGACCCGCTTTCCGCCCGCGTTGATCAGGTGGCTGGCGACCTCGGTGAGGAAGTCGTCGGTTGCGGAGACCACCCGCAGAAGTTCGGCCTCGACGCGGAGAAGATCGTCCTGCATCGAGGGAACCAGGGAGAGCGGAGTGACGGCCACGCTGAGAGGTTACTTGCGCAATCTCGTCGTAGGCGATTATCAGCCGCGATGTGCTTTCGTGGTCTTAGTCGCAAGCGTGCCTATACACTGAGTCTTGTACAGCCCGAGATTTAGGAGGCGAAACCCGATGTTCGAGCGGTTTACCGACAGGGCTCGACGAGTGGTGGTGTTGGCGCAGGAGGAAGCGCGCCTGCTCAACCACAACTACATCGGTACTGAACACATCCTCCTCGGACTCATCCATGAGGGTGAGGGAGTCGCGGCGAAGGCACTCGAATCGCTGGGCATCAGCCTCGAGGCGGTGCGCAACCAGGTGCAGGAGATCATCGGACAGGGCGGCTCCTCACCGAGCGGCCACATCCCTTTCACCCCGCGGGCCAAGAAGGTCCTCGAACTCAGCCTCCGTGAAGCGCTGCAGCTCGGGCACAACTACATCGGCACCGAACACATCCTGTTGGGCTTGATCCGGGAGGGCGAGGGGGTGGCAGCCCAGGTTCTTGTGAAGCTCGGGGCTGACCTCAGTCGCGTGCGTCAACAGGTCATCAAGCTGCTTTCCGGTTACGGCGGCCCGGCCGGGGAACAGGGGTCAGGCTCCTCCCGTGAACGGGCCGGAGCGGTCACCGGCGGCTCGGGCGGCGACAGCGCCTCCGGTTCGCTGGTCCTCGACCAGTTCGGCCGCAATCTCACCCAGTTGGCACGCGACAAGAGCCTCGATCCGGTGATCGGGCGTGCCCGTGAGACCGAACGGGTGATGCAGGTCCTCAGCCGCCGCACCAAGAACAATCCGGTGCTGGTGGGCGAACCCGGTGTCGGCAAGACCGCCATCGTCGAGGGGCTGGCGCAGGCGATCGCCAACGACAACGTCCCCGAGACCCTCTTCGAGAAGCAGCTCTACACGCTCGACCTGGGCGCTCTGGTCGCCGGGTCGCGTTATCGCGGCGATTTCGAGGAACGCCTCAAGAAGGTGCTCAAGGAGATCAGGACCCGCGGCGACATCATCCTGTTCGTCGACGAGATCCACACGCTGGTCGGCGCGGGTGCAGCGGAGGGCGCGATCGACGCCGCCTCCATCCTCAAGCCCATGCTGGCGCGCGGTGAGCTTCAGACCATAGGCGCAACAACCCTCGACGAGTATCGCAAGTACTTTGAGAAGGACGCCGCCCTGGAACGGCGATTTCAGCGGGTCGTTGTCGACGAGCCGACGGTCCCGCACACGATCGAGATCCTCAAGGGGCTGCGCGACCGCTACGAGACGCACCACCGGGTGACCATCACTGACCAGGCCGTCGTGGCTGCGGCCAATCTGGCGGACCGCTACATCGCGGACCGGTTCCTGCCCGACAAGGCCATCGACCTGATCGACGAGGCAGGTTCACGTCTGCGCATCAAGCGGATGGCCACCCCGCCCGAGTACAAGGAGCTGGAGGCTGAGATCGCCGAGGTGGTCCAACAGAAAAAATTCGCAGTCGAGTCCCAGCAGTTCGAGGAGGCGGGTCGTCTGCGGGACCGCGAGAAGGAGCTGCTCGCCCGTCGTGATTCTCTGGAGGGCGAGGCCAAGGCGTCCGGGGTCGACCTCTTCGACGAGGTCGATGAGGAGGCGATCGCCGAGGTCCTGTCGTTGTGGACTGGTATCCCCGTCTACAAGCTGACTGAGGAGGAGACCCAGAAGCTGCTGCGCATGGAGGACGAGCTCCACAAGCGGGTCGTCGGCCAGCAGAGTTCGGTTCACGCCGTGTCCCAGGCGATCCGTCGCACCCGGGCCGGCCTGAAGGATCCGAAGCGGCCCAGCGGTTCGTTCATCTTCCTGGGCCCGTCAGGCGTCGGCAAGACCGAGTTGGCAAAGACCCTTGCCGAGTTCCTGTTCGGTGATGAGAGTGCCCTGATCAGCCTCGACATGTCGGAGTACATGGACAAGCACACTGTCAGCCGTCTCATCGGTTCGCCTCCCGGTTTCATCGGCTACGACGAAGGTGGTCAGCTCACCGAGCAGGTGCGCCGCAAGCCCTTCTCGGTGGTGCTGTTCGACGAGGTGGAGAAGGCCCATCCGGACGTCTTCAACACTCTGCTGCAGATCCTTGAAGAGGGACGGCTGACCGACAGCCAGGGTCGCTCTGTCGACTTCCGCAACACCGTGCTGATCATGACCTCCAACCTGGGCACCCAAGACCTGCGCAAGGCCAACCTCGGGTTCACGAAGGTTGACGAGGCGGTCACCTATGAGCGCATGAAGGAGAAGGTCACCGATGCCCTCAAGGCGCATTTCCGGCCGGAGTTCCTGAACCGCATCGATGATGTGATCGTCTTCCATGAGCTGAGCCGGCTCGAAGTGCGTGAGATCGTCGATCTCATGGTGGCCCGCACCGCCGAACAACTCGCCGGTCAGGGCATGGGTCTGGAGTTGACCGACGCCGCCAAGGACTTCCTCTCAGCAGAGGGCTACGACCCGACGCTCGGTGCGAGGCCGTTGCGTCGCGCTCTGCAGCGCCTGGTCGAGGATCCCCTCTCGGAGAAGCTCCTCAACAAGGATTTCCGGGCGGGCGAGATTGTCATCGTCGACGTAGAGGCCGACCCTTCCGCCGGAGACGACTTGATGATCGTGTTCCGATCCATAGAGGGATTCACTCCTCCCGAAGTTGAACTCGCCGAAGCGGTCGACAGCTTCTAGCGCCCCCCATGGCCCGAGCGGCCCGTGAGCGAAGCGACAAGAGCGGAAGAAAACGTGTCCGAGCGGCCAGTGAGCGAAGCGAACAAGAGTGGAAGAAATGGCCCGGTGACGTGTTCAGCGGTCTAGCGTTCATACGATGATGCGGTTGCGTGTGCTAGCGGTGGTGGCCCTGTTGCTGCTCGCAAGCGCATGCCGGGTCGATACCACCGTCGACATCAGGGTTGACGACGACGGCTCGGGCGAGGTGACCGTGGAAGTGGTCGCCGACCCCGAAGCTGTTGCGCTCATCCCCGATGCTCCAGATGGTCTGCAGTTGGGCGATCTCAGCGACGCGGGCTGGACGGTCAACGCCAACACCGTCGACCGAGCCGGCTCATTGACTGTGAACGTCTCGAAACGGTTCCCGTCAGCAGATGCGCTCGGCACCGTGTTGGCTGAGATTGCCGGTGAGGATGTGATCTTCGAGGGGTTCACGCTCATCAAGGAGCACAACTTCGACGTCATCGGGCTGGGTCCGGCCCGGACCGACTACGCGTTGAGCGGTTCGGTCGATCCCACGTTCGACATCGAGCAGCTCGGCGGGGCTTTCCCCGGTGGGCTTGCCCCGCTGGGGCGATCTGCCGAGGCGATCGAAGATGATGTCGAAGGCGACTTTGAAGATGCGCTCGGGTTGACGGTGACAGTGCGGATGCCCGAGACGCTCGGCGAGGCCAACGGCGAGGTCGTCGACGAAACCGTCATCTGGACGATGAGCTATGGCGGTCGCGCTGTCGGCGTCGAGGCGAACTCGGCGGCGGAGAGCATCCTTGTGCGGGTCTGGACCATGGTCGCCCTCTTCGCCGGTGCCCTGTTGGTGCTGCTGCTCGTCTCGTACCTGGTGCGCTTCCTGTTGGCCAAGTGGCGCACACCGAAGGGTCGCCGACGCCGGGACATTCGGCGCCGTCAGCATCGTGCGGCCACCCGTGCGCAGGAGGCGAGCCGCCCTCGCCGTCGAATGTTGCGGCTCCTGGTGGTGGATGTTCATGGTGTGTTGGTCCGGCCCACCAATCCGCTCGAAGGTGCCCTGATGCCGTTGATCATGGCTGAACAGCCCGACATCGACCCTGAGCGTGTTCGGGAGCTCCATCGTCTTTTGGTGTTGGGCCGTGTTTCGCCTTCGGAGTTCTGGAGCGAGGTTGACCTGAGCCTGGTGTCTGATCAGATGGAGACGAGGTATCTGTCGTCCTTCCGTTTGAACCAGGGTCTGCATCCGTTCTTGGACCGCATGAAGAACAGCGGACTGCCGGTTGCGGCGATCGGCAACCAGCCCCGCGCGTGGGGTGACCGGTTGCGGCGGATGGCGGCGCTTGAAGACTCGATCTCTTCGTGGATGGTCAGCGGTGATGTCGGCTCGATCCTTCCTGAACCGGCACTGTTCGAGGCGACCCGGCGGACGATGTCTGTTGACCTGTTCGACTGCTTCTATCTGAGCAGCATCCCGGGCAACCTCGATGTGGCCGAGGAGTTGGGCATGGCCACCGGGCTGTTCCTGTCGGGCAATGACGCGATCCCGGATACGGACCACACAGTCGTGCTGGGGTTCGAGGACCTGCTGAAGACCCGTGGAACCTGAGTGCCCGAGTGGTTGAGTACCTGAGAGGTCGACGCGTGAAAGGATACGTTGATGCGAATTGAACTGCCGTCGGGCACGCCCGCTGAAGTCGTTGGTTCCAGCGATCAGCGGGGGTTGGTGCTGGTACCCGACATCATGGGGTTGCGTCCGCTCTTCGATGAGCTGGCGGAGCGTCTGGCTGACCAATGGCAGTGCACTGTGGTTGCCACTGAGCTGTATCCCGGCCAGGAGAGCCTCGACCTGCAGGGCCGGTTCGTTGCGGCCTCGTCGCTCGATGACGGCCGGGTGTTGGGCGACATGGTCTCGGCGGCCGACCGCACCGGAGCGGCGACGGTCGGCGTTATCGGGTTCTGCATGGGCGGGATGTATGTCAACAAGGCAGTCAGTACGGGCCGTTTCAATCGGCTCGTGTCGTTCTATGGGATGATCCATGTGCCGGACGATTGGCGGGGACCGGGCCAGGGCGAGCCTCTGGAGCATCTGCGTGACGGCGATGCGTCGACACTGCTGGCCGTTGTCGGCACCGAGGACCCCTACACGCCTGCTGAAGCTGTGGTGGCGCTGCGCGAATCGGGAGCCCAGGTTGTTGAGTATTCGGGGGCTGAACACGGATTCGTCCACGACCCGGCCCGTCCCTCGCACCGCCCCGATGACGCCGCCGACGCCTGGCAGCAGGCCGCCCGTTGGCTCTGGTAGCTCAGCGGCTTTGGCAACCCAGTGGCTCTGGTAGCTCAGCGAGCGCGGATGGTGAGCTGTTCGCGGTTGGTGATCACGTAGCGCCGGTCGGACTGGTCGATCCATTTCAGTCGCACGAACGACGCGATGGCTTTGTTGACCCGTTCACGGCTGGCCCCGATCATGCCGGCGAGCTCCTCCTGGGTGATGGGAAGGATGAACTCGTCCTCGTCGCCCGCCAATTCGAGGAGGCGTTTTGCGGTCCTTCCGGTGACATCGAGGAACACGCTGTCTGCCAGGCTCTTGTCGGTTGCGCGCAGGCGGCCGACAAGGAGCTTGACCACGCCCCAGAGTTCTTCGGGGTGCGCTGCGTAGAGCGTCCGGACCGGTTCGTAGGGGATGGCGATTACACCCGACGGTTCTAGTGCCCGAGCCCCGGCCGATCGTATTCCACCGTCGAACAGGGGCATCTCGCCGAACAGGTCGCCGGTCTCCATCAGGGCGACGACAGACTCGCGGCCGTCGATCGACCGATTGACCATGGCGATGCGTCCGCTGGTGACGATGTAGATGTAGTCGGGTTCATCACCTTCGGTGAAGAGCGTGTCGCCTCTCCGCAGATCCCGAGGCTCCCCAGTGGCGGCGATGGTGGCGAGGGATTCTTCGGAGAGGCTGGCGAACAGTTCGGTCGCACGAAGAATGCTGATGTCGGTCATCGCACCTTCAATCTAGTTGGGCGGCCTGACCCGGTCCTGATTTAGGGCGATAAAGGACCTGTTGGGGTGTGCTTGGTGTGTGATTCCATTTGCTGCTGCCAAGCTGTAGTTGTGAAATCTGAACACAACGGCCAGATCTGGACGATCGTGGTCGCCGCGGGGTCCGGGAGCCGTTTCGGAGCGGCCAAGCAGTTCTCCGAACTTGGGGGTGTGAGTGTGCTTGACCGATCAGTGTCGGCTGCGGCGCGCCACAGTGACGGTGTCGTGGTTGTCGTGCCTGCTTCGGAGTCGGACAGGCTGTCTCGGGGCTTCGAGTCCGGCGGGTTGGCGGAGTGTGTCGAGTGGCGGGTGGCGGCCGGCGGCTCGACGCGTTCGGGTTCTGTTCGCAACGGCCTCGGGGAGGTCCCCGGCGATGTCGGGATCGTGCTGGTCCATGACGCGGCCCGTCCTCTGGCTTCGGACTCGATTTTTGAGAATGTCATCGCTGCGGTGCGCACCGGCGCTGATGCCGCCACTCCGGTGATACCGGTGACCGACACCATTCGGTATCGCTCGGGCGGTGTCGTCGACCGTGATGAGATTGTGGCGGTGCAGACGCCTCAGGCGTTCAGGGCCGAGGTGTTGAGGCGAGTTCACCGAGAAGGCCCGGAGGCCACCGACGACGTGACTCTGGTGTCCGAATCGGGAGGCGTTGTTGAACTCGTGCCCGGAGAGCAGCGCAACCTCAAGCTGACCACCCCCTACGATCTTGAGATGGCCTCCCTGCTGCTCTCCGCCGACGGTGAATCATGAGCGACCTTGAGATTCCGTATCGGGTCGGCCAGGCGTTCGATGTCCATGCCTTCTCCGATGACCCGGACCGTGTGCTGGTCCTTGGTGGAATAGCGTTTCCTGGCGAGCGGGGTCTCAAGGGTCACAGCGACGCGGACGTGATCGCCCATGTCTGCACCGATGCCCTGTTGAGTGCCGCTGGTTTGGGCGACATCGGTCAGATGTTCCCCGACACCGACCCGGGACTCGCTGATGCCGACAGCGTGGACCTGTTGCGTCTGGCTGCCGAGGCCGTGCGTGAGGCTGGTTGGTCGCCGGGCAATGTCGACTGCTCGGTCGTGCTCGACCGGCCTTCGTTGGCTCCCGTTAAGTCTGCGATGGAGTCGAAGCTGTCGGTTGCGGTGGGTGCGCCCGTCTCTGTCACGGGCCGCCGAACCGAAGGGGTCGGCGCTCTCGGTCGGGGAGAGGGTGTGGCGGCCTGGGCGGTCGCTCTGGTGGCGAGATGAGCCCGAAGAAGCACTCGGGAAACAGGCCGGGGCGCGGACCTCGTGGCGGTGGCGGGAGACCGGGTTCCGGTGCGCCCGGGCGATCCAAGGGTCAACGGCGCAACGCCTCGGGTGGTCGGCCGAATCGTCGCGGGGGGCAACGCGGGACGACGCCGTACCGGGACGACCCGATCAACCGCGGCCGGGGGCCGACTCTGGGTGGCGATCAGGTGGAGGGCCGTCACGCGGTCAGGGAGTTGCTGTTGGCGGGTACTCGACGCACCCGCGAGGTCGTTCTGGCCGGCGACCTTGATGACGCGCCGATCCTCGGCGACATCATCGACCTCGCCGATGAGAACAAGGTGCCTGTCCGGGAGTTGGCCCGGAGCAAGTTCGAGTCGATGACGCGTACTGGCGCATCGCAGGGTGTTTTGGCCACCGCGGCACCGCTGCAGCCGACCGAGTTGGCCGACCTGGTCTCGGAGGGCTCCGCTGCCGATGACAAACCGTTCCTGCTGCTGCTCGACGGCATCACCGATCCTCAGAATCTCGGGGCGATCCTGCGAACGGCGGAGTGTGCCGGGGTGACCGGCGTGGTGCTGCCCCGCCATCGTGCGGCGCACATCACTCCGTCGGTGACGAAGGCCGCTGCGGGCGCGATCGAGCATCTGCGCATGGCGTTGGTCGGAGGGTTGCCGACCGCGATGCAGACGTTGAGCGACCACGGCGTGTGGACCGTCGGCCTTGATGCGGCTGGTGACCAGACGATCCATCGCCTGACCGTGGCGGATGAACCGATTGCCCTCGTGTTGGGGGCGGAGGGCCCGGGGTTGGGCCGCCTGGTCCGTCAGCGCTGCGACGCCCTGGCCTCGATTCCGTTGCGGGGTGCGCTCGGGTCTCTCAACGTCTCAGCCGCCGCTGCGGTCGCCTGCTTCGAGATCTTGTCGCGTCGCACCGGCCAACCGCGCGAATAGCGCCTGTTTCGGCTGGTCCGGGTCTGTTTCGGGCTGGTTCAGCACCCTGCTAGACGATTTGTTCCAAGGGGTCGGTGGTTGTGGGTTGCCATGTTGGATATACATTGTATAGTCAACGTAGGTATACATTGTATGGCCGGGTTGCCGTTTTCGGCTTGCTGGTTTTAGCGAAGGGATGAAAGTGAGTGGTGATGCCAGTTTTACGGGTGGTTCGAAGGCAGGGGGGGGGGGGGCGTAGGAGCCTTGTTGGGGTTGTTTTGACGGTTGGTGTGTTGGCCGCGTTGTTGGCTGTGTCGCCGTCGCCGGTTGGGGCGCAGGCACCGTCTGAGCCGGTGTTGGTGAGCAATCTCGGCCAGGCGAACAGTGGCACTGCGAGCCTTTTTGCCCATGATTATGCTCAGGCGTTCTCGACGGGCAGCGATCCGTCTGGTTACAGGTTGAGCAGTGTTGATGCGTACTTTTACAAGTTGCAGCATGCTTCTTGGGCTTCGAAGCTGTCGGTTACGGTGAATGCTGACGCGGGTGGGAGTCCGGGTGCGGTGCTGGGTACTTTGACGCCGTCGTTCACCGGCACGTTCTCTGGTCATCGGGCGTTGAGGTTCGCGGCGCCGCAGGGCGGTATCGAACTTGCGGCGGACACCACATATTTTGTGGTGTTCGACATGAGTGTCAGGATAAGGTGGTCGCACAACAATCTGCAGCTCTCTTCAAGCAACGGCGAGGATGCCGGCGGGGCGGCTGGTTGGAGCATTGCCGACAGGACTCTGTTGAGCTTGTGGAACAGCAACGCCTGGGGGAGCTTTAGGGAGTCCCTCAAGGTGGGTGTGAACGGCGTATCGTTGTCTAGTTTGGTGTCTGCGCCTGAGGTGGTGTTTGTGCGTGAGGGTGAGACGGTGTCTGTGCGTTTGGATCTGGCTCAGGAGGTGACTGGGTCGGTGCCGGTGACGGCGGCGTCGTCTGATCCGTCGCGTTTCAAGGTGAACCATCCGCGGTTTTTGCATATGGCGGGTGGTCGGCGGGTGCAGACGCAGTTCGAGGCGTGGGGGTCTAATGCTGGGGGGACTCGGGGTGTTGACTACGGGATCCGGCGGTTGGCACCGGCCGCGTCGATCGGTTTCTCGTTCGATGCTCAGGATTGGGCGGGTTACGGGCCGGGTTCGGAGAAGGGTTACCGGATAGTGGAGGTGACGGCTGCGCATACGGGTGCGCGCAATCAGCCGGGCAGGCGGCCTGACCAGGTTTATGATTTGGTGTTGTCTTCGACTGATCCGTCGGTGGTGTTTCCTTCGGTGAAGGTGGTGGTGCAGCGCGGTCAGGGTGCTTTGGATCCGTTGTTCACACCGAACCCTCTCAAAGACGTCAACTGCCGTTTGGTGAAGTGTCTGGGTGTGGTTGAGGGCGGCACCGTTTCTTACACGGTACGGAACTTCAATGTTCCTGTGCCGGGTTCTCCGTTGACGATCACTCCGACGGGCGCCGGGTTGAGCTTTGAGCCGTCGGTGGTGTCGTGGACGTCGGTGGATGATTACGACGAGCCGCGCACGGTCACCGTCACTGCTGACCAGGATGCTGACATGAGCTCCGACACCCGGTTTGTTCGTCACAGCTTCAGCGACAACTGGGACACCAACGGCTGGCTCTCCAAACTCCCGGGGGTTTACCCCAGAGCCCAGCGCGAAGCCAGGTTCGACATGGCCGTCGCAGTCCAGGACGACGACATGGCCGACTTCACTACCCTCCAGCCCCAGCAGGACCAGCCCCAGCAGGACCAGCAGCCCCAGCAGGACCAGCCCCAGCAAGACCAACAGGGTCAGCAGGACCAGCCCCAGCAGGACCAGCCGGTGCTGTATGTGGCGGATCCGCAGGTTGTCGCGGCGGTGCAGTATTTGGCGTCACAAACTCATCACGGCTTCGCCCACGTCAACCGCTGGCAGCGGGCGCTCGCCGCGCTCGGCGCATTAGACCCCGCCGACGTCACAGGCGGCGCGCTCAGCTTGGCTGAAGCGAAACAGAACACCCAGAAATACAGCAGCCCTGTATGGCACCAAATAGTCACCGAGATCCAAACCAAACAAACCCACGACCAACAACAACAGCACCAGCAGGACCAGCAGCCCCAGCAAGACCAACAGGGTCAGCAGGACCAGCCCCAGCAGGACCAGCCCCAGCAGGACCAGCCCCAGCAGGACCAGCCGGTGCTGTATGTGGCGGATCCGCAGGTTGTCGCGGCGGTGCAGTATTTGGCGTCACAAACTCATCACGGCTTCGCTCACGTCAACCGCTGGCAGCGGGCGCTCGCCGCGCTCGGCGTGATTGATCCCGCCGACGTCACAGGCGGCGCGCTCAGCTTGGCTGAAGCGAAGCAGAACACCCAGAAATACAGCAGCCCTGTATGGGACCAGGTAGTCGCCGAGATCCAAGCCAAACAAGCCCACGACACACAACAACAGAAGTAGCAACCACCACAACAGTCACCGTCACAGACAACGACGACCCGCCGACGGTGCGGTGATTCTGCCCGTTCCCCCGCCCGCAGCGGGACCCGACATGGTGGACCCCACCACCCCTTGGAACTACTCGTCTAGTTCCGTTTCGACTAGTCCTACGGAATCGTGATGACGATGCTTCCGACGTGGTCCTTGGAGCCGAACGCTTCCTGTGCCTCGTGGATCTGGTCGAGCGGGAAGGTGTTGCCGAGCACCGGTTGAATTCGCCCCGCTTCGATGTAGCCGACGAGATCGGCGAAGACACTCGGCTCGTAGACGGTGGCTCCGTGGAGCTGCAGGTCGCGCAGGTAGAGGGTGCGCAGGTCCAAGTCCACGATCGGGCCGGCGATGGCACCGGAGGTGACGTATCGGCCTCCTCGTTTGAGTCCTTCGAGCCAGCCTCCGAAGTCGGCCCCGCCGACGATGTCGGCCACCGCGTCGAAAGGCCCTCCGTTGGTTTTCACCGCGGCGGCGACCGAGTCGTCGGTCTCGCGGGCGACGGCCGCGTCCGCCCCGAGTTCGAGGACTCGCTCCAGCTTGGAGGCACCGGCCACCGCCACTACACCGGCACCACGCAGCTTGGCGAGTTGCACGAGGGCGCTGCCGACTCCGCCCGACGCGCCCGGAACCGCGATGGTCTCGCCTGCGCTCAGACCTATCCGTTGCAGCATGTGCTCGGCTGTGGACCAGGAGCAGGCGAACGAGGCCAACTCCACATCGGACAGTTCAATGGAGACCGGATATGTGTTCTCGCTCGGCACCGTGCAGTACTGCGCGAAACCGCCGTCACGTTCGCTGCCCAGGTAACCGGCGAGTTCGCGATCGTCGGGGAAGCGGCGGTCACGGATCCAGGGGTCCACCAGCACTCGGGAGCCCAGGAGGCTGTCGTCGGCGCCCTCACCGACCGCAACGACCACCCCGGCGATGTCCGCGCCCTGGATGCGGGGGTAGGCGAGTCCCTCTCGGCCCCAGCTCACGTCGTCGAGGTCCGCCTCGGCGAAGCCGTCGCCGGACGTGCCTGCTGAGACCGAACGGCTGTACCAGCCGACTCGGGTGTTGATGTCGGTGTTGTTGACCCCGCACGCCGACACCCGCACCAGCACGTCGCCGTGGCCGGGTCGGGGGACGGGCACGTTGTCGCGCACTTCGAGCATTTCGGGCCCGCCCGTGCCGAGCAGCAGCGCGGCCCGCATCGTTGCTGGTATCGCCTGGTCCGTTGTCATGGGTTCGCCCACCTGTTTCGGCTCCTGTCCATCTGTCTCCTCTGTCCCCGTCTGGTCCGTCTGCCCCGTCTGCCCGGTTTGCCCGTCTGTTTCGTCTGTCTCCGTTTGCCTGTTTGTGCGGTCTGTCCCCGTTTGCCCGTCTGCCCCGTCTGGTCCGTGCGGATGATATCGCCCCCGCTCCGGCGTGCTGGCGCGGTTTGAGCGCTTCGGGCACGGTTGTATCTTTGCGTATTCGCTCGGCGTGCAGCCCGAGGTGATCAGGACGGACGATGGCTGGACCGCCTACAGAGAACATGGATCCCACGGGTGGCGGGGCACGGCGGCGTCGGCGGCGTGACTGCCTGGTGGTGAGCCTTGCGGTCGGAGTCATCGGGGTGACCTTCGGGGTGTTCGCCGAGGCGGCAGGGTTCGATCTGCCCCGCATCGTGGTGATGTCGGCGCTGGTGTTCACGGGAGCTTCGCAGTTCGCGGCCGTGGGCGTGATCGACGACGGCGGGACCGGCGGTGCCGCGGTCGGATCGGCGCTGCTGTTGGCGACCCGCAATGCGCTGTACGGGCCGGTGGTGCGCAAGATGCTGCCCGACTCGACTCTGTAGAGGCTGGGTGCAGCCCATCTGGTGATCGATGAGACCACTGCCATGGCGGTCGCCCAACCGGACCGCCGCTCTGGTTGGGACGCTTTCTGGTTCACCGGTGTGACCCTGTGGATCTGCTGGAACCTGGGCTCGTTGGCGGGTGCGGCTCTGGGTGGCGTCTTGAGCACGCCGGAGACTTGGGGGCTCGATGCGGCCTTCCCTGCGATCTTCGTTGCGCTGCTCGCCACTCATGTCCGCACTGCGGCGGGCCGTGTGGCTGCGGTTGCCGCGGCCGCAATTGCTTTGGGTGCGGTGCCGTTCAGCGCATCGGGCATCCCGATCCTGCTGGCGGTGTTCGCGGTGATACCGGCGTTGTACGTGCGCCACCGGTGGCCGAGCGACAGCGAGGGGCTGCTCGGCGGCGAACCCGGGGGTCGACCGTGAGCTGGCCCCTGATGATCGTGCTCGCCGCGGGTTCCTACGGCTTGAAGGTCCTGGGTGTGACGGCTCTAGGCGCGGTCGTGGAACGGCGGCTGGGTCCGTTGGTGTCGCTGTTGCCGGCCGTTCTGTTCTCGGCGCTGATCGTGGTGATGACCTTCGAGACGGCAGGCGAGCCGGTACTCGACGCAAGGGTCGTCGGCGTGGCTGTCGGCGCGATTGCCGTATGGCGCAAGGCCCCGCTTCTGGTGGTAATTGTCGCCGCCATGTCAGTGACCGCCGCCCTCCGCCTGATCACCTGAATCCAGCATCATCGACCCGTTACGAATGATCACTGGGGTCCGAGAGTCGTGATGGGGACTACCTGAACTCCGTCAGGTCGGCGGTAAGTCGGCCCGAGTGCTGTGATCACGAGCAGGCCCGCTAAGTCCTGCTGGCGCTGCTTGGTGACTTTGTCCCGTAGACGTCGCAGGTTCTTGGCTGCTTGGTCGATGGTGTCGCTGTTGTGGCTGAGCTTTACCTCTGCGGCGAGCCAGGCACCGTCGTCGCGTGTGATGATCGCGTCGACTTCAAGGTTGTCGCTGTCTCGGTAGTGGTACACCGAAGCAAATTCTCGTTGGGCGTAGATCCTCAGGTCGCGTACAGCAAGTGACTCAAACAGGGTCCCGAGCGTCTTTGTGTCGGTGAGGAGCTGCTCCGGTGATGCTTGCAATGCAGCCGCGGCGAGCGACGGGTCCACGAAATGACGTTTTGGAGTTTTGCGAAGCGCTGCTCGGGACCTTAGGTGGCCCGGCCATGCTGGCTGGTCCTCAATAAGGAAGATGCGCCGTAGCGCCGCGAGGTAAGTGGTGGCTGTCTGGCGCCAGACACCCGTGTTTGAGTCGGCTTCTGATCCGACCATGTCGGCTATGAGTTTCGAGGTGCGTGCTTCGGTCGCGACATTACGAGCGATGGATCGGGCGAGCGCCATCAGCGAGTCGCGGTCATGGCGTACTCCGCCGGCGGAGCCAACATCAACGAGCACCGACTCATTGAGATGGTCTCGCGCCGACCGCCGTGCTGTGGTTTTGTCAAGGCCGATGTGTGCCGGCCATCCTCCGGTGCAGATCCACGATGCGATATCGCGTAGCCCGACATCGGTTTGAGCAGCTTTGGTGATTGTGTCACCAGCAAAGAGTTGGCGGAGCGAAGTAGAACCGTCGGAGGCACCAGTCTCGAACAGCGACATGGGTCGCATCTTCACCCGAGCGATGCGACCGGTGCCCGTGTGACGTGTGATGTCTTCACGCGGCGACGCTGATCCGGTCAAGATGAACTGACCTGGTGTGGCTCGCTCGTCACACTCGCGCCGTATTCGGTTCCACAGTTGAGGAACGTTCTGCCATTCGTCAACGAGTCGGGGGGTGTTCCCGCGCAGCGCCTCGGTGGGGTCGGTTCCTGCCAGAGTTCGGGCGTCTGGGTCGTCTAGACGCAGTGCGCTGTTGGCAAACCGCAGCGCGGTCGAAGTCTTCCCGCACCAGCGAACGCCTTCAAGGAGCACAGCGCCGCGGCGATTCAGTGCTTGCTGAACTTCAGTTTCTGCCAATCTGGCCCGGTAGCTGGGGAAGGGTGGTATCCCCTCATCCATAGTGAAACTCCTTGCGTGTTCAGGCTCCAGACAAGCGTATAACACTTTGAGGTAGTTTGATATAACACTTTGAGACGATTACGTTCAACACTCTGGGATGTCTAGGTGGGGGTCTCGGCTCGTGGGACGGCTGCTGCGATGACTAGCCCGGATTTTTCAGTAGTGGGGTTTGTGTGGGGGTGGTTGTTGTCGCGAGGTGCCCTCCTGGTGTGGGAGAATCAGGTTTGTTAGAAGATTCTGGGGTCACACCAAGGAGGGCACTCGCATGGTGAAGCATAATGGCGGTCGGCCGCGGTTGAGGTTCACTGGCGGGGGGCGGGGTCTGGCTGTTCATGCCGGGGCGCGGCTGCTGGCTGATCTGGCCGACAACACGGGGTTGACGGCGGCGTTGTCTGAGGTGATGGCGTCGACCAAGGTGCGGGACCGGGGCCATGACCGGGGCCGGGTGCTTGCTGACGCGGCGGTGATGATCGCTGATGGTGGCGAGGCGATCAGCGATATCGCCGCGCTGGGTTGTCAGCGGGGGCTGTTCGGGGAGGTCGCGTCGCTGTCGACGCTGTGGCGGACCCTTGATGCTGCGGGGGGCCGTGTCGAACAGATCAAAGCGGCGCGGGCCACAGCGCGCCGCGCGGTGTGGGCCGCGGGCGCGGATCCGGGGTTCTATGTGATCGACATCGACGCCACGCTGGTGGACTCGCACTCCAACAAGCAGGGCGCCGCGGGGACCTACAAGGGCGGCTTCGGGTTCCATCCGCTGATGGCGTACCTCGACGCGACCGGTGAGGCGCTGGCCGGTCTTTTGCGCCCCGGCAACGCCGGGTCCAACACCGCTACGGACCACACCGAGGTCCTCGACGACGCCTTAGAGCAGATCCCTGTGGACCCCCGCAAAGTCGAGGTGGTCGTCCGCGCCGACTCCGCGGGATGCACCCAGGCGTTCCTCAAAGCGTGCCGCGAGCGTCAGGTCCGCTTCTGTGTGAGCCACCCGCTCAGCATCGACATCGCAGCCGCTGTAACAGAAATCGGCGACAAGCACTGGCAGCCGGCGGTATCGGCTGACGGCTCGGAACTGCGAGACCACGCCGAGGTCACCGAGATCACCGAACACGTCGACCTGTCAGGCCGCCCCGACAACTGCCGCATGATCGCACGCCGCGAGGACCCCCACCCCGGAGCGCAACTCACCTTCACCGACACCCGCGGGCGCCGCCTGCAAGTACTCATCACCGACCTGGCCGACACCGACATCGCCTACATCGAAGCACTCCACCGCGGCCGAGGCCGCGCCGAGCAACAGATCCGCGACAACAAAGCCACCGGGCTCGCCAAACTCCCGTCGCACTCGTTCGAGACCAACTCCGCCTGGATACAACTGTCGATGACCGCGCACGACCTGCTGGCATGGACCCGCCTGCTCACCCTCGACGGCGACCTCGCCACAGCCGAACCCAAACGGCTGCGCTACTGCCTGCTGCACACCGCAGCCCGGCTCACATACACCGGCCGCCGCCGCTACGCCAGACTCGCCGACGACTGGCCATGGACCCCCCACCTCATCACCGCGTTCCAACGAGTACACAACCTCCCCCTACTCATCTGAACACACCCCCCACCGCACTTGGGTTGCATCTTGGGTTGCGTTGTGTTGCATCTGACTTCGCGCGACAGATCCTGAAGTTTTTTCAAACAGCATCGGACAACCCCACACGCCCCCACACGCCCACCAACCGCCCCGCACCCGCCGCCGCGCCCGACCCAGCCCCCACAGCCACCCCCCGACGGCTTACTGAAAAATCCGGGCTAGTGCTCCGCCTTGCTCATCGTCCAAGTTCGAGTTCGTCTTTCGCTTCTGACACGGCGTTTCGAATGGTATCCGAGTCGATTCCTGTGGGGGGAAGCGCAGCCGCTGGGTGCGGTACAACCATGTAGCCGTTCATGTCGCCGATCGTCTCCCATTCCAGAGGGTTGCTCCATGCGAGCCAAGCAGCGAGTGCGCAGGTGAGTCCGTCGAGCTTGTCCTCCAAATGCTTGAGGCCGGCGCCCTTGGCATCCTGGGCCGTTTGTGGTGCGAGGGCGTTCTGGATATCGGGATGGGCGAGCACACCCGGCACCTGGCGCTCCGCCAGTGCTCGCAGGTGACCCTGGTACTGGTTGAAGATCCCTCTACGGAAGGCGACAGGTCGCCTCCGCTTTTGCTTGTATGGCAGACGTTCAGTCAAGTTGAACAGACGCACGTGGATGGTGTGCGGGTAGACCTCAACCGCAACGCGGCAATCGCGTTCGTGCCCAAGCACGGCCGGGTCGAGTGTGAAGCCACGATCCTTGAGGGCAACACCGAGATCAATTCCAGCTCTCCACCCTCGACGCACCGCGGCATGCGCCGAATGTGCGGATGCGTGGTAGCGACCAAACTGCCGGCCAATTTTCCTCTCGACATCTCGGTCAGCGGTATAGAGCAGTGGAGCGTCGATCGCGACGACCACCGTCCCGGGCACCTGGGCGATCTCGTCAGCGAGGTCGTCAATATCGCACACAGCGGCTTCGAACCGCACACATGTGAGGCTCTCAGACGTCTCACCTTCAAACCAGCAGATGCCGCTCTCGTTGCTTGCCTTCCAAGCCAGGTCGAGACCGATGAACGTGAACACGGCGTATTGTCTAGCACACGCGAAGATAAGCACGAGCGTGACCCAACCCGTTGATTCGCTAGGGAAACTAGGGCTTCGTGGCAGATCGGTCGGAGAGTAAAGTTCAGACAGTCGTGATTCTGCTACGACAGGAGCGCGTGGCCGAGTTCGGCGACGATAGCAAGATCGTCGTCCGTGAGTACTTGGGCGTCGGGCGAAGAGGTAAACCGGCGGAGTCTCGTGGAGGTGTATCGGAGGTCCTTGTCTGGCGCGAACCATTTGACCAGGGTCGTCCCGACCCAGTCCCGAACCTCAGCACCGGCCCCGCTGATGGAATCGACGGCATCGTCGAAGTCGGAATTGTGGACTAGACGGACGAGATCGTGGATGTCAGAGCCGACCTTCGCGGAGTTGCTGCTTTGGGAGCGCCGGGGGATGGCGACAGCCTTGAGAGCGATGAGTGAGGATGCGGTTGCGATCGGAGCGCTCGTCCGAGTGACGACGGTCTCGTCTTCGAATACAAGAAGTTCGGTTGATTCGCTGGTGGATAGCGCCATGCGTCGGGCGAGGGCGAAGGCCCGCTCACCGGGGTCGGTTGGCAGTGGAGTGTCGCTCGTGTCGCCCATTACGTCGACTACGACTGCAGCGCCGCCTTGGTTGATCTGCAGCTTGGCGGCAGCGAGGCGTTCGGCACCGGGTCCAGCGGCGAGGATCTCGACGAGCGAGGGCTGGTCGCTGGTCACGGTGTCGAGGTCGTTGGTGACGCGGTGGACATCGGTGATGCGCACGTAGACGGCGAACCCGCCGACGACCGCCCAGGGAGGTTTGGTTGGGAAGCGGTTGAGCGCGTCGACGAATGATCGGATCTGGCCGGCGCGGTCGCTCTCAAGGACGACAGACTCACCAGGCACGAGCGATCCCTTCGGGCTTCCACTGCTCGAGTGCTTCGAGTCCGCGAGCTTGGTCTTGGACGATGTCGAGGGCGACGACGATGTGGTTCGCTACCGGCCACTTCTCCCCGGTTGCGCGGGAGTGGTCTACTCTCCGGAGACACGCGAGCCGGACGGGTGCCACCGCCACGGTGCAGGCGCGCGAAGCGGGACTGGTTGCTTCGCCCAGGTGCGAGCGTGCGGTACGTAGGGATGACTTGGAGGGCACGTAGAAGTCTGGAGGGTAATCGCCGGTTGCGACGATCGGTATGCCCCATGACGCGGCGGCTCGGGTGTCGGTGAGTGCCCAACCTGTGGAGTCTTCGGGCGTGTCGAGACCAAGTCCCAGACGTCTTGCCTCGCGGGCGCCAGGTTCAGGGAGCGCATCCAGCAGAACAGCCCGTCGTCGCCACACCGACAGAAGCGCGTGGAAGAGATCCGGGACCAACGCTTCACCAGCGGAGGTGAGTAGGCCGTCGTCTCGTAACCCCGTCATCGCCTTGGAGACGGCGCTGGGCGCTCGTTCGATGTAGCGGGCGATCTGACGAACACCGTGGGGCTGGTCCGGCGTCAACAAGCAAGCTATTGCGACTTCCTTGGCCACTTGACTGTCGAGTGACCCGGAGGGAATGCCTGCCGTTGGGAGGGTGGTTTCGACATCCGTGTGGATGATCAACGGTGGGGCCACGACGCGCAATTCTCCGCGCCGGTCGAAGTAGTTGACCCCCGCCTCACGCAGTGACAGCTTGGCATCGGCAGCGATGCGATCGGCAACAACTATCAGCGGCACGTCTGGCCTCACAATTCCAGCCAAGTGCGCTCCGTGCGCTGCAGTGACCACCGACTTGACCTCGACATCGAATTGCCGGCCAGCAACCTCGACCACGGCATCGACACGCGTGCCCCCGGCAGACTGCTCCCTCGACAAGACGTCGGTAACGACGCCTATCCGACCTAGAACCTCGGCCAAGTCGTCTACAGCGTCCTGCCCCATGACAGCGTTGGTACGTCGAGCCATGGATCTGAATGTATCTGTTCTCTGTTCTTGTACACAAGAATACAGAACGATTCGCCTATTCGAACGGTTCACAGTCCCGTCACCCGGTGTTCTCCCAACCCGGTGTCGCGAAGCCGCGAGGGAGATCAAGGGTGGGGTCCTGACTAGAAGCCGGGTAGCTAACTCTCGGATATCAAGGAGTCGTAGAATCTGACCGCATCATTTGCGTCGATGTCCCACTCCAACGCTAGGTAACGGGCAAGGATAATCGTGTCTAACTCAGGAATTCCGCCACCATCGAGCATCCCGGTCATGATTTGCTCAGCGAAACACGGCTCCGTGCTTGTTCCCTCTAGTTCCGACTGGACTCTAACCGTGGTCCCAGTGAGAAGTTCGAGAAGGTCACTGACAACCGGATCGCTAGGGAGATCATTGATTTGCTCAAAGGCGGTCGCGAATTCCGATGTGGCCGAGTCAACGACAGCGAGGATGATCTCGTGGGACTGCTGTTCATCTGGCAACTGGGAGATGCCCGACAGTGTCTGTAGGGAATGCTGGCACTGGTTGAATAAGTCCGCATAGGTGCTGGGATGCGCCTCAGGCAGCGAGTCGAGACCCTCAGGATTGGGGAACGGCCACAAGTTATCGATCAGCTTCATAGTGAGGCTTGGAATCGGCCGGCCATCGCGCAGCGGAACGAAGACGCAGGTCTCTCCAATTGGTCGGTCCGTACCGAGCGCTTCCACAAGGTTAGCGACAGCGTCCGGCCAGTCGAGTAGCGAAGCGATATCAACCGACACCAAGTACCGGGCCCTGCCGGCGGCTTCGTGATCGATGTGTCGGACCTTGGCTGCCAGACCGGTCTCTCGGAAGGTCGATTGGACAGTGGTGCGTCTGGTTTGATTGCGGCGGCGTTCGGCCTTCGTGCAGGTCTCTGCGGCGCGCTGCAGCGCACGTGCTGGTGCCCCTGATCGGGCGCTCCTCCTGATTCGAGCTGCGTCGGCATCGGCCTCCGCTAGTTCGTTGATTACTGCGTGCAGGTCCAGCAACGTGGATCGGAGGGAGTCAAGACTTGGTGGATGACCCTTTAGACCAATGAGTCGCCATGGCTCGCCGATAGCGCCTTGCAGGTGCTTTTCTAGGACTGTCTCACTGATGTAGACCGTAAGCGCTCGATACTCATCCGGTCTGCTGAGTCGCGGCAAGACGTTGTCAGTCAGATCGGTGATCAGTGCGGACAGATTGTCCGTCACAACAAATGTTGAATCGCTTGACATCATCGCGTCACTGAGCAGCGCGGACCCGAGTGGCGGGTGGAGCGCATGAGCGCCTTCGCGGAGTTCGACAAGTTGCGCGTTGAGATCTTCGAGATCGTGCACGCTCCCAGACACAAGTCCGTTACCGAGACGCAGGATCAGATCGGAGGCGCGTTCAAGTAGGGGGAGCGCTTGGAAGAGTCGCGTCGTATCGGCTGCGCCGAGAAGCGTTTGCGCCGCTCGGAGTCGGACTTGATTCCAAGCGAGATCGGCCGGTGTGTGGTCGTGCTGGCGTTTGAGATGGCTGATTCCGATCGTGTGATTGCCAATCGTCATTGGCAAGCCTCCTGGCCAGAGTGCCTGGACATCGACCCCGTCGATGTTCGGAAGGCAGCGCAGCAACAAGCGCCCGAGTGCTATCGCCTCTTCGCCGACATCCGGCTGAGCCGAGTCTGAGACGTGCAGGAAGCGACAGTAGCCGATGCTCTCACCGTCTACCGAGCGTGTGTCCAATTCGATGATCCAAGGGTTTTCTGTACGGATCTTTCGAAGGACGGCGGGCTCGCCACCGAGCAGATCCACGACATGCGCGGCTAGCTGTGGGGCACAGCCGCGTGTTGCCGCAATGCACCTAGTCAAGTCTTCCAGGGAAGCGGATCGCAGACTCACTTCGAAGGAAGTTCCAGCATCCAGGGCTTCGCGAAGAGCGTTGGTCAGTTCTGGTGGGCTCCCATTTATTACTTCGAGCATGCTGGTTGCTCGGTCTAAGGAACTCTCGGATGCGATCAGGTCAGCTACTTCAGCATGACCAATCGCGGTTGTCAGTGTGTCCCTGAATCCTTCATCGACGGCACATCGCATCGCGTCGTGAGCAGTCCGAAGCTCCACCGGAAACATGTCGGGGAATTCGAGGCCCGCAGTTGCGAACAAGACAAGGACTGGCTGGCTCGAAACCGGAATGTTCTGTTCCTGCGCAATCTGTTTCCACTTTCTTGCACGCTCATAGAAGCCAGCGAGTCGAAAGCCTTGCCCGAGCGCAATGAAGCGTTCGGCTTCCAGCCCACTACTAATCCCCGCTTCCATCACGATCCTGTGGATCTCGGGCATTTCGACAAGAATCGACGCCGCGAATCGATACAACTGAGGGTCGGGGACTCGAGGAACCACGCGCTTGATCGTTTGGGCGAGCTGCGGCGGTGGCAAGAGGTGGATGGCATCGCACAGAGCGACCGAACGCAGCCGGTGGAGACCTCCTACCTCCCCGTCTCGCTCCACGATTAGGTGCTCGGCGGCGATACGGCTGAGTGCTGCACGGAGTTGGAAGTTAGCCAAGCCACATGCCTGGGCAAGCGCATCCGTTGAGAGTCGTGCGGACCATCGGTCCGCGACTGACGCCAGAGCGAGAACGTCGAGTTCGTCATGTCGCTCTTCGTCTATGCGTCGCCGGATCTGTTCGTTGATCACGTCGTCAAGCCGGTTTCCTCGGGTGAGCAAGTGTGTGAACTCAAGCGTCAAACCGTTTGACGCTTCGAAGGCCTCCATCCAGTGGGCAGCATCAGTAGATTCCCGTCGAACCAGTCCAGCGAAGATCGTCTCCGCGGCGGCTTCATCGAGGCGAACGTCAATAGAGGCGCACGTTGAGAGATCGCCAAGCACAAACAAGTCCTCAGATCGCGCCGTCGCCAGAAGGAGCAGGCCGGGCAAAGCTGCCGCTGCAGAGCGCAGTTCCGCCCAAGCGGTGAATTCGGTGGTGCCAGCACCATCAACCAGGAATCCGACAGGTCGATCGTGAGCCACGTCGTATGCACGAGCGAGCCGGATGAGGTGGAGGACATCGGGAGTTGACAGGCGCTTGACGCGGAACCAAAGCACACCAGGCAGAGCAAGAGGAATGGTCCAAAGGACTGCGCTCTTGCCGACGCCCGATGGCCCTGTGATGACTGCTGCCGAGCGATCATCTAACCCGGACAAGACTTCAGCGACGAGCTCTGGGCGTGGGACGACGAGGTTCGACGCGACGTGAGACGGCTGCGTAGCCGTGCCTTCGTAGTACCGATCATCGCTTGGCTGTGACTCTGGGTACGCAAGGGTTTCGCAGATCCCCTGCCGTACCGCGAACTCCAGAGACTCAAGATCGAGTTGAGCCACGGTCTGCTCGATTGCGCTCACGACCGCGGTTCGGTCGAGCCGACGACGAGTCTCGAAACTCGCCGTCGCGTTTGCGTCTGAAGCATCTGCAACATCTGAACATAGCTGTCGAGCAACGAGCCTCAGCGCCGAGGGAGGAAGGTTCCACTGACTGCGAATGTGAGCAACCGTCGCGGCCAAAACTTCTGCTCGACTGGCCCCGCTGACGACTGTCGTGCCCAGCAATTCGGACAGTTCGCGCTCGCTCATGCCTCGACTCATGGCCCTGGTCGTCAGATCCGTAATGAGCGCGGACCCACGGTCCAATCTGTTCGCCAGCGAAGTGTCGAGATCATCGAGTTCGTTGAGGTCTTTTTCGCCCGTCACGCCACGTTCAAGCACAACGATCAAGCCAGCACCCCGATGCTCTCTAGAAGCGTGCCGTTCCCAGGCATCGAGAATGTGCCTGCTAGCCGTAGAAGGCGGGAACTTGTCCAGATGCTCGACCCTCGACTTGACCTGGATGTGGATCGGCTCGTCGCCTTCCAGAGTCGAGTCTTCGAATCCCTCAGGAACGAGGCACGCAGGTCCTATCCCGCATGCAAGGCGGGCAGCTAGCCAGGCACCGATCTCATCCTGAAAGTGGAAGCCGCGACCTGCGCGAGCACCGGATCTTGATTCGGCCCACTGGCTGACCAGCAACTCGACATTAGAGTCCTTGTCCGCTTCAACAGGCCGAGTTTCTTCGAGGCCGCCCTCAATCGACTGTCGAACTGGCGCGATCCTTCGTTTCGAGCCTCTTTTTCGGCGTTTAGCGCGCTTCTTCGCCATGTCGCATTGGTAGCAGTGATCGGTGGTGCAGCGCGGCCCGAGGGCCGCGACATGTCGGCCAGTGTCGGTCCTGGTTCGTTGCTGGCTATTTCCCTCCAATTGTATTGCAGCATTCCGTCGTAAGCTGCAATCCGCGTTTGCTTGAGTTTCGGACTCTAGCCCGGATTTTTCAGTAGTGGGGTCTGTGTGTGGGTGGTTGTTGTCGCGAGGTGCCCTCCTGGTGTGGGAGAATCAGGTTTGTTAGAAGATTCTGGGGTCACACCAAGGAGGGCACTCGCATGGTGAAGCATAATGGCGGTCGGCCGCGGTTGAGGTTCACTGGCGGGGGGCGGGGTCTGGCTGTTCATGCCGGGGCGCGGCTGCTGGCTGATCTGGCCGACAACACGGGGTTGACGGCGGCGTTGTCTGAGGCGATGGCGTCGACCAAGGTGCGGGACCGGGGCCATGACCGGGGCCGGGTGCTTGCTGACGCGGCGGTGATGATCGCTGATGGTGGCGAGGCGATCAGCGACATCGCCGCGCTGGGTTGTCAGCCGGGGCTGTTCGGGGAGGTCGCGTCGCTGTCGACGCTGTGGCGGACCCTTGATGCTGCGGGGGGCCGTGTCGAACAGATCAAAGCGGCGCGGGCCACAGCGCGCCGCGCGGTGTGGGCCGCGGGCGCGGATCCGGTGAGGTGTATCTGACTCTTCGCGACAGGTTGCGGGTTTTTTCAAGTCGCATTGGTGGGTGTGCGGTGGTGGTTGGTTTGTCATGTTAGCGGTTGGTTTCGGTGGTGGGCGCGTCGTTGCTGGTCGGCTTGTTGGAGTCCGTCTCGGCGGGCTTGGCGGATTTGGTCGCCTTGGCCGGTGTGTTCGTCGTTGGGGGTGACGTATCCGACGCTTTCGTGGAGCCGCACACAGTTGTAGTGGCTGCGGACGCGTTCGAGTTCTCCGGTGAGGTCTGTGGGGTCGTCGAGCGTTTCGAGGTGGGGGTGCTCGCCTTTGATGTGGCTGAACAGAGACTCGATCCAGGCCTGGTCGGTGGGCGTTGACCGCCGCCCGAAGTGTTGGGCGATTGAGCAGAGGGCCATGAACTTGGCTGTGTCACCTGAGCGCATCTCCGGGCCGTTGTCTGACACTGCCAACAGCAGCGGGATCTCGTTGTTGTCGGGCAGGTCGCTGTTGGGGTCGTCGAGGCGGGCAGCGGCCTCGTCGGTGAGGAGCCCTTCACTGGACAGTGCTTTGGCGAACAGGACCCGAGCAGCAACCGAGTCCGGTGCCGGTGTGAGGTGGGTGGCGATCCATTTGCGGGACACGACATCGACGATCGCGTAGACGTGTTTGGCGGGTTTACATGCCGGGAACTGGGTTCCGTCCCAGCACCACAGTTGGTTGGGCCGCCACTCACACCAGTTTGGCCACGGCGTCTTAGCTGTCTTGGCGGGACGGGGCGTGCCGGCCAGTGCGAGGCCGTGACCTGCGAGAACGCGGTCCACCGTTGATGGTGACACCCACACCCGGCCCAGGTAGGAGCCGCGGTGCGCGAGTTTGCGATGCGACCGGTCAACATCACCCCACTCCCCGAACAGCGCCACGATCTCGTCGCGTTCAGAGCTCAACAGGCTGTGGATCGCCCGGCCGCCTGGGCGGGCATCATCAAGAGTGCCGTCGGCGCAGGCTCCAGCGCCATGCCCGGCGGCGGTCCACACCCAACACCGTGCAAACCCGGCTGTGCGTCCAGCCAGCCGCGGTCGCGTCGTCGATCAACCCCAGCAGCACTGTCTTGGCGGTCCCATCAATACGGGCGGGAACACCACCGCTCACACCTCAACCCGTTTTTCGGTGCAGCACCGCCAACTCCACAGCCTGTTCGACCACAGTACGCCCCAGCCGCTCCACCTCCGAACGCAACGCCGCAGCCTCGGTCGCCTCGGCCTGGGACTGACGCCGCCGGCCGGGCTTCGACGAACCCAACGCCGCGACCGCCCCGTCCCGGGCCACCGCACGCAGCCGAGCGATCACCGACCGGTCCACCCCCGCCTCCGCGGCCGCTTGGGCCTGAGTGACCTGACCGGTGAGCATCCGCACCCACAAGTCGTACTTCTGCTCCGCTGTCAACAGTCTCTTCGGTTTTCTCTGCTCGGAACTCATAGGCTGCAGCCTCCTGTCCTAAGACCGCCAACCCTGCCCGATGCGACTTGAAAAAACTCAGAATCTGTCGCGCGAAGTCAGATGCAACACACCGCCGCCGCGCCCGACCCAGCCCCCACAGCCACCCCCCGACGGCTTACTGAAAAATCCGGGCTAGTGTCCCGTTGTAGAACGATGGCAGGAGGGTGACCTCAATGGACTCTAGGGATGAACTGTCAATGTGTGATGAGGCGACTCCGTGCTAAGGGTGTCTTGCGCCGACGTTTGTTTCGCGATTGGCGGCGAGATGAGCTGGTTTCTCCGTGGCGAGTTGCAGTCTCCTGAGAAGGCTTCGGAGGGGTCGTGAGGGAGGTTTACCTCGACTACAACGGGTCGTCGCCGCTTGATCCCCGTGTTGCTGACGTGATGATGCCGGTTCTCACTGGAGGTGTCGGGAACGCGTCGTCTGTGCACCGTTTCGGGAGGCGTCAGGCAGCGGCCGTGGATGAGGCCCGCGAGCACATTGCGGCTCTAGTGGGTGGTCGTGCGTCGAACGTGGTGATCACGGCCGGTGCCACGGAGGCCAACAACCTTGCACTTCGTGGAGCAGTTGAAGGCGCACCGGCAGACCGACCGCGAATTCTGGTTTCGTCGGTGGAGCATGCTTCGGTCCTGCGCACTGCCCGCTGGCTTAATGAGCAAGGACTCGCAAAGGTTGATTTCATTCCGGTCACTGGCGGAGGTTTCGTCGACCCCAACACGGTGGAGGCGCTGGTCGATACCGATGTTCGCCTGGTGTCGGTGATGGCTGCAAACAGTGAGACCGGAGTGATCAACCCGGTTGCAGACATCTCGCAGCGGGTGCATGCGGTTGGTGCCTTGTTCCACTGCGATGCCACCCAGATGGTGGGTCGGCTTGCCTTTGACCTCGATCAGCTGGGAGCAGACTTTGTGTCGATGAGCGGTCACAAGATCTGCGGTCCCGGCGGTGTTGGAGCGTTGGTTGGGACTGGCCGGAGTTTGCGGCTGCTGCGTGCGCTCGTTCTTGGAGGCGGTCACGAGCGGGGGTTGCGATCGGGCTCACTGAACGTCGCGGGTGCGGTTGGCTTCGGCGCGGCTGCTCGCATTGCGATGGAGGAGAGGGAATCCGAGTCTGGTCGTGTGGAGCGTCTCCGGGATCGTCTCGTGGCTGAACTGAAGGGCAAGACTCTGGGTGTTCACGAAAACGGAGACGTGACCTGTCGGCTTCCCAACACGGCGAATCTCCGGTTTGAGGACGCTGACGCAGAAGCAGTGGTCACGAATATGGATCCTGTGGCGGTGTCGTCTGGCAGCGCCTGCAGTTCGGGTTCGATCGAACCGTCTGAGGTTCTGCTTGCCATGGGTGTACCGTCCGACGCCGCTTTCGAGGCGGTCCGGTTCAGCCTGGGTCGGTTCACTACCGACGAGGAAATTGACACGGCGGTTGAGAGGACTGTCACAGCGGTTGAGTACGTTAGAGCGATGAATCGGGAGAGTAGCTAGATGCGGTTGACCGATGCAGCGAAGCCCATGTTTGCTCGACATGAGACGTTCCACCCTCGGTACGGTTGGTTCCGCAAGGCTTACACCGTCGTCGCCCACGATCCGCATGTCTTCACCCGGGATGACGCGCCGGTCGTGATCGGCGTGGGCAAGAACATGGCCCGATCGATCCGCTTCTGGGGTCTTGCGGCGAAGCTGCTCGTGGAAGACCCGCATTCCCCGAACAGTCGCTCGCCGGGTCTCGTGCCGACGCGTTTCGGCCATGCCTTGTTTGGTGAGTCCGGATGGGATCGTTACATGGAGGATCCGGGCACGCTTTGGTTGCTGCACTGGCGGCTACTGGCGGCTCCGTGTCGGCTCCCGGTGTGGTGGTTGGCCTTCAACGAGTTCAACGCCGTCGAGTTCACCGGCGACGACCTTGAGTCAACGACCGTAATTCAACTGGACGCAGTCTCTGACTGGGCCAACCCTCACCCGTCGTCCGTAAAAAAGGACTTGAATGCCCTTCTTCGCACGTACGCACCCGCAGAACGTTCGCGGCGCACCGGTATTGAAGACCGCTTGGACTGCCCGCTACGAGAACTCAACCTGATCGACCGTTCGGCCGCAACCGGCCAATACCGATTCACGCTCGGACCGAAGGCTTCTTTGCCGTCGGCCATTGTCAGCTACGCCGTGTTGGACTATGTGTCACGTGTCGGTACTGGAGGCAACACCGTCACTCTGAGCCGTCTAGCCCGCGAGCCTGGCGCTCCCGGCCTGGCGTTCAGACTCACCGAGACTGAACTGCGCGCCGCCCTTGAGCCAACCCTTGAACGAACAGATGCTCTCAGCCTTACAACACCAACCGGCGCGGCACAACTCGCTTGGAGCCAAGACCCCGCCGCGGTCGCTAAGACTATTCTTGATGACTACTACAACGCATCACCCATGGATGTCCGGGCCGGGCGTTACGGGGACCAGCCCATCGGAGATGACCTCATCGATATTCTCGGTTTGGGCCGTGAACCCGGCGAGGCAGTGCGCCGCCTCCACGCGTTCGCAGGAGCTCGGTGATGACGACACTCGCAGACGCCATCACAGTTGAGAGCCGGTTCGCCCGTTCAGCAAACCTTGAACGAGATGTCGACAAACGCGAACCCCTCGACGGGTACATCGTCACTGCCCGAGCTCTCGATGTTCTAGAGCGGATCACAACCACCGCGGCGCGGGGTCCAGCAGGGGGAGCGTGGTCGTTGACCGGTCCCTACGGGTCGGGGAAGTCATCACTGGCCCTGCTCCTTGACGCCGCGCTCGGTGAAGCGGGCGAGACCCGGGAAGTCGCCCTGCGTCTCATCAACGACGCCTCGCCATCGGTCAGTGCACTGCTCCGACAAGCCCATCACCGCCACGGCACTGACGAGTCGGGTTTCCATCGGGGCCTTGTCACCGCGAACCGCGAGCCGCTTAGCCACACCGTGCTGCGAGCCCTTCACGCGACAGTGCTACGCCGCTACGGCAGGATCCCTCCGGCGAGTCGGTTCAGCTCGGCGAATACACTCAAGGGTGCACTCGAAGACGCCTCGGTAAACGATCCCCGTCGCACCGGCCCCTCACCGGCCGCCCTAGTCGAGATCGCCCGCTGCCTTGCGGAGGACGCACCACTACTCCTAGTCATCGACGAGTTCGGGAAGAACCTCGAAGCGATCGGTGACGGAGGCGCCGCAGACCCCTACCTGTTACAGCAACTTGCGGAGGCCGGCCAGGGGTCTGGACTACCTGTTTTCGTGTTGACATTGCAGCACCTTTCGTTCGAGGACTATCTGGCGGGTACCGATGGCTCGCAGCGCCGCGAGTGGGCCAAGGTTCAGGGCCGCTTCGAGGATGTCGCGTTTGTCGAGTCCGCGGTACAGACTCGTACCCTGATCGGGACGGTGTTCGATGTCGTGGTTGACAAGCTCGCTCCACGCATTGAGCGCTGGGCCGAGCACCATGCCAAAGAGATGCGTGCCCTAGGCATTCCGGATCTTGCCGACCCGAGCGTCCTAGCGAGTTGTTACCCACTGCACCCGTTGGCCGCGTTTGTGCTGCCCGAACTATGCAACCGCTACGGCCAACACGAGCGAACCCTCTTCTCCTTTTTGACCTCCCCTGATTCTGCAAGCGCTGCGTCCTACCTCTCCGTAACGAACATACCGACGCAAGGGCCCTTGCCGTCCCTCGGTCTCGAGGTGATCTATGACTACTTCGTTGCTAGTGGAGCGCTCAACGTCACCACAGCTAGACAATCGACCCGATGGACCGAAATCGCTACCAGGCTCCGAGACTCCCACGGGCTCACCGAGTCCCAGGCGCGGCTCGCCAAGGCAATCGCTCTACTCAACCTGGTAGCAACCACGGGAACCGTCCGAGCGTCTAGACAGGTGCTCGCACTCATCGACGCAGGCAGCGCAACCACGCTCGACGAACTCGACAGCGTCGGTATCATCACCTACCGGGACTTCGCCGACGAGTACCGAATCTGGCACGGAACCGACATCGACATCCGCGGCCTCCTTGATACAGCTCATCAACGGGTGCAACGGCAACCACTCGCTGAGATCCTGTCTGCCACAGTTCACCCACAGCCCGTCGTTGCCGCACGGCACAGCGCAGAACACAATGTGCTGCGAGTGTTCGCGAAACGTTACGCAGACAGCAGTGAGAGCATCAAACCTCTTGACGCCTTCTCCCCATACGACGGTGAAGTGCTTCTGGTAGTGGGACAAGAGCAAACCGCACCGACCGCAGCTCAATCAGGGAACGGCTATAAACCCGTTGTCGCCGCAATTCCAGATGATCTGACCGAACTGGATACAACAGCTCGCGAGGTCGCCGCTGTCATCGCTACGCTCGATAACCCCACCGTGACCGATGATTGGGTCGCCCGACTTGAACTCAGTGAGAGACTGGCCCAGTCACGATCAGCGCTAGACAGCGCCATCGTTGAGACCTTCAGCGCTGAGACCTGCACATGGATCCTCCTAGGCGAAGAAGAGAACACAGAGCTCCCAGCTGGACGGGGCAGCGCAGCCCTTTCGGCCGCGGCGGACATGACCTACTCGTCAACACCGGTGATCCGCAACGAGATGCTCAACCGCACAGACCTCACGTCGCAAGGAGCCAAGGCCCGTCGTCTCCTCCTCGAGGCAATGATCGAACTCGGTTCCGAACCAGATCTCGGGTTTGAAGGCTATGGACCCGAAATGGCTATGTACAGGGCGTTTCTTAAACGCACCGGACTGCACGGTGACGATAAACGCAACGAAACCAAGGTTTTTCGCAGACCGGCCGACCCTTCACTGCGCCCAGCCTGGGATATCCTCGAAGCTCAGTTCAAACGAGCAAGAACCCGCCGGCTCAATCTTGGCGACATCTATGCGGCGTTGCTCTCACCACCAATCGGAATGAAAGCGGCAGTCGTCCCCGTCTTCGTCACGGTCGGGTTACTTGCCTTCGCTGACGAGATCGCCATCTACGAACACGGCACGTTCAAACCGCGACTCACTACCGAGATCTCTGAGCGGATGGTGAGCAACCCTAGCCATTTCGACATTAAGCACTTCGCCAACACCAACGGGGCACGGCGACAAGTAGTTGACGCGCTCGCCCAACGGCTCGAAATCCGGCCAAGGTTCCGTAAACAGCGCGTCGCCAACGTGCTCGCCATCGTTGGTCACCTCGTCTCGCGGATCGGCCAACTCGACAACTACACACGCCGCACCACCAACATCACAGCAACAACTCGAAACGCCCGGGACACCCTCGTTGCAGCCGTCGAACCTGACGAGCTGCTCTTCGTCACACTCCCAAGGGCTCTCGGTTTCACGACTGTCGAACCGGACGCAAAGACATATCCGAACGCACCTGCATACGCCGACAGCGTCGGCGACATGATCGATGAACTCACCGGCTGCTACCAGCGACTCCTCACAGACCTCCTCGAACTCATCCTCACCGAAAGCGCCGAGACGAGCCGCCGAGTCGTCAGTGGCCAGGCCGCTGCGCTTGAAGACGAGGTCCTTGACCCCGCGGTGCGAGCCTTCGTCATGACGCTCGCCAACGACAGTGTCAACAGTGACTCCGATTGGATCGAGGCGGTCGCGACGGTGGTCGGCAAGAAAGCACCGAAGGAGTGGACTGACGACGACCTGCTCCGGTTCCGACGGGAACTGCCGGAACACCTCGCCTCATTCCAACGCCTCGTAGCCCTCCACGCCGATCAACGGGCCCACGGCGCGGGAGCGTTCGATGCCCTCCGTGTCACGGTTACGCGCTCCGACGGAAGCGAACACGTCCGTTTAGTCGGGATAGACCACGATCAGCGGCGGCATTTGGAAAGCGCCCTCAATAGCGTTCTCGACGAACTAGCCAGCCTCACCGGCTCCCCACAACGAGCGCACAACTCGTTGCTTGCGCTGCTCAGTGAGCGGCTGCTACCCACCCCGAGCAACAATGAAGGTAAATTAGAGGATTCGACAGACCACGGTGATACGAGATCAAGTCATGGCTGAGACCACCCGCCACATCTGCGGCATCTCCGGAGGTAAGGACTCCAGCGCCCTCGCCGTCTACCTCCGCTACAAGGTGCCGGACATGGAGTACTTCTTCTGTGACACCGGAGCCGAACTGCCCGAAACCTACGAATATCTCACCCGCCTTGAAGTGATCCTTGGCAAGCCCATCGTTCGGCTCAACGCCTCGCGCGGATTCGACCACTGGTTCGAGGTATTCAGAGGGGCCCTCCCATCACCACAGATGCGCTGGTGCACCAAGAACATGAAGATCAAACCCATTGAGGAATGGATAGGAAAAACCCCCGCGGTCTCCTATGTGGCCATCCGGGCCGACGAGTCAAACCGCAAGGGATACATCTCCACCAAGCCCAACATCGAAACCCGGTTCCCGTTCATCGAAGACAACATCGACCACGATGGCGTCATGCGAATCCTCGAAGACGCAGGAATCGGGCTCCCCGCGTACTACGAATGGCGAACCCGCTCCGGCTGCTACTTCTGCTTCTACCAGCGCAAAGCAGAATGGATCGGTCTCTCCGAACGTCACCCGGAACTGTTCGAACGTGCGGTGGCCATCGAGCAGAAGGTGCTCCAAGACGCAGGCACCGACGGCGACGCTGACTTCGGTGATCGAGCTATGCGTGGACGCCAATACACCTGGTCCGGCGGCGAAACACTCCTTGAACTCCGATCCCGCCGCGACGAAATACTCGGACGCCACGAAGCAGCCAAGACCCGGGCTAACAAGACCAGAGCCAACCTCCCCCTAATCGAAGCCCTCAGCGAAGCGCTCGACGAGGACGACGACACCCAACCATGCACCGTGTGCGCTATCTGACATGGTGGCGGGTGGTGCAGTATCGCGGCTCAGGCTGCTCGACGACCGAAAACCGACATGGCGGCGCCCAGATGACGAGGTAGTCGAGGATGTAATCATTCCCGCACTGCAGGTCGCTGACCGGTTCGATTGCATGGTCGGCTACTTCGGAGGAGCGGCCCTCCGTGAGCTATCTCACGGTCTTGCGTCCTACATCCTGCGCAGTGATCAACCGATCCGACTACTTGTCAGCCCGGTGCTGTCGGAGTCCGATCAGGCCGGTATTCGGCTCGGTACTAGGAGTCCAGCTGAGCTGCTCAATGGTGCGATCGAATCGGCTTTCTCGGACGAAACGGCCCTGGCGAGCGCGCTGGCTCAACACACCAAGCATTGCTTCGCCTACTTGCTCGCCACTCGACGCCTGCTCATGAAGGTGGTCTTGGTGGAAGATGCGAGATTCCACCTCAAGGAGTGGATCTTCCGAGCCAACCAAGACCTCGCGGTCTTGTCCGGGTCTGCGAATTTCACGGGCCAAGCCTTTCTCGGCAACGTGGAGCGACTGAATCTGCATCGCAGTTGGCGCGGCGGTGACAGTGAAACAGCGAGCCGAGAGGCCGTCAGCGAGTTCGAGGCGTACTGGTCGAACACCAAGCCTCATGCGATCGCCGTGGATCTCCCGGTTGCGCTGCAAGAGGGCTTGATCGAGTCGTACGACACAAGCGAACCACCCACCGAAGCGGAATACCGAAGGGCGCTTGAGCTTGAGGGCAAGCTCTATCGGAGCGATCTTGGCTCAGCTGTGGAAGCCAGCGCGCACCGGGACCGGTTTTTGCCACCAAGCAATCTTGTCTGGGAGACCGGCCGGTACTCGCACCAAGGACGGGCGGTGCTCAAATGGGAAGGAGCGGGCCGCCACGGAATCCTCGCTATGGCCACCGGTTCAGGCAAGACGATCACAGCCCTGCTCTGCGCCTGGCGACTATGGCGCGAGCTCAGGCGGCTTGTCGTTGTTGTTGCAGCTCCGACGCGCCCGTTAGTCGCGCAGTGGGCACAGGAATGGCGTGACTTTGGGATCGACCCGTACGTCTCTGGAACGCACGGGCGTCGGAGACGACTCCGTGAGATCGACGAACGACTTCAACGCATCGAGTTCGACACGCGAGGCGTTGAGGCGCTTATCGTGACAAATGACTTCCTCAACGATACCGCGTTCCGCGAGCTCCTCGACAACTACGAGGGGCCAATGATGCTTATCGCCGACGAAGTCCACAATCTCGGTGGAGGCTCGTTCTTTGCCTCGCCGCCTCTCCATGTCGACTATCGGCTCGGACTCTCGGCAACCCCCGAACGTCAATATGATCCAGATGGTACAGCTCGCTTGACGGAATACTTCGGTAACGTCGTTCTTGAGTTCGGTCTCGCCGAAGCAATCGGCGTTTGCCTTGTCCCGTACGACTACCACCTCCACCCGATCGATCTCAGCCACGACGAGCTTGAGGATTACCGGGCACTCTGCGACCAGATCCGCAGGCTAATGCTCGTCGCGGGCGATGCCCCGAGCGTCGAAGAAGAGGAGCGACTGCAACTACTCCTCAACAGACGACGCCTCGTTCTTGAGGCGGCGGAGGGAAAGCTCGAAATGCTGAAGACGCTGCTCACGCAGGGTTCACCGGATGAAGTGCGGCACACGCTCGTTTACGCCACCGACAAGGACCCGAGCCAACTCGACGCTGTGAACGAGATTGTTCGATCGCTAGGTCTCAGATTCCACCAGATTACAGCTCACGAGACGGGCAGCGCGAGACTTGTTGACTCTGTGCTCGATGCGTTTCGGAAAGGATCCCTCAAAGTGCTCACGGCAAAGCGCGTTCTTGACGAAGGTTTGAACGTCCCTGAGATCTCGACGGCAATCATCTTGGCGAGCACGACCGTCGAGCGTCAATGGGTTCAGCGACGGGGTCGAGTCTTACGCATGTGCTCGTCTTTGGGAAAGGAGTACGCCACGATTCATGATTTTCTGGTCCTTCCACCGCCTGGTGAACCAAGGGACGACGATGTAAAGCGACTGATCCGGGGCGAACTCGCTAGGTGTGATGAATTTGCAGCGCTCGCGCGGAACCGCGCCGCCCCTCGGGGACCACGGGGCATACTCCAGGATGTCCGACTGGAGTACATCGTATGATCGCCGAGAATAGGTGGAGGAACACGAAATGACGGTCAGCCAACAGAAACTTCTTGCGGTCTTACGCGAGCAGGTTGACCGAATCGATGAAACGGACCGTGTGCCGGGTTACCGGCGGGACGTTCTTGAGACGTTGGCCCAGATCGTTGTCCTCGAAAAGGAGCACCTCGAAGCGAGGACACAAATCCAGAAGAAGGTCAGCGACAAGGCGCAAGCGTTAGCGACGGTCCTCCTCAAGTCCGGTTGGGAGCCATCCTGATGATCAAGCTCGACCACGCCAAGGTGCGCAACTTCCGGCAGCTCCGCGACATCGAGGTCTCCTTTGCCCGCGAGTCCGCTAGTCCCCTTACAGTGATCCGTGCCGAGAACGGCACCGGGAAGACGACGCTTCTCATGGCTCTTACCTGGGGCCTCTTTGGCGACTACGCGCTACCCGGCAGTAGATCCAAGTACCGCCTTCATCCCTTGGACTGGGATGTCCAAAGCGACGGCGAGATCTGCGCGATTGAGGTAGCGATCAGGTTCGCAACCATCGACGACGAAACCGGCATGGAACGGACGTACGATCTAGTACGCACCACGAAGGAGCGGCCAACGAACGCTGGTGCCTTCGATGTAGACGGATCAGATCTGATGCTCTTTGAGCAGAAGCCAACAGGTGATGAACCCGTGTCCAACCCGAACGCGTTCATCGCCAATCGTGTGCTGCCCAAGAGCCTGAAGGATGTTTTCTTCATCGATGGGGACCGTGCCCTCCTGTTTATTGAGGCAACTGACGAACGTTCAGCGAAACGAGACCGAGTGGAAAAGGCGGTGCGCCAGTTGCTGGGACTCGACATTCTCGAAGAGGCTGAGCGTCACGTGGACACCGCGAGGAGACAGGCAGTGTCCGCCGTCCGGAAAGACGCCGCGGGTACCGATTTGGCGCGCCTCGCAACGCGAGAAACGGAACTGAGCAACGACTTGCAGGAATTGGAACGGGACAAGGAGTGGATCGACGAGGAGCGCCAGGCTACCGAAACTCGCATGCGCAAGGCGGTCGAGGCCCTCCATGCTGCCCTTGCCGCTGGTGGCGCGGATCGTCGACAGCTTGAGTCCGATCTATCGAATCGGACAAATGAGCTTGACGCCGAGCGTGAGCACCACAATCACCTATTGAAACGGCAGCGTGGACTCGTCAACAGTTCCGACTTACTCACACGAGTTGCGGCAACCCAGATCCACCAGGCCGGAGAACTACTTGCTCAACTTGAAAACGAAGGGGTCATTCCGGACACCCTTCCCGAAGTCGTGCGAGATCGACTCCGTCGCAAGACCTGTATTTGCGGGACAGACGTGTCGGAAGGAACGGATGCACACGCCACTCTCTGCGACGTCCTGGCAGGGATCGACCAGCTTGAGCAAAGCCATGAGATCCTGCTGCACCTCAGTACTGCTGCGAGATTACGCGGCACGAACGGCGACGATGAGGAACCTGACTCGTGGGTTGTCCAGGCTCATGATTCCCAAGCCGAAATCGTACGCTGCAGCCAGACCCAACGGCGGCTCGAGAAGGACGTGGCCGAGCTACGAACTCTCATCAGAGATATCCCCGACCAAGACATCAGCGAACTCGAACGAATGCGGACCGGGGAGGAATCTGAGGCGAAGCGCCTCGCCGGCGAAGCGGCGCGATTGTCCGAGCGAATCCGCAACAAAGAGCGCGATCTAGCCGCAGTAGTCAAGGAACGACGAGCGGCCCTCAAGAAGGAGGAGAAGTACCGACGCCGGCTTGCCGAAGAGATTGCCTCCAACGACTTGCTGACCGTGCTTCGGAGCACTGTCAAGACCCTGGAGAGCGAGACCGTCGATGAGGTGAGTTCGGCGATGAGTGGGATCTTTCTCAAAATGATTGTTGCCGATCCAGAGTCTGGTGGCCTGATTAAGCGAGCGGAGCTAACTCGCCAGCATGACATCATTGTTTTTGGGTCGGATGACCAACGGCTCGACCCCGACAAGGATCTCAGCGGGGCGCAACGCAGGGCACTGACGCTGGCCTTTATCCTTGGGCTCGTCCGTGTGAGCGGCGTGAGTGCTCCCAACGTCGTCGACACGCCGCTTGGAATGACCAGCGCCCTGGTCCGGAGATCGCTGCTTGAGTACGCCGCGGAGAATTCAACGCAACTTGTCATGTTCCTAACGGGAAGCGAAGTTCAAGGCGTGGAGGACATTCTCGATCAATACACCGGACGCACCTACACGATGACCTTCACCGACCATTACCCGAGGCAACTGGTCAACGATCCGGGGACCGGGCGACTTGAGACGTTGCTATGCGACTGCGACTACTACTCCTCTTGTCGGGTATGCGAGCGAAAGACAACGGTGTGAACATGGCGATCTCCCAAGACTTCAACCCATTCGCAAACCAATCCATTCACGTGCCCAAGGCCTACCACGAGGATCTGAAGCTCTATAGCACCACTTTTGGCTCGGCAGAGGGGAGATCCAAGGATGTCGAAGAAGCGCCGTTCAAGCGCTATGTCGATTTCTGGCTTCTTGCAGCAGCGGTAGGAGCATCACAGGATCATTTTGTGACCGTGGACCGTGCTGAACGCCACGAGTTCATCACCGGCGTGGTCCTTCAACGCGACCTTGCCACGATTGAGTTTCTGTTCTTGTTGGCCATAGCCCACACGGGGGAGCCGTTTGTCGTGCAAGATCCGCGGAAAGTCTTGGACATCGCCGAGGGCTACGCAGCGGGCGGGATCCCTCTGGTCAAAGAAATGATGGAAGCGGGCCATCTCCCGGCTCTCCAAAACCTCACACGCAGCCTGGTCAAGTCGCTCTCGTCCGATGCAAGTGAACCAGTTGCCGGTTAGGTGTCCTCGAACTCGGTTCGCGACGCAAGAGCGGTTGGAGAAAGATCGTCCCACAATCGATCCCAGGCCAGTCGTGCGAGGCTTCGAGCCCGCTCTCGTACGAACTCAGCGGACAGATTCTTGTCCGGCGGAAGCGAGCTTACGAACCTGCAGAACGGCATGTAGTCTGCCGACTCGATGAGTTCTGCGGCCTTGCGCCCGATGGTCGTTAGCCCCGCATTCTTGAACCCATCCTGTCGTTCGACGGGATCCGCACTCGACAACACTTGGTAGATTGCCCGCTTGGCTGGCCACGGGCGATTGCCGATTACCTGGTTGAGACCCGCCGGAAGCAGGAGCAGGTTGCCTAGTCGATCGACCAACCCGTCGTCGTAGATGGCCCGCTCATACGTCGCGTCAGCGGCATTGAACGACTGAGGTGCCATGTGCTCGATGGTGTAGTGCGCCTTCCAGGTGGCCACGTTGAGCGTAGAACCGTACTCACCGGCCCCCCGTTGGCAGTGTCCAGGCGCCCCTGGGTCCTCGATAGCGTCATCGTGCGCCAGAAGGAGGAGGTATCGGGCCAGAGCTTTCTCCGTTTGGTACACCGATCGTGCTCCAACCATGTTCACCCAGTCCTCGAGACCGCTGATCTTCAGCTTCTGCAGCAGGATGCCGCGAAGAGCGCTTCTTACGTCCTCTGCCTTGGGAAGGTCCTCAGGGGCTGTCTCCGCGCGGGTTAGGCGAGGGAGGTTGGTTTCTGCGTGACCTTCGCGAATCAGACGACGATGTACAGTATCGATTCCGCTTGTGGTTGTCAGCGCCGTTCGCCACAACGTCCAGAACGCCGTAACCGACCGCAGCACCTGTCGAAATTCCTCGATGTCGGAACCCGCTTTGGTCTCGTCGGCCCTCTCATAGAACCGAATGAGAAGGGGAATCGCGATGCTGTGCTTCGTCGTGTTCAACACTTCGAGACAGAGGTGCGTGCGTTCATCGTCGCGGACCATCGTTGGCGAGTCGTCATCCCACACGTCGTTGAGGAAGTTCGCTGTGGTGGCAAGACCGCGAGAGAAGGCACGTTTGTCCTGCAGATCCATCCCAGCCGCGGGCTCGTACCGCTGGCGGAGAAACGAGCGTTGGGCTAGGAGCCCGCGGCCGATCTTCTCGCCGTGCTCGACGAGAGCGAACGATGTGATGAGTGCGTCCAACCGGCGGGCGCGCGGTGCGGGTTCGAGGTCCTCCGACAGATAGCGATCCACGGCCTCAAGATCCCTAACACTCGGTGATCTCATGAAATTTGAGCTCCCGCCCTCGGCCTGGACCACGAGCGGCCTCAACGTCTCGATCGGCGTGAGAGGTTGGCCGGTTGTATTGAGCGGCTCGAAGAGCGTGAAGGCATATTCCTCGTTTGGTGCAAGGACCTCGATCACTTTGACGTGAGTTAGAAGGAAGGACGCGATGGTTGCCAGGCGGGCTCCGCGGCGTTGTAGCTCGCTGAACGACGAGGACCCAACCGGTGACCCTTCTGGTCGATCAAGCAGCCGGCCGCAGGCCTCATCACTGGTCACGAAGGCCAGCTTCGACAAGGCGGCGCATTCAATCTCCCCAGTCTGGACCGCTGCGAGCGCCGATTCGATGGCCTCCAGCGCGAGCCGCAGCTGAGGTCGGTGTGGCGACACGGCAACGGGTTCGTACGCACTCGTTTCGGCTCTCGCCGTCGCCATCGCGTGCAGGTACCAGGCGATGTCACTCTCGTAGCGGGCGTCCGTTTCGGTGTTGCCCCAAATGTCAGAAGCCTGGCGGATCATGCGTGGCTTGAAGCGGTAGCCGCTCTCGGCCCGCTCGTCGTCGAAATGGAGGGCACCGAGCAAGCGGCCGGAGACAGCTTGAAGGATCTCGCGCAGCCACGTCGTTGTCGGATCTGGATCTGAGTCCGTAACTTGGGTCGCGTCCAGCTCAGTCAGGACTTGATGCGTTGCCCTCATCAGGCTGGAACACACGAGCAGCAACGTCGTGAGGCGTTGTTGACCATCGACAACGTTAAAGACCTGGGTTGGTAACGCGTTTAGCTTCTTGGGTTCCACTGCGTACTTGTCAGCGAAGAAGATTACTGAGCCTAGGAACGTCGAAGGATTGTCGCCGGCAGCGACTCGGTCCGTTCCGGCGAATAGGTCCTCAAATAGCCGCTCGATCTGGTCAGAACCCCATGTGAAGCCGCGCTGATACGTGGGCACGTAGAAGCACAACCCCTGACGGCCGATCAGCTCCCCGAAGGTCGGTGAGTCATGCTTGAAATCCTGCATGATCAATTTAACCGACGGAGTTGCATCGCAAGGACGATAGCGCCCGGCCGTTCAGTTGATGTGCCGCGTTTGGCGGTCAGCGACAGAAGCCGCCGAGCGTTGGCATGCCAACAGATCGGCTTCTGAGTATCTCGGAAGGCTGCTTTGGCGCGGACAGTGATCTCCGCTACGTGCTGGAGCCCGAGACAGGAGTCGAACCTGCGACCTGCTGTTTACAAGACAGCTGCTCTACCAACTGAGCTACTCGGGCGTTGCCTCAGCGTAAGGCCGTTTGCGCCGATCAGCGCCGAATTTTTCGGTTCCGGCTCCCATCGCGTGCCGTGATCTGTCAAGCTAAGGCATACTTGGGACTCACCCACGAGGAGCACAGCCGATGACAGCACCTGGGCGCTACGCCGCATCTGACAACTCGTTCACCAAGTCGACGGCGACCGCTGCCGCGAGAGGCGGAATACTGATCGCCATAGCCATCGTCATCGGTGTGTTGTTGCTGTGGCAGGGATTCGATGGCGACGACCCCGTCGAGACCGGAGGAGATGACGCCGCGGAGACCGGCGACGACATGGAGGAGGAGGAAACCCCTACCACCTCCACTCGTGACGGCTCCGAAGACGACGTGCCCGAGACAACCTCGACGACGACCACAGCCGCTCCAGTGGTCGTCGATCCGCCGAACTCGGTGAAAGTCGCAGTCCTCAACGGCCGTGGTGAGACGGGCTTGGCGGGATCACGTTCGGATCACCTCAAGACCGCCGGGTACGTGTCGATCGCGGCAAACGCCGATACGAGCGACAAAGAGTTCAGCCGGGTCTATTACACGCCCGGATACGCCGATGAGGCCGCACTGGTTGCAGTGGCTCTGAACGGATCGCCGTCTGTCACCGAGGCGGCGCCCGCTGATCCGCTCACCCTGGTCGCTGAGACCTACCGGGAAGCCACCACCGACTACCACATCTATGTGGTACTCGGAGCCGACGCTGTTCTGGGCTGACCACCCGCGGACGCCTGCTGGTGTGGGCTGACCACCAGCGGACCCCTGCCGATGGCGGCTGACCTCGGCTGACGCCAGGCACGACTCGCTGAACGGCGGAACCCGCTGGACGAGGCGCGCCCACAGACGATGGGTCAAACTGGGTTGTGCGTGTTCTCGCCTGCCCCGACAAGTTCCGTGGAACCGCGAGCGCCACCGACGTAGCAGCCGCAGTCGCCGCAGCGGCTTCACATCAAGGCTGGGACTGTGTCGTCCAGCCCATGGCTGACGGAGGCGAAGGCACCCTCGAAGCGTTCGGCGGTGCGAACCGGACGACCCCCGTCACTGGACCCGACCACTCAATTGTGCAGGCCGAATGGCGTCTCGACTCCAAACTCGCGGTCATCGAGATGGCTCGGGCGTCGGGTTTGAGTCTGGTGGGCGGGTCGGAATTCAACGATGCGGTCCAAGCCACAACCGCGGGCACCGGTGAGTTGATCTCGACAGCTGCCGACTGCGGCGCAAACAAGATCATTGTCGGGTTGGGAGGATCGGCGACCACTGACGGCGGCCTGGGTGCGCTGGAGGCGATGGCGCCGCTGGCCCGGTATCGCGGGGTCGATATCGAGGTTGCGGCCGATGTGAGGACCAAGTTCCTCGACGCGGCGGGAGTGTTCGGTCCACAGAAGGGGGCGTCTGAGGCAGAGGTCGCATTGCTGGCGGGACGCCTCGCCCGGTTGGCTCAGGTCTATCGATCCGAGCACGGCGTCGACGTGACCGATGTGCCGAGGAGTGGCGCAGCCGGTGGTCTCGGCGGCGGACTGTTCGCGGTCGGCGCAGACCTGTGCGACGGTTTCGAGTTGATTGCTGACTCCGTAGGCCTCTACGAGTTGATGGAGGACATTGACCTGGTGATCACCGGAGAGGGTCGCCTCGACGCCACATCGTTTGAGGGAAAGGTCGTGGGAGGTGTTGCGGAACTGGCGCGACATGCCGATGTGCCGGTCGTGGCCATCGTCGGGCAGGCGACCGACGATGTCGCCGACATGATCCCGACAGTGGACCTGACAGCGACCTATGGCGAGGAACGCGCTCTCAACGACACGCTCGGCTGTGTGGAGACGGCAGCCCGTGAGTGGCTCAGCGCTTGCCCTTGGCGCTGACGACCCAGCTGCCGATTGCCACGATGATCACCAAGAACAGACCGAACTTGAGGATCCCCGCGAGCGAGCCGACCAACCACTGGACAAGTGTGACCGCGCCGAAAACGGCCAGCGCCGCGATCACGACGACCGCAGGGAACGGCATCCGACTCGATTTAGTCGATTTGTTCATGGGACCAGCGTACTTCACCGATGGTCGAAGCGCCCGATGCACGCGCAATCAGAATCAATTCCCGATAGCCTCGGTCGGGAATTGGTCTCGGGCGTGCAGACACCCCGAGAAATGCCGAGATGCGAGGAAGACACAACACCATGAGCGTCACCGTTCGAGTCCCAGCCACACTCCGAGCCCTGACCGCGGGCGAATCCGAGATTTCGGTTGAAGGCGAAACCGTGGCGGCGGTGCTCGACAGTCTCGAAAGCTCGCATCCGGGGTTCAAGGAGCGAATCCTCGACGATGCGGGCGAACTGCGCCGCTTCGTGAACCTGTTCGTGAGCGATGACGATGTCCGGTTCCTCAACGGACTCTCCACTGCGGTGCCGGCAGGAGAAACGCTGAGCATCGTTCCTGCCGTAGCAGGCGGATAAATCGCCCCCTCGGTAGTTGCGATTTCGGCGTCCCCCAGATTGAATTAGCACTCGCGGCATGAGAGTGCCAGCGATAATCTGATTGCCAGCAACGAATCTGGAGGAACAGTGGCCAAGACCATTCAATTCGACGAACAAGCCCGGCGTGGGCTCGAAGCGGGGATGAACCAGCTCGCCGACGCAGTCCGAGTCACCCTCGGCCCCAAGGGCCGCAACGTGGTGCTCGAAAAGAAGTGGGGTGCCCCCACAATCACCAACGACGGCGTCTCGATCGCCAAGGAGATTGAGCTCGAAGACCCCAACGAACGCATCGGGGCCGAGCTGGTCAAAGAGGTCGCCAAGAAGACCGACGATGTAGCAGGCGACGGAACCACCACAGCCACAGTCCTGGCCTGGTCGATGGTTCGCGAAGGTCTGCGCAACGTTGCAGCAGGCGCCAACCCGATGTCTGTCAAGCGCGGCATCGAGCAGGCCGTCGAGGTAGCGGTTGCATCGATAGCCGCCAACGCCCACGACGTGTCCGACGACAAGGAGCAGATCGCCAATGTCGCCGCCATCTCCTCGGCTGACCCGGAGATCGGCTCCACGATCGCCGATGCCATCGACAGCGTCGGCAAAGACGGCGTGATCACCGTCGAAGAGGGCCAGACCTTCGGCCTCGACCTCGACTTCGTCGAGGGCATGCGCTTCGACAAGGGCTACATCTCGCCCTACAGCGTCACCGACACCGAGCGCATGGAAGCCGTGCTCGACAACCCCTACATCCTGCTCGTCGGTTCGAAGATCTCCGCTGTGCGCGATCTCGTGCCCGTGCTCGAGAAGGTGATGCAGTCGAGCCGTCCGCTGCTGATCATCGCCGAGGACATGGAGGGCGAGGCCCTCGCCACGCTCGTGGTCAACAAGATCCGCGGCACCTTCACTTCGGTGTCGGTCAAGGCCCCTGGTTTCGGTGAACGCCGCAAGGCCATGCTCCAGGACATTGCTATCCTCACCGGTGGTCAGGTCGTCTCAGAGGAGGTCGGCCTGAAGCTCGAGGGCGTGACCCTCGATATGCTCGGTGAGGCACGCAAGATCGTGGTCACCAAGGACGAGACCACCGTCATCGAAGGCGCCGGCGACGCGGCCGATGTGGCAGGCCGAATCAACCAGATTCAGGCCGAGATCGAGAACACCGACTCCGACTACGACCGCGAGAAGCTCCAGGAGCGCCGTGCGAAGCTCTCCGGTGGCGTGGCGGTGCTCAAGGTCGGCGCAGCCACGGAGGTCGAGCTCAAAGAGAAGAAGCACCGCATCGAGGACGCGGTGTCGACCACCAAGGCTGCTATCGAAGAGGGTGTAGTCGCCGGTGGCGGAACGACGTTGATCCGTGCCCAGAGCGCGGTGCGTGACGCTGTCTCCGACATTGCCGACCCCGACGAGCAGGTGGGTGCCCGCATTGTGGCCAAGGCGCTCGAAGGCCCGCTCTACCAGATCGCGGTCAACGCGGGCATGGAAGGCGGAGTCGTTGTGGAGAAGGTGCGCAACCTTGAAGGCTCCAACGGACTTGACGCGGACAGCGGCGAGTACGTCGACCTGATCGCTGCGGGAATCATCGATGCTGCCAAGGTGACCCGTTCGGCTCTGCAGAACGCTGCTTCGATCGCAGCGTTGTTCCTCACCACAGAGGCCGTCATTGCCGATGCCCCGGACGATTCCGCCGCCCCCGCAATGCCCGACATGGATTTCTGATCCCCGACCCCGGGGATAAGTTGTTGTCGATGATCGGGGCTGAACTGCATTCGGTTTGCGAGGCGCTGGCCCCGTTGGTCGGTGTTTGGCGAGGTACTGGGGACGGTCACTACCCGACCGTCCCCGACTTCTCGTACCTTGAAGACCTTGAGTTCTCCCACATCGGGAAGCCGTTCTTGGCCATGACCCAGCGCACCCGCGACCCGCTCAGCGACGCACCCCTGCACTCCGAGGTCGGCTATCTCCGGCCGCAGCCCCGATCGCGCATGGAACTGGTGCTGACGCAACCGACGGGAGTGGTGGAGATCCATGCCGGCTCGGTGACCGAAACCGACGGTTCCCTCGTCGTTGATCTTCGCACCGAACGGGTGGAGGGGACGCGAACGGCCAAACCCATCACCGAAGTCCGGCGCCGTCTCGAGGTTTCTGGAGACAAGCTGGTCTCGGAAATGTGGATGGCTGCCATGGGCCAGCCGCTCACGCATCATCTGCGGGCGGACCTGACCCGCGTCGACGACCGCCGCGGTGCCTGGGCCTGACCCCGCCTGGGTTCTTGCTGAACGAACCCACCGCACGGCGTCGATCAGTGTCTCTGCTGGCTCGTGGCAGAGCGGTCGGTAGTGTGGAGTTGTGAGTGCTCGCTCGCGCAGTCAGCATCGGCTGGTCAGGCCCTGGTCGCCTCAACAGCCAGGCAGTGGGCGGTCGAACGCGGAGTTGGCCACCGAGGAACCGATGGCGATCGAGCTCGACGGTGTCCGTGTGGCAACGACCATGCGCACGCCAGGCCATGACTTCGAGTTGGCAGCCGGGTTCTGTCACACCGAGGGGCTGCTCGACGGCCACCCCGTGCTGACCGTCAAGTACTGCGAGACCGAATCGGCGCTGGCCAGCGAGTTCAACGTCGTGAGCGTCTCGACGGGAGGAAAGGCACCCGTCCCGGTGCCGCGGCTCACCGCCACGACCTCGTCTTGCGGGTTCTGCGGCACCGACGAGATCGACCAGTTGGCCGACAGGCTCGACCCCGTCACAGGACCAGCGCTGGACTGGCAGGTTCTTGCCGGTGCTCCCGATGCGATGCTCAAGGACCAGACTCTGTTCAGCGAGACGGGAGCAGTCCACGCGGCGGGGGTGGTCAACCCCGACGGCACGGTCACAACCACCCGCGAGGACATCGGACGACACAACGCTGTCGACAAGATGGTCGGCCGTCTGCTGTTCGACGGGCAGATACCCGCCGGCGGCTCCGCGGTGGTGGTGAGCGGACGAGCCAGTTTCGAGCTGGTCCACAAGGCCTGGGCTGCGGGTTTTCGAGCCCTGGTCGCTGTGAGCGCCCCGACCGCGTTGGCCGTTGCCACAGCCGAGCGGGCCGGTATGCAACTCGCAGGTTTCGCGCGGGGCGGATCCCTCACCGTCTACGTCGACGCCTGACCGACCCGGTTGCGGTCCCTCGACACCACATGATCGAGGATAAACGCTCGGTTTGCGCCATCGTGCGGTTACGAAGTGATGGGTTGAAACTCGGGGTCTGAGAAGGGTTGGTAGCCATCGGGCCAAGGAGAGGACAAACGGCAGATCAGGCGCATGTATGGTGCAACCTCAGGAGGGTTGACATGTTCAACGGTGATGGTCACAGCGTTGTCACCAGCGAGTTCACGAAGATCGTGAACCGTGTTGACCAAGTAGTTCGGGACCCAGCCGATCGGCGCGCCGCGCGCAGTGTCGATGTAGACGGCAAGACCGTTGACCTCGTTGTCGGGGTCATCGACGAGTACGAGATGATCGCCGACGTTCAGGTGTGCCACGGCGTCCGAAGCTCCGTCTCGGTGGCGGATACCTCTCGCAAAGAACAGTGTGGTGAGTTCACCGCTGCTCGTACGGACCGGCGGGGCGAACACCTCGATTCGGTCGGTCAGCTTCCGTCCCTCATTGCGGGCCATGACCTCGAAGGGATCAGTCTCCAGGTCGAGACCTAGCTTCTCCAAGTACTCACCGTAGTCGGGGCGCTGACGAGGCATCTGTCGCTTGCGGAAAACGGGGAACAGTTCTTCAGCCTCGTAGACTCGGTGGAGTTCGGGTAGGCCCGGCAGGAGTGGGAACCCTTCCTCCGTCAAGTGCTCCGCGTTCTTGAAGTAGACGAACTGGAATGATTGAGACCCCTCACAGGCGCGCCGGGTGAGACGACCCACGGGATGGATCAGACCCTCAGGGTGGCGCCATGTGACGAATAAGTGCTGCTCGCTCATGTGATTCGACTCTAACGATGGGGTATGACAGGGGGAATAGACAAAGCCTAGCCAGATTCAAGCAGTCAACTTGGACCAGTTGTGCCGAAGTACCCGCTCAGCGAAGTCTCGAGCCGGTGGCGACATCCTGTGATCAGGGATCGCCCAGATTGGTTCAAGCAACTGGTCCACATGATGGATGTGCCCGAGCCAGCGGTCAAGGTTGGGCTCTCCGCCGAGAGCAAGAGCGTCGTTCAGCGCTTCAATCGGATGAGGTTTTGTGGCATACGTTGTTCTGGCACGGTCCGCAAAGCCCTCGGGAGTGCGATAGCCGTCGTTCGTCGTCAGCCGCTGTCGTCTGTCCTCGTCGCTCAACAGAAACCCCATACTCGACGCGTGATCGAATGTAGGCGAGAGGCGGCGTCGTGATTCGGCCTTGGCTGGTTTCACTGCGCTCCAGTTCTCTTCGTGTCGATCAGTGTTGCCGATCAATGCGTCCAAGGTGAGGTATCCGGTGAACACTGTCCATGCGGTGACATCACTCGTGAACGAAGAGGGCGGTTCCACGTCTTCCAAGGCTTTGAAGACTGCTTCTATGGTGTAACTCTCTCTGCGATGTTGCGAGACACGTATGCCGCGTTCTGCCATCAACTCGTCGCCGTTGATGAGAGTCTCGTGATCTTGGAGCACAGATCGGCACACCGTGCCGAAAATGGGTTCCTCGCCTACTCGATCGATCACGGCCAACTCCACTTCCGCTACCGGCAAGCCCATAGTTTGAGCCACGCCGCAAGCGACTTGTTCCGCCCAGTCGTCTCCCTTTCGGTAGCTTGTGCCGACTTGTGATTCGCTGAACGTGGCGTCCTTCATCAGCCAACTCTCGCCCGTGTCAGTCTTGGTCAACCAGCGCTTCGGCTTTGTCCCGAGGTCCTCCTCCTTTGTGACAGGCCACGAGCTGACATCAATCTCGACAAATGGTTGCCGTTCTGTAGGGTCCGGGTGCACTGGGAGAGTCTTGTTAGCCGCTGGGGTCCTAGGAACTGGGACAGCGGGTGCGTTCGACTATTTCGCTGACGGGCCCGACCAGTCCGGTGTAGAACGGCCCGAACTCGGCGTAGATGGCCGAGGCGGTGTCGTAGCGCATCGTGTACACAGTGTCTTTCAGGTCGTCGAGGTTGGTCCCGAACAACGTGACTCCCCATTCCCAATCGTCGAGCCCGGTGGATGCCGTGATCAACTGCACGATGCGGCCCGCGAACTTGCGCCCCGAGGCGCCGTGCTCGTACATGAGCTCCTTGCGTTCATCGAACGTCAAGCGATACCAGTTCTGGTTCTCGTTGCGCCGTTTGGTCATCGGGTAGAAGCACCAGGCGGACTTTCCTGCAGGCGGCAGTTCCGGGTAGAGACGCATGTTCTTCATCTCTTCGCCGAGTCCCAAGGCGTATTCGGAGAGTTCGGTTATCGACACGAAGCTGTCCACCACCTCCAGGCCCGCTTTCACGAGGCCGGTCTGCAGGTCCCGCAGCGGCCAGCCCTCGCGGTGGAGCGCCATGAAACACAGTTCCGCCTTGTGACCGAGCACGGCCACGGTCACCACCTGGACCCCGGCTGCCTGCGCCGCCTCGACTGCGGCAACGATCGTGCCGTCGTCAGCGGCAGCAGTGCGTTTGCAGAACAGATGGACGACAGTGAGGCCCTCGGCCGTGGTCACAGAATCAAGCATGCATCCGAGGATACGGGTCCGTCGCTGAAGCGGCTCAGTTCCTGCTCTGCATGCGGCTCAGGTCGAGCACGCCACTGCTGGCTCAGGCAGTGACGTATCCTTGGAGCTGGTCGTTCGCGACCGCGGCGGGGTCTCGTTCGGCGGGGTCGCCGAAGCCGCCGCCCCCGGGCAGCTCGAGGATCAGGCGGCGGTCGGCGGGAACGGTCTCCTTGCCCTTGGTCGGGAAGGGGCTGCCGTCGTCGAGGTACACCGCGCCGCCGGCTCCGTCGCTGCCGCCCCCGCGGCCCCTGGCCGGGTTGGCGACCCGGTCGAACATCGCCGAGAACTCGAAGAGGTAGCCGTCGGTCGGCCCGACCTCGATGATCTGGCCGAGACCGCCGCGTTGTCTACCTGCACCGCCGCTGTCGTTGCGGATCTCCTTGCGCCAGATGATGATCGGCCCGACCTGCTCGGTCGCTTCAACCGACATGGTGCGCACACCCGACGGGAAGGCGGTCGCGGTCATTCCGTCGAGGCCGGGGCGGGCACCGCTGCCGCCGCTGTTGAACATCAACAGCTCCACGGGCGGCTTGGGATCATCAGCGCTGGCGGCACGGGCACTCGCCTGAAAGTTCCACAGCGCACCGGACCCCTCGGCCGGTATGCGGTCAGGGAGGGCAGGAGCGACGGCGCCGAGGCACAGGTCGGTCACGAAGTGGCCGATCACATGGCGGACGGCCACCGGGTCGGGATGCTGGGCGTTGAGGATCACCCCCGGCGGTGCGCTCACCGTGAACGGCTCCAGAGAGGCGAAGTTGTTGGGAAGCTCAGGCGCCAGCGCCACGAGCATCCCGTAGGTGAAATAGGCCTGGGCGTAGGTGAGGGGCACGTTGACCCCGAACTTGGACAGCGGCGAGGTGCCGGTGAAGTCGGCGTGCATGCCGTCGGCGGCAACGGTGACCGTGACGCACAGCGTGAGCGTGTGATCGTATCCGTCGACGGTCATCTCGTTGGTGTAGACACCCTCGGGCACCGACCTGAGCGCTGCCATCGTGGCCTTTCGGGTGCGGTCGAACACGAACTCGGCGAGATCGTTCAGGTCGCTGAGCCCGAACTCGTCGCACATGGCGCAGAGCCGCCGTCTGCCGGATTCGTTGCAGGCGGCCAGCCCGAAGATGTCGCCCACGACCTGGTCGGACTCCCGGACGTTCTGGGCGACCACGGTGACGAGGTCGCGGTTGAGCTTGCCGCGTTCCACCCACTTCAGGATGGGGATCCGGATCCCCTCCTCGTAGACCTCCCTGGCCTCTGGGCCGTAGCCGCGGCCACCGATGTCGACCACATGAGCGGTCGAGGCGAAGAACCCCACGTGGACGCTGTTGTAGAAGACCGGCGTGGCGACGGTGATGTCGTGCAGGTGCCCGGTGCCCTTCCAGGGGTCGTTGGTGATGTAGACGTCGCCCTCGAAGATGCGCTCGGGGCCGATGTCGTTGATGAAATGGCCGAGTGCCGCAGCCATGGTGTTGACATGTCCGGGCGTGCCGGTCACCGCTTGGGCGATCATGCGCCCCCTGGTGTCGAACACGCCGGCTGAGAGGTCGCCGGCCTCGCGGACCGAGGTGCTGAAAGCGGTGCGAACGAGGGTCAGCGCCTGTTCCTCGACGACCGAGATCAGGCGGTTCCACATGACCTGGTTGCGAAGGTCCGCGGTCCTCATGGCCCGCCTCCGGCTCGGGTGATGCGCAGAGAGTCATCGGGTTGGACAACACAACGGTGATGCGAGCCGAGCACGGTGGTCGTCTGGGACTCGACGATCAGTGCAGGACCGGCCACGAGATCTCCGGGGGTGAGCTCCGAGCGCTGATAGAGCCCGGCGGGGACGCGCGCGTCCAGTGCGGGGTCGTACACCTCCCGGCTGAACTCCGACACAGCAGTGGAGGTCGGCTCGACCGTCTCGACCAGCGGAGGCGGCTCCTGGCGTGACGAGACCCGCACCGCCCAACTGACCGCCTCGATCGTCAGATCGTCGATGGCCCGGCCGAAGAACTCCAGGTACGCCTTGGTGAACTCGGCCGCCAACAGTTCCGCAGCGAACTCGTCGAAGTCACCGTCTTCGAGACGAACCGGGATCTCCCAGCCCTGCCCCGCGTAACGCATCGACACCTGACGCTCAACGATGGTCTCAGGTTCACCCGACGAGTCCGTGGCGGTGCCCATCCGCACGAACGACTCGGCCTCCGACGTCAACTCGGCGAGCAGCGCGTTGGCGCCCACATAGTCGAAGTCGTCGGTGGTCGTGTAGAAGCTGCGGATCGCCTCATACGCGAAAGGAGCCCGCAAGAAGCCGATGGCGGACCCGACTCCTGCACCGCTGGGAACGATCAGTTCGGTGAGGCCGAGCTTGTCGATCAGTCGGGAAGCATGCAGAGGAGCGCCGCCGCCGAAAGCGATCATCGTGAACCCGGCCAGGTCGCGCCCTCCCTCCACCGCATGGACTCGGGCCGCGTTGGCCATGTTCTCGTCGACGACCTCAGAGATGCCGACAGCCGCGGTGTCGGGGTCCAATCCCAGAGGATCGCCGACACCCGAAGAGAGAGCATCGGTGGCCAGTTCGGGCTTGAGGTCGATGTCGGCAGCTCCGAAAGTTTCGGGATGAAGGCGACCGAGAGCAAGGTTGGCGTCCGTGACGGTCGGGTCCGTGCCGCCGCGGTTATAGGCGGCCGGTCCCGGATCGCTGCCGCTACTGTGCGGACCCACCCGAATCTGCCCCAAGGCGTCGACCCGGGCGATCGAGCCGCCGCCTGCGCCGATCTCGATCATCTCGATGACCGGGATGGAGACGGGCATCCCGCTGCCCTTCTTGAACCGGGAGCGGCGGTCGACCTCGAACACCTTCGCGGTGCGGGGAGTGAAATCCTCGATCAGGGAGATCTTGGCGGTGGTCCCGCCCATGTCATAGGAGAGGACCCGGTCGCGCCCGTAGCGGGCGGCGAGATCAGCAGCGAAGATCGCGCCGCCCGCCGGCCCCGACTCGATCAGCCGCACCGGAAACTCCGCAGCGCTCTCGACGCTCATCAGGCCGCCGCCGGAATGGATCAGATACAGCGGGCAGTCGACACCGACAGTGCCGAGCTGGTCGCGCAGCGCCAACAGGTACGACGCCATCAACGGTTGCACGTAGGCGTTGGCACACACGGTGTTGAAGCGTTCGTACTCGCGCATCTGCGGGGAGACCTCGCTGCTGATCGACACCGAGACATCGCTCAACGCCTCCTTCAACAGGCTGCGGAAGCGCTGCTCGTGGCCCCCGTTGCGGTAGCTGTGGAGAAAACCGACGGCTACGGACTCGTAACCCTGCTCGCCGAGATGTTCGACCAGCGACCTTGCGCCGTCGTCGTCGAAATCTACGAGAACCTCGCCGCGGGCGTTGAGCCGTTCGGTGACGACGTAGCGGTCCTTGCGCTCGATGAGTGGCTCCGGCAGCACGATGTTGAGGTCGTACTGCTCGAAACGGCTCTCGGTGCCGGTCTCGATCACGTCGCGGAACCCCGCAGTGGTCACCAGAGCAGTCTTGGCCCCGCGTCGCTCGATGAGGGCGTTGGTGGCCAGCGTGGTGCCGTGGATGATCTGGTCGACCTCTCCGAGATCTGTGCCCGTGGCCCGGCTCAGCTGCTCGATGCCGGCGAGTATCCCCTGCTCAGGGGCATCGTAGGTGGTCAGGACCTTGGTGGAGTGGAGCGCGCCGTCAGCGGTCTGGACGACGATGTCGGTGAACGTGCCCCCGACGTCAGCGCCGATCCGCGTCCGGCGGGCACCGCCGCGTCGGCCCGTGCGAATCGCCTCCATGCCAATAACCGTATCGGCGGCAACTCAGGTGTGCGTGGGGCGCAAGCCGGCCCCGCGAGCCTCCCGGTAGTCCGGTGCCCACGACGACGATGTCGACTCAGGTGTGCGTGGGGCGCAAGCCGGCCCCGCGAGCCTCCCGGTAGGATCGCTGGCGGTGTCTGTCCGCAAACCCTTCCCAGACGTGCTAGCCGGAATTGCCGACGTTGAGGGTTGGTTGACCGATGAGCAGGCCCGGCGGCTCCATGAGCGTGCATGGGAACTTCAAGAAGGCGCTCAGATCGTCGAGATCGGGAGTTTCCGGGGCCGTTCGCTGATCGTTCTTGCCGTCGCCGCCCCCGCCGGCGCGCGGATCGTGTCGATCGACCCGCACGGTGGCGGTGACCGCGGCCCCCAGGAGATCGCGCCCGATCAACAGCTCGGAGACAGCGATCACGCCGCCTTCACCGCCAACCTCCAGCAGGCCGGTGTCGCCGAGCGTGTCACGCACATCCGCAAGATGTCCGTTGACGCCCTCGGTGACGTGGAGGGCGACATCGACCTGCTCTACATCGACGGCGCGCACCGCTTCTGGCCGGCACGGAGAGACATCATCGACTGGGGTGGGCGAGTACCGGACGGCGGCACCATGCTGATCCACGACTCGTTCAGTTCGGTCGGTGTGACGCTGGCGCTGCTCAGCTCGACCTTCGTGACTAGCCACTGGCGCTATGTCGGCCGCTGCGGGTCGTTGGCCGAGTACCGGCGCGAACCGATGTCTGTCGCCGCGTCGGTCACGAACTCGCTGCGTCAGGCGCTCCAGATCGGCTGGTTCGTGCGCAATGTCATCATCAAGGGCGCCCTGACGCTCAAGCTGTATCCCCTGACCCGGATATTCGGTCACACCACACGGGACTGGCCGTACTGACCTCGACCTTGGGGCAGCGAAGGGTCTTGTCTTGGATCTACCGGTCCTCCCGGAGGCCACAACCAAATCTGCGCGATCAACCACACTGTCTGTGGTAGAACGCGCAGATTTCGGCTCAACCTGCCCAAACTTTGGTCGGTAGAGTTGGTGGTGCCCGACCACCATAGAAAGCTCCATGAAAGCAGTCCCCGCAACCTCAGCGCTTCTCGCCGATCGGAGCCTGGTGGGCACCGACCTGTCCCGCGCCTACACAGCGGAGATAGACGCATGGCTGGAGTCGGTCGTGGACGGCGTGGAGGAAGTCCGGGGCGTGGCGTTGGCGGCGGTGGGAGGCTACGGGCGGGGTTCGCTGAGCATCGGAAGCGACCTCGACCTGCTGCTGGTGCACAACGACTCGGGCCATGTCGCTGAAGTCGCCGAGCGGATCTGGTACCCGATCTGGGACAGCGGGATCAAGCTCGGCCACGCGGTCAGGACCATCGACGAAGCGATCGACCTGGCTGCCGAAGACCTCGACACGGCCACTTCGCTGCTCGACATCCGCCTCATCGGCGGTGAGGCGCGTCTGGTGGACGAACTGGAGAAGAAAGCGCACGATCTGTGGCGTGACAACGCCGACAAGATGCTCGGAGTGCTCGTCGAGTCGGTACGTGAACGCCACGACGCAGCCGGTGAGGTGGCGTTCCTGCTCGAACCCGACCTGAAGCTGGCGAGGGGAGGGCTGCGCGACCTCGACTCCCTGCACTGGATCGATCAGGCCGACCAGGGTTTGTTGGAGGCGACCGAACGCAGCGAGCTGATCGAACCGCACCGGATCCTGCTGTCGGCGCGCATCGAGCTCCACAGGCTCAGCGGGCAGTCCGGCAACCGGCTGCTGCTGCAGGACCAGGATGAGGTTTCCGCGGCGCTCGGCTACGCAAACGCCGACGAGTTGATGGCTGCGGTGGCCTCAGCGGCCCGATCCGTCGCCTGGACCATGGACGCGGTGATGCACCGCATCCATGTCCGCTCGACCCGTCGCCGCTGGCGGCCAAGGGTACGCGAGTTCGGCCACGGCATCGAGATCGTCGATGAGACGCTGCGTTTCGGCGAGGACGCTGCGGTCTCGGAGGACCCGGTGATGCCGCTGCGGGTCGCCTACATCGCCGCCACCGAAGACGCATTCATCGAGCGTGACGTGCTCGACAGGCTTGCCGTTGAAACCCCGCCGATGCCCGATCAATGGCCCGATGAGGCACGCGAGACCTTCGTCGACCTGCTGCTTCTGGGCTACGAGGCGATCCGGGTCATCGAAGCCCTCGACCAGGTTGACCTGATATCCCGCCTGTTCCCGGAGTGGACACCCAATCGGAGCCGCCCGCAACGCAACGTGTATCACCGTTTCACCGTCGATCGGCATCTGCTGGAGGCCGCGGCCGAGGCGGCTGCGATCGCTGATCGTGTGGAGCGTCCCGACCTGTTGGTGCTCGGTGGGCTGCTGCACGACATCGGCAAGGGCTACCCGGGAGACCACAGCGAGGTCGGGGTCGGGCTGGCCCGGAGCATCGCTGCCCGCATGGGTTACCCGCCGGCCGACATCGAGACGTTGGGCGTGTTGGTGCGGCATCACCTGTTGTTGCCCGATGTGGCGTCGCGGCGTGACCTCGATGCGGAGGAGACGATCCGGTTCGTTGCTGAACAGATCGACTCTGTGGGCACGCTCGAGTTGCTTGGGGCGCTCACCGAGGCTGATTCGATTGCGACCAGCAAGGCCGCCTGGGGCGGCTGGAAAGCGGAGCTGGTGAAGAGGCTGGTGAACCGGACCGCGCATTTCCTGCGAACCGGCGGGACGATGCTCACCTCGCAGTTCCCGACTGAGGAGCATTCCGAGCTGCTGGCACGAGGTGAGGAGCTTGTGCGTCTCGACGGCCACGAGTTGACAGTGATCACCGCAGACCGTCCGGGCGTGTTCTCCCGTGTCGCCGGAGCGTTGGCGCTGCACGGCGTCGAGATTCTGGGGGCACGGCTCCACACGGAGGATTCGATGTCGTTGGAGGTGCTGCGCGTCGGCGGGGGTGTGGGCCTTGATGAACGTCCCGAGCGGGTGCTGGAAGATATTCGCCTGTCGCTCGCCGGAGGTCTAGCCGTGCGAGCCCGACTGTTGCAGCGTGCCCGTACCTACCGTTTCCAGCGGATCACCACTGCTCGTCCATCGGAGCCTGAAGTGATCATCGACAACGAGTTGTCTTCGGATGCGACGGTCATCGAGGTCCGAGGGCCGGACTCGATCGGCCTGCTGTATCGCATCACCAGAGCCCTGCACGACTTGGACCTCGACATCTTCTCGGCGAAGGTGCAGACCCTGGGCGACGACGTCGTCGACTCGTTCTATGTGCGTGGACCCAACGACCAGAAGATCCTCGACAAAAACTATCTCGGCGAGATCGAGATCGCCGTCCTGACCGCCATCGCCTCAGACGCCTAGCCCTGATCACCGGCGACGACCCCTCTGAAGCCATCAACACCACCTTGGCCCGATGCCAATCACGTCGCGGCGGCGTCGGCGCAGCCGCGCCCGCCACCAGCACCATCCAATCAGTACCAAACACTTCCAAAGCTTTCCATCACCCGAGTTGCGGACCACGCATCACAGCACTATGGTTCTGTTCCCTTATGCAAGACCTCTTCGCAGGAAGGTGAAGAGAATCGTGGCAAAACCAATTGCCCGTATTTTTGGCACACTCCAAACGTGTGCACGAAGTCAATGCGTTACTGTGGCAAGAACCGTCGTCCGACGTTTCACTCAACCAACTGGTGGTTCAGGTAGTTCAGGAAATTGCTTTAGTTGGGTCAAATCGGGGTGTAGCTAATGGTGTTGCGTCCCCCTGTTTTTGAGAGCGACCATTACCAATCGGAGTCCTCACGTCTCAGTTTTGCTCATGATCGAATCGCACTAGTTTCATTTTTTTTAGGAAGCGTATTGTTTGGTTTGTCATTCGCAACTTTACTGGCTGATATACTACTTGTTCAAATTGCCGGCATAACGAGCCTTACTACTAGAACAACTGGGTTTGTTCCGTTAATTTTATGTATCTTGGTATTCCCACTCAAAGCCGCCGCGTGGTCCCGATTGCGAGCTGTGAGTCCAGATCATGATGAAACTCCTCAAGGGAAACGATTAGGGAAAATCTGGTTGTTTGGTATGAGGGCAGAATTATACTACTATGAGTATCAATATAGAGTATATAGTGTTCGATTCCGTAACATCGTTGACGATCCGCTTCGAGCATCTAAAAAAGCAAATATACTTGACCAGCGCGCTCAAAAGGCAATATCAAAAGCCGAAATCCTTAGATCTACTCTATTGGGGTCAAGACTGTCCTCCGAGAACCATTATAGTGGGCTAATATACTCGATATTTCGCTTCTTGAGTCGCAAGTTAGACAGTGAATTGGAGAAGTCAGAGGACCATAACGAAGAACCTAATGAACAAGGTCATTAACCGCTTAGCGTTGTCGCAATGCTCAAGCTGTCGATGCCTTGGGTGTGGACAAAGCGGCCAGCCCCGGAACAACGACTCCGGCACGCCCTTTATCACACCTAACACCTCTGACAGGCTCAGCCGGCAACGCAATTGCCAGCAGTCTCCTAGAGTTGTGGTGTGAGTGTCCGCCGAGCCAACGAACGGGTGCTTCTGCGCTGGGCAGAGGCACTGTCGGCAACGGCGCGGACCGGTCTCGGGTTCACCGACAACCTCTATGAACAGGAGCGGTTCGAAGAGGTTCTGGCTGTGGCGGCGGATATCCGTTCCCACGTTGAAGGCGGTTTTCATCCTGAGGAGCAGGTCCAGGAGTGGCTCGACCGGGTCGGTTCCGGTGTGTCGGGGTATGTCACACCGAAGATCACGATCGGTGCCGTGGTCGGCAACGAAAACAACGAGCTGTTGATGATTCAGCGGGCCGATTCAGGGGTCTGGCTGTACCCGACCGGCTGGGCCGACGTCGGCTACTCACCGGCGGAGATCGTGATCAAGGAGGTCTATGAGGAGACCGGGATCGAGTGCGAGGTGATCCGACCGATATCGATTCTCGACGGGCAGCGCCGCGGATTCACGCGGATTCCGCTGGTGTCGCTGGTGTTCCACTGCCGTGCCACCGGGGGTGAGATGCGACCGCATCCGCTTGAATGCTCCGACGTCGGGTTCTTCGCCCGTGACGCCCTTCCCGAGGCGACCGTCAACCCCGACTGGTGGGCTGACCACGCTTTTGCCGCGATCCGCGGTGAGGATGTGGGCGTCCAGTTCGATCCCCCGCGTACTCCGCCGTGGCGCGGCGACCCCGAGTCTTGAGCTCTGAGCACTGAGAGGTCTTGTGTCGTCAACCATCGATCATGGAACCACCCGCGACGGTCTGATTCAGTTGCGCCGCCGTTGGCGGCCGGCGGGCCCGGCGCGGGCGGCGGTGCTGTTGCTGCACGGGATCGCGGAACACAGCGGGCGCTATCAGAATGTGGGCGACCGCTTCGCCGCGGCCGGATTCGACACGGTTGCCATCGACCACCGCGGGTACGGTCTCAGCGGGGGTCGTCGGGGGCACTGTGACCGGTGGTCGCAGTTCTCCGACGACGTTGCGGACCAGCTGTTCGAGGTGCGCAAGCTCGGTCTGCCGACGGTCCTTCTGGGCCACTCCCTGGGCGGCTTGATGGCCACCCGTTTCGTTGTCGACGATCGGCCCGAACCCGACCTTCTGGTGCTGTCGGGTCCGGCGCTCGGTGCTGAGATCCCGCGCCGTCTGCGAATTGCCGCTCCGGTGCTGGGCCGCCTGCTGCCGACGTTGGAGATCAAGGACGAGGGTGATCCCTCGTTGTTGTCGTCGGACCCCAGGGTCGGCGAGCTGTTCTACGCTGATCCGCTGCGGGTGCCGAATCCGACTGCGCGCATGGGCATAGAGATCCTGCGTGCAATATCGCAGGCGCGGGCGGGGATCGAGCGGGTGACGATGCCGACTCTGGTGGTTCACGGCGGCGATGATGCTCTGGTGCCCCCCGAAGCGTCGGAGATCTTCGAGACGCTGCCCAACGCGGAGCGGATCGTCTACCCGGGGCTTCGTCATGAGGTGTTCAACGAGCCCACCGGCACCGAAGTCATCGACCGGGTGGTCGCCTGGATCAACGAGCGTCTGTAGCACGTTGCTATTGCGGAGCCGGGGATTTGCTTGCATAATGCAAGCATGACGAACGTCTTGATTCGAGACCTGCCAGAAGAAGTCCACCGAAAGCTCACTGAACAGGCTCGCTCCGCCGGGTTGTCTCTGCAGCACTATCTGACGACCGAACTCACCCGGTTGGCTCAGACCCCGACCCTTGACGAGGTTATTGACCGAATCGAGCGGATGTCGGGTGGAACCGTCGGATTCGAACAGGCAGTCGCCGACCTTGAAGAGGTTCGGGGTGAGCGTTGATCGTCATCGATACGTCAGTACTGGCGAACTTTCTTGTGGACGACGGCCCCGGCGGCACGGAAGCCCGAAGTGCCCTCTCTGATGCGGGCGAAGCTTCCGTCCCGGACTTGATTGACGTTGAAACCGCAGCCGTTCTGCGAAAGAGATGGATTGCCGAAGACATCACTGAGCATCGGTTCGCATCGGCTGTCGACATTCTCGCTGCGCTTCCCTTCCGGCGCTACCCCACATCGCTGTTTCTGCGACGAGCCTATGAGTTGCGGTCGACCGTCACCCCCTATGACGCCACGTATGTGGCCTTGGCGGAATCCCTCGACTGCGAACTGCTGACCTGCGACGCGCGGCTGGGGCGGGCGCCGGGTCCGCGTTGTCCCGTCCGCGTCCTCAGCGAATGACGACCAGGACCCTGTGGTCCTAATCCTGCCGGTACGCTGAACGTATGCGACTACAGCTGGCTCTCAACGTTGAAGACATCGACGAGGCGGTCGACTTCTACTCGAAGCTCTTCGGGGTGGAACCCGCCAAGCGACGCGACGGCTACGCCAACTTCGCGGTCGACGAACCCCCGCTGAAGCTTGTGCTCTTCGAGACCGCTGGGCAGGGCGGAACGATCAACCATCTCGGTGTCGAGACCGAAACCCCCGAGGAAGTCTTCTCGGCGCAACGGCGTCTTGTGGCCGCGGGGCTGAACACCTCAGGCGTTGACGAGACGATGTGCTGCTACGCCGACAAGACCGAGACCTGGGTGACCGATCCCGCAGGCGTCGAGTGGGAGTGGTACGTCAAGTCCGGCGACAACGAGGTACGCGAGAACATCGTGGTAGCGAACCCTGTTGCCGCCGAACGCGAAGACTCGGCTTGCTGCGCGGTCGTCTAGTCGGCGGAGAGCAAGCCACTGGAGTCTTGCATTGCGAGTGGTTATGCTGAATGCATGATGCAACTAGTTACGCGAGTGGACGACGAGCTAGTCGTCCAATTGGATGAAATGGTTGAAGGCGGCGAGGTCGAGTCGCGTTCGGATGCGGTGAGGCGGGCCCTGGAGGCCATGATCGCCGAGCGCGATCGGCGGAGAGTCGCTGAGGCGACCGTGGAGGCTTATCGGCGGGTTCCCCAGACCGAGGAGGAGCTCCGCGGGGCTGATGCGGCTGCGAAGGCCATGATTGCCGAAGAGCCGTGGGACAAGTGGTGACCCCGGCCCAGTGTGACATCTGGTGGGCTGAGAGCGAGGACAAGGTCCGACCGGTCCTGGTTGTCACGCGCAGCGAGGTGGTGCCTGTGATCGAGGCGATCATGGTCGCCCCGATCACCCGCACGATCAGAGGGATTCCTACCGAAGTGCCCCTTGATTCGGCCGACGGATTGTCAGATGACTGTGTGGCCGTTTTCGACAACCTCGTAATGGTCCGCAAGTCGCATCTGACCGAACGTGTCGGGTCAATTTCACATCGGCGTTACGAACTCTGTGCTGCACTGGCGGCCGTTGCTTCGTGTTGAACAAGACGACGGGGTTGACAACTAGATGATTAGTTCCAAGGGGTTAGTGGTCGTAGGCGATCAGGGATCGGGCGGGGCCGGGTTGTTGGGTGGTTTGGTTGTGCCAGATGGCTGTGGTGAGCGCGAGTATTCGTTGCAGTATGCGTGCGGCGACACCGGTGCGGGTGCGGCCGCGGTGGCGTTCGAGGCTGAGTTGGGATTTGAGGGTCCAGTTGACTGATTCGATGATCTGGCGCAGCGGTTTGAGGAACTGTCGTCCGGGTCGGGGTGGTTCTGTTTTGGTGGCAGGCCTGATGAGTGTGATGCCCGCGGCGTTGAGTTCGTCTTCGAAGCCGGCGCGCCGGTAGCGGTTGTCGGCGATGAGCGTCTGGCCACACCGGGCGATGTTGGCGTGGGCGATCATTTCTAGGCAGGTGTCGCGCTCGTCGGCTTTGGCGCCGGTGAGCGCGTAGGCGACCGGCAGCCCCGACGGTGTTGTGATGAGGTGCAGGCGCAGCCCCCAGAACCACCTCGAGTGCGAGGCGCAGTAGCCGTAGCCGGCCCAACCCGCGAGGTCAGAGCGCTGCTGGGTGCTGCGGCTGCGGCCGCACTCCACCGGAGTGGAGTCCACTAGCCACACGTCGTCGTGAAACGACGGGCAGTCCCGTGCCAGCGCGGCAATCACGTGTTTCATCAACTCGCCGCTGCGGCGCAGACGCTTGTTGTAGCCGGGCCGCTTAGGCACATAGCGGAACCACGCCTTGAGGTGCTCCGTAGCGTAGCGGATGAACCGGGCCTCAGAGTCGAACCCCAACAGCACCTGAAGCACCGCCAAAGTGACCAACTCCGCGTCCGAAAGCCTCGGAGCTATCCCCACCACAGGCCGCTGCGGCAACCATTCGGGATACGCCACCAACAAATCGTCGATTCTCACATACAGTGCAGTCACGAGGGTGTCCAAGTCCGGGTTCATACCAAGGTCCTCCAAGGATCGGGGTCTGTGGAAAACCCCGAGCATGGACACCCTCACCGCTCACATGGTGGACCCCCACCCCTTGGAACTACTCGTCTAGTCGGCAGCGGCGGCCATGAAATTGCGGTAGAGCTGTTCGGCGTCGGCCACGAAGCCGTCGATGTAGCGGTCGGCTTCGTCGGCCAGGGCGTCGAGGGAACCGGGTCCGAGGGTCGATTCGAGCGCATTACGGTAGGCCTCGATCTCGCCCCAGTTCCGCACCGTGTCGGGTTCGATCTCAACGTGGTACTGCATCGACCAGGCGCGGGGCCCGAAACGCATGGCCTGCACCCGGCACACGGGTGAACTGGCCAGTACGACAGCACCGTCCGGTGGTTCTGTCACGGCCACCGAATGCCACTGCAACGCATGTTGGCGGTCAGCCATGCCCGCAAAGATCGGATCGGCTCGGCCTTCAGTTGTGAGGTCGACGGGCAGCACCCCGATCTCGGGTGGTCGCTGCAGGTCACAGGTTCCGCCGAGGGCGTCGGCCAGCAGTTGATGGCCCAGGCAGACCCCCAGGAAAGGGCGCTCCAGTTCACACACCCAGTGCCTGATCGCCTGCTTCTCGGGGATCAGCCACGGATGTTCCTCCACATCCCAGACGTCCATCGGGCCGCCCATCACCCAGAGCGCGTCGTAGTCCTCGAGCGGGGGGATCGGTTCGCCCTCGTCGAGTTCCACCGCGGTCCAGTCGACCCCGTCGGCCTGCAGATACTCCCTGAGCTGGCCGGGATGTTCACAGTCGATGTGCTGAAAAACGAGCAGTCGCACAGCACACCTGACCAGACGCGTCAGTCGTTGTCTCGGAGGAACTGTTCGACTTCGGCCAACAGGGTCTGGGGGTCGTCGTTGAGGTCTGCGTCGTCGGACGGGTCGTTGCCGTCCCAGGCCTCCTCGAGATCGGCAACGTAGTCGGCGGTCTCCTCGTCCTCTGCGACGAGTTCGTTGACCTGTCGTTCGTAGGTTGCCGCGGCGATCTCCAGATCGGTGGCGAACACCGACGTGCCGAGCAGTCTCGACACCCGCTGGACCAGGGCCAGACCTGCTTTGGGCGACGGAGCGCCGGGCACGTAACTCGGAACCGCCGACCACAGCGAAGCAGTCGGCAGGCCTGCTTGATGGCATTGCGTGGCGAGCACACCGACAATCCCGGTCGGTCCTTCGTAGCTCGACGGGGCCAGATCCAAGTGGGTTCGGATCGATTCGTCCTCGCTCGCCCCGTAGACCTCGACGGGCCGACTGTGGGGAACGTCGGCCAGCAGCGCCCCCAAGGTGACCACCTGGCTGACCTTGAGTATCCGGGCGGTCTCGATGACCTGGTCGCAGAACGTACGCCAACGCAACTGCGGTTCGAGCCCCACCAGCACCACGACGTCCCGCTCGCTCTCACCGACTACACAGGAACGGAAGAGGTTGGTCGGCCAACTCAGGGAGCGCCGACGCTCCTGGTCGAGGTGAACCAGCGGGCGGCTCGTGGTGAAGTCGTAGAAGTACTCGGCGTCGATCTCCGCGAGGGCTTTGCCCTTCCATCTGTCCGCGAAGTGGCGGGCCGCGATCGAGGCGGCGTCGCCGGCGTCGTTCCAGCCCTCGAAGGCGGTGATCAGTACCGGTGACCGAAGTGTCGGGGGGTTGGTCAACCAGTTGATGTGCGCTGGAGAATCGGCGTGGGTCGACACGCCATAGACCATATCTGAGAGCGTGCGCGGATTGGACAACCCGATGCCCGATACCGGTCGTTTCCCGCTCTTGTTCGCTTCGCTCGACTCCCGCTCCTGTTCGCTGCGCTCACGGGCCGCGAGGCCGCGGGCGGGCCGCTCGGGCCTCGGCCTCGTCCTGGTCAGCCGTTTCGGAGCAGTCCGCTCGGCCTCTGAGCGCGTGCGCCGCGCGCGCTACGGAGTGAAGCGATAGACGTTGGTTTCCCGCGGTTCGAATCCGAGCTTCCGGTAGAGGCGGTTGGCGTCTTCGCGCGAGGGGCGAGAGGTCAGGTCGACCGAAACGGCTCCGGCAGCGAGGGCCCGTTCTATCGCCGCTTCGTTGAGGCTCCGTCCGACGCCGGAACCGCGGGCGCCCTCATCGACGACGACGTCCTCGATCCAGGCTCGCACGCCGGTGGGTATGCGAAAGAGCACAAGCGTGAGCGTTCCGACCACGCCGCGTTCGTCGCGGGCGACCAGCAGCATCACCGCGTCGGAGTCGACGATCTCCTGGAGCGCGGCCGCCGAAGGCGGCGGGTTGGAGCTCGAGAGCTGCGGCACGAGTTGCGCCATCGCCTCGACGAGTTCGTCGTTCACCTCGTCTGCTTCGTAGATCTCAACCACGACACGACCTTGCATACAACACGCCTAGGAGCGTAGACGCTCACGAGAAACCTGGCGGATCAGACCCTCCTGCACGACGTTGGCGATCAGGCGGCCGTCGTGGGTGAACACTCGTCCGATGGCGAGCCCCCGCGCCCCCGTCGAAGCCGGCGTGTACTGGTCGTACAGCAGCCATTCGTCTGCCCGGAAGCTTCCGTGGAACCACATGGCGTGGTCCAGGCTCGCCAACTGGATGTCGCCGACGTTGGAGTTGGTTCCGTGGGGAAGCAGGGTCGTGTCGAGCAGGGTCATGTCGGACGCGTACGTCAGCAGGCAGGTGTGCAGGACCTGGTCGTCGGGAAGGCGCCCATCGGCTCGGAACCAGACCTGTTGCACAGGCGGGAGGGGATCGGTGCGCTGGAACGGACTGGCGGTGACGTAGCGGATGTCGACGGGACGGCCGACACCGGCGAACGGGTCGGGTATGCCCTGGGCCTGGTAGCGCTCGGCTCGTGTGGGCAGAGAGTCCGCGGCGACGACGTCGGGCATCGAGTCGAAGAATTCGAGCCCGTCCTCAAGCACCTGGAAGGATGCCTGCAGGTTGAAGATGGCCCGCCCGTGCTGGATGGCGACCACTCGGCGGGTTGTGAAACTCCTGCCGTCGCGGATGCGGTCGACCTCGTACAGCACCGGCACCGTCGGGTCGCCCGGTCGCAGGAAGTATGCGTGCAGCGAATGCACGCCGCGGTCTCCCTCGACCGTTCGCGCCGCCGCTACCAGCGCCTGCCCCGCAACTTGACCGCCGAAGATCCGTTGACGGTTCCCGTCGGGCGACACACCCCGAAAGACGTTGACCTCGATCACCTCGAGGTCGAGGAGCTTCACCAGTGCGTCGACGTCGTCCTGCATGTCCCCATCTTGCTCTGATATCGGCGGGAATCGGCGCGAACGGTAGTGAAACGATGCGAGTATCCTGCAAGGCCATGCCCGTCATCAACCGAGCGGTGATCGTCAGAACCGTGGCGGAGCACTGGCGCAAGGCACTGCGGTACTGCGCAGTCTCGGCGGTCAACGTGGTGGTCGGGCTCGGCACGCTGGCGTTCGCCCTCGAGGTGCTGGACTTCTACCCGGTGGTCGCCAACCTGACGGCTTGGATGGTCAGCACCGGTCCCGCCTATCTGCTGAGCCGCTACTGGGTCTGGCAACAGCTCGGGGCCAACAGCGTGAAGTCTGAGATCGTGCCGTTCTGGATCATTGCCCTGATCGGTCTGCTGCTGTCGAGCGCCACCATTGCGGTGCTCGGGATGATCACCGACCACACCCTGGTTCTGCTGGCGGGAACGGTCGTTGCCTACGGCATTGTGTGGGTTGCGAAGTACCTGGTGTTGGATGGTCTGCTGTGGCCGAAGGCCAGCGAACACTCGGTCGCAGAGGTGCTCTGAGTGGACCCTGAACTGCTGGCCCGCGCCCGGGCGGCGCGCGGTTTCATGCCGCCGGACGAGGGTCTGGCCCTGTACGACGCAGCGGCGGCGGTCAGCGTGGCCGGGCCGTTCCTGGAGGTGGGGAGCTACTGCGGCAAGTCCGCCGTCTATCTCGGAGCTGCGGCGCGCTTGTCGGGCCGGGTGCTGTTCGCGCTGGACCACCACCGCGGATCCGAGGAGAACCAGCCGGGTTGGGAGCACCACGAGCCGGACCTGGTCGACCCCGGCACCAACAAGATCGACACGCTCGGCACCTTTCGCCGGACGATCCACGATGCCGGCCTGGAACCGACGGTGGTGGCGGTCGTCGGTGATTCGGTGACGGTCGGGTCGGTCTGGACTACGCCCCTCGCGCTGCTGTTCATCGATGGTGGGCACGGTCGCGAGCCGGCGCACCGCGACTTCGAGACCTGGGTGCCCCACGTCGTTGTCGGCGGCACGCTCCTGATCCACGACGTGTTCCCTGATCCGGCCGACGGCGGCCGGCCGCCCTATGAGATCTATTACAGGGCAATCGAGTCGGGAGCCTTCGAGGAGATCAGCGCCACCGGTTCGCTGAGGGTGCTTCGTCGTACGAAACCCGGCTAGCCAGGCTCAGGTGGGATTGGTTACGCCGGAGCCGACCGTGTCGATGTCGATGATCGGAGGCAGGAACCGGTGGTCCGAGAACAGCTTCGCGGCCGGGCTCGAGCCTTCGATCGCCTCCGCTGCCAGCAGAACGGCCGCAGCTGAATAGGTGGACCGTTCACCGGGCGGGAACATCGTCAGTTCGGAGTGGACCATGCCGGTGATGTAGCGGCCGTCCGGCTCGCGGAGCTTCTGTGCGGCGGTGAACAGGCGAAGGGCGGTGTCGTAGTCGCCGACACCGAGGTGGGCGATGGCACATTCGCAGGTCTCCGCGGTGGTTACCCAGGGGCGGTCGCTCACACAGCGGATGCCTTCGTCGCCCTGATTGAAAGTGGTGAACCGCTCGGCGAGATGGAGCCGTCCTGCGTCCCCGCTGATCACGCCCGACAGCACCGGGTAGTACCAGTCCATCGCCCAGCGGTGCTTGGGCGAGAACGCCTCGTCGCGTTCGTGGTGGATCACATGGGCGAGTTGTGCCACCGACAGTTCCCAGCTAGGACGTTCGTGCCGGAGTTCCTCAGCGATCGCGACGGCACAGCGCAGGCTGTGGGCGATCGACGACGAACCGGTCAGCAGGGCGAACGGCCACGGTGTGCCGTCGGGGTGGCGGGCCCAGAGGATCTCACCGCGCGGCTGCTGCAGGTCGAGTACGAAGTCGATGGCCCGCTCGACCACCGACCACATCGTCTCGAGATAGCCGAGGTCGCGGAAGTGCAGGTAGTGGTGCCATACCCCGGTCGCTATGTAGGCGATGACGTTGGCGTCGAGCTTGTCCTGCTCAACCTCGTGTTCCAGGTAGTACTGATGCCAGGATCCGTCACTCCGCTGCTGGTCCACGAGCCACTGGTAGGCGGCCTCGGCTGCGGTTCGGTGACCGCCGATGACCAGCGCCATCGCCGCTTCCACGTGGTTCCACGGGTCGGCATGACCACCGGGGAACCAGGGGATCATGCCGGATGGAAGCTGCCATTCGGCTATGTGGTCAGCGGTCTGTCGGATCTGCTCAGCGGACAGGACGCCGCGGATTTCAGGTAGCACGAGCTCTCTCTCTGTTTGTGGCTCTGTTCATGGCTCTGTTGAGGGTCGAGTGTTGTACTGGGGGTTCTGTGGTCGTCGGCTTCTCAGCGGCGGCTGGAATATCAGCGGTGACCGGCACCTGGGCGTAGACGACGAGGCTCTTGCCGAGCACCGGGTTGAGGATCTTCTCGGTCGCACGAGTCAACCACGGCGCCTTGACGATGTCCCATTCGAGCAGCTTGTGGTAGGTCCTCACCGAGAAGTTGTCGTCTATCTCGTTGTTGACGCCGACCGCGCAGCGAAGCCACCAGTACGGCGAGTGCAGGGCGTGCGCACGGTGCGAGACCGTGGGCGAGAACCCAGCGGCCCGCAGTTTCTGCCGCACCTCCTGCTCCGTGTAGATCCGAACATGACCGCCTGCTGCTGCGGGAGCGTGGTAGTCGGAGCTGATCTTCCAGCAGATCTTCTCGGGTAGCCAGGCCGGGACGGTGACCGCCAGAGCCCCGCCGGGTTTCAGCACTCGGAGGAGCTCCACGAAGGCAGCACCGTCGTCGGGCACGTGCTCAAGCACTTCGGAGGCGATGACCCTGTCGAAGCTGTGATCGTCGAACGGCAGAGTGGTGCCGTCGCCCTGGACCACCGTGTGGCTGAGCCGGGCGTCGAACAGGCCGTCTTCGATGAGCAGGGGTGCGGTGTTGCGAATGGACTCGAGCTCTGCGAGGGCCATGTCGCAACTGACGACGTCAGCCCCTCGAACCAGCGCCTCATAGGTGTGGCGCCCGAAACCGCAGCCGAGGTCGAGCAACCGGTCGCCCGCGCGCAGGTCGAATCGGTCGTAGTCGACGGTCAGCATCAGGCTGGGCCTTGATCCTGCGCTTCGAGGCCCTGTCCCTGGTCTTCGAGCACGGCCCGGTACTGGTCCACGGTGCGTTGCGCAGTGTGACGCCACGACCATTGATCGATGACCCTCTGCCGCCCCTGAGCACCGACCTCAGCTCGCAGTTCCGGGTTCTCCAGTGCTTCGCGGATGGTTGAAGCCAAGGCTTCGCTGTTGCCCGGCTCGGTGAGGAAACAGGTCTCGTTGTGGGTTCCGGCGACCTCGGGAAGCGCGCCGCCGGTCGTGGCGACGAGTGGAACTCCGCACGACATCGCTTCGATGGCCGGCAGGGAGAAGCCTTCATACAGCGAGGGCACGATGGCCAGTTCGGCTTCGCTGTAGAGCTCGACGATGCGGGAGTCGGCCACACCGGACACGAACTCGACGCAGTCGTCGAGCCCGAGTTGGGTCATCACCGTGCTGGCGTGGCTGTCGGGCCGGCGCTTGCCGATGATGGTCAGTTCGATGTGCCGTTCGGTGCGCAGCTTGGCGACCGCCTCGAGAAGGAATCGGAGTCCTTTCATGGCCACGTCGGCTGATGCTGTGGTGACCAGGTGGCCTTCACGGCGCTGGACCCCGCTGACGGGCAGGAACAGGTCCGGGTCGACTCCGACGGGCACTACGTGCAGTCGCTCCGGGTCGATGCCGTAGTCGGCGCTGATGTCGCTCTTCGACGACTCGGACACGGTCATCAGCCGGGGCATGCGCCGGGCGACCCTGCGCTGCATCTTGGTGAACGAGTACCAGCGCCGTTTGCCGAACCTCTCCCAGGCTGTGCGGGCATGCTCGAGCTCGAGTTTACGGTCGACGGTGATCGGGTGGTGGATCGTCTCGAGGATCGGCCAGCCCTCCTGCTGCAGTTTGAGCAGGCCCCAGCCCAGCGTCTGGTTGTCGTGTATGAGGTCGAACTCGTCGCGGCGGTGCCGGAGATGGCGCCATGCCCGCAGGCTGAAGGCCATGGGTTCAGAGAAGTTGCCGGTGCCGAACGAGACGTGCTCTGCGACGTCGGTCCAGTCCTTCCACTCCCAGACCCGTGGCTTGCGCATTGGATGCGGGTCGCTCCAGATGTCGAGGCTGGGCAGTTCGATGAGCGGGACGCGTTCGTCGAGGACGGGATAGGGGGGACCGCCGAGCACCTCGACATGGTGTCCGAGGTCGACGAGGGCTCTGCTCAGGTGGCGGACATAGACTCCCTGTCCTCCCACATGGGGCTTGCCGCGATAGGTCAACAGTGCGATGCGAAGGGCGCGGCCACTCGGATTCTGCGCCTTGGTCATGGGTGCAACACACTTCCGCGGACGATAATCGGACCTTGAATAATGCCTGAGTATTCGCCGTTTCCCTACCCCGCGTGACCCGCGGCACGATTTGTCAGATCCGCTGGGACGCCCGTCAGGGCCTCTGAGCGCCCTTTCACTGGCGGGCGCGCTGGCGGGCTTGTTTGCGGGCTCGCGAACGGCGGGCGACTGCCTGGCTCAGCGAGTCGACGTGGGCGAAGAACAGAATCGCCAATGAACCGACGAGCACCGGCCACGATCCGAGCACCACTGCGGGGGTGCGGCCCTCGCGCAGTTCGATCGTCTCGATCAGGACTCTCTGTTCGCTGACGCCACTGCGGGCGACCACCTCACCGGACGGGTTGACGATGGCGGAGAAACCGGTAGGTGCTGCCTGCAGAACCCACCGGTCCGTCTCCAGCGCCCGAAGTCTGCTCGAGGCGATCTGCTGGCTCTGCACGATCGTGAGCCAGTAACTCGAACCGTTGGTGGGATTGAGCAGAACCGTGCCGCCGTTGCCGATCGCGTCGCGGGCACGGTGGTCGAAGAAGACCTCCCAGGAGATGGCGACACCGAGGGGCCCGAGTTCACTGTCGACAACCGCCGGATCCGTTCCGGCTCTGACGTCTCTGCCTGGAAGTTCGCTGCTGAACCGCTCGATGAATCCGCGGAGCGGCACGAACTCACCGAAGGGCACCAACTGGACCTTGTCGTAGCGGTCCCGGGTTGTTCCGCCCGAGTCGGAGACGATCGAGTAGTTCCGGTTGGCGGTGCGGTCCGCGCTCGGCTCGAACCATCCCGTGACCAGCACGGCGTCGAGGTCGTCGGCTAGCTGCGAGACCCGGGTCACCGCTTCGCTGCGTCCCAGCAGCGGCTCGGGACAGGGGTCTGAATCCGTGGTGTCGGCGGCCGGGTGCACGACGTCCTCGGGCCACAGCACGAGGTCAACGGGTTCGTCGATGAGCCGGCTGGCGGCCATGTGCCGTTCGAACACCTGTCGGTTCTGGCACAGGTCAGCCCGAGTGTTCTGTGGCCCGCCTCCCTGCACGACCGCAGCCCGGATACTGTCACCACCATCGTCTGCGGCGATCCACAGCAGCTGCCCGGCCAGCGGTATCACGACGAGCACGGCCACGGCCCCCAGGCTCACCCTGCGGCGTTTGACGAGGTCTGCGAGGATCACGCCGGCGAGAGCCGTCAACACGACGAGGATCGGCGATCCGAACAGCCTGACCGAGGTGTCGAGCGGAGTGGCGACGCCTGCCATTGCGAGCGTTGAGATGGGGACTCCGCCGAACGGCCAGTTCCAGCGGATCAACTCGGCCAACGCGACCCCGGCACAGAATACTGCGCCGCGGTAACCGCGGTCGCCCGGGGTGATCCAACCGACCAGGGCGGTCATGACGCTGAACGCGGCCGCTGCCACCGGCCAGCCGATGGGTGTCAGGTCTGCCATCCACACGGTGCTCGGGAAGAACCAGGCCGCGCCGACGAGCAGTGAGCGCCCGAATCGGCCGTGGGGAGTCAACCGGTCGAGCAGCGAGAACCACAGCGCCAGCCCTGCGATTGTGAGCGGCCACCAACCCCAGGGAGGGAGCCCGGCGGCGATGAGCACACCGGCGAGGATCGACAGCGTCCGTGTCTTTTTCACGGACCGGTGGCGGTTCGGCTCATGACCGCTTGGGGAGGTTGAGTCTGAGCCGGCGCACGCCCCCGATCGCTCCGACGCCCTTGATGCGGATGGTCACGTTGTCCTCGCTGATGACCCACTCCGGCAGGTCGGCAGGTTCAGCGACTGCCAGGATCTCGTCGGGGTGTGCTGCGGCACAGAGTTTGGCAGCGAGATTGACCGGCTCCCCGATGTAGTCGTCGCCCTCGAACAGCAGGGCGATTCCGGTGGCGATTCCGACGCGAACCTGGATCTCGCTGTCGGAGAACGCATGGACGAGGTGCGCGCCCGAGGCGATTGTGGGGGGCGCGTCGGTGCCCACGAGCATGACTCCGTCGCCGAGCCATTTGGCTACTCTCACGCCGCGTTTGGCCGCGACGTTGCGGGCGATGCGCCGGAACTGCCCGAGTTGGCCGACAGCGGCGTGCGGGCCGTTGTCGCGTGTGAAGGCAGTGAATCCGCTGAGGTCCGCGAAACAGAAGGTTCGGGTGACGTTGAGGTGGGCATCGCCCTCGGTCAGTTCGTGGGGAGGCGCTACCCGGTCGGTCTGTGCCGCGTCGGCCCATTCCCGGGCGGGTCCGGTGTCTGCGGCGAGCAGTGGCAGCAGCAGTTCACCGGTCGAGTCGACTCGCTGCGGCTTTGCTCTCTCAGGTTCGCTCGAGCCTGGAACCGCTTCGGCGTCCGTGGTTTTTGTCACATCTACAGAATGTCACACTTGGTCATACTCGGAGGCCGCATACCGGCCATGGCTGTCTGCCGCGCTCGGACCAGAGGGCCCGTGCCATGGCATCCTGCCACCATGGTTCGACTTCTGCGGGGTCTCTACCCACGAGCCAGGGAAAGTGGCGCTCGGCGACGCCGTCCCAGGTGTGCTGAACGAACTGGTATGCGCCTCTGTAGAGGCCGACGGGGTTGGTCCACAGGGAGACGGCGGCGTAGTTGTCGGTTGATTCGCAGTCCCGCAGGCGTTTGAGTTCCTCCATGGAGAGCACGTCGTTGACGTGGTCGGTGACGTTGAAGTAGAACGCCACTTCTTCAGGGGTGCAGGAGGACGCGAACAGGAGTGCTGTCAGCGTGATGACGATTGCGCCTATTCGTGTGAGCATGACTGTTTGGATTCCTTCGTGAAGGATGTTCGTCCGGCGTTGGGGCCGTTTTGGGGGAAGTGGCCCGCTCGGTCGGGTTTGGCGTTGAGGATCCAACGCCTGTGTTTTCAGGGTTTCGGGCCCGTGACCCGCATCGGTTTGTCATATAACTGTAATATCGACAAGGGAACTGTAACGAACCCGTGTCGTCGTTCCAACCCGGACCGGCCTATTCGACCCCAGCCTCAACCCACTCGGGGACGGGGTTCTCGTGCAGCCATGACTCGACCAACCCCGCGGCCTCGCGACCCGCCAGTTCGGTCACGACATCCAGGAACGTAGCGGTGTTGGTGTTGGCGTGGGCGCTCTGTTGGTAGTGGGTTCGCAGAATCTCCTCGAACACGCTGTCGCCGACGAACCTTCGCAGTTCGTGAAGGGCCACCGCACCGATGAAATACACCGAGGCGCCGAACATCCCAGCGATTTCGATCTCCAGCGGTGGCTCGGCGTCGGCCAGTTGCCTGTGCCACTCGGCCGCCCGTTGGTCGAGGTTCCATCCGTGGTACTCGGCCATGTACATGGCAGACAGATACGTGGCGAAGCCCTCGTGCAGCCAGGTTTCCCGCCAGTCTTGCAGGGTCAACGAATTGCCGATCCATTGGTGGACGATCTCATGGGCGACCGTGAATGGGTCGATCGTGTGGAGGCCGTGCACCGACAAGGTCTGGTTCTCGAGCGCGAAGCCGAGACTGAACGGCATCACGACCGAGCCGTAGACCTCGTACGGGTAGGGGCCGAACAGGTCTTCGTAGAAGCGAATCACTTGCGGGGTTATCCGCAGCGCTTCGATGATCTCGTCTGAGTCGGCTCGGGGGACATAGTCTCGAATCAGAGGGCCGTTGGGCTGGTCGGTCTCGATGCGTTCAAAGTCACCGACGTAGACGGCTGCCAGATAGGTGGCCATCGGGTCGTCCATCCGCCAGGTGGTGGTTGTGTAGCCGTCGACGCTGATCTCCTCGACGAGGATCCCGTTGGAGGCCGCGGTCAGCGGTTCGGGCACTGTCAGACGGATCTCGAACGTCGCCTTGTCGGTCGGGTGGTTGTTCGATGGGAACCAGCTCATCGACCCGGAAGGCTCGCTGGCGGTGAAGATCACGCCCTCGGTGTTGTGCCAGCCGAGTTCCAGGAACGGCACAGCCGGGTCGGAGATCGGCTCGGGCGATCCCGAGTAGCCCACCTCGGTGACGAACTCTGCCCCCGCGGCGAGCGGTTCGGTAGGGACGATGACCAGTTCGGTGTTGTAGCGGGAGTGCTCGGCTGTCGACCCGTCGACGGTGACCGCGTGGACGGTGAGGCCCGACAGGTCCAGGTTGAACTCCGAGAGTTCCTTTGTGGCCTGGGCGGTGATCGTGGTGAGCGCCTGGATCGTGTTGGCGTCCGGGTCGATGTCGAGGTCGATCTCGTAGTGGAGCACGTCGTAGCCCCCGTTCCCCAGGTACGGGTAGAAGCTGTCGCCCAAGCCTTCAGCCGCGCTGACCTCCCGCGGCACAGTCGTGGTCGTGGTCGTGGTGGTCGTGCTCGTAGTTGTGGATGTGGTCTCGTCCGTCGTTGTCGTGGTGACCGCTGGCTCGACAACCGGAACATCGTCGGTTCCGCTGCACGCGCCCCCCAACAGCGCCACGACCACAACAACGACAATTCCCCGACGCTTCACGCCGCAAGTGTATTTTGTCGGTCCAGGTCACGGCACGGCTCGGTCAACGACTGCTCGCGTATGTGCTGGTTCTCAAGGACTCCTGAGCAGGCTCCAGATCCCTGCTTCAGCGCCACAACACATCAATGGGTGAGGAGTACAGTCGGTCGCCGACCTTGTGGTTGTTCGGTCCTGTATGCAGCAGCACGCCGGCGCGGAGGGTGTCAGGTGACACAGAGTCGATGTGGTCGCGCAGCCATGCAAGGTGCCTCAGGTGCTCCGCAGCAGGCGAAGCCGTTGCTTTGACCTCAAGGGCAACAACCGCACCGTCTGCTCGTTCAATAACCAGATCAACCTCATGGCCAGAGTTGTCGCGGTAGTGGTGCAACCGTAACGGCTCACTACTACCTGAGAGTTGTCTGACGATCTCGTTGGTTACGAAGGTTTCCAGCAGGTTGCCGGCGATGGTTGCGGTTGGTGGGTGCAGGGCCGTGGCGTCGACGTTGAGCAGGGCGGAGGCCAAACCGGTGTCGGACATGTAGATCTTGGGTCTTCGAACTGCGCGCGCTGTCAAGTTTCGTGTCCAAGCGGGTAGTTCGTGTATGAGGAAGACCATCCGCAGCCAACCGATGTAGGTCTGCAGGGTTGAGCGGTCCACTCCCAGTTTACGACACCAGTCGGCAACGTTGAGTTCGTTGGCGGTGCGGGCGGCAGTCAATCGCAGCAGAGCGCGCATTGCGTCAACTCGCCGGATGTCCGTAAGCGCCGCCAGGTCCCGTCCGATCACCGTTTCTGCGTAACTCTCGAACCACAGTCGTCTGGTTCGGTCCTCGAGTTGTGCAGCCTCGATGAACCCTCCTTGGCAGACGAGTCCGAGATAATCGTCGCGGGTCATTTGAGAGGCTTCGCTAGATGCGATGCCATGCTCGAACCAGTCGGCGAGTCCAAGAGGGTTGGATTCGTGTAGTTCTGCCGTTGACATGGGGCAGAGCTGCAGTATGGCTGTCCTGCCGGCCAGTGATTCACTGATGGTTGGCACCGCTAGAAAATCGGTCGATCCCGTCAACAGGAAACGTCCCGGTGTCGAATTCTCGTCAACGGACATCTTGACAGCTCTGACGAGTCTGTCACCGCCGAGTTGTACTTCGTCGATCACCATCGGTTGCCGACGTCCGTCGATGAAGGTGCGCGGGTCCTCGAGCGCCGCAAGTCTCGTCTGCTCGTCGTCGAGAGTTGCGTACACACCCTCCCGTTGCGTCGCGACCTGCCTGGCGAGAGTCGTCTTGCCGCTTTGCCGCGCGCCGTGCAGAACCACCACGCGAAAGGCGTCCAGTGCCTCCCAGATCTTGGAACCGATATGTCGCTGTACATGCCTCACAGTGGCGATCCTAGCTTCTAACCCCAGATTTGTATGGCCGTTAACCCCAATTTTGTATGGTTCTTAACCATAGTTTTGCACGACGCGTCAGGGACTTGCCGGTTTCACGCATTGGGACCGTCTCGCCACCCAGCGGTGCTCCCTTTGCGGACGCAGGCGGGGAAGCCTAGTGGTTTGCCGCGGGTTTGGTTGCGCGGTCTAGGGCGGTTTGGGCTCGTTTGATCTTGTCGATGACGGGTTGGGCTTGTTTGGTCCAGCGCAGGGGTTTGGGGTCGTGGTTCCAGGGCGCTGCCCAGTGCTCGATGACGTCTTTGAGCTCCGCGACTGAGGTGAACGAGCGGTTCTTGAGGGCTTTGCGGGTCAGGATCGAGAACCAGCCTTCGACGAGGTTCGCCCAACTCGAACTCGTGGGGGTGAAGTGCAGGTGCCATCGCTCGCGTTCAGGGTCTCCGAGCCATTCGCGCACCGGTTCTGACTTGTGCGCGGACACGTTGTCTGAGATGACGTGGATGACGAGATGGGCCGGGGTGTGCAGGTCGATCCGTTTGAAGAACGCCAACACGTCTTGGCCGGTGTGGCGTTTGCGGGTCTGATGCAGCACCTCGCCGGTGGCGACGTTGAGCGCAGCGAACAAGTCGATGGTGCCGTTGCGGCGGTAGTCATGAGTCAGGGTGCGGACAGGGCCCTTGACCATCGGCAGCGACCGCTGGGTCCGGTCCAAGGCCTGGATCTGGGGCTTCCTGTGTAGGCGTCGTGTTGTGCGGCGTAGCCGTAGTCGGTTATGCCGGTGCCTCGTATGGTTGGTTGAGTGCCAGTGGATACTACTAAAGGGCCACGGGCCTTGCGCTCGTACCCCACTTGCCGATCTGGGCTCTCACGGTAAATGCTAAGATGTACGTGAAAGGGAATATATTTTTATGAAACTTCAAGACAACCTTCAATATGGATTGCTTGTAGTTGTGATCCTCGGAATTGCGCTGCGCTTTGCATCTTTCGTAGTAGATGGCATTCCACAGATTATTGGAGGCATTGCTCTCGTGATCGGGCTTGGCTTCCTAATCTGGGCAAGTCGCCGCGAGACGCGATTCCGAAATAGCCTAAGCTGATTCTGAATATTGAAATTGATCGTCCGTGGTATGACTTTGTTGCTAGTCTGCGTTTCGTGCGGTTCAGACAGCGGACTTGGCCGGTCGCAACATCACCTCACCCGACCAGGCTGCTCTGGAGTCTGAACCGCCGCCGGCATCGCTGATCACAGTCGAAGTTGAACTGGCGGAATTGTCGGCGGACGTGATCATCCGCGCCGACGTCGGGTACGACGAGCTGACCACCCTGGGGCTCTCCGGCGCGCTCGGCAATCGGGACTCGGCCCTGGTGGTGACCTCCGCGCCGGAACGGGGAGCGGAACTGACTGAGGGATCGGTGGCGATCGAGATAGCCGGTCAGCCGGTGTTCGTGCTGGTCGGACCTGTCCCGGTGTACCGGGATCTGCGCCCGCAGGACCGTGGACCCGACGTGGCGCAACTGGAGGCTGCTCTGGTGAGGCTCGGCTACTTCGAGGGCATCCCCGACCAGTTGTGGGACGAAACCACCGGTGCCGCTGTCAGTGCCTGGTACGAACAGGCCGGTTACAGGGCCAACGGCCCCAGCGACACCGAACAGGCGGCCCTGGAAGCGGCCCGCGACCGACTCGACACGGCCCGCGACACGCTCGCCGACGCGCAGAGAGCCCTGGCGGAAGCCTCAGAGGGACCGACCGAACTGGCTGTACAACAGGCTCGGACTGATGTGGCTCAAGCCGAATCAGCGCTCGATCAAGCACTTCGCGCCCTGTCGCAGGTCACAACCGATGCTCAACAGGCGGTGGTCGACGCGAGGCAAGGTGTTGCGGATGCCGAACGGGCGGTGACCGAAGCCGAATTGACCCTCACCTCCAGTGAGATGGCCCGTAATCGCGCAGCCGACAACTTGAATCAGGCAGAGCTGCGCAGGCAGAGCGCTCTGACTGGAGTTCACCCTGACAGCGGGACAGTCCCGACTGCGGCCGAACACGAAGCTCTGCGGGCTGCGGTATCAGAAGCGGAGAATGCGCTCAGTGCCACAGAGCGGGACGTAACGAACGCGCGAACGGCCATCCTCGACGCAACTTGGGCAGTAGCCGACGCAGAAAACGATCTGACAGAAGCCCAAGAGGACCTTCAAGAGCTGCAACAAACCGTAGACAGTCTGCGGGGGTCGCAAGTCCCCGGTGATGTTGAGGACTCCGGCGATGTTCAGGGCGCCGAGCCTGCACGGCCCGCCACCCAAGCTCAGCTGGACGTGCGCGGCGCCGAGGACCGTTTGGCAGCGGCTCAGCAGGCGCTCGCCGATCTGTTGAAGGCGCCCGCCACCAAAGACGCAATACGTATCGTGGAATCAGCCCGCAATGAACTGAGCGACGCCAACGAGGACCTCGCAGAATTGGAGGCCATCACCGGCGTCTGGCTCCCGGCGGGTGAACTGATATTCCTCAAGCACCTGCCGGTGCGGGTTGATCTGCTGACCGCGGAGCGGGGGAGCACCGTTTCGGGCTCGTTCATGACCGTCACCGGCTCTGAGCTGGCGGTTCGAGGCTCGGTTTCCGAGCGGGACGTGGACCGAGTCAGTGAGGGCATGCAGATCCGCATCGAAGATCGAAGTCTGGAAGCGCCTGTCACGGGCACGATCCGCCTGCTGGACCGCCGGGCGGGCACGCGTGGCACAGCCCCCGACCGGCACTATGTGGAGATCGTCTCGCAGGGGATACCGGACCACCTTGTTGGAAGGAACGTCAAGATCGTCATACCCGTTGGCGGCACGGACGGCCCCGTTCTGGTGGTTCCCAACGCCGCGTTGTCGGCTACAGCCAGTGGCTCAACTCGAGTCGAGGTCGAGCAACCCGACGGCACAACCCGGTTCGTCTCGGTCGAACCCGGCCTGTCAACGGGCGGACGGGCCGAAGTCACTCCTGTCGACGGAGATCTGGAAGAAGGCGATCTGGTTGTGGTCGGAGTAGCGTCCGGTGAATAGCAGCGCCACGCCTCTGATGGAGCTCGAACGTGTGGGTCGCGTGTTCGGCGACGGCGAAGCGGCTGTCCACGCCCTCACCGACGCCACACTGCGGGTGCACCAGGGTGACTACGTGTCGATTATGGGTCCCTCGGGCAGCGGCAAGTCCACGCTGCTCAACATCATGGCCCTGCTCGATCGCCAGACGTCAGGGACCTACCGATTCGACGGTGTCGACGCGCAGAGCCTCCCCGAAGGCAGGCGCACAGGACTGCGAGCCAACCGCATCGGCTCGACCAGGTCACCGGACGGTCGATCCTCGACCTGTTCGAAGAACTGCGCGCCTCGGGGCTGACGGTCGTGGTCGTCACCCACGATCCCCGGGTGGGGTTGCAAGCCGACCGGATACTGGAAGTGGAGGACGGGCGCGTGGGGCTGTTGTCGCAGTCGGATCGACGGGCACCTTCGGAGCGATGAAGTCTCAGCAGCAGACAATCCGGGCGCGGTTCGACTGGCGGGATCTGATCGTCGAGGCGTTGGCAGGATTGTTCGCCCGGCCTGGGCGCGCCCTGTTGACTGTGCTCGGTGCGGTGCTCGGCATCGCCTCGCTGGTAGCAACCCTCGGGGTGGCCCACACGGCGGGCAACCAGATCATCTCGTCGTTCAACGAACTGTCGGCGACCTCGGTAGTGGTCACCACCGACCGGGGCTTCTTCGGTGACAATGCGCCGCGTGTGGCTCTGCCCTGGGATTCCGAGACGCGTCTGAGCAGGCTCAACGGGGTGGTGGCGGCGGGATCGATGGCCGACGTCGACATTGGCGGGGACTTGACCAGTTCGGTTCCCCTGAACGACCCGCTGGGCCAGACCGAGTTCCAAGTACCGATGGTCGCGGCCTCTCCGGGCCTCTACCGCGCAGTCCGGGGCGGACTGCGCACGGGGCGATGGTTCGACCAGGGACACTCCGAACGCGCCGACCGGGTCGCCGTGCTCGGCGTCGGCGCGGCACAGCGGCTCAACATCACCCGCGTCGGTCAGCAGCCCGTGGTGTTCGTCGGTGACTTGAGCTTCGTGGTGATCGGCATTCTCGACGATGTGCTGCGTCAGGCGGACCTGCTCAACTCGGTGATCGTGCCCGAGGGCACCGCGCGTGAACTGTACGACCTCGAGTCTCCGACCACGATCCAGATCGATACCGAGGTCGGGGCGGCGGAACTGATCGCTTCGCAAGCAGCGATAGCGGTGTCTCCCAACGATCCCGCGCTGGTGCGGGTGCAGTCGCCACCGTCGCCGGAGAGTCTGCAGACTCAAGTCGAGAGCGACGTGAATGCGTTGTTTCTTGTGTTGGGTGCGGTTTCGCTTTTGGTCGGCGCGATAGGAATCGCCAACGTCACGCTCGTCTCGGTGCTCGAACGCGTCGGTGAGATCGGTCTGCGGCGAGCCCTCGGCGCCGGTCGCCGCCACATCGCCTACCAGTTCCTGCTGGAGTCCACCGGCATCGGACTGTTCGGCGGGGTGATAGGGGCCAGCGCCGGCGTACTGGTGGTGGTGGCGGTGTCGGCGTCCAACGACTGGACACCGGTGCTCGACGCTCGTGTGCCCTTGAGTGCGCCGCTGTTGGGTGCGGTGGTGGGACTGCTGGCAGGCCTCTACCCCGCCTGGCGCGCCTCACGCCTAGAACCCCTCGAATCCCTCCGAGCCTCAGGAGCTTGACGCGTTCTGGTGACACCCTTCGCTGGCGTCGAGTCATCTACAGGGCGGTGGCGGTGCGGGCTTGGCGGACGCAGGCGGGGAGGCCTAGGCCGCGCATCGATGCTCCGGTGACGGTGATGCCGGGGGTGTCACGCGCAAGGGACGCGTCGATCTGGTCGCAGCGTTGGAGATGGCCGGGGAGGTACTGCGGGAGGCTTCGGCGCCACGGCGTGACCCGCGTGACGCCTTTACCGTGCAGTCCGATTGTCAGTGCCAGTTCCCGGCGCAGGGTTTCGACGAGTACCGACCTGTCGAGGTACAGCCAGCGTCGATCATCGACTCGGCCCGCGGAGACCCGCAGGATGGCATGGTTGCCGTCGTCGTAGTGTTCCCATTTCGACGATGCCCAGGAACAGGCGGTCATCAGCAGGCCCTGGTCGCGTGGAACCAGAAAGCCCGCGCCGTCGAGGCTGTGGCCCACCTGTTCGGACGGCACCACGAAGGTGACCAGCACAACGTCGGAGTAGACGAGGCCTGACAGCAGCGAAGCGGCTTGGGGGGAATGAGGCTCGAGCAGTGCTGCGTTGACGAACGCGGGCGTGGTGAGGATCACTCGGTCGCCGTCGAAGTGACCCGACGTGCTTGCGACCCTCCAGGTTCGACCGTTGCGCTCAACTGAGACCGCCGGTGCGTGAATGTAGATGCGGTCGCTGAGTTCGTCATGGAGCGCGTCGATGACCCGCTGAGTACCGCCCTTGACCCCATGGAAGACCGGGCCGGGTGCCGCAGAGGCCCGCTGGGAGCGAAGAGCCTCGATGAACGGGCCACTGCGGCGGGCTGCGTCTGCCAGCGCCCGCGCCCCCGAGGCGATGCTCAGGTCGTCGGCATTGCCGGCGTTGATCCCTCCGAACAGCGGGTCCACGAGCCGTTCGAACACCTCGTCGCCGGCACGGGCCCGGACCACATCCCCGACCGTGGCGTCGCCCACCAGTCCGGGGTGGTCAGCGAAACCGCGGGCCTTCAACTCAGCGATTCCTTCAGACGAGACGATCCCACCGGCGCTGAGATCATCGGGTTCCAGCGGTACACCCAGGACGCTCGGCGGGATCGGCCGAAGCGCCCCGTCGACCCACACGAAGGCGCCCCCCGAGGCGGGCGACACCAGATCTTCGCCCAAACCGAGTTCACGGCACAGTTCCGACATCTCCGGCTCTCGGGCCAGGAACCCGTCGGCTGCGCGGTCCACATCGAATCCCAGAGCCGAACCTTCCACTGGACCACCGGCGATCTTGCCTCCCACCCGGCGGCTCGCCTCAAGCAGAACGAAGTCCTCGCCCTGCCGGTGAAGCTGGTGGGCCGCGGACAACCCGGTGATACCCCCGCCGATGATCAGCGTCCGGGCGCTCATTGCGGCTGAGGGATGACCGATCCGACCGTCCCCTCGGCGTGAACGACCCTCACCACCTCGCTCAGCACGTCGGGATCGGTCGTCGGCTGTACACCGTGGCCGAGATTGAAGACGTGGCCCGGGTGACCGGCATTGAACGCAAGAACCTCGCGGGTTCCCGAGACGGCCGCATCGACCCCCGCGATCACCGCAGCCGGGTCGAGGTTGCCCTGCAGCGCCACGCCCTCGCCGAGTCGGGCACGGGCCCTGTCGATCCGGACACGCCAGTCGATGCCCACGACATCGGCACCGACGCCTTGAATCAGTTCCAGAAGCTCGCCGGTGTTGACACCGAAGTGGATCCGGGGCACGCCGGTCTGCTCGACCGCGCCGAGCACCTTGCGCGAATGCGGCGCGGCGTAGCGCTGGTACTGGTCCGGCGACAGGGCCCCCGCCCATGAATCGAACAACTGCACCGCCGAAGCCCCGCTGTCGATCTGCGATGTCAGCGAAGCGATGGCGAGGTCGGCCAACCGGTCCATCAGCGAGTGCCAGAGATGCTCGTCGTTGAACATCAGCGACTTGGTGTTGAGATAGTCGCGGGACGGTCGCCCCTCTATCAGATACGACGCCACAGTGAACGGCGCTCCTGCGAACCCGATCAGCGGCACGTCGAGCTCGTCGACCAACTGACTGACCGTCTCCAGCACATAGGGCGTGTCGGCAACAGGATCGAGGGGGCGCAGCCGGTCGAGATCAGCCGCGCTGCGGAACGGTTCTGCTATCTCGGGCCCGACTCCGGGCGTGACCGTGACCCCGAAACCGACGGCATGGGCGGGCACGACGATGTCGGAATAGAGGATGGCGGCATCGACCCCGTAGCGGCGCACGGGCTGGAGCGTGATCTCAGTCGAGAGGTCCGGGTTCTTGATGGCGTCGAGGATCGTTCCGGTGCCCCGGACCGCCCGGTACTCGGGCAGTGAGCGTCCTGCTTGACGCATGAACCAGACCGGAACCCGCTCATGGGTCAGGCCCCGGCAGGCCCGGATGAAACAATGGTCGTCGAATACGCCGGTGGGGCCCACGTCGACCACGCTAGCCGTGCTGTGCCTGTTGGATCAGGGCGTGCAGGCCGACGCCGGTCGGGGTCTCCAGGAGCCGGTCGACCGCGGTCTCACCGGCGCGCACGGCCTGTCGGCGCCGGTCGCCATCGTCGTCGTCTGAGAGCCCTTCGAGCGTGTCGGGGTGAGGCTCGATCACCACGACTGCGGTGCCATTGCGCCGCACCTCGTCGACCTCGCCGGTCAGCTTGCTGCTGAACCAGGTGCGGACCGGGTTGGTGATCCGACCCAGCAGGCCGCTGCCCCCGGTCATCGCCGAGGAGACGATCACGAGGTCGAATCCGAGCGTCGCGGCGAGGTCTGCGTTGGTAGCGGAGTGCACACCGCCGTCGATGTATTCGACCTTTCCGATCTGCGCCGGCACATACACGCCCGGTACCGCGGAGGACGCCTGTGCCGCCTGGCCGATCGTGCCCCGCACGTCGTCGCGGCCGAAGACGATGCGGCGACCGTCGCTCGCCCGTACCGCAACGATCCAGGTCGGCTTCTCGGTCCAGCGGCCAGGGTGGAGTTCGTTCATGCGTTTCGCGGAGGCGACTCCGGAACGGGTCCCCCGGGGGACGGCCCCGAGAGCGGCCCGGACGGGGTCGAGCTTCCAGGGCGGCCAGAGGGCCTTGAGCGACATCTCCAGCGAGAGCGGCCGCCAGTCTCGCTCAATGTCAGGTTCGTCGAATTCGGTGGTGACCCTCGAATAGATCTCGGCGGCTTCGGCGCTGACCGGTTCGTCACGGAACCGCGCCACCCTGTCAGCCGCTGAAATCCCGCTGCGAAGGCTGATGGCGGTGAACGCGCCCGCCGAGGTACCGACGATCAGGTCCGCTCCACGTGGATCCCAGCCCACCTCCGACTCCAGGCGCGACAGCACCCCGCAATGCCAGGGGTCGCCCACCGTTCCGCCTGCTCCGAGAACCAGTCCGACTGTGAACATCCCCGCAGCGTAGGGGCGTCTGCGCCGCGCTAGGCTAAAAGACTCCCTATTCGCAGTTTCCCATTCATTTGGGACTTCTGAGAGTTCATCTGCACAGTGTCGCAACGTCACCCGGAATTAGAGGCTGAACAGGCATATCTCGACGCTGCCTACGGCTGCCTCGACGACTCGCGTGAGCGGGTGCGGCGGATAACCGAGATGTTCGAGGCGACCCGAGGCGGCACCAATCAGGCCCGTTTCGAGAGGGAGTCTGTACTTCAGGGAGCATTGAACCGTCTGAGCAGGCTCAACCTGGGAAACCGCTCGTTGGTGTTCGGACGCATCGATCCCTCAGGCACCGGCGAACGCTTCTACATCGGCCGTGCCGGTGTCTGGGACGACGACCAGAACGCGGTGGTCGTCGACTGGCGGGCGCCGGTCTCTGAACCCTTCTATCGGGCGACCGGCCGTGAGCCGCTCGGGCTCGAGCGACGCCGGTTCTTCGCTACACGGGGCCGCACCCTGCTCGGGATCGACGACGAACTGTTCGGCGAACTCGCCGATCCCAACCACACGAGCGATGCGCCCGTGCGGGGTGAGGGTGCGCTGATCGCTGCGTTGGAGGCGGCCCGCACGGGGCGGCTGGGCGACATCGTCGCCACAATCCAGGCCGAACAGGACGAGATCATCCGCGCTCCGATGCCCGGACTGTTGGTGGTCCAGGGTGGTCCCGGCACGGGCAAGACCGTGGTGGCGCTGCACCGGGCGGCCTATCTCCTCTACACACACCGGCTCTCGCTGGAGACCCAGGGTGTCCTGGTCGTGGCGCCTAACCGGCTGTTCATCGCCTACATCGAACAGGTGCTGCCTTCGCTGGGAGAGTCGGGTGTGACCATTGCTGTGCTCGCCGACCTGGTGCAGCCCCGGGCCCGGGTCGACCGTCTCGACGACGAAGGTGCCGCCCGAGTCAAGGGCGACCCGCGGATGGTGGAGGTGCTGGCGACCGCGGTGTCGAATCGGCAGCGGCGTCTGCGAACTGACCAGCAGTTCGGGTTCGGTCTTCAGCGGTTGCGGATCACCGTCGCCGAGTCCCGCAGGATCGTGGCGGTGGCCCGCCGGCGTTCCCGGACCCACAATGCGGGCCGCAAGATAGTCGAGGACCTGTTCTTCGAGACTCTTGCCGAGAGTGCCCGCAAGCAGGTCGATCCCCAGGTTGTGCGTGAACGGATGCGGAACGACGTCGGGGTTCGGGAGACGCTCGACTGGATGTGGCCGCTCCTGACTCCGGCGCACCTGTTGCACGACCTGTTCGGCTCGCAGGCGCTGTTGAAGTCTGCGAACCGCGGGGCATTCCGCGAGGAGGAGATCCTGCGTATGCACCGGCCCCGCTCCGCACATGCCGATGAGGTTGTGTGGAGCTTCGAGGATGTGCCTCTGCTCGACGAGGCCCGCGCCCTGTTGGGTGCTCGTCCGGGCAAGCGTGCGGTGGACGCGGTCCGTACCTATGGGCATATCTGTATTGACGAGGCGCAGGACCTCTCTCCGATGGAGTTGCGCATGGTGGCGCGCCGCTCCCTGAATGGATCGCTGACCGTCGTAGGCGACATCGCCCAGGCGACGGGTGCGTGGGCCAACAGCGATTGGGACTCTGTGATTGCGGCGTTCGCCAGCAAGCACGAGCCTCGGATCGCCGGGTTGAGCGTCGGTTACCGGATCCCGGGACCGACGATGATGTTGGCGAACAGGATTCTGCCGTTCGCCGCGCCGGGGTTGCGTCCCCCCACGCCCGTGCGGTCAGACGGTGACGATCCTCAACTCGCCGAGGTCCGCGACTCGCTGGAGGAGACCCTGATCAGGTTCGTGTCAGCGGAACTCGCCAAGGTCGGGGAGGGCAATGTTGCGGTGATCGTCCCGGCGTCGCTGCTCGGGAGCGTGACTGCGGCTTTTGCAGCCCATGAGCTGCCCTTCGGTGGGCCGACTCGCCATGGTCTCGACCAACGGGTCACGGTGGTGCCGGTTCGTCTGGTCAAGGGTCTCGAGGTTGACGCCGCGGTCGTGGTCGAGCCGCGTCGGATCGTCGACGAGGAGATTGAGGGGTTCCGGTCCCTGTACGTGGCGTTGACCCGGGCCACGAAACGGGTGACCGTCGTCTACAGCGAGCCTCTGCCGGAGCTGCTCGGGTGATACAGCGGCCATGGCGGCCCGCCCGTGGCCCGAGCGGCCCGTGAGCGCAGCGAACGAGAGCGGAAGTGGAGCGCAGCGAACAAGAGCGGGGGTAGAGCGGAGCGAACAAGAGCGGCAGACAATTCGTTGAAATCGTCGCGCAGCGATACGATGTAAGGCATGCCTGACACGGACACGGATGCCGACTCAGAGCTGATTGCGTTGGTGGTCCTGGCCAAGGATCTCTGGGTGAACCGTTCTGTTCCGGTGTTGAAGGGGGTTGACCTGGTGGCTGCACCGGGCCGGCATCTTGTGATCCTGGGACCCAGTGGTTGCGGCAAGACCACCTTCCTGCGGGCGATCGCCGGCCTTGAGCGGGTTGAGCAGGGCGAGATCCGGGTTGGTTCACAGTTGGTTGCCGGTGCCGGCGTGCATGTGGCTCCGGAGAAGCGCCGGGTGGGCCTGGTGTTCCAGGACGGTGCCCTCTTCCCGCACATGAGCGTTGCCGCAAACGTGGCCTACGGGTTGCCGCGGGGGCATCGTTGGCGCAGGTTCGGACGGACCAGCGACCGTGGCCGGGAGTCGGTGCGGATGATGCTGGAGATGGTCGGGCTCGAGGAGTTCGGTGACCGTCTGCCCGGTTCGCTCTCGGGGGGGCAGCAGCAGCGGGTGGCGTTGGCCCGCGCACTGGTGCCGCGCCCCTCGGTTCTGCTGTTCGACGAGCCGTTCTCGAGTCTGGACTCCAACCTGCGCGCCGGTGTGCGGTCCGAGGTTGCCCAACTGCTCCGCGAGCTGGAGATCACCTCGATCTTCGTCACCCATGACCAGACTGAGGCTTTCGAGCTCGGCGATGAAGTGGCTGTGATGCGCGACGGGGTGCTGGTACAGCAGGCGACACCGGCTGAGTTGTACAACCGGCCCGCGGATCCCTGGTTGGCGGCGTTCGTGGGCGAGGCGGAGTTGTTGGCGGGTTACGCCAAGGGGTCGGAGGCCGACACTGTGCTCGGACGTATTCCGCTCTCGAACTCGGTCAGTGGTCCCGTCGAGGTCCTGGTGCGCCCTGAGGAGATTGTTCTGTCTCCGGGTTGCGGCGGCCGGGTAGTCGGGATCGACTACTGCGGGCATGATGCGCTGATCAGCGTTGCGTTGGCGGGGGGAACGGTGGTCAGGAGCCGGGCGACCGGCGCGCCGAGGTTCGCTATCGGTGCCGAGGTCTCGGTCGGCCACTCGGGGGTGTCGACCCTGGCTTACGGGAGTTCTTCTGTGCCGGTTGCCCGGGTAGCTGAGACGGTCAGCTAGACCACATCGGGCTGTGACGGATGTCATATGTTAGGCATGCCTAACATTCGCCGGATCGTGGTTATAGTCCCCGCATGAAAACCACCCGCATTGAAATCCATCGGCCTTTCCTAGCCACCCTCGTCGTTCTGCTCGGCTTCGCGCTGTTCGCCACCGCCTGCGGCGACGACGACGGATCAGACGACAGCATCACGCTCTACTCCGGGCGCAACGAAGAACTGATCCAGCCACTGGTCGACGACTTCACCGCTGAGACCGGAACCAGCGTCGAAGTGCGTTACGGCGACTCCGCGGAGTTGGCACTGCTGATCCAGACCGAGGGCGACAACACGCCGGCGGACCTCTTCATCTCACAGAGCCCCGGAGCGCTCGGCCTGCTGGCAGGAGAGGGTCGCCTGGCCACGCTCGGCAGCGAACTCACCTCATCGGTCGGGCAGGGATTCGCGGCGGGCGACGACACCTGGGTCGGCCTGACCGGGCGTGTGCGGGTCGTCGTCTACAACAGCGACCTCGTCGACCAGTCGGATCTGCCGACGTCGGTTGACGACCTGGTCGATCCCGAGTATGCGGGCAGGGTCGGAGTCGCGCCCAACAACGGTTCGTTCCAGGACTTCGTCACCGCCATGCGCAATGAACTGGGCGACGAAGCGACACGGGACTGGCTTGTGGGGATGGCCGAGAACAACTCACCCAACTATCCCAAGAACTCGGCGATCGTCGAGGCCGTCGGACGCGGCGAGGTCCCGATGGGACTGGTCAACCACTACTACAACCTCCGTGCGGTCGAGGCCGACCCGTCCGTGCCGAGCAGGAACCACTTCCTGCCGGTCGACGACATCGGCTCTCTGGTGATCGTCACGGCGGGTGCTGTGCTGTCATCGTCGGATTCCAACGAGGCGGCTGAGTCGCTTCTGGGATTCCTGCTGAGCGATGATGCACAGATGACCTTTGCCTCCCAGACGCAGGAATACCCGCTGGTCGCGGGTATCGCCCCGCCGTCGGACCTGCCGTCGCTGGACGGATACGCGGCTCAGACCATCGACTATGACCTGCTCGGAGACGGTCTGCTGGGAACGATCAACCTGATTCGGGAAAGCGGCATCGAGCAGTAGCATGCGCGGCTCCGACATCGCCGATCCGGGGCGGTCGACAGCAACGAAGCGTCGACCGCCCGCAGCGATGCTGGCCCTCTCGGTGCTGATCGGCGTGGTCTTCATGGGGCCGTTCGCCTACGTCGTGAGCCGCAACCTCGACTTGGGAACCGACCTCGGTTCGCTGTTGTTGTCGCAGTCGACCTGGGATCCGCTGCGCCGCTCCCTGCTGCTCGGGTTCGTGGTGTCGGCATCGACGGCGGTGATCGGCACGGGTCTGGCCTGGTTGACGATCCGCACCGACATCCGGGGCCGCGGCGTCTGGCGCATCCTCGCCCCGATTCCGCTGGTGTTCCCGAGCTTCGTCGGTGCGACTGCCCTGATCGCCGGGTTCGCGACAGGAGGTCTGGTCGAGGATCTCGTCTCGCCGCTGGGCATCACCGACCTGCCCGACATGAAGGGGTTCCGCGGTGCCTGGTTGGTGCTGACCCTGTTCACCTATCCCTACGTGTACCTCCCGGTGGCCGCCCGGATGGCTTCGCTTCCACCGTCGCTCGAAGAGTCGGCCCGCCTGCTCGGACGCAAACCGCCGACCGTCTTTGTGACCGTCGTGCTGCCGCAGGTCTGGAGTGCGGTGCTGGCCGGGACGATGCTCGTCTTCCTGTACACGATCAGCGATTTCGGCGCCGTCTCGCTGCTCGGATACAGCACCCTTGCCGAACAGATCTATGCCGACCAGTTGTTCGACCAGGCCCGGTCGATGGGGCTCGCCCTGATCCTGGGTGTCACGGCCCTGTGCGTCGTGATGGGCGAACGCGCGCTCGAGCGGCGACGCGCCCAGGTGGAGGTGGAGCGCAGCCATGAGCCGCTCATCGTTCCCCTCAAGGGTTGGGGCATCCCGGTGCTGGTCGTGGTTGCGGCTTTTCTCGGAAATGCGTTGATCGGTCCTGTCGCGGTGCTCGGGTTCTGGGCTTGGCGCGGCCTCACTGCCAACATCGACTCGGTCGGTCTGGGAGTCGATGTCGGAGATCTGCTGGGCCCGGCGCTGCACACCGCCGAAGTGGGCCTGATCACAGCGGTGGCAGCGATTGCGGTGGTGCTGCCGATCGCCTGGCTGACGGGGCGTTATCGGAGTCGGATCGCGGGCGCAGCCAATTCCATGGTGGTGGCAGGCTTCGCGCTTCCAGGTGTGGTGATCGCCCTTTCGCTGGTGTTCTGGGCAATTGACGCTCCAATCATCGGACGCTGGTACCAGACGCTTCCGCTGCTCATCGTCGCCTATGTCCTGCACTTCGGTGCCCAGGCGAGTCGGGCCGCGCATGTTGCGGTGGAGACGGTCGCGGAGAGTATGAGCGACGCCGCAGCGACTCTGGGAGCGAGCCGGTCGCGTCGCTTCTTCACCGTTGAGCTGCCGTTGATGGCGCCGGGCCTTTTTGCCGGTGCTGGTCTGGTGATGCTCTCGACCATGAAGGAGCTGCCGGCCACGCTGCTGCTCGCACCCATCGGTTTCGACACGCTCGCGACTGAGGTGTGGGCTGCAGGTGAACGGGGGGCCCTCGCTCAGGGGGCGGTCGCCTCGCTCGCCCTGGTTGCGGTCAGCTCGGTCCTCACCTGGGCAGTCGTGCTCCGCCGGCTCGACGCGCACTGAGTCTGGCCGGTCACCGCAGTATCGATCAGTGCATTGCAGGTCGCTGCGTTGCCGGTCACCGCAGTATCGATCAGTGCATTGCATACCAGTGATGTGCGGGGCATTCGGTCGAGAGGCGCGATCGTCGCGCCAGACGCCCCTGTGTCAGACCCTTGTGTCAGACCCTTGTGTCGGGTAGCTGACACTCATTGTGTCGTGTACTTGACACAGAAGGCTTCCATGCGCTGCGAGTATGACTGTTCGGCGGATGCTCCCGGTGGTCCGAGACGAACCGCCGGGAGCACGTTTCATGGGGGGTCCCGTAGGCGGAGGGACTCCCCCCATGAGCGTGACGGCGCTGGGGCTTATACGCTCGGTCTCCAGTGTCTCGGTCCGCTAGGGAGGTCTCATGCGGTTCGTTCGTCTCCAGGTGACAACTGCTCTGTTGGTTCTGGCGCTGTTGGCAGCGGCCTGTGGCGGTGATGACGCCGACGAGACTGTTGATCCGGTCGAGCCTCAGGCAACGGACGCCGCCCAAACCACGTCAACCACGGTGCCCATCCCACAAGACGCTGTGCCCCTCGGCGACCTGCAGATCGTCGGGGTCGAGTTCGGCGACACCGGTTTCGTGAGAGTCCAGAACCGCGGCACCGCAGACGCCAACGTCAACGGCATCTACATCTGTCAGTTCCCCCAGTACACCGATCTCGGCACTGTCGTGACCCGCGGGGTCATCGCCGCGGGGGCGACGGTTGAGATTCCGGCCTCGGCGGTCGGCGGCCTGAGTGATCAGGGTGGCGAGGCTGCCCTGTATGCCAACAACGCCGACTTCGGATCGCCTGACAACATCCTGGCGTATGTGCAGTGGGGCAGCGGGGGTGCCAGAGCCGACGTGGCCACCGCAGCCAACATCTGGGCGGGACCCGGTGTCTCGATCACCCCCGATCCCTCCTACAACGACATCGTGCTCGACGGTGATCCCGCCGACCCGGAGGCTTGGAGCTGAGATGGGGATCGAGGTCCATCCCATCACCGCGACGCTGGGAGCCGAGGTGACGGGCGTCGACATGGCCGATGTCGACGCGGTCACGCTCGACCAGCTCAAGAAGGCTTGGCTCGACCACAAGGTGCTCGTCCTGCGTGATCAGCACATCACGACCGAACAACACGTTGCCTTCGGCCGGCTCTTCGGTGAGCTTGAGGTGCACCCGTTCACCGACAACGACGAGGGCCACCCCGAAGTCGTCGTGCTCGAGGCCGGCGGTGACAGCGGCAAGTCCTTCGTCGCCGCGGGTTGGCACAGCGACGTGACCTGGCGGGCGGAGCCGTCGATGGGTTCGATCCTGCGCGGACGCATCGTTCCGCCGGTTGGTGGCGACACCTGTTTCGCTGACGCCACCGCGGCGTATGAGCGGCTCTCGGACGACTGGAAGCAGCGGGTGGACGACCTGTACGCGATCCACGACTACTCGCGGGTGTTCGCCAGCCGTGTCGACCCCTCCGAGACCGAGGAGATCCGGGCGAAGTATCCTCCGCAACGGCATCCGGTCATCAGAACCCACCCTGTCACCGGTGCAAGGGGGATCTACACCAATATCGGGTTCACCTCGCACATCGACGGGGTCTCTGAGCAGGAGAGCCGTGAGATTCTGAGCCATCTGGAGCGGGCGATCCGGGATCCTTCGGTTCAGTGCCGTGTCCGTTGGGGGGTCGACACGTTCGTGATGTGGGACAACCGCGCTGTGCAACACGCCGCCACCGCCGATTTCCTGCCCGAGCACAGGCTCATGGAGCGCGTCACGATCGTCGGCGACCGCCCCTTCTAGCCCGTTCAGCGCTGGTCGGGCACCATTTGTCGGATCAGCCCGGGTGGGTCAGCCCCTTGTGTCAGCCCGTTCGGTCAGCCCGTTTTGGATTAACAGAGGGGTTCGTAGCGGATTCCTGAGTCGGCGAGGCGGGTGAGGGCGTCGTCGAGGGCCTCGACGGTCTGGGAGCGTTCACCGCCTCCGTCGTGCAGCGACACGATCGCACCGTCGGTTGCACCGGCCACGATGCGGTTGGCGATCGTCTCGGCGCCGGGGTTGCGCCAGTCGAACGTGTCGACTGTCCACAGGGCCACGGCGAGACCGTGGGCGGCCGCCCATTCGTAGGTGAACGCATCCCTGGATCCGTAGGGCGGTCGCAGGCACGGTGCGCCATGTTCGCCGAGGATCTCCTGGGTCCGGCTGATCGTCTGGTCGAAGGCGTCTCTGGAGAGCGTGGTCAGGTCTTCGTGGCGCCAGGTGTGGTTTGCGACGGTGTGCCCTTCGGCGACGATCCGTTCGACAATGTCCGGGTAGCGCTCCACGAGGTAGCCGATGACGAAGAATGTCGCGTGGGCGTCGTGGCGGGCGAGGACGTCGAGGATCTGCGGCGTGTAGACGGGGTGTGGACCGTCGTCGATGGTGAGATAGACGACATCGCCGGGTTCGGCGGTCGGTCTTGTGGGTACCGTCGGAAGCGGGACCACGGGATTGGGGTCTGTGAAGGCTCCGAGCGGCAGCACCGTGGCGTTCATCTGGTAGTCGGCGGCTTCTCCGTGGGTGGAGACCACGCTCAGCCTCCATGGCCCGCTGGCGGGCAGAACCGCGTTGATTGTCTGGGTTCGGTCATCGAGCGAGGCAAGCACGAAGTAACCGAGGTCGACGGTCAACCAGACTCCGAGCGGTGCCGTCAGTTCGACGTTGATCGCCTGCTGCTCGCCGGCCTGCAGGGTGTAGGTCTGCCGCTGGTTCGGTTCGATCGTGCCGGTCTCGGTGGCCGATATCGCCCCGGCCTCGAAGTGGATTGCGATGTCGGGCAGTTCCAGTTCGGGCAGCGGGAGGTTCTTGAGCGGTCTGGTGCTGACCACCTGGGCTCGGGGTTCGGATCCGGTCAGGTCGATTTCGAGGGTTGTGCGTTGGGTGATGACGGTGAACGGTTCGTCTTCGAGGCGGTCGAGCAGCGTCACTTCGATCAGACCGTGTTGGACTGCGATCTCTTCGATGATGACGCGGTCGCCGACATGCACGGGTGTCTGGGGCTCGGGTGTCCCCTCGTTGTTGGTCACGGGGACGATCAGGTGGAAGACGCCGGTTCCTGCGGACTGTTCGATGATGTGCGTGACCAGGTCTTCGTCTCCGTCGTTGTCGAGGTCGCCCTGGGTGACCCGATTCTGCAGCAGGAACATCGATTCGGAGGCGCCGCCGTAGGAGACCGTGGCCTGTCCTTCCGCTAGGTCGATGGTGTCGCCGTCGAGTTCGAAGCTGAGGTTCTCAAGGTCCTCCCAGGCGATCAACGCCGGTTCCGCAATCGTTGTCGTGGTGCTCGGCGCTGCGGTTGTCTGCGGCGCCTGTTTCTGGGTTGTTGTGGTGCTGGTGGTTGTGGTGCTGGGTGTCGTTGCGGAGGGGTTCTGGTCTGTCGCGGTGGTGTCATCGGAACAAGAGGCGGTCAGCAGGGCGAGCACTAGGCCAACGAGGATCAGCCTGCCCCTCCGTGTTGTTGCGACGCTTGCCACGCGCACCTTTCTTCTGGTCCCGAACCTACGCCGAGGCTACCGCACGTTTCGGTGTCGAGTGGTTGCTGTCCTGGGGCCGATGACAGCACCAAAAGGGCAGGTTGTTGCAGCCAAGTCTCATCGGTACCGTTGGTGTCCGCGGGGTGGAGCAGTTTGGTAGCTCGTCGGGCTCATAACCCGAAGGTCGCGGGTTCAAATCCCGCCCCCGCCACCAAATGAGAACCTCGGAAACTCAACGGTTTCCGGGGTTTCTACGTTTTGCGAGCAGCTCTCAGATCGGCATCCATGTATCAGATATGTAACAGCGCAAAAGGCGTCAGAGAGAAACAGCGGGGGCTACCGGGGAAGAACGGGGCTTTGAGCGGCCTGCTGCGGATGCGGAGGTGCGTAGGCCATATCGGCGACTGAAGACGGCCGAGCCAATGCCAATCGAAGCAGAAGAGTTCGTTGAGGAGGGGTTCGAAAGCCAGGCCGCGTGCTTGCGGCGAGTCTGATGACTGGTGCATGGCGAGGAACCGGTCTCTCAGGGTTCGGAGCTTCTCATCGTGAAGACGCCGCGACGCCTCGCGGGTGCTAGTGGACTCTGCTTCTCGACGGATTGCTTCTCGTGATTCGGCCAGTTCGGAGTATTCCTCCGTAACATTCTGGACTAGGCGTAGTGCCGCCTTGGCTTCCGCTACCTTGTCGGCGCCGTCATCGAGGCGAGCGAGGTGGGGAAAGTCTGGATCAACCTCTGACAAGAGGACGAGTGCGTCGATCACGACGCCCTGGTACTTGCGCTCAGCGAGCCGTAGCTCCATCACGAGCTGGCCTGTGGCTTCCCGCTTCGTAGAGTCGAAGTTGACGGCCGCAAGGGCGTCGGGGGCGTCTGCGAATCGCGCTCGCACAAGGGTTTGAAAGTCGTTCTTGTACCAGTGGCAGGTGCGGAGTGCTTCGGCGAGGGCCGCCCAAGCAGGTTCGGTCAGCTTCTTGATCTGCGTCATGTGGGTTTGGTCGATTTCGTTGTCGCGGGTGGTCGCCAGAGCACGCTCATCGGGAGAGCCCAAATGTTGCCGTCGATCTGAAATGGAATGGCGCCGGTGTAGAGGACGGCGCCGAAGTGGAAGTCATCGCCGACGCGGTCGCGAAGCCACCGAAGTCCCTTTGCATCCGTTCGGTGCACGTTTGTCGAGGATTTTACTTCGAGGCCGACGATCCGGCTGTTCTGTTCGAGGACGATGTCGACCTCGTTGCGATCGCGGTTGCGGACGTGGAAGAGCTCGGTTTCACGTCCCGCGGTTTCGATGTGGGTTCGTATCTCGGTTGTGGCGAAGGTTTCAAATAGCTGTCCAACCAGAGTCGCGTCGCGGCTTAGGGTCTCTGCGTTGGCGTTGAGCATGTGGGCGGCCAGACCCGGGTCGACGATGTGTATCTTCGGCGAGCGATTGAGACGGTTGAGGCGCTTGTTGTGCCAGGCCGGCACGCGCATGACGATAGAGAGATCTTCCAGCAGTGTGACGTACGAGTCAGCGGTGCCACGTGCGACGTCTGCGTCTCGCGCTGTTGCTTCCTTGTTGAGTTCTTGGCCAGTGCGGGCAGCACATGAGGCCAAGACAGAGCGCAGCTTGCGAGGCCTGGGACTGCCTCCCGAGACTTGTGCCGCATCTCGGTCGACGAGTTGTTCGACGTAGCCGCTGAACCATCGCGATCGCCCGCGTTCGCTGAGTGCAATCGCGTCGGGGAAACGGCCAGCGACGATTCGGTCTAGATAGTCCTGACGGCTTAGATCGGATCTATCGAACGCCGCCTCGCGTTGGGCGAAGAAGGTGTCCACCGGGTTGTAGCTGTTGTCGCCTTCGAGTTCTCCCTGCGTGAGGCCGAACATGCGGACCCTGATTAGCCTGCCGGTGCCGGGCCAGGTTGCCGCCTGGTGAGCGGCCCGGACCGAACCGGTAACGATGAAGCGCCCGACCGTTCGCGATCGATCGGCGTCGACTGCTCGTTTGACAGCTCCGAGAATCTCTGGCGCTTCCTGCCACTCATCAATCAGAACGGTGCCAGGTGAGTTCGCCAAGATTCCATCCGGGTCCTCTGTTGCGGCAGAGCGTACGCCCGGCAGCGACAGATCGAGGATTGTGTCCGCGAAATGGCTCATCGACGTCGACTTCCCGCTTCCTCGCGGCCCGACGACGAGGATGGCAGGAAACTCCGGAAGAAGCTCCCACTCGACAAGTCGGTCAACTACGCGGGGAAAGAGTGCTGGCAACACGATGCCATGCTAGCGACGTCAACCGAACTTGAGCGATCTGCCGAACCTCTTTTGGGCGATCTGCCGAGTTCAGGTTGTGTGATCTGCCGAAGTGGGTTCAGCATGAAGGCCCTACTCTCGAAGTCGGTCTCTGGCTAGTGCAGCAGGAAACCTTGCCGGTGCTCGGCCTTTCCCCGGTGTCGCCAATGCCTTCGTGGCATGCGCCCGGGGTATTTACTTTGGGGCCTTAGGGGTGCGCTTCGTGAGCGCCACTGTCACACTCGTGCTGTGTGCTTGTGGTGTGAACTCTTTAGGAATCGACCGAAAGGCCAGAGTGGCGCTATTGCGTCTTGGTGATGGTCAGGGGGTGCGCGCCCGGGCCGACCGCAGGGGGCAGACTGAGGGTGTGACCGTTGGTTCCGCGATCTCTCTCTTCTCCGGTGCCGGGGGTCTCGACTTGGGGATCGAGTCGGCGGGGTTCGCCACACTGGCTGCGGTGGAATGGGACGACGATGCCTGTGACACTCTGGAGAAGAACGCCCCAATCTACTTTCCGAGCCTCCGCGAGGTGGTTCGGGGCGATCTCTACCCGCTCGCGATCGGTTCAGGTGGGGGTCTGACCACGCGGGACATACTCCGAGCGGCCGGTCTGTCGAGCCGGGAGAGGCCCGATCTTCTCGTGGGCGGGCCACCTTGCGTTGCGTTCTCCAAGTCAGGCTTCTGGCTTGACTGGAAGCGTGATGGCGTGGACCCCGCGGCGAGTCTTCTGCAGGCCTATACCCGTGTGCTTGCCGAGGCGAAGCCCCGTTACTTCATTTTTGAGAACGTGTACGCGCTGACCTTCAACAACAAGGCGAGTCGCCCGGCGTTCACTCGACTGCTCGCAGAGATCGAGGCGGCGGGATACCGCTTCTGGTGGCAGGTGTTGAACACGGCCGACTACGGAGTGCCCCAGGCCCGTCCGCGTCTTTGCATCGTTGGTTGTCGCAAGCGGGACACGCTGCCTGATCCGCCTGATCCGACTCACCATGGGCCTTGGGAGCGACGAACGACGACCGGTGGGCCGCTGCCCCACGTCACAGCTGGTGAGGCGCTCGCGGGTTTGATCACCGACGCCGAGCCCCAGGAGGTGGTTCGAGGGAGTTGGGGCCACCTCCTGCCCGAGATCCCACCTGGCGACAATTACCTCTATTTCACTGAGAAGCGTGGTCACCCTTCGCCGGTCTTCGAATGGCGGTCGCGGTATTGGTCGTTCCTGTTGAAGCTTGATCCCGGCAGGCCGTCCCCGACGATCCAGGCTCGGCCAGGTCCCAACGTCGGTCCGTTCCACTGGGACAACCGCCGATTGCGCGTCCCCGAGATTCGGAGGCTCTTCACGTTCCCGGACGACTTTACGTTCGTGGGCAAGCGAGCATCAGTGCAGGCTCAGATCGGGAACTCGGTGCCGCCTCTATTTTCTGAGCATGTCGCTCGGGCCGTAGCGGCTGCGTTCTAGCGCCGTAGAACTGAGGAGCGGATCGTGACGGATCTTGCAGGCCGCAGCTACGTCCCCAAGCGGGACTGTCAAAATCTGACAGGCCCACCATGGGCCGTACCGGCGGTCGCCGCCTTGTAGGTCCTGGTCGTCGCGTCCGTTTGCCTGTCACGGGTTTGGCCAGCTCGCCGTGGCAACTGTCAGTCCTCGTTGCCGGTGTCCAAGGCTGGATCGCGTGTGAGCGCAGCGCCGAACACGGCGAGTCGGCGGGCTGTAACCTCCGGTGAGCACGCCAAGAGGTAGCCGGTTTCGGAATTGCCCCGGATGGCGTCCACCAGGGGAGAGGCGAGGGTCATCAGCATCTGTTCGATCTCGTTCTGTGAGGGCGGATCAACTTGGTGTTTGTGGTAAATCGCGTTCCGCAGGTCACGCGCTGTCTGGCTGCCGAGTTTCTGACCCGCGTGGGTGATTTCGTCGAGCAGTCGCTTGGCCAGAGTTACGTGTTGGTTTGTTTGCGCTGCCTGTTTCTCGATCTCTGAAAGGTCCACCTCGCCTCCCTGTTCGAACATGGATCTGTAGTCGGCTAGCCCAAGAGGCTGGTCAGAATGCAAATCGCATAGATCCGCGAGGGATTTGGCCGACAGGACCGCGACACCGTTCTGGCGGGCACGCTCCACCAGTCGTCCCCTTGCCGGGTTGGGTCCGACCAGCATCGAATAGTCAGCCTGGTGTTGTTGACGGTGGTCGGTGAGCGTTTGCCAGTCGACCTGATGGTCCTGCAATTGCGCTGCCGAGGTTGTTTTGGCATCGATTGAGACGCTGTAGTCGGCGTCACCTCCGAACCGAGCGCGAACGAGAACGTCTGTCTTTCCGGGTCCGCCGAGATGCTCCGCATCGAACCCCAGATGCTTGAATGCGTCTCGGACCGCCCGCTCGAAACGGGTCGGGTTCTTGGTGTCGGTTGACGCGCTGATGATCTCGCCTGAAATCTTGGTGGCCCGGTCTGGCAGCGTCGCCACTGAGACCTCGATCGCCAGCGCTTCACGTTCCTTGAGGCCGTGCAGTTTTCGTTGGTGGCTCTCTGGCTTGTCAGCGGCGTCGCCTGGTGCATCACTCCGTCGGTGAAGTGCCGCACGTTCTGCTGTGTTGCGGAGCCCGAACGCAGTTGGTGTATCGCTGCGTTCCCCAAGCGGTGGTTCTACCACAATGAGGCTTAGGTATCGCTCGCCGGCGTCGGTGAGGCGGAGACCTTGACTTCTGTCGGCTGCAATGAGCCCAGCGGACTGGAGCCAACCTCTTCGGGTGTTGATCTGGGTGCTGGCCTCCCAACCCATCCGGTACTTCTCGTTGGCCCAGTGGTGCAGGCGGTTGGTGTCCGCCGGTTGTTTGAGGAGCGTTAGCATCTCGCCGATGAAACGGACCCTGTGGTGAAGTCTCACCGCCAGCGGGGTTGGGTCACCGTTGAGCAGCCACTGTTGGAGCGAGTCGGCAAGATACAACGTTGCTTCGCCATTCAGGAATCCGACCTTCTTCAGGAAACTCACGCGACTCCTCGCTGACTTGTTTGTCACGCCGAATCGTTCGACCATACGCTCGGCCAGTTCCGATAGTGAAGGAGGCGCATCCCGAGTGCTCTCGGCTGTCCAGCGAAGGGAATCGAAATAGCCGTCATATCCCCCGGGCATCGTGAAGGCACCCTTCGCCCTGTCGCCCCATGGCACATGAATTGGTTGTGCCGAAGGCTGAGACTCTGCCATCACGTCATCGTAGCCGGAGCGTCCCATTCTGCGAGTCCAACATCTTCCGCTACCGACCACTACCGACGGTCGCGGTGCGCATCGTTGAACCGGACGATCTCGCGCTTGCTCGTATTCGCTTCGCTGCGGACCGCTGCGGCGTTGCGCTTGTGGAGTCGCACGCGGCAGTCGAACGTAGTGCAGCGTTTGCTGAACGGTTGCCGACGTTGGATTGCGAACGCGTACGTGTGCTCGGACCGATCGAGGAAGAGGTTCAGCGAGCAGCGAACGACTGCAACATCCATCTCATTGATGCGGACGTCACGAGCGATGGACGGATCGAGCTCCAGCACTACCTCCGTGAGCAAACGGTGACAGTGACCCGACACCGGTACGGCAACCTGATCGTCTAGTTGGATACCCGGCAGCACGGCCAGTCATGGGGTCCCAACCCAGGGTTTAGGTGCCGAAGCTCGACCCCGGGGGTCTGCTTGTCCACAGATCATGTTGCCCTGGACCAAGCACAAGCCGAGAGGTTGCCTGCAGGAGCGCACACCACACGCTCGGCGCGCTTATCGCCGGGGGGTGAGCACGATCCGCTCGATCAGACCCCGGATGGCCTCCGCCGCGCGATCGCGCGCGACGATCATGCGGTTTGCGGCGCCTTCAGGTCGAACAGCGGAATGTCCATCGCGCGGGCCACGGCGTTCATCCGCCGGTCGTAGCTTGCGAGCTCGACCCCCTGCCCGTGTTCGACGAGATACGCGCACGAGGCCAGATGCAGTGCGTCGAGCGTCCGCAGCGCGCCGGGACCGGGAAAGCCATCCAGCACCCGCGCCAGCACCGACGGGGAAAGCTCCAGCATCGCGACTCGGCCCGTCAACCAGCGTGCCGCCTCGCCGTAGGACTCTGCGAGCCCGCGTGCATGCAGCGGAACCCATACTTCGTATTCCAGCAGCCGGCTGGAAAACAGGGTTTCCCCCCAGAGCGAATCGGGCGGCTGTCGGTCCTCGGCCAGAAGATGCGCGAGCGCGACGGACGAATCGAGGTAGATCAACGGTCGCGCCGGCTCTCCTCCAGATCGGCCAAGATTTCGTCCAGCGTGGCGACGGGCTTGGGCTTGGGCGGCGGTCCCGTGGTCGTCAGCCTCGGCGGCGTCAGCACACCGGACCGCACCGCTTCTGCCAGAAAGGCATCGGCGAGGATCGGGCTCCGGGTCTCCCGGATCGGGCCGAGCTCCGCCACCACCTGATCGCGGTCGGTCACCAGGACCGTCTCCCCGGACGCCGCAAGCCGGACGTATTCGCTCAGCTTGCTGTTGAGAACCTTGATGCCAACCGACCTCATGTCGCGAAGATAGCGACCGGTCGCTACTTCGTCAACGCTTGCTCGGGAAACCAGCGTTGAACCTTGGAGCATCTGTAGGCAAAGTAGGGAAGTCTCGGAACGAATACCCATACCGCAGGGGTCGGGTCGGCGTGTCGTCCCACATGACCCGCGCTTGGCCGTCGCGGTCCAGTGTCTCGGCTACGGCGCGACGGACAACCCGAAAACAACCCCTCACACTCGCCGCTTGACAAGGAAGCATCTGACAGTCCCGATCCGGGATTAGAGTTCGGCGCGCCGAGCAGATCGTTTCGGTATTCCAGGCTGTCGGTGGGGCGGTGTCACACCTCTCTGTCATCGTTGGGTTCTCGATTCCGGTGAGTTCTATGACGCGCCAGATGCATTTCCCCGCAAGGCCGGTGTTGAGACAGTTGATCCAACGCCAGGCTGCTCGGGTATCGCCCGGCTCGCGGCTGTCGGCTACTACTCTCCGTGAAAGGGACACCAACCATGGCCTATAGAAGCATCGACCTCTTTGCAGGAGCGGGTGGGCTCACCGCAGGCTTCTGGCTGGCTCGCGACAGCGCGGGAGCTGAACTCTACGACCCCGTCTTCGCGGTGGAGCACGACCCGGCGGCTGCGGCCACCTACAAGGCCAATTTCGGTACACATGTCCATGACGGGGACATCGAGTTCGTAGACCCCAAGGTGTACCCCAGCGCCGACATCGTCATCGGAGGGCCGCCCTGTCAGGGATTCTCTCCGCTGGGCCGTGACCGCGACGCCGACTCAAGGGCGGCACTCAACGGATTGTGGGAGCACTTCCTCGCCACAGTCGTGCAGGTGCGACCGCGAGCGTTCGTGATCGAGAACGTCCCGCAGTTCCAGCGGTCCGCCCAGTTCAACGAACTGCTCGACCGGATGGCCAGTCACCCTTTCCTGTCACAGTTCGGATACGGCTACGGGGTACTGAATGCAGCGGACTACGGAGTGCCGCAAACCCGTAGACGGGGCATCTTCATGGCCGTCCACCAACAGTCAGTGCCTTGGCCCCCGCCGCCCACGCACGGCGACTCGCCGATGTTCGAGCAGCCGTATCGCACGGTACGCGACGCGATCTCCGACCTTCCGGCCGAGCCAACGACGGATCAACCCACCACAGCAGAGGACGGCTCCCAGGATCTTCACATCCGGCGCAACCCGCGGGACATCTCCCTGCAGCGTTACCGGGCGATCCCACCGGGAGGCAACCGCTTTGATCTGCAACGCAATCGGCCCGACATCACGCCGGCCTGCTGGCTCAACAAACCGACGGGCACGACTGATGTGATGGGTCGGATGTGGTGGGACCGTCCCGGGCCGACCATTAGGACCGAGTTCTTCAAGCCCGAGAAGGGACGTTACCTACATCCCGAGCGCGACAGGCCTATCACCCACCGCGAGGCTGCTCGGCTTCAGAGTTTCCCCGACACCTTCATCTTTGAAGGAACCAAGATCGAGATCGCCCGCCAGATCGGGAACGCCGTCCCCCCGGTGCTCGCCCGTGAGATCGCTCTGCACCTCGCGCGAATCCTCGAATGCGGCAAGGATCCCGGTAGTTGACGTCCCGATCGACCTAGCCGCTCTCAGTCTGCTGGTCCGGACTCGATCATCTGTCGACTCAACTTGAGATAGAGGTCGCGGTCGGGACTCGGTTCTGATGCTTCGTCGGTGGCGGCGAGTCGCCACCACCCATCACCTAGCCAGACGCTTCGGTCCGCTCCATTCTCGGCCGGGACGACCCGGCAAGAAACCAGTTCCCCCTTGTAAGGAATAGGAAGATCCAATCCTCGGGCGATGTGGGGGTCAGCCCCCTGGTGGCCCAGGATCAAGAACCCTTCGTCGCCGAGGTTCTTGGCCAACCTCGCGTCACGAGCCCGCTTCATCGGGTCCTTCTGCTGCGCGACTGTCGCCATGGTCGGCCGGTTGATGATCCCGCCCTGGATCTCGCGCAACAGCGCGTTCACGCGCTCCTGGCCCGAAGTGTTCAACAGGATTCTGCGACGGCTCTCTTGGCTTGTCCGCCGAAGCAGGTTCGGGGGCAGGTCCTGTAGCCCACCCCAGAGCCAGTGGGCGCTGTTCATCCCGTCGTCGTTCAGACGCCGCTTGTTGTCCCGGTTGTACTGCCTACGCCTTTCACCAGAATCGTCGGTTTTGAACTTGAGCAGGTCATCGCTGATCTGAATGACCCCGGCGGCCCATTGGGCATCGTCGTCGCTCATCCAAACCAGGAGCGCGAAGTGGTCGGCGGTTCCGGATTGCTCGTGGTCGTCGCAGAGGTACATTTCCATCGGGATCTCCCAACCGCCGAAGTCCTTGGAGAACTTGCAATCGACATCGCGCCCATCGATCTCCCAGTCGAGGTCGGTGCCCTCAGAAATGTTGAACTCGTTCAGGAGTCCGAGTTCCACCTTGGTCCCCAAGTGGGTCTTCTCCGTCTTGTTGAGTTGTTGGTAGCACCAGCGCCGCGTGCGCGCACCGTCGAGTAGTTCGTCCAGAGCGTCGCGGAGCACCCAGGCGAATCGCTCACGACCGTCGGGTTGCTCCTCGAACCAGCGAACAAGACCCGTGAGGGAGGGGGCAGGTGACGATGTCTGTGTAATAGGAGGGCGTCGCTTGGTGGACATCCGCGCCTTCGGGTCGTCAGCGAAGTCTTCTGGCACCGCGCCACGGGACCCCGATCCCGCCTTTCCGCTTCTCATGGATTCCGGTCGGCGCACACCGCGGGTCTACCGGGACCTTCGTGGTATTGACAACTCTGCGCGCTCCGCTGACCGACTGGGATCTAGTGCCGGCTGCTGACGGTTGTCCTTGTCTGAGATCGCTCAGCCCCCTCGGCGGAAGCGCGGACTGCCTCCTGGACTCGGTCGGCTACCGACTCGGGGTCTTCGTGCTCCCAGAACCGCAGCACCGTCCACCCGGCCCGCTGCAGGTAGGCCGTGGTCTCGGTGTCGCGTTCGACGTTGCGGGTGATCTTGTCGGACCAGTATTCCGAGTTGGTGGAAGGTTGGGTGTGATGCTCGGGGCATCCGTGCCAGAAGCAGCCGTCCACGAACACGGCGATCCGACTCTTGCGCAGTACCAGGTCAGCGGTCCGGGGCAGTTCCGGCTCAGGACGGACCGAGACCCTGAATCGGATACCCCGTCGATGCACCGCAGAGCGCACGGCCAACTCGGGTTTCGTATCGCGGCTTCGGTTGCCCTGCATCGACCTGCGGATGCCGGGCGAGGAAGCCCAAGACGCGCTCCCAGAGCCTTCGGCCACGCTCAAGACAATAGTAAATCAGCCGATCCGACACAGAGTTCCAGCAGCGCTGCCCTTCTATGAGATGTGAGACGCTTGCCGCCAGACACTCGGGACAGGCGGGAAGCAAGGGTGTCTTAAGTTCTGGCCCGGAACTCCTCCACAGGGGGTATAATTCGGGACTGAAGTTAAGACAGCGTGTCGGAGAGGTAGCCATGAGCGAGGTGCGTGCGGATCGGCCGGTCCCGGGTTGGGCAGCCGGAATTATCGCCGCGCTCTCGCGCGATCGCCCTCCTGTTGTGTCGCGGGGCATGCTCGCCGACTACATCGCGCGTACGGGGGAGCAGCACTCGGTCGACCGCGTCGCGAGTGATCTTCAGCAGCTGGGTTGGCTCGGCACGCTTCACCTCAAGGGGCTCTGGTCGTTTGTCCCTGCAGGTGAAGTCGAGGTGATCGATCCGTACCTGGACTTGCGTGGCTGGAGACTCCGTGACGACGCGACCTTCGCATTGGCCGGGGAGGCCGCGGCGTGGCACCTGGGCTATCTGCCCCGCCGGTTTACCGGCGCAGTCTCGGTCTGGGTACCCGCCGGCGACAAGCTGCCCCACGGGCTTCGCTCCCACTTCCGTGTCGTGCGGCTTGGCTGGACAGAAGCGCTTGCACCAAAGCTTGAGCCGGGCACGCGGTTGCTTCGTGCGAAGGGCCTCGACTTGACGCGATGGGCTGGTGGGCTCCCAGGCCTTGGGCCCGAAGCGCTCCTGATCCAAATAGCTGCGCGGCCCGGCTCCTTTCGCGCGTGGGCCGATCTGATCCCGCGGTTGGGATCGCTCGCCGTCGACTGCGGCGTTGACCGCGTCGTGGAGTTGATGGACGGCTTCTCAGCGTCTGCCTGGCAGCGCGCGGCGTACTTGGTGGACCGAGGAGGGGTGTCCGAAAAGGCTAAGGAGCTCATGGCGAGGCACCCGACACCCGAGATGCCGGCCGCGCGGCTCGGCGACGGGCCCACGAGCGTCTGGTCGAACGAGTTCGGCGTCAATGACCGCCTCGTAGCCCCACTCCAAGATCGGCTTGGGAAGAGCTAACGATGGCGTCGTTGACGCGTGCGCTCGTTGGGCTTCATGGTGCGGGCCGCCAGGACATCGCTACGGGCGGGTTCCCCAGCGCCCGTCATCGACCTGCGGATGCCGGGCGATGAAGCCCAAGACGCTATCCCAGAGCCTTCGGCCACGCTCAAGGCAATAGTGGATCAGTCGATCCGACACGGCGTAATGGCAGGTCTTCCCCGCTCCCGCCTTGCGAGATGCTCGTGGTCCTCGACACAAGCAGACCGGCCTCTATCTTCTCAGCTTCGTCCGCGTGTATCCTTGCTTGTAATTCCCCGGTGTCGCCAATGCCTTCGTGGCATGCGTCCGGGGTATCGCCATTTTGGGGCCCTAGGGGTTCGGTTCGTGACCGCTACTGTCATACCCCCGCTGTGTGCTTGTGGTGTGAACTCTCCAGGAATTGACCGGAAGAGGCAGGGTCTGCAATTGCGTCTTGGTGATGGTCACAGGGTGCGCGCGCCAGCTGATCGCAGCGGGCAGACTGAGAGTGTGACCGTTGGTTCCGCGATCTCTCTCTTCTCCGGTGCCGGGGGTCTCGACTTGGGGATCGAGTCGGCGGGGTTCGCCACACTGGCTGCGGTGGAATGGGACGACGATGCCTGTGACACTCTGGAGAAGAACGCCCCAATCTACTTTCCGAGCCTCCGCGAGGTGGTTCGGGGCGATCTCTACCCGCTCGCGATCGGTTCAGGTGGGGGTCTGACCACGCGGGACATACTCCGAGCGGCCGGTCTGTCGAGCCGGGAGAGGCCCGATCTTCTCGTGGGCGGGCCACCTTGCGTTGCGTTCTCCAAGTCAGGCTTCTGGCTTGACTGGAAGCGTGATGGCGTGGACCCCGCGGCGAGTCTTCTGCAGGCCTATACCCGTGTGCTTGCCGAGGCGAAGCCCCGTTACTTCATTTTTGAGAACGTGTACGCGCTGACCTTCAACAACAAGGCGAGTCGCCCGGCGTTCACTCGACTGCTCGCAGAGATCGAGGCGGCGGGATACCGCTTCTGGTGGCAGGTGTTGAACACGGCCGACTACGGAGTGCCCCAGGCCCGTCCGCGTCTTTGCATCGTTGGTTGTCGCAAGCGGGACACGCTGCCTGATCCGCCTGATCCGACTCACCATGGGCCTTGGGAGCGACGAACGACGACCGGTGGGCCGCTGCCCCACGTCACAGCTGGTGAGGCGCTCGCGGGTTTGATCACCGACGCCGAGCCCCAGGAGGTGGTTCGAGGGAGTTGGGGCCACCTCCTGCCCGAGATCCCACCTGGCGACAATTACCTCTACTTCACCGAGAAGCGTGGTCACCCAGCGCCGGTCTTCGAATGGCGGTCGCGGTACTGGTCGTTCCTGTTGAAGCTTGATCCCGGCAGGCCGTCCCCGACGATCCAGGCTCGGCCAGGTCCCAACGTCGGTCCGTTCCACTGGGACAACCGCCGATTGCGCGTCCCCGAGATTCGGAGGCTCTTCACGTTCCCGGACGACTTTACGTTCGTGGGCAAGCGAGCATCAGTGCAGGCTCAGATCGGGAACTCGGTGCCGCCTCTATTTTCTGAGCATGTCGCTCGGGCCGTAGCGGCTGCGTTCTAGCGCCGTAGAACTGAGGAGCGGATCGTGACGGATCTTGCAGGCCGCAGCTACGTCCCCAAGCTGTACCGGATCTCCGAGTCCCGCACACCGGTCGTGGACCTGTTGCTCAGGGGCATTGAGGACGGGGGTGGACGATTGGTTTCATGCTCCTTTCCGGCCAAGAAGCTGGCACCGATCTATATCGGTGCTGAAGACAATGACAACCATCGCTTCGGTCTCGTCGTCTATCCGTTCACAACTACAAGGCGAACCACCAGGAACCGACCCGCCACAGAGCACCGCTTCCAGATCCGATATGGCGACCCGACCCGGGTTCGCAGTGAACTGAACCCGATCGGCCACGATCCCGCCGGGGTGGACATCACTCTGGTTCTCGCCGTCGACCCCGAGACGGACATCATCGTCGGTTTAGATCCCCTCGTCTACGCGCAGCTTCCGATGGGAATCTCGGGTTACTACCGTGACACGAACGCAAAGGCCGTGGAGAGCACGGGTTGGGCCTGGTGGGCGAGGGAGAAGCCAAGACCGCGCACGCCCCAGGGCGAGGGTTGGGACGGTCTCGAATCAATGGTTGGTTTCCGTCCGGATCGTCTGCTCGACTACGCCCGTTTCGAGGCGCTCGCGACCGGCCTGGGGTTCGACACGGGTCTGCGGCTGAGCCTCGCGGGGCACTTCGTTGAGGGCAGGATCGGCCACCACGACCTTGAGACTCTCTACGGTGTCAGTGCAGCCACCATCCTCGACATCATCGAGTCGAACTTTCGTCTCGGCGTTGCGGTGCGGGGGAGCATTGCAGAACACCACTTGGGAGACTTCCTCGACCGCGATCAGTGCATCGCCTCCCACGAGTCGATCGACCAGGACGGAATGCCGGACTTCCGGATCTGGCTAGACGATGGACGCGAACTCACGATCGAGTGCAAGAACGCTCTCAGCGAGACCTACAAGGACGGTAATGCCAAGGTTGAGACCCAGAAGACCCGCGACTCGGGTGCAGGAAGAAAGTACGCCTATGACTCCTTCGACATCGTCGCTGCGTGCATGTTCCCGGTCACCAAACGATGGATGTTCAAGTTCAAGTGGGCCCGCGATCTCACGCCGTGGACCAAAGACGACACGAGGATCGGCGCCGTCCAGCGAATCGACGATACCTGGTTCGACTCCCTCAACGACCTGCTCAAGAGTTAGATCCAGCACACGGTGTGGGGCGATCAGTATTCGATGCCGAGGGATTGGGCTTCTGCGGTGAGTTCGTCGGCGATGGCCTGGCGCTCGAAGTTGTTGTCGCGCTTGTCTTGCCGGTCGGGGAGTGTGCTCTCGATGATGGCGGTTGACTCGCGGGAGGCGGCGGCGTAGATGCCTTTGGCCATGAGGGAGCGCTCGACGCGTCGGCGGGCGGCGTAGATCTCCGCTCGGGCGCCGTGGGCGGCGACCGACTCGGGCTCGGCGGTCGTGGCCAGTTCTATGAGTTCGCATGCCAGGCGGAAGTCTCCGGCTGTGGCCATCTCCTGGGCGCGGCTGATGACCTTCTCTGTGCTGCCGACGAGCCGAACGATCTCGGCCGCATATGCGGCCTCACTCGCGGACTTGAGCTTCGCCGGGTTCAGGTCCCACCATCCGCCGTAGAGGCGCCAGATGTTGCGAACAACAAACTCAGGTTCGTCGTAGACGGGCTGGAGCCACGGTTTGGACAACAAGTCCTCAGACACCTCGACGGACTGAATGATGGTGTCGAGCGATTCCCCGTCGTTCATCAGTTCGAGCGTGGCATCGACCAGACCCTCGAGCGCAGAGGCGAGGTCGCCCAGGATCAGGTTGACCTCTGCGGTTCCACGCACTGGGAGGCCGTGCGCGGGCAGCAGGAGTTCGGCCTCGAATTCCTGCATGCGTCGCAGCGCTCTGGCCCACTCCAACGGGTATCGCTGGACCTTCTGCGGGTTGCCGGCGTTGGGGAACACCCAGGTCACGAAGTCGCCGACGCACAGGGCGCGGTGCTCTGGAATCCAAGCCCAGGTGTGATCGTCGGTCTCACCCTTGTCGTGGTGCAGGACGAAGTCGGTGCCGCCGACCGAGACGGTCAGATGGTCGTGGTAGGTGACGTCCGGCCAGAGCGTGTCCAGACCGACGAAACGATCAGCGCCCGCGCGCAGGCTTCCCAGATTCAGTCGCCTCGACACACCGCCGAACTGACGCGCGTTGATGGCGAGGTTGTAGCCGTTCGTGTCTTCGTAGCGTTGCAGACGGACCGGAATGTTGGCGTGTCCGACGACACGCGGCGGTCGATGGCCGAGAGCCTCCGCATCGGCGGCGACGGCACCGCTGCCGCCTACATGGTCCATGTGCCCGTGCGTGTAGATGAGCGAATCGACCGGCTCCTTCGACCAGCCCCGGAGAGCCTCGGCGACAGCAGCACCGCTGAGAGCACCGCTGGCGTCGAAACACACGAGACCGGCGTCGGTCGAGAACGCGACCATGTGGGAGAAGGACTCGACGACCGCGATGCCGTCGTCAAGCTCGGTGAGCGCGTTGGTCACCCGGTTGGTCGGTTCGTCGGCTGTACCCGATGCGATCACCCGCGCCGAGAGCTCGAGCGGATCGGCAGTGCGGAAGGCAGTCGAGTCGCGAGGCTTGGGGTGCAGTGACATGCTGCATCCTACCCCTGCACAGAGTTGGCCTTCCCCGGCCCGTGCGTCGTGCGTGAGGAAACCGGCGCGGGTCGGGACTCAGGTGCTGAGCAGCGCGGCGAGGCGCTCGAACCGGTGGTCTTCGTCGCCTGTGATCCGTCCGACCCAACGCAGTGCCTCGGCGGTGTCGATGCGCCGAGAGGTCGTGGAGCACCGATGCAACGGCCTCTCGTGCATCGGGCATGGTGGTGGGGTGATTGTGGTGGCGACCAGCGGGGACGAGCTTGCTGGGATGTGTGGACGTCTCGAAGGGCTCGGTGCGGGTCTGCTGGATGTTGTGGAGCCCAGCGACGCACGCCGGGTGATATTGGCCGCCGTGGATGACGAACGAGCAACCGCGGGTGAGTGGTCGTCGCTGGTCCTCGCCAACTCAACACCCCCAGATTCCGAGGCCTGACAAGAGGCATCGCCAGCACGCGAGGAGGTGGAGTGCGCGAGGGGGGACTTGAACCCCCACATCCTTTCGGACACAGGCACCTGAAGCCTGCGCGTCTGCCAATTCCGCCACTCGCGCGTGGCCGCACACCGCAGTGAACGTGCCCCGATCATAGCGTCGCGGATCTGAATCCGTTGAACCCCGAAGAGGCTGAGCGGCCCAGCGGCCCGTGAGCGGAGCGAACAGGAGCGGGAGTCCGGCGCAGTGAACAAGAGCGGGAGAAACAGATCCCGGCGCATCCGCGATATTCGATCCGCGCACGTCCTGAGGTCGTGGATCGAACCGTTGTAGAGGGGACTACTCTCTGAGTGTGGGCCTGCGATCAGTTGAACGCCGTCTCGAACGCTTGGTGGGAGGCACCGTCGGCCGTGTCCTGCGCGGGGGAGTTCGTCCGGTTGAGATCGGGCACCGGATCGTGCGTGAGATGGGCGATGGTCGAAGCGTCGGCGTGCGAGGTCAGACGGTGGTGCCGAACCATTTCCGAGTGACGCTCTCGGCCCAGGACGCCGAACGCTTCGCCGAGATCCAGGAGTCGCTCATCTCAGAACTGTGCGACATGTCCCGTGACCATGCCCGCGACGAGGGCTGGACGTTCATGGGGCCCGTCAGGGTCGAGCTGTCGAGTGATCAACGGCTGCGCGGCGGGGCGATCAAAGTGGACTCCCGCATGAGGGAGGCAAGCAGCGGTATTGGAGTGCTGCACCTGCCCACTGGCGACCAGATAATGCTCGGTGAGGACCTGGTGACGCTGGGTCGCCTGCCCGAATGCACGATCTCGTTCGACGACCCCAACGTAAGCCGGGAACACGCCACGATTCGACCCGACGGCAACGGATTCATGCTCCACGACAACGGATCGACCAACCAGACTCTGGTGAACGGCAGACCAGTGGTCTCGCACCGACTTGCCGACGGCGACCGGATCGAGCTGGGTTCGGTGCTGATCGAGTTCCGGTCAGCTTGACAACCGCTGCCGTGTCATCGGCGGAAGGTAACCTCAAGGGACCGTGTCGGAACAATCGCTCGTCCTGCTTCGGCTCTGCTTGCTGGCCCTCATATATCTGGTGTTTCTACGCGTGCTCAGAGCGGTGTGGGTTGAACTCCGCGCCGAGCAGGGCCTGACCATTCCCAGGGTTGTCAGAGCCCCGAAAGCCACGAGAGCCCCAAGAGCCACGAGACGAACCAGAGCGCCGATGGTTGCTGTGGGCGCCGGAACCAGCGAAGCGACGGGTACAGCGGGGGAGGCGCGGGTCCAGCGGACAGAGTCCCGTCGGCGCCGAGAACGATCCAGCGAACTGCTGTTGGTCGCCCCGGACGCGATGGCAGGCGGGAGGTTTGCGCTCAGCACCGAGACCACCGTCGGCCGCGCGCCCGGATGCGGAGTGCAGATCGACGATGCCCGGGTGTCGAAGCTGCATGCCCGCCTCTTCTTCCACGATGGCGCGTGGTATCTCGAGGATCTTGGTTCAACCAACGGCACGCAGCTAGACGGAGCAACAGTCACCGAACCCACACCGATCAGACGCGGCGCCCGCATCCAGATAGCTGAAATAGAACTGGTGCTGACATGACCACGCTGGCTTGGGGTGCGGTGACCGATACGGGCCGAATACGTGACATCAACCAGGACGGAGTCCTCTCGGCTGAGAGTGTCTTTGTTGTGGCCGACGGCATGGGAGGTCACAGCGGCGGAGAGGTGGCCTCGGCCATCGCTGTCGAACAGATGGCCGAGACGACTGCCTTCAACAGCGTGGACGAACTGGTCGAGACGGTGCAGAGAGCAAACCGGGAGGTCTTGGACCGAGCCCGGGACGACCGGGCGCTCTACGGGATGGGAACCACACTGGTCGCGCTCGTAGCGGTGACCGTTGATGACACCGAGCTGCTCTGCGTCGCCAACGTCGGTGACAGCAGGCTGTATCTGTGCACTGCGGATCAGATGATGCAGTTGACCGATGACCACAGTCTGGTCGAGGGCATGGTGCGAGACGGTTGGATCTCCCCCGAGGAGGCGAAGGTCCACCCCCAGCGCAACGTGGTCACCCGGGCACTCGGTGTCGAAGAGCCCCTGCTGGTCGACGCCTGGGAGCTCGTGCCGGTTGCCGGTGACCGGTACCTGCTGTGCAGTGACGGTCTCAACAACGAACTCAGCGACGCCGAGATCGAAGAGGTCCTCGACGAGACGGCCGATCCCCAAGAGGCTGCTGTTGCACTCGTCGAAGCAGCGTGTGCTGCAGGCGGGCGAGACAACGTGACCGTCGTGGTCGTGGACGTAGTCGATGCCGAACCGACCGAGTCAGACCCTCCCGCTGACCGGGTCGTCGCAATCCACAAGGCTGACACTGCGCCCGCCGCAGCCGGCGATGGCGCCGAACCCGAGGGGGCAGCTGAGCCCGCAGACGCCGCATCAACCGAGCTCGACTCGCTGTCGTGGCGCTCCTTCGTCGACTGGCGCCGGTTCGAGACCTGGCCACTCAGCCGGTTCGCCGCCCTGGCGCTCATCGTGTTGCTGTTGGCGATGCTTGTGCTGCTAGTGCTACTAGCAGTCCTGTGACAGCGGCTGAACTGCCGCCGAAGTCTCCCGTCCTGAGCAGTCTTCGTCCCCGCCGGGTCGAACTGGGCCTGGTAGTGATGGTCTCGGTCGTCGTGGTCTCGGCCTACGGACTCGCCAGTCTCGGTCGCAACGCCGAACTCCCAGCCGACGCCAGACCGTTGGTGGCAGGCACCCTCGGGCTGTTCTTCTTCATCCATCTCGCGGTTCGTCGGCTGGCCTTCGCCGCCGATCCGGTGCTGGTGCCCACAGCACTGCTGCTCAACGGGATCGGCTATGTGATGATCGCCCGCCTCGGCTCCGATGTGGAGGGCGGCGGCGACCTCGCGGGCCTGCAGTCGTTGTGGACCGGTGTCGGGGTTGCGGCTTTTGTGATCACCCTCGTGCTGGTCCCCAGAGCCCGTGAGTTGGCGGGTTACCGCTACCTGTTGGGGCTCGCTGGGATCGCGCTGTTGGCTCTGCCGCTCGTGCCCGGGATCGGCGTCGACATCCGCGGCGCACGAATCTGGGTCAGCCTCGGCCCGGTCAACTTCCAGCCGGGAGAGTTCGCCAAGATCGCCTTGGCGATATTCTTCGCCGGTTACCTGGTCGAGTCGCGGGAACTGATCCGCAATCGGATCGAACTGCGCGACCTGGCGCCTATCGCGGTCGCCTGGGCGGCATCGGTCGGGATCATGGTGTTCGAACGGGACCTGGGTTCGTCGCTGCTGTTCTTCGCGTTGTTCGTGGTGTTGATGTGGGTGGCGACCGAACGCTCGTCCTTCCTGGCACTGGGCCTGTTCCTGTTCGTCGGCGGCGCGGTCGTGTCGTGGAGGCTGTTCGACCATGTGCAGTCCCGCGTCGATGCCTGGCTCGACCCCTTCGCAGACTTCGGCGGAGGCGGCTATCAGATAGCGCAAGCCTCGTTCTCGCTGGCCGAAGGGGGATTGACGGGCACTGGGCTGGGCCGCGGCGACCCCGACCGGGTTCCGATCGCCGAGTCGGACTTCATCTTCTCGGCGATCGGGGAGGAACTGGGATTGGCGGGATCGACGGCAATCCTCATGGCCTTTGTGGTGATAGTCGGTTCAGGCCTGCGGATCGCCATTCGAGCGACCCGACCGTTCGAGAAGCTGCTGGCGGTCGGTCTCACGACACTGATCGGGCTTCAAGCGTTCATCATCATCGGCGGAGTGATCCGGTTGGTGCCGCTCACCGGGATCACCCTGCCGTTCGTCAGCTACGGCGGCTCGGCCCTGGTCACCAACTACATAGTGCTGGCCCTGCTTGTCCGCCTGTCGCACGAACAGCGCGCGGGCCCGCCCGAGGTCGCCCGATGAACCGCCGGATACGCCAACTGGGCATCGGCATGCTGGTGCTGTACGTGCTTCTCTTCGCGCAGCTCAACCGGGTGCAGTTGGTGAACTCACAGGAACTGCGCGAAGACCCGCTAAACGTGCGACCGCTGTTGAGGGAGTTCGGTCGCCCCAGAGGGGAGATCCGCTCGGCGGACGGTGTCGTGTTGGCCCGCTCGGTCGCTGCCGCCTCCGATTCCGACATCGACTACGTGCGCCAGTACCCGACCGGGGAGCGCTTCGCGCACATCGTGGGCTTCCAGTCGTTCAACCAGGGATCGTTCGGCCTGGAGCGCTCGTTCAACGATGAACTGGCAGGGGAACGGTCCACCCAGCAGTTCCAGTCGCCCGCCGACTTGTTCCGTGACCGGGACAGCACCGGGAACCTGGTGCTGACTGTGCGTGATGACGTGCAACGGGCGGCAGCGACCGCCCTGGGCGAGCGCCGCGGGTCGGTGGTCGCCCTCGACCCCTCGACCGGCGGGGTCGTGGCGATGTGGACCTATCCCAGCTTCGACCCGAACCTGTTGAGCGGGCTCGACGGACCGGCCGTCAATGCTGCATACGAGGTTTTGTCGAACGATCCCGGCCAGCCGCTGTTGGCCAAGTCGTTCCGCGAGGTCTTCTTTCCCGGCTCGACGTTCAAGATCGTCACCGCCGCGGCCGGTGTCGAGAGCGGCTCGGTGTCGCCGTCGACTCCCGTCTTCGGTGAGAGCGAGGAGTACCAACCACTGCCTTCGGGCTCTCCGATAAGGAACTTCGCGGACTCAGAGTGCGGCGGCGACCTGCGGGAGGTGCTGCGGGTCTCGTGCAACACCGCCTTCGCGGAGATGGGCGCGGAGTGGATCGGCCCGCAGATCATGGTCTCCACCGCCGAGAACTTCGGCTTCAACGACACGGTCCCCTTCGACGTGCCCGGCGCGGCAGCTTCTCGGTTCCCGACCGACTACGGCAAGTTCCTCGCCGATGTCGAGTACTACCGAGGCGGTGAAGCGGCTCTGCCGAACGGCGAGACGCCGATACATGAAGGCTCTGCGATCCTCGCCCAGACCGCGATAGGCCAGAACGACGTGGCTTCCACGCCGTTGCAGATGGCGATGGTGGCCGCAGCCGTCGCCAATCAGGGCGTCGTAATGGTTCCCCATGTCGTCGCGGAGGTCACCGCTGCCGACGGGACCAGATACGAGACCACCGAACCCGAAGTCTGGCGGATCGCCACCTCGCCTCAGGTCGCGGAAGTGCTGCGTGAGGCGATGCTGCATGTGGCCGCCGACGGAACCGCCAGGAACATGGCGGTGCCCGGTCTGGTCGTGGGAGGCAAGACGGGCACGGCGCAGCTCGGCACCGACCCGCCGAACTCCCACGCCTGGGTGCTCGGCTTCGCCGGCCGCCCCGGCAGCGAGGCGACCCTGGCGGTCGCGGTCATCGTCGAGGCACAGCCCGGAGCCAGCGAACAGACGGGGGGCCGCGTCGCCGCGCCGATCGCGCGAGCCGTGATAGAAGCAGCCTTCCAGACCGAGTTGCAACAGCAACTTTCGCCGAACGACGGCGCATGACCGTGCAACGGTCAACCGTACTGCTCAGGTAGACTCCGGGGCTATGTCCGATGGTCGCCCAACGGTCTTCAATGGCCGTTACGAACTGCTGCGCCATATCGCGCGCGGCGGAATGGCCGACGTATATCTCGCACGCGACGAGCTGTTGAATCGCGAGGTCGCCCTGAAGGTACTGTTCCCTGAGTTCGCCAACGATCCGAACTTTGTTGAACGGTTCCGACGCGAGGCTCAGGCGGCCGCCAACCTCAACCATCCCAACATCGTGGGGATATACGACTGGGGTCAGGAACGCGGCACCTACTACATCGTGATGGAGCACGTCGCGGGACGGACCATGGCTGATGTGGTGCGCGCCTCCGGGCCGGTCCCGCCACAACGTGCCGTCGAGATCGCGAATGACGTCGCGGCGGCGCTCTCAACTGCGCATCAAGCGGGCCTCGTCCACCGCGACGTCAAGCTGGGCAACATACTGATCGCGGACAGCGGGGTTGTGAAGGTCGCTGACTTCGGGATCGCCACCGCTCTGGCGGGCCGAACCGACGCGGGGCTGACCCAGCACGGATCGGTGATGGGCACTGCCACCTACTTCTCGCCCGAGCAGGCGCAGGGGAAGCAGGTCGACGGTCGCAGCGATCTCTACTCACTGGGAGTCGTGCTCTACGAGATGCTCGTTGGAGCGCCGCCGTTCGTAGCCGAAACTCCGATAGCGGTCGCCTACAAGCATGTTCAAGAGAAGCCTCAGTCCTTGATTGAGCGTGGAGTGCCGGTTCCCTCCGCGCTCAACGCCATCACCATGAAGCTGCTGGCCAAGAACCCATTGAACCGCTATCCCACAGCCGAGGACCTCCGTGCCGACCTGCGCCGATATCTGGGCGGCACCACTGATCTCCCCGGTGGAGCCGCTGCGCCGGGGCCCCGGTCACGGCCTCCCGCCGCCCCGGGAGGGCCTCCGCCAGCGGGCAGGCCTCCCGCCGGCAGGCCCGCAGCGCCCCAGCCTGGAGCTCGAAGGCCGTCGGCTCCCGGAGCCCGCGCTCCGGTGCCGGTGCAGCAGGCCGCGGCGCCCGGCGACCCGCGCCAGCGGGATCCGTACGGCCACGGCGGCTACTACAACGATCCTCCACCGATGTCGCGCGGCGACGACTGGAAGCGGACAGCCGGGCTCCTGGTCGGACTCAGCGTTCTGGTTCTGGTCCTGGGTTACCTGATCGTCGCCTTCGTCGACCAGGTCCGCGACGACGGCGTTGAGGAACCCAACGGCACAGCCGAACTGATCGCTCTGCCGTCAGTCGTCGGGAGGAGCATGTCCGATGCCGAGCGGGAACTGCTCGGACTGGACCTCGAGGTGACGATCGACCGGCGCAACAACGAGACGGTCCCGGCGGGTGAAGTGGTCCAGCAGACTCCCGTGGCCGGTGAGAAGGTGGAACCGAAGTCCGAGGTCACCCTGTTCGTGAGCGCGGGTGTGCCCGACCAGGTTCCCAACGTCATCGGCATGGCCCAGAATCTGGCCCTCGACACTCTCGAGTCGCTCGGTTACAGCGTCAGTGTCAAGGCTGTGTCTGATGTTCGGGACTTCGGCGAGGTCGTGACCCAGTTGCCGGCTCCCGGCACGGAACTGCCGGCGGGCGGCTCTGTGGTCATCACGATCTCGACGGGACCGGAGAAGGTTCCTGTGCCTGATCTCGAGGGTGCCACGCTCAACGCTGCGTTCGAAGCACTGCACTTCGCTGAGTTCAGGGTCACCCCCGAGAATGTTGAAGAACCCTCCGAGACGATCGAGGAGGGACTGGTGATCCGCACGGATCCGGAAGCCGACAACCTGGTTGACAAGGGTTCCTGGGTGACCATTGTCGTCTCGACGGGCTTCCCGACGGTCCCGGTGCCGGGTGTGGTGGACCTCTTTGCCGACAGCGCGGAGCAGACCCTGCGCCAGGTCCGGCTCGAAGTGAAGCACGTCCTGGTTCCCGTGCCGGTCGGCGACGCTTCGGTGGGTCGGGTCATAACACAGACCCCGGAGCCGTTCACAGAGGTCGAGCTCGACACTGTCGTTGTGATCGAAGTCGGAGAGGCGACCGAGGGCCCGATCACGTCCACCACGACCACGACCACAACAACCACCGAAGCCCCCGAATCGGCCGACGGCTAGCTTCGCTTACAACGGCATGGCGCCGACAACGGCATGGACCGACGGAGGCTCAGGACTGCAAGCGGCCCAGGTAGTTCTTCAGGAGGTCGTGACCGGCGTTGGTCAACACCGACTCGGGGTGGAACTGCACGCCCTCGATGTCGAATCGGCGGTGCCGCAGACCCATCACCAGACCGTCGTCGGTTTCGGCGGTGACCTCCAGGGACTCGGGCAGCGAGTCCCGCTCAACGATCAGCGAGTGGTAGCGGGTCGCCTCGAGCGGGTTCGGCAGTCCCTCGAACAGCCCCGAGTTCTTGTGGCGGATGAACGAGGTCTTGCCGTGCATGACCTGAGGCGCACGCACAACCCTGCCGCCGAAGGCCTGCCCCAGACACTGCATGCCCAGACACACCCCGAAGACCGGCGGAGAGCCTTGGAGTTCGGCGAGCACGTCCATCGAGATCCCTGAATCGTCGGGGGTCCCCGGACCAGGCGAGATCAGGATGCCGTCGGGATCCATCTCGCGGATGCCGTCGATGTCGATGGCGTCGTGGCGGCGCACCACGGGGTCGGCTCCGAGTTCTCCGAGGTACTGCACCAGGATGTAGACGAAGGAGTCGTAGTTGTCGATAACTAGCACCGTGGGCTTCACGCCCGCCACGTTACTGCTCGCCGGTTTCTATGGCTTCCAAAATATGAATGGCGATGTCGGCGACCCGCACCTCTTCGGGTTCCTTGCCGACAGCCTTCACTCCGTCGTCCATCATGATGTAGCAGAACGGGCAGGCCGTGGCCACACGGCTGGCTCCGGTGTCGACCAGCTCCTGGGCCCGCACGTCGTTGACCTTCTCGCCGATCGTCTCCTCCATCCACATCCGGGCGCCACCGGCACCACAGCACATCCCCTTGGTCCCGTTGCGTTGAGCCTCGACGACCTCGATCCCGCCGAGCTTGCCGAGCACGTTGCGAGGCGCCATGTAGACGTCGTTGTGGCGGCCGAGATAGCACGAGTCGTGGTAGACGACCCGTTCCTCGAGCCTCGCCTCGTCGAGGTCGAGCCGTCCCTGCTCCACGAGCCATTCAAGGAACTGGCTGTGATGCACGACCTCGTAGTGGCCGCCGAGCTGGGGATACTCGTTGGCGAGCGTGTTGAAGCAGTGGGGGCACTGGGTGATGATCTTCTTCACGCCCATCGCGTTGAGAGTCTCGATGTTCTGGCTGGCGAGCATCTGGAAGAGGTACTCGTTGCCTGAACGGCGGGCCGAGTCTCCAGTGCAGTTCTCTGCCGGGCCGAGAATCGCGAAGTCGACGTCGGCACGTTGCATGAGCTGCGCCATCGCCTGGGTGACCTTCTTGTTCTTGTCGTCGAAAGAGCCGGCGCAGCCGACCCAGTACAGGTACTCGGCGGTCAGCGGATCGTCACCCGAGATGACGTTTAGACCCTCCAGATTGCGAGCCCAGTCGGCCCGCTCACTCTGGCTCATCCCCCAGGGATTCGCCGAGTTCTCCATCGACCGGAACGCCTGGCCGAGTTCGGAGGGGAAGTCGGAGTCCATCAGCGTCAGATAGCGTCGCATGTCGAGGATCTTGTCGAGGATCTCGATGTTCACCGGACAGATCTCGTCGCAGGCCTTGCAGGACGTGCAACTCCAGAGTTCGTCGTTGGTGATGCGGTCGAACATCCAGTTGGCGGGCACAACGATGTCGTTGTCGACCCCGATGGGAGGCGAGACTTCCGGGCTGCCGGTACGGGCCATGACCTCGCCCGTCTTCAAGACGATCTCTCGGGGATCGAGCGGCTTGCCGGTGGCGTGGGCCGGACACACCGAGGTGCAGCGGCCGCACATGGTGCACGCATCAGTGTCGAGGAGCTGCTTCCAGGTGAAGTCCTCGATGACCGAAGCACCGAAAGTCTCCAGTTCGGTGTCGCCCTCCACCAGGTTGGGCATCGCCTTCATCGCACCCTTGGGCCGGTCCTTGTCGCTGAGGTACATGTTGAGCGGCGACGTGAACATGTGCCGCAGCATCGTGGTGGGAAGGATCACCAGAAAGGCGATGAAGCTCAGCACATGGGCGATCCACCACCCCTGATGCCAGCCGGCGATGTTGCTGTTGTCCTCGACCAGCGTTGCCAGTGGATAACCGATGAAACTCCATTTCTCGAAGTCGGGGGTGCCGTCGAGGGCGATGCGGAACATCTCCGCGCCGAAACCGGTGATCCCGATCGCTGCGAACACGCCGAGGATCACCATGTGCTCAGGTTTGCTCTTGATGCGGATGCGGTAGGGGCGCCAGTTCCACGGGCCGTAGCGCCGCAGGACCGCCCAGCCGATGCCGATCAGGAATATCGCACCGGCAGCGTCGCCGACGAAGGAGTAGGCCCGGTAGACGTCGCCGTGGAGGAACTTCACGCTCTCGGGAACCTGATGGTTGATCTCGAGCACGGTGGTGACGCCGAGCAGCACCAGGAACCCGAAGTAGATCATCGAGTGCATGACCCCGGCACCGGGTTCGCGAAGGAGCGTCTGCATGTAGACGCCCGACCGGAAGTCGGCCATGCGCCTGGGCGCGTTCTTGAGGGTCGTGCGGCGGTTGTCGGGCCGGCCGCGCTCCCAGTTGCGCACCCGCATGGCGAACATGTAGGCGCCGTACACCAGCAGGATCGGGATGATCGAGTAGAAGCTGAGCTTCAGAGCGGTCGGGACGTTGCCGAAGACCTCCCGTTGCACCGAGGAGTCGTCGTGCCAGTTGGTGTAGCTCGGCACGATGCCTGAGACGAGCGTGAAGAGCGCGATTGCCAGACCTAGACCGATGACGAGTTGATGGGGTTTGGGGCGCGGTTTCATGTTGCCGCGACGATACATCCCCGGAGCGGCCCAATGAGTAACGGGCGCGCGCATTGATTGTCGGACTTCTTCACGCCGACGTAACAGTGCTGAAACCAGCCACTCCTAGCTTCACGCACGGGCGGCAAGCAAACACCATTCGACATACCCACCAAGCACCGCACCACGAACACGGGGATACGAACCATGCACAAGACAATGAAGCGAACCGCGCTGATAGCCGGCACGGGAGCCATAGCACTGCTGTGGGCCGGCCCGGCCTCAGCACAGGATTCTGACGCAGCCGCGGCCGCTGTCCAACAGGTGATGGACAACCTCTGGCTGGTGATCGCCGGGTGTCTGGTGTTCTTGATGCAGGCCGGCTTCGCCTTTGTGGAAGCGGGCCTGACCCGAGCCAAGAACCTGGCCAACATCATGGCCAAGAACCTTGCCGACATGGCGGTCGGCACGGTGGCCTTCTTCATCGTCGGCTACTCGATCGCATTCGGCGACGGCGGCGACCTCTGGGGTGGACTAGGCGACTTCTTCTTCAACGAGAGCGCCGATCCCTCCGTGCTGAATGAGGGCGGCGGCCTCACCGACAACGCCACTCCCGCAGCAAGCTTCTTCTTCCAGGTCGTGTTTGCCGCCACAGCGGTGACGATCGCCTCAGGGGCCATGGCGGAGCGAACCAAGTTCGTGACCTATCTGCTGTTCTCGGTGGCGATGACCGCAATCATCTACCCGGTCGTGGTCCACTGGACCTGGGGAGGGGGGCTGATCGCCCAAATGAGCATCGGCGACGCCGTCTACTCCGACTTCGCAGGCTCGACGATCGTTCACTTGACCGGCGGAGTGGCGGCCCTGGTCGGTGCCGCGATGCTCGGCCCCCGCGTCGGCAAGTACGGCCCCGACGGTTCCCCCCGGGCGATCCCGGGCCACAACATCGGTTACGCGGTGATCGGCGTTTTCATCCTGTGGTTCGGTTGGTTCGGTTTCAACGCCGGATCTGAGCTGGCTGCCGACAATCTTGTGCCGTTCCTGGCGATGAACACGCTGATTGCTGCCGCAGCCGGAGTGATCGGTGCGACCGCGGTCATCTGGAAGATCACCGGCACGCCCGATGTTGCGATCGCCGGCAACGGAGCCCTCGCCGGGCTGGTCTCGATCACCGCCCCGGTCGGTGCGGTGGAGCCCTGGGCCGCTCTGGTCATCGGCCTCATCGGAGGCCTTATCGTCGTGTTCGCGGTGCTTGGGATTGATCGGGTTCGCATCGACGACCCGGTGGGCGCCATCGCTGTGCACGGAGTGTGCGGGATCTGGGGCACGCTGTCGATCGGCCTCTTCGCCCGCTACGACGACGCCTTCCTGGGCCGCGAGAACGCCGGCCTGTTCTACGGCGGCGGTATCGAACAGTTGTTGATGCAAGCGGTGATGGTCCTCATTGTCGCTGCCTGGGTCGGGGTCACCTGCTACATCCTCTTCTACACCTTGAAGAAGACCCTGGGTCTGCGTGTCGACGCTGATGAGGAGTTCGAGGGTCTCGACGTTGCTGAGCACGGAACCGCCGGCTACGGCGCGGAGACAGCGGTGGCCGCCTAGACCATTGATCGCCCTCTAGTCGATCCCCCTCTGCTAGTGGTTCGTCGGTTATTTGGTTGGGGCGTGTAGTGTGGGGGTATGGCTGATGGTTTTGTTGTGTCGGAGAAGGATCGGGCTGGGTTGGAGCGTATAGCGCGTTCGGGGTGTGAGCCGTGGCGTCGTGTGCGTCCGGCGAGGGCGTTGTTGGCGTTGGCTGACGGCGGGTCGGTGCGCGGCGTGGCCCGCGAGATGGGGGCTCATCAAGACACGGTGCGGCGTTGGCGTGACGAGTTCGGGTCACGCGGTGTGGCGGGGCTGGGTGTGGTGGCGCCGGGCCGTGGCCGCAAGCCGGTGGTGCCTGCTGAGGTGGTGGAGGCGATAGTGGCTGACACGCTCACGGTCGAGCCGCCTGATGGGGCGGTGTGCTGGTCGACGCGTCAGATGGCGGCCCGTCACAAGGTGGGCAAGGACTTCGTGGCTCAGATTTGGCGTCTCCGGGGGCTGCGCCCGTGGCTCGCGGACGTGTTCAAGGTGTCCTCTGACCCCGATTTCGAGGCGAAGCTTCAAGACGTGATCGGCCTGTATGTGGACCCCCCTGAACGAGCGGTGGTGTTCAGCTTCGACGAAAAGACCCAGATCCAGGCTTTGGACCGCCCCCAGCCGTCGCTGCCGATGCGCCCGGGACGCAACCGCACCGTAACCCACGACTACAAACGCAACGGCACCATCGACTTGTTCGCCGCGCTCAACGTCGCCACCGGCGAAGTGCTGCACCAGACCCGCCGCCGCCACACCGGAAACGACGTGTTGGCGTTCTTCAAATGGATCGACCTGCACACCCCGGCCCATCTCGACATCCACGTCATCTTGGACAACGTGTCCGCCCACAAGTCCGAGCCCGTACGCAAATGGCTCTCGCACTCCCGCCGCAAGCGCTGGCACCTTCACTTCACCCCCACCAGCTCAAGCTGGGCCAACCTCGTCGAAGGCTGGTTCTCGATCCTCACCCGCAAAGCCCTCAAAACACGAGCCTTCAACTCCGTCGCCGAGCTCCAAGACACCATCGAACACTGGGCCGCGCACTGGAACCACGACCCCCAACCCCTCAAATGGACCAAAACAGCCGAAGAGATCATCACCAAAACCAAACGAGCCCGAACCGCCCTAAACAAAACCGCGACACACCACTAGCCCTGATCGTTCATGGGGGTGTTGAGGTTGGGGTGTGCGCGTCCGCGGAAAAGCCCCTTTGATGTGGGACGATGTGTGTTGGGAAGCACATGTGGGTTCCACAGAAAGGGGCATCTCCGAGATGCAGGTTAGCAGCACTTGTGATGTGAGGGTGACAGGGGGCGGTGGGCAGGTCGCGGCGCATGCGGGTTTGTTCGCGTTGGGGCGTTTCGCTGACGGTTTGGGTTTGGGGGAGGCGTTGTCGGCGGTGGTGCCGGTGTCTGGTGAGCGGGCGCCGGTCCATGACCGGGGCAAGGTGTTGGTGCATTTGTTGTTGATGCTCGCCGGGGGTGGGGAGGCGTGCGCGGATATTGAGCATCTGCGGGCTCAGCCGGTGCTGTTTGGGGAGGTGGCGTCTGATTCGACTCTGTACCGCACACTGCGGGGCTTGGGCCCTGATGTGGTGGGGGGACTGGCTGGGGCGGTGGCTGGTGTGCGCGCGGGGGTGTGGGAGCGCCGCGGTGATGTGTCGGGGTCGTCTCCGGTGGTTTTGGATATCGACTCGACGCTGGTGGAGGTGCATTCTGAGAACAAGGCCGAAGCGGCGGCGCATTTCAAGGGCGGGTTCGGGTTCCATCCGATGCTGTGTGCTACCGACGATGGTGAGATGCTGTCGATCAAGCTGCGTGCGGGCAACGCAGCCGCGAACTCGATAGCAGACCATATAGAGGTCCTCGACGCTGCTGTGGCGCAGCTCCCCGCAGCGGTCGCCGCGGGGCACCGCGAACACGACGACACGGTGCCTCTCAGGCGGGTGCAGTTGCGTGTGGACTCCGCGGGCTGTTCTGCACGTATCGCCGCGGCTTGCCGGGACCGCAACATCGAGTTCTTCATGACAGCACGCTCCAACAACCAGGTGGAGGCGGCTATCGACCACAACCGCATCGACCCGGACAAATGGCAGTCCGCCCTCGACGCGAAAGGCGAACCCGCCGAACGCGCCCAGGTCGCGGACCTCACCCATTTCGTCGATCTCTCCGACTGGCCCGACGCGACCCGTTTCATCGCTTGCCGCGAGCCCCGCCACCCCGGCGCCCAAAGGACCCTGTTCGACTCCGACACCTGGCGCTACCGCGGGTTCTACACCGACGCCGCAGGCGACCCCGCCGAACTCGACGCCCACCACAGAGCCCACGCCCGCATCGAGAACACCATCGCCGACCTCAAAGACTCCGGCCTGGCCCGCATGCCCTTCAGCGACTTCGACGCCAACACCGCCTGGGCCGCGATGGTCGCGTTCAGCTCGACGCTGGTGAAATGGTTCCAACAACTCCGCCTCGACGGACCCCTCGCCAACGCCTCCCCCAAACGCCTCCGCTGGCAGCTATGGCACGCACCCGCGAGACTCGTGCGGTCCTCACGCAAATGGACCCTGCGCCTGCTCCACTGGTGGCCAACAACACCACAACTCCTCCACGCCTGCCGCCCCGGCGCCCCATAAACACACCCCCCACCCCGACCCGACACGGCCTGATTCACCCCGACCCGACACGCCCCAACACACCCCAACACGCCTGACCAGACCCCAAAACACCCGCCCGCGAACCCCACGCCCCCCAACCCCGAAACCCCAACCCCGAAACCCCACCAAAACACGCACACCCAACCCGATCACAAATACTCGTGAACGATCAGGGCTAGTGCGGTGTCCACAAACGTTTGCGCGCGTGGTGTTTCATGCTGCTTGTGGGTGTGGTCGGCCCCAGCGGTGGCCTTTCTCGGCTCGGGTTCGTGCGCGTTCGCGGCGTTGCGCGGCGAGCAGGTCGGGGTCGCGGGCGTTGGCGTTGCGCCAGCGCAGGTAGGCGTGCAGCCGGCGGGTGAGCACGGTGTGGTTGGGGTGGTCGGAGTTGTTGAGCACGAACTCTCGCAGCGGCCCGAAGTGCGCCTCGATGGGGTTGGCCCAGGAGCTGTAGGTCGGTGTGTAGCACAGCTCGACGTTGTTGTTAGAGGCCCAGTTGTGGATGGTCTTGTGCTTGTGAGCTGAGAGGTTGTGTGTTGCATCTGACTTCGCGCGACAGATTCTGAGTTTTTTCAAGTCGCATCGGGCAGGGTTGGCGGTCTTAGGACAGGAGGCTGCAGCCTATGAGTTCCGAGCAGAGAAAACCGAAGAAGCTGTTGACAGCAGAGCAGAAGTACGACCTGTGGGTGCGGATGCTCACCGGTCAGGTCACTCAGGCCCAAGCGGCCGCGGAGGCTGGTGTGGACCGGTCGGTGATCGCTCGGCTGCGTGCGGTGGCCCGGGACGGGGCGGTCGCGGCTTTGGGTACGTCGAAGCCCGGGCGGCGGCGTCAGTCCCAAGCCGAGACGACCGAGGCCGCAGCGTTGCGCTCGGAGGTGGAACGGCTGGGGCGTACTGTGGTCGAACAGGCTGTGGAGCTGGCGGTGCTGCACCGAATATCGGGTTGAGGTGTGAGCGGTGGTGTCCCCGCCCGTATTGATGGGACCGCCAAGTCTGTGCTGTTGGGGTTGATCGACGATGCCGTCGACGCTGGCTGGACACTGGACCGGGTTTGTGCGGTGCTGGGTGTGGACCGCCGCCGGGTGTGGCGCTGGAGCCTGCGCCGCGCCGGGGGGACTCTTGATGATGCCCGAGCGGGCGGCTGGGCGATCCACAGTCTGCTCGGTTCTGAACGCGACGAGATCGTGGCGCTGTTCAACGAGTGGGGTGACATCGACCGGTCGCATCGCAAACTCGCGCACCGCGGTTCGTATCTGGGCCGTGTGTGGGTGTCGCCCTCAACGGTGGACCGCGTTCTTGCAGGTCACGGCCTTGCGCTGGCCGGCACGCCACGCCCCGCCAAGAAAATCAAGACGCCGTGGCCAAACTGGTGTGAGTGGCGGCCCAACCAACTGTGGTGCTTCCACGGCACCGTGTTCGGGGCATGTAAACCCGCCAAACACAGAGCATCTGACACCTCCCAAAAGACCGGCCAGCGCCTCGCCGGTCGCGTCGAGGTACGCCATCAGCGGATGGAACCCGAAGCCGCCCTTGTAGGTCCCCGCGGCGCCCTGCTTGTTTGAGTGCGAGTCCACCAGCGTGGCGTCGATGTCGATCACATAGAACCCCGGGTCCGCGCCCGCGGCCCACACCGCGCGGCGCGCTGTGGCCCGCGCCGCTTTGATCTGTTCGACACGGCCCCCTGCAGCATCAAGGGTCCGCCACAGCGTCGACAGCGACGCGACCTCCCCGAACAGCCCCCGCTGACAACCCAGCGCGGCGATATCGCTGATCGCCTCGCCACCATCGGCGATCATCACCGCCGCGTCAGCAAGCACCCGGCCCCGGTCATGGCCCCGGTCCCGCACCTTGGTCGACGCCATCACCTCAGACAACGCCGCCGTCAACCCCGTGTTGTCGGCCAGATCAGCCAGCAGCCGCGTCCCGGCATGAACAGCCAGACCCCGCCCCCCGCCAGTGAACCTCAACCGCGGCCGACTGCCAGTAAGCTCATTCACCATACGAGTGCCCCCCTGATGTGGCCCCAGAATCTCCTTGCAAACCTGATTCTCCCACACCAGGAGGGCATCTCGTGAAAGCAACCACCCCCACACAGACCCCCTACTGAAAAATCCGGGTTAGGGGGCGCCGCCAGAACCAGCATTCTCTGTCGCTGTCCTGCGGGTGTCTCCGTTGCGGGGAATCAGTCGGCGGTGAGAGCCCGTGAAGAAGACCCTGGGCTTGCGTGTCTCGTTGGGTGGGAACTGGGATACGAGAGGCTCGCCCCCGCAAAAAGAAGTGTTTCCTGACAAATCCCAAGAGAAGGCGAGCCCCTAGAGCCACCTTAGTGTCACTCCCCCCTCCCCTCGAAATTCGATAGGCGGTTTCTCCGTGCCTCAGCTTTTGGTGCTGGCGTCGAATCGGCATGGTCCAAGAACTTGGCCCCGGCTTGCGCGACACACAGAGAAGTCATATAGTCGTAGGTATTCCTGACATTTCCGAAAGAGATGCCCCGCTATTTTCCAGCGTCTTGCCTCCGTTGCTGTTGCCCGAATTCCGCACTTCCTACCACTAGAGGGGAGGTGAAAATGACTATCGTTGACTTGGCCCCCGCTAGCGTCGATGTTGAAACCGCATCGCTATCGCTACAGATGGAACCAATGGAGAGCCTTGAGGCCCCTTGGGGCTGGGGTTCGTTCTTTGCGGGCCTGGCCACCGGCATTGTAATCGGCTTTGCTGTCGTTGCGTTGGGCGTAGCGGTCACCTGACCCTGAGCCATCCCATCGCCGTCTAACCTCGAAGGGAGGTGAATCGATGAACACCATGGAATTGACGCAGGATGTTGTCGACGCGGAGTTTGCTTTGTTGTCGCTACAGATGGAACCAATGGAGAGCCTTGAGGCCCCTTGGGGCTGGGGTTCGTTCTTTACGGGCGTTGGAATTGGCCTCGGTTTGGTCGCCCTATTCTACGTCGGAGTAGCCATCACCTGAGCCAAGCGTGGAGTCCCTTGTGGCTATGCCACCGGGGGCTCCGCGCTTCTTCGGTAGTACTTTCGAGACACACGAGAGAGAGATAGAAACTATGAAGTCTCCGAGATTTGCCGCCTCACCTCAGTTTGCAGCGGGGCTCGCAGGGGTTGCAGCGTGTCTCGCTGGCCTATCAGTCTGGGTGATCAACGCTGGCCTCGCTGATGGTACGACGATCGGCTTGGCGTTCCTCCTGATGTTGGCTTCCCTGTCGCTGTTGGCGTCAGTTGGCGTGTTTCGCTCGAAACAGCAGCCAAAGTAGGGCCAAGTCATGCGTGACAATCATCCTGTCGAGATATCTGGCCTGACGAAGTCCTACAGGGATGTGAACGCTGTGGACGATTTGAGTCTTGTTGTCAAGACGGGCGAGATCCACGGACTGCTCGGTCCGAATGGCTCGGGGAAGACGACCGTACTGAAGTGCCTTCTAGGCATCACGCCTCCATCATCGGGCAGTGTCCTGATCTACGGTTCCAGACTGCTAGATCTGCCTGACCCCGCCTTGGTGGTGGGGGTGCTGATGGAAAATGGGCTTGACAACCACATGACCGTCGGCCGTCATCTGCGTGCCGCCGCGGTTGGCTCTGGCACGGGGATGCGACGGGTCGACGACCTAGTCGAGGAGTGCGGATTGAGTGGCCTGACAAAGCGGCGAGTGGGGAAGTTGTCCACGGGGCAGCGCCGCCGTCTCTCGCTCGCAACTGCCTTGATCGGCGATCCGAGTCTATTGATAGCCGATGAACCCCACAACGGACTCGACGCACAGGGGATCCATTGGTTGCGACGCTTGCTACGGGCACATGCAGACGGTGGCGGGGCCGTAATCCTTTGCAGTCATGTCTTGACTGAGATCGAACAGATCGTTGACCAAGTCACGATACTGAATACCCAAGTGAGGTACCAGGGCAGCAGGAACGACTTCACGGCTTCTGGGGCAAGCACGCTCGAGGATCGGTACCTCGAAGTAACCGTCGGGACCGCACAACCTGACGAGAAAACCTGACCGTGCTGCGTCGAACACTTCGCGCGGAGTTCATCAAGCTCTGCGCCGGACGTACGCTTTTGGTTCTTTCGCTCTTCTCCGGTGTTCTAAATGCCACTGCCATGTTTGGGACTGGTAGAACTCTCGCCGACGAGCACGTCATCGGCGCCGTGGGAGCCGATGACGCGACACAACAGATACTCTCGCTGGGGTTTGCAAGTTCGCTGTTCGCGATGATCGTCGGCATTCTCATTGTGACCCGGGAGTTCCAAAATGAATCCATCATCAGGTCTCTCATCAGCGCTGGCCGTGTACGAAATCTCTTCTTGGGCAAGGCAGTCGCAGGAATTGGCTCCGGCGTCGTTTTTGGCCTGGTGGGGGCAGGGACCGGGATAGCTGCTGCGACACTCTGGGCGGCGCAACAGGACGTCCGACTTGAGTGGAACAGTGAGATGGTCAAGACCGCGATCGGGGTCTTCTTGGTTTCTGGCCTGGCTGGACTATGGGGTGCGGCGCTTGGCTGGCTCGGAAGGCGTCAGGTCCCGACAATCATCGGCGCGATTGTCTGGACCCTTGCGGCCGAGTCGGCTTTGCTGGCGCTGTCCCCGAGTATCGGCCGATGGCTCCCGGGGGGTGCACAGCTAGCCATTTATCGGGATCAGAGCTTCGAGACGGTGGGCTGGGCGGTTGGCATCGTTGTCTTCTGTGGTTGGGTCGCCGTTGTGACCACGGTCGCGTGGTTTGTGATCGACAAAAAGGGCCTGGGATGACCGCTCCTGATCAGGCAACCCCAGCCGTGTTGGTCGAGACAGCCAACGGCCAGTTTGTTCGGATCGGGCATGACGCTTCACGGGTGCGTGACATCTTGATCCAAGCTCCAACGATATCAGATAGCGAGGTGTCGCAACTCCTCGGGCCGCCATGGTTTCCAGCCCTCGTGGGGGCGACTAGAGGGCAACTCGAGAGGCTTGAACTCTTGTCCGAATGCGCTGAGATCCGCCCAAAGCGCGTTCAGTTCCGGCCACCGTTCTCGCTGCAGATCAGTCTCCTTGATCCATCCGTTCGGCTGCGTTGGTTAGCTAGCGTCGCTCGCGCCGTTCTCAGGCCCAGAATCAGGCTTCTCTTTCTTTCGATTGCCGGCGCGGGACTGATTCTCCTCGGTACGAATCGACAGCTGGTTGACGATTCCCTGGGGTCGTCCATTTCGATCGAGGTGTATGCCGCGATATTGATATCGCTCCTTTTTTCGACGTTCGTTCACGAAATGGCACATGCCGGCGCCCTGATGGCCTATGGCGAGTCACCTCGGCGGATGGGCGTGATGCTCTTCTACCTCTCGCCCGCGTTCTTCTGTGATGTGACCGGCGCATGGCGGCTTGAGCCGCGCCAACGAGTCGCGGTGGCTCTCGCAGGAGTTGGTGCCCATGCTGCCATGGGAGGCGTTGCCGTCTTGTTGGCTTACGCGGTCAGCGGCGAACTCGTGACAGGTCTCGTGGTATTTGGTCTCGCATGCTACGCGTTCGCACTATTCAACCTTGTACCTTTCGTCAAGCTGGATGGATATTTGGCTCTCGCCACATGGCTTGATATCTCACATCTCCGCAGGAAATCAATTGACGACTTCTGGGCCTGGGTGTCGTTTCGACTGCTGGGCGGTCCCCGCAGGGAGCCGACCCGCAGCTGGACACCCATGTTTGGATTCGTGTCTCTCGTTGTACCCATCGTGCTCATCATGTATGCGATCATTGCCATTCGATCCCTGCTGATGGCACTGGAAAAGCCTGGCGCGGCGGCGCTATTCGCGCTAATCGCTGGTCTCTCTTTCTATGCACTTCGGATCGCGGTCCGCCGGACCGTCAGAGTGTTGCGAGAAGGAGCAAGACCGCTCCGAGCGGCCTGCTGGTTGCTCGTGGCTGTGCTGGGCGTGTCGGCCGCGCTGTCGTTTACCACGATAGACAACCGCTACGTCGGTGGCGTCACGCAAACCGATGGAAATTGGTTTGTCGTCTTCCCGACGGGAACAGTGAGCAAGGACGGGATCGACGTCGGGATGGAAATTGTCATCCACAGCGGCGGGCTGGTGCTTGGAGCTGAACTAGGCCGAGCGCGCGTCACTGGTCCGGCCGTGTCCTGCGAAACCCCACTCGAGGCCATCGTCCCGATAACCGGGTTGGCGCTGACCTCTAAGGCACAGTGTGTTCCGATCGAGCTCATATCGGAGCTGGCACCACGAGAGGCGGCGCTCCGCTCAGTCGCGCATCAGCCTGGCCTGTCACCAAGCAGCTGGGCAAGGCAACGTGTGGTTCAGCCGGCAATCGAATCTCTAACAAGTTAAGGAGCAACAGACATGCTGGGTAGTGGTAGAGAAGATGCTGCGATGCGGCTTCAGCGAGTGCTGACCGGCACGTATGACAATGGACCGGGTTCGGTGTCCACGTTCCCCAAGGAGGTACTCATACTTCCGGGAGCACCGGCTGCGGTACTTGAATCGCTGGATCTGCCGGCCACCAGCCTGATATTTGTCCCCGAAGAGCTAGTGGGCCGCGTCAATTCTCGAGGCGACATCGCCACATACACGGGGTCGCTCAACTTCGACGGCGACGAACTTGCGCTCTCCAGCGGCCTCTCGGTGACCTCGTTTGCGTACGCGACAGGGGCCTACATTCCGACCACCGGCCCAACCCTTTTCACGGTCCACTCGACTGAGGATGTCGCGGATTTCCTCGCCGATGCTGACGATGCCGTCGACGAAGGCGTCTTTCGACCGCACCTACTTCACCCCTATGTTGCGTTTGCTGACGAATGCGCGCTGAGTTCCTCGCGCACCTGTGCCAGTGCCTCAGGTGCCCGTCGATTTGTTGGGAAAGATGGGTCGACGCAGCCGAGCTACTTTGGTGGAACCGCCGAGCGGTGTGTCTCAGAGGCCGCTACGCGGACTGAGCTGCAGCGAGGAACCAGCGAGCGACCATGGCTCGGCCGTTACCTAGCCGTCCTAGGTGTCATGCGCCGGGTGTCGACGAGACACGTCAAGGAGATGCCCCTCGTCAGTGGCTTCGGTTACAGAACGACCCAAGGAGTACTGCCGAAGCTGCCAACCGAGCGTCCCGACTCTCCGATCGTGCTCTTCGATGGGAGTGATCATCTGGTCGCAAACCCGGTGACTGGCCAGGTCCTCAAAGCACCCCCAGATGCAGCCACGATCGTAGAAATCATGTTCGGAACAGCGAGCCGAACTGAAGCGATCGAAGCGATCTCAAGTGTGTTCGGCATCCCATCACTTCAAGCTGTCCAAAGCTGTGAGATGGTCCAGGCCCAGATACTTGGAGACCGGCTATCCTGCGACGAAACGAGATGACCCCCGTAGCCGATCCGCCGGGTCGAGGCGGCATCGCGTGGGCCCGCTGCTCGGCTGAGCGACGAGGCGATATGTACGTTGCTGGTGCCTCGTTCTACCACCACCTGACTGAGAACGATCGTTCCGAGCTTCCAGAGATCATCCGGGCATGCGGGGGCCGCGGGACCCGCGTCGTGGAGCTTGCAGCCGGTTCGGGGAGGATCACGAAGGCACTTCTCGCAATAGGTGCCGAAGTGATCGCTGTCGATAACTCGCCAGAGATGCTCCGCTTCTTAGAAGAGACAATTGACGCGGATCCGCGCCTCTCTCGGCGACGGAGTAACCTCAGCGTTGAAACGGGCCTAATCCTGAATCCACCGATTCGGTGTTGGTGGGTGGGGTGGTTGGTGGGCGGGTGTCGGGTTGGGTGTTTGGGACTGGGTTTGGTGTGTTGGGGCGTGTTGGGTTCAGGGTTCAGGGGTTGGGTTGGGTTGGTGGCGCTGGGTGTGTGCTGGAGGGTGCCGGGTTCCTTTGGGTGGTGGGGGTTAGCCGGAGGGTCCGGGCAGGTTTCGTAGTTTGGTGAGTGTGTTGGTGAATTGGGTTTGCCATCGCCAGCGGGTGGGGTATCGCAGGGTGTGTGTGCCGGATCGGTTGACGAGCACGGCGGGCAGCGCGGTGAGGCGGGTGCGGCGGGTTTGGTTGGTGGCTGGTGTGGTGTTGGTGAGGATGGCGGTCCAGTGGCCGATGTTGTGGGCGAGCACGGCGCAGGCGAGCCATGCACAGTTGGCTGGGTAGTGCCCGGAGGGGATGTGGTTGAGTCCGGAGCCTTCTTTGAGGTCGCGGATGGCGAGCTCGACGACTGCGTGGTTGCGGTGGAATTGGTCTGCTGTGACGGTGCTGAGGTCGTTTCTGTTGGTGATGAAGGCGTGGTAGCGCCAGTTGGGCCAGAGCCGTTGCTGGGCGCGGTCGGTGAGGCGGGTGCGGCGCACCACGAGGCGCACGGTGCGGCGTTGTTTGCCGCGGCCGGTGGTATAGAGGGTTTCGGCGACTTGGGCGTGGCCCCCTTTGGGGTAGTCGATGTCAACCCAGGCTTTGTCGCCGATCGTCTCGATAGCGGCGCGGACAGCAGAGTTCAGCGACACGGTGATCGACCATTTCACGTCAACAGTGTTGAGACGGTCGATCAGCCCCCAGGACCAGAACCCCGAATCGGCGCGTATCGTGACCGGCCCGGCAGCACCCGCGCGTTTGAGGTTGGCTATGAGCTCATCGACGAAGCGCAGCACACCACGCGATGAGTGAGCGGAGCCTTTGCGCATCCGCGCTCCGAGCACCTCAGAGGTGCCCGCACGCACAGCCAGCAGCGGGTGATAGCCCAACACTTTGGTGTAGGCGTAGGAGGCGCCGTGCTTGAGTTTGCCGTGCACCTCACAGACCGTGGAGTCCAGATCCACCACCAACGGCGAAGAGCCCGGGCCTGCGCCGAGTTGCCAGGCCCGCGCCAAAACCCGCGAGGCCACCGCTTCGAGCTGGCGGACGTGACCGAACGTGAAGGTCCGCAGAAACGTTCCCACCGTCGACGGCGCCGCGGGGGCAAACCCCAACACGCTGCCAGTGCGCCCGGCGCGCAGCATGTCGACATGATCAATATGGGTGCCACCCGCCAGCATCGCTGCGACCACCGTCAAAACCTTGCGGTCCGGGTTCGGCGAACCAGTGTCCACCCACCGTTTGATCAACCCCGACAGACCCAAACGAGCGAACAACGTCGCAGCCAGAACCAGGCCCGCGTTCGCTACCAGGCCCTCATGATCAAACGTTGTTGCCAACCGGTCCAACCTGCGCGATGATACAGACACGAAAAGTGCCTCCTGTTTTTGTGACGAAAGTGACTTTTAGTCATCACAATCATCGCAGACCAGGAGGCCTTTTCCGCGGACGCGAACACACCAACAACCCAACCCCACCGGTGGATCCAGGCTAATGCAGGAGTTCTGCCTGGACTCAGGGGCTGATGTCGTAGTTGTCGGTACGAGCTCGATCAGCCTCCTGTCTGCTGAGGACCGCAGTGACTGTTTCGACCGAGTGTGGAAGATGCTACGGCCCGGAGGCCGCTTCGTTCTTTCTTTGCTCGAAGTCGATCTACCCAAGTCCTTGTCTCAGGAGTCGACCACCGTGATCGATCTCGGCGACGAGGAGTTCACCCTCTTCGAGTATGTCGACACGGAGGCCCTTCGTCGTCATGTGACGGTCGCTTCAAACGCACGACCGATTCGCGTTTGGACGACATCGACAAGAATTCTTACTCAGGACACCGTTGACCGGGAAGCGGAGCTGAGAGGCCTATTAATCGCGTCACGAACGTGCATAGCCGCTGCTCAGCACCACATCGAGGATCGACGGCTGTATGTGACCACTTACCTAAAGGAACACGATGAGTGAGCATACCGAGAGCTCGGTGGTTCAGTTCTTCACGCCGCCGAGTGTTTCTTCGCCCCCTCTGCGAATGGCCGTCAGTGCACATGGCGTCCGCGTTGATTTTCTGGACGGCCAAAGACGCCTATGTGCGACGAGCGGTCTCTGGAACGTCAGCCTTGGCTATGGGAACCGCCAGGTCGCGGACGCGGTGCACTCCTCCCTCATCGAAGCTTCATACCTGACACTCTTTCGCTACAACCATAGATTTGCCGAGGAGGCGGCCCATCTCTTGCTGACGCTAGCCGGGCCCAATTTCCAACGTGTCCTCTTTGCGACATCTGGTGGGGCCGCTATTGATGCGACGATCAAGGTTGCGCGGCAGTTCTGGAACCTAGAGCAGGCGCACCAACGCCGGTTGGTAGTCAGCATGAAGGGCAGCTACCACGGTACGACGCTCGGAGCTGTGGCGCTTTCAGGAGAAAATCTCGGTCAGCTCTTGTACGGGGCTGACCAGCGACATGTGCGCCACGTTGCTGTGGGATCTGCCGACGAGTTTCGACGACTCATTGCCCATTCAGGCGACTCGGTAGCCGCCGTCGTGCTAGAGCCGTTGCTTGGCTCGGGGGCGATTGAACCTCCGATGGAGTTGTTGCTTGAAATCCTTGAAGCGAAGCGACAGTACGGAGTCCTGGTTGTCGCCGACGAGGTCGCCACAGGGTTTGGCCGCACCGGTCCTCTATTCGCGCATTCAACTTGGCCAGTGACTCCCGACGTGTTGGTTCTCAGCAAAGCTCTGACCAATGGCGCCGCTGCTGCCTCAGCCGTTCTTTGGTCGGAACGCGTCAGTGAGCGCTTCTCCGCCGCCGACGCCGCATTCGTGCATGGCGAGACGCAGGCTGGAACCCCCCCGTCTTGTGCTGCAATGATCGCCTCAATCCAACAGCACATCGAATACGGCGCTGAAGCGCGACGCCAGGCGTTAGCCGAGCAGCTCTGCAACGGGCTCGCTGAGCGTTCTGCTTCAAACCGGTTTGTTGCAGGCACGCGCGGCACCGGGCTATTCCGTGCGGTTGTGCTCCATGATGAGAAAGGGACGATCGTTGAGCCACAACGAGTAGGCGAGATCGTCACTGAGGCGTTACGCCGCGGGGTAATCGTTCAGCCCGGACCGTCCTGCATTCAATTGGTTCCCGCATTCGTTGCGTCCTCGGAGGAACTTGATGAAATGCTGGATCTTGCGTTCGAAGCGGTGGAGTACGTACTTGCGACGTAAACTTGATGTCGCTCGACGCCAACCGGGCGAACCTTGGCAACAGATCAGTCAAAAGCTCACGGTCGGCGACAACTCGATTCTTCGAGCACTCGCAACGGTGAACCTTGACGCGGTCGCGGTTGATAAGGTGGTCAGCCGCATGCCATTGCTCGGCCCGTGGCTCAGCGATAGTTACCGGGGTCCGGTTATTGAAGTCGCGCCGGATGCCGATCTGTCCGAAATCGAAAGGGTTGCCCGTTGGTTGGCTGATCTCAAGCCAACCACGGTGCTGGCGATCGGCGGTGGAAACACCCTTGATGTAGCAAAACTCGCGCGCATCGCGAGCACGAGTCCGAGCCAGATCGGGCGATGGAGAAAGCAAGCACAGCGAAGCAGCCTGTTGACCGTCGAACGGACTCACCGAGATGATCGCTGGTTCGTAGCGATTCCGACAACGGTGGGCACCGGGAGTGAGGTGAGTTCTGTTGCCTGTTTGAGGATCCAGGATCAGAGACTGTTGCTCCGGGGACGATCTCTACACTTTGATGAGGCGATTCTGGACAGCGTTGCAACATCAACGCTCAGCGCGACATCCGTTTGGGAGGGGCTGTTCGAGGCATTCGTGCGGATCCTCGGCCCGGTGGTTAACACGCCGTACAAGCTGACGATCCCAGACATCGTCGCAGAGAGTCTCCTCAGATCGCTGGCGCTGATGCTGCGCCTCCCCGAAACCGGACTGTGTGATACCGATGCTCGTCTTACATCTGGTTGGCTGAGCGCATCGACGCACACCTCTGCTGCCCTGAAGGGGCGACCTCCGATCGGATCGCCCCTGTGGTTCGTCGCCAACGAAATGGCGACGATCGCCGGAATCAGGAAGGTCAAGGCGACCAGCGCGCTAGTCGGCCCTTGGCTGCGGCGCGTTGTGACCGGCGACGACCGGTGGGGCTTTCCAGGTAGGGTCTGTGAGGTGACTCAAGCACTCGGTCTTTCGGGTGCTGAGGAGCTTGAGCAATTGCTACGTCACCCATCAGGCACCGACCTAGATTTCTCTGAAGCCGAAATCCACACGCTGGCGGAAACGATCATTGATCGCTGGGGTGCCCCGCGCCCTGTGCTGAGCCGATTCACGGTTGAGGATGTCGAAGCCATTCTGCATGAAGCATCCGTTGGAGTGCCGAGAGCTTCCGAGAACGGGGCGACGTGATAAAATACCTCGAAACCCTGGAGCCGTCGGTAGGTGTGGCCAGCAGCGCCACGCTCTACCCGCCGTGCGTTGAGAACTGTAGGCTGTGGACTCTTGCTATTAATATCGGCCGAAACGGGGCAACTGATAGCGAGGCACACTCCCTAGCGCTGGTTGGTGCGGCGGGTCTGACCCGGCACGACACGATTCTGCGTGGCGTTGGGGAGGCGGTTGAGCGCCGCTCGCTCTTTCCGAGCGCGCTCCGCGAAACGTCATATTCTGGCTTCAGGCTTTCGGACTGGGAACAGACCGTCGATGTCCCCGAGGTCGAGGTGGACTATCCACTTGACATCAACACCAATGCGACGGTTGACCCGTCGCCGTCTGGCGCGGCATCCGGTCCAAGTCTTGAAGCCGCCATACGGTCGGGCCTGCTCGAACTCGTTGAACGGGATGCGGTGATGGTCGCGTGGAATCTTCAAGCCAGACTCGAACGAGTCGATCTCGCTGAACACCGAGGATCAAGCAGCATGGACCGCCTTTTGACGAGCGCTGAAGAACAAGATACCGACGTTGTGATCGCTCGTATGGCGACCCCAATCCCGGGGTACAGCGCTTTCGTGGGTTGTGTCATTGGTCCGGCGCCGGCCAGTGCGGTAGGTGCCGCGATCTCATACTCAAGTCTCGAGGGTAGTTGCCGAGCGCTTCGTGAGGCCCTCCAGGTCCTTTGCGTGCTCCGCGGTGTTTTCACGGCCCATGGCCAGGTGCCGCCACGGCACGTTGTCGATGACCTCACTCGCGCGAAGTACTGGACTTCTGAGGAAGCGAATCAGTCGCTCCGGGAGTGGGTTGACGCGTTCGTGCCGCCCGCGTCGAATCACACAGATGGACGACCACTGACTCTCGCTGAACTTGCGAACGAGATGGAACGCACCGCTGGACCAGCCTTTGCAGTGGATCTAACACCCCGGTTGCCTATTGGAGCGCAAAGGCTCGGTTGGTATTCGGCGAAAGTAGTCTGCGGTGGTCTTCAAGCGCTTCGAATGACCGAAGCAAACCCAAAGAACTTGAATGCCGAACGTATGAAGGCGGCGCAAGAACAGCATCCCGCGGGTTTCTTTCGGCGGTCCGCCGAAAATCTATGGATGGTACCTCAGCCCTTGATCTAGTGGTACGACATCCGCGCGACCAAGCGAACCCGCCTCCTCCAGGTCGTTCAGTCGGCGGTCAGGGCCCGGTCGAGGGGGTGGGCCTGGTCGGTGGGGCGCATGTCGGGGCCGATGGTGTAGTGCAGGGGGACGCCGGTGGGGATGTTGAGTTCGATTATCTCGTCGTCGCTTATGTTGTCGAGGTGTTTGACGAGGGCCCGCAGTGAGTTGCCGTGGGCGGCGACCATGACGTTGCGGCCGGTGCGCAGGTCGGGGACCAGCGAGTCGTACCAGTAGGGCAAGAGCCGGTCCACCACGTCTGCGAGGCACTCGGTGTCGGGCATCAGTTCCGGTGCGAGGTCGGCGTAGGCGGCGGACTTCGCCGGGTTGAACTCGTTGTCTTCGCTGATCGGCGGTGGCGGGGTGCTGTAGCTGCGTCGCCACTGCCGGAGTTGTTCGGCACCGTGGATCTCGCCGACCTGGGCCTTGTCGAGGCCGGTGAGGTTGCCGTAGTGGCGTTCGTTGAGCCGCCAGTGCCTTCGCACGGGAATCCACCGGCGGTCGAGTCCGGCGAGGATGATCTCGGCGGTCTCGATGGCCCGTTGCAGCAGCGAGGTGTGGAGTATGTCCGGCAGCAGGCCTGCCTCGGCCAGCAGCGGCACGGCGTCGCGGGCCTCCTGTCGACCGGTCTCCATCAACGGGCAGTCGTACCAGCCGGTGAAGAGGTTGAGGTCGTTCCACTCCGAACGCCCGTGGCGCACCAGGATCAGGTTGTACATCCCGTTGACGCTACTGTGCTTTGCCTTGTTGTTGCCGAGCGTAGCAGGAACTGTGCTGTGTTATTGGCGGGTGTAGTCGGAGCTGCGCTGTGTTTTTCGCCGGGCGGCCAGCCGTTTTGGCTCAGTCGAATCTTTCTTGACATTCCTGATTTGTAAGGTAAGATTACTAACAATATGAGCGAAGGGTCTGGAAGCGCTGTACTGAGGCTGATCAGTGGCCAACGGATTGTTGACGCACTGTTCGCGTCACACCCCCGAAGGATGTCGAGGGCCGAGATCGCCCGATCCACCGGCCTCTCCAAACCGACTGTGTCGGCGCTGGTCGCTGACATGGAGTCCGCAGGGTTGGTCCGAGTCGCCAACGACAGCCCCAAGTCTGGTTCGATCGGCCGCCCTGCCGCCCTCTACGAACTGGTTCCGACGGCCCGGCACTCAGTGGTCGCCGACATCGGCGCCACGAAGATGCTGGTCGGTGTCTGCGACTTGTTGGGCAATCTGGTCGTCGAGTGCGAGGTGGAGACGGGTCCCGATGCCCGGACGGCGCTGGATGGTCTCGTCGGCACGTCCACTGAGATGCTTCGGAGCATTGACGGACCCTGCAGCGGCGTGTGCATCGGAGTGCCCGGAATATACCGGCGTGACCGCGACCGCGTGGAACAGGCCCTCAACCTGCCCGGGTTCGACGGTCTGGCGGTGCACGAGTTCCTCTCAGAGCGCATGGACGGTCGTGTCCACATAGAGAACGACGTCAACCTGGCTGCGCTGGGCGAATTGACTCAGATGGGGGCCGGACAGCCCGACAGGGACTTCGCGGCAATCTCCGTCGGCACGGGTATCGGTCTGGGAATGGTGGTCGGCGGAGACCTATACCGGGGCGGCACCGGATCTGCGGGCGAGGTCGGCTCCCTGCTGTTGTCGCTGCCCGCCCCCGGCGCGGTGCCGGTCACCCTCGAGGATGTGGCCTCCGCGCCCTCGATCCGCAAGCTGTTCGGACGCGCGATCGAGGACGGGCTCCGCTCCGCGCTCGACCCCAGCGCGGATGTGCCGGAAATATTCGAAGCCGTTGAAGCGGGCGACGATGCGGCGCGGTCCGTGCTCGACGAGGTGGCAGGGGCCATGGCGCTGGCGGTATCGCACCTGTGTCTGATCGCAGACCCCGGGCATGTCGTTTTCGGCGGAGGTGTGGGCAGCAACCCGGTGTTCGTGGACGCAGTCCGGTTGCACCTCTCCCGGTTGGTCGACCCGCCTCCCGAGCTTTCGGCATCGACTCTGGGCCGCCGGGCAGCTCTGGTAGGAGCGGTGTCGATGTCTCTGCGTTCCGTGCATGAGTCCCTGGTCACAGAGATCTTGGGAGACCAGCAGAGATGAGCGCTGCTTTAGAGGTCGCAGGCGCCGTCGACAGCGATGCGCTCGTAGAACTCGTGCGCGAAGCAGTTCGGATCCCCAGTGTGACTCCCAACGAGGAGGCCTTCGCCAACTGGGTCTTCGGTCGAATCAACGAGTCCGAGGTGTTCGGTGAGTCCGAACTGGTGGAATGCGCCCCGAAACGACCCAATGTGCACGGCTCGGCCGGGGGCGGCTCGGGGCGGTCGCTGCTGCTGGCCGGGCATCTCGACACGGTGGCGACCGACGACTGGACGGAGCACTGGCAGGGAACCGACCGTGAGGACCCGTTCGCCTCGCCGATCATCGACGGCGCCATCTGGGGACGCGGGGTCGCGGACCAGAAGGCGGGGATCTGCGCGATCATCGAGGCGGTCCGCGCATTCGAGAGGGTCGGCCTGCGGCCCGCTGGCAGAGTCTCGACGCTGTTCGTGTGCGACGAGGAGTCGGGACAGCCCGGCAGCGGCGTGTCCGCGGGGATGCGCGCCGCGGTGAAGGACCGCGACGGGAAATGGCCCGAAGCGGACTTCGCGATCTACACGGAGCCGACGACATCGGCGATCTACACGGCGCAGATGGGATTCCTGATAGCCGATATCGGCTATACCGGGGTGTCCGCGTACTTCGGGCGCCCGGAGCTCGGTGTGGACGCTCTCAAGGCCGGCCACAGCCTGCTGGAGGGGCTTTGGAGCCATTCCGAGGAACTGCGCTCAGGCGTCGCTGCACATGATCTGCTCGGGGAGGCGTTCCTGCTGGTCACTTCGGTGACCTCGGGAGGCAACATCGCGGTGCCGGGACGCTTCGAGCTGTCACTGATCCGCAAGGTGCTTCCCGGTGAGAGCCTCGACACCGCCGCCGGGCGGATCGGAACCATCGCCCAACAGATCGCCGACGAGCACTCAGTGGACTGCACAGTGGAGTTCAGCGCGCCGCGGGACCACCGTTTCGGAGGGACGCCCGACGAACTGGACGTCGACCATCCGGGGGTTGCGGTGTTGGCCCGGTCGATTGAACAGGTGACCGGAGAGGGCGCTCGGATCGAGGGTGCCCCCTACTGGTCGGAGAAGCCGTTTCTGCGGGAGCTGGGGATTCCCGGCGTCTACTTCGCTCCGGGAGACATTTCCCACTGTCACACGCCGTTCGAGCGGCTGGCCGTAGACGAACTGGTCACTGCCACGCGTACGCTCGCCCACTTCATCGCGCAGTGGTGCGGGGTTGCTGATCCATAACTGGACCCAAAGGAGGGGACCATGAAACAACCAAGAAACAAGATACCCAAGTGGCTGCTACTCGTGTCGCTGATCGCCGTGTTCGCAGTCTTCGCCGCCTCATGCGGCGATGACAGCGATGACGATGATACTTCATCAGACGCTGCCACTACCACCACCGCCGCGCCTGATCCCGAGCCCGAGCCGGAACCTGAGCCCGAGCCGGAACCTGAGCCCGAGCCCGAGCCCGAGCGGCCCGTTACCCAGGGGCCCGGCGGCGAGCAGGCCGTAGCGGCGAGCGAGATAAGCCTCGACGACGCCGAGATCGCCGAAGTTCAGGCGGGCGAATACACAGCAGCGCTGCTGTGGCACACCTCCGGTGCTTTCACGGATGCGGTGAGCCAGGGGGCCCGCGACGCGTTCGCGGAACTCGGGATCAACGTGATTGCGGAGACCGACGCCGGTTTCGACGCAGCTCAGCAGGCCAATGACGTTGAGACCGTCATGGCCCAGGACCCCGACATCATTATCAGCCTGGCGATCGGCCCCGATGCGGGCGCCGAGGCGTTCCGCCCGGCTGTGGACGCCGGAGTGTCGCTGGTGTTCCTGTCCAACGTTCCCCAGGGTTACGTTCACGGCGAGGACTATGTCGGCATCGTGACCGACGACCTTGCGGCGATGGGCATCACTGCGGCTGATCTGCTCGCTGACGCGCTCGGCGGGCAGGGCGAAGTGGGCTTCATCTTCCACGACGCGGCCTACTACGTGACCAACCAGCGGGACCAGGCTTTCAAGTCCTGGATCGAGGCCAACTACCCGGACATGGAGATTGTCGCCGAGCAGGGGTTGGCGGACCCGGCCGCAGCTGAGGAGATCGCCTCCGCGCTGCTCACCCGCAACCCTGACCTCGACGGCATCTATGCACCGTGGTCGGCGGGTCCGGCCGATGGCGTCATCGCTGCGCTGCGTGCCGCGGGCGCCTCCGATGTGGCGGTCGTGACCATGGACCTCGATACCAACGTGTCGCTCGACATGGTCGAGGGGGGCAATGTCGTCGGCATCGCCGCCGATGAGGCGTACAACCTCGGACGCACCATGGCCCTCGAGGGCGCCTACGGGGTGCTCGGCAAGTCGGCGCCTGCCTTCGTGGTGGTTCCGGCCATCGGGGTCACGGCCGACAACATCGAGGAGGGGTATCGCCAGTCGCTGGCCGACGATCCTCCCCAAGAGGTTCTGGATGCCCTCGGCTGAGTCGGCTTGATCTGAGGAACCCATCGTGAACCGGGATTTGCGCGCCGCCATTCTTCTCCCTTCAGGGGCGCGTGCGCGGATCGACGGTTGGAGACAGCACGCAGAGCTGCGTCACTACGTTGTGTACGCGGCTGCGGTACTGGTGTTCCTGCTGTTTGCCGTGTTTCTGCACGACGATGGGTTCCTCACTTCCTCCAATCTCATAAACATCGGACGCCAGTCGGCGCCGATCGCGGTCATGGCGGTGGGCATGTCCTTCGCCTTGGCGTCCTCGGAGATCGACCTGTCGGTCGGTTCGGTTGCTGCTCTGTCGTCGTTGGTCGCCGCGGAGGTCGTGGGCAGCCACGGTTTCGTTGCGGGCACTCTGGCAGCAGTGGCCGTCGGTGCCGGCATCGGGCTCATCAACGGGTTCATCACCGTCAAGGTGCGCATCCCTTCATTCCTTGTGACGTTGGGGATGCTCGGGATCGTCAGCGGAGTCGCCCGCAACATGAACAACCTTCAGTCGTTGCCGATTCGCAACGACGCCTTCCGGGAGATCTTCGGATCGGGCTCTGTCGGCCCGGTCTCGTCGCTGCTCATCTGGACTGCGGTGGTCGGGCTTCTGGGTCATTTCGCTCTGCATCAGCTGCGCTGGGGTCGCCATGTGCTGTCGGTGGGTTCTGATCGCTCGGCGGCCAAGGCGCTGGGCATCAATACCGACCGGGTCCGTATTTCGGCCCTGGTTGTGAGCGCGGCGGCGGCTTCGTTCGCCGGTGTGCTACTCGCCAGCAGGCTTGCCATCGGTCGCCATGACCTCGGTGAGAACCTGTTGCTCACGGTGATCGCGGCCGTCGTGATCGGGGGGACCAACCTTTTCGGCGGGCGGGCCTCAGTGGCGGGCGCTGTCGCTGGGTCGGTTGTCATGGCGATGCTGAACAACGGCTTGATCCTCTGGGGCCTGCGGGTTTCGGACCAACAGATCGCCCGGGGAGTGATAATCATCCTGGCCGTGTCGTTGAGTATGCGAGAACAGAAAGAGAGTTGAGGTGTTCCTTCGGTCCCTTCTCGAGCACAATCCGCGTTTCGTCGAGGCGGCGGTCGGGCTCCACCAGGCCGGGCGGATTCCAGCCAACAGTTGTGTGCTCGACCTCGACACCATTGAGGCCAACACTGCCCTGTTGTGTGGACGGGCGCACGACCTGGGCCTGACCGTCTACGCCATGACCAAGCAGATCGGCCGGGCGCCGGGCGCGCTCGCTGCCATGGCGCGCGGCGGCGCCGACGGGTTCGTCGCGGTCGACATGGCGTGTGCCCGGCCCATCGCCCGCAACGGTCACCGGCTCGGCCATCTGGGCCATCTGGTCCAGGTTCCGAGAGCCGAGGCTGCTGAGGCCGCCGGCCTTGAGCCCGATTATTGGACGGTCTTCTCGGCGAACAAAGCTGTTGAATCTGCTTTTGCGGCTCGTGCCAGCGGGCGTTCGCAGCGGCTGTTGGTGCGGGTCTTCGATCCGGGCGACGAGTTCTACAGCGGCCATGAGGGTGGTGTCCTGTTGGACGATCTGCCCGCCATGATCGACCGCATCGCCTCGCTTCAGGGTGTGGAGTTCGCCGGACTCACGACGTTTCCGGCGCTGCTGTTCTCTTCTGAGACTGGGGCGGTGCGCTCCACCCGCAACGTTGAGACCCTGGCCCGGGCTGCGGAGATCGCCAGTCGGCATCCTGCGAGCCCTGAGCGTCTGGAGCTCAATCTGCCCGGGACGACCTCGACTGAGGTTCTGGGGCTGTTGGCGGACTCGGGCGGCACCCAGGTGGAACCGGGACATGGTCTGACCGGCACGACCCCGTTGCATGCGGTGGGTGATCTGCCTGAGCAGCCGGCGGTGCTGTACTTGAGCGAGGTGGCCCATGTCCATCAGGGAGTGCCGTTCTGTTTCGGCGGCGGGCTCTACATCGACCCGGTCTTCGCCGACTACGAGGTTCGGGCTGTTGTGGCGCACGACCCGTCTGAGGCCTCGACTGACCCGGTGCGTGCGGACATGCCCGATCCGGCCGCGATCGACTACTACGCCAAGCTTCACCCCGAGGGCGGGCGGACCGTGGCTGAGGGTGCGACGGTGGTCTTCGGCTTCCGTGTGCAGGCCTTTGTGACGAGGGCGTTCGTTGTCGGGATTGAGGGCGTGTCGAGGGGCGAGCCTCGGGTGGCGGGTGTGTGGAACTGTTTCGGTGATCCTGTCGTGCTCGGCGGTGGGCAGCGGTGATCGCGGTGCCTGCCGATCCGGGTTCTGCACAGCCGGGTTCCGTTGCGCTTGAGATCACTGGCTTGCGCAAGTCGTTCCGCGCCGTGCGGGCGCTCGATGGTGTGACGATGGACCTGCGCTACGGGCGGGTCACGGCGCTGCTCGGCGACAACGGAGCGGGCAAGTCGACTTTGGTCAAGTGCATCTCCGGCGTGTATGTGCCCGATGCCGGGACGGTGCGTGTCAACGGTGTTGAGCGTGCTGTGTCCTCGCCGGAGGCGGCGCGGACGCTGGGGATTGAGACGGTCCATCAGACGCTTGCGGTGATCGATCCTCTCGATGTGGTGGAGAACTTGTTCCTCAACCGTGAGCACACCCGCGGCGGCAGGCTCGGGGCGCTGGTCGGCGTGCTCGACAAGAAGCGCATGCGGCGCGAGTCCGATGAGATTCTGAGCCGTCTCGACATCCGCATCCCGTCTCTGCGCAGGCCTTTGGATGCTCTGTCGGGCGGTCAGCGCCAGGCGGTGGCGATAGGGCGGGCGGTGGCTTGGGGACAGCAGATCGTGCTGCTCGACGAACCCGCGGCGGCGCTGGGCGTCGAACAGGCGGCCCGTGTGCTCGAGTTGATCCGCAGCCTGCGGGACTCGGGCGTCGCCGTGTTGTTGATCACTCACAACATGGAACGCGTGACGGCAGTGTGCGACCGGGCCATCGTGTTGCGTCAGGGTCAGAAAATCGCAGATGTCGATGTCGGTGAGGTGACCAAGGACGACCTTGTCGCCTATATCACGGGCGCTCGAACCGCCGGTCTCGACGAATGAGCCGCGACATTGAGATGGGGTGTTCTGAGGTTGTTCGCAGCCGTGACGGGGACGGGCACGACCAGCAGCCCCACCCGCTGGATTACGGCTCCACAATGTGGCTCGGCATCGACGTTGGAGGTACCAGCATCAAGGGGGCTATCGTCGATCTCGAAGTGGGCAGACTGACGAGGCGAGCCCTTGTCGAACCGACCCCGCCGACAGCCAACCCGGATGATGTCGCCGCAGCGACGCGGCGCATCGCTGCGGCGATGCAGTGGACCGGTCCGGTAGGCATCGCCCTGCCGGGCATGATCAGCGGATCGAGCTTGAGGCACGCCCCGAATCTCTGCGCTTCCTGGGAGAAGACAGAAGCGTTGACATGGCTGCGCGCCCCCAACGGAGGCAATGCGGTGCTGATCAACGACGCCGACGCGGTCGGACTGGCCGAACTGGTCTACGGCGAGGCCAGTCTCGACGAGTCCGGCCTCACGATCGTCTTGACGTTCGGCACCGGCATCGGCAGTGCACTGCTGCACAACGGCAACCTCATAGCCGATTCCGAGTTGGGCAGTCTCAGTGGCGTGGACGGCTGTTTCGAGGAAGTCGCATCGGGACGTGCCATCTCAACTGAGGCGCTCACCCCTGTTGAGTGGGCCAGGCGTGCACAACCGTTCTTCGACGAACTTCAGGCAATCCTCAACCCTTCGCGGTGGGTCGTCGGTGGTGGGCTCAGCGACGACTTTGAGCAGTTCTCATCGAAGCTCGAGCTCTCCAAGCCGATCTCGGTGGCTCGCAACGGTATGCACGCCGGGATCGTCGGTGCCGCAGTCGCAGCCAGGGGCACCAGCCAAGGCACTGGGGACCCTGCGACGCCATGAGGATCATCGTCTGCAACGACCCCGACAGCGTCGGACGAGAAGCAGCGGGTGTCGTCGAACGATTCGTCTCCACCTCAGAGTCGCCGGCATTGGGGCTCGCCACCGGTGAAACGATGGAAGGTCTTTTTGCCGAACTCGTGAGTCGTCACCGACGGCAGGGTTTGAGCTTTCGTCCCGTTGACGCCTACCTGCTCGACGAATACGTCGGATTGGAACGGTACGACCCCAATGCTTACTGGTCTGTCGTCCACCGCCTGTTCGCGCAACACGTTGATCTGCGCAGTGGCTCTCTGCATGGTCCGAACACCCAGGCCCAGGATCTGACAGCGGAGTGCGTACGCTACGAACAGGAGGTGCGGGCTGCTTCGATCGGTCTGCAGATCCTCGGGATCGGAACGAATGGCCATATCGCCTTCAACGAGCCGGGCACACCGTTCGACAGCATCACACGAGTCATTGAACTGAGCGAGCAGACCCGGGAGGACAACGCCCGCTTCTTTGTGGCCGGGCACTCTGTCCCGACCCGAGCAATGACTCAGGGCATCGCCACGATCCTTGCCGCGTCCGAACTGCTGCTTGTGGCCTGCGGAGCGGGCAAGGCCAGTGCCGTAGCACGAACTGTCGAGGGTCCGATCTCCGATGCCGTACCTGCTTCAGCCATTCAACTCCACACCAATGTCACGGTCGTGTTGGACCCATTAGCGTCTCAACAATTAACAAATAGAGGAGAATGAAGACCCATGAAGATTTATTCGTTCAGCATTGTTGCGCTGATTCTAAGCTTGATAGGAAGCTCGATTCCTGCAGTCGGAGCTGAATCAACTGTAGGTGATGTACAAACAAAGTCGTACGATGACTTTATTGATGTACTTTGGGCATATGAATCTGATATCGATCCTTCTCAGCAGGGCTACTATAATAAGAACTGGAACAACCCGGTTGAATCATACCCAGAAGTCAACTATCCCGGGCGCGTTGTACGTGATCTTGACGGCAATCCAGTACAACGTAGTTCGGTTACAATCAAAGAATTGTTTGAAACAATTGGTATCAGTAAACTCTATGATCCGAATGATACGAACCCAGACTGGAAGTTGATTCAATCAAATGTTATTAACTATCTGGGATTTGTTGGATTCCAGTTTCAAGAGTCAGACCTCGTAGATACAGGTTATTACAAGTTTCCTGAGTTTGAGGTTGGAGACAAATTCTACCCGTCACACTACGTCGACCTTCCTAACAATACCTGGGCCAATGGTGTACGTTCCACATTGGTGTATCCGCCTGTTGTCGAGGTGCCGACTTTAGCTACCGATACGGTCGCCTTTTATGATTCAAATTTTACTGGCAAGAATGGGATAAATGGTTATGTTGATTTCACGAATCCTGACAAGCACATTCTTGTAATCAAGGATCACTTCACAAATAAATACAATGGTATTGTGGCGGGGTTGAAAGCTAAGGGAAAAACGCTCAAAGACTATCTGGGTATGTATGTGTCGTGGGATCAGTTGGATCCGTCTGTCAGTCCTCCGCCGGGAGGTCGTTCGAACAAGGTTGAGGTCACGCTCTCAGGCTTGTTGGCAGGGGCTCACTTGCGTGGCGCGGCCGGTGTTGTGGAACTTCTGGTGGATCACAAGAATCCATCTGACGAGAACGGAACGTACATCCTGCAGTACGTGCAAGACTATGCCGGCTACGACACGCCTTTCGATGGGTCTGCGTATGCGGCCGGGGTTGTGACCGAATTGTGCGGTGACCTGGTCGACGGGCCATTCCCGGCACCAACCGATGTTGAACTTGAGGGTTGTTCGGCGGGTCGCACTCCAAGTGGGACCAACACCATCGACCGGTGATCGAGCAGCGCCGCCCGACGCCTGTTCCACGACTCCTCCCGCGGCGGACGGAGAGTCCGGCTGCGTGCCCCGTTGACGGTGGTGGCCGTCGTCGGGACCTCTGTCGTCAGATCACCACCATAGTTGACAATATTAGACTCAACTTTTTGGGTGTAAACAGATTCAAGTACTGTACACTTGCATTCTAGCAAGATTCACACTCTGACGGTGTCCGCGGATCTGCGGCGCCGTCCGACCCGAAACCCACCCTGACGGTGTCCGCGGATCTGCGGCACCGTCCGCAGCGAAAGTAGAGAGCAGAGCATGCCCAAGGCCGTAGGTATCGATCTCGGCACCACCAACTCCGTCGTCTCCGTGCTGGAGGGCGGCGACCCCGTCGTCGTCCCCAACGCGGAAGGCTCACGCACCACCCCCTCCGTCGTCGCCTTCGCCAAGGACGGCGAGGTTCTCGTCGGCGAAGTGGCCAAGCGTCAGGCGATCACGAACCCCGAGCGCACCATCCGCTCAGTCAAGCGCCATGTCGGCACCGACTGGAAGGTCGACATCGACTCCAAGGCGTACACGTCCCAGGAGATCTCGGCCCGTGTCCTGATGAAACTCAAGCGTGACGCTGAGGAGTACCTCGGCGACACCGTCACCCAGGCCGTGGTCACGGTTCCCGCCTACTTCGACGACGCACAACGAACGGCCACCACCGAAGCCGGCCGGATCGCCGGGCTCGAAGTCCTGCGGATCATCAACGAACCGACCGCTGCTGCGTTGGCGTACGGTCTCGACAAGGAGGAGTCGGACCAGACCATCCTCGTGTTCGACCTCGGCGGCGGCACCTTCGACGTGTCGGTGCTCGAACTCGGCGACGGAGTATTCGAAGTCAAGTCCACCTCCGGCGACACCCAGCTCGGCGGCGACGACTGGGACGATGCTGTGATCGAATGGCTCGCCAAGTCGTTCAAGGGCGACCATGGCGTCGATCTGACCAAGGACCCGATGGCCGCTCAGCGACTCAAGGAAGCTGCCGAGAAGGCCAAGATCGAACTGTCGCAGACCCAGTCGACGCAGATCAACCTTCCCTTCATCACCGCAACCGACGCAGGTCCGCTGCATCTCGACTACGAGCTGACCCGGGCCAAGTTCCGCGACCTCACCTCCGACCTGCTCGACCGCTGCCGCGGCCCGTTCGAAGCCGCCATCAAGGACGCCGGACTCACCAAGGGGGCAATCGACCATGTCGTGCTCGTCGGTGGATCGACTCGGATGCCAGCGGTGGCCGAACTGGTCATGGAGATGACCGGCAAAGAACCGAACAAGACCGTGAACCCCGACGAAGTCGTGGCGATCGGCGCGGCCGTCCAGGCAGGCGTGCTGAAAGGCGAGGTCAAGGACGTGCTGCTGCTCGATGTGACGCCGCTGTCGCTCGGCATCGAGACCAAGGGCGGGGTGATGACCACCCTGATCGAGCGCAACACCACCATCCCGACCCGCAAGAGCGAGATCTTCACGACCGCCGACGACAACCAGCCGTCGGTCGAGATCCACGTGTTGCAGGGCGAGCGGGAAATGGCCGCCTACAACAAGACGCTCGGCAAGTTCCAACTCGTCGACCTCCCGCCCGCCCCGCGCGGCCTTCCCCAGATCGAGGTCGTGTTCGACATCGACGCCAACGGCATCGTGCATGTGAGCGCCAAGGACAAGGCCACCAACAAAGAGCAGTCGATGACCATCACCGGACAGAGCTCGCTCGACAAGGACTCCATCGACCAGATGGTCAAGGACGCTGAGCTGCATGCCGAGGAGGACCGCAAGCGCAAGGAGGAAGCCGAGGTCCGCAATACCGCCGACACCCTCGTCTACCAGACTGAGAAGCTGCTCTCCGACCAGGCCGACGCGGTCAGCGACGACGAGAAGGCGACCATCGAGGAGAAACTGGCCGAGGTGCGCACAGCGTTGGAAGGCAGCGACGTCGAGGCCATCAAGACCGCTACCGAGGCATTGATGACCGCGAGCCAGGAGTTCGGCCAGCGCCTCTACGAGGCAGCCGCGCAGGCGGAACGCGAGTCTGCGGCGGCCGCGTCGACCCCCGACGACGACGAGGTTGTCGACGCCGAGATCATCGACGAGGACGACTCCGACAGCCAGGCATCGTGAGCGGTATCGACAAGCCCGACTCCTCTGCCGAGGACTCCAGCGGGGAACAACCGGTGACCGATGAAGCCCCCTCGGTTGACGCCGCGGTTGGCGCCGCGCTCGACGGACCGGGCGGCGCTGAGCCCGACGCTGAGCCCGACAGAGGATCGGTAGGTGAACCCGAAGCCCGGTCCGCTGAGGCTGGGTCCGAGACGGAACCGGCACCGAGGGAACCGACCGCGCTGGAACTGCTCACCGCAGAACGCGACCAGCATCTCAACGACCTGCAGAGAGTCACCGCTGAATTCGCCAATTTCCGCAAGCAGACGGAGAAGCGCAACGCGCAGACCCTTCGACAGGCCGCTGCCCGGGTGATGCAGGCGATCCTGCCGGTACTCGATGCCTGTGACGCCGCGGCCGTGCAGCAAGTTGAAGGTGTTGAACCGATAACGGCCCAACTCCGCAGCGTGCTCGAGGCCCAGGGGCTGGAGATCATCGACCAGACCGAACCGTTCGACCCCAACCGGCACGAGGCCGCCATGAGCGAACCAGGCGACGAAGACCAGACCGAGCCCATGGTCTCCGAAGTGCTGCGCACCGGCTACGCCTTCAATGGCAGGGTGTTGCGTGCCGCCATGGTCAGGGTGAAGGGATAGGTGAATTGAGGAGGTGATCTGGTGACTGAATACGAAAAGGAGTGGTTCGAGAAGGACTACTACGCGATCCTCGGCGTCACCGAAAGCGCATCCTCCAAGGACGTCAAGAGCAGGTACCGCAAGCTCGCCCGCGAGCTTCACCCGGACTCCAACCCTGGTGACGCACGCGCCGAGGAACGGTTCAAGGAGGTCTCGGCCGCCTACGACGTGATCGGCGACGACGACAAGCGCGCCAAATACGACGAAGTCCGCAAGATGGGCCCGATCGGCCCGATGTTCGGAGGCGCTGGTGGCCCGGGTCCCGGCACGGGCCACTTCAACGTCGGGATGGACGACATCGGCGACCTGCTCGGAGGCCTGTTCAACCGGGGCGGCCGCGGGCGCGGCCAACCGGGGCCGGCCCGCGGGCAGCGGGGCAACGATATAGAAGTGGACTTGACGCTGGAATTCGACGATGCGGTCAACGGACTCGAGACCACCATCACCCTGACCAGCGAGGCGGCATGCTCGGGTTGCGACGGCAGGGGCTCAGCGCCCGGGACGGCGCCGAGCAAATGCGAGTCGTGCGACGGAAGGGGCGTGCACGACGAGAACCAGGGACTGTTCTCGTTCAGTCGGCCCTGCCAGAGCTGCGGTGGTCGGGGATCGGTGATCACCTCGCCGTGCACGAACTGTCGCGGGTCAGGTGTGGAGGTACGTCCCCGGGAGGTCAAGGTACGAATTCCGGCGGGGGTCAAGACCGGCCAGAAGATTCGGCTCAAACAACGCGGAGGCCCCGGACACGGAGGCGGTCCCCCCGGTGACCTGTTCGTGCATGTCACGGTCGAGCCCCACGAGATGTTCGGCAGGTCCGGCAGGGACCTCACCCTCGAGGTGCCGATCACCTTTGCCGAGGCGACCCTCGGTGCGAAAGTGAAGGTACCCACACTCAACGGCGAGGCCGTGAAGATACGGATTCCCCCGGGCACCGTGTCCGGCAAGACGTTTCGGCTCAAGGGCAGGGGCGGAGCGGGCGATCTGCTTGTCACTGTCGCCGTCGCCGTGCCCCAAGAACTAAGCAGGGAGCAACGCCGGGCAGTGGAGGCGTTCGCAAAGGCCACGACCGAATCACCGCGGGCCCATCTGGGCCTGTGAGAAACGAGAGGAGACACAACCATGGACCAGGAACGATTCCATCGAGCGGTGTATGTGATCTCTGTTGCTGCGGAGCTTGCCGGAGTGCACCCACAGACCCTGCGGATCTATGAGCGCAAGGGGCTCGTCGATCCGGCGCGCACCGGAGGAGGCAGCCGCCGTTACAGCGACGCCGACATCGCCCTGCTGCAGCGAATATCCGATCTGACCGACGAAGGCTTGAACCTCGCGGGTGTGAAACGCGTCCTCCAACTCGAAGCACGGATCGCTCAGTTGGAAGCCGCTTTGCAACAGGTGCAGACCGACGCATCGGCTACCGTGGACGAGGTGCACCGCCAGTACCGCCGCGATCTGGTGCCGTTCAAGGAGAGCTTCACGATCTACAAGAAGCGCTCATGAAACCCCGAACCTGAAGAATCCTCAGTGCTGGTCCGGCCGGTGGCTCTCGCCGGAGCCGATGCTGCGGAACGGCGCCAACATGTTGTGCGGGAACGGCGTGCGAATCGAACTGACCTCGTTCAGCCGTGTCAAGGCCTCATCGGGCAGCTCGAGGTCGAGACAGCCCAGATTGTCGTCGAGTTGATCCCGTGTTCTGGCCCCCATCAGCGGAACGATCACGCCCTTGCGAGAACGAACCCAGCTGAGCGCGACCTGTGCCGGTGAGCAGCCCAGTTCGTCGGCGACGGCCACAACTTCAGCAGCGATCTTGAGACCGCGCTCCGAGATTCGCCCGCGCAGCGTCGCCCGGCCCGCGGTGTCGGCATCACGGTTGTATTTTCCGGTCAGCACACCTGAGCCCAGCGTGTCCCACGGCGTGACCGTGAGGTCGAGCGCCTCGGCCATGGGCAACAGTTCATGCTCGACCTCGCGGTCGATCAAGCTGTACCTGATCTGCAGTCCAACGAAGCGGCTCCAACCGCGCAGCTCGGCGATTGTGTTGCAGCGGGCCACCTGCCAGGCCGGCGCATCGGAGATCCCGACGTAGAGGACCTTCCCCGAGGTGACGAGATCATCGAGGCCGCGCATGATCTCCTCCGCCATGGTCGTGTGGTCGCGGGCGTGGACCCAATAGAGGTCGATGTAGTCGGTGCCGAGACGCTCGAGGCTTGCGTGGACCGACTCCATCATGTGTTTTCGGCTGTTCCCCAGGGCGTTGAGGTCGTCGGGACGCATCGGCGCTGAGTATTTGGTCGCCAGCACGACCTCGTCCCGATGGTCCGCTATGAACTCTCCGACGAACTGCTCGCTGCGTCCCCTGCTGTAGATGTTGGCGGTGTCGACGAAATTGCCGCCCGCCTCCCGGAAACCCTCATAAACCGAACGGCTCTCGTCTATTTCAACACCCCACTCGGTGTTGCCGAAAGTCATCGCACCGAGCGCGACCTCAGAAACCCAGAGGCCGCTCGAACCCATAAGTCGATATTTCATATGAGGACTCTTGCAGCAACCAGGTCACCTAGCCAACGCCAGTGCCGAGAACGGGTCGAATCAGGAGATTGAATCAAAGGGTCGTCCAGCGGGTCGAGAGGTCGTCCCAGCGCCCGATTCGCAGCATCAACTCCTCTTGCGACTCCAGCCTGACGTTCCACATCGAGGCCAGCCAGAGGCCGTGGTCGAGCTCTCGGAGTCGGGTGGCACGCCTCAGGAACTCGGCGTCGACGGGCAGCCCGTACGCCGCGATGAAGTCCTCGGGATCGTCGTCGGTGGTGCGCTGGTAGTGCGAGATCATCTGCGCCAGATCGGCCTCGGGCGGACCGCAGCACATGAAGTCGCAGTCGATCAGCAGGTGTCTACCGTTGCGGAACACGACGTTGCCCGGGTACAGGTCTCCGTGGACGGGCACGACTGGATGCGTGTGGGGCAGCTCGTCCCAGAGCTCGACAAGGGCGGCACGGGATTCGTGCATCTCAGTGAGCAGAAAGTCGAGGGCCACCGCAGGGACATCAGCCTCCATCCCGGCAGCGATCATCCGCTGGCGGCGTCCGTCCTGATGGCCCGGAGTCCACATCTCCAGTGACAGCGGGGGAGTCACACCGTGCCACTCGGCCACAAGCGCGGCCATGTCGTGAAGCGATATCCCCTCCCCGGTTTCTGCCATCGGCCAGAAAGTCACGACCCGTCCGTCTGCCAGTTCAACGACGGGGCTGAGTGGACTCAACAACGGCGCGCCGGTGGCGATCAGCGATTCGATGTTCCGCAGTCGGTCGTTGCCGGAGTCAACGGTCTCGTGCATCGGCGCAACCCGGGCCACAACGAGGTCTTCGTGGTTGGTGTACACGTTGTTCGTACCGACCCGCAGCAAATCGAACGGCCCTTCGCCCAGACCGGCGGCCGAGCCTGCGGCCTGAACGAGGATCGCCTGTTCGGCCGTGCCGGCGAATGGTTGGTCTTCCATCGTTCCCCGTTGCTGATCTTATATACGCCCTTCGGAGCACACCGGTTGAAGTGGTGTTTTGATCTGTTGATCGTGATAATCAGTGTTGATGCGATGCGGCACCGGAAGAAGCAGCAACGATGACTGACGGCGCACTCACCGAAGACTACGCGGGCCCCTTCGACCCGGACTGGTCGCTCGAACGGCTGACCCGCAGGGCCCTCGCGCGGCTCTGCAGGGAGTACATGGTCGTCTCCATGTACCACGATCGGGCGCTCATGCCCCATGTCGCGCTCGCGGTCGGACAGGACGCCACGATCAAGCAGGCCGACAGCGAATGGATGGGGTCGAGCCCGGTCTACACCGAGCGCAACAAGAAGAACTTGAACGTTGACGGCGACGGTGTGGGGGAGGCGTTCAAGGGCTTCCAGTTCGATGTCGGTGCCCCGCATCACTTTCTGGACTTCCACTTCGAGGAGGTCGACCACGACCTCGGCTACTTCTGGCTGCCCTTCTGCGGCGCACACCACTATCTGCGTGAGCTGACAGCCAACGACGAGCAGCTCGTCACCAACATGTGCCACCACATGGAGGACCGGACCTTCGACGCGACCCTGGGAGCGACCAACCCGAGATTGCGGGCGATCCCGGTGCATCGGCCGCCGAAACCCGACGAGTTCACCGGTGACCACTGCCGCTGGGAGGTCCGGATCGTCGACGAGGAGGCCGGGCCGCGCGCGCGCGAGTCGTCGCTGGCAGTGGTTCGGCAGTCGGCCGCAGCCGATTTCGAGTTCGAGCTCGGTGAGTCGCTCGAGGCTGGCGGCATGGACGACTACTCGGGTCCGTTCCGCCCCGACTTCCGCCTCGAAGACCTGTCTCACGCTGTGCTGGTGCGCCAGGCCAAGGAGTTCGCTCTCGACGTTCACCTGCTGATGCGGGCGGCCTACTTCTCGATCGATGAGAACTTCAGCCCCGAACTGCTCGACGACGCCGCGCCCCAGCACCGCGCAGCGATGGCTCCGGTGATGGTCGAACGCCTCTGTGAGGCGATGGCGATCACCGGTGACGGCATGGACACGATCGGCAAGGTGCTGCAACTGGACCCGATCCTCGTTGACGACTACGTGCGCTACACCGTGCAGATCCACGACGACTCACACGGCTCGATCGAGTTCGGCGACTGCGCGGGCATCAGCGACGACGTCTGCCGCAGCCCCCTGGACTGGCTCGACGGGTTCCTGCACATGGCCCAGGCCGTGAACCCCCGCTGCAGGGCATCTCAGGCCGGTGAACTCTCATGGGATCTGCACATCGATCCCGCTGCCGAGGCTGTATCACCGCACTGGCTCGCGGAGGGCATCGGTGGCGGCGGGCTGCGCACCTTCGATCTCCGCGAACGCCGTGTTGAACTGCGCGTGAAGCCGTCCTGACTGAGCGGTGCGATTGCTGGTGGGCTAAAACGACAGCATGGAACTTGCAGAGGCAGTCGATTGGGCTTCGGAGCGCAGGCTCGGAGTCCTCATCACCATCCGCTCAGACGGCCGGCCGCAGTCGTCTGACATCGTCTATTACGTTGACGACGGCGTGTTCTGCATCTCGGTGACCGACGGCCGGGCCAAGACCGCCAACCTGCGGCGCGACCCCAGGGCCGTGCTGCATGTGTCCGACGAGCAGGCATGGTCGTATGTGTCCCTCGACGGCACGGTTGAGTTGTCGCCGCCCACCACCAGCGTCGACGACGCAACCAGCGACGCTCTGGTCACCTATTTCGAACGGGTGGCGGGAACGCACTCCGACTGGGACGAATACCGCCGAGCCATGATTGAGGAACGGCGCCTCATTGCCCGCTTCACGCCTGCCCACGCCATCGGATACGTCTAGGGTCGCTCAACTCGAAGCACAATCAGTTTTCGGCGTGGTCGGGGCGGGCTTCGACGATGGTGCCGACATCGTGGTATTCGCGCCATTCACCGTGTCGGGCGTTCCAGAAGCGGCGGCCGGAGAGCTGTTCGAGGGCCAGGCCGTAGCAGTGGAAGTTGGCCGAGGCACCCTCGATGTGGATCGAGTGGACGTCGTCACCGAGCATCGCCACCCCGGTTCCCCGTTCGACGACGACTTCGTGCTGCACCTGCGGTTCGCCTCCACCGGCGCAGGGACCGTAGAGCCGGTTCAGTTCCTGGCCCCGCATGCCCACAATCACTGCCCAGGTGGTGTGCTCGTGCGGTGGCGCCGAAACGCCGTTGCCCACGGTTTGGATGTACAGCGCCGGCCGGTCGTCGTCCTGTGCTATCCGGTACATCAGCGAACTCGACGCAGCGTCGGGCGGGTGGAAGTCCTCGTCGGGGAACAACTCTTCGTGCTCGGCCAGACGCAACAACCGCGCCTTGATGCGCTCGACAGCAGCCTGATCGATACCTCCGTGCTCGCTGCTCTGCGTTTCGATCTCGGCGATGTCTCCCATCGCTTCCGCGACCACCACGGCCCTCATCTTCGCCCGGTCGTTCCTGCTCATCATCCCTTCCTCCAGACCCACGTCCAGCATATCGAAAGCGGATCAACGGGTTTCAGCCGTCCTGTGCGACCGGGTTGCCGGACCGGAGGACTGTGGCACCGGGAATACACCCGACATGCAGTACGAACAGGTCTGTCGAGCGAAGGTTCGTCTATTGTCGGGGGGACATGAGTTCGCAGACGAGCGAGAAGCTCCAGGTACTCCGAGGTGACGTGTTCGGTGGACTGACTGCGGCCGTGGTCGCCCTGCCGCTGTCGCTCGCCTTTGGCGTCGCGTCGGGGTTGGGGGCGGTCGCCGGGCTCTACGGGGCGATCGTGGTGGGTCTGTTGGGAGCGTTGCTGGGTGGCTCGAAGACTCAGATCTCCGGGCCCACTGCGCCGTTGTCGGTGGCCATGGCCGTGGTCTTCGTCGACTACGCCAACCAGGATCTCGGCAAGGCGCTCGCCATCGTGGCGCTGGCTGGGCTTATCCAGGTACTGATGGGTGCGTTGCGGTTGGGCAGCTACATGGCATACACGCCGTACGCGGTGGTGTCGGGGTTCACCTCCGCGGTCGGGCTGATCATCATCCTGGTTCAGTTCCTTCCGTTGTTCGGCAGCGAGGTTGCCCTCGGCGGTGCTCTCAAGTCGCTGCGTTCGTGGCCCGATGCGGTCAGCAACGTCGACCCGAGCGCGCTGGCCCTGGGGGTCGTCACGCTGGCGGTCTGTGCCTTCTGGCCGGAGCGGCTCCGCAGGTTCATGCCTCCGTCCGTGGCTGCGCTGCTCATCGGGACGCTGCTCGCGGTGTTCTGGTTGAGCGATGTGCCGACGTTGGCAGAGGTGCCTGCGGGTCTCCCCGATCTCGAGTTGCCGGAGCTTGCGCTGGGCGACATAGGAGCGGCGTTCCCACCTGCTGTGACGATCGCCCTGCTCGGTTCGATCAACAGCCTGCTCACCGCGAGGGTGGCCGACTCGTTGACCCTGCAGAGCCACGAGCCCAACCGGGAACTGATGGGCGTGGGATTCGCGAACGTGCTGGTGGCGCTCGTCGGCGGTGTGCCTGGAGCAGGAGCGACGTCGTGCACCGTCGCCAACGTTCGTGCCGGGGGCCGGTCGCGGGTGTCCGGTGTGCTGTGTGCGACGATCCTGCTGGCGCTTGTGCTGGGACTGGGAAGGTATGCCGACGCGATTCCGCACGCTGTGCTGGCCGGGATCCTCATCAAGATCGGCTTCGACATCATCGACTGGCGCTACCTGACTCGGATCCGTCTCATTCCCCGCGAGAACGTGGTCGTGCTGGTACTGACGCTCGGGTTGTCGGTGATCTCCGATCTGGTTGTTGCTGTGGCGGTCGGGTTGATCGCGGCGGCTATGACCGGCGCACGTCAGCTGGAGCGCTTGGAGCTCGACATGGTCGTCTCGACCCCGCTGCTCGACATGACCTTCCTCGCCGATGACGACGATGACGATGACGATGAAGGCGATGACGGCGGTGACGCGTTCGACTTCGATTTCGAGACGGAGGACCCGTTCGCGGCCCGCACGGGCCTGCTGTCGTTGCGGGGCAGCTTCACCGTTGCGTCGTCGACGAAGCTGTTCAGCACGATCCGCAGCGACATCGCCGAACACGAAGTGGTGATCCTCGACTTCTCCCAGACTGTGTTCATCGACGACAGCGCTGCTCTGGTGCTGGGCCAGCTGGTGGACGCAGCGATCGTGTCCGAGACCGAGTGCATCGTGATGGGCCTGTCGGGTCTGGCGAGTACCAGCGTTGAGGCGTTGGACGTTCTGCGCCACGTCCCCGACGACCACTTCGTCGAAGACCTGGACGGGGCGCGCGAGGTAGCGCGCCGCATCCTGCTCTGATGTTCAGCGCCCGACGATGACTATGCGCTCGTTATGCGGTAGTGCGACATGAGCAAACGGGCAGCAGAGGAGGCCGTTCGTTTCGAACCGGATGATCGCTGCGGACTGCCAGTTGCTCTGAGCGTCGGTCTTCAGGGGGTCATGCTGGTGTTGGCCACGATCGTGCTGATCGTTGCCGTCACGGCCCGAGCCGGCGGGCAGGACGACAACTACATCGCCTGGGCGGTGTTCGCGTCCCTGGTGATCGCGGGCGGCCTGACCGCGCTTCAAGCGGCCCGTCTCCCGCGGCTCGGAGCGGGCCACATTCTGATCATGGGCCCCACGCCCAACTATGTGGCGGTGGCGGTGCTGGCCCTGGCCGCAGGCGGACCCGGTCTGCTCGCGAGTCTGACGGTCGGTGCTGGGATCTTTTACCTGCTGCTGTCGTTCTGGCTGCCCCTCCTGCGCCGGATAATCACGCCGGTCGTCTCGGGCACGGTGATGATGCTGATCGCGGCGACGGTGCTGCCCATAGCGCTCGACCGGGTGCAGGCCGTGCCCGACAGCGCACCCGCGGCGACCGGCCCGGTCGTCGCGTTCGTGACGCTGGTCGTGGTTGTCGTGTTGTCGCTGCGCGCCTTCGGTTCCTGGCGGATCTGGTCGCCGTTGATCGCCATCGGCGCCGGTTGCATCGTGGCGGTCATGTTCGGGGCCTTCGAGGTGTCACCGGTGGGTGACGCCGCCTGGATCGGCGTCCCCGACGGCGGGTTCGGTGGAATCGATCTGAGTTTCGACGCCGACTTCTGGTCTCTGCTGCCGGCGTTCGTGGTCGTTGCCCTGGTGGGCAGCGTCAAGAACATCGGTGACTGCATCGCCATCCAACAGGTCTCGTGGCGCACGCCGCGGGTGACCGACTTCCGACTGGTCCAAGGATCGCTCAACACCAACGGCATCGGCATAATGCTCTCGGGTCTGGCAGGCACGCCGCCGACGTCGGTCTACTCGTCGTCGAGTCCTTCGCTGATCCATCTCACGGGAGTGGCGGCCCGCAGCGTCGGTTACGCGATCGGGGCGCTGATGGTAGCGGTGGCGCTGCTGCCGAAGGTGGGCGCCGCGCTTCTCGCAATCCCGGATCCCGTGATGGGTGCCTACCTGGTGACCGCCATCGGTGTGCTCTTCGTGAGCGGAATACAGACGCTGGTAGCGGGCGGGCTCGACAGGGGCAGGGCCCTGACGGTCGGCATCGCGTTCTCGTTGGGGATCGGCCTGGACAAAGCGACGATCGGCGTCGACCTGCTCGGCGACAGATGGGGGCCGCTCATCGACAACGGAATGCTGGTGGGTGCGGTGACCGCGGTGGCGATGAGCCAGTTCGTTGAGCGGACCGATCGCCGCGCGCAGTCACGGCTGGAGGTCGACCTCGACATGTCGGTCGTGGGCGAGATCGAGGAGTTCCTGCGCGGCTTCGCTGTCGACATCGGCTGGGACGACCCAGCGACTCAACGGTTGTGCTCGGCGGGTGAGGAGACCCTGCTGAGCATTCTGGAGCACAGCGAGAGACGCCGGGGCGACCCGGGCGAATCGAGTAGCGGCACTCCGAAGTTGGTGGTGGTCGCCCGTCAGAGTGGGGAGACGGTGGAAATGGAGTTCCTTGCTGTGCTCGACGAGGAGAATCTCCAGGACCGGCTGGCCCACCTGAACGAAGAGTCCCACAGCGCTGCGGGTTTGGAGGAGGGCGAGGTTTCGCTCCGGTTGCTGCGGCACTACGCCTCGTCGGTGCATCACCAGAAGTTCCACGGCCTCGACATCGTGACGGTTCAGGTCACTGCGGCGGGTTGACTCGTCTACTAGCGAACACCGTTGACCGTTAGGATCAGCCCATGATCCTCGCCGGCGTCTGGACCCTTCCCGAGCCGCTCTCGGTCCACGACGTGATGATGGACGACGGAACCGTCATCGTGCTGCGGCGTCATGGGAACCCGGATGGTCCCAGGATTGTGCTGTGCCACGGCAACGGTCTGGCCATCGACCTCTACTATCCGTTCTGGTCGCTGCTGACCGACGCTTTCGATGTGGTTGTCTACGACCTGAGAAGCCACGGCTGGAATGCTGTCAGCGACATCTCGAACCACACCTTCCCAACATTCGTCGACGACCACGACACCGTGATGCAAGCGATCGACGACCATTTCGGCAAGAAACCCCAAGTGGGTGTGTTCCATTCGATCTCGTCGATGGCACCGTTGCTCTCACCGACCCTGGGGAGCCGATACTCCGCTCTGGTCCTGTTCGACCCGCCCCTGCGCAACCCCCGGGTGGTTCGCCACCAACTAGACGAAGCGGCCCGACGCGCCGCCGGCCTCGCTGCACAGAGATCACATCGGTTCAAGACCGAGGAGGCCTTCATCGACCTGATCGGCTTCTCCCCGACCTTCAGACTCGCCGTGCCCGGAGTGCACGAACTCCTGGCAAGAACCACGCTGCGTCCGAGCGCGGACGGCGACGGATATGAACTCCGCTGCCCGCGTGAACATGAGGCTCAGATCATCGCTCACGCCAGCATCTTCGCCGTGCTGGTCGATTTCAGCGCGATGCAGTGCCCCATCAAGGTTGTCGGTGCGGACCCGACGCTGCCCTACTCGTATCTGCCCACGATCGACCTGAGCGAGATCCTGACCGTGGACTATGACTTCCTTCCCGACGCCACGCACTTCCTGCAGTTGGAGCAACCGGAGAAGTGCGTGGAGGAGATTCGTGGGTTCCTCACCCAAGTCGGGGTGATCTGATGGAGGCGGGTGACTGGTGGCGCCCGTACACCCAGGCTGACGGGGTCGTGATCATGCATGTCGACCTGGCAGCGGATTCCGCCAACGAGGAGGCGGCTTGGTCCTGGCTCCACGACGCTGAACGTCTTCGTTGGCAGCGTTTCCTGCACGAGGGCGCCCAACGCCAGTACCTGTTGTGCCGTGCGGCTCTCCGTTCGCTGCTGTGCGATGCGCTCGACTGTCGCAACGAGGGCCTGGCGCTCGACTCGGCCGAACACGGGAAGCCCTACGCCACGGTGGACGGCCGCGCGGTGTCCTTCGGTTTCAATGTCAGTCACAGCGGCTGCCACGGACTGATCGCCCTCTCCCACGACCGACGTGTCGGGGTGGACGTCGAGGAACTCACTGCGCAGCGCAACCTCGACCTTCTGATCGAGGGTACCTTCGGGCCGAACGAACAGGCGGAGTTGGCCGCGCTCGATGGAAGTCGGAAGCTTCGGCTGTTCTTCAGGCTCTGGACCGTCAAGGAGGCGTTGAGCAAGGCCCACGGATGGGGACTCTCATTGGACGTCTCTCGTTTCGAAGTGCCTAAGAACCTGAGGGACGGCGAGACGACCGGCCGATTCCAGTTCTGTGACCTTGGTGAACCCGGCGACACCGTCTGGCACGTCTCCGACCTCTCAACGGACTCCTTCGCGGCTGCGGTGGCCCACGATGCTCGATTGTCGGATTCGGGAGACGTATTCTAGGAGTACGACGGTTTTGCCTTCTCCTGTGCTGGTGGTCTCGATTGACGGGCTGGCTCCGCGCCACATCAGTCGCGCCACGATGCCCACCCTGACCACCCTCGCACTCCAGGGCGCGTCGTGTTTCGGGGCGCGCACCGTGACACCGCCCAGAACGCTTCCTGCCCACACGTCGATCTTTCGAGGTGTCGATCCCGGCACGCACGGACTGATCGACAACACACCGGCACCTCTGCACAGCGACGCGCCGTCTTTTCTGGGCGCGGCCCGCCAAGCCGGGTTCTCCACCGCAATGTTCGTCAGCTGGCTGCCGTTCGACTCGGTGATCGAGTCTGATGCAGCCAGTCAACGGTTCGTGATCGACAGCGGATACGACCTTGGTGACGACCGCCGTATCGTCGAAGCAGCGATTGCGACCAGCACCGACAGTCGCCACGACCTGTCGTTCGTGTATCTCACGCAGCCAGACCTCAGCGGGCACCTCCACGGTTGGGACAGCGCAGAATATGTTGCGGCGGTCACTCGATCGGACACGGCGCTGGCCCGGCTGCTCGACGCCTTCGGTCCGGAGGCGTCCGTGCTGGTCACCACCGACCACGGCGGTGTCGGCAGCGACCACACCGAGACAGTCCACGAAGTGATGGAGACGTTCGTGGTAGTCCGGGCCCCGGGCCGGATCCAACCCGGTTCGGGCTGGTCGGGCGCCTCGCCTCTCGATGTCGCCCCGACCGTCGCCGACCTGTGCGGGTTCGAGCCCGATCACCGCTGGCAGGGGTCGTCGCTGCTGGGCCGGGAACTTCCGTTGGTGGACGTCGTGATGGACCTGATGGCCTCCTGTGCGAACGAGACTTATGGGGAGCACGTGACGATGCTCGACCATGCGCTGCAGTCCGCAGCGTGCGCCGCGGCCGATGGAGCCGGCGACGAGATGCTGCTCGCCTGCCTGCTGCACGATCTCGGCCACATGCTGGGCCGGGCGGGCGACTGGGGTCTGCCAGGCCACGCCGAGGTCGGGGCTAGGGCCCTGCAACCCCTGCTCGACCCGGCCATTGTCGAGCCGATCCGGGCCCATGTCATGGCCAAGCGCTACCGCGTGGCGGTCGAACCGAGCTACCACGACCGTCTCAGCGAGGCGTCGCAGATGTCGCTGGCCGAACAGGGAGGACCGCTGTGTGCAGCCGAAGCCGAGGCTTTCCAGACCGGTGCCTTCGCGGCTGAGGCGATGCGGCTGCGCGCCTACGACGACGACGGCAAGGTCGACGGTCTGGTGATACCGCCGCTCGAGACCTATCGGGGTCTGCTCAGCTCAGCGCTCGCGCCGAGGCGTCCGATCGACCCGTCGTGGGCTCGCGATGCCTGCCGCTGCGCGCAATGCCGCGACCCGGGTACCGATCAGCACCTCGTCGATGCCACGATGCTTGACGGCTGGACCGTAGTGCGCACTGACCGCAGCGATAACGGGCTCGAGGTCACCCTGCACCACCGATCGGGTGAGCGGCACGTCTGCCGTATCCCCGCGGGTGAGCCCGATGCGTTGCAAATCGAGCCGTGGCCGCCGGTGTTCGCCGAACGGATCCGTGCCGACAGCACCAGTTGGACCGGTGACCGCGGCGCTTTCGTCGATCAACTGGCACGGCGCGGCATCGCACTGCTGCACGACTGCGGGGTCGAACCCTCAACGGTTCTGGAGATCGGCAACACGATCGGGTTCGTGCGAGAGACCAACTACGGAAGCGTTTTCGACGTTATAGCCGAACCCGACCCCGTCAACCTCGCCTACACCCCGCTCGGTCTGCCCGCCCACACTGACAACCCCTATCGCGACCCGTGTCCGACTGTGCAGCTGCTGCATTGTCTGGCCGCCGCGAGCGAAGGCGGAGCCAGCCGGTTCGTGGATGGTTTCGCTGCGGTTGAGTGTCTTCGTGATGAAGACCCGGCCGCATTTCAGACGCTCGTCAACACCGATGTGACGTTCCGCTTCCACGGCAGGGGAGTGGACCTCCGGGCTCGGCACCCTCTGATCGAACTCGACGGCGACGGTGCGGTGCGAGCCGTGAGCGTCAACAACCGCTCGGCAGAACCGTTGCCTCCCGATCGAGCCGACACCGCATCGTTCTACGACGCGTACCGGACTTTCGTCGTCTTGCTCGACCGCGACGACTCAGCGATCGAGATCACCCTGCAGCCCGGCGAGTTGGTGGCATTCGACAACCGGCGAGTCCTGCACGGACGACGAGCGTTCCGCTCCACCCAACGCCGCCACCTGCAGGGCTGCTACATCGACATCGACGCCATCCACTCCACCGCCCGCCTGACCGCCACTGCCTGCTGGCCACCCAGCAAACCCGCCATCGGCGGGTGTTCGAGCTAGGCGGCTTCGCTGGTGTCGCCGTTCGACTCGGGTTCTGTCTGTGACGGCAATCCGACCCCGAGGTGGCCTTCGATGCGCGCGAGCCGTTCACGGGCGTCGCTGAGGCTGACTATCACCTTGTCGAGCTTGCCTTCCTGCTTGTCGAACCGCCTGTCGAACTTGGCTTCCTGCTTGTCGAACCGCCTTTCGAAATCGGCCGCCAGCTTCTCGGCCGACTGTTCGATTTGCGTCTGGAACTTCTCGCCCACCTGTTCGATTTGCGTCTGGAACTTCTCGGTCGACTGGGCGATGAGCTCGCGGGTTTCGATGTTCTCGCGGTGGTGGAGCCGGATGAAGGTGAACATCATCGTGGTGAGCGTCACGAACATCGCCCCGAACGCGGCGCCGAGGATCACCAGCACCTGTGTGTCTATCGCCGGTCCCGCCATCGTCTCCATGCGGGGAACCTACACCAGCGTTCAGCACAGCACAACCTGAAAAGACATGATACTCATCATCGACAGCAACAGTGGAATGACACAAACCAACCCTCGCCCTCCAGGCCGTAGAACGGGCTGTTCCACTTCACCGCCTTGCTCACCTCGGGGACTGCTCGCACGATGAGTTCGTCGAGGCGTTCGCCGACGTCGCGTTTCCATCCGGGCATGGCGGCGATGTAGTCCTGGACGGGGCCGTCGCCGTACCCCTTCGGGATCTGCGGATTGCCGCCCGACACAGGCGCGGACCGGCGTCGGGCTCGGGCCCCCGTTGACAGCCTTGTTCTCGGTGGACTTCCTGCCGTGGCTCATCGGGTCTCCATCGTCTCTTCGGTCCTATGTGAATTCAATCAGATCGGCACCCCACTATGGTTGGCCCATCACAAGCCCCCGCCCCCGTAGCTCAGTGGATAGAGCGTCGGTTTCCTAAACCGTGTGTCGCAGGTTCGATTCCTGCCGGGGGCGCGAAATACTGATTGGCGTCGAAGGGAGCGGGTATGAGACTCGAAGGCAAGGTGGCGCTTATCACCGGTACGGCCGGCGGGATCGGGCGCGCCGCCGCGCTGTGCTTCGCCCAAGAGGGCGCCCGGATCGTTGCGGTCGACGTCGTTGCGGCCAACCACGAGACCGTCGAGTTGATCAAAGCAGAGGGGGGTGAGGCCACTGCGGTCCAGGCCGACGTGTCCGACGATGCCGATGTCGCCTCGGCCGTACAGACTGCGGAGCAGACCTACGGGCGGCTCGACATCGCCTTCAACAACGCCGGGATCATGCTGGCCGAAGACTCTGACTCCATCGCCACTCCCGAGGAGACCATCGACAAGACGCTGGCGGTGAACCTCAAGGGTGTGCTGTACGGATGCCGGCATCAGATCCCGGCCATGCGTCGGGCGGGCGGCGGTTCGATCATCAACACGGCGTCGTTCGTGGCGTCGGTGGGAGCGGCCACGCCGCAGATCGCTTACACCGCGTCCAAGGGGGCGGTGCTGTCGATGACCCGGGAGTTGGCTGTGATCCACGCGCGGGAGAACATCCGGGTCAACGCCCTGTCGCCGGGTCCGCTGCGCACCGAGTTGCTCATGTCGTACCTCGACACCGACGAGAAGCGCCAGCGCAGGCTGGTGCACGTGCCGATGGGCCGGTTCGGTGAGGCGACCGAGATGGCGTCGGCCGCGCTGTTCCTGGCCTCGTCGGACTCGTCGTACATGACCGGCGCCAACCTGCAGGTCGACGGAGGCCTGACCGCCGCCTACGTCACCCCCGAATAGGCCCCCAGACCGGTGCGCTCCCGGGGTGTCATGCCGGGGCGCTCGGGGCGCTACCGTTGCGGGGGTGCTTCTCTACGACACGGCGCGCAACTCGATCGTCCCCTTCGAGCCGGGCGAAGAAGTATCGGTCTATGTCTGCGGCATCACGCCGTATGACTCGACCCATCTCGGCCACGCCAACACCTACCTGACCTACGACCTGCTGATCCGACGGCTCGAAGAACTCGGCCACAGCGTCAAACTCGTCCGCAACATCACCGACGTCGACGACAGCATCCTCGGCAAGGCCCGAGAGCTCGGCGTCGACTTCCTGGAACTGGCGGCCGCCGAAACAGCCCGCTTCCACGGCGACATGTCCGTGCTCAACACTCGGCCCGTGACAGCCGAACCCCATGCCCGCGAATGGGTGGCCGAGATGATCGACCTGATCACGGTCCTCGAAAAAGGCGGTCACACCTACACCGTCGAAGGTGCCACCTTCTTCGATGTGACGACTTTCGACACGTTCGGTGTGGTCTCGGGCTACGACGAAGCGACCATGGTCGAACTGGCGGCCGAACGCGGCGGCCACCCCGACGACCCCCGCCAACGCAACCCGCTCGACTTCGTGCTGTGGCAACCTTCCCTGCCCGACGAACCCGCATGGGAATCGCCGTGGGGACCGGGCCGCCCCGGATGGCACATCGAATGCAGCGCCATGTCGATGGGCCTGCTCGGCACCACCATCGACTTGCACGGCGGTGGCAGCGACCTGATCTTCCCGCACCACGAGTGCGAACGGGCCCAGAGCGAAGCAGCCACGGGCACCACGTTCGTGCGCCATTGGATGCACTGCGGGATGGTCGCCTACGACGGCACGAAAATGTCTAAATCGCTCGGCAACCTCGTCTTCGTCAGCGAACTGTCGAAACTCGCCGACCCGAGGGCGATCCGTCTAGCCCTGATGGCGCACCACTATCGAGAAGACTGGGAATGGTTCGACGACGACATCACTGAGGCCGCGACTGACTTGGAGACACTGTTGGCGGCGGCCAACGTGACCACGGGCCCCGACCCGGCCCCGTACGCGAGCCGGTTGCGCGCCGCACTCGACGACGACCTCGACGCCCCCCGGGCAAGAGGAGAACTGCTCGGACTCGCCACGGCCATACTCGACGGAGGCGACGACCCGACAGCGCCCGCCGTGCTGCGGGAACTGTCAGACCTGTGCGGAATTGAACCAGAAACCCCGGCGGCTCCAGTCCCTTGATCCAGCTGTACGACACCCTCACGATGAAGGTTCAGCCCCTCGCCCAGCGCGACCCGGGCAAGGTCTCCCTCTACGCCTGCGGGCCGACGGTCTATGACCACCCCCACCTCGGCCACGCCCGCCAAGCCCTCACCTACGACGTGCTGCGCCGCTACCTCGAATGGCGTGGCGTCGAGGTCCACCACGTCGCCAACGTCACCGATATCGACGACAACATCATCAACCGCGCCAACAAAGAGGGCCTCACCGAACCACAAGTAGCCGAACAATGGGAAGCGGTCTACACCGAGGCGATGGACGAACTCGACATCCTCCACCCCCACGACCGCCCCCACGCCACCGAGTTCGTCGATCAGATGGTCGCGTTCATCGAGACCCTCATGGACAACGGGTCGGCCTACGCCACCGAATCGGGTGTGTATCTGCGGGTGCGCTCGGTGCCGGGATACGGCGACTTGGTGCACCGCAGCTTCGACGAGCTCGCGGAGGGCTCCGGGGCCCGGGTGGAGGTCGACGAGTTCAAGGAGGATCCGCTCGATTTCGCACTCTGGAAGTCGGCCAAGCCCGACGAACCGACCTGGCCATCGCCGTGGGGACCCGGTCGCCCGGGATGGCACATCGAATGCGTGGCCATGAGCCTCGGCATCCTCGGCGACGGATTCGACCTCCACGGCGGAGGTGACGACCTCGTGTTCCCGCACCACACCAACGAACGGGCCGAAGCAATCGCCGCGGGCCGGCCGTTCGCCCAGCACTGGCTGCACAACGCCATGCTCAACGTCGGCGGCGAGAAGATGGCGAAATCGCTGGGCAACTTCCGCACGGTGCGCGACCTGCTCGACGAACACCCCCTCAACGCCCGGGCCCTGCGCCTGCTGCTGCAGCAGACCCACTACCGCAAGACCATGGAAGTCAACGCCGAGGTGATGGCGCAGGCCCGTGCCGGAATCGAGCGCATCGACGCCATGGCCCGCAGGGCCGCAGCCGCCGGCATTGCCCTCGACAGCACCAATCGTGACACAGCGGCGCTCGAGGCGTTCGCGGCGGCGATGGACAACGACCTGGGCACCCCCGAAGCCGTCGCCGTCATCTTCGACACCGTCCGGAAAGCCAACACCGCCCTCGACGCAAGCCGCACCAGCGACACCACAGCCGCTGCGGTGCTGGTTGCCACCGTGATCGACCTCGCCGGTGCCCTCGGCATCCGAGTCGGCGGACCACCCAGCACCACAAGCGCCAACGGATCGACCGGCGATGAAGACATCGAGGCGTTGGTCGCAGCTCGCTCCGCAGCACGAGAAGCCAGAGACTTCGCAGAAGCCGACCGGCTCCGCGACGAACTCACCGCGTTGGGCATCGTCGTAGAAGACACCCCCACCGGCTCCACCTGGCACCGCCGCTGAACTCGCCCGCCGAACTGCGCGAACGGGCACTCCTAGAACGTAGGCGCCCCTCCTGCTGATGTGTGAGGCGGTTGTGGGTCGGCCCGGCCGGAACCGACAGTCGCAGGTTCGGGTAGTCGGATGTCATATTGACAAGTAGTCCAACGAATGAATGCATGTTCTGCAACGGATCGGATGCATGTTCTGCAATCAACCTACGGCGACGATCTGTCCAGCGCGGGTGCCGACGATGATCCTGCCACCCCAGACAGCCGGAGTCGACTCGATGCAGCCGCCGAGGTTTACCTCCCACAGTTGGGACGGTTCAACGGACGTGTCCGACACATCGAACCCTCGCAGGAACCCCGCGCAGTCTCCCTGGATCCATACGTCGTCGACGATCACCGGCGAGGACCAGGTCGGCCCTTGGAGCTTGATCGACCAGCGCTGTGTGCCGGTGGCGCGGTCGAGCCCCAGCACGGTTCCCTGGTCGGTGGGCACGATCAGAATGTCGCGGTGGAGACCCGGCGTGGCCCAAACACCAGAACCAAGATAGGAACGTGCATCCACCTTCCAGACGAGCGGATCATCGGGCCGAGACGGGTCGAGCTTGAAGATCTGACCTATTTCTTGACTGCGAGCATTGCCCCGCTCGTACTCCGCGGCGGCGTAGATCATTTGTTCACTGTCGATCACCAGGGAGGCGTCGACGTCGTCGCCGGCCCAGAAGCGGAACACTCGCGTCGGATCGACGCCGTCGACCAGGTCACTGATATCCCACCCCTGAATCAACCCTCCCGAATTCGCGAAATAGACAACGTTGCCTGAAATAGCCACCGAGTTCTCGATCGTGACGTTGTCGCCCACGGCTGAAATCAACTCGTCGTCCCACCCTGGAGCGTTGAACACCAGGTTCGGGTCGACCGTGACATTGCCGTCGATGTCATAGCCCCGGTTCAGCTTGACGATGTGGAACTGAGAGTTCTCGCCGCCAATGAAGAGGTAGTCGTCGAGAACCAGTGCCGACCCGTCCCAATCGTCGTTCCACTTGGTCGGGGAGACATCGTAGCCCCACAGCGCCCAGAGCTCGACGGGCTCGTCGCCGTCGAAGGAGAGCACTCGGAAGTAGCCGTCGCGACTGCCTGTGTACACAAGTGGGAATCCGTCGGGATCGACGGTCGCAGAGCCCTTGACGAGGTCGCCTGTGGCGAAGTCCGGGAGGATCTGGGTGCCGTCGTTGAAGTCGAGGAAATGGAAGTTGCCGCTGTAGCTGCCCTGCGTCACCCAGGTTCTGCCGGCGTACTCGAAGACGGCCGGTTGACCGGTCCAGCCTGAACCGCACCAGGTCGTGGTCTCACCGCCGGTCGTGGAAAGCGAACACAGGGAACCTTCTCGGGGATACGTCCAGAGGATCTGAGGCGCAGACGGCACAGGACCCTCGCCGTAGTAGGTGCGAGTCGGATTGCCACGGAATGTCAGCAACCCCCGAACCTCGGTACCCCAGGCCGTTCCCGACGTTTCGGGATCCACCCAACCGGTGTACTCGGGGATCGTGGTGGTGGTTGTCGTCGTGGTCGTGGTCGTGGTTGTCGTGGTTGTGCTCGTGGCGTTCACGTCACCAGCGAGATCGTCGGTCGGCTCGGCGAGTAGGGCGGTGATCAACAGCAGCAATACCAGCGCGGCTGAGACCACGCCGATGCGAACCGGCATCTTCAGACCGGTGAACCGCGGCAGGATGTCGCGAACAGTCTTCAAGGCGCCACGCGGAAGTCGAATACGATCATGTCGAACATGAGGCGATTAGAGGGACCAGAGATCCAATCGTACGATGTTCTCAGCGGTGAATTGGCTGAACGGGTGCGGATAGTGCGGGTCCCGGTGCTCCCGTTCGGTTCGAGCGGAATGGCGGTCGGCCGGTTCGTGCTGCTGCGCACCGACGATGACCGCAGCGGCAACAGCAAACTGTTGGCGCACGAACTCGTCCACGTTCGACAATGGCACGAGGCGGGTCGCTGGGCGTTCCTGAGGGCCTACTTCGGGGACTACGTCCGTGGACTGATACGTCAACGACGCCACCGAGACGCCTATCGCGCCATCAGAGCCGAGCAGCAAGCCTTCACCGAGGCCGACAACTGGGAGAAACGCAACTCACCCGCCCGATAGCCGCTAAGCGCCCCGCGGCTCCGGCTGCGCCCGGCAATAACCGCTCGCGGCCTGGCGGCTCCGGCTGCGCCCGGCGAAAGCACAGCCTCAGTAGTCGTAGAAGCCCTTGCCGGACTTGCGGCCGAGGTGGCCTGCAGACACCATCCGCCGAAGCAGCGGCGGGGGAGCGAGGAAGCGCTCGCTGTACTCGTCGTACAACGACTCGGCGGTCCACAGCATCACGTCGAGACCGATCATGTCGCACAGGGCCAGCGGACCCATCGGATGGCCGGCCCCGAGTTTCATCGCCTCGTCGATGTCTTCGGCTGCGGCATGGCCCGCCTCGAACATGGCGATCGCCTGACACAGGAAGGGCACCAGCAGCGCGTTGACCACGAAACCGGCCCGATCCTTGCAATGCACGACCCGCTTGCCGAGCACATCGGTTGCGAAACCCGCGGCGCTCTGTGCAACGTCGGGATCGGTGCGCTGCGTGGAGATCACCTCCACTAGCCGCATCACGGTCGCCGGGTTGAAGAAGTGCATCCCGCACACCTGCTCGGGCCGCTCGGTCCCCATGGCAATGTCGATGATCGGTATCGACGAAGTGTTCGTCGCCATGATCGCCCCTGCGGGCAGTACCGCATCGAGCTTCTTGAAGATGTCGAGCTTGAGGTCGAGGACTTCAGGAGCGGCCTCGACGGCCAGTTGGCAGCCGTTCATGTCTGCGAGGTCGGTGGTCCAAGTGATTCTCGCGGCGGCGGCGTCGCGGTCGGTCTCGTCGAGTTTGCCGCGGGAGACCGCGCGGTCCAGCGAACCCTGCACCCTCGCGGAGCCTGCCTCGACAGCAGCGGCGTTGATGTCGTGGGCGACGACAGCGACTCCCGCCTTGGCTGCAACCTCGATGATCCCACTGCCCATCGCGCCGGTGCCGACGATGCCGATCATCTCGATCGTCATGTCAGTCTCCCTCCGTGATCGTGACCGACGAGATGACCACATCGGTCAACGGACGGTCGTTGCGGTCGGTATCGACCCGCTGCATCTCGTCGAGCACGTCAAGGCCGGACACGACCTTGCCGAACAGCGAGTACTGCGGCGGCAGGCCGACGCCGCTCGCCCCCGAAACGATGAAGAACTGACTGCCGTTGGTGTTGGGGCCGGCGTTGGCCATTGCCAGAGAACCGATCTCGTAACGCCCGGGTCGAGGCAGTTCGTCCTCGAAGCGGTAGCCGGGGCCGCCACGGCCGCTGCCTTCGGGATCACCGCCCTGACACATGAAACCGTTGATGATGCGGTGGAATGTGACTCCGTCGTAGTAGTGGTAGCGCGACAGGGTCACGAAGTTGTTGACGGTGCGGGGAGCCGCCGCGGCATCGAGGTGGATCGTCATCGAACCGAGCGACGTCTCCATCGTTGCCGTGTAGGTCTTGGTCGTGTCGATGAACATCTCTGGCGGTTCATCGAAGCGCTGTCGTTTGGGACTCGAGCCATCGCTGTTGGGACGGGGGGTTGGGGCCATGGAAATCTCCTGGTTCTGCTCAAAGCAGGCTATGGCACCAAGCTCGAAATCCGACAGGTGGCTGGGGGATCACCCAGTTGACATGGTGGGTGTGCATAGTGTGACTGCTGTGACCGAATTAGCTTCAGTCTCCCCGGCGGTTCAAGGAGTCGAAAAACCGCTGCGCTGCATCCGCTGCGACGTCACCTGGAGAGGAACCAGCGCGGATGCCTGCTGGAACTGCGGAGTTCCCGGCGTGCCCCTCGGCAACGTGCGTATCGTCGAAGACGAGCCAAGCGGCCTGAGCGTCGAAGACGAAACGGCTGCCTGACCGGCGCACCGCCGCTACGATCTCGGTGTGACACCGCCCGCACGAACACCGTCTGATTCAACTCTTCACTGGTCCGACAGCCGAGTTGAGGTGCATCGGATCGTCGTCGGTCCCGTGGACAACAACGTCTTCGTGGTCCGTTGCCGCGAAACGGGAGAGGGCGTGCTGCTCGATGCTGCCAACGAACACGAGCGACTGTTGGAACTGTGCCAAGCGCTCGACGTGCGCACGGTGCTCGAGACCCACGGCCACTGGGACCACATCCAGGCTGTCCCTGCGGTGCGAGAGGCCGGCTACAAGGTCGGTGTCACCGAACAGGACGCCGCCATGCTGCCGAGCTACGACTACCTCCTCACCGACGAATCGGTGATCGAGATCGGCAGACTGCGAATCCACACCCATCACACGCCCGGCCACACCCCGGGCTCCATGTCGTTCAGCGTGGAGGACACGCCCCTGCTGTTCACCGGCGACACACTCTTCCCCGGCGGACCCGGAGCCACCAGCTTCGAGGGTGGGGACTTCCCGACGATCCTGGCCAGCATCGAGGACCGCATGTTCCGGGTGTTCGACCCCGACACCATCGTTCTGCCCGGCCACGGCGCCGACACGACAATCGGCACCGAGATCCCCAGTTTCGACGAATGGGTGGAACGCGGCTGGTAAGAGGCCGAGCGGATTGACCCCGCACACGGCCGCGACCGAACGAGGCCGTGGCCCGAGCGGCCCGTGAGCGCAGCGAACATGAGCGGGAGACAACAGGCCCCGGCGCACCCGCAATGTTCAATCCGCGCACGTTCTAAGGGATGCAACGATGCGGTGCCTACAATAACGATCGTTAACTTTTGGCAACCTGTCCGTTCCGGCAGGTTCTAACCCCGGAGGGGATATGGGAAAGCTGCTTGAAGGCAAGGTCGCCCTCATCACCGGCGCAGGCCGCGGCATCGGCCGCGACCACGCGATCATGATGGCCGAACAGGGCGCCAAAGTCGTCGTCAACGATCTGGGTGGTGACGAATTCGGCGGTGGCGGCGACCTCACCCCGGCACAAGAGGTCGTAGCGGAGATCGAAGCGATGGGTGGCGAAGCCGTCGTCAACGGCGGCAACGTGGCGTCCTTCGACGACGCCAAAGCCATGATCGATCAGGCGATCGACACCTACGGCGACATCAACATCGTGGTCAACAACGCAGGCATTCTGCGTGATCGCATGGTGTTCTCAATGAGCGAGGACGACTGGGACGCAGTGATCGCGGTGCACCTGAAAGGCACGTTCGGGCCGTCGCACCACGCCGCGGTCCACTGGCGGGCCCAGGTAAAGGCCGGCGGCGAAGCCTACGGCCGTATCATCAACACAGCCTCGCCCTCAGGGATCTACGGCAATGTCGGCCAGACCAACTACGGTGCGGCCAAGGCCGGAATCGCCGCCTTCACTGTAATCACCGCGCAGGAACTCGTCAGATACGGCGTGACAGTCAACTGCCTGGCCCCCACCGCAGTGTCGCGGCTCACTCTGCCGCTGATGGGAGGCGCAGAGAACCTAACGGAGTCGGCCATGGAGGCCATGTCACCACGCTGGATAGCAGTGGTCACCACCTGGCTGGCCAGCCCCGAGGCAGGCAACGTCACAGGCCGCGTCTTCGACATCCGCGGGCGCCACCTCGGGATTGCCGAAGGCTGGCACCTCGGTCCGACCGCCGAGCAGCCCGACGATCCGACCGAACTCGGCCCGGTCATGGCCGAACTGATGGGCAAGGCCCGCCTCAACGCCAACATGGACGGACAGGACCACGAAGGCCCCGGATTCCCGAGCCAGTCGATCTGATCAACCCCTGACCAACCGGACGGTCAAGGTCAGGCGTAGCGGACCTGGCAGATCCCGTGGTTGCAGTATCCGCCGGGATTCCGGTGCAGATACTGCTGGTGGTATTCCTCGGCGAAGTAGAACGTCGGCGCGTCCACCACAGTGGTGGCGATCTCGCCGTAGCCGGCCCCCGTCAGCAGGCCCTGGTACTTGTCGAGGCTCGCCCGCGCTGCGGCTGACTGCATCTCGTTGTACACGTAGATCTCGCTGCGGTACTGGGTCCCGACGTCGTTGTGCTGGCGCATGAACTGGGTGGGGTCATGCACCTCCCAGAACACCGCCAGCAGCTCCTCATAGGTGACGACGGACGGATCGAACACGACAAGAACCACCTCGTTGTGCCCGGTCCTCCCAGAACAGACCTCCTCGTAGTACGGGTTCGGTGTGTATCCGCCCGCATATCCCACAGCGGTGGTGTAGACGCCGTCGAGCTGCCAATAGAAACGCTCCGCACCCCAGAAACAGCCGAGCCCGAACATGGCAGTCTCGAACCCCTCCGGATACGGACCTTTGAGCGGTGTGCCGAGCACGAGATGCTCGTCCTGCACCGGCAGGGGATCCGAACGCCCCTCTAGGGCATCTTCAGGGCTGGGCATCGTCTGTTTGTCTCGTCGAAACAGCATGGTCAGTTCTCCTCAGGTGGGTTTGATCCTACGCCTCATTTTTCGAGGCGTGCTGCCTCACCGGTCAGAGTGAGCACCGCTGATCCTGAGAAATCGCGGGAAGACCGACCAGCGACGATCCGGTACTCGCCCGGGTCCACATACCAGCCCGGCTCGGTTCGATGAAGACCCTCCCCCTCGGCGGGCACCGGACCCGCGTTGCTCAACTCGTCCCAGAACGGGTCGCCGACGTCGTAGTAGGCGAAGGCGCGAGCCTCCAGTTCAAGTTTGACCGTCGCCGTCTCGCCGGGATCGAGGGCCACCTTCTGGAACGCCTTCAGCTCACGCACAGGCCGAACAATCTCCGGATCCAACGGTTCGACGTACACCTGCACCACCTCAGAGCCGTGCCGATCGCCGGTATTGGTCACATCGACCTCGACACCGATCGTGCTACCGGTCACAGCGCTCGGCCCGGACACGGTGCTTGCATCAGACACGATGCGAGGCTCAGACATTGTGAAGGTCGTGTACGACAACCCGAACCCGAATTCCACCGCCGGTTCAAGCGCCAGCGCATCGTGGAAACGGTGACCGGTGAACAGACCCTCGCCGTAGCGGACGATCGAATTGTCACCCGGATAGTTCAGGTAGGCGCCGAAATGCTCGTAACGGGCTCCGACAGTGGTCGGCACCCGCCCGCCCGGCTCGACCTCACCGAGCAGCATGTCGACGATCGCATCGCCGAGCTCCTGACCTCCGAAACCGACAGACAGCACCGCGGCGGGATCGTCGAGCCACGAAAGATCGTGAGGCGCACCAACATTGAGGATCACGATTGTTCGCTCATTGGCCTCCGCCACACGGCGAATCAACTCCGGCTGATCACCGGGCAGTTCCCAGAGGTCGCGATCACGCCCCTCGGTCTCCCAGTCGTCGTTGGTACCGACCACCACAACGGCCACATCGCTGTCGGCAGCCAGCGCAACAGCCCGGCCCAGCAGATCATCCTCGGTTGTCGAAAGCAGTCCCAACTTCATTCCTGACAACAGCATCGAATCACGGTTGGAGAACTCGACAGTCACCTCGATCGGACGCCCCTCGACCAGATCCACCTCAGCGACGATCTCCTCGGAGCCGAATCCGAAGAAGGCGCTGCCGCTTGGAAAGTCGCCGGCAGTCGCGTCGAGCACAACCTCACCGTCGACCAGCAGACGCGCCCGTCCGCACTGAACCAACCGGAACTCGTAGACCCCGGTCGAGGTCGGCACCACCGTCGCTGTCGCCCGCAGCGAGTAGGTCTCCGCAGACACCCCCGGAGCGGGCGGCCCGAACGCCAAGAAATCGAAGCTGCCGGCTGCGATCGTGGCCTTCGCCTCACCCGGCCGGCCGAGATCATAACCATCGAAGTAGTCGACCGTAACGGACCCCTGCACCAGCGGTTTCGTCAACGCCGGGCAGGTGCGGTCGATGTCGCAGCCCCTCTCCCAGACCACCTCAGTGCCGGGCAGCCTTGCACTCAGAGCATCCAGCGGCGAAGTCGTGCGGTAGGACCTGACCTTGGCGGAACCGCCGCCCATCACCTTGGCGTTGTAAGCGTTGGGGCCGATCACAGCCAGCTTGGTGATACCGGATGGATCGAGCGGCAGGATCCCGTCGTTGCGCAACAGCACCGAACCGGCCGCCGCAGCACGGCGAATCAACGCCCGGTCGGCGGGACGGTCCAGTTCGGTCTCGGCGAAGTCGTTGTCGTGGTCCAGCGCGCCGGTGCGTTCCATCAGTCGCAACATGTCTGCGGCGATGCGATCAAGAGCGCTGACAGACACCTCGCCGCTGTTGACCGCCGCGGTGAGCAGATCGCCGTACCAACGCCCCTCACCCGGCATCTCCAGACTCAGACCGGCGTTCGCCATGTCGACTGTGGAGCGCGCCCCGAACCAGTCGGTCACCACGAAACCGTCGAAACCCCACTCCTCACGCAGCACGGTGGTCAACAGCCAATGGTTGTCCGCACAGAACGTGCCGTTGAGCCGGTTGTAGGCCGACATGATCCCCCAGGAACCGCCGTCCTTCACGGCGTGCTCGAAGGGCACCAGATAGAGCTCTCGCAGGGTCCGCTCATCGACCTGGGTGTCGATGCTGTTGCGCTCAAACTCAGAATCGTTGCCCACGAAGTGTTTGGCGGTAGTAGCGACGCCTCGCGACTGCACACCCCGCACGAAAGCGGCAGCCATACGCCCCGAAAGGATCGGATCCTCGCTGAAACACTCGAAATTGCGTCCGCCCTTGGGGGAGCGGTGCAGGTTGATCGTGGGCGCCAACAACACCTGTGCACGTTTCGCCACCGCCTCGTCGCCCAACAGCTCGCCCAGTTCCTCCACCAGACCGGGATCCCAGGTTGCGCCCAGAGCGGAACCACTCGGGATGCAGGCGGTGCTGCTGCCGGTACCCATGAGTCCGTCGCCGCGAGCACCGTTGGGGCCGTCGGTCACCTTCAGTTTCGGGACCCCGAGCCGCTCAACCCCCCTCGTGTGCCACATGTCGCCACCGGTGACCATGGCCACCTTCTCCTCGGTGGTCATCTGCCCCAGGAGTTCATCAATCCGTTTACCCATCGCCGGATACTGTCACGCTCACGGTGCTCTGATGCAACCGGGCGAGTCGGTTCTTGTCGTCATCTGAATTGTCTGCAACCGAGGTGGCAACGACGCTAATGGGCGTGGCCGGGTTCCCGTCGGAATCTCCTCAGAGGCCGAGCGGATTGACCCCGCACACGGCCGCGACCGAACGAGGCCGTGGCCCGAACGGCGCCCCCTCTTCGTCCATGGTCCGCACGGTCGCGGTGAAGGTCACGTCACAGTGTTGGGTTGCTATGCCCATCAGCGTCCTCCAATTGGTATCATAGAAACGCTCCAATTGGTATCGTAAAAGTACTCCAATTAGTAGTATAAACATCTTCCAAATGGTATCGTAGTGTGTTGTGACCAGCTATATCGCAAGGATCATAGATGACGAGCTGGATGAACTCATTTCCCACTTGCCTGCGATTTCTGTTGAGGGGCCGAGGGCGGTGGGCAAGACCGAGACCGCATTGCGGCGAGCCAACACCGTTCACCGTCTTGACGATGCCAGGCAGCAAGAAATCCTGAGAGCAGAGCCCGAACTCCTGGTAAAGGGCGATCCACCTGTTTTGATAGACGAATGGCAGAGGATGCCTTTCTCCTGGGATCTGGTTCGGCGGGCTGTAGACCGCGATCGTTCAACCAGCAGATTCTTGTTGACCGGTTCAGCCGCTCCCAGCGAGGCTCCAACCCACTCTGGAGCTGGACGGATCGTTACGATCAGGATGCGCCCGTTGTCTCTGGCGGAACGCGCCCTGGCACCCACCCGCGTTTCGCTCGCTGGCCTGCTCAGCGGAAGAAGACCTCCGCTGGAAGGTGACTCCGATGTTGGTTTGGAGAGTTACGCCAGTGAGATCGTCGGGTCGGGTTTTCCAGGGATCCGAAGCTCGCCGCCCCGCTCGATCAAGGTTCAACTAGACGGCTACATCGATCGAATCGTCGAGCATGATTTCAACGAGTCTGGTCGCAGCGTGCGCGATCGTAGATCGCTCAGGCGTTGGCTGACGGCATACGCTGCGGCGACTTCGACCACGGCCTCATACACCAAGATCAGGGACGCAGCAACGCCAGGGGAAGCAGACAAACCATCCAAGTCAACAACGATCCACTATCGCCGTCTTCTGGAGCAACTCTGGATGATCGAAGAAGTTCCAGCTTGGTTTCCGAGCAGCAACCGGCTCGCACGGCTGTCAGCTTCTTCAACGCACCAACTAGCGGATCCTGCCTTGGCCGCGCGGCTGCTCGGGGTCGGTTTGGATACTTTATTGACAGGATCTGACAGCGGTCACAGCATGCCGAGGGATGGCACGCTGCTCGGTGCCCTTTTTGAGTCTTTGGTGACTCTTTCGGTGAGGGTCTACGCTCAGGCCAACGGGGCTCGTGTAGCGCATTTGCGTACCCGGGCGGGAGAGCGAGAGATCGATCTGATAGTGGAGCGGGAAGACGGTCGGGTTGTGGCTCTTGAAGTGAAATTGTCTGCGCTGGTTGCCGACGAAGACGTGAGGCATCTTCGCTGGTTGGCCGACCGGATCGGCCCCAACTTGCTTGATGCTGCGGTTGTCACCACTGGCAAGTATGCCTACCGCCGCCCTGACGGCATCGGTGTTATCCCCGCAGCACTTCTAGGCGCGTGAGCCGAATATCGTGACACCGGTCGGCGCAGCGACCGTACATGCACCACCAACGGCTCGTGTATCCAGCGAAATTCGCTTCTCTCGCAACGCGGCCGACGGCGGCCCGGAGAGCTGTCTTGCCGAGGTTGAGACATGGGCAATAGCATCACCTTTCGGACGTGTTCCAGCCGCGTTCCAAGCCAGGAGGACGAAGCGATGCTCGACATGATTATCAGGGGTGGGTCCATCGTCGATGGCACGGGTGCAGCACCGGCGGCGGGCGACGTCGGTATTCGCGACGGTCGGATCGTCGCTGTCGGGAAGGTTGATGAACCGGCGGCCGAGACAGTGGACGCCGACGGTCTGGTGGTCTGCCCCGGATTCGTCGACCCGCACACCCATTACGACGCGCAGATCTTCTGGGACCCGCGGACAACCCCGTCGAACCTCTTCGGCGTCACCTCGATGATCGGCGGCAACTGCGGGTTCACGCTGGCGCCGCTCGGCGACGAATCCGACGGAGAGTACCTCAAGAAGATGATGGTCAAGGTAGAGGGCATGGCGCTGGAGGCACTCGAGTTGGGCGTGCCCTGGAACTGGCGCAGCTTCGGCGAGTACCTCGACCGTGTGGCGGAGAACGGCACGGCCATCAACGTCGGGTTCCTCGTCGGCCACTGCGCCCTGCGCCGACTGGTGATGAAGGACGACTCGGTCGGCCACGTTGCCACCGCCGAACAGGTCGCACACATGCGCCGACTGCTCAAAGAGTCCATCGAAGCGGGCGGCCTCGGATTCTCCACCGGCCGGTCCTTCACCCACAACGACTGGGACGGCAACCCCGTGCCCAGCCGCTGGGCAGCCTGGGACGAAGTGCTGGAACTCTGCCGAGAGACCTCGGCACACCCCGGCACCACCCTCGAATGGGTGGCCGACGGTTGCCTCAACGGATTCGAGGACGACGAGGTCGAACTGATGACCAAGATGTCGGTCGAAGGCCAAAGGCCGCTCAACTGGAACGTGCTGACCATCGACTCGGCCCGCCCCGAGGCCTACCGCAACCAGATCGCAGCTTGTGAGAAGGCCAATTCAGAAGGGGCCAAAATCGTCGCCCTCACCATGCCGATCCTGGTCGGCATGAACATGAGCCTCGGTACTTTCTGCGCGTTGCATCAACTGCCGGAGTGGAAGACGATCTTCAGCCTCGACTACCCCGAGCGGATGGCGAAGCTGCGAGACTCCGAGGTGGTGACCTGGCTTGAGAATCAGGCTGCGCTCCCCGAAGCGGGCGTGTTCTCCCGCCTCACTGGCTGGGCCAACTACCAAGTGGGGGACACCTACTCTGCCGCCAACGAGGGGCTCAAGGGTCGCACCCTCGGTGACATAGCCCGCGAACGGGGCGAGCGAGCATTCCACACGATGGTTGAGATCGCCCTCGAAGACGATCTCCAGACCGTGTGGTGGCCCCTGCCGACCGACGACGATGCCGAGAGCTGGCGGCTGCGCGCACAGGCATGGGAGCATGAGGCGGTGATGATCGGCGGCTCGGACGCAGGCGCACACCTCGACCGCATGGCCGGCGCCCCCTACACGACCGCCTGGCTCGCCGACTGCCTGCACGGACGGCAGCTCACCAGCATGGAGGATGCGATCCGGCACCTCACCGATGTGCCTGCAAGGCTCTTCGGCCTGCGGGACCGGGGGCGTATCGCCGAAGGATACTTCGCGGACCTGGTGCTCTTCGACGCCGACGAGATCGGCGCCACCGACGTGGAGTTGGTGTTCGACCTGCCGGGTGACAGCAAGCGCCTCTACTCCGAGGCAACCGGGATCAAGCGGGTGATGGTCAACGGCGTCACCACCGTGGTCGACGGGCAGCCCACCGAGGCCCTCCCCGGCAAAGTGCTGCGCAGCGGCGCCGACACCGTCACCGTTCCCGTCCCCTGAACGATTCGGCCGACCCGCTACGAGTCGCGGAGGGCAGTACCCGCAGCGTGGGCGGCGCTGTGTCGTCGCTCTGGTTCGCTGCGCTCACGGGGCCGCTAGGCCCGCAGGGCAGTACTCGCGGCGTGTGCCGCGCTGTGTTTGTCGCTCTGGTTCGCTGCGCTCACGGGGCCGCTAGGCCCGCAGGGCAGTACCCGCGGCGTGTGCCGCGCTGTGTTTGTCGCTCTGGTTCGCTGCGCTCACGGGGCCGCTAGGCCCGCAGGGCAGTACCCGCGTCGTGTGCCGCGAAGATCACACGGCCGGCACGCATGCCGCCGACCACGTCGGACATCATGCGGTTCATGGCGTAGCAGACGGTGAGTGAGTTCTCGACGTCGACCACAGCCATCGAACCACCCCAGCCCGCCCAGAACAGGGTGCGGTCATTGATCCCGAGCGGCATCGCAGTCGAGGTGAGTCCGTAACCGATCCCGAACTTCATGTTGTAACCGAGTACCAGGTCGGGTCCGGACGCCTGCACTTCGAAGATCCGCTCGATGGTGGCCGGGCTGAGGAAACGGATCCCTCCAGACTCACCGCCCTGTCCCAGGATGGAGACAACCTGCACGACTGAGCGGGCGTTTCCGTGGCCGTTCGAAGCGGGAAACTCGGCTCTGCGCCAGCGGTCCGTGTTGACGTACTGCGAGTGTTCCGCTTCGCCCCGAGCCTGTCGGGCCGGGATCGGGTCGCTGTGGTCGCCGATGCCCTCAGCCTCATCGGTGCGCATCTCTGCGACTCGACCGAACTCCGCATCGTCGAGCCCGATGTGGAAGTCAGCGCCCAAGGGGCCGGCGATCTCTTCGCGAAAGAAGGTCCCGAGCGTGCGCCCTGTCACCCGTCGCACAACCTCACCGAGCAGCCAACCCTGAGTGGATGCGTGGTAGCCCGAGGCTGTACCCGGCTCCCACCAAGGCGCCTGAGCCGCCAGGTTCGCGCAGCAGAAGTCCCAGTCGTACATCTCTTCTTCGGTGATCGGCGGATCGAACCCCGCCAGTCCAGCGGTGTGGCTCATCAGGTGACGAATGAGCACCCCCTCCTTGCCGCCGGCACCGAACTCGGGCCAGTGTGCCGCCACCGGGTCGTCAACCGACAGCGCACCCCGGTCGTGCAGCACCAGCACGCACAGCGCCGCCATCATCTTGGTGGTCGACCAGACATTGACGATCGTGTCGCGTTCCCACGGATTCGTCTCGGCGACGTCGGAATGCCCGCCCCACAGATCGACTACCAACTCGCCCTGGTGCACCACAGCACACGAAGCGCCCAGGTCGCCCTCGTCGAAGTTGGTCGAGAAAGCCTCCCGCACGCCTTCGAATCCAATTTCGCAAGTCCCATGAATCTCAGTCACAGCCGTACCGTATCGGCTTCAGCGGGCCCTCTGGTGTTGCTTAGAATGGATCTGGTGTTAGCTAAGTGATATCATAACGCTATAATCGACCATTCTGGAGAAACCCATGGAACAGCTCAGGGAAACCCCCAGCCGATCCCACTCAGGCGTGCCGTGGCTCGTTGCTGATGTGCTGATGCTCATCGCCATGGTCCTGCTGTACGTCTTCGGTGGAATCGCCGGCAACCTGCTGATGATCTTCGCGGCGATCCTGCTCTCGGTCGCGGTGGTCGTCGTCTCGATCAGTTTCTTCATGGTGCAGCCCAACCAAGGGGCGGTGCTGATGTTCTTCGGTGACTACCGCGGGACAGACACCAGAGCGGGGCTGCGAATCGCCAATCCGCTGTACGTGTCGAAGAAGGTGTCGCTGAGGGTCCGCAACTTCACGACCCAGACGTCGAAGGTGAATGATGCCCGAGGCAATCCGATCGAGATCGCCGCGGTGGTCGTGTGGCGAGTCGTCGACACCGCCCGCGCTGTATTCGGCGTCGACAACTTCACCTCCTACGTCCACACCCAGTCCGAGTCGGCGGTCCGACAACTGGCCCGCTCCTACCCCTACGACGCATTCGATGAGGATGATGTCACCACCCTCATCGGCGCGACCAGCGAAGTCAACGCGCACCTGCTGCTCGAACTGCAGGAACGAGCCGACGACGCAGGCGTTGAAGTCCTCGAAGCCCGAATCACCGACCTCGCCTACGCCCCGGAGATCGCCGAAGCCATGCTTCGCCGTCAACAAGCTGCCGCCATCGTTTCGGCGCGCAAGGAAATCGTCGAAGGCACCGTACTGATGGTGCGTGATGCTGTACGACAACTCGAAGAGGGAGGGGACGGGGAGGACTCAATCCCCCTCGACGCCGACCGCAAGGCCACGTTCGCCTCGAACCTCATGACCGTGATAGCCAGCGACAGTCCGACCAGCCCGGTCGTCAACGTCGGCACCCTGAACCGGTAGCCCTTCAAGGACGTCGACGTCATGGCCCGGCAACGCAAGCAGTACCTGCTGCGCATCCCCCAGGAGTTGTACGACGCCTACGAGAAATGGGCCGGTGACGAGTTCCGGTCGGTCAACGCACAGATCGAAGCGACCCTGGACGACGCCGCCCGCCGCGCCAACCGCCTCAGACGCCGGTCGCCCCCCAGATCCGACGAACCCTCTACGAGCAATCCCGGCGACTTGACGTAGGTCTCACAGTTCTGACGTCGGTGGCGCGATCGAGTCGCTGATTAGTGCGTCGACGACGGCTTTGATCGCCTCGTCGTTGGTGGCGCCCGCATCGAGAGCACCTTGGTAGACCGCGAGTTGGCGATCAGCGGAGGTGCCGCGCTCGCAGATCGTGAGCGCGTGCTCCACCTCAGCAACACAGTCCAGGGCCTCGGCATCGGGCCGCACCAACTCGACGAGTTCGGCCACCAGGTCTTTGAACGGCACCAACTCGCCCTTGCCGAAGTCGATCAGCTCGCCCCCGATCCCGTAGCGTTCAGCCCGCCACAGGTTCTCCGACACCAGGAAGTTGGCATAGTTGCGCCAGCGGCGATTCTCCACCTTGAGACGCCACAGCATCCTGAGCACACAGACATACATGGCGGCGACAGTGATCGTGTCCTCCATCCTCGTGGGCAGGTCCGTCGCGCGCATCTCCAGAGTGGGGTAGCGGTCAGACGGGCGGATATGCCACCAGACCTTGCTGGAATCCTCAATGATCCCGGCGTTCACCAGAACGTCGACATGGCGGGAGTACTCGGACCACGAGTTGAACCTCTCGGGGAGACCCGTGCGCGGCAGGGTCGCGAACAGCGACGTGCGATAGCTCTTGAGGCCGGTGTCGCTCCCCTCCCAGAAAGGCGACGAGGTCGAGAGGGCCAACAGGTGCGGCAGGAAATAGACAGCCTGGTTCATCAAGTCGATTCGCAGGTCGGGATCCTCTATTCCGACATGGACGTGCAACCCGGAAATGATCAACTGCCGCGACACCCCCTGCAGATCCTCGACCAAGGCTTCGTACCGCTCGCCCTGGGTGTACTCGAGCTGGGCCCACCTTGCGAAGGGATGGGTCGAGGAGGCGATCGGCGCCAAACCGTACTCATCAGCGGCTTCCTGAACCGCCAGACGCAACAGCCCGACGTCTGCGCGCAGATACTTCACGTCGGTGCAGACACTCGTGGCGATCTCAATCTGTGAACTGAACAGTTCCCTGGCCACCAGACCGTGGCGCAGGTCGACCACCTTCTCCATAAGGCCGGGAGGTTGTTTCTTGACGAGGGCCCCGGTGTCGCGTTCGACGAGCAGATACTCCTCCTCGATCCCTAGTGTCCACGCCGGCTCTTCGGACACGGCTGCTCCTCTCGCATTGTCGCAGTGAGTGTAGTGCGCTCCAGCCGTCTGAATGATCCGCACCCGCGCCTGAACCGGAAGCCGGCGTGCGCCAACGCCAAGGCGATGGCCTTGCCGAGACCTCGGCTGGCCCCTGTAACGAAAGAAACTGGCCGAGACTCAGCAGTCGAGTCAGTCATCAGATGTGGCTGCGGTCCTCGGGAGGAATGTGAAGCTCGAAAGCGGCGTGGAGTTTCGCGACGGCCCGCTCAACATCAACCTCACGCACCACGCACGACACGCGGATCGCCGATGTGGAGATCATCTCGATGTTGATGCCGTTGTCGGAGAGTGTCTCGAACATGGTCGCGGCCACGCCGGGATTCGTCTTCATACCGGCCCCGATCAGGCTGACCCGAGCGATCTTGTCGTCAGCCACCACTCCGGCCGCGCCGAGAGGCTCGAGGATGGAGTCGACCGCTCCCGAGGCGTGCCCCACCTGATCATGGGGCACCGTGAAACTGATGTCGGTGTGCCCCTGCTCGGACGCGTTCTGCACGATCATGTCGACATTGACGTCGGCATCCGCCAATGTGCGGAACAGCAGCGCCGCCACGCCGGGACGGTCGACAACTCCCGAGACGGTCATCTTCGCCTCGCTGGTGTCGTGCGTTACCGCAGAAATCAGTGCACCTTCCATGGGACCCTCCTCGGTTACCCAGGTACCGGGAATCCACGAGAATGCGCTGCGGACATGCAACTTCACCCCGTGGGTCCGGGCCATCTCAACTGACCGCATCGCCGGCTTGGGGCAGCCGGTAGCGGTCATCTCAAGTAGTTCGTCGAATGAGATCCGTTCGATCCGCCGGGCGTCGGTCACCAGCCGCGGATCGGTGGTGAACACTCCGGGAACGTCGGTGTAGAGCTCACAGGCGTCGGCATCCAACGCGTGGGCGAGCGCCACCGCGGTGGTGTCTGAACCGCCCCGACCAAGGAACGTGACGTTGTTGTCGGTCGACACTCCCTGCGAGCCGCCCACCACCGGAACACGGCCGGCTTCGAGGGCGACGCGGATGCGGTCGGGGCGCAACTCCAGGATCTTCGCGTCCTGATGGGTCGCGTCGGTGAGGAAGCCGGCCTGACTTCCGGTGAAAGAATCGGACTCGACCCCCAGCTCGTGCAGAGCCATCGAGACCAGTGCACACGCCTTGCGTTCACCGCCGGTGATGAGCATGTCCATTTCTCGTCCGGGCTTGCGGGTCGACACCTGGTCAGCGAGGCGCAACAGCTCGTCGGTTTCTTTGCCCATCGCTGAGGCGACCAGCACGATCTGGTTTCCACGCCTGTGGCTGCGCGCCACATAGTCGGCGACCTCACGGATACGATCCGGGTCCCCGACGGAGGTACCACCGAACTTCTGAACGAACAATGCCACGACCAGAAAGACTACCGTCGGCCGAACGCCCCCTGCTCGTGAGATACTGACCGTCGTGGCCTCCCCGACCGCCGAGAGAGTCTTCTTGCGGATTCCTGCACGCCGATCCTACGCGCCGATCGTTAGGACCGCAGCCGCTGCGATAGCCGTACGGATGGGTATGAGCTTTGTCGACATCGACGACCTGAGACTGGCGATGGACCAGGCCATGGTCATGCTGCTCGACGGGTCCGAGCCGGGTCGAGGCGCCGAGGGCGCAGCATCGCGACAACCGGACCTCGACATCGATGTGGTCTTCCGCATTGAGGGGAGCCGATTCGAGTTCGAAGCCAGCCGCAGCATCACCTCGAGTGTGTCTCAACAGGCGGTGCAGCTCCTCGACGACAGTGCCGCTGATCTGGTCGACGAACTGCGAATCGACGGTGACATTGGAGCGATCTGGCTGAGTAAGTCCCTCGCCGACGTACGCTGAGACCATGCTGGCCTGGATGGACCTGGAAATGACGGGGCTGGATCCCGACCGACACACGATCTTGGAGATCGCAACTCTGATCACCGACGACAACCTTGAGTTGATTGCCGAGGGGCCGGACTTGATCGTTTATGCCAGCGAAGAGGATCTGGCTCACATGGACGAAGTGGTCGTCAAGATGCACACCCGCAGCGGACTGTTGTCAGAGGTTCGAGCCTCAACGGTGGGCCTCGCCGAAGCGGGGGCCCAGACCTTGGACTTTCTGAAACAGCACATCGACGAGGCGGGCACGGTTCCCCTGTGCGGCAACTCGATCGGCACTGACCGTCGTTTCCTGGCCAGACATCTGAGTGAGATCGAAGAGTTCCTGCACTACCGCTCAGTTGACGTCTCGACCATCAAAGAGCTGGTTCGGCGCTGGAATCCTGAGGTGTTGACGTCCGCGCCCGAGAAGGCCATCGGCCATCGGGCCATGGACGACGTACTCGAGAGCCTCGAAGAACTGCGTCACTATCACTCGACTGTATTTCGCCGGGCGTAGCCGGAGCCGCGGGTGCTCGCAGGATCTGGCGTCCGCCGGGTGGGACATAGCTGGTTCTCATAAATTGAGCATCACAGCAACCACGAATACAAACGGAATGATATGTCCGTCATTCAGCAACCGCGATCCGGTCGGATCCATACTGGCACTGAGTCTGGAGCGGGCACTTGGTACACATTGGGTCGGCAGCTGTGCACAGACTTGCCGCAAGTTCGAGGACGGCTGCCATCGCTGTCTTTGATGTGTCCGTTCTTGTCGTGGACGGGCCCCCAAGCAGTCGTGTCACTGCAAGTCGTCCATCGCTTCCTTGACGACGGTGAGGATCTGGCAGCCCAAACACACGCGACGCGACCCGCAGACTTCCGTGTGTAACCACCACGGGAGCGGCTTCCGCACTGGTGTCCGCCAAGCTCGCGAGTCGAACCATCCCGGGGGTGACATTCGGGGCGCATGTAAGGGTCTCGGTGTTGGCTAGGGCGTCAGGGTGTTGTCTAAGCCTGAATCCACCGATTCGGTGTTGGTGGGTGGGGTGGTTGGTGGGCGGGTGTCGGGTTGGGTGTTTGGGACTGGGTTTGGTGTGTTGGGGCGTGTTGGGTTCAGGGTTCAGGGGTTGGGTTGGGTTGGTGGCGCTGGGTGTGTGCTGGAGGGCGCCGGGTTCCTCTGGGTGGTGGGGGTTAGCCGGAGGGTCCGGGCAGGTTTCGTAGTTTGGTGAGTGTGTTGGTGAATTGGGTTTGCCATCGCCAGCGGGTGGGGTATCGCAGGGTGTGTGTGCCGGATCGGTTGACGAGCACGGCGGGCAGCGCGGTGAGGCGGGTGCGGCGGGTTTGGTTGGTGGCTGGTGTGGTGTTGGTGAGGATGGCGGTCCAGTGGCCGATGTTGTGGGCGAGCACGGCGCAGGCGAGCCATGCACAGTTGGCTGGGTAGTGCCCGGAGGGGATGTGGTTGAGTCCGGAGCCTTCTTTGAGGTCGCGGATGGCGAGCTCGACGACTGCGTGGTTGCGGTGGAATTGGTCTGCTGTGACGGTGCTGAGGTCGTTTCTGTTGGTGATGAAGGCGTGGTAGCGCCAGTTGGGCCAGAGCCGTTGCTGGGCGCGGTCGGTGAGGCGGGTGCGGCGCACCACGAGGCGCACGGTGCGGCGTTGTTTGCCGCGGCCGGTGGTATAGAGGGTTTCGGCGACTTGGGCGTGGCCCCCTTTGGGGTAGTCGATGTCGATCCAGGCTTTGTCGCCGATCGTCTCGATAGCGGCGCGGACAGCAGAGTTCAGCGACACGGTGATCGACCATTTCACGTCAACAGTGTTGAGACGGTCGATCAGCCCCCAGGACCAGAACCCCGAATCGGCGCGTATCGTGACCGGCCCGGCAGCACCCGCGCGTTTGAGGTTGGCTATGAGCTCATCGACGAAGCGCAGCACACCACGCGATGAGTGAGCGGAGCCTTTGCGCATCCGCGCTCCGAGCACCTCAGAGGTGCCCGCACGCACAGCCAGCAGCGGGTGATAGCCCAACACTTTGGTGTAGGCGTAGGAGGCGCCGTGCTTGAGTTTGCCGTGCACCTCACAGACCGTGGAGTCCAGATCCACCACCAACGGCGAAGAGCCCGGGCCTGCGCCGAGTTGCCAGGCCCGCGCCAAAACCCGCGAGGCCACCGCTTCGAGCTGGCGGACGTGACCGAACGTGAAGGTCCGCAGAAACGTTCCCACCGTCGACGGCGCCGCGGGTTTGAACCCCAACACGCTGCCAGTGCGCCCGGCGCGCAGCATGTCGACATGATCAATATGGGTGCCACCCGCCAGCATCGCTGCGACCACCGTCAAAACCTTGCGGTCCGGGTTCGGCGAACCAGTGTCCACCCACCGTTTGATCAGCCCCGACAGACCCAAACGAGCGAACAACGTCGCAGCCAGAACCAGGCCCGCGTTCGCTACCAGGCCCTCATGATCAAACGTTGTTGCCAACCGGTCCAACCCGCGCGATGATACAGACACGAAAAGTGCCTCCTGTTTTTGTGGCGAAAGTGACTTTTAGTCATCACAATCATCGCAGACCAGGAGGCCTTTTCCGCGGACGCGAACACACCAACAACCCAACCCCACCGGTGGATCCAGGCTAAGCCATCTGGCTGTCTGAAGGATGGGTGCAATTCGGCCCTCTCTCCCGACTAGTGTCGCTACGTGACGGAGTTGATCGGTCGACTCGATCGTACGCTTGGGGCTGTCGAGTCTTTCGAGCGTCGGCCAGGTAGTTCGCGCGATGTCACCGCGTGTCCGGCCGAGGAACAGTTGAGCCTGTAGCGCCGTCCAGAGTGTCGGTGGGCAAGCTCTATCGGTGGTGGCGTCAAATTGACTCGACTGGTGGTCAAGTTCGATCGCGTGCATTCGCAATGCGAATCGTTGCACGGGAGATTGGGGAGGATGCACAGTGTGAAGGTCGCTGAGGAGGCTACCGTACTTCGATGCGGGCCACCGAGACAAGCTCGTGATCGACACTTGGCCGTCGGTACTTCTCGAGTTCTTCGACGCGACGAGAACGTTCCGCGGCTACTGCTTCTGATAGTTGCTTTGCGTCTTCAAGGTTCTTTTCCCAAACAGGCAGGATTCGGCGCTCCCCCTCATCAGTGCTAGCGCGAAGCCGTTCGACTGTAGCGAGGGTGCTGCTTAACTTGTCACTTGCGGAGCGTTCGCGGTGGTCGAACCACGCGTCGAGCCGATCGCGCTCGCGTCCGAGGCGCCTGTCGGCTCCGTCGACAGCGATTCGTTGGAATTCGTCCACCAGATGGCTCATGTGCTGGTCGGCTGTTTCGGCAGCGGCCTCAAGGGTGTCGACGGGGATCTCGTCACTTGGGATATCGCTCTCACCGGATCTGTCGAACAGGATTCCTCGCCGCACCAACGCAGCTCCAATCTCGGCGCTCGCGGTCCCGTCGTCGGCAACGAACACCGGGACGAGGTCCGACCGGGACCTGAGTCCGCGCGTGTTGAGCAAGTGGACAAGTAGCCAACCGGTGGATTCGGGCAGATCATTGCCGGAGGTCAGCCGCCATGATCCGGTGACTCCTTCATAGTTGCTGTCAAGGATTCCACTTACTATCGCTTCGATGATCGGGTGGCCGAACGCGAAGAACTCGACATGTTCTAGGTCTCGCAGGGCGTCGGGGTGGAACACAGCCCATCGCTTGGGGCTGACAGCGAAGAACTCGTGGAAGTGGTCACCACGGAAAGGATCATGGAAAGTCAACTCGTGTTCGTCTCCACTTCGCTTGATGTACGTGCGTACGTCTGCTAGCAGCGCGGTCACAAATGCCTGCTGCTCGACTGGACTGAGGCCATGCTCTCGCCCGGATATCTTCTCAGCTATCTCACGGCTGTAACTCTTGACGTCCATCACAAAATCACGCAACTGCTCCTCGGCTCGACGGGCGTCCTTGACTTGATCTTCGAGTCTTTGGCCGAACTCCTCAAGAGCGGCGTCGCGTTCCGATGGGGCGCGACGCAGGATCTTTCGCAGGTCTTCCTCGGTGTCGCCGAGGATCGGGTCGAGTCCACCTACTGTGTCCTCGAAAGCGTTGATTCGTGTCTCCAGGACATCAAGAACGCGTTCTTCGACTGTCCCCTCGCTGTAGAGATTGAACACCTGTACCACGTGTTGCTGGCCGATACGATCCAGCCGACCGATACGCTGCTCGACCCGCATTGGGTTCCAAGGCAAGTCGTAGTTCACTAGGTAGCGGCAGAATTGGAAGTTCCTGCCCTCGCCACCGGCCTCCGTCGACAGGAGCACCTGAGGGCCGTTGTTCATCCTGAATGATTCCACCGCATCATCCTTTGCCATTGGCTTCATCTGGCCATGGAAGAGGTTGATGCCGATCGGGCGAGCTGTTCGGCTGGCCTGTTGGAGCAACTGACTGAGATAGTTCTGCGTCTCCCGAAACTCCGTGAACACAAGGACTTTTGAGTTTGGGTCCTCTTCAAAGAGGATGTCCATGCGCCGGATGAACTCCCTTCCCTTGGAATCGACGGGGAGTGCCTGAAGCGTCCCAACTAGTGCGTCCAACTCCGCTGCTTCTACTTCGTGCAGATTCGTTTCGGCTACCTCCCCTACTAGGGCCTCTCGTTCCTCGACGAACTGTTCGAGTTGATCGGCTGTCGCGCGAATCTGAGCGTCTTTTGCCAAGAGACGATCACGCCGGCCTGCGAGCGAACGGCTCAGCGCGCTGATACTGCTAGCCATCATCTTCTGGAACAAGACCATGACAAACTGGAAGGCGTTCTCGCGGGTCTCCTCCGCGAGCGCGAAGCCATGCTGGACGTAGTCCTCTACCTGCGCTAAGGCCCGGTGCTCTTCCTCGGTTAGGGTCACCGGCCAGCGGTAGGCGCGCCGGGGCATGAACCCTCCGATTTGTTTCTTACGGTTTCGAATCAGGATCTCCGACAGTAGATGGCGTTCGGAAAGCTCCGTGCAAAGTTCCTTTCGCTCCGATTCAGACTCAGTCAAACGCTTCTCGACGAGTTCTACGGGCTGGTCAAGCCATTCGCTCACGCGCTGTAGAGTCACCTCCGGTTCTTGACCCGGGATCGGGTACCCTCCATCCAACTGTTCCACAAGCTGGCTCAGCCCTCTTGCCTTCCATCTATGACTCTCGAAGTGACCCTCGCTGGGGAATAACACCGGGTCTAGAAGTTCGATCAATGAGTACAGCTCGTGCGTTTGAAGCTGCATCGGAGTCGCTGTGAGGAACAGGACCGAGCGTCTTCCCATCTGAGTCGGATCGGCTAGGTCACGCACCAGTCGGTAAAGCTTGGTGGTCGATACTCGATTGCCGGCTCGGGTGGATCTGACGTGGTGGGCCTCATCAACGATCACCATGTCCCAGTCGACCTGGTTCACTTGCTCCGGGCGGTTGCCGCTGGTAATCCAAGCGCTCGACGTGATGACACTGTCGTATCTCGCGAACGGATTCTCTGTGTAGCCCTCGGACTTCTCGAGGTGGCGCACAGTATCAGTGTCCAGAATTGAGAACACCTCGTTGAATTTGGTCTTCAGCTCGAACTGCCATTGGCGGCGCAAATTCGGCGGGACGACAATCAAACAGCGGCCCACTACCCCACGCGTGCGGAGTTCCTTGAGGATCATCCCCGCCTCGATCGTCTTCCCGAGGCCAACCTCGTCACAAAGCAGGAATCTGTGTGGGTAGCTGGTGATCACGCGATGCACTACTCCGACTTGATGCGGCTTTACGTCAACTCGTGTATGTCCGAGGGACACGAGATCATCGTGCAGATGGGCGAGTCGGTGGTGACGCGTGACCAACCCCAGCCGGAACTTCTTGAATGACCCAATCTGCCCATTCTTGATCTTCGTCACCGGATCAAGATTCGAGTTGGGGCGCAATGCCGCCTCCGCGACGGTACGTACTCCGCTAAAAAACTGGACGCGCCACTTCGGAGGATGCTCGCCCGCTGTCTCTAAACGGAACCCAGGCTCGTCGGTACCGAGACTCACCACCATCGGCGGCAAATCGACACGACGGAGGCTGCCACTCTTCCAGTTCACAGTCGGGCTCATGTCGATACCCGGATCCCAACGCACAGTCGCGACGGTTCCGTTGAGTTCCTCAAGGATGCCGTAATTCCCTGGCTGGCTGACCAACTCAACCAGAGCACCCACCACAAGCTGAGATGTCATCTCCGTCATTCTCCGATACCCCAAGGACGGTCAACTTACCCTGCTTCTTTCCTGCGTGTCATGTCCGGCGGTGGCTATGTCCCGCCGAGTGGGTTTTGGGTTGAGACCCGGTGTGTGGTTGCCGGGGTTAGTCGGAATGATGGGGAGGCTCTAGGGTTCGGGGGTGATCTACCGCAAACAGGAACAGGAACCGGCCTCGACGGAAGTCGTCGAAGCAGCCCCCGGGGTGCTGCGGATGCAACTGCCGATCTCGATGCCGGGGCTTGGTCATGTCAACTGCTACGCCCTCGAAGACTCGAACGGGGTCGCCCTCGTCGATCCGGGCCTCCCAGGAGAGGAGTCCTGGCAGGCACTGATGGACCGCTTGGTGTCAGCGTCGATTCCCGTCGAGCGCGTCCACACAGTGATCGTGACCCACAGCCACCCCGACCACTTCGGGGGAAGCGACCAACTCCGGGAGGTCGCCGGCGCCGAGGTGCTCACCCACGAGGCGTTCCACAGCCGAATCCAACAGGCTGGAGACGACTTCGACATGGAACTGCTCGAAATGGACAACGAAGCGATCGTCGAACTCTGGAAGCAACGCATCACCGAATCCGAGAGGACCCCGTGGGGGGAGGTGCGTCAGCCGCCGCCAGACGAGATAATGCTCAAATGGCTGCACATGGACCCGGCCGGATCGCGCCGCTTCCTGGCGCCGCATCCCACGATCCGAGTAGCCGACGGCGACCCCGTCCGGCTCGCTGACCGAGACTGGTTCGCAGTCCACACCCCCGGGCACACCTTCGACCACCTGTGTCTGTTCGACCCGCAAGAGGGTGTGCTGCTCTCAGGAGACCACGTCCTACCCACAATCACCCCCCACATAGCCGGGAACCCCGATCTGGGAGATCCACTGGCCACCTTCTTCGCGTCGCTCGACAAAGTCGCCGCCCTGGACGGTCTCAGCTGTGTACTGCCGGCCCATGGACATCCGTTCGAGGACCTGGCGGGTCGCTGCAGTGACATCCAGGACCATCACGCGGACCGCCTCCAGACACTGCGCGACGCCGCCGCAGACCATGTGGACGCGCCGGTCGAAGCCTGGATGAAGGTGCTGTTCAAAGAGCGTTCATGGGGAGAGATGGCTGCCAGCGAGACGTTCGCCCACCTCGAGCATCTGCGACTGATCGGTGACGGCGAGGTGCGCCGCGACACCGACGGTCGCTTGCGTTTCACGCTGTCGACGAGCGATGTGGCCGCCGGCTGATCTCAAGAGGTGTTGCTGAGGGGCCGGACCCGGGCAACGCTGCCGGCTGTGCCATTGGTTGTGAGCCAGGTGTCCACACCACCCTCGACGGCCAACCAGCGCAGATGCACTTCGCTGTCGGCCTCGACCCCGGGCCCGTGCTCAAGCTCGGCCCGAATTGACCCCGAAGTCCATCCCGACAGGTGAAGAGCCTGTTCCACCGGAGCCCACTGGGCGGCATTGTTGACATGTCCGAGCAGGTCGATGTCAGTGAACCGCAGAGGCCACGGGTAGTCGTAGGCGTTGTCGGGCCACACAGCCGGCAGCGTCGTGCGGGCTGACACACGACGACTGCCCGCACTCTCACCCCAGATCTCAAAGAAGTCGGCAGCAAGGCGAGTCGGTCGCAGAGACTCTCTGTCGATGTGAACCCAGATCGTGACAGCTTCAACCTCGGCACCCTGCCCGCCTCTCACGCTGGTGCGTCGCTCAGCCCAGCGGCTGCCGTAGCCGCTGCACCAGGTCGACAGTTCAATCCATTCCTGGAAGACGGGCGCGGTGCGGACCTCGACCATCGTGCGCCGCACGATCCAGTTCATCGGGTTCGTCAGATCGCTGTCGGCAGAATCATCGCGGGCGACGTCCTGCAGATGACGAACCAGTGCGTCCAAGCGGCAGCGTCCCCGAGGATCGACATCGGCGAGCCTCACGCGGCGGCCGCGCTCAAACACGCGCCCGCTGTCGGGTCGAGGCGTGATCTCGGATGCACCCGGCTCAGCCATCAACGGTTCCCGCTCGCCCTAGGCGCATCAGCGCGTCCCACTCATCCCCGCTCGCCACCTATTCCCATTCGATAGTACCGGGCGGCTTCGAGGTAATGTCATAGGCGACACGGTTGACTCCCGGCACCTCGTTGATGATGCGGTTGCTCATCAACTCCAGCACATCGTGGGGAATCCGCGCCCAGTCCGCGGTCATGGCATCCTCGCTGGTGACCGCGCGGATGATCACGGGATGACCGTAGGTGCGTTCGTCTCCCATGACCCCAACGGTGTGGATGTCGGGAAGCACCGCGAACGACTGCCAGATCAGCCGTTCGAGCCCCGCGTTGCGCAACTCCTCGCGCACGATGAAATCTGCTTGTTGCAGAGTGGCGACCTTGTCGGGCGTGACCTCGCCGATGATGCGAACACCGAGACCAGGGCCGGGGAACGGCTGACGTTCGACGATCTCATCCGGAAGACCGAGTTCACGACCCACCTGACGGACTTCGTCCTTGAAGAGGCTCCTGAGCGGTTCGACCAGCGAGAACTCGATGTCGTCGGGCAGTCCGCCGACATTGTGGTGACTCTTGATCGTGGAAGCATGCTCACCGCCCGACTCGATGACGTCGGGATACAACGTGCCCTGAACCAGGAAACGGGCCTCTCCCGCCTGGGCCTGCGCGCCCTCGAAAACCCGGATGAAGAGCTCTCCGATCGCCTTGCGCTTCGCCTCCGGCTCAGTGATCCCGGCCAGCGCGGCGAAGAAACGATCCTGTGCCTGGGAATGCACGAGGCGAACCCCGAAGTTGCGTTCGAAGGTCTCAACCACCTGGTCGCCCTCGTTGAGCCGCATCAGACCAGTGTCGACGAACACGCAGGTGAGCTGATCACCGATCGCTCTGTGCACCAACGCCGCGGCGACCGCCGAGTCGACCCCGCCGCTCAGTCCGCAGATCGCTGTGTGGTCACCGACCTGCTCACGAATCTGAGCGACCGCGGTATCGATGATCGAGTCCATCGTCCAAGAACCGGAGCTGCCGCAGGCATCGGTCAAGAAACGCTCGATCACATGCTGACCGTGGGTAGTGTGGAGCACCTCGGGATGGAACTGCACGCCGTAGAGCTTCTGGTCGCGGTCCTCGAAAGCAGCCACCGCCGCGGCGGAAGTGGAAGCCGTCGCGGTCACACCCTCGGGAGGTTCCACGATCGCGTCGAAATGGCTCATCCACACCTGCTGCTTGGCGGGAGTGCCCCCGAGCAGACAACCGCCGTCGGTCTGAAGCGACATCGTGGTTCGGCCATACTCACCCCGGCCGCTGTGATCCACCCGTCCGCCCCTCTGCTGAGCGATCATCTGCGCGCCGTAACAGATCCCCAGAATCGGAACATCGAGGTCGTACACCTCGGGATCGATCAGGATCGCGCCCTGGGCATGAACCGACGCGGGGCCTCCACTGAGGATGATCCCCGTCGGGTTTCTCGCCGCTATCTCCTCGGGGGTGATCGTGGGCGACACGATCTCGCTGTAGACGTTTGCTTCGCGCACCCGGCGAGCGATCAACTGGGCGTACTGCGCTCCGAAGTCGACGACCAGAACCGTCTCGGCACTGCCGGCTGAGTTCACCGATGCCGCGCTCACCCTACGACAACCTCGACGTTCGCTGTGTCATCCGCGTTCGCTGTGTCGTCAACCGCTGTGGCAATGGCGAGGAGTTGACGCAGCATCGCTGCGGTAGCGCCCCACACAGTGTCGCCCGCGAGTTCGAAGAAGGTGATCGCCCGGGGCTCGTCGCATGGTCCTTCCCGCTCTTGTTCGCTGCGCTCACTGGGCCGCTCGGGCCGCGGGCGGGCCGCTCGGGCCGCAGCCTCGCTCACGGTGAGTTCCGGGCGGTAGTTCCGTGGCAGACCGCTCGGCCTCTGGGGCAGAGGCCAGAACTCCTCACGCCACACGTCATCAAGAAGAAGTTCGCGAAACCCGACATGGCGTATCAGCTCCACCTCGGTCGGGTCTCGTCTCAGGGTCGGCCTTTGATCGGTGACTGCTACGAAAGGGGTTACCAGAGTCCGGGAGCCGACGGTCACGAAGCTGTCGAGCTCACCGATCCGCCTGATGGTCGAGGGGTCGATTCCTACCTCTTCTTGTGCTTCACGCAATGCGGTCGCCCAAAGATCAGCGTCTCCAGCCTCGCGGCGACCACCAGGAAACGCGACTTCGTGAGCGTGGTGACGCAGGCGTGCCGAGCGTCTAGTCAAGACCGTGTATACGTCGTCTGAGCGTTCGTACAGAAGGCAGAGCACCGCACTGTGGCCGATGCCTTCGCTGACGGTTCCCACCGACTGCGGAGCCCGATGGCCGGCGAGAGCCCTGGTGATGTCGGCGAGGGTCACGCGGCGGTGTGACTGGGGGATATGCGCCCAAGGCGCAGGGCCACCGAGCGTGGCGCCCTCGGGCCGTGGGATCTCCTGGGGGCCGCCGCGTCCAGCGGGCATCTGCGCAAACGGTTCCGTTGCCCGAGCCTCAGGCAAGGACGCATCGGCGCGATTGGAAGTCACCGCATCGACGCTACCCGCCTGAGCACCGTATTCGGCCAGCGCTGCGCGGCTGAACACCGAACCGACGAACGTGCACGGCTCCGCTCAGCCCGGGACGTCGAGGATAAGCCCCAGGACTTCTCGGATCTGCGCGAGGAGGGCCGCTCCGACATTGCCGAGTCGGCCCTCTATTCGACCTGCTGCAACCGCACGGACATGCTGGCACTGGGCCGCCGAGTGGAGGTCGAGACCGTTGGAGGGATCGGCGTCGACCTCCACCTCCGAGGCGAAGCCGCGCACCTGTGAGCTGAGCGGCACCACCTGCACGACCGAGGCACCGCCGTCGATCACTCGCTGAGCGGTCACGACCACGGCCGGATGGCGGAAGCCGGCCTCGTGCCCTGCCGGCGTACCCAGATCGATCATGACGACATCACCCGAGGTCAGCATCGAGCCACGTAGTCTCGGCTTCGCTCAGATCGGCACGCAGGTCGGCGCCCATCCGGTCCTGGCGAAGGCACCGCACCGCGATCGCAACGGTGTCACCCACGGTGGCTCCCAACTCAGCCGCGAGCCTCTTGAGTTCCTGGTGTGTGGAGACAGCCACGCGAACATTCGTGCTCTGCATGCAATTATGTTAACAATAATGCGAGTACCTGCCCAGTTCTTGCTTCGCTAAACTGGTGCTGTGTCGAGTTCCTCCACACGCCCACTCTCGGATCCGGACGACAAGCCATGGTGGCAGCGCATGGCCGAGGCCAGCGCCGATTCTGATGAGGACAAGGGGCCGGACCCTCTCACACCAGGAGAGAAGCTGGAATCTCTGCTCCACCTCGCGGCGTTCCTTCCCTCGAATCATAGCGAGGAACTCGAGTTTCCGCCGTTCAACCAGCGATCTCGAACCGACAAATGAGCCGACGTGAACCTCCCGTCGATTTCGTCGATCTCATTCTGAAGGCACACGAAGCGCTCGAAGCCGACGGGACACTTCATGCGTTCGGGGGAGCGCTGGCGCTGGCGTGGTGCATACAGGAGCCTCGAGCCACCAACGACATCGATCTGAACATCTTCGTGCCCGTCACGGAATTCGAGCGGGTGCTCGCGGCCCTGCCCTCCGACATAGAGGTGTCTGCACTGGCGAGGGCGCAGCTTGAAGGAACCGGGCAGGCGCGCCTCTGGTGGCGACGTGTCCCGTTGGACATATTCCTGACTTCTGATCCCTTCCACAGCGAGGTTGCGACCCGAATCGTGATGCGCGATTTCGCCGGAAGATCCGTTCCGTTCTTGAGTTGCCGCGACCTCGCGGTGTTCAAGGCGTTCTTCGACCGCGGAAAAGACTGGCAGGACATCGACGCCATGGTGACAGCCGGATCTGTCGGCGTGCGTGACCTCGCGGACGAACTGGCGAGTTTGCTCGGCACCGGCGACCACCGCGTGGCACAAGTCCAGAAGCTGCTTGACGAATCCGAACGGTGACGGGAACAGAACAGGGGAGCTGTCTTCAACATGAGCACGACGACGAACCGCGAGCTGTGTCGGCTATTGGTCAAGGCGGAGTCAGAGAGCGAAGTGATCCAGATTCTTCGCGAAGCGGAGCTGTGGGATGACCTGGGCTGTTGGACTCCGCTCGGGGGGATAGACAACAACTACGGAACGATCGTCAACCAACAGGCGTCCCGGGAAGCTGCCCTTGCCGAAAAAATCACCAACAGCATCGACGCGAGACTCATGGCCGAATGCAGGCGGGCCGGTCATGACCCCGAAGCATCGCTCACGAAGGCCGGTACTGAGATGCCGACTAACCCAGCCGATGCTGTGGACATGTTCGGTTGTAGCTGGAAGCGCCCCGACGAGACTATTGACGGGTTGAAGGACAACGCGCTGACATCCCATGCCCAGAAAATCGCCGTGGTGGTGACCGGAGGAAAAGGGCGACTCCCTGCTTGCGTCTCGGTAGTGGACCAGGGTGAGGGACAGACACCTGACAACTTCCCCAACACGTTCTGCTCGATCCACCAGAGCAACAAGAACAAGGTCCGATTCGTTCAAGGCCGCTACAACATGGGCGGTACCGGGACTCTTCGATTCTGTGGCGACCAGGGGCTCCAACTAATCGTCTCCCGGCGTGACCCAACGTTTGGCGAAGATCCCGCCTGGGGTTTCACCGTGTTCCGAGAACTCCCTCCGGCCCATGACGAGCGCAATCCCTATTGGGCCTACCTGGTTGCTCCGGCGGATGGCAGGGATGGAACGCCGCCAGGTGGGATAATCCGGTTTGCTGCCGATCGGGTGAAGCTACTGCCAGGAGGCGCCGCCGACGGTGGGCAGCAACGACCGTGGACCGTGCCGCTGGGCCACGGCACCTTGGTGAAGCTCTACGACTTCATCAAGGTTGGGAACGCTTCCGACACTCGTTCTTCGGGTAGGTCGATGTCGCTCTCGGCCAGGCTGGAAGTTGAATTGGCAGATCCTGCGCTGCCTTTTCGTGTGCATGAATGCCGCTATCCGGATTCAAGAGGGAACACAGCGGTCAATTGCATAGGGCTGGTCAACAGATGTGCGCCGGGGCGGAGCCGACAATCGTTGGAGGACGGTTTCCCGTTCACTGCCAAGCTGGTCAGTCCTTCTGCTGTCAAACCCTCAGGCCAGCAGTTCAGTGTTGCGGTGTACGCCTTCAAACAGGGTGAAGACGGACGTGCGCGCGGCGGTGAACGGCGTCGGGCTGAGCATGCGGTCGCGTTCACCGTCAACGGACAACTCCACGCAGGTTGGCACTCGCGGTTCTTCAAGAGGAAAGGCGTAGACCTTTCTCTCTTGGCCGATGATCTGATGGTGGTGATCGACTGCTCGAAGCTGTCCGACGAGGGGATCAGGCATCTCTTCACTGGTGGGCGGGACAGAATGATTGACGATTCAGCGCTCAGATCGTGGGTCGAGAGTGAGTTGATCGACCTGCTCAGTGCCGACCGTCGACTCCGAAGCCTCCATCAGGCCCGACTTGAAGCCAAGCGAACAAGCGAGCGCGGCAGAAGAGCCGAGACAGCCGCCGAGATCGTTCAGAAGTTGCTGGCTGCCAACAAGCAGCTGTCCGAATATTTGGCCGGAGGTGTGCTGCCGTCCAGCCAAGGGCCGGTTGGCCCCGGGCCTGTGAGTGAGCCTCGGGAGTTCCACGGGAACGACCCTCCGACCTTTTTCAAGTTGAGAGGCAAGGATCGGCTGAACGCTCAGGTCAGCAAGCCTTGCTCGGTTTCGTTCACGACTGATGCGGTAAACGGGTACTTCGACCAGGGTCAGCACCGTCTGACGTTGGACAAGCGCTCAACGCCCCTGATCCGTGAGTCTCTGCACGATGGTCGGGCCAGCGTTCGATTTGAAATGCCCGAGAGTGTCGTTGCTGGAGATCACATCTCCGCCCGGCTCGAATCCTCGGGCCCTGGAATGCTCGATGCTTTCGTGAACGAGTTCACCGTGGTTGCAATTGCGCAGAGGGAGACGACTTCTGGGCCCGAGCCCGCCAACCCGAGTCCCCCGGCCGGGTTCGATCTGCCTGACGCTCAACGAGTGCGAAGACGCGATTGGAAGAGAGAACAATTCACAGAATGGACGGGTGCTCGTCTCATCCCCGATGCGGACCCCTCCCAGAACCTGTGGCAGTGGAACTACGACCACCCGTTCCTGGTAGACGCCCGGAATCGCCCGGAGGCCAGGGACAAGCCCGAAGTCCAAGAGATGTTGAATGAACGCTTCAAGCACTCGATGCTTGTGATCGGCCTCTCCGCGGTGAGCGCCCATGCAGCCGCGCAAGATGAAGCGAAGAAGTCCGAGAATGGAGAGTCTGTGGCGGAACTCGGCCCCGCGGACTGGGTTGCCGTGGCAACCGATGCACTTGCCCCGGTCGTGTTCGCGATCATCGAGTTCGGCGAGGCCATCACTGAGAATCACTTGGGAGCTGGTGACTAACCGGATCCATTAGTCTGCTCGGGGAGCACGGCCATCCAGCAGACTACGCCGATGTCGTCCTCGGTTATCGTCGGGACAGGCGCGGAGGTGTCGATGTCGCGCAGGCCGTAGAACTCAACGAGGTCGATGATCTGGTGGGCTGTTTCGGCCGGGTTCATGGCTTCTCGGTCGGATTCACGCCTGATGTTGCCGAGGGCTCGCCGAATCTGGCCGCCACGTTCGATTTCCAGCGCTTCGTATGCTGCGCGGGCCGGTGGCATTGAGGACACGTCGGGGTGATCGAGCACTTCGCGGGCCCACTGCTGGGTTGGGCCGAGCGAGCGTCCAGCGAGGTGGCCTGCATCATCATTGTGCTCTTGGACGATCGATTCAGCCGCAGCCGACCAAGCAGCCTCCAAGTCGATGGCAGGGTCGCTGATTCCAGGTGCTGGTCCAGGGTTGATGCGACGCAGGATCACCGGTGGCGCCGAGGCGATGTCGCCTCGGTCGGTGATGTAACGCCAGTGCCTTTCGCCGTCACGGGTCCTGCAAGCGAAGAACACACCCGCCGGTCCGACTGACGGGATGTCGGGTCCCTGGACGAAGGCTGCGCCGACACCCCAGGGCAGTTCTCGGGCTCTGTTCAGTTCACCCTCGGCACCGGCTCGGCGCAGTTCCGCTCTCAACAACTCGGCGCTGAGGGCTTGCGGCATTCCTGCCGCGTCGGGTTCATCGATCAGCGAGAGGTCGCCCTCAGCCAATCGACGGGCGTAAGACTGGATCTCCTCGTCTGCATCCCCCTCCATCACTTCGATCTCCATCCCGTAGGGGCGGGCCGCCACGATCTTGCGGCGGATGGCTACTTCGAGACGCAACAGCCTCTCCAAGTCGCCCTGTTCAGGCAGCATGGTGATCAGCGACACCTCCCGGTGAGGACTCTTCAGCCTGACCACACGGCCGTACCGCTGCACCACCCGTTGCGGGTTCCAAGGCATGTCGTAGCTGATCACCGCAGCAGCCTGTTGAAGGTTCTGCCCCTCGGAGAGGACGTCGTTGCCCAGCATCAGGTCCACTTCGCCGTCGGTCGGTTCGTAGCCCGGGTCGGTGCCAACAGGATCCCCGATGAGGAAGACTGGTCAGCCCACGATTCGACGGAATCAGCGGTCGCTGCCAGAGCCACTTTGTGGTCATCGCTTGGCGCGCGTTGTTCGCCAACCACAAGCGCGACTCCGTATTGCGGGTGCGTGTCAAACATCCACAGTCGTCTATTGATCAAGAAGTCGATCCGCCGAGCCGAGATGGTCGTGTAGAGCCACTCGCGGAATCCCTCCGACCCCTTGTTCACGAACGCCGCCCGAGGCAGAACCACGCCGATCGAGCCGTCGGCGCGCACCAGAGTCCGATAGCGCTGACAGAAGTACTTGTACAGGTCGGGGTCGCCGCTAGTGGACTCGTACTCCCCGGAGGCCAGCGCTGTCCGCTCGGCTGAAACTCGCTCCTGCTCGCTCCCAAGAAGTTCGGCCGTCTCGGGGTGTTCGACCTTGAATTCGGCCACCGCCTCGTCGCGCTCAGCCGCCGACAGGCCATGCAGGCCCGGAAGGTGCAATCCGTAATGCGACAGTTCCTCGACCACCACCTCCTCCCAGGGGGGATTTCCTACCACCACATCGAAACCGGGTCGGACGCGGAAGAACACCTGAGGGAACTGGAGCGGCCAGTGCAGGAACCGGTGCATACGGCCCAGTTCGGCAGCCCTTTGAAGCAGAGCCTGCCCGTTGTGGCCGTTTGCGCCGGCGATCACATCCGGGCCGTTGGTCTCGGCATGGTCGCGGGAACCCTTGAGCCCGAATCCCTCCGCAGTCCACAGGTCGAAGAGCCGTTGCAGTCCCTCAGTCGCCTGTTGAGCCTCGAGATCGGCGGCCCTGCTGGCTTTCACCTCGGTCGGGTTGAGGTCGTCGATGTCGGCCAGCCTGGCCGCCGCCCCGGCGGCCCCGGCCAGAGCGGCCTGCAGGGCATCGGCTTGGAACGTGCCCTCGCGGACCACGGTCTCGGCACTGGCCACACCGATCAGAGAGTTGCCGACCACCACGTTGCGGTCCAGATACGCCAGCGACAGCCCGGGCACGAACGATGCCAGCCACAGCGACAGGGTGGCGATCTCCGCGCCCATCGGACTGCGGTCCACCCCGAACACGCAGTGCTTGAGCACCAGACGCCGCAGCAGGGCCACATCGGTGACCGCGGAACCCATCAGTGTGCTCTGACGGAGCCGGTCCAGAGCCTCGCGCACGATCGGCAGCGGATGCCTGGCAAGGAAGGCCACGGTCTGATCGGCCAGTTCCTCGGTGACCTGCACCAGGAAGTGGGCGCTGCCGCACGCCGGGTCCAGCACGGCGAAATCGAACAGGTCCCGGGCAGCCTGCTCCGGGTCAGCGTTGATCTGCTGTCGCACCCGTTCAAGGTGGTCTTCGAATGCTGGCCTCACGGTGTGTCGCACCAAGTGTTCAACCAACGACGCCGGTGTGTAGTACACGCCGCCGGCCTTGCGGCCCCCCTCGTTGGTCAACCACAGCAGCGATCCGGCAGAAACCCTGGATCGGTCAGGCTTCGCGCCCTGTCCGACGGTTTTGACGGAGGTCGCCGGTTGACCTTGTTCGGGCAGGTAGCGGTCTTTGTTTGCGTCGTAGCGCAACGGCCGGTCAGCCACCGACAAGCGCAGACTGAGCAGCGACTCGTAGATGTGGCCCAAGTGTCCGACCTCCAGCGACGAGTAGTCGACCCCGTGCCCGGTGGCAGCGTCACGCCCGACGGCCGACAACACGCCGGCAAAATATGGGTCGGCCAGCTCCAAGCCCTCCAACAACTCGGCCCCCTCGAAATCAGTCTCTGCAAACAGGGCGCCGTTGTAGGCAGGCACCCCCCAGGCAGGATTGCCGGCGCGCAACGCACCCACCAGGATCGTGAAGTTCTTCCACAGAGCCGTTGACTCCACGCTCAACCGATCCTTGGTCTTGTGGGCTTCAGCCACCAGTTCGGTGAGTGAATGGCGCCGATAGGTCTCGTTGTCGACCGGCAGGAAGTGGGAGCTCTCGGCGTACAGCACGAACAGCAGCCGAAACAGCAGCGTCAATGACGCCCGCTCCAGTTCCAGCCGATACCCGTCGTCGCCGGTGTCGAGGCCGCTCCGGTGTGTCCAATGGTCGAGACCCTCGGCAAGCGCGGGCAGGGCCTCTTGGCGGATGGTGTGGTCGAGCCGCTTGCGCAGTTCGGCGCCGAACACCCTGGCCTCGGCTTGGAGCTCAGCGAGACCGCCCTCGGCCAGGCAACGCGGCGAGAGCAGAGCCAGATAGGGACGGTCATCCTCGCCGAGCAGATCGGCGTCGAGGTCGAGCCACTCACCAGTCGAAGCTGACGGGTCGCAGTCGAAGAGCCGATAACGGTTGCGTGACACCATGATGCCGTAACGGACGCCGTGTTGGCGGCAGTCCGAGGCCAGCAGACCCTCGGCGGGTCGACCCATGTCGTCCACGCGTACGAAGTAATCAGGCGTTGCCCACGGATGGACCATCGCCACGGGCTGGTCGTTGAACCGCAGCAGGTGACCTCGTCGGGGGAGCCGTTCGATCCTGTAGCCCATCTGATCGAGCAGCGTCTGCCAGTGGCCGATGATCGCAAGATCCCTTGTGGTCTGTTGAGCGGCCTGCCAGCGTTCGGGATTGTTGCGGAAGCGGGCCTCCAGCGTGTGATGAGTCAGCAGACCGTGAACTACCTTGCCTCGCCCGGCCAAGCGGACGACCTCGCGAGCCAGATGCTTGACCGCGTCGAGGCTGTGCATCTCAACGGTTTCCTCGATGGCCGAAGACAACTTGGCGCAGTCAACAGAGCGGATGGGCTCGTTGAAGGTGCGTGGCCCGAGGGTGCGCACACTGTCCGGATGGTCGGGGTCGTCGATCACCAGCAGATAGCGGAAGTCCATCCGGTCGGCATGTTCGCGCCAGCGGGCTCGCAGACTGCGCTCGCCGGGCTTCTCGGCGATGGCCACCTCGATCTTGTTGACCCGCACCGACCGCCTGATACCGGACCGGTTGGGCATCTCCCGTGCGATTCCACGGCCCATCAGCCGGTTGAGCAGGTCTTCCGCGTTCACCGATCTCAACTGTACACGGCGATGTGCAGCTATATCTGTGATTGTGGACATGGCTTCCCGTCTCGGTCTAGATCAGATTGGAGAAGTTGAAAACCAATATAAAGGCATGAAAACTAATTGCAACTGCAATTGTCGTCATGTTCAGTAGACGCGAGTCTGTCCTACCCGGGGCGAAGCCTAGGCGGTCAGCAGGGCGGCGGGGATGACTCCTATTCCGTCTTGACGGCGGTAGGCCTCTGGGCTGGTGCTGATCACTGCGGCGTCGAGCAGATTGTCGCCGAGCCGGTCCGACAGCCAGCGCAGGTGCCGGACATCATCGTCGTCGACGGTGGCAGTGAGCTTTACTTCCAGCGCGACCACCCTGCTGTCACGGCGTTCCACGATCAGGTCCACCTCATGCTCGCCGCCGCGTGTGCGCAGATGTGACACACGGGCTCGGGAGGCTTGCGCGTAGACACGAACCGACAGGGTCATCAGTGATTCGAACAAGCTGCCCAACAGCGTGCCGTCGCGATGTGTGACGTGTGGCGTGGCTATGCCGTCGAGCAGGGCCTCGGCCCCTATCCCCAAGCTGCTCATCGCCAGGGCAGGATCGGCGAGATGGTGCTTGGGCGATGCGGCCAAGCGGCGCAGGCGGCTGCGAGTGGGCAGCCACGCCGGAAGTTCCTCGATGATCCACATCTGTTCTAGCACGCGTCGGTAGACCGCCACTGTGGACATCGACGGCGGGTCGCCGGCTCCGGGCGTGGCCGCGTCGCGAATCGAGGTATAGGCGGCGGTCGTGGCCGTTGCGGCGGAGAAGGCCTCCAGCCAGCGACGCAGAGACGCTCGGTCTCGCACGCCTCTGCCGAGCTCGTCGAGGTCGTGCTCCACGACGCGGTCGAGGTAGCTGCCGATTTGACGCTCTCTCAGCGGGCGGTCGAGTGTACGGATTGCAGGAAAACCCGACCGCTCGATCTCCAGCGCGTAATCGGAGAGATTCATGGCCGACGTGCCGGCCAGCGGGGGCCGGCTGCCGGTCAGCAACTCGGCCAGGCTGACCGTCGGCTCTGCGAGGCCCCGTTCGGACAGTGACATCGGATGCATTCGCAGTGTGACGAAGCGGCCCGCGCCCGAATGCGTCGGCCGTGTCGCCGGAGCGGCTGAGCCGGTGAGCAGGAAGCGCGCCGTGCGGGGGTCTGTGTCGACTCGGCGCCTGACCAGATCCCACGAGGCGGGGAAGCGCTGCCATTCGTCGATCAGGATGGGCGGGTCGCCGGTGAGCAGGCGTTCGGGATCGCCGCGCACGATTGCCAGCCGCCCGCTGTCGTCTAGCCGATGGACCGTGCGGGCACGCCGCAGTGCAGTCTCGGTCTTGCCTACCGCGCGCGGCCCTTCAATCGAAATGGCGGGCAGGCCCGCAGTGAGCGTGTCCAACTCGGTGTCGACGATCCGGGGCTGATACTGGTCCACTCAGGCAAGTATAGGAATTGGACGGTCTGAATTGTGTGAATTGGACGGTCTGAATTGTGTGAGTCGGCCGTCCAGTGTGGGGCGCGGGTCTTCCCCGCGTGAGAGACCAACCGCAGCAGTGGTGATTGTGCGGTGGGCGCGGAACGGCCCGGGCCGAAGACCCGGGCCGTTCTCAGAATTACCGCAGCTGATGAGCTGGGTGGGGCACTACATCATGCCCATGCCGCCCATACCGCCCATCGGGTCGCCGCCGCCCATCGGCATGGGCGGTGCTTCCTCGGGCTTGTCGGCTACGAGAACCTCGGTGGTGAGCAGCAGGCCGGCGATCGACGCAGCATTCTGCAGCGCCGCGCGGGTGACCTTGACCGGATCAATGACACCAGCGTCGATGAGGTCGACCATCTCGCCGCTTGCCGCGTTGAAACCGGTCGAACCTGACTCGGCCTCGACACGCTGCACGATGACCGCACCCTCATGGCCGGCATTGGCGGCGATCAGCTTCGTCGGCGCATCAAGGGCTGCGCCGATGATGCGGGCACCGGTGGCCTCGTCGCCGCTCAGGCTGTCGGCAACGGCGTCGACCGAGGCACGGCAGCGAAGCAGGGCAGTGCCGCCACCGGCGACGATGCCCTCCTCGATCGCGGCGCGAGTCGCAGAGAGGGCATCCTCGATGCGGTGCTTCTTCTCTTTGAGCTCGACCTCAGTGGCAGCACCGACCTGAACGACAGCCACGCCGCCGGCCAGTTTCGCGAGACGCTCCTGGAGCTTCTCGCGATCCCAGTCGGAGTCGGTGTTGTCGATCTCGGCTTTGATCTGGCTGACACGGCCCTCAACGTCGGAGCGCGTCCCCGCACCCTCGACGATGGTGGTGTCGTCCTTGGTGACGACGATCTTGCGGGCCTTGCCCAGCAGGTCCATGTCGATGGTCTCAAGCTTGAGGCCCACCTCCTCGGCAACGACCTGGCCGCCGGTGAGGATCGCCATGTCGGCCAACATCGCCTTGCGCCGTTCACCGAACCCGGGCGCCTTGACGGCAACCGAGTTGAAGGTGCCGCGGATCTTGTTGACCACGAGAGTGGCGAGAGCCTCGCCCTCGATGTCCTCAGCGATGATCAACAGCGGCTTGCCCGACTGCATGACCTTCTCAAGCACCGGCAGGAGCTCCGCAACATTGGAGATCTTGCCCTGGTTGAACAGGATGTAGGGCTCATCGAGCACAGCTTCCTGACGTTCGGGGTCGGTCACGAAGTAGGGGGACAGGTAGCCCTTGTCGAACTGCATGCCCTCGACGAAGTCGAGGTCCATGCCGAAGGTGTTGGACTCCTCGACGGTGACCACGCCGTCCTTGCCGACTTCAGCGATCGCGTCGGCGATCACCTCGCCGACAGCGAGGTCGGCAGCGGAGATCGAGGCGACCTGGGCAACCTTGTCCTTGCTGTCGTCGACATGGACGGACTGGCTGGCGAGGTTCTCGACCGCGGCGGCCACTGCCTTCTCCATGCCCCGCTTGAGGCCCATGGGGTTGGCGCCGGCGGCCACGTTGCGCAGACCCTCTCGTACCAGCGCCTGAGCCAGCACGGTGGCGGTGGTGGTGCCGTCGCCAGCGATGTCGTTGGTCTTGGTCGCCACCTCCTTCACCAGTTGCGCTCCCATGTTCTCGAACTGGTCCTCCAGTTCGACTTCACGGGCGATGGAGACACCGTCGTTGGTGATCGTCGGTGCGCCGAACTTCTTGTCGAGCACGACGTTGCGACCCTTGGGGCCGAGCGTCACTTTGACGGTGTCGGCGAGCTTGTTCACGCCCACCTCGAGCCCGCGGCGTGCGGACTCGTCGAATTTAAGGATTTTTGGCATGGACGCGACCTCAGCCCATCTTCGCGAGCACGTCGCGGGCGTTCAGGATGAGCAGTTCTTCGCCATCGACGGTGATTTCGGTCCCGCCGTACTTGCTGTAGACGACAGTGTCGCCGACAGCGACGTCGACGGGGATGATGTCACCGCTGTGGTCTGAGCGGCGGCCGGGGCCGACGGCGATGACCTCGCCCTGTTGGGGCTTTTCCTGTGCTGTGTCGGGTATGACCAGGCCGCTGGCAGTGGTGGACTCCGCTTCGTTGGAGCGGACCACTATGCGGTCTTCAAGGGGCTGCAAGTTCATTCGATCCTCCGAGATCGGTCTTGAGTTGCTGATGTGATTTGCTCTCTGAGCCGAGCCGGCTAATCGTTAGCACTCTCGACCAGAGAGTGCTAACGATAGAAGCGTCTTGCTCCCCGAACAACCCCCGCCCCCACAGTTTCTGAGGCCGTGATCCGCTTGCGCCGCGACTGCTGGCGGGTGTTAGGCGGTCGGGAGTTGCAGGGACGGGTCTGCGCCCGTCGTCAGAGGCGAGGGCCCGTCGGCTCGCAGGCGCTGCCACGCCACCGCTGCCACCATCGCGGCGTTGTCGGTACACATCGCCCGGCTGGGGATCACCGCCCGGAAACCGTCGGCCTCGCAGACTTCTGCGGTTCGAGAACGCAGCCGGGAGTTCGCCGCCACGCCGCCGGCCAGACAGATCGCCTCAGCGCCGAGCTCACGAGCCGCGCGGCGCGCCTTGTCGACGAGCACATCGACCACCGCCTCCTGGAACGACGCAGCCACATCGGCAGTGGAGACGTCGGGATTCTTGCGCACATGGTTGACCACGGCGGTCTTCACCCCGCTGAACGAGAAGTTCCAGCCGTCGTTGGCCATAGCCCGCGGGAAGGCGACCGCGTCAGGGTCGCCCTCGGCGCTCAGACGATCAATGACCGGCCCTCCCGGATAGCCCAGACCCATGAAACGGGCCACCTTGTCGAAAGCCTCTCCGGCGGCATCGTCGAGCGTGGCGCCGAGCACCCGGTAACGCAGATGATCCTCCATCACCACAAGGATCGTGTGCCCACCGGAAACCAACAGCACCACCATCGGCATCTTCAGAGCCGGCTCCTCCAGGAACGCTGCATAGAGGTGCGCCTCAAGATGGTTCACAGCGACGAAGGGCACGTCCCAGACCAGAGCCAGAGACTTAGCGGCGGACACTCCCACCAGCAGCGCACCGACCAGTCCGGGGCCGTGCGTTGCCGCGATCGCGTCGATGTCTGCGGTCTCGAGCCCGGCCTCGGCCACCGCGGCCGACACAACCGGCACAATCAGATCCAGATGGGCTCGGCTGGCAACCTCGGGAACGACCCCGCCGTAGCGGGCATGAAGCTCCACCTGGCTCGACACGATCGACGAGCGCACAACCGAACCAGACTCGACCACAGCAGCCGCAGTCTCGTCACAGCTCGTCTCGATCCCCAGGATCTGCTCGGCCCGGGCGGTCTGGACTGTGCTCACGGCTGTGCTCATTACAGGGCTCACTGCAGTGCCGCCCGGACCCGGTCGAGGCGCTCTGCTACCTCCGGCTCGTCGAGATAACGGATCGACATCACCAGAGCGTCCTCGGTGGGCTTGGTGTAGTAGCCGTGGTTGATGCCCAACGGTTGGAACCCGAGACGCGAGTACAGACGATGGGCGCGCTTGTTGGTCGCACGAGCCTCAAGGGTCACCGCCGTGGAACCGCGTTCTCTGGCCCGGTCGAGAAGCTCGATCAACAGGCGCGTGGCGACGCCCTGATGCTGATGGCCGGAGTCGATCGCCACGTTGCTGACATGGGCCATGCCGGCCAGGAACAGAAGACCTGCATGACCCACAACACGTTCACCCGCTCGGCTCTCAGCGATTGCGACCAGATGGAGGCGGCCATCGTCACGCATCTCGTTGTACCAGGTCGTAGCCGACCAGGGATCGACATACCCCTGCGCGTCGATGGTCATGACAGCGTCAATGTGTTGAACAGTCATTCGCTCAATGCGCACATCAACAGACATTAGAGCACGCGCAAACAGGTGACCGACCTCGCGGCGCAACGCTGTGTTTCCCGCTCATGTTCGCTGCGCTCACGGGCCGCTCGGGCCACGGCCTCGTTCGGTCGCAGCCGTGTGCGGGATCAATCCGCTCAGCCTCTCAGGGAATTCCGATTGGTTGGGCGTCTGGTCCGCGAAGATACATCGGCCTGACCGAATCCGCATTCACGACCTCACCAGCGGCGACCGCCGCCGCAGCCAGTGCAACGATGGTCTCGGCACTCGGATACACAGAACTCCCCTCAGTGCTGAGACCGGCTTGAGCGAAGACCTCCGCGTGGGCCTCGATCCCGTCGCCGGCGAGCAGAGTCCCTGCGGCGGTGCTGCGCAGAGTTGCCGCCAGAACCTCGGGGGCGACCACTGCCGGCTCGCTGATCCAGTCACCCTCCGGCGTGAAGGCTGCATGGAACAGTTCGCCGCGACGCGCATCGACGACCGCGTCGATGCGCTCCCAGGATCTCTCGGCGGCCCATTCATCGGCAGCGCGGCCATCGGCGGCGCGGCGGGCCACCAACTCGAGCGAGGTGACCGGAACCATGGCCGCATTGAGTGCATGCGCCATGGTGATTGCTGTGGTGATACCGACCCGCAACCCGGTGTACAGGCCCGGTCCGACATCCACAGCGACCACCTCGATGTCTGAGGCTCTCACGTCGGATTCGGTGAGGATCTCCGCGATCTGAGGCGCCAGCGACTCAGCATGGCGACGGGGTTGGGCCGACTCGCGTGAAGCCAGCACTCCTGATGCATCGCCGATCGCGCAGCCCACTCTCGAGGTAGCGGACTCGATCCCCAGAATCATCGGAGGCGCCATCAGCCGAACACCCGCTGCGGGTCGATCCAGGGTTCCAGAGCCTCCCGGAGTTCGTCGCGCAGGCCGCACCAGCGGTCCCCGACGGATTGAATTTCGATGAGCCGGTCGTCGTCGCCGTCGCCGAAGGCGATCCTCACATCGAGGCGCTCGCCCGGCAGGGCGGGCAGGATCCTCTCACCCCACTCGATCAGAGTCACCCCCTGCTCCAACAGTTCCGGAATGGCAAGATCCCGGGCCTCAGCAAGGTCCGAGAGCCGGTAGACGTCGAGATGGTTGACGACCAACCGACCCCGGTAACGGTTGGCGAGCGTGAAAGTGGGGCTGGTCACGGCTGCCTCCACGCCGAGGGCTGCGGCGAACCCCTGAGTGAACGCCGTCTTGCCTGCACCGAGGTCGCCGACCAGTACCAACAGGTCACCGTCTTCCACCAGTCCGGCAACGGCTCCGGCCAACAGACGCGTCTGATCCACAGTCGAGGTGGAACACACCACTGGGGAGGCATCGGGTGGCGGGGTCACAACTAGTTGTTTCCGGCTGTGACCGAACCGCGCAGGGCCTGTTCGGTTGCAACCACTGCCAGGGCTCGGACCTCGTCGACATGTGCGACGATCCCACCGGTTGCGGCCGCGACGAAGGCGTCGCCGTCCGAACGCGTGTGAGGTGGAAAGACGGCACGGGCCAAACCGTCGTGCGCGCCCTGGGCGACGACTCGGCATTCAACGGGGTCAAGACGGGCATTGGTGATGACCACACCGATAACGGTGTTGTCGGCGGTGGCGAAGGCGTCGGGGCCGAAGGTCTCGGGCCAGTCGGCGAAGGCGCCCTCGGCGATCTCGGCCGGCACGGTTCCGTCGTCGATATCGCCCGCAGCGTTGTTGGCCACCAGTGCAGTGACGACCAGTTCGCCCCTGCGTGTGGTGAACATTCCGATCCCACCTTCAGGCGGCTCGTCGGGCCGGCGCCATTTGCCGACGGTCGCTCCCGTGCCCGCACCGATGGGGCCGGTCTCGGGGTCCTCACAGCAGTCTTTGAGGGCGAGCGCACCCTGCGCGGGCCCGGGCCGCACATTTGAATCGCCGACGCCGAGATCGTAGAGGCTCATCGCCACCACGATCGGCACGTTGGTCGCCCTGGTCTCATAACCTCGGCCCTGCATCTCCAGTGCAGCCACAACGCCGTCAGCAGCCGCCAGACCGAACGCGGAGCCCCCGCTCAACACCACCGCATCCACGTGGGTGACGGATCGAGTCGGGTCGAGCAGTTCGAACTCCCGTGTGGCGGGGGAACCCCCGCGGACCTCTCCCGAAGCCGTCGTTGAAGGCGGCAGCAGCACCACCGTGCAACCGGTGCGCGCCGCCATGTCGGTCCAATGTCCGACGTTCACACCCGGAATCTCGACTCTCACCCCCGAAAAACTACCTGCGTTGCGCCCGTCTGAGCCAAGGCAATCGAATTTCTGAGATTCATAGTTGCATTTACAGATATTTCATGTATCTTCATCGTCGCGGGACAACGACTTACAGGCGGGCAGAATGCTGCAGACTACTGGCGGGACAAGAGGCGGACATTCCCGCAGCCGTGCCGTTGCAGCCTCGGGCAAGTCGATACTGCGAACCGTTGGCGAAACGGTTCACAGGAATGTCCCGGGTCGCGTCAGCGACGCATCGGGCGGTTCGGTGCGTCGTGTCAGCGGAACTTCAGGCGGTTTGGTGTTGCGGTGTGTTGGTGGGATCTTGTGTGCTGTGCTCGTGGCCTCCGGCTGCAGCGACGACGGCAGTACGCCAGTCGAGTCGGTCACGACCACGATCCCATCAACCACCGCAGCATCGATTGCCCCGGCGGCGACTGAGACGCCCGCGGCGGCTCCGACGACGACCACCACCGCAGCGACCGCGACTACCGCAACGGGCGCGCTTGTGGCACCTGCCTCACCGGCACCCGCCACGCAGAGTCTCCTGAGTGAGGATGAGCACGTTTTTGCTGCCGTTGAGCGCTACTTCGAGGTGCTGGTCGAGTCCAACGATCCCCCCGATCCCAGCAGCACCCTCTGGGACGATGTGACAACGCCTGACCGCGCGGAGGCGTTGCGAGCCAGGGCCCAGGAGAATCTTGACGCTCGTCGAGGTGTCCGCTGGCCCCCGGACCGACAGCAGTTGGTGCTGAGTCCCCAAACCGTTGCGCGCGAGGGCACCATCGCGGTGGTCGACTTCTGTCTCCGGGACAGTCTGGTGACCTACGACCTGAGTACGGATTCGGTCATAGACGATTCGGTCTCGTTCGCCTGGATGCAGTTGACGGTCACCGATCATTTTGGAGGTCTGCTGGTGAGCCAGTACAACAGGGTGCAAGAGTTCGAGTCTGAGGGACCGTGTCTCGCTGCCTATCAATAGCTGTCGTACTGGTCTTGCTGTCGGGCGCCGCAGCATCGGGCGGTGGTGTCGACGGCACCGACATCGAGGAGACAGTCAGCGGCTTGGTGGTTACCGCAGGGTCGCCGGGGTCGCTGGACCTCAGCTCCAGACCAGGCCGGGCAGGCCGCGGTCCAACGGTCTATTGCAGCTGGTACAACTTCTCAGTCGAGTTCGGGCATTACCTGTTCGACCCGATCGGAGACTCGGTCTGGCCGCGGGCCGACAGCACCTACCTCCTCAACTGCTGGACCGACGATCCTGCGACGTCGTATCGGGGATATCCCAAGATCACGAAGTACAGAGGTCCGGGGAAGATCCCGGGAAGGGCGGTCTCGAGCAGCGACGCCGCGCGGTTCGCCATAGCGCACCTCAACTTCGAACACCCCGTCATCGAACTCTCCCCACCGGGCCGACAAGTCGTCGGTGTCCCGAGTTGGCTGGCGGTGACGAGTCGACTTCACTACGGCCGGGCATCGGCCAACGCCGGCCCCGTTTGGGCCACCGTGCGGGCATCTTTCGTCAACGTCACCTGGGATCTCAGCAACGGTGAGAACCTGGTATGCGACCAGGATGTCGCCAAGGTGTGGGACCCGGCGAATCCGCAGGCCCCTGCCAGCCGCTGCCTCTACACCTACACGGACAGCAGCGGGTCACCATACAGGGTGACGGCCACAACCCGCTGGAGAATCGATCAGCGTACCAACACCAATACGAGCTGGCATCGGTGGGGCACGATCACCCGTTCAAGCACCGTGGCGGTCGAAGTGACCCAGTTGCAATCCTTGATCCGCTGACTTGATCCGATGGCTCGGGCCCGACGGGCGACACCCGGTCGGTGCTCTTGTGAAGGCTGCGCAGAATCCAGCCGCGGAATACCGTTCGTCGGTGCCATGGACACCTTGGGCAACGTTCAACGAAGGTTGCGCAGTATTGAACCGATGGAGTCGGGGAGGTCGCTTGCGATCAGGCCCGGACCTCCCAGGCGGCCGGCGGCGCCGTGGATGTGGGCCGCGACAGTTGCGGCGTCGAAGGGGTCTGAGCCCTGGGCGAGCAGGGCGGCGGTGAACCCGGCCAGGACGTCGCCGGTTCCAGCGGTCGCCAGAGCCGACGTGCCTGAGGTGACCACCCGGATCCGGCCGTCCGGCGCGGCTACCACGGTGGACGGACCTTTGCGGACCACCGTCACCCGATGCGCCAGGGCGAACTCGCGGGTTCGTTCGAGCCGGTCGGGGCCCCCGTCGCCACCCAGTCGCAGCCATTCTCCGTCATGGGGAGTCAGGATCGTCGGTGCGCGGCGGACGTCGAGCGCCGCTGCGACCTCGGCGGTCAACCCGTCGCCGTCGATCACCAGCGGCACCGCCACGTCGAGCATCGCCCGCAGGCTCTCGGGGTCGTCGTTGCCCAGGCCGGGGCCCACCAGCAGGGCTCGGACACGGTCATCGAGCCCGTCGAGAGCCTCTCCGGCCCAGCCGAGAGCAGGCAACCGCAGCACGACAGCCTCGGTCGGCCCTTCGTTCCCCGCAGCGCCCGGCATCGCCAACTGCACCATCCCGGCCCCGGCACGCTGTGCGGCCCGAGCAGCCAGCCAGGCCGCCCCCGTCATGCCGGCGGAACCGCCGACGATGCGCAGACCTGAGCGCCACTTGTGGTCCTCAGCTGACCGCTTTGGGATCAGGGCCGCCACATCGGCATCCTCGACTGCGTGCCGCAAGGCCCGGCCCACGTCCAAGCCGATGTCGACCACCCGAACCTCCCCGGCCAACGAGCTGCCCGGTTCCAGTACGTGTCCCGGTTTGAGCGCCGCGAAAGTCACAGTTCGCTCGGCCTGGAGCGGCACGCCGAGACGTTCACCCGTCAGACCGTCGACACCCGACGGTATGTCGACGGCCAGAACCCGCTGTGCATCGTCCACTGCCGGTGGCAGATAGCCACGCGACAGCCCAGTGCCGAAGGCGGCATCAATCACCAGGTCGACGGGCCGCAGCGATTCCGGAGCGTCGAGCGCATCGACCACCGAGACGCGCACCCCGCGTCGGGCCAGGTGGGCCGCCGCCACCTGACCGTCGGCACCATTGTTGCCAGGCCCTGCAAGCACGGTCACGCGGTGCCCGTAGACACCGCCCATCAGGTCGATCGCTTCTCGGGAGACATGACGGGCGGCTCTGTCAATCAGGATCTCGACCGGCTCGGGTGCAGCCTCGTCGATCGCAGCCATCTCGTCGGGAGTGACTATCGCCAACATCAGCCGCAGCGCCCAACGGCGGCGTCGCAGGCAGCTTCACGCCGACGAATCCCTGCCGGTTGCACCACGGTCGGAGGCATCGCGGTCCAGCGCTTGGCGGTCGGGTGCATCGTTGTCGGGTGCCTGGCGGTCGGGTGCATCGCGGTCCGGCGCATCATTCGGCCAGGGCTACGACCACAGCCTGGGCCAGCTGGTCGGTGTGGCTGAGAGTGACCGCGAAGCGGGCGGCGCCGAAGGCTGCGGCCTGCTCGGAAGCACCGGCGTGCAAGCGCAGTTCGGGACGACCGTCGTCATGGTGCAGCACCTCGATGTCACGCAGCTTCATTGCACCGATACCGCAGCCCATCGACTTCAGGGTCGCCTCCTTGGCCGCGAAACGAGCGGCCAGTCGCGGCACGGGATCGCCCGCCTGGTTCGCGTAAGCCACCTCGTCGGCGCGGAACAACCGGTCAATCAATCCGGGCGTTCGCTCCAATACGTCGCGGAAGCGGTCGATATCGACCAGGTCGGTTCCGATGCCGAGCACTCCTGAAGCCTACCGTCCCGCCGCCGCGGCGTCCGAAGCGCTCGGCCTGCTCTGCGCTCATCTTGCTCGGAGCGCACTGCCTCCCTGGCGTGCCAAGCCTGCTCGGCTTGCACCTAGGTTGTGCGCCAGTGGTCGGCGAGCACGTTGATCGGCAGGGTCAGCAGGTCGGCGACGTTCTCGGTCGCGAGAAGGTCCTCGCGGAACACGTCCTCGGTCTCCACCACCGCGTCGTGCAGGGCCGAGTAGCGGTTGCGGTAGCCGCGCAGCACGCCGCGGGCCGCGGCCGCGGTGAGAGACTCGGCGAAGCGCACGTGCAGCAGGGTGAGGCCCGTCGTCACGTTGTCCTTCAGTTCAGGAATGATGATCACGCAGCGGTCGTCGGCGCGTCCTTTAGCGACGAAGACCCGGCGCTCGAGCGCAACCTGGTGCTTGGTCCCCCGCAGTCTCGGGAACCGGTCGGTGCGCGACACGATGCGGCGCGAGATCCCGCCCCGATCCACGACCACCACGGTCGCCTCACCGGCACCATCGGCATCAAGACCCTCGACTCGATACCGGGTATGGCCCAGGACTTCGTCGACCGCTGGGTCAAGATCGGCCAGAGTGCGCAACGAGGCGTAGCTCAGCCGGTCGCGGGGAGCGCCTGCTTCCAGGGCCGCGAAGGCCAGCGGCACCTCCAGCAGGGTCTCATCGGAGCGGGAGATGCCGACCGTCACAGTCTTGGCCTGGTGCTTGATCGCATCTATCGGCCTGGTCAACTCGTCGATCCCGACGCAGAGGGCCGCGGCGAGATCATCAAGGATCACAGCGGGCGTGCCGACCTTGCCGTACTCGATCTGATACGCCTCGAGGGGCGAAGAGCCCAGTGCGAAGCGGAACAGGGAGGCCAGCTTAACCGCGGTCGCCGCCTCGAGGTGACCGTTGTAGTCGCCGGTGCGAATGCCGTCGAAGAAGGTGGCAGCAGACTTGGTAAGTACCGGTTCGACCCACTCCAGGGCCTGTTCACCGTTGAGATCGCGACGGGCCGCGGCCGCCTCGATGGCGCTGTGGGCCTCACGCAGTGGCTGCGCCTGGGCATCGATGGCCAGAGCCGCCTCGTAGCCGAACAGGTGCCCGGCGACCGTGGACAGGATGAACCCCAGGCGGCTGTCGATTGCAGGGACCGGAAGCACCGCCAATGCGTTGTCGAAGCGGCCCTCGCCCTCGTCGGCGATAACCACCGGCGCAGCCTTGTGGGCCCTGAAGATCCCCACTTCCTTGGCGACGTCGTCGGCGGTTGAACCCGACAACCCGGCCGCACACACGATGATCAGAGGCTCTGCGGAGAGATCAATGTGCTTCTTGTCCTCGGTCGAGTCGGCGGACATCGACTTGTAGCAGAGTTCTGAGAGCTTGATCCGCACCTCGTTGGCGGCGATGCGGTTGGCTCCATTGCCCACCAGAGCCCAATAGCGGCGACTTGGAGCGAACTGGCGGGCAGCGTCGGCGATCATGTCGCGGCGAGCCAGGACCGTCTCCATCGCCTCGGCCACATCGTGAACGGCGCTCAGCAGCGAGCGGCGGTCTTCGGCACCCTCATCGCCCTGCAACTCGTCGGCTATCGATACGGCCAGCAGCAGACCCGCGGCGATCTGGGAATAGAAGGCCTTGGTCGAGGCGACGCTCATTTCCACATCGCGGCCGTCCGAGGTGTACAGCACACCGTCGGCCCGATCCGTCAGGTCGCTGCCGCGCCTGTTGACAATGGCGATCACATGGGCGCCGCGGTTGCGCACAATGTCGACGGTGCGGTTGGTGTCGGTGGTGGTACCCGACTGGCTGATCGCAACGACCAGGGTGTCTGACATGTCCGCGCGCAGGGCGAACCCCGACAGTTCCGTTGCCAGCATTGCTTCGCTGACGATCTGACCGTGCCGGACCAGAGCTTCGAGGGTGACCGCGAGGCTCTGGCCTGCCACTGCAGCAGTGCCCTGGCCGACGATCAAGACCCGTTTGATGGACCCGTCGCGCAGAGCGCGGCGGACCTGCTGCGGGAAGATCTCCTGCCCCAGCGAAACCTTCGGTCCGCCGTCGCCGTCCACGATCCTTCCCCGCAGGGTCTTGCGGAAGGAGCCGGGGGCCTCGTTGAGCTCCTTGAGCAGGTAGTGGGGGCTGTCGCCACGGTCGATGTCGCGAGTTGTGATCTCGGCGGTGCAGACGTCGTCGTTGGTGACCGGGATATCGGTGCCGTCGTAGGCTCGGCGGAGCATGCCCGCCACCGTGCCCGCTTGTCGGCTGTCGAGTTCGATGATCTGACCGCGGCCGGCGTTGGGGTTGTCGGGATTGCCGGCGGTCTCTCCGTCCATGCGCACGTAGTCAGATGTTTCCTCAACGACGCCGTAAGGCTCGCTGGCAACAACGTAGGCATCCTCAGCCAAGCCGACATAGAGCGCTTGTCCGCTGCCGCGCAGGGCCAACTGCAGACGGTGCGGTGCCGAGGCCGTGCCGGCGGCGATAGCGACCGACCCTTCAAAGGTCGCCACTGTACGGCGGAACGCCTCGGCGGAGGAGTGCCCCTCCGCCAGCCGCCGGCTCATCAGGGAAGGGATGACCTTGGCGTCGGTGGTGATCGCCTCTTGAATGTCCACATCCTCGTCACCGATGAGGTCGGCGAAGTTGTCGACATCGCCGTTGAGCGCACCCACGACGTAGGGACCGACCGAAGAGAGCAGCTCACTATTGAGAGGATGAGCGTTGGGCTCAGAGATGATGCCGACCGATGCCCAACGGGTGTGAGCCAACACGACAGCTTGAGCCGTGTCGTTGGCCAGCGCAGCAGCCAGGAGTTCGTCTTGGACCAGAGCGGATCGCAGGGCCGCGGTGTTGTCGCCCAACTCGCCGATCTCACAGGCCACCTTGTGGACCACGCTCAACAGACCGTCGACCACCCGCACGCTGCCCGAGCCGAAGTTCTCGTCGCCGCTGCGGCGCGCGATCTCTGCGGCGACCGCCGGGTCTTGGGGGTCGAGGGCGTGTTCGCTGATCAGCAGATGAATCCCAGCGGAGTCACGACCCCGCACCTCGAGACGGTCAAGCGACGCCAGCGCCTGATGAACTGACAGGAACGTCTCAAGGGCGCTGAGTGTCGTCGCGTTGTTGGCCAACTCAGCGACGCTGTCGGCAGCCCGTAGCCTGTCCCGGGTGATTGCCCAGAGTGCGTCGCGAATGCGGTTGAGCTCGTGGTTGCGTTGCTCCAGATCCGCCGTGTCAAGCGTCGACTCTGATTCCAGTGTCGTTTCGATCTGCTGCACCGCGGCGAGAATCTGATCGCAGCGGTGCGTCAGGGCTCCCGCCACAGAACGGTCTCCCAGGAGCAGCCTGAGACCGGGGACACCACGCAGTCGTGCATTGATCCCGCTCAGTTCGTCGGCAGCCTCTCGGAGCACGGAGCAAGCAGCGTCGTCGTCACCAATGTCTGAGAGGGAACGCTGCAGAGCGGTGAGCGGTTCGAGGATGTCACCGGAGTGCGGGGTCGGCCGGCTCGACGGTCGTCGGACGATTGCGATGATCCCGCACATGGGTCCTCCAATACGGGGCCGAGCGTTCGCTGGTCCCCCGGCCGAAACCGTGGGAGTTTCAATTGTAGAGCCGATCTGGTGGGGTGCCGCGTATGTACATTTACTGGTCCGCTGAACCTGTGGCTTCCTCTGTGTATATCAGACCTGATATACTTGAAGCATGAACCCTGTCCACACAATCCGCGCGGTAACTGGTGTTACCCAGAGTGAGTTTGCCGATGCCGTGCAGACATCACAACCGGCGGTGGCTGCCTATGAGTCGAGGGCGAAGAGCCCAACTTGGCGCACTGTCGAGCGAATGGCCAGTTCAGTGGGTCTCGCCTGCTATCCGCTTGTTGGAATGCCCTTCACTCGTGATCAAGCGAGAAGCATGGTCCTTCACTCTGCGATCTCACGAGAATTGAGAACTCGTGGGGAGTCGGTCATAGCGCTCGCTCGGCGCAATGTCTGCCACATGCGGTCGCGCAACCCCTGCGCTTCCCCGCTGCTTGATGAATGGGAGCGGATTCTCGAAGGGTCCGTCGACCAGATAGTTGCCAGAATGCTTGATCCCAGCGAGCATGGTCGCGATCTTCGACAGGTCACGCCGTTTGCCGGGGTTCTCACGTCGGCACAACGCGCGGCGGTCTACAAGTCGTTCCGAACCGCAGCATGAACCGCGAGTCTGCACGGCTCTCGCCAACCGCGAGTCTGCACGGCTCTCGCCACCGGTGACATGGTGGACTTCGACACCCTTCGCCACCGCCTTGAAGGACTTGATGGTCTTGATGGTGAGCGACGCGTCCACATAGCCGGTCTGATTGAGCGACTCTCTGAATCCAGTTGAGCGTTGCTGACGGTTGCGCCGCAGCGTTGTTGCACTCTGCCTCCCGCTCTTGTTCGCTGCGCTCACCGGGCCGCTCGGGCCGCGGGCGGGCCGTTCGGCAACGGTGTCAGTTGAGCAACAACTCCACCGCGCCGGCCAGAGCGTCGGCTTCCATCTGTGCTTCGGCGATCGTCTCGGCCTCGACCATCACCCGGACCAGGGGTTCGGTACCAGACGGCCGAATCAGAATTCGGCCCTTGCCGGCGAGGCGAGCCATCGCCGCATCGATCAGCGGAGCGCAATCATGGTCGAGCAGTAGCGCGTCGCCCTCAGAGATCGGGGTCAACACCGCAACGTTGGACAACACCTGCGGCAGGCGGGTCATGGCCTCGGCGGCCAACTCGGCCAGGCCCGTGTTGCGGCGGACGACGACGTCCAACAGTTGAACCGCGGTCAGCAGTCCATCGCCGGTGGTCGCCAGGTCGCGGAAAATCACATGACCGGACTGCTCACCACCCAGCGAGAGTCCCAAGGCGTTGAGCGCTTCGAGCACATAGCGGTCACCGACTCTGGTCTCGACCACTTCGATGCCCGCAGCATCCATCGCCAGCCGGAACCCGAGATTGGTCATCGCCGTCACGACCACCGCGTCGTCGGTGAGTATCTGACGCCTGTGTCGGTCAAGCGCACATATGGCGATTATCTGGTCACCGTCGACGAGTTCGCCGTCGGCATCGACCGCCAGCACGCGGTCGGCGTCGCCATCGAACCCCAGGCCGACATCGGCGCGCCTCTCAACGACCGCGTCTTGCAGAGACCTGAGATCAGTGGACCCGCAGCCATCGTTGATGTTGTGACCGTCGGGGGAGTCGTGGATGACCGTCAGTTCCGCACTGAGTCGGGTCAAGGCCCGCTCGGCGGTCGTTGTCGCGGCACCGTTGGCGAGGTCTGCCACGACCTTCAACCCCCCGAGGGTGCGACCCTCGAGGCTGTCGACAACAGCGCTCAGATGACGCTCGACGGCCTCGCTGTGCCGGTCGACGCTGTGCCGGTCGACGCTGTGCCGGTCAACCCAGTGCTGGTCAACCCTGTGCCGGTCAACCGAGTGCTGGTCGACGCTGTGCCGGTCAACCGAGTGCTGGTCGACGCTGTGCCGGTCAACCGAGTGCTGGTCAACCGAGTGCTGGTCAACCCGCCCTCGGGCCGTGGCGCCGTCCGCGTCGACGGATCGCGTGTCGAGGTACTCCGTGTCGAGGTATTGGTCGAAGCGGTCCTGAATCTGCTGCTGGGCGTCCTCGCTGAGCTTCAGGCCGCCGGAGGCGAAGAACTTCACTCCGTTGTCATGCCACGGATTGTGCGAGGCGGACACCACAGCGCCGGCGACCCCGAAGTCGTGGCACCACCGCGCCACAACAGGTGTGGGCACCACCCCGAGATCGTCTGAATGTCCGCCGGCCGCAGCGACACCTCTGTGGACGGCGGCAGCGAAATCAGGGCTCGAAGCGCGGGTGTCGCGCCCCACCGCGAAGCCCTGCGGACCGAGAACCTCCGCTCCTGCACGGCCCAGCGCGGCGACCGCAGCAGCGCGCAGCACCGTACGCGTGTCGCCGCGCACACCGTCGGTACCGAAACGCAAGCTCACGAACTCACCCTCAACACCCGCTCTGTCTCAGCACCGAAGGCCATCGACACCGAAGGTCGAACGAGACTGGGGGTGCCGCCGCCCAAAAGGTTAACGCTTGCTGTACTGAGGAGCCTTGCGGGCCTTCTTGAGGCCGTACTTCTTGGACTCCTTCTTGCGAGGATCGCGGGTGAGGAAGCCGGCCTTCTTGAGCGCATCGCGGTGCTCGACGTCGATCTTCACCAGACCCCGGGCAATCCCGAGCCGGAGCGCTCCGGCCTGACCACTGGTACCGCCGCCGTGAATCGTGGCATCGATGTCGTAGGTCTCGTTGGTCTCGGTCACTGCCAGCGGCTCAGTCGAGAGCATGCGGTGCGTGCGCGAAGGGAAGTAGTCGTCGAGGGTCCTTCCGTTGACCGTGACAACACCGTTTCCGGACCGGAACCGGACACGGGCGACGGAACGCTTTCGGCGTCCGGTGGACTGCATTATTGGTGAAGACATCAGCTATTACCTTGTACGGCTCGCCCACGCGCCACAGCATGGGCGATCTCCAGCGGTTGCGGTTTCTGCGCTTCATGAGGATGCACAGGACCCGCGTAGACCTTCAGTTTTTTTATCTGCGCCCGACCGAGCCGAGTCTTGGGGATCATCCCCCGAATCGTGTCGAGCACCGCCTGCTCGGGCTTGCGGGCGAGCTTGTTCCCGTAGGTTTCGGCCTTGATCCCACCGGGGTAGCCCGAGTGGGTGTACAGGACCTTCTTGTCGGCCTTGCCACCGGTCAACACGACCTTGTCGGCGTTGACGATGATGACATGGTCTCCCGTGTCGAGGTGGGGAGAGTAGATGGCCTTGTGCTTGCCGCGCAGGATGTTGGCGACTTCGGTCGCGAGCCGACCGAGGACCAGGCCTTCGGCATCAACGACATGCCAACTGCGTTCGATTTCGCCGGCCTTGACTGCGGTAGTGGACACGGAACTCTCCGAGAGAAATACGGGACTGTATGAGGCTACGGCCCTGAGGTTCAAACGACACATTTCTAGGCTCACTTCGTCTGATTCCTGGCGCCTGATTCCCGGCGCTGCTCAGTCGTAGTGGGCACGCCACAGCACCAGGCCGCGGCTGGGAGCGGGGCTCGGGGCGGACTCTCGGCTCAACGCAAGCAGCACCGCACCCATATCGGCGACGTCACGCCGGCCGCGGCCGATCTCGACACACATGCCCACCAGGCTTCGCACCATCTGATGAGTGAACGCACCGGCTGTGATCTCGAAGGTGACAATGTCGTCGGAAACAGTGTCGCCGGACCGGCTCCATTGCGCTTCGCGAACCGTCCGCACGAACGTCTGGGCAGGCTTGCTCTTGTTGCGCTTCGAGAAGGACGTGAAATCGTGAGTGCCGATGATCGCTTCGCTGGCTTCGCGCATTGCCTCAATGTCGAGGTGGTCGCGTACATGCCAGGTGAAATGCCTGCTGAGCGGATCAAGTACGGCCCGGTTGAAGATGTGGTAGCGGTAGCTGCGACCGGTGCAGCTGAAGCGGGCGTCGAACGTTGGCGCTGTTGCTTCGATCCCGTCGACCGCGATCGTCGGCCCCAGGATGCGATTGAGGGCCCGGCTCAAAGCCGACGGCTCGAAATGCGACTCATCGGCGTCGAACGACACGACCTGACAACGAGCATGGACTCCGGCGTCGGTGCGTCCAGCACCGGTGATGGAGACCGGGTGGCGCAGTACCTGCGACAACGTGTCCTCAAGCGCTTGTTGCACTGTGGCCACCTGCGGGTTGCGGGCAAAACCGTGAAACGATGTGCCGTCATAGGCGACGTCCATCCGCACCCGGACGAACCTGACCGGTGGGGGAGCTACCAAGGAGTCGCTGCAAGGCATCAACGGTGAGCCTAAGCGGCTCAAGTGGGGAAGCGGAGCGCTTCGCCGACGCTCCCCACAAAACCTCAAGTTTGGCTTGACAGGGGGGGGGGGGGGGGGGGGATTATAGATACGGGCATGAAACCACTTACATGCCCCGTACCGCTGCCGCGTGCCTCTCGAAGGTTCGTTGCAGCGATTGTAATTGCGCTGACTTTGACCATGCTCGTATCGTTGACGCCGCCAAGAGCGGTCGCAATCGTTAGTGACGCTCCGCTCATCGGAGAGCTTGTGAACGGCTCGCAGAGCGCTTCGGCGAACTACAAGCAACGATGCCAAACCGTGCCCGTCACGAAGAGCTACTACGACCACACGGCAGAGGGGCTAGTCCTCCGCACCTATTCGACGCACGAAACCACCTGCGAAAGACTTTGGCACACTCACAAAGTACGCGAAGTCGTGATCCAGATGGTCCCGAACCTGATGTGTGCTTCGATCGCTGGTGCCGCAGGTATAGGATTCACGCCGTTGGTCGGTGGACTTGTGGGCGTGGCCTGCGCAGCGTTTGTCGCTGTCACTCAAATTATCTGGCGAGAAGGGCCGGTGCACTGATGAGCAAGGCAACTGCGAGTCGCGGTTATCGAAGTCGTCGGGAAGCCATTTTCTTGACCGGGGCACTCTTTCTCTGCCTAACCGCAATTTCTGTGGTCCGGGTGGTACTTGAACTAGGAGATCTAGTTTGGCTGTTGCTCTACGGTCTTGCGGCTCTGATATTTCTTCCGGTTGTTGCGTGGTGGCAGTATTTTGGGCGTGAGCGGTTTCCGTTGCCGTCTGACGCTGACCCGGGGCCGTATGTGCCCAAGAGGTTGAGGGAACTCGTCGAGCAGTCGAATGATGTTCAGCACAACCCGAAATAGCTGTTTGGCTGCGCTGGTTGGGCTACTACTCGCATCGTGTTCGGCTTCCGAGCAGTCGGCTGACTGCCATTCTGCGGCCTTGGCTCAAGCTACCGCCGAGTTGGAGTTGAACGCCGTACTTCTTGAACAGGCCCAGGAAGTAGCAGACCACTCGCACGACGATGGTGCTGAACCCCACCAACACAACGAGTCCAGTGCCGTGTTTGATGAGGACCTAGTGTTGGCGGCGAGGATCGACGTGATACTCGCCGAAGCGGAGACACGCGGGAAATGCGGTTAGCCCGGATGCGGGTTCGTATCGTCACGATGCTCGAACGGGGCCTTGACGGCGATACGGATCCCGCGCGGGCACAGTCTCGTCAAACGACAACCAGTTCACGCTCAGCCAAGAGCACGCCATGGAAATCGAAAGCCCCAAGAGAGTAACGACCGGCTCGGTTCTCAGCGGCCGGCACCGCAGTCCTGGTTCGGTCGCTCAGACCAGTTCGATCCAGGCCATCGGGGCGTTGTCGCCTGGACGATTATCGAGCTTGATGATCCGCGTGTAACCGCCCGGGCGATCCTCGTAACGGGGCCCGATCTCATCGAACAGCTTCGAGGCCATCTCCCGGTCGCCCAAGAACCTGACCACCTGACGGTGATTGTGAACCCCGCCGGCCTTGGCCTTGGTGATCATCTTCTCGGCGATGGGGCGCATAGCCTTCGCCTTGGCCTGCGTCGTGGTGATTCCCTCAGCAGCGATCAGCGATGACACCAGGTTGGCCATCATCAGCTTCTGATGCTGTGAGCTACCGCCGAAACGACGTCCCTTGCGTGGTCTTCCCGGCATTGTTCAGCCCTGGCTCAGGAGCGAGAGACCCCGCTCATCAAGCTTGAAGAGCACCTCATCGAGGCTCTTCTGCCCGAAGTTGGTGATAGCCAGCAGATCCATCTCGGACTTCTGCAACAGCTCGCCGACGGTGTTGACCTGAGCTCGCTTGAGGCAGTTGCGGGGGCGCTCAGACAGTTCGAGAGCGTCGATCGAAAGATCCATGTCGGGTCCGCCGGTTGCCACCTGAATGGCCTCACCAAGTTGCAGACCCTGCGGCTCGTCGCTCATCTCCTCGATGAGTTGAACCAAGGCACGCAGTGTCCCGCCGGCTGAAGCAAGAGCCTCTCGCGGTGAAATAGAACCGTCGGTCTCGATCTCAAGAATGAGCCGATCGAAGTCGGTGGACTGCTCAACACGGGTCGGCTCAACCAGAAAGGCGACACGTCGCACTGGCGAGTAGATCGAATCGACCGGAATCACACCGATCGTGGTGCTACTGCTGTTGCGATCCGCCGACACATAGCCTCGGCCCCGCTGCACGGTGATGTCGAGAGCCAGACGGCCCTTCTCGTTGACGTTGGCAAGAGGCAGAGCGCCGTTCAGCACTTCCACGTCGGGGTGAGGTTGGATGTTGGCGGCGGTCACCAGAGTCGGTCCGCGAGAATCGAGCCGCAGAGTCACCGGTTCGGTGCTGTGAACCTCAAGAACCAGGTCCTTGAGGTTCAGAATGATGTCGGTCACATCCTCGGCCACACCAGTGATGGTGTCGAACTCGTGGAGGGCGTCATCGAATCGAACCTGAGTCACCGCGGCGCCGGGGATCGACGAGAGCAGTGTGCGGCGGATCGAATTACCGATCGTATGACCGAATCCAGGTTCCAGAGGACCGATGGCGAACCTCTGAAGGTTTCCTTCGGCCTCGTCAATGGACTCGACGGTTGGGCGCTGAATGACGAGCATCGGGTACCTCGACTACTTGGAGTAGAGCTCGACTATGAGCTGTTCGCGTACGGGGACATCGATCTGCTCCCGGAGTGGGAGTTCACGAACGGTGATCTGGAACTCTCCGCTCGACTCCAGCCACGCCGGGGGCGTGCGGTCCAGGACGTCGGAGTTCCATTGGACGACGGTGAAGCTCCGCGCCTTGGAGCGCAGTTCGACGACGTCGCCCTTGCGGACGCGGTAGCTGGGGATGGTGACCCGGTTACCGTTGACGTTGACGTGTCCGTGATTGACGAACTGGCGGGACTGGGGACGTGTGGCGCCCCAGCCTGCGCGGTAGATCACGTTGTCGAGCCGGAGCTCCAAGAAGCGCAGCATGTTGTCGCCGGTGACACCCTGGCGCCGGCTCGCCTCAGCGAAGATGTTGCGGAACTGACGCTCCGTCAGGCCGTAGGTGTGGCGAGCCTTCTGCTTCTCCTGAAGCTGCAGAAGGTACTCAGAAACGTTGCCCCGACGGCGGGAGCGGCCATGCTCTCCGGGAGGGTAGGGGCGCCTGTCCAGAGCGATGGTCTCACCCTTGGTGCCCCAGATGTTGGTGCCCAGACGACGCGAGACGCGTGCTTTGGGGCCGGTATAACGTGACATGGCTCAAGCCCTCCGCCGCTTGACAAGGCGGCAACCGTTGTGGGGGATCGGGGTGACATCCTTGATGCCGGTGACTTCAATCCCCGCGTTCTGGATCGAACGGATCGCGGTCTCGCGGCCGGAACCAGGACCCTTGACCTGAACGTCAACCTTGCGCACACCATGCTCCATAGCCCGCTGGGCTGCTTGCTCGGCAGCGAGCTGGGCAGCGAAAGGGGTTGACTTGCGAGAACCGGTGAAGCCCACGTTGCCCGCAGACGCCCAGGCGATGACGTCGCCGCGCTGATCGCTGATGGCAATGATCGTGTTGTTGAAAGAACTCTTGATGTGCGCCACGCCGTGAGTGACGTTCTTGCGCTCTCGTTTGCGAGGCCGGCGCCCACGCGCCCCTTCGGTAGCCATTACTTCTTGACCTTCTTCTTGCCGGCAATAGTCTTCTTGGGACCCTTGCGTGTACGAGCATTGGTGTGGGTGCGCTGACCACGGACCGGCAGCCCCCGCCGATGGCGCAAACCCTGATAGCAGCCGATCTCCATCTTGCGTTTGATGTCCTGGCTGACCTCACGGCGGAGATCACCCTCAACCCGGAGGTCGGAGTCGATGTAGCTGCGGATCTTGGCGACTTCGTCGTCGGTCAGGTCACGAACCCGGGTGGCCGAATCGATGCCGGTGGCCTCACACACCACGAGGGCCTTGGACCGGCCGATGCCGTATATATAGGTGAGCGAGGTGCCCACCTGTTTCTCTCTGGGAATATCGACGCCGCTGATGCGTGCCATCTCAGCCCTGCCTCTGCTTGTGACGCGGGTTGTCGCAGATCACCATGACGCGGCGGCGACGTTTGATCACCTTGCACTTGTCACAGATTTTCTTGACGCTGGTTCGAACTTTCATTTCACTCCCGACCGCACTTGCGGTCGCTGGCCGACCGAAGCCGGGTGCTACTTGTAGCGGTAGGTAATACGACCCCGTTGCAGGTCGTATGGGGTTAACTCCACCTGGACTCGGTCTCCGGGAAGTATACGGATGTAGTGCATTCGCATCTTTCCGCTGATGTGTGCGAGCACCTTGTGGCCGTTCTCCAGATCAACCCGGAACATGGCGTTCGGGAGTGACTCGATGACGGTGCCTTCAAGAACAATCGCATCTTCCTTAGGCTTCGGCAGGGTGGAACCTCCTGGACGCGTTCAAGCCCTGTTGCTTGCACGCGGAAAGACCCGGTTGCCCAGGCCAGACAACAACGCTACCGGACTCACCGAAGGTGACCAACCTGCAAAGACGCACACCTGGGTTTCGTTGGTTGCGTGGTTTCATTGGTTGCGGGCGGTGATCGCCGCGTCGATGCGGGCAAACACTTCGTCTTCGGATCCCACGCCGTCGATGGTGCTGAGCAGATCACGCGAGCTGAACCAGTCAAGCAGCGGAGCCGTCTCCTTCTCATACAGCTCCAGTCGTCGCTGGATCGCTTCGGGGGTGTCGTCTTCTCTGCGGCGATCCAGCATTCGCTGGGTGACGGTCTCGATCGGCACATCGAGGTTCACCGCGATGCTGAGGCCATGCCCGACCTCAGAGAGGATGCGCTCGAGAGCGTTCGCCTGCTCCACAGTGCGCGGGAAGCCGTCGAGCAGCACACCCCGCTCGACAATGTCGCGATGACTGAAGCGCTGCGCGACGATCCCGTTGATTATCTCGTCGGAGACGAGGCCTCCGGCCTCCATGATCTGCGACGCCTGACGGCCCAATTCGGTACCCTGCGCAACTGCGGAGCGCAGCATGTCGCCGGTACTGACATGAATGCAGCCGTGTACCTCGCAGATCCGCAGCGACTGCGTGCCCTTCCCCGATCCCTGGCGACCGAGGATCACCATTTGCAGCGTTGACATCTACTGAAGGAACCCTTCGTAGTTGCGCATCGTCAACTGGCTGTCGATCTGCTTCATCGTTTCCAGCGCCACACCGGAGGCGATCAACAGTGAGATCCCACCGAAGGCAAAACCGCCGGCGCCTGCGGCAGTGCCGGTAGCGGTCGGGTCGCTGTCGAGGGTGATCTTGATGAGTATCGAGGGGATGAGCGCTACCCCGGCGATGAACAGAGCTCCCGGGAACGTGATCCGGTTCAAGATCCGAGCCAGGTAGCGCTCGGTCTGAGGACCGGGGCGAATTCCGGGAATGAAACCGCCCTGTTTGCGGATGGTGTCGGCCTGCTTGGCAGGATCGAAAGTGATCGCCGTGTAGAAGTAGGAGAATCCCACAATCATCAGACCGAAGAACACCAGATAGGTGATCGCGGTCGGCTCGGCGAGGTTGTTGTCGACCCAACCCTGGATGCTCCCGCCGATTCCGTCGCTGGGCAGTGCCACGGCGATGAGCGTGGGGACATACAGCACTGAACTGGCGAAGATGATGGGGATCACGCCAGACTGGTTGACCTTCAGAGGGATGTAGGTGGACTGCCCGCCGTACATGCGGCGACCCACCACCCGCTTTGCGAACTGGACCGGTATCCGACGCTGCCCCTGCTCAACGAACACGATGCAGACGAGCAGCCCGACCGCGACCACGATCAACCCGGCGAGGGCGATGTTGCCGTTCTCGGCCTTTACGGTTGCGCCCTGAGCGGGCAGGGTCGAAACCACGCTGGTGAAGATCAGTATCGACATTCCGTTGCCGACGCCCCGTTGAGTGATCAGTTCTCCCATCCACATCAACAGTGCGGTACCGCTGGTGAGCGTGAGCACGACCACGAACACGGTCCAAGCGTTGAACTTGGGCAGGAGGTCCACAGTGACTCCCAGACCACCGTTGTGGAACAGGAAGGCGAAGCTGGTTGATTGGACGACTGCAATGGAAACGGTCAGGTATCGGGTCCACTGGGTGATCTTGCGCTGACCCACTGCGCCCTGCTGTTGCCACTGCTCGATCTTGGGAATGACCACACCGAGGATCTGCATGATGATCGACGAGGTGATGTAGGGCATGATCCCCAGAGCGAAGATCGCGAACTGGGTGAGAGCGCCGCCCGAGAAGAGTTGCATGTAGGCCAGGATTCCGCCGCTGTTGGCGTTGTCGCGCAGCGTCTGCACCGCTTCGATGTCGACACCGGGTGCCGGAATGAACGACCCCAGGCGATAGAGCGCAATCATCGACAGCGTGAAGAGAATCTTCACCCGCAGGTCTGCGACCCGGAAAATGTTCAGAACCCGTGAAAGCACGGCGATCCTCTCAAAGTGTCAGCGGTTGGTGTGTTGACTGAAACTACCGTGCGGGGGACGGCGGTCGCCCCAGGGCAGTGCCAATTTCTCAACACTACCGCCGGCAGCGGTGATGGCCGATTCAGCGGACGCGGAGAAGGCGTGAGCCTTCACGTTGAGCGCCCGCGAGATCTCACCACGCCCCAGGATCTTGATCAGGGCACCCTTACCGACGAGGCCCTTCTCGAGGAGCGACTCGGGTGACACGTCGGTGAGACCCGACTGCTCGAGTGTGTCGAGGTTGATCGCCTGATACTCGACCCTGAACGGGTTCGTGAACCCACGGAGTTTGGGGACGCGTTGCAACAGGGGCATCTGGCCGCCCTCGAACCCGACAGGGACTTTGCTGCGGGCTCGTTGCCCCTTGTGGCCTCGGCCAGCGGTCTTCCCGGCCTTCCCGCCGATGCCGCGCGCCTTGCGCTTGGGGCGCCTGTTGGAGCCTTCGGGGGGTTTCAGATCGTGGAGTCTGATCACGAGTCGACCTCCTCGACTTTGACTAGATGAGGGACCCGGGCAATCATGCCGCGGACCTCGGGACGGTCCTCGAGAGTGTTGCTCGCACCGATCCTGCGAAGACCGAGCGCGCGCAGCGTTCCCCGTTGCTTGGGTTTGGTTCCGATGGAGGAACGGATCTGAGTGACTTTGAGCATCACGACACCTCAGCGGGAGGGGTTGGGACGGGGCGACGCTGATTCTCCTGATAGGCAGCCCAGAGACCCGCTGGCAGGAACTCTTCAGGATCGAGGCCGCGCAGGCGGGCGATCTCGTCGGGGCGACGGAGCCCGGCCAGCGCATTGATGGTCGCGCGGGCGATGTTGATGTTGTTGGACGACCCCAGCGACTTGCAGAGCACGTCGTTGATGCCGGCCTCCTCGAGGATCGCCCGAGCCGCGCCTCCGGCGATGACGCCGGTACCGGGAGCAGCAGGTTTGAGCATCACCCGACCCGCACCCATCTCGCCGATGGTCTCATGGACGATGGTCGAACCGGCCATGGCGACACTGAACAGGTTGCGACGGGCCTCCTCGGTGCCCTTCTGGATCGCCAGGGGCACCTCCTTGGCCTTGCCGTAACCGAGCCCGACCTTGCCGGCGCCGTCGCCGATCACCACAAGAGCCGTGAAAGAGAACCTGCGCCCGCCCTTCACGACTTTGGCGACACGGTTGATGTTGATCACGCGGGACTCGCGCAGCCCCTCCCCGCCGTCGCGCGGGTTGTCCGGGTTGCGCTCGCGGTCACCGGTCTGTTTGGTATTGCGTTGATTGGCCATCAGAACTCCAGTCCTGCTTCGCGGGCTGCATCGGCGAGCGCAGCAACCTGACCGTGGTAGCGGAAACCGCCACGATCGAACACCACTGTTTCAACGCCTGCAGCCTTCGCCCGCTCGGCGAGCAGAGTCCCGACCTTGGTGGCGGTTTCAGTGTCTGTGTTGCCGGCGGGCCGCAGCTGCTGTTCGGTAGAGGCTGCCGCGGCGAGCGTGCTGCCCGCCGAGTCGTCGATGATCTGGGCGGAGATGTGGCGGTTGGAACGGTGCACGGCGAGACGCGGCCGCGCGGCGGTGCCCCGCAGGGTCTTGCGGATCCGGTAGTGGCGGCGGCGGCGGTCGATTCGGCGCTTCTTGGCGGTGTAGGACATTACTTGGCTGCCTTTCCGGCCTTGCGAATCACTCGTTCGTTCACATAGCGGATGCCCTTGCCCTTGTAGGGCTCTGGCTTGCGCCACTTGCGAATATCGGCGGCCACTTGGCCGACCAGCTGTTTGTCGATTCCCTTGACGAGAATCTGGGTCTGTTGGGGCACCTCGAACTCAATGCCCTCGGGGGCTTCGATGTTGACGCTGTGGCTGAACCCGAGCGCCAGTTCGAGTTTGTTCGGTCCCTTGGCGACAGCGCGGTATCCGATGCCTTGAATCTGCAGTTCCTTGCTGAACCCCTCGGTCACGCCCACGATCATGTTCTGGATCAAGGAGCGCGAGAGGCCGTGGAAGGACTTTGACTCACTGCTGTCGTTGGGGCGTTCGACCACGAGGGTGCCACCGTTGTGGCTGACGGTGATCCCGCCGGGGAGTTTCTGGTCGAGGGTGCCCTTGGCGCCGGTGACCGTGACCGTGTTCCCGCTGATCGAAACGTCTACACCGTCTGGAACGGTGATTGGTGCATTACCGACACGACTCATAGTCCCACCTCACCAGACGAAGCAGAGGATCTCGCCGCCCATGCGGTTCCTCCTCGCTTCTCGATCAGACATGAGGCCCTTGTTGGTGGAGACGACAGCAACACCAAGACCACCCTGGACTCGGGGGATCTCGTCGCGTCTGCGGTAGATGCGAAGACCGGGTTTGGAGACTCGCTTGAGTCCCGATATCACTCGGTCCCGATCAGGCGAGTACTTCATCTCGATGGTCAGGGTCCTACCGGGACGGTCACCGTTGTCGATTTCGGTGAACGAACTGATATAGCCCTCGTTCTTCAGCAGATCGGCGAGCGCCAACTTCTGTTTGGAGGAAGGCATCGCCACCTCATCGTGCATCGCCACATTGGCGTTGCGGATGCGGGTGAGCATGTCTGAAATGGGATCGGTCATTGTCATTGCGGCGTCACCTCCTCACCAGCTGGCCTTCTTGACACCGGGCAGTTCGCCGGCGTGGGCCATGTTGCGCAGGCAGATTCGGCACAGACCGAAGCGGCGATACACAGAGCGGGGTCGCCCGCAGCGACGGCATCGTGTGTAGGCGCGCACTTTGAACTTCGGTGTGCGCTTCTGTTTCTGCTTGAGTGCTTTTTTTGCCATGGGTCATTGCCCTTCGCGTCGGAACGGGAAACCGAATGCCGAGAGCAGGGCCCTGCTGGCGTCGTCGGTGGTCGCCGTCGTAACAATCGTTATGTCCATGCCTCGGGTGGCACCGACCTTGTCGTAGTCGATCTCGGGAAAGATGAGTTGTTCGGTCACGCCGAACGTGTAGTTGCCGTTGCCGTCGAACGACCTGCGGGAGAGTCCCCTGAAGTCGCGTATTCGCGGGATGGCCAACGAGATGAGTCGATCGAAGAACTCGTACATGCGGTCGCCGCGGAGAGTGACCTTGCAACCGATGGCCTGGCCTTCGCGCAGTTTGAAACTGGCGAGAGACTTCTTCGCTCTGGTGACGACCGGTTTCTGGCCGGCGATCGTGGTCATGTCCTCGAGTGCCCCTTCGAGCAGCTTGGCGGAACCGACCGCTTCTCCGACTCCCATGTTGAGCACGATCTTCTCGAGTTTGGGAACCATCATCAGGTTGGGCAAGGCGAGCTCTTCCTGCAGCGAGGCGCGGATCTCGGTGTTGTAGCGGGTACGGAGCCGGGGGGCGTAGGTTGTGGGAGCCATCAGATCTCCACTCCCGTTCGGCGGCACACACGAACTTTCTGACCGTCTTCAGTGATCAGATAACCGACGCGGGTCGCTCTTCCGTCTCCGGGACTGACCACGGCGACATTGGAGACGTCGATCGGCATGGCCTTCTCGATGATTCCGCCCTGCTGGTCGCCCCGCGTCGGGGCCTGGTGCTTGTGCGCCACGTTGACGCCCTCGACGATGACCTTCCCCTTCTCGGGAATGGCACGCTCCACGACGCCCTCGGCGCCCTTGTCCTTCCCTGACAGGACAACGACCCGGTCACCTGCATGAATTTTCATTGAGGCATGCTTTTTCCTGGCGCTCATCACAGAACCTCCGGGGCCAGCGAGACGATTCGCATGAACTGTTTGTCGCGTAGTTCACGACCGACCGGGCCGAAGATACGCGTGCCGCGTGGTTGGCGCTGTTCGTTGATCAGCACCGCGGCGTTCTCGTCGAAGCGGATGTAGCTGCCGTCGGGACGGCGCTTCTCCTTCTTGACGCGCACCACGACGCAACGGACGACGTCGCCCTTCTTGACCTGTGCCCCCGGGATGGCGTCTTTGACGGTCGCCACGAAAACGTCTCCAATCGACGCATAGCGCCGCTTGGAGCCGCCGAGGACCTTGATGCACAAGACCTCTTTCGCTCCGGAGTTGTCGGCGATCCGAAGTCGCGACTCTTGCTGGATCACTTGGCACGCTCCAGAATTTCCACGAGCCGCCAGCGCTTGGTCTTGGAGAGCGGACGAGTCTCCTGAACACGCACGCGGTCGCCCACGTTGAGAGTGTTCTCCTCATCGTGGACGTGGAGGCGCTTGGTGCGCTGAATCGTCTTCGAATAGCGACGATGCTGGACCCGGTCGATCGCTTCCACCACGGCGGTCTTGTCCATCTTGTTGGACACGACCAGACCGTCACGGACCTTGCGAGCTTTGCGCTGTTGCGTTGCTTGGGTCATTTTCAGGCCTCCTGAACCGCTTCGAGTGCTTCGGCGTCGGCGATCTCGCGTGCCCGCAACTCGGTCAGCACACGGGCGATGTCTTTCTTGACGGCTTTCAAACGAGCCGAATTGTCCAGTTGGTTGGTGGCGAACTGGAAGCGCAGGTTGAACAGCTCTTCCTTGTGGTCGGCAAGACGTTCGATGAGGTCCGTGTCGGCCAGTTCTACCAGTGTGGTCTTGCGGGCCATCAGAATCCCTCCTCACGGGTCACGAAGCGGGCCTTGATCGGCATCTTCTGGATGGCACGCTCGATCGCGGCACGGGCAACGTCCTCGTCGTGATATGAAAGCTCGTAGAGGATCCGCCCGGGTTTCACAACGGCGACCCAGTGCTCCGGGTTGCCCTTTCCCGAACCCATGCGGGTCTCGGCGGGTTTGCTGGTAACGGGCTTGTCCGGGAAGACGTTGATCCACACCTTGCCGCCGCGCTTGATGTGGCGGGTCATGGCGATACGACCGGCCTCGATCTGGCGCGCGGTGATCCATCCGGGCTCGAGCGCCTGAATGCCGAAGTCTCCGTAGGTGACCTCGGTTGCACCCTTGGCTATGCCCTTGGTGCGTCCTCTGTGATGTTTGCGGTGTTTGACCTTTTTTGGCATCAACATGACGGCAGCCTTCAGTCGTTCGCGCGGAAGTGGGGAGTCTCGCTGTGCTCGCGAGTCGAGGCCTCGATGGCGTCCTCCTCGTCGAGGAGCTTCTCGAACTCGGGGTCGGCCTCTTTGATGAGCGGTGCCGGCTCCTCGTCGAGGTCCGGTTCGATATCGGTCGTCTCCCGGCGACGCGCCGCGGCTGAGGAGACGATCTTGCGGGACCTCGACTGGCCTGACGTCTCGCCGGTAGCCATGGCGGCTTCGAGGGTTGCCTTGTCTTCGGTCTGGGTCTTGTAGGGCAGGATGTCGCCCTTGTAGAGCCAAACCTTCACACCGATCCGTCCGTAGGTGGTGGGGGCCTCGCGGAATCCGTAGTCGACGTCGGCTCTGAGGGTGTGCAGCGGCACGCGGCCTTCGAGGTACCACTCGTTGCGAGCCATCTCCGACCCTCCGAGGCGTCCGGAGCACTGCACTCGGATACCGAGGGCGCCGGCTTTCTGCGCGTTCTGTACTGCTCGTTTCATGGCGCGCCTGAACGCCACGCGTCCGGCGAGCTGGTCGGCGATGCCCTGTGCGATCAGCGCGGCGTCGAACTCAGGCTGTTTGATCTCCTGGATGTTGAGTTGAACTTTGGCGTTGCCGGTGATCTTGGTGAGCCCGGAGCGGAGCCGGTCCGCCTCGCTGCCTCGACGACCAATGACAATCCCGGGACGGGCTGTGTGAACGTCCACACGAAGCCGGTCGCGGGTGCGTTCCACCTCGACCCGGCTGATGGCCGCGTGGGGGAGTTCGGTGAAGAGGAAGTCGCGGATCTGCCAGTCCTCGATGACGTTGTCGGCGTATTCCTGGCGGTCGGCGAACCAGCGGCTCTTCCATTCCGTCGTGACGCCGAGGCGGAATCCGTAGGGGTTGACCTTCTGTCCCATCAGTCTTGTCCTCCGGGCTTCTCACTGTCGGTGTCGTCGCTGTCGGCCGAGCTGTCGCTGTCGTCGGTGTCGCTGTCGGCCGAGCTGTCGTCGGTGTCGCTGTCGGCCGAGCTGTCGCTGTCGTCGCCGGCAGGTTCGCTCGATGCCATGGCCTGCTCAGTCGCGGCGACGATTTCCGCAGCCTGCTCCTCGACTGTCGGCTCAACCTCTTCGGCCTCTTCAGACTCCTCAGCTTCTTTGGCCTCTTCAGAACGGTCGCGGCTCCGTTGAACCCTGCGTCGACGTGCCTCCGCCGCGTTGCTGGTGACGCTGCGACCGCTGCTCGCCTCACGTTCACGGATCGCTTCAAGCGCGTCCTCGTCGTACTGGGTGACGATCACAGTGATATGGCAGGTCCGTTTGAGAATGGGTGTTGAGCGCCCACGGGCCCGTGGCCGGGCTCGTTTGAGAGTCATGCCCTCATCGGCGTAGCAGGCTGACACGAACAGCTCCTCGGCCATCAGATTGTCGTTGTGCGCAGCGTTGGCAACGGCGGAATCGAGGACTTTGGCGACATCTTTGCTGATACCGCGCTCGGAGAAGGCAAGGATCTCCGAGGCCTCGCCGTACGACTTGTTGCGGATCTGATTGAGAACCTCGCGCGCCTTGGAGGCCGACGACCGCACATACTTGGCCTGTGCGCGTGTTCCAGGGCGTTCGTTGGTCTTGGGACCGGTCATCAGCGACGGGCTCCCCGTTCCTGGCCCGCATGGAACTTGAATGTGCGGGTCGGCGCGAACTCGCCGAGCTTGTGACCGACCATCGACTCGGTGAGATAGACAGGCACGTGCTTGCGGCCGTCGTGAACTGCGATCGTGTGGCCCACCATGTCGGGGATGATGGTTGAACGCCTGGACCAGGTCTTGATGACCTTCTTGGTGCCCGACTCGTTGAGAGCATCCACCTTCTTGAGGAGGTGGTCATCAACGAAGGGGCCCTTTTTGAGACTGCGCGGCATAGCAATTACCTCCGCGAACCGCGCGTCCGGCGACGGCGCACGATCAGCTTGTCGGACTGTTTGTTCTTCTTGCGGGTCCTGCCCTCAGGCTTGCCCCACGGTGAGACCGGATGACGGCCACCGGAAGTCTTGCCCTCTCCGCCGCCATGGGGGTGATCGACCGGGTTCATGGCGACACCGCGGGTCTGGGGGCGCTTGCCCTTCCAGCGGTTGCGTCCGGCTTTGCCGATCTTGAGGAGTTCGTGGCTTGAATTGCCGACCTCTCCGACCGTTGCACGACAGTCGATCGGCACCCGACGCATCTCACTGCTGGGGAGACGCAGGGTGGCGAAGTTGCCTTCCTTTGCGACCATGTGGATCGCAGCGCCGGCTGAACGACCCATCTTGGCGCCCGCACCGGCTTTGAGCTCGACGTTGTGGACCACGGTGCCCACCGGGATGTAGCGCAACGGCAGAGCATTGCCGACACGGATGTCGGCGCCCCTGCCGGACTGAAGCTTGTCGCCGACCTTCAGGTCGCGGGGAGCGAGTATGTAGCGTTTCTCGCCGTCGTGGTAGTGCAGCAGGGCGATATTGCAAGTCCGGTTGGGGTCGTATTCAATCGATGCGACTGTCGCTGTCACGCCGTCTTTGCTGCGGTTGAAATCGATCACCCGGTAGCGCCGTTTGTGGCCGCCACCGCGGTGACGTGAGGTCTTGCGCCCATAGTTGTTGCGCCCGCCCGTGCCGGACTTGCCGGTTACGAGGCTGCGTTCGGGCTTTGTTGATGTGATTTCGGTGAAGTCCGAGGAGGTCTGGAAGCGGCGCCCCGGACTCGTCGGCTTGCGTTTGCGAATGGCCATGTCTACGCCTCGAACAGATCGATTGAGTCACCCTCGACGAGAGTGACGCGGGCCCGCTTCTGGTCGCTGCTTCGAACCCAGCGACCGGTACGCCTCTCGCGCTTGCGCTTGCCCTTGCGGTTCAGAGTGTTGACCTTCAGTACCGAGACGTCGAAGATCGTCTCCACGGCATCGCGGATCTCGGTCTTGGAGGCTTTGGGAGCCACAACAAAGGTGTAGACCCCTTCTTCAAGCAGCCCGTAGGACTTCTCAGACACGACCGGGCGCAGGATTACGTCACGATGGTCTCTCACTGCTGCCCCCCGCTGTGGATGGATTTCTTGTCTTCAGTCGGCGGTCCGCCGGCGGCGTCTTTGAGCGTTGCTTTGGTGAACACGACGACATCGGAATCCAAGACGTCGTGGGTATTGAGCTCCGCGGAATGCAGGCAGGACACGTGCGGAAGGTTGCGGAAGCTCTTTGCGGCGTTGGTGTCGCCGTCGTCGAGGACGACAAGAACCTTGCCCTGCGCACCGATGGCCTCGAGCGCTACTGAGGCGTCCTTGGTCCTGGGAGTCTCGAAGCTCCATTCATCGACCACGATGACCCTGCCCTCGGCGGCCCGGTCGGACAGGGCGCCGGCCAAAGCGATCTTGATCATCTTCTTGGGCGTCCGCTGGCTGTAGTCACGGGGCTTGGGTCCATGGGCGATACCACCGCCTCGCCAGATCGGCGAGTTGCGTGATCCGGCACGGGCACGGCCTGTGCCCTTCTGGCGCCACGGCTTCGCTCCACCGCCCCGTACTTCCGAACGGCTCTTGGTGCTGTGGGTACCGGCCCTGCGGGCAGCCAGTTGTGCGGTCACAACCTGATGCATCACAGCAATGTTGGGCTCGACCGCGAAGAGTTCGGGCGAGAGCGGTGCTCTGCCTGCATCATCTCCGCTCTGGGTCTTGACGGCGATGGTCTTAGCCGTTTTCTTGGCGGCCGTTGTCTTCTTTGAGGTCGATTCAGCCATCTCAGGCACCCTTTACCGCGTTGCGCACGATGACCGTGCCGCCGGCAGGACCCGGCACAGAGCCTCGAAGCAGGATCACCTCGGCGCCCGGGTCGGTCTTCACGACTTCGAGGTTCAAGGTGGTGACCTTCTCATTGCCCGCCCGGCCCGGCATCTTGCGACCCTTGAAAACACGCGACGGCGTGGCACACTGGCCGATCGCTCCAGGCTTGCGATGCACCTTGTGAGCACCGTGGGAAGCCGGCGAGCCCTTGAATCCGTGCCGTTTCATCACCCCGGAGAAGCCCTTGCCCCGAGAGATTGCGGTCACATCCACGCGTTCGCCGGCAATAAGCAGGTCCGCAGCGATCTGTTGACCGACGGAATACTCCGAGACATCGTCGAGACGCAACTCGACGAGCTTTGAGCCCGGTTCAACGCCCGCAGCGGAGAAATGGCCCGCCTCGGGCATCGTGAGCTTTGCGGGGTCCTTCAAGCCGAGGGTCACCTGGATCGCGGAGTAACCATCATTCTCGGGCGTCTTGATCTGCACGACGCGGCAAGGCGAGACACGCAGAACAGTGACTGGAACGACACGGTTCTCTTCATCCCAAACCTGGGTCATGCCGACTTTCTCGCCGACGATCGCCTTGCTGGCCATAGTTGCTTCCTGTGGTCCTAGTGTGAGCTGCCGCTCACGCGAGCGCTCCGCACGGGCGGACCCGGCGGAGCGTGGTTCAGTTTTGCGATGTGGTTCCCGTGGGCCTTCATCGACATCGATTGTTGTGGCGCAAGTTCTGTAAGGAACCCTTGCCGAACAAGACCTCGTAGCTTATCGGGAAATCCCGTCATGCCAACTGTGTTGTCGCCGGGCTTGGCCGGAGCCGTGGGAGCTCTGCCTGCGCCGGGCTTGGCCGGATCCGTGGGAGCATCCCCAGATCGTTGGCCGCTTCGATGTAGCGTCCGCTTCGATGACACCTGACAGTGGCGGGCTGACTCCAGAGGGCGACAGCGGTGTCGCCGAGAAGGAGGAGAAGGCCAGTTCCAAGGTGCCGCGCTGGGTCGTCAAGGCGATCGCGCTGTTCTGGTTGGGCTGGGTGGTCGTCTATATCGGAACTGGCGCAGTCCGGGCGCTGCACTCGTTCCTGATCGTCGTGTTGATCTCGGTGTTCATCAGCTTCGCAGTGGAACCGGCCGTCAATCGGATGGAGACATGGAAGATCCGCCGAGGCGTGGGGGTATGGATCGTCTATCTGGGTTCGTTCCTCGCCCTGGCGGGGTTCTCGGCCGCTATCGGAACGGCGCTGGCAGACCAGATCGACAGTCTGATCGACGAAGCACCAACGTATGTCGATGACATCGAAAGCTGGCTGCAGGACAACATCGACGACGACATCGATCTGGAGAGGATTCAGAACGAGTTCGTTGAGGGCGGCGGAATCAGCGACCTGGCCGAGCGCTTCGCGGATGACCTGGTCAACCTCGGCACAGCACTGCTCAACATCGTGTTCCATGCTTTCACCGTCTTGTTGTTCACCTACTACCTGGTTGCCGAAGGTCCGAAACTGAGACTCACCATCGGCTCGCTTCTGGCGCCGAGACGCCAGGAGATGTTGATGAACATCTGGGATCTGGCGATCGAGAAGACCGGCGGGTATGTGTTCTCCCGCACGATCCTCGCGATCATCTCAGCGATCGCGCACGGGATCGTCTTTGAGATCATCAACGTCCCCTTCCCGATCCCACTGGCACTCTGGGTCGGCGTGATCTCGCAGTTCATCCCGGTCATCGGCACATATTTCGCGGGTGCCCTGCCGGTGCTGGTCGCCGTGCTCGACGAACCTCGCAAGGCGCTGTGGGTACTGGTCATGATCGTGGTGTACCAACAGGTGGAGAACTATCTGCTGTCGCCGAGGATCACCGCCCACACCATGGAGATCCACGTGGCGGTGGCGTTCGGATCGGTGTTGGTGGGTGCCGCGCTCCTCGGAGTTGTCGGAGCGCTGTTGGCGCTGCCCTTCGCCGCAACGGTTCAGGCATTCATCTCCGGTTATCTGCATCACCGAGACCTGAACGAATAGCCGGCCTCACCGGTCTGCTCTCATCGCGCAGCCGCCCTCCCGAGCTCGGTCAGCCGACGAAGCCCTGCACCTGGGCGTAGTCCCCCAACAGCGATTCAGGTGAAGGCGCCTCGATCGAGATGCTCTCGTCGAACTCGTAATATTCGACGACGCTCTGCCAAGTGGGGATTTCAGTGCTTGCGTCCTCCCCACCGAAAGCCTCCGCGAACCCACCGAAGATTGACGAGAGGTCCACCACCAACCTCCGCAGCAGCATGTCGGCGTCGATCCACACGTCAATGGCGATATTCCCGCCCAGAGCTGCGGCGGGGTCGTCACCGAAACCGTCGGAAGCCGCACCCGCGGAGGGCAGACTGGCCGGAGAGACCATGAATCGAAGGCGCCGCGCGGGTACTCCGCCCACCTCTTCGTCGCCGGCGAACGTTGCTTCCTCGGCCGCATCGGCGAGCCTTCTCAAGTCGGCTGCGGGATCGCAACCGCCGGGTTGGACCCCCAACTGAGCCAGCGGCGAAGCACACGCGATCGCGAACCCCTCAGCGTTCTGGCCACTGACGGTGAACCACGCGGTTTCGCCTCCGAAGTCGGGGAACATCTGTGCGGCCATGACCCCAGGGAACCCGGCGTAGGTCTGACCATCGACGATTCGAACCGTCAGCGGCGGGCCGGACTGTTCGTCGCCCGACGACAACATTGCTTCAATATCACCCTGCGCGTCGGTTTGGAAATCAACGGACATGGCACCGTTGCCAGCGTCGACCATGTCGCCCTCGACCCTCAGCTGACCGCGCACCGCGCGGCTCACTGTGGATTCGATGGCGTCGGACAGGAGATCCGAAGCAGAAAGATCCGGAGCCGGTGCCGCGGCCGCAGTTGTTTCGGGGGCAGTGCTCTGAGTCGGGGCCTCGGTGGCTTCTGGCGAGCTGGCAACTGTGACGTTCTCGCTGCTGCATCCTATTGCGATGAGAGCTGAGAGTGCGGCTACAGCCGTGAGTCGGTTCATGGTCGATCTCCTAGTTCTGTGTCGGTTACAACGTAACGACGCCCAGCGACGCCGAACGGTTCCATCCAGAACTCTTAAGAACAGCAGAATCTGCGACGGGAACTCCCGTCAGGCCTGCTGGATCTTTATTTCGATGTCTACGCCGGCAGGCAGGTCGAGGCGCTGCAGGGAGTCGACGGTCTTGGGGGAAGGCTCGAGAATGTCCAGCAGTCGCTTGTGGATGCGCATCTCGAAGTGTTCCCGGGAGTCCTTGTCTTTGAAGGGACCCTTGATGACTGTGAAGCGGTGCTTCTCTGTCGGCAATGGGATCGGACCCGACAAACGAGCCTGGGTTCGTTTCACCGTTTCAACGATCTTCTTTGTCGACTGATCGATGATCTCGTGGTCGTAGGCCTTGAGCCGGATGCGGATCTTCTGTCCCGTTGCCATAATCAGCTCGTTACTTGAGGATCTTCGTAACTGAACCGGCACCTACGGTGCGGCCACCTTCGCGGATAGCGAAGCGAAGGCCTTCGTCCATGGCGATCGGATTGATCAGTTCGACATGCATCGCGGTGTTGTCGCCGGGCATGCACATCTCGGTGCCCTCGGGCAACGAGATGGTGCCGGTGATGTCGGTCGTGCGGAAATAGAACTGCGGCCGATAGTTGGTGAAGAAGGGCTTGTGACGGCCACCTTCCTGCTTCGACAACACATAGACCTGAGCTTCGAACTCGGTGTGGGGAGTGATGCTCCCGGGCGCTGCGAGCACCTGGCCGCGCTGAACCCCGTCCTTGTCGACACCACGCAGCAGTGCACCGATGTTGTCGCCTGCCTGACCCTGGTCGAGAAGCTTGCGGAACATCTCAACACCGGTACAGGTCGTCTTCGATGTCGGCCTGATACCCACAATTTCGATCTCGTCGCCGGTGTTGACGATTCCCTGCTCGACCTTGCCGGTCACCACTGTGCCGCGGCCTGTGATCGAGAAGACGTCCTCGATCGGCATGAGGAAAGGCTTGTCGAGATCGCGCTCGGGGGTCGGCACATACTCGTCCACCTCAGCCATGAGCTCCAGGATGGCCTCGGCCGCTTCGGCATCTCCCTCAAGAGCCTTGAGCGCGGAGATGTGGATGACTGGTGTGTCGTCACCCGGGAAGTCGTACTCGTTGAGGAGCTCACGCACCTCTATCTCGACGAGCTCCAACAGCTCCTCGTCGTCGACCATGTCGACCTTGTTGAGTGCCACAGCGATCTTCGGCACACCGACCTGACGGGCGAGCAGCACATGCTCACGGGTCTGGGGCATGGGGCCGTCGGCAGCGGACACGACGAGAATCGCCCCGTCGACCTGAGCTGCACCGGTGATCATGTTCTTGATGTAGTCGGCGTGACCGGGCATGTCGACATGGGCGTAGTGACGGTTGTGCGTCTCATACTCCACGTGCGACACGTTGATCGTGATACCGCGCTCACGCTCCTCTGGAGCGTTGTCGATGTTCTCGAAATCGGTGAAGGCCGAGCCTTCAACGTTGTCGGAGAGAACTTTGGTGATCGCTGCGGTCAGCGTCGTCTTGCCGTGATCGATGTGACCCATCGTTCCTACGTTGACGTGCGGCTTGTCCCGCTTAAACGTCTCCTTGGCCATAGTTGCCTTCCTTGTTCATTCTGTGGTTGGGGTTAGGAGACGATCATGCGCCGCGGACGCGAGCGACGATCTCTTCCTGGACGTTTGCAGGTGTGGGCTGGTACGAGTCGAATTGCATCGTGTACGTTGCCCGCCCCTGCGTGCGCGAACGCAGATCCGTACTGTATCCGAACATCTCGGATAGCGGCACAAGTGCATTCACGACTTGATTGTTTCCTCGCTGTTCGGTGCCCTGCACGCGACCGCGACGAGAGTTGACATCACCCACGACATCACCGAGATGGTTGTCGGGGGTGACGATTTCCACTGCCATCACCGGCTCGAGGAGCGTCGGTCTGGCACGCGGCGCAACCTCGCGGAACCAGGCGTTGCCGGCGATCTTGAAGGCCATCTCCGAGGAGTCCACATCGTGGACTTTTCCGTCGTTGAGGGTGACTTTGACATCGACTGTCGGGAACCCGGCGAGTACACCGTTGCTCATCGCCTCGCGGATGCCCTCGCCGACCGGCTTGATGTACTCCTTGGGGATCGCGCCGCCGGTAACGGTGCTCTCGAACTCGTAGGAACCGCCCGGGTTGGGTTCGAGGGTCGCGGAGATCACCGCGAACTGGCCGCTGCCGCCGGTCTGCTTCTTATGTGTGTAGGTGTAGTCGAGGACCGGGCGGGTGATGGTCTCGCGGTAGGCTACCTGCGGTTTGCCGACACTCGCCTCGACTCTGAACTCGCGCATCATGCGGTCGACGAGAACTTCAAGGTGCAGTTCGCCCATGCCGGCGATGATCGTCTGAGCGGTCTCCTCGTTGGTGCTGACCTGGAAGGTGGGATCCTCTTCTGCGAGGGCCTGCAGAGCCTTGCCCATCCGTTCCTGGTCGACCTTGGACTTGGGCTCCACGGCCACCTCGATCACCGGATCGGGGAAATCGAGGTTCTCAAGAGTGATCGGATGGCCGGGATCGCACAGCGTGTCACCGGTGCGGGCGTTCTTCAGCCCGATCGCGGCGGCGATGTCGCCGGTGGCGACGCTGTCCTTGTCGACACGGTCGTTGGCGTGCATCTCGAGGATGCGACCGACCCGCTCGCGGCTCGATGTGCGAGTGTTGAGGATCTGGGTGCCCTTGTCGAATGAGCCGGAATAGACCCTGAAGTAGGTGAGTCGACCGACGTGGGGATCGGTCATTATCTTGAAGGCGATCGCAGAGAAGGGCTCGTCGTCGCTTGCCTTGCGGCTGGTTTCGTTGCCCGAGCGGTCCGCTCCGACGATCGGTGGAATGTCGAGCGGTGAGGGGAGGAAGTCGACCACGGCATCGAGCAGCGGCTGAACCCCCTTGTTCTTGAAGGCGGTGCCGTTGAGTATCGGCACCAGCCCGTTCTCGAGGGTGCCCTTGCGGATCGCCGCTTTGAGTTCGCTCTCGTTGACCTCCTCGTCTTCGAGGACCTTCATCATTACGTCCTCGTCCTGGTCCGCGGCGACTTCGAGGAGCATGTTGCGGTAATGTTCGGCCTCCTCGGCCTCCTCGGCAGGAATCTCGACTTCGTCCCAGGTCGCCCCGAGGTCTTCGCCCCGCCAGATGAGCGCTTTCATCTTCACCAGGTCGATGACACCGGCGTATTCGCTCTCAGCGCCGATGGGTAGCTGCATGACCGCAACGTTGCTGGTCAATCGGTCTTTTATGGTGTCGAGCACGAAGAAGAAGTCGGCACCGGTGCGGTCCATCTTGTTGATGAAACACATTCGTGGAACGCCGTAGCGGTCGGCTTGGCGCCACACCGTCTCGGTCTGTGGCTCAACTCCGGCCACGCCGTCGAATACGGCTACCGCTCCGTCGAGGACGCGCAGGGAGCGCTCAACCTCGACGGTGAAGTCCACATGGCCTGGAGTGTCGATGATGTTGATGCGGTGGTCGTTCCAAAGGCAGTGGGTAGCGGCGGAGGTGATGGTGATGCCCCGCTCCTGCTCCTGCTCCATCCAGTCCATCGTCGCCGCGCCGTCGTGAACCTCCCCGATCTTGTAGGAACGACCGGTGTAATAGAGAATCCGTTCGGTGGTCGTGGTCTTGCCCGCGTCGATGTGGGCCATGATCCCGATGTTGCGTGTCTTGGCAAGCGGGGTTCGCTTCGTAGCCATTTCAGTTCCTCGATGAGTTCGTCAGAGCACTACCGCTGCATCACCAGCGGTAGTGTGCGAAGGCTTTGTTGGCCTCCGCCATTTTCTGGACATCTTCACGCCGCTTGCATGACGCACCGATCCCGTTGGAGGCATCGATGATCTCGTTGGCGAGACGTTCGGCCATGGTCCGTTCGCGACGCCCTCGGGCGTAGCTGACGATCCAACGGATCGAGAGCGTGGTGGCCCGGCGGGGACGAACCTCGATGGGCACCTGGTATGTCGCCCCACCTACGCGGCGGCTCTTCACTTCGAGCTGGGGACGGACGTTGTCGACCGCCCGCTTGAGTGTGGCAACAGGCTCCGAGGTGGTCTTCTGTTCGACAGAGGCGAGTGCGTCATAGACGATGCGCTCGGCCAAGGTGCGCTTGCCACGCTGAAGGATCTTGTTGATGAACTGTGTGACCAGCACCGAGTTGTAGATCGGATCGGGACGGATCTCCCGACGCGGCGCGGGACCTTTGCGAGGCATCGTCAGCCTTCCTTCTTGGCGCCGTATCGGCTGCGGGCCTGCTTGCGGTCGCGGACACCGGAGGTGTCGAGCGTTCCACGGACAATCTTGTAGCGGACACCAGGCAGATCCTTCACGCGTCCGCCGCGGACGAGCACAATCGAGTGCTCCTGGAGGTTGTGGCCCTCACCGGGGATGTAGGCGGTCACTTCGATTCCGCTGGTCAGGCGGACACGGGCCACCTTGCGCAGAGCGGAGTTCGGCTTCTTGGGAGTGGCGGTATAGACACGAGTGCACACTCCGCGACGTTGGGGCGCGCCCTTGAGCGCTGGTGTCGCTTCCTTGCGACGTTTCGATTGGCGACCCTTGCGGACCAGTTGCTGAATTGTGGGCACGAAGATTTCCTGGGAATGAGTTGATTCGGGTCGGCCAAGCGACTGACAGGCGCGCTCAGGCCGACCGCAAAGCATACGAGCGAGACACAGGAACCTCAACCTGTCGGCGCACGAGGTTGAGCGAATCGACTGGTCGCTACTGGGTTGCTGCGTCTGCGCCGGCGACCGCTGACTGCGAGGCGAGCCAGTCCGCCAGATCCTCCTCGGGATCATCAGAGGAGTAGTAGTCCATCGGCTCATACTCCGGGGCGTTGGTAGCGATGTTGCGGTACTCGCCCATACCAGTGCCGGCAGGGATGAGCTTGCCGATGATGATGTTCTCCTTCAGACCGTGCAGTGAGTCGCTCTTCGACTCGATGGCCGCTTCGGTGAGGACTCGGGTCGTCTCCTGGAACGATGCGGCCGAGAGCCATGATTCGGTGGCCAGCGAAGCCTTGGTGATCCCCATCAGCTGGGGACGACCCTCCGCAGGCTGACCGCCTTCCTCGATCACTCGACGGTTGGTGTCGGCAAAGGTCTTCTGCGCCACCTGGTAACCGGGCAGGAACTCCGTGTCACCGGGCTCGTTGATCAGGATGCGTTTCGTCATCTGACGCACAATCAGTTCGATGTGCTTGTCGTGGATTGAAACACCCTGGTCGCGGTACACCTTCTGAACCTCGTTGACCAAGTACTGCTGCGTCTCCCGCACTCCCTTGATCTCGAGAAGTTCCTTGGGATCGCGGGCTCCCTCGACCAGCGCGTCACCGGCCCGGATCTCTTGACCGTCAAGAACCTCGAGGCGCGATCCCGAGGGGATTGTGTAGGACTGCTCCTCGCCGTCGTCGGCCACGATCACGACTTCGAGTCCACGACCATCGTCCTCGCCGGCCCGGACCACTCCGGAGATTCGGGCCAGGGTGGCTTTGCCTTTGGGGGTGCGGGCTTCGAAGAGCTCAACGACACGCGGCAGACCGCCGGCGATGTCCTGGGCGCCTGCGACACCACCGGTGTGGAAGGTGCGCATGGTGAGCTGGGTCCCCGGTTCACCGATCGACTGGGCGGCGATCACGCCGACCGCTTCGCCGAGCTCGATCAGTCCACCGGTGGCCAGCGACATCCCGTAGGACTTCGCGGAGATACCGAAGGCGGAGTCGTCCGTGAGCGGCGACAGGACCCGGACCCGGTTGACCGTCGTATCGTCGCGCAGGGCGGCGAGTTCATCGTCACCGACCATCGTTGAGCGCTCGATTATGGTCCCGTCGGACAACTCGACATCGTCGGCGAGCACCCGACCGAAGAGCCTGGTCTCCAGGTGGGAGAGCTTGTCGGGGGTGTCGGGCGCAATATCGTCGAGCCAGATCCCGCGGACCACGCCGGGGCGGTCGAACGGGTCCTCGTCGTTGATGATCAGTTCCTGGGCGACATCCACGAGACGACGGGTGAGGTAGCCGGAGTCGGCCGTTCGCAGAGCAGTGTCGACGAGACCCTTGCGGGCGCCCGGCGTGGCGATGAAGTACTCGAGCATCTTCAGGCCCTCGCGGAAGTTGCTCTTGATGGGTCGGGGGATCATGTCGCCGCGCGGGTTGGCGACGAGACCGCGCATGCCGGCGATCTGACGAACCTGAGTCGTGTTTCCCCGGGCCCCGGAGGAGACCATCATGTTGACCGGGTTGAAATCGTCTGCTTCGAGCTCGTCGCGCATGCGTTCGGTGACTTCTGCGGTCGCTCGGGACCAGAGTTCGACCTCCATCTGGCGGCGCTCGCCGTCGGTGATGATTCCTCGACGGAACTGCCCTTCGATGGTGTCGGCCATCTTCTCGTGACGGTCCAGGATCTTGGCCTTCTCGGAAGGTGTCGCGACATCGTCGATCGAGATCGTCAGTCCCGACTGCATTGCGTAGAAGAAGCAGAGATCCTTGATCGCATCGAGGCTGACGGCAACGTCGGCCTTGGCGTAACCACGGGCCAGATCATCGACGATCTCACCCATCACCTTCCTGTCGATCTTGGCATTGACGTAAGGGTAGGCGTCGGGCAGCGCCTCGTTGAAGAAGACACGACCCACAGTGGTACGCCCATAGGTGGCCGGTTCACCCTGCGCGTTGACCAGCAGGTCCGGAATACGGAACTCGATCGGCGCGTGGATTGCCAGGTCGCCACGTTCGTAGGCGGTGTGAACCTCCCGCGCGTCGCGGAACACCCGACCCGCGCCGACGGCGTCGTCAACCTGCTCGGTCAGGTAGAACGCGCCGATGATCATGTCCTGGGTGGGCGTAACCAAGGGTCGACCGTTGGCCGGACTCAACACGTTGTTGGCGCTCAACATGAGCACCCGGGCCTCGGCCTGAGCCTCGGCCGACAGCGGCAGATGGACCGCCATCTGGTCGCCGTCGAAATCGGCGTTGAAAGCGGTGCAGACCAATGGATGCAAACGGATCGCCTTGCCTTCGACCAGAACAGGTTCGAAGGCTTGAATGCCCAGACGGTGCAGTGTCGGGGCGCGGTTCAACAGCACCGGGTGCTCTTGAATGACATCCTCGAGAACGTCCCAGACCTGGGGCTTGCGACGTTCAACCATGCGTTTGGCTGATTTGATGTTCTGTGCCAGTTCTGTGTCGACGAGCTTCTTCATGACGAAGGGCTTGAAGAGTTCAAGGGCCATGATCTTGGGCAGTCCGCACTGGTGGAATTTCAGCGTCGGCCCGACCACGATGACCGAACGTCCCGAGTAGTCGACACGCTTGCCCAACAAGTTCTGACGGAACCGGCCCTGCTTGCCCTTGAGCATGTCAGAGAGAGACTTCAGGGGACGGTTGCCGGGACCAGTGACCGGACGCCCGCGGCGTCCGTTGTCGAACAACGCGTCCACCGCTTCCTGCAGCATCCGCTTCTCGTTGTTGATGATGATGTCGGGAGCCCCGATATCGAGCAGACGCTTCAGCCGGTTGTTGCGGTTGATGACCCGCCGATAGAGGTCATTGAGGTCTGAGGTCGCGAAACGGCCGCCGTCGAGCTGAACCATGGGTCGGAGTTCCGGCGGGATGATCGGGATGGCGTCCAGGATCATGGCTCGAGGGCTGTTGATCCGGCGGCCATGATCATCGCGACGATTGAAGGCAGCCAGGATCTTCAGTCGCTTGATCGCCTTCTGCTTACGCTGCGCGGAGAGGCCCCGCTGACCTTCGGGAGGGTTGATCTGTGTCCTGAGCGTTTCTTCCTCTTCATCGAAGTCCAGCGTCTCGGCGAGATGCGCGATGGCGCTGGCTCCCATGCCGCCCTCGAAGTAGGTGCCCCAGCGATCCTGCATCTCACGCCAGAGCATCTCGTCCTCGACGATCTGTCGAGCGAAGAGGCCCGTGAACTCCTCCCAAGCCCGGTCGAGGGTGTCGAGCTCGATCTCGTACTGCTCGCGGATGTCGGCGAGTTCCCGGTCGGCTTGGCGACGCAGGGCTTTCAGTTCGGAATCCTTGGCACCGTCCTGCTCAAGCGACTCGAGTTCGCGTTCGAGCTCGGTGTTGCGACTCTCAAGGTCTGCCTCCATCTCGGAGTTGATGGCGTCGCGCTCGGCCACAACCTCGGCCTCGAGTTCTGACAGGTCTGCGTCGCGGCGCTCCTCGTCGACCGATACCACCAGGTTGGCGGCAAAATAAATGACCTTCTCAAGCTGTTTGGCTTTTAGTTCCTCGCGGGGTTGAGTACCCATGAGCAGATACGCCAGCCAGGAGCGAGTGCCGCGGAGGTACCAGATGTGGACCGCGGGCGCCGCGAGCTCCAGGTGCCCCATGCGTTCACGGCGCACCTTCGAGCGGGTCACCTCGACGCCGCAGCGCTCACAGATGATTCCCTTGAAGCGGACCCGCTTGTACTTTCCGCACGAGCACTCCCAGTCTTTGGTGGGACCGAAGATCTTCTCGCAGAACAGCCCGTCCTTTTCGGGCTTGAGCGTGCGGTAGTTGATGGTCTCGGGTTTCTTGACCTCACCGTTGGACCAGGTGCGAATGCTGTCGGCGGTGGCGAGTCCAATCTTCAGATTGGAGAAATCGTTGACATCGAGCATGACTATCGTCCTCTCAACTCTTTAGTTCTGCCGCTCAGCCGCGGGCCGCACGAGCCGCGGCACGGGCTGCATCTTCTTCATCTGAACCTCGTTCGGGGCGCTGGAGATCGATCCCCAGTTCCTCGACCGTCCGGAACGTCTCCTCATCGAGCTCCTGCATCTCAATCTCCTGGCCCTCTGAGGAGAGCACTTCGACGTTGATGCACAGGGCCTGCATCTCCTTGATGAGCACCTTGAAAGATTCGGGGATGCCGGGTTCGGGGATGTTGTCGCCCTTGACGATCGCCTCATAGACCCTGACGCGGCCCAGGACGTCGTCGGACTTGATCGTCAGCAACTCCTGGAGGCAGTAGGCGGCACCGTACGCTTCGAGGGCCCACACCTCCATCTCACCGAACCGCTGTCCACCGAATTGTGCCTTGCCGCCGAGCGGTTGCTGGGTGATCATCGAGTACGGCCCCGTCGAGCGGGCGTGGATCTTGTCGTCGACGAGGTGCGACAGCTTCAGGATGTAGACGTATCCCGTCATGATCGGGTTGTCGTAGGCCTCGCCGGTGCGACCGTTGTAGAGCACCTGCTTGCCGTCGTCGCCGATCAGCCGGGTCTGGCCGTCGTGGCTCTCGGGGTTGAGGTTCTTCAGAATGTCGACGATCACCGGCTTGTCGCCCGCCAGTTCCTTCTCGTCCCATTTGGCACCGTCGAAGACGGGTGTGGAGATGAAAACTGCCGGGTCTGTAGTTGGGCGGGTCTTGGTCTCGGTGTCGCGGACCGGTTCGTTGCCGACCCTGGATCCGTCGGTCTCCCAACCCCAGCGGGCGCAGTAGCCGAGATGCGCCTCCAGTACCTGGCCGACGTTCATACGCGACGGCACGCCCAGCGGGTTGAGGATGATGTCTACCTGTTGGCCGTTGGCGTTGTAGGGCATGTCCTCGATCGGGAGGATCTTGGAGATGACGCCCTTGTTGCCGTGGCGTCCGGCGAGCTTGTCGCCGACACTGATCTTGCGTTTCTGGGCAACATAGACCCGGACCAGTTGGTTGACGCCCGGGGGGAGCTCGGCGTCGTCACGGCTGAAGGCCTTGACATCGATGACTTTGCCGCTCTCACCGTGGGGAACCTTGAGAGAGGTGTCGCGCACCTCTCGGGCCTTCTCACCGAAGATCGCGCGCAGCAGGCGCTCTTCGGGCGTCAGCTCCGTCTCGCCCTTGGGTGTGACTTTGCCGACGAGCACATCGCCGGGCCCGACTTCGGCCCCGACCCGGATGATTCCCCGTTCGTCGAGGTCGGCCAGGATGTCGTCGCTCAGGTTGGGGATGTCCCGGGTGATGTCCTCGGCACCGAGTTTGGTGTCGCGGGCATCGATCTCGTGCTCATGGATATGGACCGAGGTGAGCACGTCGTCCTTGACGAGCCGCTCAGAAAGAATGATGGCGTCCTCGAAGTTGTAGCCCTCCCAGGGCATGAAGGCCACGAGCAGGTTCTTGCCGAGCGCCAGCTCTCCGTTGTCGGTGGAGGGACCGTCGGCCAACAACTGGCCGGCAGTGACTTTGTCGCCGACTGCGACCCTCGGCTTCTGGGAGATGCAGGAGTCCTGATTCGAGCGCTCGAAGCGCTTCAGTCGAATGTTCGTCCGGCCGAGGTTCTTGTAGTCGATGATCATGTGCTCAGCGTCGAGCTCGAGCACTGTTCCGTCGTCGTCGGCGAGCACTATGTCGCCTGCGTCGGTTGCGCAGTCGGTTTCGATGCCTGTGCCGATGTAGGGCGCTTCAGAGCGCACCAGGGGCACGGCTTGACGCTGCATGTTGGCGCCCATCAGGGCACGGTTGGCGTCGTCGTGTTCAAGGAACGGGATGAGCGCAGTGGCGACCGAGATGATCTGTTTCGGTGAGACGTCCATCATCTGGACTTCGTCGGGGGGAACCGAAGAAATCTCAGTCGTCGCGCCGAAGAAGACGTCTTCGTCGAGTTGCGCGCGCAGTTCTTTGAGAGACACGGCCTGGGGTGAACGCCTCACCAGGACGCGGTCGTTGATGAACTTCCCCTCGTCGTCGATAGGGGCGTTGGCCTGGGCTACGACGAACTCCTCCTCCTCGTCGGCGGCCAGGTAGACGATCTCGTCGGTGACCGTCCCGTCGGTGACCACCCGGTAAGGCGACTCGATGAAACCGAACGGGTTGACCCGCGCGTAGGATGCCAGGCCACCGATCAGGCCGATATTGGGGCCCTCCGGTGTTTCGATGGGGCACATGCGGCCGTAGTGCGAGAAGTGAACGTCGCGGACTTCGAAGCCTGCACGTTCGCGCGACAGTCCACCGGGACCGAGCGCAGACAGGCGGCGGCGGTGGGTCAACCCCGAGAGCGGGTTGACCTGATCCATGAACTGCGAAAGCTGAGAGGTCCCGAAGAACTCCTTGATCGCGGCGACGACAGGACGGATGTTGATCAGTGTCTGAGGAGCGATCGCCTCCACATCCTGGGTGGTCATGCGTTCACGGACGACGCGCTCCATGCGCGACAGGCCGATGCGGACTTGATTCTGGATCAACTCGCCGACGCTGCGGATACGACGGTTGGCGAAGTGGTCCTGGTCGTCGAGGCGGTAGCCCGGGGTGGCGTGGGCCAGATTGAGCAGGTAGGTCGTCGCAGCCAGCATTTCGGCTTGGGAGAGCACGGACTGGTCCGGGTCGGGTCGTTCCAGATCCAGACCGAACTGCTCTTCGAGGAAGTCGATCTCCGGGCCGAGCTTGCGGTTGAGCTTGTAGCGGCCCACCCGGGACAGGTCGTAGCGACGCGAATCGAAGAAGGCGTTGCGGAAATATGAACGAGCCGACTCGACCGTGTGCGGTTCGCCGGGGCGTGCACGCTTATAGATCTCAAGGAGTGACTCCTCTCGGGTCGGCGCGACGTCCTTGTCCTTCTCCCACTGGCCTTCAAGGAGGTGGAAGTGTTCGACGAGGCGGTCCAGGAAGCCCGGTTCGTTCTCTTCGTCGTAGCCGAGGGCCCGCAGCAGGGTGAACAGCGAGATGCGGCGCTTGCGGGCGACACGCGCTCCGGCGGTCGTGTCCTTGCCGGGCTTCTGTTCCACGTCGAACTCGATCCATTCGCCGCGGTACGGGTGAATGGTTCCGGTAACGATCTGATGCTTGCTGCGGTTGCGCAGTCGGTAGCGCTCGCCGGGCTGGAAGATGACGCCGGGGGACCGTACGAGCTGTGACACAACAACCCGCTCAGTGCCGTTGATGATGAAGGTTCCCTTCTCGGTCATCATCGGGAAGTCGCCCATGAAGACGGTCTGTTCTTTGATCTCGCCGGTGTTGGCGTTCATGAACCGGGCGCGCACGAATATCGGCGCGCTGTAGGTCATGTCCTTTTCCTTGCATTCTTCAACGGTGAACTTCGGCGGCGGACAGAGGTCCTCGTCGTCGGGATCGAACTCGAGTTCAAGTTGAAGCGTCTCCGCGAAGTCGCGGATCGGACTGATGTCTCGGAAGGTCTGAGCCAGTCCCTCCTTGAGCAGCCAGTCAAACGATTTCTTTTGAACAGCGATCAGATTCGGCAGTTCGAGGACCTCTTTGAGGTTTCCGAACGAATAGCGTTCGCGTGGTTCGGCGCGTGTTGTCACCAGTGCTCCTGAGTTGCCAGTGAACGAAGACGGAGCGCGGCAACCGGAGCGCGAGAAAACGATCGGAAGTTGGTCGGAACAGGCGCCAAGGGGACCACGCTGGCTCAGAGGCTAGTGGGCGAGGAGCCGGGCAACAACTTGGGCAACAAAAAGCCGCGCCTGCCGGTTATTTCGGCGGCACGCTCCAGGCCGGTGAACCAGCCGAAGATACGCGAAGAATAGAACAGTTGCCTGCTGAGGTCAAGTGTTGGGCTCATCCGGCGGCGTTGTCCGCGGAATTATCCATTGCCCGGCATGCACAGATTCGAGCGGGCTGCTTCGACCGTTTCATCGCTCACGCCGATCGAGTCGAGGTAGCCGGCGTGGTCCCTCCAGCGTTGCCGCAGTCCTTGGAGTGTCTGTGCCATGACGACCCTCGGCGACAGCCACATCGTCTCGAAATCCTGTGGATCGAACCCTGCAGCACGGATCTGTTCCTGGAATCGCGAATCGGTGACCGGTCTGCGGTACTGCTGACTGATCTCGTAATCGTCGAGCAGATACGGTTCGGGTACTCCGGCCAGTCCCAGAAGCACCATCGCCATGACGCCTGTCCGGTCCTTGCCTGCCGTGCAGTGAAAGAGGATGCGCTGTCCCGCGGCGACCGTGTTGATGACCTCTATGAAGTAGTCGTCGAACCCTTCGAGCATGTTCAGGTACCCAGCGGCCATGTCGTCGTTGTCGAACTTGGTGAGGGTGCCGTCGACGATGCGCGCCAGCATGCTGCGATGCTGCGCCACATCGCTGGACATCGGGAGGTGGACGTGGGTGACGGTGTTGGGCAGTTGATCGGGGGCGGCGGCGACTTCAGCGTTGCTGCGCAGGTCGAACACAGTGGAGATGCCCAGCGACTCGATCATTGCCTGGTCGTCGGCGCTGAGTCCGTCGAGCCGGTCGCTGCGAAACACGCGTCCCCAACGGGTGGGCGAGCCGTGGAGCGTCGGGTAGCCGCCGAGGTCGCGGAAGTTGTCGGGTCCGTCCGTGTCCAGGCAGCGCTGCGCCGCGACAGTGAACCCCTCCCCGGGTTCGAACAGGTGGATGTACTGTCGGTCCTCGCAGCGAGCGATGACGGCGCGGCCCGCCCCGTCCGGGGCGCGGACGTCGGTTCCGGGATCGTCGGGATCGTTGGAGACGAAGACCGACAACGACGGTGATCCACCTCGCCAGGTGACGATCAATTCGTCGTTGTCGGCAACAACGTTGATGTGGGTGACGGCCACCTATTGGAGTTCGACGCTGGCGCCCGCCGCTTCGAGTGCTTCTTTGGCCCTCTCGGCGTCGGCGACAGCAATTCCTTCCAAGATCTTGCTGGGGGCGCCGTCGACGAGTTCCTTGGCCTCCTTGAGGCCCAGGGAGGTGAGTCCACGCACCTCCTTGATGACCTGGATCTTCTTTTCGCCGATGGCGGTGAGGAGCACGTCGAATTCCGTCTGTTCTTCGGCCTCGGATTCACCGTCGCCGTCGCCGACAGGCGCCGCGACTGCAGCGACCGCCGGGGCGGCGGCTGTCACGCCGAACTTCTCCTCGAAATCCGTCAACAGCTCGCTTAGTTCAAGGACGCTCATGGCGCCGATCGCATCAAGGATCTCTTCTTTGGTTGCTTGCTTGGTTGCCATGTCAGGCCTCCTTTTCTTGGCTGGCTTCGCCAGACTCGCCGGCGTCTCCGGCATCGGCGTCAGCCGACGCCTCGGTTTGGTTGGATGCATCGTCGGACTCAGCGGCGGGGCCGGCAGTGGGGGCAGCGGCCGGCGCGTCGGTTGGTGCATCGGTGGTCGTATCGGGTTCGGACTGGTCGCTGGAGGGCTCGCCTTCAGCAGGCGTCTCGGCGGGGGTCTCAGTGGCAGTTTCGGGGTCTTCCCGATCTTCGATCAGCGCGGGGCCTCCACGCTGTTCGATCAGCGCGTTGAGTGCGTAAGCGAAGTGACGCGGCACCGCCGAGAGCAGACCGGCGAAGGACGCCATCGGTGCCTGGAGTGCCCCGGCCAGTTGAGCCAACAGGATTTCCCGGGACGGAAGCTCGGCGAGCGCCTTGATCTCGTCTGAGTCGAGTGGCTTGTCGCCGAGCACGCCTCCTTTGATCACCAGCAGTTGGTTGGACTTGGCGAACTCCCGGATTGCCTTGGCAACGGCCGCGACGTCTCCGTCGGAACCGTCGGGCCGTTCTCCGACAAAAGCGAGAGCAGTCGGTCCTACGAGCAGGTCCTCGATCTCAAGGCCGGCATCGCGTGCGGCTAGCCGCACCAGTGTGTTCTTGTAGATCTTGTACTCTCCGCCCGCTTGACGGAGAGCGTGACGCAACTCGGCCATAGCAGCGACGTCGAGGCCCCGATACTCGGTGAGGATCATGCCGTCGGTGTCGGTGAACTTCTCCTTCAGCTCGTCGACGACTGCGACTTTGGCGGGATTCGGGTTCTTCATTTCGCTCCTCCTCTCGGTGTTTGGGTTGGTCAAAAGCACTGTGAAAAAAACTTTGGGCGCTCACCGGATCGGCGAACGCCCAGACGAGCCCCTTGGATTCGGGGCAATCAGGAAGCTCTCCTCGTCCGGCGGGCGGCTGCCCATTGGTGCTCTTCAAGAAGGGTGCTTGTTGAGCGCACCGGAGGTCTTCGGTGAACAAGGTCTTCAGTTGTGCGGCTGAGGTTATCGTCGGTTGCCAGCTTTAACTCAGCCGCTCAGTGACTCAACTCGATCCGTTCGGTCTCAGGTGTCGCTGCCGACCAGAGAAGGATCGATGTGAACACCGGGGCCCATGGTGGTCGAGACCACGATCTTACGGACGTACTTGCCTTTCGCGGCGGCAGGTTTCGCCCGTTGAAGCTCGGCGGTGAGAGCGCGAAGGTTGGTCAACAGCGCCTCTTCGCTGAAAGAGGCCTTGCCGATCGGCACATGGACGTTGGCGAACCGGTCCGTACGGTATTCGACGGTGCCGCCCTTGAACTCTCCGATTGCCTTGACCACATCGGGGGTCACAGTTCCGGTCTTGGGGTTCGGCATCAAACCCCGGGGGCCGAGCACACGGCCGAGCTTTCCCACAGTGGGCATCATGTCGGGCGTAGCGATCGCCACGTCGAAGTCAGTCATGCCGCCCTGTACCTCCGCAGCGAGTTCTTCGCCGCCGACGTGTTCTGCGCCGGCCTCGCGAGCGGCGGTTGCGGCCTCGCCCTGGGCGAACACTGCGATGCGGACGTCTTTACCGGTACCCGATGGAAGCGCGACCGTTCCGCGGATCATCTGATCGGCCTTACGAGGATCAACGCCCAGTCGAACTACGACGTCAACGCTCTCGTCGAACTTCTTGGTGCCGAGCGATTTGATGATCGCAAGAGCATCGGCGTCAGAGTGCAGATGGTTGCGGTCGAACTTTCCACTGTTGTCTCGGTACTGCTTTGCTTTCGCCATTGTGGCTCCCTCTCAGTTGTTGCCGCCCGGTGAGGTCTTCCGGTACGAGCATTCGGCTGAATCTCAGCCGGTCGGTCCTGTTGGTGGGCGGCCACTCAGCCGGCCACCTCGACCCCCATCGAGCGAGCGGTGCCGGCGACCTGCTGCTTGGCGCCTTCGAGGTCGATCGCATTGAGGTCGGGCATCTTGATCTCGGCGATCTCAGCGACTTGAGCGTCTGTGATGGTTCCGACCGTCTCACGCCCAGCGTTGTTCGCGGCCGATTCGATGCCTGCTGCCTTCTTGATCAGTGAGGTGGTAGGCGGCGTCTTGAGGATGAAGGAGAAGGAGCGGTCTTCGAAGACGGTGATCTCCGCTGGGATGATCTGGCCGCGCCGGTCCTCGGTACTGGCGTTGTAGTCGCGGCAGAAGTCCATGATGGCAACGCCGTGAGGACCGAGCGCCGTGCCCACTGGGGGCGCGGGCGAAGCCTGACCGGCGGGGATCTGGATTCTTACGACAGCGGCGACCTGTTTTTTGGCCATGCGACTTCCTGATTGACGGGGAGCGATCCAGTGTGGGCCGATTGAACCTCCGCGACAACCTCAGCAGTCGCAGAGATCGGCATCTGAACGCGCCGATTGTTGGTGGGTGGTTGAGTTCTTCGAACCGTGCCTCAGAGCCTGGCGACTTGGGCAAATTCGAGTTCCACGGGGGTTTCTCGGCCGAAGATGTTGACCAGAACCTTGACACGCAACTGGTCTTCGTTGATCTCGATGATCTCGCCGGAGAAGTCGGCGAATGGACCCTCCCGGACCCGGACGGTCTCTCCCATGCCGTACTCGAACATCGGCTTGGAGCGCTTGGCCGCTTCCTGAGTGCGGTCGGCTTCGACGCCGAGAAAGTTCTCCACGTCCTTGCGACGCATCGGTGACGGCTTGCCGCCCTGGTTCACGAAACCGGTGACCCCGGGCGTGTTGCGAATCACATACCAGGAGTCGTCGTCGAGGCGGGTGCGGCAGAGCAGGTAGCCGGGGAACAGCTTCTTCTCGGTGATCACCTTCTTGCCGTTCTTGAACTCGGGGGTCTCACGGGTTGGGATCACCACCTCGTAGATGCGTTCCTCCATGTTCATAGAGGCGATGCGAGCCTGAAGATTCTGCTTGACCTTCTTCTCGTAGCCCGACTGGGTATGGAGCACGAACCAGCGACCTGGACGGTCATAGGGAGATACGTAGGGTTCCTCTTCGCCGGCCAGGATGTCGTCTTCGCTGAGAACCTCGGGTTCTTCGGAGGCGTCAGACTCTTCGGTCGACGCGGTGGCGGAGTCGGCCGAATCGGAACTGTCATCAACTGCTACCGCCTGTGCATCACCGGTAACACCGGCATCACCGGCAACGCTGGCATCGCTGGGAGCCTGGGCTGCGTTCGGGCCCGTCCAGGCGTTGGCGAGACCCGCCCCGACCGGCATTGGGTCAGAGGGTGCAGCGTCGGAGTGCGCGGCGTCGGAGTGTTCTCGGTTGGTTTGTTCTGGGGTATCGGATTGGTCAGGCATGGAAACTCAGTTATCGAACAGGTCAAGGATAAACACCGAAAATACCCAATCGAGCCCGTAGATCATTGCGCCGAGCACAACGACGGTTACGAGAACAACAATCGAATAGTTGACGGTCTCGGAACGGGACGGCCATGCGACCTTGCGAAGTTCGTTGCGTACCTCGCGCAGAAACTGGATGAAACCGGTTCGTTCCTGAGGGGGACCGGAGCTCGCCTGTCTGCGCCGCGCGCGGATCGGCTCGCCATCGGCATCGACCTCACCCTGCCTCTGCAACATGCGTTTTTGCTGTCGGTTCATCGACATGAACGGATTCCTCGGATCTCGACGACGCCGCCGGAACGGCGACTGTGCCACGCAGGGGCGGCAGGACTCGAACCTGCAACCGCCGGTTTTGGAGACCGGTGCTCTACCAATTGAGCCACGCCCCTGAGAACGCGCACCAAGGCTAGCACCGCCTTGTCGAATTCGGCCCCTGGATTGCCGGCTCTCAGCTTGCCAGCCGGACCCAGCGCCGTTGACGCGTGGCCAGCGCAATCATGCCCGCGGCAGCCGCGATACCTCCGATAGTGGCGGCGGTACGGGTTGGGAACCTGTGTGTCGGCCCGTTGTCGATCTGGTCGAGCAGAACAGAAATCTCGTATTCGAGTGTGGGATCGGCATGAACGGGCGCTGTGGCCAGATTACGCATCATGCGACGCAGGCGTCGGTAGCTCGCCAACTCTGCTTGGCAACGAAGGCACTCAGATACGTGAATGCGAGTCGGCAACGAAAGCAGAGACTCGTCTGTAGACACCAGTTCGTCGACAAGGTCCCGGCAGGCGAGGCCTGTTGGCAGAATTTCCTCAGACGGCATGGAGTTCCTCTCCCCGGTTCGGGAACATCTGTTCGCGAAGCCGTTGACGCGCTCGATGAAGACGAACTTTCGACGAGCTCACCGAGATGCCGAGTTCCTCCGCGATCGCTTCGTGGGGCAGGCCGTACACGTCGCGCAGAACGACCACAGCGCGGAGGCGGTCCGGAAGGTCCGCGACCGCGGCCTCCAGTTCGTCTCGCAGAGCTAGGAAATCACCGCGCAGGGCGGGGTCGTTGTCGGGTCTGGTCTCGGCAAGGAGCGCTTCGTCGGGGAGTTCGTCGTGGCGATGCCGCCGTTTCTTGGTGCTGTGCGTCGAGGCGCAGTTGGCAACGATTCGATACAGCCAGGTACTGAAGCGGGCGTCGCCGCGAAAGCGGGCGAGCCCCTTGTATGCCCGAAGGTAAGCATCTTGAACCACGTCTCGTGCGTCCTCCTCGTTGCCGGTCAGTCGTATTGCCAACCCAAAAGCGTCGCCATGGGTGAGGCGCACCAACTCGTCGAACGCCTGACGTTCGCCGGACTTCGCTCGAGCGACGAGCTCGTCCGTCTCGTTGGTGCGATTATTGGACTTCACAGGTTGCGCCGGGTTACGTGACGGATCCGTGACAATTCGCAACTTTGATGAACGCCTGGATTCTGGGCTCATGTGGATTCTGGGCTCATGTGGAACTTGGGCTCATGGTCGCCCCCCGTGGTGCTTGTAGCGACGGACAGATTCGAACTGTCGACCTCTCGATTATGAGTCGAGCGCTCTCACCTACTGAGCTACGTCGCCCCCGAAGCGGCATGGCGCTTCGTGAGCTCCCTGTCAGAATCGAACTGACGACCTTCTCCTTACCATGGAGACGCTCTACCGACTGAGCTAAGGGAGCCTGCAACCCGCGAAGCGTGAAGCGTTGGCAATGATGCCACGGCAATAGTCCCGCTCCAACTTGTTTCCGTCATAGTATTCCCACCGCTTCGGACCTCGCCCCGAGTTTCACTGTGCCAATGGACCTTCCACCACCCGAGCCCCAGACTGCGAACCTACGGCTTGGGCGTCGCGCCTTGTTGGTGAGTTTCGCCCTCTACGTGACTCTGGGGTTGCCCGACGGTGTGTTCGGGACTGTCTGGCCAAGCCTGCGTGACGATTTTGGGCGGGCCGACAGCAGCTTCGGGCTGCTGATCGCGTGCTCAGCGGTGGGTTACACGTGTTCCAGTATCGGGGCTGGTCACCTGACTCAGCGCTACGGCAGCGGTGTTGTTTTTCGGAATGCGTCCTTCGCTGCTGTTTTCGGGTTGGGATTGCTCTCGGTAGCTCCCACCTGGTGGACTGCGATGATCGGCATTCTGATCCTGGGGGCGGGATGGGGGCTGTGTGATGCTTCGGTGAATGCCTGGGTGGCACTGACCCAAGGACCCCGCGAGATGGGGTTGCTGCACGCCGCGTACGGCGTGGGAGCGCTTCTCGGGCCTTTGCTGGCCGCTCCGTTCATTGCTGACGGCAACCTCTGGAGAGGTCCCTTCATGGTGATTTGCGGGATCGGTGTGGTACTGGTCGGGGTCATTGCCACTGCTCGTGAGGGTTTTGACACTGCGCCGGTATCCGGCGAGGTTGCGGGCTCGCCGGGCCCAGCCCGCGGGTCGCGAAAGTTGCTGGGACTGCTGATTGTCTGGTTCTCGATCTACGTCGGGATTGAAGTCACGGTGGGTCTGTGGAGCTTCACTCTGATGACCGAGAGCCGCGATTTCAGCGACGTGAAAGCGGCGGCGTTGGTGACGGGGTTCTGGTGCGGATTGACGCTCGGACGTTTCCTGCTCGCAGGCTTTGGTGATCGTTTTTCTCCGGAGCGGGTCCTTGCCTCCACGATTGGCACCACCGCTCTCGGCGTGGCTTTCTTCTGGGCCGACCCTGCTGGTGTCGGCGCTTACGCTCTGCCCTGTATCGGGCTCTCGCTAGCGTCAATGTTCCCCTTGGCAATGGGGCGCACGGCGGTCTATCTGGGTGAGGCACGAGCCGCGCGAGCGGTCGGCTACCAGATTGCCGCCTCATCTGTGGGGTTCGTGATTCTGCCTGCATTTGTGGGGGTACTGGCCGACTATCACGGTGTGGGAGTGGCTCTTCCGGTTGCCTTCACGGCTACCTGCGTGCTTGCTCTGCTGTGGCTCCTCATCCAGCTTCAGTTGAGTCGCTCAACTCATCCGGAAACCGTTTGAGTCTCGACGGTTTGAGTAGATCCCTTAGGAAAATCGGGGGTCAGAGCGGTGAGGTCGCCGATTTCCAGCACGCCTTTCCAGACGCCTGTTCCGTAGGCGAGGTCGTCGGCGAGTCGCAGCCCGAGTGAACGAAACAGGCCGGCGGGTTGAGACCCGCGAACCCAGTCGAGCACCGACGGGCCGAAGACCGCGGCGATGATCATGGGCCGGGTACGAGGGCGGGTCAGTGCCAGCAGAGCTGCCGGCGGCCACCACACTCGTGCCACCGCACGAGCGATCCCATTGCCGGCGTGCAGGTGCCCGATCCCCGCTATGCGAGCGGTGATCGCAAGTGAGTCCGGTAATGAATCGAGTTTGAGCTTGAGCGCTGCGGCGGAACCGGCCGCCACGCCGAGTCCGACGATCGGATGTCCGGCCGCCAGTGCCGTCCAGGCCGCAGCGCTCCAACTAGAACAGCGCGCCGGCGCCACGCGGGATCCGTGCCGGGTTCCGAGAGCAGCCGCTGAGGAACCGTATACGCGCCTCTGACTGAGAAGCGCCGGCCAACTTCGGCGGGGTCGGTGTTCGACGTCGACTGAAGGGTCGTAGCGAACGACCCCGCCGCTGTCGACGAGGCGCCAGACCAGATCGACGTCTTCGCCGGTTCGCATCCCGGAGTCGAACCCCCCAATCGCCGAAATCGCGTCAACCCGGGCGACCAGCGCCGCTGCTGGCACATAGGAAACCGGGTTCTTCGGGGCGACCAACGCAGGGTTGGCGCCAAGATTGAGGGGTGAATGGTGCGTCTCGTAGCGTTCGAGCAGGCTGTCGCCGGGACGGGACCGAACCCTGGGTGCGACTGCTGCGACTCGCTGATCCTCGAAGTGGCCGACGAGGTGGTTGAGCCAACCCGGCCACGCCTCCACATCGGTGTCGACGAAAGCCACCAGCGATGTTGTCACAGCTCCGAGACCGGTATTGCGTGCTGCTGCTGGACCCTGGTTGGTGTCGTGTCGGATCAACCGTGCGCCGTGCCGTTCGCAGGTGGCGGCGATCTCCGCTGAGTTCCGGGAGGCGTCGTCGACCACCACGACGGGGAGGTCACCGAGTGATGCGAGGCAGCAGGCGAGACCGTCTGCGTCGTTGTAGGCGGGGATCACGACTGTTGTGCCAGGATCGCGGATCGGATCAACGACGGGATGCACGACTGCGGCGTCGAGCAGGCGACGGGCCAGTGTGCGGGCCCCGCCGTCATCAGAGAGCGGTGCACCGTCCAGCCAGGCCGCGAGCATCTCGGCACCGGCATTCGACAGCCGGATGATGCGCAGAGGGGCACCCCCGATTAGCAGACGACCCCTGTCGCGGCGGTCGAGCGCCGTGTCTGCCACCAGTCGAATCCCCGCCGGAGGCAGCGTTTCGTCGGTCCGTGATTTCATATCGGCACGGTAGCGCCGATTGCTATACCGAGATCACCTCAAGCTCGTCGATGGACGGAAAATCGTGATCCTGGGTGACGATGGCCACTCCGAGCGTCATTGCGGTGGCGGCGATCCACGAGTCGTTGACTCCCATCCTGAGTCGGCGGTCGCGCAGCATCAGACGAAGCCCGGCCCATGTTGCCGCGACCTGCTCGTCTATGGGTACCGGTTCGAGCGTGAGTGCGGAGGTGAGTGTCGACAGTCTGCGTTGGCGCGTTGCCGTGTCGTTCGCGGCGAGCACGCCGGCGCGCAGCTCTCCGATGGTGACGACAGAAACGGAGAACTCGTCAGGGACGAGGTCTTCAAGGATCGGTCGTGCTGTTTCGCGCGCGATGAAGAGGGACGTGTCAGCGAGTACCCGGCTCAGTGCCATGCGAGATCGTCGGTGGTCTCATCGGTCAGCGCCGCGAGGTCGTCGGCGAGCCCCGGGTCGGCCTGATGTACCAGCACCTCACGAATAAACTGGTCGCGGCGCATCCAACGGTGCCTTTGCGACAATGGCAGCAACTCGGCCACCGGTTTTCCCTGAACGGTGATGGTGATGCGTTCCCCGCCGGCGACTAGGTCCAGCACCGCCCGGGTGTTGTTTCGCAATTCTCGAGAAGCCACTTCGGTCATGCGACAAGTGTAGCACTAATGCTACGCATCGCAATGATGCGGGTATCGAAGTCAGCCCAAGACCTGGGTGACAGCTGCGGGGATGGCACCGGGTCCGTCGATGACGGCACAGCGGGCTCCGGCCTCGGCTGCGAATGATTTGGCGTCGTCGGCGTCATCGGCGGGAGCGAGCACGGCCAACTCATCGAGTCGCCGCGCAACATCGACCGGATCAGCGCCGGTCGTCGCTCGACAGTCCGACAGCAGGATCACGATCCGGCGTTTGGCCCGTGAACGGTCGAGTTGTTCGGCCGCAGCCTGCAGAGCGCCGGCCAGATCGGTTGTGCCCTGGCCTCTGAGGCGCAGCAGGGAGTTCACGACCAGCGGAGCGGCCTTGGCGTCCTGCTGGGATTTGAGCACCAGGATCCGGTCGGCGAAGACCAGCGCTGACCAGTCGTCGGGCACCCGGAAAGAACATGCCGCCGCGGCCACGGCCGCGGTCGCCAGACGTTGTCCGCTCATCGAACCGCTGCGGTCCACGACCAGAGCCAGCGCGGTCATCGGTCTGGTCCAGTGCCGGACCCGCAGGTCAGCCATGTCGGCGCCGACACCACCGGCTTGTGCGTTGACAAGAGCGTCGATCGAGCGGTCGATGTCGAGGTCGCCCTCAAAGCGGTCAGCGGCAGATGAGACCAGTCGCCCGACGCCGCGAGACCCGACCGGGCCTCCGCGGGCAACATCGAGCACCAGGCGTCCGGCGATGCGTGCAGCGAGAGCAGCCAGGCGACGATCAGTGGCCGATGACATCTCCGTCAACAGCGTCAAGGCATGGTCGATGTCGTCGTCGATGAGTTCCGCGAGCGCGTCGGTGTCGATCTCACCGACCTCCCCGCTGATGTCGTCAAAACCGTGGTGGCGGCTCAGTTGGCCACGCGGGATGGTTCGCCGGTTCTCCTCAGCCAGGGCATCGTCAGCATCGCTTCCCTCGAGGGTGAGGGCCGTGCCGTGGTCGCCCCCTATGGGGCTGGGGCTTTTCCCGGGTCGTCGGTTGCGCTGGTCGACTGTTCGGCGCCGATGACCAGCTCCCACAGCTCGGTCACGACGTCTTCGGGAGTGCGGTCGGTGCCCTCATGGAGGCGAATCCGTCCGGAGACGGCGACCAGTGCGGCGTCGAGGCCGATTGCTGGATCATCGATTTCTGCCGACCGGATCTGCGCTAGCCGGGTTGCGACCTCAACGAGGTCGATCGCCCCGCGGACCGAGGAACCGATGCGCAGATCGGGATGTCTGCGGGTGGCTCGAGCGACAGCAACCGCTCTGTGCAGCAGGGTTTCTCCCGCTTCGGTCGGTTCGAATGGCTCAACTCGCAGGCAGACGATCTCGCGCTCCTCCTCGAAGGACTGGTAGTCCAGCGAGATTCGGGACATGCGGTCGTAGATCGCGCTCGACACCCGGGCCGTCCCGATGTTGTCGAACGGGTTCATTGCAGCGACCAGCCGGAACCCTTCGCCGGCTTGAACCCGGCCGACACGCGGCAGGGTGAGCTCCCCCTCAGACATCACCGTGATCAGGAGGTTGATGGTCTCCTCCGGCACACGGTTCAGCTCCTCCACATAGAGCAGCGAACCGGTCCGGAGAGCCTCCACCAACGGACCGTCCACGAAGACCTCGGGTGTATAGCCCTCCGCCATCACCCGTGAAGGGTCGAACTGTCCCGCCAGGCGTGCAGGGGTCAGCTCGGCGTTGCCCTCGACGAACACCAAGCCGGTACCGGAAACGGCAGCGACAGCGCGCAGAATCGTGGATTTCCCCGTGCCCGGAGGACCCTCGAACAACACATGACGGCGTGCTTGCAGCGCTGCGGTAAGCAACTCGAGTTCTCGGCGGCGCCCGACGATCGCCGAGCGCAATCCGTCGAGCATGCTGTTCGATTCCATCGCGTCCGATGCCCCCTCTGTTGAGCCCTCTGAGTCGGTCGTTCAGTCGAAGGTGATGACGCCGCGCACGTTCTTGTTGTCGAGCATGTCCTGGTAGCCCTCGTTGACCTGGTCGAGCGTGTAGGTGTTGGTGATCATCTCGTCGAGCTTGATCTGACCGGCCTGATACATCGACAGGATGTGGGGGATCTCCTGGCGCGGCGCGGTAGAGCCGAACAGGCATCCACGGAGCTGCTTGTTCATCATGGCGAACTCGAACAGGTTGAGCTGCACGTCCATCTGAAAAGCGGGAGCGACAGCGGTGGCGACGACGGTCCCGCCCTTGCGGGTGAGGAACTGGGCCGGAGCGATCATGTCGCCGGTGAGCACACCGGGAGTCAATATGACGCTGTCAGCCATGACCCCCAGGGTCAACTGCCCAACGAGCTGGGTCGCCTCCTCCATTGATCCGGCGCGATGGGTGGCCCCGAACTCCATGGCGCTCTCCTGCTTGAACTCTGAGGGATCGACCGCCACGACGTTCTTGGCGCCCGCTACCGCAGCCCCCTGCACCGCGGCGTGTCCCAAGCCGCCGCAGCCCACGATCACCACTGTGTCGCCCGGCGTCACTTCGGCCCGGTTCACCGCCGACCCGTAGCCCGTGGTGACCCCGCAGCTGACCAGTGCGGCCGGTCCCGCGGGGATGTCGGAGGCGATCTTTATCGCCGAGTCGACGCTCACCACCATGTGCTCAGCGAACGTGCCCAGTTTGAGGAACGCGGCGAGGTCTTCGCCTGCGGCGCTGTGGTGACGGAAGCCGCCCGCCATCATCTCGGGTTCCATCAGGTGCGCGCCGAGGTCGCACAGGTTCTGCTGACCCGAGGCACACCATCTGCATTTTCCGCAGGAGGGGATGAACGAGCACGAGATGTGGTCGCCGACTTCGAACTCGGTCACACCCGGCCCTGTGGCCTGCACCACGCCCGCGCCCTCGTGCCCGCCGACGAGGGGGAAGGGGGCCGGCATCGTGCCGTCGTGTGCGTGTTCGTCGGAATGGCACATCCCCGCAGCGAGGGTCTTGACCAGGATTTCGCCCCCGACCGGATCGTCGAGCTCGATCTCCTCGACGCTCCAAGGCGTGTTGGGTTCACGGAGGATTGCGGCCCTTGTCTTCATTGCGGTTCCTTTGAGATGGTTTCAACGTCGCTGAACGTAGCAGCCCAATGCAGCAACAACCCCACTGGCTCTAATAGGGGAGGCCGACTGCGGTGGTCAGGAACTCGGCGCACGGCGAGGGGGGAGTGAGTGAGTGAGTTGAGGTCCTCGACTCGGATGCTGATGGATCCGTCGCAGCACCATTCACGCAGCGTCATGACGACGCACTGCGACGCCTGGGCGAGTGAGTTCCAATGCGAATACCTCGATCCAAGGGAATCAACCGTTCCAGAGCGAAGACAGAGGCAGGGCCAAGATTCTGTTTGAGATGGCCAAGGGTTGTTCACCTGTGTAGAGGATCAATCCCAATTCGAAGCGGTCGCCGACCAGATCCTGGAGCCATCTAAGATGCTTGGCATCGGCTGGGCGCACCGTGGCTCCAGCTTTGACTTCGACTGCGATGAGGCGTCCATCGGGTCGTTCGATCAGAAGGTCGATCTCGCGGCCACGGGAGTCGCGGTAATGGCAGAAGTGCACCTCGGGAGCCAGCACCGATGCCTGGCGGCGGAGTTCGTTCACTGCGAAAGTCTCATGCAGGGGACCGCGGCTCGCGGTCGCCGGATTGTTGATCGCCTCGGCGGTCAGCCCCAGGATCGCAGCGGCCAAGCCAGTGTCAGATAGGTGTAGCTTCGAGCGGCGTTTGGCGCGGGTTGCAGTACCGGTCGCCCATCCAGGCAGGCGAGCCACGAGATAGGTCATCTCAAGAAATGAGAGGTAGTCGGATGTGGTGTCGATGCTACCGAACTCCAAGTCGCGATGAAGGTCTTGCACCACCAACTCACCAGCGGTTCGCGCCGCGACGGCGCGCAGCAAACGAGGGATTTCGGTTGATCGCCGAGCACCGGTGAGTTCGACAATGTCGCGCGTAACCGCAGTGTGGATGTAGGCGTTGAACCAGAGTTGACGATCGTCATCGTCCAACCGGATTGCTTCCGGGTATCCACCGCGGCACACGCGTCCGGAGTATTCCGCGCGAGTGGCCGTGGCCGGTCGGGCCTTTATAAGGTCCAACAAGTCGGGTTCAGAATTGGTCGGTCGGTCGGTTGCCGTTAGCAGGCTTGCCAGCAGCCCATCGTGTGCTCCTTCGATCTCGACTTCGGAGAAAGGAGCGAGATCGAAGAATACTGCCCGGCCGGCGAGGGATTCGGATAGCACCGGAACTGTTAGGAAACTGGTTGAGCCGGTAAGCAGAAACCCGCCAGGAGTCGGATCGGAGTCGACCGCGAGTTTGATGGCCCGCACTAGATCGTCACCTCCGCGTTGGACCTCGTCTATGACCACGGGTCGGGCGCGTCCTGCGATGAACCCGGTTGGATCTTCGAGCGCCAACGACAACAGCGTCGGGTCGTCGAGGCTGAGGAATGTTCCTCCGTTGACTACCTGATGAGCCAAGGTGGTCTTTCCCGACTGCCGCGGGCCCTGCAGAACCACGACGCGGAACGTGTCGAGTGCGTGCCGCACCGACGGTTCAATCCGACGCGGAACGAAGCCGATTTCAGCCATAGATGACCAGTATAGTGGCAAATCTTCTAGCTATTGGTAGCTATACCCTATATCTACTAGTTATTTTACCGCTAGTACCCCAGGAGAACGCCAGAATGGCCGAGCCGCCCAGAACTATGTTCACGCTTGGTCCTCCAGTTCCGATTCACGCCGACGTTCGGCCAGAAAGTTCGCTGACAGGATCAAGGCCCTTCAACTCTCCCCGCACACGTTCGAGCAGTCCGTGGTGGAGGGCCATGTTCTCGGGGTAGCTGCGCGAGAAATAGTTCCAGAGCTGCTCGCCGTAGGTGGAGGGGCGGTAGTTGCCGGCAATGTCGCCGACACCGGCCTCTGTCTCCTCCTTGAGCGCCATGAAACCGGCGCTGGTGTGGTGGGGGCTCGCCGTCACCGCAGCCGCGAAGCGGTCGTCGAGAGGCAGCGGGGCCAGCGAGGCGTCCAGCGACGGACCATGGAAGTAGCCCGCCGAATAGCGTTCGCAGGTGGTGATCACGCGGTGTGCGGTTGCCACCAGATAGTTGCCGGTCATGGCCTGCAGCATCTCTCCGAGGTTGATGACGAACGACCCCTCCACGAACGGAACGTCGATCCACTCGCCGGCCTGGTTCTGCACCTGCAGGCCCGCGGCCGGGCCCGGTGCGAGAACGGTCAAGAAAAGCGACATGCCACTAGCCCTGATCGTTCACGAGTATTTGTGATCGGGTTGGGTGTGCGTGTTTTGGTGTGGTTTCGGGGTTGGGGTTTCGGGGTTGGGGGGCGTGGGGTTCGCGGGCGGGTGTTTTGGGGTCTGGTCAGGCGTGTTGGGGTGTGTTGGGGCGTGTCGGGTCGGGGTGAATCAGGCCGTGTCGGGTCGGGGTGGGGGGTGTGTTTATGGGGCGCCGGGGCGGCAGGCGTGGAGGAGTTGTGGTGTTGTTGGCCACCAGTGGAGCAGGCGCAGGGTCCATTTGCGTGAGGACCGCACGAGTCTCGCGGGTGCGTGCCATAGCTGCCAGCGGAGGCGTTTGGGGGAGGCGTTGGCGAGGGGTCCGTCGAGGCGGAGTTGTTGGAACCATTTCACCAGCGTCGAGCTGAACGCGACCATCGCGGCCCAGGCGGTGTTGGCGTCGAAGTCGCTGAAGGGCATGCGGGCCAGGCCGGAGTCTTTGAGGTCGGCGATGGTGTTCTCGATGCGGGCGTGGGCTCTGTGGTGGGCGTCGAGTTCGGCGGGGTCGCCTGCGGCGTCGGTGTAGAACCCGCGGTAGCGCCAGGTGTCGGAGTCGAACAGGGTCCTTTGGGCGCCGGGGTGGCGGGGCTCGCGGCAAGCGATGAAACGGGTCGCGTCGGGCCAGTCGGAGAGATCGACGAAATGGGTGAGGTCCGCGACCTGGGCGCGTTCGGCGGGTTCGCCTTTCGCGTCGAGGGCGGACTGCCATTTGTCCGGGTCGATGCGGTTGTGGTCGATAGCCGCCTCCACCTGGTTGTTGGAGCGTGCTGTCATGAAGAACTCGATGTTGCGGTCCCGGCAAGCCGCGGCGATACGTGCAGAACAGCCCGCGGAGTCCACACGCAACTGCACCCGCCTGAGAGGCACCGTGTCGTCGTGTTCGCGGTGCCCCGCGGCGACCGCTGCGGGGAGCTGCGCCACAGCAGCGTCGAGGACCTCTATATGGTCTGCTATCGAGTTCGCGGCTGCGTTGCCCGCACGCAGCTTGATCGACAGCATCTCACCATCGTCGGTAGCACACAGCATCGGATGGAACCCGAACCCGCCCTTGAAATGCGCCGCCGCTTCGGCCTTGTTCTCAGAATGCACCTCCACCAGCGTCGAGTCGATATCCAAAACCACCGGAGACGACCCCGACACATCACCGCGGCGCTCCCACACCCCCGCGCGCACACCAGCCACCGCCCCAGCCAGTCCCCCCACCACATCAGGGCCCAAGCCCCGCAGTGTGCGGTACAGAGTCGAATCAGACGCCACCTCCCCAAACAGCACCGGCTGAGCCCGCAGATGCTCAATATCCGCGCACGCCTCCCCACCCCCGGCGAGCATCAACAACAAATGCACCAACACCTTGCCCCGGTCATGGACCGGCGCCCGCTCACCAGACACCGGCACCACCGCCGACAACGCCTCCCCCAAACCCAAACCGTCAGCGAAACGCCCCAACGCGAACAAACCCGCATGCGCCGCGACCTGCCCACCGCCCCCTGTCACCCTCACATCACAAGTGCTGCTAACCTGCATCTCGGAGATGCCCCTTTCTGTGGAACCCACATGTGCTTCCCAACACACATCGTCCCACATCAAAGGGGCTTTTCCGCGGACGCGCACACCCCAACCTCAACACCCCCATGAACGATCAGGGCTAGTTCTAATAGGGGACATGCCACTAGTTCTAATAGGGGAGGCCGACTGCGGTGGTCAGGAACTCGGCGTACGGCGAGGCTGTGCGGCAGGCGTCGGCGAACTCGTCGATGAATCCTGGAGCCGCGGCCTCCTGTTCGGTGAACGGGACAGAGGCGATGTGATCCTTGCGTTTGAGGTCCTCGATGTTTGGATGGTCGGGATCGAACCCTCTGGGCGGTCGTTTCAGCGAGTCCCCACCCAACGCGAACTCCTCAGCGAATCCTGGAGCTGCCAGCGCATCGAGCCAGGCGGGTGTGTCGTCGACGATCCGCTCGCGGATGCGTGTCACGGCGGCTGAATCGGGTCGCCATATGCCGATCCCGGCGAAGACTTCGTCTGGTTCCAGGTGGAGGTAGAAACCTGGCGCGTGTGCCGACTTGCCGGCCTCGTGCCGGAAGTGGACTGCCGCTTGGGTCTTGTAGGGGGTCTTGTCCTTGGAGAACCTGACGTCGCGGTAGATGCGGAACATGGAACCGCCGTTGGCCCGTGTGTCAGCGACGAAGTGTTCGCTGATCGAGTGCAGGTGCGGTTCGAAGTCTGCGATGAAACTGAGCAGTGGTTCTTTCACGTGGCGCTCGTAGCGCTCTTTGTTGTCGGCGAACCAGCTGCGGTCGTTGTTGGCCCGCAACTCGAGCAGGAACTGGAACAATTCGGGACCGAAGTGAGATTCCACAGCCCCGGTCCTACTTCATGAAGGCGTGTAGTAGCGGAAGAATCCGGTCGGGCGCCTCCTCGGCGAGGAAGTTCTCCGCGTGCGCTGACGGGTGGTGATCCTCGCTACGGTTGCTCCGTGTTGACAAGCCGAACCCGATGTGGTCCGGCGCTACACAGCGGAAGTCCGTCCGCAATCCTGCGATCAGATGCCGAAACTCGAAGGACCACGCGGGGTTCCCGTGCACGAAGACGATCGGTTCTCCAGCCCCTTCGTCGACGTAGTGCATCTGCTGGCCACGCGGGGTGTGGGTGAACTGGCTCTCGAACGGGAACATCTCATTCAGAGACCCAGTCCGGCCAACTTACAGTCCGATCAGTTTTCATCGAGTGAATCTATCGCCCGCCTCATCCGGTGCGACGTCGACTGCTGTGGCCTCGCGAGGTGACTGGCGGTGTGGTATCTAGCAGGGTGCTGAGTAATGCCGATTTCGCTCGATGCCTAGTCTCTGACATGGGGTTTTGCCGGGAGTTGTGGATTCGGTGGCTCAGCGGATCTGTCTGATTGAGCCGGACGATCCCCAGTGCCGGTCGGCGGTCAGCACATCGGCGTCGACACGGTCGGCCAATGCCAGACACAGTCGGTCTGCCAGAGACAGCCCCTCGCTTCGTGTCCAGCGGCGGGCGGCCCATTCCGCGTCGGCTACGACGACGGGTTCGACTCTGAGGTCGTAGCTTTGCAGCAGCGCACGCGCCAGATCCCAGTCGCGGCCCGAGCGGAGCACCTTCTGGGCCACCTCCGACCAGTTGGCAGCACCGCATATTGAACCTGCTTCCAAGGCCGCAGTCACTTCCTCGGCGCCGTCTTCTATCTGGAGGAACGCCAAGATGGCCGAGGCGTCAAGAACCATGCTCACTCCTGGTCCTCCCGTTCTGATGCACGCCTACGTTCTGCCAGAAGTTCGCCAACTAGATCGAGGCCCTTCAACTCTGCCTGCACACGTTTTCGCAGCTGCTCCCGGGTCATCAGCACCAACCCCCCCGAGGTGGGCAGCATCACGAGCGGTGTCCCCTCCGTCAGTTGCTCGTTCTCGCGGACCTCCGCCGGAACTACGATTCGTCCCCGATCTCCCACTACGACCGTATGTATCCCATCCATGTATCGAATGTACCACAGTATGTCATTGAGTACAAATCTAAGCTGCGCTGTGCCACCCTTGAGAGGTGTTCTCCCACCCGTGTCCGGTAGCGACTTTGCCGATCGCGGACCGCCCGAGTTGATTCCCAGTTGAGACAGCGGGAGAAACTGGGGTGCCTCAGCCGTGGTGGAGGGCCATGTTCTCGGGGTAGCTGCGCGAGAAATAGTTCCAGAGCTGCTCGCCGTAGGTGGAGGGGCGGTAGTTGCCGGCAATGTCGCCGACACCGGCCTCTGTCTCCTCCTTGAGCGCCATGAAACCGGCGCTGGTGTGGTGGGGGCTCGCCGTCACCGCAGCCGCGAAGCGGTCGTCGAGAGGCAGCGGGGCCAGCGAGGCGTCCAGCGACGGACCATGGAAGTAGCCCGCCGAATAGCGTTCGCAGGTGGTGATCACGCGGTGTGCGGTTGCCACCAGATAGTTGCCGGTCATGGCCTGCAGCATCTCTCCGAGGTTGATGACGAACGACCCCTCCACGAACGGAACGTCGATCCACTCGCCGGCCTGGTTCTGCACCTGCAGGCCCGCGGCCGGGCCCGGTGCGAGAACGGTCAGGAACCCGGTGTCGTGGTGTGCGTTGACCCCGGCACCACCGTCAGGGGTGGGTGGATAGTGGATGAACTTCGACAGCGACATCGGGCGGTCCCCGAAGTAGTGCTTCATGTGGTCCTCGGGCAGACCCAGACCCAACGACAGGGCGCTCAGCAGCCGGTCCGCCAGAGCGCCCAGCTCTTCGAACCACTGAAGGGCGAGCTCCTTCTGCCCGGCCATGACTTCCTCGGGCAGCCACTGGTTGGGCCCCAGCAGACGCAGATAGTTGGGTTCGGCGTCATCGGGGTGGGCCGGCCACTCGCTCCACCAGTCGATCTGTTGGCGGATGTCGGGGCGGTTGTTGGTGTACTCGGCCCCCACCGGCTCCCATCCTCGAAAATGGCGTGACTTGGTCTTGTCGATAAGTGCCTTGGTGTCGTCGGAGCAGCGATAGACGTGACCGTGAAACACTGTTGGACACTTTCGGAGACAGAGGTGGTGTGCCGTATCGGTACGACTGGCGGTCAAAGGCCGAACCATTCCTGTGGATCGCCGATGCGATCTGTGGTGTCACGGCCCATCACTTGGTGAATGGCAACAATGCTACTTTCGACCGGCTCACTGCCGCAGGTGTCATTGAGGTGGGCAACGGATGACAAAAATGCGAAAGTTCCGGCTCCCGTCCTAGTCGGTCCGCCTTACGGCGGACCCTCGGCCTGGCACTCCGGAACTCACGTCTTTCCTCCAGCACAGTACCGGAGGACGCCTTCATTATCCGGTAATTCGTTCCAAACGTCAACCCGTTACGAGAGACGGCGACGGAGACCAGCATTCTCATCTTTGGGTTGGAGCCACATGGGTCGCACTTCAGCCTGGAGACTCCGCGGCGCTGCGTTCCGACCGTAGGCACCGACCTAGTCGAAGACGATCACGCCGCGGATGTTCTTGTCGTCGCGCATGTCCTGGTAGCCCTCGTTGATCTGATCCAGCGAGTAGGTCTGGGTGACCAGCTCATCGAGTTTGAGCTGACCGGCCTGATACATCGACAGCAGATGGGGCACGGCCCGCCGGGGACTGTCAGAGCCGTAGATCGTGCCTCGCAGCTGCTTGTTCATCATGGCGAACTCGAAGAGGTTCAGCTGCACGTCCATCTGCACCATCGGCGCCAGGCCGGTGATCACGATGGTGCCGCCCTTGCGTGTCAGAAACTGGGCAGGCGCTACCAGATCGCCCGTTACGACACCCGGCGACAGAATCACGCTGTCGGCCATCACCCCATGGGTCAGGCCTCCCACCAGCTCCATCGCCTCCTCCATCGACGAAGACGTGTGTGTCGCCCCGAACTCGAACGCCTTCTCGCGCTTGAACTCCGCTGGATCGACCGCGACGATCGTCTTTGCGCCCGCGGCCTTCGCTCCTTGCAGGGCATTGGAACCGATCCCGCCGCAGCCGACGACCACCACAGTGTCACCCGCTGAGACCTCGGCACGGTTGACAGCCGAACCGTAGCCGGTGGCGACGCCGCAGCTCACCAGCGCCGCGGCGATCAGAGACACGTCCTTGTCGACCTTGATGACCGAATCCTCACAGAGCAGCATGTGCTCGGCGAAGGTCCCGAGCTTTGCCATCGTGTTGATCGTCTCTCCGTCGGGACCCTTGTGGGCGTTTCGGCCGTCGGTGATCATGCCCGGGCCGAGCGTGCCCGCCCCGAGGTCGCACAGGTTCTGTTGCCCTGAGGCACACCATCGGCACTTGCCACAGGCCGGCACGAACGAAACCGCAACGTGATCGCCCACTTCCAGATCGGTGACTTCGGGGCCGACCTCGATCACCACGCCGGATCCCTCGTGCCCGCCGATGACGGGCAGCAGGGAGGAGCCGCCCGGTGCGTCCGCTGAGCCGAGGTCACCAGTGACCATGTGTTCGTCGGAGTGGCAGAGACCGGCTGCACGGGTCTTGACGAGGATCTCGCCCCGCCGAGGATCATCAAGCTCCACTTCTTCGACCTGCCATGGTTGATGCGCTCCATACAGCACCGCTGCGCGAGTCTTCATCGTCGATTCTCCAACCGTGTTCGGACCAGGTGAGTTGCGCGCACAGTAGCAAGCGTCGACCTTGCCGTCGAAATCCGACAGACCGGTTCCCGCGGCATTGGAGCGGCAGGCACCGGTGATCGTTGATGTGCCGGTAGGCCATGTGCCGCGCCTCGAGCCAGGCTGATCGCCCATGTCTCGCTGCCGTGGGTGAGACCTCAGGAAGGGCTGATTTCGCCCTGACCGATAGCTGGACTTGCTGGTGCTCAGTTGCTTGCTGCCTGCTGTTGGCCCCGTTTACAAGGTGTTGGTCATGCCTCCGTCGACTGGCACGACGGTGCCGGTGACGGCTCCGGTGCCCTCAGAGCAGAGCCAGCAGATCGCGTCGGCGACTTCGGCCGGTTCGACGAGTCTTGCGAGGGGCCGTTGATGGGCTGCGAACTCTTCGATGTCAGTGTTGAACGAGGCGGCTGACGCCTCCAGGATTGCGGTGCGGGTCGAACCGGGCGCCACTGCATTCGAAGTGACCCCTGTACCTGCCAGATCGACGGCGAGCGATTTCACCAGACCGATGACTCCGTGTTTGGCAGCAACGTAAGGCGCCATTCTCGACAGCCCGATGGTTCCGGCGGACGACGACACAGCCACGAAACGGCCCCGCCTGGGCTCTGGCGACGCCAAGATCCGGGGAATCGCTGCTCGTGCCGTTTGAAACACCCCGGTCAGGTCGATGTCGGTGACCGTTTCCCATTCGGCGTCGCTGACCTCCCAGAGTGGAGTACGGGCCTTGAACACACCGGCCACGGCTACAGCGCCGTCCAGACGACCGAAGTGCTCGACGGCTGCTTCGGCGGCGTCGTGGAGCGCAACCTGGTCTCGCACGTCGACCTGCATGGTCAGGACATGGCCGCCGCCGGCGTTTCCAACCGCGGCGAGTTCGTCCGGGGTGGCGAGCGAGTACTCGATGTTCGGGACGTCGCCGCAGATATCGACGGCGACGACCGACCAACCGTCGGCGACCAGTTGGGCAACGGTCGCCGCGCCTATCCCGCGGGCTGCACCAGTAACAAGGGCGACGGGTCGATTCATGGCACCTTGTCTAGCTTGTCTGGCACCGGTTGCCCGCAATCCGGTGATCGTTGGCGGCTAGCTGTTGGTCAGCTGGCGCACGGAGTCGTCGATCAGCGCGGCCAGGAGTCGGGTTCCCTCGGCTGCGTTGGCGCCGGTGGGGTCGCCGAGCACACCGTTGGCCGACACTTCGCGAACCCCGCCTTCGATCATCTTTGCGAGCAGCTCCTCGATTGGCTCGGCGGCTCCCGGTTCGGCCAGGTCGAGGCGGACAAGATCCTCGGCGATGGCCAGCATCAGCGAGGTCTCGGTCCGTCCGGCGTGCGCGTCGGCGCCGGGGAGTCGCACCGACCAGACTTCGAGTGCCCGTCCCCGGGCCTTGCAGACTTCGGTTGCGGCTCGGAGTGCATATGCGTTCCCGCCGTGACCGTTGATTGCCACGATGCGCCCGAACTCGGGGCCTGCGTTGGCGACGATCTCGATGAGCATCTCGGTCAGCACCCGGGTCCCCACCGAGAGCGTGCCGGCGAAGCCCCGGTGCTCATCGGAGGCGGAGATGCTGATCGCGGGTGCGACCCGCACCGAATCGAGGCGGAGGGCCACCCCGTCGGCCACCGCTTGCGCGATCTGAGTGTCGGTGTCGAGCGGAAGGTGCGGTCCGTGCTGTTCGGTTGATCCCAGGGGCAACAGCAGGGTCAACGGGGCCGCCGCGCTGCCGGCAGCTATTTCTGGTGAAGTGGACGAGCCGAGTGTGGCCATGCGCGCAGCGTAGCTTCGGCCGGTTCAGCTGAGCTCGGGAGGGGAGAAGCCGGTGGGCACGACCACGTCTGCGGGGGTCAACTCGGCGATCGAGCTCCTGCCGATGCCGCGCAGCGTCGCGGTGATCCCAGCGTTGAGGATGTCGAGCACATTCTCCACACCCGCCTGCCCGTTGGCTGCCAGACCCCACAGATATGCCCGGCCGATCAGCACGGCGTCGGCGCCGAGGGCGCAGGCCTTGACGACATCGCTGCCCCGCCGGATTCCGCCGTCGAGAACGACTTCGATCTCGCCGCCGACCGCGCCCGCTATCTCCTGCAGCACCCGGATCGAGGCGGGGGCGCTGTCGACATTGTTGCCGCCGTGGTTCGACACCGAGATGGTAGTGGCGCCCGCATCGACCGCTCGGCGGGCTTCGTCGGCTCTGGCGATTCCCTTGACCATGAACGGGCCGTCCCACTCAGAACGCAACCACCCAACGTCCTCCCAGGTCGGTGGGGGTGTCGTCATCCAGGTGCCGTAGGCCTCGAAGAACAGGGGCGCTCGTTCGTCGACACCGGCGAAGTTCGGGACCCGAAGCCGAGGAATCGTGCCTTGGCGCAGCCACGACCAGGCCCACGCCGGTTTCGCCAGCAACTCGAAGGCGTGCGGCAGGATCTCCTTTGGGGCGAAGGATTGGGGGATGTGGGGGCTGCCCCAGTCGCGGCCGTGGGAGAACGACCAGTCGAGCGTGAGGATCAGGCCCACTGCCCCGGCGGTTCTGGCGCGCTCCATGCGGGCGAGCATGAAGTCGCGGTCTCCGGCCCAGTAGATCTGGAAGAAGGTCTGCGGGTTGGCAGCGACGACCTCCTCGATCGGTTTGCCACCGAAGGAACTGAGCCCCATCGGGATCCCCCGGTTCGCTGCGGCTTGAGCAACGGCCACTTCACCTTGTGGATGAACGGCCTGCACGCCGGTGGGGGAGATCATCACCGGCATCGCCGAGGGCCGGCCCATGATGTTGACGGCGATCTCGGGGCTTGCCTCCTGTCCTGCGGTTACGGGCCGGAAACCCAGTTCGTCGAACGCGGCGGTGTTGTCGCGCATCGACACGCCGGCCTCAGCCCCGGCCACCAGGGCGCCGTAGACCGACTTTGGGATGCGCTTGCGGGCACGCTGCTCGGCGATCGCGACAGTCTCAAACCACTTGTTGCTCACGATTTGTGACCGTACCGCCCACTGGCCACAACTGCATCAATGCAGGCATCAATCGATGCAGGCATCAGTCGGCCCCGAAGGCTGTTGTCGGCGAATTTCGAGGGGACTCACCGAGATCTGCGCGTCCGACTACATCCATTGTGGTTGAACGCGCAGATTTAGGTCGATGGTCCCGACGGGCTTGAATCAGTTCCGGTCTGCGCGGTGGTTGCGAGCCAGGAACTTGACGGGGGACGGGCGGGAATGGTCGAGAGCCGGCGAGGGACGGGCTGCGCCGGCGGCGTTGACGAGTGGTTCACCGTGGCCCAGGACGCACTCGGGGTCGGGTCCGTCGAGGGGGATCCCGGTGAAGAACTTGGCGGCCATGCAGCCTCCCTGGCAGGCGTCGAAATGGCCGCACGATGCGCAGGCCCCGGCAGATTGCGGCTCTCGAAGATCGGCGAACAGTTCGCTGTGTTGCCAGACCCGCTGAAACCCGCCGTGATCGCGGACACTGCCCGCCCGGAACTCGTCGTGAAGCACGAAGGGGCAGGCGTAGACGTCGCCGACCGGGTCGATCAGGCACACCACCCGGCCGGCCCCGCAGAGGTTCAAACCGGGCAGCGGCTCACCGAGGGCTGACAGATGGAAGAACGAGTCGCCGGTGAGCACCTCAGGCCGGTCGATCAGCCAGCGGTACAGCTGGCGTTGCTGTGAATCGGTGGGATGCAGTTCATGCCAGCTGTCGGCGCCCCGCCCCGATGGGCGGAAACGGGTGAGCCGCAACTCGGCATCGAAGGAGCCAGCCATGGCCTCGAACTCGTCGACTTGGGCGATGTTGTGACGGGTCATCACCACCGAGATCTTGAAGCCTTTGAAACCTGCATTGTGCAGGTGCTTCATTGCCTGCTGAGCGATCTCGAAGGAGCCCTCGCCGCGGACCGCATCGTTGGTAGCGGCGTCTGCGCCGTCGATCGAGATCTGCACGTCGATGTAGTCGGAGGCCGCGAGCCAGCGGGCGACGGCGGCGTCGATGCGTGAGCCGTTCGTTGAGAACTTGACGCCGACCCCGTGGTCGGTGGCGTAGTCGACGAGATGCCAGAAGTCGCTGCGGATGGTCGGTTCGCCCCCGCCGATGTTGATGTAGAAGACCTGCATCCGCTCAAGTTCGTCGATCACCGCTTCGGCTTCTTCGGTGGTGAGCTCGCGGGGGTCGCGCCGGCCCGATGAACTCAGGCAGTGGATGCACTGCAGGTTGCAGGCATATGTCAACTCCCAGGTCAGACAGATCGGGGCGTCGAGTCCCGCTTTCATCTGGTCGGCGAGGCCGCTGCGCTTCACGGGCGACAACACCAGACTGCTCGGTGTCGGTGTCGTGGGGACCTCTAGCGCCGAGGCGGCCGGAGCGACAGCGGTGTCGGTCATATCGCCACCAGGAAGTCGGAGGCGGCCAACGACGCGAGGGCCTTCTCGAATGAGGGCCAGCGGCGATCCTCCAGACCTGCCGATTCGAAGGCCTCGCGCACGCTGCAGTGTTCCCCGAGGCTCTCGACGAGCGTCACCAACTCGGGCGCCCTCAGGAAATTGAGGCGGCGATTGTCGTAGTGGTAGGCGAGCGCGCCGAACGGTTCCGGTCGAAGGGCCACACGTTCGTGCAGCCGGTAGGGACGGTTCGCATCGAAATCCACGGACTAATAGACCCCGCACATTCCGTCGATGGAAATCTCCTCCACCAGCAGTTCCTCCTCGATGAGGTTGGAGACGGGGAGTCCTTCGAGTTGGGGGTCCGCGTCTCGAGTGTCTGCTAGTTCGGTCTTGTTGATGGGCTTCATGGCTCTCACTCTAGGGGATTGCCTCTCGATGCTTCCATCGGCGGTTTGTTGCCTTACTTTGGAGGCGGTCAGGGCCTGACCGCAGCACGGAACGGCACAGCACAGGGGAGGCATTGTGAAACTTGACATCATGTCCGGGGCGCTTGAGCTGCGAACCATGCAAAGACATGCCCGGGCCGTGGAGAAGGCCGGATTCCACACCATGTGGTTGACCGAGTCGGGCCGTACTGCCTACTTGTCGGCTGCTGCGGCGGGGCTGGTGACTGAACGGCTCCGGCTCGGAACGGCTGTGGCCGTGGCCTTCCCGCGCAGCCCGATGATCACCGCGTCGGTGGCCTGGGAGTTGGCCGAGGCCACCGAGGGGCGTTTCACGCTTGGTCTCGGAACGCAGGTCAAGGCCCATATCGAACGCCGCTACTCGAGCAGCTACGCGCCTCCCGGTCCGCGGATGAAAGAGTACGTTCAGGCGCTGCAGGCGATCTTTCGGGCCTTTCGGGGCGAGGAGAAGCTGTCGTTCGACGGCGACTACTACTCCTTCTCCCTGCTGCCGCCGCAGTGGTCGCCCGGGCCTATCGCTGTGGCCGACCCGCCGATCTACGTGTCTGCGGTGCTGGGATGGATGTCGCGGATGGCGGGTGAGGTGTGCGACGGGATCCACATACATCCGTTCAACTCCGCGGTATATGTGCGTGATGTGCAGCGGCCCCGGGTGCAGGAGGGCGTCGACCGGGCTGGGCGTGAGCTCGCGGACGTGACCTTTGAGATCCCGGTGATGACGCCGGTGGGCGACACCGACGAGGAGATGGCCGAGTCCCGTGAACACGCCCGCCAGATGATTGCCTTCTACGGCTCGACGAGGACCTACTCACCGGTGTTCGAGACCCACGGGTTTGTTGGGCTCTCGGACGAGCTCCACGAGTTGCAGCGAAGGGGCGACGTCGCGGGGATGGTTGGGTTGATCAGCGATGATGTTCTCGACCACTACACCGTGTCGGGCACCTGGTCGAACCTCGGCGCGAACCTGGTTGAGCGCTACCGCGACGTTGCGCCGAACGTCTCGATCATGACCTACACCGCGGCGAGTCAACTGCGCCGCCACCCCGACATCCTCGACCGCTGGTCCGACGTCGCCCGCGACGTCGTTGTGGCGTCTTCTGCGTCCGAGTCGTGAGGCGCTCGGCCCGCCAAGCCGATCTGGGCGCAGCCGATAAACTCATCACAAAACCCAGAATCAGCCACTACCTTTCATTTTGTGGCGCGAAACTGTAAGCATCGCCCCGATTCGTAGCTGTCCTTTCAGTTTATTCTCGTCAATCTGATCAGCCGTTGTCTCGATGGGCGCGGGAACGCCCTCCCCCACGCAACGGTGAACAATGCTCGGCGTCGATGAGTGGACGCGCTGTGCCGGTGCCTGAACTTCGCGTTGGCCGCTGCGCTGGTCAGGCAATAGGCTCCTGCCGTGCCGTACGAAGAGTTGTCGAGATTGCTTCGACAAGGCGACTTCGGCGCGCTCTTCCGCCGGATGGGCTGGGACAACCCGGAGCACCGGCTGCCGGTTGAGGTTGACGACAGTGCACTGCGCCCGGTGCCCGTGGCTGACAAGCGGGGTGTCACCGCCTGGCTGGTTGATTGTCCGAATGGGTTGCCGAAGCGAACGGAGCAGCATCGGGTGGTGCGGCGACTGAAGCGGCTCAGCCGTGACCAGCTTGTGGTGTTTGTCGCTCTGGACAAGCACCTTTGGCAGTGGCCTGAGCAGCGCCCGAGCGGAGTCGGATACCGACTCGTGGATCACGAGTACCCGGTCGATGCCCCGACCGACGCTCTGCTGCAGCGATTGTCGCAAGTGACTTTCGGTATCTCCGAGGAGGCGAAACTCACGTCGAGTTCCGTGCTGGACAGAGTCCGCCGTTCGTTCAACGCCGACAAGGTCACGAAGTCCTTCTACCGGGAGTTCCAGAAGCGCCACAAGAACTTCGCTCTCAAGGTGGAGGGAATCCCTGCCGATACGGATCGCCGTTGGTATGCGTCGGTGCTGATGAACCGTCTGATGTTCATCTATTTCATCCAGCAGAAGCGCTTCTTGGACAGCGACCAGCACTACCTGCGAACACGCCTGGGCAGAGTCCGTGCCGTCTATGGCGCGGAGCAGTTCTACGCCTTCTACAAGAAGTTCCTTCTGCCGTTGTTCCATGAGGGGTTGGGCAGCCCCGACCCGAGCTACGCCGATGATGAGACCCGGTCGATCGTCGGCGTGGTCCCCTACGTGAACGGCGGGATCTTCGAGCCTCACGAACTCGAGTTGTCATACGACGTCCGGATTCCCGACGAGGCCTTCGAGTCTCTGTTCGACTTCTTCGACGGCTGGCGCTGGCATCTCGATGAACGGCCGTCTGCCGACGGCAACGAGATCAACCCGGACGTGTTGGGCTACATCTTCGAGCAGTACATCAACTTCACCGAGAAGGGCCAGAAGGAGAGCGGCGCGTACTACACCAAACCGGACGTGACCGGTTACATGGCCGAGTCGTCGATCCTGCCCGCGGTGGCCGACCGGTTGGTATCGGCCGGGTTGGAGGATCCGGCTGTGCTGCTTTGCGGGTCTGGCGACGATTACATCCGGGAGAGCCTGGGTCACGGAATCTACAACCCCGTTCCTGATCCCGCGGGGGGGGGGCGTGGCCGTGGCAGTTGCGCAGTGGCGATCCCGCGGACTACGTGGAACTCGAACCGCCGGGCGAGGACCTGGCGCTGCCCGGCGAGCGCTGGTGCGACGTTGTGCATCGCCGCGGGCGCTACAACAGGCAGTTCGAGATGTTGTCGGACGCGACGCGCGAGTGGAGCATTGACGACGCCATAACAGAGAATCTGGCGCTGCCCGATCTGTTGCGCGACTACATGAGCCAGTTGCGCGACGCCGCCGAGTGCCAGAGCGCCTTCGAGGTTCTGCGCTCGTTGACGGTGTGCGATCCGACTGTCGGTTCGGGGGCGTTTCTGTTCGCAGCGATCGACGTGCTCGAGCCGCTGTATTCGGAGGTTCTGGCCCGCGCTGAGGAAATCGTGGCCGACGGGCAGGACGGCCCCGAGTTCCTGTCCGAAGCCCGGTCTCACCCGAACCCGCGCTACTGGCTGATCAAGACGATCTGTCTGCGCAACCTGTTCGGTGTGGATCTCATGGCTGAGGCACCCGAGATCGCCAAACTCCGCCTGTTCTTGAAGCTCGCCGCGCAGATCGACAATGTTGACCACCTGGAGCCGCTGCCGGACCTGGATTTCAACATCAAGTGCGGGAACCTGCTGGTCGGTATCGCCGACGAGCGGGACTTCCAAGAACGGTTGGGTGGGACCCTTGAAGCCGCGGCGAGGCTTGACGACATCAAGGCGCTGGCCAATGACGTGGCTGCGGCCTACGAGGAGTTCGTCGCGGATCAGGCGGATACAAACGACGCAGATGCCGCGGACAGGAAACAGCGACTTTCTCAACGGTTCGACGAAGCACGCGAGCGTTGCCACGAACTGCTGCACGATGTGCGCGGCACAACTCCCTTTGAACCGTGGATCGAGGCGCATCAACCGTTCCACTGGTTCGTTGAGTTCCCGAGCGTCTGGCGTAACGGTGGCTTCGACGTGGTGATCGGCAATCCTCCCTACATCAAGAAGTCCTTGGTGACCGACTACACCTGGTTCGGCTACAAGACCGAGAAATGCCCAGACCTCTACGCGCTGTGCATGGAACGCGCCACGGCCTTGGTCAACGACCAAGGCCGCTTCGCCATGATCGTGATGCACTCCCTCTGTTTCAGCAGTGGTTTCAGCAGCTTGCGGGAATTGTTGGAGCGTTCACTCGGAAGTATTTGGGTATCATCATTTGCAAAGCGTCCGAGCCTCTTGTTCGCCGGTTCTGCAGATGTGCGGAACTCGATTGTGGTTGCGAAGTTACGCGCTTCAGGTGGCGCACATCTGTTCAGCACCGGTTGTAGGCGGTGGCTTTCTGAAACTCGTGACCGATTGTTCGACCACTTGCAATATGCGATTGTGCCGGACATCTTGGCGGGATCCTGCGAACTGAAGCAGTGGCCATTTCTTGACAGAGAGAGTTCCAGTCCGACTGTGGCCGTCATGAGAACGAACAGGCCTCTTGCAGAATCATTGTCTCACCGACACACGCGATCAGTACTCAGTTTCAAGACCGTCGCTCAGTACTACTTGAGCGTATTCGTGACGCCGCCGCCTTCACTGGACCCTGTCACAGGGTCGACGGCTGTGACCAAGAGCAAACGAGTCGGGGAGTTGCACTTTGACTGCGACGAGACACGCGATTTGGCTCTGCTGATCTTGGCAGGGAGGTGGGGGTACCTGTGGTGGATGATGTATGGAGACGAGTTCCATGTCACCCGCCGCACGCTTGCCGCGTTTCCGGGTGACATCGAACGGTTGGCCACGCCAGCGGGTGACATGGAACTCGCGACTCTAGCGGGACTGTCAAGAACGCTCCAGAACGAGATGCCGAACCATCTCGCTTGGCAAACGAACGCTGGCGTCAAGGTAGGCCGGTACAACATGCTCAAGTTGCGCCACATCACCGATAGGGCGGACTGGTTGCTGGCGAAGGCATGGGGGCTGGACGAGGAGGCGTTCGAGGCGGCGGGGAATCTGCGTGACCGGATGGTCTTCGGGAACAAGGAGTAGCTGCTTTGCGGCCCGATCTGCATTTCACCGTTGAAGGCGTAGAGCGCCCCTCGAATATTGGATCCGATGCACGGACCGTATGGCAGTCCTTCGAGCTGCTCCTGCCATGAGGTCACCCTTCGGGAGATCGTGTCGATCTGCTTCTGAAGCCCGCTCAGCTGTGCGGCGAAAACGATGACTTCGAGCCCTGATTCGGCAAGCTCCGCTGTGCGAGCTGTGCGGCCGCGGAAGTCGTCGTCGCAGGTGACCAGCACCCGTTCGTCGGCCGCACACCAACGAGCTACGGCCTCGTCGGGAGCGTTCGACCGGCCACTCGACGTTGTGCTCAGGGCCTCGACGCGAGACACGTGGACGATGTCGGCGACGGCCGGATCGATGACGTCGGCCACCAGATATGAGATGTTCGCGTCCAAGCAGAAGTTCACTCTCCGGGGGTTAGGCGGCGAATTCGGCAACACCCCGTACCTGGTTGACGCTCAGTTCATACCAGTCGGCGACCTCGGACTCATCCGCCACTTCAAGGTTGGCGATGATCGTCGTTACGGGAACGCGGGTCCCGCGGACCACGGGTGCCCCGAAGCACACCAACGGGTCGATGTCCACCCACGGGGATATGTCCCAGGCCGACGCAGTGTCGTCGACGAATCGGATCTCGTCGGCGAAGACACGGACCGCGTCGCGGAACGCCAACTGTTGAGGGTGTCTACCCACCAGCTCCTCGGTTTCGTCCATGAGTTCAGCCCACACGCTGATGCCGTCGCTGAAGAACGAACGGTGAGCCAGGGGTCGGCCAAGCCCCGGTCGGGTGACATGGAGAGCCTCGAGCACCTTGCGAATCTTCTGCAACGATGTGCCCTGGCAGCGGAGGCGGCTCACCGTCTCCAGGCTCACGAGATCGAGGAAGCTGACCGTATCTATCCGTACCTTAGGGCTGGAGTTCTCCGAAGGGGCGACGATGACCGCGAGCCAACGCCGCACCTGCTGTGGTGTAGCTTGACCCCTCCTTCCCACGATCGCCGCTGCTTGCGGGAACGAGTAGATCCCTTCGCGGAGCCTCGGGTCGACACCCGTGGGCGATTCGTCGGGGAGAGACGTGCTTCGGCTCATGTGTTCATGGTAACGCAAGACGGGTTTTTGAACGCGGTGCTCGGGCGGGGCGCATTGATCCCCCAAAACCCTGTCACAGGAAGGCTGCTCGACGTGCCGCTGATTCTCGAATGCAGTCGGCATCTGCCTCGACGAGATGATCGTGTCGCAGGAGGTCGTGTGACGTGCCGTTGATTCTTGACAACATCGCGCATCAGACAGAGCGTGAACTGCTCAGCACTCTGGAGTCGTCGTATCGGCTGGATGCGGCGATCGGCTATTTCAACCTCCGGGGTTGGAAGCTGTTGGCCGAAGCGGTGGACGCTTTGCCGGAGCGGCCGCAGGGGCCGAAAGCACGGGTTCTGATCGGTATCCATGAGGCGCCGAGCGACGAGATGCGCCGGTTGGCTCGGATGCGGCAGCCCGAGCCCATCGACAATCGCACGGCTGCCCGGTTGAAGGGCAAGACCGTTGCGGAGTACCGCGACCAGTTGCAGATCGGGCTGCCCACCGAAGGAGACGAAACAGCGCTCCGGTCCTTGCTTCGCCAGATCGAGGCGGGCGATGTGCAGGTGAGACTACATACGGCGCATCGATTGCACGCCAAGCTCTATCTCTGTCACCGAGAAGACACCGCTGCTCCCCGTGTGGGCTACGTCGGGTCTTCGAACCTGACGGTTGCTGGACTTCGTGACCAGGGTGAACTCAACGTTGATGTGGTCGACGGCGACGCCACCGAGAAGTTGGCCCGCTGGTTCGAGGATCGCTGGAACGACCCGTTCACAGTCGACGCGATGCCCGAGTTGGCCGAGTCGCTGCACGAGTCGTGGGCGTCAGAGGAGCAGCTCGACCCGTACCTGGTGTATCTGAAGATGGCCTACCACCTCTCCAAGGAGGCCCGGGAGGGTCTCATCGAGTACGGTCTGCCCGCCTCGATGCAGGACGAGCTGCTCGACTTCCAGGCCGCTGCTGTGAAGATTGCCGCGCGGATCGTCATGCAGAAGGGCGGGGCGATGATCGGTGATGTGGTCGGGCTCGGAAAGACTCTCGTCGGTACTGCGGTGGCTCGGTTGCTTCAAGAAGAACAGGGCTTTGAGACGCTCGTTGTGTGCCCGAAGAACCTCGTTGAGATGTGGGAGTCCTACCTGCATGAGTACGAGGTGCGGGGGAAGGTTGAGTCGTTGTCGATGGTTCACAAGAGCCTGCCAGATGCTTACCGGTATCGGTTGGTGATCATTGATGAGGCCCACAACCTGCGCAGCGACAAGCGCCGTGACCACGGAGTCCTTCGGAGCTATATCGAGCGCAACGACTCCCGAGTGCTGCTGTTGACCGCGACGCCCTACAACAAGGAACTCGGTGACCTGGCGGCTCAGCTGTCTCTGTTCATCCGTCCTGACACAGACCTAGGCCTGCGACCAGAGGAAGCAATCGCGGAGGTCGGTGCCGCAAACTTCGAACTGCTGTGTGAGGGGCAGACTTCAAACCTCGCGGCGTTCAAGCGGTCGGAGTATCTCAAGGACTGGCAATCGTTGATGTCGCAGTATCTCGTGCGTCGGACTCGCCGGTTTGTTGAAGACAACTACGCGCTGCAAGACGACGACGGACGCCGCTATCTGGAGTTCGGCACCGGCAGACGGTTCTACTTCCCCAAGCGGACTGCGAGACCGCTGCCTCGTGAACTCGGCGAAGACGACCCGGCCTTCTTGATGGCGTCGGATGAGACGCTTGACTCGATTCGAGACCTGATGTTGCCGCGGTATCGGCTGGGGAATTACCTCGACGACAAGTTCGTGCCCTCAGAACAGGACGAGGCGCAGTTGGTCGACGACCTTAAGAACTCGTCGAGGGGGAACCTCGCGGGATTCACCCGGGTCACGATGTTCAAGCGGTTGTCGTCGTCGGGGCCGGCGTTTCTGGCGACCCTGCGTCGTCATCGCTTGCGGAACCTGGTTGCAGCGCATGCGCTCGACCACGGCATGCCCGTCCCCGTCGGCACGGTCGACAACTCACTGTGGGCAGCGGAGGTGGACAGCGATCCGGAAGACAGCGATGAACCCGATGACGAGAACGCGATGTTCGACTCCGTTGAGCAACTTGCGGCGAGCGCTTACGAGAAACTCCGCGCGAAGAACCCCAAAGCGGTCCGCTGGGCGGGACCTGAGATGTTCCGCCCCAACCTGCTGGAGGATCTTCGTCACGACACCGAAGTCCTCACCGGGATGCTCGACCGATTCGGGATCTGGGACGCAGACCGTGACCAGAAGACTGCTGCGCTGGAGAGGCTGCTGGTCGAGCGTTACCCGTACGACAAGGTGCTAATTTTCACAGAAGCGGCCGACACAGCCAACTACGTCTACGAGGAGTTGTTGCGGCGTGGTGTCGCTGATGTCGGAGTTGTTACGGGCGACTCCGAGAATCCGACAGCGCTGGCCCAACGCTTCTCGCCGGTGTCCAGCGGTGTGGGAAGCGGCGGGTCGTCGGTTGTGGACGAACTTCGTGTGCTGATCTCTACGGACGTGCTCTCGGAGGGACAGAACCTCCAAGATGCGCACATAGTCGTCAACTACGACCTCCCGTGGGCGATCGTGAAGCTCGTTCAGCGGGCCGGTCGGGTTGACCGAATCGGGCAGAACTCGCCCGTGGTGCTGGTGTACTCCTTGTTGCCGGCAGCCTCCATAGACGAGGAAATAGCGCTGAGAGACCGTATCCGGAGACGGTTGGGCGAGAATGCCCAGCTTCTCGGCTCAGACGAGAGCTTTTTCGGTGACTCGACCGAACGTCAGGTCATTTCTGGCGTATACGACGAGTCCTCGTCTTCTCAAATCGCTGGTGTTGATGACGTTGATCCGGTGTCTATGGCGTATGAAGTCTGGAGACGTGCCAGTGAGACTCATCCCGAGGCAGCGCAACGGGTGGCGTCACTCCCGAATGTCGTGTACTCCACCAAGCAGAGTAGCGATACCGCTCCTGATGTCGGGGTCCTGGTACACACGCAGATCGTAGCTGGTGCCGACGCTTTCGGCTTCGTGGAACCCGGCGGAGATGAACGCCGCGTCACACCTCAGGAAGCTCTGCGCATGGCGGAGTGCGAACCCGGCACACCTTCGGTGGCGCGCCTGCCGGATCATCACGACCTCACCGCAGCAGCACTCGGAGGTCCCCTGAAGGCGCCGACCGGACGCGCTACCGGCGCACTGCAGGGTGTGCGAGGCAAGGTATGGCGCAGGCTTCATGAACAGATGGACAGCTTCAAGGACAACCTTCTCTTCAGCAAGGCCGACCTTGCACGAGCCCATGACGCCATGAATGAACGTCCTCTCTACGAGGCCGCTACTCACCGGCTGTCCAAAGCAGCACGGGATCGCAGCACGGACGATCTTGCAGCTCTGGTCGTTGAACTCCACAACGATGATCGACTCTGCGTTCTCCCCGCATCTGAGGGAACCGATGCGGATCCTGTGATCGTCTGCACCATGGGTTTCAGGGGCTGACGTGCTCTGCGCCATGCGGAATATTTGGATTTATATTATGTAGTGACAGTATTTCACGGGGTCATTGTCACAGGGGGTCAGTAGGTTGCGATCCATGAGTTTCTGTTCGGGATCGGAGCTTCTTGAGGTGGGCACGGCCGGCGGTGGTGGCACCGGTGGATCGTTGCGGGTGCCGTTGGTCGATGAGGCGAAGTTGTCTGATGAGGGGCTGCGGTTGCGGCTTGGGGTTTTGGGTCGCGCGGAGTCTCGGTTGGCCGCGATGAAGTCCCGGGCGTTGGCCGAGTTGGGGCGCCGGCACAGCAAAGGCGACGCGCAGCGTCTGGTTCGTGACGAGTTGCAGACCTCGAAACGTGAGGCCAAACGCGATGTCGAGACCGCGGCCCAACTGGCGGAACTGCCAGCGACCAGCGAAGCGTTGGAGTCTGGGGAGATCCCCGTGGGTCACGCCCGGTTGATCGCCCGCGTTTCTGGTGAGAGCCCGGTCGATGAGGAGTTGCTCGTCGAAGCAGCCAGCAGCGAGCCTTTTGATGAGTTCGCTCAAACTGTGAAACGGCATCAACAAGACGTATCCGACGATGACGGCCAGTCGTTGTTGGAACGTCAACGCTCGAAGCGCAAAGCCAGGGTCTTTGAGTCGTCTGATTCTGGGATGTTTGTGCTGTCAGGCGAGTTCGATCAGATCACCGGAGCACGAATCGCCACCGCGTTGACTGCTAAGGAACGGCAGCTGTGGCACCGCGAGGATCCTGACAAGCGTGCCACACCCCAGCAGCGCATGGCTGATGCATTGGCCGAGTTGATCTGCGAACCAGCCAGCGGCCGGTCGGCGGGCACTGATCTGTTGGTGATCGCTGATTTCGATGTGCTCAGACAACAACTGGACAACCCCCGGTTGGCTGACGGGTCACCGATACCGATCGTTGAGCTCCACCGCCTGGCGCTTGAGGCGAATCTGTTGCCTTCGATCTTCGACACCAAAGCACAAGACATGTGGCTCGGGCGCCGGCTGCGCACCGCCACTGAAGCCCAACGCATCGCGTTGATCGCCCGTGACCAGCACTGCATCGGCTGCGGTGCCAACCCGCTGTGGTGCCGAGCACACCACATCATCTGGTGGTCAAAGAACGGACCGACTGACCTCGAGAACCTGGCGTTGGTATGCGACGACTGCCACCACAAGATCCACGACCACGGCTGGCAAGTCCACCGAGACCCCAACACCGGAAGGTATCAACTCAGACCCCCGACCAACCCGTCAGGTGAGCCCTCGACCCGCCCATCGGGTGAGTGTTCGGCCGTTTCGTCGGGTGAGTCGTCGAGGATTTCGTCAGGTGCGTTTCCGGCCGTTTCGTCGGGTGAGCCCTTGAGCGGGCCATCGGGTGAGGTTTCGGCTAGTTCTTCGGGTCGGGCAGACCGTGCTCGAACCCGTGCAGACTCGGCTCAACCGGTTGCCAGCGACGCAACCCAGTCGGCTTCCCAGAATGCGGCCAGGTTCGTGCACGGAGAGGAAGTTCAGCGGGAGAGCCAGACAGGCTCGGACACCGAACAGCAACGCCCCGCCGCCCGCTCCACCGGCACCGACCCGGTCAACGGCATCGATACCTCCTAATCATGTCTCGGCCAGCGGGCGATGCGAGGTTGACCTTCGAGGCCCTGGTCGGTAGTTCCTGAGGGTCTTCTTCGGGCGCCTTGGTGAGAGGGCGTGTGAGGTTGGCTATCGAGGCCCTGGTCGGCAACCCCTCAAGGCCCCTTCGGTCGGGTCGGGTCGGTGGGTGTTGCGAGGTTCGCCGCCGCGCTGCTCGGCAACTTCCTCAGGGCTGCTTTAGTAAGGCGGGGTTGGTGGGTGTTGCGAGGTTCCAGCCGCCTCCACCGAACCGAATCGCCGGATAATCGCCTCCGACGACGGTTGGCGGCACCTGTGAGCGGGGATGCTCGTGATTGGCTCGGTCAGTTGTCGGCGTCGATGGCGTGGGTTCGGAGCATCTGCAGGGGGACGACCTCGAGAGCCCGCTCATGTGTTGCTGAGAGTCGCACGGGTGCGGCGGCGCCTGCGAGGGCGGCCTCGAGCCATCGGGCAGCGCAGACACACCAGCCGTCGCCGGGCGTGAGACCCTCGAAACCCCACTCTGGGCGCGGTGTCGACAAATCGTTGCCTGCTTCTTTGGAGAACTCCAGAAATTCGCTGGTGACGATCGAGCAGACGGTGTGCGAGCCGACGTCGGCCTCTGAGGTGTTGCAGCAGCCGTCTCGAAAGAACCCGGTGACGGGATCAGTTCCGCATTCGACGAGTTCAGTCCCCAATACATTCTTCTTAGGGCAAAGGTCGTGTGCCATACCTCATCAAACCACGGGACTAGATTCGTTGCGACCCGCGACTTTGGGTTTCCGCGATTTCAGACAGGAAGAACCAACGACAGATGCAACTTCGCCTGGCCACTGTTGCCGACGCTGAAGATCTTCGCCTGATCTACAACCACGAGGTTGAGAACACGACGGCCACATTCGATATCGAGTCGAGAAGTCTTGAAGCCCAGAGCGAATGGATCGCCGAACGTCAAGGTGCTCTCGGGGTTCTCGTAGCCGAGACCGAGGGACGCGTGGTCGGCTTCGCCAGCCTCAGCCCCTACCGGAATCGTGCCGGTTATCGCACGACCGTCGAGAACAGCGTGTATGTGAGCGAAGACGCCAGAGGCCGTGGGGTGGGACGGGCGTTGATGAACGAACTCATTGACATGGCCGCACAAAGGGGTTTTCACAGCATCATCGCCCACATCGTCGATGGTCACGAGGCGAGCATGGCGCTTCATCGAGCCTGCGGATTCGAGTATGTGGGCACAGAACGCGAGGTGGGTCGCAAGTTCGGCTCCTGGCTCGATGCCGTCATCATGCAACGCATGCTCCCCTGAGAGGCCGAGCGAATAGGTGGGACAACGCGGCTCATGGCGCGAGGCCGGGGCCCGAGCGGCCCCGTGAGCGGAGCGAACAAGAACGGGCTGCGGAGCGCAGCGAACAAGAGCGGGAATGACACCGCCGCCACACGACAGGCTCTCACCCATTTCCGGGCGCTCCAAGGGAACCGGTCGGCGGAACCCGCAGTACCGGCCGGTGGAACTGACAAGGCCCGGCACCGTAGTGCCAGGCCCCGTCTCCGCTGTGGGCCGAGAAGGATTTGAACCTTCGTAGGCATAAGCCGACGGGTTTACAGCCCGTTCCCTTTGGCCGCTCGGGCACCGACCCGCGGACCAGAAATACTACCGGAACGAGACCGCGACTGGTGCAGAATTGCAGGCTCGACCAATCGGGAACGGCCGCTGCTTGATACGGTTTCGCCATGCCGACTTTCGATGTGGTTTCAGAACTCGACGGTCAAGAAGTACGCAACGCCGTCGATCAAGCCTCCCGCGAGGTGTCTCAACGATACGACTTCAAGAACACCGGCTCCTCGGTGCAATTGGGCGACAGCGTCATTGAAATGGCGTCGTCGTCAGAGGACCGGCTGGCAGCGCTGCGCCAAGTCCTCGAAGAGAAACTGGTCAGACGCAAGGTGAGCCTCAGAGCGCTCGACTACGGCAACGTGGAACCAGCCTCTGGAGGGACTGTGCGTCAGGCCGCTCGACTGCAAGCCGGGATCTCGCAGGACAAGGCCAAAGAGATCAACAAGTTCATCAAGGATCTCGGACTCAAGGGCATCCAGTCATCGGCGAGGGGCGACGAACTGCGCGTGCAGGGCAAGAAGCGCGATGACCTGCAGAAGGTGATCGCCGCACTCAAAGAAGCCGACCTGAAGATCCCCCTCCAGTTCATCAACTTCCGAGACTGAAACTTTCGAGACTGAGGCAAACCCGATCACATCGAGCGCAGGCGGGCGATCCCCCAGTTGTCGTTGTCGACCAGTTCGATGTCTGGATCACATCGAGCGCAGGCGGGCGATCCTCTCCGCAGTCGGGGGATGGGTGCTGAACATCCTGCCCCCGCCGCCCCGGCCGCGGGCCTGAGCACTCAGCGGGTTGATGATGTAGCTGCTGGCCTGGCTCGGGTTGACGTTCACGGGGATGGCGTTAGCGCCGCGTTCCAGCTTCTCGAGAGCACTGGCCAGGGGTTCACCGCTGCCGATCAACTTCGCTGCTGAGGCGTCGGCCTGGAACTCGCGGCTGCGGCTGATGGCGGCTTGAATAATCATCGCTGCGATCGGTGCCAGAATCGCGAAAGCGAGTTCCCCGATCGGGTTGCGGTCGCGGCCGCCGCCTCGGAACATCGCACCCCACATGACGATGTTGGCCGCGAACGTGATCGCCATGCCGATCGCAGCTGCGACTGACCCTATGAGGATGTCCCGGTTGCGGATGTGAGCTAATTCATGGGCCAGCACACCTCGAACCTCCTGCCAACTCATGGCTTCCAACAGACCGACGGTCACCGCCACCGCGGCGTTGTTGGGGTTGCGTCCGGTTGCGAAGGCGTTCGGCTGCGGGTTGGGAGAGATGTAGAGCTTGGGCATCGGCATGTTGGCCCGCGCGGTGAGGTCTTCCATGATCTCGTAGTACTGCGGCGCCTGCTCGCGGGTGACGGCTTGGGCACGAGCGGACTTGATCGCCAGCGTGTCGCTGAACCAGTACGAACCGCCGACCATCACCAGAGCGATCACCAGGCCGATCACCAGGCCTGTTGAACTGCCGATGGCACCACCCGCCACGATGATCAGACCACCGAGCAGGGCAAGCAGAACAAAGGTCTTTGCTGTGTTGATCATGGGGTTGGACACCTCCGGAATCTCTTCGGCTCAGTACAGAGCCTGCCGCCATCTTGCTGCCCTCAACACTAGACCCAGTCTCATGCTTGCGACTACGCAGTCTTGAGCGATTCTGTCGATTCCGCGCGACCCGCCCCGTTGAACCCGCCGTTGGTCCCTGGTTGTCGGTTCCCGCCGTCAGCCCCTGCGGTGAGTTCCCGGTTCTCTGCCCGTCAATCCTCGTCGCTCTCCGCGGCGCCCTCGCGGATGGCAGCTACAACGTCGGGGTCGGCGAGTGTGGTGGTGTCGCCCAGATCTCGGCCGTCGGCCACATCGCGCAGCAGCCGCCGCATGATCTTGCCGGAACGGGTCTTGGGAAGGTCCGGGACTAAGAACACGGCTTTGGGCCTCGCCGTCGGGCCGAGCTTGGTGCCCACATGTCGGCGGACCTCCTCCCGCAGATCGTCGGAGGCCTCGACAGAACCGATCAGGATGACGTAACCGACGATCGCCTGACCGGTGATGTCGTCTTTGGCCCCGACAACCGCTGCCTCGGCCACCGCGGGGTGGTCGACCAGAGCGCTCTCAACCTCGGCGGTGGAGATGCGGTGGCCCGATACGTTCATCACGTCGTCCACGCGGCCGAGCAGCCAGATGCAGCCGTCCTCGTCGACCCGGGCCCCGTCGCCGGCGAAGTAGCGGCCCTCGTAGGTCGACCAGTAGGTGTCGTGGTACCGCTGCGGATCTCCCCAGATCCCCCGCAGCATCGACGGCCACGGCCGGGTGATCGTGAGATAGCCGCCGCCGAGGTCTACTGGGTTGCCGTCGTCGTCGACAACCTCGGCGTAGACGCCGGGGATGGGTGTGGTGGCCGTGCCGGGCTTGGTTGTGGTCACGCCGGGGAGGGGAGTGATCATGTGCGAGCCGGTCTCGGTCTGCCACCAGGTGTCGACGATCGGACAGGTTCTGCCACCGATGTTGTCGTGGTACCACATCCAGGCTTCCGGATTGATCGGCTCACCGACGGTGCCGAGGACCCGCAGACTCGAGAGGTCACGCCTCGCCGGCCATTGTTCGCCCCACTTCATGAAAGTGCGGATGGCCGTGGGGGCCGTGTAGAGCTGGGTCACGCCGTAGCGCTCCACGATGTCCCAGAGCCTGTCCTTGTTCCACGAAGCCCGTTCGCCGCTGCGTTCGTCGGGAAGCGGCGTGTCCGGTGTGCCCTCGTACATGACCGAGGTGCAGCCGTTGGCCAACGGTCCGAACACTATGTAGGAATGGCCCGTCACCCAGCCGATGTCCGCAGCGCACCAGTACACGTCGGTCTCCGGTTTCAGGTCGAACACGTACTTGTGGGTGAACGCGACCTGGGTCAGGTAGCCGCCGGTGGTGTGCATGATGCCTTTGGGCTTGGCTGTGGTGCCGGAGGTGTAGAGCAGGTACAGCAGCTGTTCGGCGCCCATCGGCTCGGGCGGACAGCTCGGCTCTGCGGTCTCCATCAGTTCATGCCACCAGTGGTCGCGGCCCTCGACCATCGCCGGGCCGGTCCCGCAGCGGTCGACCACGATCACGTTCTCCACGCTCGGCGCGCCCGCTGCGAGCGCTGCGTCGACGTTGGGTTTCAGGGCCGACGGCTCTCCCCGCCGGTATCCCGCGTCGGCGGTGATGATCAGACGGGCCTCTGCGTCTTCGCAGCGGTCGGTGATGGCGTCGGGGGAGAAGCCGCCGAAGATCACCGAGTGGGCCACGCCGATGCGGGTGCAGGCGAGCATGGCGATCGGCAGCTCGGGGATCATCGGCATGTAGACGGCGATGCGGTCGCCCTTCGACAGGCCGAGGCTCTTCATCACGTTGGCGAACTTCTCGACCTCGGCCAGCAGTTCTGAGTAGCTGATGGTGCGGGTGTCGCCGGGCTCTCCCTCCCAGTGGTAGGCGACCTTGTCGCCGAGCCCTGCAGCTACATGGCGGTCGAGGCAGTTCTCTGAGACGTTGAGCTCTCCGTCCTCGAACCATTTGGCGAACGGCAGGTCCCAGTCGAGCACCTTGGTGAAGTCGCTGGACCAGCTCAGCAGTTCGCGGGCCTGGCGGGCCCAGAAAGCCTCGTAGTCGGCGTCGGCCTCGTCATAGAGCGAACGGTCGTTTGCCAGGGCCTCAGCAACGAACTCTGCTGAGGGTTCGAACGTCCGCCCCTCACTTTCGTAGACCTCGATTGATCCCTGAGCCATGGCACTTCCCTTCGCGTTCACATCGTGCACGTCGTAGCGAAAACCATACCCATCCCATTGACGGAGGGTCCCATCTTGCCGGATTGGAGTCGCCCCACAACGCGCCACCCGTCGCGGTTGGTGTTCGCGGTTGGTGTTCGAAGGCGGCCCTCGCGGTCGGCTCTCGAAGATGACGTCCGCGGGCCGACGTTCGCAGTTGATGAAGATGATACGGGGGTGGCTATCAGGCGCCGCGTAGGGAAAGCTGGTGCTCATGTCGGATCAATCGCCTGCGGCCACCTACCAACGGGACGGCCATATCGCCACGATCACCTACAACCGGCCTGAGGCGCTCAACGCAGTCAATGGTGCGATGCGCCAAGCCCTCGACGCCGCCTGGACCGAGTTCCGTGAGGACGAACAGGCCTGGGTTGCGATCGTCACTGGAGCCGGCAGGGCGTTCTGTGCGGGCGCGGACCTGCGAGACGGAGCGGGAGCCACCGGCTCCTGGCCGGGTTCGTTCTGGGAGTGGCCCACGATCACCACCTTCGAGAGCGGCATGGAGATCTGGAAGCCGACGATCGCCGCGGTCAACGGACCGTGCATCGGTTACGGGCTCACCGCGGTCCTGGCCTGCGATTTCGTGCTCGCCAGCGAAAGGGCGAGTTTCGCCTATCCGGAGGTGAAGTTGGGTCAAGCGACGATTGTCGGGGCGCTTAGGCTGCCGGACCATGTGGCGACTGTGGATGCGTTGGAGTTGTTGTTGACCGGCGACCCGATCGACGCTGAGCACGCCAGGGAGATCGGCCTCGCCTGGCGGGTCCATCGTCATGAAGATCTGCTCGACGCGGCACGGGACCTCGCCGAACGGCTCTGTCAGGGAGCGCCGCTGGCGGTGAGGGCCACCAACGAGATGGTCAGGCGAGGCCGCAGGCTCGGATGGACCGAGGCGGTACGGATGGGAGAGACGATGCGTCGAGTCGTCGGGCAGTCCGAGGACGCCGCGGAGGGCGGCCGGGCCTGGGCCGAGAAGCGCGACCCGCAGTGGAAGGCCCGATGAGCCCGTGGTGTGCCTGTGGTGGGGCCCGCGGCGTTGGGAAGGCTTCGGGTCGGTTGATCTCGGGGGGTGGGTCTGTGGTGTGTCGGCTGTGGGCCGGCGGTGAGCCTTCGTCTTGATGAAGCGTGGCGGTGCGGGTGTGGGGCGTGTTGGGGTGGCGGGTCTGGTGTTGGGTGAAGGAGTCTTCTGGTATGTCGGTGAAGGGTGCGGTGTTGGGGTGGCGGGTCTGGTGTTGGTGCCGATGATGCGAGTGAGCTGCGATGAGACGCGATAGTGCCGACAGTCGCCTCGGAGGGCATGATTGGCCGATGGACATCCACGGACACTGTGACCCCTCGTTCTCGGCGGTAGCCGACGCCTTTGAGCGGAACTTCGCCGAGGGCCTCGAGTTGGGCGCTGCCGCGGCGGTGACCGTCGGCGGTGAGGCGATCGTCGATCTCTGGGCTGGAGACTCTGACTCTGCGGGCAGTCCATGGCAGCGCGACACGATCGTCAACGTCTACTCGACGACCAAGACCATGGCGGCAGTGTGCATGCTCATTCTGGCCGACCGGGCGGAGTTGGACTTCGACGCGCCGGTGGCGCGGTACTGGCCCGAGTTCGCTCAGCACGGCAAGGAGAGTGTGCTGGTGCGTCACGTGATGTCCCACACGGCGGGGTTGCCGGGTTTCGTCCCGCCGGTAGCGCCCCCGATGCTGTACGACCTCGACCGCGTGGCTGCTCAGCTCGCCTCCCAGGAACTGTGGTGGGCGCCGGGCACGAAGTCCGGCTATCACGCCATCACCCAGGGGAACCTCGAAGGCGAGATCCTCTACCGCATCACCGGGGAGCGCATGGCCGACTGGTTCGCCTCCGAGGTCGCAGGCCCGCTGGGCGCCGATTTCTGGATGAGCCTGCCCGCTTCTGAAGACGGACGGGTTGCCGAGTTGCAGCGTCCGGCGCCGCCCACGGGCATGGAGGTCAACGGTGTGCCGGTGGCCTTGGACTCGATAGCAATGCGCACCTTGATGAGCTGTCCGCTGAACGCGACTGAGCCGCGCACCCGGGAGTGGCGCGCCGCGGAGATTCCTGCGGCGGGTGGATTCGGCAATGCCCGCTCGATTGCCGCGGTCCATTCGATGCTCGCCAACGGTGGTGAGGTGAACGGTGTGCGGCTGCTGTCCGAGGCCGGCGCTCGGAGGGCTCTTGAACCCCAGAGCGACGACGTCGATCAAGTGTTGATGCTGCGCCTGCGCCACGGCCTGGGTTTCGCCCTGGAGATGGAGGGCTGGGTGCAGAGCCCGAGTCCCAACCACATGTTCTGGGGCGGCTGGGGCGGTTCGCTGGCCACGGTCGACTTCGACGCCGCCATGACCGTGTCCTATGTGATGAACCGCATGGACGCGGAACTGACCGGCGACCCCCGCGGCGGCCGCCTGGTCGATGCCGCCTACGCCAGTCTCAGCTAAGAACGTGCGCGGATTGAACATTGTGGGTGCGCCGAGGCCTGTTGCCGTCGGCTTTGTCTTGTTGTAGAGGGGGGCTGGACTCGGTCACAGTCATGACCCGATGTTAGTCGCACTCCCTTGAATTCAAAGGACAAAGTTAAGTGTAGGACACTCAAGTTTTCTGCGCTATACTATAGCTACTAGATCTCAACTGTCGAAGTCCCTACTGTCTCAGAGAAGGCTGACCGATATCAATATGGCCCTCGACCCGAACCGCTGGACCCTCAAGACCACAGAAGCTCTCTCTGCGGCCACCGAACTGGCCCGTGCGGCGTCCCATCCCGAGATCACCACACACCACCTCCTGATCGCCCTGCTCGGCCAGACCGACGGCATCGTGCAGCCGCTGTTGCACAAGGTGGGAGTCGACGTGCTCTCGGCCAGAACCAAGGCGGAGTCTGAACTGGACCGCCTCCCGAACGCCTACGGATCCGAACCGCAGCTGGCCAAGCCGCTCATCGACGCGCTCAACGACGCCGATGAGCTGCGCGCCGAACTTCACGACGACTACCTGTCGACCGAGCACTTGCTGCTCGCATTGGCCGAACTGATCGAGGTTGACCGGAAGGCGCTGCTGGCTGCGCTGCGAGACGTGCGCGGCACCCACCGGGTGACCACCCAGACCCCGGAGAACCAGTACCAGGCACTCGAGAGATTCGGCCATGACCTCACAGAAGCGGCCGGGCGCGGCGAACTCGACCCGGTCATCGGACGTGACGACGAGATACGCAGGGTCATCCGCGTCCTGTCGCGTCGCACCAAGAACAACCCGGTGCTCATCGGTGAACCGGGAGTCGGCAAGACCGCCATCGTCGAGGGGCTGGCAACCCGGATCGTAGAGGGAGACGTGCCCGACTCGTTGCAGCACAAGCGGTTGATCAATCTCGACATGTCGCTGCTGGTGGCCGGCGCCAAGTACCGCGGCGAGTTCGAGGAACGCCTGCAAGCGGTGCTCAAGGAGATAGAGGACGCCGACGGCGAGATCATCACCTTCGTCGACGAGATGCACACCGTTGTCGGCGCGGGAGGAGCGGAGGGCGCGATGGACGCCGGCAACATGCTCAAGCCGATGCTCGCCCGAGGCCGCCTGCGGATGGTCGGCGCGACCACGCTCGACGAATACCGCAAGCACGTCGAGAAGGACCCGGCACTGGAGCGCCGCTTCCAGCAGGTCCTGGTCGCGCCGCCCTCGGTCGAGTCAACCATCGCGATCCTGCGCGGCCTAAAGGAGCGTTATGAAGTGCATCACGGAGTGCGGATCCAAGACTCTGCGCTGGTCGCCGCGGCGGTGCTGAGCGACCGTTACCTCACGGGCCGCTTCCTGCCCGACAAGGCGATCGACCTCATTGACGAGGCGAGCAGTTCGCTTCGCATCGAGATCGATTCGGTACCGACCGAGATCGATGTCGTCGAGCGACGTATCCGCCAGATCGAGATCGAACGTCTGGCGCTGGCCAAAGAGACCGACGACGCCTCCGCGGAACGTCTCAGCGACCTCGACCGGGAACTGGCCGACCAGCGAGAAGAACTCGACGCACTCACCATCAGATGGCAGGCCGAGAAGGACGCCATCACCGCACTGCGCGGAATCAACGAACAGCTTGAGCATCTGCGCGGAGAGGTTGAACGCGAACAGGACCTGGAACGGGCAGCTGAACTCCGCTACGGCCGGATCCCCACCTTGGAGCGCCGGTTCGCGGCCGCCAAAGAGGAACTCGACAAGCTCCAAGCCGAAGACTCGATGTTGAAGGAGGAGGTCGACGACTCCGACATTGCCGAAGTGGTCAGCCGCTGGACCGGAATCCCCGTGTCGCGCCTGATGGAGGGTGAAGTCCAGAAACTGGTACGCCTCGAAGAGCATCTGCATCAACGGGTGGTCGGCCAGGACGACGCAGTCTCGGTGGTGGCCAACGCCATACGCCGCTCCAGAGCAGGTCTCGGCGACCCTCGTCGCCCCATCGGCAGCTTTCTGTTCCTCGGACCCACCGGGGTCGGCAAGACCGAACTGGCCCGCTCACTCGCAGAGTTCCTCTTCGACGATGAGCGCGCCATGGTTCGAATCGACATGTCGGAGTACATGGAGAAGCACAGCGTCAGCCGGCTGATAGGTGCGCCCCCCGGTTATGTCGGTTACGACGAGGGCGGACAGTTGACCGAAGTAGTGAGGCGGCGCCCGTACTCGGTCGTGCTGCTCGACGAAGTCGAGAAGGCCCACGCAGACGTCTTCAACGTGCTGTTGGCGCTTCTCGACGATGGCCGTCTCACTGACGGTCAGGGTCGAACTGTCGACTTCTCCAACGTGGTGTTGATCATGACCTCGAACCTGCCTGGTGAGCCCAGAGACTTCTTCAGGCCCGAGTTCATCAATCGAATCGATGACATCGTCCGCTTCAGGCCGTTGGCCGAAGACGACCTGATCAAGATCTTCGATATCCAGTTCGCGGATCTCGCTGATCGTCTCACCAGCCGCCGGATCACCCTGGAAGTGACCGGCGAGGCTCGCATCCACATGGCAGAGAGGGGATACGACCCGGCGTTCGGGGCCCGTCCGCTGAGGCGGTTGATCCAGCGCAGTATCGGCGACCCGCTGGCGATCGCGATACTCGAGGGGCGATACTCGGAAGGCGACACCGTGAAGGTCGATGTCGAGGGCCGTGGCGACAACTCGCAGATCGTACTGTGCTGATGAGTCCGTGCTGACAAGTCCGTACGGATCGCTGCGAGTTCAAGCTAATCTTTCTCGGTAACGCAAATCCATCAAGGGAGAGCGCCGTGCCAGCGACCATCGTCGTCGGTACTCAATGGGGAGACGAAGGCAAGGGGCGCTTCACCGACCTCCTGGCCAAGGAGATGTCCATGGTCGTCCGCTATCAGGGCGGCCACAACGCTGGGCACACGCTGGTTGTCGACGGCGAGACATTCGCCCTGCAGCTCGTTCCGAGCGGAGTCCTGTACGACTACATCACGCCGGTGATCGGCAACGGTGTCGTGGTCGATCCCCGTGTCCTCATGGCAGAGATCGACATGCTCACCGGGCGGGGCGTCGACTGTTCAAGGCTGAAAGTCTCAGGCAACGCGCACCTCATCATGCCGTACCACACCGAACTCGACGCGCTCCACGAACGTCACCTCGGCGACGCCAAACTCGGCACCACCAAGCGTGGCATCGGACCCGCGTACGCGGACAAGGCGATGCGCGTGGGGCTGAGGATGCAGGACCTGGCAGACCCGAAGATCTTCCGCCAGAAGCTCGAAGTCGTCCTCAGTCACACGAATCAGGTGCTCACCAAGGTCTTCGACCGGCCACCGGTGGACGGAGAGGCGGTCGCGGCCGAGTACCTCGACGAGTGCGCCCCCCGGATCCTGCCCTTGATCACGGATTCGGTCGGGTTGTTGCACGACGCACTGGAAGCAGGCCAGGAGGTGCTGCTCGAAGGCGCCCAGGCCACGTTCCTGGATCTCGACCACGGCACCTATCCGTTCGTCACGTCGTCGAACCCTGTTTCGGGCGGCGCCTGCACCGGTTCAGGCATCGGGCCGCGGCACATCGACCGCATTGTCGGCGTGGCCAAGGCCTATGTGACCCGAGTCGGTTCGGGTCCGTTCCCGACGGAGCTCCTTGACGACGTCGGCGACTATCTCGTCGACGTCGGCGGTGAGTACGGTGTCAACACGCGCCGTCGAAGGCGGCCGGGTTGGCTCGATGCGGTAATGGTCCGTCATGCGGTGCGAGTCAATTCCCTGACCGAGATCGCGATAACCAAACTCGATGTGCTTGACGGGTTGGATTCTGTGAAGGTCTGTGTCGCCTATGAGATCGACGGCCGGCTTCACACCAATCTGCCCTACCACCAGTCACAACTGCATGCGGCGGTGCCGGTTTACGAAGAGTTGCCGGGCTGGAATACCGACCTCAGCGCGGTGACACACCCGAGCCAATTGCCTGCTGCGGCTGCTGACTACATTGAGTTTCTGGAGAGTCAGATCGGTGTGTCGATCAGACTTGTCGGAGTGGGCCCGGGCCGTGAGCAGTATCTCGACAGAAACGACAGGCTCGTGGCATGAGTGACCCCGTGACCAATGTTCTTGCTGATCGCTACGCCAGCGAGGCGATGAATAGCATCTGGTCGCCCGAAGGCAAGATAATTCAAGAACGGCAGTTGTGGCTTGCTGTGCTGCGGGCGCAAGTCTCGCTGGGTTTGGACATCCCCGAGGGGACGATCGAAGCCTACGAAGCGGTATTGGATCAGGTCGATCTTGCGTCTATAGCCGCCCGCGAGGCAGTTACTCGTCACGACGTGAAAGCTCGTATCGATGAGTTCTGCGATCTTGCCGGCCAGCAGCATATTCACCGTGGAATGACTTCACGGGATCTGACCGAGAACGTCGAACAATTGCAGATCCGCCATGCCCTGGTTCTGCTGCGAGATCGTCTGGTGGCTGTCCTCTCCCGCCTTGGGAGTCTGGCTTCAACCCATGTTGATCTGATGATTGTTGCCCGCACCCACAATGTCGCCGCCCAGGCGACCACCGTGGGGAAGCGCTTCGCGGACGTGGCCGAGGAGACCATGATCGGTTTGGAGCGGGTGGAAGAGTTGCTGGCCCGCTACCCGCTTCGAGGGATCAAGGGTGCTGTCGGTACTCGTCTGGACCAGTTGGACCTGCTCGGGGATGCCGATGCCGTCGATCATCTGGAAGAGATGATCGCGCGGCACCTCGGATTCGGGCGTGTTCTCGACAGTGTGGGTCAGGTGTACCCGCGGTCGCTTGACCTTGATGTGGTCTCTGCGCTCGCGCAAGCTGTGTCGGGACCGTCCTCCGCGGCGACCACCCTGCGGCTGATGGCTGGAAATGAACTGGCTACCGAGGGGTTCAGCGCGGGTCAGGTCGGTTCGTCGGCGATGCCCCACAAGATGAACAGTCGCAGCGCTGAACGCATCGGTGCACTCCGGACGATCCTCGACGGCTATCTGACCATGGCCGCGAACCTTGCAGGTCGGCAGTGGAACGAGGGTGACGTGAGCTGCTCGGCGGTTCGTCGAGTGATGCTGCCCGACGCATTCTTCGCTGCCGACGGGTTGCTGCAGACAGCCATCGGCGTCTTCGATGATTTCGGTGCCTTCGATGCGGTCATCGATGCCGAACTGCAGCGTGAACTTCCGTTCCTCGGAACCTCGCGCATACTCGGCGATGCGGTGGCGGCGGGACTCGGCCGCGAGGAGGCCCATCAGCTGATCAAGTCGCACGCGGTGGCTGCAGTGCTGGCCCGCCGTGAAGGCTCCGGCGGCCCCGGCTTCATAGAACGCCTCGCAGCAGATGAACGAGTACCGCTTGATGCCGCGGCGATCCACAGTTGCTTGGCCGCCAGCGACGACTTCGTCGGTACCGCAACAATCCAAGTCGAACGCGTCGTAGCCCGCGTCAATAGGATTGTTGCAGAGCATCCACAAGCAGCCGTTGAAGCTGCAGAGATCCGATTTTAATTCAACCGGCTGCGGAGCGGTCCCTAGTCGGAACGGGAGACCCCGGCACGCTTGAGAATCGCAGCCGGCACTCCGTTCGAGCGCCAAGCCGAATAGCTGATTCGATTGGCTTCGCCGTATTCACGAGCCACAGCGACAAACTCGTCCTCAAACGCCGAAATGTCGACGACTGCCTCAGCGGCTTCGATCTTGGACTCAAGGTCCATCTTCTCCTGAGTCAGGTGCAGCCGTTGCAAGGGCTTTGCTTCATCCATTTCGCTTTCGATCGCAGCAATTCTCTTACGCATGCTTTCAGGTGTACGCCTGCGCCCTTGCTTTGGACGGTGCGATTCGAGCGATTCAAGGTAATTGCGTACCGCCCGGGCCCGAGCCCTTCCCACCGCTAGTGCTGCTCGATGCTCGTCGGACATCGGCCTCTTACTAGATTTTGTTGGTTCAGCCATCGTTTCTCCATTTCGTATTCGAGGGTCAAGTCAAACCCGCGAATGAACGTATCGTGTTGTTTTGAAAAATGGTCAATCCTGATGAGCGGAGTTTTCGATTCGTCGCCCGATTGCGGGTTAGAGCGCTTCGCTGAATAACGTCCTCAGCGTGCAGAATGCTCCCACCGCCGCATTTTCGATCACCCTCAAGATCTCGCTGGACAACGTCCCGGGCACGCTCGGCCGCTTCGCGGCCGCGGTTGGCGACCTTGGGGGCAACATTGCAGGTATTCCCGGCTTTGAAGCGAAGGGGCCCACGGTTGTCCGCGACATCGACATCCATTGTCGCTCCGAATCCCATGCTGCCCAGATAGCCGCGGCGATCAACGAACTCGACGGTGTGTCGGTGCTCGACTGGTGGGACCGCACCTACGCCCTCCATGAAGGGGGCAAGATCGAGGTGCTTCCGCTGTGTTCGGTCGGTGACGCGGATGACCTGTCAATGGCGTACACACCGGGCGTGGCCCGTGTCTGTCTGAGCATCCAGGACGACGAGTCGCTGGCGCATCAGTACACGATCAAGAAGAACACCGTGGCGATAGTGAGCGACGGCAGCGCGGTGCTCGGCCTCGGCAATATCGGTGCCCATGCGGCAATGCCGGTGATGGAGGGCAAGGCTCTGCTGTTCAAGGAGTTCGGGGGGATCGACGGCTTCCCGATCTGTCTGGACACCCAGGACACAGAAGAGATCATTGAGACGGTGACCCATATCGCCCCGGCATTCGGGGGGATCAACCTTGAGGACATTGCTGCACCTGCCTGTTTCGAGATCGAGGATCGCCTCAAGGCGACGTTGCCGATCCCGGTCTTCCACGATGATCAGCACGGCACCGCCATAGTGGCTCTGGCCGCCCTCACCAACGCTCTGAAGCTGGTCGACAAGAAGATCGGGAACATCTCTGTGGTCATCTCGGGGATGGGTGCCGCCGGTGTGGCTGTGGGCAAGATCCTGCTGGACGCGGGCGTCGGCGAGGTCATAGGCGTAGATCGGATCGGAGCGGTGCACGAGGGCCGCGACCAGCAGAACAAGGTGAAGGAACAGTTCGCAGCGGTAACCAACCGTGACCGCCGAGCAGGCACGCTCTCCGAGGTGCTGGTGGGCGCGGACGTGTTCGTGGGCGTGTCGGCGCCCGACCTGATCGACGCTTCGAACCTTCGCAGGATGGCCCGCGACCCGATCGTCTTCGCCATGGCCAACCCGGATCCGGAGATCCGTCCTGAAGCCGCCGACGGTATTGCCGCCGTCATGGCCACGGGCCGCTCCGACTTCCCCAACCAGATCAACAACGTTCTGGCGTTTCCGGGAATCTTCAGGGGAACCCTGGATGTTTGCGCGCACAGCGTGACCGAGAACATGAAGGTGAGTGCGGCCGCTGCGATCGCCGCTTGCGTGCCTGAGTCGGAGCTGCGCCCCGATTTCGTGGTGCCGTCGGTCTTCGACCGTTCGGTCGCGCCGATGGTGGCCGGGGCGGTCGCCGAAGCAGCCGAGCGTGACGGTGTCGTTCGCAGCCGGTCCGGCGCCTCCAGAAGCTGAACTGATTGGAGTCTGAACCGATGTTTGAGCACCTGTTGTCACCGGTCTCGGTGGGGCCGATGGATCTGCGGAATCGGATGGTCATGGCCCCGATGGGAGTAGAGATCGTCGATGATGACGGGTTCGCCAACGATCAGATCATCGCCTACTACGAGGAGCGGGCTCGTGGCGGTGTCGGGTTGATCATCACCGAGGTGTGCGCGATGGCATATCCCCGGGGCGCCAACTCCGTGCACCAACTCGGGCTGTCAGACGACCGCTACATCCCGGCGCTGCGCAGACTCACCGACCAGGTGCACCGCCACGGGGCCAAGATCGCGGTTCAACTCGTTCATCACGGCAAGGTCTCCCGTGTCGATATCAAAGAGGGACGCCCTGTGCTCGTTCCGTCGGTCCCCCAATGGCACGGATCGCTCGACATGATCCACGATCTGACTCCCGAGGAGTTGGGGCTTATGGCCGCGGCCAATGGTGGTGGAGCCCCGAACTACCACGAACTGACAACCGACGGCATTGCTGCGGTGACCGCAGACTTCGCCGCGGCCGCCCGTCGGGCCCAGGAGGCCGGCTTCGACGGGGTGGAGATCCACGGCGCCCACGGATACCTGATCTCCGGGTTCCTGTCGGCGCAGTGGAACCGTCGAACCGATGAGTACGGCGGGGACGTCCACAACCGTTCACGGCTGTTGTGCGAGGTGATCGCTGCTTGCAAAGCCGCCACCGGCGACGATTTCGCGGTCTGGTGCCGGCTCGACGCCCTCGAGTACCGCACGCCGGACGGCATCGTCTTTGAGGACACCGAGGTGACCGTGCAACTCGCCCAACAGGCAGGAGCCGACGCGATCCACCTCAGCGCCTATGGCGACCAGACGTCCGGTCCGGCATTCACCGAGGGGACCCTGCCGCACCGTGAGGCGACCCATGCGGCCCTGTCGGGCAGGTTGAAGAGCAAGCTCGATGTCCCGGTGATTGCGGTCGGCCGGATTCGTCCGGAGACCGGTGACGAGATGATCGCTCACCGAAAGGCCGACCTGATCGCCATGGGACGCCAGATGCTGGCCGATCCCGCGACGGCGTTGAAAGTCAGCGAGCAGCGCCCCGCCGACATCCGTCCTTGCATCAACTGCTACGTCTGTGTGGCCCAACCGTTCTTCGACAGGCGGGTGCGCTGCGCTGTCAACCCGGTCCTGGCCCACGAGGTCGAATTGCGCGACATTGAGCGGACCACCGCCGCCGAACCGCGCTCGGTTGTGATTGTCGGGGGCGGACCTGCGGGTATGGAGGCCGCGCGGGTTGCGGCTACACGGGGACACGAGGTCACCCTCTTCGAGGCGAGTCCGCATCTGGGCGGTGCACTGAGGTTCGGGGCTCTGGTCTATGAACCGAATCTTCGGCTCTTGAAGTGGTTGACCAGGCAGATGGAGACGCTCGGTGTCGATGTGCGGCTGGGCACACCGGTGACTGTAGAGGCCGTCGAGGAGCTCGGCCCGGACGCCTTGATCGTGGCCACTGGAGCCTCGCGTGTTCGACCGGAGATACCCGGCATCGACTCGGACCATGTGCTCGACGGCGACGACCTGCGGGCGATGCTCACTGATCCTTCCGCTGACGCCTCCCGCAAGCTCTCCCTGACGGGGAGGGTCGCGGTTGCTGCGGGCAGGCGGCTCGGATTGACAGACGATCCCGAACGGCTGGCCTCGTTGACGCACCACTACATGCCGATCGGCAAGCGGGTCACGATTCTGGGAGGCGGCCTCGTCGGGATCGAACTCGCGGAATTCCTGGTGGACCGCGGCCGTGCGGTGACGGTTCTGGAATCTGGCGCGACCTTGGCCACCGAGATGGCCCACCCCCGACGTTGGCGTGTCTTGACTGATCTGCGTTCCCACGGTGCGGAGTTGTTGGCCGGCGCCGATGTGTTGGAGGTGACTCCCACGCAGGTGCGCTACCGCCACAGCGACAGCGACCACGCCGTCGACGCCGATTGTGTGGTGGTCGCGTCGGGGTTGACCGGTGATGACTCGGTCACCCGACAGCTGCGGGCCGCGGGGCTGGATCCTGCGGCGATCGGAGACTGCACCGGGGTCGGCTACCTCGAGGGGGCCATGCGGGAGGGTTTCTACGCCGGTCACTCGGTCGGCTGAACAGTCGGTGAACGCAAGCGACCCGGCACAGATGCCGGGCCGCTGTTGGTGGTCGGGACCGGCGTCGATCCGGTGACCTACCGCTTTTCAGGCGGCCGCTCTGCCAACTGAGCTACCCGACCCCACAGCATCCCCTAGAGGATGCGTGGCGGTCCTGACGGGATTTGAACCCGCGGCCTCCACCTTGACAGGGTGGCGATCACTCCAAACTGATCTACAGGACCCCTCGCTCGTACATGCCGTGCGAACCTGGAACGGTATGCCACGCCGCCGATATTCACAACCTGTTTAAACCCGGTGTAATTCCAGATCTCGCGGTAGCAGCCCGCAGTGGATTCGAAGCTCCGATATGGGGCTCTACCAGAAGCGTTTCGACAGTGGGCGGCCTCAGAACCGCATCTCGTAGATGTGAAGGCATTCGAGCCGATCGCTTCTGCCGTCCACCACATCTCGCAATAGGGACCCGGCTGTTGATTACACGCGGGGGCAGGAGGTGGTTCTACAGCAATGTCGATCTATTTGACCGAATCGCCCAACGCCACAGTGAATTTCAGGAGTCTTGAGACGGATTGGGTTGAACAGCCAACTGCACGGCGTTAGTCTGGCATCAATCTTCCTCGCTATGCCCTGCTTGCAGGGCGTGGCGGGGGTTTATTTTTTCGGGGTTGGGGTCGGCTCAAGGTTGCCAAACGAGCGGGGAGGGCGTCATGCGAGTGGGGGTGTACGTTGACGGCTTCAACTTGTACTACGGAGGACGTGCAGTCTGTGGCCGAGGGCAGCCGGGATGGCGTTGGCTGGACCTGAGAGCCCTCGCCGAGCGTTTGATCGCCAACAGCGCTTGGACCCAGAACGGCTCCTTTGTCGACAAAAGTCGTGTATTGCACAGCACACGTCAAGGGAAATGTGAATGCTGGCGGAAGACGCGACCAGGACGTCTACATACGGGGACTTACCGAGCGCGGCGCAATTGACCAGCTAGCGCTAGGAAAGTACATGGCTCGAGTAAGAACCGCTCTGCTCGCTACTGAAGACCGAAAGGGCCGGCCGGTGCTTTGCAAGCCTGCTTGGCCAGTCAGGGTCTTGGACGGTTCCACTGCCCAAGACGTCGCCGATGTCAATTTCTTGGTTTCCTGCCGGCACATCGAGGAAAAGGGGTCGGATGTCAATGTTGCGTCGCACCTGTTGCTGGATGTCCTCAGGAAAAGGGTGGACTCCGCGATCGTGATCTCGAACGACAGCGACCTGCGGTACCCGATCCAAGAGTGTCGCCAGCGAGTGCCTGTCGCAACTGTCAACCCTGGTCAGTCACCCTTAGCAGGTGATCTCCGAGGAGAACCGGGCGACGGTGTTGGGGGTCATTGGTGGTACCGACTTGAGAGGCTTGACTACGAGTCGTGCCAACTTCCCGATCCGTCCGGCTCAGCCTCGAAACCGGCAGGCTGGTGATGGATTTTGCAACAAGGACGGAAAAAGCCTTGTCGTCTCTTAGATGACGCGGTATCTTGTCGGTACCAGACCCGGCCCCATGGGGCCGGGTCTTTTTGTCCATTGACTCCCAGCACCGCTGCCAGCCATTGAACCTTCTCAGGGACCGGCGGCGGTACTTGATGCGACTCGCGGCACCGTGGGCCGCTTCGACACCGTCCTTGAGGGTCTGACGCGCAGAAACCCGCCGAAGCGGGTTCCTGCTGGGCCTAGCCCCGCGACGGAGGCCTAGGCGGTTCACCTTCAGTCCAAGTCGCCGAAGGATCTTGGTGTCGTCTCCTATACAGGACTGCACACCGCAGACGACCAGTGGACACGGCAAAACGGAACTACGGCCGCCTAGGCGACCGTAGTGTGTGGCGTTCGGTTTTGGCCTAAGCGCCGATGTTGGTTGCATGCTCATTGTAATCGTCAAGGAATAAGTGCAACGAACCTCACGGTAATTCCTTTGCGCGGTGGTGGCGGTGCGGACATGATCGTGCGGTGCATTCTGTTGCGGAGTTGATCGCGTCGGTTGATGCTGCGTTCGTTGAGACGGGCCGAGGGCTGGCCCGGTGGGAGGATCCGCATCCTGACCGGAGGCCTTCCGAAGAGGAGTACTCCCGTTTGACGAACCCGCAGAAATGGCGGATCCTGCGTGCCCGGGCTGAGGCATGGTTGAAGGCGTTGGATGCCGGGGGCCTGGCCGAGATCGACCCGGACGCCGCTGTGGTGTGGGAGGAGCAGCCGAGGGTCGATGTTGTCGGGGTTCAGCGGGCCTCGCCGCGGGGTTCTGGTGCAATCCCGCTCACCTTCGCCTGGACTCGCTTCGATGGTGCCACCGGAGTGGTGATCGGCGTAGGCGATCCGGTTGTGGTCGTGGAGTTGGTCCCTGACTGCGGGTGCGATGCGTGCGACTCCGGGTCTCAGGCCGTCCTCGATGCACTGGACGAGTACGTGCTCGGCGTGGTGACGGGCGAATACCGCAGGCTCAGACGAGGCAAGCGGGAAATCACCGTCTCCGCGCGCGATCATCTGAGCTGGTCGGGTTTCGAGCGGCAATGGGAGAGCCTCTGGAGGTTCGTGCCATCCCGGGATGAGCTTGTGCCGACGGGGCGGTCGCCCCGAATCAAACGCAAGCGGCCCTTCCGCCTTCCGAGAGCTCTTCTTCGCTACTTTGCCAGCACCCGCCGCGACAGACAGGTGCAGAAGGCTCTGGCGCGCCCCAAAGGTTGGCATGAGGTCAGCGGATCGTCCTGGCTCGACTGAGACAACCTGCAGCCGTGGAAGGCAAGTGCTTGTTGAGTTGAGACACGATCAGGTCTGCGCTGGCCCGGGTTCTGTGATGGTGCGAAACGTGATCGAGACGCGTCGCTGGCGCTTGCTCTTGTGGCCCTTCCAAGTGTCGGAGTGCCGTTTGGCGATGCCGTGACGCCACTTGGAGCGGGCATCTCCGTAGAGGAGGACGAGGCTGCGCGGCTCCAGCCGTTGTACGTATTCGTCGCCGGTCGAATCGCGGCAGAAGTCCATGTTGACCGCCGAGCCCAAGCTGACGGTCGCAACAGTGGGGCCGAAGCAGTCCCTGTCGATGTGGGGCGCGATCCCTTGTCCAGGTAGGTACTCGTTGATGATCGCCTGTTCGAACGGTTGATCGGGGTCGAGCAACTGCTTCGCTTCCTCGGATGAAGCTTCCCTCACCATGTTCGACAGTTGCGTCAGCCATTCGGGCAATGGCCCGATACGAGCCGTTTCGTCGAGCTTGCGGTTGGTGTAGTCGTACTTGTAGCCGAAGTGCAGCACACGCCGCGAGAGGTCCGTGAGCCACTCAGAGTCGTCGACATACGCAAGCAGCCCGTCCTCTTCGGAGGCATCCAAGAAGTCGTTGTGGTACTCAAGTCCCGCAGGCGCCGTGCCCGTATCTGTGTCAATCAACGATAGTTGCAGGCTCATGTGCCCAATATCCAGTGCTCTGCTTGGACGCTCCATTGCTCACTTTGCTCCTCCCAGCATATCTGGCCGTTGCTGCTCACGGATCCTGGGAAACGCCGCCGCACTCGAACTCTTACGGTCTTGTGGTTCCTGACGAAATTGGCCTGCTGAAGCTTCCGCTTCAGGTCAGGGAGGGCACCTTTCCTGGCGCTCTCGGCGTTGTAGATCGTTGTGTAGATCAGCTCAACATCTCGGTCAACCTCGTAGACAGCTCGCTTGATGAGGGAAGCCCATTCATCTATGTCATCTTGCGTGACTGCGTCTTGGTGAGCCACATAGCTGAAGGTTAAGAGCAACCGATCTGTGTCCGTGAAGTCAACCTCTTCAAGCGACTGGATGTACTTGGCTGATCTGAATCCGGCGTCGAGATGCTTAAGGACTCGCTTGCCGAGCTTTCGCATGGCTGGGTTTGGGTCGAAGCCCAGGTAGTCGACCTGTTCGTGCTTCGCATGCTCGATAGCTTCGCCCAGTGCAACGGCCACCGTCGCCGCCCCTGCACCGATGTCCACCACCAACAGACGCTCCTTCTTCCTCGGTGGGTCATGGGACGCTTTCTTGTAAACCTCGCGGAAGACATCAGCATGACCCCGTTGGTAGTTGTAAGAGTCATGCAGCGCATAGGAATCAGGGTGATTCGGTGCCAGTTGTCCTTGGCGTTTTGAGTTCGTGGCTTTTCGCCGTTCCTCATCTGGTGTCTTGTTCCACCGGTTCAGGATGACCTTACGAAACGCTCTGTCATAGTCCACCGTCACATCTGAACGGTACCCCCGATCACGCCGCGATGGGCACTGTTTCAGAAAACGGGAACCGCGCTGCGCATGCCGTACGGGATTCTGAAGCCCGGCAAAGCCCTGCGTGTGGCCGCGATTGGCGACCCTCGATCGGGTCTGTCCCAATTTGCACCACGAACCGCGGACGCGGTGGGCACAGGTTCTGGGGTCGGTGAACACCACGATGCCGTGTTCAGCACCCGGGCAAAAAGTAGCCCCACCATGCCCTGGAACCAGCGCAGGTGGGGAGGAACACGACCACAGTACTCGGGCGAAACGAATCTGAGCAACCCCATCTGGATGGGGAACCACCCGCCGCCTTGGGTTTTCGCTCGCGACGCTGTCGGACGGTTTCGGTAGGGTAGCGGTTATGGGAGCGAGGGTCGACGCAGCTGGAGCAACCGAGCGCCTTGTCACGACACAACTCGACAGCGCCGCACGCTGCAGACGGATTTGCAACCGTTTCCTCTTCCCCGTAGTGATCAAGTCCGGCGGTGATACTCGGCACCGGCTCAGACGCGACCGCGATGCTAGGTGGCTGAAGAACGAGGGAGGGCGCTGATGGACACGCTTAGCAACCCCATCCTCAATTCGCCGTATGAGGCACCGGAGCGTCACTTTGCCCTAGGACCCAACGGGCCGACAGGGGAGATCCGGTCGGGGCGTCGGCGGAGCGAGTCGTTTGTTCCCGTGCCGGTCAGCAAGAAGAAGCGCGGCAAGAAGGGTGCTCCTGAGCAGGAATCCCTCGATCTCTTCGACACTACAGGCGAGCGTCGGGAGCAGAACAGCCTCATCAATGACATGAGGCGGCGGGTCGAACTTTGGCGGGCTCGCGGTTATCCGCACGTGACCCCGATCAGTCGCAAACTCATGCAGCACTGGGCCGATCCGACGCGAGAAGAGCGGGTGCTGTTCTGCCAGCGCGAGGCTGCCGAGACAGCCATCTACCTCGCTGAGGTGGCCGGCCGCCACGGCGAGCCCGACTTCAGGACGCGAATCGACCCGGAGAACGAACTCCACAACAATGGACTTCCGCGTATCGCTGTGAAGATGGCCACGGGGACGGGGAAGACGATCGTGATGTGCATGCTCATCGCGTGGCAGGTGTGCAACAAGGCCTACAACAAGCGCGACGCCCGCTTCACGAGCCGATTCCTTGTCATCGCTCCAGGCATCACGATCCGCGACCGTCTCCGGGTGCTCTTCCCTCACGACGACGGCAACTACTACGACTTCCAAGGTCTCGTTCCGAACGACCTTCGCAATCTGCTCGACGACGCCGCGATCGTCATCACGAACTACCACACGTTCCTTCCGAAGCTGGCCAAGGAGTTTGGCGGAGTCTCGAAGAACACTCGCCAGATCCTCACAGGGGGTGAGGACGACGGTCGATTCCACGAGTCTGGCGAGGACGTGGTCGACCGCATCATGAGAGACCTCTCCAGCCGGGGGAAGGGCGAGGTCATCGTGATCAATGACGAGGCTCACCACTGCTACCAGGACAAGCCACTCGATGCCGAAACGGGCGCTTCCAAGCTTAAGAAGGACGACAGGGAGCGCAACGAGCACGCTCGAGTCTGGTTTCGGGGCATCGAAGCGGTGGCTGCGCGAGTAGGCGTGAAGGTCGTCTATGACCTCTCGGCTACACCGTTCTATCTCAGCGGCTCGGGCTACAACGAAGGCTTCATCTTCCCGTGGGTTGTAAGCGACTTCTCGCTGATGGACGCTATCGAGTCGGGCATCGTCAAGGTGCCCCGCATCCCCGTCGACGATGACGTCGACAACACGACTCAGCCGACCTACCTGGCACTTTGGGAGCACATCGGTGATCAGCTACCGAAGAAGAAGGGAAGGAAAGCCGAGTCGGACTCCGAATGGGTGCCCCCACCGGTGCTCGAGGGAGCTCTGAGATCGCTGTATCGCAGCTACGAGAGGCGCTTCAAGCAATGGGAGGAAGAACTCCGAGCGCTTGGCGAGCCTCCGCCGGTGATGATTGTCGTCTGCCCCAACACGATCGTGTCGAAGTTGGTCTACGACTGGATTTCAGGACAGGAGATCGAGCTACATGACGGCCATGAGATCATCCGCTCCGGTCACCTGCCGCTTCTCAGTAACGTGGATGACGACAACTGGATCGATCGACCACCAACGATCATCGTCGACTCGGTCCAGCTCGAGTCCGGCGAGGCTCTGAAGGGCGAGTTCAAGGACGCGGCGGCGAAGGAACTCGAAGTCTTCAAAGCCGAGTACCGCGCGCGGAATCCCGGCGCTGATGTTGACCAGTTGACGGACCAGGACATCCTGCGCGAGGTCCTCAACACCGTCGGCAAGAGGGGCAAACTCGGGGAGACGATCCGCTGCGTCGTGTCAGTTGCGATGCTCACCGAGGGCTGGGACGCCAACACCGTCACCCATATCCTCGGTATTCGCGCGTTTGAGAGCCAACTGCTGTGCGAGCAGGTAGTTGGCCGGGGCCTACGTCGCCGCAGCTATGTCCCGAACGAAGAAGGCAGGTTCGAACCTGAGTACGCCGAGGTCTACGGCGTTCCGTTCGCCTTCATTCCTACAGACCGTGAGGTGCAGCCATTCAAGCTTCGGAGGCCGCCTGTCGAGGTCTTCGCGGTCGAAGACCGCCACGACCTCCGCATTGAGTTCCCGAAGCTTGATGGTTACCGTGTGGAGCTTCCCGAAGCGCACGTGGAGTTCGACTACGAGAACACGACGCCGATAGCCGTTGACGAGTCGCTGGTAGCGACATGGACTGAAGCCCAAGGCATCGTTGGTGAGGCCGATGAGGTCGAACTTGAGATGGTCAAGCAGGCGCGTCGGCAGGAGATCGCCTTCAACGTGGCGGCCGATGTGCTGAAGCGCCATTTCCAGGGCCACGATGATGCGCTAAACCTGGATCCACCGGTGGGGTTGGGTTGTTGGTGTGTTCGCGTCCGCGGAAAAGGCCTCCTGATCTGCGATGATTGTGATGACTAAAAGTCACTTTCGTCACAAAAACAGGAGGCACTTTTCGTGTCTGTATCATCGCGCGGGTTGGACCGGTTGGCAACAACGTTTGATCATGAGGGCCTGGTAGCGAACGCGGGCCTGGTTCTGGCTGCGACGTTGTTCGCTCGTTTGGGTCTGTCGGGGTTGATCAAACGGTGGGTGGACACTGGTTCGCCGAACCCGGACCGCAAGGTTTTGACGGTGGTCGCAGCGATGCTGGCGGGTGGCACCCATATTGATCATGTCGACATGCTGCGCGCCGGGCGCACTGGCAGCGTGTTGGGGTTTGCCCCCGCGGCGCCGTCGACGGTGGGAACGTTTCTGCGGACCTTCACGTTCGGTCACGTCCGCCAGCTCGAAGCGGTGGCCTCGCGGGTTTTGGCGCGGGCCTGGCAACTCGGCGCAGGCCCGGGCTCTTCGCCGTTGGTGGTGGATCTGGACTCCACGGTCTGTGAGGTGCACGGCAAACTCAAGCACGGCGCCTCCTACGCCTACACCAAAGTGTTGGGCTATCACCCGCTGCTGGCTGTGCGTGCGGGCACCTCTGAGGTGCTCGGAGCGCGGATGCGCAAAGGCTCCGCTCACTCATCGCGTGGTGTGCTGCGCTTCGTCGATGAGCTCATAGCCAACCTCAAACGCGCGGGTGCTGCCGGGCCGGTCACGATACGCGCCGATTCGGGGTTCTGGTCCTGGGGGCTGATCGACCGTCTCAACACTGTTGACGTGAAATGGTCGATCACCGTGTCGCTGAACTCTGCTGTCCGCGCCGCTATCGAGACGATCGGCGACAAAGCCTGGGTTGACATCGACTACCCCAAAGGGGGCCACGCCCAAGTCGCCGAAACCCTCTATACCACCGGCCGCGGCAAACAACGCCGCACCGTGCGCCTCGTGGTGCGCCGCACCCGCCTCACCGACCGCGCCCAGCAACGGCTCTGGCCCAACTGGCGCTACCACGCCTTCATCACCAACAGAAACGACCTCAGCACCGTCACAGCAGACCAATTCCACCGCAACCACGCAGTCGTCGAGCTCGCCATCCGCGACCTCAAAGAAGGCTCCGGACTCAACCACATCCCCTCCGGGCACTACCCAGCCAACTGTGCATGGCTCGCCTGCGCCGTGCTCGCCCACAACATCGGCCACTGGACCGCCATCCTCACCAACACCACACCAGCCACCAACCAAACCCGCCGCACCCGCCTCACCGCGCTGCCCGCCGTGCTCGTCAACCGATCCGGCACACACACCCTGCGATACCCCACCCGCTGGCGATGGCAAACCCAATTCACCAACACACTCACCAAACTACGAAACCTGCCCGGACCCTCCGGCTAACCCCCACCACCCAAAGGAACCCGGCGCCCTCCAGCACACACCCAGCGCCACCAACCCAACCCAACCCCTGAACCCTGAACCCAACACGCCCCAACACACCAAACCCAGTCCCAAACACCCAACCCGACACCCGCCCACCAACCACCCCACCCACCAACACCGAATCGGTGGATTCAGGCTAAAGCCTTGGCTTTTCCCCGAGCTTCTGCGCGTCACCAAGCAGTGGTACGACGAGAAACTCACTTTCGCGCCCGGGAGCGAACCCGGTCTCCTTCTGCTTGCCGAACCGAAGGCATGGGCAGCCGAAGCCATATTCAACGCCGTCGTGCAGTACCCCGATACCCGCAACAAGGTCTTGCTCCCTCTGTACCGCCGGTTTGACAGCGAGGGCTCGACCGACGATGTCGACTTTCTTACTCGGAAGGTGGTCGTTGAGGCCAAGAAGTCTCCTGTCAACCTAGTGGTGCTGGATGGCGTAAGAGGTAACACTTGGGAGGAGACGGTGGCAGCGCTGCTCGAAGCGAACGACGATGTGCACTCGTATGTGAAGAACGATCACCTCGGTTTCGAGATCCCGTACGTCCATGCAGGCAAGAGCCACCAGTACATCCCGGATTTCCTCGTGCGCCTCAAGAAGCAGGAAGCGGAGGATGTCGACCGAACCCTAATTATCGAGGTGTCTGGTGGCCAGAAGAGTCCTGGACCCACCACAGCGAAGGCTGAGACCGCTCGCAACCAGTGGTGTACCGCGGTGAACAACGACGGCAGTTGGGGCCGGTGGGGTTACGTAGAGATCGACACGATGTTCGGCGCCGAGGAACACGTTTCTAGTGCGATCTCGCTGCTCTATGCCGACGAACCGATCATCGGCGAACCCGTGATTTGAGGAGACATCCGTGACACGCAAGAGTGCATCCAAGGGCCCCACGCCGGTTGAAGCCATCACACACAGCGTCACCCGCACCAACATCCCGACTGCTGACGCCCACGATCTGGTGTCGCCCGAGGTGGAGGAGATGGTGGAGGTCGTCTACCCGCGCGAACTCCGCTCGCCGATGCTGGTGTGGAAGGGCAAGGAGGAACTCGATGAGAACGACCTCCAGGTCGACGCGCCGCCGCTGTACATCCAGGAGAAGATCGACCCACGCGTCCTGATCGAGAACCTTCGCAAGACGGCCAAGGAGGGCGAACTCGAACCAGAGCTCACTCTCTTCGAGACGTTTGACGGGCTCGATGAACTCGATCTCGTCGAGTTCTACAAGCATTCCGCCAACTGGTCGAACCGCATGATCCTGGGTGACAGCCTCCAGGTGATGGCGAGCCTTGCCGAGCGAGAACGGCTGCGTGGCAAGGTCCAGATGATATACATCGACCCGCCATACGGGATCAAGTTCGGTTCGAACTGGCAGGTGTCGGCGCGCAAACGCGAGGTCAAGGACGGCAACGTCAATCACGTCTCCCGAGACAGCGAGCAGGTCAGAGCGTTCCGAGACACATGGCAACTCGGGATCCACAGCTATCTCACCTATCTGCGCGACCGGGCCTCGGTGAGCCGGGACTTGCTGACCGACAGCGGATCCATATTCGTGCAGATTGGTGACGAGAACGTGCATCTGGTCCGTTCCGTGCTTGATGAAGTCATGGGCGCCGAGAACTTCGTCAGCATGATCTCTTTCGTGACAACAAGCGGCTTCACACAGGCGTCAGCGTTGCCGCGAACCGGCGACTACATCCTGTGGTACGCGAGGAACTCCGATCGCTTGAAGAGCCGCCCTCTGTGGGTAGAAGCCACGGATCGACCGGGCTACCGCTGGCTCTACTTTGAGGATGGAACTAGCCGAGGACTTCGGAGAAACGAGTCTGCGGACAAGTTGCCGGAGGGAGCGCGTCTTTACAAGGCAAGCGATCTGCAAAGTCAAGATTCCGCGGCTGAGCCACAGCCATATCAGTTCGCAGGGAAGCAGTACATGCCAAGTGCCAACTCACATTGGAAGGCATCATACCCGGGCGGCATGGATCGGCTGGCTTGGGCCAACCGGATCCACGTGACAAAGGGTGGAATTCACTACAGACGGTTCGAAAAAGACTTCCCATACAAGGTCCGCACGAACTTCTGGACTGACACCGGAACAGGTGGATTCACCGACGACAAGGTGTACGTCGTACAAACGAATACAAAGGTGGTTGAGCGCTGCATTCTGCTAGCCACCGACCCGGGCGACCTTGTTCTTGACCCGACTTGTGGATCAGGCACAACAGCGGTAGTCGCTGAGCGATGGGGGCGGCGGTGGATCACGATCGACTCGTCACGGGTAGCCCTGGCAGTCGCACGCCAGCGGTTGGCTGGAGCGTTGTATCCATTTTTTGTGCTTGCGGATTCCGAAGCAGGGCGAAGTCTTGAGGTTGAATCGACGGAATCCGAATCGGTGATGCCACCCGCCGACGCTACGGGGGACATACAGCAGGGGTTCGTCTACGAGCGAGTTCGGCGGGTCACACTCGGGTCGATTGCCAACAACCCGGATATCCAAGAAGGGATGTCCCAAGCTGAAATTGACAAGGCAATCGCCGCGCACGCCGACACAGAGATTCTCTATGATCGACCGCACGAGGACGAATCCCGCGTTCGTGTGAGCGGGCCGTTCACAGTGGAGAGCCTTTCTCCGCATCGGACCCGGCCGGCCGAGGTTGAGACGCGCCTAGGCGATCCGAGCGACGACTCGAATCTTGATTTCGTGGGCATCATCCTTGAGAATCTGCGCGAATCCGGGATCCAGAACGGGATGCGCGCCGAGCGGTTGGAGTTTGACCTAGTCGACCTGCACGCCGGCACTCATATCCAAGCTGTTGGTTCCCGCGACGCACCCGGCCCCGACGGTGTGAGCAGAGTTGGTATCTGTATAGGACCGCAGTACGGAACTGTCGGAACTGCCTTCGTCAAGGATGCTGCGCGGGAAGCCGCGAAGGACAAGAGCCTTGACCTGTTGTGCCTTCTCGCGTTTGCATTTGATCCACAGGTGCTCAACACGGAAGAGGATTACAAAGCGGCGAACGAGAGCTTCGACGTAGCTGGGATCCGGTCCTTGGGGCGGGTCCCAGTTCTGCTTGTGCGGATGAACGCAGATCTTCTGATGGGTCAGGAACTGGCAGCGAAGGCTGGTGGAAACCTCTTGGCCCTGCGCGTAAATGTGGGATGTGGGGTTGCTGGTGTCGGTTGGGTGGTCATGTTATCAGGAGTCCTCGGGCTTCGTAGTTGGTGGGGTTGGTGAAGCCGTGGGCGGTTCGTCGTAGGACTTGTAGGAGGTTGTTGGTGCCTTCGATCCGGCCGTTGGATGGCCGGTTGGTGTGGTGCCAGGCGAGGATCTCGGTGGACCAGGCGATGATGGTGTCGACGATGTTGTGGAACTCGGGCAGTTCACCGGTCTCATAGAGGTCGCAGAACCTGTCGAGCGCTTGAAGGGCGCCGTCGTGGTCTTCGGCTAGGTAGAGGCCGTGGAGTTCTTGCAGGGCGTTCCAGCCGGTTTGCAGCCTGGGGTGTTGCTCGAAGAGTTTGTCGAGGCGGGCCTGGTCGGTGTCGGTGAGTGTGTCGCCTCGACGTGTGAGCAGGAACCGGGCACGGAACACCTCGGGATCGAAGACGGGTTTGGTGCCGTCGTCTCGGCGTTGGACGTCGCGGCGCACCGCGGCCAAACCGGCGGTGAACCATCTGATGACGTGGAACCGGTCCAGCACATGACGCGCGTGTGGCAAACAGGCGCCGATGGAGGCTTTGTAGGCGGCCGATCCGTCTGTGACGACGACTTTGACACCACGGCGCCACCGGTGTGGCTGCGACATCAGAAACTGGGTCAATGCTGCGCTGGAGCGGTGTTCGACCATTGCCAGGGTGTGGCCGGTGTCGCCGTTGACGATCACCGTCACGTAGCGGTGCCGTTTACGCATCGACGTTTCATCGACCAGCAGCACCTTGCACCGTTGACTGCGGCGATGCTCAGCGATCAGCCCCGACCAGGCCCGCACCAGCGTGTTGATCACAGCCCAGTGCACACCATGGCGGCGCACCACAGCACGGATCGACATGACCTGCGCGTCCGCGACCAGCCGATGCGCCAACCGGCGTGTCAACCTGCCGTCGAACTCGTCATGGTCCTCTATGAACCGCTCTGAGCAGTTGCCGCACACCATACGGCGCCGCGCCCACACCAACGTCGTTGGTCGCCCCGACACCTCCAGATCACGCACCTGCTGTTCGCGGGTGTCATGAACCTTGTGGCACTTGAACCCGCAATGCGGACACCGAGGCCGCCGCTCGGTCGACTCGACTCTCACTCTCAACACTGCCGGGGTGTCCTCAACCACCTCCAACACACGAATTTGGCGCAGATGCAACCGCACCCGCATAACATCTGTAGCCATCGGGGCCCTCCTGGATCGTTGGATATTGCAAACACCGATTCCAGCAGGGCCCCACCCCCAACTCAGGGACCCTCAACCACCCCCAACCCCACGTTTACGCGCAGGCTCAACCTCTTCACTACGTTCGGTGAGCCGGATATCGACATCGCTGTCAACGACGAGAACGTCACGGTTGAGCTTCGTGGCGTCGATGTCTATGACCCGAACACTGGATTGGTGCGGTCGGACAATACCGAGCGAGTCGCGCTCTGGATGATCGACACTGACTACGACGGGGAGAGCTTCTTCGTTCGCCATTGCTACTTCACCGGCGGCCGAGACCCCTACAAGCGCCTGAAGATCGCTCTGAAGGCCGACATCAACGAGGAAGCCTGGAAGAGTCTCAATTCGAGAGTCAGTCGGCCATTCCCCATACCGTCGACCGGCCGCATCGCCGTGAAGGTGATCAACGATTACGGCGACGAGGTAGTCAAGGTCTACAAGATCGCGTGAGCGGTATTAGCTGGACGACTGCGCGCGGGCCACAGTTTGTCGGATTTGTGATGGACGCCCGACTAGCCGCCTACCTATCCCTCGCATTGCAGATCGTGCGAACATCACACATGCGGCATCTCGCACCGGGCGAGGGCTCGAAGTCACGGTTGCGCATCCGCGCCGCGGCGGTATCGACGATCCCCTCAGCCGACTCAATGCTGCTGGCATCCACAGCAATCGCGTCACGTGTGCCGTTGAGATCGTGTAGGTAAGCAGCGCGAACGTCCAGACCTTCTCGTCTACCAGCGTCGGCATACACCTGTAGTTGCAGCTCGTACGATGCGACATCACCGTCGGTTGATGTCTTGTAGTCGACAATCGCGAGCCCGGTGGGTATGCCGTCTTCCTTGTCCAGGATCACATCGGCCCGGCCCGACACCGTCACCCCGTCAAGATGGAGTTCGAAGGGCCTCTCGGTCTCCCACACCCTGTGGAGGTCCGCCTCGTGGTTCCCGACGTAATTCCCGACGAGGCGCCGGGCCGCTTCCTTCATCATGCGATGCCCGACCTTGTTCGCTGTCGGCAAGAAGAAGTGATCGTCAAGCATCTTGTCAAGCTCGTCCTTGGTAGGCGTAACCCCTGTGTTCTGGGTGTGCTCGGCTACCCGCCGGAGCAGATGATGTACGGCCTTGCCGTAACCCAGCTCGGGTGCCAACCGCGGTTGAAAACCGACGAGGGTGCGCAATCGGTACGCAAGGCCGCAGTCGAGGAAGGACGCCATTTCGCTGAACGTGACGGATAATTCGCCCTCATCGCTGTCGGACTGCGTCTCGATCGGAGGAAGCTCGATGTCGTCCGGGTCGATATGGAGTTCCTCGAGTTCCTCCCAGTAGGGGCTCGGCCGCACCGTGTTCGTTGTGACTCGATCATGCCGCGAGACAGACACCCAGTCGCGCGCCCGCGTAGCGGCGACGTAGAAGAGCCGCCGCTCGTCGGCGTCGGACCCTTCGTACCTAGCGGCATTGAAGAGTGTGCGCGGGAGAAGCCAGTCCTGCTGCTGGCCTGTGCGCGACGAAGGAAACCGATTCGCGGTCAACGATGGGACAAAAACAGCAGGCCATTCAAGACCCTTGGCGCGGTGCACGGTGGTGATGTCGACAGCGTCGACTGTCAGATCCGGTTCACCGTCGAATCCCTCGTACTCGCCTTGGGCGTAGTTCACCATGTGGATGGCGAGATTCTTGTAGTACCACTCGCCGCCCCACTCGCCCCCAACCTGCTCACCGTGGACATCAGCGTCACGCCTGGCTCGGCGCCGGACGCTCTCGTAGTCGGCGAGAAGCGAAGTGAATCGAGCCAGCGTGCCGACCACGTTGAGGCGGATCGGATCGTCGAAGTCCCAGCGGTGAACTTCTAGCACGTCGAGCAGTTCGTAGAAGTCACCGACTAGATCTGCGGTACGGTCCTTGCGGACAGATTGTGCCTGCCAATCCTTGAGCACCCTCTTGACCCGGTTCTGGTGGGGCTTGCCTCGCAGCGCAAGGACCTCCGTGTACTCCTCGAGCAGTGGTGCAAGGTCGACCCGTTCGCCGGGTTGGTAGGGCTGCCGCCAGTCGATGCCACTCAACCAGCAGTAAGTCTTGGCTAGGACGATTGCTTCGGGTTGGTCAAAGAGGCCCGTGCGCCCACCGGGCTGCACCGGCACTTCGAACGTGCTGAATTGCTCGAGTAGACGCCCGTAGGCGGCCCGTGATCGGACGAGAATGCCGATGTCCCTGAACGGAACACCAGCCTCGTTCAAGTTGAGTACCAGACTGGTGATCCAACCAGCTTCCTTCGTCTCGTCCTCTTCGCCCCATACGACCACCCTCGGTTCCGACCCTTCGGTCGGTCGAGTCGGGTTCATCTCCTTCGCGAGCCGGTTGGGGATGGACTGAGCGAACCCGTTGGCCGCTTCGATGATCTCGGGACGACTTCGACGGTTCGTCGTGATCTCAAAGGTCTCGACTGGCTCGTACCTGCTTGCGAACGTGACGATGTTGTCCACATCGGACCCGCGCCACTGGTAGATGGCCTGATCGTCGTCCCCAACGACGCAGAGTTCGGTGTCGGGGCCAGTGAGTCTCCTGATGAGTTCTTCTTGGGCAGGGTTGATGTCCTGGTACTCGTCAACGATGAGGAATCGGAGCGTCTCATGAACTGCCCCAGCGACTTCGGGCTGCGATAGCTCCTCGACTGCCGCGCGAATCTGCTGACCGTAGGTGAGCAGTCGGTATCGAGCGAGGGTGGCGTAGTAGTCCCTAAGGACAACTCGGAAGTCTTCGGGCAGATTGTCGAGATCAATCAACTCATTGTCGACGACCTCGACGCTTCGCAGGAAAGTGCGAATCGAAGCGAATAGTCGGTTCCTGGGATCGAACTGACGAACGTTGAGCCGCCGTGCTTCCCGGCTGACGAAAGCGGCGAGTTGGTTCTCGTCGAGCACATCGTACGTTTCGTACTTGGGCACATGCTGTTGGAGAAGCCGAAAGCAGTAGGCGTGAATCGTGCCGACAAAGAGGCCGTTGAGCCGATCAAGGGCTTCGCTTCCCAGCCGCGATACGACCCGCGCCTCAATTCGTTCCTTCAACTCCGCTGCGGCACGCTCGGTAAAGGTGAAGGCGACTATGGCATCGGGCCGAACACCTTCGAGCAAGAGATCGGCGACCCGCTGCGAGACGACTTCGGTCTTTCCCGACCCAGCCGACGCGATGATCTGCATGTGGGATCCACGATGCTGAACCGCTCTGAGTGCGTCGCCTTCAAGAGTTGGTGCTTCGCGCAATCTCCGAACCTCCCAGAGCGTTGCGGCAACTCCGCGAACTCCCCTCGTGTAATTCTCAGCCTATCGACGACCGACAACGCCAAGCGAACTTGAAGGGACTGTCGTCGGGGCGGCGGGTTGCGATGCGGGCGGCGTCAGCGACATCACCGGGGCTGTGACCCTCCTTGAGCGCTTGTTCGATGAGCTTGGCTCGGTAGGCGCGGGCGTCGGCGAGTTTGGTTTGGAGTTGGTTGACTGCCGTGGGCACTATTCTTTGAACTAGGCGGCGGTTAGTTGTTCAACGGGTGGCGGGGGACACGAGGTCTCTCAACGGACGGTCATTCGAGTCCGCTCCTAAGGAACGACGGACTGCTCCGGTGTTGCTGCCGTATCAGCGATGCGGAGCCTCACGTTTGAGACGATGGGTGGGTAGCTGTAGTTGTTGCGTCGGGTGACTGGGGTCTCAAGTCGCCGGATCTGGTCGAGGCCACAGACGGTCTTGCGCGTCATCCAAGTGTGACCGGACTCATAGACGTGCAGCCGGCGCTTTAGGAGTCGATCATCAACACTCTCCAATGAGCTCGCCTCGACGGACGCATCAACCCCAAACTTCGACAGCGGAGGCCGAGCTGCGAGCGCTCGTAGAGATTCGGTGATCATTCCCAGATCGATGCAATTCGGGTCTGAATAGGCGAAGGTGATCTCCACCCGGACGGGAGCAGAGCGGCCGTCGCGGAGTGTTTTGCTGTCGATCCGGCCGACGCGAATGAGGATCGACTGGGGGGCGGGATGCGAACTCGACCGGATGAGGCGCTGGAACATTACCTTCGGGTACTTGAGCGCCCGGAGCTGTATCAGCATCTTTCGAACGGCGGCCGCTCGTGTCTCGCTACCGCTTTCCTCGAGTTCGCTTCCGTCACTTCGATCCTTGAACGCCTGAGCGTAGTCGGGTTCGATATCAAGGCCGGCAGATCTGCGTCCCAGCGCGTTGGCGACGCTCAGCACGACGCCGGTTCCGGCAAAGGGATCGAAAACCATGTCCCCCGGATCCGTTGACAGCAGGAGCATCCGCTTGATCAGCTCTTCCGGCAGCGGACAGACGTGCGGAATCGTTGGCGTGCGCCAGCTTCCTTGGACGGGGATCGGTATCTCCCAAACGTTCGAGGGATGTCGGCCGTTCGGGTTATAGCGCTCTGGCCACCTGAGCCACCACTCGCGGAACTCAAAGTCGCGAAGACGATCTACCTTGAACTTGTGGTCATCGGTCTTGACGAGGAAGAGCACGTACTCAAAAAGATTGCGGAAGCGTCGACCGCTGGACCACGGGAGCGTGCGGTCCTTCTTCCAGACGACGACTTCTCTCAGCGTCCATCCCGACTTCGCTGCGAGTGATGAGAGTTCGAACGGAAGGGGTAGTTGCCGCGCTGTCTGGCCAGGAAGCTCCGCATTGATGCGGAGCGTGTCGACCACCATCCAAAGGCTGCCCGTGGACTTCGTGTTGTCGTAGAGATCGCGGAATACCTCTCCCATTGCCGCGAGGTATTCGTCGTAGCTCTGACCAAAGCCAATCTGGTCCGGCTGGTCGTAGTCCTTGATGTTCCAGTACGGCGGTGATGTGATTGTGCAGTCCAATGGTTCGGCGTCGTCACCGAGGAACGGCATAAGAGTGGACATTTCCCTGGCGTCCGCTGTGTGCAGGGTGAACGGATCGTTGACATCCATTAGACGATCGTCTCGACGTAGCGAGGGATGTAACGAATCAGCTCGCCATATCGTTCAACATCGCGATCATCGAACCCCATAGACCTCAGTTGATTGAAGGCCTTGGAGTTAATTCGGCCACCAGTTGCCGCGAGGTCGAAGACTTGTCTCTCGCGTTCGCTCAAGGACAGTTGCGGGATCGAGTAGGGGTCGTTGCCCTCAACGTCTAGAAACGGCAGTTCCTGCTGGCACCTGTGTCGGAACTCCTTGTCGTCCTCAGCTGGTAGGTAGCACCCCCCCACAGTCACCATATGCGTACCGTCGCGGTAGAAGATCTGGAGTGGCATCGAGAAGACGTTGCTTGCGCTGGCGAACGCATTGCGAAATGTTGTCCGGAGAAGCTTGTGGACCGACTGCCTAAAGATGCTGTTCTCACAATCCTCCATTTGGATTTGGTTAGCGACGTCGCCAAACGTGTCCGCGTACCAGTCCACGCGCTGGGAATTGCTCATGTTGCGTACCACTCCGGGCGGTTCTCCGCTTACCGTTACGAAGATGAAGTCTCCCGGCGAGACGGCCGTTCCCAAGGAGTAGATGTCATCAATTACCTCCGTGCCAATCGCGCTGTCGTAGTCGAACCAGTAAATCGATCTGCCGTCGAACTCATCGAATTGGATGAAGTCGGTCGTACTTTGCTCCCGAACCTCGATGAAGCCGTACGGTGCGTTGAAACGTGCTCGCTCGACCATGTTCGGGTCGTGCTCGAGGCTGACCATATTTTGGATGCCGAGGTAGCGGTGCAGCAACAGATAGTCGTAGAACCGATTAGCTCCCATGCCGACGTAGCGATAGCCGCTGATCTCCAGCCCACACTCTCGACCGAGCGCGACAAGGTCCAAGAGAATCCTGCGCTCAGTCTGCTTAGCAGGCCGGAGGTCGTAGCTAACGAGCCGAGCTGAGGACCGTGGGGTCATTCCTCGTCCGCGACTTCGTTGCGAAGGAAAAAGTCGAGAGTGTGTCTACCGACCTCGGACCCGCTCATCCTAGGCTTTCTCAGGTGCTTGCGGATTCGCCCAACGTCCGCCCTCCTCGCTTCGTATTGGATCTGCATCGTGGGATCATCCTTGGGAGCGGGAGGCTTGAATTTTCGCGGCTTCGCCGCAGAGGACGCGAGAGGGTTGACACTCCCGCCACGCGCCTCTTTCAGCTCGTCGGAGTCCACCTCCGTGCCGGACTCGGTGTACCGGCTGTCGAGGAAGTTGACGATCGCCTTGGCAGTGTTCACCATCTCCAACTTTGCCCGCTGCCATGCGATGCTGTCTTCGTTGATGGATGCTTTCGTTGTAGTCCAAGGCAGTGACTCAGGATCGTCGCTGACGAACATCACAATTCCCAGGAATGGCCGGTGCTTTGGCTGGAATATGGGAAGCCCATGACCCCCCCAGCCCGTCAGTCTGCTCTTGTCAGCACTAACGATGGTGCGGCCGTTGCACTGGACGAACCACCCAGACGTTGCGTCGCGAAAACGCCCGTTTGAGTCGCTGGGACCCAGACCGGCGACGATGGCGCATGTTGCGTTCTCGATCTCCACTCTTCCGGTTGTCCGGTTCTCACTCACCTCCACGCTGTCTGGCGCGACGGTCTTCCCGTTGACACTGATCGTGACGAACTTTTCCATGAAGTAGCCGTACGTCTGACCGATTCTCTCGATCAACTGGCCCTCGAACACGCCATCGTCGAGCCGAGTCGCAACATCCTCGTGGAGATGGGTGATCTCTATGACAGTTCCGGTGGCATCTGCGTCAGCGTTTGGCCTCCCTGCTATGGGGAAGCCCCATACGTCCTGTTTCAACGCCGCCCATGCTGGAACGTCTAGATCCAGTTCGAATCCACCTCGTTCGTGGTCCGACACGATTGAAATTTGGTCTCCCATCTTGAATATTGCGCGCTTGAGACCGATCCCGTACACCGACAGCCTGTCAAGGGACGCCCGGGAGTCCAGGGCTGCGCGACCAAACTTAAACACGTAAGACTTGGCGGTCTCGGAGTCGATGCCGGTCGCGTTGTCGGCGATCTTGACGCTATCGGCCCTGAACTCGATATCAATAGAGGTGGAGGCCGAGATCTCGGGGTCGTCGAGCGCCGAGAAGTAGTCATCCGCCGTCACCAGCCTTTTCGCAAACGGGGCCAGCGCAGCATTGATTGAGTTGTCGATCAGATCGAGGAACGCGGCAACGAGGGAAATGTCGCGGGTCAGGAGCGAGATGAAGAGCCGCTTCTCGGGGCTCGCGTCCGCAGTCAGGTTGTTGGTCAATTGACTTCCTCTAGTCGTGGAGTGATTGTTCATGAGGATCGGGGGTGCAGGCTAGTTAGTATTCTATGGGCCGGATCATGCCGATCGCGGAGTGCAGCCGGCTCTGGTCGTACTAACCCTGATCGTTCACGAGTATTTGTGATCGGGTTGGGTGTGCGTGTTTTGGTGTGGTTTCGGGGTTGGGGTTTCGGGGTTGGGGGGCGTGGGGTTCGCGGGCGGGTGTTTTGGGGTCTGGTCAGGCGTGTTGGGGTGTGTTGGGGCGTGTCGGGTCGGGGTGAATCAGGCCGTGTCGGGTCGGGGTGGGGGGTGTGTTTATGGGGCGCCGGGGCGGCAGGCGTGGAGGAGTTGTGGTGTTGTTGGCCACCAGTGGAGCAGGCGCAGGGTCCATTTGCGTGAGGACCGCACGAGTCTCGCGGGTGCGTGCCATAGCTGCCAGCGGAGGCGTTTGGGGGAGGCGTTGGCGAGGGGTCCGTCGAGGCGGAGTTGTTGGAACCATTTCACCAGCGTCGAGCTGAACGCGACCATCGCGGCCCAGGCGGTGTTGGCGTCGAAGTCGCTGAAGGGCATGCGGGCCAGGCCGGAGTCTTTGAGGTCGGCGATGGTGTTCTCGATGCGGGCGTGGGCTCTGTGGTGGGCGTCGAGTTCGGCGGGGTCGCCTGCGGCGTCGGTGTAGAACCCGCGGTAGCGCCAGGTGTCGGAGTCGAACAGGGTCCTTTGGGCGCCGGGGTGGCGGGGCTCGCGGCAAGCGATGAAACGGGTCGCGTCGGGCCAGTCGGAGAGATCGACGAAATGGGTGAGGTCCGCGACCTGGGCGCGTTCGGCGGGTTCGCCTTTCGCGTCGAGGGCGGACTGCCATTTGTCCGGGTCGATGCGGTTGTGGTCGATAGCCGCCTCCACCTGGTTGTTGGAGCGTGCTGTCATGAAGAACTCGATGTTGCGGTCCCGGCAAGCCGCGGCGATACGTGCAGAACAGCCCGCGGAGTCCACACGCAACTGCACCCGCCTGAGAGGCACCGTGTCGTCGTGTTCGCGGTGCCCCGCGGCGACCGCTGCGGGGAGCTGCGCCACAGCAGCGTCGAGGACCTCTATATGGTCTGCTATCGAGTTCGCGGCTGCGTTGCCCGCACGCAGCTTGATCGACAGCATCTCACCATCGTCGGTAGCACACAGCATCGGATGGAACCCGAACCCGCCCTTGAAATGCGCCGCCGCTTCGGCCTTGTTCTCAGAATGCACCTCCACCAGCGTCGAGTCGATATCCAAAACCACCGGAGACGACCCCGACACATCACCGCGGCGCTCCCACACCCCCGCGCGCACACCAGCCACCGCCCCAGCCAGTCCCCCCACCACATCAGGGCCCAAGCCCCGCAGTGTGCGGTACAGAGTCGAATCAGACGCCACCTCCCCAAACAGCACCGGCTGAGCCCGCAGATGCTCAATATCCGCGCACGCCTCCCCACCCCCGGCGAGCATCAACAACAAATGCACCAACACCTTGCCCCGGTCATGGACCGGCGCCCGCTCACCAGACACCGGCACCACCGCCGACAACGCCTCCCCCAAACCCAAACCGTCAGCGAAACGCCCCAACGCGAACAAACCCGCATGCGCCGCGACCTGCCCACCGCCCCCTGTCACCCTCACATCACAAGTGCTGCTAACCTGCATCTCGGAGATGCCCCTTTCTGTGGAACCCACATGTGCTTCCCAACACACATCGTCCCACATCAAAGGGGCTTTTCCGCGGACGCGCACACCCCAACCTCAACACCCCCATGAACGATCAGGGCTAAGTGTGAATCCACCATCACGCCTACACCAAACGCAGGGAACACCACAGTCTGAGTGAGCCAGTGAAGATGCATGCGGGAGGTTCGAGGCGACCTCGGTCTTGCCCGAACCGGCCGACGCGATGATCTGCATGTGGGACCCACGATGCCGAACTGCTGTCTCACACTTAGAGCGGGATAGCACGGCTATGAGTGTGGGACCGTATAGCCGCTGATTCTGGCAAATGCCGTTGTTACGCTGGGGTTTTAGAGAACAACTGGGATCATGCGGGAATGGCAGATAACTGTAAGAAGTACCCCGTACGGGATTCGAACCCGTGTTACCGGCGTGAAAGGCCGAGGTCCTAGGCCGCTGGACGAACGGGGCCCGACCAGCGAACTGGCCGAACGACAGCATACGTCGTCTGACCCCGGAGCGTGCGCGCATTAGTGGGCAGCAGTACGGTAACGCCCGTGGTGAAAGGGGCCATTCGTACCCGACGCAGGACAGTGCGTCTCATGGCCGCGGCGAGCAGCGGTTATCTGCTCGGCATGATCCCTTCGGCTGACATCGCGGCCAGTCTTGCGAGGGGGTCCGACCTGCGCACATCTGGAACGGGCAACCCCGGTGCCATGAACGCCGGTCATGTGCTCGGCAAGTCTTGGGGAGCGGCTGTGAGCGCGGCCGACATCGCCAAAGGCGTTGCCGCGGCCCGCCTCGGCCGAGCGCTGGCAGGCCCCGCCGGCGCGAATCTCGCTTCGACCGCCGCGGTCGGGGGCCATTGTTTCCCGCTCGGCCGCACCGGCGGAAAGGGAGTGGCGACCAGCATCGGGCAGGTCATCGGCACGTTCCCCGTCTACCTGCCGTTGGACGCGGCCGTGGCACTCGCTATGTCGGCACTGCCGCTCAAGCAGCGGACGCGAACGGCCACCACCGTGGCCAGCACCACCTGGGTGCTGACCGCGGCGCACTGGTGGTGGCACGGCTGTCGCAACCCGGGCGGGGTCAAGCCCACCGTTTCACTGCCCCTTGCGGCAGCAGCCAGCTCAGCCATCATCGCGCTGCGGTTCGCCGCCGGTGCCGAAACGGTTGACACCTTCAATAGACAAGCAACGAATCGACGAGCATCGAATCGACGAGCATCGAATCGCCAGGAACACGACCGCCAACAACCGGCACAATCGGTCCAGTCGGCAGAATCGCTCCAAGCGGCGCGGTCAGCACCAGTGCTCCGAGTGGCGCAGCCAGCAGCGGTACAGTCGGCTGGAGACGATCCGGGTCGCCAAGATTCAACACTCGCTGAGGGGCGCAGTGGACAGTGATAGCGCTCGTAACCGACTCGGCCTCCCAAATGCCTCCGGAGTTCGCTGCGGAGTTCGGAATCCGGGTTGCTCCGATCATTGTCAATGTCGACGGTGTCGAATATCGCGAGGGGATCGACCTGACTGCTGAAGACTTCTGGGCACAGGTGAGCAGCGGGAATCTCCCGGAGATCACAACCTCACAGCCGAGTCCGGGAACGTTCAGCGAGATCTATCGGTCCGCCGTCGAAAAGGGTGCGAGCGACATCGTCTCGGTCCACATCGGCGCCGAACACTCCGGGACCATCAACAGCGCACGCATCGCGGCCGAGATGGCCGACGCTGATGTACATGTCGTCGACTCCGGCACCGCTTCGTTCGGCGTTTCGTGCTGTGTCTGGGAGGCCGCCTCGGCGATTTCAGCGGGCGCATCGGTCGCCGAGGTGATCGCTCGGGTCCAACGGATGCGCCCTGCGATAGGCACGGCGTTCATCCTCAGCGCTCTGGACTTCGCCCGCCGGGGCGGCCGCTTCAGCCCGGAACTGCTTGACGACAGCGACCAGAGCGAACACGAAGGGGTCGCAGTCCTCTCAGGATACGGAAGCGATCTCAAGGTTGTGGCACAGGGGCACAGCGTTGATGAGTTGTGCGATCAGATCGTTGCGTGCTTCTTGGCTGAGAGCCGACCGATACGGGCCGGGGTGTGCCTCGCCGATCCGGCCACGTTGGTATTCACCGAGGGCATCGAGGCCAGGTTGCGGGCTGCCCCCGTCGAGGTGGAGCTAGTTCGCTACCGCGTGGGTCCGTCAATCGCCGCGCACACCGGACCAGGCACCGCCGGTGGTTTCTGGTACTGCACAGGAGACTGACGGCGGAGTCGGCGGCACCGCAGAGACCCAGCCGACGCCCTACAGGTCGTGTGCCTGGCCGGCGGCGTCGATGAGTTGCTCCAGGAGCCAGCCGATCCATTCATACAGCGCGGCCGAGGCGGTGTCGGGCATCTTGTGGTTGACGAGATCGACACCAGCGAGGGTGAGCTGTTCACCGAGCACGAGACGGAGGCTGTTGAGGCTCTGCATCCAAGCCTCGGTGCCTGAAGCGTCGAGCTCAGCCCCCTCGAGTGTCGACTCGACCAGTTCGATCGCTTCGAGACGGCCGCGCAGAAGGTCGTCGTCGACCAGTTCCCGGTACGCGGCCTCATCCTCGGAACTGTCGAGATGAGCGGGAGGCTTGAGCCGTCTCAAGGTGTCGTCCCCGCCTTTGATCAGGAGGTCGCGCAGATCCGACAGAATTTGGGACAGCATCTCGCGTTCCCCGGAGGGCAGGTCCACGATGACGCCGCCGCCCTCGTTACGAAAACGGCTCATTCGTCTTTCTCCATGGTCGCCCAGAGACCGTGCTCGTGGAGCCGGAAGACGTCGAACTCGGCCTTCTCCCTGGTCCCCGACGACACCACGGCCCTGCCGTCAATGTGGACCTCCATCATCAGTCGGTGAGCCTTCTCCTTTGAGTAGCCGAACAGTTTCTGAAACACGAACGCCACGTACGACATCAGGTTGATCGGATCGTCCCAGACGATCACCTTCCAGGGCCGCGCGTAGTCAACGGATTCGGCGACCTCTGTCTCGGGGACCATTACCGGCGCGGTCATGGCACCGGCTCCGGCGATCTCGGCGGACTGATCAGAATTGCGGCGTCGACCGCTGTCGACAGATGCAGCCGGACAATGGCGATCCAGCTCAAAGACGCCCCGAGGATGTGGACCCCGACCAGCAGCACCGGCACACCCGCGAAGTACTGCCAGTAGCCGATGGCCCCCTGGGCTGCGAGCAGGCCCGCAGCGGCCAGCGCACGCCTGCGAACCTCGGGTTGCTGATGCACGTGCGCCGAGCGGACCAGCCACAGGATCCCCCCCAACAGCACGAGAGCGATGATGCTGTGGACACGGGTCACCTCCCGAACGAGGAAGGGCAGACGTTGGGCGACCTCCGCTTCGTCGCTTCCGCTGTGGGGCCCGGATCCCGTGACGATCGTGCCGCTGACCAGCAGAATCGCACTGACTGCTGAGATCGCACGCGCGGCAGGGGTGAAAACCCCGGGAGAACGGCGGGAGACAGCGTCGTCGCGCCCTGCGAGTTCGATGAGCACCACGGCGTTGGCCAACAGCACCATGCTCAACAGGAAGTGGCCCATCGTGAAGCGGGGATCGAGCTCGGTCCTGACGAGGACCGCGCCCAGCACGACCTGGGCTGCCACTCCGGCCACGAGCCCCCAGGACCAGCGCACCAGATCAGCGCGTCGTGGCGAGCGCCGCAGCGAACCGAGCACGGCCATGACCACCGCTGCGGCCACGACCCCGGTGAAGAGGCGGTTCGCGAACTCGATCAAGGCGTGGTACTCCAGGTCGGCCACGAACTGGTCCTCCTCGCAGTTCGGCCAGTCCGAGCAGCCCAGCCCTGATCCGGTCAGGCGCACAGCTCCGCCCGACACCACGATCACGGTCAGCGACCACAGCGCGCCACGAGTCCATTTCACGTAGCGGTGCGGGTTGACAGGTCCTGTCAGGGCCGCTCGGAGCGACGTCGGAGACGGAGGCGCAGTCGAGGGCGCAGTTGTGGACTCGGTCGAAGGCACGATCAAAGGGTACGGCGTTGCGAGCCGCTCGTGTTCGTGTCGCTGCGCCTTCTCCTGTCCGCCTCCTGTCCGCTCTGCCCACGGGCCGCGGGGTGGTCGGGGGTCGGGGCCGACAAGCTCCCCGTCACGCCCCGAGGCGTATCAGGTGGTTCTGCTACGGCTGCGGGCGGGTCGAGTCTGCCTGTTTGCGGGTTCTGCCTGTGCGGCTCCGGCTGCGCCCGGCGAGGACCGTGGAGCGCCGGTGGCGTGGTCTTGGTTCGTGGGGCGTAGCCTGACCGACGTGAGAGAAGTGACGGGGGTCAAGTCCAGGTCTCGAATCGCCGCGTTCGTGGCGTTGACCAAGCCGCGGATCATCGAGCTTCTGCTCATCACCACGGTGCCCACCATGGTCGTCGCCGACGGGGGAATCCCCTCGGTCTGGTTGATCGTGGCGACAGTGGCAGGCGGTGCGCTGGCCGCAGGTGGGGCCAACACCTTCAACATGTACATCGACCGCGACATAGACCGCCTGATGGAACGCACCAAGGGCCGCCCGCTCGTCACGGGGGAGGTCTCCCCAACCGAGGCCCTCGTGTTCGCCTTCGTGCTCGAGATCGTCGCCTTCGCGTGGCTCTGGGGCTTCGTCAACCTGCTGTCGGCCCTCCTCGCCGTCTCAGCGACCCTGTTCTACGTCTTCGTCTACTCGCTGTGGCTGAAACGCAGCACCAAGAGCAACATCGTCATCGGCGGGGCCGCCGGGGCAGTACCGGTCCTCGTCGGCTGGTCGGCAGTGACCAACCAGCTCGACTGGCCGCCCCTGGTGCTGTTCGCGATCATCTTCGTCTGGACGCCGCCCCACTTCTGGGCGCTGGCGATCCGCTACAAGGAGGACTACGCGGCCGCGGATGTGCCGATGCTGCCCGTGGTCGCCAGCCTCAAGACGACGGCGAGCAGGATCGTGCTCTACACGCTGCTGCTCTGGGGACTCACCCTGGTGTTCGCCCCGGTCGCCGGTATGGGCTGGCTCTATCTCGGTGCCGCGGTGCTGCTCGGAGGGGTTTTTGCAGGACTCGCGATCAGAGTTTTCATCAAACCGGAGCCACAGCGGGCCATGCGGCTTTTCGGGTGGTCGATCACTTATGTCACGCTGCTGTTCGCGGCGATGGCGGTCGATGAGGTGATTCGCAATGGGGCCTGACGAAGACACCGAGAAAGACCTTCCGCCGGGTTTCTATTCTAGTGCCCGCGTCCCTGTAGGCTCATCGGCTGGTAACGCAACTCGACCATCTGCGATCAGACGTGCGCGGCGGGCTTCGCCGGGGGCGCTCGGAGGACATTTGCCAACATGACGATGACCGATTCACCACCAGTTGCGGACACCGCGCTGGCGGCAGCCTCGCCCCGAGTCGTCGGCCTCTTCGACGCTCTCACCACAACCGACCACAAGCGGATAGGTCGCCTGTGGCTCCGGTCCGGTGTGTCGGCCCTTCTGGCTGCGACCATCGTCGGCGTTGTTCTCACTGTCGAGAACAGCAATTCGTCGGCCGACGACCTGTTCGGCGGGGTGAACAACTACTTCCAGTATTTCAGCCTCTACCGCTTCGGTCTGGTGCTGCTGGTGGTCGCCCCGCTGTTCGTGGGACTCGCCACAGTGGTGGTGCCGATGCAGGTGGGCGCAACGAACATTGCGTTCCCACGGGCGGCCCACAGCGCCGTCTGGCTGTTCATGATCGGTGCGGGAATCACCGTCGTCTCAGTTGTGGCCGGCGGCGGCTGGGGTGCGCTCGACGGCGTTTCGAGCGGTGAGCGCGACGCCATCGCCCTGACCCTGGTCGGCACCGCCCTGGCGATCGTCTCGTTGCTGGCGGCTTCGATCTGCATCGCCACGACGGTCGTCTCGCTGCGGACGGCGGGCATGAACCTGTTGAGAGTTCCGCTGTTCGCCTGGTCGATGCTGGTCGCGACGAGCGTCTGGCTGTTGACCCTGCCGATAGCGCTCGGGAACCTCGCCCTCATCTATTTCGACCTGCGCGGCGGCCCCGGGACCTACGGCGCCGCCGAGGGGTCCGATGCCATCTACACGCAACTCGGTTGGCTGGTCGAACAGCCGCAGGTCTACGCCTTCGCGATCCCGGTGCTGGGTGTGCTGGGCCAGATCGCGCCGGTCGTGGCCAACCGCCGCCATGCGCAGCACATGGTCGCGGTCGTCCTGATCGGCCTCTTCGGTCTGCTGTCGGTGGGTGGTTGGAGCCAGCCCTTCTTCCAGGGCGGCGACTACGACGAGAAGTTCATCTTCATCGTCTTCGGGCTCTTCGCGGTGCTGCCGGTGCTGGGCTCGATCGGCGCGGCGACCGACACGATCGCCAAACGCTCAGACGACGGCGACGGTGCCGGCGTCTCCGGACTCCTGTCGGTGCACGGTCTCGGCGCGGTCGGGGCGGCTCTGCTGCTGCTCGCGGGCACCGTCGCGGGGCTCGCCCGAGTCGTGCAGCCCTGGGATCTCGGTGGCCGGACCACGACCACCGCGGTGATGAACCTCGTGCTGTACGGCGCGGTGGTCGCTGCGATTGCCGGTATCTGGTTCTGGGCACCCAAGATCAGCGGTCGCCATCTCCCGGTCGTGATGGGCCGTCTGGTCCTGTTCGACCTTGTGGCCGGTGCCGTCCTGCTCGGCGCTGCGGACTTCGTCAGCGGCTTCCTCGAAGCCCCGGCGTTCTGGTATCAGGTGCAAGGCAGTGCGGCGCCGCTGATGGCTGTGCCCTCGGACCAGAACCTCATCGAGGTGATGAACGTGGTCGCCGCGGTGGGTGCGGTGCTCATCGTGCTGGGTGTTCTCGGCGTGGTGGCGGCACTCGTCAAAGCCGCGGGGTCCAGCGAGCCCGTCGATGACAATCCCTATGGCGGCCAAACCTTGGAGTGGACCACCTCGTCGCCTCCCTCATCCGGTAACTTCTCAGAACCGCCGGGGCGTGTCGTGTCTGAAGCTCCGTTACTGGACACCGTTGCCGAGAATGGGGAGGAGGCCTGATGGTTGCCACCACCGGGCTTCCAGCCCCCGAAGTCACCCGGCCACGCAGCCTGATGGTGGGAACCATGTTCGCCTGCGCGGCAGCGTTGATGTTCTTCTTTGCGGTGACCGGGATCTATATTCTGGAACGTGCTGAGGCCCGCGACGCTGGCGGCGAGTGGTTCCCGGAGGGCGTCATCGAACTGGGGCCTTCGGGGTTCATCTTCTGGACGCTGATCCTGTCGATATTCACGGTCCAGTGGGCGGTGCAGGCGATCAATGCCGATGACCGCATCAACGCCTACGTCGCACTGGCGCTGACCGGGCTCTTCGGCGCAGCGATCTTCAATCAGCTCTGGTTCATCATCAACGACACCGGGTTCGCCATGGCTGCGGACAACGCCCAGTTCCTGTTCTTCGTCGTCAACGGAACCTTCATCGTCTTCCTGATCGCTGCGGTGGTGTTCGTGGCGTTCACCTTCATACGTGCAATGGCCGGCCAGTTCGGTCCGCGCAGAGCAGAGGCAGTCTCGTCAGCGGCCCTGTTCTGGAACACCGTCGTGTTCATGTGGTCGATCGTCTACTACCTCATCTACATAACGAAGTAGGGCGGCGATGTTCACCACAGGTTTCAAGTTCTTCTTCGGTCTCGGAATGGCACTGGCGGGCGCCGCGGTCTTCTACGGCTACACCACCGGCGGCAACCACATGGGTCCGCTCTCGATGGGATGGAAGGGCGGTATCGGCGAGCACCTCGGGTATTCGCTGCTGTTGGGACTCGGCGTCACCGCCATGACGGTGGCATTGTTCCTGGTGTTCTTCAGAGACGCCGATCCTGCCGCGCAGGCACACTACATGGGTGTTGAACAGATCCCGACCAACAGTCTGGTCACGGCGAGCTTCTGGCCGGTGGTCGGAGCGTTCGGCGTCGGCGCCATGGCGGTCGGGTTGGTTCTGCACACTGCGGTGTTCGTCGCGGGCCTGGTGGTCTGCGGTGTGGTGGCGATCGAATGGCTGATGGACAGTTGGGCGGACCGCGCCACAGGTGACCCCGAGGCCAACCGGGTCCTTCGCAACCGGGTGATGGCGCCCATCGAGATCCCGGCGCTGGGAGCGGCGATGGTTGCTCTGGGCGTGTTGGCCACCAGTCGGATCTTGTTGGCCACCTCGAAACTCGGGTCGGTGGTGGTTGCCGGAGTCGTGTCGGTGTTGATCCTTTGCATCGCGGTGCTGTTCGTCAGCAAACGGCGCATCAACAGGAACATCCTTGCCGGTCTGGTTCTGGTCTTAGCTGTGGCGGTGCTAGCCGGTGGAGTCGTGGCGACGGTCACCGGCGAACGGGACTTCGTGCATCACGAAGATGACGATGACCATGTCGGCACCGAGTCTGAGGAGGGACACTGACGTGAGTGACCCCGTTCGTTCCCTGATTTCACGGGCCGCTCGGGCCGCGGGGCTTGCCCGCTCTGGTTCGCTCCGCTCACGGGCCGCGAGGCTCTGCCGGCGGCCGCTGGGCTTGGTTCTGGGGCTCGGGTTCGTGTTGGCCGGATGCGCCAAGGACGCAGAACTCGACACGTTCCAGGACCGCAGCGAGACCGCCCGCCAGATCAACGACCTGGTGTATCCGGTGTTCATCGTCGCCGGGGTCGTGCTGGTGCTCGTGTGCGGCGCCCTTCTGTGGATGTCGATCAAGAACCGTGTACCGGCCGACAAGGACTATGAGGGCGAGTTCCCCACGCAGGTCTCCCACAACAACCGTCTGGAGATCGGCTGGACCATCGGCCCGGCGGTGATCATGACCGTCATCGCGGTGGCCACCCTGATCACGCATCTGGCGATCAACAGCACCGAGGCCAACGCCATCGACATCCAAGTCGACGGCCAGGCCGAGACCTGGGAACCGAGGGTGGTCGTGGTCGGCCAGCAATGGTGGTGGGAGTACCGCTACTACCTGACCGAGGACATCACCACACAAGACCTGGGCGACCCCTGGAACCTTCCCAAGGCCGACATCGTCACTGCGGGCCAGATGGTGATCCCCACAGGCCAGGAGGTCGAGCTGATCATCACCTCGCGAGACGTCATCCACTCGCACTGGATCCCAGCGCTCAACGGCAAGAAGGACGCGGTGCCCGGGATGTACACGCCCTGGAAGCTGGAAGCCGACGAACCGGGCGTCTATTTCGGGCAGTGCACCGAGTTCTGCGGCCTGTCGCACAGCCGGATGAGGATGCAGGCGGTCGCCGTCACGCCCGGCGCTTTCCAGGATTGGATCAATACCCAGATGGCCGAGGCGACGATGCCTACCGACGAAGACACCGCGGAGTACCGGGGAATGCAGGTGTTCACCAACTTCTGCGCCAGCTGCCACCTGGTGAGGGGCCTCAACGACGAGGACTACAACGGGGCCGAGACCGTATCTGGATCCGCACCGGACCTCACCCACTTCGCCGGCCGCACCACGTTCGCGGGCGGCCTGTTCAACGTCTACGACCCGGACGGTTCGCTCAACGACGACGGTCTCGCCCCGCTCAACGACGACGATCTCGCAGCCTGGATCCGCAACCCCGACGATGTGAAGGAGAACTATGCGGACGACCTCCCGGAGGGCTCGCTTCCGCGGGGCATGCCCGACATGGGGCTCTCCGAACGACAGATTTCTGATGTGATCGCCCTGTTGGCCACACTCGGCCCCAGGCCGACCGAAGCCCAGATCCTGGCAACTGAGGTGGAGTGAGATGACCATCACCGAGAAACCCGTGACCGAGGGGCCCCTGGAGCTTGAATCCGGCAGAGAGGCCATAGCGGAGCGACCGCTAGGCGTGCTCACCCGACCGCAGGGCGGCAGGGGCTGGCGGGACTGGTTGAGTACCGTCGACCACAAGAAGATCGGGATCATGTACGGCGTTTCCGCCATGGTCTTCTTCGTGGTGGGCGGTGTCGAGGCCCTGTTGATCCGCCTGCAGTTGGCGGTTCCCAACGGTGGCGTGCTCTCGGCCGACGTCTACAACCAGGTGTTCACCATGCACGGCGTCACCATGGTGTTCCTGTTCATCATGCCGTTGGCGGCGGCCTTCGCGAACTACTTGATACCGCTTCAGATCGGTGCCCGAGACGTGGCGTTCCCGCGCTTAAATGCGCTGTCCTATTGGATCTGGCTGTCGGGAGCGATCTTCTTGAACAGTTCCTGGATCGTCGGCGGCGGCGGTGCCGACTGCGGCTGGTTCTGCTATTCGCCCAACAGCGGCGTGACCTTCTCGCCGAGCCATGGTGTGGACTTCTATGCGATCGGTCTGCTGATCGCGGGGATCGCCTCACTGGTCTCGGCGATCAACCTGATCGTCACCTGTCTCAATATGCGAGCGCCGGGAATGGACCTGTTCCGCATGCCGGTGTTGACTTGGATGCTGCTGATCACCCAGTTCCTGCTGCTGTTCGCGTTGCCGGTCATCACCGTCGCTCTGTTCCTGTTGATGTTCGACCGGCTGTTCGACGCCAGCTTCTTCAATCCGGACATGGGCGCCGATCCGTTGTTGTGGCAGCACCTGTTCTGGATATTCGGGCACCCGGAGGTCTACATCATCATCCTGCCCGCCTTCGGCGTCGTGTCTGAAGTGATCCCGACGTTCAGCCGCAAACCGATTTTCGGTTACACGTTCATGGTCTTCTCGGGGATCGCGATCGGATTCATGGGATGGGGAGTGTGGGCCCACCACATGTTCGTGTCGGGTATCGGTCCGATCTCGGTGGCGGCGTTCTCGCTGTCGACGATGTTCATCGCGGTACCGACCGGCGTGAAGGTTTTGAACTGGATGGCGACCATGTGGGGCGGACAGATCCGCTTCACGACGGCGATGCTCTTCGCGGTGGGAACCGTGGCCATGTTCACGATCGGTGGCCTTTCGGGCGTGACCCACGCGATTGCCCCGGCCGACACTCAACAGACCGACACCTACTACATCGTGGCCCACTTCCACTATGTGATCTTCGGTGGCGGTGTGCTCGGGTTGATGGGCGGCCTCTACTTCTGGTGGCCGAAGATCTTCGGCTACATGCTCAACGAGCGCCGCGGCAAGATCAATTTCTGGTTGATGCTCATCGGTTTCAACCTGACGTTCGGGCCCATGCATATTCTCGGACTGCAGGGGATGAGCCGTCGTATCGACACCTACTCGGCCGGGTTCGGGTTCGAGTTCTGGAACTTGGTGGCGACGATCGGCTCGTTCATAATTGCGCTCTCGGTTCTGTCCCTGTTCCACAATGTCTGGAAGTCGAAGCGGGAGGCAGCCGATCTGCCGCCGCCGGGTCCTGACCCCTGGGATGCGCGGAGCCTCGAGTGGATGGTCCCCTCGCCGACCCCGGAGCACAACTTCGACGAGGTTCCCACTGTGGAAGGGCTCGACGAGTGGTGGCACCGCAAGTACAGCTTCGATGACAACGGCAAGGTCGTGCAGATCGCCACGGCTGAGGAGGCAGCCCAGGACGGAACGGCTGAGGGTGTGCACCTTCCGGCGCCGTCGTTCTGGCCGCTGGTGCTGGCCGTGGGCCTGCCGTTGATCGGCTACGGACTGATCTTCAACCTCTGGCTCTGCGTTCCGGGCGGCCTTCTGGTCGGCATGGGCATCTTCGCCTGGGCCCTCGAGCCAGTCGATGACCCCGACGCCCCCCACGACCACCACGGCGATGACGACCACGACGACGACGGTGACGGCGACCACGACGATGACGACCACGACGACGAACTCGCTCTCGCTGCCGCGGCTCCGGCTGCTCCCGGCGAAAGCAGAGAGGGATAGCTGGTCATGACCACAGCAACCGCGGCTCCGGCTACGCCCGGCGACAACACAGCGCCCGGCGACAACACAGCGCCCGGCGATCACGGACCTTCCACTGGAATCTCCAACACCAAGTTGGCGATGTGGCTGTTCCTCGGCTCTGAATGCCTGCTCTTCGGTGGCCTGATCTCGACGTATCTGCTCTACAAGACACGGCGCGGCCCCGACAACCGGGCGATCCCAACCGATGTTTTCGACATTCCGTTCACTTCGATCAGTTCATTCGTGCTGTTGATGAGTTCGCTGACGATGGTGTTGGCCCTCTCGGCGCTTACCCGAGGCGACAACCACGGGACGCGGGTCTGGCTGCTGGCGACGAGCATGCTCGGCGGGGTTTTCATCGGTGGGCAGGTGTACGAGTTCACCAGCTTCCTGCGTGAGGGAGTCGGCTTCACCAACAATCCGGCCAGCTCGGCGTTCTACGCGTTGACGGGATTCCACGGGGTCCACGTCAGTCTCGGGATCGTGATGCTGATGTCTCTGTTCGTTGCTTCGTGGCAGGGCAAGCTGAAGCCAAAACACGCTGAGACCGTCGAGATCGTAGGTCTTTATTGGCACTTTGTTGACGTTGTGTGGATCTTCATCTTCACTGTCATCTATCTGGTTCCGGCCTAGAGGGTTTGGAGTATCCATGAGTACGACCACCACCGGACACGAAGGCACCACAGACACGGCGCAGGAGTCCAGCGCGGAATCAGACGCCGAGCACGCGGACGCCGAGCACTCAGAACATGACCACCCTTCAGACTGGGCCTACGTCAAGATCGCTTTGATCCTCGGGGTCATCACTGCGGTCGAAGTGTTCACCTACTTCGAGTCGGTGTTCAACTGGGGGAGTTTTCTGATCCCGTCGCTGCTGATAATGATGGTCGTCAAGTTCTGGCTCGTTGCGACCTGGTTCATGCATCTGAAGTTCGACAATCCGATCTTCTACAAGATGTTCGTCGGGGGATTGTCGCTGGCTGTCGGGGTGTACGTGGCGGCGCTCGCGGCCTTCGAGTTCTGGGCGTGATCTGAATGAGCGGGCCTTGGGAGTTCGAGGCCCATCCTGCGGTCTGGCTGCTGATTGCGGGGATCGTCGCTCTCGGCTACTACGCGGTGCGCCACATCGGTCCGCTGGTGGTGCCCGATGGGCAGACCGTCGTCACGAAACGACAGAAACGCTGTTTCGCGCTTGCCGTGTTCCTGCTGTGGGTCGCGGCCGACTGGCCGATGCACGACATTGCCGAGGAGTACCTCTACTCGGTCCACATGGCTCAACACCTGCTGATCGCCTTCATCGTTCCGCCGCTCTTCCTGCTGGCGATGCCGGAGTGGCTGGCCCGGCTGATAGTGGTCGACGGCGGCGCGGTCTCGCGAGTGCTGCGAGTCCTAACCCGGCCTGTTCTCGCCGCAGTCATCTTCAATGCCCTGCAGATCCTCTCGCACTGGGGAGCGGTCGTGAACCTGTCGGTTGAGAACGGGGTGTTCCACTACACGATCCATCTCGCGGTGTTCTTCTCGGCTCTGCTGATGTGGTTCTGTGTGGTGGGCCCGCTCCCGGAGCTTCAGATAAGCGAGCCCGCCAAGATGGTCTACTTGTTCGCCAGCTCGATAGTGCCGACGGTGCCCGCTGGTTGGTTGACGTTCGCCGAGGGTGTCGTCTACTCCGCATATGACCATGCCGATCCGCTGTGGGGGATCTCTCCCACCGACGATCAACAGGCCGCCGGTGCGGTGATGAAGGTCGTCGGAGGGTTCTACCTCTGGGCGCTGATCACGATCCGGTACTTCCGGTTCACCTCCGGGCGCCGCGAAGCCGATCTTGCGGGGCGGCGGACACGCAAACAACCCCCTCCGAAACCGGAACGTGTTGGTGCGGTTGCCATGACTGGCGACCTCACGTTCGGCGATGTTCAACGGGCATTCGACGAGAACCCCGAGCCCCCACGCGAAGCCCCCACTTGATGTCACACCATTAACCCGATCTCACCGGTTGGCCGAGCCGAAATCTGCGCGTTCTACCACACATGGTGTGGTTGGAGGCCAAGCGGATTGATCCCGCACACGGCTGCGACCGAACGAGGCCGTGGCCCGAGCGGCCCGTGAGCGCAGCGAACAGGAGCGGGAGACAACAGGTTTCGGCGCACCCGCGATGTTCAATCCGCGCCCGTTTTTAATCGCGCAGATTTGGCTGTGACCGCCTGAGAATCGGTGGATCCAGGTTGAGTGGTGACGGAACGGTGCTGATGGGGCGCTACCGTCAACGGCCATGCTCGACGTCAAGCTGATCCGTTCGGACCCCGAGGCTGTCAAGTCGGCTGTGGCGCGTCGCGGAGAACCGACCTCGTCGATTGATGAGATCGTTGAGTTGGACGCGCAGCTGCGCGCTGCCTCCACCGAACGCGACGAGATACGCGCGGAGATACGGCAGACCTCCAAGCAGGTCGGTGCACTGCACGCGCAGGGCAAGGCCTCTGAGGCGCAGGCTCTGGCCGATCACAGTCGGTCGCTCGGGACCAGCGAGAAAGCCCTTGATGAGCGTTGCGAGCAGCTTGCGGCCGACCTCCGAGCGCTGATGCTCAACGTCAGCAACATGCCTTCGCCCGACGCCCCCGACGGGTTCACCGAGAACGACAACGTCGAAGTCCGCAACTCTGGATTGGACCGGGGCGCTTTCGGTGACCACCAGAAGGTTCCCCACTGGGAGATCGGTGAACAGCTGCAGATACTCGACGTTGACCGCGCGGTGCGTCTCTCCGGCTCGATGTTCGTGATGTACCGCGGCGACGGCGCGCGACTCTTGCGAGCGCTGATCGCCTACGGCCTCGAACGCAACCGTGACGCCTTCGAGGAAGTGCGGCCACCGACCCTGGTGAAGTCCGACACGATGATCGGCAGCGGTCACCTGCCGAAGTTCGCCGATGACGCCTACCACATCGAACGCGACGACCTGTGGGCCATTCCGACCTCTGAGGTGTCGCTCACTTCGATGTTCAGCGGAGAGGTCCTCAACGAGGACGAACTGCCGATGAGGCTGATGGCCCACACCTCGTGCTACCGGCGCGAGGCCGGTGCTGCGGGACGCGACACCCGTGGCCTTTTGCGGGTCCATGAGTTCGACAAGGTCGAGATGTATGCGTTCTGCACCCCCGAGCAGGGCCACGACGTGCACATGGAGATCCTCGACCGTGCTGAGAGCGCCATTCGCGACCTGGGGTTGGTCCATCGGGTGCTCGACCTGGCCTGCGGCGATATCAGCGGTGCCGGCACCCGCACCTTCGACATCGAAGTGTTCGCTCCCGGTGCGGACCGCTGGCTAGAGGTCTCCTCGGTTTCGTGGTGCACCGACTATCAGAGTAGGCGCGCCAACATCCGCTATCGGTCCGAGGGCACGAAGGGAACCCGGTTCGTGCACAGCCTCAACGGCTCGGCCCTGGCGGTCCCACGCGTCTGGGCCGCGATCGTGGAGACCTACCGCCAACCCGACGGTTCAATCGAGCTGCCCGAAGCCCTGCACCCCTACCTGAGCGGCCCCACCAAGATAGAGCCGCGCAGTTGATCGGTTCGTTGCCCTCGGGATTAAGAGGCCGAGCGGATTGACCCGTACACGGCCGCGACCGAACGAGGCCGTGGCCCGAGCGTCCCGTGAACGCAGTGAACAAGAGCGGAAGACACAATGTTGCGCTGCGAGGTCCTGCACCTATTTGTGCGTGCTCCAATGTTCTTGCCGAGGGTTCTCCGACCGATCTCACCAGGGGAGGCCGGCAGTTTCGTGGGTCGGTTTCTATGGAGTTGGCGCTTCATTGTCCTGCATACTTGATTCATGCGTGGCCGCTCGAGCGAGGACGTTGTGAAGCAGTGACGGGTTACTTGCGATACCACCCGGTCGTGGGGGACGCAGATCATGAGGTCGGTTCCGTGCGGCCTCATCGGATGCTGGTGGTGGGTGGGAGCGTCCCGGACTCGGTTGCCGTCTCCACCGAGGCGCGCAGGTGTGACGCCGATGGGGTCCTGTTGCCGACGGGTGTCTACGTGTTCGACGACGGAGCACAGGTCGAGGTGATGTTCGTAGCCGAAGGCGGCGCCCCGGCTGCTCCCGCCCGGGCCGATTGGACAGCGGAGTCGCATCCGCTCCTCTCAGCCTACGACTGGATGGGCGCCTGGTGGGACGACGCAGAAGACATAGCCGCGCCGCTCTTCGAGGTCGACTCGCCTGCCTTCACGCGGGGATCCGGACAGGAGGCCTTCGTGCGCGGCCGCGACTACGACCGCGGCCAGTGGTGGTACCGCATCCGCGTCGACGGACGTACCGTCACCGTCCCTGAACGCGATCTCCAGCCTCCGGTGATAGACGACGATCCCCGCGAGTGGATTGCCCGCCCTCCGGCCCATGCCGACCGTTTCGCGGCCACGCTCACTCGAGCGAAGCTTCGAGAGCAACTCACGGACACGGTCTACTCCTTTCGCGCCACCAAGACGATCTTTCGCGCGTATCAGTTCCGCCCTGTGATCCGACTCCTTGAGACGGGCTCGCTCCGACTCCTGATCGCCGACGAGGTCGGCCTCGGGAAGACCATCGAGGCCGGACTGGTGTGGACCGAACTCGATGCCCGGCGGCAGGCTGACCGCGTTCTGGTCGTCTGCCCCTCGATGCTCGTTCCGAAGTGGCGCGCAGAGATGCGTGAACGCTTCGACTACGAGCTTGAGGACCTCGACCGGCCCCGGCTCGATAAGCTGTTGGAACGAGTCGACGAGGACCGCATGCCGTCGCGGTTTGCGGGCGTCTGCAGTCTCGAACGGCTGCGAGTGTGGTCCGGTCTCGAGGATCTGGCCGAGCTCTCCCCGCGATTCGATTTGGTTGTCGTCGACGAGGCGCACGCGTTCCGCAATTCAGAAACCAGGAGCCATGCGCTCGGGGCACTTCTGTCCGACTGGGCCGACGCGCTGATCTTCCTGTCGGCAACTCCGCTGAACCTGGGGAACGACGACCTCTTCAGCCTGCTCCAACTCCTGGCGCCCGGCGAGTTCGACAACCGGTTCGTCCTGGAACAGCGGTTGGAGCCCAACGCTGTGCTCCACGCTTTGAGCGCCAGCTTCTTCGATGCCGATGTGGCCAATCCCGAGCGTCTTCGGCGCTTGAAGACCATCGAGTCTCTGGGCTTCGGCCGCGCCGTTTCTGTCCGACCGGAGTACCGCGAACTGGCGGCACTTCTCCGGAGCGAAACCTTGTCGGCACCGCAGATCGCGCAGGCAAAACGGCTTATTGGCAGACTCCACGCGCTCTCCGCTGTAGTAACCCGTACACGCAAGGTCGAGGTGCAAGAGCGGAAGGCGGTGAGAGAAGCGATCCCGATTCCCGTCGAGTGGACGGACCGGGAGGTCGAGTTCTACGCCGCGTTTGAGCGGTGGCAGATCGATCGGGCAAGAGTATTGGGGCTGCCGGTCGGCTTCGTTACCCAGATGCCTCTTCGCCTTGCCAGCACCTGCCTTCCGGCTGCCCGGGACCGGGTCTTGAACTGGCGAGACGAACACGGGGACAACAACGGGGACGAAGACCTCGATGGAACAGATGACGACGTCTCCTGGGACATCACGAATCCACCTGAGGAGGTCTTGGAGCTCGCGCGCAGCCTCGGCGACGTCGACACCAAGTTCGATGCCTTCATCGACAGTCTGCGACCGATTGTCGAGGGCGGCCGACGAGTGCTGGTGTTCACTTTCTCACGGCGCGCGTTGGCGTACCTCAATGAACGTTTGAGCGCGGAGTTCCGCATCGAAGTCATGCACGGCGGGGTCGGGCGCGAGGCACGGCACGACGTCATGCGAAGGTTCCGCGACCACGACTTCGACGTCCTCCTTGCGAGCCGGGTGGCGAGTGAAGGCCTCGACTTCGAGTTCTGCTCGGCCGTCGTCAACTACGACCTTCCGTGGAATCCAATGGAGGTCGAGCAGCGGATCGGCCGGGTCGACCGGTTCGGGCAGACCGAGGAGAAGATCCTCGTTCTCAACTTTCACACACCTGGAACCATCGAGTCTGACATCATCGAACGGGTGCATCAGCGGATCGGCGTCTTCACGGACTCCATCGGCGAGCTCGAGCCGATCCTGCAGTCGCGGATGGGGGATCTGCGCCGCGCAATGTTCGACTTCGCGTTGACACAAGCCGAACGTGAACGCAGGCTCAGCGAGATGCTGGCAGCGATCGAGGAACAGCGGCTCGCGATCGGCGACGTCGAAGCCGCTGCGTCCTTTCTGTCCTCGACCGACACCGCAGAGATCGACGGTCTGGAGGAAGACCTGCTCAAGTCCGGCCGGTACGTCGGCCAACCCGAGTTGCTCCACCTGCTGCGCGATTGGGCAGCGGGCGCGCCCGGCGCACACTGCGAGGTGGACAGCGGTGGCACCTTCCTGACGTTTCGGGGCACAGCGGCGATGGAGCAGCACCTGCGAGGCGTGCAGTCTGAAGGTGAGCGATCACGAACCGAGATCGACAAACTGGCCAAGGCGATGCTCGACGAACGTGACCTGGTGTTCTGTCTCGACCCGGATCATGCACGCAAGACGAACCGGAGCCTCCTCTCGGCCACCAGTCCGCTTGTGCGGGCGGCGCTGCGTGTCCCCGGGTCGTCCCAGGCGCGCTTCGGCCACATTCGAATCAAGAGCGGTTCCGTCACGCCGGGCTCGTACTTCGTTCTCGTGGCTCTGGCCAGATGGGACGGACTCCAACCGTCGGCCGAGTTCTGGACCGCGGCGGTCGGCCTCGACACGGGAGTCCTGACGAGTGAGCCCGTGGGGTCGACGGTATTGGCTGCGCTCGCGGAGTCTCAGCTTGAAGAGCACGAGGCGGGGATTGGCGCGGACCTTGACGCACACCTCAACGAAGCCGAGCGTTCACTACGGAAGCGGCACGAGGAGGAGTTGGATCGGCGCCGGGCGATGAACACCGCGCTTGTCGAGTCTCGACGCATCAGCCTGCGGGAGACCCACGATCGCAAGGTTGCGCAGATCGAGCGTCGCATCGAGACTCTGAGGGAGCGGGGGAGCACAAAGGTGATCCACCTCCAGGAAGCCCAGCGGTCGAATCAGGGCCGGCTGTTGCGGGAAGCTCAGGAACGGCTCGAGCAGAGCCTCGACGGCCGCATGGACGTCGAGACGATAGCGGTCTGCGTCGCAGAGGTGACACCCGAATGACCGATGGGAGAAGAGACCAAGACCACCGGGCCGTTCTGGACGCCGAGCGCGCCGTCAACGAGCAGTATCGCAAGGAGATCACGCGTCTGCTTACCGAGCAGCCCCACCTCGTCAGGCACATCGCCCTCGTCCAGAGTCAGCACTGGACCAACTCTTCGCTCCCTCGACCGGGCATCGCCCGCGGGATGACTGCTGCGGTCATCGGCCGAGTGGCGCTCGAGGACGGCCACCCCTACTCCGGCATGCTGGACCAGACCTTCTACATCGCCGGCCGGCATGTGAAGCAGGACGGGTTCGAGGCTGTCAACTGGGCTGCACCGATCGCAAGCCTGTATTTTGAGGGTCGCTCATCTGGTCACGAGATTGCGTCATCGGTAACCGGGCGGCGAACGTTCGTACTTCGGCTCAACGACCTCGTCGATTACTCCGACGAGATCGAGACGGGTGCTGTGGACCCCTTCGAGGGCCGGGCACGGGCCCTCGAAGTCCCGGAAGCTCCGATGCGACGTCGACAGGCGGTTCGGCCGACTGAGGAGGAGCAAACGCGGCCGGAACCGAGGGCCGCCGAACTCGACAGGCGGCCGACAACCGAGCCGTCCGATTTGTCCGAGTCATCTGAGCGGTTCGAGCGATCCGTCGCTGAGACCGTGGGAGAAGTCGAGACTCGTCGGGGGCATCTGCGTGCGGCTGACGCGGTCGACATGGTCATGTCGATGCCGAAGCAGGGTCGCATGGGCGCGGTTCTGTCGACCATGCAGCCCGACCAGTACCTGCTCGTGGCCGCCGCCGGGAATCGGGGGCTGGTGGTGCAGGGGCAGCCCGGCACGGGCAAGACTGTCGTCGCTGCCCATAGAGCTGTCTACCTCACGAGCGACGAGAGAGGGTCTGAACAGGTCGCCCGTGTGGCGATCGTCGGACCGTCCGTTCCCTACGTCGACCACGTAACGCCGGTCATATCTGAACTGAAGGAGCCGGGAGCCGAGATCCACATCCTCAGTCTTCCTGCCCTGCTGCACAGAGTCGTCGGGCTCCGGACTATTCCGAAGCTGGAACCCATCGGACGGATCGAATCGTCCTGGGTTCTCGGCAGGGTGATCGACGGCTTCGTGATGTCGATGGCAGATGTCCCCACGTCGGGCCGTATGGACCAGCGTGTTCGTCGCGTCGTCGAGGCCATGAAGCACGCCGACAAATCCGAGATCCGTGACCCCGAGATCCTGGCTTGGCTTCGAGGTCTCCCGAACTGGAACGAGATCTCTGGGCAGGCACGCTATCTTCCGATGCTTGCTGCGGTCGCGTTGTCGCTCGACCCCAGAGCTGTCGGTGAACGGGTCGGGCACCTTATCGTCGACGAGGCGCAGGATGTTCGCCCTCTGGAGTGGCGGATTCTCATTGGTTCCCTGCTGGAGCCCGCCGGCTCGCTCTCGCTGTTCGGCGACATGAACCAGCGGCGATCCGACTGGACTGCGGACGATTGGCAGTCGCTCGCAGAGGATCTCGAAATGACAGACGACACCGGGTACTGCAACATCCAAGTGCTTCAGAATGGTTACCGGTCGACGCGGCAGATCCTACGATTCGCAAATCAGTTGCTGCCTCGCGGTGAAAGAGGGGAGCAGGCGCTTCGAGACGGCCGGCACCCCACCGTTACGAAGGTGCCCGCAGACGAACGCACATTTACGGCCGTGGACGCGGCAATCGATCTCACTGACCAGCACAAGGGGATAGTGGCGGTTATCTCCACCGAGCCGAGGCCGCTCACGGTCGAGTTCCGAAAGCGCGGCTGGGTTCGCGGCCGCCATCTGCACAGCTGGTCGCGGGACGGGTTGACTATAGACATCCTGCAGCCAGACGAAGCGCGCGGGCTTGAATTCGACGCTGTGGTCGTCGTGGAACCCGGGGACTTTCCAGAGAACGTCGGCAGGCAGGGCGTCCTCTACACGAGCCTGACCCGCGCCAACAAGGAGCTTGCCATCGTCCATGCCCGGCCGCTTCCCCGCGGTCTCCGGCCTCCCCGCCGGTAGTCCCATTGGCACGGTCCCGCGGGAACTTGTGGGGCAGGGGGACTTCAGTGAGCCCGGTCCAGGGTGTTGCGCCACCCACTACACCTAGATTTTTTCAAGTTGCCCGCCTCGGACAAGGTTGTTGCAGGCCAGAAGCATATTGAGTGGGTTTGATGTCTCTGGTTGCTTTTGGTGCTACGGTTGCTGTTGAGCCACTTCCCCCTGAATCGACAGAACACGAATTGGACGGGAGAACCCGCAGTGGCCCTCACAAACCAGCAGCGATCCGAAATCTACAGCAACATCGCCGACGCGATCGGTCCACAGGAAGCAGAGTTCCTCATGGCGCAGCAACCCCTTGGAGGATGGGAACAGTTCGCCACCAAACGCGACCTTGCGGACCTCGAGTTCAAGATGGACAAGGGTTTCGTCGAGGTCCACGCGAAGATGGACAAGGGTTTCGCTGAGGTGAGGGAGCAGTTCGCTGAGGTGAAAGAACAGTTCGCTGAGGTGAGGGAGCAGTTCGCTGAGGTGAAAGAACAGTTCGCAGCGATCGATACACGCTTCGCAGCGTTCTCGGAAAGGCGCAGCAGAGATGTCTGGGCGTTCATTGCGACGATTGCGGTGATGACCGTCTCCATCTGCGGGTCTGTGTTTCTGTCGGTGTGGCAACTCGCCCCAACATGAGTCCGCGGGCCGATGCCTGCACGGCTGTCGGGTGCTGATCCCCCGGCGCAGAGCCGTCGCCGAGCATCTGCTTGCATTGCTGCCCCGGACGGCTACCCGCAACAGGAAGAGGCGGGTCTTCCTCCCGTGCGGTGCTTCTCTAAAGCCTGCACAATACCCATGGTGAGTCACATCGTCGCAGGCTAGGCCAGGGAGACAGCGAGCCAGTATCTCGGTGGACCAGGATGCGATCGTTGTGGAGGGTGTTTGGCGATGACCCCAGATCGGTCACAGTCTGTGCATGCGCTATGGGCCGAGGGTCGTGAGGGGGATGACCGAAACGCCGTCGGGGCGTTGGTAGGCGTATCCGCCAGTGGCGGTCACCACGGCGAGGGCTGCGAGCCTGCGGCGGACGGCATCGTCGACCCGTCCTGCGAGCTTGGTGAGCGACGTCGCCGCATGCTCGATGGCTTGTTCGCCACCCAGTTTGACCTCGAACGCTGCCCAGGCACCGTCGCCGAGTTCGACGATGGCGTCTGCCTCCAGGCCGGTCTCGTCCCGATAGTGCCCGACCCAGCCGTGCAGCGGTCCCGCGTACACCCGCAGATCGCGCAGCACGAGCGATTCGAAGAGCAGGCCGAACGACTCGAGATCGTCGAGCAGCCGTTCGGGTCCGGTCCTGAGCATCGCGCACGCCAGTGCGGGGTCGACCAGTTGCCGCGCGGGTGCAGAACGCAGCGCAACCTTCGATCTCATGCGAGGCGACCACGCCGGCACGTCGTCAGCGACGAACACCCGCTCCAGGGCAGAGAGGTAGCTCGTGACGGTCTTCGGGTCGAGGTTGCCGCCGTCCGCGTCTCGGGCCAGGGTTCGGAGCGTGGCTCGGGTGGAAATGTTGCGGGCCAATGACCGGAGCAGCCGACGGACGCGAACCGGGTCACGGGCGATCCCATCGACGCGGGCGATATCGATGCGGCTGATCTCGTCGAGATACAGCACCAGGAAGCGCTGCGCATCGTCGACGGACATCCCCAGCGTCTGCGGAAACCCGCCCCGAACGGTCCATTCCGCTGCTTCGCCGAGAGTTCGCGGCGGTGTCTCGGCTCGAGGTGCGGTGCCGTCGAAGATCGTCCTCAGCGAGACGGTCCCGTCCGAGACGCCCTGCTCGAACAGCGACATCGGCCGCAGTCGCACACGCCCGATTCGGCCGGCGCCGGAGTGGCGCGTGATGTCGTCGGCTGGGTTCGCCGAGCCGGTCAAGATGAACTGTCCGGTCCTGCGCCGGTCATCGCTGGCACGCCGCACTGCGTTCCAGATGCCGGGAGCGAGCTGCCATTCGTCGATCAGCCGTGGTGTGTCGCCATCGAGGATCGACCGGGGGTCCACCTGTGCCGAGCGACGCGCGTTGGGAATCTCGTCTAGGGACACCTCGCTTTTTGCGAACTGTCGGGCGCTGGTGGTCTTCCCGCATCCACGAGGACCTTCGAGGACCACAGTCGGCACGAGGCGGAGCAAGCCTTCTATCTCCAAGTCGACGACCCGTGGCAGATAGCGGGTCACCTGCTGGTCAGCGTCACCGGGTTTCTCGATGTCCACAGGACTCAGCGTACACAACAAAAGGTGTCTGATGGACGTTTCAGGAAGATTTCAATGGATGATATAGGAACGATTTGATGGATGTTTCGAGAACAACCCGATGCACGGATTGCGACAAGCCGGCTTGAGGTCGAATTCTTCGGTGGCCTGCGTGAACCTTCAGTTGCGCATCAGGTGCCAATCGGCGCACCCAGGGCCTGTCAGCGCTCTCTTGTCGGCAGCAGACTGAAGTCGTCGCTCACTATCAGAGTCATCACCTGATAGAGGCGGAACATGACTCAGCGGGCAGGCTAGGTCAACGAGATGGCGAGCCAGGCGGCGGCTACGCCCGCTATGAGGGTGAGCGATCCGTAGCCCAGGGTGCGGCTGCGGGAGCGGGGCCACATCTCGATGAGTTCCCCGGCCAGTGCCGAGAACGTCGTGAACGCGCCGAGCCCGCCGATACCGACGATGATCGCCTCGTCGGGTCCGGCTGCGTGCAACAGGCCGAAGGCGAACGACCCCAATACGTTGGCGATCAAGGTTCCCTGCGGTGATCTTAGGTGCGCACCGAGTTGCCAACGGGCCAGTGTGCCGATCAGAGCGGCGGCGCCGAATGCCATCGCGGTCATGCGCGCCTGCTCTCCAACTGGGTGCCCAAGCGACAGCCGGCAATGACCGCGAGCAGTCCGACGCCCACGGTGACCGCCGTGAAGCCCACCGCATCCACCAACTGGCCGTGGTCGATGCGCTCAGCTATTTCAACCGCCAGTGTGGAGAAGGTGGTGAGCGAACCGCAGAAACCGACACCCACGCAGAGCCGCACCGACGAGTGCGCCTTGTGGGCGCGCAGCAACATCCCCAGAATGAACGCGCCGGCACTGTTGACGAGCAGCAGGGTCACCAACGGGTCGTCGATGATCTCGGTCGCGGCCCATCGCAACGACGCGCCGGTGATTCCCGCCATGGCCAAGGCTGCGATTGCAACAAACCGACTAGCGCTCACCTCGCAAACAGTAGGCTCCGGCAATGGACATGGCCGCGATGCGTGAAGAGTTCGGGCGCATTGGTCTTGATGTCTCAGACGTTGCCGACGATCCAATAACGCAGTTCCGTGCGTGGTTCGACCTCTGGGCAGATGTCAACCCCTACATCGCCGACACCATGGTGTTGTCGACGGTGGACGCCGACGGTTGGCCCGATGCCCGCGCGGTGTTGTTGAAGGGCGTCGACAGCCGCGGATTCGTGTTTTACACCAACCGCCTGTCGGCCAAGGGTCGCCAGCTTGAAGCCAACGGCCGTGGGGCCCTGACAATGGTGTGGCGCGAGATCGAGCGGCAGGTCCGCGTCGTGGGCGAGGTCAGCCATGTCCCCGAATCGGAATCCGACGCATACTTCGCGAGCCGTCCCCGCGGCGCGCAGATCGGCGCCTGCGCCAGCGAGCAGTCAGAAGTCCTGTCCTCCCGGGCTGAACTCGAAGCGCGCGTCGCTGAACTCGAGGAGCAGTACCCCGATCAGATCCCGAGGCCGTCGCACTGGGGCGGGTACCTGATCGCACCGCATAGCGTCGAGTTCTGGCAGGGCCGCCCGGACCGTCTCCACGACCGGGTCCGCTACCGCCGAGAAGCGGACGCCTGGATAACCGAACGCCTCGCTCCCTGACGTCTTGAGTGGTGCGCTGCTTGTCGAGCGGATACCCGAAGGGTCCAGCCCCTCGTCCCCTGACCGCTATCAGACGCGCTAGACCTGTCAGGTGCGGAGACGGTCCGCGATTCGTCGCCACGCGACCCAGACCACCAGCGCCGTGATCAGGACCTCGATCGGCACGCCGAAACGCAGCGGATCACTGAACCAGTTGACGACCCGCAGCGGCCACCCGCCGACGAAACGCACCAGCGGCAGGAAGATGAACTCGCCACCGTTGAACAGGAACTCGATGATCAGGTAGCTGCAGACGTACCCCGAGGTGACACTGACCCGCTTGATCCGGTCGGGCTCGAGGTCACGCCAGCCGATGATCAGCGCGCCGACCACCCCGAGCACGCTGATGACCGCGATGCGTTCCGGCGTGGTGTCCTGAATCCAGTTGTTGACTGCTGCCTGGAACTCCAGGAAACGGTCGACCCGCGGACTCGAATAGGCATCACCGGACAACAGGCGGATCTCGAAATAGCCGTAGTCGATCAGATAGAGGCCGGCGGCCAACAGCACGAAACCCGACACCCGGCTCACGTAGGGCAGCACCCGTCGCATCCCGGCGACCACATCGGTCTTGGCGAGCGCCAGACTCATGGTCAAGAAGGTGATCAGAGCACCCATCCCCAGCGCGTAGGCGAGGAAGTTGCCGAACCCCTCCAACCACCCGTCGGTGGTGAACGAGTTGGTGACCGACGACAGGAACAACCCGATGGTGCACGACAGCGAAACGACCGCGTAGCTCACACCGAAGAGGAACACCGACGAGAGGTCCCGGCTGCCGGTCCCCACGTTCAGTTTCGGGAGTCGCAGCACGAAGTCCCTGCCCAGCGCCATGAAGACGCCCAGCGGAAGCATCAACACGCCGATGGCGATCGTCACGTAGCCCGTGTACTCGAACACGGTGCCCTGATTGATCACCGTCTCGAATGCCACCCCGCAGAGACCGAACACCGCGATGAATCCTGCGGTCATGACCAGACCGACGACGAGACCGCGCACAATGGTGGCCAGCCGGCTGGCTTTGTCGTCACCGTCGACACCCAGGAAATAAGACAGGTAGACGGGCAGCAGGGCGAAGCCACAGGGGTTGAACGCGGCAACCAGTCCGAGCGCGAACGGAAAGGCGTAGACACCCATCAGAGCAGGTTATCCGTGATCAGGTCGCGCAGTCCCTGCGCCGTGAGCACGCCGCTCCACTGCTCGGCGACCACTCCGTCGCGGTCGACCATCAGCGTGGAGGGCATGCCGAGCAGACCCAGTTCGGGAAACAGCGACCCGTCGCGGTCCCATCCCGACGGAAAGGTCACGCCCGTCTCGGCCAACAGTTCGAGCGACGCGTCGGCGGAGTCGTCGCGGCTGATGCCGATGAAGTTCACCTCGCCGGAGAGCTCCTGGTATACGCTCTCGAACTCGGGCAGTTCGGCACGGCACGGACTGCACCAGGCGGCGAAGAAGTTGACGACCAGCGGCTTGTCGAGATGGCTGGCGAAGGTGTCTGACTCGCCTCCTGACAGAGAGGCGAACCCGAGATTGCGGATAGAGCCCTCAACGGCCGGGGTCCGTCCGGTACTGCCCTCGGGACTGAGGGCTCCGTCGGTGAGAGTGACCCTGTTGGCCTCACCGAACTCGCTGCCGGAGTCCTCCGCGCAAGCAGCGACCAACACAACGGCCAACAACACCGCGGAGATTGTTTTGAACAGGGGCATCAGAACTCCGGCACGAAGACTCCGCCAGAACGCTACCTCGCATAACCCGCCGGCCACCCGGTGACAACACTTGGTGGCTCCGGCTGCGCCCGGCGCTAGCAACGACCCGGCTACCCGGCGCTAACATCTGGCGGCTCCGGCTGCGCCCGGCTACCCGGTGACAACACTTGGTGGCTCCGGCTGCGCCCGGCGCTAGTAACGCGGCCGCTCCGGCGCTGATCGACCGAGAACCGGGGCTCGCGTAAACCGTTGCCCGGGTTCTTGGGGAGTGGTCGATCAGCGCCGCTTAAGCGGTCCGCCGTTCTGCTCGTTCCCGAAGATGTATGGGTACCGGAACGACCGGCATCAGATCCTCGGGACGAGCCACCTTGGGAGGACGGCCCCTGCGGCGTTTGACGGTCAACATCTCGCCGTTCACGAAGAGCTGCCCACCCCAGACTCCCCACTGCTCCTGGTTGTCCAGAGCAGTTTCGAGGCAGGGGGCAATCACCGGGCACTCGGCACAGACGCGCTTCGCGGCCGAGATCTCTCCGATGTCGTCGGAGAAGAACAGGTCATAGGCATTGTCGACCGTCTTGCAGGCCGCGTGCGTCTCCCATGAGGTGGTGTCGGCTTGGAGTTGTTCAGTGATGTCGACGAGGGTTGACATGTCCCCGTCTCCTTCCGTTCTTGGGTTTCAGTTTGTGGCGGGATTTCTGTCTGTGTCGGTTGCTGGGCGGTTCTTGCGTCTTGTGCGGCGGATGTTGGCCGGGCAACGCAGAAAGGCCGCTGGGTCTACCAGCGGCCTTTCTGCGTACTTCCCGTTTGTTGGGTCGAGTTACCCGGAGGGAGCGCCGAAGGGCCGCGGGGTGTGATACGGCTTCGTGGTAAACCAAGAAGCTGGCATGACCGTCTGCACATTTACGCGCGCGGCGATGTCAGCTTGATGCTGATAATCGGTGCGGTGAATGTTGCTCATGTCGGTCCTGTCCTGCGGCCGGAAACTCCAGCGAAAACCAGATTGGCGAGTTTCAGCATACCTGTCAACCGAATTATTCGGACCTGCCGGCTCTGAGGTGGCGGCGGAACGAATGCCTCTAGAAATTTTAATGTTATTTCATGCCATTGAGTTGACAACTCCAACGTCACGACTAGTCTGCACACATGGAAGCGGCCTTGTTGGCGATGATCTCGACGCTCTTCGTGGCGATGCTCGGCAATTCTTGGCACCAGACTCGTGAGAATTCCAAGACCCGTGACCTCATGATCCAGCTCAACAATGGCACCCGTGCTGAGGTGAAGGCTCTCGGCACCGAACTGCGCGCTGATCACAAGGCTCTCGATGCAAAGCTGAGCGGAGAGATCAAGGCTCTCGATGCAAAGCTGAGCGGGGAGATCAAGGTGCTCGGCATCGGTTTGGGAGACGTAAGGGAGAGGTTGGCTCGCATCGAGGGTCATCTGGGGATCGGGTCGCCTGGGGTCGGTGCCTCACAACCACCCGAATCGCCGACAGACGAATAGAGCAACGCCCTTCGAGTCCGGTGGATTCTTCACCGGGTGTTCACTGTTCGTTCACTCATCCGGCGGTGCGATTTAGCAATGCCCGCGTAGCTTTGCGCCCGAAGCGGATTCGCACCGAGCGGGTCCAAGACCCGGGAAGGAACCCGAATGCGTCAATCTAGGAATGTTGTTTGGTTGCTGGCGATTCTCTTGAGTCTGGCACTCGTCGCGTCCGCGTGCGGAGACGACGACTCAGACTCGTCCAGCTCAGATTCCTCCGATATGGACCTTTCGGGCGATATCTTCATCTCCGGTTCCTCCACCGTTGAACCGATCTCGCTGCGCGTCCAGGAGCTGTTCAACGACATCCATCCGAATGTCTCGATCGCTGTCGACGGGCCGGGAACCGGCGATGGGTTCGCCCTGTTCTGCAGCGGTGAGACCGACATCTCTGACGCCTCGCGGGCAATCAAAGACAGCGAAGCAGACCAATGCTCCGCCAACGGAATCAACTACGTCGGGCTGCAGGTCGGGATCGACGGGCTCGGGGTCATGACGAACGCCTCCAACGATGCCGTCGAGTGCGTCTCGTTTGCGGACCTGTACGCCCTGACCGGTCCCGAAGCCACTGGAATCGGATCGTGGGCTGACGCCAACGCCGTTTCCGTCGAACTCGGCGGTGCGGGAAACCTGCCTGACATCCCCCTCGACATCTTCGGTCCAGGAGAGGAGTCCGGGACCTTCGACACCTACGTCGAGCTGGTGATCGAACACCCGGCAGAGGAACGTGGCCAAGTCGGAACCACACGTCCCGACTACAGCCCGTCGGGCGACGACAACGTGATCCTGCAGGGCATCACGGGATCTGACACATCGCTGGGATGGGTCGGTTTCGCCTTCGCCAACAATGCCGGTGGAGTGAAGCTGCTCGACGTGGATGACGGCGAGAGCGGTTGCGTAGGAGCAACACCGAGCACGATCGCCACGGGGGAGTACCCGCTCAGCCGTCCGCTGTTCATCTACGTGAACTCTGACGCAGCCGCTGCGAACCCGGGACTCGACGCCTACGTCGACTACTACATGGGCGAAGGCCTTGACAGGGCCGTCGCTGAAGTCGGATACGTCGAACTGACCGAGGCAGCCAAGTCCGAAGTCCGCGCCGCCTGGGCAGGATGAGTCGATCGGCAGGTCCAGCACTTAGAATTGAGCCCTGATGCCTGAGTCCCGAGATCCATTCGTTCGACGGTGAACACGATCATTAGATGAACGAGGTTGGATCCGCTGAACTGAGCATCGAGGCGCTCTCCGGTTCACCGCGCCGGGTGCGAAGGGAACGGATCATCAGCCGTGCGATGTTCTGCACAGCGTTCGTCTCGGTGGTCGTCTCGGCGCTGATCATCTACGCACTCTTCGCGGAGGCCTGGATCTTCATGCGCGACGTCGACTGGTCGGCCACGTGGGGCCAAATCGGGTGGTTCCCGCGCCGCGGGATCTACGACATGCCGACCCTGCTGGTAGCAAGCCTCTGGACCACAGCCATAGCCATGGTGGTGGCCGCGCCCCTGGGAATGGGCGCGGCCGTCTACCTGTCCGAGTACGCCAGGCCGTCGCACCGGGCCTTGTTCAAACCCATTCTCGAGATCCTCGCCGGAATCCCCAGCGTGGTGCTCGGCTTCTTCGCGCTGCTGTGGCTGGCCCCCAATGTGGTCGCCCACATCGGCGGGGAAGGCGGCCGCGGCTCGATGCTGGCCGCGGGGATCGGTGTCGGGATCCTGACGATCCCCCTGGTTGCGTCGATCTCAGAGGACGCGATGGCCGCAGTTCCGAAATCACTGCGGGAGGCGTCAGCGGGGTTGGGGGCGCGCCGAGCGGTTACGACCGTGCGGGTGGTGCTGCCCGCCGCGGTCTCGGGACTCGTCGCCTCGTTGATCGTGGCGGTGTCGCGGGCGCTCGGGGAGACGATGGTGGTGTTCATGGCCGGCGGCGCGGCTGATGCTGCCATCAAGACGTACTCCCCCTATGACGGCAGTCTCACCATGCCCGCGGCGATGGCATCACTCGCTTCGGGCACCGATCAAGTCGTCGGGGAGGGTCTGACCTTCCAGAGCCTGTTCTTCGTCGGTCTGGTGCTGTTCATGCTGACTCTGGGACTCAACTTGATCGGCGACCGGTTCGTAGCCCGCGTCCGTGAGCAGTACTGAGCAGCGGTCATGGCATTCACCACGATAGGAACCGCCGCAAGACAGGGAGCGACCGCGTTCACCCGGCAGCGACGCGACTTCGCCGGCGGGCTGTTCAAGGCTGTGATCCTGCTCTCCCTGATCTTGTCGCTTGCGGTCCTTGCAGTGTTGATCGTCGACACCGTCGCAGACGGTTGGGCCCAACTGTCCACCCGCGCCTGGGACTTTCTGAACGGGTCGCTCCGGTCCCGCTCCATGGACGACAAGCTCGGAGTGAAGCAGGGACTCTACGGCTCATTGTGGATCGGGATAATCGTGGCGGTCACCGCGTTCCCTGTGGGGGTGGGCGCCGCGGTGTACCTCGAGGAGTATGCACCGAAGTCCCGCTGGAGTTCGATCATCGAACTGGTGATCAGGAACCTCGCGGGGGTGCCGTCGGTGGTGTACGGACTGCTGGGCCTGTTCCTGTTCGTCGAGAGGAGCACGATCTTCGGGTTCCTCGGACTCGGCTGGTTGGCCGACGCCACCGGCGGCCGGTCCGTGCTGTCCGCGGGCCTGACCCTGGCGGTGCTGGTACTGCCGATCGTGATCATCACCGCGCAGGAGGCGGTCCGGGCAGTCCCGACCGGGCTGAAGGAAGGGGCCTACGGACTCGGGGCGACCAAGTCTGAGATGGTTCGGACCCAGATCCTCCCCTATGCAGCGCCGGGGATCCTGACCGGCACGCTCCTGGCTATGTCACGGGCGATCGGCGAGGCCGCACCGCTGATCCTCGTCGGCGCGATCTCGGGGGGACTCACCCGAAATCCAGATGTCTGGGACACGTCAGGGCTGCGGGAGAAGTTCACGGCGCTGCCGATCATCATCGTGGAATGGGTGAGTGAACGAGGTCGCGACCCGGGATTCGCAACTGCCGCCGCAGCCGCCATCGTCGTGCTGCTGGTGCTCGTGCTGTTGATGAACATGACCGCGATCCTGCTTCGAAACCGATTCGAGAAGAAGCGAGGCTGACCAAATGGCGATCGGACATGACACTAGGCTTGATCCGTTCAACGACACAGGGCTTGATCCGTTCAACACGAAAGGCGACCGCCCCGAGGACCCTGATATGACGGCGACCGACCAACGAGCTGAGGAACCCGGTGCGGACCCGGCGGTGCAGGAAGGTGCAGAATCCCAGATTGAGAGAACTGTGATCTTCGATGTGGAGGAGCTCAACGTCTACTACGGGGACTTCCGGGCGGTACGGGACGCGAGCCTGAAGGTTCACGAGAACGAGATCACCGCGTTCATCGGGCCCTCCGGTTGCGGCAAGACCACGCTGTTGCGCTGTTTCAACCGCATGAACGACCTGATCGAGACGGCCCGGGTCACCGGCTCGCTCCGATATCACGGAGTCGACCTGTACCACCCCAAGGTCGACTCAGTCGAGGTGCGCCGCCAGATCGGCATGGTCTTCCAGAAGCCCAACCCGTTCCCGAAGTCGATCTGGGCCAACGTCGCCTACGGCCCGCGGGTGGCCGGGTTGGCCAAGAAGGGTCCGGCGATGGACGACATCGTCGAGAACTCGTTACGCAAGGCCGCCCTGTGGGACGAGGTGAAGGACCGGCTCGATGAGAATGCGCTGGGCCTGTCCGGGGGGCAGCAACAACGCCTGTGCATCGCCCGGGCCATAGCCACCGACCCCGACGTGCTGTTGATGGACGAGCCGTGCTCGGCATTGGACCCGATCGCCACAACCCGGATCGAGGAGCTGATGCACGGCCTCAAGGACGACTACTCGATTGTGATAGTGACCCACAACATGCAGCAGGCGGCCCGGGTCAGTGATCGCACTGCGTTCTTCTCCGTGGAGGTCAACCCGGAGTCCGATACCCGTACCGGCATCCTGGTGGAATACGATTCGACGCAGAAGATGTTCTCGAACCCCTCTGACGAGCGAACCGAAAACTATGTGACGGGCCGCTTCGGTTGAGATGAGTGGATGAGATGAGAGGAGTGCACGGTGACTGAGGAACTCCGCAAGACCTACCACGAAGAGCTCGAGTCGATCCGTGAGACCATCGTTCGCATGGCCGGTGTCGTCGGTGAGACGATCCCGCGCGGAACAGAAGCGTTCCTGTCGGGCGACTTGGCCGAGGCGCAGCGGATCATCGAGGACGACGACGCGATCGACGCAATGTCGGTCGAGCTCGAGGAACGCTGCTACCAGCTACTGGCTCTGCAGCAACCGATGGCATCAGACCTGCGAGCCATCACGACCGCGTTGTGGATGAACGCCGAGATCGAACGCTCCGGTGACCTTATGGCCAACATCGCCCAAGCGACCCGCCGCGTCTACGGCAGTTCCATCGGCCCCCGGATCCGAGGTCTGATCGCCCAGATGAGCGAGGAGGCGGCGCGTCTGGTGCGGCTGGCAGTCGACAGTTACGCAGAGGGCAACAGCGGCTTGGCGGTCGCCCTCGACGACATCGACGACCGACTCGATGAGCTTCATCTCGATGCCATCGCGGCGATCTTCGAAAGCAATCGCGAACATGCGTTCGACCTGCAGGTTGGAGTGCAGTTGGCGCTCGTCTGCCGGTTCTACGAACGGATCGGCGACCACGCTGTGAACATGGGTGAACGCGTCCGTTACATGGTCGACGGTTGGCTGCCCGAGCACTCCGGTGCACTGCGGGCGCAGGCTCGACTGGCAGAGTTCGTCGCCGTCCCCGACGAGACTTCATAGGAGCGGTTCGGCATGACAGCGCTGGTGGTCGCTCTGGCAGTCTTAGCGGCCGGTGCGGCTGTGGTGCTCGTGGTGGGATTTCGGCAGCGGGGTCTTGTCAACCAGCATCTCGACCGCATCTCCAACCGTGTCTCCGGTGCTGTTGCGCCGGCATCTCGAACACCGGTGGCCGCGGTGGAGCGCCTTGAGTCGGTGCTCGAGGCCAGCGAAGCAGAGCGACAGTTGCGGGGAACCGAACGCCGCTATGAGGCCGCACTTGAGGCGATCGACATGGGTGTTGTCGTCGTCGATGAAGACGAATCGGTCGTTTATTGCAACAGCGCTGCCAGTTGGTACCGAGAGGGCAGGCACAGCGAAGCCGTGATCGCTCAGAAGATAGACGACTTGATCCACGAGGCGACCCATGGCGAGAGGGTCACCGAGACCGTCACGTTGTTCGGACCACCCCGTCGAGTGCTGTTCGTCTCCGCGCTGCCGATCATCGACAACGACGAACTGTCCGGTGCGATCGCGCTGATTCACGATGTCACAGCGGTGGAGCACAACAACGCGATCCGGCGTGACTTCGTGTCCAACATCAGCCATGAACTCCGTACGCCGATCGGTGCGGTGTCCCTGCTCGCCGAAACGCTGATCGGTGAGCACGACCCCGAAGTGATCGACTCACTGGCTGACCGGCTGCGTGTCGAGGCGGAACGGCTCGCCGACACGGTCCACGACCTGCTCGAACTCAGCCGAATCGAGCACGGCGACGACACCGAGTTCACCGGGGTTGTCATTCAGGACGTGGTAGGCGGTGCCCATGACCGGGTTCGGGCGGCTGCGGCACAGCGCGATGTCAGGATCGAGGTCGGGCTGCCGGACCGGGATCTCCTGGTGCGCGGCGACCGCCGTCAACTCACCTCGGCGGTCTTCAACCTGTTGGACAACGCGGTCAAGTTCTCCAACACCGATGGTGGGGAGGTCTCGGTGGCCGTCGCACAAGCCCACGGTCACGTCGGAATCGAGGTCCGCGACAGTGGAATCGGGATACCGCGCCAGGATCTGGACCGAGTATTCGAGCGCTTCTACAGGGTCGACCGAGGACGCAGCCGCACCAGCGGCGGAACGGGCCTCGGCCTGTCGATGGTGCGCCACATTGCCGCCAATCACGCCGGCCGTGTGTGGGTCGAGTCGACTGAGGGCGAAGGCGCAACGTTCACTATGGAGCTCCCTTTGATCCCAGACGCCGGTGAAGACGCCCTCGACGCCCGCAATGACCAGTTGGTTTCCGCGGCTCCGGCTGCGCCCGGTGATAGCACCGTGCTCGGCAGTACCCCCGCGGCTCCGGCTGCGCCCGGCGAAGGCACCGCGGCCGGTGATAGCACCGTGCCCGGCGAAGGCACAGCATGAACCGCAGAGTCTCGCGCATCCTTGTCGTGGACGATGAGGAGTCGTTCGTGGAGGCACTCAGGGTCGGGCTGCAGCGGGAGGGGTTCCAGGTCGATGTCGCCCGCGACGGCCCCCAAGCCTTGGCCCAGTTCAAGAAGGCAACTCCTGACCTGGTGCTTCTCGATGTGATGTTGCCGGAAATATCGGGGATCGACGTGTGCCGCGAGATCCGCTCGGAGTCTGCGGTGCCGATCATCATGGTGACCGCCAAGAGTGAGGAGATCGACGCGGTGGTCGGGCTCGAGGTGGGTGCCGACGACTATGTGTCAAAGCCGTACCGGCTGCGAGAACTGGTTGCCCGAATTAGGGCACTGTTGCGTCGTGCGGCCATCAACGGAACCTCGCCTGTTCTCGGTTCCGACTCCGGCGACCCGGTGCTGCAGGTCGGTGGACTGCACCTCGACAGCGAACGCCACGAGGTCGCAGTCGACGGGGTGCAGGTCAAGCTCCCGTTGAAAGAGTTCCAGATCCTGGCGTTGCTGATGCGCAATCCTGGGCGGGTCGTGACCCGCGAGACTTTCATCGATCGGGTGTGGGGTTACGACTACGTCGGCGACACCAAGACCCTCGACGTCCATATCAAGCGGTTGAGAGCCAAGATCGAACCGAACCCGAACCGCCCCGAGCGCATCGTCACGGTCCGCGGCGTCGGCTACAAGCTCACAGCCTGACACGACCCTGACCCGCGCCAACAAGGAACTCGCTTCGGGTTGTCTGTGGTGGGCATGGTGGGTTGTGTTGGTGTGGTGTCGCGGGTTGTGCGGCCCTGGGCGGGCGTCGCGGGGGGTGCTTGTTGGGGGGTTAGTGTCGCGTGTCCGGAGCGGGTTCTGTTGCTTCGTGATCGTTAGCGGATGCGTCCAAAAGGATCGTGTCCGTGTCGGTCACGTCGGGTTCTGGTTTCGGTGCGAACTGCCCGCCGGTTGAACCCGCGGCGGCTTTGGGCTGACGCGGCTGTGTGAGGGTTGCCATATGTCCATAATAGGAGACCACCGCGACATTCGCAGAACCGTTAGCTGGCACCGTCGCATCAGCGACAGGTTCTATGCGGGCCCTTCTTGTGCGGCGGAAGCGCGCAGTAGGTGCGCGCTCTCGGCATCCACGCCCCGCACTTGCTGTTCGGCACAGGCGCTGAGCGGGGCATTCCAAGATCGCTGGCGGCATCGACAGCCTTGCGAAACTCCTTGTCGGAAGTGCCAGCGATGTATTCGAGTACCTGCGGCGCACGCTGTTGGAGGTGGGCAAGCACGTCGCCTCGTTGAGCTTCGAAACGTGGATCTGCTTGCAACTGCCCGGGTTCGGCTAGCAGCCCGACAATCCGTTTGAGGATACGGGGGTTCGGGTCGTCCACGTAGCCGAACTTACGTCTGTAGAACTCGATCCCGTCTTCCAGCGAGTAGTTGCTCATCTGGTCAATCGAGGCGACGTCGATGTAGTCGCGCAGCTTCGGCCGATACATGATCACGTCCAATTTGGTCGCCAAGATGTCGGGGATGGACCCGACAGGCACTTTGTCGACGGAGATGGGTTTCTCAAGCCATTTCATCTGTGAGGGCTGTCGTTGTTCTGATGGCCTTGCCTGGAAGACATCCACCTTGATTCCCCCGATCAGAGCGAAATAGCCGCCTTGCTCACTGGTTAGAACCTCTTGTTCGTATGAGTGCCCAGCGGAGAATGCCTTGTCGAGGTGCTTGTGCATCTGGCGGCGCAGCGACCTGCCGGAGAAGTCCTTGAGCGTCATTATGTCCAAGTCCTCGCTGGCACGGTGCCGCAGGTGCAACGCGAGAGCAGTTCCCCCCATGAGGCGACCTGAAGTCTTGCGCGCCAGCACAGCGGCAAGCGGCCAGAGTTCTCGCAGCTCTCTTGCTAGGAGATCCTCGCAGTCATCAAGCAGCGACACGGGACCGTCTCCGCAATTCGGAGCGGATGAGCTTGGCTGTATCACCTGTGTCGTAGCCGCGTGTGCAGGCCAGCACCGTCAGCGTTTCCGCAGATACCGAACTCAGCGCCCACGCCTCAGCAGACAGGTCCATGCTGCCGATAAGTGTGCCTGCGATATGCAGTTCGTCGCGTTCGAGACTGAGTTTTGAACCCTCTGCCCCCGACCAGAACAGCGGCCAGAACTGGGGAGGAACAGCACCAGGGACAGACGGCTCGGACATGGGCACCCGACGACGTGGAAGATACCCGAGCAGCCTCACGCATTCAGGCGTATATGTCAGTTCCCAGAGCCTCTTGATGGTAGACTTGTATCCGTCGCGCACGATGCCGTCCCGGCACAAAGCGATGCCCGCGGCTGAGAGTTCGTGGAGAATCCTGCGAGTCTGCCTTTCGGAGATACCAGCGATTTCGGAGATTTTCGCGACGGTGACCCCAGCAGTCCGCTGGCGGAGCGCGTTCAGCACACTCCTAGCCCCAGCGCTGAGCCCCATCGACGGGTCTTCGCCTTGATCCGATGATCTCGAGTCACCCGTTGCTGGCAGGTACGGCTTCTGACGTGCCTCAGACAGCCGCAGCTCCACAGTGCTCGGCGACATTTTAGTGCCGTGCATAGATGTGCCCGTGACAGCAGTGAACTCCCTACGGCAGTCGCGGCATCGCCATTGCGGCCACCTGCGACCCGGGCGCTGCCGCTCGGTTGTGCGCAAGCCGCCGCAATGTGGGCACATGATCTTGTCGGGCCACCTGAGGTCGGCAATCCGGCGAGCAGCCTCGACATCTGCCGGGTTTGGGGTGTCGCCCATGTGTTCACTATACCATGCTTGGGGACCGAACAGCAAGAAATGTCCGACCTATTGCGCTGTAGTCAACCTGGCTGATGTGTAGCGACGACGAAGAAAGACAACGCACCGCCGTAAGTCATCTCCGGGGACCACCCACAACATTCAGCCTGCGCAAAACCCAGGGTGAATCAACAGCCTCCTAGGCGGTTGGGTCCGGAGCCGCGCGCCGGCGTGTTGAGGGCGTGGCGGATGCGGTGGCGGGTGACCCACAGGCGCAGCAGCACGAGACCCGCGAGCAAGGCAGCGGTCACCCCGAAGACGACAACTGGTGAAGCCTCGACGAGAACGCCGAAAAGGCCCCAGAGGAGGCCTTCGAGCGCGACAAGCACCCACGACAGCGGCGACACTCCCACCGGCGCATGAGACCTCCAGGCTGCGACCACCGACGGTCCGAGGTAGAGCCCGTTGGACAGTCCCAGCACCGTGCCCAGCACCGTCCAGCCGGCCACCAGCTGAACCACTACGCACGCCACGGCGACCATGGCAGACAGCAGCAGTCCGGTTCGCACGCCCGCACCGTTGCGATAGAGCAGATATAGAACTACGCCGTAGCTGCCGGCGCCGACGAGACATGCGGGAACGGTCACCCACAGTTCCTCGGCCACGACATAGGCGATCCAACCGGCGTTGACGGTCGTGCCGATTGCTGCCCATATCGGCGACACACCCTCGGTGCGACCTATCCGCAGCAGCCGCGTGATCTGCGGCAGAATCTGGACGAACGTCACCGCGGTCGCCACGATACCTACGACAACGGCGAGTTGGGCCTGGCTCACAGCGTCAACCTACTACCGGCTGCAACCAGCGGTGAACCCACCTCAACGTCGGATGACTGTCGGATCGGGGTAGGAGAATGCGTAGGGGCATGCCATGGCGGCGGGGTTGGCGGACCCTCGTGTCAGCGCGCGCGGATAGGGTGAGCCGATGCCTGAAACATCACCTCTCCTCGAGGGTCTGAACCCGTCACAGTACGACGCGGTGCTGCACTCGGGAGGCCCTCTGCTGGTCGTCGCGGGGGCCGGTTCGGGCAAGACGCGAGTGCTCACCCACCGGATCGCCCACATGATCGACGAGGGCATGTCGCCGTTCGAGATCCTCGCCATCACGTTCACCAACAAGGCTGCCGGTGAGATGAAGGAGCGCGTGGCCACCCTGGTCGGCCCGGTGGCCGAGAGGATGTGGGTTTCGACGTTCCATTCCGCCTGTGTGCGGATCCTGCGCTCAGATGCCGACCGGCTCGGATACCCGGGTCGCTTCTCCATCTACGACCAGGCAGACGCCCGACGGTTGACCGGTTACGTGATCCGCGATCTCAACATCGACCCGAAGCGGTTCACGCCGCGGTCGGTCCACGCTGCGATCTCCACCGCCAAGAACGACAACATCTCGGCGGGCAGATACGCAGACGCAGCGGAGGACTTCTTCGCGAAGCGTGTGGCAGACATATACCTGGAATATCAGCGACGGCTCGTTGCGGCTGCGGCGATGGACTTCGACGACCTGCTGATGCGCGCCGTCGAGTTGTTCCGGACCCATCCCGACGTGTTGGCGCGTTGGCGGGAACGCTTCGCCCATGTCCTCGTCGATGAGTACCAGGACACCAACTCGGTCCAGAACGAACTCGTGTTGATGCTCTCCCAACAGCACCGGGGAGTCTCCGTGGTCGGCGATGGAGACCAGTCCATCTACGCCTTCCGCGGTGCCGACCTGCGCAACATTCTGGAGTTCGAGAAGGCGTTCCCGGACGCCACCACGATCGTGCTCGAGCAGAACTACCGCTCCACACAGTCCATCCTCGACGCCGCCAACGCGGTGATCGCCCAGAACATGGGGCGTGTCCCCAAGGACCTCTGGACCGATCGCGGACAGGGCGAGAAGATCGTGCGGTACCACGCCGGCGACGAGCATGACGAGGCTCGTTACGTGGCCCACGAACTGGCCCGCCTGCAGGCCCATGAGGGCATGCGCTGGGATGAGATGGCGGTGTTCTATCGCACCAACAGCCAGTCGCGGGTGCTTGAGGAACACCTGGTGCGGGTCGGGATTCCGTACCAGTTGGTGGGCGGTGCCCGCTTCTATGACCGACGTGAGATCAAGGATGCGGTGGCGTACCTGCGGGCCATCGTCAATCCGACGGACGAAGTCAGCGTCAAGCGTGTCCTCAATGTGCCCAGACGCGGTGTTGGCGACTCGTCGATCGCCAAACTCGATGCCTGGGCCACCGCTCACGGCATGTCGTTCTCCCAAGCGCTGCAGAACTGTCGGACCGCCGGTGTCAGCGGCCCCGCGACCACCGGGATCGGGAAGTTCCTGACACTCACAACAGAGATCGGAGAGCTCGAAGCGGGCCCCGCGACAATCATCGAAGAGGCTCTTGAGCGCTCCGGTTATCTCGAGGAACTGCAGGCGGAGCATGGGATTGAAGCTGAGGGCCGGCTCGAGAACATCATGGAACTGCTGGGAGTGGCCCGAGAGTTCGAGACGGTCGACGAGTTCTTGGAACAGATCAGCCTGGTCACCGACACCGACGCCATGGACGACAGCGAGTCGTTGGTGACGCTGATGACGCTCCATTCAGCCAAGGGGCTCGAGTTTCCCGTCGTCTTCCTGACCGGTATGGAGGACGGCGTCCTCCCGCACATTCGAACCTTGGGCGAACCGTCAGAACTCGAGGAGGAGCGGCGTCTGGCGTATGTGGGAGTCACCAGGGCGATGCAGTCGCTTCATTTGACCTGGGCCCAGAGCCGCATGCTCAACGGCATGACCCAGTACAACCCGCCGAGCCGGTTCTTCTCTGAGATCCCCCCGGAACTGATCAACGAGATCGGCGGGGAGCGCCGGAGCAACCGCTTCGACCGTTCATTCCCCAGCGGCCGGCGCACCTTCGGCCAACGCGGCGGCCGAAGTGATCGGCGGAGCGGACCTTCGGGCATTGACGAGCACCGCGACCGTATCGTCGATGAGGCGCTGGGGGGCGACAGTCCCGCCGCCAAGTCGCCCTTCGCACCCAAGGGCGCGGAATCACTCGGACTGAAGATCGGTGATGATGTCCGCCACTCCTCCTGGGGCGAGGGAGTGATTGTCGACATGGGTGGAAGCCGCGGCAGCCCTGAGGCCACCGTGAACTTTGCCGCTGTAGGACAGAAGACCCTGCTGCTGTCCCTGGCCCCTCTGGAGAAGCTCTAGTCCGAGTTTCCCCTCTTCACTCCCGGTTGTTGAGCAGGACGTGGATATTGCCGTCCCGAACCTCGACTTCGTACTGCAACAGACCCGTACCGGCGGCATCGACTGTGACCTCGTCACAAGCAGTGCTGCTACCCGCCGCGGTGGTGAGGAAGAACACCTGCGCGTCTGCGTCCCAAGCAAAGAAGCAGTCCCGTGGATCGTCTGCCCGCCGAGCTGAGAAAGCCAGCCAACCCTGCTCCGGGTCTGTGCCGAGGTGAGTGACGATGATGTCCCGTCGACCGCTGCTGCCCACATCGGAGTAGAGGATCGGACCTCGCTCGGAGATCTCGCGGCTGATCGCCCCGGTCCTGCCCGCGTCGAAGTCCCGGTCGCCGAGCATGATCTCGGTGTCCCCCTGGGAGGTGGCCAACCAGACCATGCCGAACAGCAGGCCCGCGATGACCACCGCTGTGAATCCGATGAGCAGCGCGTTGCGGGCGGTGATCTGCGGACCTCGGGCGACGGGCATAGCTCCTCGGGTCTGTTGCGGCGGACTGTGTCACAGCGTTGGGACCCGCCTAGTATCGCCTGAGTTCATGTGAACTTTGCCTGAGTCCCTATAAATTTGCCTGAGTCCCTATATTGGAGGTGCGGTGGATCTTTTCGAGCATCAGGGAAAGGAATTTTTTGCCGGCCACGGACTGCCGGTCTCTCCCGGAGAGGCAGCATTCACAGTTTCGGAGGCGGTGGCAGCAGCGCAGCGGCTCGGCACACCGGTCATGGTCAAAGCCCAGGTTCATACCGGCGGGCGGGGCAAGGCAGGAGGCGTCAAGTACGCGGCGGACCTCGACGCGGTGCGTGAACACGCAGACAACATCCTGGGGCTCGATATCAAAGGCCACATCGTGCGGCGGGTCTGGATCGAGAAGGCGTCAGACATCGCCGAGGAGTACTACGCCAGCTTCACACTCGACCGTTCGGCAAAGAAGCACCTCGGGATGCTCTCGGCCGAAGGCGGTGTCGAGATCGAGACTGTGGCCGAAACGAATCCGGAGGCCATCGCCAAGATCTGGATCGATCCGCTGGACGGGCTCACTGAGGCGGTCTGCCGGGACTGGGTGACGGCCGCGAACCTGCCGGCAGCGGCGGTCGAGGGGACCGTCGAGATCCTGTTGAAGCTCTACGACGCCTACACCCGAGGGGACGCCGACCTCGTTGAGATCAACCCGCTCATCCTGACTCCCGAGGGGTCTGTCCATGTGCTCGACGCCAAGGTGACCCTCGACGGCAACAGTGAGTTCCGTCATCCCGACTACCGCCAGTACGACGCCACCCAGACCCGTGATGAACGTGAGGAGGCAGCGCATGCCAAGGGGCTTCAGTACGTCGGGTTGGACGGCTCGGTCGGCGTGATCGCAAACGGTGCGGGTCTGGCGATGAGCACCGTCGACGTGGTCAATCAGGTCGGTGGAAGCCCCGCCAATTTCCTCGACATCGGCGGCGGCGCGAATGCCGACGTCATGGCGGGGGCTCTGGAGGTCATCAACAACGACCCCGCTGTGAAAGCCATATTCATCAACATTTTCGGGGGGATCACCCGCGGCGAGGAGATCGCCGGCGGCATCCTCGAAGCAATGCAGCGTGTCGAGATCGACTCCCCGATCGTGATCCGGCTCGACGGCACCAACGCCGCCGAGGGCCGAGCGATGCTGGAACCCCACCTGACCGACGACTTGATGATGCAACCGACGATGCTCGACGCGGCGCGGCGCGTGGTCGAGCTTGCCGGCTGAGTCAGCGACGAAGAAAGGAAGCAGACCATGAGCATCTTCGTCGATGAGAACACGAAGGTCGTCTACCAGGGCCTCACCGGGTCACAGGGCAGCTATTACGGCTTGTTGAACCGGGACTACGGCACCCAGGTGGTCGCCGGCACGCATCCGACCAAGGCGGGCGCCGATGTCGACGGCGTGCCGGTCTACGCCAACGTGGCCGCGGCGGTGCAGGCGACCGGGGCGACCGCGAGCTGCATCTTCATCCCCGCTCCGGGCGTGAGGGGCGCGGTGCTGGAGGCAGCTGAGGGAGGCGTCAAGTTCATTGTCGCCATCACCGAAGGTGTGCCCGCACACGACGAGGTCTATTTCTACAACGCCCTGAAGCGGGACTTTCCCGACGTGCTGCTGCTCGGTCCGAACTGTCCGGGAATAATCAGCCCCGGAAGGTGCAACATCGGTATCACCGCAGGTCACATAGCCAAAGCGGGAGGTCCTGTCGGAATCGTCAGCCGTTCCGGGACCCTGACCTACCAGGCTCTCTACGAACTGAAACAGAAGGATGTCGGGGTGACGACATGTGTTGGGATCGGTGGCGACCCCGTCCCGGGCACCTCGTTCATCGACTGCCTGCGGGCCTTTGAAGACGACCCGGAGACTCTGGCTGTGATGATGATCGGCGAGATCGGCGGAACAGCGGAGGAGGAGGCGGCCGAGTTCATCAAGGACCACATGACCAAACCCGTCGCCGGTTATGTCGCCGGGGTCACCGCGCCCCCCGGCAAGAAGATGGGCCACGCCGGAGCCATCGTCTCAGGTGGACGAGGTACCGCTGCCGCCAAGATCGAGGCCCTGACAGACGCCGGTGTCCGTGTCGGGCAGAACCCGACTGAGGCGGGTGAACTCATGGCCGACATCGTCGCCGGCCTGTGACTCTTCGAATGCGCGGATTGAACATCGCGGGTGCGCCGAGACCTGTCGTGTCCCGCTCTTGTTCACTGCGTTCACGGGCCGCTCGGGCCACGGCATCGTTCGGTCGCGGCCGTGTGAGGGATCAATCCGCTCGGCCTCTTGGTACTTGCAGCTTGCTAGGTTCGGGCAATGACTAGTGGTCCGCCTCGGCGTCGTGCGCTTCTGTCCGTCTTCGACAAGTCGGGGGTCGTGGAATTCGCCCGAGGGCTGGTCGACCTCGGCTGGGAGCTGATCTCGAGCGGCGGCACCGCGGCGGCCATATCGGCCGCCGGCATCCCGGTCACCGACGTTGCGGACTACACCGGGTCGCCGATCATGTTGGGACATCGTGTGGCGACGCTTCACCCCCGACTTCACGGGGGCATCCTCGCGGACCGCGAGGACCCCGAGCATCAGGCTGATCTCGAGACCCACAACATCGAAGTGATCGACCTGGTGGTCGGCAACCTCTATCCGTTCCGCTCCGAACCTGGAATCGAGATGATCGATATCGGCGGGCCGACACTGCTGCGGTCCGCCGCCAAGAACCACGCCTACGTGGGCGTTGCCACCAACCCTGCCGACTACGGGCCGATCCTGGCGGAACTGCGGGCCAACGACCGCGGCGCCGGTCTGTCCGGCACCACCCGCCGACGCTTGGCCAGAGCGGCGTTCGCCCATACCGCCGCCTATGACGCGGCGATCGTCGACTGGTTCGACAGCAGCGAACCGGAACCGGCGCCGCTTCCCCCCACGATCCACCTGGCCCTCGAACGCGCTGATTCTCTCCGCTACGGCGAGAACCCGCATCAGGGCGGGGCGCGTTACCGCCCGATGGGCGAGCCGAGCATGTGGGATCAGGTCGAACAGTATTCGGGCGTGCCGCTGAGCTACCTCAACATCTTCGACGCCGACGCGGCGTGGCGCCTTGCCCACGAAATCGGCGCGCTCGCCGACAGCTGTGCGGTAGCGATCATCAAGCACGCCAACCCCTGCGGAGCGGCCGTCGCCACAAACCTCGCCGATGCATACCTGCGTGCGTTCGAGTGCGACCCTCGCAGCGCGTTCGGAGGGATCGTGGCGCTGAACCGAATTGTCGACGAACCGACAGTCGAAGCAATGGAATCGGCTGCTCAGGCTGATGTGGTCATTGCGCCGGGTTATGCAGACGGGACCGTCGACCGTCTGGTCGCCAAGCGCCGCAACACCCGTATTCTGCGCGCTGAGCCGCCGCAGCCGACATCGACGGTTGGTGTCAGCCTGCGTCAGATCACCGACGGGTTCCTGGTCCAGCAGAAGCAGTGTTTCGCATCGCCGCCTGCCGGTTGGCAAGTGGTCACAAAGCGTGAACCGACTGCCGCTGAACTGGCCGACGCAGCCTTCGCCTGGCGGGTGTGCGGTCATGTCAAGTCGAACGCAGTGGTTCTGGCTCACCAGGGAGTGGCCTGGGGGATCGGAGCCGGCCAACAGAACCGGGTCGAGGCTGCGGAGATCGCGGCGAACAAGGCGGACGGCCGCGCGGAGGGCGGTGCCTGCGCCAGCGACGCCTTCTACCCCTTCCCCGACGGTATCCATGCAGCCGCAGACGCCAGAGCAGCAATAATCGTGCAACCCGGGGGCTCAGTCAACGACTCCGAGACGATCGCCGCTGCCGATGAACGCGGCGTCTCCATGGTCTTCACCGCCGAACGACAGTTCCTCCACTAGAGCGGGCCGTACGATGAGCGAGCCTGCTGAGGGCCGAGCCAACAGAACCCAAAGAGAAGCCAAGAGCATGGAGTGGGCCCTGGAGGTCGGCCTCCAGCGTCGCTCGAAGGCGTTCTACTACACGATCCGGTTTCTCATCCGAACCTTGCTGTGGCGTTGGCTCCGGCTGCAGTCCCGAGGCGGGGAGAATATTCCTGCGACCGGTCCCGTGATAATCGCACCCGTTCACCGCTCGAACCTCGATGCCCCGCTTCTCTCGGGTTGCACCAGACGCCGGTTGCGGGCTCTGGGCAAGGAATCGCTGTTCGTCCATCCGGTCGGTGCATGGGTCTGCGCGGCGCTCGGGTCGATACCGCTGCGACGAGGTGAAGCGGACCGGGAGGCCATGCGTTCGGCGCGGGCGATGCTCGATTCGGGCGCGATGGTGCTGGTCTTCCCCGAGGGCACCCGCCAGAGCGGTTATCAAGTCACCGGTGTCTTCGACGGGATGTCGTATCTGGCGTCCAAGACGGGTGCCCCGATAGTCCCCGTGGGGATCGCGGGAACAGAGGCGGCGTTGCCCGCGGGGGCGAAGTTCCCCTCCAGAGTCAGAGTCGCGATCGTGGTCGGGGAGCCGATCCGGGCCCCGGTCAGCCGAATGAGCCGCCCGGCGCTGGCAGCGCTCAGCGCTGAAGTCGGAACGCGCCTCCAAGAAGCATTCGACGAAGCACAGGCCCTTACCCTGGATCCACCGGTCCGGTGAGGGTGTGGGTGCTTGTCCCCGCAGGAGACCTCGGCTCTCTTTAGTTGTGGCCGCCGGGAGGATCGGTGGATCCAGGCCACGGCCCGAGTCACGGGCTGAGGCACGGACTGAACCGGGCCGCGGGCCGCGGTTCACTAGTGTGGCGGTTGATGCCGAGAGTTGCCGCATTCCTGGGGTTCGTGCTCTGTGCAGTCCTCTGTCTCGCGGGTCCGGCTGCCGCTCAGTCTGATCATCAGAGCGACGCCGAAGGTGAGGGTGGCAGCACTGCCCATACCACGTTGGCCGGAACGATCCGGCTCGGGTTCGACCAGTACTTCGCGGGAGTTGAGATCACCGTCAGCGATCTGTCCGGTGTGGAGATCGGTCACAGCGTCACCGACGCAGAGGGCCGATGGTCGATCGCGGTTCCCGACGCAGGAAGCTATTGGGTAACGCTGCATGAAGACACCCTGCCTGACGGGACCAGGCTGCGGGACGGCCAGGAGGCGACCACCGAGGCGACCGTGGTCGAGGGCAGGTCACGGGCGGTGGTGTTCGCGGTCGGCGACGTCCCTGCGACCACGCCCTTCGCGGAGCGCTTCGCCCAGCGGGCCTTCACCGGGCTGAAGCTCGGAATGATCATCGCCATGAGCGCCGTCGGCTTGTCGCTCATCTACGGAACGACCGGCCTGGTCAACTTCGCCCACGGCGAACTGGTCACGTTCGGCGCGGTGATCGCCTGGTACTTCAACACATCGTGGGGCGGTCTGAACCTCGTGGTGGCTGCGGCGTCGGCTCTGGTCGTGTGCGCCGCGCTCGGCGCAAGCCTGGAATCGGGTCTGTTCCGTCCGTTGCGGGCACGGCGGCTCGGTGCGTTCCAACTCGTGGTCATCACTATCGGCCTGTCGCTGTCGGGTCGCCAAGCCATCCAATTGTTCTTCGGCGCAGAACCCAAGCCGTTCACCGACTATCAGGTTCAGGACCGCTGGGAGTTCGGCCCCTGGGCGGTGACCCCGCGTGAGGCGGCCTCGGTGGCGATCATCGCGGTTGTCCTCACGGTTGTGGCGCTGACACTCCGACTCACGCGTTTCGGGAAAGCCACCCGGGCAGTGGCTGACAACGCGGATCTGGCGCGGGTTGCGGGGATCGACGTGAACCGGGTGGTGTTGATCGTTTGGACAATCGGGGCGGTATTGGCCGGACTTGGAGGCGTGTTGCTGGGGCTTGACGCCGATATCGACCCCTACCTGGGGTTTCAGCTGCTGCTGCTGATCTTTGCCGGTGTTGAGCTCGGAGGGTTGGGCACCGCATACGGAGCTGTGGTCGGCTCGTTGCTGATCGGTTTCGCCACTGAGATCAGCACCCTGTGGATCTCGCCGGAGCTGAAGCTGGTCGTTCCCCTGGCGGCGCTCATCGGTGTGCTGTTGCTGCGTCCCCAGGGTCTGTTCGGAATGCGGGAACGGGTGGGATGATGGAGTTCGACATCATCTTCGGAAACGCTGCCCGCGCCGCGCTCGGGCCGGAAGCAGTGATCCTGGCGTTGGCAGCGGTCGGCCTGAACGTCCACTTCGGCTTCACCGGACTGTTCAACTTCGGACAGGTCGGGTTCATGCTCCTCGGCGCCTACGGCACGAGCGTCTCGGTCGCCACGTTCGGCTGGTCGCTGTGGGTGGGGATCGGGGTCGGCCTGGCGTTGAGTGTGGTGCTGGCGTTGGCGCTCGGTGTCCCCACCCTGCGTGTGGGGGCCGTGCTGTTCGCCATCGTCACCCTCGCCGCGGCTGAGATACTGCGCCTGATCATCGGCTCTACCGACGCCATCGGCCTCACCGGTGGGCCGCTCAGTATCAGCATCGACGCCAGTGCCTTCTATGACCTGAATCCGTACTCGGACGGACCCCGGGACCGCTACGGTGCCGGCACGCTCTCGTTCACCGGTCAGCAGATGTGGGTCATCACCGTCGGCTGGACACTTGTGGCACTGGCCGGCCTGGCGGTGTTCCTGATCGTGCGCAGCCCCTGGGGCAGGGTCGTCAAGTCCATCCGCGAGGACGAGAACGCCGCTCGCAGCCTCGGCAAGAATGTGTTCTCCTACAAGATGCAGGCGCTGGTCATCGGTGGCGTGATCGCGGGTCTCGCGGGGGTCGTCGATGCGATCAAGACCTCGGGCGCCGACCCGAACGGCTTTCGCCCCCAGGTCACCTTCTTCGCCTACACCGCACTGTTGCTGGGCGGTTCGGCCACCTACACCGGGCCGGTCATCGGGGCGATTCTGTTCTGGTTCCTTCGGGAGTGGATCGAGTCGTTCCTGCGCCAGTTGGCCGCCGAACCGTGGCTCCCGAGCCCGGTCGCCGACTTCCTCTCCGGCACGGAGGGCGTCATCAGCGTCGGTCTGGTCGGTCTGGCGCTCATCCTGCTCGTCCTGTTCCGACCCCAGGGGATAGTCGGCAGCCGCACAGAAATGCTGATCGATGACAGTTGATGAACCGCAGACGACCGGTGCGGCTGCTGCTGAAGAGGTTGAGCCGATACTGAGGGTTCGGCCTGAAGTGGGCGTGGCAAAACCCGACCCCATCTTGACGGTGGAGGGAGTGCGCCGAAGCTTCGGTGCTCTGGTCGCGGTGGACATCGACTGCCTGGAGGTGCAGCGAGGCGTGGTGACGTCGCTGATCGGACCCAACGGCGCTGGAAAGACCACACTGTTCAACCTGCTCACAGGATTTGATCGAGCCGACAGCGGTCACTGGAACTTCGCGGGACGACCGGTGAGCGGAATGTCCGCAGACCGGCTCGCCCGGAAGGGGATGGTGAGGACGTTCCAGCTCACCAAGTCGCTGGCCAAGCTTCCAGTGATCGAGAACATGCTGCTGGGCGCGCCCGCTCAGGCGGGGGAACGCCTGCGGACCGCCCCGTTCCGGTCGCGCTGGCGCGACCAGGAGCGGGCCAACACCGAGCGCGCCGAGCAACTGCTCGAGCAGTTCGGCCTCACCCACATGCGCGACGAGTTGGCGGGAACCCTCTCGGGAGGGCAGCGCAAGCTCCTGGAGGTCGCTCGGGCGCTCATGACTGAACCGACCCTGCTAATGCTGGACGAGCCTATGGCCGGGGTGAACCCCGCCTTGGCCGAGTCGCTGATGCACCACATCACCCTGCTGGCCGCCGGCGGGCTGAGCGTGGTGTTCATTGAGCACGACATGAATGTGGTGTCGGGGATCAGCGACTGGGTGGTGGTTCTGGCGCAGGGACGTGTCATCGCGGAAGGGCCCCCCTGGCATGTGGTCCACAACCGAGCCGTCGTCGACGCATACCTTGGCCGAGGCCGCCGACCTGCCGGCCCCGTGCAGCGGGACGGGTGGGAGGAGTCGTCGTGAGCCCGCTTCTGGCTGCCGAGGATGTGGTGGCGGGATATCTGCCCGGCGTGGACATCCTGACCGGCTGCTCGCTTGAACTGCATCCCGGTGAGATCGTTGGAATCATCGGACCGAACGGCGCGGGAAAGTCGACTCTGCTGAAAGCCGTGTTCGGTCTGGTCGAGGTGCGGGCTGGAAAGGTCCGCTTGGAAGGGGAGGAGATCACTGGGCTGGCCCCTCATGAACTCGTGGCCCGCGGCATCGGCTTCGTCCCCCAGACCGACAACGTGTTCGGACGGCTGTCGATCCGGGAGAACCTCGAGATGGGCGCGTTCCAGGCGCCTGAACGGTTCGCTGAGCGCTTCGAGCTGGTCGCCGACCTGTTTCCCCTGTTGGCCGAGCGCAGCAGTGCGCGAGCTGATGGACTGTCGGGGGGTGAGCGCCAGATGGTGGGGATCGCCCGAGCGTTGATGATGGATCCGCGAATCGTGCTGCTCGACGAACCCTCTTCCGGTCTTTCCCCCGCCTACCAGGACCAGGTGTTTGAACGGATCACCCACATCACCGACCATGGAGTGTCGCTGGTCATGGTTGAGCAGAACGCTCACCGCTGCCTGCAGACATGTGACCGGGCCTACGTTCTGGACCAGGGTTCCAATGCATATACAGGCACCGGCCGCGAGCTGCTCGACGATCCGCAGGTGGTCAGTCTCTACCTCGGCAGTTTCGCCCGGTTCTAGCCCCCAGCCCGAAATCTGCGGCACGGACCGTCAGCCCAGTTGGGCGAGGTCGGCGTCCTGGCTGTCGATCACGGTGAACTCACCGTCGATGAACTCGGTGATCAGGTACCGTCCGAACCTGGGGTCTCCGACTTCGTCGAGTTCCAGCGGGCCGGAGATGCCGTCGTAGTCGATGTCGGCGCCATCCGCGATCAACTGGGCGCACTCCGCGTAGCTGTGGCACTTCTGACCGCCGCTGGTCAGGGTGAGCACCTGCTCCATGATGGCGGGGCCGTCGGTGGACCCGGCTGCGAGGGCTGCCAGCGCCAGCACGATCACGCAGTCGTAGGACTGGCCCCCGTAGACGACGTTGCCGTCGGTCAGGGCGCTCAACTCCCTGCTGAACTCGTCGCTGCCCCCTGCCGCGACGGCCACGAAGCCGTCGAGCGAGTTGGGATTCGCCGGATCCACCGTGGTGGGCAGGTGCAGGTCGTAGATTCCGTCGCTGCCGTACATGGCGCCGGGCGGGATCCCGGCTTCGAGCAGCCCCCGGATGATCTGGGCGCCTTCGGAGAAGGTGATGAGCACCACCGCGTCGGCTCCCATGGCCTCGATGCCCGCAACGGTGGGGTCGTAGCTGGCCGCGTCCTCGTCGTAGGAGAAGATCTGATAGTTCACGCCGAGTTCGTCGAAGTTGTCGGCCAACAGCTCAGCGAGGGCGTTGCCCCAGTCGTCGGCCCGCGCCGGGATGGCCACGTTGGTTGCGCCGTCGGTGGCGACGACATTGGCGAGGATCAGCGCGGCGGCCTGGTCGGGGGGGACCGTCCGGAAATAGAACCCGGCATTCTGCTGAGTGGAGAACGACGGAGACGTGTTGGACGGGGAGCATTGCGGAATCTGAGCGTCGTACAGCGTCTGGATGAACGACTGCGACACCCCCGACGCGGCGGCCCCCACGATCACGTGGGCTCCTTCGCCCAACAGGCGGTTCACAGTCTCAGGCGCTACGTCGGGATCAGTGGCGCTGTCGCCGGTCAACAGCCGCACGCTGCCGCCTGCGGCCTGGATCTCTTCCACGGCCAGATCGATGCTCACGATCATCGGCGCATTGAGGAACGCCGCCGAACCCGTCTCGGGCATCACTCGACCGATGACCAGCTCGAGATCGCCGGCGACCGGTGCTTGCGTCGTGTCAGCGAGGGTGGTGCTGGTCGCGTCACCGTCATCGTCGCCGACGACCGGTGCTGGTTCCCCGGTCGGTGCTTGCGTTGTGTCCGCAGCGAGGGTGGTGCTGGTCGCGTCACCGTCATCGCCGTCGTCGCCGCCGCAGGCCGCTGCCACCAGCGCCAGCACAGCGCAGACCGCCAGCATGCGCGGAACGTACTTCGATCTCATTGTGACCCTCCTGAACAGCCGCAGATTATTCCTGCTCTCATTTCACCATAACCCGCTCAATTGCCATAGAGCACGCGCAAATGGGTGCAGGACCTCGCGGCGCAACGTTGTGTCTTCCGCTCTTGTTTGCTGCGCTCCGCTTGCCGCTCTTGTTTGCTGCGCTCACTGGGTCGCTCGGGCCGCGGCCTCGTTCGGTCGCTACCGTGTTGTCCCGCCTATTCGCTGGCCTCCAACCGAGGGACCCGCTCTCAAGAGCGAACGACGAGGCCAGTAGCAGGCGTATCGCAATATGTGATACATTGCTGGAGTGACATATGCTGTCTCGGTCCGGCTTGATGATGATGCCACGAAGGCTCTGCGCGTCCTGGAGGCGTCCGGTTTGAACCGCTCGGAGGCGATCCGTTGTGCGCTGGTCGAGGCGGCGAGGCGGAGACTGAGTCGCGCTGCTCTGGCCGCTGAAGCGGCGAGGCTCGAAGCCGACGAGCTTGATCGATCCGAGATGCTTGCGGTAGCGGAGTTGATGGAGTCTATGCGTGCTCCGCGGTGACGTCTTCCGGTTCAAGCTTCCGAAGGGAACCGGGCACGAGCAGCACGGAGATCGTTTCGGCGTGGTGCTCCAAGCTGACGAGTTGCTTCCTCGGTCAGTCGTCGTAGTGGCCCCGACATCGAAATCTGCACGAGCCGCTTCGTTCCGGCCCGAGATTGACCTCGACGGGCACAAGACCAGGGTGCTCGTCGAGCAGATCGGTGCCGTTGACGCCTCCCGGTTGGGAGACTTGGCGGGCCACCTCACGCCCGAAGAACTCTGGGGCGTTGACGAGGCCCTCCTCACCGTCCTCGGACTCCGCTGAGAATTGATGGCACCTGCGGCACGGCGGGTACAGTCAACGCCATGGCAGACAAGATCTCGATGCAGTCAGACGGCACGTTGGCCGTACCGGACAACCCAATCATCCCGTTCATCGAGGGTGACGGAACGGGAATCGACATCTGGCCGGCCGCAAAGACGGTGCTCGACGCGGCAGCCTCGAAATACGGCCGCACAATCGAGTGGCGCGAGGTCCTCGCCGGAGAGAAGGCCTTCAACGAGACCGGCGACTGGCTTCCCCAAGCGACGATCGACAGCTTCAGCGAGCACCTGATCGGTATCAAGGGTCCGCTCACGACACCGATCGGCGGGGGTTTTCGCAGCCTCAACGTCGCCATCCGCCAGATCATGGACCTGTACGTGTGTCTGCGCCCGGTTCGCTGGTTCACCGGCGTACCGTCGCCCGTAAGGGAACCGCAGTTGGTCGACATGGTGATCTTCCGGGAGAACACCGAAGACATCTACGCCGGGTTGGAGGTCGAGTCGGGCACTCCCGAAGCGCGCAAGATGATGGAACTGCTCTACGACGCTTTCGGTTGGGAGATCCGGCAGGACAGCGGAATCGGTGTGAAACCGATCTCCAAGACCGGTTCGCAGCGGTTGCAGCGTGCCGCGCTCGAGTATGCGGTGCGCCGGAACCGCAACCGGGTCCATTGGGTCCACAAGGGCAACATCATGAAGTTCACCGAGGGAGCCTTCCAGAAGTGGGGCTACGAGCTCGTTCGGGAGGAGTTCTCCGAAGTCGCAGTCGGTTGGGACGATTGCGGCGGAGACCCGGGAGACAGGATTCTGGTGCAGGACGCCATCGCCGATATTGCGCTGCAGCAGGTGCTCACCCGCCCGGCCGAGTTCGATGTCATCGCCACGATGAACCTCAACGGCGACTATCTCTCCGACGCTCTGGCAGCGCAGGTTGGCGGTATCGGCATTGCTCCGGGCGCCAACATCAACTATGTGACTGGTCACGGAGTGTTCGAGGCCACCCACGGGACCGCCCCGAAGTATGCAGGTCAGGACAAGGTCAACCCGTCGTCGGTGTTGTTGTCAGGTGTGATGATGTTTGAACACCTCGGCTGGCAGGACAGCGCGGACGACATTGTCGCTGCGGTGGAGAGCACGATCGCCGACAAGGTCGTCACCTATGATTTTGCCCGGCTGATGGACGGAGCGACTGAAGTCAAATGCTCAGAGTTCGCATCGGCGATCGTCGACCGGCTCGGAGACCGCGTCAGCTGCCAGATGTCCTACAGGGTCGGGAAAGTCGACGCTGGTTGAAACCATCGCGGGGTTGCTCGAACCGTCCGGTGGAAGGGTCAGTATCGGCGGAGTGCCGGTTGGCCGGCTCGCTGCTGGGGAGTTGTCGCGCGGGGTGGCCTTAGCGTTTCAGGAGGCTTTCCTGTTCGCCTCGTCGATTTCAGAGAACGTCGGCATGGGCAGGAGCGGTGTTGATGTTGAGGGTTCGCTGCGGCTTGCTGAGGCGGAAGAGTTCGTTGCCGCTTTGCCTTCAGGCTCCGCGACTGTGGTGGGGGAGCGTGGTCAGACTCTCTCGGGAGGGCAGCGACAGCGTGTGGCCCTGGCCCGGGCTCTGGCCCGTTCGCCGCAGTTGTTGTTGCTCGACGATGCTGTGAGCGCGGTCGATCCCGTGGTGGAAGCCCGCATTCTCGACTGCTGCTCGACGAGGCGACTTCAGCGGTCGATCCCGAGACCGAGGAGGCGTTGGCCGCCGCGCTCAGCCGTCTGGCAGTCGGCCGTACCATGATCTCGATCGCCCATCGTCTGTCGACTGCTGAGCGCGCCGACCTGGTGGTGGTGTTCGATGCGGGCCGGATCGTTCAACGGGGAACTCATGAGGAACTGCTCGCCGTCGGCGGCGCCTACAGCGCCATGTACGACTCCTGGATCGGCAACACCCGCACTTATCGCTTCCCCGACATGCGACGGGAAACGCAGGCCTGAGCGAGGCCCGAGACCGCGTCCCGACGGCGTCCATTGCGCGGCTGTCGCGGGGTCAGCGCTCGACGTGTACTGCTGGACCGCAACATGGTTTTGTGTAGCCCGCAGACTACATCACCTGAGATACTGTGTAATGTGGCCTGCAAGCAACAAACAGCAACTCGGATGGGATTGTAGCGTGCCGATTACACAGCCAGTGCCTCTGCGTCGACCCAGCACAGCGGTCACGTCGCCTCACAGACTAGGGCGAGCCATCAGACAAGCCCGCACCGAGCTCGGCTGGACCCAAACCGAACTGGCAAACAAAACCGGTGTGGCGCGAGCACAGATATCAGCAATCGAAACTGCCCGAGCCAACCCCAAAGCAGCGACACTGATAGAGTTGCTGCGGGCATTGGACTGCGAAATAGAGATCCACCCCATAGACCGTTCACAGTTCAACCTCGACGACCATCTGAAGCAGCATGTCCGATGACCGACCTTGACGTGCTGCTCCACGGTCGGTTGGCAGGAACAGTCTCAGAGGCCCGCGGCAACCGGGCGATGTTCGTTTACAGCGACGAATACCTCGCCTCGACGTCGCCTGTTCCGCTATCGGTGAGCATCCCGCTCGGTGAGGGCCCCTACGATGTCGAGGCGTGGCTGGACGGACTGCTGTCAGACAACGACCAGGTACGCCGAAGGTGGGCATCGGACTACGGTGTCACATCCACAAGACCGTCCGTGTTGTTGGGGACACCCGTTGGGCGCGACTGCGCCGGGGCTGTTCAGTTCTGTCGAGCCGCCGACACCGATGCGGTGATGAACAGAACGGGCGTGCTGCATCCTCTTGCCGAACCGGATATAGGCGCGATCATCGCTGATCTCCGTACAGACGTGACAGGATGGAACAAGAACCGTACACACACGGCGTTCAGTCTCGGTGGAGCCCAGTCGAAGACAGCGTTGCGGTTTGATGCTGGGCAGTGGTCGCTTCCCGCCGGAGCCGCCTGCACAACCCATATCCTCAAACCTGCTGCTGTGAGGTTCCCTGATTTGGATGTCGTAGAGCATCTGTGTCAGCAGGCCGCACGCAACCTCGGTATCGGGGCAGCTTCCACGGAATGCGTCTATTTCGGAGACCAGCGGGCACTCGTCGTCGCGCGCTTTGACCGCGCCCGGCTAGCCGACGGTGAATGGCGTCGCGTCCACCAAGAAGACATGTGCCAAGCGCTCGGCGTTGCGCCCGCTGAGAAGTATCAGTCAGACGGCGGTCCGGCTCCCAGCGACATCGCAGGCCTGGTGCGTCGTCACTCAACGAACCCTGAAGTTGATGTCCGTCAGTTCCTTGACGGGCTCATCTACAACTGGTTGATCGTGAACACCGACGGACACGCCAAGAACTACAGCTTGCTGATCGACGGAGGCCAAGTGAGGTTCGCTCCGTTGTACGACCTGTGTTCGATACTCCCCTACAAAGTGTTGGACGGCAGAAGGCTGCATGTCCCGAAGTTGAAACTGGCGATGAAGGTCGGCAAGGACTACACGCTGCGAAAAACCGGTAGCTCCTCGGCATGGGCACGGGTCGCTGACCAGTTGGGGGTCTCGTTGTCAGACACAGTGGACCGGATCGGTGATCTCTCCGAGCGGGTCGTTGATGCGTTCACCGAAGCCATCGACACGCTGCCTGTCCAAGCCAGGGCGTTGCCTTGCGTCGCGGACCTGCGTCAAGGGGTTTCGTTGCGGAGCGTCGAGGGGATGAACGTCTCGAAACGAGCAGCGAAAACGCCGCAGAAGCATCCCAAGAAACGTTCGGTGTCGGTTAGAAGTTCCCCGCTGGACCGTTGCCCCCACATTGGAGTCAGGTCGCGTGAACGATGCAAACTCACAAAAGGGCACAGATCGGCGCACCGATACCAGTGAAGCGGTGCTGGTCCGGTCACACGGTCAACGTTGATCGTCGACCAGCACGGCGTCGAGATCTGCCACGAAACCTTCGACAACACCGCGGACGGCTACGTTGCAGCGAATCGAGGTGTCCGGGAGGCCTTGACGCCGTCGTCGGGGAGAGGGGCGGTCGCCTCTCGGTCGGGGAGAGGCAACTGGTGGCGTTGGCCCGTGCCCAGGTCGCCGATCCCGGTCTGCTGCTGCTCGACGAGGCGACTTCAGCGGTCGATCCCGAGACCGAGGAGGCGTTGGCCGCCGCGCTCAGCCGTCTGGCAGTCGGCCGTACCATGATCTCGATCGCGCATCGTCTGTCGACTGCTGAGCGCGCCGACCTGGTGGTGGTGTTCGATGCGGGCCGGATCGTTCAACGGGGAACTCATGAGGAACTGGTCGCCGTCGGCGGCGCCTACAGCGCCATGTACGACTCCTGGATCGGCAACACACGTTCTTGTCGCTTCCCCGACGTGCGACGGGAAGCGCCGGCCTGAGCGAGGCCCGAGATTGCGTCCTGCGATCCGACGGCGTCCATTGGCCATTGACCGGTTCCGCTCATGACTGGTACACTTTTGAAAGTTTTTACCAAGCTGGCTGTGGATCGGTATGGCCTTTCATGCAAGGAGTGGTCTGAATGCAGAATCGAGTTGATCTCCCCCCCCCCCCCCCGGAGCGGGCATGAGGTCCCGGTGTCGGGCGGTGGCGGTGGCACTCCTCGCGCTGCTGACAGTGGCGGCGACGGTCGCTGTCTATCCGGCCGCGGCTACGCATCGGGGGGCTGAGCATCCGCCGCCTGATCGGACTCGGGTGGGGCTCTGGCTGAGCGCTGGCGAGGTGGATGAGGGCGGCTCGCTCACTGTCACAGCTGAACTGTCGAAACCGAATGCTACGGGGGCTGCGTTGAGCATCCCGATTCGTTTCACTCCGATTGGCTGGCCCTGGTCGGCGTCGGCTGATGATCTGAACATGCCGTCGTCGGTCAGCATCGCGAACGGTGCGAGAATAGGCACAGCCACTGTCACGATTGTTGATGACAATGTCCGGGAGGAGTTCGAGGCAGGCAACATCGAGCTCGGCCGGTTGCCGCGTAAGTTCGTTCCCTGGCACTATCGCCACCTTGCCGGGGAGGTAGAGAACGTAGGTAGTTCGGCAGTGCATTTCTGGATCCGGCCCAGCGACCATACCGACTTGGGCCGGCTTGATTTTCGGGTGTGTGGGCGGGCGGATAATTCGTGTCCTGTGGGCGGCGACGCCGGCTGGGTTGAGACTGCGACCCCGGAGCTGACCTTGACCGAGGGCGGAAGCGCGCGGTCGTATCAGTACAAGTTGACCGGGGCAGACACTGCGTTTCATCATGTGGAGGTGTCGCCCAAGGTTGTCGAGAAGAAAACAATTGGGAACGCGAGCAGTGATCGGGATCGGCTCACTTGTGTGGCCAGCGCCGACCACGGGATAGCACTCCGTGAGTACCGTACCGGTTTGACTCCTTCGTTTCAGGGTGCTTATATCAATCCTGCGGACCCTGCAAGTGGTTGCCCTCATAGGGCGAACACCTTGGGTTGGGGTGAACGTGATGTGTGGCAGACGGTGACGTTCAGTGCTGGTGAGGATCTTGACACTTTGGACCACACGATTATGGTGACGCACCACACGGTGACTCGGATCACCGGCCATCGGTATAAGGGCCATTTCTTCCAGGACCCTGCGGGTTGGCCGGTGACGATCACCATTACCGATGACGACGCCCCGGACCAGGACGTGGAGTTCTCCGCGGGTGCCAACGGCTCGACCTGGGTTGCGATGAACGACGGCGGAGGAGTGGATACAGCGCTGCCTGACGTGCTCGTTCCGGGTCAGACGTATTCGTTTCGCGTGCGGCTGAAGAACCGGAACCTTGAACCCAGTCAGACGAACATCCTCACGTTGCGTTCGGAGTCGCACAGCCAGGATGTGCAGATGTCGCTGATTTGGAACAACGGGGCTGAGGACGCCGAATGGTTCCAGCGTTTGGACTTCAAGACCAGCTCCAAACGCAGTCGTGTGTACACGGTTCGGGTGCATGTCGCGGCCGACGCCAAATCGGGCAACGTGGTCTTCACCGAGACCACGCCGCCCGGGTTCTGGAGCCGGGCGGGCGCTCCGCAGAACCGTCACTACTGGTCGGGGACCGTGGCGCGCATCGCGCCCCACGTGTTGGAACGCACCAGTCTGGGTGTGCCTCAGGATGCGCCGGTCAGTGACTCGAACGATGCACCGCTTGACGAAGCGACCCTGATTGCGGAAGTCAACGCGCATATCGCGGATTTCACGAGCCGGAATCATGCGAACGGGGTCCGTGATTGGAATCTGATTTTGGATCGGCTTGAGGGCCGGACGGGTATGAGCGACGCGGATATCGCGGTGTGGCTCGCGAGGTCGCGTCAGCATGGCTGGCAGGACGGTGTCACGACGTTGCCGAAGGTGCAGGCGTTCTTGGCGGCGCCGCAGCCGGTCAGTGTGCCGGAGGTGAATATCACCGGTTCTGTTGGTGGCACGGAGGGTTCTGGTGTGTCGTTCACGGTGAGCGCGGTTCCGTCGCCGACTGCTGATCTGGCGGTGGGCGTGGCGGTGTCGGCTTCGGGTGATTTCGGGGTGTCGACGGGCACGAGGACGGTGACGATCCCGGCGGGGCAGTCTTCTGCGACGGTGACTTTGTCGACGTCGGATGATTCGGTCGACGAGGCTGACGGTTCGGTGACGCTGACGTTGAACAGCGGCGGCGGTTACACGGTTGGTTCGTTGTCGTCGCAGTCGCTGCAGGTGCTCGACGATGACGATCCGCAGCAGGTGGCGGCGCCGGTGGTGAGCGTCAGCGCCGGGGCTGGTGTGACTGAGGGCGGCGCTGCGTCGTTCACGGTGAGCGCCGATGCTGCGCCGGCTGCGGACCTGCCAGTGAGTGTCACGGTTGCTGCGTCGGGTGATTACGGCGTCACAACGGGCTCACAGACGGTGACGATCGCGGCGGGCACGACCAGCAAGGTCCTGTCGCTGTCCACGTCTGATGATTCGGTCGACGAGCCCGACGGCTCGGTGACGGTGACGGTGGCCGACGGCGCCGATTACGACGTGGGCACTGCGTCGGCGACGGTCAGCGTCGCTGACGATGACGATCCGCCGCCGCCGGTGGTGAGTGTCAGCGCTGGCGCCGGTGTGACGGAGGGCGGTTCTGCGTCGTTCACATTGACAGCGAGCCCGCCGCCTACGAGCCCGATCTCGGTCAGTGTGACGGTCGCCGCGTCGGGCGATTTCGGAGCAGCGACAGGTTCGCGGACGGTCAGCATCCCCATCGGCGGTTCCGCGTCGTTCAGCGTCGCGACGTCCGATGACTCGGTGGACGAGGCTGATGGCTCGGTGTCGGTGACAGTGGCCGACGGCGCCGATTACGACGTTGGCACTGCGTCGGCGACGGTCAACATCGCTGACGATGACGATCCGCCGCCGGTGGAGGATGTGCCCGACACCGACGGCATCACCGACAACGACGACCCGCCGCCGGGTGTGCAGGCATGTGTGGGCAAGCCGACCGTGTCCGTAGCTGACGTGACCGCTCAGCGAGGCGACGACCTCGAGTTCGTGATCAGCATCGACTGCGCCCACAGCAGCGACGTCGACGTGTACTACACCATTGCGCATGGCCTCACCGACGCCGGCGGAGGCACAGTGACGATCAGCAGCGGCGACACCACCGCAACGGTGCGGACCCCGACCATCGGCGCCAGCGATGTGGGCCTGTACTTGGTCTGGGTCACCGAGGTCACGAACCCATTTGGAGTCTGGGCGTACGGCACGATCACCGACTAACGCTCCTGCGTCCTCCCCAGTAGGCGGCGCTGCTGGAATCCGACCACGCCTCGGTCATCAATGTGATCTCGGTGGGGGCTACATCCCGGCAGCTACATCCCGGCAGCTACATCACCGGCCAATGCATATTCGCCGACGGCGGCTTTATCCCCACAAGGTGTGGGGGTCAGGCGACGTTGAAGAGGGTGGCGGCGTTTTCGCGCATGATTGGGCGCTGTTCAGGGGCGGGGCGATTTTCGATGAGGTTGATGAAGGAGTTGGAGTCGGCGGTCATGGACACACCGCAGGTGATCTCCTCGGCGGCTGTCGCGGGGTCAGGGGGTGATGACGCGTTCTGGCAGATGGTGTAGCCGCTGCCCGTCCGGAGTCCTCTCTCTGCTCGGGCCGGTGTCTTGCTTGCTGCATCGTCAATTCTCAATCAGCAAATGCTATGACTTTGACATGGTATTCAAGCGCAGGTGTTGCAAACTACCAGGTTAACGCCGGATTTGTTGACGCCTTAAACGTGCGACTCGCGGTGCTAGTCGGTGATCGTGCCGTACGCCCAGACTCCCCAGGGGTTGGTGACTTCGGTGACGTACGCGAGGTATATGCCGACCTCGGCGACGCCGCCGGTGGTGGGCATGGTCACGGTGGTTGTGGTGTCGCCGCTGCTGATAATCGCTGTGCCTCCGCCTGCGATGTAGAGGCGGCCGTCGTGTGTGACCGAGTAGAGCACGACCACGTCGCTGCTGTGGGCGCAGTCGATGCTGATCACGAACTCGAGGTCGTCGCCTCGCTGGGCGGTCACGTCAGCAGCGGACACGGTCGGCTTGCCCACACATGCCTGCACACCCGGCGGCGGGTCGTCGTTGTCGGTGATGTCGACGGTGGCGGTTTTGGTGGTTCCGAGGTCGTAGTCTGCGCCGTCGATGAGGGTGGCGGTGACGGATCCGTCGGTTTCGTCGGTGTTGTCGTTGGTGGTGGCCACGGTGAAGGTGACGGTGCCGCCGACGGGGACTGTGACTGTTCGGGTGCCGGTGGTGGCGCCGTAGTCGCCGGTCTGGGTTATTTTGACCTGCACAGGGAGGTTCGAGGCGGGCGGCGGGTTCGCGGTCAGGGTGTATGACGCGTTGCTGCCCTCGGCCACACCGGCGCCGCCGGTGATCGACACCACCGGGATCACCGGCGGCGGGTCGTCATCGTCGGTGATGTCGACGGTGGCGGTTTTGGTGGTTCCGAGGTCGTAGTCTGCGCCGTCGATGAGCGTGGCAGTGACAGACCCGTCAGCCTCGTCGGCACTGTCGTTAGTCGTGGCCACGGTGAACGTGACGGTGCCGCCGACAGGGACTGTGACCGTTCGGGTGCCGGTGGCGGCGCCGTAGTCGCCGGTCTGGGTTACCTTGACCTGCACAGGGAGGTTAGATGCAGGCGGCGGGCTCGCGGTCAGGGTGTATGACGCAGAGCCGCCCTCGGCCACACTGCTGCCGCCGGTGATCGACACCACCGGGATCACCGGCGGCGGGTCGTCATCGTCGAGCACCTGCACTGTTCGCGACGACAGCGAACCGACGGTGTAACCGCCGCCGCTGTTCAACGTCAACGTCACCGAACCGTCAGCCTCATCGACCGAATCATCCGACGTCGACAACGACAGCGTCTTGCTGGACGTGCCCGCCGGGATCGTCACCGTCCTCGCGCCAGACGACACCCCGAAATCACCCGACGCCGACACCGACACGCCCACCGCCAGATCAGCCGTCGGCGACGGAACCGCGCTCACCGTGAACGACACACCAGCACCCTCCGTACCACCAACAGAACCAGTGATATTCACCTCCGGCACACTCACCGGCTGCGGCGCCGCCAAAAACGCCTGCACCTTCGGCAGCGTCGTGACGCCGTCCTGCCAGCCATGCCGACGCGAGCGGGTGAGCCACACCGCGATGTCCGCATCGCTCATACCCGTCCGGCCCTCAAGCCGATCCAAAATCAGATTCCAATCACGCACCCCGTTCGCATGACTCCGGCTCGTGAAATCCGCAATATGCGCCTTCACCTCCGCAATCAACGCCGATTCGCCAAGCGGCGGCGGGTCGTCGTCGTCAGCGACGCTGACCGACGCCGAGGCAGTGCCCACATCGTAATCCGCGCCGTCGACCACCGTCACCGACACCGACCCGTCAGCCTCGTCGGTGTTGTCGTTGGTGGTGGCCACGGTGAACGTGACGGTGCCGCCAACAGGGACTGTGACCGTTCGGGTGCCGGTAGTTGCGCCGTAGTCGCCGGTCTGGGTTACCTTGACCTGCACCGAGAGGTCCGAGGCAGGCGGCGGGTTCGCGGTCACCGTGAACGAAGCAGAACCGCCCTCGGTCACACTGCTGCCACCGGTGATCGACACCACCGGGACAATGTCGTTGTCGGTGATGTTGACGGTGGCCGCTTTGGTGGTTCCGAGGTCGTAGTCTGCGCCGTCGATGAGCGTGGCAGTGACAGACCCGTCAGCCTCGTCGGTGTTGTCGTTGGTGGTGGCCACGGTGAACGTGACGGTGCCGCCAACAGGGACTGTGACCGTTCGGGTGCCGGTAGTTGCGCCGTAGTCGCCGGTCTGGGCTACCTCGACCTGCACCGAGAGATTCGAAGCAGGCGGCGGGTTCGCGGTCACCGTGAACGAAGCAGAACCGCCCTCAGTCACACTGCTGCCACCGGTGATCGACACTGCCGGGATGGGGTCGTCGTCGTCGGCGACGCTGACGGTTGCGGTTTTGGCGGTTCCGAGGTCGTAGTCTGCGCCGTCGATGAGCGTGGCAGTGACAGACCCGTCAACCTCGTCGGTGCTGTCGTTAGTGGTGGCCACAGTGAACGTGGTGGTCCCGCCGACAGGAACTGTGACTGTTCGCGTGCCGGTGGCGGCGCCGTAGTCGCCGGTCTGGGTTACCTTGACCTGCACCGAGAGGTTCGAAGCAGGCGGCGGGCTCGCGGTCACCGTGAACGACGCAGAACCGCCCTCGGTCACACTGCTGCCACCGGTGATCGACACCACCGGGATAATGTCGTTGTCGGCGACCGTGACCGTCGCGGTGCTTGCGGTGGCTGAAAGCGTGTAGCCGCTGCCGGCCAGCACCTGTGCCGATACCGAGCCGTCAGCCTCGCCGATGTCGTCATCGACCGTGGGAACCGAGAACGACACCGACCTGAAACCATGAACGCTCGGTGCCATCGTTAGCGTTTTCAAACCTGTCCGCGTCGCGAATTCGCCCGACTGCGCGATCTTCACTTTTACCGTCAGTGGCGCGGCAGGTGCAGGTGATGCCGTCACCGTGAACACCGCGCCGCTGCCCTCGGTAACCGGTGGCCCGGCGGTGACCGACAGCTCCGGCACGTCGTTGTCGGTGACGCTGACCGATGCCGAAGGCGGTGTGCCGATCGTGTAGCCGGCACCGTCGACCAGGGTCGCGGTGATGGATCCGTCGGCTTCGTCGGTGCTGTCGTCGGTGGTGGCCACGGTGAACGACGCCGAGCCGCCGGTGGGCACTGTCACCGTTCGCGTTCCGGTTACGGCGCCGTAATCGCCTGACTCCGCGACCTTCACCTTCACCGTCAGCGCTGTGGCAGGTGGCGGTGATGCCGTCACTGTGAACACCGCGTCGCCGCCCTCGGTAACCCCCGGCCCGGCGGTGACCGACACCGCCGGCGCATCCGGCGTCGACAAGATGTCGTCGTCGGTGACGCTCACCGATGCCGAAGGCGGTGTGCCGACCGTGTAGCCGGCGCCGTCGACCAGGGTCGCGGTGATGGAGCCGTCGGCTTCGTCGGTGCTGTCGTCGGTGGTGGCCACGGTGAACGACGTCGAGCCGCCGGTGGGCACTGTCACCGTTCTCGTGCCGGTCGCGGCGCCGTAATCGCCTGACTCCGCGACCTTCACCTTCACCGTCAGCGCTGTGGCAGGTGGCGGTGATGCCGTCACTGTGAACACCGCGTCGCCGCCCTCGGTCACCCCCGGCCCGGCGGTGACCGACACCACTGGGATCGGGTCGTCGTTGTCGAAGACTGGGACCGACGCCGAAGACGGCGTGCCGACCGTGTAGCCGTCGTCCGGCATCACCTGTGCCGATACCGAACCGTCAGCCTCGTCGATGCCGTCATCGATCGTGGGAATGATGAACGTCACTTGGTTATGGATGTCAGCGTGCCGCCATATCCTTACCGTCCTCAAACCTGTCCGAGTAGTGAAATCGCCCGACTGCCCCACCTGCACCTGAACCCGTAGATATTCCCTCGGCCCAGGCGAAGCCCACAGCGTGAACCACGCGTACGCGCCCTCGGTTGTACCGCCCCTACCCGACAAAGTCACCACCGCCGGCGGGCTGTCGTTGTCGGTGACATTGACCGTCGCAGACTTGTTCGTGCCCAGGTCGTAGCCGGCGCCGTCGACCAGCGTCGCGGTGATCGATCCGTCGGGTTCGTCGGCCCTGTCGTCGACGGTGGCCACGGTGAACGACGCCGAGCCGCTCGGAGGGACTGTCACCGTTCTCGTGCCGGTCGCCGCGCCGAAATCGCCCGACTCCGCGACCTTGATCTGGACGGTCAGCACCGAGGCGGGTGTAGGCGATGCCGACACGGTGAACACCGCGCCGCCGCCCTCGGTCACCCCCGGCCCGGCCGTGATCGATACCGCGGGCACATCGTTGTCGGCGACGTCCACCGATGCCGTCGACGGTGCGCCGACTCTGTAGCCGCTGCCGGCCAGCACCTCTGCCGTTACCGAGCCGTCGTCTTCGTCGGTGCTGTCGTCTGTGGTGGCCACGGTGAACGACGCCGAGCCGCTGGTTGGCACTGTCACCGATCTCGTGCCGGTTACGGCGCCGTAATCGCCTGATGCTGCGACCTTGATCTGGACGGTCAGCGCTGAGGCGGGTGTAGGCGATGCCGTCACCGCGAACACCGCGTCGGCGCCCTCGGTCACCGCCGGCCCAGCTGACACAGACAGCTTCGGCAGGTCGGGGTCGTCGTCGGCGACGTCCACCGATGCCGTCGACGGTGCACCGACTCGGTAGCCGCTGCCGGCCAGCACCTGTGCCGTTACCGAGCCGTCGTCTTCGTCGGCGCTGTCGTTTGTGGTGGCCACGGTGAACGACGCCGTGCCGCTCGGGGGGACTGTCACCGTTCTCGTGCCGGTCGTGGCGCCGTAGTCGCCTGATGCTGCGACCTTGATCTGGACGGTCAGCGCTGAGGTGGGTGTAGGCGATGCCGTCACTGTGAACACCGCGTCGGTGCCCTCGGTCACCTGTGGCCCAGCCGACACTGACAGCTTCGGCAGGTCGGGGTCGTCGTCGGCGACGTCCACCGATGCCGTCGACGCCGAGCCCACCGTGTAGCCGCTGCCGGCCAGCACCTGCGCCGATACCGAGCCGTCGTCTTCGTCGACGCTGTCGTCGACGGTGGGCACGGTGAACCACGTCGAGCCGCTGGTTGGCACTGTCACCGTTCTCGTGCCGATCGCCGCCCCGAAGTCGCCCGACTGCGCGGCGACCTCCACGTTCACCGTCACCGCTGCGGCGGGTGCAGGCGATGCCGTCACCGAGAACACCGCGTCGTCGCCCTCGGTCACCCCTGGCCCGGTATGAATCGATACCGCGGGCACATCGTCGTCGGCGACGCTCACCGACGCTGACGACGCCGAGCCCACCGTGTAGCCGATGTCTGCGAGCACCTGCACCGTCACCGAGCCGTCGTCTTCGTCGACGGTGTCGTCGACGGTGGGCAGTTCGAGCAACACCGTGCCGCTCGGGGGGACTGTCACCGTTCGCGTGCCGGTCGCCGCCCCGAAATCGCCCGACTGCGCCACGCTCACCTTCACTGTCACCGCCGCGGTGGGCGGGGGCGATGCCGTCACCGTGAACACCGCGTCGCTGCCCTCGGTCACCGGTGGCCCGGGGGTGATCGACACCTCCGGCGGCGTCACATCGTCATTGGTGATGGTGACGGTTGTGGCGACGCCGAGTGCTTGGTAGCCGTCGGGCGGGGTGCCCAGCCCGACGGTGAAAGTCTCGTCGCCTTCGTCGTCGTCGTCGTCGGTGATGGCGATGAGCCCGATTCCGCTGGTGGACCCGGCTGGGATGGTCACCGTTGGCAGAGCGCTGTAGTCGGCGGCCGCGTCGGTGGGTCCTGAAGCCGATATCGGCGTCACGCTGACGGGCACCACCAAGTCTTGTGTCAAGGCGCCGTTGTGGCGGGTGGCGGTCACTTGCAGCTTTCCGCCCTCGGGGACTGCTGTTTCGATCGAGTCGCCGCCTGCGCTCAGCGTCAGCGACGGCGCCAGCACCGCCGCCTCCGAAGTGTGGCCGTGAACGGTGATGCTCCACGACCTCAACAGGGGAAGCGAATCTGCCGTCGAGTTCTCATCAATCGTGCCGTGGTATGTCAGACGCAGCGTCCAAGTACCGGAGGGGTCCTCGCCCAGATGGCGGGCAGTGCCGAAAGTGAAACTCCCGTTTAGCCCGCAACTAGTTTTACAGGTCGGCGCGTAGGTTGTGATCACCGACTCTCGTCCCGTCGGCGAGACCAGCACGACATCGAAGTCGCGGAACTTGTCGGCCCTCATGTTGATCTTGAAGTTCACGTGCTCGACGAAATCGATCGGGCTCTGCACGTCCAGCGTGAACTCGTTGTTCTTGGTGTTGATTGATGAGTTGAGGCTCGGCGACGACACCGTGGTGTTCTTTTCCGCCGGGAGCAGCGGCCACGAGAATGCCGCGTCCACCGCGGCCTGTGCGTCGACCACGCCGAACCCGTACTTGTGACTGAAGCTGTAGTTCTCGTTGCTGTTCAAGTACTTGGCCGCGCCTGGCAGCCACGAGCTGTCGCCGGCATCATTCTTGGACGCAGTGTCGGCCAGCAGCAGCTTTACGTCGCGCCACGTCAGATAGGGGTTCACACTGCGCACGAGCGCCGCGACCCCGCTGACCTGAGGCGCCGCCCCGCTCGTCCCGCCAAAACCCAAGGTGTACTGGTTGTTGCTCTGCGGGGCGACGAGGCCCAAGCCGGAAGTGCCAGTCGACGGGGCGCACAGCCACAGGTTGGAGCCCTCGCTGGAATAGTGCGAACTGGTGCCGTCGGCCCCGACAGCGCAGACCACCATCTGGCTCCGGTGGTTCATCCGCTCCTGGAGCGTGGCCAGCCCGGAATACGGCATACGACTGAGATTCTTGGAGTTGCCCGCCGCTGCTACGAACACCGTGCCCAAGCCCCCGTAGCCGCTGCTCAAAGCGCCATCGACTGCGCTTATCCATGCGCTGTCCACCCGGCTGAGGCCTGGTCTGGCAGATTTGCCGTAACTGTGGTTCGACACCCCGACAACGTCGCTGTGGCGGGTCCAGGCCGCCACGAAGTTCGCGGCAGTCTGACTATCGATGTAATCGAAATTGGTCAGCGCGGCGCGCGGTGCCACGCCCCGCCCGCCCACAAGGTTGTCGCGGGCCCCGACAATCCCCGCCACATTCGTTCCGTGCGGGATCGGTCCTGTAATAAGCCAAAGAATCGAACCCAATCTGATCGCGTTCGGCTCGCCGGACCACCGACTCCAGTTCGAGTCGAGCGAGGTGTTGACGTTGTCTGCGAGGTCCTCATGGCCACCGTTCCAGTGACGGTCCACGATGGCCACCGTCACGCCTTGGCCCTTGGTCTTGTCCCACGCATCCCCGATATTGATATCGACCTGCGGGTCCGCCAGTGACGATCGGGCGCGATACGACGTATCCGCATCGAGATGCCACGAACAGGGCAACAATTCATCAGACAGTGAATCCGACGCATACGACTTGCACCAATTCACCTCCGCCTGGCTCACGTTTTCGACGACATCGGGCGAGTGCCAATTGGGCGATGCCGATTCCACCGCCGGGTCGCGGGGCAGGGCCGCGGCCAGCCGCAGCGAGTCGACCGCGGAGGCTGTGATCAAGTACCCGTTGTGAAAGCCGTCAATCGGAGCCGCGTCGGCGGCTGCGATGCCGTGACGGGCCAGAGCCGCGCTGACCTCGGCCGCAGACGCCTCAGAGCGGAACACGACAACGACTCCGTCGCTCAGATGCAGCGTCTGGCCGGCGTCATCGACGAACTCGCGAGGCAGGTTTGCTGCGGTCAGCGCCGGCGACGAGCCCGCACCCGCAGACGCCCCGTCAGCACCGTCGAAGACTGGGCGGATCTGCACCACGCGGTCCCCGTCGACCCAGTGGTACACGCCGTCGTCGTCGAACAGATCAGACACGCTGAACCCGTCGCCGGGCGCCGGCCCGAGCGGTTGCCCTCCAAGGTCGGGCCCCCCGACAAGCCCAGAGCCCCCAACAGTGTTGTGGTTCAGGACATCTGCAGTGTTGTGGTTCAGGACATCTGCAGTGTTGTGGTTCAGGACATCTGCAGGAACCGGCCCTGCGGGCTCTGCGGGAACCGGCTCCACGCGCCCCTCCTCAGCGTTCGGGCGGCCGGGAAGATCGCCGACGGTGCCACCACCGCTACCAACAGCAGCAGGCGCCTCCGGCGCGGAGGGAGGAACCGGCGCCTCCGGGGCGGCGGTCGCCGGCGAGGCCACCGACATCGCCGCGAGCATCACAGCCACACCCGCTGCCAAACTTCTGGCTCCGACACCACCGATTCTCATGAACAACCTCTCCATAACTGGGGGAGCAGACTGCACCGTCACAGCCGCGACTCTAGACCTGACCACACAATCTCAGCAAGAAACGTCATCCCACCAGCAGATCGAGCCCTCTGCAGGCGGGATACACGAGTAGTCGATCCGGCCGCCCCACCCGCCGACGCCGTTGGCTCCCCGCGGCGGGATGCTCAACGGGACCGGTGCTGTTGCGCCTCTGACACAGGCCCCGTTCCATCCTGTTGACATGACTCCCGTGCAGGGACATTACGTTCGCTCACGAGTGCCTCCGACTGTCGCCTTGAGTTTCAGAACAATCCTTCGAGGGCATCGCTTCAGTACAACCAGAACCGCACGCCTTGTCCCCTTGAGTTTCAGAACAATCCTTCGAGGGAATCGCTGGGGCTGACCGCACTGATTGGAGAACGTTCGTAGTCTTTGATGTTCCGGGTGACTATCTGGCGAGCGCCGCAGGCGCGAGCGGCTGCGACCTGCATCGCGTCCTCGAAGTCGGTCATCGGAAGAGTGGCCGCATAACGGACGGCCTCTGTATCGGTGGGAGCCACGGCCACGAAGCGGGTCAACTCGACGATGAAGTCACGGGTGCTCACACCGCCGCGCGCCGGGGCTGCCAGGTAATAGAGGTTCGACACGGAATGCCAGGCGATGCAGGCGCTCTCTGCCCCGTGCTCGATCCGGTCCAGGAGCTCCGCGGCCAGCCCGGAGTGTGGACGTCGGTCGAGTGCAATGTCGATGAGAACGTCAGTGTCGAGGAGGATCATTCGAGGTATTTTCTGGCCAACGCATCGTAGCGAGGGTCGTTCCCACGGTCGGCCGCCTGGAACTCTCCCCTCCACCGAGAGGCGAAGGACGGGGCATGCTCTCCTGCAACCTCCCGCAGAGACTGCTCGATGACCGACGACAATGACACCCCTCGGGAGCGGGCATACCGTTTCGCCAACGGGACGAGGTCGGCGTCGACAGTGATGGTGAGCTTCTGTTTCATCGGTACCCTTCTTTCGTATACCCCTGTGGAACATAAGTATACGTGTAGCAAGGCGGGGTTCAAGGGGTGAGACCGGGAATGAAGCTCTGCTACGAGAGGTCGGGGCCGTGGCCCGAGCGGCCCGTGAGCGCAGCGAACAAGAGCGGGAGACACCCGCCGCGGCATACTGGGCCTGCCCCTACCCGCGCACGTTCTCAGTTGGTGATGGTGGCTTTGGCTCTGCCTGAGTTGTTGGCGGCGCCGATGAGGTACACGATGTGGAACTCGATGGTGCTGTTGATGCCCGCGGTGGGGACGGTCACGGTCGTGCCGGTTTCGCCGCCTTTGATGGTGAGGGTGTGGACGTTACCGAGGCGGCGGTTGTGGGCGACGGCGTAGTAGACGGTGACGTCGCGTGCTGAGCGGCAGCTCAGGCTGATCACGAACTGGAGGTCGTCGCCTCGCCGTGCTTCGGCGTCGGCGACGGTGACGGTCGGGGCGCCGGCGCAGGCCGCGACGGCGGGCTCGGGCGGCGGTTCGTCGTCGTCTGTGATCTGTGCTGTCTGTGTTGCCTGGGTGCCGACGGTGTAGCCGCTGCCCGCCGCGACGGTCGCGGTGATCGACCCGTCGGGCTCGTCGGTGCTGTCATCGGTCGTGGTGATGGTGAGGGTGGCCTCGGTGGCGCCTTTGGGGATCGTCACCGTCTGTGTGCCTGCGGTGACACCCCAGTCGCCCGATGAGACGACATCCACGGACACGTCGAGATCGGCTGCGGCAGGCTTCGACGCGGTGATCGTGAACGTCGCGTCAGTGCCCTCTGTGCCGCCCGCAGCGGCAGTGATGCTCACTTGCGGGGGTGGTTCGTCGCTGTCGATGATCACCACAGTGGTGGACCCGTCAGCGCGCTCAACACCGTCAGGACCCCACGAGATACCCATGGTCACACCCTCGGTGCTGCCGTTCAGCGTCGCCGCCCTGCTGCCGGTCCCATAAGACACAGTGATCGCGTGGTCGTCCCAGTCGTCGTCGGCCACAGCCGTCAACACCAACTCGACACGCTGATCGCCCGGCTCCAACACAACACCGCGATCACCCGGCCCGAACGTCACCTCGAACTCATTCGCGAACACCGCATCGGGATCATTCAGATCGCGCATCGTCCAATGCGTGCCCACATCACCGCCGGTCACGCTCAACGGCACCGTCAACGTCTCCCACGACCGCAAAGCACGCGTCGGGGCGATGTTCAGCTGGGCCTGGTTGTCCCAGCCGGTGCCGTCCTCGACGATCGACCTCGAAAAGAAGATCATGTACACCGTCAACGGATCCACATCATCATCAACCACCGCAACCGACGCCTCACTGCTGCTCGCCGACACCGTGTAACCCGCATCCGCCGCCGGCGCGTCCAACGACACCGACACCGAACCGTCGGCCTCGTCCACGCCGTCGCCCACCGTGGGGATGGTGAGCGTCACAGAACCCCCCGCGGGCACATCCACGATGCGACCCCCGGTCGCGGCGCCGTAATCGCCCACCCCGGTGACCGTCACCGCCACCTGCACAGCCGCTGCGGGGGCAGCGGTCACCGTGAACACCGCACCAGAACCCTCAGTCACATCACCCGCCGCGGTGACACTGATCTCGGGGACGACCGGGGCCGGGTCGTCGTCGTCAGCGATGTTGACGGTGGCGGTTTTGGTGGCGGCGAGGTCGTAGTCTGCGCCGTCGATGAGAGTGGCGGTGACAGAGCCGTCGGGTTCGTCGGTGCTGTCGTCGGTGGTGGGCACGGTGAAGGTGGCTGTGCCGCCGACGGGTATTGTGACTGTTCGGGTGCCGGCGGTGGCGCCGTAGTCGCCGGTCTGGGTTACTTTGACCTGCACGGAGAGGTTCGAGGCGGGCGGCGGATTCGCGGTCAGGGTGTATGAGGCGTTGCCGCCCTCGGTCACACCGCTGCCGGCACTGATGCTCACCACCGGGGGCGGGTCGTCGTCGTCGGCGACGCTGACCGTCGCGGTGCTGCTGGTGCCCAGGTCGTAGCCGGCGCCATCCACCACAGTCGCGGTCACCGAGCCGTCCGCCTCGTCGACGCTGTCGTCGCGGGTCGGAACCGACAAGGTCGCCGACCCGCCGCTCAGCACGACGGTCTGCTGTTGCGTGGAAGCAGCGAAATCGCCGGTCTGCGCGATGTCCACGGTGACGGCAACCGGGCTCGCCGGCGCGGGAACCGCGGTGACGGTGAATGTCGCTCTGTGGCCCTCGGTGATGTCGGCGCCGGGGGCGATGCTTACCACCGGTACGCTGTCTGCCGTCGAAGTGTCGGTGACGGTGCCGGTGGCCTCTGGCACACTGAGGGCGTTCGCGGTGCCGGGGGCGTATACCACCTTCAATTTCACCTTGTCGGAGTCCTTGGTGGGCACGCTCACCGTCGCGGATGTGTCGCCGGGCCTGAATGTGACGTTTCGGGTCGACCCGACGATCTCGCCGTCACGCACAATGTAGTAGTGGGCCACCACGGCACGGCTGGACCGGCAGCTGAGGGTGATGTGGAACTCGAAGTCCTCGCCCCGCAGCGCGGTGGCGTCGGCCACCGACACCGTCGGCCTGCCGTCGCACACCGGCGGGCGGTCGTTGTCGGCGATGGTGATGGTGACCGGCCCGCCTACGGTGACGCCGCCGGCGACGCCGGTGTGGGTCGGCGCGCGGTCGCCGGTGGCGAAAGCGAACGTGATGGGCCGGTCGTGCATCGCGTCGTCGTCGACAGCCTCGAAGCGCAGCACCGCGGCGCGTCCGCCGGCGCTGAACTCCACCGCGGTGGCCTTGCCGTAACCCGTGCGCGCCACGCCCGGCCCCGTCGGGTCGCCCAATAACCAGTCGGCACCCGGTGTGCCCGACACCGTTATCGGCACACTCACCGTCTCGCCCGCCATTAACGCCCGGCTCAAAGCGATCTCCAAATCGGTGGCGCCGCCGTTCTCAGACACCGACGCGTCCGCCGCCGACAGCGTCACCGCCACCGGCACCGGGCCACCGTCATCGTCGGCGACGGCGACGGTCGCGGCCGCTTCCTCGACGGTCGCGGACGCGGCAAGGTCGTCGTCGGCCCCGACGGTTGCGGTCGCGGAAACATCGAGGTCGTAGGCGAGGCCGTCGACGAGCGTGACGGTGACCGACCCGTCGGGCTCGCCGAACGAGTCGCCGGTTGTCGCGACCGAAAGCACAACGCGGCCCGAGGGGGGAATGGTGACCATCCGGGTGCCTTCGACAACGCCGAACGCGCCCTGCTGGGCCACCTCCACGCTCACCGACAGATCGGCCGACGGCGCCGGGACCGCAACAAGAGTGAACTCCGCAGCAGAACCCTCGATGACGGCATCGCCCGCGGTGATCGAGACCCGCGGCCTCGGACTTTCGTCGTCGAACACGGCCACGCTCGCCGCCGCCGACGGCGTGTAGTCGGTGCCGGCGACAACCGTGACGGTGACCGACCCGTCGGGCTCTGCTGTCGAGTCGTCAGTGGTCATCACTGCCAGAACGGCGCGGCCCGACGCGGGGATCGTGACCGTCCGCGCCCCGACAACGACGCCGAACGCGCCCTGCTGGGCCACCGTCACGCTCACCGCCAGATCGACCGACGGCGCCGGGACGGCGGTGAGCGTGAACTGCGCCGCCACGCCCTCCGCGACGTCGGGGCCCGCCGCTATGGAGACCACCGGGGCGGACTCGTCGTCGTCGATCCTCAACGAGATCGTCGCCGGGTCGGCCACGCCGTTGCCGCCTCCAGCAATCCCCGACACCTTGAACGTCTTCGTCGCCGACCCGTCCAGCTCGTACACGTCGTTCTGCGACGCGATGAACGCCACCGACCCCGAGCTCGTCGTCGAGCCCGCCGGGATCGTCAGCACAACCGGCGAGCCCAGCGACCCATCGCCGGCGACCGCCGGCGCTACCGCAGCCGCAGACAGGTTGGCGGTCACATCGGCGGACGACACACCGCTGAGCTGCGCGGTGACCGCCACCGAGCGGCCCTCGACCACCGACGAGGCGGCGAGCAGAGTCATCACCGGCAGCGGCTCGTCATCGTCGATCGTCACCACGATCGGCCGCGACTCGGGGTGGTGCGAGCGCGGCAAGGAGCCCACCCCGACCGTGAACGTCTCTGGGCCCTCATGGACGGTGTCCTGGGTGATCGAAATCTGGGCGGTGGCCGAAGAGGACCCCTTCGGCACTGTGATCGACGCGGGCGCCGAGTAGTCGGCACCGGTTGCGCCCGCAGGGGTGGCGGTGACAGCGGTGAGCACCAGCGGGACTTCGAGATCTTGTGTGAGCGGGGCGCCGCCCACAGACACCGTCACATCGACGCTCCCGCCCTCTGCGGCGCTCGGCGCCGAGACCGACAGCGTGACCGGCTCCGACGGGGCGGTGGAGTGCCCGGTGACCTCGATGCTCCACGCGCTGATGACCTCCCTGTAGCTGTCGTCGCAGTACTTCTTATACCGAGCTTGGAGATCCAGATCGGGAAAGTACGGGTTGAACAATGCAGCAGGGCCCCCGGCGCAATTCGGCCAGGTCGGCTCATTGCGGATTCTCAGCTTCCATGTGCCCGTCGGGTCCTCGCCGAGATGGCGCGACGACCCGAAATCGAACGAGCCTCGTAACGAGCACTTACCGGCAACGCACCTGCCGGTCGGCACCGACAGGATCGACTCGGCGCCCGACGGCGACACCAGCGTCACCCGGTAGTCGCGGAAATCGGACACGTCGCCGGCGACGGCGACCTTGACGTGCTCTGTGAAGTCGATGGCCGAAGACACGCCCAGGGCCAACTCGATCTCCTCGCCTCGCGCCGGCAGCGCCACATCGCCGGTGTGCGAAGCGGTGGCGGTCCGCATCGGGGGCAGAAGCGTCCAGCCGGACGCGGCGTCCACGGCGGCCTTGGCATCCACCAGGCCGAATCCGTAGCTGTGGCTGAACGAGTACGGATCCGCCTCAGGCCCCGTCGAGCTGTACTTCTGAGCGCCGCTGAGCCAGCTCGAGTGCAGCGGGTCGTTCTTCTGCGCGGTGTCGGCCAGGATCACCTTCACGTCGCGCCAGGTGAGGTCGGAGTTCACGCTGCGCATCAGCGCGATCACTCCCGACACGATCGGCGCAGCCGCGCTGGTCCCGCCGAAATGGGCGGTGTAGTGATCATCGCCATCCTCGCCTACCGGCGCCAGGATCCCCGCCTGGCCCCTATCACTCGTCGGCGCGCACACCCACAGGTTGGGGCCCTTCTCGGAGTAATGCGCCAAACTGCCCGCCGAGTTCACCGCGCACACCGTGATGACGCCGCGGTAGTTGTTCGCGGCGTCAAGGCTCGCCCATTGCAAATCGCTTATGCCGCCGTTGCCGGCTGCATGCACGTGGGAAGTCCCCTTGCCGCCGAACCCCTTCTCGAGGCTGGTCTCCAAGGCTGCCTGCCACAACCTGTCCCTCGGAGCGAGTCCCTGGCGGTGCATGCCGTAGCTGTGATTGGACACTGCCACGGTCTCCATGTTGAGCGTCTTCGCCGCGACTGTATTCGCCGAGGATTGGCAGTCCATTAAATTGTAGTTGACCAATGTGGCCCGGGGCGCGACGCCGCGCCCGCCCACCGTGTTGTCGCGGGCGCCCACAACCCCGGCAACCGAGGTGCCGTGACTATTGCGTATCCACTCCCCGGTGTAGCCGCACCAGTATTTGCTCCTCGCAGAGTCCACATTGTCGACGAGATCCTCGTGGGCCGGATTCCAAGTTGTGTCCACCACCGCAACTGTGACTCCAGCCCCCATCGTCGTGGACCACACGTCGCCGAGGTTGATGTCGATCCTGGGATCGCTGACTTTCAATGTCTCCCGATACCGGTCAAACCTGAAGTCGCCGGACGCGTCGAGGTGCCACTGGCAGCTCGACAGCTCGTCGGCCCAAAGGTCGGTGTATGCGTTGCACCGCCGCTCCGCATCCGCCGTCAGCTCAGCATCGCTCGGGAAGGGCCCTAGCGAGCCCTGCGAGAGCGGGGTGAACGTGTTGGGAACCGCGGTGTCGACATCGGGCTCGGCCGACAACTGGTCTGCCAGACGCAGCGACTCCGCGTCCGACACCGTCTTCACCAAGAACGCGTTCGGCAACTCGCCCAACGGCGACACCCGCCCGGACGCGACACCGTGGCGGTCCCACACTGCATCGATGTCGGGCCCGCTCGCATGCGAACCGAACAACACATTCACACCGCCCACCAACAGATGCGGCTGCCCGGTATCAGACACGAACCAGGTGTCCGCCCCCGCCGCCGCTCCCGCTCCCGCCGCGTTCTCAACCGCTCCCGGCGCATATGCGCTCGCAGCCGTAGAAGCCGCCAACGACAAGTCCTCACCCAACGCCGCGACCTCCGTCGCGTCCAACAGGCGCAGCGGCACCTTGCGCCCGCCGTCATGCATGATCCACACGCCGTCGGGGCCCACCAAGTCCAATACACCCAACTCCTGCACTGCCTCGCCGAGCTCCGGACCGCCCAGCCCGTCCTCAGGCTCCAGCCCGTCCTCGGCACCCGGCTCAGCGTCCGGCAGCACAAGATCGCCGTCAGAGGGCTCACCACCTGTCGCGGACGGCCCCTGGATCGTCGCCGACTCGGCGCTGCTGGATTCACCCTCGGCGTAAGTAAAGGGGGTCTGCGGTGACGCGCCCACCGCCGGCACACCGACAAGCACCCCGCCGAAGAGGACCAACACCAAGCCGACAGGGGTGAAGCGCATGGTCCGCTCAGCCGTCAACAATCGCAAATCAAACCTCGAAACACTCCTCGGCACAGCACGCGCAGACCCCATCACGACCGAATTACCTCCGACCCTTCTCGTAACTTGCCGCATCATAGCCTTCCATGAAACAGTATCCATAGTCCCCGGAGAGGTTGTTTATGGTGGAGGGTTGTGGTTTGTTCGTACTTCTACCGGTGGGACGGTCGGCTGCCTGGAACTCTCCCCTCCACCGAGTGGCGGAGGGCGGGGCATGCTCTCCCGCAAAGGGGTGAGATCGGGAATGAAGCTCTGGTGCGGAGAGGTCGAGGCCGTTCGGCGAGGGGAATCCAGCACTATTCGCTGTGGCTGCAGACCACGCTGGTAGCGTTGCGCGCGGTGTGCAGATCCCTTGCACTCGGAGACTCCACGTTGCTCATGAATGAGGACGCCAATGAATGATCCTGTTCGCGTTGCTGTAAGCGGTGCCGCCGGCCAGATCGGTTACAGCCTCCTGTTCCGGATTGCCGGCGGTTCCATGCTGGGACCGGACCAGCCGGTGATCCTGCAACTGCTTGAAATCCCGCCCGCGATGAACGCGCTCGAGGGGGTGGCGATGGAACTCAACGACGGAGCCTTTCCACTGCTCGCCGGCATCACCGAGTCAGACAATCCGAACACCGCGTTCGAGGGGGCCGACATCGCGCTGTTGGTGGGCTCCCGTCCACGTTCCAAAGGCATGGAGCGCAAGGACCTGCTCGAAGCCAACGGAGCGATCTTCACGGTGCAGGGCAAGGCGATCAACAACAATGCGGCTGACGATGTGAGAGTGCTGGTCGTCGGCAACCCGGCCAACACCAATGCGCTCATCGCCATGAACAACGCACCGGATGTTCCCGATGACCGGTTCACCGCCATGACCCGGTTGGATCACAATCGTGCGATGGCCCAGTTGGCGAACAGGCTCGACGCGTCGGTGAACGACGTCAAGAGGATGACGATATGGGGCAACCACTCTGCGACCCAGTATCCCGACGTCTTCCACTGCACGGTCAACGGTTCCGACGCGGCCTCGGCGATCGGGGATCTGGATTGGCTCGCAGACTCGTTCATTCCGACTGTCCAGCAGCGTGGGGCGGCCATTATCGAGGCGCGCGGGCTGTCGTCGGCCGCCTCGGCTGCTTCGGCCGCTGTCGACCATGTGCACGACTGGATGCTGGGAACCGACGACGGCGACTGGGTCTCGATGGCGATCGCCTCCGACGGCTCCTACGGCGTTGCAGAGGGACTGATGTCGTCGTTCCCCGTCACCTGTGCAGGCGGTGAGTATTCCGTCGTCGGTGGTCTTGACATCAACGAGTTCTCGCGGGGCCGTATCGAAGCGTCGGTCGCTGAGCTGGCCGAAGAACGCGAAACAGTGCGCGAGCTCGGGTTGATCTGACCCGAAACTGAACCTGATCCGGCACCGGCGGGCTCTGGACCGTCGCGGCCACCTATGACAGAATCGGTCGCTAATGAGGTGGTTCGCGGCCGTGATGGCCCAGTCAGAAAGCGCGTCGCTGCTGGACGACCCTCTGACAGGCGGGGATTGGATCAGGGCGGGAGCGGTACTCGTCGGTTCCGTGTCGTTGGCTGTGCTCGTCTCCAAAGTCATGCGCCGCAGCGACCAGCGGTCGGGTTCCTGAACGCCTGGAGATTGTCATATGCCGGAGTTGCCGGAGATCGTGGCTCACGCCGAACGGCTGGCCCGGAACTATAAGGGTGCGGAACTGGCGTCGTTCGCTCCGCTCCATCTCAGCGCACTGAAAACCTACGCACCTTCACCGCGGGAGGTCCACGGCCTCTCCTTGACAGCCACGGGCAGTCGGGGAAAGTACCTGTTCCTGCACTTCGGCGATTTCACTTTCGTGCTCCACCTGATGCAGGGGGGCCGCCTCCGGCCCGATCCGAAACAGGCACGGAAACCGCGTTCGGGCATGGCCCGTTGGGTCTTTGCCGACGGTCAGGCCCTGCTGCTCACTGAAGCCGGTACCGAGCACAAAGCGGGCGTCTGGCTGGTGACAGGGGACCCAGCCACCCAGGAACCGGTCGATCATCTCGGACCTGAGGCACGGGACATCCCCCGGTCGGACTTTGCGTCAGCGCTCGGATCCGACAACACCCGAGTCCACGGATTCTTGCGGGATCAGCGGCGGATCGCAGGCGTCGGCCGTCTGCTCTCCAACGAGATTCTCCATGCCGCGAGAGTCTCGCCGTTCGCCATGACCACAAAGTTGAGCGACGACGAGGTCGACCGGCTCCACCGGGCGACAGTCTCGGTAATAGACCGGCACCTGGACTTCGAGCGGACGCTCGACGACATCGGCCGTTCGGCGGACCGGCCCAGCGAGGTCCACCACCGGGTCGGGTCGCCGTGCAGCACCTGTGACGACCTCGTGCGCTCGGTCGAGTATCGGCGCTACACGGTGGCCTACTGTCCGACTTGCCAGACGGGCGGCAAGGTTCTGGCCGACAACACGACCAGCAGATTCCTCAAATAGGTGCTGCCAGCAGTGCGGCCAACCTCTCGAGTTGGATGTGGCTGTCGAGCAGTGCGGTGATGTCGCCGCCGACTTTCAGTTCACCGTCAAGAAACGCCCGCTGCGCAGACTGCCTGCTGCTGCGGATTGCCTCGGTCGTGGATCGTGAGCCGGTCAGGGTCAAGGTGGGGTTCGGGTGTGGGCCGCTGCGAAAGGTCACCTGGCCTGCATCGATCTCCACATGCCAGACATCTTCGTGATCGCCGGTTATCCGCTGCTCGATCGTCAGTGTCAACTCTGCACTGAACTCGAGATCGGCAACCTTGCGTTGGCGTTGCGCGATCCACTGTGCAGACGCGACCGTGCTCATGTCACCGGGCTCCGAACCTCGTGTTCACCTGAGCCAGGATAGGGCGTGGAAGGATACGGCGTGCCAGAATCCACAACCGACGACGGGCCGGTGCTGTCGGGAGATTCGCCCCTCTATGAGCGCTGACTAGTCTCGCTTGACGCACGGTTCTGTGCTATCTATGGTATCGATTGCAGACAGGCGTTCTGTGGAGGGCGTCGCAGAAATGAAGGGAGTGCAATGAGGAATGCACGATGGATTGTGACATTGATTTCGGTGTTGGCACTGTTCGCCGCCGGTTGTGGCGACGACTCCGAGCCGACGACTTCGGCTGTGGTGGAGGAATCCGAACAGGAGGCGCCGACGACTTCGGCGGCTGTGGTGGAGGAATCCGAACAGGAGGCGCCGACGATGCGGGTGGTGCTGCTGTCCAATCAAGCCGCCGGCGATCAGGGGCCTGTAGACGGGATGATCGCAGGCCTGGAATCTTCGGCGGAGGCCAACGGCCACGAGCACCAGTTTGTGCAGGCCACCGATCCGGCCGCTTTCGAGACACAGCTCCGCAGCCTTGCCGGCAGCGGAGCGGACATCATCATCACTACGTTCTTCGACTTGGGTGCCACGGTGGATCTGGTGGCGCCGGACTATCCCGACACCAAGTTCATCACTGTGGTCGCCAACCCGGTGGAACAACCGAACGTGAACGGGATGACCTATCAGTTCTTCAAGGGCGCCTACATCGGCGGGATCTATGCTGCGGCACTGACCGACTCGAACAAACTCGGCTATATCGGTGGGGCGCCGCTACCGTTCGCGTGGGCGGACTTCAACGCATTCACTGACGGGGCACGCTCTGTGAATCCTGAGATTGAGACGACGGCGGCGTTCGCCGGTTTCGAGGATCCCGTCGGCGCCCGCGAGCTGGCCTCAGGCCTTTATGCCGACGGTATCGATTTCATTTTCACAGGTGCAGCCGCGAGCGATCTGGGTGTAGTGGAGGCCGCGGTTGAGAACGACGGCATGGTGATGGTCTCCTCGGGTCTGTCGGAGTTCGGTCCGAAGAACGTTGCCATCGTCGTCGAGATCGAGTGGCCTATAACGATCCAGAACGAGATAGAGAACATCTTGAACGGGGGCGAGACAGGCAATTTCCGCCTCGTCGGTCCCGAAACCGGTGAGATCTCGTTCTCAGTGCCCGACGCCTTCCTTGAAGGTGCCAGCGGGGACCGCCCGGAACGAGCCAGGGCGGTTCTATCTGATATCGATGCTGCAGTAGCCGCGCTCATCGACGGCAACCTCGTTGTTGAAGAGATCTCCGAGGAACGTTGAGCCGAACTTTCAACAGCATCGATGAGGCAGAGGCACTCCCGGGCCGACAACATCTGGGAGTGCCTCACACGAACGCGGTATCCTGTACTGGCGTCACTGTCCGTTTCGGTTCGGTCACGGCCGCCTCTTCAGTGTCGCTGGACCTTCCGGTAGGAGGCGTCCACGCCCTCGTGGGCCAGAACGGGGCAGGAAAGACCACCTTGGCCCGTGTCATCGCCGGCCTGCAGTCCCACCAGAGCGGAAGCGTTCGGGTCAACGGCATTTCCATCAACGCACACGACCACAGGGCCAACCGTGAAGCCAGCGTTGACATGGTGCATCAACATTCCTCTCTCGTCCCGGATCTGACGTTGGCCGAGGCGTTGGAATTGACTGCCTCCGAACCGACCCGCAAGGTGGCGTACCGTCGCTCCGACATCAGTCGGCGGTGGTCAGCCTTCCTGTCGGAGCGGGGTGTGGGAGTCGATGTCGGCTCGCGGGTGCGCGACCTCTCGGTAGAACTGCTGCAGTCCATCGAGGTCGCCCGATCCAATCCAGGCCCGGGCGGCCTGCTCATTCTTGACGAGCCCACGTCGGTTCTCGCCCCCGAGCGGGTGTCGGCATTGTTTAAGCGGATGCGGATGATCACAGCGCAGGACGTGACCGTGCTTGTGGTGCTGCACAAACTCGCCGAAGTGCGCGAGGTGGCTGACACCGTGACCGTGCTGCGCCAGGGCAGGATCGTGCTCGCCCCGACGGCGCTCGACCTGGTTGACGACGCAGACCTCAGCGAGCACATCATCGGCTCGAGCGGTTCGCCTGCTGTGACGAGCAGATCAACAACAACAACCGGTGAGTCTGCCTCGTCGAGGATGGGGCTGCGCGGTGCGGTGGCACCACCCGCCGACGGTGATGCGCCGCTGCGCAAGGTCGACCTTGAGGTGACGGGTGGCGAGATTGTCGGTGTCGCTGGTGTCGAGGGCAACGGTCAGAGGACGTTGGTGGAGGCGATCACCGGGCTTCGTCCTTTGCACAGCGGCAGCTTCGAGTGTTTGGACCGCGAGATGTCGGGCTGGTCCGTTGCCGAGCGCCGCGCTTTGGGTCTGCGCATCATTCCGTTCGATCGGAATTCTGAGGGTGTGCGGGGTGATCTTCCCCTCTGGCAGAACGTCGTCGGTTGGCGCGCGGAACAGTTCTATCTGAACCCGATGCTCCCGCTCGTCTCGAAGAGGAGGATGAGGGCGGAGGCGGCTCAGAGGCTGTCACGATTCAATGTGGCCTACAACGACATCGACCAGCCGACCAACTCGCTGTCGGGGGGCAACGTTCAGCGTCTCATCCTTGCCAGAGAACTTCCCGATGCCCGCGCCCTTGTAGCAGCCCATCCGACTAGAGGGCTCGACATCAGTGGGATTCGGGAGGTTTGGGACAACCTGGCACAACAGTCGGCTGCCGGCTGTCCCGTCGTAGTGGTGTCCCCAGACCTCGACGAGCTGCTTGAACACTGCGATCGTCTTGCAGTGGTGCGCGGCGGCCGGTTCGTAGGTGAGCACCGACACCCCTTTGATCGCCAGGCGATAGGACGCCAGATGACCGGGGCTTCGGCGTGAGTCGCTGGTTCGGCGCGCTGATCGGTCGGGTGTTGACGCTTCTTGTCGCATTCGGACTTGCGTTCGGGCTCTTTGCAGTGTCGGGGTTCGACGCAGGCTCCATAGCATCGGGCCTGTTGTCGGGGTCGCTCACCGGTCCAGGCGCTGTGGCCAACACGGTCCGCTGGGCCGTGCCGCTCTGTCTGATCGGTCTCGGCATAGCGGTGTGTCTGCGTGCAGGGGAGTTCAACATCGGCGCGCAGGGGCAGATGCTCGTCGGCAGCCTCCTGGCGGTTTGGGTCGCGCTCGAGTGGGACGGGCCCAAGGTGGCGGTGATCGCGCTGGCGGTCCTGCTCGCAGTCTGTGGGGGCGCGGCCTGGTCCGGGTTGGCCGGTGTGCTCAAGGTCCGTATTGGCGCCGATGAAGTCATAACAACCTTGATGCTCAACTTCGTGGCGTTGCAGCTGACCCAGTGGGTGACGACCGGCCCGCTCAAGGATCTGGCCACCAGCGGCGACTCGGCCTCAACCTCTCGGATCGACCCGAGTCTGCGTGTGCAGGGCTCAGGGGAGATCTCTGTTGAGGTCGTCCTGCTCACGGTGCTGGTCGCGTTCGGAGTCTGGCTGTTGTTGGAACGCAGCCGTTTCGGCTTGGACGTCTCCTACGTGGGTGGTGACAGCTCAGCCGCCACCTGGCAGGGGCTGCCGATTGCGCGGGTGCGGCTGCACGCCTATCTCATCGCCGGCGCGCTCGCTGGTCTCACCGGTGCGGTGGAGGTTTTCGGACCAGCCGGCAGGGTGGTGACCGGTGCCACTCCGACAATCGGCTTCTCGGCGCTCGTCGTGACCGTGGTGGCTTCCTACAAGATTGCGGGCACTGTCGTCTCGGCTCTGTTCTTCGGCGGACTTCAGGCTGCGATCCTGTACTTGCCCATCGTGTCGGAACTGCCGGTCTCGGGTTTGGGTATCTTTGAAGGGCTTGTGGCGATGCTCGTCACCGCGGGACTGGCTGAGGCGGTACGCCGGTGGCGGGACTCTGCGGCTTCAGCTCAGGCGCCACGGCTTGAGGCTGCTTGTGAGACCTCAGCAGACGGAGCCGTGTGATGGAGGAGTTTGTTGCATCGTCGATACGAACGAGCATTCCGCTTGCCCTCGCTGGTGTCGGCTCGTTGTTCTCGGTGCGGGCCGGGATCTTCCATCTCGGCATCGAGGGGTTGATGCTGGCCGCCGCGTTCGCAGCAGTGGGTGTCGCCCACAGTACCGGTTCTGTCGTGTTGGCCCTGGTGGCTGCTCTGGTGCTGTCCGCGCTGTTGTCTTTGGCTTACTGGGGGTTGGTCGACAAGCTCGACGCGAACGCCATCATCGCGGGACTCGGTTTGACGACGCTCTGCATAGGTGGAACCGCCTACTGTCTGGACGTCGGCTTCAACCAACGTGGTCGTCTCGATTCTCCGGTCGGGCTGCCACGTCCCGTCAGCGGTGCCGACAGCGGGCTCGGCGCCTACGTGAGCGAACTCTCGATCATCGGATGGCTCACACCGGGGCTGGTGCTCGTTGCCTGGGTGGTCTTGCGGCGCAGCCGCCTGGGCCTGCGCATCACCGCGGTCGGCACCTACCCCCACGGCGCCCAGGCGGCGGGAGTCGACGAGCAGAGGATCCGTCTTCAAGCGATGATGCTCACATCTGTCGGCGCGGCGCTTGCGGGAGTGGAACTGGCTTTGGGCGGTCTGTCTGCCTTCAGCGAGGGGATGACCAACGGGCGAGGTTTCATTGCTTTGGCCGCGGCCCTCTTCGGGCTGCTCCATCCGCTGGGAACAGCTGCTGCTGCGGTGTTCTTCGGTGCGGCCGAAGCGGTCGGGATCGTGACGCAAGTCCGGGGCGTGGACGTGTTGCCGCGTCCGTTCATCTTGATGATTCCGTTCTTGTTGACGATCGCTGCGGTTGCTGCCAGTGCCCTCGTGCGTCGGCGTTCCGGCGCCCACAACGAGGAGTTGGGCATTGGCTAGCGTCGAGGCCCAGCAACTCTGGGATGAAATGAGGAAGGCTCGTGACCCTGATGCGGTGTTCGATCTTGCTCAGGAGAGGGAGAACACCAGGAACATAGGGGATCTGATACCGCGCCCGCCGGGGGTCGACTACCTCAATGAGACGATCGCGGGCGTACCCGTTGTCCGGGCGACACCGGCGGGCGCCCTGTCCGTGGGCACCGTCCTCTGGTTGCATGGTGGAGCGTTCACCCTGATGTCCGCGGCCACCCATCAACATTTGGCGGGACACCTCGCGGTTGAATCGTTGTTCGAGGTTGTGATACCAGACTACAGTCTGGCCCCTGAGCATCCGTTTCCCCGGGCGCTTGAAGAAGTCAGTGCTGTCTATGGCCGCCTTCTGGGACGCGGTGCTCACAGGGCAGTGTTCGTTGTTGGCGACTCGGCGGGCGGGAGTCTCGCTGTCGGGGTCCAGTTGAAGGCTCGTGACAGTGCTCTACTCCAGCCCAGGTTGACTGTGCTGTTGTGTCCCTGGCTGGACCTTACCCTGCGACAAGCGTCCCTGGTGGCCAACGCCGAACACGATGCAGTGCTCGATGCTCGAACCCTGCCCTTCCATGTGGCCGCATATCTTGGCGGTGAAGACGCTGTGCATCCTCTGGCATCGCCGGTCCATGCCGAACTCGGCGGGCTGGGGCCTCTGTACATCCAGGCTGCGGAGTACGATGTGCTCGTTGACGACTCCCGGAGATTCGCTCGGCTCGCCGTGCAGTCGGGCCTTGATGTGGAGCTTGAGATCGCGCCCGAGTCGCCGCACTGCTATCAGTTCTTCGCAGGTGTCATTCCTGAGGCTGACGGAGCGATCATCCGCATTGCCGCGAAGCTCAGGGAGTATTTGGGAGAACCGTGAACCGGCGCCTCCACCCGGCACTAGGTCGATTCTCGAACGGTCAGGGTCGGCTGCAGCACGATGTCGATCGGATCTCTGTCGAGTCCGTCAAGCCGCCTGGTCACGAGCCGGACCGTCTCCTCTGCCACCTCGGTGGCGGGGATCCTCACGGTGGTCAACGCCGGTCGGACCAGTGCGGTCCAGTTTCCGCCGCCGTAGCCCGTTACCAGCGGACGTTGCTCGAAGGGTCCGGCGCTGTCCAAGGTTGCCCCGACTGCACATGCCACGGTGTCGCTGCCGCAGATGTAGGCGTCAGGCGGCACAGACCGGGCAACGAGCTCTTCGGTGGTCGTCTTGCCGAAACCCCGTGACGAGGGTCCGATCCTCAATGTTGTGGTGATGTGCTCGTCTAGTGACGAGGACGCTTCAGTGAAACCGTTGAGCTGTTCCATGCCGATGATCGTCGCGGTTCCTGATCCCAGGAACGCCAGGGATTCTGCGCCTTCTTTGGTCGTCAGCCGTACGACTTGGCGGATCCCGGCCGCATGGTCCACCCGAACGGTGTCGACGAGTCGGTTGCTGATTCCGGAGTCGACGAGCACCAGAGGCACCTGCTCGCGTTCTATGGCTTCCAACAGAACTGTGCCGGGTCGGTGTTGGACCAGCAACAGGGCGTCGATCCTCTGGGACAGCAACCGCGCAGCGGACTCGGCGACGTCGCCGCCGGCGTCTGCAACCACCAGTGAGATGTTCTCCCGAGCGAGTGCGTTCTCGAGTCCCTGCAGCAGGGGTATGTTGGCGGGGTAGTCGGCCATGTGCATGATCAACCCGACCATCGCCGACCGTTGTCTGCGAAGCGCCTGTGCCACGCGGTCAGGCCGGTAGCCCATGCGTTCGATGACGTCTTTGACGCGTTCCTCGGTGGCAGCTGCCACAGCAGCGCCCCCGCTCAGCACACGCGACACGGTTGCGGGCGAGACTCTGGCCGCGGCCGCCACGTCGTAGATCGTCACACCCATGCAGTCGTCCTGAAGTGAATCCGGTGTACGTAAGCCAAAGAAGCCCCTCGGAGTGGTTCGGGAAGTAAACGGTATCGCCCATGGAGACCGACGTGGGGTCCCCACCGTCGACTGCGTGTCGGACTTCGTGTCAACGCTCGGATCCGACAACACCCGAGTGCACGGGTTGTTCAGGGATCAGCGGCGGATCGCAGGTGTCGGCCTTTCGGTGGACCGCTCGAGCGAGGTCCACCACCGGATCGGGTCTGCCGACAACACGACCAGCAGATTCCTCAAATAGGTGCTGCCAGCAGTGCGGCCAACCTCTCGAGTTGGATGTGGCTGTCGAGCAGTGCGGTGATGTCGCCGCCGACTTTCAGTTCACCGTCAAGAAACGCCCGCTGCGCAGACTGCCTGCTGCTGCGGATTGCCTCGGTCGTGGATCGTGAGCCGGTCAGGGTCAAGGTGGGGTTCGGGTGTGGGCCGCTGCGAAAGGTCACCTGGCCTGCATCGATCTCCACATGCCAGACATCTTCGTGATCGCCGGTTATCCGCTGCTCGATCGTCAGTGTCAACTCTGCACTGAACTCGAGATCGGCAACCTTGCGTTGGCGTTGCGCGATCCACTGTGCAGACGCGACCGTGCTCATGTCACCCGGATCCGAACCTCGTGTTCACCAGAGCCAGGATAGGGCGTGGCAGGATCCAACGTGCTGGGATCAACTGTGTTCGGTCGCAGCAAGGGTTTCGCTTGCCTTCGCCAAGCCGATCACCACACCGAAGGCTGCCACCGCGAGGATCAGCGGTGTCAGCAGATCGCCCGATGCGGGCCAGGCCAACCCCGTGCCGTCGATGACGTCGGCATGTTGCTCGGAGATCACGCCCACCCCGTTGGGCCAGGGCCACAACACTCTCAGCGAACCGAGCATCAGCCCGATCATGGCTGCTGAGGCCAGGTCGCCGTGCCTGTCCATGACCCAGCCGAGGGCCGACGAGAACAGGGCGAGGCCGATTGCGGCGCCTGCGGCCACAAAGAGGAGGTCAACGAAGTCCCGGTCGCTCACAGCGCCGATAACGGCACTGTACATGCCGATCATCAACAGAATGAACGAACCGGAGATGCCCGGGAGGATCATGGCGCAGATCGCCAGCGCGCCCGAACCGACCAGGATGATCGGAGCGGGGTCGGACGCCGGCCCGGACTGGAAGCCGAGCACCACGAACAGGACTGCCCCGACTGCGGCCATCAGCCCGTAATGGACTGCCTCAGGTCGGCTGACGAGTCGCAGCGAAACGACGATCGAGGCAGCGACCAGTCCGAAGAAGAGCCCCGCCATTTCTTCAGGGTTGTTGTGAAGCTGCGTCTCGATCACGCCTGCCAACGATCCGACAGCCACAACGATGCCGATTCCCAGCGGGACGAGAAAGCCGAAATCTAGTGACCGAAAGCCTGCCGAAGCTCGCCTCAGGTCGCCCTTTGCGACAATGAAGAGGATCTTTGCAGCGTTGCGGACGGCTTGGATCAGGCGCTGGTAGATGCCCAGCACTAAAGCGATGGTCCCCCCGGAGACGCCGGGGACGACATCGGCTGCCCCCATCAACAGCCCGCATCCGACGAACCTCCCGTATCGGCGGACCGAGCCGCCCGGGGACTCTGCCTTGTCGGCTGTCATGTCGCAGTCACTGCAGGCACGTCGGCAAAGCTACCCGCAGGCGGGTGCTCTGCCAGGCTGGGACATAAAACTACAGGTGGGGTGTCCCGTCAGGGACACCCCACCTGTTCGAGAGAGGTCCTCGTCACGTTGCTGCGGCCTTTGGGATCTTCTCTCTAAGCGCTTCTCCGGTCGCCTCTTGGGCGCATCGGGCGCGAGAAGCTTGTGGGAGCGGTCCCTTCCACGGTGCAACGCGGGTTCGTATGGCAAGAAGAGTGCAGGGTGTCGGCCATTTTCGAATGCCTGTCCGAATGCCTGCTTTCGTCGTGCGCCTCCTCCCTTCTGTCACGGGCAGAACAGTTGAGGGGCCGAGGCGGTTGCCTCAACCGAGCGGAATCAACCGATCTGTCGAGATGTGACACTGGTCACTGTTTCACAGATCGGCAGACTCGTCAAGCAGCGCCGACAGCGACGCGGCCGCGCTGCACCAGAGCGTGGGATCGGCGGATCGGGGCTATTGACTGGCGAGACTGCGGTTCTTGCTCTTCGACTTGATGTAGTCGCGGTTCATGAAGGCTATGAAGTCGAGTGGGATCTCTTTGGGGCATGCTTCGTGGCACTCACCGTGGTTGGTGCAGGAACCGAAGTAGTCCTCCATCGTCTCCACCATCGCCTCGGTGCGCTTCCATCTCTCGGGTTGACCCTGTGGCAGAACGTTGAGGTGGGCGAGTTTGGCCGCTGTGAACAGTTGAGCCGCCGAGTTGGGGCAAGCAGCCACACAAGCACCGCAACCGATGCAGGCCGCGGCGTCCATGGCGGTGTCAGCGACCTCTTTCGGGACCGGGATCTCGTTGGCGTCCTGCGGCGTGCCGGTGGGGGCGGAGATGTATCCGCCTGCCTCGATGATGCGGTCGAAGGCACGCCGGTCGACCATGAGATCCTTCAGTACCGGGAAGGCGGCGGCCCGCCACGGCTCGATCACAATCCGGTCGCCGTCGCGGAATTTGCGCATGTGCAGCTGGCAGGTGGCGGTGGCTCTCTCCGGTCCGTGAGCCTGACCGTTGATCATGACCCCACAGGTACCGCAGATCCCCTCTCGGCAGTCGTGGGGGAAGGTGATGGGCTCGATGTCGTCTTCGATCAACCGCTCGTTGACCATGTCGAGCATTTCCAGGAAAGAGGCGTCGGTGGGGATCTGGTCGGCATCAACGTCGAGGAACGACCCTTCAGCATGAGGCCCGTCCTGGCGCCAGATCCTCAACTTGAGGTTCAGCGCTGTGCCGTTTTCACTGGCGCTGTCTTCGTTGCTGCTCATCTTGTGGCCCCTACTTGTAGCTGCGCTGAGTGAGTTGGACGTTCTCGAAGGTGAGATGCTCCTTGTGCAGCACCGGATCGGCGTCAGGCCCTTGCCATTCCCAGGCAGCGACGTAGGCGAAATTCTCGTCATCGCGCAGGGCCTCGCCTTCGGGGGTCTGCGACTCCTCGCGGAAGTGGCCGCCGCAGCTCTCGGCGCGGTGCAACGCATCACGGACCTTGAGCTCTGCGAACTCCATGAAGTCGTCGACCCGGTTGACCTTCTCAAGCTGCTGGTTCACCCCGTCGGGACTGCCCAGCACCTTGACGTTCTTGCGAAACTCCTCGCGCAGCGCCGGGATCTCAGACAGCGCCTTGGTCAGACCCGTCTTGTTGCGGGCCATACCGCAGTACTCCCAGACGATCTTGCCGAGTTCGCGGTGGTAGTGCTCAACGGATCGGGTGCCCTTCACCTGAGTCCAGCCCCTGGTTCGCTGGTCCACCCCGCTCAGAGCTTCGGCGAAGACCGGGTCTGTCGTGGGAACCGGGGCGTCGCCGAGCTTGGGGGCGAGATGGTCGCCGATCGTGTAGGGCAGCACGAAATATCCGTCTGCGAGTCCCTGCATCAGCGCTGAGGCGCCAAGCCGGTTCGCACCGTGGTCAGAGAAGTTGGCCTCGCCGAGGCAGTAGAGCCCCGGCACGGTGGTCATCAGGTTGTAGTCCACCCAGAGTCCGCCCATCGTGTAGTGGGTGGCCGGGTAGATGCGCATGGGCAGGCTGTAGGGGTCCTCGCCGGTGATGCGCTCGTACATGTCGAAGAGGTTGCCGTAGCGTTCCCGCACCGCTTCGACCCCGTCGCGGGCGATCGCCGCAGCGAAGTCGAGGTAGACCCCGTTCTTGAGGGGACCGACGCCGCGGCCCTCGTCGACCACAGTCTTGGCGTTGCGGCTCGCCACATCGCGGGGCACGAGGTTGCCGAACGACGGATACTTCTCTTCGAGGTAGTAGTAGCGCTCTGCCTCGGGGATGTCCGCAGCGGATCGGTTGTCGTCGAGGAGGCGTGGCACCCAGATACGTCCGTCGTTGCGCAACGACTCCGACATCAGGGTGAGCTTCGACTGGAACTCGTCGCTGACGGGGATGCAGGTCGGGTGGATCTGCGTGTAGCAGGGGTTGGCGAACAGCGCGCCCTTGCGGTGGGCCCGCCACGCCGCGGTCACATTGCAGGCCATGGCATTGGTCGACAGGTAGTAGACGTTGCCGTAGCCACCGGTAGCCAGAACAACTGCGTGGGCGCTGTGTGCCTGGACCTCGCCGGTGAGCATGTCGCGGGTGATGATTCCGCACGCATGGCCGTCTTTGACGACGACGTCGAGCATGTCGGAACGGTTGTACAGCGTGACCTTCCCGGCCTTGATCTGAGCTGCCAGCGCCTGGTAGGCGCCGAGCAGCAGTTGCTGACCGGTCTGTCCCCGGGCGTAGAAGGTGCGGCTGACTTGAGCGCCGCCGAAGGACCGGTTGGCGAGCAGGCCTCCGTACTCTCGGGCGAAGGGCACTCCTTGGGCGGCGCACTGGTCGATGATGTTGACCGATACTTGCGCCAGGCGGTGGACGTTGGCCTCCCGCGAGCGGTAGTCGCCGCCTTTCACGGTGTCATAGAAGAGGCGGTACACCGAGTCGCCGTCGTTGCGGTAGTTCTTGGCGGCGTTGATGCCGCCCTGTGCGGCGATCGAGTGGGCCCGCCGCGGCGAGTCGTGGAACGTGAACGCTTTGACGTTGTAGCCGAGTTCGGCGAGCGAGGCAGCAGCGGACGCTCCTGCAAGACCGGTGCCGACGACGATGATGTCGAACTTGCGTTTGTTGGCAGGATTGACCAGCTTCACCGAGAACTTGTGGTTGTCCCACTTCTCGGCGATCGGCCCGTCGGGGATCTTTGCGTCAAGTACGACCATCAGAAGGCTCTGCTTTCGCCGGGCACGGTGTTGTCGCCGGGCGTAGCCGGAGCCGCGGCGGGGTTGGTGGTGTTGTTGCCGGGCGTGGCTGGAGCCGCGGTCTGCCGGTTACCGGGCGTGGCCGGAGCCGCGGCGGCATCGGTGGGGGTCTGTGAGTCGGCGTGGAGCATGATCATCAGGAGTTCCCCCCGTCGCTGTCGGGCGTGGCCGGAGCGGTGCTGGTGTGTGAGTCGGGGTTGAACTCTCCGACTGGGACGGAGCGGTTGTCTTCGTTGAGCAGGCCCGCTTGAACGGCGATCGGGAAGCTCAGGTTCCCGACCAGGATCACCGCGGCGAGGGTTCCGGCGATGCCGCGGCGCAGATCATTGAACTTGGGGTTGTTGATTCCCAGGGTCTGGAACATCGACCAGGCACCGTGGAATATGTGGACGGCAAGCGCAACGTTGGCGACGATATAGATGATCGCGACGGGCAGCGAACTCATCGACTCGACCACATTGTGGTAGATGTCGCCGCGCACGTACTCGTCGCCGAGCCACCAGCCCCAGGTGAGGTCAGCAAGGTGGAACAGCAGGTAGAGCAGCACGATCGGGCCGGTCCAGCGCATCGTGCGGCCGGCGAAATTCGCAGCGATGTAGTTGCGCTTGCCGGAGTATGAATCGTCGGCTTTCAGGCTCATGCGACTGAGTGAGTAGGCGCTGTGGATGTGGATCGCGAACATGGCGATGAGTCCGAGGCGCATCACCCACAACAGGAAGGTGCGAGGGGCCAGGTGTCCGCCGAGATCTCGAAGGGCCTCTCCGTATTCGTGCACCTGCACCGGGCCCTCGTAGAGGTGCAGGTTGCCGATCATGTGGACGACGACGAAACCGAGCAGACCGATCCCCGAGATCGCCATCGCGTACTTCTTGCCGATCGCGGACTGGTAGAGGCTCAGAGGCCACGGAAGCTGTTTCGGTCGCCGATGGACGGGCGCGACCTCGTGTTGGCTCTGGGTTTGCCGCGTGGAGGTCTGCGCCATGAATGTTGCTTTCGGGTCGCTTCGCTTGGGTGAAACGGTATCTGTACTATCGGGTCCCTAGCTAACCGGGGAGGTATCGAACTGCAACGTTGCCGGTCGCCCTCCTTTACTGAGACCGCCAACCCTGCCAGACGCTGTTTTGGTGCGGGGACCGAAAAACTCAGAACCTGCCGCGAGGAGTCAGATAGCACCATGTTCTGGAGATCCGGGTTACCATCTGGGGAAGGCTAGGGTCGGCTGTCCGAGAAGAGGGTGTGGTTTTGAGGATTCGGGTCGTTCGGTGTTTGGCAGGCTCAGGGGTGGTCTTGGCTTTCTTGTTGGGTGCGGTGTCTGCGGCTGGGGCGGTGGCTGGCTATGGAGACGTTACCGAAGGCTCCTACTACACCGAAGCGGTGCAGTGGTCGGCCGACAGCGGGATCACCGATATTGGAGGCTCCTGCTTTTCGCCCGACAGGCCGGTTTCTCGCGGTGAGGCTGCGGTGTGGATCTACAACATGGCGGGCACACCTGTTGCCGGGGCGGCCCATTCCTTCACTGACGTGGTCGACCCGTCTCAAGACGATGCGGTTTCGTGGCTGGTGCAACTCGGTATCACTACCGGCACTTCGGCTACCACGTTCTCTCCCGACGAAACATTGACCCGTGCTCAGATGGTGGTGTTCCTGCACCGTCTGTTCGGCAGCCCTCCGGCGCCTCCGCATGGGTTTGTGGACGTCGTGGCGGCTTGGCAGCAGGACGGTGTGTCGTGGGCGGTGCATTCAGGCATCACGACCGGCACATCGGTCTCGACGTTCGCTCCTGACAATCCGTTGACTCGCGCCCAGATGATCACGTTCCTGTACCGTTCCCAGAACGAACCCGACGTGACCATCGACGCTTCGAGCCCGGACTGCGACCCCACGACCGAGGAGGTTGAGGACACGCAGACGACTTTCAAAGCTGTCAGCGCCGCTGACAGGCACAGTTGCGCGATACGCGCCGACGACACAATCACCTGCTGGGGCCACAACGACTCCAGGCAGACCGACGCACCTGACGGGGCTTTCAAGGCTGTCAGCGCGGGCGGCGCCCAAAGTTGCGGGATTCGAGTCGACGACTCGGTCGTCTGCTGGGGAAACCACTGGCTGGGCGGGGATGGAGCGCTGTCCGGGAGCTACAAGGCTGTCAGCACCTCTGACAATCACACTTGTCTGATACGCGCCGATGACGCGATCGTCTGCCGGGGGTCTGTCCGATACGGACATACGACCGAAGCGCCCGCCGGCGCTTTCAAAGCTGTCAGCTCGAGCCTCTTTCACAACTGCGGTGTCCGGGTCGACGGCACGGTCGCCTGTTGGGGCGACAACGAGACCGGCCAGACCGATGCGCCGACCGGCGCGTTCCAAACGGTCAGTTCCAGCTGGTATCACAACTGCGGGGTCCGGGCCGACGGCACGGTCGCCTGCTGGGGAAAGAACAACTCCGGGCAGACCGACGCGCCGGCCGGCATGTTCAAAGCCGTCACGACCGGTTTCGAACATAGTTGCGGACTGCGCACCGACGGCACGGTCACCTGCTGGGGCAACGACAACTTCTCCGGGCAGATACACCCGCCGACCGGCGAGTTCAAAGCCGTGAGCACCGGCTGGGCCCACAGCTGCGGGATACGCACCGACGACACGATCGCCTGCTGGGGTTCCCACGACTGGGGCAGGCGACTGGACACCCCAGAACCCGACAGTGCGCCACCTGGGAATTTCGAGGCTGTCAGCGCCGCTGACAGGCACAGTTGCGCGATACGCGCCGACGACACAATCACCTGCTGGGGCCACAACGACTTCGGGCAGACTGACGCACCTGACGGGGCTTTCAAGGCTGTCAGCGCGGGCGGCACCCAAAGTTGCGGGATTCGAGTCGACGACTCGGTCGTCTGCTGGGGAAACCACTGGCTGGGCGGGGATGGAGCGCTGTCCGGGAGCTACAAGGCTGTCAGCACCGCCGCGAACCATACTTGTCTGATACGCGCCGATGACGCGGTCGTCTGCCGGGGTACCAACAGCTTCGGTCAGACGGAAGCGCCTGTCGGCGGTTTCAAAGCGATCAGCGTCGGTATTGGACACAGTTGCGGGATCCGAGTCGACGGAACGGTCGCCTGTTGGGGCGACAACGACTCCGGTCAGGCGGAAGCGCCTGAGGGGGCTTTCAAGGCTGTCAGCGCTGGTGTGAACCACAACTGCGGGGTCCGCGCCGACGACACGATCGCCTGCTGGGGCCTCAACAGCTTCGATCAGTCCGACGCGCCTGCGGGAACGTTCAAAGCCGTTGCTGCCGGATTTCTGCACAGTTGCGGGGTTCGTACCGATGGGACGGCCATCTGCTGGGGTTACAACAACTGGGGCCAGACGGAAGCTCCCGTCGGACGCTTCGAGGCTGTCAGTTCCGGCTGGGCACACAACTGCGGGGTCCGTGCCGACGGCACGGTCACCTGCTGGGGCAACAACAACTGGAAGCAGTGAAATCGGTCACCCCGATCCAGGGCGATCAGCGCGCCAGTGTTGAGCACCAGCGTTGTCACCGGCCCATCTCAGAACGCGCCGCAGAGAGTTCGTCTTCGGTGAATGCTCCGAACTCCGCCTCGTACTCCTGGATCGCCTCTCCGAGGTACTCGTTCAACTGTGCCGCATCCCCGGACGAACTTTCGATGTCGTCGGGGACGGTTCTTGTCAATGGATCAGTGGCTGTTCGGCCCACTGCGGCGATGGCTTCGGATGTCACGGCGATACCGGGTCCGGGTGCGAATTGTCAGGCGTCTACAAGCCCGGCATCAGCGATCTGCTGACTCTGACGAAACAGCATCGTTGACACCGAAGGTGTCCCGCGGCGCGACCGCTTGCGTTTCGAATCGTTGACCCATTCCGCGCCAAGCGCACTGCCAGCGTCATACACAATATCGAACACCTCCACGTCGGTGTCTCGATCTGCTACAGGGCGGGCCAGTTCGAACACGACCTTGATTTCCCCGGCCCCTGCGTCACCAGACACAACCGGATCAATCGTTCGCGCATCGTCAATGAGATGATCTGCTAAGTCGCTCACGAATTCGCAGAGTTCCTCGTAAGTCAGCGGTCGGATGCCGCCCTCGTCCTTGTGCTGAATCCCGATCCGGCACAGCGCCTCAGTGTGTGCCTCTTGCATCTCAGATTCTAGTCCTTTCACATTCGCGCATCTGTGACTTAACGTTTCTCAGACTACGGCGGTCCGATGGTGTCGAGGATGCGACCACGATGTGCTGGCCGCATTCGGGTGGACACAACAGACGAAAACGGACTCAGGCGCTCACCGCCCACCTCCCCGCCGCCCAGCAACGTGCGGATCTCGGTCACGGCTCGGCGCAGCGCGGCAACCGGTTTCGGGTAGTCGATCCCCAACGGTTCCAGACCGGCCCCCACACCGAGCCCGCAGAATGCCCGACCACCAGAAAGGTCGTCGAGTGTCGCGAGCGCTCCGGCCAACACGACTGGGTGACGTGTGTAGGGGTTGGTGACCATGGCCCCCACCGCGATGCGGCGGGTGGCCTGTGCGCAGAGCGCTTGGACCATGAACGAGTCGGGCCAGAACACCACGTCGGAGATGCCCAACCTGGCGAAACCGGCTTCTTCGGCGAGTTCAGCCAACCGCACCGCAGCCGCGGTGCTCATCCCCGGGCTGATCTCCGCTTCGAGGACGACGCTCATGTTCGCTTGCCTAACCGATTCGACGACCGAACCGATAATTCATACGAGCAGGTTGTGGACTGGAGTCCGGTATTCGTTGGTGACGGTCATCGTTTCCGCAGTCAACTTCAGACTGACGACAAGTTCGTTTGCCAGTCCCGGCACGGCGGCCTTCACTCTTCCGATCAGCGAGCATGCGTCTTGGGGAATCGTTCCGCTCCAGCTCTGCTCTGAGACGATCGCTGAACCGCCGCCGGTGATATTGGCCCGCACCGTTGCCCTCACCCGAGCATCGGGAATGGGATTGCGCACGTCAGACACGACGTGCACGGCCAAGTCGACCCCCTCACCGGGGGCGAGCACGGCACCCAGAGGATCTGCGACCACGATGATCGGACGGCAGGCATCGACGAGGGCCTGCCAGCCCGGCTTGGCGCTCCTCCGCCGGTTGAGCACCCCGAACCCTCCCGCGTCTGCGGGATCAGCGAGATAGAACAGTGAGAACCCGCCGGTCGGCTGGTATTTCAGCCGGCGCAGCAACTCAATCGAGGTCTTGACGACCTCGGCTTGAGCGAAACCGGTGCGCTTGGCCCAATCGGCTGCATCTGTCGCATGCTCGGGTGCTACCAGGTGCAACAGTGACTCGGCGGGAGCGCCGATCGACTCGGCGATCTGTTCCCAGTCCAGCGATGGCCACTGAGAGTCTTGGAGATGCGGGTTGTCAGGTTCAACAGTGGCGGCTCCGAAGGCGGTGACGAATCGGGCCATCCGCGGGATCCGGGCTGCGGCCGCGGCGAGGTCGGCGGCCCTGCCGTGATGCCATCCGAACCAGAGATGGCTGGTGGTGCCGTCGAAGTCGGGAAAGGTGGGTGGCACAGCGGTGTGCGCCACGACCGGGCGGGAACCGTCGGTGCGGCTGAGCACGACGTGCAGATCTGGGGCCGCGAGGTGAGGGTTACGATCACGGGAGGTGTGGAGCCGAGCGTTTTGCTTGTGAGAATTTGGAACCTGCATTGCAAGTTGCCGTCTTGACGACTAGTGTCTGGCGATGAGACACAACCCTTACGCGACAGATCGTTCTGGCGGACATGCAAAACCGCGAATGTTGCCGCGAGCGTTATCAACGATCACGATCGCAATCATATTCACATTCGGAACAAGTATCGCGGGAGCGCAAACAGGAGATTTGCTCGCGGGAGATTCCGAACCTTCCACGACCGGTCAAATTACGTCCACGACCGGTCAAATTACACAGAACGCGAACAAACAGACGCGTATAGTTCGAGACGATATTGGAAGTTTGATAAGTGTCACAGGTGAAGGAGATTGTGACACACTTGCGGTCGATATTGAGAGTGGATTGATGTCGCCTGGTCCCGCGCGGGATTCCAACGAAAACTTAGTAACAAATTCTTTGGCAGGACCAGAACTCAACCAATTTACGGTTGATTACAGTGTGAATAGTGATTGCAACGTCGCTGTCACAAGAATGGTCGCTAGCACGAACGTTCGCAGCGATTCCCTATGGGAACACAATACAGGTGGACCTGGTGCTTCTGTGGGTGGATTACTACCGTCGGGTGGATTACTACCGTCTGATAGAGTAATCGAATATCGATGCCCAGGAACTCAACCATTCAGTCTTTCGGGATATTATGGGAATTGGTTAAAAGGTGTTCGCGTGCTCCAGGATGTGATCTTTATTGACATTGCGAAAACGTGGTATCACCACGATCGTGTTTGGAACAACACAAATAGCTTCTTTAAGATTGGCGTCTGTTACATTACCGGCCACACTAGTGTCTCTTGGAATTATCCGAATGAAGTAAGATCAGATGGGTTCGATGGCTCTCCTTCTCAGAGTCGAGCGAGTGCCTACGCTCATGGTACATTTCATAGCGATTTTCTCTGGTGCAACTTTCAAGCTGGGCAAGATTTTACCATGAACTTCACTATGACTAGTTATAGCGATGGACGATGGCAAACAAGATCAAATCAGACGCGTCAGTGTAGCGGGACGTTTGTCCACACAAGATACAGCACGTCAATAATTCCACCAGGTGGATATTAACAAGATCACGGTTGCGAATGTTCTCGTGAGATAGACGTTTGTAGCCTGCATGCGTCATCTATATCGTGCGTTACTAATATGTACATTTAGCTTTGTCATGTTCGCGTGCTCCGATGATCTCGAGCAAACCGATCTTGTTCAGTTAGCAATGCTCCTACAATAGGCCTGGTGTTAGAAGAACTGCCAATAGTATTGGCAGCCGCTGGACTGCATATCGGAATCACAGACACGAATCCACTTCCACCAACATTGAGGTTGTATGAAGACGACACTTCGGAACCAATTGCAATTCTTGAATACCAAGCCTCAAGTATAGAAGCAGCAGCTAATCTCGAGTCGGCGATTCGCCTCGAATCAACCGAGGGTGCACCTGAGCAGATTTGGGATTTGAATGTCGTAGGTCCAGGAGGGATTCGTGGGTTCGCCGTATCCGACAAAGAATGGAACCAATCGTTAGTAATAATGAGTAGACGATCACTCGAAAACTTGCGGTCAATAGTTTCGGACGCCCGGATAGGTACAAATGGGTTTGACTTACCAGGCTTTGTCGAGACAGCACGGCATCATACTCCACATGTTCCGGGTATCGGATCGGTACCATTATCTCCGTTTACTAAGATTAGAGCGATATCCTATACAAACCAACACCTACGTTCGGAAAGTGAACCCCAGATCGCAGTTGCGTTAGGGATAGCTAAGACATGCGATGATCATTCACCACTAGATATCTATGCGTGGTGGTACGGACCATTCGAGAGGCCCTTCGTTCCAGGAGAACCAGAAAGGATTTCAGTACAGTACCCGTCGCCTGCACTCTACGGAGATGTGCTCCATGAGATCTGGCGTGTAGATGAAGACCACTTGGCCACAATGACCACCTATGGGTTGAAACCAGTTGAGTTTGATCGACTTCGAGAATCCGTAGTTATAGTCGATGCTCATCAACAAGAGGACACTGTGCCGCGGTGATGTTCATACACGGGCTTCGATTTGGAAAACGCTATGGACGCTAGAGGCAAGTTCTTCCCTAGATGGGCGTCTGCTTTTTGCATTTTGGCGATGTTGTTTGGAATAGTTTATCTTTGGACTGAAGACCCTGGGACAAATGTGGATCGAGATCAACCATTAATGGAGGCTACATCTGAATGGAAAGCTTGCTTCGGTACGAGTGAGTGTCGCCGGTTTTCGACGATTGAATTGGGACTTCATGCTCCTAGCGGGTGGTACCTAGATGTCGTCGTCGCTGGCGCATCCTCGAACAACCCATCATCTAACCTATTATTTGTTGATCCAGGAGGCCCTGGTAGCGATGGAGTACTAGTTGCTAATCAGCTCTCTTCACAAACAACAGATTCTCTGGCGGATTCGCTGAGGATCGTCGGATGGAAATGGAGTTCGCCACGCCTCGATTCGCTTGTTTCTCACTGCCAGGACGCGATCGACTCTCATTTTCAGTCCCTGTTAACTACCGATCAATCGACCACGTGGGACTGTTTCGGGCGGACGCTCGAATTTCCATCGATGTTGCAACGCGCCGTCGCGCTCGACGGACTGCGTGAACTATTAGGGAAAGAATCTGTTATATACTTGGCTTACTCCTATGGCTCGACAACGGTATTTTCCCACTTAGCAATTAATCCATCGGCTGTTGATGCGATCGTTTTAGATGCTCCGATAGACCCATTCGCTGAACCGGCTGTGCGTCTCAGAGATCAAATCGATGGTTTTGATAATGCGTGGACATTGTTTCTAGATGCTTGTAGCGCACAGGCATCGTGCTCGATGGATATGGATCCAGATGTTTGGTTTGACAATATATTCGAAAATGCGTCGGAATTGGAGCGTGTAACCACCGGACTGGGAAACGGAGAACTCGGACAAGCGGCGCTAACGCTTTCGATCATCAGCCAACTTTACACTGGTGAAACTTCCTACCCACGCATTGCACAGTTGCTTCGTGATGCTTCTGACGGCCATTTTGGTTCTATAGCGAATGCTTTTTGGAAATTTGTCGGACGCCTTCCTTCAAGTGCATACGATGGAAGGATTGTTCTGATGTGGGGACTTCAATGTATCGACCAAGGATCATCCGAAACCCTAGATGTGGCATGGCCAGACGGCTCCGCGGTCGCTCGCACTGTTCGCAATTTTCTACCTGATTGTTTACCCCATATGATTGTCGAAAATGGCTCGGCCATCGCAGAAGTGGAACGATTGTTAAGATCAAATGATGAACTTCCTTCACTTCTGATAGCCGGTGCATATCAAGACCCTGTAGTTTCGATTTCACAATGGAATGATCTTCTCGCTCGATTCAACTTCGCAGCAAGTGATCTCATTCTTGTCGATGGCTCCCACCATACTTCGTTCCCGGGCCGCTCGGCTAGACTTGATGCAGAAGTCGAACGCTTTTTGTTGGATGCCGGTAACTCGACCTCTGATACTGACTTAAGGTCCAATTGAACGGTCTTGCGCGTTTCAGCTCGAGGTGAGGATGTCGAGAAACGCCCAGACGAGCCTGACACCCTTCATTGCGTGACACGCCTAAGGAACTCGTTGACTGTTACGTGCCCTGCGGCCAACACGACTGGGTGACGTGTGTAGGGGTTGGTGACCATGGCCCCCACCGCGATGCGGCGGGTGGCCTGTGCGCAGAGCGCTTGGACCATGAACGAGTCGGGCCAGAACACCACGTCGGAGATGCCCAACCTGGCGAAACCGGCTTCTTCGGCGAGTTCAGCCAACCGCACCGCAGCCGCGGTGCTCATCCCCGGGCTGATCTCCGCTTCGAGGACGACGCTCATGATCGCTTGCCTAAGCGGTTCGACGGCCGAACCGATAATTCATACGGCCAGGTTGTGGACTGGAGTGCGGTATTCGTTGGTGACGGCCAACTGATCTGTCGTCAACCTGAGACTGACGACAAGTTCGTTTGCCAGTCCCGGCACGGCGGCCTTCACCCTGCCGATCAGCGAACATGCGTCTTCGGGAATCGTTCCGCTCCAACTCTGCTCGGAGACGATCGCAGAACCACCGCCGGTGATATTGGCCCGCACCGTTGCCCTCACCCGAGCATCGGGAATGGGAGTGCGCACGTCAGACACGACGTGCACGGCCAGGTCGATCCCCTCACCCGGGGCGAGCACGGCACCCATAGGATCTGCGACCACGATGATCGGACGGCAGGCATCGACGAGGGCCTGCCAACTCGGCTTGGCGCTCCGGCTGCGGTTGAGCACCCCGAACCCTCCGGTGTCTGCTGCATCAGCGAGATAGAACAGTGAGAACCCGCCGGTCGGCTGGTACTTCAGCCGACGCAACAACTCAATCGAGGTCTTGACGACCTCGGCTTGGGCGAAACCGGTGCGCTTGGCCCAGTCGGCTGCATCCGTTGCATGTTCGGGTGCTACGAGGTGCAGCAGTGACTCGGCGGGAGCGCCGATCGACTCGGCGATCTGTTCCCAGTCCAGCACCGGCCACTGAGAGTCTTGGAGATGCGGGTTGTCGGGTTCAACAGTGGCGGCGCCGAAGGCGGTGACGAAGCGGGCCATCCGCGGGATCCGGGCTGCCGCAGCGGCGAGGTCGGCGGCCCTGCCGTGATGCCATCCGAACCAGAGATGGCTGGTGGTGCCGTCGAAGTCGGGAAAGGTGGGTGGCACAGCGGTGTGCGCCACGACCGGACGGGAACCGTCGGTGCGGCTGAGCACACGGCGAACCGACCGGTCCAGAACGGTGCGGTTCCATGAGGGGGTCTGCTGGCCGAGCAGGGGTGGCGTCGGTGAAGGCGTGTCTGGTTTGTTGAACGGTTCGTCGTGGGCGCACCATACGGCAACCGACGAGTGATGCCCCAACAGGTCGACCGCCTCCCGTGCCTGCCGCGTCGCCTGGTTCCGAACCCCGCGCGCCATCTGTCCTCGCAGCGGCAGGTCCTGCCACAACAGCATGCCCGTCTCGTCGGCGGTCTCGTAGACCTCGGGCCGGGCGATGTGGGTTATCACCCGGATCATGTCCAGACCGGCCCGTTTGGCCGCGAGCACGTCGGCTGCCACCTCGGCGGCGCCGGCGTCGCCGGGCCGCGCTGAGGTCGGAAGCATGCCGATGCCCTTGACGAAGAGGCGCTCTCCGTTGACATGCAGGGTCCAGTTGCGCATCCGCACCGAACGGAAACCGACACGGGTCTCGAATGAGTCGGAGACACAGCCGTTCACGACCACCTCGCAGCGCAGGTCATGCAGTGGCTGTTTGCCGAGTGAATGAGGCCACCACAGATCCGGTTCGGGCACCTCGACTGTCCACTCGACCCGATTCTCGCCCGCGGCCGCGGGATGGGAGAGTTCGTGGTCGTGGCCCGCTACCCGCGTTCGCAACACCACCGGCCCGGCAACCGGGGTGTCGAAAACACACCGCATTGCGAGAGTTGCCCGGTCCGTGTCGGCGTCGAGGCAGACCGTGCGCCAGTACTGCACTGCGGTGGGGCCGGTCTCCCGAATGCGGACCGGCCGCCAGATGCCACCGGGGTTCTCGTTCGCGGCCCCGGACAGTTCCGGGTCGGTGAGCGCGCCCATCAACGATTTGCGTGCAGCGTTGGGGTTGTCGGGAGCACAGGTCACATCCACGGCCAGCAGGTGGTCGCTGCGGTCCTCGAGGTGTTGGGTGACGTCGAAGCCGTGGGGGATGAAGTAGCCGTCGGTGGTGCCGACGTAGCGGCCGTTGAGCCAGACGTCTCCCTGTTGACAGACTCCGTCGAGCCACAGCCAGCAGCGGCGGTCGACTTCTGGCGCGTCAAGCTCGAACCGGGTCCGGTGCAGCACCGCATGGGCCTGCGCGAACTCCAGACGGCTGGACCAGTGCCCCGGAACTTCGATCTCCGACCAGTTGCGATCGTCGAGTTCGGGTTGGTTGAACGTCCGGCGCATCTCGTCGTTGGCGGTAGTGGCACGCCACTGGCCGGTCAGTTCCATCCCGTCGAGCGTACCTGTGGGTCGTTCTGGCGGTGCGGAGCGTCGGTTTCCGACTGATGGCACCGCCAGAACGCCGGTGTAGGGTTCGGGCATGGCGAGATCAGAGACTGTGAGACCAGAGACTGTGAGACCAGAGACCCTGGGGGCGCTTCGTGACAGTGGATGGGAGTCGGTTCCCGTCCACCAGGAACTGCGCAACAACACCATCGAGCGGATCCGCGGTTCCGAGCCGCTGTTCAGTGGAGTGCTGGGTTATAACAACACCGTCAACCCACAGCTCGAGAACGCCCTGATCGCGGGTCACGACATCATCTTTCTGGGTGAACGGGGACAGGCCAAGACACGCATGATCCGCGGCCTCACCAGCCTGCTCGACGAGTGGATGCCGGTCATCGCGGGATCCGAGATCAACGATGACCCGTACAATCCGATTTCACGCTACGCGCGTGACCTGATCGCAGAACACGGCGACGACACCGCGATCTCATGGGTTCATCGTGATGATCGGCTGGGGGAGAAGCTGGCCACACCCGACACGTCCATCGCCGACCTGATCGGTGAGGTCGATCCGATCCGCGTGGCCGAGGGCCGCTATCTCTCCGATGAGCTGACGATCCACTACGGTCTGGTACCGCGTACCAACCGCGGCATCTTCGCGATGAATGAACTCCCCGACCTGGCGGAGCGCATCCAGGTCGGTCTGCTCAACGTGTTGGAGGAGCGTGACGTGCAGATACGGGGCCACAAGGTGAGGCTGCCGCTCGACGTGGTGCTGGTGGCGTCGGCGAACCCGGAGGACTACACCAACCGCGGGCGGATCATCACGCCGCTCAAGGACCGTTTCGGCTCCCAGATTCGCACCCATTACCCCCTCGACGTCGACACTGAGATGGCGATAGTCGAGCAGGAGGCCGAAGTCGCCTTCACCGGCGATGTAGAGGTGTCGGTGCCGTCGTTCATGAGCGAGATCGTGGCGACGTTGACCCACGCGGCACGGGCCAGCCAGCACATCTCGCAACGTTCGGGCGTGTCGGTTCGGCTGTCGATCGCCAACGAGGAGGTCATGGTCGCCAACGCGGTGCGACGCACCCTGCGGGCCGGTGGCAGCCATGTGGCGCCGCGTATAGTCGACCTTGAGGCGTTGCCCGCGTCAACTTCGGGAAAGGTCGAGATGGAGACTCTCGACGAGGGGCGTGACGGGGAGATTCTCAACAACCTCGTACGTGCCGCGGTTCTCGCAGTGTTCAAACAGCGGGTGCCGCCCGACACCCATCTCGGGGTGGTCGAGGCGTTTGAGGGTGACCTCGTGGTCGACACCGGTGAGGATGTCACCGACGAGGCGTATGCAGCGATGCTTGAACAGATTCCGGCGTTCATTGCGCCGGTTCAGGCTCTGTTGTCAGACGAGGGCCAGTCTGAGTCGCCGGCTCTGGTGGCCAGCGCCACGGAGTTGATTCTCGAAGGCCTCCACCTCATGAAGCGTCTCAACAAGGACGGAGGGGGAACCAAGTCCCAGTTCCGCGGCCGCAGCTGAGAGGTTGGCTACTTCGGGCCCGTACTCCACTTGGTGCCTACGTACTTGTTGGGAAACAGCGAACTCAAGAGAGTCATCTTGGTGTCAGATCCTTCAGTCAACAAGACGAAGGGATCGCCGATGTAGTCCATCAAGAGCTCGCGACAGATGCCGCAGGGAGGAACAAACCTCGGCTGTTCGTCCCTGCCCGGTCTAGGCAACCGAAGCGATGCCAAGAGAACAGAACGCGGATCACCCGCGGCACAGAATTGAGAGACGGCGCTGTTCTCAGCGCATGATGAAGCCCGCCCCACCATCGCCTCAATGTGGAGACCGAAGTGTTGATGGCCAGAATCAGAAACGATCAGGCTTGCGATCTGATGCCTGTGTTCGACGTATCGAGGAGTCAGGTATCGATGTAGTTTGGTTTGGGCGATTGGAGCCACCAGTTGGCAAAGCTGATGCATCCTCAAGTCGGCATTGTCCTGGCTGGCCTCCGGCAATCCTGCAGTGTTAACGACCTCACTTAGGGCGTCTTCCAGATCCTTGAGGACTCCAGCGTTCCTAACGGTGTGATCCAGCGCAACGTGCTCCATTCCGCTCTCAGTGATGTGTTCCTCATCGCCAACCATGCGATCAGCGCGGTTTCTCTTTCGCGAGCGGCGCAGAGTATCGGGCGCAACGATGCCGACAATCGAGAACCCAAAATCCTGCAAGGCTGGTACATCCGTCGGCCGAACGTCATCGCAGATCAGCACGTTTTGTCCACCGAGAAGTGCGAGAATACACCGTTCCTCAAAGTCCCGGATCAAGAAATTTGGGTCTGACCGTCGAAAATGTTCGCCGAAGAAGTTCAGAAGGACACCGTCTTGCGCTTTGACCGCCTGGGAGCCGGACCGTTCGTAGAACGCGGCCTGCATGTCCCTGAGCGGCTGTCCCAAACTGATGCACAATGGAAGTGCTCCCCGACAACGATAGATATTGAGCAGCAGATCAGCGGAGGTCGACTTTCCGACGCCTGGCTTGCCGATGAGTCCAATCTTGACAACCCCGTCCAGTCCTGCTAGTCGACCTCTACGCATTAGCGGGCTCCCGGCATTCGAAGATCGAGATTCGCTTTGACAATTCGAAGAAGCCGAATTCTTGTATCCGTCGTTGAACTTCGCAACGGACATCCTCGACGATCGCTTCGACCGCGTGATCCATTGCGCCGGCGGTTCTAGCGATACCGCAGCACCTGTGACCGTGTTGATAGAATTCGATGAACGAATCTGCTGTGTGGAAGGTCAGGTGGTCGTAGTAAGGTGTCTCCACGACGTGGCGGTAGAATTTGGACAGAAATGCTCCGGCGTTCTCCTTAGTGATCTCACCGCGTCGAACACTTGGTACTGCACGGATTTCCGACTCTGAGAAGCCGACACGCATCATGGCGATCTCGTTCAGGAGGTACATCTCGGGCATGCTGTACCGCCCTTCAACAGTCACGATCGCTGCTCCTGTCTCCTTCGTGGCTTTGTTGATTGTTTGGCCAAACTCGTCTGGTCGATCAATATAGTGCATGATGAAGTTGGCCATTACACGATCGAACTTCTGGTCGAACATCGCGCCGATTTCGTAGGCGTCGCCTTCTTGCACTCGAATCTCGCCCCAGTGGTGCGAGACCGAACGTCGAGCGAGTTGGACCATTTCTGGGGAGATATCGATCGCCTCGATTCGAGATCCGGTTTTCATTAGTGGCAGGAGTTCTCGGAGGATCAGACCGTTGCCACATCCAATATCAAGAATAGATTCTCCACCATTGAGCCGCATCAAATTGGTGATCATACGAGGCAATGGCAACGGATTGTTCCGATATAAATTTTGGGTCGCCTGTTGCACTGCGAGGCAATGATTGCTACCGAAGTGTTCCTGAATATATTCCGACCCGAACGTGGACCAGTTATTTTGCTCCATCTGTATTGACTTCTTTCTAATAAGTTTGCGGTAGTTTACAGAATGATCTTTGTGAGACGAGTTGTTTGGCATCAGTGGTCGTGAAATCCGCTTTGAGCTGGCTTTGAGATACAGGTTCGTTTCCCAGCAAGATTCTTTCGGTTATTTGATGAGAGACAATACGGCGTCCATGGCTTCGCTTAGCTCATCTCTCCCCACTTCCAAGCGGTACATTTTCGATATTGGCGCGGGGAGCAAACTCTTGCCCACAGGCCAGAATGGTTGGCTGCCGTCAGGTCCGTGCATTATAGAACCCGCCATTACGTCGTTAGCGGGGTCCCCTTTCAGTGGTGTGAGGCTTACACCACGTTCGTCACTCCGAACTAGGTGGACAGCGGCCCCAAGTGGAACTTCGGAGGTAATCGTTGCGCCGAAGCACCCAACGAAGTCGCTAACGGTGTAAGTCCTTGCTCCCGGGGTATCTAACCCAAGACGATGTGAGAACAGTGAATCCGGTGAACTGGCTAAGGACCGATAGCGAATGGTAGTCGGACCTCGAACGCCGACCGCCACTGGGAGTCCTAAAAGTGTGTCATCGGGACTCAGAATTGTCCGGTCGTTGGAAACGAAGTCCGCAACGCCACGATCGAGCAACTCGCAGATCAGAGTCGTCTTGCCGGCTTCCTTCTCGCCGAGTAGCAGCAGTCCGTGTTCTTCGATGTTCACCGCTCCGCCGTGGAGAAGATTGCTACCGGTGCTCAGATGGCCGCTGGTGAATCGATTGCGAAGAAGACGAACTAGGCAAAGATGAGTCGGCAGAACTGTGTCGACGATCAACGTTGCGTCGAGATGAGGTCCAAGAGTGAAGATATCGAGCAGAACATCGTCTCGGAAGCGGCAGAGGACCCGCCATTCACCGATCTGATTATCACTCCACCGTAGACGAGGCCTCTCGTTCACCGGCACTGACTTAGCGTGATCGTCCATTGCCCAAGGAATCAAAGCCGTCGGTGCTATCCCCGCTATCAGGCAATGTGGTTCTGCGCCGTCCATGTGCCCTTCGGTAATGTGCTGCGTGAAGTAGGGAGCACAGTAATCTACCGTGTCGCTCAAGATATCTTCACGGCCTATGAGGCGATATCTATTTGAGCTGTCTCTGCCCCACGTGACGATGGCGTGGGGAAGGTTTTTGGCCATTTGCTGGACGTATTCGACCGCTGCGCTAGCCGTCATGGCTTGCCTACAGGAACTGTGTGCCAGAAAGAGTCGTTGAAGATCATCGATTTACGCGGTCCCTGTGAGCCTTGATATTTTCCGTCGTATAGAATGATCTCTCCTCGTGGCTGCCAGAAGGTGACTTGGGCGATGCGCATCCCGGCAAAAATGCGGAGCGGAAGCGTTGAGAACAGTTGAAAGGTAATATTTCCGACTGAACCAATGTCGATCAGGTCGGCGGTCACATGCACGAACAGACCGGCCCTAGCCGTGCTTGATTTGGCATGCACCATCGGAACGAATTCGGTACTCCCGATCGTTTCGAGCGAACTGCCGAGGTGGAAGCTGTAGGGCTCCAGGAGTAAGCCGTCAGTCGGGATATGCAACTCTTCGACCGCGGCTTCAACACGCGGATCAATCACTGAATCCACATACCGGAGCAAAATGCCGCCGAGCCGCAGGTCAATGCTGTTCGGATTCAGTTGGTCGACACAGAAGGGAGCAACTGTGATCTTATTGCCATGAACACATCGCTCAATCTCTGGACCGCTAAGGATCATGGTGTCCGTTCCCCAAGTGATACCCAAGCGTCCTCGTGTAGCTTTGAAGGCATGGGTCGGTCGTAGTTTCCGTAAAGTCCAAAATATGGCGCGTTTGGACCAGTGGAACACCAGAAGGAGACTTGGCCCAAGATTTGACCTGGATATAGAAAGATGTCAATAACCGGGAACAGTTCCAGCGTCCAGCGGTGTATCGCCCCCTGGTGTCCGAGATCTGCCGCGAGCTGGACGAACAGTCCCAATCTGCCGATCGAACTACGCCCGATGAGTGAGGTGACGAAGCAGTCACTACCGATCCGTTCCAACGTATGGCCGAGGTATAGTCGGCGTCGACGGAGTAGAACGCGGCCTTCCTCCACTTTCACTGGAATGTGCTTGATGGAACCATCTGCACGCTGCCGGGTTTCGTACAATTCCGGCCCGAGTCGGTAGTTATAGCTGTTCGGATTCAGGTTTGCCGGTTCATACGGCTCAATGACGATGCTCTGATTTTCCACAGCCGTTGCAATTGCGTGTCCAGTCAAAATCACAGTTCCATCCTTAAATAAAGTGCTGTTCAAGATGTGCTACGAAGTCGTCGCGGAGCGGTTTGGGTGAGGCAAAGTTCCGCCAGGTCTCTGGGCGGTCTGGATGGCGGTCTGCGTAGAACGAAAGAATGCCGAGCATGTTCCATAGCTCGAAGTGAGGAACGAACTCGAGTTGAACGTCGGGGAAACGGAGGGCAACCTCATCGAAAAACAGGTCTTGTTCGCGATGGTGGCGGAGGTGAACGCTGATCGCAGCAACTGCATGCGTAACCGAGGACAGGCCGACGATCGGGACGTTCAGGACTGCGAACGACCCGTCGGAAGTCTTGATGAAGTTCTTCAGATTTGCATCGATTGCGACAACCCCAAAGGGTTGATCATCGACCGTCGCGCCATCGAACCCTCCATCGATCAATTGGTCGACCGTGCGCTGAACGCGATTGTCGAAGAACGGCCGTGATCGGCTCCAGTAGCGATAGGCGTAATGTTCAATGAACTCCCTGTGGGTGTCGAAAGTCACCGCGGTGCGCTTGTAGAGTCCGAATCCAGGACTAAGCGGCGGCACATCCGCCATGACCTGAAGGAAGTCGACCAAGAACGAAGATAAGGCCGCTCCGTCTAATGGGGACGCGGCCTCGCGTTCCAGTACGCTTGCCAGATCGACGCCATTGATGTACTCGGTAATGACCACCTCGAACGGCCCGGCACTGCGGTCTCCGTAGATCTCGCGCACTGTCTGGGTCGGGAGTCGCTGGGCGATGACCTCGCTGACCTCGGCGAGATAACCGACTGGAATGTCGCTGTCGGTCAACAGCTTCACAACAACTGATTCGTCATCGTTGGTGACGAGGTATACGTAGTTGTTCGTTCGACTTAGCGGAACGATTTGGCTCTGGGGGAATCGTTTAGCCACGAAGGCCTCAAAGGAGCTAACCATAGGTGGGAACTCCATTGCGCGTGACTGAGCCAGTTTCGCGCTCTCGGCATAGGTGCTGCCTGTGCATAGTGCGCAATATTGTTCGTCCAGATACTTCTGCTTCGTTCATTTGACACTCTCAAGACCATGAGTGGATCGCAAATTTCTGCCCGTGCTCAGCGAAGCAGTGGCCGCCGCTGTGGCCGCAACGATGATGAACATTAGAATTGCTTCGCGGTTGCCGCCGGAGACGGCACCGGCGAGAGTCGCCCCAAATCCAATGCCTACATCTCCGATGAGTGACAACAGGGTTAGCACTCTAGCTTGCCGGTCGGCCTCGGTGCGGGTTGACACAGAGGCGAAGATGTTTGTTGTTGCGCCTCCGATCCCGAAGGCGGTGAGAACGGCGGCCCCCAGGAGAACAGCGGCGGTGGCTGAGATCAATACAGCCACCATGGCACCGACAACCCCCAACAGCGAAACGGTCGTTAGGAGTGCATGGTCGGTGCGATCACCAGCAAAACCGCCGACAATTCGACCAACAATCAATGCCGCACCGAAGGCGACATATAACCATGTCACCAAGGACTTGGCCATGTCGGCGGCCAGCAAGGGGATGAACGCCTCCAAGGCTCCGATGCAAGCAGCGGTGAGCAGCAGTGTGGTGCCCGCGGTCAGGACCAGGGAGGCCGGGATCGCTGAAGGTTTGTCGGTTCTAGCCGGCCATCCACTGAGCGCGAGGGGAAGCGATAGAGCGGCCATCATGGCAAATGCCGCGTACACCGTGCCGATCCCAAACCGGTAGTAGACAGCAAGGCCGGAGAGCGGCATCAAGACTAGGGCAGCGCCAGCCAAGGCACCTACGATCCCGAACCACTTACCGCGTTGATCCGGCGGTGTGTTGGCCCCCAACCATCCGTATGTCACTGAATAAAACACTCCAAGACCTACGCCGTGCAAGACTCTCGCTCCGTACAGCGCGACCAACGAGGTGCCCCAGACATAGAGCAGCCCAGCCATGAACAGGGCCGTGCCAAAACCGAGGCAACTCCAGCGGTAGCGAACAACGTCGACCAGACCCCCAAACAAGAGGCGGGATACCCCCGCGGATATGGCGTAGGTGCCGATAATGGCCCCGATCGTGGTTGCACCACGCCCCGAATCGTCAAGACTAACAGGAAGCGCTCCAAGCAGGAGATAATGAGCGGAAGGTACTAGCAGAGACAAGGCGAGCAGACGGCGCAGTTGTGACTGAGACGGTTCGTTCTCAATCCCTTTCTGATCGGTCGTGGGGATCATGGTTCCCGGCTTGTTCCACGCTGCGAACTCATCGCTCATTCGCCGAAGTCGTGGCCGTTCGCCACCGTTGTTGCCGTGCTAGGCTTCGCGACATCGACTCCCGCTCAGTCGTGAGCCAGAAGTCCATCACGACATTGACGTAGGACTCGATATTGGGGGCTGGTTGGGTTACATTGGCAGGTGTTGCCGCCCGACTTCCTTCCATGTATCGGGAGTATTCTGTTTGGCGATTCTGCAAGCGCTGCATGAATCGCATTTGTGACGCCAGGTCGGCCGGGATGTGCCAGGTTGATGCAGCTCGACTCAGGAAATCGTTCCGCCGACGCGAGATAATCGGTGTCGGCCAATTATACTCGTACCCGAGTCCATTCCGGAACGAAGCGATCCGATCCTCAGCCGCGCCCATCAGGTCGCCGAGCGTTCCGGCCTGCTCGCCTGCACTCGCCATAACATCCGGTAGCGGAGCCTTGCTGACGCCGATGCTGACTAAGGCCAGTTCCGCGGCCACCCAATCGACGGGAACGAGATCAATCCGAGTTTTTGGGTCGCCTATGATGACTGGAGGGTTGTAGAGAGCCATCGCTCTGAGCATTGGGTACACGCCGTTGAATCGGCTGATGGCCCCGTCCGTAGAAGATCCGACTACAAGGCTGCAGGAGAAGGTAGTCGAACTGATATCAGGGAATAGGCGTCTCAGTTGGATGTCGGCCGTTGATTTCGTTCGCTCGTAGTCGTTCTTGAATTGGGATGCTCCACGGCTTGTGTAGGCAGTGGACACGTTTATTATTTGACTGTCGGGGTGGGTGCTGGCGATAGCCCTAGCGAAGGCCAGTGTGCCCTCGACATTGATCGGGGCAAGCTGGTTGTAGGTCTTGTGCCAAGACACGTCTGCAGCGCAGTGGATACCGACGCAGGGTTCGGAAGTCGGCAACTGTTGCCCGAGAGCCAATGCTGCGTCTCTGCCGCATAGGTCCACGATGACTGGCCGTACGTCATCGATAGGGTACCGATTTTGGATGACAGCGGCACCGCGCTTGTTGCGACATACCGCATGAATCGTTGTGTCGACCTGGCTACGTGTCAGGAGGTCGCCGATCAGAGGGATGCCGATCGTGCCACTCGCGCCGGACACGACGAACGACGTCATCGAAGAGAGGCTTCCCGACGGTGACACGTCTCTCGCACGCCCGTGAGCATCTGACGACAGTTCGCTCGGATGGCGCGTGCACCGACAGGGTGCAGAACGCTGGCCAAGGACGGAATTCCGATGTCAAATTCGACAAAGAGTCGCGTTGTAAGGTCTGGGTGCCTGCCATCGATTCGCCAATATCCCTGCCACACCTCAATGTCACCTTCCAAGAGGCAGAACTCGACCTTCTCCAACTCGGTGAAGGTGTCCGATTCGGTCCAAGTCAACTCGCTTCCATTGAGAAGTACTCGCCAAGTGCTGATTCCTCCAAGCTCATCGCGATGGTCCCAAGCGACATGGAGGACATCGCGCATCGCGCTCGGGTAGGACTCAAAGTCGATTATAGTCTGCCAAAGGGTGTCTCTGGCAACCCCTTTGATCACTATATCTGTGTCTACCGTTGGCATTAGATCGGTATCTTTCTTGACGTCAATGTTACTGAAATATAATGAAACTATAAGAAAAATTCTCTGTTGATCTCCTATCATAAATCAGATATGCTAATAGCTGATCATCATATTATTGTAAGTTTTAGCAAATTTTCCCATATTACAGAAATTTTCATAAAGTTTCGGAAAGGCCGGAACCAGGAGCCCGAAGCGATGTCGCCCGGGCTGCCAGATCGGAGTCCAGGATGCGAAGTCCGTGCAAGGTACCCCAAACTGCACACTTGGGATACGTTCCAAATTCTCTGCCAACGGATGCGATAGAGCGGGAACGCTCCGCTTCAGCACAGTCGACGCTTGATCGAATCGGTCTGAGTTGGTTTCAGTTGGCCGATCTCGTCCACGAGCAGATTGACAGTCTCTCATTGTTCTTGCTGACCAGTTCCTCCGTTCAAGGCGTGGCCACGACGCAAAGCGATATCGACCTGATCGCCATAACCCCACAAGAGATAGATGAGGATCGAGCTCCAGCCCAACTCTTTCATCGGGGTCGACGCTTCGAGTTGATCATCTTCTCTGACAAAGAGGTCGCCGAAGTGTTCGATGCGCTGTCCGAACTCGTCGTCCAATCACCGCTAGGCGTTCTTCAGCGCCTGCGCATCTGGGATCGCAGAAACGTGATTTCTCTGAAGTATCTTGAACGCATCGCAAACGGCGTCCGCGACCAAGGTGATCTACCCTTCTTCCACCATCTTCCGATGGTCGCACAAGTGTGGACCCTTAACTCCTACGACAAAGCTCGCCAGTACGTCTTGTCGGCTTTGCTCGCCGAAGCCGCCGGCGAACGCCGCAGCCCAACGGTCTATTCCCTGCGGGCTGTGCTGTACCTCATGGACGTGACGATGTCGCTTCACGGGCTTGTGTTCTCCAATGTGAAGTGGTTCCCTTTACGTTGGCAGCGCTTCGTCGATTCGGGTATGGCCTCAGCGGTGCCATCCGATCTTGTTCGTGAGATCTGCGCTGCTTATGAAGTTACGCTGATGTCGTTCCTCGATCCCGGGTCTGTTAAACGGGTCGATTTTCAGGCACTCGACCTGTTCAAGGCAATGTCCATCCAGCTAGGTCTAGCCCACGACCTGCGGCCAGCCGACTCCAACGAGATATTCCGCCGCTCGTCGGCGCTATTGGACTTCGGTGGTGAGGCAAAACTATGGGTGAACCCTATTGAGTTTGCCATACTTGCAGATGGGGCAGTCAACGATGTTCTGGTTCAGTCCGTAGATGACTTGGCGGGCTTACCAGCTCCAGTTGCTGCTAGCCTCCTGCGCGCCGCGCGTTGCCGTATGCTGGATCTCTCGCTTTCGGCCCAGCCGCTGGGGGATTCGTGAGCACCCAAGATTCTGAAGGTCCACACGAATGTTCCGATAATGAAACTGTTTACTTTCCCGGCTTGATGTCGGGGAGTGCGCGTTGGTCACCGATCTATGTGCGCAACCTGTTGATTGCGTCCTGGCATCTTATGATCTCGGGCCGCACCTTTATTGAAGACGCCGAAGCCGCCGTCGGGTCCCCTGAGTATCTCCTTATGCTGAAGATGGGTTTGGCTGAGACGGTCTTCTCGATTGACTGTCTGTTGAAAGGAGCCGAGCCTCCGTACGATGTGCACCGGCTCGCGTTGTTCTATGAACTCGGATTGTCAGAAGTGCTCGACGCTTCCGCAATCGAGGCACAGCGCCTCCTGGCTCTGGACCGCAACAACGGCGAACAGACTGAGTTCGACGACATCGAGCGATTCTGGAAGCAGCTTCACGACGCCTTTCCGGCCGACCTACCCAATCCCCTTGTCGCAGGGGGGCAGGCGGACCTATTGCGTACATTGCGAGCCTGGTCGGCCATCCTCAAGACCTGCGAGATCGACGGGTCTTTCCTGAGCCAGCTATTCAAGTCATTGTGATCGCTATGACAGCCTTCGTGGATCGATACTCAGCCGTGTTTGGGAAGAACCAAGCCCTCCTGCTGAAGCTCGCAGGAATGACATCGGCTGAGGTCTCCGCCTCGGGTGCCTGGGTTGAAGACAGCGAAGGTTGTCAATGGCTCGACGCGGGGTCATTCGGCCTTCATCTACTCGGCCACCGGCATCCTGAGGTGTTGCGGGCGGCGACTGAGGCGCTTCAAGATATCGGTCTATCGACGAAAATTCTTGCGAACCGACAGTCGGTTGAATGTGGCGAGCGCTTGATCGAACTGGCTGGCAAGCCCATTGACAAGGTCATCTTCGCCAACACCGGATCGGAGGCGGTCGAGACCGCTGTGCGGTTGGCGAGCTTGGCTACGGGTAGGCACCGGTTTGTCGCGCTCTCGGGTGCCTACCATGGCAAGACGTTGGCCGCTGCTGCGCTGACCGACTCGCCTCACCGGGTTCCGGTCGCCGGAAGGGCGCTGGAGGTCACCAGAGTGGCTCGAGGTGACCTTGTCGCATTCGACCATCTTTTGGCTGCCGAAGATGTCGCCGCGGTATTCGTCGAACCGGTACAGGGCGAGGGTGGTATTCGACCGGTGTCAAACCAAGTCTTGCTCAAGCTTGGGGAGCTCTGCCGGTTATCGGGCACGCTGTTGATTGTCGATGAGATCCAAACAGGACTTGGCCGGGCTGGCCGCTTGGTAAATTATCCGCAGGAGGCGTCGCCAGCCGTCGTTTTGTTTGGCAAGGTTCTAGGGGGTGGACTGCTCCCTGTTGCAGCGGCTGCATTCGACAGTAACCGCATCCCTCGGGCAGCCGCGGATCCCGTGGTTCACTCCTCGTCTTTCGCGGCCGCACCATTGGCAACCGCCGTTGGCCGGGCCGCGATCGATATTGTCTCGGACAGATCTTTCCTCAACCGTATCGGTGCCCTTTCAACCCGGGTTTCAGAGCGACTCCGCTCCATTACCGCTCACTCTTGTGTCGTTAACGGCTGGCGTGGGCGCGGACTCATGTTTGGCATTGAGTTCAGTTCATTCGAAGCTTGTGGGCAGACGGTACTGGAAGCGGCCAACCGTCGCCTGCTGACGACGTTTTGCCTTAACGATCCGCGCGTCCTGAGGCTCTACCCACCAGCGGTCATCTCCGACGAGGAACTTGACGAGCTACTAGACCGGCTCAGCGAGGCGATTCGAGCTACCGAGAATTGGCTGAGTGAAGGTGATCTCGACAGTGACAGATCGTGACCAGCAGGTCGACGATCCTTTTGATTCGGCATGGTGAACCAGACATAGACTGGTCGATGCGACTGTCGCGCTTGGAGTTCCAGGGCTGGGCCGCTTCGTATGATGCCGCTCCTCTCCTGAGCGGGTCGAGTCCACCGGTTTCTACGCTTGAGAAAGTCGACCCTGATGACATCGTATTGGTGAGTGAACTGCGCCGATCACAGGAGTCGTCTGATTTGCTCTATCCCGACCATCCGTTCGAGTTCATGCACGTTGAGTTTAACGAACTTCGACTGATCGACCCGCCGGTGCCGTTGCTCAAGTTCACACCATTTTGGTGGATCTTGATCGCGCGGGCATTGCGGTTCGCAGGCTACGGTCGCCGTCAGTCGGGAAAGGGAGACGGCCGCATCAGAGCCTCGGCCGCTTGCAGCGTTCTCTGCCAATACGCTTCACCTGGACAACGGACCGTTTTGGTTGGCCACGGCGCGATGAATCGTATGATCGGGGATGAGTTAGCGCGCCGCGGTTGGATTCGCGATAGACGCTTCCAACGATGGCCATACTGGGGGGTGGAGGAGTATTATCGGGATGTCTCCGCGGCTAAGATCATCTATAAGACAAACTGAGAATCTTGATGGCTGCGGCAAAATGACAGCACTAGTGGTTCGTCGGTTATTTGGTTGGGGCGTGTAGTGTGGGGGTATGGCTGATGGTTTTGTTGTGTCGGAGAAGGATCGGGCTGGGTTGGAGCGTATAGCGCGTTCGGGGTGTGAGCCGTGGCGTCGTGTGCGTCCGGCGAGGGCGTTGTTGGCGTTGGCTGACGGCGGGTCGGTGCGCGGCGTGGCCCGCGAGATGGGGGCTCATCAAGACACGGTGCGGCGTTGGCGTGACGAGTTCGGGTCACGCGGTGTGGCGGGGCTGGGTGTGGTGGCGCCGGGCCGTGGCCGCAAGCCGGTGGTGCCTGCTGAGGTGGTGGAGGCGATAGTGGCTGACACGCTCACGGTCGAGCCGCCTGATGGGGCGGTGTGCTGGTCGACGCGTCAGATGGCGGCCCGTCACAAGGTGGGCAAGGACTTCGTGGCTCAGATTTGGCGTCTCCGGGGGCTGCGCCCGTGGCTCGCGGACGTGTTCAAGGTGTCCTCTGACCCCGATTTCGAGGCGAAGCTTCAAGACGTGATCGGCCTGTATGTGGACCCCCCTGAACGCGCGGTGGTGTTCAGCTTCGACGAAAAGACCCAGATCCAGGCTTTGGACCGCCCCCAGCCGTCGCTGCCGATGCGCCCGGGACGCAACCGCACCGTAACCCACGACTACAAACGCAACGGCACCATCGACTTGTTCGCCGCGCTCAACGTCGCCACCGGCGAAGTGCTGCACCAGACCCGCCGCCGCCACACCGGAAACGACGTGTTGGCGTTCTTCAAATGGATCGACCTGCACACCCCGGCCCATCTCGACATCCACGTCATCTTGGACAACGTGTCCGCCCACAAGTCCGAGCCCGTACGCAAATGGCTCTCGCACTCCCGCCGCAAGCGCTGGCACCTTCACTTCACCCCCACCAGCTCAAGCTGGGCCAACCTCGTCGAAGGCTGGTTCTCGATCCTCACCCGCAAAGCCCTCAAAACACGAGCCTTCAACTCCGTCGCCGAGCTCCAAGACACCATCGAGCACTGGGCCGCGCACTGGAACCACGACCCCCAACCCCTCAAATGGACCAAAACAGCCGAAGAGATCATCACCAAAACCAAACGAGCCCGAACCGCCCTAAACAAAACCGCGACACACCACTAGCCCGGATTTTTCAGTAGTGGGGTCTGTGTGTGGGTGGTTGTTGTCGCGAGGTGCCCTCCTGGTGTGGGAGAATCAGGTTTGTTAGAAGATTCTGGGGTCACACCAAGGAGGGCACTCGCATGGTGAAGCATAATGGCAGTCGGCCGCGGTTGAGGTTCACTGGCGGGGGGCGGGGTCTGGCTGTTCATGCCGGGACGCGGCTGCTGGCTGATCTGGCCGACAACACGGGGTTGACGGCGGCGTTGTCTGAGGTGATGGCGTCGACCAAGGTGCGGGACCGGGGCCATGACCGGGGCCGGGTGCTTGCTGACGCGGCGGTGATGATCGCTGATGGTGGCGAGGCGATCAGCGATATCGCCGCGCTGGGTTGTCAGCGGGGGCTGTTCGGGGAGGTCGCGTCGCTGTCGACGCTGTGGCGGACCCTTGATGCTGCGGGGGGCCGTGTCGAACAGATCAAAGCGGCGCGGGCCACAGCGCGCCGCGCGGTGTGGGCCGCGGGCGCGGATCCGGGGTTCTATGTGATCGACATCGACGCCACGCTGGTGGACTCGCACTCCAACAAGCAGGGCGCCGCGGGGACCTACAAGGGCGGCTTCGGGTTCCATCCGCTGATGGCGTACCTCGACGCGACCGGTGAGGCGCTGGCCGGTCTTTTGCGCCCCGGCAACGCCGGGTCCAACACCGCTACGGACCACACCGAGGTCCTCGACGACGCCTTAGAGCAGATCCCTGTGGACCCCCGCAAAGTCGAGGTGGTCGTCCGCGCCGACTCCGCGGGATGCACCCAGGCGTTCCTCAAAGCGTGCCGCGAGCGTCAGGTCCGCTTCTGTGTGAGCCACCCGCTCAGCATCGACATCGCAGCCGCTGTAACAGAAATCGGCGACAAGCACTGGCAGCCGGCGGTATCGGCTGACGGCTCGGAACTGCGAGACCACGCCGAGGTCACCGAGATCACCGAACACGTCGACCTGTCAGGCCGCCCCGACAACTGCCGCATGATCGCACGCCGCGAGGACCCCCACCCCGGAGCGCAACTCACCTTCACCGACACCCGCGGGCGCCGCCTGCAAGTACTCATCACCGACCTGGCCGACACCGACATCGCCTACATCGAAGCACTCCACCGCGGCCGCGGCCGCGCCGAGCAACAGATCCGCGACAACAAAGCCACCGGGCTCGCCAAACTCCCGTCGCACTCGTTCGAGACCAACTCCGCCTGGATACAACTGTCGATGACCGCGCACGACCTGCTGGCATGGACCCGCCTGCTCACCCTCGACGGCGACCTCGCCACAGCCGAACCCAAACGGCTGCGCTACTGCCTGCTGCACACCGCAGCCCGGCTCACATACACCGGCCGCCGCCGCTACGCCAGACTCGCCGACGACTGGCCATGGACCCCCCACCTCATCACCGCGTTCCAACGAGTACACAACCTCCCCCTACTCATCTGAACACACCCCCCACCGCACTTGGGTTGCATCTTGGGTTGCGTTGTGTTGCATCTGACTTCGCGCGACAGATTCTGAATTTTTTCAAACAGCATCGGACAACCCCACACGCCCCCACACGCCCACCAACCGCCCCGCACCCGCCGCCGCGCCCGACCCAGCCCCCACAGCCACCCCCCGACGGCTTACTGAAAAATCCGGGCTAGGTCTCTTGTTGGAGTCAGATAGAGTTTCGCGGTGAGTGCTGCTGCGGGTGATGAGGGACTGTCGGCGGGTCTGGCGCAGCGGGCTGATGGAACACTGGCTTGCTGGTGGGGTGAGGGACACGACGACTACGCGGCGTATCACGACCGGGAGTGGGGCGTGCCGGTCCTCGATGATGTTCGGCTCTACGAGAAGATGTGTCTGGAGGGTTTCCAATCGGGCCTCTCCTGGTTGACGATCCTCCGCAAGCGGACCCACTTCCGAGCCGCTTTCAGTGGCTTCGACTTCGAGCAGGTGGCCAGTTTCGGTGCAGGTGATGTGGATCGACTGCTCGGCGATGCGGGAATCGTTCGGCACCGGGGCAAGATCGAAGCGACGATCAACAACGCCCGCGCGGCCATCGACACGGTGGAGGCGCATGGGAGCCTGGCCGCGTTCTTCTGGAGCTTCGAGCCCGAACCTGGGGCCCGGCCGGCGCAGGTCGATCACGCTGCGGTGGCAGACATGGCGACCACGGCCGAGTCGACGGCGATGAGCAGGGCGCTCAAGAAACTGGGCTGGCGCTTCGTCGGACCGACCACCTGCTACGCCCTGATGCAGGCAGCCGGCATCGTCAACGATCATCTCGACGGCTGTCACCGCCGCCAAAAGATCGACGAAATGCGTTCGCTAGTAGAGCGTGGCAACTTGGCCTAAGAAGGTGCGCGGATTGAACATCGTGGGTGTGCCGAGACCTGTTGTCTCCCGCTCTTGTTCGCTGCGCTCACGGGCCGCTCGGGCCACGGCCTCGCTCGTCGCGGCCGTGTGCGAGGTCAATCCGCTCGGCCTCTAAACAGAATTCCCGCCATGCGGCCACCGACAGATCTTCATCGGTCATTTCACACTCCTGGGCTCAGCGGCGAATGTCTGGATCTGGTGATGATGGGTCATCGTCGAACCGGGCGGTCCCAACAACATGTGGGCGCGCAGATTGCGGCGATGAAACAATCTCACCAGTTCCTCGTCGTGGACGCTGGTGTCGGCGTTGGCTAGCACGAAGCGCTCAAGTTCGGTCTCGCCCTCCCGCCAGTCGCTGGGTTTGTGGCCTACAAGGCGGTGAATGTCGTCGAGGTTGGCCTGCGCGGTGGCGTCGCCGACCTGGTCGATGCGTTGCAGGTGACGGGCCAGCCGGAAAGCGGTACGGATCTGGTGGCGCTGCACCTCGTCATCGATCTGTTGCGAGCGCAGCATGCCCACTAGCCCTGATCGTTCACGAGTATTTGTGATCGGGTTGGGTGTGCGTGTTTTGGTGTGGTTTCGGGGTTGGGGTTTCGGGGTTGGGGGGCGTGGGGTTCGCGGGCGGGTGTTTTGGGGTCTGGTCAGGCGTGTTGGGGTGTGTTGGGGCGTGTCGGGTCGGGGTGAATCAGGCCGTGTCGGGTCGGGGTGGGGGGTGTGTTTATGGGGCGCCGGGGCGGCAGGCGTGGAGGAGTTGTGGTGTTGTTGGCCACCAGTGGAGCAGGCGCAGGGTCCATTTGCGTGAGGACCGCACGAGTCTCGCGGGTGCGTGCCATAGCTGCCAGCGGAGGCGTTTGGGGGAGGCGTTGGCGAGGGGTCCGTCGAGGCGGAGTTGTTGGAACCATTTCACCAGCGTCGAGCTGAACGCGACCATCGCGGCCCAGGCGGTGTTGGCGTCGAAGTCGCTGAAGGGCATGCGGGCCAGGCCGGAGTCTTTGAGGTCGGCGATGGTGTTCTCGATGCGGGCGTGGGCTCTGTGGTGGGCGTCGAGTTCGGCGGGGTCGCCTGCGGCGTCGGTGTAGAACCCGCGGTAGCGCCAGGTGTCGGAGTCGAACAGGGTCCTTTGGGCGCCGGGGTGGCGGGGCTCGCGGCAAGCGATGAAACGGGTCGCGTCGGGCCAGTCGGAGAGATCGACGAAATGGGTGAGGTCCGCGACCTGGGCGCGTTCGGCGGGTTCGCCTTTCGCGTCGAGGGCGGACTGCCATTTGTCCGGGTCGATGCGGTTGTGGTCGATAGCCGCCTCCACCTGGTTGTTGGAGCGTGCTGTCATGAAGAACTCGATGTTGCGGTCCCGGCAAGCCGCGGCGATACGTGCAGAACAGCCCGCGGAGTCCACACGCAACTGCACCCGCCTGAGAGGCACCGTGTCGTCGTGTTCGCGGTGCCCCGCGGCGACCGCTGCGGGGAGCTGCGCCACAGCAGCGTCGAGGACCTCTATATGGTCTGCTATCGAGTTCGCGGCTGCGTTGCCCGCACGCAGCTTGATCGACAGCATCTCACCATCGTCGGTAGCACACAGCATCGGATGGAACCCGAACCCGCCCTTGAAATGCGCCGCCGCTTCGGCCTTGTTCTCAGAATGCACCTCCACCAGCGTCGAGTCGATATCCAAAACCACCGGAGACGACCCCGACACATCACCGCGGCGCTCCCACACCCCCGCGCGCACACCAGCCACCGCCCCAGCCAGTCCCCCCACCACATCAGGGCCCAAGCCCCGCAGTGTGCGGTACAGAGTCGAATCAGACGCCACCTCCCCAAACAGCACCGGCTGAGCCCGCAGATGCTCAATATCCGCGCACGCCTCCCCACCCCCGGCGAGCATCAACAACAAATGCACCAACACCTTGCCCCGGTCATGGACCGGCGCCCGCTCACCAGACACCGGCACCACCGCCGACAACGCCTCCCCCAAACCCAAACCGTCAGCGAAACGCCCCAACGCGAACAAACCCGCATGCGCCGCGACCTGCCCACCGCCCCCTGTCACCCTCACATCACAAGTGCTGCTAACCTGCATCTCGGAGATGCCCCTTTCTGTGGAACCCACATGTGCTTCCCAACACACATCGTCCCACATCAAAGGGGCTTTTCCGCGGACGCGCACACCCCAACCTCAACACCCCCATGAACGATCAGGGCTAGGTGTTGATGGCTTGCCGACGCCTGGGAGTCTGCAGGCTCCGGCATCTCAACTTGGGGCAACTCGATCTCCAGCATCTCGGCCAGTGCTTCGGTGGCGAACAGGTTGGTCTCGTAACACCATTGCAGGTTGGTCATGAGGTCCGAGTTGGCCGGCGGCTCTTTGATCGCGGCGCTGAAAGCCAGTTGGTTGGTGAGCGTGAACACGAAATGGTGGTGCGCAATGGCCTCGATATCGATTGGCTCACCCCGCAATTGTTCGTAGCGGGCGTACAGCGTTGCCATGTCGCCGTAGCCGACGATCGTGTCGCGCATCCGCCAGGCAGCGAGATCCATCATGGGATCGCCGATGTGGGCGATCTCCAGGTCGAGCAGGGCCACGATCTTGCCGTCGGCGTGATGGAACTGGCCCGAGTCCCACACGATGGGGGCTTCCCGTCCTTTGGAGTCTGGCGGGTTCCGCCGCAGCCAGCCGAGACAGAACTCCAGGAAAGGGTCCGGGTTAACCTTCTGGGATCTGTAGACCTCCTCGTAGCGTGCCAGGCCGACAGTCCCTGATGCAGCAGGGGTCTCTGCCCGGGTGATTCCGGCGGCGGTGAAGGGTTCCGGATCGAGCGCGTGGAGTCGTGCCAGGTGCCCGAGGTAGTCGTCAACTGCTGCTGCCCGCTCATCATTGGGCGTATCGGGGAAGTGTTCCTGGCCCCTGACCCTGTCCATCACGTAGGCATACGGCGTATCGATCATTCCGTGAACGGCGGCGACAGGAATGCCGCGCTCCTCCAGCAGCGACTGGAAGCGCATCTCGTGTTCGAGCGGGAAGATCAACGGCATGTCGGACCGCTCGGCCCGGACACACAGTTCCAGGGTCTCACCGTCACGCTCCAGGTCGGCGAACCACACCGGCCGCCAGCGAGGCTGCTGCTTGATGTCTATGACTCTGCCGCCCAGTTCGCTCTCGAGCCACGCAGTGATCTGCCCAGTGTGTTCAGCCGCAGGAACATACATCGCCCTGACGTTACCCGAGCGCCGGCTTGAGGCCGATTCCGGCGTTTGACAAGCGTTTCTTGACGGTTGTGTCAGCGGGTGGTGAAGACGCCGGCGTCGAAGACCACTCGGTCACCGACCCGGGTCTGGAACAGAGTCCGGCCGTTCACATCCCACATGTGGACGTCGAGACGCTCCCCGGGTATGACCGGAGACTTGAAGCGCCCGCCCATCGACCCGAACCGGCTGGTGTCGCCCCCGCAGCGTCCGTGCAGCAACGCCCTCCCGGTGAAACCGAAGGTGCAGAGGCCGTGCAGGATCGGCTTGTCGAACCCCGCCATTGCCGCGAAGGACGGATCGCTGTGAAGCGGGTTGCGATCGCCGTTGAGGCGGTACAACAGGGCCTGGTCGGTGCGGGTGTCGTACCCGACCACAGTGTCGGCATCGCGGTCGGGAAGCGCCCAGTCGCTGGCCGGGCCGCGGTCGCCGCCCCATCCGCCCTCACCGGAGATGAACAGCCCCGATCGGCTGGTCCAGAGTGGCGCCCCAGAGGTGTCGGTCACGGTGGTTTCGAGGCGAACGAGAGCGGCCTTGCCCTTGTCGTAGATGGCCGCCACCTTGCCGATGCCGATGGCTGAGCCTTCCGCCGGCAGGGTCTGGTGCAGTTCGATCTCCTGTTCACCATGCAGCAGGGCCGCGAGGTTGTAGTCGCCGAACTTCGGCATCCTGCCGCCCCCCATGACCACGACCTGGGTGGGCAGCGCAAGTTGTTGTACGTCCTTGGTGTTCTCGGTTGTGAACTCCAACTCGAAGCCGGTCGGGTCGGTCGCACCCGCGCCGACCCCGAGGGCGTAGAGCAGGCTGTCGATCGAGGACCAGGTGAATTCGGACGGTTCGCTGGTATTGCCGACGGCGTCGGGGTCGATTGGCATTGCAGTTTCTCCTGTCGGTGGGATTATTCGATGGGCGCGTGCAGCGTTGCCATCGCAATGGTTGTTAGTCGGTTCTGGGTCTGCTGATCGACTCGAGCGCTGGTGGCTGCTGATGTGATCATGCCGATAGTTGCGGTGACCAGCAGGTTCGCTTGTTCACTCGTCAGTTCCGGCCGAACCGAACGCAGCACGGCGGTCCAGTCGTTGATCCAGGTTCGCAGCCGCTTCGTCATAGGGGAGCGCCGCTCTGCCGAGAGGTGCCGGGCTTCACTGTTCCAGACCGCGATGAGTGCGCTGCGGCGCAGGGCGGTGTGGATGTAGGCATTGACGTAGCGCTCGAGGACACAGCGATCGAGCAGCGGTTCGTCCGGTGATTCAGGTGAGGTCCGGATTGCCTCGTGAACTTCGTCGGCGGCAAGGATCATGGCCTCGATGAGGATCTCCTCCTTGGAGGAGAAATGGCGGTAGATGGCGGGTCCGCTCACGTCCACTGCAGCGCCGATGTCATCGACGCTGGTTGCGGGGTAGCCCCGTTCATGGAACAGCTGTACCGCCGCTTCGAGTATCAAGGCCCTGCGGTTCGGGGGTCGGCGGTTGGGTTCGTCGGCAACCGCAGGCCCTTCGCCCGCTCGGGGTGTTCCAGCGACAGTTGCTCCAAGCATTGTTAGCCAACGTTAACAAGATCACGGCAGGTAGCGAACAAGCAGCGGCTGGGTGTGGAGGTATCCGGACGGGTTAGGGTTTCGCTATGGTCCTCCGTCGGCGACGTCGCCGAAATCGTCGCAAGCCACCGCATTTCCGCTACTCGGCGTGGGACGGCACACAGAGCGCCTTCGAACTCGACGCGGACCGCCTCTTCGACGAGTTGGCCGACGATCTGCTGTATCACGGCGACGTCAACAGCGCCCTGCGCCGGATCATGCAGGGTGGAATGACAGACCGCGATGGACGCAACCTCAAAGGGATCCGCGAGATGCTCGACCAACTGCGCGAGCGGCGCCGCGAGATCCTCGATCAGCACGACCTCGGCGGCGTCTTCGATGAGATCTCCGAAGCGCTCGACGAAGTGGTCGAAACCGAACGCGGGGCTCTGGGCGACATGGTTGAGCGGGCGGGCGCGTCGGGTGACGAACGGCGTTCGGAACTCGCCGGCGACTCGGCGACGATGAAGAACATGGAACTTGACATGCTTCCGCCGGACCTGGCAGGCAAGGTCAGGGGTCTGCAGAGCTACGAGTTCGAGAGTCAACAGGCACAACAGCAGTTCGAGGAACTCATGGACCGGCTGCGTGAACAGCTCATGGCGCAACAACTCGACCAGATGGCCGAGGGTGTCAACGACATGTCACAACAGGACATGGATCGCCTCAAGGACATGCTGGCCGAACTCAACGGTATGCTCGAACAGCGGGCCAACGGCGAGGTGCCCGACTTCGAAGGCTTCATGGAGCGTTTCGGCGACTTCTTCCCGGAGAATCCGAGATCACTCGATGAGCTGCTCGAAGTGATGGCGCAGCGGATGGCTCAGGCTCAACAGATGATGAACTCAATGACACCGGAGCAGCGCGCGCAGCTTCAAGCACTCAGCGACCAGCTGATGGAGGACATGGATCTGCGCTGGCAGATGGACCAGCTCGCAGGCAATCTGCGCGACCAGTTCCCACAGATGGGATGGAACCAGTCCTACGACTTCGAGGGCGCCGACCCGCTCGACATGTCCTCGGCCATGGAGATGATGGGAGAGCTCGACGACATCGATCAGCTCGACAACCTCCTGCGCGGCGCCAACAACCCCGGGGCCTTGGCGGAGGTCGACATTGACCGTGCGCGGGACCTGCTCGGAGAGGAGTCAGCCGAGAGCCTCGAACGGATGGCGGAGTTGGCACGCCTGTTGGAGGAGGCCGGACTCATCGAGAATTCCGAGGGCCGCTACGAATTCACGCCGCGGGCCATTCGCAAGATCGGCCATGGTGCGCTGGAGGAGATCTTCAAGCGCATGTCCGAAGACATGATGGGTCAGCATTCGCTGTCGGAGGCTGGGCTGGGGCACGAACGCGAGTACGAAACGAAGCCCTACGAGTACGGCGACGCCTTCAATCTCGATATCCCGCAGACGTTGCGCAATGCGATCTCCCGCACCGGCGGAGGTGTCCCGGTTCACCTCCACCCCGACGACTTCGAGATCGAACGGACCGAACAGCAGGTTCGATCAGCGACGGTGTTGATGCTCGACGTGTCGATGTCGATGGCGATGCGCGACAACTTCCTGCCGGCCAAGAAGGTGACGATGGCGCTGCACTCGTTGATCTCGGCTCAGTACCCTCGTGACTTCCTCGGCATGGTGTCGTTCTCGGAGGTGGCTCGAGAGTTCAACGCGAGCACCCTGCCTCAGCTCTCGTGGGACTACGTCTACGGCACCAACATGCAGCACAGCTTCCAGCTCGCCCGCAAGATGCTCGCCCGACAAACCGGGACCAAGCAGATCATCATGATCACCGACGGCGAGCCGACGGCGCACATCACCAGTTCAGGCCAGCCGTACTTCAACTACCCGCCGTCGCGGACCACGGTCGATCTGACGTTGGCGGAAGTGGTGAAATGCACCCGTGAGGACATCCGCATCAATACGTTCGTGTTGGATGCAACTCCGTATCTGCGCGGTTTCGTGTCTGAGATCTCCAGATTGAACGGTGGCCGCGCCTTCTTCACGACCAACCAGGATCTCGGGAACTACGTCCTCCATGATTTTGTCGACAATCGGCGCAGCATCGTCCGCGCACGACGTTGAAACGGCGGCTAGCAGGGTAAGCGCCTAGTTCCAGGGCACGAAATTTTGCGCGTTTCAGAAGAAATTCAACTGGAAATTTGCGCCACGGGCTTTACAATGGGAAATCACAGTGTTGTAATTCCAGTAGTGCTACTAGTGGGATTGAAGCTAACACAGGTCCGAGCGCTGCGGAGGGACCCATGTCTGTTTTTGAGATAGAACCGGAAGAGTTGGTTTGGCAGAACTATGCCAACTGCCTTGGAGTCGACCCCGATCTGTTCTTCCCCGAGCGTGGCGCCTCGACGCGGGAGGCCAAAGAAGTGTGCCGCGGCTGCGTCGTCCAAGACGATTGCCTCGAATTCGCGCTCAGCAACGGAGAGAAGTTCGGCATCTGGGGCGGCAAGAGCGAGCGTGAGCGCCGGCGGGTGCGTCGTCAACGGGCATTGGCCCGGGCCGCTGCCGCTGCTCAGGTCTAGTACCGACACCAGAACAACCGCGGCATTGACGCGGTCGCCGCAGAGTCAGCTAGGCTGACCGCATGTACGGTTTGATTTCCACCCCGTCCGCGTCTGAACTGATCATCGTTCTGCTCATCATCTTGCTCGTGTTCGGCGGAGCCAAACTGCCGAAGCTGGCGCGCTCGCTCGGCCAGGCGCAGAAAGAGTTCAAGTCAGGGTTGTCAGAGGACGCAGAGGACGAGGAGTCGCCAACCTCAAAGTGATCGCTCGAAGCGATCGCGGGTAGAGCGGTCCGATTGCCCCGATAAACTCAATCCAGCGTGGGTTTACGCGCATGCTCGACAACCGGAGCACGCATCGATGTCCTAGGAGCAGTGATGACCGACACCGCAGAGACCGAATTTGACGAGTCGCCAGTAGGTCAAGCGACGATCGTGTATCTCGGGCCTACCGCTCCGCACTGGGACATCCGTGCCGTCTTCGGAGAACGCGAACTGATGGACGGGTTCCGAGACCGCGTCAATGCCAGACTGCTGCTGCTTCCACCCCATGACCCGCAGTTCCGGCGAAATCGCGAGAGGGTCAACCGTGACGGAGAACGCGAGCGTATTGTCGTTGTTTGGGACCTCGGCTACCCCGAAGACGAGGTGGCGAGGGCGTGAAGCGGGCGCAGGTCTCAGGAGCGCGGTAGATGGCGTCGATCGGCATAGATCTTGGAGGTACCAAGATCTTGGCCGTGCTTGCCGAGAACGGCGCGGTGCTGGGCAAGCACAAGCTGTCCACGCCGACCGCGGGAGGGCCCCAGGCCATCCTTGAAGCCATGAGCGTCGCTGCTCATGAGGTCGACCCAGCCGGCACCGCTGTCGGCATAGGCGTGGGCGTGCCTGGTCCGGTGGTACCCGACAGCGGGGTGCTTCCGCTGGCATGCAATCTGAGCGACTGGACTTCACCTGTCGACGTGGCCGGCGAACTTTCCTATCGATGCGGCCGACGACCGGTATTCGTCGACAACGACTGCAATGTGGCGACGCTTGCCGAACACCAGTTGGGGGCGGGCCGAGGGGTGGACAACCTCGTCGGCGTGTTCTTGGGCACCGGTGTTGGAGCGGGGCTGGTCCTTGATGGTCGACTGCGCCGGGGCCCGAATGGCATGGCGGGAGAGATCGGCCACACATTCGTTGACTTCTGGGCGAAAGCAGACGGTGAGTACCAGGGCGAACTGGAGGACTACGCCGGCCGTTCAGCGCTTGAGCGCCGGGCGCGGGACCTCCATTCCCAAGGCGAGGCCTCGCTGTTGGTCTCTCTCGCCGGGGAAGGCCCCATCAAATCCAAGATCTGGAGGAAAGCCCTCGACAAGGGTGATCAACCGGCGATCCGCCTGATCGACCAAGCTTCAGAAGCGCTGGCTGCGGCGCTCGCGACAGTTGTCAACCTGCTTGACATCGAGATCGTCGTTCTCGGTGGCGGGATGGCCGAGAGGCTCGGCAAGGAGTTTCAAGACGACGTGGCCCGACGGCTCGCGAGCCGCACCTTCGCAGGTCAGGTGGTACCGATCCGGACCGCTGAGACCGGTGACAGCAGCGGGGCGCTGGGCGCGGCCCTCCTAGTTGAGGAGGCCCGGACGTGAGTGTCCAGGTCGGCGGCTGGGACGTCAACGACACGACGGTATTCAATCGCGAGCTGAGTTGGCTGGCCTTCAACGGCAGGGTCCTGGAACTTGCCGCTGACATGAGGGTTCCGCTGCTTGAACGGGTTCGCTACCTGTCGATCTTTACCAGCAACCTCGACGAGTTCTTTCAGGTGCGGGTGTCGGGGCTTCATGACCAGATCGCCGCGGGGATCTCAACAGTGGGTCCTGACGGCCGTACTCCTCGCAAACAGATTGAAGACATCCGTTCGGTGCTGCTTGAACTAGGAGCACGTCAAGAGAAGATCTTCGCCACTCAGGTTCTGCCTGCTCTCAACGAGATGGACATCGAACTGCTCGAGTTCGATGATCTGACGGCCGACGAGCGGGAACTGATCACCGAGAGGTTTCGCAGCCGCATCTTCCCGATTCTCACACCGTTGGCGGTCGATCCCGGTCATCCGTTCCCCTACATCTCGGATCTGTCGCTCAATCTTGCGGTGGTTGTCCGCAACCCAGCGGACCGTGAGAAGCGTTTTGCGCGGGTGAAAGTCCCCAACACCCTTGAACGGTGGATCTCGCTTGGTGACAGTTGCCGATTCGTTTCTCTTGAATCGGTCCTCGCCGCGCACCTCGACCAGTTGTTCCCGGGAATGGACATAGTGGAATCGGTGCCGTTCCGGGTTACCCGCAACGCCGATCTGACCCTGGGAGAAGAGGCTGAAGACCTGCTTGCCGCCGTTGAGATCGAGTTGCGGCGGCGGCGATTCGGACGCGCTGTTCGCCTTGAAGTTGCGTCCTCGGTGTCCCAGCAGACTCTTGAGTTGCTGGTGCGGGAGCTTGACCTCGAAGGAGGCGACGTCTACACGAGTTCGGTTCCTCTGGACGCGACTTCGCTGAACGCGGTGGCCGACATCGACATGGGACTCCAGAAGTGGCCGCATTGGCGCGGCATAGCCGAACCGGGACTCACCTCGAAGGACGAACTGATCAACCTGTTCGACGTAATCGCCGGCCGTGACGTCCTGCTGCATCACCCCTATTCATCGTTCAGCAGATCGGTGGTGCAGTTCGTTCGCCAAGCCAGCCGTGACAGGTCGGTTCGAGCCATCAAGCTCACGCTCTACCGCACCGCGGGGGAGAGCCCGATCATTGATGCGCTGATAGATGCCGCCGAACGCGGCATACAGGTGGCGGTGCTGATTGAAGTCAAAGCAAGGTTCGACGAAGAGGCCAACATCGGTTGGGCTCGGCGGCTCGAGCAGGCGGGCGTTCACGTCGCCTACGGCATCGTCGGGCTGAAGATCCACTCCAAGATCGCCATGGTGGTGCGCGAGGAGGCTGACGGGATCCGTCGCTACTGCCATGTCGGCACCGGCAACTACAACCATCGCACCGCCCGGCTCTACGAGGACATCGGGTTGCTGACCGCCGATCCTGTGGTGGGAGACGACTTAGCTGACCTGTTCAACTATCTGACCGGGTACAGCCGGGCGCGTGACTATGAGCGGATTCTGGTAGCACCCGAGATGTTGCGCTCACGCCTCTATGAGCTGATCGACGCTGAAATCGCCAGCGGTTCGGGCCGGATGATCCTCAAGTTGAACAGCCTTGTCGACACAGAGGTGATCAACAAGCTTTACGAAGCATCCAATGCGGGTGTTGAGATCGATCTGATTGTGCGCGGTGTGTGTTGTTTGCGCCCTGGTGTTGAGGGACTGTCTGAGAACATTCGGGTTCGTTCGATCGTGGGCCGGTACTTGGAGCATTCACGGATCTTTCACTTCGCTAATGGTGGAGGTGCCAACGGTGGAGGTGCCAATGGTGGGCGTGCCAATGGTGGAGGTGCCAATGGTGAAGGGCGCCGGAGCCGCACCTACATCGGCAGCGCCGACCTGATGCGTCGGAACCTGGATCGCAGGGTCGAAGTTCTGCTCGAAATGAGCAATCCGGACCTGGAGGATCGGCTCTTGCAGGTGCTTGACGCGAATCTCAGAGATGATCGTCTGGCGTGGTTCCTTGACGGGTCCGGTGTCTGGACACGCCAGGACGGTACTGTCGGGGTTGATGTCCACGAAACGCTCCAAGAGCTCGCGAGGGTCCGGGCCCGTGGGTGATCTCTACGACCGACTGTCGCGGAAATACCCGAAGGTCGAAGTCTGGGCTGCCGGCGGTCTGGTGCTCCGCGAGCACCGCGGTGTCACCGAGGTGCTGCTGGTACATCGGCCCACTCACCGTGACTGGTCCTATCCGAAAGGCAAGCTCGATCCCGGTGAGACTCTGGGCAAGGCCGCCTGGCGCGAAGTGCTTGAGGAGACCGGGCTTCGGTGCAAGCGCCTGGAGAGATTGCCGCTGGTTCGCTACCGGGATGGCAGCGGCCGTCGCAAGGCCGTCGTGTATTGGACGATGCAGGTTCTGGACGGGCAATTCGAGCCGAATGCCGAGGTTGATGCCATGGGTTGGTTCGACTTGTTGTCGGCGCGGCGAGTCTTGACCTACGAACACGATGTTTTGCTGCTCGATTCCGTGACAGGGGCCGTTCCTTCGCTCAGAATGCTTGCGTGAACACCGACGACAAGCGACCGTTTACTCCCTTTGAGTCATGGTCGCGCGCCTCTGGCGGCGGGATCGTCACTCCGTTCATGCGATTGGCGCGTCTGCATGCGATGAGCGCTGCTGCCGACGGCGCCATTGCTGCGGCTCTGGCAGGCTCGATCTTCTTTGCGATCAGCCCCGAGGAGTCGCGGGGTCGCGTCGCCCTGGCGTTGTTGTTGACCATGGCTCCGTTCGCGGTGGTCACACCTCTGATCGGCCCTGCCATCGACCGGATTCGCGGTGGTCGCCGCATGATGATCATCGTCACGACGGTTGGTCGGGCGGTGCTGGCACTGTTGATAATCCAGCATGTCGACACTTTGTTCCTGTTCCCGGAGATCTTTGGTGTGCTGGTGCTGCAGAAGGGCTATTCGGTTGCCAAGAGTGCAGTTGTTCCCCGGATGGTCGACTCTGATGAGGATCTGGTCGGGGCCAACAGTCGCTTGGCGCTGATCAGTGCGATCTCGGGTCCGCTGGGTGCAGGCATAGCCGGGTTGTTCAGCCTCGTGGGCGGTCCCGCCGGCTCTGCAGCGGTGGGGTTGGCAGGGTTTGTGCTGGCGACCGCGTTGGCCCTGCGAATCCCGTCGGTGGTTGTCGCCGCGGTGCCCGCAGAGCAGTCGGAGCGGGCCGAGTTGAGGGACCGGAAGATACTCCTGGCGGCGACGTCGATGATGATCGTGCGAGGCATCGTCGGATTTGTGACGATGCTGATGATGTTCGACCTGCGCGGCGGCAAGGACGGCCTCGACGTGAGCACCGAAGGCGCCGCGTTCGGTGGTGCCACAGCGACGGTGCGTGACATCGACATCACCGGAGATCCCACCGCGCCGGTCTGGCACTTTGCGGTCGTGGGGTTGTTCGCTGTTGTCGGGACCCTCGGGGGTGTGCGTTTCGCGCCGACGTTTCGCCGCCGTTTGACAGAGGAACAGATACTGCTCGGCGCGATCACAGTGCTCGTGTCCGGGGCTTTGTTCGCGGCACTGTCCGGAGGCCTGTTCGGCACTGTGATCTTTGCGGGAACGGTCACGGCTGCGGCCGGTACGGGAAAGCTCGCTTTTGACTCCCTGGTCCAGCGAGACGCAGTCGTCACCAACTACGGACGTTCTTTTGCACGGTTCGAAGCTCGTTTCCAACTCGCGTTCGCGGCCGGGGCGATGTTGCCGGTGGTGATCCGCTTGAGTATTCCGGTTGGTGCGGGCCTGGTCGGTGCGGTCGGTGGGATTGCCCTGCTCGTCTACGTTTTCGGCAATCCCGGTCGGTTGTTCAGGTTGCCGCGGGTCTCGAGGGCCGGGCCTCCGTCGTCTGACAGACGAGGCGCACGGCCACACGGCGTTCCGGCAGACGGCGAGCTGGATTTCGACGAGGATCTGCGGCCGTCGCAACCCGCGCCGCCGGCGGGGACGAGCGACCACTCCCGGCCCATCCGATGGGATGAGGGCAGGCCCTATATCTCCTCGATCGATGGTGTGGATGTTGACCCGACTCCGCCATCGCGTCCCCGCGAAGAACCAGACGATACTCCGCCCCGTTGAGATGCGTTGACGGCAGAGGCCGAGTGGATTGATCCTGCGCACGGCCGGGGACCGAACGAGGCCGTAGTCCGAGCGGCCCCGTGGAGCGCGGCGAACAAGAGCGTGAAGTGGAGCGGAGCGAACAAGAGTTGCGTCGACGGCGGCCGGTTCGACAGTCAGCTCGACGGAAGGTCGATTCGAGCCAACCACAGTCCCGGTGCGTCGACTTCAGACGGTGTCGGCAGATGGGCTGGGTCGTCGAAGAGACGGTCCAGTCCCTCAGTCCCGGCCCGCTCGATCACACCCTCAACGAACGCGGTGCCGCGATCGAACTGGTTCTGGTCAAGTTCGAGGCCCAAGAGGCGCTCGACGAGCCGGTCGGAAGCACCGGTTTGGGTCCGACGCCGACGGAGTGCTTCGGTGACCCTCCCGTAGGATCCGATGATGCTTCCACCTGTCTGATCCATCACATGATCGACGTATCCTGTGATGGCGGCCACCAGCGCGGTGATCTCAGGCTCCAGAGCTGCTTGTGCGGGTGAACGGACCGCACCGAAGATCATCTCCGGGTCGCTGAAGGTCTTGTCCAGTTCTGCGAGGGCTTCTGGACCAGCGCTCAGGTCGAAGGCGCTCAGGTGTTCGTTGAGTGCCTCAGGGTCACGCTCAAAGGCGCCGGCGTGACGTTGCAGCAAGTCGCTCAGACGTTCGCCCACATGCGGAACCCCGAGCACGGCACGATGCGCCGCTTCGTGGAGGCAGACCCAGAGCCGCAGATCGTCGGCGTCGAGTGACCACTGCTGCCCGAATTGATCAACGTTGGGAAGCAGTACCAACAGTGGAGCATCTGCGGGACGCGGCAGCGGTAGGTGAAAGCCTCCGAAGGCGACCCGGGCGAGTTCACCGACCATCGACCCGGTGGTCATCGTGAGCAGCATCGACTCGAGCATCTGTTGCAGGCCCGCCATCATCTGACTCATCGGGTCGTTCTCTGAGAGTTCGTCGGGTGTTGGCAGGCTTGTAGATATTGACGTGGCGATGGTTCCCAGCAACGGTCGATAGTGCTCGATTGTGCTGTCGACCCATTGCGAACGATTGACAACCTCGACCCGCAGAGTTCCGCTGCGAGCGACCACGAGTTGGGTGGCTGACTGGACCTGCAACTCCGCGACTCGGACCAGTTCTTCAATCTTGATCCGGTCCTTAGGGTCGATATTGGGTTCGGACTCGCCTCCGGTGGCGATCGAGCGGGCGAGATCACGCGCCGAGTTGGCCGAGGGGCTGCCGGCGCCCGACAGCATCTTCATGAATTCGCCGAGAAACGCGCCGAGCGATTCGCCGTCGGGTGGCAGATCGTCGCTCATGCGGGCATCGTAGATGAGTGAAGGTGTCGATCCTCTTTTCTTGGTGTTGCCGCTGATGATGAACAGAGTCGTTGTAACTGGGGCCGCGGCGGACCTTGGCGCGCGGGTCGTGACGGCACTTACGGTGGCGCAGCCGTGTGTTGATCTGGTGGCAGTCGACCGAACGGCGATTTCCTGGTTGCCGCCGCAGGTGGAGAACCGGCGGCTCGACCTGGAGTCTGCAGATCTCAAGTCTCTGTTCAGCGGTGCCGACACAGTCGTCCATCTGAGCTCTCGGGGTGCGCCCGGAGAGACGGATCCTGACGCGGATGAGGCGGACCTGCGGATAGCCGGACGGGTACTGGACGCCGCGGCGGAATGCGGGGTTGGCCACCTCGTGCTGTTGTCGACGGCGCTGGTGTACGGCGCACGCACCGCAAATCCCCTTCCGCTCAGCGAGGACGCTCCCGTACGGCCCAATCCGGATTTTTCGTGGGCTGTCGTACGGGCGGACATCGAGAAGTTGGCGACTGAATGGAAGAAGGCCAATCGGGACGCAACGGTTGCGGTCCTCCGTCCCACAGCGGTGGTCACCGAAGACGATCTGGGACAGCTCGCCCGTGTGCTCCACACCGCTCGGCTCGGGGTTGCCGCCGACGGTGATCCGCCGGTGCAATACCTCCACATTGATGATCTCGCCAGTGCCGTGGTGGCCGCGGCCCGAAGCCGTGCCGACGGCCCGCTGAACGTGGCACCCGACGGCTGGATCCCGCCTGATGCGCTGCGAGAGCTTGAAGGGCCCAAACCGAGGCTGCGGGTGCCGTTGTGGCTGGCCCGCGCCCTCGCCGCGGTCCGCCTGCAGGCGGGAGTCGCACCCATTCCGCCGGGTGTCGTACCCTACACTTCGCATTCTTGGGTGATCGCCAGTGACCGTCTTCGAGCACTCGGTTGGGAACCCGGCTATTCCAATGAGGAAGCGTGGGTGGTCTCACACAATCCGAGCCCGCTCGACCGGGTCCCGGCGCGTCGGCGCCAGGAGTTGGCCTTGGCGATAGCGGCTCTGGGAGTGGTGGCCGGAGTCGGGATTCTTGTGTGGCTGTTGCGTCGGGTGGGCAGGGTCCGGCGCGCCGGCGCGTGACGGACTGATCGTTCGAGCCGTACCATTGGGGGATGCTCGCCGCGCCGACCGACTCCGACACTTGGCTGGGACTGACCGATGGGGAACTTCCGGTAGGTCATGCCGCCGATTGGGCGGTGCTGCCCCGCTGCGGTGCGGTTGTCCTGTTCAGCGGAACGGCCAGAGACCATGCCGAAGGACGCGACGGCGTTGAGCGGCTCGAGTACGAGGCTTATGATCGCTACGTTGTGCCGAGACTGGAGGAGATCGCTGAGCAGATGCGTCAGCGGTGGCCGGCACTCGGGAGGATCGTGCTTCTGCATCGGGTTGGAGTGGTTGAGGTGGGTGAATCGTCGGTGGTGGTGGTGGCCTCAGCGCCGCACCGACCGGAGGCCTTCGCCGCGGCCCGCTACGGAATCGATGCGCTCAAGGCGACCGTGCCCATCTGGAAGCGCGAGACTTGGGCTGATGGTGAGTCCTGGGCGCTCGAAGCGCAACATCTGGCAAAGCTCGACTCATGAGCAGCGCGGTCGGATTCCTTGTTGTGGCCGTTGCGGTGGCGATCCTCGGCTCGCTGATCCTGTGGTTGTGGCATCGCGCCCGGACTACGCGACCGCCCACCTTCAATGAGCACTTGCAGGCGCTGGCACCGCGAAGGCGACCACCGGTGGTTGAGCAACCAACCGGGATCGTTCCAATCGATCCCGACTCTGGCGAGGAGTTGAGTTCTGGCACGTGACCTGGCGATCGACTTGGGCACCGCCAACACACTGGTGTATGCCCGTGGTGAAGGCATCGTATTGAACGAGCCCTCCGTCATCGCGGTCAACAGCCGCTCCAAGAAGGTGCTCGCCACCGGCCGCGAAGCCTGGCAGATGATCGGCCGAACACCGAGCCATATCGTCGCAGTGCGTCCTCTTCGCCAGGGCGCGATCACCGATTTCGACGTGACGCAACGAATGATCCGCCTGCTTCTGCAGAGGGTGGGGGTCAGTCGGCTCAACCGCCCTCGCGTGGTGATCTGCGTGCCTTCTGCAATCACCACTGTGGAACGGCGAGCGGTGACTGATGCTGCCAGAGGGGCGGGAGCCGCAGATGCGCAGCTCATCGAACAACCGGTCGCGGCTGCGATCGGTGCCGACCTCCCGATCAACGAGCCGATTGGAAACATGGTCGTTGATATCGGCGGCGGAACCACAGAGTCTGCGCTGCTCTCGCTTGGCGGGGTGGTAGCGCTCGAGGCGGTTCGGGTCGGCTCCTTCGACATCGACAGCGCAGTGCAGGCCTATGTTCGTCGTCAGTACGGGATTGCGATCGGGGAGCGGACCGCCGAAGACATCAAGATTGTCTTGGGTTCCGCTGCTCCCACCGCCAATGAGGTCAATGCGGAGGTACGCGGTCGCGAGATGATGAGCGGGTTGCCAAAGACCATCGTCTTGACACCGCTGGAGATTCGCAGGGCGATCGAGGAGCCGGTTGCTGCGATGGTCGACTCGGTGTTGTCGTGCTTGGCCCAAGCGCCCCCTGAACTGGCTCAAGATCTCATTGTGCAGGGCATTCACCTAGTCGGCGGAGGTGGAATGTTGAGAGGTATGGAACAGAGGCTGTCGCGTGAGACGAAGGTCCGGGTTCAGTTGGTGGACTCGCCGCTGGAAGCCGTCGCCTACGGAGCGGGTCAGGTGATTGAGCACTACGAGTCGGTTCAGGTGATGTTCATGAAGGCCGGCAGCGACTCACGGGACCGCTGAGGCCCGCAGTTCACCCGCTGCTTCAGTCTGGGACGACGGGTCCGAGCAGTTCGTCGACTGCGTCGCGGACTTGGCGGTCGCGGTCTCGGCGCGCCCGCTGATAGGCGTCGGAGACTTCGACACCTTCGAAAGCGGCCAGCGCGATGATGGCCCGGCGTCGTACTGCAACCTTGTCGTGGGTGGCGTTGAGGATCGCCCGAAGGCCTCGTTCGTCGCCGATCGCCCCGAGCGCCGCGACCGCACTCTCGCGGGCGAGGGGATCGAGATGGTCGCGAGCGACCTGCGACAGGCGATCGATGATCGCGTCGCTGGCGGTCTCACGTTCTCCGAGGGCCCAGGCGGCGGATTCGACGACCATTGGGTCTTGGTCGTCGAGTAGCCGCTCAAGCCCGGGAAACGAGTGGTTGGCAGCGATTTCGAGAGCGGCGACCCGAACCGCCGGATCGGCATCGTCAAGGGCTCGATTGAGTTGGTGCTCACTGATCACGCCCAGCTTCGCCAGAGAGCGGAGCGCGGCGATCCGTACCTTGGGGTCGGGGTCCGTTTGTGCTGCTTCGGCCGTATCCGGGTCGCCGTGATGGCCGGCCAGCGCGGCCGCCCGTCGTCGTTGTGCGTCCTCTGATGCAGCCATGACCCTCAAGAGATCGCGTTCTCCAAGAAGAAGGCGAGTCCCAGAACAATGACACCGACCACCACCGCCAACACGATGCCCAGACCGACGACGATCGCGGCCAGAACTATGAGGGAACGCAGACGTTGCCAGAGTCGAACGTACGCCTTGGGCCCGACGACTGGACGTTGGACCGGTTGACGCAGGACTCCGACCGCTCGCAGCGCCCGCAGGAGCACTTCGGATGCTTGCTTGGATTGTTTGGACCCTTTAGGCGCTGTCATAGTTGGCCTTGGCTCTGGCAGGCTGAAGTGTCCATCTTGGCCGCGCAGCGCGACCAACAAGATTCCCCGTCACTAGGACGAACACACACAAGATGACTGAAGTGAACACGTCCGTTCCAACGTTACCGTACGACTTGGACGGCTCGGCGGCGGGCGAGGACTTCGAGCTGCCCCCACCTCCGCCGGTGAAACGGCGCCCCCGGGGGCGCAGGTGGTGGAAGGGGGGCCTGTGCGCACTGTTGCTGGCGGTCGGGCTCGGTGGAGCGAGTCTGGTGGTTCCAGCCGAGACGCTGGGCCAGGTCATTCCAGGTCAGGCGCTGATCGACCGGGGAGCGGCGGTCACGAGGCCGGGGTCGGCGCGGTCTGTCGGCGACCGGGTGGAGATCAGCGGGCGCCCCAGTTACCCGCCACAAGGCGAGTTTCTGTTCACCACCGTTGCCGTCGACCTCGACGTCTCGGTGTTCGAGTGGATTGAAGCAGAGGTCAATGATGATTTCGAGTTGCAACCGCGCGAACACATTCTGGGCGACCTGACTCGGCAGGAGAATCGCACCCGCAACCTCGAAATGATGAACCGTTCCAAAGACGATGCAGTCACCGCTGCGTTGGAGTATCTCGGTGTGCCTGTCGAGGAGACGGGAGTGGGTTTCAACGTCGTTGTCAGTGGTGGCCCTGTTGACGGCCTGCTGACGGTCGACGATGTGATCATCGCCGTTGACGGCGTTGAGATCGGCTCGCTTCAGTCTCTGCGCGACCAGTTGATTCGAAAGACCACGGGAGAGTCTGGCGTTGTGACCGTCGAGAACGGCGACACGCTCGAAGTTCGAGACGTCTCGATTGTCTGGGGTGAGCACCCCGAGGGGTTTGAGGGCGCCTACATCGGTATCGGGGAGATCGTTCCACGAATCGACGATTTGTCGCAGGGGATTGATGTTGAGATTGATACCGGCTCAACCGGTGGACCCTCGGCTGGACTTGCGTTCTCTCTAGCCGTCATCGATTGGTTGACCGACGGTGAGCTCACCGGAAACCAACCGATAGCTGTGACGGGACAGATCTTTGTCGGTGGCGTTGTCGGAAACGTCGGCGGTGTCGGCCAGAAGGCGGTAGCAGCGCGTTCCGCCGGCGCAGTCGCCTTCATTGTCCCAGAGGCCCTGCTTGAAGAAGCGGAGGCCTCCGCCGGTGATATGAGAGTCTTCGGGGTGTCGACTCTCCAAGAGGCGATCGAGGTGCTTGCTGAGCTTGGTGGTGACACCGGCGACCTCCGAATCAACCCGTAGTACAAGACCGCGAGGTTGATCTGGAGCCTTGGTCCGGGCGCCGAGACGTCTTGACCGTTGATCGTTGGGGTATTCCCCATCGGCGCTGGTCAGGGCTCTAGCATGTTGGGCGTGACGGAGACGCCTGACGTCGACTTTGTGAGCGCGCCACAATTTGGCGGATCGCCCAGCGATCAGGGGGTTGACGCGGGTGATATCGAGTCGATGAATCTGCCGGTTGTGAGACGCGGTTTCGACCCCGCAGAGGTGCGTGCTCGGCTCCAAGCGGCGGCATCGGAGATCCGTCGGTTGCAGAGGCTCTGCGACGAATTGACCGGGAGGATGAACGAACTCTCCCGGGCCGATCGTGGCGGATCCGATGCTCGTCGGGTCACCGAGATGCTCGGAGTCGAGGTCAGTGGGGTCCTTGAAGCGGCTCACGAAGCGGCGACGAGCACGATCCAGAGAGCGGAGAGCGAAGCCGAGGCGATGAGCCAACAGGCACGCTCGGCTGCGGAGGCCGTGCTCGCAGATGCAACCGCCCAGTCCTCTGAACTGGTCGAGGCCGCGCGCCTCGAAGCCGACGAGATCGTCGAGGAGAGCCGAAATCATGGTCGTGAGATGGTCCATGAGGCGCAGACGGTAAGGGAGCGGATACTGCGTGACCTTGCCCGAAAACGACAGACCGGGCGTACCCAGATTGAGCAACTTCGAGCCGGTCGGGATCGGCTGCTTGAAGCTCTCTCCACGGTGCAGACGAATCTGGACGCAGCTGTCGAAGATCTCGTGACCTCTGTACCCGAGGCGCGGTCCGCGGCCAATCGTGCAGGCCTGCGGATTTCTTCGGAACCGACGCCGACCGTTGAAGATCTTGAAGCCGAGATCGAAGCCGGGAGGCTTGTGGACCATCCTTTGGTCTCCGATTCACCGATCCCCGGCCCGATTGGCGACACTTTCACAACCGGTGAAATGGAGGCCTTGGACCACCTTGATGCTCTCAGTGCCGGTGCCGGCGAGACCGACACGGACGAACATGATGTTGATGAGACCGATGTTGATGAGACCGGCGTCGATGAGACCGGCGTTGATGAGACCGGCGTCGATGAGACCGGCGTTGATGAGACCGGCGTCGATGAAACCCATGAGTCGGAGTCAGTCGAGACCGAACCGGAACCCGAAGCAGAGCCTGACGAACTTGGGGAGCCTGAGGATCCTGACCCCAGCTCAGAGATCGAATCCGCAACGGAAGCTGAACCAGAGCCTGAAGTTGTCGCTGAGGCTGGTCGTGACGAACCTACCGGAAGGGCCCGCGATGTGTTCGCTCGTCTGCGCCGGTCGAAGGCATCAGCGGAGCCGAAGCCCGAAGCCCAACCGCATGCCTCCCCAACAACCGAGTCCGTCGCAGAACCCTCGCAGGAGATTTTGGACCAGGAGGTCGATGCGTCCAGCGATCCAGTGCCGGCCGGCGATCCGCCGGCCGATCCAGCCGATGACGTTCGCGAACGTGCTGCTTTTGCGGCGGCCAAGGCGATGAAGAGAGTGCTGGTCGAAGAACAGGGTTCGCTGCTTGATGGGATTCGTCGCTCCGGAGCGGACGCGGTAGCCAGTCTCGAGGAAGAGCAGAGTCACAACTCCTGCTACGACGAGGCGGCGACGCCGGCGCTTCGAGAGCAGTGCATCACCCTCGGCGGCACTTCAGACCTCGATCTGACGCTGGCGCTGGCCAACATCCATGTGATCGCGCTGGAACCCGTGCGGCGACGGCTCGCGGACATCGCCGAGCAGTTCGACAGCGAGGAAGAACTCTCAGACGCGGTGCGAGCACTGTACCGCGAGGTTCGCTCGAGGAATTTGAACGAAGCAGCGTCGGCGGCTTCCGTTGCCGTTGACGGCCTGGTCAAGATCGACAGAGCCCACAATGACAAGGCAACCCGAACGGTGCGCTGGGTGGTTGACCCCGGTGGCTCCTGCGGTGCCGACTGTGCCGACAATGCGCTGGCCGGCGAAGTGACAGCAGGCGAGAAGTTCCCGACAGGTGATCGATTCCCCCCTGCGCATCCTGGGTGCAGATGTCGCATAGAGGTGGCCTAGGGGTTTGCCCGAAGGTGACCTGAAGCACCGGTTGATGGCCGGCACGCTCGGGGGATGTCTGCGACTGATTCGTCCGAGCAGGTCCGCGTCAGGTCCTGTGACCGCTAGCCTTCCCTCCGATGGCTGAGGTTGAGGACATTCTTAATCCACGACGCGGACGGTTCCGTCGAAACGGGCGGATGATCGCCCTTGTAGTCGTAGCCGCTCTGATCATCGGTCTGTTGTCGCTGCGCGGAGTAGCCAGCTTCTACACCGACTACCTGTGGTTCGATGCGCTCAACCGTGCCTCGGTCTGGCGCCAGGTGCTCGGTGCCAAGATCATCCTGACGTTGATATTCGGCGCGTTCTTCTTCGTGCTGATGTGGCTGAACCTCTTCATCTCTGATCGCAGCGCTCCCACGCACAGACCTCCCGGCCCCGAAGAGGAGTTGATCTCCCGGTACCACGCCACCGTCGGGGGGCGTTACTTCCTGTTGCGCACGGTCGTTTCGTTCTTCTTTGCGCTGCTCGCCGCGGCGGGGGTGCCCAGCCAGTGGGAGGAATGGCTGCTCTTCGTCAACCGCAAGGAGTTCGGGATCTCCGATCCCCAGTTCGGTGCCGACATCGGGTTCTACGTCTTCCAGCTGCCGTTCTTGAGCTATGTGGTCGGCTGGGCCTTTGCAGCTTTCGTGATCATGCTGATCGTCACCGCGATCTCGCACTACCTCAACGGATCGGTCCGCGTCAGCGTGATCGGGGGCGAACGGGCCAAACCGATCGTGAAAGTGCATCTCTCGGCGATTCTGGCGGTTCTGGCCGTCATCAAGGCACTGGACTACTGGCTGGCCCGATATGAGCTGACGACGTCCACCCGCGGTGTACTCGACGGGGCGTTCTACACCGACGTCAATGCCCAGCTTCCAGCGTTGTACCTGCTGATCGCCATCTCGTTGTGTGCAGTCGTGCTGCTGGTCGTCAACCTGTGGCGACGGGGCTGGACCCTTCCGGTACTCGCTGTCGGGCTCTGGGCGTTCGTGGCGATTGTGGTGGGTGGCATCTACCCGGCGTTCGTGCAGCGGTTTCAGGTCGACCCCAACGAGACCGCCCGCGAACAGGATTTCGCGGAACGCAACATCGAAGCCACCCGTCGCGCGTTCGGTCTCGAGGGCATGGCCGTGGAACCGTTCGAATACTCCGAGAATCTCACGGCGGAGCAGATCCGCAACAACGCTGTCACTGTCCAGAATGCGCGGGTGCTCGATCCGGTCACTGTCCATCCCACCTTTGAACGCTTCCAGGCCGAACGCGGCTTCTATCGGTTCCTCGGGCAGGATGCGATCCCGGAGTCGGGAGCGCTCGAGCCGACGCTCGACACAGACCGGTACGTGGTCAACGGTGAACTGCGCCAGGTGATCCTGGGCGCCCGCGAGCTCAAGGGTGAGGACTCAGCCAACTGGGAGCGGCAGCACGTCCGTGTCACGCACGGTTACGGTCTGGCCATGGCCAGCGCCAACGCAACGACCGACGAGGGGCGCCCGGACTTCCTGGTCTCCACAATCACCAACGACGTCGACGACTCGGTCGAACTTGAATTCGACGTTCCGCAGATCTACCACGGCGAGGACATGGGCGGATACTCCCTGGTGGGCACGACCGTCGACGAGGTCGACTACGTCGCCAACGACGGCGGCGACATCCTCGGCAACTATGAGGGCTCGGCGGGGGTCGGGATCGGTGGGATCGTGCGCCAGGTGGCGTTCGCGCTGCGCTTCGGCCAGATTGAGCCGCTGATATCCAACTTCATCCAGAACGACACCCGAGTGATCTATGTGCGTGACGTGCGTGAGCGGGTGGAGAAGCTTGCGCCGTTCCTCGAGTACGACAGCGACGTGTACCCGGTGATCCTCGACGGACGTGTCCATTACGTGATCGACGCCTACACCACGACCGACAAGTACCCGTACTCGCAGCGGTCTGAGAACGACAGGCTGCGGAGCGGTGGCTTGGCCGGTCCCCGCTTCAACTATGTGCGCAACTCGGTGAAGGCCGTGGTCGACGCTTACGACGGTGATGTGGCGTTCTACGTGATGCCGGTCGAGGACCCGATAATCGAGGCCTGGCGATCAGCCTTCCCGAGCCTGTTCAGCGACTTCTCGGAAATGCCTGATGAGTTGAAGGAACATCTGCGTTACCCCCAAGACCTGTTCCGGGTTCAGACCAACATGTACTCGACCTACCAGATCGAGAATCCTGTGAGCCTGCTCGTCGGTACCGAACGCTGGGCAGTGGCCCAGGATCCGGGCCGATCGGTCTCGGCCGGCGGAACTATCGAGTCGTCGACTGACGAGCAGGGGGTCGTCAGCTTCCGTGAACAGAGGGTCAGTCCCTACTACACGCTGTTGCAGTTGCCGGACGAGGACGATCCGTCGTTCGTCACGCTCCGATCGTTCGTCCCGTTCGACGAGAACGACGACCGCAAGGAACTTGAAGCATTCATGGTGGGAGAGACGCGTGCTGACGGATCCTCTCGACTGGTCACCTACGAACTGACGAACTCGAACGCGCCGGGCCCGGTCCTGGTGGCTTCAGGCATCGCCCAGACCCAGGAGATCACCACCCAGCTCACCCTGTTGGATCAGGCCGGCTCCCAAGTTGATTTCAGCGATCTCGTTATGCTGCCGATCGACAACTCGATTCTGTGGGTTCGTTCGTTGTACGTCTCGGCGGAAGGCACGAGCGTTCCGAATCTGGAGTTCGTGATCGCCGCGATCGTCGGTGAGACCCAGCAGATCGGTATTGGCCGAAACCTCAACGAGGCATTGCAGCAGCTGTTCCCAGGGGAGGACTTCTCCGATGTCGTCGGAGTTGCCCTGGGCGACGTGAACGGTGCAGGTCCAGATGCAGGTGCCGAGGATGGCGACGACGTTGTTGACCGTCCCGCAACACCTGATCCTGACGACACGTCCGGCCCTGACCAGACCTCCGACCCCGACGACCCGCCCGTCGCGGGTGATGAACTTCCCGACAACCTCGTGGACTTGCTCACCGAACTGGATCGTCAGTTCCGCCTGTCGCAGGAGGCGTTGGCCGCCGACCCGCCGCAGCGCAGCGCCTGGGCCGCAGCCCAAGACCGCATCGACGAGTTGCTGGCGCAGTTCCGCGCCCTCAACCAGTGACACTTGCTTGTGCTTGAATCTGGGTGGGCCGCGCCGGTCAGGTAGGCGCGCTCACCAGGATTCGGGCGGAGGCGAACCCACCCACGACGACGGGGGTTCCGTCAATGATGACTGTGGAAGTGCCGTCCGGGGATTTGGCGCTGAGTCGACCCTTTGAACCCGGCACGATCGAGGACTCCTCGAGGAAGTCGAGCATTCCCTCGGTGAACTCGAGTTCCTCGGTGATGCGACGGACGGTGAGGTTCTCACCGACCTCGATGGTGTTGAGCGTCACGAGATCGGGTGTTTCGTAGTCCGAACCCGGAATGGGGTTGCCGTGCGGGCAGGTGGTCGGTTCGTCGAGCAGGTCCATCATGGCCTTCTCGACGGTGGGAGAGATGATGTGCTCCCATTTTCCTGCTTCCTGATGGGCCTGTGCCCAGCTCAGGTTGAGAACGTCTGTCAGGAATCGCTCGGCGAGACGATGACGACGCACGACAGTCTCGGCAAGGTGCATGCCCTGTGGGGTGAGGGTGATCTTCTCGCCGATGTCGATCAAGCCCTCGGCCTCCATCCGCTTGACCATCTCCGACACCGAGGGACGCGACACCTCGAGCCGGTCCGCGATCCTTGCTTGGATCACGTCGAGGTCGTCTTCTTCAAGCTCGTAGATCGTCTCGCAGTATTCCTCGAAAGCGGGGTGCCACTCCGGGGACTCGTAGTCCTCCATGCCTCGCAGTCTAGACCAGAGGGGGGATGCCGTTTCCATGACGATCCTGTGTCTTTGGAGCGTGCGCAGATTGAACATCGTGGGCGCGCCGAGGTCTGTCGTTTCCCGCCTCTTGTTTCACCGCGTTCACGGCCGCTCGGGTCGCGGCCTCGTCCGGTCATGGCCGTGTGCGGGATCATTCCGCTCGGCCTCTTCGTCGGGTGTCTTTGACTGGTGTCCCTGAACGTGCGCGGGCAGGGGCAAGCCCAGTATGTCGCGGCGGGTGTCTCCCGCTCTTGTTCGCTGTGCTCACGGGCCGCTCGGGCCACGGCCTCGCCCGTATGGACCGAGTTCGCTCGCCTACTCGCTCGGCCTCTTTGTCTGGCGTCTCCAACGTCATGGTTCTGCTCGGTCATGACGCGGCGTGTGCAGCGTGCGGCGTGTGCGGCGTGCGGCAATGTGCGGCGTGCGGCGTGAGAAAAGGCTGGGTCCGCTGGCTAGCGTCTCGGGAATGGCCGATCCGCTGCGACATTTCTCGGCGCCTGTCCGGGACTGGTTCGTGGAGACCTTTGCCGAACCGACCGCGCCTCAGCGCCAGGGTTGGCCGGCGGTCGCTGCGGGCGACCACACGCTGATCCTCGCTCCCACCGGAACCGGCAAGACCCTCTCCGCGTTCTTGTGGGCCATCGACCGGCTCTCCGTTGAGCCTGTTCCCGATGACCCTCTGAACCGCACCCGGGTGCTGTACATATCCCCGCTGCGGGCGTTGGCGGTCGATGTCAACAAGAACCTTCGTGACCCGCTCCAGGGAATTGAGACGGCGGCGCGACGCAACGGAACCACCGTGAACACGCCGACCGTGGCTGTCCGGACGGGCGACACTCCCGCACCACAGCGTCGTCAACTGGTCCGTCATCCACCGGACATCCTGATCACGACTCCTGAGTCCCTGTATCTGATGCTCACCAGCCGCGCATGTGAGACCCTGCGCAGCGTCGAGCATGTGATTGTCGACGAGATCCACTCGTTGGCCGGGACCAAACGCGGCGCGCATCTGATGCTGTCGCTTGAACGACTCGAAGAGTTGACCGTCGACAGTCCGCAGCGGATCGCCCTGTCCGCTACCCAGCGACCGCTCGACGAGATCGCCCGTTTCCTTGGAGGCTCGACGCCCGCAGAAGACGGGACCATGCGTCCGCGTCCGGTCACGGTGATCGACGCGGGGATCAGCAAGGAACTCGATATTGAAGTAGTTGTTCCCGTGGACGACATGAGTTCGTTGAGGGAGACGGTTGAGCCTTCTGCCGACAGCGCGGCGAGCGCCGGACCGGCTCATCGCAGCATCTGGCCCTCGATTCATCCGAGTCTGCTCGAGTTGGTGCAGAAACACAGATCCACGCTGATCTTCGCGAACGCCCGACAGCTCTGCGAACGCTTGGCCACCCGCCTCAACGAACTGGCCGATGAGAAGGAGTCGGAACCAGGACCAGAAGAATCAGACGTCGTGTGCGCCGATGTCGCCAGCTCTGCCGACGCCCCCGATGCGGCTGGTGTTGGTGGTGTGTCTGGTGGTGTCGGTGTTGCCGGTGGGCCCGATGCGCCCGACGTTTCGTGTGGTGCCGATGCGGCTGGTGTTGGCAGTGTGTCTGGTGGTGTCGGTGGAGGCGATGCGCCCGGTGGTAGCGATGCGTCCGAGTTGGTGAAGGCTCATCACGGGTCGTTGTCGCGTCAGCGGCGGCTCCAGGTTGAAGAGGAGCTCAAGCGGGGTGATCTGCGGGGGCTGGTGGCTACTTCAACCCTCGAGCTCGGCATCGACATGGGGGCTGTCGATCTGGTCGTCCAGGTTGGTTCTCCCCGCTCGGTTGCGTCCGGTCTGCAGCGGATCGGGCGGGCCGGCCATCAGGTGGGCGAGCCGAGCCGCGGCAAGATCTTCCCCAAGCACCGTGCCGAGCTGCTCGAGGCTGCGGTGATCGTCGATCGAATGAAGCGGGGGCTGATCGAGCACACGACTTTCCCTCGCAACCCGCTCGATGTGTTGGCGCAGCAGATCGTGGCCATGTGTGCCATGGACGACTGGGATTTCGACCACCTGCTGGAAGTCGTGCGACGAAGCGCCAACTTCAGCGATCTGTCCTCTGAAGCCTTTGCGAACATCGTTGATCTGTTGTCCGGTGTCTACCCCTCCGAGGAGTTCTCTGGGCTCAGGCCCCGGATCGTGTATGACCGTGCCGCTGCAACGTTGCGGGGCCGGAGAGGGGCGCAGCGCCTGGCTGTGACCAATGCGGGCACGATTCCGGACCGCGGTGACTTCGGTGTGTTCCTGTCCGACGGCACGCGGGTCGGGGAACTCGAAGAGGAGATGGTGCATGAGAGCCGTGTCGGGGAGGTCTTCCTGCTCGGAGCGTCTGCGTGGCGGATCGAAGACATCACCTTCGAGCGTGTGGTGGTGACTCCCGCTCCGGGAGCGCCTGCCAAGATGCCGTTCTGGAAGGGTGACGGGCCGGGCCGCGGAAGCGAACTCGGTCGAGCGGTCGGAGAGTTCACCCGCGAGATCCGTGCGGAAACCGATCCGATCTCCCGGCTGCGCGCTCGCCATGATCTCGACGATCGAGCTGCGCGCAATATTGTCGCCTACCTTCAGGAGCAGGCCGACGCCACTGGTGCGGTTCCTGATGATCGAACGATTGTGGTTGAGCGGTTCCGTGACGAGATCGGTGATTGGCGGGTCTGTGTCCTCACGCCGTTCGGCGCCCGGTTGCACGCCCCGTGGGGAGTGGCGATACGTGCGCGTTTGAGCGAAGCCTGGGGCGTTGATGTGGAGCTGATGTGGAGCGACGAGGGCATCGCGATGCGCCTTCCCGATGCCCTCGAAGATCTCAGCGTCGATGAGTTGCTCTTCGATCCCGAGGAAGTCTCCGACGTGGTGGTCGCGGGGTTGGGCGGCACGGCGATGTTCGCTTCGCGGTTCCGTGAGTGTTCGGCTCGGGCCTTGTTGCTGCCGCGGCGCAGACCGGATCAACGCACCCCGCTCTGGCAGCAACGTCAACGAGCCGCGGATCTGCTCGCGGTGGCGGCACAGTTTCCGACGTTCCCGATGTTGTTGGAGGCGACTCGGGAGTGCATCAACGACGTCTTCGACCTGCCTGGCCTCCGTCGGCTGATGACCGACCTGCGAAGTCGGCAGGTTCGGGTGGTTTCGGTCGAGACGCCACGCGCCTCGCCCTTCGCTCGTTCGTTGCTGTTCTCCTGGGTCGCGCTCTACATGTATGAGGGTGACGCGCCGCTCGCGGAGCGTCGCGCAGCACTGTTGGCACTTGACCGGGAGCTGCTGGCCGACCTGCTCGGTGACGAGGAGTTGCAGGAACTTCTTGATCCGGAGGTGCTCGGCGACGTCGAGTTGGAGTTGCAGCGCCTTACCGAGGCGTACCTTGCCCGTGACGCGGACGAACTTCATGATCTACTCCGAATGCTCGGCCCGCTCAGTCGGTTTGAACTGGAAGTTCGCGCGGTCGCCGGCGCTGACCTCGATGCTTGGATTCGTCAGCTGACCCGCGAGCAGCGGGTGATCAAGGTGTCTGTTGCGGGCGAGGACCGCTTCGCTGTGGCCGACGATGCAGCCCGGTTGCGCGACGGAGCGGGAGTGGTTGTGGCGACGGATCGTCTCGCGGAGTCTGCTGATCCGCTTGGTGGTTCGGTTGTCGACTCGGTTGCTGATCCGCTTGGTGGTTCGGTTGTCGACTCGGTTGCTGATCCTCTCGGTGGTTCGGTTGTCGACTCGGTTGCTGATCCTCTCGGTGGTTCGGTTGTCGACTCGGTTGCTGATCCGCTTGGTGGTTCGGTTGTCGACTCGGTTGCTGATCCGCTCGGTGATCTGTGTCTGCGCTACAGCCGAACTCATGGCCCTTTTTCCGCCGGCGATATTGTCCGCTGGATTGGGGCTGACGCGGAGCAGGTCGGCGAGGCGCTTGGTCGGCTTGTGGCGGCCGGGAAGGTTGTTCGCGGCGAGTTCCGACGGGGCAGCGGTGAACCCGAATTCTGCAACGACGACGTCCTGCGCCTGCTTCGCCGTCGTTCGTTGCTTGCCTTGCGCAACGAGATCGAACCGGTGGAGGCGGAGACACTGGCCCGGTTCCTGGGTGCTTGGCAGGGATTGACCGCTCCGAGGCGCGGGGTTGACGGATTGGCCGAGGTCGTCGGCCAACTCCAGGGTGCGCCGATCGCCGCCTCGGTGTTGGAGTCGGAGGTGTTGAGCCGTCGAGTCGAGGACTATCAACCGGGTCAGCTTGATGCCTTGTGTGCAACCGGCGAGTTGGTATGGGTCGGCGCGGGTGGGTCGGGTTCGCGCGATCCGAAGGTTCGCCTGATGTTTCGGGACCAGGTTCGGTTGCTGCTGGGTGGAGCCGATGATTTCTCCGCGGAGCCGGTTCATGAGGCGTTGCTGGCACACCTCGGTGAGCGCGGGGCATCGTTCTGGGGTGATCTGGTGGCGGCGGTTGCGCAAGCCGGCGTCGTTTATGACCAGGAATCCGTGTTGGCGGGTTTATGGGATCTCGTTTGGGCTGGTCAGGTTACCAACGACACTCTGGCCCCGGTTCGTGCACTGGTCGCCGGCACTCCGGCGTTCTCTCGTCGCGCGGCCCCCCGGTCTGGTTCTGTGTCTGGTTCTGTGTCGGGGTCTGATTCTGCATTCGGGTCTGGTGCTGTGTCTCGGCGTGGTGCTGTGTCTCGGCGCGGTCGGGGGCGTCCTCGGCCGGGCTCTCTTCGACGGCAGGGACCGGCGATAGGGGCGGGACGCTGGTCGTTGGTCGCCCCGATGCGGGAGCCGGCGCCGACGCAGACCGAGGTTGCCTACGCCCGTGCCCGGCAGCTCCTGGACCGCTACGGGATTCTGACCCGCGAGATTGCCCGCGGTGAGGGAATAGCAGGGGGCTTTGCTGGCGTGTATCCGATGTTGCGGCTGCTCGAGGAGCGCGGCGAGGTCCGGCGAGGGTATTTCGTTGCCGGTCTCGGCGCTGCACAGTTCGCTGCCCCGGGCGCCGTTGACCGCTTGCGCGGTATGCGTCCTGCGGATGGGAGTGTCGGGGGTGGTCTTGGTGTGGGTGGCGGCGTCGGCGGCGGTCTGGGTCGTGTGGACGGCGGCGTTGGCGGTGGTCTGGGTGCCGTTGATCGCTTGCGTGGTCTGCGTCCTGTGGGCGGAGGCGTTGACGGAGGTCTGGGCCACATGGGCGATGCACTCGACAGCAGCTCTGGTGCCGAGGCCAGGGACGGCTCCGGCGACGGCCCGATTGTGCTGGCCGCGACCGATCCGGCACAGCCGTACGGTTCGGTGTTGCCGTGGCCGGAGTCTTCGGTCAAACCGGCCCGCGCGGTGGGTGCCTTCGTAGTTCTCCATGACGGCGTGTGCGTGGCGATCCTGGAGCGGGGTGGCCGTTCGCTCGTGGCCTTCCCGGCAGCGCACCAAGACGATGTGTGGATTCAGGCGTTGGGAGATCTGGTGACCAGCAAACGGTTGCGCTCCTTGGAGATCTCCAAAGTCGACGGAACCGCCGTGCGTGAGACACCCTGGGCCGCCCGGCTCGAATCTGCCGGTTTCACCCCGAGCTACCGAGGCTTGACCTTCCGAGCTTGACCACGCACGCATCGGCGCTCCCTTCACGTATCTCCCCGTCTTGTCGTTGGTCGGCTTGGTGACGCTGGGTCACCGGCGACCGGATTCGAGCGTTTAGCTGCGTCTATTGTGCCGGTTGGGGGTCGGTCGCGTTCGCGCGGCTCAGCTGCTCCTGTCGCCTTGGTTGGGTGGGTGTTTGGCCGTGCCGGACTCGTCGGTTGGGTTGCTTCCGGTTCCTTGATGTCCCCGAGTTGCTCGGGTTGACCGTGTCTCCCCCGTCGGTCGGTTTGCTCAGCCCCCAGTCTTCTCTCGGTTCGGGGTTGCCCCGGATTAGTTGGGGCTGCTTCCGGTTCATCGGTGTGCCGAGTTGCGCGGGTTGGCTGGTGTGCGCCGTTGGTTGCGGTTCGTTGGCTCGGTCCGTGCAGGTCTGTTGCTTCGGTTGGGTGTAGGTGGGTTGTCAGCGCGTTTCTGCCCGGTTCCTGCTTGGGTGTCGAAGTTGCCGGGTCGGTCTCCGGTTCTTCGGTGCAAGGTTTTCGGGGTGGGTCCGGAGTATCCGGTTTCGGTTGGCCGATCTCCGGTTTGGTGGGTAGCGGCTGCCCCGCGTGACCGTGCCTGCTGCCCGCTCGGGAATCGGCTGGGTTGCCTCTGCTCTGTCGGTCTGGGTCCCCGGTCTGAGTCGTTCGGACTCGGTCGCCCGGTCTCGATCGCTTCGATGGGGTTCCTTGGTTTGATTCGCCCTGGGTCTTGGCTGCGTCTGGTGTCTGGTTGTCCGTTGTGTTGTTCGGGTTGGGGGGTTTGAGGTGGTATTTACCGGTGTCGGGGTCTTGGTGGACTTGCCAGCCGTCGTCGTGGATCTTGTGGTGGCAGTCGTCGCAGACCAGTGCGAGGTTGTCGAGGTCGGTGGCCCCGTTCTTTGACCACCAGACAATATGGTGCGCTCGGCACCACAGCGGGTTGGCTCCGCAGCCGATGCAGTGCTGGTCTCGGGCGATCAACGCGACCCGTTGAGCTTCAGTAGCGGTCCGCAACCGCCGGCCGAGCCACATGTCTTGAGCCTTTGCGTCGAAGATCGACGGCAGCAGGTTGGCTTCGAGCGCCAGGCGGTGCAGCTCCACGATCGGTATCGGCGAACCGTCAGCCAACCGGGGGTTGTCGAGTTGCTGTTTGAGCACATCGAAGTCAGCGATCACCAACAGATCAGTGCCCGCAGACTTGCCGTCACCAGCGGGTTGACAGATCAACTCGGCCAACGCGTCAGCCATCCGCTGCTGGGGTGTGGCACGCGCCTTGGGGTCCTCGCGGTGCCACAGCTGTCGTTCTTTGGCGGTCAACGCGGTGGCGATGCGTGCCCCGGTGATCTGATCGAACTCAGCCGTCAGCACGAACATCCCCGACTCGGCTGACTCGAAGATCCGGGCTTTGCGTTTGGAGCGTTGACGATCCAACAACGACTGGCCGTCATCGTCGGCCACGTCTCGTTGATGGCGTTTCACAGTCTGAGCGAACTCATCGAAGGGCTCACTGCCGGCTGCTTGGACAAGCAACCCCTCATCTATCGGGCTCTCACCAGACGCCCGAGCGATCAACTGTGCGTGACCCACAGGGATCTCACCAGACTCCAGAGCGTCACTCGTAGCGGGCAGCTCCGCCAACCGGGCCGCTGTCTCAACATCACGTTTGGCCTCACGCTTCGAAGCCTGCAACTCGTTGCGGACCAACCGCTGCGCGTCGCCCTTGCTGTGACGGCGGCTCAACTCAGCCAACGCCCGGGATCTCATTGCCGCCAACCGAGACTCCGCACGACCCAACGCTTTCAGGTGCGACCGCAACCCCTCATCAGACAACCCCACCTCATCGACGCGTCCAATACAGACCGACCCGGCGGAGCCGCAGCCGACACTGAAAGAGGGGTCCAACAGACCGGAGGCAGGAGCTGATTCCATGGACACAACCTTAGACACAGGGTATGACAATGATCCCTGTAATATAATGACAAACTAGATAAATCTATAGAAGCAGCCAGTGATACCGACACTGGAGGCCACTCGCTCATCAATGTTGAGACAGTCGACCACTAGGAAGGAGATTCAGCGCCATGAACACGACCTGCACGCCCGCCGAGGTGTTCCCGCCGGGCGAGTACCTCCGCGATGAACTCGACGAGCGCGGATGGACCGCCTCAGAGTTTGCAGGAATTATCGACCGTCCCCCACAGGCAGTGTCGGAGATCTTGAATGGGAAGGCGATCACTGCCGAGACTGCCCGTTCCTTTGCCGATGCTCTCGGCACCACCCCGGAACTGTGGCTCAACCTTCAGAGTGCGTATCGTCTCCACCGATAGAGCGAAGCGGGCACTCGGGCCACGCTAACCCCCGGTGGACGGCGAGCCGTCCGACCTGTTGACTCTTGCCGGTCCCGACGGCCGAGCACCCACCCGATCAGTTGTGCGATGCAGGTCGACGTGCGAGACCAGGTTGCGCTCCGGTCCCGACGGCCGAGCACCCACCCGATCAGTTGTGCGCCTCTGGTCCTGTTCGATTGGTTCAATTCAGGCGACAAGGCAGGCCGGCCAGTTGGCCGCGAAGTGGCCATTCTGGTCTCCAGCACGATGTTTGCGCTTCTTTTGTAGATTTCAATATATTTCATGTTGATCAATGTCATACACCTGTGTAAGGGTGTCAGCATGTGTATTAGATGCGAGGGATACAACGAAGAGCAGGTCGGGCGGATGCACGATCTGATGATCGATGTGCATGGGTTCATGATGACCCAGGTGCGAGGACACGGTCAGGACGCCTGGACGTACACGATGGGACTCTCCGAGGGGTTGAACCATCCCGATCTGCTGGTCGTGCATTTGCAGCCGGACGTCCAAGCAGAGTTGGCGTCGAAGTTGGGGACGATGGTGGTGGACGACGGGCGGATCGACTCGGAGGTGTTGGCGGTGTCCGACATCGAACTCCTACCGGTGGATCCCAGACACTTCCGAGACGGACTGGTTGCTGAGTGGGTCAACCGTTACCGCAGGTTCCCCGAGGAGGGCGACTTCCTGCAGGTCATCCTGGGTCCGAGCATGCTGTGCGAATGCTGCCGGCACCGGATGCCGCGTCTCGATGAACCGGCGCCGCTGCAGCTGCACCGCAAGAACCGACAACAACGCCGGGCCGAGCAGCGCAACCGGCACCGGCCGATGCCACCGAAGGGTCATCGGAGGTGAATGGCCACACCCGGCAGAACTCGGGCGTAGCGGCGAGCTTGAACGTCGAGCCGTTACGGTTGGGATATGAGTCTTGCCGTTGAACCAACCGACCTGGCCGGTGTTGCGCAACAGCATGGACCGGCTGCCTATGTGCTGACCACGGGTGCCGACGGCCGGCCCCGGGTTATTCATGTAGCCGTCGATGTCGCCGATGACGGCACTGTCTCCGCCGTTGTGGGTCGTAGCGCTGCCGCCAATGCGACCGAACGCCCCAACGTGTGCGTGTTGTGGCCTCCCGCCCCCGACGGGTTCAGCCTGATCGCCGACGGCACAGCAATCGTTGAAGGCCGACCCGGCCCCGACACACCGATAACCGTGACTGTCGCCTCAGCGGTCAGGCACCGGCCCGCCCGCCCCAAAATTGAAGAACACCCGCCCAAGGGACGTTCTTAGGGCATCATCGGGCTGGTGGGGAGCAACTGACGGGGCGCGGTCGCTCAACTTGATCGGTATGCGTCTCGGCGATGGGCGACGCGAAGGATCACTACTTCTCGTCGGGTGTCGTTGATCCGGTAGAGAATGCGGTAGGTGCCTCTTCGGGCGCTCCACAGTCCCTCCAACTCGTTTCGCAACGGCACGCCCACCCGTTGGGGATTCTCGAGCAGTGCCCCGGTGATCAACTCAATCACCGCGGCGGCGACTGCTTCTGGGAGTTCCTCTGAGATTGTGTTGGCTGCTGGGCGGGTGACGACGATTTCGTAGGGCTCGTCGGTCATGAACGCAGCAGCGCCCGAACAGCGTCGACTCCGCGAACCACGTCGCCTTCAAGGTAAGAGCGGTGCGCCTCGGCTAGCTCCTCGACGGCTGAGGTGTCTTCGAGCACGGCCAGGGTCTCCTCGAGCGACTCAAGATCTTCGGGGCTCATGAGTACTGCTGCAGGTGAGCCGTTTCGCGTTATGACGACCCGTTCGTGGTGGGCACTGACCCGTTCAATGAACTCTGAGAAACGGTCCCGCACCGTACGGAGTGATTCGCTCGACATGGCCACAATTGTGCCACATCTGAGCGCAAGTCAACACCCTCACCACCGAATTCGGTGTGTCGGTGGCCGACAAACCCTCCCGCACCTCACGGAATGGTGAACCTTCAGGGGCGGCAGACGCGCTGTCCGGCGAGGGGTGCTGGTTCGCCTCCGTTGAGATGTCGCAGAGCGAGCGCTGGGAGGCAGAGCGTGTCGCTTAGCGACGACCACGACCACGATGATCCGGTGGACGCATCCACGCAGGTGACCGAGTCCACGGCCCGCACCGCGGCCTCGCCGACAGCCAGTGCCGAGTTGACGTGAGCCGTGATCGCCTCGACGAGGGCTATCCCCGTCGACTCGTCGGGGTTCTGGTCGGTCATCACCGTCATGGCGTAGGCCCCACCGTGACCATCGCGCACAACGCCCGTCGTTCCCACTCGCCATCCAGCGGTACCGATACCTAGATCCCGCGCCGCCAAACCTGAACTCACTTCACGCAAAGCCTCACGACTCGCTCGACTAGGGGTTCACCATTGGCGAACCGTCACGGGCGGCAGACGCGCGTCCGGTGCAGAGTTTACATAGCCGTGACCGACTCGACGAGGGCTATCCCCGTCGACTTGACGGGGTTCTGGTCGGTCATCACCCGCATGGCGTAGGCCCCGCCGTGACCATCGCGCACGACGCCTGTCGCTCCCACTCGCCATCCGGCACCTCACAATCGGTAGAAAGCCATTCTCGAGGGCAGCCTCGTAGCCGTCGGGCAACCCAGCCTTCACCCCTCAATTCTGGGTTGCGCTCACGCCCGACATCGTCGCAAGGACCGACAACAACACCGAGCGGAGCAACGGCGCTGGCCCAAGCCACCACACGGCCGCCGGAAGTATGAATTTGTCTTGTACATTTGTTATTGCCCGAACTCAACAAATTTCGGCTAGTCCGCAGCAAAATGTTTTGTACGTTTTGTTTTTTTGAACTCGACAACATTTCAGATAGCTTTTTATTATATTTCAGTAATGAAAGATGACGCCATGTCCACACAGCCAAGGGGTCGGGGTCGTCCCACGCACGATGAGTTGTACGCAAGACTCCGTGTTCAGGTTGACGAACTTCATAGGAATCTGGGTGGCTTGCCTCGCCCCGCAGAGGCTGACGACATCTGGCGCGGCATCTGGTACGAGGAGGCTCACCACTCCACAGCCATTGAAGGCAACACCCTTGTCCTCAAGCAGGTAGAGCAGTTGTTGGCTGAGAACCGCGCCGTTGGGAACAAAGATCTGCGCGATTATCTGGAAGTGAAGGGCTACGCTGACGCCGCCGACTGGGTATACAACCAGGCCATTCGTCCCAACGGTCTTTCGCAGCACGGCAAGATTCTGACCTTGTCGGAGATCCGGGAGGTACACCGCGCGGCGTTGTCCCCGGTGTGGGAGGTGTCGCCTCATCCAGACGCCGAAGACCAAGAAGCTCCAGGCCGCTATCGCCGACATGACATTGAACCCTTCCCCGGAGGCATGACAGCGGTCTCGTGGCCGCTCATTGACTCAGAACTCACCGCTTGGGTCGACGATGTCAACTCCCTTGAGGATCACTCTCCCAAGTTTCCCGAGGCGCTGGGGGATGCTTCACTGCCGCTTTGAGCAGATTCACCCTTTCCTTGATGGCAACGGTCGAACCGGTCGACTCGTGCTGAACCTGATCTTGGTACGCCTCGGCTATCCTCCGGTGGTCGTCTACAAGCGCAACCGAACCAAGTACCTGAGGGCGCTGCGCCACGCCGATAATGGAGATACTGGTCCAATCGGGGAGTTGTTGGCGAGGGCGATACTCGAAAGCCTCTACCGCTTCGTGCTTCCTGCTGTTGCTGGTCCGGCGCGACTGGTGCCACTGGAAGCACTGGCCTCGCCCGATGTGAAGGCCAGCGCCCTTCGCGCCGCGGCGAGCAGAGGAAGGCTCCAGGCGAGCCGTGGCAGCGATGGACGATGGCGCAGTTCGCGCCGGTGGGTGGACGATTACCTCAAATCTCGTTACCGACGGCAGTAGCGATCGCAGCTCGGAGCCTCATGCCCGCCGAGCCTAAGCGGTACGTCCACCCAAGGCGTCCGGTGCGGGCATCGGGTCGGGACGCTCCTTCTGGGGACCTAGGCTGAGGGCTTGTCTGTTCTGCTCGCCGGTATGGCATCGGCTCTGTTGGGATTCGGCGATTTCTTCGCAGGTGTCGGCGGGCGTCGAACGGGTCACCCGGGTTCGGCGACAGCGATCGCCTGGGTGGCTTCGCTCGTCGGCGGAGCGGTGGCCGGCATCTACGTGCTGATCTTCCAGCCCAACGCCTTCAGCCTCAACGACATGCTCTGGACCCTCGCAGCCATCCTGTTCTTCTCGTTGGCGCGCCCGCTGCTGTACCTGGGTATGGAGCGGGGGCCGATGTCGATTTTCGCACCGGTCATCGGGGTGGTCGGACTGGTCGTGCCGGCACTCGTTGGGCCCCTGACGGGTCAGGCTCTCGCCGGTTTGGAGTTGCTGGGAGTGTTGGTGGCTGTTCCGGCGGTGGTGCTGGTCGTAGCCGAGGGCAAGTTTCCGTCCATCGACTCCGTCCGCCACAGCCCGGCGTTGGGTCTGGGGGTGATCACGGGTGCTCTGATCGGCGCCACGAGCCTGTGTTTCGGTCAGATAGATCCGGACGCCGGAGCCATGCCGGCCTTCCTGGTACAGGCCGGCGCGGTGATACTGATCCCGCTTGTCGCCAGGACGTTCAGGCGCATGGCTCCTCTGCGAGTCGATGTTCTCCGTTTCGGTCTGCTGGTCGGATTCATTGATGCGGGTGCCATCATCGGCAGCGTTATCGCATATCAACGCGGCAATGTTGCGGTGGTCGCGGCGATCATCGGTTTCGCGCCGGCAGTGACGATCACTCTGGCGTGGCGGGTGTTCGGCGAGAAAGTCTGGCGTTGGCAGTGGGTCGGCGCCGGTTTGGCCACCGTCTCAATCTTGTTGTTCGCAGCGGCCCAGTGAGCCGTGTGCCACTGTCTTTGGTCGAGTATCTTTGGCCGAGCGCCCAGCCGCCGCCGCGCCTTAGCCGATAGGGGATCCGAATGACTCCAGCACTGCTCCACCCGTTTGCCTCTCCGGCCAAGGCAGCAGGCGACTACCTGTCGCTTGTGCGTGGCGAGGGCAGCCGCGTCTTCGATGCCAACGGCAAGTCCTACATCGATGGTCTCGCCAACCTTTGGCTGTGCCAGGTTGGTCACGGACGCCGCGAGATCATTGATGCCGTGGTCGCCCAGATGAGCGAGCTTGAGTGCTACAACACCTTCAACCCGTTCACGAACCCGGCCGCTGATGCTGCAGCAGAATCGGTCAGGGTGCGCTCACCACACCCCGATGGCCGCGTCTTCTTCGGGCTCGGCGGGTCCGATGCCGTGGACACCGCCCTCAAATTGGCACGCATGACGATGCAGCGCCGAGGCGATGTCGACCGTCAGGTCATTGTCCGCCGTGAGGGCGGGTATCACGGAACCAATATGGGAGGCACGAGCGCTCAGGGCATCACTTTGAACCGAGAGGGATGGGGTGATCTGGTACCGCACTTTGTGGAGGTGCCCCGCGGCGACATCGAGGCGATGGCTCGAGCATTCGCGGATCACGGCGAGCGCATCGCCGCGGTGATCACCGAACCCGTGCAGGGTGCTGGAGGGGTGTGGCCACCCCCCGAAGGGTATATGCCGGCGCTCCGGAGACTCTGCGACCTCCACGGTTCGCTGCTGATTTTCGATGAGGTCATCTGCGGATTCGGGCGGACGGGCGAGTGGTTCGGCGCGCAGCGGTTCGGGGTCGTGCCCGACCTGATGACTTTCGCCAAGGGCGTGACTTCGGGCTACCAGCCGTTGTCGGGTGTGATCGTGTCTCGTGAGTTGTGCGCCGAGATGGAGGATCCAGACTTCATTCTGCGTACCGGCTACACCTATTCGGGTCATCCGGCGTCGTGCGCGGCGGCTGTCGCCAACATCGATCTGATCGACGGCGAAGGACTCTTGGCGAGGGCAACCGATATCGGCGCCCAGCTCGAAACAGGTCTGAAAGCGCTTGCCGACGACGGCACCATCGAGAGTTACCGTGGTGACGGGGCAGTGTGGGCGGCCGAACTCGGCTACGACACGATGGCCGTCTGGAACGGCCTGCTGGACCGCGGTGTGATCGTGCGTTCCATGGGTACTGCGCTGGGTATTTGCCCGCCTCTGGTCGTCTCTACTGCTGATGTGGAGACCATCCTGGACGCCATCAGCGATGCCGTTGCGGCCTCCCCAAGACTCGGTTGACTCGCCCGGCCGGGTTCGCCGCGCTTGGCTAGCCCGGTGTCTCGGCGGCGAACTCGAACACTATGTTGTTCTTCCCCGCATCGACGTCGTTGTGGTCCAGGTGGTGGATGACAGTGACCTTCTGGACACCGCAGTCGCCGAACGCATCGCAGCTGATCGTGCCGATCAAGCCCTGGTAGCCGCTGACACCATCGAGAAAGGTCCGAATCGCGGCCCGGTCGATCACCAGGCTGCCGTCGATGACCTCCGACGCCGCCCGGACGCCTTCCAGGAGCAGCGTCGTGGCGTCGTAGGCGTGGGCCCAGTAGGCGCCGCTCGGCGACTCCCCGAAGTTGTCCTGGTAGGCCCGAAGGATCTCAGCGGCGGTTCTGCCGGTGCTCTGGTTGGCTTGGGCGCCGAATCTCGTGTCCGGGCCTGAGATGTAGACGCCCTCGGATTGCGGCAGCGACATGAACCCGTCGATGAGCAGCGCCGAGTCGGTCAGCAGCACCGTGTCCTCGAGGCCCGACACCCGTGGCGCCTGATCCGCGATGAAGTCGCCGGCGGGTTGAAAGATCGGAAAGAACAGTGCCTCGGGGCTGCCCGCCGCGATCTCGGTGAGTGTCGGCACCATGTCGGTGTCTTCCTTGTTGACGGCGCTGACAGCGGTGACCGACCCGCCGAGGCCCTCGAAGCTGTCGGCGAAGGCCTGCGCTATCGACTGGGTGTAGGGGTCGCCGTCGTGGACTGTCGCGGCGCTGGCCAGACCGAGTTGATCGTAGACCATACGGGCCATGGCTTCGCCGATGTGCAGGCCGTTGTTCGAGGTGCGGTAGTAGCCGGGGTTGTGGTTGGGTCCAGGATTGCCGGCGAGGTCCGAAGTGAGCAGCGGCGAGGTGTTCGACGGGGCGATCATCGTCATGCCCGCGTTGGTGATCAGCGGTGCCGCGGCGGTGGCGGCGACTGAGCAGGTTGTACCGATCACTCCCACCACGTCCTGGTCTGCGACGATGGTCTGTGCGGCGGCCTGCCCGCCGTCACTGGAACAGAACTCGTCGAGCCCTGCTCCGAGGCCCACATCGAAGCCGTGTACCGGGCCGAAGTCCGCTATCGCCATCTCCACACCGCGCTGGTTGGGGATGCCCAGGTAGGCGACGTCGCCGGTGATGGAGTTGAGCGAGCGGATCTGGACAGTCTCGCCAGGCTCCACGACCACGGTCCCGAGAGCACCGTCGCCGCCGGCTGTCACAGACGGTGAACTGCTTGAGCTTCCGGCTCCGCAGGCTGACAGGGTGGCTAGAGCGACAGCCAGGGTCGTGTACCCGAGCAGGGTTGCCACCCTGTGCCCGCGCCTTGCGCAAGGGCGCGGCAGGCGTCTGCCGGTTCGGTTTGCTGTTCTCGCGGACCTCTCGTGCGCGACGGGCCTTCCGTCCGGGGCTTCTTCGGCATGGGCCGAGTTTGTCGGCCTGTTCGTCGGGTCTCCGAGCATCAATCCGAAGGGCTCTGTGGTCGTCTCGTTCCCGAGGATCATCTCCATTGGAGCAGTATTGCCGTTGTTGTGCGGTTTCCGTCGGTCACCACCGGCGGCTGAAGCGCGTTTCGGCGCGCCGAGGGGTCTATTGTTGAACGATGAACGACGAGGTGTTTGCCGGTCACGAAGCCCTCACCTTCGATGACCTGTTGGTCGTGCCCGGCTGGAGTGAGGTGCTGCCCGCTGATGTGGACCTGACCACCGTGCTCGCCGGGATCGAACTGCGGGTGCCTCTGATGTCTGCGGCGATGGACACGGTCACCGAAGCACCCCTCGCCATCGCGATGGCCCGGGCGGGCGGGATCGGTGTGCTGCACCGGAACCTCACTGTCTCTCAGCAGGCCGAGGAGGTCGAACGGGTGAAACTCGCCCAGGCGGGGATGATCGGCTCGCCCGTCAGCCTCTCTCCCGATGCCACACTCAACGACGCCGAAGAGCTGATGGCGAGCCACAAGATCAGTGGCGTGCCGATCTGCGAACTCTCGGGGCGGTTGGTCGGCATCCTGACCAACCGAGACGTCCGTTTCTGCACCTCAGACGAGTATTCGAAACCTGTCACCGACTTCATGACGTCTGAGCCGCTGGTCACCGCCCCGGTCGGAACCAGCCTTGATGAGGCAGTGGCGATCCTGCACCGTCACCGGATCGAGAAGCTCCCCTTGGTGGATGACGACGGGATCCTCACAGGCTTGATCACCGTGAAGGACATCGCCAAGCGGATCGAGTATCCCCACAGCACACTCGACGGCTCCGGGCGGCTCAGGGTGGCTGCGGCGATCGGGGTCAACGACACCGCAGAGCGTGCCGAGTCTCTGGTTGCGGCCGGAGTCGACATGCTTGTCGTCGACACTGCCCACGGGCACACCGCGGGCGTGGTCGATACGGTGCGCACAATCAAGTCGGGTTGGCCCGAGGTGGTCGTAGTGGGCGGCAACGTGGTCACGGCCGAGGGCGTGGAGGCCCTGGTGGACGCCGGCGCCGATGTGGTCAAGGTCGGTGTCGGGGCGGGCAGCATCTGCACCACGCGGGTCGTCGCGGGCGCTGGTATGCCGCAGATGAGCGCGATCCATGATTGCGCCCGGGCCGCCCGTGAGCGCTCAGTCCCGCTGATCGCCGACGGTGGGGTGGTCGCTTCAGGCGACATCGTCAAAGCGTTCGTTGCCGGCGCCGACTGCGTCATGCTCGGCAACCTGTTGGCCGGCGTCGACGAGGCCCCCGGCGAGCTCGAACTCGTCGAGGGCGCGATGTGGAAGACGTACCGCGGCATGGGTTCGGCGGGCGCCATGCGCGGGCGTGCCGGCGACCGTTACGGGACCGGGCAGGCGGCGGGCAAGCACGTGGCCGAGGGAGTCGAGGCCCGTGTGCGTTATGCCGGACCGCTCTCAGAACTCGTCGGCCAGTTGACCGGAGGACTGCGTTCCGGCATGGGCTACGCAGGCGCTGCTGACCTCGCAGACTTGCAGCACCGCACCCGTCTCGTGCGTATCACCGGCGCGGGTCTGCGCGAGAGCCACCCCCACGACGTAGCTGTCCTCCGCGACGACTGACCCGACACCCCAGGGTTATTCGAGGAGGTCTTGGGACTGCTGGGTCGCCTGTTCGGGGAGCCAGTCGTCGAGGGATTCGGTTGATGCTGGCATCTCAGCGAACAGGTCGTCGAAGCTTTCGAGCGGTGACACGATCCCGCGTTCGGGATGGTCGAGAATCCAGCCCTGCGGAGTAGTGAAGTACCATTCGTTGCCGTCCTCGCGAATGTTGAACCACCTCCCGGCACCGTCGACAACCGGAATATCATTGGGTACCAGATAGATCACGCTCGCTGCACCTATAGGCATCACCGAGCGGATTCGAGCGACCGAGGAGTCGTTCGGTCGGAACAGTCCCACGTAGTAACGGGTACCATCGGCGGTTTCGAAGACCAGGTTGACCTCTGCAAGAATTTCGGCGGGCACTGGTTTGTTCGGATCAAGTTCGGGTTCTTCTTCTGCTGCTGCGAACAGTCGCCCCTCTTCAACATCCACGAGTGTGGCCTTCGTTACGACTTCGGACTGGCCGGCCAAATCTTCCAGCGTGTCGGCCGGGTCGTAGTCGCTCAAGAACGATCCGAAGTACGAATCGTACGTCTCCTCGTAGAGTCCGGTCTCGCCTGAGCCACACGAGACCGCAAGCAACGCAAGTAGCACAGCGCCGGCGAGCAGGTTGAGAAAATGGCGGGTGATTTCATTCAAAGGTGACGTCTCTCGGCTCTTTCGTGTTTGTTGGTGGAACATCGGGTCAGGAGTCGGCGACAATCAGGTTGTTCATGTGTAGAAGTGTGTGACCGCCGTAGTATTCGGCGGTAGATGAACCTCTGACCATGCATCCCCAAGCGTTGTTGGAATGGTGTTCGGCTCCTGTGCTGTGGCCTATCTCGTGACAGAGTGTCTTTCGCCATTGGCTTGCTGGGAGGACAGAACTGCTGCTTGTGATTCGCACGCGTGCACGGTCACATATGTTCCCGACGCTTCGATCAAAACACCTGTAGTCCCCACGCGTAGTTCCTAGCGATTCCCTTCTGAAGTAGATGTCTGTGCCGGAATCGCAGGACTGGAGCGAGCCTCCTTCGAAGTTTGTGGATGCTTCGAGGTAGGCCATCGCTTCGTTGGCCCTGACGCGGATTGATCCAGTGAAGCCTTTCGACCAGCAGTAGTCGTGGTCGTGGTTGTCAGCGAGCCACCCCGCGTCCGGTGGGCCGACACCGAACGGGTCAGCACCGGCTGGGGGCGCGACTGTCAAGACAAGTACGAGCAGACACACGACAACTGACGTTTTGCGTAGTCTCGAAATCTGAGTGCTCCGGGTTGTTGAATCTTGTTGCATCGTGACTCCAAACGTGGTTCGTCTACTGTTGGGGCTATTCGAGTAGGTCTTGGGTTTGCTGGGTCGTCTGTTTGGGGAGCCAGTCGTTGAGGGTCTCGGTTGATGTCGGCATCTCCGCGAAAAGGTTGTCGAAGCCTTCGAGGGGCGACACGATTCCGCGTTCGGGGTGGTCGAGGATCCAACCCTGTGGAGTGGTGAAGAGCCATTCGTTGCCGTCCTCGCGAATGTTGAACCACCTCCCGGCACCGTCGACAACCGGAATATCATTGGGTACCAGATAGATCACGCTCGCTGCACCTATAGGCATCACCGAGCGGATTCGAGCGACCGAGGAGTCGTTCGGTCGGAACAGTCCCACGTAGTAACGGGTACCATCGGCGGTTTCGAAGACCAGGTTGACCTCTACAAGAATTTCGGCGGGCACTGGTTTATCGGGGTCAAGTTCGGGCTTTGTGTCAGCGTCGGCCTTGATTCTCCCCTCTTCAACATTCACGAGCGTGGCCTTGGTCACGACTTTGGACTGGTCGGCCAGGTCAACGAGTGAGTCGGCTGGGTCGTAGTCGCTTGTGAACGATCTGAAGTATGAGTCGTAGGTCTCCTCGTAGAGTCCATCGTCTGATGAACCGCACCCAGCGAGCAAGACGGCCGCGGCAACGAGTGTGAGCACGATGGGCACAACTCGAAGTCGTTTCTGGGTCTGCTCGGGGAGTGTGTCTCGCGATGAGATAAGAAAGTTGTACATACGAATATCGTACCATGTAAGATAGTGATGTCAAGAGCACATCCGTATTCTTGGAATGGACTCCGCAGGGAGGGAGAGGAAGATGCACCACACATGGGAGAGCTTGAGCGCCGAGATTGACGGCGTACGAATTCGCGTCGGTGTCCAGATCGAGTTCGTGTCCGATGCGTTGGCTGCGCTGCAGCAGAGGGCATTGCGCCCCTACACCGCTCAGGGCATAGTCAACCGAGACGATTTTCGGACGCTGGCGGTGATCCGCCGGTTCGGGGAGCGGGGGGCCTCGATCACCGAGATCGCCGAAGCGCTACGTTCGAGTCCGGGAACGATCTCGAACCGGGTGGACCGCCTGCACAGGGAGGGTCACCTGGCCCGGGTCCCCCATGACCGGGACCGCCGTTCACACCGGATCAAGTTCACCGCCCAAGGAGCGGAGCTGATCGACGAGATGGTCCAGGCGATGATCGGGGTCCACGAATCATTCCTTGAGACGCTCGACGACACGCAGTGTGAACAGCTGTCGAAACTGCTCGAACTCTGTATGGACTAGCGAGACCTCAACCCTGGGCGATGGCGACGACCTCAGGTCGCTTCTTTCCCGAGGTGGACAGGAATGCGGTGACCCTCCTCACCGTCTTCAAAGACCGCGACGAGTTCGAGCCGCGCGCCGATTGCTTCGAGGTAGCCGCGAAGCGTCGAGACGCGAACGTCTTCGGCGTGCTCGAGTTTCGACACGGCGCTCTGGGTGACCTCGAGTCGCCCCGCGACCTCGACCTGACTCAGTGCCTCGGCGTGACGGAGTTCGTAGAGACGAAGCTCTTCGTCGAACTCAGCCCGCGCCTTGTCCAATGCATCGGCGGCACCGGGCCGATCCATCATCTTGTTGCGGATCTCTGACCATTTTGTGTGTCCACTCATTCGATCAAACCCTCCTCACGGAGTTCGTCCAGATAGTCGTCGTACAAATCGTCTGCTGCCAGGATCGACCACTCGTACCATTCGGCCCACTGCCCGGACTTGTCGCCGCCGAGCAACAGAATCGCCTGACGCCGCGGATCGAAGGCGAACAGCACCCGCAACGCTCCACCCTCGCTGGCCCGGAGTTCTTTCATGTTGTGGTGGCGTGAGCCGATGATGCGATCCACTGCCGGCCTGCCGAGGTCTGGTCCGCGGCTCTCCAACATGTTGATGCGCACAGCGAGTGCCGTTTGCTGACCGAGGTCTAGCTCGCTCCACCATTGTTCGAACTGGTCGGTGAACTCGACTTCCCACACCCTCAGAGTATGAGTCATGACTACTTAGTAGTCAACACTCATGTCTGTCGGCGAGGGATCCAAGTACGGGCCTGACAGACGCTTCCTTGTCAAGCGCGAGTGTGAGAGGTTGTTTTCGGGTTTGTTCGTCGCGCCACATTCGTCGGATGACGCGGTTGGCGTGGTGGTGTTTGGCGCTCGACGAAACGCAGTGTGAACAGCTGTCGAAACTGCTCGAACACTGCATGGACTAGCGGGAACTGCTCACCCCTGGGAGATCGCGTCCAGGATGTTGAGACGGGCTGCTCGGCGGGCCGGGACGATCGCTGCGGCGATACCGGCGATTGCGGCCGCGACCAGGTACAACAGCAGATTCGTCACAGGGATGTCGAGTGCCCGGATGAAATCGTCGGGCATGACAGTGACCGCGACGCTGCCGAAGACTGTGCCGAGCAGGATCCCGAGAATTCCGCCGAACCCAGCGATTATGGCCCCTTCGAAGAGCACCATCCGCAGCATCTGCCGGGTGGTCATGCCGACGGCGCGTACCAGGCCGAGTTCGCGGGTCCGTTCGAACACTGACAGAGCCAGGGTTATGGCGATTCCAAGCAGCGCGATCACGACCGACACACCCACCAGCACATTGATCACGATCAGGGCCTGATCGATCTGGCCGGCTTGGCGGTCCTGGAACTCTTCTGGTGTGTCGACGTTGAGCGTCGGATAGTCGTCGGTGAACGTCCCCAATGCCGCGCGGGCCTGCTCTTCGTCGACACCGTCGCTGACGTTGATGGAAATGAACTGGTCGGCGCTCGCGGGGAACTGATCGGCCCACATCTCCAAGGAGATGACCCGGTTTCCATAGATGCTCGAATCGGTGAAGATCCCGGCCACCGTCACGGTCTCAAGGCTCAGATTGGGAAACTCGATGTCGAACGTTGAACCGATGTCGAAGTCGTTGTCATCGGCCATGTCCTCGTGGATCCAGATTGCGTTGCGGTCGAGCAGCGACTCGTCGAGCGCAATAAAATCCGGGTCGATATGGCTGACCGAGGCGGCCATATCGGCAGCCGAGGAGTCTCGAACGTTGTCGTCGAAGACCGTCCGGTAGGCCTCGAACGCGAACCGGTACCGCACGACCGTGTCGACCTCGCCTAGTCGTTCGAGGTCATCGGCCAACTTGGGGCTGAAGGATGCATCCGGTCCGCCCCCGTCGCTCGGTGAGATGAACCAGTCGGAGGTGACCGACTCTTCGAGCACGTTGGCGAACGTGGCTTTGAATGAGGCCGCCACCACAGCAGAGGTGCTGACCAGGGCCAGACCGATCATCAATGCCGCAGCTGCTGAGGCACTGCGTCTCGGGTTGCGGCCGGCGTTCTCGCGGGCCATGCGGGCATTCGACTTCAGCGTGCGGGGTAGCCAACGGCGCAGCCAGAAGACCACCGCCAAGACCGCAGCTCCTATCGGGACCGAGACAGCCGAGGCCCACTCCGTGGTCAGTATCGCAACCAGACCGGTCAATACCATGACCGCGCCGATCGCACCCACGAAGAAGAGCACGACACCAGCGGCGACCCAGCGGATCTTCCAACCCATGATGAACGCTGCGTCCACCGCTCGTACCCCCACGATCACGATCAGCAACGTCAACGGAATCAACGCCAGCGACCCGACCAGCCCGACGATCCCGGCACCGTCGAAATCGCTCACAAGATCGATGAGCGACAGGACCACCAGAACCAGCGCCCCCAACGTGGCGGAAAACCCTGCCGCAGCAGTCAGGACACCGGTGATCCCCAACAGGATCGCCAGCGGCCAGCGTCCGATGTAGTTGCTCATCGGACGGGCCAGAATCGGGCTGATGCTGTTGACACCCAAGAAGATTGTGAGTGCGGAAAGACCCACCAGCGACAACACGGCGACGATCCCCAAGTCGAGCAGAAGCGCCAGCATCATCATCACCAGGCCGAACCCGAGTGTCGCATAGCGTCCGAACCTCGGTGCCAGACGTCGGACACCGAAGGCGTTGCCTACTGCTGCGGCCGCTCCCAGACTGAGGATCCACTGCCAGTCGCCGGTGGCGATGCCGACGACCGCGACGATCCACGAGGTCATCGCGACCAGCCCGCCGACCACCAGGTGCGACTCGGGCACATGACGAGACAGGCGGGCGTCCTCACGCAGCGCTGCCATCGGGCTGATCCGGCGCGCCCGCAACGACGGAGCGATAGCGCTCGCCATGGTCACGCCAATCCCCACGGCGATGCCCCATGCGAACGTCGACGGTTCGAGCAGGAGTTCGTTGCCGCTGGGGCCGAAGTCGAATTGACCCAACAGCCAGCGCAGTCCCACACCGAAACCGATCCCCAGCCCGGTACCGACCACGGTCGCGAACAATCCGACCAGAAGAGCCTCACCCAGCAGGGCAAAGGTGACCTGTGTCCCGCTCGCTCCGATAGCGCGCAACAGACCGAGTTCCCGGATTCGCTGACCGATGAGGATCGTGAAGACGTTGAAGATCACGAAGGCAGAGACCGCCAGGATGATGAAGGCGAACACCAGCATGAATGTTTGGAAGAAGCCGATGAACTCCTCGAACTCCTCGGTCTGCTCCTCGACGAGCTGTTCGCCGGTTACCAGCTCGATCCCGGTAGGCAGGGCGGCGGCCACCGAATCGGCTATCGCTTCGGGGTCTGCGCCGCGGGTCTCGAAGGTGATCTGGTCATAACCGGTTCCGAGGTTGATGACCTCACGGGCAGTGGCCGTCTCGTAGGCGACGAGCTTGGCCCCGACCAGGGCGTTCTCGTCGGGTGAAGCAAAGAAGAAGGTGCCTACCAGCTCGAATTCGCCTGGTCCGGCCGGGTTGATGATCGTGTAGGTCTCGCCGATGTCGAAGTTGCCGGCGTCGAACGCATCGGTGTCGAGGGTGAACTCGCCGGGGCCCTGGGGAGGGCGGCCCTGCTGGATGAAAAGACCGGGAATCGAACTCTGATCGGGCCAGTTGACACCGAGATTGGGAGCGGTGTTGGCAGTCTGGGCCTCGCCGTCGCCGTCGATCGGCACAGCACCGAACTTGAGTATCTGCGGTTGGACGCCAACAACACCGTCGATGCCGTTGAGCAGATCGACGACGTCGTCGCCGAGTGGCGTGCCGACGAGCTCCCGTTCGCCGAAATCGACTTCGGAGCGGACCGCGTACTCGGTGTCGCCGTCGATGTCTTCGGCGATGCTCCCGAACGTGGCCCGCAGCCCGTCGGTGAAGACGAACACGCCGACGGTGAACATCACTCCGAGCGTCACCGCGGAGCAGGTGAGCAGGAAGCGGAAGGGCTTGCCTGAGATGTTGCGTCGGATCAGCTTGAAGATCATCAGTGAAGCTGCTTCATCTGGTCCAGAACCTGCTCGGCGGTCGGGTCGAGCAGTTCGTCGACGACCTTGCCGTCGGCCAGGAAGATCACCCGGTCCGCGAAGGCCGCGGCCACCGGATCGTGGGTGACCATCACGATGGTCTGGCCCAGGTCGTCGACAGCGTCGCGCATGAACTGCAGGATCTCGGTGCCCGACGTGGAGTCGAGGTTGCCGGTCGGTTCGTCCGCGAAGATGATCTCGGGACGGCTCGCCAATGCCCGGCTCACCGCCACCCGCTGCTGCTGTCCGCCCGACAGTTCGCTCGGCAGGTGCGTCAGCCTGTCAGCCAGGCCGACGGTGTCGACCACATGGTCGAGCCACGCCTCGTCGGGGTCGTTGCCTGCGAGGTCCATCGGCAGTGTGATGTTCTCGAGCGCTGAGAGCGTCGGCACGAGGTTGAAGGCTTGAAACACGAACCCGACCTTGTCGCGGCGCAGCAGGGTCAGATCCCGCTCGCTCAGGCTCGACAGGTCGGTAGCACCGATGTAGACCTGCCCGCCGCTCAGCGTGTCGAGCCCTGCCAGGCAGTGCATCAGTGTGGACTTGCCGGAACCCGAGGGCCCCATGATGGCGGTGAAGCGGCCCTGCTCGAAGTGCGCGTCGATGCCGTCGAGAGCTCGAACCTCGGTGTCTCCTTCGCCATAGATCTTGGTGGCACCGACCGCGTGGGCCGCGGTGTCGAGCGAGCCGAGAGGAGCTGCGCTCGAAGTTACGCCGAAATCATGCGTGTCGTTCATAGAAGTTCCTGATCGTTGGGGACGATTCACCACGTCGACTAGTGACGTTATCGGTCGCCTGTGACGTTATCGGCCGTGTCTGACACTGCGTCCGCGCGCAACGGTGCGTGTCCGCACACAACTGGATCGAACTGAATTACAGTGCTCCATGACCTGCCGCACGCCGGTCGGCATAGACCATGCCGGCGCCGGGCCGGCAGAGTACGGCTGACAAGGAGCGAGAGATGCGCCCAACAAAGATCGCAGACTGGTCAGAAGTGCCGGACCGTGAACCGGTCGGGGCGCTGGTCGACGGGGTCGACCTGGTCGTCGTTCGTTTCGACGACAACCACTCGGTGCTCTACGGACGCTGCCTGCACCGCGGCGCGCTGATGGCCGACGGCACGGTACAAGGCGACAACCTGATCTGCGGACTCCATGGCTGGGACTACGTGTTCCACACCGGCGTCTCCAGCTACGACAACAGCGAGCGGCTCGCCAAGTTCGCGTCGTGGGTCCAAGACGATGATCTGCTCGTCGACCTCGACGAGATTCAGGCGTGGACCAAGGAACATCCCCAACCCTTCGACCGGGACACCTACCAGGGCACGTTTCAAGACCCCCACGGCGACCCGGCCGAGCCCCATGTCGGCCTGATCAGACGGCTGGCCGACGAGGGGCTCGACTATCTCGGGCACCACGGGCCGGTCGTCTCGATGGGGGTTGAGCGGAATCTGCTTCCGAAATGGGACGACATCCAGTTCGTCACTGCCCAGTTGGCACGCAAACCCCAGCTCGACCATGTGGAGGTGGGAACCGAGGTGATGATCGGCCCCAATGCTGAGCAACCGCTGCGCCTCGACATCCCGATGTTCGTGAGCGACATGAGCTTCGGGGCGCTCTCGGAGGAGGCCAAGGTGGCGCTCGCCCGCGGCGCAGAGCTGGCAGGTACCGGGATCTGTTCGGGAGAGGGCGGGATGCTGCCAGAAGAGAAGGCGGAGAATTCGCGTTACTTCTACGAACTGGCCAGCGGGAAGTTCGGCTGGTCGATCGACAAGGTCGCCGATGTGGCCGCCTTCCACTTCAAGCTCGGCCAGGGTGCCAAGACCGGGACCGGAGGACACCTGCCGGGCATCAAAGTCCAGGGCAAGATAGCCGAGGTGAGGGGCCTGGAGCCTGGCACCGACGCGATCTCTCCCTCAACGTTTGTGGAGTTCGACTGCGAAGACGACTACCGACGATTCGCCGACCAGGTCAGGGAGGTCTCGGGCGGGGTGCCGATCGGGGTGAAGATGTCGGCTCAACACATCGAGGACGACATCGACGCAGCGCTGCGGATCGGGGTCGACTACATCATCCTCGACGGCCGCGGCGGGGGCACCGGTGCTGCACCCGTGGTCTTCCGCGACCATATTTCGGTGCCGACGATCCCGGCGTTGGCACGAGCACGCCGCCACCTCGACTCCCGCGGTCGGCGGGACGTCACCCTGGTGGTCACCGGTGGGCTCAGGACCCACACCGACTTCGCCAAGGCTCTTGCGCTCGGCGCCGACGCGGTGGCGGTGTCGAACTCGGCGATGCAGGCGATCGGCTGCATCGGGATGCGTGCCTGCTCCTCCAACAACTGCCCGGTGGGGATCGCCACACAGAAACCCGAACTGCGGGCGCGCCTGCCCGTTCAAGAAGCGGCGCTTCGGCTCGAACGGTTCTTTGCTGCCAGCACCGAACTCATGGGTGTTCTGGCACGGGCCTGCGGGCACACCCATCTGCGCGAGTTCTGCACCGACGACCTCACAACCTTCGACTCGAACATGGCCCAACTCACCGGCATTGCCTACGGGGGCGTCGGCAAAGGAGCATTCTCATGACTGGTCCAAGCGAGCAGCCCTCGACCAGCGATCCGCTGCCCGGCGACGGTCCGGCTCCGAAGGAGACATCGACATGCCCGTACCCGCCAGCCTCAACTAGCGATCCGCTGCCCGGCGACGGTCCGATTCCCGCCGGTGAGCGCGCATCCACCGAGGAACCTGCGCTGCCGCAGGGCGAATTCTCCTGGCACCGGCTCGTGGGCCTCGAAGACCTGCCCCAGGGTCGAGTCTCCACGGTCACCATCGGCCACGAGAGCCTCTGTGTGACCCACACCCAAGAGGGCGGCTACGGCTGTCTGGCCAATGCCTGCCCGCATCAGGCCGGCCCGCTCGGCGAGGGGTCCATAGAGGGCGGATGGCTCCGCTGCCCCTGGCACGGCTACGACTACTCACCCAAGAACGGCATCCCCCCGGGCGCCTTCTCCGACGCCCCCGCGGCGTTCCGGACCGAGGTTCGCGACGACGGTGTGTATGTCGCCCTGCCCCATGAGATGGCTCGGCCGCGCAGTGTCTCGGATGTGATGGTCGAGACGATGGTCAACTGGGGCGTCACCCACGTCTTCGGGATGGTCGGGCACTCCAACCTCGGATTCGCCGACGCGATGCGAGTTGCCGAAGAGCGCGGAGACCTGTCGTTCATCGGCATCCGCCATGAGGGAGCGGCCTCGTTCGCGGCCACTGCGTTCGGCAAGCTCACCGGTGGACTCGCCGCCTGTTTCGCCATCGCCGGCCCAGGCTCGACCAACCTCATGACCGGGCTCTACGACGCCAAGACCGATCGCGCCCCGGTGCTGGCTGTCTGCGGGCAGGTTCCCAGCAGCGTCCGCGGACGTGGCGCCTTTCAAGACACAGACCTCTCCGCCGCGTTCGCCGATGTCGCCCGCTACTCCCAGACAGTGCAGGCCACGTCCGACCACGGTGAACTGATGACTCTTGCGTGCAAGACGGCGCTGGTGGAGCGTGACGTCGCTCATCTGGTGCTGCCCGACGAAGTCCAGGTGCTCGCGGCCGGCGACAATGCCCGTGCAGGTTCCCCCGAGGGTCGCAGCGGAGACCGTCGGATCGGACCTCCGGCAGAGTCGCTGAGCGCGGCGATCGAGGCGATTTCGGCCGCTGACCGGCCACTGGTCATCATCGGCAATGGTGCGCGTGACGGGATCGACGACATCGTTGCTCTCGCTGAGGCCATCGATGCGCCGGTTGCCACCACCTTCAAGGCGAAGGGCCTGATCTCGGATCAACATCGCTTGGCCGCGGGAGTGCTGGGGCGCTCCGGCACTCCTGTGGCGAGCTGGTTCATGAACGAGTCCGACATGATCGTGGCGTTCGGGGTGTCATTCGCGAACCACACGGGGATCGCCGACTACAAGCCGATCGTGCAGGTCGACTTCGACCCGATGGCTCTTGGCCGTTTCCATCCTGTGGCGGTTCCGGTTCAGGGCCACGTCGGGGTTGTAGCCGAGGCGTTGCTGAAGGGGCTTGAGAGGCTTGACGGTGAGGGGGTTTCCCGCTCCGATGCCGGCGATGAGGTTGCGCAGCGTTGGGCCATCTGGCGCAGCGAGAAAGCCAGCCGACGCCAGGACGATCGTGGTGAAGGGATCAGCGCGGCGGCCCTGTTCGATGCGCTCAGCAGTTGCGTGCCGGCGAACGCCGTCATGCCGGTCGATGTCGGCAACAACACCTACTCCTTCGGCCGCTACTTCGAAGTGCGCCAGCAGAGCGTGTTGATGTCGGGTTACCTCGGGTCGATCGGCTTCTCGTTGCCCGCCGCGATCGGATGCTGGGCTGCCACACAGAGCCAACCGGAATACGCGGGCCGCCCGGTCGTGTCTGTTTCCGGTGACGGAGGTTTCGGTCAGTACGCCATGGAGATGACCACAGCCGTGAAGTACGGCATGAACATCACCCATGTGCTGATGAACAACAGTGAACTCGGCAAGATCTCCAAGGAACAGCGGGCAGCTGACTTCGACGTCTGGCAGACCTCCCTGCACAACCCGGAGTTCGCAGCCTTCGCCGAACTGTGTGGGGCCAAGGGCATTCGTGTCATCAAGATCGAAGAGCTGTCCTCAGCCATTGCAGAGGCGATCGCCTACGACGGCCCTGCACTGGTCGAGGTCGTCACCGACGCGCTGCTTGTCTGATCAGTGCTTGTCAGCAAACCGGGTTATAGTGCGGCTTCAATGAGCATCATAACCACGAGTGGCCTGACGATGCAGTTCGGCGCACAGCGAGCGCTCGACTCGCTCAACGTTGATGTACAGAGCGGCGTGACCGGCCTTGTGGGCGCCAACGGTGCAGGCAAGACCACGCTGCTGGGCCTGCTGCTGGGCCTGCGGGTTCCGACCGCAGGGCAGGCATCGGTACTCGGGTTCGATCCGCAGACCGACGGGGCGCAACTGCGCGCTCAGATCGGTTACGGGCCGGAGCGCAACGTCGTGCCCGAAGACATGCCCGCCTCGGACTTCGTGAAGCACATGGCTGAAGTACGGGGCATGCCCCGCAGCGAAGCCAGGGGCCGTGCCTCAGACGCCCTGTGGCTCGTCGGCCTGGGGGAGGAGCGCGCCCGGGCGCTGGGGACGATGTCCACCGGCCAACGCCAGCGGGTGAAGCTTGCACAGGCCATCGCCTCGGATCCAGCCTTGCTGCTCCTCGACGAGCCGACCGACGGCCTCGACCCGGTTCAACGCGACGAGATGCTGTCACTGATCCGCCAGGTCAGCCGAGAGTACGGAATCGATGTGATGCTCTCATCGCATCTGCTCGAAGAGGTCGAACGGATCTGTGACCACATCGTGGCCCTCGACGCAGGCCAACTGGTCGCTCAGGGACGACTCGAAGACCTGGTAGGAGACGAGCAGGGCGTGGTGGTCGAACTAGCGGCGACCGCGGACCAGCCCCATGCCTTCGACGAAGTGGTGAGCCAACTGTCGCAGTCCGGACTCGATGTCCGGCGCGGCGGGGTGGAGTCCCGCATGGAGGTGATCGGACCCGACGCCGACCTCGTCGCCGACCGGGTACGCGACGCGGTCGCCGATGCAAACGCCCGAGTCGTCCGGATCGAACGCCGGCGGCGCCGTCTCGAAGACCTCTTCTCGGTGGGAACGACATGAACGGCCCTACGAACGGCAACGCCCGGTCGAGCGCGGACGGAACCGAGATCCACGACCGCGGCTACCGGAAGTACGATGGCGCCCGCTCCGGTGTGGTCGGAGCAGTCCGGTCCCTGACCTGGCAGACGATCCGCAGCATCCTGGGAATGGGTCGGCCCGCTCGCCACAAGATCTTCCCGGTCATAGTGGTGGTGATAGCGGCGCTGCCTGCTGTGGTCTTCGTGGGTGTCGCCATCCTGTTCCGTGATCTGGGCGACGGTTCGCTGGTCAACTATTCGGACCTGTTCGGTTTCTCGGTTGCTGCGATTCTGCTCTTCGCGGCGATGGTGGCGCCGGAGGCCCTGGTTCGAGACCGCCGCGACGGGATGTTCTCGCTGTACCTGTCGACGCCGCTGACTCGGAGTACGTATATGGGTGCCAAGGTCCTGACCGTGCTGGCGGTGATGATGATCATCGCACTCGGGCCGGTGCTGCTCGCCCTGGTCGGCTACACCGTGGCGGGTGACGGCCCCTCGGGCGTGGTGGAATGGCTCGAGGTCTTCTTGAGGTTGACTGTGGGCAGCCTGGTGATATCGGCGGTCATGACGGCCGTGGCGATGGCGGGAGCCAGTGTGACGGACCGCAGGGCCTTCGCCAGCGTCGCAGTTGTTCTGGTGGTCTTGGGAGGCTCGATCGTCAGCGGCATTCTGATAGACGTGGCGGACTTCTCGAATGAGTACGGGTTCCTTGATCCGCTGGGGACAGCGGGCGAAGCGGCGACGCGGATCCTCGGTGAGGTGTCAGACGAGAGCCAGCCGCTGTGGGAGATCGACACCGCGGTCGTCGCACTCGGCGCAGCGGCCTGGTTCGTCGCCGGTGCCGGGGTTGTGGGCTACAAGTACCGAGAGCTCGAGGCGACCTGATGGCTGTATCTGAGTCTTCTCCGGCTCCGCCCCCGCCGCCTCCTCCTCCGTCCGCGCCGATCGTTGAAGTGCAGAACGTCACCAAGGCGTTCGGTGATGTGGTCGCGGTCTCCGACGTGAGTTTCACAGTGGGGCCCGGCGTGACGGCACTGCTGGGACCCAACGGCGCCGGCAAGTCGACGCTGTTCCGCATCCTGTGCGGCCTCACCAGCCCGTCGCGGGGCACCGTGAGGGTGCTCGGTGAGAACGCCCGCCAACACCGCAACGTGCGCGGCACCATCGGGCTCGCTCCCCAGCAGGACGCTCTGCTGGAACGGTTCTCAGCCCTTGAGTTCGTCGAGTTCGCCGGCATGACCCACGGTGTCGCCGACGCGGCGGCCCAGGCCCGCCAGTGCTTGGCCCACGTTGACCTTGATCCCGAAGACCCCAAACGGATAGGCGCCTACTCCAAGGGAATGAGGCAGCGGGTGAAGCTGACCGCAGCGCTGGTCAACGACCCCGACCTGCTGATTCTCGATGAACCGCTCACCGGCCTCGACCCGGTTCAACGCAACCGCATGATCAGCCTGTTCCACGACCTCGGCAACAGCGGCAAGTGCCTGCTGGTCTCCAGCCACGTGCTCGACGAGGTCGCACGGATCGGTTCCAGAGTGCTCGTGATCGCGCAGGGTCGACTGGTTGCGTCCGGCGACTACCGGCGCCTGCGGGAGCTGATGGACGACCGGCCCCATCGCATCAGGGTGCAGTCGAACGACTCTCGCAGGCTGGCCTCAGAGCTCATCGGACGCGGCCTGGTCGACGGGGCCTCCGTGCGGGAGAACACCGTGTTGATCGACACGCTCAACGTCGACCAGTTCGGTCGCAGCATCGCCCCGTTGTCGGCTGAACTCGGAATCCGACTCCGGGAGCTGGTCCCGACCGACGACGACCTCGAATCGGTCTTCAGGTATCTGGTGGAGCGGCGATGAACACCTACGTCTCTGCTCCGCGGGCCATCGTGATCACGCATCGGCTGCTCTTCCGTCAGTTGCTCTCAAAGGGGCGAGTCGCGGCTCTGCTCGGTGTCGGGGTCATCATCTCGTCGGTTGTGGCACTGGTTTCACGCACCATCGGCGACGACGAGCCGGCCGAGGAAGCCCTCCATTTCGGAACTGCGGTGATGTCCGATCTGGGCTTCACGATTGTGGTTCCGATCGTGGCTCTGGTCTTCGCAGCAGCGGCATTCGGCGACCTCAGAGAGGACAGCACACTGGTCTATCTGTGGATGCGGCCGATGGACCGTTGGCCGATGGTCGTCGGAGCCTGGCTCGCCTCGGTGACGGTCAGTCTTCCCTTGACCCTCGTTCCCTTGACGGTGGCCGCGTTCATCATCAATGTCGGGTCTGAACTGGTGTGGGCCACAATTCTGGCCTGTGCAGTGGGCAATCTCGCCTATTGCGCGGTGTTCATGCTGCTTGGCATGCTGACGAAGAACTCTGTCGTGTGGGGTATCGGCTACATCCTCATTTGGGAGGGCTTGGTAGCGGGACTCAGCAGTGTGGGCGAGAGGCTCGCCATCCGCGGCTACACCCGGTCGATCATCGCCGAGCAGACCGGTGCCGACCTGTATCTCGGCAACCTCTCGTTGACCACTGCCACTGTTGTTCCGGTGCTGGTTGTCATTGCCGCGATTGTGCTGTCCAGCCTGCGCTTGCGGACAATGGACGTCGCCTGACCGCCAGAGTACGACCGGTGGGCGCTCAGCGGCCGGTGAAGGAAGCCTTGCCGGGACCGTTCTGCAGGAAGCTCTGCACGCCTATGGCGCAGTCCTCGGTGTTGAAGCAGTCGGCGAACAGTTCCGACTCGATCTTGACCGCTTCGTCGAGGGGCAGGTGGTAGCCGCTCAGCACGGCAGCCTTGGCGAGTTGCAGTGAAGCTGGGCCGGCGGCATAGCCCTCGGCCATCCTGATCGCCTCGGCCTGCACTTCGTCGGGTTCGAAGATCGCGGAGATCAGATTGCAGGCAAGGGCCTCTTCGGCGCCGATCGCACGACCCGAATACACGAGATCCTTGGCCTTGGTCACTCCGGCCAACCGGGCCAGCCGTTGCGTGGCCCCGCCGCCTGGAATTATCCCCAGCAGCACTTCGGGGTTCCCGAGTTGGGCGTTGCCGGCAGCCACACGGAAGTCGGTGGCGAGAGCCAGTTCAAGGCCGCCCCCCAGCGCGTAGCCGTTGATTGCGCTGATGGTGATCTGCGGCAGCGCCTCGATGCTCAGAGCGATGTTGTTGAACTGCTGGGAGAAGGCGAGTGCCTGGTCGCGGTCGAAGGTTGGGAACCGTTCTATGTCGGCGCCGGCTGCGAAGTGACGGGATCCTCCCGTCAACACCACGGCTCGGATCTCGCGGTCGTCGGCCAGCGTGTTGCACACGGCACCGAGTTCGTCGAGCATTGCTTCGTTCACCGCGTTCACTTTGGGGCGGTCGAGCCGGACTGTGGCGACCCCGGTGGTGGTGTTGCGTTCAAGTTGGACTACGGGTGACATGTTCCGAACCCTATCCGGCTATCCAGATTCGAGGGGCATTCAATGGGGCGTTCGATGGGGCGCGCAGGGTGCAAAGCTGCAAGACTCCTAGCCCTGAGCCAATCAATCAGCCGCTGGGGGATTCAATGTCGACGGTTACGGTCCTGACGCCGCACGGATCGCTTGAACTGGATGGACATTGTGTCGATGATCTGGTGCTTGTCGACCGAGAGTCGCTGCCCGGAGTTCTCGGCTGGGACCTGAAACCTCAGGGTCTGTGTCGCCAGAGCGAGTGCGTTCCGGTCACCGAGACCGACCTGCTGCACGGTGACTACGTTGATCTCCGCTCTGCTGCGACGGCTGTCGGCGTTACTTCCATGCTTGCAGACGACACCGATCTCGTGGCTTTGAGCGTGCCGTCCCAGACCCGCAGCGACGCGCTCAGCGGCCGCCGTGCCCCGAATTTCGTGCTGCCCGACCTCGACGGGGAGGACCGGTCGCTGGAGCAGTTCGCGGGCCGCAAGAGGCTGCTGGTGGCCTTCGCAAGTTGGTGAGGCTGCGGATTTGAACTGCCCGGGTGGCAGGCACTCAACGATGAGCTGAGCGACAGCGGCTTCATGGTGATCGGGGTGGCGCTCGACGAGTCGGCCGACGACGTTCGGCCCCTCACCGAGGGTATTTCGTTTCCTGTGCTGCTTGATCGAGACCATGTGCTCGCCGAGTTGTATGCCGTGAGCAACGTGCCCACGGTGGTCTGGATCGATGAGGACGGTGCCATCGCCCGGCCGAACTCAGCCGAGGTCGGCACCGACATGTTCTTCGAGTTCACGGGTGTGCGCCCGGATGAGCACCTCGACGGGGTGCGTGAGTGGGTCCGTTCGGGGAAGCTCCCCGCAGACGCCGCCACGGAGATCCCCGATCTCGACATCGACGAGATCGAGGCTCGTCTGGCTTTCAGGATCGCTGTTCATCTGCGTCGCCGCGGTGAGCCGTCGGCGGCCGACTGGTTCGCGTCCGCCGCCGAACTCGCCCCCATGGACTTCACGGTGCGCCGTGCGGCCATGCCCCTGCAAGACCTCAGTCCGTTCGGTGAACAGTTCTTCGAGTTCTACTCCGAATGGAAGAAGGCCGGCCGTCCCTACCACGGCATCCCCCGCTAGCGGCGCACGCTCTCAGAGGCCGAGCGGATCAATCCCGAACACAACCGCGAACCAGCGAGGCCCGCGGCCTCGCGGCCCGCCCGCGGCCTCGCGGCCCGCCCGCGGCCTCGCGGCCCGCCCGCGGCCTCGCGGCCCGCCCGCGGCCTCGCGGCCCGCCCGCGGCCTCGCGGCCCGCCCGCGGCCTCGCGGCCCGCCCGCGGCCTCGCGGCCCGCCCGCGGCCTCGCGGCCCGTGATCGCAGCGAACTAGAGCGGGAGTCAGCGCAGCGAACTAGAGCGGGCTCTCAGAGGCTGAAGGTTCCGGAGGCGACTTCGATCGGGTTGCCGACACATTCGACTTCGGTGCAGGTTCCCATGAGACTCGGGTCGGTGCTCGTGGCCCAGGTCCGGGTGCCGTCGGCGAAGCGAACCAGGCCGATGGCCCGCGCGGGCCCCGCATGGTCGTAGGCGACTGTCACGCCGTCGAGTGTCGCGGTCCCGGACGTGTCGGGATCTGCGGGTTCACGAACAGGGGCATCGTGGCTGACGGCGATGAGCCGGTGCGGTTGGCGAGGTGGTGTCGTCGAGTACGCGGCGAGGGCGTGTTTGGAGACGTGGCCGCCGTTGCCCTGGACCAGACCCAGAGAACCGGGGTCGGAACGGAGTCGGCCGACCATGCCGATCACACTCTCACCGGCCGCGAAGTTGAGCGGTGCGCCGGCGAACGCCAGCCCCCCGGTGACGGTGAGCGCGCGATCTGCACTGATCTGAAGCACCTCTGTCGTGAGCGCCACCATCGACGGGAAACACGAATAGAGGTCCAGGTGCTCGACTTCGTTGAGGTCCCCGATCATCGTCTGCAACGCAGCGCCCGCAGCCACCAGACCCGGCGCTGTGGCGACCTCATAACGGCTGATCAGGCTTGCCGTGTCTGCGGAGACCACACACTGTTGGGGATAGACGCGCTGTTCGATGCGGCTCGCGAGGCGATCGGCGGCCTCGGTGCTGGCGATGACGATGGCACCGCCATGGTCGACGTTGTTGTTGGCGCACATCGCTTTGGTATAGGGCCAGCTCACGAAGCGGTTGTCGCTGCCGGGTCCGCGGATCTGTGCCGCGGTCATGGCATTGCGGTCAGCCGCGTGGGGATTGTCGGCAGCCACCGCGGCGTAGCCGGCCCACAGCGACGCAGACCGGTCTCGGGACTCGTCGAGAGTCTCGCCCCTTCGGTGGCGCAGCGCGCTGTCGAAGACGGCGTAGCTGTTGCGGGGCATCTCGGCGCCACGCTCGATGGCCGTTGCGTCGCCCATGTCCAATGGAGGCCCGAAGTTCTCGACCCGGTTAGGGCCGGTCTCTGGCATGTCGGGTTCTGGTCGGCGGGCAATGTTGATGCCCAGCTTCCTCTGGGCCCGTCTCGACAGGTTGTTCTCCCCGCAGGTCATCACGGCAATGTCGATCTCTCCGCCCCGAATCCGATCGCTGAGAGCGGCGAGCAGATGGATCGGCATCTGCCCGCCGAATGAGGAATGCACGGTCCGTGAGGGTTCGACACCGCACTCCGCTGCGACCAGAGCGGCCGGGTCCCGGTAACGCCACAGTCCCCCGACGACCGCCACAGTGTCGATGCTTGCGCGCCAGTCGCCGGCCCCGCAGTCGACCAGGGCAACCTCTACGGCCTCTGCCATCAACGACACGGAGTCTGCTGCATCGGCGATCTCGCCGTCGCTGGCAAAACTGCGGGAAACCTGCCCCACCCCAACGATGACAGGCGTACGGGGGTCTACTTTCACACGGCAATTATTACCGGCACCCGGCTCGGAGATAGCGTTGGGCATGGCTGTCACCCCACAGAGCGTCCTGTTGACGGATCGAGTTGCGGTTGTAACCGGAGCAGGACAAGGCATCGGAGAAGCGACCGCGCTGGCGCTGGCACGGTTCGGTGCCGACGTCGCAATCTGCGACATGCACGGCGACAGGCTGCCCTCGGTGGCCGCGGCCATCGAGGAGACTGGCCGCCGCTGCCTTGCCACCGAACTCGACGTGCGCGACGCCGAGGGTGTCGACCGCTGGCTCGGCAGTGTCGTCACCGAACTCGGGGCTATAGATGTGCTGGTCAACAATGCTGGGGGAGGGTTTCACTCGCTGTATTCGGGAGTGTCGCCGAAAGGAGAGGGTGTCCTGATCGCCGAGAACTTCTCCACCGTCACCAACTGTGTGCGTCACGGAGTCGACCGGATGAACGACGGCGCTTCGATAATCAACGTGACCTCCGTGGAGGCGTACCACGCCGCCCCCGGATTCGCGGTCTATGCGGCGATGAAGGCGGCCGTTGAGCAGTTCACCAAGTCTCTGGCCCTCGAACTGGGTGGGCGCGGCATCCGGGTCAACTGCATCGCCCCCGACATGACCCCGACTCCAGGCGACCGGAGCCTGTCTGAGGCCAGCAGCGCCATGATCGACGGGATGGAGCCGACACCACTGCGCCGCATGGGGTCCACCGACGAGAACGCTGCGGTGGTCGTCTTCCTGGCGTCCGACATGGCGAGTTTCGTGACCGGAACATCGATCCCCGTCGACGGCGGCACGATCGCGGCTGCAGCCTGGAAAGTCCGAGACGACGGCACGTTCGCCATGTGATTCAAGGCGCGATGTGAACGGGCACACCAGAGCGTGAGCCGCCATCGGCGGCCTCGAGGGCCGGCCCGAACTGTTCCGAGTAGACATGCTCGAATTCACCGGTAACTGCTCTGATCTGAATCGGCTGAACGAGGACGCGGTCACGGGTCATAGCACCGCGGCGAGGATCTCAGTGGCGGCCCGCCGGGGGTCCTCCAAGGGACCGAAGTGGGTGTTGTCGGGCCAGACGACGCTGCGAGCGTTGGGCAGTTGATCCGTTATCTGCTCGGCGACGCTCGAGGGGGGACCTCCGTCTGCAGACGTGGCCACCGTGAAAGGGGCAGCCACAGACCGGAGTTGCCCGAACAGTTCAAGGTCGACCCCTTCGAAGAGGCGCGCCTCGGTTTCTCCAGAGGTCTTCAGGGTTATGCCGGTGTCGGTCTCGAAGAAGCCATCGACCACGTAGTCCCGTATGACGTTGCGGCTGACCTGCGCGAACGGTGCCGCATTCGCGTACCGCTCGATGGCATGGTCGAACGAATCGAAGTCGTGTCGACGAAACCGTGCAGACTCGGCGAGCCTGTTGCCTTGCCTGGCGACGGTGACTCCGGTCGGAGGGAAGATCACCGGTTCGAACACCCAGGCCGCCGAGACCAGACCAGGATGCAGCAGGGCGGTCTTTGCGGCCACCGCACCGCCCATTGAATGCCCGGCGACCGCCCAGGAGTCAACACCCAGATGTTCGCTGACCGCCCGCACGTCGTCGGCCATCGAAGCCCAGCCGAGGCCTGTGTCGGCCGGCGTTATCGAGTCGCCGTGGCCGCGCAGGTCCGGCGCCCAGACGTGGAAGCGGTCCACGAGGTGCTCGGCGACGGCTCGGTAGCAGCGACCGTGGAAACCGGTGGCATGCAGCATCAGCAACGGTGGGCCGTCGCCCCCGAGGTCGTGCAGCGCGACGCGGACACCGTCGCTGGAATCGATCAACGTTGGCACTGGGTTTCTGTCACCCACGGGTTCAGCCGGTGCCCTCGGGCAGCAGATAGAAGCCGTCGTCGTCCGCGGCGATGTCGAGCACCGCCAGGAAGCGTCCGTTGCCGACGGTCATGGCGCACAGGGCGGTCAACTCGATGACCTCCACGTCTGAGAAATGGTTGCGAACCTCAGCCATGAACTCGTCGTCGATCGAATGGTGGTTTCTGGCGAAACGGTCCGCGAACTCACCGGCGAGGCGTTCACGCTCGGTCAAGCCCTCGATCGCCGGCGGCGTGCCGATGGAGCACGCCATCACCTCCTGGACCGCGTCCTCGTCGAGACCCTGCGCGGCGGCTTTCGGTGAGCGTGTGTTGAGGCACACCCCACAGCCGTTGGCAACCGCGACACGGAGCCGGGCGACCTCGCGCAGCCGAGCGGGCAGCGAGGTCTTCTCATACACCGCGTTGGCGAAAACCCACATGCCTTTGGCCACGTCGGGCTGCATCATCAGCAACCGCTCCCGCTCGAGCCCCTCTCCGTCTACAACATCAATCCGTGCCATCGGTCAATCCTTTAGGGAGAGTAGAAGTGGGGTCCAGGCTCATGTGAGCACGTTGGGGCGGTCGAGGCCCTGGGCTTCGCACATGGCCATGTACGCGGCATAGATGCCCTCGGCGTCGGTGATCGACTCGACGCTGCCGTCGGCGTCGAGGTTGAGGTTGGAGCCGTAGATCTGGAACCACACGTCGGTCAGTTCGGTGTTGTCGTCGGGCACCGTCAGTGTGTGCTCCGACCCGGCAGGCTCGTACAGGAACGAACCCGCACGGTTGATGTAGTCGTATTCAGCGTACTTCCAGGCGCCGGTCAACGTGTAGCCGTACACCTGACCGGTGTGGCGGTGTTTCTGGACTGCAGCACCGGGCGCGAAGCGGTTGCGCACGATCCAGAGACCGGCCTCGATATCAGCCTGCACCAGTTTGAGTTCAACGCCTGTACCGGTATCGACCCAGGGGATCTCTTCTTCGCCGAGGTGGAATGCTTCTGTCATGGCGCACCAGCGTAGGTCGCCGGTCGCCGCTTGGCTAAACGCGCCATACTGAGCGGCTCAGACGGCCGAGACGCTCACGTCAGTTGTCTTCCGCTCTTGTTCGCTTCGCTCACGGGCCGCGAGGCCGCGGGCGGGCCGCTCGGGCCACAGCCTCGCTCGGTCGCTGCCGTGTTCGGAATCGATCCGCTCGGCTTCTAGGCGACGCCGGCTGCCTTGAGGGCCCGTTCTGTGAAGACCCGTGCCAGATGACGGCGATAGTCGGCATCGGCGTTGAGATCAGTCGGCGGTTGCAGTCCGTCGGCTGCCACCGCTGCGGCGTCGGCGGCCGAGGCGCCTGCTGCGACCGCGGCTTCGACAGCTGATGCGCGCAACGGGGTGGAACCCATGTTGACCAGGCTCACCCCGGCGCCCTCCTCGGCCACCGCGACACCCACGATCGCCCAGTCCTGGGCCCGGCGGTTGAACTTCTGATAGTTCCAGCCACCGGCGCTCGCCGCGACTCTCACCTCGACGATCATCTCGTCATCAGCGAGCGCTGACTCGAAGTAACCGGTGAAGAAGTCCGCAGCGGCGATCTCGCGGTCACCGCTTGGACCGCGGGCCACGATCGTGCCTCCGAGCGCCAGCACCGCGGCGGGAAGGTCCGAGGCTGGATCAGAGTGGGCCAGAGTGCCGCCCAACGTGCCCCGGTGGCGCACCGCCGGGTCACCCACGAGCGCCGCGACCGAAGCCAGCAACGGGGCGGACTCCGCCAGCAGCGCTGAATGCTCGAGTTCGCTGTGGCGGGTGAGCGCGCCGATCGAGATGGTTCCGTTGTCGGAGTTGATGTAACGCAGATCGTCCAGCCGCCCCACATCAACAAGCACCGTCGGTGTGGCAAGACGGAAACGCATCATCGGGATGAGGCTGTGGCCACCGGCGAGGAGCTTGGCCTCGTCGCCGTGCTCAGCGAGCAGCGAAACAGCGTGTTCGGCCGATTCGGCCACCTCATAGTCGAAACTTGCGGGAATCACGACGCACCTCCTTGGGCCTCGTTGATGGCTCTCCAGACAGTCTGTGGTGACGCCGGCATCGTCACGTCGGTAACGCCGGTGGGCCGCAGAGCATCGACCACGGCGTTGATCACCGCCGGTGTGGCGGCGATGGTGCCGGCTTCGCCGATGCCCTTCACCCCCATCGGGTTGGTCGGACTCGGCGTCACGTGGCTGGCGACCCGGTAGGCGGGCGCCTCAGCAGCCGACGGAACCAGATAGTCGCCCAGGTTGACGGTCACGATCTGGCCGTCCTCGTTGTAGATGGCGTCCTCGTACAGCGCCTGGGCCGCGCCCTGCAGCACACCTCCGTGTACCTGACCCTCGACGATCATCGGGTTGACCTGGTTGCCGCAGTCGTCGACGGCCACATAGTCGACGACGTCGACGTTGCCGGTATCGGTGTCCACCTCCACCACCGCGATATGGGTGCCGTTGGGGAACGTGAAGTTCGGCGGGTCGTAGGTGACGTGGGCTTCAAGGTTGGGTTCCATGCCGTCAGGCAGGTCGTGCGCGGTGAACGCCGCGAAGGCGATGGCTGCGAACGGAACTGCTGCGGTGGGCGTGCCCCTGACCTGGAAAGCCCCGTCGACGTACTCGAGGTCGTCCTCGTTGGCTTCGAGCTGGTGGGCGGCTATCAGCCGGGCCTTGTCGAGCACCTTGTCGGTGGCCATGAACACCGCAGTTCCACCGACCGAGAGCGACCGTGAGCCGTAGGTGTCGAGACCCGTCGGACTGATCGCGGTGTCGGAGTGCAGAACGTCCACATCGTCGGGGTCGATGCCGAGCTTGTCGGCGACGATCATCGACCAGGAAGTCTCGTGGCCCTGACCGTGTGGTGTCGAACCGGTGATCACCTGCACTTTGGCGGTCGGCAACACCCTTACGGTCGCTGCCTCCCAGCCGCCGGCTCCGTAGTTGAGCGACGCCAGCACACGGCTCGGGGCGAGCCCGCACATCTCCACGTAACTCGAGAAGCCGACACCGATCTGACGGTTGGATCCGTCGGCTCGCCGTTGGGCCTGCTCTGCCCGCACGCTTTCGAGGTCGGCCATCTGCACAGCCTTGTCGAGCACTGCCTGATAGTCGCCGCTGTCGAAGATGAGCCCGGCACAGGATTCGTACGGGAAGGCATCGGCTGTGATGAAGTTGCGGGAGCGGATCTCCTCGGGTGTGACGCCCACGGCGACCGCCAGAGAATCCATGGCCCGCTCGACCGCATAGGTGGCTTCGGGGCGTCCGGCGCCCCGGTAGGCGTCGGTCGGAGTCTTGTTGGTGAACACCGAGGTGCACTCGAACGAGTAGTGGGCGATGTCGTAACAGCCGTGGTACAGGAACCCGCCGAGCAGCGGCACACCCGGGGTGACCAGCTGCAGGTAGGCGCCCATGTCGGCGAGCAGCTTGACTCGCACGGCCTGCACCTTGCCGTTTGCGTCGGCGGCCAGTTCGATGTGCTGGACTTGGCCGCGGCCCTGGATCGTGGCCGTAGCGGCTTCGCTGCGGCTTTCGGTCCAACGCACCGGCACGCCCCGGTCCATAGCCAACGCGCAGCACAGGATCTCCTCTGCGTAGACGTTGAGCTTGCAGCCGAATCCGCCCCCGACCGAGGGGGCAACGACTCGGATCTTGTGTTCGGGGATGCCGAGCGTCACTGCAGTCATCACTTTGAGGATGTGGGGGATCTGCGTGGCCGAGTACAGGGTGAGCTCTCCGTTGGCCACACCCGGCGCGGCGACCACCCCGCGGGGCTCCATCGGCGCCGGAATCAACCGTTGTTGAACGTAGCGTTCGCTCACCACGTGGGCGGCGCCGGCGAATGCCTCGTCCACGGCCTCGGGATCAGGGATCAACGGCCAGGTGTAGCTCTCGTTGGTGCCGAGGTCTTCATGCACCAGCGGCGCGCCCTCCGCCACGGCGGCTTCTATGTCGACCACCGCGGGGAGCGGGTCGTAGTCGACTGAGACCGCAGCCGCTCCGTCAGCGGCGGCGTAGCGCGAGTCGGCGAGCACCACCGCCACGGCGTCGCCCACATATTTGGCTACGTTGGTGGCGACCGGCAGGTGGGCGGGGTTGCGCATGTCGTCGGTGACCGGCCAAGCGCACGGCAGGGCACCCTCTCCCCACAGCGGCGCAAGATCAGCGCCGGACAGCACTTCGGTCACGCCGTCGATCTCGAGAGCGGCGCTGCCGTCGACACCGAGGATCGTGGCGTGGGCCTCTGTGGAGCGAACGATTCCGACCCAGATCTCGCCGTGCAGGCTCATGTCGTCGATGAACTGTGCTTCGCCGGTCAGCAGTGCGGGGTCTTCACGTCTCAGTCGGCGGCTGCCCATGTGGGTTGCGGTGTCATCGGTCATAGTCATGGTTCACTCCTCTGATCCCGAGCCGGCCACGGCGAGGACAGCGTTCACAATGTTCTGATAGCCCGTACAGCGGCACAGGTTCCCTTCGAGCCCATGGCGCACGCCGTGTTCGTCGAGATCGGGGTACTCCTCGACCAGCGATATTGCCGCCATCACCATTCCGGGTGTGCAGTATCCGCATTGCAGGGCGTGGTGTTCATGGAACGCCTGCTGCATCGGATGCATCGTTCCGTCAGCGTCGGCGACGCCCTCGATGGTGGTGATGTCGGCCCCGTCGGCTTGAACTGCAAACATCGTGCAGGACTTTGCGGACTGACCGTTGACAAGCACGGTGCAGGCGCCGCAGCTGCTCGAGTCGCAGCCGATGTTTGTTCCCGTGAGGCGCAACTCGTCGCGCAGTGCATGCACCAGCAGTGTGCGCGGCTCCACTTCGAGGCTTCTTTCGGTGCCGTTGACGGCCAAAGTTACTGACTCCATGCGTCTCCCCTGACGGTGGACCGTTGAAGCTGAAATGTTGGCGCGTCCGAGCGCACATGTCCAGCGCTTCGGACACTTGTCTGTCGCTTCAGGGTCTTGAACTCAAGTCGGAGGTTCGTTGCCGTGCTGGCGAAGGAAGTGCTCGAACTCCTCTGCGAGGTCGTCGGAGGTGGGGAGGCTTGATTCTGCGTCGGCGTCGTAGCGCTGTTCGAGGGCGCGGACGTACTGGACTATCTCGTCGTTCCCGTCCATCGCCTCGTTGACTTGGGACTCCCACTCGAGGGTCTCCTCGTCGAGCCTCGACCAGCGGGTCGGCAGGCCGGTCACCCGTTCGAAGCGCTCCAGCAGGGCGCGGGAGGCCTTGGGGTTCGGTGCGCCCGACACGTAGTGCGGCACGCTCGCCCGCAGCGACACTGCGGGGATGTCGGCGGCGTCGAGACGTTGGTGCAGCGCTCCGACTATTCCGGTCGGACCCTGGTAGGAGGGCAGGTTGAGGCGCAGCCGCTTGCCGAGTTCCATATCGGTGGTCGAGCCCGTGATCGTCGGCGGGCGGGTGTGGGGAACTTCTGCGATCATCGATCCGAGTGTCACCACGAGTTTCACGTCGAGTCGCTCGATGACCTCGATGACTGCGTCGACGAAGGTCCGCCAACGCAGATGCGGCTCCACTCCCTCGATGAACACGAGGTCCCTGTCGCGGTTGTCGAGCGTCAGGCAGTGCACATCGTTGGACGGCCATTCAATGATCCGTCGACCGTCCGGGCCGATCCGCAGGTTGGGTCGGTGTTCGTTGAAGTCGAAGAACTCGTCGGAGTCGATGCTGGCCAGATGGGTGGCGTCGGGGCCTCGCATCGCTTCGACTGCTCCCGTTGCGGCGCCGCCCACGTCGAACCAACCGTCCCAGGCGGTGACGAGGATCGGCGAGTGTAGTGACCGCGGCGGGTCGTGGTGCCAGAGGAGTTGCTCCATTGCCCAAGCATGCTATTTGGACGCCGGGCCGATCGGATGCAGGCTGATCGAATACGGGCTATTTGGATATTGAACTGTTCACGGCGGAGACGATGGCCCGAAGCGAGGCACTGACGATCGATCCGTGCAGGCCCACACCCCACACCAGGTTCCTGGCGCCGGTGTCGATTGCGACGTAGGCCGCCGCGGTGGCGTCGGAACCGAGACCGAGTGTGTGCTCGGTGTAGTCCGCGATCTTGCCCTTGAACAGGCCGACGGAACTGAGGGCGTTCACGAAGGCGTCGATCGGGCCGTTTCCTTCGCCCGAGACCATGCGCTCGGTGCCGCCGACGATGAGTTTCGCCTCCAGGGTCGTGAGTCCACTGTCGATGGTGTCGCTGGTGGCGCGGTGACCGATGATCTCCACTCGGGGGTCGGTGGGTTCAACGTAGTCGGCCATGAATCGGCGGTGGATCTCATAGGAGGTGATCTCCGTGCCGGTGTCTTCAGTGACCTGCTGGATGGTGTTGGAGAAGTCGATCTGCAGGTCCCGGGGCAGGTCGAGCCCGTACTCGTGCAACAGCACGTAGGCGGCCCCGGCCTTGCCGGACTGGCTGTTGACTCGGATGACGGCTTCGTAGGACCGGCCGAGGTGGCGGGGGTCGATCGGCAGGTAGGGGACGTCCCAGGTGTCGTAGTCGCCCCGAAGCTCTTCGCCGGGGCGCACGTCGTAGATGTCTGCCATGCCTTTCTTGATGGCGTCCTGGTGACTGCCCGAGAAGGCCGTGTAGACGAGGTCGCCGACGTACGGGTGGCGCGGATCGATCGTCATCCTGTTCGAGAACTCGTACACCCTGCGCATCTCGTCGATGTCGCTCATGTCGAGTGTCGGGTCGACGCCCTGGGTGAACAGGTTCAGGGCGATCGTGACCAGGTCGACGTTGCCGGTCCGTTCACCGTTGCCGAACAGGGTTCCCTCGATCCGGTCGGCTCCGGCCATGAGACCCATCTCCGCGGCGGCCACGGCTGTGCCCCGGTCGTTGTGCGGATGCAGTGACAGCAGCACTGTGGACCGGTCGCGGATCATGCGGTCGAACTGCTCGATCATGTCGGCGTAGAGGTTCGGTGTCGACATCTCCACGGTGGCGGGGAGGTTCAGGATCAGCGGGTTCTCCTCTGTCGGCTTGAAGACGTCCATGACCGCTTCGCAGACCTCGACAGCGAAGTCCGGCTCGGTGCCGGTGTAGCTCTCGGGGCTGTACTCCCAGCGGATCGAGTCGGGGTTGCCTGACCGTTCCAGTCCCTGCCGGCAGATTTCGGCACCGTTGACGGCTATGTCGATGATGCCCGAGCGGTCGGTTCCGAACACGACACGGCGCTGCGTGGTCGACGTCGAGTTGTAGAGGTGCACGATCACCGACGGTGCACCCTCGACCGCCTCGAACGTGCGGTTGATGAGGTCGGCGCGGGCCTGGGTCAACACCTGGATGGTGACGTCGTCGGGGATCTCGTCTCCTTCGATCAGCTCACGCACGAAATCGAAGTCGGTTTGGGAGGCGGCCGGAAAACCGACCTCGATCTCCTTGAAACCCATCTGTACCAGCAGGTCCCACATCCGCCTCTTGCGGCTGGAGTCCATGGGGTCGACGAGGGCCTGGTTGCCGTCGCGAAGGTCGACCGAGCACCACACCGGGGCCTTCTCAATGCGTCGAGTCGGCCAGGCGCGGTCGAGAAGCTCAACCGTCGGGAACGGACGGTACTTCTCAAACGGCATCTTGCTCATGTTTGTCTCCAGTGTGGGGTCTGTCCGGGGGGGGGGGGGGGGGGGTGTCGTTTGCTTGATCTCGATAGTTCGTGCCAGAAAAGCACGAAACCCCCCGGCACGAGGCACGAGGGGTTCGGCGAGCGCCGGTATGTGGCGCTCGCCTACATGAGAAGGAGCAGGGTGGTGGTGCGATTCACGCCCTCAATGAAACCAGATTCCCCCACCGATTGCAACCCTCGCACAGCTTCGGAGCGTCCTCGGGCAGGCTCTGGTGGGGCGGTTCTCCTACGCGCCGACGACAACAAGGCCCACGGATCGAGCGGCTTGGGCTTGGCGTTGGTCGAATGTGAGGAACGTGGTTGTGCCGCCGGTTCGTCTTGCTGCCGCTACGTGCAGCGCGTCGAGCGAGCGGCACAGGGTCTGCTCGGCGATGAGGGCGGCGGCGTTGCAGGTGGTGGCGTCGATGTCGACGAGTGCGAAAGCGTTGAGGTCGGCTTGGGCTTGTCGGCGGGCGCTGAGAAGCACTTCCTTGTCGAGAAGCCGTGTGAGGTTGCGCCGCAGTTCTACTTCGGTGAGACGGCAGGTCACGAGCGTTGGATCCGCTGCCATCAATTGTTCGGCCACGTCGGAGTCGTGTTCGGAGACATAGCGCTTCAGCAGTGCGCTGGTGTCGACGTACAGTGTCATCCGCGGTCCTCGTCGAGAACGTCGGTGGTGCTTCGCTGTGCTGGATGACGCACCGCGGGAGTCAGATGCGTTCTCGACGGGGGAGTGATCCAGCCTTCGGCGACTCCACGGTCGAGCATTGACGATCCGCCGAGGCCGACAAGTTGAGCGACGGGCTCTCCCCGGTCTGTGACCACTATGTTCTCCCCTCTGGCGGCCTTGCCTACGTACTCTGAGAGGTGTGCCTTGAGTTCTCGTATCCCTACGTTCATGTAGTCACTTTAAGGCTTTGATGTAACCACTTCAACTCGGTGACCATCCCTGAGGTTTGTTGGGCCACCGTACGAACGGGTCGTAGGGTGGGCTCTGTTATGGCTGAACCGGTGATGATCGGCGAGATCGCGGACGCTCTCGGTCTGGGTGACCACGAGTTGGTGTCGCTGGTCGGGGGAGGCGGCAAGACGACGGTGTTGTTCGCTCTCGGTGCCCAACTCGCCGGAACGGTCGTGCTGACCACAACCACCAAGATGGGCCGCGACCGGACCGGTGGACATGAGCCTCTTCTGGCTCCCACCGACGGAGCGCTGTTGGGCGAACTGGCGGATCGGCGGGTCGTGTTGGCATGGAGGGCCGCCGCAGACCACAAGGCTCTCGGCCTTGAACCTCAGGTATGTGACCGCTGGTTCGGTCTGGCCGACCATGTGGTGGTCGAGGCGGACGGCTCCCGACGCATGCCTTTCAAAGCCCCGCTCGACTATGAGCCGGTAGTTCCCTCTCGAACCACAATCCTGGTCGCTTGCGTGGGTGCCGCGGCGCTCGGCGCGGTGATCTCTGAGGAGTGCCAGCGCCCGGACCGTGTTGCGGAGATCGCCGGGTGCTCAACGGCTGACCGGCTTACACCGGAGCGCCTCGCAGCGGTGCTGTTGAGCGATCAGGGATCCCGCAAGTGCTGCCCCCCGTCCGCCCGTTTCGTGATCGTTCTCAACAAGGTCCTGCCGACGCATTCGAGCTTCGTTGATGAACTGTCAGAACTCGTCGGCGACGCTGCGGCCCTGGTTTGTCTCGCGCCCTTCGCCCCCGAGCACTCGCCGGAGACGCCTGCGGCGAGTTGACTTGCCTGGTGGATCTAGGGCGCGGCGGCTATCAGGGTCCAGTCGAGGATTTTGGCGCCTTCGCTGCCGGTCTCGGGCAGCCCGTCGGCGTCGGGGCGGTGGGCGAAGCCCTCTATCTGCACTGCTAGGGCGCGGCCGTCTGAGGCTGGCGCCACGTCGAGCAGCGTGTGGCGGAACGACAACAGGTCGCCCTCGAATGCCGGGCCGGTGTGGTCGCAGTGGTGCCAGCCGACAACGGTGGCCATGCCCGGCAACACTCTCGACAACGACGCTTGGGCGAGTCCCACGACATGGCCGCCGTAGACGAGTCGCTGGGGATAGGGCGACAGTTCAGCGTCGCGATGAATCATCGCCAGGTTGTGGGTCAGACGTACCAGGGAGGTGGCTCCGTCGATCACGTCGCGGGTGGGATCAATGACCGTCTCGCCGACGCTCCAATTGCTGGGCGGTCCCAAGGCCGTGAAGTCCCACTCCGGCACCAGTTCGGCGTAGGAGCCGAGGTCGAGATCGGGTGTCGTGCCCAAGTCGTCGTTGTGGCCGGGCACGGCCTCATCGTCGAGTTGGGGGAGCATCGGGCAGCGTTGATAGACCACCGCGGGTTCACCGCCGACACAGGTGACGATGTCGACGAGCACCTTGCCGCGCCGCGCCCGGCCCGGTCGGTGCGAACCGTCGGCCAGACCGGCAACAGTCACCTTGGTCTCGATCGAGTCGCCGATCATCACAGGTCTCACCAGCCGCACGTTTCGATAAAACAGGTTCGCAAGTGCCCGGCGGCTGACCGTGGTGCTCTGGCCGATAGAGAACTGCATCACCAGTCCCGGACTCACGAGCCGCCGGTCAGAGGCGCTGACAGCCCGGCTCACGTCGGAGTCGAGCGCCATCGCCAGGCGTTCGCCGACCAGCGACTGGTACAGCGCGGCGGTGCCTTCGTCGATGGTCACCGACGGTTGGCGCGGCAGTTCCTGGCCGACCACGAACTGGTCGTAGAACGGGCCGTCGAGGGAGATCACAGATTGGCTGTCTCGTTCTCGATCCGGGCCTCGATGTGGGCTCGGGCGGACGGTACGAGGCTCGGAATGTGCGCTGACGGCCACAACCCCTCGTGCGGCTTGTACTGCTTCAAGACCGTCTTGGCGATCGTGTTCTTGTGAACTTCGGTGGGTCCGTCGGCGATCCCCATGACGGGCACCGCCATCCACATGTTGGCCAGCGGCATCTCGTCGGTGACGCCGAGCGAACCGTGGGAGTGCAGCGCCCGATAGACCACGTCCATCAACACCTTGGGCGTCGCCACCTTGACCCCGGCGATGTGCTGGCGGATCTTGGCGTAGTCGCCCTCCCTGTCGATCAGCCAGGCTGTGTGGAGCACCTGCAGGCGGAACTGCTGAATCTGGATCCAGGAGTCCGCAACCCAATGCTGAATCGATTGCTTCTCCGCGATCAGTGAGCCCTTCGTCTCCCTCGAAAGGACCCGCTCGCACATCATGTCGAGCGCTCGCTGCGCCATGCCGACCGAGCGCATGCCGTGGTGGACCCGGCCGCCGCCGAGCCGTGTCTGGGCGATCTTGAAACCGCTGCCCTCGTCACCGAGCAGGTTCTCGGCGGGCACCCGCACATCGTTGAATCGCAGGTAGGCGTGTCCGGCGCTGTCAGCCGACGCACCACCGCCGACGTGGCTGTTGCGCACCAACTCAAGACCTTCGGCTCCGTGGGGGACGAGCATCATCGACGAACCCCTGTAGACGGGCACGTCGGGGTTGGTGATCACCATGGCGATGAGGAAGTCGGCGAACTTATAGTTGGAGGCGAACCACTTCTCGCCGTTTATGACCCACTCGTCGCCATCCCTGCGGGCCTGGCACCTGAAGTAGCCGGGGTCGGAGCCAGCCTGGGGCTCGGTCATCGCATATGTGGTGGAGATCTCGCTTCGCAGCAGCGGCTCGAGGTAGCGCCGCTTCTGTTCGTCCGTCCCGTAGTGGGCGAGGACCTCAGCGTTGCCCGAATCAGGGGCTTGGCAGCCGAACACGGAGGGCGCCCAGCCTGAACGGCCGAGGATCTCGTTCATCAGCGCCAGCTTGACCTGCCCGTAGCCGCGCCCGCCGAGTTCGGGGCCGATGTGGCAGGCCCAGAGTCCCTGGTCCTGCACCTGCTTCTGCAGAGGGCGAACCAGAGCCTGGGCCGTTTCGTTCTTCTTGTCGTACGGCGATGCCTCTCCGCGGAAATAGAGGTCGAGCGGTTCGACTTCTGAGCGGACGAACTCGTCGATCCAGTCGAGTTTCTCTTGAAACTCGGGTTCAACTTCGAAGTCGATGGCCAATTTGCGGACCTCCTGTCACGGCTGCGTCTCTGCGCCGGTGTCAGCAGCGGACATTACCGCGGGTTCGTGCCGCGAGCCTCGTTGAGGGGAGCGGAGCACCCGCACCGCCAAGCAGCAACGACCCGATTCGGCGGCGGACGATCATGGTCGGGGAGTGGTTGCCGTCGGTGTCGCAGCGGAGCGCTGACAGTGGCCCGGTTCGTGGGATCAACCGTGGGGTCAGATGCCGAAACGGGCTCGGTAGCGGTCGAATGACTGCCTCATCTGAGCGCCGTCCAAACCGAAGTCGGCCGGATGGTATCTGTGCGCGCCGGCGGCGTCTTCGCGTTCCTCCTCGGCGATGATGCTGCTTGAGCGCCGGGCGGCCGCGGGATCGATCCCCAGTCGTTCGCAGATCGCCGCGACCGTCGCCGGCGTGTCGGCCACCAGGTCTTTGAACGCAACATGGACCGTGCGCTCCGAGGGGAGGGTTTTCTGATCAACGTGGTCCACGAGGGCGTTGAGGCTCCGCTGGTAGAGGTCGTGGTGGTAGCGGCCGATGGCTGCCGCGTCGACTGTGTTGCTGAAGGCGGAGCGCATCGTCGCGACGAGGCTTGAGACCGATGCGAGTATCTCTGTCGGTTCGCGGTGGGTGATGATAAAGCTCGCATCCGGGTAGGCGGCGACTAGCAGCGGCACCGATTGGAGGTGAACCGGTGATTTCAATATCCACCGTGCAGATGGCATCCGTTGTTGCAGGACGCGCAGTATCCGACGGTGCATCTCGTAGGCGGGTGCCATGTCGCATGCCTGAAGCCATTCGACGTAGGCGGGCACGTTGTAGCGGCTGATGAACTCTTCTGTGCGCGCCGCGAACGCCATGGCGGAGAGGCACTCCTTGGGCATCTGCGCGGAGTATGCGTGTATCGAACGAAGGCCGGTCGCAACTGCCTGCGGGAACTCCAGTTCGTCGGCGGTCTGGTGGATTCTCGGGTCCTGGTCGTAGGTGCCAGGCTCGGGTGGGGGCAGCGGGCGGGTGAACTCCCATCCCCGAGCTGCCCGATGTCCCGCCAATGCCCCGAGATGCCGGTGCAGCACGGTGGTTCCGCTGCGGGGCGGGCCGATGACGAAGACCGGTTCGGTGATGGTCTCGTTCTGCAGGCCCTGTTGGGCGGCTTCGTGGGCCTCCAGTTCGAGCCGCACGTCGAGCAGGCGCTTGAGGTATCGCTGTGTTGCCCAGCGACCCAACGGCGTGAGTCGGGCCGTTGTCTCCAGAGCGTCGCAGAAGACACTGAGCGGTTCAACGAAGTCGTCGTCTGCGAAACGGTCGGCGTTCGGCGTACGTTCAAGCGCATCCTCGATCAGCGCGTCGGCGTTGAACGGCCCTGGGGCCGGGCGGAACTCGGGTCGTTCGCCGCGGTTGGCTTCGACAACCCACTCCGCTTGTGGACCCACCGACCATGCCATGGGCGTTACGATACGCGACGTGACAGACACTGACGATCCCAGCCCAGCCGGCGGTTCGGATGGCGCCGCGGTTTCAGTCGGTGACACGGGTTCGGTGAGCGTTGCGGGTTCCGCGGGCGCCGCGGTTTCAGTTGGTGACCCGGGTTCGGTGAGCGTTGCGGGTTCCGCGGGCGCCGCGGTTTCAGTTGGTGACCCGGGTTCGGTGAGCGTTGCGGTTTCCGCGGGCGCCTCGGTTTCAGCGGGTGGTATGGACCTGGCCGGTCGCATCATCGTCATTACCGGGGGCACGAAGGGAATCGGGATCGGCCTGGCGCGGTTTCTCGGCGGCTGCGGCGCGAGCGTGGTGGTGACCGGACGACGACAAGCTGGGGTCGATGCAGCAGGAGCCGAGCTGGCCGGCCTCGGCATCGACCATCTGGCCCGGTCGGTCGATGCGGCCGATGCCGACGCCACTGCGGAGTTGATCGCCGATGTCGTCGAACGTTGGGGCCGGGTCGACGGGCTGGTCGCCAATGCTCAGAGCTTTCGACCGACCACGCCGCTGGTTGAGGTGAGTGCGTCGGACATGGACCTGTTGTTCGACACGGGGCCCAAAGGGACGCTCTGGGCGATGCAGGCTGTCTACTCGCACATGCGCGAAGAGGGGTTCGGCCGGATCGTCACGATGGCCACTTCGATGGGTCTAACCGGCACCGCCGGTTATGGACCGTATGCAGCCTCCAATGAGGCGATTCGCTCGCTGGCCCGCACCGCAGCCAACGAATGGGGCCGACACGGGATCACGGTGAACTGTGTGTTGCCGGCTTCGGCCGCGCATCGGCTCGATCCGGCGGCGGATCCACAGCGAGCGGCTGCCTTCGCGGCCATGTACGACAATCATCCGCTAGGGCGCGACGGCGACCCCGACACCGACATCGCCCCGGCAGTGGCCTTTCTGCTGTCGCCCAAAAGCCGCTATGTCACCGGCCAGACGATCGGCGTCGACGGCGGTGGTCTCCTGCGATCTTGAGTGGGGCGAGTCCACCGTTGAGCGCTGTGTCATCGGCACTGTGTCTTCGGCGAGACGGTCGGCGTCGATGGCGGAGCCCTATGCGGTCATGAATCGAGGTCTTGCCGCGCGGTCGTGCTCCAACGACCTCGGGCCGGTGGGGTTGAGCGGGTGTTCAGCTTCTGAATCGCCAGCGAAGGTGGGCTTGACGGGCGTTGACCTCGGTGTGGCGTTGGGATGGGGTGAAGGCAGGTGTGTCGGCGGGGAGGATCGAGCGGACCTCAGCGAGCGGGACGACGGTGGTCGACGGGATGGGCCGGGTCTCGCTGTGCGGCCAGAACCAGCGCAGAGTGCACAAGCCGTTGCGTCGCCCGGCGATGTCGAGCCAGTTGCGCACGCCCGGGTCGGTCGCGCTCGCCACGATACGCACCCGGCCGTCGTCGGAGACCTCGACTTGGCGGTGGTTGCGGCTGCTGATGTGGGCGTAGGGATCGACGGGTTCGAAGTTGTGCATGGTGTAGAGGTGCATCGACCAGTAACGGGCGTCGGGTTGGTCGCAGTCGATCACCAGTGCCTCGTCTGGTGACAGATCCCAGAAACAGAATTCGTATCGGGCGTCCGCGAGGCCCTTTTGGAGCTTGACCGTGTTTGCAGTGAAGGAGTTGTCGGTTCGCAGAGCACGGTTGGTGACCAGGTAATTGTTCCAGTAGCCCATCGACTCTTCGATCTCGTTGAGCGTCTCGTCGAGTCGTGCCTCAAACTGGCCGGCGGTAAGCGGCTCGGGGGGCTCCGGGTCGAGACACTCGATGGTGATGGTGGCCGGCTCAAGGGGCCGCCAGTCGTAGTAGTACTCGCGGATCGACACCATCACTGCACCCTCAGGCAGTTCCACATCGGCGCTGTTGCCACCCAGTATCAGCTCGAAGTCCTCGCCCTCGTGAATTCCGTGATCGGTGGCGGTCAGTTGCGCGACCGTGCCCCACACCGGACGGTGCATGAAACCGACTCGGATCGCCAGCAGGAACTCCTCACAGGAGTGCATGCGACCGACTATCCGGTAGCGCCGGGTCGGGTCGATTCGGGCGTGGCGGTAGGTGTTGTCGTTGTTGGGTCCGCCCCACTGGCTGACGAGGTCGTTGTGGCGATGGAAGAACGGCCGTGTCGGGTCGGCGTGCAGCACCTCCCAGACGAGCCACAGCGAGAGTTGGTCCGCCAGGTGTTCGAAGCCTTCGAGTTGACCCCCGGGGTCGGTGGCGAACGGCGCTTCGGTCATCCGTTCGCCCATCTCCTTGAGGCGGTCACATGCAGCGTGCCAAGCCTTGAGTGGGATGCTCACGTCGGCCTTCTGCTCGCTGAACGGATGTTCGACTGAACACAGATGCCGCTGATCGAGGAGGACTCGTCGGAGGCGAGCCACGTCACCACGGCCGCTATCTCTTCGGGCCGGCTGAGCCGCGCCAGGTTCAAACCGGCGGTGTGCGCTTCGACGCCTCCGGGTTGCTCGGCGAGGTAGGCCAGCAGGGGACCGGTTGCCGTGGGTCCGGGCGTGACTGCGTTGGCCCGTATGCCCAGGTGCCCGTATTCGGTGGCGACCGTCTCCATCAGCGAGATGACGCCTGCTTTCGCGGCCGCATATCCGCCGAGTCGGTAGTGCCCGCCGACTGCGGCGCCGGACGACATCGACACGATGCTGCCGCTCTGCTGGCGAACCATGTGGCTGAGCACGGCACGGGTCGCGAAGAATGTGGTGTCGAGGGTGAGCCTCTGCTGGAAGTGCCAGTCGTCGTCGCTGAGATCGCCGATGAGTCCCGTTCGGGAGACGCCGACGTTGTTGTAGAGCACATCGATGCGGCCGTGCTGTGCTGCGGCCCGATTCACCCAGTCTGTGACGAACGCGGAGTCGGACATGTCACCGGCGAGTCCGCTGCCTCCGGTCTCGGCGATGATCGCGTCGAGTGCTGCGGGGTCGAGGTCGTTGAGCCACAGGGTTGCGCCCTGCGCGGCGAATCGTCTGGCGACGGCCGCGCCGATTCCGGCGCCAGCACCGGTGACCAGCGCAACCTTGTTCTCAAGCAGTCGGCTCATTCGTCTTGATGATGGTGGCTGCGGAGGCTCAAAACACCATTCGCGCTGCGAGAACTTCGCTGTGCCCGTGGAGACTGCTTGATCTCATTCGGCCTGAAGTTCGCCCACGATGTCGGAGATGAGCTCGGTCGCTACGACGGAGGGTTCGCCGGCAGCGGCACGCGCCACATACGTCGAGTCTGGGAGCGGGGGGATCGACTCGGCCCGCGGCCACCGGATCAGGTCGCCTCTCATGGAACTCTCGGCGAGGACCGCCACGCCCAGCCCTGCTTCTGCGGCACCTATGACGCTTGCGGCGCTGGGTCCCGAGAAAGTGACCGTGAAGGGTATGGCCGCGTTGGCCAGGGCCTGTCGCGCGAGCGGGCGGTAGAAGCCGCCTTCGCCGAAGGTGATCAGCGGCACGGGGCCCTCCTCGTACTGACTGTCCGGGGCACAGACCCATATGAGCGGGTCCGTCCAGAGGGTCTGGTCGTCTTGTCTCCGGTCCTTGTCGAGCACCTGCAGCACGGCGACGTCGAGTTCGCTGTTGGCCAGCATCGAGGCGAGCCGGAATGAGCGGTCGACGAAGAACTCGATCTGTGTTCTGGGGTGGATGCGGTTGAAGCGTGAGAGCACGGCGCACATGCGCTCGGTGCTGATCTCCTCGGGGGTGCCTACCTTGACGGTGCCGGTGAGTTCTGAGCTCTCGAGGCGGCGGACGGCCTCGTCGTGCGTGTCGACGATGGTCCGGGCGTAGTGGAGGAGTTCTCGCCCGTCGCGCGAGGGCCGCAGCGAATGGCCTTCGCGAATCAGCAGGCTGCGACCGACTTTCTCCTCCAGGCGCTTGATCTTCCAACTGACTGCCGACTGGCTGATCTCCAGAGACTCGGCTGCTCGGGTCATGCCTTTGAGGTCGACGACGGCGGCGAAGGTCCTCAGCGATTCGATGTCCAACTGCATTTGCTGAGTATGCCATGCGAACATGACAATACTTGGTAATAAGTATTAAAAATATATGGTTGTGTCATGTCGATATGGGGACGATAATACAGTCATGACCATCAACCCGAACCCATCCACGGTTACCGCAGCAGCCCTCCGCTCAGCGCTTGGTCCGGGTTTTCAGTTCGGTGGCGTGTCGGATTACACGCTGCGTGTAATCAGCCGACCCCGGTAATCCACTGGCCCGCAGTCTCAGTCTGGCGATGGGTCCTCCCCCTTCCCATCGCCACCCAAGGTAGCGCCTCGCCGGTCCGCCCCCAGCGACCGGCCGGCGCTACCATATTCGTCGGGCAGCGGCCCAGCGGCTGAGTTCGTTGCGGTTCGACAGTTGGAGTTTGCGGAGCACCGCCGAGGCGTGAGTCTCGACCGTCTTGATCGAGATCGACAGCCGACGGGCGATCTCCTTGTACGTGTAGCCGCGGGCCAGATGCCTGAGAACCTCTTGTTCCCGCGGGGTGAGCCGGTCTAGGTCGTCATCGGAATCCTCGTTGGCGGGGTCGTTACCTGCGCTGAATGCGTCGAGCACGAATCCTGCCAGGCGGGGCGAGAAGACCGCGTCGCCGTTGCTCACCCGGATGATCGCCTCGACGAGGTCGTCGCCGGAGATCGACTTGGTGACGTAGCCCCGCGCGCCGGCCCGCACCACGTTGATCACATCGGTTGCCGCGTCGGACACCGACAGAGCCAGGAAACGGGTGTCGACCTGGCCCGAGCCGACTGCCTCGATGACCTCGCGGCCCGAACCCGAGGGCAGGTGGACGTCGAGCAGCACCACATCGGGCCGCCACTGTTCAATGGCCGCTACCGCCGAGCCCACGTCGTCGGCTTCAGCAACCACGTTCACCCGGTCTCCGAGCTCGACCCGCACCCCGCTGCGGAACAGCCGATGGTCATCGACGATGACGACCCTTGGAACGGCGGCGACCATTCCCTCACCGTAGCCGCGGTGCGTATCCGCAGCGGTGGTGGCAGTGGCTCGGGGTGGTTGGTCTAGCGGTCGGCGATCAGGGGAACGAAACGGACACGGCCGAGAGCCTCGGTGGTCGTTGCGTTGCCGGTCCGCTTGAGTCGGGTGAGGTGTTGGACTTCGCCGAGGGGTCCGAGCGGGATTATCAACCGTCCCCCGTCTGCGAGCTGTTCGATCAACGGCGACGGGGTGTTTTCGGTGGACGCGGTGACCACCACTGCTGAATACGGTGCGCCTTGGGCGTACCCGAGTGTGCCGTCGGCTCTGACCACCTTCACGTTGTCGTAGCCCAGTTCGGCCAGCAGCTCGGCGGCCGCGTCGGCCAGTTTCTGGTGGCGTTCCACGGTGATCACTTCGGCTGCCAGCTCGGCGAGCACCGCGGCCCCGTAACCCGACCCTGTTCCCACCTCCAACACACGGTCGTCCGGTGTGATTTCGGCGGCTTCGGCCATCAACGCCACAATGTAGGGCTGTGAGATCGTCTGGCTGGCCGCGATGGGCAGCGGATGATCCTGGTAGGCGGTTCCGGCGAGCGACTCCTCCACGAACAGGTGCCGGGGCACAGACTCCATCGCAGCCAGTACTCGACGGTCGTTCACTCCACGGTTTCTCATCTGCTTGTCGACCATCGCCAAGCGTCGCTTGCGGTGGGCGTCTTCTTTGACAGTACGGCCGGTGAGGCCGCGCTTGGTCGGACGGCGTCGGTGCGGTCCGCCGTGTACGCGGGTCATGCTCCATCTTCGTCGATTCGCCCACCTCTCGCCGGGTTGGTGGCTCCGCATGACAGTCGAAGGTCGTCTGCGTCGGTCGGGAAACAGTCCGCTGAGGGGATTTGCGGCTTCGGTCCTGCGGCGGGAAAGGGCGTCCGGTTTGTTTCGTATGAGATTCGGATGAGGCGTGGACCTGTGCTCCGGGGCGGTCACATGGCCGTATGCCTTGGCCGAAACCACCAACCATCGGCCAGATCGCGGCTGGGTGTCGATAGTCTGTTTCGCGAAAGTAACGTGTCATTTCCCCCGAACGATGTGGCCTAGGGTCCAGAGGCAAGACTTCATGATTAGCTCGAAGAAAGTGCTTCGAGGCACGCTCTTACTTCTGTTGGTCTGGGGTGTTCTTGTCTCAGCGGCGCTGTTTTCTGACAGACAGGCCGACGCACAGAGCGACGTGAAGGGTTGGGTCACGGTTGAGCGGACCAACATCGTCGTAGGCCAGTCGGCGGTGTTCGTCTTCTCGCTCAGTGAACCGGCGACGGCTGATTTGACTTTTCGTTTCTACGTGTCACGAAACTTCGGAATTGTCAGGGCTCAACACCTTGGATGGCAGTCGGCGACCATAAGGAGGGGGCACAGTTCGGTCCGGTTCGCGGTCCTGACCGTTAAGGATTGCCTTGCGGTTCCTAAGAGCCCTGCCAAGTGTCTCGGTGAGAGGCAGGTCGGCGACGTTCACTTGAGCGACTTTACCGGGGAGTTTCCGTTCCAGTGGGCCAAGAACGGGGTGTTGAGCGGAGGAAGCCCGCGGGTCCTCGTGCATGGCGCCAAGGCGCCGCTTCCTGCCTTGGTTCCCCAACCGGTTCCGACTACGACGACCACAACGACCACAACGACCACCACAACGACAGTCGCGCCGTCTGTTGTTCCTGAGGTGAGTGTCACCGCGGGTGGTGGTGTGACTGAGGGTGGCGCCGCGACTTACACGATTACTGCGGACCCTGCGCCGTCGGCGAGTCTGGATGTCGTTGTGACGGTTTCGGCTGTTGGTGATTTCGGGGCTTCCACTGGACCGCGGACGGTCACTGTTCCCTCCGGCGGCAGCGCAACGCTCACGGTTGCCACTACCGATGACGGAACTGATGAGCCCGACGGTTCGGTGACTGCCGCGATCGGTGTCGGCAGCGGTTACACGGTGTCTGCTTCTCGAGGCTCGGCGACGGTGGCTGTTGCTGACGATGACCCGTCTGTTGTTCCTGAGGTGAGTGTCACCGCGGGTGGTGGTGTGACTGAGGGTGGCGCCGCGACTTACACGATTACTGCGGACCCTGCGCCGTCGGCGAGTCTGGATGTCGTTGTGACGGTTTCGGCTGTTGGTGATTTCGGGGCTTCCACTGGACCGCGGACGGTCACTGTTCCCTCCGGCGGCAGCGCAACGCTCACGGTTGCCACTACCGATGACGGAACTGATGAGCCCGACGGTTCGGTGACTGCCGCGATCGGTGTCGGCAGCGGTTACACGGTGTCTGCTTCTCGAGGCTCGGCGACGGTGGCTGTTGCTGACGATGACCCGCCAGTGGTGCAGCCTCCTGTTCAGCCACCTGTGCAAGCTGCACAACCTGATGAGCCACGGGGACCGGCTGCGGCTGTGCCTGCCACCACGACGACCACGACGACTGTCGCCACCACGACGACTGCCGCCACCACGACTACGACTACGACCACCACGGCCTTGCCGTCGCCTCAGGCTGAGGCAACTGAAGCGGTCGTCGACCTGATTCAGGTCAGCGTCATGAGTGGAGACGCGGTTGTTGAGGGTGGAGTCTCCATTTTCAGCGTTGTTGCCGACGTCGCTCCTGAAGCCGATTTGGCGGTTGAGGTGGTGATTGAACATGACGGCAATTTCGTCGGGCCAGAGGATCGGGGCTCCAAGACTGTGTGGATCAGTGCAGGGGAGACGTCTGCAATTCACGCGGTACCGACGCTCGACGGCCCCGGTGACGAGCCGGACGGCGCGGTGATTCTGACCATCCGACCTTCACCGGATTATGTGATCAGCGGTCCGGCCAGTGTCAGGGGAGTCGTTCTCGACAATGATCCAGCCGCTGTGCAGGTTCCGCAGCTGGTGGCTGCCACACCCGTGAACGACGGCCCGCAGACGCTGCTGGTCGCGGCTCAAAATCCTGATCAAGAACTCGAAATCGAGACGTCGTCTGAGGTGGTTCCAACCTCGACTCTTCGTTCAACAGCGACTGCTGTTGTTGAATCCGGCCAGGTGACCGCAGGTATTGCTTCGGGCAACATTTCAGCGGCGGTGGACTCCAGTTCGACGAGTGCTCTTGTCCGTGCGCTTCAGGTTCTGTTGATTCTGCTGATTCTGGCGTTGATCGTTGTCATGTTTCTTGAAAGGAACACCAACCCTGAGCGTCGCTGAAGCTGCTGAAGCCTCTGGCTGGATGGCAGGACCGTGACGCTTGCGTTCGACGATCTGGTCGCGGGCATGCGGCTGGAGGGGGTGGTTGCGGACGGCCATGTGACGGTGGTGGCCGTGGAGATGCACGGGGCGGGCTCGGCGACGCTCACCTACCGCACGGGTGGCGGACGGTTGGGCGACCGGATCATCGGGTCGGCCGACCTGGAAGGCTTCGCTGAGCCGGAGCAGCGGAGGTGGAGCTTCGATGCCGACGGTGAGGCGTTCAAGCTCGCGGCGGAGGCACAACGGTTGCAGCAGGCTCACCTGGCCGACCCGTTCGCTGCCGTCGACACGTCCAACATCGAGCCCTACCCGCACCAGATCGATGCGGTCTACAACCGGATGCTCGAGTTGCGGCCGTTGCGGTTCGTCTTGGCGGACGATCCGGGCGCCGGCAAGACGATCATGTCGGGGTTGTTGATCCGCGAGTTGATGTTGCGTGGCGATGTCGTCCGTTGTCTGATTGTCGCACCGGGGAGTTTGGTGGAGCAGTGGCAGGACGAGTTGTGGGAGAAGTTCGGACTGCCGTTCGAGTTGATGTCGCGTGCCGCGGTCGAGGATTCCCGCACTGGCAACCCGTTCGTGGAGAAGAACCTCCTGATCGCCCGGCTGGATCAGCTCTCCCGGTCTGAGGACATGGCAGAGCGGGTCAAGGGTTCGCGTGGGATCTGGTGATTGTTGATGAGGCCCACAAGATGTCGGCGAACCGTTACGGAGCCGAGTTGAAGAAAACGAAACGGTTCATCCTGGGCGAGGCGCTTCGGGAGCGCACTCGGCATCTGCTGTTGTTGACGGCGACTCCCCACAACGGCAAGGACGACGACTTCCTGGCTTTCATGACCCTGGTCGATCCGGACATGTTCGAAGGCCGGCTGCGAAGGCGCGGCTCCGGTGATGAACTGGCCGAGATTCCCGACACGTCAGCGGTGATGCGCCGGATCGTTAAGGAGAACCTGCGCACGTTCGAGGGTCGTCGTTTGTTTCCTCAGCGGCATGCGCACAGCTTGAACTTCGAGCTCTCAGCGCCCGAGGCCGAGTTGTATGAGGCGGTCACGGACTATGTGCGGACGGGAATGAACCGGGCTATGCGTATGCAGGAGGGCGGCGACCGCCGCGGGATCATGGTCGGCTTCGCCCTTGCGGGTCTTCAGCGCCGGTTGGCGTCGTCGCCCGCCGCGATCTATCACTCGTTGCGCCGCCGTCGGGACCGTTTGGCCGAACAGGAGTCGGAACTGCGTCGCCTGGCTTCGTCGGGTGATCCTGTTCCTGTGGTCGATCTGCCCCGTGGTGCGCGCATCGCCGATCTGGAGAATCTCGATTTCGACGACTACAGCGACGAAGAGCTCGAGGAGTTGGAGAGCTTCGTGATCGATGCTGCCACCGCAGCGGGTACTGCCGATGAGCTTGCCGCAGAGGTTGCGGAATTGGAATCGTTGGTTGATCTGGCCGACGGAGTTCGCAAGAGTCGTGAGGACACCAAATGGGTGCAGCTCCGAGACCTGCTGCGCTCGGGCCGCTTCGCTGTCGGGGCTGATCTCAACGGTGATGGTGAAGACTCTGCTGGGGACGGGACGGTCCCCAAGTTGATCGTGTTCTCTGAGCACAAGGACACGCTCACTTATTTAGAGGAAAGGATCACCGCTGAGCTGGGCCGTCCTGAGGCGGTTGTCGTTATCCACGGCGGGATCAAGCGTCATGATCGGAGGGCGATACAGGACCGTTTCCGGGTGGACCCGACGGTTCAGGTGATGGTGGCTACCGACGCGGCGGGTGAGGGCGTCAACTTGCAGGTCGCCAACTTGATGGTCAACTACGACCTGCCTTGGAACCCGAACCGTATTGAGCAGCGATTCGGGCGGATCCATCGAATCGGCCAGAATCGGCCTTGCCACATGTGGAACCTGGTCGCTCACGAGACTCGGGAGGGGCAGGTGTTCCAGCGGCTGTTCGAGAAGATCGAGCAGCAGCGGGGCGTGTTCGGTGATCAGGTGTATGACGTGCTTGGTGACTCGCAGATCAATGTTTCGTTGCGGGATTTGTTGATGCGGGCCATTCGTTCTGACGCTGATCCAGCGCATGCGGCCTGGATGGACGAGGTGATCGACGGTGACATCGGAACCCAGCTCAACGGTGTTTTGGAGGAGCGGGCACTAGAGCCGGGTCTTGCCGACCCGGCGGTCAACGATGAGATCCGCCGAACGATGGCACAGGCTAAGGCCCGCAAGTTGTTGCCGTGGTTCGTGCAGACCTTCTTCTCGACGGCGCTGCGCCGGTACGGCGGGCGGATCACGGGCCGCGAGAATGGCCGCTTCGAGATCACTCGTGTGCCGGTAGCGGTTCGTGCCGCCGCTGACCCTGCGCTCGGGGCGGTGCATGACCGTTACCACCGGGTGACCTTCGACAAGGCCCACATCGAGCCTGATCGGTCTCGTTCTGGTTCTGGTGAACCGAGTGCTCGTCCAGGGGTTGGAGGCCAGGCCGAACTCGTGTCGCCGGGGAGTCCGTTGCTTACGGCTGTGCTTCGCAAGGTTTCCGCCGACCACGGCGAGACTCTCCAGCGCGGGGCGATTCTGGTTGACCCCAGTGATTCGTCGGTGGAGCCACGGTTGCTGGTGTTTCTTGACCATTCCATCACCGATGGGCGCCTCGTTCACGGGAGTCGTCAGGTGGTGTCTCGGAGGGTTCAGTATGTGGAGATCGATCGGCACGGGAACGTTCGTGATCCGGGCGGTCAGCCGTATCTGAACTATGCGCCTCTGGACGAGGCGCAAGCGGATCTGCTCGATGGGCATCTTGATCTCGATTGGGCCGGCCACGCGGCCGAGGTCGGTGCGCGCGATTGGGCGATCGAGCAAATGGCGACGCCACATTTCGAGGAAATTCGTGCGGTTGTCACCAGCCGGGTTGCTCGTGTTGCAGAGGCCGTGAGGGAGCGGCTGGAAGCCGAGGTTCGCTACTGGGACCTGCGAGCTGAGGAGATCAAGGCTCAGGAACTAGCCGGGGGCAAGCCTCGTTTGAACTCGGGGAGGGCGCGGGCTCGGGCTGAGGAACTGGAGGCTCGTCTGGCGCAGCGTCGTGCCGATCTTGCTCTGGAGGAGAATCTCCACAACGGCCCGCCGACGGTGGTCGGGGCCGCGCTGGTGGTCCCTCAGGGTCTGCTCGACCACCTGCAGGGGAGCCCGCCTGTTCTGGATCCCGCAGCCGACAAGATGGAGACCGACCGGCGTGCCGTAGCCGCGGTGATGAAGGCCGAACGGGCACTGGGCCGCCGGCCTGAGCAACAGGAACACAGCAACCCTGGTTTCGACGTGTTGTCTTATGATCCTGGCAACCACATGCACTACCTGATCGAGGTCAAGGGCCACCTGCCGGGCACGGAGCAGATCAGCGTCAGCGCGACCCAGGTCGGGCAGGCCCAGTGCAGCCCCGACGTGTGGCGCCTGGCCGTCGTGTCAGTCCCCAACGAACCCGACGCCGAGCCCGAGGTCCGTTACCTGATCCGCCCCTTCGAGGGCGTGTCGATGCACGAAGCCCAAACCAGCATCCCCCTGCGCGTCCCAGACCTTCTGGCCAAGTCACAGCCCCCACACTGACCTGGGCGTTCCAGGGCGTTACGAGGGCTGCACACTCCATCTAAGAAGAAGAATAATAGTATTTTCCATGTAATATTGTTGTGATGTACAACGCCGCGAAGGAAGCCATCGATTTGATTCAGGTCGTCGCCCGCGACACAAAGCTGAGTCAGTCCGTTCGTTGAGAAGCAAAACGGTTGCTCTCGCTTGCGGCCTCCGAGCCCGAGATGGTTTGGGACCGGCTTGAGGCGCTTCGCCAGAGGGTGGTTCCCGGTCTACCCCTGTGGCCGCCGGACTGCAACTACGCCCGTTGTGTCTCAGTTGACGTGTTCTGGCGTTATCACCTTTCGACCAATCTTCGGGACTTCTTTCGACATCATGGGCAATACTTGAAGTTCCTTGAAGCCCAAGCTGATCCATCGGCTGTCGCACACAGTCATCTTGCCGACTCTGTTCTGGTTGCGGCACCTCATTCCTGGCTCATACCGGCTGACAGGATCGCCGGTCTCAGTGGTTTGCAGACCAGATCTAGGCTGCAAGTCAAGCAGAAACCGCCGTATCTTGTAATGATCTTCCCCATGGCCTTGATGAAAGCAGTGGGAGTGGGCGTGCGAGACCCGCGAGGGCTGGACGCCGTTCCCGGTCGCTTCTCGCAGTGGTCATCGGACGATGTGTCCGGCGAGCGCATAGACAAGGACATCCCGCTGGCGGCGCTGGGAGGCATGGAATGGCGGCCATGACACAGCCGTCGCCCGGTTTGTACGCCGCAGTCCTCCAAGCGTTGTGCAGCACTGACCCGTGGTCGCAACCACTGTCGTCGGTGATGTCCGGGTTTGTCGCGCATCTCACCGCAGAAGAAGCTGAATCGTTGCCGGCGGCGATAGCGGGAGTGCTGCCGATGCTGCGGCAGGATCGTGATCGGCTGCGATTCGCGGCGGAGATTGCGGCTCGACTGGATTACTTTGAGACCGCGGGTGCAATTTGTGATCTGGCATTGGGACTTGGCGATCGCGGCCTACTTTTGGAAGCCGCATCGCTATGCGGCAATCCTGCGGTGGATTCCGAGGTTCGAGCGAGGGTATCGGAGGCAGTTGGAGACGATCCGGCGGGTCGAATCAGGCTTGATTCTACGACGATCCCTGCCACAGTCGAGGAAGTACGCCTCTATCGGCAGTGTTGGCCGGGTGCGGGCGAGCGGGACGACCAGCATGCGGTTATGGCGATGGCCGTGCTCGACACGTCAGCCGACGCTGCAGCGCTGCTGCGACTCGCCGTCCGTCTCGACGAAGCGGGTTCATCCTTACGACGACTTGTGACGACCGCAGAGATCGTGCCGTGGTTCGGCCCGCATACCGTTCTTGTCTGCGGACATCCCGCCAGGTCCCGAGTATTGAGCAGGTATCCGAGGTTCTCTGAATATCGGATCATCGTCGAAGACTTTCCGGCCGACGATCGCGGAGTCGTCCAGCTTCTCACCAGGATCAACACCCTGTTGCCTGGGACTCACAGACTGATCCTTGACAGTGCCGGCTCCGATGTTCAGACAGTTGTTTGGGACCCGGACGTGTTCGCGGCTGGTGCCTATGTTACGAAGGAGGCGGCCTTCCTTGCAGGGACGACTTCGTCCTCGTTGAACTACTTGCGCAAACGCGGCCTGTTGACACCGCGCACGTCTGCCGGCTGCTACTGGACTTTCCGAGACGTTGTAGCGGTGCGGGCCTGGACCTATCTGAAGTCGGTCTCGCCGCGCCGGGTCTCAAGCCGAGTGGTAACGTCGCTGGCACGCTTTGCTGGTGACTCGACCGCCGCTCAACTCGGTGTGACTTCAAGCGGCAATGTTCTTGTAGACCAAGGCAACGGATGGGTTGACGTTGAGTCGGGCGAACTCCCGCTGGAATTTGATATTGCGAACGTGGACGATGTCTTTCGACCGTTCAGCTACGGCGGCCGAGAGACGCTGGACCTGTTGCGAGCGAGTGCCAACACGAGGCTGGACCCGACGGTATTGCATGGGACTCCTCACCTCAATGGCCATCGGATTAGCGCCAAAGCACTGGCTAGTGTCGACCTGCACGGCGAACGTCGTGTGATTGAGGCGGCTTATCCCGAATTGGAGGGGGAGCCGTTCGAAGACACGGCGCGCGTGGGCGTCCAACTGCTGAGTGCCGTTTGATCATGTGGTTGCTCTGCGATGCTGTCCTGCCCCAGAGCCTGGCTGACGAGGCGCCGTTTTTAGATCTCCAGCGTTGGGACGGAGCAGATGTCACGGACGAAGAGCTTGTCCGTTTTGTTTCTGATCAAGGAGGTCGCGGCGTGTTATTCCTCGCCCGCGACTCACTTGAACAGCCAGACCTCCGTTGCCTTGCCAGTGAGCTGGGAGTTGCCCTGATCGCGGTGGCGACGGACGATCCGATTGAGGCAAAGCGGCGGATCATCAAGAATCAAAAAGCACTTCGCCGCTTGCTGGACACTCAGGACTGCTTGCTAGTCCTGTCCAACGAGGTTCGCCCGGTGCCCGAGGTGAGTTCGCATGCCATCCGGGATGGTGTTTGACCGGAGGGGTCGCGGCAGGCATTTCTGGCGCGACCACGGTTGTTCGACATTGCAGATCACCCTGGAAGTCCGCGCTCGGAACTCAGACGGGTTCGACGGCGTCACCCGCCGCACGGTCTCTGAGAACGCAACCAACCCGGGCTCCCGATCCTCGGAGTTCGGATAGCCCGCCGTCTTCTCTGACTCACCCCGGTGGCGTCGAATAGAAGCACAAACATATGTCGAATATCGGTAGTAAACACTGTCAATTATCGGTACTCTGTTCCGGTGGCTGAGTACCTTGATCGTTTGGTCGATCCGCTTGTGTCCGATCTCCTCAAGGAGCTCCCCGCGCTGGCGCTGGTAGGGCCGAGGGGTTCGGGCAAGACGACTACCGCACAGCGTCATGCACGAACCGTGGTCCGGTTGGACCGCCCTGCTGAGGCGCTGTCGGTAGCCGCCGACCCCGACGCGGCGATTGAGGGCCTGGCTGAGCCCGTGCTGCTTGACGAGTGGCAAGAGGTACCCCAGGTGCTGGGTGCGGTCAAACGGGCCTGCGACACTGAACCGAGGCCTGGCAGGTTCATCTTGACGGGATCAATCCGGGCTGAAGTTGAGACCGAGACTTGGCCCGGAACTGGCAGGGTCACCCGGACAGCGGTTTACCCGATGACAGTCGGGGAGTGCCTCGGCTTGCCCGAGGTGCCGCTGGTCGATCGGATCGCACGAGGTGAGTTGGCCGCCGGCAGAGATCAAGACTCAGCGGTGACGGCGAACCCGAATCTTCGCGGCTACGTTGAGCAGTCCGTGCGTGGCGGGTTCCCTCAGGCCGCGCTGCATCTTTCAGAGCGGGCCCGCCGAAGTTGGCTCGACACCTACATCGAGGAGATCGTTACGCGCGACTCTCGGATTGCCGGTGACAGATACGACGATGCCCGGTTGGCCCGGTTCTTCGAAGCGTACGCGCTCAACTCGGCCGGTATCACCGACGACGCAACCCTGTGCGAGGCGGCGGGTATCAACCGTCGCACTGTCCTGCGCTACCTGGATCTGTTGGATCGACTGCACATCATTGACGAGCTGCCTGCCTGGACGTCGAACCGACTCAAGAGACTGTCGCTGGCACCCAAGCGGTTCTTGGTTGATCCGTCGCTGGTGGCATCAGTTACTGGTGCCACCAGCCAGACGGCCATGAGAGACGGCAACCTTCTGGGGCGTCTCCTTGAGACCATGGTCGTGGCCCAGCTGAGGGCACAAGCAACAGTCAGCGAGCACCGCTGTCGCCTGTATCACCTTCGACAGCACCACGGTCGCCACGAGATAGATGTGATCGCCGAACTGGATTCCCAGCAGCTGCTGGCGTTCGAGATCAAAGCCACCGCCGCGCCCTCCCGCGACGATGCACGCCACCTCATGTGGCTGCGCGATCACATCGGTGACCAGTTGCTCGCCGGCGTCGTGTTGCACACGGGCCCCTCAGCGTTCGAGTTGTCCGACTGCATATGGGCCCTACCGATCAGTTCTCTCTGGAAGGGTCGGCCCATCCGTACCCGCTAGTCGGAGGGGGATCGCGACCGAAGGGCGAGGCGTTCGCATGTGAGCACGGGTTGTCCGGTAAGGAACTCTGCTTCCTGTGGTCCGACCGTGTCGGCGAGGCTGTTGTAGATGGTAGTGCGTTGCTGCTCGGTCAGTGCCACTTCTGGCTCCCGTCGATGTTGGTTGAGTTTCAGGGAAGTGGCTTACGGGCAATACCGTGTCATCAGAACCGTTCAAGATCAATGTCAATCAGGCAGCTGGGTCGATGAACACACGGGCCACAAAACCCTAAGAAGTCGGCGTGCCGACGATTGTTAGGGTTTTCTTCCGAAAAAACCCTACCAATCCCACCTACCGGCGTTGGGTTAGGGTTTTCCTTAGAGAAATCCCTAACCTTTGTGAAGCCTTAACGGAGTGAACGCATGAACCGCGCAACATTTGCTTACTTGCCGCAGCCGCAACGCCGGGCAGAGATCGAGCGCGTCCTGCGGGCCTTGAGCGAGGGCGGCAGATCTGCGGATGAGTTGGAGTCAGCTGTTGTAGACGTCAAGGAGGAAGCCGGCCGCCGAGCCGCTGACGGATCGGTCCTGCCCGGCTCTCCGTACAACGATGAGGCGGCGGAGAACCTGGCCGAAGCGGCGGCCTGCATGGCCAACTCGGCTGGAGGGGGCGCGCTGGTTGTTGGCGTGGACGACAAGACCGGCCGGATCATCGGAGCGGAAACCGACCCGCAGTGGCTGCGGGGCCGGATCTACGACCTGACCGAGCGACGGCTGACGGTGCAGGTCGACCGGGTCTACGTCAGCGGAGCAGCGCTGCTGGTCGTAGATGTTCCCCAAGCTTTGGAGCCGGTGCCGTATCGGGGAAAATACCAGCATCGGGTGGATGCCCGATGCGTGCCGGCTACGAGGACGGAGCTCATGGGAGCACTGTTCGCCAACCTTGCGGCCGACCCTTCGAACATGCCGTCGCAGACCCCTGTCAGCTCGATCGCATCGTCTGCGACAGGGACGCTCCGGGACCTGTTGTCAGACGATGGCTCCCCGAGAGCGGATCTTTCAACGCGCGACCTGCTGGTCAGGCTCGGGCTTGTTGCAGAGGACGGCGAGCATCTCAACCAGGCAGGTGAGATGCTGCTCGCGGTGCGTCGGCAGCCGGCCATCGACTACTCGTACCGGCATGTCCCGGGCGGGCCGTCCATTGTGCGAGTCATGGAGACCGGCCGTTCGCTGCTGGAGGAGGTTCTGACAGTTGAGGCACGCGCCGCCGATCACATTTTCGTGACTGACATAACCATCGGGCTTCAGGTCCACAAGGTGTGGGCCATCCCGCGGCGGTCGCTGCGGGAGGCGCTCTTGAACGCGGTCTGTCACCGTGAGTGGAGCTTGCCGGGCCCGACGGTTGTGGAGCACATAGGGAACCACCTCCGTGTCACCTCGCCTGGCGGGCTCATCGGCGGTGTCACCGAGAACAACATCATCACCCACCATTCCGTGCCCCGCTACCGGACTCTCATGAACGCGTTGCGGTTGATAGGCCTCGTGGAGCAGGAGGGCGTAGGGGTGGACATGATGTTCGCGGAGATGGTCCGCATCGGCAGCCGGCCGCCTGTGATCGCAGACCTGCCCGATCCGGCTGTCCGCATCGACCTCTACGGGCAACAGGTGAACGAGAACTGGTACAGGCTGTTCGCCGATTTGGATCCGCCGCGCGGCCGAGACGATGTGGACGCCGCACTGCTCGTCTGGCGGGCAGCGCAGCCGCGAACGCCGTTCCTCACCTGCGAATCCTGTGCTCCGTTGCTGCAACGCTCTCCCGAAGACGCGGACACGGCGCTGCGCCGGGTTGCCGAGTACAGGCTGGCCATGACGGGCGCGCCCTTGCTGTCACCCGTCGTCGTGCCCCATGACACTCCTGCCGCCTGGCAGCTCAGCCCGCAGGCAAAAGCATCTCTCGGTCTGCGGCCCGGTCCTGGGTCCGGTGAGTGGGCGCTCGCTTGGGTCCGCGAGCGGGGCCGTATCTCATCTGTCGAGTATCGCGAGCTGGCTGGGGTGTCGGCCGCTACCGCCACGACCCGGCTGAAAGAGCTGGCGCAGCAAGGCCTGCTTGTGCCGAGCTCAGACAAAGGCCGGGGACGAGGCTTCCACTATCTGCCCGCCGGGTGACAGCAGCCAGACCCGCAAGTCCCGAAACGCGCGGCTGATGACGGCGCCAGATCGGCCCGGCGGTCCGGTGCCGGGTTTTTCCCACCGCTATCTTTGCCGGCTGCTGCGTCGGTTGTGTACTGGGTCCGCGCTGAGGTGGGTGGGGGCCTCCAGGATCGGGGTTGATCGACACCGAATCTGGGGAGGTCCTTGCGTTTCGGCTCAGCGGGAGGCCTTATGGACGCACTTCAGGTAGGACTCGGCGGTCGGCATTCCCAAGCCCGCCGACAAGTCCCCTCGCTGTCTTACGAATGGGCTCAGCGCTATCGTGTTCTTCATCGGAACTGAAGCGATGAAGGTCTTTGTGTCGTCAATTGTTGGCGGGTTCGAGCAGTACCGAGCCGCGGCCAAGGAGGCCATTGAGACACTCGACCACGAACCGTGCTTGATGGAGTTGACGGCTGCCGCCTCCCCCGAACCGTCGCAGGCTGAGTGTTTCAAAGAGATTGGCACCGCTGACGCTGTTATCTTGATTTTAGGGGCGTGTTATGGGGTGCCCCAAGAGTCCGGCAAGTCAGCCACGCACGAAGAAGTGGATCACGCGCGCAGTCTCGGAAAACCGATCCTGGCTTTTGTTGAAGAAGTGGACGATCGCGAACCAAGACAAGAGGAATTCCTGAGCGAGATCGGGGACTGGCAGCAAGGTATCTTTTGGAAGTCCTTTTCCGACCCAACGGAATTGGCAACGAGAATTGTTCGGGCGCTGAAGCACTATCAGGAGAGAACCGAAGAACTCGCGGCAACAGCGACGTTGGAGCGACTTCCCCCGACCTGCCACGAGTACGTCGAACTGATGCGACAGACTGCGCCTGCCCAGGCGGACAGACTTGAAACGCTCTTGGCGGATCCGGCGTCACGTCAGCCTGGTGCTTTGTCGGAAATGGCTCGTCAGCCGCCTCGGTGGCTTACGGAGGCCGGATACCCGGCGTGGGAAGCGATCCGCGAATTCATCGATGCTCACGGCATCGGTAACTCCGCTCCTGCGCGGGAGCGGGCGATTGAGACTGGCTCCCCCAGAAGCAGTTTGCATCTGACCTGGCAGGCCGTGACCATGGCAGACAACGGGAATACGGATGTAGCTGAAGAGCTCATGGCGCGGGTTCCATCCGATTACCCGTTGATTGAAATTGCATGCGCGCGGCTCGCTAACGACCCTTCAGCCGTTGTGGAAGGTGTTAGTACCGCGGAGTTGCTTGAGTCAGACGACTCGGATCTGGTGCTGTATGGCGTGTCGATGTTGCTTTGGGCGTATTGGTCCTTGGAGCGCTTCGACTCGGCTACCGAGGTACTGCGGGATGCGAACGAGCGATTCTCGCACCGGGCGTGGTTGCTGCTCCACCAAGCGAACACGACGTTGGGCATGGTGGACCAACTGGGGTTGGATGAACTCGGCAGCCACGACATGCTCACCGATGCAGTGGAACTGGCTCTCCGATCGCGAGACTGCTTTCGGAGTTGGGATGGACCTTCACATCTGGCGGTTGCTGTTGCGATGCGTGCGCTGCTTTTTCTTGACGATCCTCAGCGAGCCGTGGACTTGGCATTGACGCAACCGAATGGCGACGCAACCGACGCCGAGGCCTCCGACCCGGATGTCCAAGAGCGGCTTGCAAACGCCTATCTGATGCTCGGTCGATATCGCGAGGTCGACTACCTGCAACTGGAACGGATAGACGAATCTGAACGGGCATTGATTCGAGCGGGGCAAGCCCGCGGATTGGGTACTGCTGAGGCACTCGGTCTCATGCGAGCGGCTCTAAGGGTGGCTAGCGACGATTCTTCGCGGCGTCGTGCCCTTCTAGGTCTGGCGTCGTTTGGAGAAGTGGACGACGAAGCCATGTCCGACCTCTCAGAGGGTGAATCTGCGTTGTACAGGGGTGTCGCGGCCCTCAACCGTGAGGAATATGCCGAGGCGGTGACGATCCTCTTTCCCACGCGGTTCAAGTCATATCACCACGCGTATTACCTAGCTCAAGCGCAGGACAAGGCCGGTGAAGTGGACGAAGCTATAGCAACGTTAGCGGAGGCTACTGAGCATCTGGGCATTGATTCGCTTCGGCAAGCTGCAGTCGACATCCTCGTCGAGAACCGCAAACTTGACGATGCCGAGGCGCTGGCGACAGAGGCGTTGGCTCTGGTTCAGTCTCCGTCGGCCAAGCATCGTTTGCGAAGCGTGTTGACGGGGATATCCGAACAACGCGAGGACTGGCAAGCGATGGAGTCGAACGCGCGAGCATGGTTGAGGGAATCACCGCAGAATGAAGAGGCGGCATGGTGCGTGGTTTACGCGTTGCGCCGCCAGTTGAAGAACCGGCAGGCTTGGGCTTTCATGGCGGGAAACGAACTCATGCCGACCGACCACGCCAAGGCAAGCTTGATGATCGAAGTGATCGCGGGCGAGGGCGCTACGGAGGGATATGCGAGTCGATTGCTGGAGATCGCGACCACCTATTCCGACCATGAGATCGTGGCAGGTTCAGCGCTCGCGGCGCTGATGTCTGGAGGTGATCGGGTCAGCTTGAGCGATCAGCAGCGCACAAGATTCCAAGACCTTTTGGAGGGATTTTTGTCACGCTTTCCAGAAAGCCACGTGATGAGGGCCGTTTCCAGCGCAGACCCTGACAAACTCATTCAGCAGTTCGCGGTAGAGCAGCAAGTGTTGGCACAACGTGCTGAACCGATACTCGTGAAGGTCCGTAGTGGGCACTTTCCTTACGGTGTGCTTCGGAACATTCGCGAACTGCCATACGCTACGTTGCTCCTGTCCCGGGCGGCGGACGCCCTGACAGCCATCTCGGCCGACCCGGTCCGCCGAGGCAGGGAACGCGAAGCTGCAAGGAATGCGCTTGGGAACAAGGTTGCCATCGATACAAGCGTCGCGGCCGTAGGCATTTCCACGGATCTTGATGTCCGTCGGATGTCTGGCATGTTCGCAAGTGTCTATGTCGCTGACGAATTGGTCATTGATGCTCGTGCGGCGGTCGTGGTGGCGGGTCAGCTCGGCGATGGTGTGCTCACGTACAACCCTGGAATCAACAGCCCCCAATTCTGGGAGATCGACGAGGCTCAGCGAACGGCCGCGCAACAAGCGTCCAATGAGACCTTGGAACTGTTGACCGGTTGGCAGTCTGTGAAGACCGGGCACCTAGCGGCGCCGCTAGTTGATCAGGATGAAGAATTCGTCAGGTTCAAACCGTGGGACGCTTCCGTTAGGTTGGCTTTGGCGCGTGGGTGTCCATTGTGGTGCGACGATTTGGGCTTGCGCGCCCTAGCCGAATCTGAAGGGGTTACCACGTTCGGTACTTGGGCCATGTGTGAAGCGCTGTGGCCAGAACCGGAGAGGGAGTGGTTGCCAACGCGAGAGGAGTTGACGTTGCGGTTTCTCCTGGCACAAATCGCCGATGTCCCGATCACTGTTGCAGAGCTTGAGCAAACCGCTGACGACAGTGGCGATCGTGATTTCGCGTTCGAGTTCTTTCTGTGTCGTCCCGTCGTATGGACCAGCGAGCCGTCAGCGGTCCAGCGTTCGTACATAACGCGCGTTATGCGTCTGGCTAAAGGGCAGCACAAGTTCAGCGCCGCGCGCCTGTTGCAAGCAGCATGCTGTGGCTTGGGCGCAGCGACTGATCCCTCGAATCGGCAGGGAGTGGTGGGTGGACTTCTCGGATTGACGCTATTGGTCCAACGCGAACCGGAATTGGTACCGGTGTTTCTAGTCGCCGCTCGGTCCGCGGCAGGAAAGCTTGATCCCGTGGATTGGATCGATCCTCTGGAAGATGCTGTCCGACACCTTCTGGCGGCTTTGGAAGGCAACTTTGGCGCTAGAAACGCGGCGCTGATTGTTGGGTGGCTATTTTCTGAGGCGGAACCGGATGATCGGCGGGCCGTCACGGCAATCGTGGTAGCTGACGACAGGCGCTGACTGTGGCTTGATGCGGATGCAAACGGGTTCCCGTCAGTGGGGGAGGCGTGCGGGTGGGTTGGTGCGGCGGTGGCGGAGCGGATGTCGAAGTCGGAGGTTAGGGTGACGGGTCGTGAGTGGGGTGCGGCCGAAGTTGATTGAGGTGGCTTTGCCGTTGGCGGCGATCAATGCGGCGGCGTCGCGGGAGAAGTCGATTCGCCATGGGCATCCCTCGACTCTGCATTTGTGGTGGGCTCGTCGGCCGTTGGCTGCTGCTCGGGCGGTGATTTGGGCGTCGTTGGTGGATGATCCGTCCGGTGACGTGTCGTTGACGCCCGAGGAGCAGGAAACTGAGCGGCAGCGGTTGTTCAAGATTTTGGAGCGGTTGGTGGTGTGGGAGAACTCCAACAATGTTGATGTGTTGGCTGAGGCGAGAGCTGAGATCGACCGGTGTTTTCCGGACGGTGCGCCGCCGGTTCTTGATCCGTTCGCGGGTGGCGGGGCGATTCCGTTGGAGGCGCAGCGGTTGGGGCTCAAGGCGTTGGCGGGGGATTTGAATCCGGTGGCGGTGTTGATCAACAAGGCGATGATCGAGATACCGCCAAGGTTCGCCGGTTCGCCTCCGGTTCATCCGAGCATCGAGAAGACGTTGAACACTTGGGAGCGGGCACAGGGCCTGGCTGCTGATGTGGAAGCCTACGGAAAGTGGATGCGCGACGAAGCTGAGCGCCGGATCGGGTATCTGTATCCCGATGCGACAGGCCCTGATGGGGAGAAGTTGACGCCGATTGCTTGGATCTGGGCGCGGACAGTCGAGTCGCCTGACCCGTCATGGTCGAGTCACGTGCCACTCGTGGCTTCGTGGACGCTGGCCAACAAGCCGGGCAAACCCAAAGTCTGGATCGAGCCGATCATCGACCGCCAGACCCAGACCATCAGCTACGAGATCCGCGAAGGCGGCGAACCCACGTTCGAGCGGACTGTCAACCGAGGAAATGGGACGTGCTTGGCGACCGGCTCAGCTATTCCAGGCGACTACATCAAGTCGGAGAGCCGCGCTGGACGCATGGGGGAACAGTTGATAGCGGTCGTGGCCGAAGGAGAACGCGGGCGGCAGTACTGTTCGGTCGAGGCGGTCGACACGGATGCCGCGACCTGCAGTGAACCTGCCTGGAAACCTCAGGGCAGAAATCCACAGAAACTGACGGGCGGGACGGTGTACGTGTATGGACTGGACGAGTGGTGGAAGTTGTTCTCGGCACGGCAGTTGGTGGCGTTGACGACGTTTTCGGACCTTCTTGGAGAGGTGCGAGATGAGGTTCTGGCCGATGCCGCAGCAGCCGGTCTGGCAGACGACGGGATGCGGTTGCGCGACGGCGGACGAGGCGCTGTCGCCTACGCGGACGCCATCGTTACCTATCTGGCGTTTGCAATTGATCGTCTCGTAGATCGCAGTTCCACGATCTGCACTTGGGACAGCGGTTACGTGAAGATTCGGAACACTTTCGGCCGTCAGGCGATTCCGATGTCTTGGGATTTTGCTGAGGGGAATCCGTTTTCGGGTTCTTCGGGGAATTGGATGGCGATGGTTGGCTGGGTTGTGAAGGCGGTTTCCCATGTGCCTGCAAGCCTCGACGGCGAGGCTGTTCAGCGGGATGCGACAGCCAGGGTTCAGGAGTGTTCGGGTGCTGTGGTGTCTACGGATCCGCCGTACTACGACAACATTTCCTATGCGGACCTGTCGGACTTTTTCTATGTGTGGTTGCGCCGCAACCTTGGCGATGTGTGGCCAGTTGAGTGTTCGACGCTGCTCACACCGAAGGCCGAGGAGTTGATCGCCAACCGCTACCGTGCCGGCTCAAAGGAACAAGCCGAGAAGCACTTCGAGTCGGGCATGGCCGAGTTCATGGCTCAGGTCGCACAAAGCCAGCCGGGTGACGTTCCGGCGACGATTTATTACGCGTACAAGGCGACCGAGACCAAGGAAGGTGAGGTTCGCACAACTGGTTGGGACACGTTCCTTCAAGCTGTGCTTGACGCGGGCCTCCAGGTCAACGCTACTTGGCCGATGCGCACCGAGTTGGGGAATCGTTTGGTGGCGTCGAAGAGCAACGCTTTGGCGTCGTCGATCGTTCTCGCGTGCCGTCCGCGGGCGGTGTCGGCCTCGCTGGCGACGCGTGGTGAGTTCATTGCGGCGTTGCGCGGTGAGCTTCCGGAGGCGGTGCGGTTGTTGCAGTCGGGCAATATCGCGCCGGTTGACATGGCCCAGTCTGCTATCGGCCCTGGTGTCAAGGTGTTCTCCCGGTACGCCCGGGTGGTGGAGGCTGACGGGTCGTCGATGTCGGTGTCGGTGGCGTTGGGGATCATCAACGACGTGCTCGGTGAAATACTCGACGGTGAAGAGGCAGAACTCGACACTGACACACGGTTCGCGCTCGCCTGGTTCGCGCAGCACGGCTACAACCCGGGGCCCTCAGGCGACGCGGACAGCGTCGCCCGGGCCAAGAACACGTCGTTGGCCGGTATCGAGCAGTCCGGTATTGGTGAGGCCCGTGCGGGGAGGTTCAGGTTGTTTGAGCGTCATGAGCTCGATCCGGGCTGGTCGCCGTTGGATGATGCCCGGCTCACCGTCTGGGAGGTGTTGCAGTACCTCGTTGCCGCTCTGGAGAGGTCGGAGTCAGAAGCCGCGGAGCTGTTGCACACCCTCGGCGGCAACGCCGACAGAGCCCGTCAACTCGCTTACGTGCTGTACCAGAAGGCCAACGATGCTGGCTGGACCACCGAAGCCGGCGCCTACAACACCCTCATCACCGCTTGGCCCAGCCTCCAAGTAGGTGGCGCCGCAGCAACGCCAGCCCAGGCGCAGATGTTCTCGCCATGAGCAGCAGCCGTCGTGGCGTCCCGAGCTCGGTTGCGGGTTGTCACACCCCTTTGCTTGACTGCACTCATGGAGTCCGCCGCCGAGTTCGGTTCATGTCAGTCACGACCGTGATGGAGCGGGTTGGATGAGGCGCGAGATCGTCCTGGCAGACTTCTTCTCGGGTTGCGGGGGTACCGCATGGGGGTTCGCCTCCGCCGGGGTGCGCCCGGTGTTCGCAACGGACTGGGACGAGGAGGCCGTTCGGACGTTGAAGCTGAACTTCCCCACCGTGGACGCCGTCCAACGCGACATCCGGGAACTGGAGACCGACGAGGTCGTGTCGGTCATGCCGCCCGCGGACGAGGCCATCCGCCTGCTGGCGGGGTGCGCGCCGTGTCAGCCGTTCGCCGGCCACCGAAACGCCGCGACACAACAGGACGAAAGGTCCGAACTGGTCCTTGAGCTTCTTCGCTTTGTTGAGGCGTTGCGTCCGCAGCTTGTCTTTGTTGAGAATGTGCCGGGGATGCGGCGAGAATCCAAGTCGAAGGGCCCACTCACGGAATTCGTCGAAGAGCTGAAGAAGACCCATCACGTAGCCCTCGACACCATCTCCTGCGCGGACTACGGCGTGCCGCAGACCCGGCGCAGGCTGGTGCTCATCGCCAGCAGCTTCGATCTTGGCGAGATCGAGTTGCCTGAGCCGACACACGGCCCGACGACCGACCAACCACACAAGACGGTCCGGGACGCCATCTTCTCTTTGCCCCACGATGTCGAGGGACCCGACGCGGCCAAGTTCAGCAGCCACATCGCGATGCGCATGTCGGTGCTGAACCGCAAACGCATCGAAGCCACATCGGAAGGCGGAGACCGCCGAGAGTGGCCGAAGCATCTCTGGCCCTCCTGTCACGGAGGCGGGTTCGGCGGCCACACCGACGTGTATGGACGCCTCAGCTGGGACAAACCAGCTCCGACGCTGACAACGAAGTGCGTCAGTTACAGCAACGGCCGCTTCGGGCATCCGAGCGAGCACAGAGCGCTCACCGCACGAGAGGCAGCACGTCTGCAGACGTTCCCAGACTCGTTCGAGTTCGCCGGGGGGCTGACCTCACAGGCGCGGCAGATCGGCAACGCCGTCCCCGTAATCCTGGCGCAGCGGTTTGGCGAGCACTTCGTCAAGCACGTCTCCGAGGCCGGCCGTGCTCCCAACATTGGGTCCAGCGATCCACCCTCAACCTCGGAAAGGCCGCCGCTGACAGTGATCAGGCCGACATCGAATGCGGCGTCGTGGATCGTGCAGGCGGCGATTCCGTTTGCGGCGTCGAGCCGTTCAGTGTCATTCGAGACCGCCCACGGCTTGTCGCCCTGTCTGCAGGTGACCGCCCCCGCTCTGGCCGTTTTGTAACTAGTGAGTGGGCGATTTTGCAATTATCTTGTGGGCAGTTTCTAAATTAGTGCTGGCCGTCAGGCATTTCTCGATGACCCCATGGGTTGCCTGCCCAGCCGAGAGTGTCCGCTCGTGGGGAGGGCGCAACGATCTGAGCGGAAGGCTCTCCACCTGTGTCACGCGGTCGGGGTAGCTTGTACGCATGGTTCTTGCTCTTCCTTCGCCGTCACTCCTAAGTGGTCTCGGTCATACCGGACGGCCCCCTGCAGTATGAGCGTGTCGGATCGGCGTAAGGGGGGAACGTCCACGTCCAATTTTGGGGTCGGGCGGCGCGAGGGGCATGACGCGTCGGCGTTCTATGCCCGGTTCCCGGCGCCGGAGATCAGCGGCGACGACGAAGTCGTCTCCCCCTCCTGTGTCGACATGCTCTGGGAGGGCGACGCGCGTGACATGGACGCCTACGGCGACATCGCTGACGACTCGGTAGCGCTCGTAGTCACGTCGCCCCCCTACTTCGCAGGCAAGGAATACGAGGAAGCGGTGGGGTGTGGACATGTGCCGGCCGACTACATCGCCTATCTGGAGATGTTGGAGGCGGTGTTCGCCGAATGTGTGCGAAAGTTGGAGCCTGGCGGTCGTATTGCTGTGAACGTCGCCAACCTGGGGCGCCGCCCGTATCGGTCGTTGTCGGCCGATGTGGTGCAGATACTCCAGGACCGTCTGCGGCTGTTGCTGCGCGGTGAGGTGGTCTGGCTCAAGGCACGGGGCGCGGCGGGCAGCTGTGCATGGGGCAGCTTCCAGCAGCCGGCCAATCCGGTTCTGCGAGACCTGACCGAACGGGTTGTGATCGCTTCAAAGGGGCGCCTGGACCGGGCGCGGCCGGCCCCGGCGCGTGCTGATGAGGGGCTGCCCTCGGTGAGCACTGTACATGTCGACGAGTTCATGGAAGCCACAACCGACGTGTGGGAGATCCCCCCGGCCTCGGCCACGCGAGTGGGTCATCCCGCGCCGTTCCCGGTGGAGTTGCCGCAGCGCCTGATCGAGCTCTACACCTATCGGGGCGACTTGGTGCTCGACCCGTTCATCGGGTCCGGAACCACCGCCGTGGCCGCCGTGCGCTCACAACGCCACTACGTCGGCTTCGACACTGACGGCGGCTACATCGAATTGGCTGAGCAGCGCATCGCCGCAGAGCGGCAGGCGCCACCCGAGCGCTCCGGCTCGCTCAACTGGTCGGTCGCGGCTCCGCGTCGAAAGGTACGCAAAGGTCAATTGAGTTTCTCCGAGCAGGTTCTCGGCGCGTCGGCACCGCAGAACGGAAGCCAGGTTGAAGCTCATCGCAGCACATCCCCTGAGAACAAAGACCCTGTGAACGAAGACTTCCAGGCTCGGGCGGGGGAGGAGGGCCGAAAAGCCCAGGAGATGGCACTCGCGGTCCTAGTCCGTTGTGGTTTCAGGGTGATCGATGAGAAAGTCTCCGAGGGCTGTGGCGTGCAGGTCAACTTCAAGGCTCTCGACCAGAGGGGGCAGCCCTGGTGCTTCGACGTGTCGGGGGCGTTCAGCGTGACCCAGCGCCCGGGCCTTCGCCGCACCGACACCCTCTGGAAGGCGCTCGGCAAAGCATCCGTGCTGCATTCGAAGAATCCCGAGACCCGGCTGGTCCTCCTCACCACCGACCGCCCCGCTCGCAACAGCGCAGGCGACCGTGCGCTCAAGGAGCTCACCGGGCCCGGCAAAGCCGTTCGGGCCGTGATCGAGATGGACTCCCCCGAGGACCTCGAGCGCCTCGAAGGCTTGGCAGGCGGCGAAACGGAAGACCCGATGCCCGCTTGAGGTGGACCTTGCGTTCCCCGAATCACGACGCCCCAATTCCAAAAGCCTGCGAATTTGCAAAGTATCTTGCTGCGAATTTGCAAAGTATCTTGCTGCGAATTTGCAAAGTAGGACTATAGTCGCAGAGTGGAGACTGTAGCTCGACACATGCAGTCAGAGATCGAGGCAGCGCTGGATTTCTCCCGCGTGGTGATGCTGCACGGTGCCCGCCAGAGCGGAAAGTCAACCTTGGCCCAGATGATCGCCAATGACCGCCGAGGCACATACGTGTCACTGGACGACGATGATCTACGCGAAGGAGTGCTCGTCGACCCTGTGGCATTCTTGGCCAACCAGCGCTATCCGCTGGTCATTGACGAGGCGCAGCGCGGCGGCGACCGGATGATCGTCGCCGTAAAGAGGCTCGTAGACCAGTCCAGAACCCCTGGGCGTTTTCTTTTGACCGGCTCCACCAACTTCCTGACCGTGCCCAACATCAGCGAGTCCCTCGCTGGTCGAGTGCAGATTTTCCGTTTGGGGCCGCTGTCGGAGGCGGAACTGGCAGGTACACGGCCCACTGAGATCGACAGTTGGTTCGAGGGCGGCCCCCCACCGTACCCCGCAACCGACCTCACACGGGACGACTACTTCTCCCGCGTCTGCAGAGGAGGCTACCCAGAGGTCATCGACCTGAACCCCAACCAGCGACAGCGCTGGTTCGCGAGCTACGTCGAGACGGTGGTCCAACGCGACATCGCCGCGCTCGCCGATATACGCAAGGCGGCATCGTTGCCGCGCCTGCTGCGCTGGGTCGCATCCTGCACCAGCAGTCCGATCAACCAGTCCGATGCCTCGCGGGACCTGGAGGTGAGCCGCACGGTGGTCGCCTCATACCTCGAGTGGCTACAGACCGTCTTCTTGATACACGAAATCCCAGCGTGGTCCCGGAACCTCTCGTCGCGGACGTCCCGCCGGCCCAAAGTCCACGTCACCGACAGTGGACTGGCAGCCGGCCTCATCGGAGTCGATCCCCACGCTCTGGCATCACCCACCGCTCTCGCCTCGGGGCCGCTGCTGGAAACCTTCGTTGTGAACGAGATCGCACGGCAGCTTGCCGCCTCGCCCCACAGATACACACTTCACCACTGGCGAAACCATCAAGACCGTACACATCGGGGCCGTGAGATCGATCTCATCATCGAAGCTCCCAACGGCGCTGTAGTTGCCGTAGAAGTTAAGGCGACCAACTCGCCCTCTACCGATGCGGTCAGCCACCTGCGCTGGCTGCGCGACAAACTTGATGCTTCCAACCCGGGCTCGTTCCGCTCTGGCATCCTTCTGCACACTGGACCCTTGACTCTGACTACGGGTGACCGCCTCCACATGCGACCCGTAAACTCCCTGTGGTCCGAATAGGAGTCTGCTGAGTTATTGGGGTCGGCTGCGGACGGGTGGCATGCCGACGGTGGGCGCATCACGCAGCAATGGCATTGTCATAGGTTCGTGGCATTGTATGGGGCGTGATCACAACGATTCCTGCTGACGAACGGAGACGCCCATGGTGATGGCGAACACGGAGCGCATCGCCAAGGCGCTCGACCTGCTGCGAGACGGGCTGCGGCCGAAGTGCGAGGAGACCTGGCAGGGGTTCTACGGCGACGACTGGCTCCGGACCGTCAACCAGAGGCTCCACAATCCGCTGCGCGAACCCTCCACTGACGATGCTGCGTTCCTGCTGACCGGTATCAAACTCACTTGGAACGAAGTGTTCGGCCACGGCTTTCCCGCGGGCGTGCGCTCGATGGTGTTTGAAGTAGCCGACGCCCGCAACCGCTGGGCGCATCAACAGTCGATGTCCACCGACGACACCGTTCGGGCGCTCGACTCGATGGAACGAGTGCTCGAGTCGTTCGGCAACGCAACCGAACGACACCAGATACGCGGCCTCCGACAGGACCTCATGCGCCAGATGGTCGACGAGCAGTCCCGCTCCGAGCGCCGTCGCACCGCAGCAAAACCGGCAGAGGGCAGGCCCGAGACCGGGCTGACGCCGTGGCGCGAGATCATCACGCCGCACGGCGATGTCGCGTCCGGGCGCTTCGAGCAGGCCGAGTTCGCCGCCAATCTACACGACGTGCTGGAAGGCACCGCAGAAGCGGAGTACCAGGATCCCCGTGCCTTCTACGCCCGCACCTACCTCACGCAGGGCCTGGAAGAGATGCTCGCGGGAGCAGCACGCCGGCTCTCCGGGGATGGTGGCGACCCCGTGATCGAACTGCAGACCAACTTCGGTGGTGGCAAGACCCACTCCATGATCGCGCTGTACCACCTGGCCTCGGGAGAGCCGGCCGCAGAAATGCCAGGCATCGGCGACGTGCTGGCCGCGCAGGGAGTGTCGCTTCCAGAACAGATAAACCGGTCAGTCCTCGTCGGGCAGATGATCCAACCGGCCACACCCGAGGATCCCGAACCTGACGTTCGTCTCAACACCCTGTGGGGTCGCCTCGCCTATCAACTCGGCGGACGGGAAGCCTACGAACTGGTGCGTGCTGACGACGAGGCCGCCACCAATCCGGGAGCTGCACTGGTCAAGCTGTTCCAGCAGTTCGGCCCTGCGGTCGTACTGATCGACGAGTGGGTGGCCTACGCCCGCCAACTTCCAGACGGGTCCAACCCCAACGCCGTCCGACCGGCGGGAGGCGACTTCGACACGCAGTTCACGTTCGCGCAGGCGCTGACCGAAGCGGCTGCGGCTGTGCCCAATGTGGTCGTGCTCATCGCCATCCCGGCATCAGACATCGAGACCGGCGGTCCGAAGGGGCGCACGGCACTTGAGAGGCTCAAGAACGTCGTCGCGCGCAAGGCGGCGCAGTGGCAGCCCGCCTCACCCGACGAATCCTTCGAGATCGTGCGTCGACGCCTGTTCGACCCGATCACTGCCGAGCAGGCCAAGGTCCGCGACGGGGTGATCCGAGCGTTCAGCGAGATGTACCGCAAGCACGCCAAAGAGTTCCCGCCCAGAGTCGGGGAGGGCGAGTACCGGCGTCGCATGGAGCTCTCCTACCCGATACATCCAGAGCTGTTCGACCGGCTGTTCGGGGACTGGTCGGCGCTCGAGAAGTTTCAGCGAACCAGGGGAGTGCTGAGGTTGATGGCGCTGGTGATATCGCAGCTGTGGCAGCGCGACGACCGATCGCTCATGATCATGCCGGCCAGCCTGCCGATGGACTCCGGGCCGTTGGTGAGCGAGATGAAGAAGTACCTCGACGAGGGCTGGGACCCGGTGATCAAATCCGACGTGGACGGTGAGAACGCTCTGCCGTTGCACATCGACAGCGAGTTTCCACACTTCGGACGGATCGCGGCCACCCGTCGGGCTGCGCGCACCGTATACATGAGTTCTGCGCCGCGTCCCGACGGCAGACGCGGAGTCGACGTCAAGTCGGTGGTGCTGGGCTGCGCGCAACCCGGAGAGTCTCTCGGGCAGTTCTCCGACGCCCTGCGACGGCTCTCGGACCGGGCGACGCACCTGTACGTCGACGGCTCCCAGTACTGGTACTCGCTTACCCCCAACGTCACCCGAATCGCTGAGGACCGAGCCTCCAACTACGACGAACGCGACGCCGAGGATCTGGCGCGGCGGATGGTCTCTGAACAGCGCGATCGCGGAGACTTCCACGCGGTGCAAGTGTTCGCGGAAGGCCCGGGCGACGTTCCCGACAACGACGACGGCGTGCGGCTCGTCGTGCTGGCGCCCAAGTTCACGCATTCCGCAGGCGACGACAAGTCCAAGGCGATCGAGATGGCGGAGAAGATCCTCGCCAAACGAGACGCCGGACCCCGACTGAACCCCAATCTGCTGGTGTTCGTCGCGCCGGGCACCAACCGTGTCGGTGAACTGCTCGATGCCGCCCGTGCATACCTCGCATGGCGCTCAATTGTCGACGGCGGCGACGACCTCGAGTTGACAAAGCATCAGCTTCGCCAGGCGCAGACCAAACTCGACGACTCCCAGCAGCGGGTCGAGTCGCTCATCAACGAGACTTTCACCCTGGTCCTCACCCCGGAGAAACTCCCCGGGACCTCCGCCATCGTATGGCAGACGAGCCGCGCCGCGGGGGAGGACACGATCGCGGTCCGTGCCAGTCGCAAGCTGCGAAGCGAGGAGAAGCTCATCTCCAAGTACAGCGGGGTGCGTGTGCGCATGGACATCGACCGCAACGGGCTGTGGTCAGACCGCGGCGACTTGACGGTCGCAGAGCTCTGGGCCACCTACGCCCGTTTCTGCCATATGCCGAGGCTGGGATCGTTCGAGGTGATGGCAGAGGCTCTCTCAGACGGGGTGGCGGCCTTCGACTGGGAGCAGACGACGTTCGCCTACGCCGATGCGCATGACGGTGAACGCTGGCTCGGTGTCCACACAGCGCAACATGTGACACCGACGCACAGCGGCCTGTTGATCCGCCCCGACAGCCTGCCCCCGCCGGCAGACCCCGACCCCGACACTGGTGCTCCGGCTGAGGGAGGCGTCGGCGGTGCTGACAGCTCCAAGGCCGACGGCAGTAAGCCTGCTGATTCAGCCGCGGACGCAGCCGGTGCCACTACAGGGCCGACCGAGTTCTACGCCCAGTTCGAATTGGATCCGGTTCGCTGCATCAGACAACTCGGAGAGATCGCTGAACATGTGACCGCCCGACTCGGCCCGGATGTGGAAATCACCCTCGAAGTCCGTGCCCGCAACGAAGACGGGTTCGACGACGCCACCCGACGCACGGTCTCCGAGAACGCGACCAACCTGGGCTCCCGATCCTCCGAGTTCGAATAACCGCCGCTTGGCAATGACAGTTGCTGCGGAGCGCGCGACCGCGAGTCCGCACCGTTGTGCATTCACCGTGGTCGCAGTGCTCTGAGGGCTTCAACGCCATCAATTACGTCGCCGTCGGCGATCTCACGCTCTCCATGGCATCGGGGTCAGCTAGGATCGCCAGCGTTTCCTCAAGCGATTCAAGGCCCTCAGGACTGATGGGCGGGTTCGGTGGACTTGATGAGGGGAGCGAATCGGTCTTGGGCATCTTGGGCGGTGGTGTCAAGGATCCGGGCGATGCGGGGCCAGGGCGTTCCGGCGGCTCTAGCGGCTGAGACGGCTTCTATGAGTAGCGTTTCGCCCTCTGGGGAGGTCTCGTAGACGCACCTGAGATAGAACTCGGCGGTTGGCACCCCTACAGCCGTTGCCCAGTCGAAGGCTTCGCACCAGTCAGTGACCTGATTCCAGTCGCCGCTCAACTTGGCTTCGTCTATGAGTTCTCGGAGGGACTCGGACATTTCTCCTACCTCAAGTATTTTGCCCTTGCGGGCATTGCGTGAATGATCTTGAAACGCTTGCCGTCAGCAATAACCCCCACCTCTAGGGGCGTCCCACTTCGGTCGGCGCCCACGTACATCAAGAGATCGTCCTCCTGGTGCACAATGATCGCGTTCCGACATGCATGGAGCATATCCTCAGCTGCCACCCCATGGCGGTGGGCAGTCTCAGTGATGGATATTGGGTTATCATTAAATAACATTACCATCAAAGATATATCACGAAAAGGGCTGCTTCAGTACTCGGCATCCAAACGGATTCCGTTGTGTAGCGTTTCGAGCGACATGGAGCAGGTACCACTGGGTGGCGTAGGGGAGCGATTCCGTTATTGCAGTTGACATTTTGTGCTGTGGCGGCAGAATTCAGGGGTCTAGAGCACTAGCTTTGGGAAGTGAGGCCCGGTACTTCTCCGGACGGAGAGGGGCCGGGTCTTTGCGCGTTCTGGTGCATCAAACCCTCTGGACATCCCGGTGCTCCCGGGTAGTGGAGGTTGACGGGCCGCAGCCAATCAGGTCGAGGGGACGATGTTGTGGTCGGGGCCGTAGGGGAAAGCGGTGATGTTGTCGACGGAGCCGTCTTGGTTGATGACGAGGATGTCGTGCTCGCGGTAGCCGCCGGCGCCGGGCTGGCCCTCGGGGATCATGATCATCGGTTCCATTGAGACGACCATGCCGGGCTCGAGGACCGTGTCGCTCAGTCGGCGTTGAGGGACTCTCGAGCGATCTGGGCGGGGTCGGCGGGGCGGGCGTCGGGAACGGAAACGTAGCTGATCGTCCCGTTCCAGGGGAAGGGAGGCTCGTAGTCGTCGCATACCGGGAAACCGGTGTCGTAGCCGATGATCAGTCTGGTGCCGCCGTTCTGCCACGAGTTGGGCAGGGTGCGGTCGAGCGATTCGGCCGCGGCCTGCCGCGCGCATGTGCGGCAGCGCGGCCCGCACGCAGAGCAGCGGTGCCTGAACGTTGATGGCCATGACCAGATCGTGGCGCTTCAATTCGATGTCGACGTCGCCGACGAAGGTGACCGCGGCGTTGTTGACGAGCACATCGAGGCGACCCCAGTGTTCGACTGTCACCGAGACCATCCGGGCGATGTCGTCCGGCGAGGTGAGATCGGCCGGAATGGCCAGCGCCTCGCCCCCGGTTTCGGTGATGGCGGCGACCGTCTGGTCGATCGTGCCGGGAATCCGTTTGGGTGCCGCGTCCGTTGAACGGGCCACGCAGGCCACCCGGGCGCCCCGGGCTGCGGCTGCCAGCGCGGTTGCCGCGCCGACGCCTCGGCTCGCCCCGGTTATCAACACCACTCTGCCTTCGAGACTGAAGGGGCCGTCGAGAGTGGAGGGACCGTCGAGGCTGGAGGGGCGGTCGAGGCTGGAGGGATCGGTCATCGTGCCTGCTCGCGTCTGCTGGGAGTGGCCATCAGGCGAACGGCTCGTCGCCCACGATGGTGGTGCGGTGCATGAGCCGTCCGGAGTCTGCGGCGTAGGGGAGCGCCCGGTGCATCGTGCCCCGATTGTCCCACAGCACCAGGTCGCCGGTCTCCCAGCTGTGCTGGTAGCGGAAGCGCTCATCTGTGGTCCAGTCCTCGAGGTGTTCCATGAGCTCGGTGCTCTCATCGGGGTCCATGTCGATCACATGTGAGGCGGTAGCGCCGAGCACCAGCGAGGTACGGCCGGAGCGGTGAGTCCAGGCCAGTGGTTGAACCTTGGCTGGTCGCTGCTCCAGAACTCGACCTGGTCTTCGCTGGGATCGGGGTAGACGCGCCGTTGCGCGGTCGCGAAGCTGTGGAGCACCCTCAAGTCCGCACAGCGGATCTTCTGATCCTCAGGCAGTGCCTCCCAGGCTGCGTAGGTGTTGCAGAACTGGGTCTCGCCGCCGGTGGCCGACACTTCAAGTGCGTTGAGCATGGTGGCTTTGTTGGGAATGTCGTCGGTGGCTCCGTCGATGTGCCAGTGGAACGTGCCTTTGAGGTACTCGGCGCTGAGAGCCTTGCCGGGGTCGAGGGAGACCGTGAAGATCTCCCGATGTTCGAGCCCCGGAACGGGCAGGATCTCAACCTCGCCGAGATGTCGGCTGAAAGCGACCTGCTGCTCGTCGGAGATGAACAGGCCCCTGAACGCCAGCACGCCGAACCGCTCCAGTGCGTCCAGAAGAACTCCGGCGACCTCGGCCTCAGTCAGATCATCGGGCGAAATGTCGCTGACCGATGCCCCGATCGTGTCGTTGAGCGGTTCGATTCGCAAGTCTCCCCCTTGAGGTCGGGCCTCGGCATCCAAACGTACCCCAGCGGTACCCGACCACCAAAGCTGCGCTCGGTCGCTCAGTCGAGGGGACTGTCGGGTACTGGGCCGGGGCTGTGAGTCAGGCGCGCGACAGCGAGTCAGGCGCGCGACAGGCAGAGGCGGACTTCGGTGCCCTGGCCCGGGGAGCTGATGATCTCGCAGTCTCCGCCGACTCGCTGCAGTCTGCCCCGGATCGAGTCGCGGATTCCGTGGCGGTCGTCGCCGACAGTCTCCGGGTCGAAACCGACGCCACGGTCGCGGACGAAGACCTCCACCTGGTCGTCGGTCGCCTCGACATAGACGCCGATGTCGGACCGGCCGGACCATCGCGCGGCGTTGGTCATGGCCTCACCTGTCGCAGCCACCAGAGACTCCGTCGCCGCGTCGAGCCTGGCGTCACCGACGACAACCACATCAATCATCGACCCGTGACGATCTTCGACAACACCGGCGAGATGTTCCACCGCGACCTTCAGCGTGGCCTGCTGCGGGCCGGGACCGTACTTCTCGCCGAACTTCTCGCCGTAGAGCCAGCCCCGCAGCTCCCGTTCCTGGCGCCGCGCCAGGGCCGACATGTGGACCGGATCGTCTGAACGCTGGACCAGAGCCAGAGTCTGCAGGACCGAGTCATGCAGGTGTGCAGCTACTTCGGCGCGCGCGTCGGCGCGGATCCGCTGCTGGCGCTCTGCGCGTCGGTCGCGCACCAACACCGCCACCCAGGGCCCGAGGATCAAGGCCAGTCCTCCCACGACCAACACCGTCGACAACAGCCCGTCGAGCACCACCCCCAGCGAAAGGTTGGCCGCTACCAGAACGCCGATCCCGAAGGCGACCAGGATCGTCCCGCCGGCCATCCGAACGGCGAACGCCCTGCCGACCGTCGCAATCGGTTGAACCCTCCACACCACCACGCCGACCCCGAGAGCAGCGCAGAGGGCGGGCCAGATATAGGCGTCGGGCAATGTGACCCGCAGGTGGCGCGCCAACAACACCGTGCCCAACACAGCCAACACCAACCCCAGAGCGCGCCTCGTCACAGTCGACGCGGGCACGGCCGCTGCCGGAGGCCCGCCCGGGGCAGCCCGCGGCAAAACGATCCAAGCCAGCAGATAGATGGGAATTCCGACCCACGCAAGCGTTAGAACGACGAAAGCCACCCGGACGATCGTCACGTCTATGCCGAGACGCTCGCTGATACCTCCGCACACGCCTGCAATGATCCGGTCACGGTCAGACCGTGCAGGCAGGGTCCGTGTGTACCGGTTCATGGTCTTGATGATGGCACGAAGCGTCCACCATGCACATGGGGGACAACCCTGAATTCTCGGGTCGACTCAGGGAAAGTTCAGGGTCATCCCCCATTTGTGGAGACATCAGACTGCTTCACAATGGTCCCATGGCAAAAGACCCTCCCGCCGACTCAGAGGAGTCCCCCTCCGACGACGCAGCGGAGACCGAGGCAGGAGCACACGAAGCTGAAGCGGCAGCTGTGGCAGATGCGCCCGAGGCTGTGACAGGAGCACACGAAGCTGAAGCGGCAACTGTGGCAGATGCGCCCGAGGCTGTGACAGGAGCACACGAAGCTGAAGCGGCAACTGAGGCGGACGCGCCCGAGGGCGAGCCGACAGAAGACAACGAGGTGGAGGACATTGAGCCCGAGGAGGACTCAGAGGATACGCCGCGGGACGAGGCTGAGCCCGAGGAGGCTGCCGACGAACAAACCAGAGAAAAGCGCGAGTTTCGTTGGCCTGCTTTGCGCCGCAGCAAAGATGATCGATTGGTTGCCGGTATTGCGGGTGGACTCGGAGACTTCTTCCGTGTAGACCCGGTGATCGTCCGCGTCGGCTTCATCGTTCTGACCCTCTTCGCCGGAGTCGGACCGTTCCTCTATCTGGTGAGCTGGCTGATCGTGCCGCTCGGCGATTCGGGCAGCATCCTCGCCAACGCTCTGCGCAGCGGTGCGCCCCGCCGGTTCCGAAACCTCGCGGGCATCGTCTTGATAGCGGTGGGAATGTTCATCACCGCGATCTTGAGTCGCAACGTCTTCGAATTGTTCACGACAGTGTCACGCACGGCGCCGTATCTGGCGCTTGCGCTGATTGTCGCCGGAATCGGGCTGGTCTTCTGGCCCCGCCGGTTGGCGCCCCCCCTGGACACTCCGGCCGAGCCGCTCGCGGCACCCACTGAAAATGTGGTGCCGCCCCCTCCCTCGGCGGCAGGCTCGGAGTGGCCGGGGGCGAATCTGGGGGACCAACCGCCCGAACCGCCCGAACCCAAGGCGAGCCGGCGTGACCGCAGAGCCGAGCGCCGCTCCCAACGTCGTGGTCAGTCGACGGTCACCTTCCTGACCCTCGCAGCTCTGCTCGTGCTGACGGGCGGCGCGATCCTGTTGGATCGGCTCGACATGGAGCGGGTGCTCCTCGGCGAGTTCTTCGCGGTGGCCCTGCTGGTTGTCGCTGCTGGTCTGTTGGTGTCGGTCTTCGTCGGCAGGAACTGGGCGCTCATGGCGCTCGGTGTGTTGCTGCTCCCCCCATTGGTAGTGTTCTCAGGCAGCGACACATCGTGGTGGTCGGGGTTCGGCGACGTCGAGACCGTGCCTGAAGACGTCAGTTCATTGGATAGTGAGGTCAAACACGGGATCGGCAGCCTGGTGGTGGACCTGAGGTCGCTCGACCGCGACTCACTGCGGTCGACCGTACGAGCGCCGATCGAACACGGCGTTCATCTCACCGTGGGTGAAGTCACGATCAGAATCCCAGCAGATCTGAGGGTCATGACCAACGCGAATATCGGTGCAGGCACGATGCGTGGCGGCGAATACGTGACCGTCAGACAGGTGATGGTTCCGAGAATCGAGGACGAGCAGTTGTACTGCGTCAATGCTCAATACGTCTACAGGGTCGACGAGCAGATACCGGACTTCAGAACAGAGAGGGCGCTGTGCGGAGCCGGTCGGTACGAGGGCTACGGCATGGGGGGCCTGATCGACTATGACCAGTTCGAGAAGGGTGTCGGACTGGAAGCCGAGCACAACACCCACCGCGAACACGACATTGAACTCAATGTTGAGGTCGGTGTGGGGCAGGTCCGAGTGGTGCGTTACCCGACACAGCAGCGTTAAGGAGCGAGATCATGGACGAAGAATCAACAGTTGAGAGTTCCGGACAACCCAAGTTGGCGTCGGTCGACGTGGTGTCGCTGGTGGCCGCGCTGGTATTCGCAGCGGCGGGAGCCATTGGGTTGGCCGGTGAGTCGTTGGTAGACGTCGATCCCGTCGTGCTGGCCGGGGTCGCCCTGATCGCCATCGGTGCAGCGCGCTTCGTTGCGGTCCCCCTCCGTTCCCGCGCCCGTCGTCGAGCCGCGGCCGAGCCCGCTGAACAGCAGGACGACCAAGACCAGGACCAACTCCAAGACTAGGGCCATCTCGTCAGGGTTGATCGGCCGGCACCGCCCACGGGACGCTGATGACCCGATCATTCTCTCTTACTTCTTTGATCAGGAAGCGTCTACCGATGGTGCTGCGGTAGCCAACCTCGCAGGCTTGATGCTCGTCATCGAAGCAACCGACGAACTCAGGTTTGCGGCGCCTGTCACGAGGCTGCACGAACACCGCCCAACGACCGGCGTTCGTCTCCAACAGTCCGGCCCGCTGCTTCGAGAAGGCCGTTTCGAGCCGCTCGAGGACTGGATCGGGAGCCATCCCGCATCATGTCACGATCCGGAGGCTCCTCAACGCACAACCCACCGAGAGATTTCTTCAATGCTGGTGCGAGAGTGGCGGTTCGGTGCTGACTTGAGGCACGATTGGGTCGTTAGTCTCAACTCATTGAGAATGAGTGCCAGAAGAAGGTTGCCCATGTCGATTGATCGCCGCTCCCGACTCCAGAAGGATGTTCGTGACCTTGAACGCGATGAAGTGTTCGATTCGCTGCTGCCCCAAGCAGTCTCTGAACACGGCACGCTGGCCGGGCGGGGCGTGACCTACAAGGAACTCCCGCCGGTGAGCCTCCGGGTTGACGGCCGTGCAGTCACAATGCGTGCGAACGGCAGCACGCTGGTGCTCGAAGCAGGCGACGAACCCGCGGGCGTGACCGCTGAGATGCCCGCCGATGCCCTGTCGGACCTGATCCAGGACCATCAGTCGACGATGGGTTTGGCAATGACCTCGCGGGTGAAGCTGACCAGCGGCAACATCAACGACTGGATCGGTTGGGAGCCGGCGTTTCGAGCCCTGCTCGACGGGCGCAGGGTACATGAGACCGGCGATGTGACCTTCCAGGATCTCAACGGCGACGAACTCGACCTGGACCGGACTTTCAAGATTGACGACGACCGGGAGGAGATGGCCCACTTCCTGCGCGAGGCCGGGTTCCTGCACCTCACGGGCATCTTCGAACCAGACGAGATGGACACGGTCGGCGCCGACATTGACGAGTGGATCGCCAAGGCCACCCCCGACGACGGAGAGTCCTGGTGGGCCAAGGACGTCGACGGGGTCGACCAGGCTGTGCGGGTGCTGTTCTTCTTGGAGAAGTCGGCCGCGTTGCGAGAGATCGTGGAGGATGAGCGCTACCAGTGGCTCACCGAATTGACCGGTGACGGTCATCGACACAACGGCGGTGCTGAGGGTCTGGTCAAGCCGCTCGGGATAGTGCAGGGGCTGTCGGACCTTCCCTGGCACAAGGACTGCGGCCAGGGTCGCCACTCCTACATGTGCAACGGAATGACCACTGGGATCAGCGTCACCGGAGCTGATCGGGTGAGCGGCGCCCTCGGTGTCATTCCCGGGTCGCATCGGGCTAACACCATGGCCACCGGGCGCGACCCGAAACTCGATCTTCAACCGAGGATGTTGGAGACGAACAAAGGCGATGTCACGGTCCATTGCAGCGACACGCTGCATCGGGCACACCCGCCGATAGAGCGGCCCCGCAAAGTGGTCTACTCCTCGTTCGGGTTGCCGCCCCTCCCCGGCGACGTGGTCAAGCCGAACCCGCGCTACAGCCGCGAGGCACGCGCCGAGTTGACCGACGTGACCGATCGCATTGCGGCCGCCGACAACGAGAACGATTCCAAGCGCTACCGCGCCGGCCGGTAGCGGGCAGTCGAGTGACCGGCCGCGGGGCCTCGGTGGAGTCCTAGGTGCGTTCCACCACGGTGCCGAGTTCTTGGCCTGCCCGGTGCGTGAACGCCGGCGTGACTCCGGCGCCGCCGCAGGAGATGAGCCGCAGCGAGGCGACCCGCTCGCGATCGAAGGTCGGGTCGTCCATCAGATCGATGAAGAAAGTCGGCGGACCGACCATCCAGGTCACCTGTTCAGCTTCGATGTGGCGCAGTGCGACTGAGGAGTTCCACTGTTCCATGAGCACCGTCTTGGCGCCCAGGGCTGCGGGCACCAACACTCCGTGGAGCAGACCTGAGACATGCGCCGGCGGAGCGGGCATGAGCACACAGTCGTCGCTGGTCAGCCCATGTATCTCTGAGATCTGGCGGGTCTTGACGACCAACCCGGCGTGAGTGTGGATCACCCCTTTGGGTCTGCCGGTCGACCCGGACGTGAACATCGCCAGCGCATCGTCTGAGTCGCGGCACTCAACGGCGGGCGCCTCACCCCCGGTGAGATCGTCGACGCCCACTGCTGCCGGCACGTCACGCAGCGCCGAGTCCGGATGACCGACAAGCAGGCTCGGGTGCGACTGATCGATCATGTCGTCAATCTGGGCGGCGCCGGCTCTGGGGTGCACCGGCACAGCGACTGCGCCGATACGCCAACACGCCCGGTACAGCGCTATCGCATCGATCCCGGTGGGCATCTGAAACGCGATGTGGTCGCCGTGGCCGATCCCCCGGGCGTTGAATGCCGCCGCCAAACCCTGCGCCCGTTCGACGATCGCGGCGGTCGAGATCCGGTGGTCTCGGTGGACGATCAGATCGTCACGCTCGGGCGCCGCGGCAAAGAGGTCGATCAACACTGCCGAACGCCTCTCCGACGATCAGCCGTCCGCGGATCTGCCGACCAGCAAGTCACTGGTGGCGCATGATTTCTTCTAGCAGTTCGTTGAACCGGGGCATGTCTGGCAGCATCCCCATGCCGACACGATGATGATTGCGCCCTGTCAAGGCACTGGCCCGGGTGGGTGAGCAGACCGCGGTGGTGTGGAAGTTGGTGAAGCGCAGGCCCCGCTCGGCGAGGCGGTCGATGTTGGGTGTGTCGATCAGCGATCCGTAGCAGCCGAGCTGACCGAAACCGCAGTCGTCGAGCACCATCATGATGACGTTGGGCGCCCCGCGGCGGTACGGGTCAGCCGGCCGCGGCATCCTCGATTCGTTCAGCGTCAAGCCGATATGTGTGTCTACGTCGCTCATAGTCGGGTCCGGTGGCACGCGTTTCGACGGTCACTCGATTGCGTGGCGTTCGCGGAGTTTGCGGGCGATCACCATCTTCTGGATCTCGCTGGTGCCCTCGCCGATGATCATCAGCGGTGTGTCGCGGAAGTACCTCTCGACGTCGTACTCCTGGGTGTATCCGTTGCCGCCGTGGATGCGCAGAGCCTCGGTGCTGATCTCGAAGGCAGCCTCGGAGGCGAACAGTTTCGCCATGCCCGCCTCCAGGTCTATTCGCTGTCCTGAGTCGTACTTCTCTGCAGCGTCGTAGGTCATCAGCCGTGCCGCCTGGAGTTTCGTGGCCATCTCGGCGAGTTTGAACGCGATCGCCTGGTGCTCGAAGATCGGCTTCCCGAAAGTCTCACGCTGGAGGCTGTACTTCATGGCTGCGTCGAAGGCGGCTCGGCCGACCCCTACTGAACGTGCAGCGATGTTGATCCGTCCGAGCTCCAGAGCCGACAGAGCGTAGCGAAGCCCGTTGCCCAAGCCTTCGGGGCCGCCGAGCAGGTTGGCGTCGGGTACCCGATGGTCGACATAGCTCATCTCGACAGTCTCGAGACCCTTGTAACCGAGCTTGCGTATGTGTTTCGAGGTCCGGATCCCCTCGAATTCGCTGCCCGGTTCCTTCTCGACGATGAAGCAGGTCACTCGGTCCTCGGGAGTGCGGGCGAGCAGCATCACCAGCGATGCCCGCTCGCCGTTGGTCACCCACATCTTGGTGCCGTTGATGATCCATTCGTCGCCGTCCTTCGTGGCCTTGCAACGGAGCGCGCCCGCATCGCTGCCGCTGTCGGGCTCCGAGAGGGAGAAGGCAGCCCGACAGTGGCCGTCGACCATTCTCGGGAGGTGCTTCGAGCGCTGTTCGTCGGTCCCGTACCGTCCGATCATGACGCAGGCGATCTTGTGGGTGTTGAGGATTCCCGAGAGGCTCATCCAGCCCCGGCTGAGTTCTTCTATAAGGCGGGCGTAGGTTTTGGCGCTGAGCCCGAGACCTCCGTATTCGGTGGGAATCGTCGCTCCGAAGAGGCCGAACTCGCACATCTGGTCGAACATCTCCTGGGGAAACTCATCTGCGTGTTCGAGTTCGCTCGCGCGGGGGACCACTTCACGATCGACCCAAGTGGCGACCACCGAGACGAGCTCATCGGCGATCTCTTGATCGGCCCTGTTCTGATCGGCGCGGTTTTGATGGGCACTGTCTGGGCGGCTCATACGGGGTTGCCTCCTAGCGGAATCTGCACATCACCAACTTCTGATGTTCTCGCCATCGCACACATCGACGGTTGCCTCCTAGCGGAATCTGCACATCACCAAACTAGAACAGTTCGCAGTGTACGAGCGCCCCTTGGGAGGACTTGATCGAGTCAGGCCCTCCGCAGGAGATCGGCGAACCTCCTCAGCCCGACGGGAGTTCGAGCACCCAGCCGACCAGGATCAGATTCGGGTTGGCGAGACTCTGTCCGTCGGCTTGGACCCTGCCCATGTTCAGCTCGAAGATCTCCTGGAAACGGTGGCCGGAGCCCAGATGGGTCCTAGCGAGTCCCCACAGAGTGTCCCCGCTTGCAACCGTGACCGTCGTCGGCTCAGGCTCGGGCATCGGCTCGGGCTCAGGAGTCACCGTTGTGATGCGGTCTTCACCGCCGACGGGGTAATCGTCAGCGGTGATCTCTCCGCCCAGGTCCTCAGAGATGTAGTCCGCGAGCGCCTGCTGGTAGCTGACACCCATCTTGGTGAACTCCAAGTCGGCGAGCGGGTAACAGTCTCCGCCGCCGGCCAGGAAGTCGATGGTGGCCAGCACCACCGGATCACCCGGCACGACGGCGCCGTCCTCGATGATGACGGTGCCGTCATCGAGAACCACGTCGCGCACCCTTGATCCCGGATCGCCGATGAGCGAACAGTCGCCGTCGCGGTCGGTCTCACGGGCCGCAGCAGTCGGGTCGTAGGACAAGGTGAACCCTGAGACCTGAGCGAACTGGCCTCCAGCACCCGGGATCCGGTCGACAGCCTGCTCAAGCAGCACATGGAACGTCTCACGCGGCACTTCAAGCACAACCACGAAGTTTCGGAACGGGGCGATGTCCCAGGTGTCGCCGGTGGTGATGTCACCTGCTGGGATCACCGCATCGTTGCGGATCCCGCCGCCGTTCTGGATGGCCACGTCCGGCGCTGTGATCCCGAAGGAGGCAGCGAGGTTGGTGGCTGTGGCCCGCAGAGCATCCGCGTGGAGGTTGCCCTGGTTGGTGGACGTGGTGCGCACCATCGCGCGGCGACCGTCGAGGTCGACCTCGCTGACACCGATGACGTCGGCATCGACTTCGGCGACCGCTTCTGCAAGCGGTTCGATCACGTTGGTCTGCACGTCCGGATCAGGTGTCACGTCGAAGCTGACACCGACGGAGCGGCCGCTGCTGTTGACGATGTTGCCGTCACCATCGAAGGTCACGCTGAGAGCGCCGATACAGCGGTAACCCCCGGGCGCGGTGATCACCGGCACCTCAACATCGTCAGCGTCGGTCACCAGGGTCGGGTACGGACCAGCCGGTTCGTCATCTGGCATGCAGGTGTCGCCGTCGTTGCGCAGCAGGTCGTCGCCTCCGCCGGCGATGACCACGTCCACGTCGGTCAACGAGGCGATGAGCTCGATCTCTTCATCCACATCCTGGAGGTGGCTGACCAGAATGATCTTGTTGACACCCTGCTCGGTGAGCGACTCAGCCTCGGCTGACACTGCGGCCAGCACATCGGAGATGACCACGTTGCGGGGCGAGGAGATGTTGGGGAGCTGTGGCGTTACCGCCCCGATCACTCCGACCTTCTGGCCGCCGGTCTCGATGATCGTGCTCGCTGCGAGCCTGCCGTCGTCGACCAGTGCCTGGAGCACGGGCTCGCCCGAGAAGTCGGCATTGGCGGACAGGAACGGTATCGACGGTGTGAACCCTTCGATGAATCGGGCTGTCACCTCGGGGCCCAGGTCGAAGTCGTGGTTGCCCAGCGCCATGGCGTCGTAGAGTCCGCTGAGGGCGATCGAATCGTAGAGGGCACCCTCTCTGGCCAGGGAGACGCCGAGTTCCTGGGAAGCCAGGAAGTTGTCGCCGGAAGTCAGCGTGATGACGCCGTTGCCGGCGGATCCCGCGGCAGTCTGCATCAACTTCATCTGGGCGGCGAAGCGGGCAACGCCGGGAAACCCGGCATCCTCGTCGGGCAGGAGCTTCGACTCACCGTCGTTGTTGTGCAGGATCGTGAGCGTGAAGGTCTCAGCGCTGATCGGCACGGGGGTCTGTGCTCCCGCAGAAAGGGTCAGCGATGCGAACATCGCCGAGACCAGGGCCAGCACGGCTAGAACCGTGATCGGTTTGCGGGGTCGGATACGGGCCATCTTCGGTGCCTCCCGGGGCAGGATCGAGTGAGTCGAGCGCATCGTAACGGCCTGTCGAGCCAGATTGCCAAGACAGAGCGCCCGGAGAACTCCGGATCAGCGAGTTTCTCGGCGGATTCAGCTGCCGAAACGGTCGGCGAGCAGCTGGCCCAGCGCGGTCAGGTCGATTTTGCCGCTGTCCAGCCAGGGGAGTTCGCTCGGCGAAGCGAACACCGCGATGTGACGGGGAACCTTGAAGCTCGACAGCTCAGCCTTGACGCGCGCCTGCAACTCACTCGGCTCACAGGACTCACCGGGTCGCAACACGACGGCGGCGGCCACGTCCTGGCCGCGTTGCGCGCTCGGCACGCCCATCACGTAGGCGTCCATGACCTCGTCCTGCTCCTCGAGGACGATCTCCACCTCGCGCGGCGTGATGTTCATCCCCGAAGACTTGATCTGGTCGCCCATGCGACCCTTGAAATAGAGGTGGCCGTCTGAATCGAGGTACCCGGCGTCACCGGTCGGGAACCAGCCGTCGGCTGTGAACACGTCCTCTGGGTCGGTCTTCAACAAGCCGAGCATCAGGGAGTAACCCTTGATATGAATCTCGCCCATCTCTCCCAGCGGCTGCTCGGCGCCGGACGCCGGATCGACGATGCGATGCGCAACGCCGGGCACCGAACGACCGAACGAACCCCGCTTCTCCGGAGGCAGCTCGCCGCCCATCATCTCGATGGAGTGCGGACCCAGCGACTCGGTCATCCCCAGAGCGTTGGGCCGCAGCTCGGGATCATCGATGCGGACGTGGCTGGGCAGGAACTCCTCGATGCTGCCCGAGCGCACCGAGGAGAGGTCCCTGTGGGTGGCGGTGGGGTGCTCCACGAGCGCCTTGGCCATGTGGGGCCAGCCGACGACATGGGCGACCTGGTGCCGCTCGATCAGCTTCAGCGTCTCGGCGGGATCGAACTGGTGCTCGAAGATGATCGTCGTACCCGCGTGCATGCTCGCGATCAGCACGTAGGTCATTCCGCCGACCCAGAACAGAGGCATCGGGGTGTACACAACCTCACCAGGTTGGCGATCAAGGAACTGCAGCAGGTTGTAGGGGTGACCGATCACCCCCGCATGCGAATGGACCACACCCTTCGGATCGCCTGTGCTGCCGGAGCTGTACATCACGATCATCGGGTCTTCGGGTGCCACCGCTGCTTCGGCGGAGGCCAGTTCAGCGTCGCTGGTCTCTGCTGTTGCAGCGAGCAGGTCGCTGACGTGCCCGGCCCAGGACGGGACCTGATCTCCCCACATCCAGACACTGCGCAGCGCCGGGTGCGAGCCGACCGCGATGTCGCCTGCGGTCGCCTCGCCCAGACCCTCCACCACCGATTCGAGCCGTTCGACGTAGTTGTTGTTGAGATGGGAGTCAACGGTCAGCAGCACCTCGACGTCGCTGTGCTCAAGCACCCACCGGAGCTCGCGGGGTTTGTAATAGGTGTTGAGCAACACGACGAGTGCGCCGATTCGGGTCGCGGCGAGCCAGGCAACGATCCAGTCGCCTCCGTTGGGAGCCAGCAGCCCGACGCGGGTGCCGGACCGCACCTCCGAAGCCAACAGGGCTTTGGCCAGTTCCGCTGACCGTGCCTCGGCTTGGTTGAAGGTCAGCGTCTCCTGCTCGATCACGCAGAGGTTGCGGTCACCCCAATCATCGGCGACATGTTTGATGAACTCGCCTGCGGTAAGGCGATAACCGGGTTCTTGGAAACGGTGTTCGCCGAGTCTCACGTTCAGCGGTCGAACATCTTGTAGCGAACAGGCAGATGCTTGGGTCCGACCACGAAGCTCGACGACACGTACTCCGCTGGACCCGCATGCTCCATTGATTCGATCCGCGACGCCATCTGCGCGAGCAGTGCCTTGATGCTGGCCCGGGCCAGATGGGCACCCAGGCAATAGTGCTCCGCCCAACCGAATCCGAGATGCCGGTTGGGGCTGCGACCGATGTCGAAGCGGTGCGGGTCTTCGAAGACGGTCTCGTCACGGCTGCCTGATGCGTAGAAGAGCGCAAGGATCTGGCCCTCCTTGATGTCCTGCCCGTCGTAGACGACATCGCGGGTTGCAGTTCGTTTCATGTAGTTGACGGGTGCCGTGTAACGGACCACCTCTTCGACCGCGGTCTTTAGCAGGCTCGGGTCTTCGCGCAGGCGTCTCAACTCATCGGGATGGTCGAGGAACGCCTGGAACGCTCCGGTCAGTGAATGGCGGGTGGTGTCGTGTCCGGCGTTGAAGATGATCAGGTAGTAGCCGAGCGTCTCGATGTCTCCCAGAGCCTCGCCGTTCTCGAAGGTGGCGTTGGCCAGCATGCTGGCGAGGTCGTCGCGGGGGTTGGCCCGGCGGTCTTGAATGATGTTGTTGAACATGTTGAAGAAGTCCATCATCAGGTCGAAGCTGGCTTCGTGACGGTCCTCGCCCTGGCGTCGCAGTTCGGGGTCCTCGCTGGCGAGCAGTTGGCTGGTCAGCTCCAGCAGTTGCTCCTCTTGATGCGGTTCAATCCCCAGTATCGTCGCCAAGACACGCAGGGGGTGCTTCTGGGCGATGTTCTCGACGAAGTCGGCTTCGCCCTGGGTGCCGAGACTGTCCATGACGGTACGGGCGCTGGTCTCCACGATCTCGTCGAGCCGTTCGATGCCCCGAGGCGTGAAATAACCGCTGGCCACCTTGCGGAACACTCGATGGTCAGGAGGGTCCATCTCAATGATCGTCTTCATCTGGACCGGGTAGCCCTTGGCGCGTCGCTCCACCTGTTCGCTGCTCAACACGACGATGCTGTTGCTGTTGCTGAAGTCCTCGGGACGACTTGAGATCTCCATGATGTCGGCATGCCTGGTCACGGCCCAGAACGGCTCACGATCCTCGGTCTCGAAATACTGCAGCGGTTCTTTGCGAAGCTGCTCCCATTGCGCGTGGGGTTGGCCCGACTCGCCGTAACGAACCGGGGAGATGAGATCAAGTCCGTCTATGGCCATGGCCGAGACGATAGATCAGGCGTTGCCCCGGCCGCATATTTTCGTCGGGCCGATTCGTGTCTTCGGGGTCATCCGCCTTGAGCGTCGAGCACCGTGAGGATCGAATCCTCGAAACCCCAGTCGACGGTCTGCGCGTGCGCCAGACCAGCGTCGTTGTACCAGCCGAACGTGTGGTCGACCATCGACTCGAAGGTGTGTTGAGGCTCCCAGCCGATGTCGTTGCGGAGCCGGTCGATCGAGAACACGGTGCTGGAGTTCCAGTGATGAATGTTGGGCGCAAGGTGCTGCACGAGTTGCGCCAGCTGGAACCGTTGCGCACCGCGGGACACTCCGCCGCTCTCAGACACTGTGCCGCTCTCAGACACTGTGCCGCTCTCAGACACTGTGCCGCTCTCAGACACTGTGCCGCTCTCAGACACTGTGCCGCTCTCAGACACTGTGCCGCTCTCAGACACGCATGCACTCCACCTCGGGCCCGCGCTGGATCGTGGGGATCCGGGAGTGTTTGATGCTCGACAATTTGGTCTGCCTTGTTTCGTGGGCGTAAATAGGGATCACGCAAGCTGGCCGAGGAGATGTGCAACGTGGAATACCTGATCGATCAGCGAAAGAACTGGGCTATGGCCGAGCAACGGCTAGCCGATGAGACAGACCCGCGGCGTCGCCAACTGCTCGGCACGATCATTGAACATGCCAAAGCCGAGGCCCTGCCCGATTATGAGCGTCTGATGGCGACGGTTTCGCCGCACGCCCACTATCGCTTCTTCGGAGACGAGGTCACCGATGTGGTGGGCAAGGACGGCGTCGGAGCGTTCTACGCGGACCTGGTTGAGAGCGGTCGCAACAACGTCGAACACGCAGTAGATCGCATGGTGGTGGACCAGGATGCCGTCACCACGGAGGGACCGATGCGGATGGCTTACCCGGGGGCGTTCCTAGCCGACGCCGGTATCGAAGTGTCTGATCTCGACGGGCTGTACATGTTCCAGACACGGATGATGATCGTATGGGGCTTCGACGAGGACGGCCTGGTGCAGTGCGAGGACTCCTACACCGCTGGTGACGGCTGGGCCGGCATTGCGAGCCGACCGGTGGAGCCCGCGCAGATTCGCCCCGTTACTCTGGCTGACCTGTGAACTCCTACGGCGAGATCTCCGAACTGTCCGACGACCTCTTCCTGCCGGACCCCCCGGCGGCGGAGGTGCGCTACACGGTGGTGTCCGTCGATGACCATGTCGTCGAACCTCCCCACCTCTTCGCGACCTATATGCAGCCGCACCTGCGTGATCTCGGGCCTCAACTGATCGAGACCGACGAGGGGCATCAGGTCTGGGAGTTCGACGGTGCACGGTACGTGCAGATGGGCATGAACGCCGTTGCCGGCCGGCGCCCCGAGACCGTCAAGATCGAACCCTTCCGTTTCGAGCAGATGCGACCGGGGTGCTACGACATCGAGGCGCGGGTGCGCGACATGGACCTCGGCGGTGTCTGGGCGATGCTCAACTTCCCGAGCCAGATCACCGGCTTCTGCGGCTCGGTCTTCGCCGGGGCGAGCGACCCGGAGGTCGGCATTGATGCGGTGAGGGCCTGGAACGACTGGCTCTTCACCGAATGGTATGAGCCCTATCCCGAGCGGGTCATTCCGGGCGGGATCACGTACCTCGGCTCGTCGGAGGGTGCTGTGGAGGAGATTCACCGCAACGCGGCCCGCGGGTTCGTCTCGGTGACCATGCCCGAGCGGCCCCATGCCATCGGCGTTCCCAGTCTCTGGGATCGGGACTTCTGGGATCCGGTCATTCAGGCCTGCGTCGACACCGACACCGTGATTTCCCTGCATGTCGGCAGCTCCGGCATGTACCCGATGCCGCAGGGGTCCCCGGGGCTGCAACTCGGCGCCACCATGTTCGGTCAGCTCTCGCTCGGGTCGTGTGCTGAATGGCTCTGGTCGGAGTACCCGCTGCGTCAACCACGATTGAAGATCGCGATGAGCGAAGGCGGTATCGGCTGGGTGCCGATGCTGATCGACCGGCTCGACAACCTCGTCGACCGTTCCGGCTACGGCAAAGGCTGGTCTGAGCGTCCCGCAGACGTGCTGCGCCGCAACTTCTGGTTCTGCACGATCGACGACCCCTCGACGATCCGCTGCCGTGATGTGATCGGGGTCGAGAACATCTGCCTCGAGACCGACTATCCCCACGGCGACTCGACCTGGCCCGACACCCAGCAGGTGGTTGCAGACCTGTGGGGTGACCTGCCCGCGGCCGAACTCCGCATGATGTGCAGCCAGAACGCCGCCGCCCTGTACCGTCACCCGCTCCCGACCCCGGTGCTGCCCCTCGGCTGAGGCGCCACAGACTGGACTGCGCAATGGAAGCCAAAGGGATCATCTTCACAGCGCTCGACACCGACCACGACAACATCGAGAGCTGGAACCGCTGGTACGACCTGGAGCATCTGCCGCCCAACATCGCCATGCCCGAGATCGCCGCGGGCCGCCGTTATGTCGCACCACCGGAACTTCACGACATCCGGCTGCCTGACGAGCCTCATCGGGGTTTCGAGAACGGCAAGGGAGTCAACGTCACGATCTATCTGACCGCGGTAGATCCTGCCGAGGCGATAGCGGCGATGACGGTCTTCCGCGAGGTTCTGGAAGCAGCGGGTCGAATGGAGGGGGCAGGCCGCCGGACGGTCAGGACCGGTGACGCCATGGACCTTTCCTGGGTTGTCGGCGACCCGACTCTGAACCTCGACGACCGCGACGTCCCCTACCTCGGTCACACCGGAATCAGGATCGTCCTGCGGCGTGGCGGTGAGGCGCGCACCGTGGCCGAGCGGGCGGTCGGCGTTGATGGAGTGCACGGCGTGATGTCGTTCACCAGCCGTTTCTTCGCGGGGCTCGAAGCCGACATCTACCTGCTGTCGGGGGCGACTGCAGAAACCACTCTGGCAAGCCGCGAAGCGGCCGGCTATGGCGAAGATGCTGAGATAGTGCTCGACGCCCCCTACGACGCGATCACACCGCTCGACTATTCGTTCGCGCAGCGGATCCGGGCCAGTTCACTGCCCGCCGAGCTCGACACCGATCAAGTCATGTGATCGCTGGGAGGACCGGGATCCTCCGCGGTGTCAGCGACCAGCGGTCCTCAGCCGTTGGGCAGTAGGACGGTGCGGGCCTCGGTGCCGGTCTTGATGGCGTCGAAGGCACCCTGGAGCCCGTCGAGGCCGGCGGTGTTGCTGATCAGTTGATCGAGTTTGAGTTGGCCCTTCAGGTAGAGGTTGGCCAGCATCGGGAAGTCCTTGCGGGGACGGGCGCCACCCGCACGGATGCCCAACAGGTTCTTGTTCTGGTGCAGAGCCTGAAACGGGTAGGTGACCTCGGCGGTGAGGTCCGGCACACCCACCGCGCAGATGTTGCCGCCCGGCCGGGTCATCGCCAGACAGTCGGTGAGGAGCTTGGTGGAACCCACCACCTCGAAAGCGTGATCGACGCCGGTACCGGTCATCTTCTTGACCTCGCTTATCACGTCGACGCCCTCGTCGGCCAGAATGAAGTCGGTCGCTCCGAAGTCGATGGCGAACGCCTCCTTCTCGGGGACCCGGTCCACAGCGATGATCTGGCTGGCCCCGCAGAGCTTGGCTGCCTGGATGACATTGAGGCCTACACCGCCGGCACCGATGACCACACAGGTGTCGCCGAGCTGCAGCCGTGCCCGGTTGAACACCGCGCCGGTGCCTGTGATGACACCACAGCCGATCAGCGCCGCAGCGGTGAGGGGCATCTCCGCGGGGATCGGGATGCACTGGTTCTCACCCACGATCGTCTCCTGCACGAAGGCGCCGATCCCCGCAAAGTTGTAGAGCGGCTGGTCGCCCTCACAGTAGGGCTGGGTGAGGTTGCCCATCGACACGCTGCAGTTCCCGGGGTCGCCTCCCTCGCAGTCCGCGCAGTGACCGCAATTGCTGAAGGTCGACAGAATGACATGGTCGCCGACTTGGCAGTAGGTGACCGCGGAGCCCGTCTCCACAACCACGCCGGCGGCCTCATGGCCCGGCACGAGCGGCGTGGGCATGTAGTACTTGCCGTGCACGCAACTCAGATCGGATCCGCACACGCCGGCGGCCTTGATCTCGACGCGTACCTGGCGGGGGGCCAGGTCGCGCTGCGCGAACTCGACATCGGTCGACAGACGCACGGAGTCTTCGGTCGTTCCTTCAAGAATCAGTCCCTGCATCCCGCCAGTGTCGCGCATGCGGCGCGCCGATGAACAATGCTGCGACGGATGACATCCCGGTGTGGGCCGCGCGCTATACAAACGGGATGGAGAACGACCTGAAAGCCGCATGGGATCGGCTCTGCGACACCCTCAAGGAATCGGCCGAATACGTTTTCGATCCATCGCTCGGCGTCGATGCTTCCGAACAGGCTGAAGGGCTGCGCCATCATCTGCGGATGCTCCACGGGGCGACCGACCGCCTGTTGGAGAACTGCGACCCGGCCCACCCAGAGTTGGGCTGGACGTATCCGGCCAAGATGGGCCAGGACAACCCCGACGCCTTCTACATGTCCGCACCCATGGACCTGCACCGCAGCTACCGGCTGACTGGACGCATCGACACGCCCCGCTATCTCGGGTTCTCACTGATGGACTTCCGTTTCGGACGGGGCAAAGTCACACAGATCCTCAACATCGGCACGCTCGAACTGGTCGACGTCGGTGGCGGACGCATGGACGTGGTGTTCAGCCCGGACCCCGACCCGGGCGACCATCGGGGCAACTGGTACCAACTCGAGCCTCAACAGTGCCGCCTGCTGGTGCGCCAGTTCTTCTCTGACTGGTCCGAAGAGGACCTCGCAGACCTGCACCTCGAGTGCCTCGACTCGGTTGAGCCGCCACAGCGGTTGAACGCAACGGACGCGGTTGCGGGCCTGGAGGAGTTGGCCGCCGAGATGAGCATCGTCCCGAAGTTCTGGACCGACTATGTGGTCAGCCAGCGTGAACGGGGAGAGGTCAACTCCTTCGAGCACATGGCCGGACGCAAGGTCAGCGGGGTAGGTCTCGGCGGCAGCGACCAACAGGCCTACGGGCAGTGCTGGTTCGAGGTGGGCGAAGATGAGGCGCTGTTCTTCGAGGTGACCCCGCCGAAGTGCCTGTACTGGGCCATCCAGGTGGGCGACACCTGGTTCCAGAGCCTCGACTACGTGAACCTGCCCACGACCCTCAACGATTCGCAGGCGCACATCGACCCCGACGGGGTGCTGCGGGCAGTGGTCTCGCACCGCGATCCCGGAATCGAGAACTGGATCGCTCTCGGCGGATGTCCCCAGGGCGGTATCACCTACCGTTGGAACAACGCCGAAACAGTACCGGTTCCCACACTGCGCCTGATGTCGATGTCGCAAGTCGAGCAACATCTCCACCCGGACACACCACGGCTGGATTCGCGAGCCCGCCGTGAACTCCAGGCTGAGCGCCGCCGTCACGCCCTTCGGCGTTTCAGTCGATAGAGGGCCAGCTTCCCGATAGAGGCCAGCTCTCCCGATAGAGGCCAGCGCTGAGCCTGTGGCGGACGACCATCGCCGGGTGGCACCCGCAGCCTGAACGGACCTGCTAATCTTCCTGTCTTGTGCGGCTGAGACTGCTGCGTGAGTCAGCACCGAGGGAGAACCGAGTCGCTCTCGTTCCCGACGGTGTCGCCGCGTTGGTGCAGCAGGGTTGCGATGTGTCCGTGGAGCGGAGCGCAGGCTCGGCCTCGGGCTTCGACGACGACGCCTATCTGCGTGCCGGGGCGACCATCGTCGATCGGCTTGCTCCGGACTCGGGCGTCGCCGATGTTGTCGTCTCGGTGCGGGATGCTCCGATGGGTTCCTCGTCCCTCAATCCGGCCGCGGTGCCCGCGACCGTGTTCGTGGGCGTCTTCGACCCGCTGTGGGCGCCTCACAGGGCGCAGCGCCATGCGGCGAACGGTGTCTCGGCATTCTCTTTGGACCTGGTGCCGCGCGTCACCCGTGCCCAGACGATGGACGTGCTGTCGTCGATGGCGACGATCGCCGGGTACGAGGCTGTGCTGCTCGCCGCGAGCAGTCTGCCCCAGATGTTCCCGTTGATGATGACTGCTGCGGGCACGCTGGCTCCGGCCCGAGTGCTGGTGCTCGGCGCAGGCGTGGCCGGTCTGCAGGCCATCGGCACCGCGAGGCGGCTCGGTGGTGTGGTGGACGCCTACGACGTGCGCCCCGAGGCAGTCGAGCAGATTCGTTCGATAGGCGCCCGTGCGTTGGAATTCGAGGTTTCACCGGACGCTGTTGGATCCAAGGCCGTCACGAGCATCAACGGCTACGCGGTCGCCCAGAGTGACGACGTTGCGCAGATCCAGCGCGAGATGCTGACCCCTCATGTGGCCGGCGCTGACGTTGTGATCACTGCCGCATCCGTGCCGGGTCGACCGTCCCCGCTGCTCGTCACCGCGGAGATGGTCGACGCCATGGAGGCCGGGTCGGTGCTGATCGACTTGGCGGCCGAGCGCGGCGGCAACTGCGAGGTGACCGAAGCCGACGAGAAGGTGGATTGCGACGGTGTCACCGTTCTCGGCCCGACCGATCTGGCCTCGAAGTGCGCCCGCCACGCCAGCGAGATGTTCTCCCGCAATCTTGTGGCGTTCCTGACCCATCTCGCTCCCGACGGTGAGGTGGAGCTGCGCAGCGACGACGAGATTCTCTCGGCGATGCTGGTCACCCACGACGGTGCGGTCGTCCATCACGAAGTCGTGGCCGCGCTCGGGGAGGGCTGAGAAGGTGGAACTGCTGATCGCCGTCACCCTGCTGGTGCTGGCCGTGTTCTTGGGGGTGGAGTTGATCACCAAGGTGCCCCCGACGCTGCACACCCCGCTGATGTCGGGATCCAACGCCATCTCGGGCATCACGATTGTGGGGGCGTTGTTGGCCGCCGGCGCAGACCATTCGACGTTCACCGCAGTCCTGGGATTCGTTGCGGTAACCATGGCGATGATCAACGTGGTGGGAGGCTTCCTGGTGACCCATCGAATGCTGCACATGTTCGGCCCGAAGCGGCGACGTGCTGCAGCGGATCAGTCGAAGACCGACGGAGACGGTTCGTGACCAACGATTGGGCCGCGCTCGGTTACCTCGTCGCGGCAATCCTGTTCATCTTCGGTCTGAAACGGCTCAGCCGGCCCCGCACCGCGGTAAGGGGCAACCAGTACGGAGCGGCGGGAATGCTCGTCGCGGTGCTGGTCACGCTCACCGACAACTCCATCATCGGCTTCGGGTGGATCATCGGAGGGGTGATTCTGGGGGCGGCTGTGGGAGTTGTGCTGGCTGTGCGCGTCCAGATGACCGCGATGCCCGAACTGGTTGCTCTGTTCAACGGCTTCGGCGGGGGTGCGTCGGTGCTGGTTGCGGCTGCGTCCTACACCCAGGCTGTTGATCTGTTCGGCGACACCGCGCGACTGTCGTCGTCAGCGGCGCTGGCGTCGCTGATCGGGGCGGTGACGTTCACGGGGAGTCTGGTCGCCTTCGCCAAGCTCCGCGAAGCGCTGCGTTGGTCGGGGTTCAAAGGCATCACCGTGCTCAGCGCCCTTGGAGCGACCGCAGCGGTGGTTCTCGGTGTGTTGATGGTCGTCGACGCACAGAATGCTCTTTGGCTTTGGCTGCTGGTCGGGGTCGGAGCGGTTCTCGGACTGTTGGTGGTACTGCCGATCGGCGGAGCCGACATGCCGGTCGTGATCGCCTTGTTGAACTCATTGTCCGGCATGGCTGCGGTGGCGGCTGGTTTCGTGCTCGACAACTCGCTGTTGATCATCGCCGGCTCGCTGGTCGGAGCGAGCGGCTTGATCCTCACCCAGATCATGTGCACAGCCATGAACCGCACACTGCTGGCGGTGATGTTCAGCCCTGCGCCGTCGGGAGCGGGCGGCAACGATGTCGACGACATCTATGCAGGCAAGGTCCGATCAACCTCTCCCGACGATGTGGCGATGCTGCTCGAGTCGGCCGAGCGTGTGGCGATCGTCCCCGGCTACGGGCTTGCAGTGGCCCAAGCGCAGCACGCGGTGCGGGACCTCATGAGGCGTTTGCAGGACCGTGGTGTGGAGGTGGTGTTCGGCATCCACCCGGTCGCGGGACGGATGCCCGGCCACATGAACGTGCTGCTCGCCGAAGCGGAGGTCGCCTACGAACGCCTCGTGGAGATGGACGACATCAACCCGACCTTCGAGCAGACCGACGTGACCATCGTCATCGGTGCCAACGATGTCGTGAACCCCGTGGCTCGCACCGACCCGTCGAGTCCGATAGCGGGAATGCCGATTCTCGACGTCGACAAGAGCGACGTTGTGGTGGTGATCAAGCGAAGCCTCAGCCCGGGTTTCGCGAAGATCGCCAATCCTCTGTTCGCCGCCGACAACGCCCTGATGCTCTTCGGCGACGGACGCGAGGCCGTTGTCGAGATCACCAAGTCCCTCCAGTCCCTCTGAAGCTCGCGAATCGAATCTTTCGGGCGGGTTTGGCTACGGTCTTGGGGTGGCTGAACTCGCTGTGGCTGAACTTGTTTACAATCCGTTCGGGTTTGCGCATCACGACGATCCGTACGTCACGTACAAACGGCTCCGTGACGAAGCTCCCGCCTATTGGAATCCCGAGCTCGAGTTCTGGGCGCTGAGCCGTTTCGAGGACGTCCAACAGGGCTTCCGCGACACGGAACTGTTGTCGTCTGCCGGCGGGGTCGCGCTCGAGAACCGGCGGCCCATCGGTCACAGCACCGGCTTCGATCAGATGATCGAGTACGACCCGCCGGAACACACTGTGTTGCGCAAGTTGGTGAGCCGGGTGTTCACCACCCGCACGGTCGCCAAGATGGAAGCTGAGATCCGCAGGATCTTCACCGGCTACCTCGATGAGGTCATCGAGTCGGGCCGGGCTGAGGTGGTGGACGACCTCACAAGCCCGTTCCCGATGGATGTGATCTCGGCGATCTTGGGTGTGCCGGCGGCGGACCGCCCGGAGTTGCGGGCCAACAGCGACAAGGTGATGATCCGCGAGGACGGGGTGTTCGCGATCCCCCGTGAGGCCGCCGACGGGATGGCAGGCCTCATCACCTATTTCATGGAGGACCTGCCGAAACGCAAGGCCGGTGAAGGATCAGGGCTCATCAATGATCTTGTCGGGTTCGAGGTTGACGGGCGGGCGCTCACCAACGAGGAACTCCTCGGTTTCTGCATACTGTTCATCATCGCCGGCCACGAGACGACCACCAAGATGGTGGCCAACGTCATGGAGTTGTTGTCGCGGCACTCGGACCAGAAGGCCGCAGTGGTCGCGGATCCCGCGCTGATCCCGGACATGATCGAGGAAGTCCTGCGCTACCACAACTCGACCCAGTACATGCATCGCACGCTGACCCGGGACTTTGAGGCACACGGACAGCGGATGCGTGAGGGCGACTCGGTTCTGCTGCTCATCGGGGCGGCCAACCACGACGAGCGTGAGTTCGGCCCCACGGCCGAGGAGTTCAACATCTTCCGACGGCCGGAGAGACACCTGGGATTCGGGTACGGCGCGCACTTCTGTCTCGGTGCTGCTCTGGCTCGCATGGAGGGGAAGGTGGCTGTCGAGGAGATCCTGCGTCGAATACCCGACTACGAGGTCGACCACGACGCCAAAGTGCGCTTCCACTCCTCCAACGTCACCGGCTGGCGGTCGCTGCCCGTCACGTTCACTCCCGGCCCGAGAGAAGGCACTGCCGGACCCGCAGGATCCTGACGCGCTACTGGTTGGTGGGAAACCCCAGGTTGACCGCGCTGCCGGCGGGGTCGGGCCAGCGGGTGGTGAGCACCTTGGGGCGGGTGTAGAAGTGGATGCCCTCGGGCCCGTACATGGTCGTGTCACCGAACGCTGAGTCTTTCCAACCGCCGAAGGAGTGGTAGCCGACGGGCACGGGAATCGGCACGTTGATGCCCACCATGCCGGCGTCCGCGTCCTGCTGGAACTGGCGTGCCGCGCCGCCGTCGCGGGTGAAGATCGCCGCGCCGTTTCCCCAGGGATTGCCGGCGATCAACTCGGCGGCCTCCCGATAGGTGTCGACGCGCACCACGCTCAGCACCGGGCCGAAGATCTCGTCCTGGTAGACGGTCATGTCCGGGGTCACATGGTCAAGCAGGGTGACGCCCAGAAAGAAACCCTCGTTGTCGAAGGCGGCCTCGCGTCCGTCCACGACCACCGATGCGCCCGATGCCTCGCCCGCGGCCACATAACCAGCGACTCTGTCACGGTGGTCACGGGTGATCAACGGCCCCATCTCCGAGGCGGGGTCGGTGCCCTCACCGATGGTCAACTTCTCCATGCGGACCTTGATGGCGTCGACCAGCGGATCGGCGACGTCGCCGACCGCGACGGCCACCGAGACCGCCATGCAGCGCTCTCCCGCCGAACCGTAGGCCGCCGACACTGCGGAGTCCGCCGCCAAGTCGATGTCGGCGTCGGGAAGTACGACCATGTGGTTCTTGGCGCCGCCGAGGGCCTGCACGCGCTTGTGGTTGGCGCTGGCGGTCTCGTAGACGTACTGGGCGATCGGTGTGGATCCGACGAAGCTCAGCGCTTTGACGTCGGGGTGGGTGAGCAGCCGGTCGACAGCGACCTTGTCGCCCTGCACCACGTTGAGAACGCCCGGGGGGAAACCGGCTTCGCAGAACAGTTCGGCCATGAACAACGGAGCGGACGGGTCGCGCTCGGAAGGTTTCAACAGGAACGTGTTGCCGCACGCCACAGCATTGGGAACCATCCACATCGGGACCATTGCCGGGAAGTTGAACGGGGTGATCCCGGCGACGACCCCGAGCGGACGCCGCACCGAGTAGACGTCGACCCCGGTGGACGCCATTTCGCTGTGGCTGCCCTTGAGATGCTCGGCGATACCGCAAGCGAACTCAATGTTCTCGATGGCTCGTGCCACCTCGCCGGCTGCGTCAGAGGTGACCTTGCCGTGCTCTGCTGTGAGCCGGGCCGCGACTTCAGCGGCGTTGTCCACGACGAGGTTGCGAAAGGCGAACATCAGCTTGGTTCGGCGGGCGATGCTCACCTCGCTCCACTCGGCGAACGCCGCTTTGGCTGAGGCGACCGCTGCATCGACCTCTTCGCTGGATGCCAGAGCCACCTCGGCTGTCTGCTCGCCGGTCGCCGGGTTGAAGACCGCAGCGGACCGTCCGGATGTGCCGGGAACGGAATCGTTGTCGATGAGGTGGGTGATCTGTTTCATGATGGATGTCCTGTCTGTGGGTGCGCGTCGGTGTCTAGTCGATCTCGTCGATCGTCTCGAGGATGGCTGCGATCCCCTCGTCCAACTCGTCAGCGGTGACGTCGAGCATCGGGGTGATGCGGATGACGTTGCCGTAGAGCCCGCCCTTGCCGACGAGCAGGCCCCGCCGCTTGCAGCCCTCCAACACCGCGCCGGCGCGCGCAGCGTCGGGTTCGAGCGAACCGGGATGGACGGTCTCGATCGCCTGCATCAGACCCCTGCCCCGCAGTTCCGCAATCCACGGCGCCGAGGCTGCTGTCGGCGCCACCGCCGCAGTGAGTCGCTGCCCCATTCGCAGGGCATTGCCTTGCAGGTCGTTGTCGAGCACATAGCGAAGCGTGGCCAGACCTGCCGCAGACGAGAGCGGATTGCCGCCGAAGGTGCTGAACGAGAGCACACTGATGGTGTCCATGATCTCTGCACGGGCGACTATCCCTGCCAGCGTGGCGCCGTTGCCGACGCCCTTGGCGAAGGTGAGCATGTCCGGCACCACGTCGTGGGCCTGATAGCCCCAGAAGTGCTCGCCGGTTCGCCCCCATCCGGTCTGCACCTCGTCCACGACGAGCAGGATCTGATGGTTGGCGAGCACCTTGTTGAGCTCACCGAAGAAACCGTCCGGCGGCGTGGCGAAACCGCCGACTCCCTGGATCGGCTCGGCGATCAGGCAGGCGACGTCACCGGCAGTCATCATGTCGATCACCTGCACGAGGTCGTCGACGCAGGCGTTGGTGAAGTCTTCGTCGTTCATGTGGCCGAAGGGACTGCGCAGGCGGTAGCCGCCCTGGATGAAGTTGACCGACAAACCTGAGAGGCTGGTCGAGGACCAGGAGGAGTGGGAGGTGATCGCCTGAGCGGTGAACGAACGGCCGTGGTAGCTGTTGCGCATGGCCAGCACCTGGTTGGACTTGCGATAGCTGGTAGCCAGCAGGATGGCGGTGTCGTTGGCTTCGCTGCCCGAGGTGGTGAAGAACACTCTGGCGTCGGGGATACCCGATATGGCGGCGATCTGTTCAGCCAGCTCGATCATCGGCTCGCAGAGGTACAGCGTCGAAGTGTGCATGACCTTGGCGGCCTGGTCCTGCACCGCGGCCACCACATCGGGATTGCTGTGGCCGACCATGGTGGTGAGCACTCCACCGAAGAAGTCGAGGTAGCGGTTTCCCTCCACGTCCCATACGTAGCCTCCCTCGCCGTGTTCGATGGAGATCGGTTCGGCGTAGAGCGGACTCACATACGACGGCAGGACCGCTCTGTAGCGTTCAAGCAATTGGGCATTGGTCGTCATTGCGATGGAGATTACTGTCTGCCGCGAAGAGTCGCGCCTGATCTTGCCCGCTAATCCAGAACCAGAGGAACAAAATGAGCTATCCGTCAGATCCGCAAGCAGTCGACTTGATGATCGGGTTTCCGTTCGCCGACAAGAACGCCGTTTACAAGCACCTGAGAGCGGGATTCAAGGATGCCGAATCAGCCGAGGGCGGCGACTTGGTGATGCCGGCGGGATACATGTTCACCGACACGCCGGCTGAGGCCGCCCCCGACGAGGATCCGATAGAGACGACCTTCGCCAAGATGGACCGCTGCGGTGTGCGTGCCGGGTTGTTCGGCCTCAACAAGGTGTCGATCGAGGCCCGTCGGCGCCACCCCGGGAGGGTCTACTTCTCAACAGAGGTCGACCCCAACGACATTGCCGGCACCGTGCGGAAGATCCGAGAGACGCACAGCGAGCACGGACTCAGCGCGGTGACGACCTTCCCGGCCGGCTGCATCCCCCAGGTCCCGGTCAGCGATCGTCGCTACTACCCGATCTACATGACCTGCATCGACCTCGACCTGCCGATCATCTCCAACGCGGGTGTCCCCGGGCCCCGTGTGCCTGCGGACTGCCAGCACGTCAGGCATTTCGACGACGTGTGCTACGACTTCCCCGAACTGCGGATCGTGATGCGCCACGGAGCCGAGCCCTGGGAGGCCCTGGCTGTGAAGCTGATGCTGAAATGGCCGGGTTTGTACTACATGACCTCGGCTTTCGCTCCGAAATACTATCCCGAGGCCATCATCGACTATGCCAACACCCGCGGCTCCGACAAGGTGATGTACGCGGGCTACTACCCGGCAGGTCTCGACCTGGAACGGATCTTCGCTGAGCTTCCCGATGTGGGTTTGCGACCCCACGTCTGGCCCAAGTTCCTGCACGAGAACGCCGAGCGGGTCTTCAAGATCCCGGGGTCCGGCGGCTGATGGGGTCGGTGTCGGCGCCCCGGCTGGGTCCGTACTTCGATTTTCGCAACCCTGAGCCCTGGGCGTCAACCGGTGTCGGCGGGGTGAGCGGCGGGGTGAGCGTCAACCGGTGTCGGCTACGGCGATGACCTCTTCGCCATAGCGCGCCAGCGCCTCGACGGCGCGGTTGATCGAGTCTCCCGGCACAGTCACCGACGCCCAGGTGACGCCCAACGCGCTCAGCGAGGCCAGTCCCTCGATCTGGGCGCCCGCGTCGAAGGTGTCGTCGGCCAAAGAACCGCCGGCATCAGAACCGAAGCAGACGTCGATCTCTGAGCGGTCACGGCCCTGATCCTCTACATGCCGCCAGAGGTAGTCGAGCATCTCGGCGAGGTCCTCATGAGTTTCCAGTGGCGGAGTCTTGGTCGTGGCCGCCAGGGCCCGCGGCGCGGGGAACGGGACCCAGCCGTCGGCTACAGCCGCGACCCGTCTGCGTGAGAGTCTGCTGTTGCCGCCGATCCAGATTGGAACCCTGCCGGGCTTCGGGTTGGCGGTCTGCCCGTAGGCCAGGAAGTTGCGGCCCTCGTGGGCGAAATCATCGGTGTCCCAGACGCCGCGCATAACCTCGATCGCCTCGTCGAACAACTCGTTGCGTTCATCGAAGTCGACTCCCAACGCTTTGTACTCGCCCTTCAGATAGCCGGTGCCGGTCGCCAGCACGAACCTCTGGTCGCTCAAGGCGGAGATTGTCGCGATCGACTTCGCCACCACGAAGGGGTTTCGGTAGGGGAGAACCACGATGTTGGGAATCAACAGCATGCGGTCGGTGACCGCGGCCACGAATGCGAGCGCCGAGAACGGGTCGAGCGCGTCGTGGCCCCCGGCACTGAGCCAACGGTGGGTGGGTGCTGGATGGTCGGTGAACCCCATCGCGTTGAAACCGGCGTTCTCGGCGGTCTGAGCGAACCGGACCAAGCTCTGTTTGGTAAGAAGTTCAGGGTTGTAGGGGTGCTGCACGAGCGGATACGTGACGGAGAACTTCATCGTTCGACCAGTCTCAGCAGGTTCATGTTCTGTTGTGGGATGCCATTGAATGAGTGTTGTGAATGAATGTTGAGAGTAGATGTTGCTGCCAAGTATGGCCCAGGGTGCATACTGTCGCCTAGCCGACGTCTGAAAGCCCAGCCGAGCATCTGAAAGTAGAGCCATGGCACACGCGAGTGAACTCTTCGACCTGACGGGGCGCACCGCCATCGTCACCGGCGGAAGCCGCGGCCTGGGGCGGGAGATGGTTCTGGCCTTCGCCGGGCACGGCGCCAATGTCGTGATCGCCGGCCGCAAGCTCGACACCTGCGAATCGGTGGCAGCAGAGGCCCGCGCCCTCGGAGTGGAGGCTATGGCGTACGCCTGCCATGTGGGGTACTGGGACCAGGTGCAGGGCCTCGCTGATGCGGCCTATGAGCAGTTCGGCGACATCGACATCCTGGTCAACAACGCCGGAATGTCACCCCTGTACCCCTCGATCTCAGAGATCAGCGAAGCGCTGTACGACAAAGTGATGGACGTCAATCTCAAGGGAGCGTTCCGGCTCACTGCGATAGTCGCCGAGCGCATGAAGATGCGCGGCTCAGGGTCGGTCGTCTTCGTCAGCTCCAGCGCGGCCGTCAAACCGACACCGGGCGAAGTCGTCTACGGGATGGCCAAGGCGAGCCTCCACAACCTGACCGAGAGCATGTCAAAGGCATATGGACCCGAGGTGCGGGTCAACTGCATCCAACCAGGCCCGTTCCTGACCGACGTCTCCAGAGCATGGTCACCGGAGATGATCGCCGGCCTCGGCGGCCGGACCTCCTTGGGGCGCGCCGGCCAACCTGAAGAGATCGTCGGCGCGGCCCTCTACTTCGCCGGTGACGCCGGCAGCTACACCACCGGCGCTATCCTGCGTCTCGACGGGGGTCTGCGCTGACCGTCGGCGGTCGGCTGAGGGCTACTCGAAGCCGAGAACTGCGAGGTCGAACTCCATCTCACCGGCGATCATCTTCACGAGGGGGGCATCGAAGGCGTCTATGAGAGAAGCGCTCACATGTCCTTGGTCCACCAGCAGAGTCACACCGTTGATGCCGCTGGCAGCTTCGGAGCACAGGAAGATCATCGTGGAGGCCATCTGGTCGGGCTGCAGAGTCGGGGCATTGGTCGCTTCGCGGTAGTCCGCGCCGAAGGTGAGCCATAAATCGGCGTTGGCCCTGGCCAGTGGGGTGTCCGTGGGACCGGGGAGGATCGCGTTGATCCGGATCCCCTTGGTGAGCAACGGGAATCCCTGCTGGGCGACGTAGCAGTTGATTACCTCTTTGCTGAAACTGTAGGTGTCGGTTTCGGGGTGCGCTTGAGTCCACGCGGCTGCGGCGTCCCAGTCGGCGCTGGCGAGAAAGTCCTTCGCCTGCTCAATGTTCTTGCGCCAGCCCAGGCCCGCAACTGAAGAGATCAAGGCGACTGAGCCACCGGAGACCAGCTTGCCGTCTGCGACCATCCGCTCGATCAGATGACGTTGGCTGGTGAAGTTGATGAGCATTATTCCAGGCGTTCCGTCTGCCACACCGGCGCAGGCGAACACCGCATGGACTGGACCGTCGATTGCTTCAATAGCGGCATCGACCTCGCTCTGGTTGCGAAGGTCCGCCCGGATTGACTGGGCACAGTCGTACGCAACCTCTGCAACATCGACAACCACGACTTCCGCGCCCGCCTCGACGGCCAAACGCGCCGTCGAGGCTCCCATTCCTGTAGCTCCGCCAACAACGACTACGCGTTTGCCGTCATATCGGAACAGGTCCATGGTCATGGTATTTCTCCGGTCGTCGATTGTGTTTCGTCGGCAAGTCAAACAAGACTGAGCACCGGTGTGCAAGTCGCTATGCCGGTTACATTCACGCCAGGTGAGCGTCGCGGTGTTCTGGCGCCGTTCGCTGATTGATCCGACCCCATACCCAAGGAGCGTTCTGCTGTGGCTTTCATGATGATGCGGCTCAACTTCGTGCACCCGGACCCGACCGACCCCAACCACATGAGCGACCGCTACCGTGCCGGTTTCGACCTCGCCGAATACGTTGACAAGAACGGTTTCGCGATGGTGAGCCTTGAGGAGCACCAAGCCACAGACATCGGTTGGAGCCCCACGCCTCTGCTCAACGCGGCGATGATTCTCAACCGAACGCAGAATCTGTCGGTGGCGATCACCGCGCTGCTCGTCCCGCTGCATGATCCGGTGCGCCTGGCACAGGAGTTGGCGGTGATCGACCTGATGAGCAGGGGCCGGATCTCGATCACCACAGGGCTCGGTTACCGCCCCGCGGAGTACGCGGCTGTTCAAAAGGACTGGAGTCGCCGCGGCAAGATCCTAGACCATGCCCTCGAGACCATGCAGAAGGTCTGGTCGGGGGAGGAGTTCGAATACAACGGCGCGACGATCAAGGTCGGTCCCATGCCCTACACCCGCCCGCATCCCATGGTGATGATCGGTGGTTCGGGCCCGGCCGCAGCGAAGCGTGCGGCCCGCCTGGGTCTGCCGCTCCAGCTTCCCGCCCCCAACCCTGAGGTCGAGGCACTGTATTACGCCGAATGCGAGAGGCAGGGTACGCAGGGGTTCTGTATCTCACCCGAGCAGGTGGCCATGATCCATGTGGTCGACGATCCTGATGAGGCTTGGGCCAAGCTCGGGAAACACTTCTGGCTCGAAGCGTCCGTCTACGATTCGTGGCAACCACCGGGGCAGACCTCCGCGGTCCATACCCATGCCACCAACCAGCAGGAACTGCGTGAGGAGGGGATCTATCAGTTCCTGACCCCGGATCAGGCGGTGAAGCGGGCCCGCGAGACGGGGGCCCTCTCGCTTCACCCGTTGGTCGGGGGCATGCCGATCGATTCGGCCTGGGAGTCCGTTGAGCTAACGGTCGATCGCGTGATCCCAGCCCTCCAAGACGACTGATCAGGCTGTTTTGTTGCCGGGCGCAGCCGGAGCCGCGGGGTCAGGCTTGTGGGATTTCAGCGGGACGCTCCGGTCTCGCGCGGCGATAGCGGTCGCGGCTCCGGCTGCGCCCGGCGAAGTTTGATCCGGCTCCGGCTGCGCCCGGCGCAAGCAACGCGCGTAGGTTGGAAACATGCAGAACGACTTGACACAACGGTTCGGTATCGAGTTTCCGATCTATGCGTTCACACACTGCCGTGATGTGGTGGTCGCGGTGAGCAGGGCCGGCGGACTGGGAGTCCTGGGCGCGGTCGGGTTCAGTGTTGAACAACTGAGAATCGAGCTCGAATGGATTGACGAGCACATCGGCGACAAGCCCTATGGCGTGGACATCGTCCTGCCCGCCAAATACGACGGCGCTCAGGAGATGGACCTCGGCAAGTTGACCGGACAACTCCAGTCGATGATCCCAGACGAACACCGCCAGTTCGTCAGGGAGATGCTCGAAAAGCACGACGTCCCCGAGTTGCCTCCCGACGAGGAGCTCGGCAGCGGACTGATGGGCTGGAACGCTGCCACCGCGGTTCCCCAGGTCGAGGAGATCCTGCGTCACGACAACGTGGTAATGGTTGCCAACGCTCTGGGGACTCCGCCGCCGGACCTCGTCGAACAGATCCAGGCGAGCGGCCGTGCGGTCGGGGCACTCTGCGGTACCTCGGCACAGGCGAGCCGCCACGCCGCGGCGGGCCTTGATTTTGTGATCGCCCAGGGGTACGAGGGAGGCGGCCACACCGGAGACATCGGTTCGATGGTGTTGTGGCCCCAGGTCATCGATGCGATCTCGCCGGTACCGATGCTCGCGGCGGGGGGTATCGGGTCGGGTCGCCAGATGGCGGCTGCGCTGGCCATGGGAGCTGCGGGTGTATGGACCGGTTCGCTGTGGCTGGCTGTCGAGGAAGCGGCGGGATCTCCCGCCCAGATCCAGTCCTATCTGGATGCGACGAGCAAGGACACGGTGCGCTCCCGCTCATACACCGGAAAGCCCTGTCGAATGCTCCGCAACGACTGGACCGAGGCATGGGAACGGCCGGACACCCCCGACACGTTGGGGATGCCGCTGCAGATGATGGCCGTGCGTGAGGCGATGGCGAGAAGCGGCCGCTATCCCGACAAGGCCCAGCAGGTCGCCTTCAACCCGGTGGGTCAGATCGTCGGCTCGATGAACAGGGTGAAGCGCAGCGCCGACGTCATCTTTGAACTTGTGGAGGAGTGCGTCGATTCGCTGGAACGCACCCAGGCGCTGCTCGCTACCGACTGACAGCGTGCTGGTTGAGGCTCGGTTACTCGGGCTTTCGGGCAAGCACGAAGTACATCGGCGTGAAGATCTCCAGTCGGCCTCCCTCCGCGAGGGCGTCCGCGGCGACATTGAGGAGTCGAGCAACCTCTGACGCTCCGGCGGGGACGACCTTGACCTTCTCCAACGCGCGCAGCGAGCGGTCGGTCACTGCCCGGCCCACATGCGAGCTGCGGAACCCGGACAGGGAGATGCCGGATCCGACCAATGGCTGATACCACGGAATACCGGCTGCAGTCTGGTCTGCGAGGTCGCGTGTCTCGATGAGTTCGAGGCCGGACTGCTCTATAGCCGCGTCCACTTCATGTGTGTAACGCAGGCCCGGCGTCGCTGCACCGAACTCGATGTCCTTCTTGAGTTGGACGTGGTGCGGATCATCCGCGTCGAACTTGTCGGTGAGGCACCACTCGTATGAGGCGAAGCGGCCACCATGCTTCAGCAGACGCTGAGCTTCGCTGAACACGGCGACGGCATCGGGTGAATGAACCGTCGCCTCGATCGCGTAGACGGCGTCGAAGGAGCTGTCGGGAGCGTCAACGTCCATGAAGTTGCACTCGAGGTATTCCGCTGAGTCGCCCAGCCCGGCCTCATCGGTGTACTTGCGTGCAAGATCTAGTTGGTACGAACTGATGTTGATCCCGACCACGTTGGCACCGGAGAAGCTGACGATCTCTCGCAGCGGACCGCCGACACCACAACCGAAGTCGGCCACACGCATACCGGGTTTGAGGCCGAGCTTGTGGGCGATGAAGTGCTGATGGCGGGCCAGAGAAGCTTCGAAGCTCTCATTTGAATGCCGCGGCGCGAAATGGAAGGACTTGCCCCAGCCGTACTCGTAGAAGTCGGTGGCGAGTTTGTAGTAGTCGGTGACGAGCCCGTGGTTGCCGGTCTCCCTCGGGTCGTCGTCTCCGGTGGTGTCGAACCGGTTCTCGTGCTCCTCGGCAGTGCGTGCCACCTCGTCGCGCGAGACTGAGTTTTTGAGAAGGCTGAACAATGTGGACGGCATACCGGCATGATACCGTCTGCCCCAGAATCTGAACGATGTGGGCGAACGATGTGGGCATCGACGACGGATAGCGACGCACAGTCAGATGCACAACAACAGGCAGCGGTCGGTTCACGGTCGATGGCTCGGCGGCGTTGGTTCGGCCCGTTGGCGATGGTTGCCGCGGCGCTGGTTGCCGCGTTGTCTGTTGCGGGGTGCGCCGGCGACGACGATCAGAGCCGAGAACTGTCTGAGCCCCAGGCGTCACCATCAGCATCGGCGTCGACGACGACGACCACGACGCCGAGCGTCACCACGTCGGATCTGACCACCACCACAGCCGCGCCCCCCACGACGTCCACGGCAACGATGACAACGACGACGACCCCCTCCACAACAACCAAGGCCGAGGCGCCCCAGTCCCTGCTGACGACGCTCGACGGGCTCCTCGCGCTCGACCGCCCCCTGGTGATCGCCCATGCGGGCGGCGACCAGGACTATCCGCATTCAACGATCTACGCGTATGCCCAGGCAGCCGCAGTCGGCGCTGACATCCTTGAGCTTGACGTGCAGTTGACCGCCGACGGTGTCCTCATCGTGCAGCACGACGACACCGTCGACCGCACCACCGAAACAACCGGTCGAGTGGCCGAGTTGACACTGGCGGAGATCAAGGCGCTCGACAACGCGTACTGGTTCGCGCCCGGTTATTGGGGAGACCAGACCCGGCCGGACGAAGAGTACGTCTTTCGCGGGGTGCGCACCGGGGAGGTTGAACCGCCCGAGGGATTCGAACCCGACGACTTCTCGGTGGCGACGTTCTCCGAGGTGGCCCAACGGTTCCCGAATCATGTGCTCGACGTCGAGATCAAGATCCAGGACACCCCCGACGGTGAGCCCGATCCCAGCACCGGCATCTCCGCGGCGGAGGTGCTCGCCGCGGAGATCACCGAACTGGACCGCGAGCTGTCGGTGATCGTCAGTTCCTTCAACGACGCGACGCTGGCCGCGCTCAACGAACTTGCTCCCAGCGTCGCCACCAGCCCCGGACTCGAGACGATGCTCGCCTGGTTCCTGTCGGGAGTGCCCCTCGATCCCCGGTATGACGTGCTGCAGGTCCCGTTGACCTTCGAGGGAGTGGAGGTCGTCACCTCGGAACTGACCGAGAGGATCCACAACGAGGGTCGATACGTATGGGTGTGGCTGAGCGGAACCGATGTGGTCGAGACCCGCGAGTTCTACGCCGATCTCCTCGGTAGAGGCGTTGACGGTCTGATAGCGGGCCGCCCAGCCGAAGCGGTCGCTGCAACGTCTCGATAGCACATGCTCAGGCTCGGCGAACTGCCTACTGGCCGGTGGTCGACCAGTGCCAGGGCTCGCTGGGCAGATTCAGGAGCCCGTAGTCCGGCGCGATCCGGGCCATGGCTTGGAACACAGCTGTATTCTGGCTCCTGATCAGCCCGCCGTTGTATATGAAGTCCACAGCCAGACCTACTTCGTGCATCGAGAATCCGGGCCTTGCAGTGGGCGGACTGCATTGCGACGATGGCATCTGATAAACGGCGTAGTCAGAAGTCCCACAATGCTCCTTGCGAAGTTCGATCTGCCTGGAGTTGGTGCGGTATCCGCTACCGAACAGGTCGAATCCCTCGGCCGCCATTGCGTTCAGAAATCCGTCGAGTTCCTCGGCGATGAGAACATTGACCGTAATCCCCTGCACGGTCGTCAAGTCAAAATCCGCGTTCGGTGGGCGGGTGATGGTCTGTGCCCGCCTGAGTGCCTCGGCACGGGCGATTGCTGTTGCGAGTTGTTGTTCACCAGACCGGATCTCTGCGGCGAGTTGTGCATCCAAGTGTTCGATGGCGGCTGCTTCAGCGAGACGACGGTCCAGTCGTTGGTTGATCTGCTCGAGGGCGTCGTCCTCGCGGGCAACAGCCCTGTTGAAATTGTCTTCTCGTTCAAGTGCCTCGTTGCGCAGTTGTTCCAGTTCGTTGACGTAACGGTCCGATTCCTCCCGCAGCGCTTCGAGTTCAGCTGCCCGGCCTCGAAATGCGTCGAGGAGATCCTCGGTGCTGCGGTTCGCGAAGCTGCGCAACGCCTGGTTGCGTGCGTGCTGCCAAGGGTCCGAACTCAAAGCAGTCTGCTCGCTGTTGGGCCCTTGAAACGAGGTGAAAGCGTTGACGGCTGATTGTTGCAACAACAGTTCGGTCTCGGCGACCTCGTCCTCAAGCTCGGCGATCCTCGCCTCTGTTCTGGCCTGCTCCGCGAGTGCTTCCTCCAGTTTTCTGCGGGCTGCGTCGACGGCTTCCTGGGCACTGTCGCGGGCTGCTTCGAGAGTCTGGAAGGCACTCACCAACTCGTCGATGTCCTGGGTCAGCACATCGATCTCGCCCTGGTTCTCCGCCGCATCCTCCTTCGCTTGCCTTTGCCTCTCTCTGCGTTCTTCGTTTTCCCGGCGAATTTCGTCCGGTGTTTGATTCTGCGCGAGCGCCATGGGGCCCGTCGTCGTGAGGGAAACGAAAACCACGGCCGCAGCGACGACGCGGATCCACCGGTTGCGGCGATTTCGGGGGGAAGCTACGGGTGATCGCGACGTGCCGGACATTTTGTCATACAATTGCAATGAACAGGATTCACGGTATCAAAGCACCGACCACGAACACGCCTTGGTCAGTCATTGTCTGCTCCTCGAATGCCTAGTCTGCCCAGCCGGTCGGGTTGGGGTCGAGCCGCTGCGGAGTATTAGCGTACGGCCCTACACGATCTCTCACCGACTGTCATGACAACCCCGGCCGACCTCGCAGAACGACTGCTGAACATTGCCAAAGCAGTACTGAGCGACCTTGAGTCCGAACACGCTCCCGGTCTCGACCTGCCGCGAGTACACGGCGGATACCTCGTCGGCCCGGACGCTCGAGCCGATCTGGCATTCACACTCTCTCTGTTGCACGAAGCTGGTGTAGAGAAGGTCGCGGGACTGTCGTGCGCCGACGTCGCGCTCGAGATCGTGCGACAACTCGACGGTGCCGCGACGCACAGTTTCTACAGTTATCGAGCAGCCGAGACTCTGTTGCGCTTGGGTGGGCTCGACGACAACGCGGCGCTCCGAAGCTGGAGCGAGACGGATCTGGCCAACGCTGCTTTGGCCATCGACTCCTCCTCGATGCTCGAAGCGCTGGCCTCAGGCGGGCTCCCCAACAACTATTCGGTGGTACTCACCCGCTGTGAGTTTGATCGATCCCGCCTCGGCCGACTCCCGGACGAGGATGTACTCGACACCCTGATCAACAAGGTCTCCGGTTTGTTCACCCGACTCCAGACGGGTTGGATCGACGATTTCGGTGGCGCCAACTTCGACATCTACACACCAGACGTGTACCTGTTCGCCGAACCGTTCGCAGAGCGTCTTGGGAGCTCCTGGTCGAGCGGATTCCGCAAGGTTCTCAGCGACGTCGCCGACTTGGCCACACCCGAGGGAGCGATCGTCTGGGGACGCTCAACAGGAGCGCTCGGCGTCGTGATGAACATCGAACTCGGCGCGATCGCGGTGTCGCGGGGGTTGACCGATGATCGCAGCGGTTGGCTCGGCAGAGCTGAACTCTCAGCGCACCGCATCAGCGACTGGTTCGAGGACGGTCTCGTCAACGCCCACCAGCACCGTTCAACGATGTTCTACCGTGGTCCGCAGCGGCGGTTGCAGATGACTCTCGATCTGCTCGGGAAACTGGTGCAGGCATCGCTCGAATTGAGGAAATCAGAAGCGCTCGATGCCGCTGCTCCAACGGTGAGTTTCGGGGCGGTCGACCGCCTGGTTGTCCTGGACCCGCAAAGCAATGCCTCGGTCTGGGCCCACCGCGGCAGAGGTGTTGAATTCGTGCTGCCCTTCGTCGGAGGATTCTGGGTTGACTACACGCCGGCGCTGCGCTGGCCCGGCACCTTCGAAGTACCCGTCAACAACAACCAACTAGCGTCGATGCTTCCCGCGGTTCACGCCGACGGTACCGTGTGGACAACCTTCGGGACACCAGACTCGATCCAGCACAGTGACGGCCGACTCGACGTCAGCTTCAACCAGTTCACGCCGCTGGGAACCCCCTCGGACGAAACGGCAGGTTCGGATTCGCCGGGTCCGTCTGTCGCCGGATCTCGCAGTGCCAGCTACAGAGTGGACCAGCGCAGTGTCGTCGTGTCCGAGACGCTGAGGCTCGATCGCGTCCCCGAAACCATCGACGCGATATCGCTGCAGATCCCCGAGACTTCCCAACGAAAGCTCCTAGTCGAGTTCGAAACCGACCACCGATGCACGACCAGAGTGATCGACACCTCGGGAATGCTGGCACACCGCTCGTTCTGGAACGAGCACGTGCGTGTGCACGAGATCGACCTTGAACCGTCCGAAGAGATCAACTTCACCTGGAAGGTCACGCCCCAGTTGCGGGTTGCGGCCACAGCGGCAGGACACTGGTATCACCGCAGCCTCTATGACCCACTCGGCGATCGGGTAGCGGACCAGGAGGCGATGTGGCTGTTGGACGACCCCGCTGCGCTGTATGAATTCGACCTGTTCCATCTGCACTGGCCGGAGTGGTCCGTCGGAACCGATCCGGCCCGAACCCGGGAAGTGATCGCCAATCTTCGCGCCGCGGGCCTGCCGATTCTGTGGACTCAACACAACCGCAAGCCGCACTACGTCTCGGGGGCGCGTGAGATCTACGAGATCTGGTGCTCGGAGGCCGACGGCGTCGTCCATCACAGCAGCTATGGCCGAGCGGTGATGGAATCCGACTACGGCTACGGTGCCCACACTCGCCACCTGGTCGCTCCCCATGGGCATTGGGGGCAGCGTTTGGAGCCATTGAGGCCCCCCGGAGGCCGCTCCGATGCCGAGGAGAGCCTCGGTCTGTCGCCTGCAGGCCTGCGACTCGGTGTCGTCGGCGCACCCCGCCGAGAGAAGGACGTGCAACTGGTGATCGACGCGGTCCATCGGTGCAGTCGCGACGATGTGCAACTCTGTGTCTGGTCTATGGGCGACGAGCAGGTGCCAGACGATGACCGGATCGTTGTGGCCGAACGGTACGAACTGGTCGACCTGGAAGTCTACGCCCGTCGACTCTTCTCGCTCGACGCCCTGGTTCTGCCGTTCAGCGAAGGAATGCTGACCACCGGCGTGGTCGCCGATGCCATCGGAACCAGGCTGCCGAGCCTGGCCTCCGATTGGGGATACCTCCACGAGGCTCTCGGAGGAGCCGGGATCTACTACGGATCAACGGTCACCGACCTCGCTGCCTGCATCGACGCGCTGAGCGATGGCGATCTGGCGACCGCCGGCGCAGCGGCAACCGCGAGGCAGGCCGATACCGATTGGTCAGCCGTCGCCCAGACGACCTACAACTTCATCGAGACTTTGGTTGCTGAGCATTGATCCGCCAAGATCAAGCGCCATTCAACTGGGAAGGAAACCGTGATGGAACTGGGACTCATATGGGGCTACTGGGGTCGCACAATGCCCGAAGACTTCGTAGAACTGAGCGTCGAAGCAGAGAAGGCCGGTTTCGATGCGGTCTGGTCCGCTGAGTCGTGGGGTTCTGATGCTTTCAGTCCGCTCGTGCTGATCGCAGCGCACACGGATCGAGTCAAGCTCGGAACCGGGGTTGTGCAGATTTCGGCTCGCACACCGACCGCTACTGCCATGCACGCCATCACCCTCGATCACATTTCCAACGGACGCACGATTCTGGGGCTCGGTGTGTCCGGGCCTCAGGTTGTCGAAGGCTGGTACGGAATGCCTTCGCGCAAGCCCCTGGCCCGTACCCGCGAATACGTCGAGATCCTGCGCCGGGTCTTCCGCCGTGAGGGGCCCATGGATTTCCAGGGGGATCATTTTCAGATGCCCTATCACGGAGCGGGTTCGGAGGGTCTGGGAAAGCCGTTGAAGGTGATGACCCATCCGCTGCGCGAGATACCCATTTGGATCGGGGCTGAAGGACCGAAGAACATTGCCCAGACCGTGGAGATCGCCGACGGCTGGATTCCGCTGTACTACTCGCCGTTCAGGCCCGAGGTCTACGCCGCCGAGTTGGCCATGGCGAGGCCCGGCTTCGAGATCGCGGTCAACGTCTCGGTGCGTGTCCACGACGATGTGGAACAGGCGCTGTATCCCACCAAGGCCTCGCTCGGGTTCTACATCGGCGGCATGGGCGCCAAGGGGCAGAACTACCACACCAGGTTGATGGCGCGGATGGGATATGAGCAGGAGGCATACAAGATCCAGGACCTGTTCTTCGAGGGAAGGCGCGATGAGGCGATCGCCATGGTCCCCACCGAGTTCGCAGATGAGATCTCGCTGGTCGGTTCCGTCGATCGGATCCGTGATCGGCTCCAAGCGTGGCAGGAGAGTCCGGTCACAATGCTCAACGTGGCCGCCCGGACCCCCGAGGAACTGCGTCTCATAGCGGATCTGGTGAAGGGCTGAGCACTGCCGAGGAGACCCTGATTACGGGTCTGGGGGGTTGGTTCGGTGTTGGGTTTTGAGGTATCGGCCGGCTGGTGTGTGGTGGGCGTTGAGGTGTTGGGTGTAGCGGCTGGCAGTTGCGGAGCTCTTCCAGCGGCCTGCTTGTTTGAGGCCGACCATGGTGACGCCGTGCGCGGCGAGGTCTTGGGCCATCCCGACTCGCGGTGAGTGACCGCTAATGCGTGCGGGTTCGATGCCTGCGGTTCGGGCAGCGGTTTTGAGGCGACGGTTGAGTGTGCTTGCTGAGATGTTGAAGATGCGCCGGCCGGGGTCCAGATCAGCGGGTCTTATGCGGGTGAGCGCTTGGGTGGCGAACTCTGATATGGGCGCGGCAGCGCCTTGGCTGGTCTGGTCGGTTTTGGAGCGGCGGATTCTCACGACGTCGAGCCGGTCGTCTTGTGAGGGTTCGATGTCTTTCCAGGTGAGCGCGAGGAGTTCGCTTGAGCGCAACGCTGCGTCGTGGGCGACCGCGGCCATGGCGACGTCTTCGTCGCCGCGTTGGCGGGCTTGGCCCGGGGTCTCGGCCCGCCCGCCGGGCTGGTTGCGACGCGGTTCATGAGCGGTGTCGGCTATGTGTTGTATATCGTTCCAACGCAACGCCGCGGCCTGTTTGGGAGTGTGGCCGCCGGCGGCGGCTCGGCGGGTCAAGCCGCGCAGCAGCAGACGGACCTGGGGGTCATGAGCCGGGTTCGCAGTCCCGCAGCCGCGGTGGTGGTGGGCGACCCCGGCGAGGTAGGTGCACCAAGTTGAGGGTTTCATGTTCTGGGCGGCCAGCGTCGCGAGCCACATCTGAAGATGTCTCGGGTCTGCTGGGAACACACGACAACTGTGACTGGTCGCCCATCGGGCCCAGTTCCTGTACCCGACGTCGTAGGTCTTGTGCGTGTTGGGCGAATACGCCGCAGCCTTACCTTCAACAACCAAACGCTCGAGCGCCTCAACACTCAAGCCGTTGAGTGCGTCGAGTCGGGTAGGGCCGCCGAGATTACCTGTGGTGTGATGCATAACCCAGAGTCAACCAACCCCAGAGGCGAACCCGACCAGACCAGCATGCATCTACCTGACCAATAATTGCCGTTATCCTCCACGTTCAGTTCGGTGCTTGTCAAGCCTTTGTTGATGCCGAGCGTTGATCCACCCTCGGCACGACCTGGTGATTGTGCAGTTGACCTGGGGATATGACTGGTCTGCCGGTCGGCAGGTTTCTTGGTCGCAGAGTCCCGCGGTCGGGTCCGGCAACGTCTGGTTCTGCCGGTTGTTGCACGAACCAGCGACCACACACCAGCCACAGGCGACGGTCCCGGCTCGTTTCAGAACTCTCTGAACAACACCCCGATCAGGGGTTCTCATAGCCGGAGCCTGTGTGTCTCGCGTGCCGCGGGTCGGGGGTCTAGGTGACCGATAACGGCAATTATCCGCCGCGTAGAAACCGGAGACCGCAATGAACCTGCCCGATGCTCCCGACACAGGCCGTCGACACCGAAAGATGAGTGGCGACGCGCCGCGTCCCGGCTTGTCGGTGGGGCTGCACGCGGTGTGTTGTTGTGTCGTGGTCGTCTGCGCGGCTGTGTTCGCGTCTGTTCTGTCGCCGGTGTCGGCTCATGACGGTGAAGATGCCACAACCACAGAGGAGGTGGACGTGTTCAACTATGAGACTCGCCGGGTTCAGGTTGCGCCGTTCTCTGAGACGACGACGGTGGACGTGTTCAACTATGAGGACCAGCAAGTGCGGGTGGCGCCGTTCTCTGAGACCACGACGATAGATGTGTTCAACTATCAGACCCGTCGGGTGCGGGTCGCTCCGTTCACCAAGACTGTCACGTCGCAGGTGTATTTCTATGAGGCGCATCGGGTGCGGGTAGCGCCGTTTGCTGGGCCAGGCCGCGTCGCGGTGTTCAACTACGAAAACCAGAAGGTGCGGGTAGCGCCGTTCAGCGAGGCGAGGACGATCCCGGTGTACAACTACCGGACCGTGACAAGCGATTGCCGGCCGCCGCGTGGATGCGTCTACACCCGGGTCCGGGTCGCGCCGTTCTCCACGACCGTGCAGGTGGACGTGCACAACTACCAGACCCGCCGGGTGCGGGTAGCGCCGTTCACCAAAGTCGGACAGGTCCCGTTGTTCAACTATCAGACGCGTCAGGTGCGGGTCGCGCCGACCCACAAGACCGAGACGGTGGACGTGTTCAACTACGAAAACCAGAAGGTGCGGGTAGCGCCGTTCACCTCCACCGTGCGGACAGACGTGTTCAACTATCAGACCCGACAGGTGCGGGTAGCGCCGTTCACCAAGACTGTCACCGTCGACGTAGAGAACTACGAAAACAAGAAGGTCCGGGTCGCGCCCTTCACCAAAACCGTCACCAAAACCACCACCCGACACGACCCCACACAACACACCTGCCCAAACGGCCAGCGTATACCCCCTCTGCCTGAGGCTTGGGCGTTCAAAGTCGTCGACGAGACACGGTTCACGCTATCCAAACCCGCCGGAGCGCACCTTCCGGTCAGGGAATGGGAAGAGACGGACACCCACACAGGCTGCCACCAACCCAAAGACCCATTCATCAAAACACAAACCGTCACGCGCATCAACTGGAGCGCAATCGGAGACGGGATCAAGAACGCCGTTAGTGCCGCAGTGAACACTGTGGTGGGTGTGGGCATCTACGTAGGTGAGAGCTTCGTCGAGGCGACTGAGCGAGCAACGCCCTCCGACGCCCCGGGTCCTGGCTTAGGGGGATGGCAGCCTCCGCCGTTCGTAACACCCCCGACTCTGCACCTAGCGTTGTGTTGGGAACACTCGTCTCTGGCGCGAGACTTGGCGGAGTTGGGCCTCGCTGGGCGACTTGCGAGAGCGGCGGCCAAGAGTTTGGGTTTGGCTGTCATTGTGACCAACTATGGGGTAGCTCCGCATGCTTGCCCACACTTGCCTGATCCGTTCGAGAACGACGACCAGACGATCACTACCACCACGACAGTTCCGCCTACAACGACAACGACGGTGCCGCCAACAACCACCACGACCACAACGACGACGACGGTGCCGCCTGCGCCTGTAGTGGTGGACCCTGACCCTCCTGCGTCGTTCCCTTCGGTTGACAGTCTGCCTGCCTATAACAGCTCCAAATACTGGTTCAGGTTCTTCCGCGTGCAGGACGCGGCTCTTGCCCACAGTCGGACCTTCCCGAACTGTGTGCCGTGGGTGTACTGGCGGACGGCTGGTCTGTATATGTTACTTTGTGAAGGTTCAAGGTGACCTACGTGCTGTCATGTGTCACGAAGCAAGGTGAGTCCAATTGGCCAGACAACCGAAGTCCGCTGAATTGACCGGTGAGCATGTCGTCGACGAACATTCTAGCGCTGGTATCAAACCTGCCAACTGGGTGCCATGGCTGGCGGCTTTCGCTGCTGCCGCTCCGTTCGCCTACCTGAACAGGACCTATTTTATCCCGTGGCTTGTGTCGGTGGGGGGCGCGTTCACGTACGTTGGAGAATTGGTGGCGGCGTGTGCAACGTTTCTTTTGATGATCGCAGCCCACTCACTCTGGTGTCGCTTTCGTCAACGCCGGTTGCTGGGTGGTCTCCGTCGGTGGGTGGCGACAGGTCGGCTACGATGGTCGGCGAACGGTAAGAACGCGTACAAATAGGCGAAACGAGCCTTGGATACTTCGAGCCTGCGCGTAAACGTGGGGGGCGGGGTGGTTGAGGGTCGGCGGCCTCCATCGGTGGTTGTGATCGCCGAGTCCTTGTTCTGTGAGCATGCACCTGACCCGTTCGAGGACACGACCACGACGACAACGACCACGACGCCACCGACGCCGAAAGTCGATCCGCCGAAGCCGACCGTGACGCCACCGACGCCGAAGCCATGAGGTCCCCCCCTTTTTGTGGAGACAAGCTCACTGTGAACTCGAGAGAACCATGACCGATAGCGCCAGAGTCGACACACCAACCAGCGCGACCACCCAGCAGACGGGCGACGCCGACGACGCTGCAGCTGGCGGCGAGGTGCGGCTAGACCGCGTTGTGAACTGGCTGTATCGCGGGGGCTGGCTGCGGCTCCTGTCATTGCTCTGGGCCTATTTGGTGTTTGTGTGGCTAGTATTTGCACCGCTTGCCGATCCGTGGCTGCCCGGTGGTATCAATGAGGCCAAGCTCGTGGTGGGCCTTGTCTCTATGTTCTTCTGGGGGGTGTTGGCTTACGGCGTTGACAAGCGCATCGAACGGCGAAGCAAGCTCTCTGACGGTGCTGTCTCATGAGCATTCGTCGGCAAGCTCTACCGGTGGCTGCGGCGTGTCGGCAGGGGTGGTCGGTGGGTGGTGCGCCTACGCGTCCAGGCGGCGAGTGGAGGGTTCGGTTACTTTGGCTGGTTGTGTTTGGTGTAGTTAGTTGCTCGGAGGCTTTCGGCGGAGACGCTGAACGACGACCGAGACGTTTGTGAGACAGTTTGTGCGTTTGTGAGACAGCTTGTGCGTTTGTGCGACAGGTTGTGTGGTAGGATTGGGATTATGCTTCTTCCCCCGACCTCAGCCGACGGTTTCCCCGCCAACCCGTTTACGCCTGATTTCGGGCAGCAACCGAGCCGGCTGGTGGGACGCGACGCTCTCGTCGCATCGTTGAAGCAGGGATTGGGGGTGGGGCCCCGCGATCCGCGTTTCACGTCCTTGCTGCTCGGACCGCGTGGTTCAGGCAAGACCGTCATTTTGAACCATCTCAAGAACGAAGCCCGAGGGTCTGGCTGGATTGTGCTGTCCCTCGACGCGACCACTGACGGCGTCCATGAACGAGTCAGCGAACGGATCGACTGGGCGCGCAGCACACACGAGTCGCTTCCTGACGACGACAGCGATGTGACCAGCCGCACATCTTCGTCTTTGAAAGTGCCTCCGTTTACTTGGGAACGCGAAGCTACCCGCACACTGCGTGGAAAGTGGGGGCTTCGCCGTCAACTAACCACTCTCGCCGAGCACGCCGCGGCCAACGACACGGCGGCGCTGCTCGTCATCGACGAAATCCACAGCGGCGACATCAGCGAACTCCGGCGTCTAGCAGCGGACCTTCAACACATCATCAAAGACGAACTCATGCCGTTGGCGTTCTTGGGGGCGGGGCTTTCCGAAATGAAACACACACTGCTCGAAGACAAACGGATGACCTTCTTTGCCAGGTGCAACCGAGGCGACATGCCGCCCTTGAGCAGCGTCAACGCTCACCGGTTCCTGAAAGAGACCGTCACCGAAGCAGGCGGGGCCTTCGACAACGCAGCGTTGGACACACTAGTCGCCTCCGTCGGATCACTTCCCTACAGAATGCAACTACTAGGACACACCGCATGGGACGCCGCGGGTGCCCCAGCGAACCCAATCGACGACAGCGCAGCCGCTCTAGCTGTCACTGAAGCGGACCGCTTGATGCACGAACGGGTCGCGTTGCCTGCATGGCACTCGCTCGCCGAAACCGAACAAGCGTACCTCACCGCACTCGCCGGGTTCGGCGGCGAAGCCACCCCACGCCAGATATCACAGTCTCTATCGCTCAACCCGAAAACCCTGACACGGGCATGGCGACACTTGGAGAACGCCGCATACATCACAACTGACAGCGACGGCAGGGTGCGGACCGCGGACGTGATCCCTGTCGACAGCGTCAACAGAGTCGCAGCCGAGGAGGCGATGCACACATACGACGCTCCCGCCGCGCAGCAACCCAGCGAACCTCGATGCAATGCTTGGATGCCGCGGGCACGAGCAAAGTGCGTCTTGTCGCTCGGTCATGCCGGCCGACACAGATCACGCTGAGACACTCAGCGAGAGTCCAGCATCTCCGCTACGCGCAACGATGACGTATCGCCGAGAGACGCACCCTCCCGTCGCTGGGCGCAGCGGCAGCGGCTGGTTCCGTTGCGTGCGTGACCACTCCAGCCGACTCCATGTCTGCCACATTACGAGCCTGTGCGTAAACGTGGGGGGCGGGGTGGTTGAGGGTCCCCGCGTCGCGTTCAGCGGCCAGCGCCGATCCTGTCAAACGCCGACTCGATTTCAGCGGAACGCTTCGACTTTCTCGTCAAGCCCGGCGCAGATGCGAGACACCAGCCCGCCGGTGCCGTTACATAATCGATTAGTTGCTCGGAGGCTTTCGGCGGAGACGCCACTGATGTCGCTCGTCGTCGGCCAACTCATCGAGTGTTGGAACTCCGTGACGACCACCGAGATGCGCAGCCACAGCACGTTTCGCGTGGGGCTCAATATTGACGATTTCCACGGTCAGACCCGCGTCCACCGCGTCATCGACGAGTTCGGCCAGAGTCGCCGCGCCCCCATAGTCGACACGCCCCACGTTGGCGAAGTCGATGTGCAGGTTCTGGAGTTGGGGATGCTCGGCGCGCGCCGCGATGAAGCGTGCTTCGAGATGTGGGGCGGTCACGAACCAGATAACCCCGCGGGGCCTCAGCACCAGGGTGTCGTGGTCGACCTCGTGGGTGTGGTCGACCCGGAGCTCGCGGATGAGATGGACTGTGACGGCGAGGGCCACGCCGGCGATCACGCCGCGTTCGACGTTGGGCGCGAACAGCAGGGTCGCCGCGAAAGTGCCGAATACGACGAGTCCCTGCAGTCGCGAGCCGCGGGCGATCGTGAGCATGGCCCCAACGTCGACGAGACGGTAGGCCGCGGTCAGCACGATCGCCCCCAGGACCGCGGTCGGCAGGGACTTCAGTGTGGCCGACAACGGGATCGCAGCCAGGACGAACGCCCCGGTGATCGCGCCCGACCACTGCGTCTGTGCCCCGGCGAAGCGATTCAGCGAACTGCGGGAGAAGGATCCGCCCACGGGGAATCCACCCGAAATGCCTGAGGCGATGTTGGCGACGCCTTGACCGAGGAACTCGCGGTTCGCCGACCAGCGCATGCGATCCTGGGTTGCGAAGGTCCGGGCGATGGATGCGGGTTCGGCGAACCCCACCAGTGCGATCACGACCCCTGCGACTGTCAGCGACGGGACCTGACTGTAGGGAAGGTCGAGGCTCAGGCTGATGAAGCCTCCGGGAAGATCGCCGACGACGGTCCCGTCGTAGTCGGTGGCTTCGCTCCACAGCACTGTCGCAACGACCGCTAGCAGCACGCCGGGGAACAGCCGGTGAACTCGCCGTGCGCCCAACACCATCGCCACGGTGGTCACGCTCAGCACAATGGCGGTCACGTCCCAGCGGTCGGGTCGTGCCAGAACCCACAGGGCCCGGTCCAGGACCCCCTCGGCGTCGGGGTCCACGTCGAACATTGAAGGAACCTGCGAGGCCACGATGAGAATCGCGGCGCTGGCTGTGAAGCCGGTCAGCACCGGTTGCGACATGAGGTAGGCGACGATGCCCAGCCGCGCGAGGCCGAGTATGACGCGGACGACTCCCACGATCAGCGCCAACAACGCAGCAAGCTCGATGTAGGAAGCGGTGCCCGTGCTCTCCAGCCCTGACAGCGCACCGAAGGTCAGCAGCGCAGTCAGAGCGACCGGACCTGTCTGGAGGTACGGCGACGACACGAAAGGGGCGGCCAGCAGAGGAGGCAGAGCTGCGGCGAACAGCCCCACATGCGGCGGAACGCCGGCGATCTCCGCGTACGCCAGTGACTGGGGCAGCAACACCAGCGCTACCGAGATCCCAGCGATCAGATCTCCCGTCGTCGGTGTCGGGAATCGGCTCGTTCGTGATGCACTCACGACTTTGAGCTAATCATGCAAAACGTTGAGCGCGGCAGTTTTCGGCAAAAGTCGGACACCGACGGATTCACGGAGTCTGTTGGCGGGCAGCCGCGATGAGGTCTCGGGCTCGGTAGAGGAAGGCGGCCATCTGGCCGCGGGTGACGGGCAGGTCGGCGCAGTAGGTGTCTGGTCCGCAGCCTGTGGTGATGCCGGCGTGTCGGAGGCGGTTGATGTCGTCTTGGAAGGTTGAGGTGTCGTCGTCGCTGAAATAGTCCTGGTCCGCGGCGGGCAGTTGCAGTGCGCGGTTCAGGAAGGCGGCCATCTGGCCGCGGGTGATGGGCAGGTCGGCGCAGTAGGTGTCTGGTCCGCAGCCTGTGGTGATGCCGGCGTGTCGGAGGCGGTTGATGTCGTCTTGGAAGGTTGAGGTGTCGTCGTCGCTGAAATAGTCCTGGTCCGCGGCGGGCAGTTGCAGTGCGCGGTTCAGGAAGGCGGCCATCTGGCCGCGGGTGATGGGCAGGTCGGCGCAGTAGGTGTCTGGTCCGCAGCCTGTGGTGATGCCGGCGTGTCGAAGCCAGTTGATGGCGTCGACAAACGACGTCTCGGCGATATCGGTGAAATACCGCTCGGGGTCGGCCGCAACGACTTGGGCTGGGTCGGCAGCGAGCATCGGGTGGTCGAGGTGCGCATCCCAGCCGACCGCGGCCCGACGAATCGTCGCCCCGTTCAAGTTGATCGAGTCGGCCCCGATGCTGATGCCGTCGTAGTCGGCATCGTCGTTGATCGTGTACTCGAACTCGATTGTGCTGACTCCCTCGTCCGTCTTTGTGGCAACGTAGGCGGCCGTTCGGATGTCGTTGCCCATCTCAAGGTCCAGGGACGGCTCCCCGCCCTCCGTATCGACAACGACCGGAGCATCGAATTGAACAGCCACCGTGACTTTCTCTCCTTTTTTGTAGGCATCCGCTGCGGGTGTGGAGGTGAAGGCCAGCAGTGTGACGCGCGGAAGGAGCGACGCGACCGCGTCGCGTGCAACAGCGATGGGGTGTGCACACGGCGATATCTCCGAGACTGTGTCGGGTTGGATCCCGCCTGATGAACTGAGACCGTCCGGTCCGAAGAACCTCAGGCTCGTCACGTGGACTGCACCCAACACCGTGCCGTTGACAGACTTGCCGGTGAAAGTCAACTGACCGGTGGACTTTCCGTAGGTTGCCGTGCCGACGATCTTTGCCCGGTTGTTTCCACGCATGGCCAGGATGAACAGCTCAGAGCCTGAAGCCGAGCCGCCGTCCACGGCTACTGCCATCGGGAGCGCAATGGCGTCGGCGGCGATGCCGTCAGAGTCCACAAAGAAGGAGGAGTCCTCTCGAGTCGACTGTGTCCGATGACTGAGATCGCCCTTCTCCAAGAACAGATCAACGATCTCCTCGGTGACGTTCAGGTAGCCGCCGGGGTTGTCGCGGAGGTCCACCACGATGGACTCGACACCGGCACTGAGGAGGTCGCTGAGCTGCGCTGCAAACAACTCGGCAGCTCCGGTGGCGAACACGTCAAGCCGGATGTAGCCGATGCTGTCATCGACGATTCGACTCGACACCAGAGGATCGACTACTTCCGCCGTGCCCAGGAGGCGGTGGATCTCGAGGCCGTCGCGCCGCACCACGATCGCCGCAGACTCACCGAGGTAGTCCCGGTCGTCCAGGTCCAACAGTTCGCTGCAGGTGTGTTCTGCGACCGTCTTCCCGTACTCGACGATCACGTCTCCGACCATAAGACCGCCCAGGTCGGCAGGACTCCCCGGATACACCTCCGCGATGGTCAGAAAACAGGTGTCGCCGAGCGCGGAACACGGTTGACCGTCGGCTCCCAACAGGGCGTATTCGATACCGATTCCGGCCCTGGAGTTGCCGGCTTCCAAAAGGCTGAAGAACCTTCTCGTCTGCACGGGCACCAGATACCGGGTGTTCGTGTCGTTGAGGGATTCGAGCATCGCGCCTGTCGCCACAAGCGCTGCTGCACGCGTGTCCTGGATCTTGTCGATCTCTGCGCACACGGCTTCGAATTCGGGCGCTGGTACTGCGCAGGGAGGCGGATGAGTGGTTCTGGGAGCGAGGTCGGCCACGATCAGGCCCTGTATTGCGGCCTCTGCCAAGTCCGCCACGACGACTCCGTCGACAAAATGGTCGACGACCTTCTCGAACGCCAGGCAGTAGATCACAAAATCGTCAGGGGGGTTGCTGCAGTCGATCCGGTTCGTTGGAGAGTCCTGGGCTGAGCTCGCAGGTGCGAAGGTGAGGACCGAGGTCAATGTGAACGCCACGCCGAGGAACAGCAGTATTGTCAGCAGTCGGTGCGAACGCCGGGTGTCCTGGGAGTGAGCCTGAGCAAGGGGCTCGCGGTCCTGTCGGGCGCTTTTCACCCGCTGGATTCTAGCACTCATCCCCGATTCGGTTCGAACCCGAGGCGGACGTGCGCGACGCTGGACTGTATCGTTCGTCGGCGATCCACAGAGGTGACCATGAACAGATGGAGCAACCGTCGCGACGTTCGCAGCGGTGCCGAATACGACAGCAGATGGGCAGCAATGGAAGCGGCCGGAGAGTCCGTCCACGGCGAGGCCGACCTGGTGTCGGCACTGCTCGAGTCATATGGGTACGGGCCGGGGGCTTCGGTGCTCGATGCTGGTTGCGGCACGGGTCGCGTCGCCATCGAGCTCGACCGGCGTCAAATACCTGTTGTCGGGGTGGACCTCGACGCGCACATGCTCGCTGAAGCAGAATCAAAGGCGCCCGGGTTGTGCTGGCTTCAAGAAGACCTGTGCATGCTGGATCTGGATCGACGGTTCGACCTGATCGTTATGGCCGGCAACGTGATGATCTTCGTGGAACCGGGCACCGAGGCGGCGGTGTTGGCCAACATGGCCCGTCATCTTGCGCCGGGAGGGCTCCTGTTGGCTGGTTTTCAACTGGGGCGGCTCAGTCTGGGAGACTACGACCGTCACGCCGCAGCCGCAGGGCTGAGACTTCAACGGCGGTGGGCGACCTGGGAGCAGGACCAGTACCCCGACGGGAACTACGCGGTGTCGCTGCACCGACTCGAGGCGCCTTCAGGCTGACTCCGGCGGAGTTCTGCAACGACCTGACTTCCGCACGGGCGGGATTAGCTGCAAGGATCATCCAATGCGCGAATTCAACGGAAGGACAGCGGTGATAACGGGCGGCGCGAGCGGCATCGGTCACGGGGTGGCCTCACGATTGGCTGAAGCGGGCATGAACCTGGTGATTGCCGACATCGAGCATTCGGCGCTCGAATCCGCGGTGGCGGGATTCGAAGCCGACGGAGTGAGCGTGTTGGGCGTGCCCACCGATGTTGCCGACAATGACTCGGTCAAGGCCCTCGCCGCGGCTGCTGATGAACGCTTCGGAGACGTCCATATCCTGTTCAACAACGCTGGAGTAGCCGGTGGAGGGCCGATCCTCGAACCGGACGACATCGGGGTCTGGGACTGGGTGCTCGGTGTCGACCTGCTCGGGGTGATCTATGGAATCAAGGCCTTCGGTCCTCAAATGGTCGCTCACGGAGAACCCTGCGCCATAGTGAATACAGCCTCAATGGCCGGTCTGCTTCCCACACCGTCACTGGGCGCCTACACGGTGGCGAAGTACGGCGTTGTCGCGATGAGCGAGGTGCTCTCACTCGAGACCCGCGAGACCACCAGCCTGCGGGTCTCGGTGCTGTGTCCCGGATTCGTGCATACCCGCATCGCGGACTCGGACCGCAACATCCCTGAACACCTGGTGTCGTTGGAGGAGCCGACCGAGGAGGTCGAGCTGCGGCGCGAGGCGGTGCGAGACCTGGTTGCTTCGGGGATGCCGCCCAGCGAGGTCGCGCAGAAGGTGTTCGAAGCGATCGTCAACGAGAGGTTCTACGTCCTTCCGCACCCGCAGTTCGGTGAGCAGATCGTTACCCGTGCCCAACAGATCGCCGAGGGCGGCAGCGTCGCGCCCTGGGAGATCTGAGCGGGTCGAATGGCTGATTCCTCTGATCACGCCCTGGCGTTCCGTGTCGCCTCGCAGACCGGTGAGCTTCTCCAGCGGATGCTCGATGAACCGCCGCGTGCACAACGGGGCTGGACGTCGCTCGAGTACGCGGCCGATCGGGCTGCACATGAATTTATCGTCAAAGAACTGGCCGAGCATCGTCCCAATGATGCGGTCCTCTCCGAAGAGGGGCGCGATCTGAGCTCTCGGCTGTCCGCTGACCGGGTCTGGATTGTCGATCCGCTGGACGGCTCCAATGATTTTGGATGGAGCGCCCACTGGTCGGTTCACATGGCACTGGTCGAAGCGAACAGACCGACCGCGGGGGCCGTGGCGGTACCGGGATGGGACACGACCTGGGCAACCGAACCGACACCGGTGCCGATCATGTCACGGGTGGGGGACCAGCCGCGGGTTCTGGTCTCCCGCTCACGCCGTCATGTGGACGGACGTGTGCTGCAGCGGGCGCTCGGCGCGGAGATATTGGCTGTCGGGTCGGCGGGGGTCAAGGCGATGGCTGTCGTGCGCGGCGAAGTCGACGCTTACGTCCATGGAGGCGGGCTGTATGAATGGGATGTGTGTGCGCCCGCCGCGGTGGCTGAAGCTGCGGGACTTGTCGCTTGTCGGACCGATGGCAGCGAACTCTGTTTCAACAAGGCAGATCCATGGTCGCCGGGTCTCATCATCTGCAAGCCGGCATTCCGTGACAGGATTGTGGATGCCATGTCGTCTCGGAGGTATTGAGCTGTGAACGCCAAGCATGTGTCCCGTTCGCTCGAGAGGCATGTCAAGGCGCCGCGTGAGCACGCCTGGAAGGTGTTGCACGACCTGATCGAGCAGGCTTGCGGCGGCTACGCGGTCGAGGGTGATCCGCCGCCGCACGGCGAGGGTGCGGTGCTGCACCTCAAACTGCCGGGCCAGGAGGAACTACTGGGTTCCGACGAGCCGTTGGTGGAGACGGTGCTGTCGTTCGAACCACCATGGCGGCATGCCTATTCGGTGACCGGACCCACGGGCCTCGACTTGTATCACGGCACGTTCGTGCTACGGGACGACGGAGACGAATGCCACGTCTCCTGGGGGGTGGTCGTCGACCCTGAACCATCCCCGGAGGGTTTGGCGTTCCTGGACTTTGCGGTAGCCACTATCGACGGTTTCCTCGATGTTGTTGCAGCGGTAGCCGAGAGGCCGAGCGGATTGACCCCGCACACGGCCGCGACCGAACGAGGCCGTGGCCCGAGCGGCCCGTGAGCGCAGCGAACATGAGCGGGAGACAACAGGCCTCGGCGCACCCACAATGTTCAATCCGCGCACGTTCTGAGCGGACCGAACCTGTTTGAGGGTACTGCTGCGGTCCTTGTGAGGGAGACGACAGCAGTCGAACGGGGGTGGCGCGCGACGAGATTCGGCAGCCGGCCAGTTCTGGTCCGAGCGGTAGAGAACCGCACAGCCGCTAGAGCTTCTGCAGCAGGGTTCCGGTTCCCAGGCCGCCGCCGCAGCACATCGTGACGATGCCGTACTCGACGTCGCTGCGTTGCATCTCGTGCACCGCCTTGGTCATAAGGATCGATCCCGTTCCGCCGAGGGGGTGGCCGAGAGCGATGGCTCCGCCGTTGGGGTTGACGGTGCTCATGTCGGGCGAGAGTTCGCGTTCCCAGGCCAACACGACCGAAGCGAAGGCCTCGTTGATCTCGACGAGGCCGATGTCGTCGATGGTGAGGTTGTTGTCGGAGAGGAGTTTCTGGGTGGCATCTATGGGCCCGGTCAGCATGAGCACTGGATCGGTGCCCACGAGGCAGGTGTCGACTATCTTTGCGAGGGGTTTCAGGCCGAGCCCATCGGCCTTGTGCCGGGTCATCATCAGCACCGCACCCGCACCATCTGAGATCTGGCTTGATGAGCCCGCGGTGTGGATCCCGTCGTCGCGGGCAACCGGCTTGAGGTTGGCGAGTGCCTCGATGGTGGTCTCGCGCAGGCCGCCGTCTCTGCTCACAGTGTTGTGTTCCCCGGTGGGTTTGCCGTCCTCACCAACGACCGGGACCTCGACGGGAACTATCTGCGACCCGAAGGCGTCTTCGTCCCAGGCCCTGGCTGCCAGTTGCTGGCTTCGCAGACCGAACTCGTCGGCTTCGGTCCGGGTGAGGTCCCACTTGTCGGCAATCCGTTCGGCGCCTTCGAACTGCGAGGTCCACTCGTAACTCTTCCAGTAGCGGGCGTTGACCGGAACGCCTGTGGTGTCGGGGTCGGGGATGGTCGAGCCCATCTTGATCCGGCTCATCAACTCGATGCCGCAGCTCAAGGCCACGTCGACGACTCCCGACTTCACCAGCGAGTAGGCGAGGTTGGTTGCCTGTTGGCTCGAACCGCACTGGGCGTCGACGGTGGTGGCGGCGACGGACAGGGGAAGTTCCGCCGCGAGCCAGGCGTTGCGAGCAGTGTTCATGGTCTGCATCCCGACCTGGCCGACGCAACCGCCCACAACCTGGCCGACCTCGGCCGGGTCCATGCCGGTGCGGTCGAAGATCGCCTTTTGAACGTCGCCCAGCAGGTTGATGCTGTGCATGGTGGACAGTTCGCCGTTGCGCTTGCCGATCGGGCTGCGGACGGCATCGACGATGACGACTTCTGGTGTGTTCATGCGCGCAGTGTACTCATGCATGTGAACGCTCGCTGACTGCCGGGTATCGTCGGTGGAGCGAGCTTCCCGCTGCACGAGGCCGACAGAGGATCCACTGATGCGCAACGACGTAACGGAGATGTTTGATCTCGAGTTTCCTGTCTTTGCGTTCAGCCATTGCCGAGACGTGGTCGCGGCGGTCTCGAGGGCTGGAGGAATGGGAGTCCTCGGGGCGGTCGGCCACACCCCCGAAGCACTGGAGATCGATCTCGAATGGATCGAGGAAGCTGTCGGCGACAAGCCCTACGGCGTCGACCTGATCATCCCGGCCCGCTATGCGGGCGACGACACCGGCGGTTTCACGACGGCAGACCTCGTCAAGATGATCCCCCCGGAGCACAGAGAGTTCGTCGACGACATCCTGGCCCGCTACGAGGTGCCGGAGATGCCGCCCGATGAGAGCACGCTCTCCGGGGGCATGGACAGGGCCGGGGCCGCGCCCTTCTCCGCGAACGCGGCAGCTCCGCAGATTGATGTGGCGCTGGCCAAGCGGACCGCTTTCGTGGCCAACGCTCTGGGGCCACCACCCGAAGAGATGATCGAGGCGGTCAAGGGAGCCGGCCGCATGGTGGGCGCTCTGGCCGGTCGGGCGTCACACGCCGAGGCGCACGAGCGCGCCGGCGTTGATCTGATCGTGGCACAGGGTTCGGAGGCGGGCGGCCACACCGGTGAGATCGGATCCATGGTTCTGATCCCTGAGATCGTCGATGCGACGTCGCTTCCGGTGCTGGGAGCCGGGGGTATCGGCCGCGGCCGACAGATGGCTGCAGCCATGGCGCTCGGCGCCCGGGGCGTGTGGTGCGGGTCGGTCTGGCTGACCACTGACGAGGCGGAAACGCACCCGGTCGTGAAGGAGAAGTTCCTCGCGGCCACGTCGGCTGACACGGTCAGGTCACGGTCGCTCACCGGGAAACCGGCGCGGATGTTGAAGTCGGCCTGGACTCGGGAATGGGAGCGGGACGACACCCCGGACCCGCTGGGGATGCCGCTGCAGCCGATCCTCACCGCGGCCGCTCAACGACGGATCGACCGCGCGGCCCACCAGGCTGGATCGGGAGCGGAGAAGCTGGCCAACTATTTCGTCGGGCAGGTGGTCGGCAACATGAACCAGCGAAAGTCCGCGGGCACAGTCGTTCTGGACATGGTCGAAGAGTTCATCGAGGCAGTCGAGGGTCTGCAGCACCAACTCGATTATTGAGTGAGCTCGTGCCGCTTCGCCCGTGGCACGGCGGTGGCGCCAATCAGAACGTGTTCGGACGAACAATGGTTCTCCGACGTCGGTCATTGTCGGCCGATGCGGCCCTGGCCGTGTCGCAGCGACGATAATTGCCGCCATGGTCCGCGGTGCCAAAGGAAGAAAGTCGTCCCAGGATGTAACGGTGACTGAACCAGACCTCAATTTCAGTTCCAGCGAAGCTGAGCTCTCAGACTGGTCAGATGCAGTCGACAAGGTGCTGCGCGGCAGATCGTTCAAGGAAGTGCTCGTCTCGACGACCCGCGACGGTCTGGACATTCGACCTCTCTACACGGCAGCGGATTCGGTGTCTGCGGCGAGTTTGGTCCCTGTGGACCCTCAGCGGCTCGAGCGGGGCTGGGATGTGCGCCAGCAGTTCAGCGCGGACGACCCCGACGCCTGCGGTCGCGCCGTGCTTGAAGAACTCGAGAGGGGAGTCACCTCCGTTGAGCTGATCCCGCCGGAACCGAACTGGACCCTCGAATCGTTGCAGCGAGCCACCGACGGGGTCCTGTTCGATCTGGCTGCGGTGGTGTTGGCCCCCCATGCCGACGTCAACGCGGCGCGTGGACTGGCCGCGGTGATCGAACAACGGGGCGATTTGGCTGCCACTCCGAGTTGGCTCGGACTCGATCCCATCGGTGAGGCGCCGCGCGGCGGTTTCGCCGACGCAGACGATGTGGTGAACGTTGCGGCTTCGCTGGCGCCGTCGCTGCGGTCGGGTCGAACCTTGAGCGTCGATTCGACCTGCTACGCCGAGGCCGGTGCGACTGAGGCGCAGGAGATCGGGTACAGCACCGCCACCGCTGTCTCCTACCTGCGCCGACTCGAGTCCTTCGGCGTTGCGCCCTCAGATGGGGCGAACACGATCGGGTTCAGGTTGAGCATCGGCGTCGACCAGTTCGCGGACATGGCCAAGCTGCGTGCCGCGAGGCGGGTCTGGGCGCGGGTTCTGGAGGCTTGCGGGGTCGACCCCGGATCTGCGCCGCAACTTCAGCAGGCGGTGACCAGTCGGGCCGTCTACAGCCGCCTGGACCCATGGGTCAACATGCTGCGTGCCACGACAGCAGCTTTTGCGGCCGGGGTGGGAGGCGCCGATGCGGTGACGGTGCTGCCGTTCAATGAGCCGCTCGGAACGCCCGATGAGCTCGGCAGACGTCTTGCCCGCAACACCCAGGCGGTGTTGATCGAGGAGTCGCATCTGGCCAGGGTGATCGACCCCAGCTCCGGATCCTGGTTTGTCGAGTCCTTGACCGACCGGCTCGCGTCCCGGGCATGGGAGGAGTTTGTGGCCCTGGAAGCTGCAGGTGGGATCGAAGCGGCGATTGCAGACGGTTCTTTGTACGCAGCTGTCGACCGCTCGTGGCAGCAGAGACTCGAGGCCATTCACAGACGTGACGAGGTCATCACCGGCGTGTCGGAATATCCGGACCTGACAGACCAGTCAGATCAACCACCCTCGGGACTGGAACCTCAAGAATCTCGAGGACTCGGCCCGTCGCGGGCGGCGGGTCTGTCGGTGCGTCGACTGGGTGAACCTTTTGAGAAACTGCGCGACGCCGCTGACCGTCATCTGCTGGCCACCGGCGAGCGTCCCCGAGTTCATATTGTTGCGCTCGGAGATCTGGCGACCCACACCGCACGCAGCACCTGGGTGTCCAACCTGTTGGCTGTCGGGGGCGTGGTCGGCTCGGGAGCGCACGAACCTGGGTCCCACTCGCCGTTGGAGGCCGAGGCTCGGTTCAGCGAGTCCGGCGCTTCGGTCGCAATCGTGTGTTCAACCGATGAGGTGTATGCGCAGCGGGGAGCGGCCACGGTTTTGGCATTGCAAGAGGCGGGAGCGCAGCGAGTCATATTCGCGGGCGAGCCTGGTGATCTGCGCTCAGATCTGGAGGCTGCGGGTGTCGACGAGTTCTGGTATCAGGGCATGGACGTTGTTGAGGCCCTGACCCGGCTTCACGCGGACCTCGGTGTAAGGCCACCTCGACTACTGAGTTCCGCGAAGACTGCTTGTTGGTGATAACACGCTCGGGTTGCGAACCGCGGCCTTCCGCAGGGCGATGTCGGTAACCGACACCTCCGCTTTCTGGCAGCGCTATTTCACCTGGTAAGCCCCAATTTTGTGGGTGCGGCGAGTTGTCCGGCGGAAAAAATTTTGTGTTCGGCTTGACAGGGGGGGGGGGGGGGGGGGCATTATTACTTGACGGCCATGAAGAGCCGTTCGAGTTTCGCGTCCCGTTGGTTGAAGCTATCGAAGCAGAGGAGGCGTCTCAAGCCGAGTGTGCTTGTGGTTGTTGTGGTGGCGTTGTGCGCGTCTGTGTTGGTGCCGCTCGCGGCTGACCCGCCGTTGTTCGAGCAGGAATCAGCCGCGGCGCATCATTGCGATTCGTTTGCCGGCGACTGGAAGGCGGTGTGTGAGCTTGTGCATGCCTGCCAGAACAGTGGGGGGACTGTCTCTGGGGGCAGGTGCGTCTATCCGACAACCACGACGACTACCACGGCTCCCCCGACTAAACCGGCTTGCAAAGCAGGCGAGAAGTGGGTCTCAGGCCCCCACGGATACGGAGCCTGTATCGCAACGACGCCACCACCACCACCACCACCACCGACGACCACAACGACCACAACGACCAAACCTGTCGGGCCTGTCACCGCGTCATGCCATCGGCACGGCAGTCACTTCGTGAACAACGAGTGTCACACGCACCCGACGAACAAGGCGTGCGGCGAGACGGTGTGGGTCCACACCGGCGACTTGTCGAACTTGCACACCACCCACAAGGTCACAGCAACCCCACCATGCGCGCCGCCTTCTTGCCCCACCGGTCAACACCGAGTCAACGGTGTCTGCGTGTCGCGATGCAAAGCAGCAGAGAAGTGGGTCACAGGCCCCCACGGATACGGTGCCTGCGTGCCGCGCTGCGTTGCAAGCGAGAAGTGGGTCAACGGTGCCTGCGTATCACGATGCAAGGCAGCCGAGAAGTGGGTCACAGGCCCCCACGGATACGGTGCCTGCGTGCCGCGCTGCGTTGCAAGCGAGAAGTGGGTCAACGGTGCCTGCGTATCACGATGCAAGGCAGCAGAGAAGTGGGTCACAGGCCCCCACGGATACGGTGCCTGCGTGCCGCGCTGCGTTGCAAGCGAGAAGTGGGTCAACGGTGCCTGCGTATCACGATGCAACGAAAGTGGCTCTTCGCGTTTCAGGGTGGAGTGAGGGTGTCGAGCAGTGCCCAGTTGGGTTTGCCGGCGTAGAGCAGGGCGCGGATGCGGTAGTTGTTGAAGTTGGTGAACCCGAACGCGGCGCGTTTGACGCGTTTGATGAGGTTGTTGGCTGCTTCGGTGGCTGCGTTTGTGACTCGGGCTTTGTGCCAGTTCGATATCTGGGTGTGCCAGCGTGTCAGGGTGCGGCCGAGTTGGTTGATCTCTTCGGGCAGATAGGGGTCTTGGAACTCGTCCGCGAGCTGGGCCACGGTTTCGGCGCCGGCTTTGGGGTCGGCGATGTTGTAGATGCCGCGCAGGGTTTCTTTGGCGTGCCAAGCGTTGCGGACCTCGCTGTGGGGGTCGCCTGCTTCGAGCAGTCCCCGCAGCCGGATCTGTCCGTTGTCGCCGATCCGTTCAGAGCCCGACACGAGTAGTTTGCGGGCCTTGTACAGCGGGTCGTCTTTGCGGCCGCGGTGGCCCATGGTCTGGTTCTGGACCCGGCGACGGACCTCGTCGAGTGCGTTGTTGGCGAGTTTCACGACGTGGAACGGGTCCGCGACCTGTTCGGCATGTGGCAGCGCCGTGTCGAACGCGGCCCGATACGGCCCTGACAGGTCCAGCGCCGCCCAAGCGATCCCGGCCAGCCAACCAGCGGGTCGCGCAAGCAGCCACCTCACGGGTGCCTCAGCGGTCCTGCCTGGGACTATGTCCAACAACTGTCCCCGCCCAACATCGACGATGCCAGTCCCCCAGGCCTTGGTGCGGAACTTCCCGCGGCGCCACATCAGATGCTCATCAAGTCCCAGCGCCTCAGTGTCGCCGATCCGCTCGACATCAGCTTCGAGCAAAGCTTCACCCCAACGCTGCACCGACCCGTTCACCGGATGCCAACTGCATCCCAGCTCCGAAGCGACCTCATTGAACGGGCGGCCACGACCCGCCTGGCGCGTCACCCAACGACCCGCCCGGGTGGTCAGGCGCTCACGCGGCGGCGCAATAGCGGGGTCCTGCTCAGTGACCGCACCCGCCGAACACCCAGACGCCGGGCAGCGCCACCGGCGCTTGTGCCACACCAGCACAACAGCACGCCCGAACGCCGGGAGGTCCACCAACTCCACCTCCCGCTCACCGTTGGACCACAACAGCCCGCCACAACTCTCGCAATCCGGTCTCGGTGCCCGCCGACGGATGTGAACCCCCAGCGGCAAACCCACATCATCGTCGACGCCGAGCACCTCGACATCGCCCAAACCCACCAACAGCTCACAGACGCGTGTAGGGTCAACTTCCATAGGGATCCTCCAGTTCCTCGGTTGCTTGTCAGCACCGATTCTGGGGGATCCCTCGCGTTCAACCGCGGACCCTCACCCCACCAACTCCGACCTCAAACGCGAAGAGCCAGAATTGTACGCCGTGGGTGTACTGGGCGCGGTACTCGCGGTCTTTGTGGAGGTGCCTGGGGTAAACTATTCGCCGTGCGCTCCGTGGCCGTCGGCTCCTGTTGTGCATCTGACTTCGCGCGACAGATCCTGAGTTTTTTCAAGTCGCATCGGGCAGGGTTGGCGGTCTTAGGACAGGAGGCTGCAGCCTATGAGTTCCGAGCAGAGAAAACCGAAGAAGCTGCTCACAGCAGAGCAGAAGTACGACCTGTGGGTGCGGATGCTCACCGGTCAGATCACTCAGGCCCAAGCGGCCGCGGAGGCTGGTGTGGACCGGTCGGTGATCGCCCGGCTGCGAGCTGTGGCACGCGACGGGGCGGTCGCGGCTTTGGGTTCGTCAAAGCCCGGCCGGCGGCGTCAGACCCAAGCCGAAGCAACCGAGGCTGCGGCGTTGCGTGTCGAGGTGGAGCGGCTGGGGCGTACTGTGGTCGAACAGGCTGTGGAGTTGGCGGTGCTGCACCGAAAACGGGTTGAGGTGTGAGCGGTGGTGTCCCCGCCCGTATTGATGGGACCGCCAAAACAGCGTTGTTGGGGTTGATCGACGACGCCGTCGACGCTGGCTGGACGCACAGCCGAGTTTGTGCGGTGCTGGGTGTGGACCGGCGCCGGGCATGGCGCTGGAGCCTGCGCCGAGAGATGGGAACTCTTGACGATGCCCGCCCAGGCGGCCGGGCGATCCACAGTTTGTTGAGCTCTGAACGCGACGAGATCATACGTCTGTTCAACGAATGGGGAGACGTTGACCGGTCGCACCGCAAACTCGCGCACCGCGGCTCGTATCTGCAGCGCGTGTGGGTGTCACCGTCAACGGTGGACCGTGTTCTTGCAGGTCACGGCCTCGCACTGGCCGGCACACCACGACCCGCCCGAACAGTCAAGACACCGTGGCCGGACTGGTGTGAGTGGCGACCCAACCAGCTGTGGTGCTGGGACGGAACCCAGTTCCCGGCATGTAAACCCGCCAAACACGTCTACGCGATCGTCGATGTCGTGTCCCGCAAATGGATCGCCACCCACCTCACCCCAGCACCGGACTCGGTTGCTGCTCGGGTCCTGTTCGCCAAAGCCTTGCAAAGCGAAGGGCTCCTCACCGACGAGGCCGCCGACCGCCTCAATGACCCCAACGATGCTCGGGTGCCGGTCGTGTTGCACGAGGCGCGACATCCCGGTTTCGGGCAAGGTTCCGCAGATCTCGAAACGTTCCGGCGTGCTGTCGCTGAGGGCCGGGTAGCTCCCGAAGAGTCTCTGCTGTTGACCGCGGCGATGTCTGAGGCTCGGTCCGTGCCGGGCAAGGTCGCCGGGCCGAAACTCGCGAAGGCGTCTGAGGGCGGGCGCCGCGGCGAAGCACGAGACGACGCCGTAGCCGCGACCATGATCGCCGTCGCCATCGGCGAACGGCGACGCACCAAACCGCCGGGCGGCTCCGCGCAGCCGATCATCGTCGCACGGCGGCGCTGATTCATCGTCGGCGACGTCCAGGCGCTCGATCTCGTGGCGTGGCCACGGTGTGCAGGTCCAGCACGGCTCGAGCCGTGACCGCTGAGCGGCTCTGTGTGCGACGCTCGGGCGTGTTAGAGTGGCCGGGCGCTGGACACTGACTGCAAGAAGGGGCGACGTAATGGAGACTGACTCAGACTCTGTTAATATTGATAAGGGTTATAGGGGTTATTGGCGGGAGCGGTCTTGGCGGGGCCGATTGCTGTGGGTAGCTGTGTTGGTAGTCGGTGGTTGGTTATTGAAGAATGTTGGGGTAGCGCTTGATCCGTGGCTACCGGGTAATGACGATGCGTCACGTTATATATTTCTAACTGTTCTGTTTGTGTTGTCGTATTTTTCTTTGTGGCGAGGTTCACGATGAGCCGCCGTCATACTTTGGTTGTGGTTGTGGTGGCGTTGGTTGCTTCGGCAAGCTCTATCGGTGGTTGCGACTGAGTGTAGTGTAGATGTGTTGGGCGGGTTTCCAGTTGTGGAGTTTGCGGGGCATGTGGTTGAGGCTGTCTTGAATCACCCTGGGTTTTGCGCAGGCTGAATGTTGTGGGTTTTTGTGTTGTTGTGGTTGGTTGTTGTTGCAGTGTAGGCGGCTTCGTACTCGTCGGGTGACCGGTCGTTGAGATAGCTGTGGATGCGGTCGGTGTTGTACCAGTGCACCCAGCCGAGGGTGGCGTACTCGACGTCGTCGATGGTCCGCCACGGTCCTTGTTGGGGACCGCGGATCAGTTCGGTTTTGTAGAGAGCGTTGACGGCTTCGGCCAGGGCGTTGTCATAGGAGTCCCCGACCGATCCGATCGATGGCACCGCGGCCTGTTCGTCGAGGCGTTCGCTGTAGCCGATGCTGGTGAGGTGGCTGCCGGCGTCGGTGTGAGCGACGAGTCCTTCGAGGCGGGCCCCTCGGTTCTGGCGGGCCATCACCCGACGCGTCGAGCACCATCTGGGTTTTCATGTTCGACGCGACCCGCCAGCCCACGATGCGGCGGCTGAACACGTCGGTGATGAAACACACACAGGGCGACACCGGAGCAGGTAGCGACGTGGGTAAGGTCGGCGACCCACAGCCGCCTCGGCGCATCCGCGGTGAAGGCCTGCTCGACAAGATCCGCCGGCCGTGCAGCCGCCGGGGTCCGCTCGGGTGGTGTTCACTGTCTTTGTCCGGCGGACGCCGCGGATCCCAGTCGGCGCGTCAGCCCGGGCGAGGTGGTCGCGGCCGATGTCGTGACCGGCGCGTCTGGCCGCGATCCACAGCTTGCGCGCCCCGTACACCGAGTAGTTGGCGGACCACAACACCAACAGCAACAGCCATCAGCTCAGCGTCGCGCACAGCACGCACAGACGGTGCACGGCGTTTGGCGGCCCAATACGTGCAAGGGGCCACCTGCAACGCTGCACAGACGGGCTCGACCCCGAACTCTTGACGGTTGCCGTCGATGAACGCCACGGTCATCGCTGTCGGCGGTCGAGCTCCGCCCCGAAAAAAACTGCTGCCCGCTGCAAAATCTCGTTGGCTCGGCGCAGCTCACGGTTCTGTTGACGCAACCGTTTGAGCTCCTCGCTCTCGACGGTCGACACCGGTGCCCGCGACCCGGCATCTATCTCGGCCTGGGCCACCCAGCGGCGCAACGACTCCTCGCTGTTGTGCATCTGACTTCGCGCGACAGATTCTGAGTTTTTTCAAGCAGTATCGGGCAGGGTTGGCGGTCTTAGCCCGGGAGGCTGCAGCCTATGAGTTCCGAGCAGAGAAAACCGAAGAAGTTGTTGACAGCAGAGCAGAAGTACGACCTGTGGGTGCGGATGCTCACCGGTCAGGTCACTCAGGCCCAGGCAGCCGCGGAGGCGGGTGTGGACCGGTCGGTGATCGCCCGGCTGCGAGCTGTGGCCCGGGACGGGGCGGTCGCGGCTTTGGGTTCGTCCAAGCCCGGCCGGCGGCGTCAGTCCCAAGCCGAGGCGTCCGAGGCCGCGGCGTTGCGCTCGGAGGTGGAGCGGCTGGGGCGTACTGTGGTCGAACAAGCCGTGGAGCTGGCGGTGCTGCACCGAAAAACGGGTTGAGGTGTGAGCGGTGGTGTCCCCGCCCGCGTCGACGGGACCGCGAAGTCAGATGCAACCCAGAGGCAACCGGCGCATCAACAGCGTGCTCCACATCGCGTCGGTCACCCAGCAACGCAGCCAGCCCCAAGCGATTGCCTACCTCGCCCGCAAAACCACAGAAGGCAAGACCCGACGCGAAGCCAGACGAGCCCACAAACGCCACCTCGCCAACCGAGTCATCCGACGAATGTGGCGCGACGAACAAACCCGAAAACAACCCCTCGCACACGCCGCTTGACAAGGGAGCGTCTGACAGACCCGGAAGCTCACGGGAGTGACGGTTTCGGGCGTGGTGTGTGGCGCTCCCCACACGGCAAGCTCTATCGGTGGTTGCGACATATCCGCCATGATGGCCAGTGTCCGTCAGCTCAGCAACGTGTGTTGCGTCTAGCCCCGTTGGTTGAGGGCCTCACGGAGGTGGGGCTCGATCGCTGCTCCGTGTTCGTTGGTGTGCACGAAATCCCAATAGACCGAAGACTCGACTGAGGCGGAGAAGTTGTCCAACTATTTTGTCGGGCAGGTGGTCGGCAACATGAATCGACGAAAGTCCGCGGGCACAGTCGTTCTGGACATGGTCGAAGAGTTCATCGAGGCAGTCGAGGGTCTGCAGGGCCAACTGGATTGCTGAGTTCCCGCGAAGACTGCCCGTTGGTGATAACCCGCTCGGGTTGTTAAGCGTAGAGCGAGCACGGGTTCGTGCGGCCCTCCGCAGTGCGATGTCCGTAACCGGCCCCCGCTTTCTGGCAGCGCTATTTCACCTGGTAAGCATCCATTTTGTGGGTGCGGCGAGTTGTCCGGTGGAAAAATTTTGCTGTTCGGCTTGACGGGGGGGGGGGGGGGGGGGGGCATTATTACTTGACGGCCATGAAGAGCCGTTCGAGTTTCGCGTCCCGTTGGTTGAAGTCTACACATTCCGGGGGGTGGTGTAAGCAGCGTTCCCGGGGCGGTCTTGGTCGGGGTGCTCGGTCTGGTCCGTGGCGTGTGGTCTTGTCGTTTGTGGCTGTGTCGGTGCTGGCTGTGGGTTTGTCAACCGACCCGGACTTGGTTTCGGGTTTGTCTCCGGCTGCTGCTGATGATCAGACTGAGACGTATCGGGTGCGGGTGGCGCCGTTCACCCAGACGATCCCGGTGTGGAACTATGAGGATCGAACCACCCGGGTGCGGGTCGCACCGTATGTCAAAGAAGTGGCCGCGTACAACTATGAGGACCGTGTGTCCCGGGTGCGGGTGCCGGCGGGGTTCAAGTCGGTGGCTGTGTTCAACTACGAGAACCGTGTGTCGCGGGTGCGGGTCGCGCCCTATGTCAAAGAAGTCGCCGTGTACAACTACAGGACCTACACGTCGTGTCCTCCTACGGATCGTGGTTGTCCACCGCGTCGGGTGCGGGTGGCGCCGTTCACTCAGACGATCCCGGTGTGGAACTACAAGGAGACCACCAAGCGGGTGCGGGTTGGACCGTTCACGAAACTGGTGGCCGTCTACAGGCTTGAGGAGCGCACCACGAAGGTGCGGGTCGCTCCGTTCACTCAGTCGATCCCGGTGTGGAACTACAAGGAGACCACCAAGCGGGTGCGGGTCGCGCCCTACGTCAAAGAAGTCGACGTCCACAACTACCAGACCCGCACCAGACCCGTCGCGCACACCCACCCAACAACCACGACCACGACGACGATGACGACGGCGGCACCGGTTGTCAGGCCGGTGGTTTCTGTTTCGGTGTATCTGTTCGACAGTGTTTCTGAGGGCAGCCCGGCCCGGTTCGTCGTCACGGTGGCGCCGGCACCCGAACAGCCTTACGATGTGGCTGTGTCGGTGTCATCGAAAGGCGGTTTCGGGGTCAGGAGCGGTGTTCGTACGGTCACTGTGCCGACGAGCGGCCGCTATTTCTTGGATGTGGCGACCATTGACGACGACCAAACCGAACCCGACGGCACGATCAACGTGCGGGCCGTGCCCAACAGCCGCTACACGATAAAGGCAGGGACCGCGACAGTCACCGTCAAAGACAACGACATCCAGATCCTGCAACCACCGACCACACCAACCACAACGACAACGACGACGACGACGGTGCCACCTCGACCGCCGAGTCCGGTGCCGTTGGCCGCTCCGACTGATGTGGATGTTAGTTGTGCTGCTGGTCGTCTTGTGGTTGTTTGGGCAACCGCTCTGTCGTCTTCTGTTCAGAGGGGTTTCGAGATTCAAGTCGACGGCGAGGCTGTGACTGTGCCCTACGCGGTTGGTTTGAGCAGCCTGGAGTGGATCTGGGGCGAGCCTGAATCAGGCAAGCCGTATCGGGTTCGTGTCCGGGAGCGGGTGTTCTCTGTTGCTGGTGACGGTGCAGTGGATGTACGTTTTTCGCCGTGGGTGAGTTCATCTGTCACCTGTGAGAGGTTCGTTCCCCAAGATTTCGAGGCTTCGTGCAACGCGCACGGTGTGGTTGAAGCCCGCTGGGATCCAGTGAACGGCGCAAGCTTGTATCAGGTCGAGTGGCTTCCCCAGCATGAAACAGGAAGCAACGAGAGACGGAACGTGATCACCACGAACCCGACCTGGCAAGGCGACGAGGGCGGCACCTACAAACTCAGAGTCAGCGCCTACTCCAAAGCCGCCAAGAAATGGTCCGGTTTCTCCCCACAAGAAACTGTCACCTGCCCAGAGCTAGAACATCCATTCCGTTGGACTTCAATATCGGAATCATATTCAGATTCAGCTTTATCCTCAAACGGCTATATTCTGACAAGTCGAACGTGTAGTTCAGTCCAGAATCCAATTGTAACAAGCGAACGTATTTGTAGTGAAGTATGGTATGAGTCAATGGTTATCCGAATTGATGGTCGGTCTTGGTGGAAAAATTTACCATTGCGTGACTGGGATAATCCGTACAATATTGTACTGAATGGTGTGACTCTTTATTCACTAGTCTCAGGACTTAGAGCCGCAATTCTAGCTGGAAAGATCCTTCAACAAGCAGTAGTTAATTTTAGAATTGCTGGTATTAGTCAGGTAGCGGGGGCGTTGGAAGTCACGAAGGATGGGAGCGTGTCTATATTTGTCAATTCAAATTCGAGCGTACCTGCGAGTCGGGCGTGCCTCCCTCCTCGTTATCTCCAGAAATCTATAGTATATCCGCGGGTTACTGAAAGCAGTCAGGGGCACATAACACATCGAGATGCAACGATTTGCTACTGTGCGAGCAGAGGATGAGTTGGCATAATTTAGCTTTCACAGATACTCAAACCTGATATATATATAGTGATCACTGCCAAAGGAGTGTGGTGTGTCCAAAGAAGATCGAGGCTTAACGGCCTCACATAAGACTGCACAATTTGTTACCAATTTTGATCGTCGTTGGCGAAAAAGGGTTGACCACGTTGAGAAGATATTTGTGATTGGATTTTATGTATTCTTTGGTCTTGTTTTGATTACCCTAGATTCAGAAAGAAATATCTTGACAAGCGACCTCTTTATATTTTTTGCTGTTTGTTACTGTATATTTGCTACATTCAATCTTGGATTATCATTGCTGGTGTGGTTTTGCGAAAGGCTAACTTCGCCGCTCGAGGACTCTTGATAACAGGCTCTTCGCACTCATAGTGTTGGTGGTGGGCGGCCTCCATCGGTGGTTGCGACAAGTCGGCCATGATGGTCGGTGATCAGTCAGCAACCGGACCGATGGAGGTTTCTATTATGGCACAGCGTTTGTGTTTCGATGAGCGGACGCGGATCGAGGCGATGCGTGGGGCTGAGTTGAGCGTTGATGAGATAGCGGGTCGGTTGGGTCGTCACCGGTCCACGGTGTATCGAGAACTCGCCCGTGGTGGCGGGCGAGACTATTGCGCGGGTCGTGCCCACCGGCGAGCAGGCATCGACGCGGCTCGGCCCAAGACCCCGAAGCTGGCTGGTGATCCGGTGTTGTCTGAGGAGGTGGCTGATGGGTTGAAGCAGAACTGGTCGCCTCACGCGATCTCCGCGGACCTGCACGCCAGGGGCTTGCCCACGGTGTGCGCGGAGACGATCTACCGGGCGTGTTACGCCAACCATCCCGACAGCGGCCTCAAAGCAGATTCGTGGAAGGAGCTGCCCCGCGGTCGGCGCAGGCGTAAACGCCGCAGCCGCTGCGAAGCCGCCAAACGCAGCGTGTTGGGCGATTATGTGTTGCATCTGACTTCGCGCGACAGATCCTGAGTTTTTTCAAGTCGCATCGGGCAGGGTTGGCGGTCTTAGGACAGGAGGCTGCAGCCTATGAGTTCCGAGCAGAGAAAACCGAAGAAGTTGTTGACAGCAGAGCAGAAGTACGACTTGTGGGTGCGGATGCTCACCGGTCAGATCACTCAGGCCCAAGCGGCCGCGGAGGCGGGGGTGGACCGGTCGGTGATCGCCCGGCTGCGTGCGGTGGCCCGGGACGGGGCGGTCGCGGCTTTGGGTTCGTCCAAGCCCGGCCGGCGGCGTCAGTCCCAAGCCGAAGCGACCGAGGCCGCGGCGTTGCGCTCGGAGGTGGAGCGGCTGGGCCGCACTGTGGTCGAACAGGCCGTCGAGCTGGCGGTGCTGCGGGGAAAAACGGGTTGGGGATGAGCGGTGGTGTCCCCGCCCGCGTCGATGGGACCGCCAAAACAGTGCTGTTGGAGTTGATCGACGACGCCACCTCGGCTGGTTGGACGCACAGCCGAGTTTGTGCGGTGCTGGGTGTGGACCGCCGCCGGGCATGGCGCTGGAGCCTGCGCCGCGCCAAGGGAACCCTCGACGATGCCCGCCCAGGCGGCCGGGCGATCCACAGTTTGTTGAGCTCTGAACGCGACGAGATCCTGCGCCTCTTCGAGGAGTGGGGTGACGTTGACCGGTCGCATCGCAAACTCGCGCACCGCGGTTCCTATCTGGGCCGCGTGTGGGTGTCACCGTCAACGGTGGACCGTGTTCTTGCAGGTCACGGCCTCGCACTGGCCGGCACGCCCCGCCCTGCCCGAACAGTCAAGACGCCGTGGCCATCGTGGTGTGAGTGGCGGCCCAACCAGCTGTGGTGCTTCCACGGCACCGTGTTCCCGGCATGTAAACCCGCCAAACACGTCTACGCGATCGTCGATGTCGTGTCCCGCAAATGGATCGCCACCCACCTCACACCGGCACCGGACTCGGTTGCCGCTCGGGTCCTGTTCGCCAAAGCACTGTCCAGTGAAGGGCTCCTCACCGAAGAGGCCGCTGCCCGCCTCGACGACCCCAACAGCGACCTGCCCCACAGCGATGACGTGCCGCTGCTGTTGGCAGTGTCAGACAACGGCCCGGAGATGCGCTCAGGCGACACAGCCAAGTTCATGGCCCTCTGCTCAATCGCCCAACACTTCGGGCGGCGCTCCACACCAACCGACCAGGCCTGGATCGAGTCTCTGTTCAGCCACATCAAAGGTGAGCACCCCCACCTCGAAACGCTCGACGACCCCACAGACCTCACCCGAGAACTCGAACGCGTCCGCAGCCACTACAACTGTGTGCGGCTCCACGAAAGCATCGGATACGTCACCCCCAACGACGAACACACCGGACAAGGCGACCAGATCCGCCAAGCACGCCGAGACGGACTCCACAGAGCCGACCAGCAACGACGCGCCCACCACCGAAACCAACCGCTAACATGACAAACCAACCACCACCGCACACCCACCAATGCGACTTGAAAAAACTCGCAATCTGTCGCGAAGAGTCAGATACACCTCAGAAGCGGGGGTGGCGCAGCAGCCAGCGCTGGATGGCGGGTGTCTTGTGGGTGGAGACGTTGTCTAACACGATGTGGACGTCGAGGCTGTCGGGGATCTCGTTGTCGATCTGGTTCAGGAATTTGCGGAACTGTTCGCTTCGGTGGCGGGCGGTCATCGAGGCGATGACTTTTCCCGAGGCGGTGTCGAGGGCTGCGAACAGGTCGGTGGAGGCGGTGGCGGCGGTAGTCGTGGGTCCGTCTTTGGGGCGTGCCGGGCATCAGGGGAAGGATCGGCGCGGTTCAGTCGAGGGCCCCGATGCCGGTCTTTTCGTCCACGCACAGCACCACCGCCGCCTCGGGGGGGTTCAAATACAGGCCGACCACGTCGCGGACCTTGTCGACGAACTGCGGGTCAACAGACACCTTGTACTCGTCCACAAGATGCGGCTTGAGCCCGAACGCCCGCCATATCTGGCTCACCGCGGTCTGCGACACCCCCGCCGCTTTGGCCATAGACCGCGTCGACCAGTGCGTCGCGTCCGCCGGGACGGTCTCCAAAGTGCGCACCAGCACGTCCTCGATCACCGCGTCGGTGATCTTGCGCGGCGGCCCCGGCCGCGGGTCGTCGCTCAGCCCGTCGAGGCGCCGTTGGACGAACCGCTTCCGCCACTTCGACACCGTCGCGGGATGACATCGCGCCTCCGCGGCGATGTCATTGTTTGTCCGACCATCCGCGGCGCCCAACACGATCCGGCACCGCAGCGCCAAAGCCTGCGACGACTTGGGCCGTCGCGCCCACCGCTCCAAGATCTCCCGCTCCTCACTGTCGAGCACCACCTCCACAGCCGGCCGTCCCCGTCGAACAACCATCACAGACTCCGATCATCGCCGAAAACACCATGATGGCACACCCAACACTAAAACGCGAATAACTAACCACTCAGGACACTAGTGGCGAAGTTCTCGCTCTGTGCGCTCTGGTCGGCGGGCGTCCCAGACGCTCGACCTTGTGGCTGGTCGTTGGTTGTGGTGTAGGGTGGGGGTGGCTGACATTGACTGGCAAGGAGGGGGGCTGTAATGGAGAATGGTACAGACTCTGTTGAGATCGAGGACGGTAAAGCAAGCTTCAAGAAGACTGTTATACGGTTTATTGTTGCCCGCTACTACATGGGGTTGGTGTTAGCGGTGGCTATTGAAGCGCTTCTCTATGCAACTTCCGTCCATGTTTTTAGAGTTCCTACAACTTTGAGAATTTTTATTATTTTAGCGTCGATTTTGTGGTATTTTAGTGCTCGTGAAGAGACTCTTTCGGAGAAGGGTGGCTCGTGATGTTTCGTTGTTCTGTGTTGGTCTGTTGTTGTAGCAAGTGTTTTCTGGCTCTTCGCGTTTGGGGGTGGAGTGAGGGCGTCGAGTAGGGCCAGTTGGGTTTGCCGGTGTGTTGCATCTGACTTCGCGCGACAGATCCTGAGTTTTTTCAAGTCGCATCGGGCAGGGTTGGCGGTCTTAGGACAGGAGGCTGCAGCCTATGAGTTCCGAGCAGAGAAAACCGAAGAAGTTGTTGACAGCAGAGCAGAAGTACGACTTGTGGGTGCGGATGCTCACCGGTCAGATCACTCAGGCCCAAGCGGCCGCGGAGGCTGGTGTGGACCGGTCGGTGATCGCTCGGCTGCGTGCGGTGGCACGCGACGGGGCGGTCGCGGCGTTGGGTTCGTCGAAGCCCGGCCGGCGGCGTCAGTCCCAGGCCGAGGCCTCCGAGGCTGCGGCGTTGCGTGTCGAGGTGGAGCGGCTGGGGCGTACTGTGGTCGAACAGGCCGTCGAGCTGGCGGTGCTGCACCGAAAAACGGGTTGAGGTGTGAGCGGTGGTGTCCCCGCCCGTATTGACGGGACCGCCAAAACAGTGCTGTTGGGGTTGATCGACGATGCCGTCGACGCTGGCTGGACACTGGACCGGGTTTGTGTGGTGCTGGGTGTGGACCGGCGCCGGGCGTGGCGCTGGAGCCTGCGCCGCGCCGGGGGGACTCTTGACGATGCCCGTCCAGGCGGCCGGGCGATCCACAGTTTGTTGAGCTCTGAACGCGACGAGATCCTGCGCCTCTTCGGGGAGTGGGGTGACGTTGACCGGTCGCATCGCAAACTCGCGCACCGCGGTTCCTATCTGGGCCGGGTGTGGGTGTCACCGTCAACGGTGGACCGTGTTCTTGCAGGTCACGGCCTCGCGCTGGCCGGCACGCCCCGCCCTGCCCGAACAGTCAAGACGCCGTGGCCAAACTGGTGTGAGTGGCGGCCCAACCAGCTGTGGTGCTTCCACGGCACCGTGTTCCCGGCATGTAAACCCGCCAAACACGTTTACGCGATCGTCGATGTCGTGTCCCGCAAATGGATCGCCACCCATCTCACACCGGCACCGGACTCGGTTGCTGCTCGGGTCCTGTTCGCCAAAGCACTGTCCAGTGAAGGGCTCCTCACCGAAGAGGCCGCTGCCCGCCTCGACGACCCCAACAGCGACATGCCCCACAGCGATGACGTGCCGCTGCTGTTGGCAGTGTCAGACAACGGCCCGGAGATGCGCTCAGGCGACACAGCCAAGTTCATGGCCATGTGCTCAATCGCCCAGCACTTCGGGCGGCGGTCAACGCCCACCGACCAGGCCTGGATCGAGTCTCTGTTCAGCCACATCAAAGGTGAGCACCCCCACCTCGAAACGCTCGACGACCCCACAGACCTCACCGGAGAACTCGAACGCGTCCGCAGCCACTACAACTGTGTGCGGCTCCACGAAAGCGTCGGATACGTCACCCCCAACGACGAACACACCGGACAAGGCGACCAGATCCGCCAAGCACGCCGCGACGGACTCCACAGAGCCGACCAGCAACGACGCGCCCACCACCGAAACCAACCGCTAACATGACAAACCAACCACCACCGCACACCCACCAATGCGACTTGAAAAAACTCGCAATCTGTCGCGAAGAGTCAGATACACCTCACCGGCGTATAGCAGTGCGCGGATCCGGTAGTGTTTGAATCGTCGGAATCCGAACGCGGTGCGTTTGATCCGTTTGGTGAGGTTGTTGCTTGGCTGCCTCCATTGGTGGTTGCGACAGATCGACGATGATGGTCGGCGGCCTCCATTGGTGGTTGCCACACCGCTCGGCTAGCCTCGACGGCATGAACATCGGCGCTACCGTAACACGCCCCCGCAAGCATTGACACCCCCGACGTGATGGACCACCCCGAAAATCTTGAAACTCCAAACGAGTGTGCCTACGCAACGTGTAGAGCGGGAAGCATCCGATCAGCTCTTTCGGTGGCGGTCCCGGTGCCCCGTCGGTTCTAAGGAGAAGTTCCTCGCGGCCACGTCGGCTGACACGGTCAGGTCACGGTCGCTCACCGGGAAACCGGCGCGGATGTTGAAGTCGGCCTAGACTCGGGAATGGGAGCGGGACGACACCCCGGACCCGCTGGGGATGCCGTTGCAGCCGATCCTCACCGCGGCCGCTCAACGACGGATTGATCGCGCGGCCTACCAAACGGGGTCTGGAGCGGAGAAGTTGGCCAACTATTTCGTCGGGCAGGTGGTCGGCAACATGAACCGGCGAAAGTCCGCGGGCACGGTCGTTCTGGACATGGTCGAAGAGTTCATCGAGGCAGTCGAGGGCTTGTAGGGCCAACTCGACTGCTGAGTTCCGCGAAGACTGCTTGTTGGTGATAACCGCTCGGGTTGCGAACCGCGGCCTTCCGCAGGGCGATGTCGGTAACCGAAGCCTCCGCTTTCTGGCAGCGCTATTTCACCTGGTAAGCCCCCATTTTGTGGGTGCGGCGAGTTGTCCGGCGGAAAAAATTTTGGTGTTCGGCTTGACAGGGGGGGGGGGGGGGGGGGGCATTATTACTTGACGGCCATGAAGAGCCGTTCGAGTTTCGCGTCCCGTTGGTTGAAGCTATCGAAGCAGGGGAGGCGTCTCAAGCCGGGTGTGTTTGTGGTTGTTGTGGTGGCGTTGTGCGCGTCTGTGCTGGTTCCCCTCGCGGCTGATCCGCCTTTGTTGGAGACCGAACCGGCCGCGGCGCATCATTGCGATTCGTTTGCCGGTGATTGGAAAGCGGTGTGTGAGCTTGTGCATGCCTGCCAAAACAGCGGCGGGACCGTCTCAGCAGGAAGGTGCGTCTACCCGACAACCACCACGACTACGACGGCACCCCCGACTAAACCGGCTTGCAAAGCAGGCGAGAAGTGGGTCTCAGGCCCCCACGGATACGGAGCCTGTATAGCAACAGCGCCCCCACCGACCCCAACGGTCGGGCCTGTCACCGTGTCATGCCATCGGCACGGCAGTTACTTCGTCAACAACGAGTGCCACACCCATCCGACGAACAAGGCGTGCGGTGAGACTGTCTGGGTCCACACCGGCGACCTGTCGAACCTGCACACCACCCACAAGGTCACAGCTTCGCCCCCATGCGCGCCTCCTCCTTGCCTCCCCGGTCAACACCGAGTCAACGGTGCCTGCGTGTCGCGTTGTGGTGCAAGTGAGAAGTGGGTCAACGGAAGACGCGGCACCAACGGATACTGCACGCCTCGTTGCGCGGCAAGAGAGAAGTGGGTCAACGGAGCCTGCCAACCTCGTTGCGCGGCAAGAGAGAAGTGGGTCAACGGAGCCTGCGTAGCACGATGCAAAGCAACCGAGCGGTGGATCGACGGAGCCTGCCAACTTTTTTGTGGAGATGGAGAGCATCGACATTTTTTAAAGACCACAACTGATACCTGCCACTCCGGGCACAGCCACACCACCTGCCCCACCGGCCAGTACATGAAACCGTTGCCGAAATTGTGGGCTCATCGCGATAACAACAGTGGTGAAATAAAGATTACGGATAGCAAGAGTGTTGGAATATTCGAGTTTGGATTTTCTTCGGGAGAAATCGAAACTCAAGAAGTCCTTTGGAAAGAAGTTGATAGCCATACCGGATGCCATTCTCCGACTTACCAGTTTCCGGAGATTGATAATAAGACGTTTTGGAGTGTTGTTGTTGGTCCAGTCAAGGATGCTCTTGAGTCTGCGACAATTTCAGCGACGAAACCATTACAAGACGCTCAGCCGACTGTGTATGGGTGGGTTTATCACGGTGTATGTGCTCTAGGTGAGGGGTTGGAAAAGTTGAGTACATGGCTTGTAGGGATTCCAGCAATTGCTAAGTACAAGGATCAGATAGTTGCTTTGGCCAAGCAGATTGCGTCAAAGATCAAACATGCGAAGGTTCTTGCCTCGGTGGCTGGGGTTGCAGTTGTTGTAATTGAAACGGTGTTTTGTAATTTTGGCGTGAAGCCTGGAGATGACGATTTGCCTGACCTAACTGAGACAACACCAACGACAACTACCACGACGACAACTACCACGACGACAACGACAACGACGACGCTCAAGCCTGATCCGGTTGATCCGGCTCCGGTGGTATTCCCGTCGTCGAGGGCGTTCCCGTCGTCGGATTGGTCTAAGTATCAGATGAGGTCGTTTGACACTGAGGCTGAGGCGGTGGCGTGGTTGTCGTCTGATTCGGCTTGTGAGCCGTTGGCGCACTGGAGCGGCTATTGGTTTCTTAGGTGCTCTTTGTGAGTTGGTAGGGGGGGCGCTCCAGATCGACCGGCGAGGATCCTGTGCACCGGTGCTCGACTAGTGGGCACCAGTGCCAGCCTGAGTCGATCCGCGGTCACTGGTGGCGACTGGGAGCCGTCCTGGACCGATCTCGTGACCAGACTGCTCCAAGCGACGTGCGCACCGCGGCTCAGGGCTCCGACTCGGGCCGAGTAACTTTAGTTGACGGGGCGACGTTTCTGGAGCGCGCTCAGGTTCGCTCGGGCAGGGGTCGGCGGCCTCCATCGGTGGTTGCGACATATCCGCCATGATGGCCGGTGTCCGTCAGCTCAGCAACGTGTGTTGCGTCTAGCCCCGTTGGCTGAGGGCCTCGCGGAGGTGGGGCTCGCGGAGGTGGGGCTCGATCGCTGCCGCGACGACCGCTGCTCCGTGTTCGTTGGTGTGCACGAAATCCCAATAGACCGAAGACTCAACTGAATCGAGAGCCCCGCTCAAGTCGATCACGTCGGGCCCGAGCCCGGCGCGGACACGCTCCGTCATCGGCAACCACACATCGGTGTCGTAGCCGGGGAGCCCGACGAGGGTCTGTTCCGCCGGCGTCAGAGCTGACTTGGTGTACAGGTGCGGCTGCCAGAAGAACAGCGTCTCGAAACCGTAGCCACGGGCGAGCGACTGCACATGATCCACACCTCGACGATGAATCTTCAGCGCAGCCTCGGCCGCGGCGGCGGGGTCGATCGTGTCGATCGGCGCGGCGTCGATGTCTGCAACCTGCACGGTCGGTTCGTCGTCGAACAGGTCGGCGATGCGGCTCGCGGCGAGTGCTGCTGCGCTGTGATCGGCCCACCAGGATCTGAGGGAATCAGCAAGTGGTTCATCATCTGCAGGTTCCTCGGCGGGTATGCCGAAGAAGAGATGAGTCGGCTCTTGGTGAACACCGAAATGGGTCTGTAGAACGAGATCGTTGAAACCGTCGTAGAAGACCACTGCATCGGGCGGGGGGCGAATGCCCGCACTCAATTCCTGGGCCAGCAGTTGAACCTGCTGCCAGTTGGCGTAAGCGGGATGGCCGAAGTTCACAGCATTGATCGGCACGCCCGCATCATCGAGCAGCGCAACGACCACTGAGGGGATTGTGGCCATATCGGACTGTCCCGACCCGTACAGCGTCGAACCCCCGAAGAACCAGACCTCGGCACGTTCACCATCGATTTTGGAGGTCCGCGTGGTCCTCACGCCGTCGACGATGTTGACCACGGGTGACTCGTAGGTGACTCCAGGACCGAATCGCCAGCCGGTGAACGGGTCGAGATCGCCAACACCGGCCCTGGTGAGGTGCGACATGAGTTCCTCTGAGCCGGGTTGGGCAGCGAGCGCCTCCTGCGCCGTCGGCTCGAATCCGAACACAACGTGACCGTCGGTTGGGGTTGAGCCGTCCTCGTCGAAGCGGCCCAGCAGCAGCCCGAGAGCGATATCGGCGATCAACAGCAGCATGAGACCGCCCAGCAGGCCCCGGACCCAGCGAAGCGAGCCGGGCCGTGCGGCCGTTCCTGTTGACGGGCGTCGGTACCTCTCGTCGGTGTAGGGGCGATGGTGCAGCGGCCGTTTCTGGGGGGAACGCGCAAGCCATTGGCTGTTTTCGTCGTTGTGTGAGGAGACGTCGAGTGGGTCGCTGCGTGTCAAACGGGACCACATCGCCGCCGGAGCGAATATCACCAGCTGCACGATCCCCAGCAGAACGAAAGTCAGGAACCGGCCCGCCCAATGCCCGACAAGAGTCATGATTCGGGCGAGTCTGTTTCTGATCTGCGGCGACGCTGCGCTCGCCACGGTGACCGTCAGAGCGACCGCTGCGACAATGATCGCCAGCGTGAGGTGACCGAGCAGCCACAGCGCAACGATGAGTAGCAGCGGCACCAGTACCGAGGCGGGCCGACGATGCTTCTGGGGCACACCACTCGTCGGTAAGGTCGACCAAGAGTGGTCAAGAAGTGGTTCGGTCCGGTTCATGGCAGCGGCATCAGAAGACCGTGTAGAGCGTGTAGGGCGCGGCGGCCTGGCCCACCACGATGAAGACCGTGATCACTGCCAGCACGACCATCACCGGGATCAGCCACCACGTCCGATTCAGCACGGCGAAGCCGATCAAGTCTCGGACGAGGCGGGCGAAGTGGCGGAAGCGCAGCGCAAGCATGAATCAATCCAGCAGGCTCTCTAATCCAACTTGAAGGCTTGGCGCCAGTTGTCGGTCTCAGACCACTCGGGTTGCTGGTCCTTCATGAGAATGTGGTCCTCCAGAACGAGCACGTCCATTTCGGTTCGCATGAAGCAGCGGTAGGCATCGTCGGGTGTGCAGACGATCGGTTCGCCCCTGACATTGAACGACGTGTTGATGACCACGCCACAGCCGGTGCGGGCCTCGAAGGCTTTGAGGATCTCGTGCAGGCGGGGGTTGCGTTCGGCGTTGACCGTCTGCACCCGTGCCGAGCCGTCGACATGGGTCACCGCAGGAATCTCGGAGCGTCGCTCGTTCACCCATTCGCGGATGTCCGACTCGCCCGTGTCCGATCGACGTTTGTTCGATTCTCGTCGGGCCTGCACCGCCGCGGTGTCGAGCCGACTGTCGGCCACCGGCGCTACCAGCAGCATGTAGGGGGATGGCACCGACAGGTCGAACCACTGCCGGGTCTGTTCCTCGAGCACCGCCGGCGCGAACGGCCGAAACGACTCACGATATTTGATCTTGCGGTTCATTGTCGACTGCATCCTGGTGGATCTGGCGTCGCCGAGTATCGAGCGATGGCCCAGTGCACGGGGTCCGAACTCCATCGGTCCGGCGAACAGGCCGACGACGCGACCGGCGTCGATCTCCGCGGCGATGCGCTCGGCTCGGGCGCTCCCCTGCAGAGTCTCGTGAGGAAGGCCCGAGGCATCGAGCCAAGCGCCGATCTCGTCGCTGTCGAACGACGGCCCGAGACAGGCGCCGCGCATCTTGTCGTTCAAATGGTCGGATTCGATGGTTCGCTCCTCGCCCATGATCCGGTGCCAACCGAGGTAGGCCGCACCGACCGCGCCACCGGCGTCGCCTGCAGCAGGTTGCATCCAGATCCGTTCGAAGATGCCCTCGCGCAGCAACCGGCCGTTGGCGACACAGTTGAGGGCCACGCCACCGGCGAGCACCAGGTTTTCTTCGCCGGTTATTTCCTGGGCTCGTCGTGCGATCGCCAGAACGACCTCCTCGGTGACGACCTGCACCGATGCCGCCAGATCCATCTCCCGCTTGGTGATTTCCGACTCCGGGGAGCGCGGTGGCCCGCCGAACAGGTCGGCGAAGCGGTCGTTGGTCATCTGCAGACCGGTCAAGTAGTCGAAGTAGCTGAGGTCGAGCGTGAACGATCCGTCCGCCCGGAGGTTGAGGAGGTGGTCGCGGATGGTGTCGGCGTAGACCGGTTCGCCGTAGGGCGCCAGCCCCATGAGCTTGTATTCGCCGCTGTTGACTCTGAACCCGCAGAAATAGGTGAACGCTGAGTAGAGCATTCCCAGCGAATGTGGGAAGTCGATCTGTTCGATCAAGGAGATCTCGTTGCCGTGCCCGGCTCCGATTGAACTCGTGGCCCACTCGCCGACTCCGTCGAAGGTGACGATGGCGGCGGAGTTGAAGGGTGACGGATAGAACGCGCTGGCGGCGTGACTCTCGTGATGCTCGGTGAACCAGGTCTGTTTCGGTGGCGTGTAGCCGAGCTGTTTCAGACCTCGTTCGATCTCCAGGGGGATCCACAGTTTCTGGCGCATCCACAGCGGGATCGCCTCGCGGAACGACGAGAATCCCCTGATCCCGACCTTCAGATAGGTGCGGATCAACCGTACGAAAGTGGTGAGCGGTTTCTCATAGAACACGACCGCTTCAAGTTCGTCGGGACCCACCCCTGCGTCGTGAAGGCACCAGGCGATGGCGTTCCTGGGGTATCCGGCGTCGTGCTTGGTGCGGGTGAACCGTTCCTCTTGAGCCGCGGCGACCAGTTCGCCGTCGCGCAGCAGCGCAGCGGCGCTGTCGTGGTAGAAGGCGCTGATCCCCAGGACGTAGCTCCTCGTCGACGTTGCCGAACTCGGAGCGGCTGGCCGGGACATCGCAGATTCAGACATTCTGCAAAGACCGTAGTCCCTGGGTGCGGCGACACGACATTGCCGCCTGCGAGGGTGTGGCCGCTACGGTGAAGCGATGAGCGTGATCCCCGATTTCACGACGGTCGACCTCGATAACGGGGAACTCAGCGGGCTGCGCAGCGAGCAGATCGCCGCTGGCCGGGCCCATCTCAGCGCGACGCCGGAGGGGATCGACGTCTGCGCGGTCGCGACTCCCGCAGACACCGCCGAACTGGACTTCCCGCACACCCTGCCGGGGTTCGCGCCGTTTGTGCGCGGCCCGTACCCGACGATGTATGTGAACCAGCCATGGACCATCCGGCAGTACGCGGGGTTCTCGACCGCCGAGGAGTCCAACGCGTTCTACCGCCGCAACCTGGCTGCAGGCCAGAAGGGGCTCTCGATCGCTTTCGATCTGGCGACACATCGCGGCTACGACTCCGACAATCCCCGTGTGGCGGGCGATGTCGGAATGGCCGGCGTTGCGATCGACTCGATCCTCGACATGCGGCAACTGTTCGAGGGGATCCCGCTGGACCAGATGAGCGTCTCAATGACCATGAACGGTGCGGTACTCCCGATACTGGCCCTGTATGTGGTGGCCGCCGAGGAGCAGGGAGTGGAACCGCGCCAACTCACGGGGACGATCCAGAACGACATTCTCAAAGAGTTCATGGTCCGCAACACCTACATCTACCCTCCGGCGCCGAGCATGCGGATCATCTCCGACATTTTCGCCTACACGTCGGCGCAGATGCCGAAGTTCAATTCGATCTCCATTTCGGGCTACCACATCCAAGAAGCCGGAGCGACCGCTGACCTCGAGCTCGCCTACACGCTCGCTGACGGGATCGAGTACGTGCGGGCGGGAATTTCGGCGGGTCTCCCGGTCGACTCGTTCGCGCCCCGTCTCAGCTTCTTCTGGGGTATCGGCATGGACTTCTTCATGGAGGTGGCGAAACTCCGCGCGGCCCGGCTGTTGTGGGCCGAGTTGATGTCGCAGTTCGGTCCAAAGAACCCGAAGTCGCTGTCGTTGCGGACGCACTCCCAGACCAGCGGCTGGAGCCTCACCGCCCAGGACGTCTACAACAACGTCGTTCGTACCTGTGTGGAGGCGATGGCGGCCACGCAGGGCCACACCCAGTCGCTGCACACCAATGCTCTCGACGAGGCGCTCGGACTGCCCACCGACTTCTCCGCCCGCATAGCGCGCAACACCCAGTTGTTCCTGCAACAGGAGAGCGGCACGACCCGCACGGTCGACCCTTGGGGAGGCAGCTACCACGTCGAGAGACTGACCTGTGATCTCGCCAGAGTCGCTTGGCGCCACATCAACGAAATCGAGGGCATCGGCGGCATGGCAGCGGCCATCGAAGCGGGGATCCCCAAGATGCGAATCGAGGAGGCAGCCGCACGAACCCAGGCCCGGATCGACTCCGGGGCCAAGGCTGTGATCGGGGTCAACAAGTACCGGCTTGATCCGCGGTCGAGTCTCCGCGGGGAGGTTGAGGTCCTCAAGATCGACAACGCCGATGTGCGAGCCTCCCAGATCGCCAAGCTCGAGATGTTGCGAGCCGAGCGCGACCAGACGAACGTGGAGTCCGCCCTCGCGGCGCTGACCATCGCTGCAGAGAGCGGTGAGGGCAACCTTCTGGCCCTCGCAGTAGACGCGGCGCGCGAAAAGGCAACGGTGGGGGAGATCAGCGATGCGCTAGAAAACGTCTACGGTCGTCATGTAGCGCAGATCCGCACGATCGAAGGGGTGTACCGAGCCGAAATGGGTGCGCAAGACGATTCCATCAGCAGAGTCAGGGAACGGGTCGAGGCGTTCGTTCAGGCCCGTGGCCGTCGTCCTCGCATCCTGGTGGCGAAGATGGGCCAGGACGGCCATGACCGCGGCCAGAAGGTGATCGCCACAGCTTTTGCAGACCTCGGTTTCGACGTCGACATCGGTCCGTTGTTCCAGACCCCGGCCGAGGTGGCGCGTCAAGCCGTTGAAGCCGATGTCCATGTGGTGGGCGCTTCGTCGTTGGCCGCCGGCCACCTGACCATGGTGCCGGAGTTGGTCGGTGAGCTGGAGCGGCTCGGCCGCGCAGACATCAAGATCACTGTCGGCGGAGTGATTCCCCCAGATGATGTCGAAACCCTGCTGGAGATGGGCGCGGTGGCTGTCTACCCGCCGGGAACTGTCATCGCCGACGCCGCGACAGAGCTGCTCGAGTTGTTGTAGACCTGCTGAGTGAGGCTTCATTGTCGGCGGTCGGGTTGGCGTCTTGGGGGGACATGTTGTTTCCTGGTCTGGTTCGGGTCGGACGAAACGGTAACGTCGGCAGGGATGGCAAGCGAAATCTCAGATGACTTTCCCGGCTCGGACACAAGCGATCGCGACCTTGGCGAAGCGGTGATCGCCGGTGGTCGGAGTGCGATCGGCCGCGCCATAACCCTCGTCGAGTCGAGGTTGCCCGAGGATCGCCGGAGAGCCGCGACCCTGCTGGAGGTGTTGTTGCCGCACACAGGCAACGCTGACCGGATCGGGATCACCGGTGTGCCCGGTGTGGGCAAGTCGACGTTCATTGAGGCGTTCGGCTCGAAGCTCACCGCGCAGAATCATCGTGTCGCGGTTGTGGCAGTCGATCCTTCGAGTTCGCTAAGCGGCGGTTCGATCCTTGCGGACAAGACGAGAATGTCGAGACTCTCCGTTGACGACCTGGCCTTCATCAGGCCCGCACCGTCGTCGGGCACCCTCGGGGGGGTGGCGCGCTCGACACGCGAGTCGATGCTGGTGTTGGAAGCGGCCGGATACGACTTGATCATTGTGGAGACGGTCGGTGTGGGGCAGTCGGAGACGGTGGTTCATTCTCTGGTCGACATCTTCATGGTGCTGATGCTCCCCGGAGCGGGTGATGAACTGCAGGGCATCAAGAAGGGTGTCTTGGAGTTGGCCGATCTCGTGGCTGTCAACAAGGCCGATGGCGACAACGCCCAACGTGCCGAACTCGCGGCAGCCGACTATCGCCGGGCAATGCATCTGTTGGCGCCCCAGAGCCCGAACTGGAGCACCCCTGTCGTCACCTGTTCCGCACTCAGCGGTGAGGGACTCGATGAGATCTGGGAGCTTGTGCAACAGCATCGCCGAGTGCTCGGAGAGTCGGGTGAACGCTCTCAACGCCGAAGAGACCAGATGCTCGATTGGATGCGCGCCATGGTGCGCGAGCGGCTATTGGAGCGAGTCACCGCTGATCCGGAATTCGCGGCCCGCAGAGAAGATTTGGAAGCCTCGGTCGCCGCCGGAGAGATCAGCCCGAGCGTTGCCGTGGACCGTCTGCTCGACGGTTGAGGTGCCGGTGTTGTCGTTTTGTTCAAGTCCACGGCACCATTGAGTACGGCGGAATCGATTCGGAGCGTCGCGCAGACTTGTCGAGTTTCGATTGCGCCGGCACCTCGCCAGAAACTCGCAGACAAGGAGCAACAACCATGGAGATCGCGCCGCCCGGACTGAAGGGCTTAGCGGTGGCAAATACGGTGCTGGGCGCGGTGAGGGGCCAGGAGGGATTCTTCCACTATCGACAGTACGACGCCGCGGAACTCGCCCGCACCCGGTCGCTCGAAGACGTCTGGACCCTGCAGATTGACGGTGCGCTTCCGCCTGAGGTGCCGCGTCTGGATCCTGGTCCGTTGCGAGTGCTGCCTGAGGAGACCTCCCGGTTCATTGACGAGAGCGCCCGTTGGGTCGGCGATCCGATGGCAGCTCTTCGGATCGGATTGCTTGCGGTGGGCGATCACGAATCCCGCGGCCCGATGCTCGACCGCAGCGCGGAGCAGATACACGGTGACGCCGTGCGCCTCGCCGCGATCGTGCCGACGATCCTCGCTCGCCACTATCGACGGCGGCAGGGATTGACGCCGGTGGATCCCGACCCTTCCCTCAGCCATGCCGCGGACTATTTTCGAATGGTGACCGACTCGATTCCCAGCACAGAGTCTGAACGTGCCATCGAGCAGTACCTGGTTGCAACGCTGGACCATGGCTTCAACGCCTCGACTTTCACGGGTCGCGTGGTGGCAAGCACGGGAGCGGACATGGCGGGTTCGCTGGTTGCCTCGGTAGGAGCTCTCACGGGTCCCTTGCATGGTGGAGCACCGAGTCGTTGCATGCAGATGATCGACGAGATCGGAGATCCGTCTTCCGCCGCTGACTGGACCCGCGCCAGTCTCACTGCGGGAGACAAGATCATGGGGTTCGGTCATGCCGTGTATAGGGCTGAGGATCCCCGTGGGGTGGTGCTGCGAGAGGCCGTGGAGCGTCTTGGTGGCGACCTCGTTGTGCGTGCTGCGGGAATCGAGGGTGAGATCCTTGCTGTGTTGTCAGAGTGGCGACCCGACCAGCGGATCGTCACCAATGTCGAGTTCTGGGCCGGCGTGGTTCTGGAACTGGTCGGCCTGCCCCGCGAGATGTTCACACCGACTTTCTCGGTCAGCCGATCGATTGGTTGGTCGGCTCATGTGGTCGAACAGCACGCCGAGGGCAAGATCATGCGTCCCAGCGCGCGCTATGTCGGTCCTGAACCGGCCGTCGCTCCCGCTGTCTGAATTTCTCGTTGGCCGTGTGCCTGATGTAAGTTCCTTCGCAGGAAGGCAAATCAGGCGATAGCGAAGCGAGGCTCAACATGGCAGTTACTGATGGCGTTGATCTGTGGGACATGGACGCGTTCCAGCGTCAGGAACACCACGACATGCTCGAGCGCCTGCGAGAGACCGACCCCGGGATCCACTGGATAGACGAGGGGGACAGAGGTCCTGGATTCTGGGCTGTCACCCGGCTCGAGCACCTCAAAGAAATCAACCGCAACGCCGAGGTGTTCTCATCGAACCGCGGCGGCACTCAGATGACCGAGCGGAACCGCAAGGATGCAATCGACGAGTTCAGGAGCGACTCGATGCTGTCGCTCGATCCTCCCAAACACACCCGCTATCGCCGCATCGTCAGTCGCGGCTTCACTCCGCGGATGATCAACCTGTTGGAGGACTACCTGCTGAATCGCACCGACATGATCATCGACAAGGTGTGCGAGCAGGGCCATGCCGACTTCGTCGAGGATCTGAGCGCCGAGCTCCCGCTGCAGGCGATCGCGGAGATGATGGGCATCCCACTGGAGGACCGCCTGAAGATCTTCGACTGGACCAACGCCATGATCGGCGGCGACGATCCCGACGTGGTGGCTACGCGCGAAGATCTTCTGGCCTCCTCGATGGAGCTGTTCGCCTATTCCAACGCGCTGCAGAACGAGCGTCGCGACAAGCCGGCGGACGACATAATCACCACCCTGCTGTCCGCCGACATCGACGGCGAGAAGCTCACAGAGATGGAGTTCGACATGTTCTTCCTGCTGCTCTGTGTGGCAGGCAACGAAACGACCCGCAACTCGGTCACTCGGGGCATGCACGGTTTCTTCCTGTTCCCCGAACAGTGGGAGAAGTACCGTTCAGACCCGGATCGTTACGCCCCGACGATGGCCGACGAGGTGGTGCGCTGGGCCACACCGGTGCTCAATTTTCGCCGCCAAGCCATGCAGGACTACGAGGTGGGCGGAGTCAAGATCAAAGAGGACGACAAGGTCGTGATGTGGCATATTGCCGCCAACCGCGACCCGCGGGCCTTCGACGATCCCTGGCGCTTCGACATTGAGCGCACACCCAACGACCACGTCGGGTTCGGAGGCGGCGGGCCCCACTTCTGCCTCGGCGCCAACCTCGCCCGCATGGAGATCCGTCTGATGTTCAAGGGCATCGCCCAACGCCTGCCCGATATCCGTCTGGCCGGAGACCTCGACTACCTGCGCTCCAATTTCATCGGCGGCGTGAAGCACATGCCCGTCGAGTTCACGCCGACCCCATCGACTCACACGACGCCTCTGGATCGTCTCGGTTCCGCCGCGGGTGCCTCGGGCACCGCCGGTTACGGCGGTTCAGTCGATCGTCAACCCTGACCGCCGTTCGGTCAGCGACGTTCGGCGGAGGCTTGTGGGCTTCGGGGCTAGAAGTCTTCGTCGAAGGAGACTTCGCCCTCGACCCCGACCTGGTAGGCCGACACTGTCCGCTCGAAGAAGTTCGACAACTCCTGCACGTCCTGCAGTTCCATGAAGGCGAACGGGTTGCGGGAACCGAAGCGCCGGGGAAGGTTCAACTGGGTGAGCCGCTGATCCGCCACATACTCGAGGTAGCTGCGGGTGTCGGCGGTGGACATGCCCGGAACGCCCTCGCCGAGAAGGTCCTGCGCAAACACGAATTCGGCCTCGACGGCATCTTCGAGCATGTCGGTGATGCGTTCTGCGAGCTCCTCGTCGAAGAGGTCCGGTTCTTCGGTGCGCACCGTGTTGATCACCTCGAGGGCGAAGTTCATGTGCATCGATTCGTCGCGGAACACCCAGTTCGTGCCGGCTGCCAGACCGTTGAGGAGTCCCTTCGATCGCAGGAAGTACACATAGGCGAAGGCGGCGAAGAAGAACAGACCCTCAATACAGGTGGCGAAACAGATCAGGTTCATCAGGAACCGTTTGCGGTCCTCGGCAGTCAACAGGGGGCCGTTGCCCACAGAGTCCATCCACTTGAAGCAGAACTCCGCCTTCGCCCGGATCGAGGGAATGTTGTCGATAGCCGCGAAGGCTGCGGCCCGCTCGTCCGCGTCGGGGATGTAGTTGTCGAGGAGGTTCAGGTAGAACTGGACGTGCAGCGCTTCTTCGTAGAGTTGGCGCGAAAGATACATGCGCGCCTCGGGCGAGTTGATGTGCTCGTAGAGGTTGAGCACAAGGTTGTTGGCAACGATCGAGTCACCTGTGGCAAAGAACGCCACGAGCCGGCTGATGAGGTGCTTCTCGGACGGCATCAGCTTGCGGTCAAGGTCCGTGAGGTCGTCGGAGAAGTCGATCTCCTCGACGGTCCAGGTGTTCTTGATCGCGTCCTTGTACATCTCGAAGAACTGCGGATAGCGCATGGGACGCAGGGTCAGGTTGAAGCCGGGGTCCAAGATGTTGGATTCGGCACCGGCCGGCGTGGCGTAATGACCGGCATGGCCCTCTCTGGGTTGTGCCGGTGCGGCGGGCAGTGCCGGGCCGAAGGCGAAGTCTGGGTCGTTGGCTAGGGCCATCAGTCACATGCCTCGCATGTTTCGGGGTTCTCCAGTGAGCAGGCGAGCGCTTCTGAATCGGTGAAGGTCGCCTTGTTGCGGGTGCCGTTGGTCGGGCCACCACCTGAACTCGGACCGGTCGCGTCGGCGGTGGTCTTGTTGATGCGTGTCTTGGGCCGACTACGCAGGTAATAGGTAGTTTTCAGGCCCTTCTCCCAGGCGTGCATGTACATGGAGGACAGCTTTCCGATCGTCGGCACCTCCATGAACAGGTTCAACGACTGGCTCTGATCGATGAAGGCGCCACGGTCGGCCGCCATCTCGATGAGAGACTTCATGGGGATCTCCCAAGCGGTGCGATAGACAGCTTTGAGGTGGTCGGGCACCCGGTCGATCGCCTGGACCGAGCCATCCGACTTCTTGACCTCAGCGATCATCTTGGAGTCCCACAGGCCTCGCCGCTGAAGCTCTGCAACGAGGTAGCGGTTGATCTGCATGAACTCTCCGGAGAGCGTCTCGCGTTTGAACAGGTTGGACACTTGGGGTTCGATGCACTCGTAGCAGCCGGCGATCGAAGCAATGGTTGCGGTGGGGGCGATGGCGATCATCAGCGAGTTGCGCAGCCCGTGCTGTGCGATGCGTTGGCGCAGCGATTCCCAGCGCTCGGGATCGGTCGGTTCCACACCCCACAGGTCGAACTGCAGGTCGCCTCTCGCGGCTCTGGTCTCGGCGAAGGCGGAGTGGGCGCCGTTGCTCTCCGCCAACTCCGTTGAGGCCCATAGGGCGTTGAAGTAGATCTCCTCTGAGATGCGACGGGAGATTTCACGCGCTTCGGGCGAATCGAAGGCCAGACCCATCTTGAAGAAGACGTCCTGCAGGCCCATCAATCCGAGACCGACGGGTCGCCAGCGGTGGTTTGAGGTGTCGGCCTCGGGGGTTGGATAGAAGTTGATGTCGATGACCCGGTCAAGGAACGGCACGACCTGCCGCACGACCTGTCCGAGCCGCTGGTAGTCGATTGTCTTGAGATCGCCCGGGTTGTTCGGCATTGCGGCAGTCTCGGTGGGCGCTTCGCCGTTGGTGGTCAGAGCGGTGAGCGTCGGGGTCTCAGCAGGCACGGCAGTGACAAACTCGCCGAGGTTGACCGAACCGAGGTTGCACACCGCAGTCTCGGCCTGGCTCGTCACCTCGATGATCTCGGTGCAGAGGTTGGAGAGGTGCACCACTCGGTCGCGGGAGTTGGCCTCGCCCTCCGGTCCAGGCCCGGTCTGGTTGCACTTCCGGTTGGAAGAGTCCTTGAAGGTCATCCAGCCGTTTCCTGTCTCGGCCAGGGCCCTCATCATGCGCTCGTAGAGCTCGCGGGCCTCGACCTGCTGCTCTTGGAGTCCGTCGGCTTCGGCTTGTTCGTATATGGCGCGGAACTCGTCGCCGTAGGTGTCGATCAACTCCGGCACCTTCTTGGGGTCGAAAAGGCTCCACTTCCAGCCATTCTTGACCCGCTCCATGAACAGGTCGGGAATCCAGTTGGCGAGGTTGATGTTGTGCGTCCGGCGGGTGTGGTCACCGGTGTTGTCGCGCAGTTCGAGGAACTGTGCAATGTCGGCATGCCAGGCTTCGAGGTAGACGCAGGCTGCGCCTTTGCGACGGCCTCCCTGGTTGACCGCGGCAACAGAGGCATCGAGGGTCTTGAGCCAGGGGACGATGCCGTTGGAGAGCCCGTTGGTGCCGACGATGAGACTGTCCTTGGAACGGACTCGGTGCCAGGCGACACCGATCCCGCCGGCGAACTTGGAGAGCTGTGCGATGTCGGTGTAGCGCTTGTAGATGCCTTCGAGTGAGTCTTCGGGGGAGTCGAGCAGGTAGCAACTCGACATCTGCGGGTGTCTGGTGCCGGAGTTGAAGAGTGTGGGGCTCGACGGCAGGTAGGCCAGCGACGACATCAGGTCGTAGAAGTAGATGGCCTCCTCGGGGTTGTCGGAGAGTCCACAGGCGACGCGCAGGAAGAAGTACTGGGGGGTTTCGATGACCTTGCGGGTCTCGGGGTGGCGCAGCAGGTAGCGGTCATAGACCGTGCGGATCCCGAAGAACTCGAAATTGCGGTCCCGTTGGCTGTCGATGGCGGCGTTGAGCTCCGGGGCGTGCTCGCCGACGAACTCGAACACCTCGTCGCTGATCAGTCCGAGTGAGTGGCCGAGTGACACCGACTCGGAGAACCAGGGGGCGTTCTGGTTGCGGACCTCTTTGTCGATGTAGGTCGAGAGCAGGCGAGCAGCAAGTTTCGAGTAGTTGGGTTCTTCAACGATCAGGCCGGCGGCCGTGCGGATCGACAGTTCGTCGAGTTCCTGGGTGGTGGCGCCGTCGGCCAGTGCGGCGATGGTGCGGGTCGACACGATCATGGGGTCGACGCCGTGCAGTCCCTCTGAGGCTCTGGCAACTGCGTTGACGATCTTGTTGACGTCTACGGGCTCGAGCGTGCCGTTGCGCTTGCGCACTCGCATGCTGGTGTTGACGGTGGAGGCTGCTGGTGTGCTCGGCACGGCGCTGAGCCGATCTTGTTGCATCACCATCTTGTGACCCTTCCGTGTCGATTGAGGGGGAGTGGTTCCGGCTTGGCACCGCCCTCACCGTGACTGCGTTGATAGTCGCGGACTAATAATTACAGCAGTGAAATTACAGACGCGTCAACCCCCGTTCGCGATAATCCTCTGGCCTGCCTATTTGTCTGATCAACCGTCAGTATTTTGCAGTCGAAGGGTTCGGTCTGGGCGCCGTCGGAGCGGTCTGGAGTAAATTCCGGGGATGGAAATCCTCGATGTCGACCTGTTGGCCTTCGAAAAAGGTGACCGCGCGGCGCGGCGAAGCGTCGTAGACGGAGTGATGAAAAGCCTGGTCACGGGGTTCGTCTACGTGGAGCATGACATGAGCGTCGACATGATCGACGAGGTCTACGGCAATCTCGAGGAGTTCTTCTCCCTGCCCCAGGAACGCAAGGATGAATACATAGTCCCTGGTAGCAACGGGCAAACGGGATACACGGGACTGCTTGTGGAGACTGCCGCGATCGCGGATGTGCCCGATTTCAAGGAGATGCTCAACTGGAGCGCTTCACGCCCCGAGGGCCACCCGTTGCGTGCCCAGTACCCGTTCCGCTACGGGCCGCCGACACTGCCCGACAATGACATCGCGGGTGCCGGCCAACTGCTGCTCGACTTCCACGACACGGTGGTGGCGCTGCAGATTCGAGTGTCTCGGATCATCGCGGTCGGTCTGGGCCTCCACGAATCGTTCTTCGAGCAGATGCTCGTCGACGGCGCGAACCTGACCAGGGCGATCCACTACCCGGCGATGAACCAGGCTCCCGATGAGACCCATGTGTGGGCTGCCGAGCATGCCGACATCAATCTGATAACGGCGCTGCCCCGCGCCACTGCAGCCGGCTTGCAGGTCCGAGTCGAAGACGGCTGGATCGATGCGGTCCCGCCCGATGACGGGGCGATCATCAACACCGGTCTGATGCTCGAAAGGCTGACCAACGGTGCAATCCCGCCAGGTTTCCATCGGGTCGTTTCGGGCAAGGGTCAGCAGGGCGACCGCTATTCGGTGGTGCAATTCGCCCATCCCGAACCGTGGACCATCCTCGCGCCGGTCCCCACAACGGTGACCCCCGAGAACCCTCTGAAGTACCCGACGATCACCGCTGGCGACGCCCTGTCCAAGGTGATCTGGGAGATCAACCTCGTGGAGGAGGGCCGCCGACTCGACAACTAGCCGGTGCCAGCCCCGCGGTTGAGCGTCGACACCGGGGATTTTGACCAAGGAGGTTAGCGGATAGGCGTTGGCCTGCGAGAACGCTGCGGTTCCCGACGATCACCGCGGGTGACGCCCTGTCCAAACTGATCTGGGAGAGGAACGCAGCGTGCAGTTGGGGGAGGCATCGTCGTTGTGAGGATCGGCGTCTGCTACTCGGGAGACTCGACGAATGAGGCGGTCTGGGGATGAATCTCGCAGGCCGTTGTCTCGGGGAAGAACTGTGCGTACCAGCGTCGTATGCGCATCACCGGTCCGTCGTCCCGACAGAGCACCGGTGCACTCCTGAATGCCTTGGACTCCCAGATGCCGACATCGTGGCGCCACTGCGAGACCCAATTGCCGACGACCCACAACACAACGAGCCGCGGAACCTTGCGTTCGGCGTACCAATGAAAGTCGACCTGCTGCTCGAACGGCGCTATCGGCAGCTGGGTCTGAACTATCTCTATCTCGCCCGCGTCGGGAACGGTGATACGGAAGTTGATGATGCTGCCGGGTCCGGTGAACGTGGCTCGAGCCTGCGCTCGGGTGCGCTCAAGACGGCGGTTGAGCACCTTGACGACAGACTCGACGTCGAGCGCGATTGTGTGCGTCCCAACGGCATCGTCGATACGCAGGTCTGCTCGATGTTCGAGATCGACGCCCGGCACCGGCACCCGCGTCCACGGGATGCACAGCCGACGGTGGAGGTGCTCGAAGTGCGCTGTGTCAGCTGCATTCTCGATCATCTCGATCATGTGGGTGCGGGTGCGGCCGGCGTCGTAGTGGCCGCGATCAACGAACCGTCCGTCATCGACCTCCGCGACGCGGAGAACGCCAAACGGCACCTCCTCGTCAGCGCGTCGGCTGGGGCCGCCGGTGCGGTGATACATGAAGATGTGGCCGTGTACTTCCTCCACAGGGAAGGTCTCGGCGGCTGCGCCTGAGGGCACGTGGGCGCTGTAGGGCACGCTGACCGCTCGCCCGTCGCCAGTGAACTGCCAACCATGAAACGGGCATTCGATACGGTCCGCGCAGACGCGGCCCGCTGCTAGATTTGCGCCCAGGTGAGGACAGAACGCCGTCATCGCGAACACGTCGTCGGCGTCTTCACATCGCCACACCACCAATGCGCGTCCGAGGCATTCGAGGTAGCGAGCTTGTCCGCGCCGTAGCGAATCCGAGCACATGAGCCGGTACCAGCCGTCGGGATAGGGAGGCGGGTAGCCGTCGAGGCGATATTCGTCAGCGACGGTCGTTGCCGAGCGCTTCGTGCTCCGCTTCAGGAAACCGACGCCCATGCGCCGCCTCGCAGTTGATGCGCTGGACATAACCCTCCCAAGAGTAGTGGACATAGAGGTTCTGTCACCTAGGTGGTCGGGGTCGTGCGCAGCGAGAAGCAGAACGGTTCGCCGTCGATCGTGGTCTCGTGGACGGCCAGGCCGTCCCGAGAGGCGGCGGTGCTGATGTCGGTGGCCAGCACCTGTTCAGAAACGTAGTCACGATGTTCTTCGAGAGAGTCCAGGGCTGTCTTGCAAGCGGTTGTGACGAAGACCTCGATACGGTCGGTGACCACCAGGTCCTCGGCTCGGCGAGCGTTCTGGATCTCACGGACCATGTCACGGGCGAGACCTTCGGCTTCGAGTTCGGGGGTGAGGTTGGTGTCGATGCTGACCACGGCGTCGTTGGAGCGCAGAGCAGCGGCCACGACGCCCTCGGGGGACTCCAGCACGAGTTCGTATTCCTGTGCGCTCAACACCTGATCGGCGATGGTCACCGTGCCGTCACTCTGCGCTTCCCAATCGCCGGTGCGGGCTGCGGCGAACACCGCCTGCACCGCAGAACCCAGGCGGGGACCGAGGGCCTTCCCGTCGGGTCGAAGAATCAGCGTGGCGAGGTTCCCGATGTCGTCGGTGACATGCACGGACTTGACGTTGAGCTCATCGGCGAGCAGTTCGCTGAACGGTTCAAGCGTGGTTGCATCGCGGCCTGCGACGGTGAGCGACGCGAGCGGCAATCGCACCCGCAGACCCTCGTTCTCGCGCAGCCGCAGAGCGGTGGAGGCGACGTCGCGAAGCCGATCCATCGCCGCGACGAGCGCTTCGTCTGTCGGGAGGCTGTCGGCCCCCGGCCAGTCGCAGAGGTGCACTGACGGCGCCAAGCTGTCGTCGCCGCCGGTCAGACCGAGCCAGATCTCTTCGCTGACCATCGGTAGGAAAGGCGCTGCTACCTGCACAAGCGTGACCAGTACGCTGTAGAGGGTGTCGAGTCCGCCGATGTCTGCTCCGCTGCTGTCGACACCCCAGAAACGGTCCCGGGAGCGGCGTATGTACCAATTGTTGAGTGCGTCGATGAACGAGCGGATCTCCATTGCCGCGCCCGACAGGTCGTAGGCGTCCATGCGGGCTTCGGTCCGGGCGATCAGGTCGCGGGTCTTGGCGAGGATGTAGCGGTCGAGCAACTCTGTGCTGTCGGTGCGGAACGTCGCCCGGTGGTTCTCGACGTTGGCGTACAGGGTGAAGAACGAGTAGGCGTTCCAGATGGGCAGGATCACCTGGCGGACAACCTCGTCGATGGCCGCATCAGAGATGCGTGCATCGCCGCCGCGCACGATGTTGGACGACATGAAGTACCAGCGCAGCGCGTCGGACCCCTGCTTGGAGAAGATGTCTTCGGGCTCTGTGTAGTTGCGCAGCTTCTTGGAAAGCTTGGCTCCGTCGTCGGCCAGCAGGATTCCGTGACAGATGACGTTCTGGAAGGCAGGTCGGTCGAACAACGCCGTGGCGAGCACATGCAGCGTGTAGAACCAGCCGCGTGACTGGTTGATGTACTCGACGATGAAGTCCGCCGGGAAGTGCTCGTCGAACCACTCCTTGTTCTCGAACGGGTAGTGGACCTGGGCGAAGGGCATGGCGCCGGACTCGAACCAGCAGTCGAGGACTTCGGGGACCCTCCGCATCGTCGAGCGGCCGCTGGGGTCGTCGGGGTTGGGGCGCACCAGCTCGTCGATGAAGGGACGGTGGAGGTTGTCGGGGCGGACCCCGAAGTCGGCTTCGAGCTCGTCGAGACTGCCGTACACGTCGGTACGCGGATACTCGGGATTGTCGCTGATCCACACTGGGATCGGCGAACCCCAGAACCGGTTGCGTGAGATCGACCAGTCCCTCGCCCCCTCCAACCACATCCCGAACCGTCCGTCGCGGATATGGCTCGGCACCCAGTTGATCTCCTGGTTGGTTTCGAGGAGCCGTTCTCGGATCTCGGTGACCTTCACATACCAGCTGGGCATGGCCCTGTAGATGATCGGCGTGTCGGTACGCCAGCAGTGAGGGTAGTTGTGGGTGTAGCTGTCGTGGCGTACGAGTCGCCCCGAGTCGCGCAGCGCCTTGATGATCGCGGCGTTGGCTTCGAGCACGTTGATTCCCGCCCAGTCGGCGACCTCTTCGGTGAAGCAGCCCGAATCGTCGACCGGCGCCACGGTGCCGATTCCCGCCTCGGCAGCCACCTGCTGGTCGTCCTCGCCGAAACCGGGCGCCATGTGCACGACCCCGGTGCCCTCGGAGGTGTCGATGAAGTCGCCTTTGAGGATGACGAAGGCGCGGTTGGTGCCGTGATGGGGAATGTCGGGATCGACCTCAGCCATGTCGGCGAAGAAGTCGAACAGCGGGGTGTAGGTGCGGCCGACAAGCTCGGACCCGTCGATGGTGCCGACAAGGGTGGCGTCGCTGAGTTGGCGCTCGTAGGACGCCAGCGCGGCCTCGCTCAGCACGTAGCGGCTGCCGTCAGCGCCGCGCATGACCGCATACGCGAGGTCTGGTCCCACTGCGAGGGCGAGGTTCGACGGCAGTGTCCACGGTGTGGTGGTCCAAGCCAGGATCGATACTCGTCCGCCCGATTCGGGCCCGTCCGAACCCGGGAGTCCGCTCGGGTCGTCGAGTTCGAACGCCACGGTGATCGCCGGGTCCTGGCGGGGGCGGGTGGCGTCATCGAGTCGGATCTCGTGGTTCGACAGGGGTGTCTCGGCACCCCAGCTGTAGGGCAGCACCCGGTTCGACTGGTAGATCAGCCCCTTGTCCCAGAGCTGTTTGAAGGCCCACATGACCGATTCCATGTAGTCGCGGTCCATGGTCTTGTAGTCGTTGTCGAAGTCGACCCAGCGGGCCTGGCGGGTGACGGTCTTCTCCCACTCCCTGGTGTACTTGAGCACCGAGGTGCGGCAGTACTCGTTGAACTTCTCGATGCCGTATTCGATGATCGATGCTCGACCGGCGACCGGGAGCTCCTTCTCAGCTTCCATCTCGGCTGGGAGTCCGTGGCAGTCCCAGCCGAAACGCCTCTCGACCCGGCGGCCCTTCATTGTGAAGTAGCGGGGGACGACGTCCTTGACGTAGCCGGTCAGCAGGTGCCCGTGGTGGGGGAGCCCGTTGGCGAACGGCGGGCCGTCGTAGAACACGTATTCGGTGTCGACCGGGCGCTGCTCGACCGAGGTCTCAAAGGTGCGGTTGGTTGCCCAGTATTCGAGGATGCGCCGCTCGATTTCCGGCAGGTCTGCTTTGCCGACATGGGGATAGGGAGCGTTGGCTGCGTCACTCATGGGGCCACAGGCTACCGGTGCCGAGCGGTATGGCCCTCGGCGATTGCTGCGCGCTCAGCCGCATGAAGCGGAGCTGAACGCGCAGATCTTTGACTGCGGTCTAGGCTCGGCGGATGCGCCGATTCCTGATTGACACCGACACCGCCAGCGATGATGCCGTTGCTCTGGTGATGGCCCTGCGGCACACTGAGGTCGATGTCGAAGCGATCACTGTGGTGTCAGGCAATGTGGGACTCGATCAAGCGGTGCAGAACGCGCTGTACACGGTGGAACTGTGCGGTGCCGATGTACCGGTCTATGCGGGTGCCGCATCGCCGCTGATGCGCGCGCTGCAGACCGCAGAGTACGTCCATGGCAAAGACGGGATGGGCGACGCCGGCTATCCGCTGTCGGGTCGAATGCCTGCTGAGGGGCGCGGAGCCGATGTAATCGTGGAGTCGATTCTGAATGCACCAGGTGAGATCACGCTGGTGGCGTTGGGTCCGTTGACCAACGTCGCTATCGCTGTCTTGCTGGCGCCTGAAATCGCGTCCGCGGTCGGTCGTGTGGTGGTGATGGGAGGTACCGGAGTCAATGGCCCCGGCAACGTGTCGGCCATGGCGGAGTACAACTTCTGGGCTGATCCCGAGGCAGCTGCGATAGTGACCCGGGCGGGATTCCCCGTCGAGTTCGTGGGTTGGGACATCTCGATCGCGTCAGCTGTGGTCGACGCCGCCCGCCACGAGGCGCTGAAGGCGATCGGCACTCCACTGTCGAAGTTCGCGGTCGACATAGCGCAGGTGGTGCGGAGGTTCGCTATGGAGAACGGTCTAGCCGGGGACGACCTGCCCGACCCGATAGCCATGGCCCATGCCATAGACCCGAGCGTGGCGACCACGAGCCGTCTGCATGTGGACGTGATGGTCGGCGACGGCCCCCAACGCGGCGTGATGGAGGTCGACCAACTCGGATTCGGCGGAGGCGAGCCCAACGTCGAAATCGTCACCCACTACCCCAGCGACCACTTCTTCTCCCTGCTCCACGCGGCCCTGCTCTCCTAGCCGGCCTGTGGCTCACCGTTTGTTGTACGCCGCGCTCAGGAGAGGACTCGTGCGACCTCGATGTGTTGGCCGGTGCCGTACAGATCGTCAGCCAACTCCTGCACGTCGTCAGCATTGAGCTTCGAGAGTTCGTCGGCGCGGTCGGTTGCTGAGGGCACTTCTGAATCTGGGGTATGTATCCGCCGGAGCAGAGTGTCGTTAGGCGACTCGAACAGCCTGTGGTCGAGTTCGACCACGCTTATTGCGTTGCGCAGTTCGGTTGCGGTGGGTCCATTCGTTGCCAACTCATCGAGGATCCGGATGATCTCGTCGCGGATTTCATTGATCGATTCGGGGGCGCCGCTGGCGTTGATCTCGGAGTTGATGGCTGCCTCTGGCGTGAACTGCGGATTGAGCGACGCCGACACTTCGTAGCTAGCACCGATGTCTTCTCGGATTTCGTTCAACAAGCGGGCGTTGAGCACTGCCTCCAGTACCTTCAGCACCGCTTCTGCTCGAGGATCAACGGGTTGAAGCGCTTCGTGGTACACGTTGATGCCGGTGGGACTTGTGTCGTCTGCCAGCGCTACTTCTTTGCGAACGATCCCCTGAGGATGAGTCGGTCTTCTGTTTGTGTGAGCGTCTGGTTCGCCTGACGGTAACGTGCCGATATAGCGGCTGGCCAGGCGTTCAACAGTGTCGTGTTCAAGATCGCCGGAGATCACCACGAGCAGGCCGTTGGCGTTGCCGAGACGATTCCGATAGATGTCGAGAAGCGACTCGGCGGTTACTTCACGGAGCGTCTTTTCGGATGCGACGGGATGGAACCACTCAATCTGGTCTCCGTGGCGCGCTTCGTTGTAGGCGACCCTTACCTGCGACGTCCAGTCGCTTTGGAGGCGCGATGCTTGCTGCTGTGCGATTGAAATGACGCTTTCGAAAGCCTGGTCGTCAACGCGGGCTTCGCAGATCAGCAGATGCAGCATTGCAAAGAGCGTTTCGGCATCTCCGCTGGGGGCGAAACCGGTGAACCCTTCCGTGGTTTCTGTGATGAATGGCGAGACCGAGACCTGCGCCGCCCCCAATCGCTGGGCGATCTGTGCGGGAGTCAGGTCAGCCGCGCCGCTCTGGGCTACCGCTAGAGGGGCGAGGATCTCGGCGAGGGGCCGATCACCGGGTTCGAGTGCTGACCATCCGCCCAACGAGACGGCCTCGATGCTCACTCTGCCGTCACCAGGCAACGCAGTGAAATTGACTCGTGCGCCGTTGGCGAATGTCCATTCGTACGGATCAATACCGAATCCCAATTCAGTCAACGGACCCTGTGAGATCGGCTCAACGGGATCGGGTGGAGTCATCAGTTCGCCGATCAAAGCCTCGGCTGGTGCCAGTTCGGCCGCCTGAACGGAGTCGAGTGCCGCTTCGATTTCATCCGCGGCAGCTACCTGTGCCACATCCTCGGCGTTGACAGAGACGATGGGGCCGCTCTGTGACAGGATCGACTGCAGATGGCTGGTGAGTTCTGCAGGTTGGATCGTTTCGAGCAGGGCCGATACGCGTTCAAGTCGCTCGGGTGAGGTCTCGACGCTGATCGCCCCGAGGAAGTGGCTGGCGTATTGAAAGGCGTAGGTGACGTTGTAGGTGACCTCGACGTTGTCCGCTGTCAACTGCAACTCCGAGAGGATCCGGGATTTGGCTTTGGTCAGGTCGTCTTCATCGAATCCCTGGGCTGCCAAGCTCAGCAGTACGGTCCAGACTTCGCTGACTGCCTGGCTCAAGTCGTCGGCCCGAACGCCTGTTCCGTAGTGTCGGAGCCCTGCAGCAGTGCTGAAAGCCGTCCAGACCGGCGGGTCTTTCTGGGATAACAGACCCTGGTCGTAGGCGGCGCGAAGGCGGACGTCGATTGCGTTGGCGAGAAGAAGCTCCAGTTGTTCGCTCCGTTCGCCTTGAGGTGTCGCAGGGTCCCAGACGGGGATCTGCAAGTAGAGCGATAGATGGGGGTCTGCTTGTCCCGGAGTTGCTGTCACTTTGATTTTGGACTCGGGACTCAACGGGAGTCCGTATCGGGGGCGGCCGGCGGGTCGTGTGCTGGGATTTGACCGAAGTACTCTTCGGTCAGATCCCCGAGTTCATCGACGGTGAGGTCGCCGACTGCAACGACAGCCATGTTCGAGGGCACATACCAGGTGTCGTAGAACTCGCGGAGGTCTGCTGCGGTCACCTCTGCGATGCCCGTGGCGTTGCCCGTCGGGGGATGTCGTTCGTAAGGCGTGTCTTCTGTCAACAGGCGCAACGATGAATCAAGCGCAACGCCCTGGCTGGTTTCGCTGCGAACTCGGTACTCGTCGCGGACAACGCCCCGTTCGCTCTCGACAGCATCGGGTGCGATAGTCGCGGCATGAGCCCACTGCGACAGTACTTCGAACCCGGTTTCTACGGACTCGGCGTCATCGCTGAGTCCGGTCAGGAAGTAGATCGTGTGGTCGTAGGTTGTGAATGCGTTCAGATCAGGACCCAACTCCAGCCCGTACTCCCGCAACTCGTCGTAGATGGTGTTGCCTGGGAACTCCTCGGTTCCGTTGAACATCATGTGTTCAAGGAAGTGGGCCACGCCGCTGGCAGGTTCTGTTTCGTGAAGAGATCCTGCCTTGACTACCAGGATCAGCGTCAGCGCATCGTGGGGTGTCCAATTGGAGTCCAGGTAGTACGTGAGTCCGTTGTCCAACTGCCCGATATGCACATCACCACCGCCTCCTTCCGCAAAGAAGGTGGTGTCGGGTTGCCGTATGTCTGAGGGATCTGCGTCGTGCTCGGTGAGGTTGTCAGTGGACTCGCCTGATTCGCTGTCGGATTGCGACATGCATTCGGGATTTGCGTCGTGCTCGGTGAGGTTGTCAGTGGACTCGCCTGGTTCGCTGTCGGATTGCGATGCGTCTGAACAGGCGGCGGCGACCAACAGAAACGATATCGATAGCAACGACGAAGTTCTCCAGATCGTCGATCTTCGTCTGGTGGGTCCCATTTGTTCCAAGTTCTGCGACTGATGCGAACCGACACTCTAGGTGGACTGAGCGGTGTCTCGCGCCGACAGCCCCGTCTAAGGAGCCGCGGTGTTGATGAGGTAGGGTCGGCGGTCATGGATGTGGGCAAGTTACGGTCTTTGTTTGCCCTCACGGGCCGCACTGCGGTCATTACTGGCGGCACACGCGGTATCGGGCGTGCGGTGGCTGAAGGGTTCGCGGCGGCGGGTGCGAACGTGGTCGTTGCCAGCCGCAAGGAAGCTGCCTGTCAAGCCACGCAAGCCCACCTTGAGTCGATGGGGGCGGACGCCCTCGGGATTGCGGTCAACATGGGCGACGCCGACAGCGCTGAGAGGATTGTTGGTGCGGCGGCGGACCGTTTCGGTGGGATCGACATCGTCGTCAACAACGCTGCCAACGCCCTGGCCGCTCCGGTCGGCGGCCAGGATCCGGGCATGTGGCAGAAGTCCTTCGCGGTGAACCTGCGGGGCCCGGCGCTGCTCATCGGCGCTGCCCGCGACCATCTCCGAGACTCGGGCCACGGTGCAGTCATCAACGTGATCTCGGTGGGGGCGTTCCAGTTTGCACGGGGCCTGTCGATGTATGCATCGATGAAGGCGGCTCTGTTGTCGATCACCCGGTCCTTTGCCGGTGAGCTTGCCGACGACGGCGTTCGGGTGAACGCCCTGGCGCCCGGACCGGTCAACACCGACATGGTGCGCAATCTTGGTGAGGGGGCGGCAGAGTCGATGGGCGCACAGACCCTTCTGAATCGTTGCGCCGAACCCGACGAGATGGTGGGCGCGGCCCTCTTCCTGTCGAGCGACGCCTCGTCGTACATGACCGGCCAGGTGCTGGTGGTCGACGGCGGCATGCACCCGAACTAACCGGTCTCTTTGGTAGGGTGTCGTCGTTGTGGGCGGCAGTCGTGGGTTGAGTCTCAGAAACGGTCCAAAGGAGTGGTGATGAGCGGTATCAAGATCTCGGTGGCGACCGCGCCCGGACCGCAGACTGAAGAGCTGGCGGTCTTGGCCGAGGAGTTGGGTTTTGAGCGGTACTGGCTCTACGACTCGCCGGCTATCTACGAAGACGTGTGGATCACAATGGCTCGTCTGGCTTCGGTCACCGAGCGGATCGGTCTCGGCACGGCCGTGTTGGTGCCTCATTCGCGCCATCCCATGGTGACGGCCTCGGCGATCGCCACCATGGAACGCCTCGCTCCGGGCCGTTGTGCCTATGGCTTCGGGACGGGGGCCTCGGCGCGTTGGTGTTTCGATCAGCCTGCTCTGACCTGGAAGTTCATGGGCACATATCTGGCGCAGCTCAAGGCCCTGCTGGCCGGTGAGACGGTGGAGATCGACGGCAAGGCCTGCCAGATGATGCACCACCGGGACCTGGCTGTCGCCCGCCCGATCAATGCGCCGTTATTGTTGAGCGCGTTCGGCCCCAAGGGGATCGGTGTGGCGACTGAGTTGGAAGTGGACGGGGTCATGAACATGTTCCCGCCGGCGGACGGGTTCGGTGAGCGTGTGCAGATGGTTTCGGGCACTGTGCTCGACGAGGGCGAAGTGATAACCGACGAGCGCCCTGCCGCGGCTATCGGGCCGTGGCACATGGTCGCCTACCACGGGATCTACCAGGCTGCACCAGAAGCGGTGGACACCATGCCCGGAGGTGCCGCCTGGCGGGCAGGAATCGAGGCCGAACGTCCGGCCGGCGAGCGTCACCTGGTTGTCTGGGAGGGCCACGTCACCCACCTTGTTGAACGCGACGCGCCGGTGATGGCGGCAAGCGGCGAGGGTATCGCCGGCATGTCCTGGGTGGGCACCGCTGAAGAGATCCATGCTCGGGTGGAGGCGGCCGCTCAGTCCGGTGTCACCGAAGTGATGTACACCCCGGCCGGTCCCGACGCAGCACGGGAACTCCGCGCTTTCGCGTCGGCTGCTCTGCCGGACTGAGTGAGGTGCCGGTCGCGGTAGTTATTCGTAGTGGAGGGCGGGCCGCGGGCCTGCGCGCATGTCGTCGATGGCCCGGGTCACGTCGACAATCGCCTCTTCGAGTGTGGCGGCGGCGGTTTCGGCGTCGATACCGAACTCCAGTGTTTCGACCAGCTGGTTGAGGCGCCCGGTCGCCCGCCAGGCCGCATGGCGGGACCATTCGGTGTACAGGACCTCGGGGTCGTCAATGCCGATGAGGTCGCGGGTGCGAGTTTGGTCGTCGCGGCTGCGGTCGAGGCTCACGTAGCCGCTGACCATGGTGATCCGCTCGGCGGGTGCGGTGAGTTCGGCGCCGCGGTGCACGACCATGTTGCCGTGCAGCGCCACTGCATGGCCTGGTCCCGCGAACTCGGGCGTCACCACGCGCCCGCGCGGCGGCGTCTCTCCTCTGGCTGCGATTTCGGCGGCTTCGTGTTTGGTGCCGCGGAACCACTCGAACTGGCCGCCGGGGAGTTTGGTGGGGTCGCTAACCATCATCACGTAGTCCAACGCGACGGTGTCGTGGTGCCACTTGTCGACCGGTTGGCCCGGTTCGGCGGTCGGTTCGTAGTTGACGTGACCGACATGCACCGGCATTGTGTGAGGCGCCACCGGGGTGCCGAAAATAGTGCTCATCAGTTCCGTGAAGTCCGGGTCGAAGCACAGATCCTTGAGCCAGCGTGACCGGTAGCAGCCGCCTCGGACTGTGTTCTCGATCCGGTTTCCGGCGCGTCGCTGGTGGACCCGGAGCTTGCGTGCCACATCAAGCAGCACTTCAGCGCCCTCGTCGGACAGGACTCTGAACGGAGCAGACACGGCCATTGGCGTGGCTGTGGACGCGATGTCGTCGTCGCTGTAGCCGAGTTCTTCGAGGGTGGTTATTGACGACGGTTCTTCGAGTTGGAGATGCACGCTCGGATCGAAGGTCGGTTCGTCCGCGATCCAGTTGTAGCCCCGCGGTAGCTCGTCGGGAAAGGAAACGGCCAGCGTCACTCAGCCAGCCTAACCTTCAAGCGGATTCGAGGGCACACAGACCCCGTTGGTTGTGGGTCTATTCGGCGGATTTACCGCTCGATTCTGGCCCGTCGTCCAATTCGGGCTCAGTGCCTTCTTCGGTCTCGGCGGCGGTGTCAGTCTCCGCAGTTCGTTCGGTCTCGGCTTCAACCTCCGCCTTTGCCTCCGGTTCGGCTCCAGGCTCGGTTTCGCTTTCAGTTTCGCTTTCGGTCTCGGTCTGGGCTTCAGGCTCGGTTTCGGTCTTGTCGTCCGTTTGGGGTTCGGCTTCGACCTCTGCTTCGGGTTCGGCTTCGGCTTCCGGTTCGGCAAATTCTGTCGCTTTGGCGTCTTGGGAATCCGCTGGTGGTTCCTTGCCGTCGCGCATGGCTTTCCACTTCTCGGCTGTGGAGCGGTATGCGGCTTCGGCTTCTGAGCGTTCCTTTGACGACCCGCCTTTGGACAGCTTCTTGACTAGCGCCGCGGCGTCGTCTTTAGCTCGTTCGGCCTTCTTCAACCGCTTCTCGCGCTGGGTGCGTTCACGGTCGGCGGCTACGTACTCGTTGAAGAGCGTCAGTGCGGCGGTGGTCTCGTCGTCAAGGGTGATCTTGGCCATTGGTCCGTTCCGCCGGTCTAACGCTTCGTGGGTTCTGTGGAGCCGTGTCGTTGGCGAAGATCGGTGTCTGGAGCGTTCGTGAACAGATCCTCCGCTTCGCAGGACCTGTCGAGCAGATCAAGAATCTCCCGTGAATCCTCGGTGTCCGCGTCTTTCAAGTCTTCGGTCTTGACACGGACCGCCCACCTCTCAAGATTCGCGGCCCGCTCGGCTCGGGTTCGGTCTATTTGAGCCATTGATCCCCCAGATACTTGCGACGAGCACCCATCGCGTGGATGATAGCGGCACCACGATCATCGCGGACAACGGCCACCTCCAGCGGTTGACCCGTGGTCGACGGACCAATGAACATGGTCACGGCCGGGTCGTCGGTAACGATGTGTCGCCAGAAGTATCTCACCGCGTGCAGCATGTCTTCGTCTCGGACACCGTGCTTGCGGGCACTCGCCTCAATGTCCACCCGATGACACTAGTCGAGATCAGAAGATTTACAATCATTTCATTATATTATATGTTGTTCAGTAGGCCGATGGCGGCTTTCGGTGCGGAGATCGAAGGCGATCTTGACGGCGCCGCGACTTCCGGCTTCGGCAGCGTGCGTCAGGGCGTCGCGGTAACGGTCGAGTGGATAGGTCGCTGACAGCATCTTGTCGAACGGCACCTTTCCGGCGAGTTCAATGGCCAGCTCGAAACTGGTTGCGCGGCGCCCGTCGCGCAGCAACTCGCTGCCGTAGGTGTAGGAGCCGACGAGTTCTGTCTCTCGATGCCACACCGGTGTGAGGTCGACATCGACCACCCCGGGCATTCCCAGCAGCACCACGCGACCTCTCGGCCTGCACAGGCCGATCGCCGCGGTGATCGTCTCTGCCGAGCCGACCGCGTCGATCACCACATCGGCGCCACCGGAGAGCCGTGGACCGACCATGAAAGAGCTGGTGGCTCGTCGTACCGCTCGACCGAGCCCGTCGGGAGAGCTCACCACATCGGCCCCGAACTCGGCGGCGAGATCTTGTTGCACCGGATATTTGGCACCGATCATGATCGATCCCGGCGCGGTGAGACTGCGCAGCGCGGCCACGGTCACCAGACCCATCGGACCGGCGCCGATCACCGCCACGATGTCGCCGTCGGTGACTCCGGCCCGCAGCGCGGCATGCACGCCTCCGGCTACCGGCTCAACTGTCACCGCGGTCTCGTCGCTCATCTGCTCGGGAACGTCGTGGAGTTGGCTCTCGTGCGCGACGAACTCGGTGGCCCAGCCTCCACCGGTGCTTTCGCAGAACCCTGTCTGCAGGCCGGGTTCGAGGTGTCCGCTCCTCAGGTGCCGGTAGTCGTTGCCGTCGGCGGGTGCGGCGCCTTCGAAGGGCAGCGGGAAGCCCCGAGCCGCGTGACCCAACACCGGTTCGATCAGCACTCGACGGCCGTCGGCCAACTCGCCGACGATCTCATGTCCGAGCACGAAGGGGAAGGAGACGAAGTCTTCGAAGTAGCGCGACGAATGTCCGTCGATGGTTGCCAGATCGCTGCCGCAGATACCCGAGAGGCGGGGCCAGACCCGGTGCCACCCTTCGCCTGGCAGTTCGGGTGCATCGTCGGTCACGAGTGACAGCGGCCCGACTCCCGCGCCCGCGCCGGGCCGCAACCTCGATGCGGCCATGGCCGCGACGTAGCGGACTTCCTTGCGGCTGAAACGAAGCGCCTTCACGCCCTTGAGGCTACCGCTTGGGGACTCACGCGGGCATCACGTCGGTATGGGTGAAATCCTTGCCGACAAACAACAGCGGGGAACCAATCTGTTTGGCGAGCGCATAGGAGAACGTGTCGCCAAAGTTGAGACTTGCCTTGTGTCTGCCTTTGCCGAATCGTCTCCAACACGCCAGCGCTTCATTGGCGAGCCGAGTGTCGACAGGAACGATCTGCATCTCGACACGGTCAAGGAGTTCTTCGAGCAGTTGCACGCCCTCGGCGCCTGTCCGGGATTCGACCACCATGCCGAGTTCGACTCGAGTCGCTGCGGTCATTGCGCATGGGGCGCTGATCAGTAGTCTCTCGATCTGCTCGCTGCCGGTTTCACCGAACAACAGCGCAGTGATTGCTGAAGTGTCGACCGCGATCACGAGGGCAGGCCGTGTCGGTCGTAACCGACGATTTCGTCGGGGTTGCGCGGGTCCAGCACTGGCAACTCGTTGAACCGCTCCACGATGTCGCCCAAACCTCGTGTTCGTCGGCGTCGGCGCTCCAGTTCGAGGCGTGCCTGCAAGGAGGTGACCACCGTGGTGGTGATGGATTCTCCGGTCAGTTCGGCCAACTCTCGAGCCAACTGATCAGCCTTTGCGTTCTTGATACTCAACACCATAGGTAGAATTCTACCCAACTAGGTAGAATTCGTCAATAATGTTGGCTCGGTTCCAATGTCCAACATGGGCGGCGGTTTCGAAAGAGGTGCAGGGCCGCGGGGGAGGGTTGGGCATCGCGACCTGAAACGACGTCGCGATGGACGCGTTGTTGCAAGTGTCCTCGACCTATACGGTTCGGGCCATGAAACGAAGTGATCTGAACCTCAACGCCATACATCGGGCTGTAGAAGCTATGCCCGAGACCTTTGCTACGTTTGACTTGATTGAACACCCCGAGATGGAGCAGCAAAACTCTCGCTTCAAGGACGAGCGGAACTATCGAGCCGAAGTCGGCAAGCAACTCAAAGCAATTATGGGTGAACTCCGAATATCCGAGAAGCAGCCGGGGACCTCAAGGGGATCCATCTGGCAGAAACGACACGCCTGACGTTTCGCATCGAGCCGACAGCTGTCAGCTCGGGGAACGGGCTGCGCGCCAGCCGCCGGCGGAGTTGTTCGGACAACTGCCGAGGCCGGGGTGCATTGACGACAAGTTGGCATCCAGCTAGCCGTGTGGCGGGACCGTCACTGGCAGGCGCGTCGGGTTGCCTCGGCGGCGACGATCAGGTCGACCCGACGAGTGAACGTCTCGTCGTCGGTGTCGGGATGGTCGGCGCTTCCCGCTGCGTGGGCTTCGTCATGGGCTGTGATTGCTGAGACGTACGCGTCCTCGGCCACTGCTTGAGCAGCAGCAGCGGAGCGACACTCCGAGGCCGACGAGCCGACACCACCGCAACTGACTAGCACCAGAGACAGGATGAGGGTCGCGAACGCGCCACAACGGATGAGCATGGGTGACAGGCTTGTGGTCGGTCACTCCCCGCCGCGGGGGAGGACGTGTTCGGGACCAGCCTTAATTCGGCGTTTCGACCACCCATGAACGAGCACGGCAACGCCATTGATCAGACATGCGCCAATGAACACGTTTGCTACCCAAAGCGGGGCGAACCGCAACACATAGATGAACACCATCACCCCAATGGCGAAGGACCACGTTCTCGGCAAGCGATCTAGCCAGTTCACGTAACGAGCGAGCATGTCTTGACCTCCGTGTTTTTCCGTTCACGCACGTTACAGTGCCCAGATGATCTTCTCAACGGTCTGGCAAACTCGCTCGTAGACGACTGCTGCCGCCGAGGCGGCTCCCCCGAGCCAGCGGGCAAGCGTTTTGGCGACCCTCGTGGCCGCACCTCCCGCGAACACGGCGACGATTTGGCAGACTTCTTCCCAGCCGTGCCAGTGTGGTTTGGGGCTGAGTTTTTCTACGTAGCGGCACACACCGCTGGTATCGCATTGTGTGACGTAGATGCCTGTCTCCTCTAGATACGTGTGGGCGTCTGCTGGTTCGGTTTGCAGTGTTGACAGGACCGGGATGTCGGGGCTGCTGGTTGGGGCGACTGCCAGCAGGGTTGCGAGCATGACGGCGGCTAATGGGACAATGAGTATTCTCTTGATGCAAACGCATCAACGCCCCATGAAATGGGTGTTGATGCAAAGCATGACATCTAAAGTAACTGGCTACGGTGCGGGCGTCAACCCCTGGTTCGAAGATTCTGGTGCAGGCTCGACTGATTCACGGGGTCGAGTCGATGTGGCGGCGGGTTCGGAACAGGTGCAGGGCTGCGGGAATGGTGATCGCGGCGATGGCGGCGGCGGCTGTGGCAGCCCAGGCGTAGCCGTCGCCCAAAGCGTCGATAAGGCCGTCGGGGATGACCGCGGGGTCGTTGCTGAGCAGTTCGCGCACTGCCTCGACGTCGCCTGCCCGGTGATCGACCACGGTGAGCGTGATCGCTGCGACCGCGGCGATGCCGATGGTGAGCGAGATCGTCCTGAGGAACTGGTGGGCACCGTTGAGGCGTCCCATCTCCGCCAGTTCGGTGCGGTTCTGGAGCAGTGCTGCGCCGGTGGAGGTGATCGACCCGACACCGACCCCGAGCCACACGAACGCCAGGTAGATGATCGGCAGTGCTGCGTCGAGGTGGAGGACCACGGCGACGGCCACTGTGGCCGGGAAGGCGATCACGGATCCCACCAGACTGACTGTCTCCCCCCGCCAACGGTCCTGAAGCCGACTCGAGAGCCAAGCCCCGGCGGTCCAGCCGACGGTCATGTACAGCACGGAGAAGGCGGCGACGGTGATGCTCTGCTGCCGGACACCGCGGACATACAGCGGCAGCAGCGAGTTGACCCCGACCCCTGCAGCTAGGACCGCCATCGAGGTGATGTGGACACTGCGATACCGCGCTGCACTCAGGTGGGGCAGCCGGAGGATCGGTTCTGGAGTGTGCCGCGCCCAGAAGCGGTAGAGGACGACGCCGACGGGAATGGTCACAGCACCTGCGACGATGATCCAAGGTGTTGTGGCGGTGAGGCTGAGAGCGGCCGCGGTGATGATGGTGACGAGGACGAGGCCCACTCCGTCGATATGTCTCTTGCCGACGACGGATTCAGCGTTCTGTCGGTCGGGTAGGGCGTTCCAGCCGAACAGCAGGGCGACGGCGGTCACGGGGATATTGACCAGGAAGGTGGCGCGCCAGCTGACGACCGCCACCAGCAGGGCAGCGATCGCGGGCCCGGCCACACCCATGACCCCCCACACGGTCGAAATGGCAGCGAATGCTCGGGGTCGAAGCGCTGCCGGCAAGGCAACGCCGATTCCTGCGGTGGCCACCGTCATGACTCCGCCTGCGAACACTCCCTGGGCGGCTCGGGACACGATCAGAGTGAGCATCGACGGGGCCGCGGCGACGATGATCGAGGTGATCATGAACGCGACCGCGGCGAACCGGAAGGTCTTTCGGATCCCGACGCTGTCGACGATCGGCCCGGCGGCGAGCACGGCAACCGCGGATGTCAGCAACTCGATTGTGATCACCCAGGGGAGCAGGTTGATGCGGCCGAGGTCGTCGCCAATGTCGGGTAGGACCGCGGTCGCCGCCAGATTGTTGTAGGAGGCGATGGCGATGATCGAGATCAACGCGGTCATGACCGGGCGATGGCGAGGCCCCCACAGAGTGTCCGGTTCAGTCACTGGTCTCGACTGTCGGGAACGGCGGTGAGTCGGTGTCCGGGTTGTGCGGGCGTGTGGACATCAATTGCGCACGCTACCCACATGACTCGTAAGTTATGAACTGTGAAACTCGGCCTGGGACTCGATCTTTATCGTGCGGCGCGTCTGGAGGTGCCCGTTGGGCGGGTGCAGTTTGTTGAACGGCTCGGCTATCACTCGGTTTGGACGGCTGAGGCCTATGGTTGCGATGCTCTGACTCCGTTGGCGTTTCTGGCCGCTCATACCAGCCGGATCAAGCTGGCGACCGGGGTTGTGCAACTGGCGGCCCGCACCCCTGCGGCCACCGCCATGCAGGCCATGACGATCGACGCGATGGCGGGCGGTGGCCGGGTCATTGTCGGTCTGGGGGTGTCGGGGCCCCAGATAGTGGAGGGTTGGTACGGCCAGCCGTGGGGGTCGCCGGTCAACAGGCTCCGCGACTATGTGGCGATCATGCGCAAGGTCATCGCCCGTGAGGGGCCGGTGAGCCACGACGGCACCGAGATCTCATTGCCCTATGAGGGGCCGGGTGCGATCGGGCAGGGCAAGGCGCTCAAGTCGATCCTGCATCCGGCTGGCAACATCGAGATCTGGATCGCCGCGGGAGCGCCGCTCAATACCGCCCTGGCTGCGGAGGTGTGCGACGGTTGGCTGCCGATGGGCTACGGGTCCGACGGATGGGAGGTGCACGGTCCCAATCTTGAGAGGGGCTGGGCTCGTCGAGGTGGTCGACCCGATGACTTCGACATCATGGGCGGGTTGACCATAGAGGTGACCGACGACGTGAACGCCGCGATCGAGGCAAAGAAACCGCTGGCAGGGATGTATGTGGGCGGTATGGGCAGTGAGTCCAAGAACTTCCACAAGGAGGCGATGGCCCGGCGGGGGTTCCCCGAGGCTGCCCAACGGATTCAGGATCTGTGGTTGGCAGGACGCAAGGACGAGGCAATCGCCGCGGTCCCCGACGAGTACATCGATGCCGGTTCGCTGTTCGGGTCGACGAAGCGATGCCGGAGCCGCTGGCACGAGGTCGTACCGGCGGGAGTTACCGGGTTGATCGTGCGCAGTGATTCTGATGAGGGCCTCGAAGTTGCTGCTGACATGACCGGTAGCCGGGACACTGTTGCAGCAGCGAGTTCCACGATTGCGCAGAGTCAGGAGATCTGATGAGTGAGAAGCTGGTGACCGTCGAGCGAGCGGCGACCCATGTTCGCTATGTGACGTTGAACCGTCCCGAGAAGCGCAATGCCATCTCCACCCCCCTGCGAGCCGAGCTGTTCGCGGCGTTGCAGGAGCACGACCGCGACTCCGACGTGCACGTGTCGATTGTTCGCGGCGCGGGTGTCTGTTTCTCGTCGGGCTATGACCTTGCCGGCCCGTTGATGGACGACACGCCGTATCATTCCGCACCCGGTGACGGGGCCTGGAGTCGCCAGGCGACCGACGGTTGGTTCTCGATCTGGGATCTGGGCAAGCCCGTGATCGCCCAGGTGCACGGTTACGCCATGGCCGGAGCGACCGAGCTGGCATCGGCCTGTGACCTGGTCTACGTGGCGGCCGATGCGCAGATCTCCTACCCGGTGGTGCGGGTGGCCTCGCCGCCTGACTGGCAGTACCACGAGCCGCTGATGGGTCTGCGCCATGCCATGGAGGCGATGCTGACCGGCGATGCGATCGACGGGATCGAAGCGGCCCGCATCGGTTGGGCAAACCGGGCATATGCGGCCGACGAGCTCGAGGCTGCGGTGCTTGCTGTTGCGGAGCGGATTGCGCAGGTCCCCACGGATCTCGCTCAGCTTCACAAGCGCATGGTTCATCGCCAGTTCGACGTGGCGGGCGGGCGTGCCGCCATGCGCGCCGGTCAGGAGTTCCAGGCGCTCGCCGCGCACCAAGAATCGGTGCAAGCCTTCAAGGCGGATCCCCTCGGAGCGGTCAAGCGTGAGCTGTCGAGCTGAGTGCCTGTCCTCTTTGCAGCTATTTTAATATTTATTGTATTATTCAGTTGCTTTTCAAACCGAAACCTGCGATGCTCTGACTCAGCGGGTCTCCCGCTCTACTTCCCCCTTGTTGAACTAATGACCAAGGAGGACAGACATGGCGGGCGACATGCTGGTAATGAGCAAGTCACAGATGGAGCAGTTGGCCGGCAACTTTGCTAGGCAGCAGCAGGCAGTACAGGACGTGATCAGGGCGATTCAGTCCGGACTCGAGGGCACCACCTGGCAGGGTGCCCGGGCTGACCGCTTCCACCAACTCTGGAATACGGAGTTCCGTCCGAACCTGATGAATCTGGCGGAGGCGCTCGGCGAGCACTCCTCGTTCATCACTCGGGAGCTTCAGGCCGGCGTCAGCGCGCTCGACACAGTCTGAGTCAGCGGGAGTCTGGATGACTCGACTGTCTGCACGGGAGGCTCGACGTGCGAATCGTTCACCTTTCCGAAGTCGGCGAACGTGTCGCCGAGCTTGAGATCGGCGACCTGAACGCACCGGTCGAAGACCTGCTATCCGCGCTTGGAGTCTCCGGACCTGCGATTCTTGACGGACAACTTCTGAGCCTCGACGCACCATTGTCGTCTGTTGCTCTTTGTGAAGGTTCGGTGTTGGAGACAGTACCGGACCAGACCCCAGCCACCCCCACCGCCCGGACGCTCGCCATTGTCGGCGGCGTCCGGGCCGGTGTGGCCTATCCGTTCCCTTTGTCGGGAATGGTGCTGGTCGGGCGCGACTCCCGCGCCGGTGTGCAACTTGAGGACTCGGCGGTGTCGGGCAGTCACTGCAGCATCTCGGTCAACGAGATCATCGACCACGGGTCACGCAACGGCACGTCCGTTGACGGGCATGCGGTACCTCCGGGCATCCGGGCGGTTCTTCCCGTCGGCGGGATTGTGCGCATCGGCGCCACCCGCTTGGCGGTGCGCACCGCCGTAGACGATCGACCAGTGGCGGTCACTTCGGCACTGGGCGCTTCTGGCGGCACGATCCCTTTCAACCGTCCACCTCGCCGCCTTCCTGATGTGGACCTCCCCGAACTCTGTGCGCCTTGTGAAGCGCCCGAGTTGGCCAAGAGCGAGGCTCTGTCTGTGGCGGGGATCGTGCTGCCAATCATCGCAGGGTTGGTGATTGCCCTTCTTCTGAGCCCCTTGTTCGCGGTTTTCGCCGCGCTCGGTCCGGTGATCACTATCGGTACTTGGTGGGAGCGGCGTCGCCGCAATCGCCGTGACCATCGCCGAGCGCTGACAGAGCTCGACGAGAAGTTGACTGGACTGGCGGCGAGCGTGCCGTTGAGCCGTGTTGCGGAGACGGCTCGTCGACGTGTACTGCATCCTGACCCTGCTGAGGTTGTGCGCCGGGCCGAGGGCCCTTCGGTGCATTGTTGGGAGCGACGTTCGGAGCACCCCGATGCCTTTCGTGTCGCTATCGGCGTGGCCGACGAAGTTTTCGCGCCGATGCTCATCACACCTGAGGGTGAACCGCCTGCGGAGCGCGCGGTGGCCCTTGTGGCGGACGTGCCGCTGATGAGCGATGTGCCTGTCGAGGTGGGTCTGTCCCCGGGGCAGGTTGTTGGTTTGGTGGGTGACCGCAGCGTCGCCGTGGCGATAGCGCGTGCTCTTGTGCTGCAGGCCGCGGTGCATCACGGTCCGGCGGACCTGGCGGTAGCGGTCGGGGCCGATGACACGAGCGTTTGGGACTGGTGTCGTTGGCTTCCTCACACTGCTGATCACGTCACTGCTCGGAGGGGCGCGACAGTTATGTCGACGGTCGAGGTTGGAGCCGCTGATGCGCTGCTGGCCGCGGCTTCCGAGCGCTCCATTCTCGCGGTCATCGACGGCGCGGACCCGTTCCAGGGCCGGTCGACAGTCGGCCGTCGGTTGCTCAGCAGCGAGCGGACCGCGGCCATTGTCCTGGTAGACGACGCTCATCGCCTTCCAGCGGGCTGTGATCTGGTGGTGACTGCCGATGGTTCGGGTCGGTTGGAGATGGTTGATCCTCGTCAGCATGGTGCTGGTCAGCGCGTGCTGGGCTGGGGTCTTGAAGCGACGGTGGCTCAGCGGGCTGCGCGGCGTCTGGCTCGTCTTGATGATCCCGAACTGCCGCTGGTGGGCGCGGGAGTTCCGGTGGCTTGCGGGTTGCTGGGACTGCTCGGTGTGAGCGGTGATGATGAGCGCGAGATCCAGCTGCGCTGGCGACGCACTCGGGGGACTGCGGATCTGACAGCGCCGATCGGTGCGGACGCGCAGGGGCCTGTGGTGTTGGACCTGATCGCTGACGGCCCCCATGTGTTGATCGGGGGCACGACCGGTTCGGGCAAGTCGGAACTGCTTCGGTCGCTGGTTGCCGGGGTTGCGGCCTCGGCAGATCCCGACCATGTCGCTATGGTGCTCGTCGATTACAAGGGCGGTGCGGCTTTCGATTGTTGTGCCGACCTCCCCCATGTGGCCGGGTTCGTCACCGATCTTGACGAGCAGCTCGGGGCTCGCGCCCTGCGCTGTCTGGAAGCTGAGTTGCGCTACCGGGAGCATCGTCTGCGCAAGGTGAGGGCTGAGGATCTTGCCGCCTTCCGGTCTCGCAGCGCTGCGGCGCGTGCGGAGGGCTCGCCGCTTGAACCGTTGCCCCGTCTGCTGGTGGTGGTCGACGAGTTCGCCTCCCTGGCTGCGGACCTCCCTGAGTTCTTGGATGCACTGGTCGGTATTGCGCAGCGGGGCCGCAGCCTCGGTGTCCACATGGTGCTCGCCACGCAGCGTCCGGCTGGTGTGGTCACCGACGACATCCGTGCCAACGCAACCTGTCGGATCGCGCTGCGGGTGAGCGATCCCCGTGAATCGGTCGACATCATCGATGCTGGTGACGCTGCTGGGATACCACGCAGTCGGCCCGGTCGGGGGATTGCGCGGTTCGGGCCGGGGGAGATCACTCCCTTCCAGTCGGCGTTGTCGACGGGGTATTCGAGCAGAGAGGCCAGTGTCTGTGTGCGTGGTGGCGGGGAGGCGACTGGCGAGCTCAACGGCCCGACCGATCTGCAGCGTCTGGTGTCCACGGTTCGTGCTGCGCATTCCAGCGCCGGCGGCAGAGCGCCGCGTTCCCCGTGGCCGCCTCCGCTGGCTGCCGACGTCTGCCGATCCGAGTTGGGCGAGCCGTCGGGTTGGCTGCTTGTTGATGAGCCTGATGAGCAGAGGCAGTCCGTGTCTGGCTGGACCTTGGCCGATGGTCATCTTGTGGTGGTCGGAGCGCCGGGTGCGGGGGCGACGACAACCCTTGCCACAGCGGTGTTGGAGGTGACTCGTTGCGCCGGAGACGCAGCTCCCCATGTTCACATCATTGATCACGACGCCGGCGGGCTCGGTCCGCTGGCGGGCTTGGCACATTGCGGAACGGTCGTTGCTCCCACCGACAAGGAGCTCCGTGTGCGGTTGCTGCGCTGGTTGGACGAGGAGATCGTGCGTCGCCGAGCCTGCGATCAGCGGACGCCGCAGATCCTGTTGGTGCTCGATGATCTAGGTGGTCTCGGTCGGGCGCATGATCCGATTCGTGAGCAGAGCGTGCATGAGGCGTTGGAGCGGATCTGGGCTGATGGACCGTCGGTTGGTGTGACGGTGGCAGTTTCGCTTCGCCGCGGGGCTGATCTCCCTCCGGCAATGGCGGCGATGGTGGGGACGGTGTTGTTGCACCGTGTGGGTGATCCTTCCGACGCTCTGCGGTATGGGGTGAAGGAGTCGACGGAAGCGTTCCCGAGCGGACGAGTGTTGCGCGCCGGCGACCATGCCATCGCCCAGGTGATCAGGGATTCGCCGTCTTTGACGGAATCGGTGCTGGCTCGTCGCGACTGCGTGGCGCCTTCGGTTGCACCCCATGAGGTCGGTGTGCTGGCTGCGGTGGTCGCCGCTTGTGCTGTGGGCGCGTCGGCTCGGGTCGGGCCTGTGGAGACAGAGTTGTTCGTGGCGGTCGGGGATCGCGACCTGGGCTTGAGCGCTCTGCGGCTTCATCGTGGCGAACATGCGCTGATTATGGGTCCGGCGCGTTCGGGGCGGACCAACGCTTTGGCAGCAATCGCAGCGGCGTGCGGCGAAAGCTGTGTGATTGTTGGTGACGGTTCACGGTCCGAGAATGAGCTCGCGGCGCGTGCGGGGCGCGATCCTGTCGCGGCTGAGTCGCTGGCCGAGGCGGTTTCGTCCGGCCCGACAGTGGTGTTGATTGATGACTGCTTGAATGTCGCTGATCTTGATGGTCGACTGGCCGAGTTGGTGGCCTCACCACCGCCCGGGGTCCACATTGTGGCTTCTGCCCGGCCAGACCGTTTTCGTTCTGCCTACGGTCATTGGGCCGCAGACATCCGGTCGTCAAGGGTCGGAATCTTGTTGAAACCGGATCCCATCGACGGCGACCTGCTGGGCATTTCCCTCCCCGCCCGTCTTGAACTCCCGAACATCCCCGGCCGCGGTGTGCTCGTCGCGGATTCCGAGTCCCACGTGGTCCAAGTGGTGCTCGACGATGACCCGGTTCAGTCGCTCGGGTAGCGGACACCGAGCTGGGAGCGCACCCCGTCGCAGGCGGCGATCATCGCGCGGCTGGTGGCCCAGGGCATCTGTGGGCTCTGTTGTTCACCGGCGGCGAGGCAACGGTGGACTTCGGCCACCTGATAATGCAGCGATGGAGGTGTTTCTTTGATCTCTTCGCGTTCGGGTCCGCTCTGCACAATGACGGTGTCGGTGGCGTGGGCCGGTGCGGGGAACTCCACGAATCCTGCGGTTCCCTCAATCCGGGCAGTGAGGGTTCCGGGCACGTCGATACCGCATGTCAGAGTTGCTGTGGCTCCGTTGGACCAACTGCACAACAGGGTTGTCTCAGCGTCGACGCCGCTGTCGGCGACGAGGCCGGCCGCGGTGATCGAGGCGGGTTCGCCGAGGATCCACCAGGCGAACGTGAGCGGGTAGACGCCGAGGTCGAGCAGCGACCCACCGCCTGCTTCCAGGTTCCAGAGCCGGTGGGCGGGGTCGTAGGGCATGGCGAACGAGAAGTCGGCGTGGATGCGCCGGACCTCGCCTATGGCACCGTCGTTGATGCGCTTGACCGCCTGGAGGTGCGCGGGATTGAAGCGCATCCACATCGCTTCCATCAAGAAACGGTCGTTGGCCTGCGCGGCCGCGGTCATTCGGTCTACCTCCGCAGCGTTGAGGGCGATCGGCTTCTCAACGAGCACGTGTTTGCCCGCTTCCAGGAACACGACGGTGTCATGCACATGGCTGGGTTGCACGCTGGCCACATAGACGACGTCGACATCGGGGTCCGCCGCAAGGTCGGTGTTGCTGCCGTGTGCGTGTGGGATTTGATGGCTGGCCGCGAACTGCGAGGCTCTGTCCTGCGTTCTTGAACCGACCGCTACAAGCCTTCCACCCTCGGCCTTGCTGAACGCATCAGCGAACTGGGCGGCGATATTGCCGGTGGAAGAGATGCCCCAGCGGACCATTCCTTGGTGTGGCTCCATGATGTCTCCGTGTGATCGGCGTTTGCATCCGCAAGGATACGCACGAGCACCCCGCCGCTGACCGACCGGCGAGATTTGGGGTGGATTTATCCAACGCGAAGACGTAGAGTTATCGGACTTCTCGCTGATATTGCACTTACACCAGTTATAGTCGAACACGAAAGTTGGACTCATGCGCAACCCTCCTTTGAACGTTGTTGATCCTGCATCGCTTCCTGCTGAGGACCTCAGCCTGCTCAACCGCATTGCCGAAGACGCTGCTGACAACGGAACGCTAGACCTGAGCGCTCTACCAGATCCCGTAAGAGATCAACTCATGTTCGCCCTGTACACGCTCGCCCATGGCGATGTCGTTGCCGCGATCAGCACCAGCAAGCCGCTGAGTTCGACTGAGGCTGCCAAGGCACTCGGAATGTCTCGGACGCACCTGACTCGAATGTGCGACGAAGGTCGAATTGAGTCCTTCACGGTCGGCAGCCATCTACGAGTCCCCGGAGAAGAGGTTGTCAGAATTCTCCAAGCGCGTGCTGCGGCAACGATCCAGAGTCGCGAGGCTGTTGCGACAGCAGATGATCGTCGTCGCGAGCGCGCGGCCCGCGTCGCTGGATTCCTCTGAACCGTTCCTCTCAACGAGACTCGCCCGCGTCGCGAAGGCGCCGCAGCAGAGCGAGTGTTTCATTGCACTGGTCGCAGACCGGCAAATCCTCGTAGTCGCGATGAGCGACCACGCGGGCACCACACAGCCCGATGATCTCGATTCCTTCGATATAGGCACGCGTTACTACGTTCCGCTTTGCCCAGTGGCTGAAGTTCTCCGACCCGTCGCTGACGGGATCTTTCGCTGTCAGTTGGTTCGTGTACGGCTCGAGTAGGTCGAGTTCAGCAGACACAGCGAGATTCTCGACCCATACTTCCGTGACGTACATGTACCAATACTGGTCCATGTACGGTTCCGATGGCGCCAGACATCCCCAGTCGCTGATGTTCTGACCTCCCGGGATCAGTGCCAGCAGGTCGACGGGAAATCGTTGTTGGTCAGCGAAATCCACCATCCGCCAAGTCACCTCAAGGCCGTCTTCGTCCGGCACGATCCGAAGACCGACTTGCGCGCCGAAAGCCTCAAGTGAGATCCATTCACCCCGCGTAGAGGCAGCCTGAAATATCGCCTGCAGTACCTTGGCGTGAACCGTGCGTTCCAGTTCACACTCTCTTGCGTACGCCGTCTCCAACCGCAGGTAGTCCCTGTCACGCTGTGTCGGAGCGATTGGAGACGAGTCGTTACCGTACTTCTCAAGCTCTCGGTAGAAATCGCCGCGTCCGTCATCCTTTCGGCGTCCCGCAGCCAGCAGCCACCACTGGCCGTCCTCGTCTTGCCACATCGCCGCACGATGTGGGCCCGTCTTGACCTTGATGAAATGTCGGTCCGTGATTGCTTCGATCCGCATTCGGTCGGCGTTGGGGCCGGCGGCCAAAGAGTTCGCCTTGTCCAGCACGGCATGCTGGATCTGATCAAGCGCGACTGGGAACAGATGTAGCGCGTCGTCCTTGAGGTCGGCCTCCGCGGTTCTCAACGCTTCACGCATGTCTCCGGCTTCGATGGTTGGCCGAAGATCTTCCAGGAGGCAACGAATGGTCGGTCGGACATGCGCGTGCGCCTTTCGGCCTGTGTCCTCGGCCGGTTCGGTGCGATTTGCGTCGTCGTTCATGTTGGGATGTCGTGGGACGTTGTGCAGGGCACTTCACCCATGACAACAGGAGCAATGACCGTGTGATCAGCGTTTGCATCCGCAAGGATACGCAGATGAGTTCACCACCGGTCACCGGCCAAGGGTCGTTTCCTCGACGCCATGCGCTGACTCGGGGCTTCACGCTCGGTGCTCCCCGCAACATCCGGGTTTCCGCAGATGGTGAGCGGGTCGTCTTTCTGCGTTCGGGAGGACCGACCGATCCGGTCAACTCGCTGTGGATGTTCGACGTGGCGAACGGCACCGAGCGACTCGTGGTTGACGCAACTGAGTTCGGTGCAGATCGAGCCGACCTCCCGGCGGCGGAGAGGGCTCGTCGCGAACGTGCCCGGGAGTCCGCCGGAGGGATCGTTTCCTACGACGCTGACCGTGATCTGACGGTCGCCGTTTTTGCCGTTGGATCCCAGATTGCTCGTGTGGATCTACGGAGCGGTGATCTTCGTGTGCTCGACACCGCCGAAGGTGCGTTCGATCCGCGGCTTTCGCCTGACACCACCAAGGTTGCCTATGTGGCGGGCGGTGAACTGCGTGTGGTGGCAGACGACGCGGACCGTCCTTTGATCGGCGAACCGGATGAGACGGTTTCGTGGGGCGCCGCCGAGTTCATCGCGGCTGAGGAGATGGGCAGGACGCGGGGGTTCTGGTGGGGACCCGACAGCGACGCGCTTCTGGTCCAGAGAGTCGACGTGGCACCGGTCGATACCTGGTGGATCAGCGCGCCGGTCAACCCGCAGGAGTCGCCCACACAGATTCGTTATCCGGCAGCCGGTAGCGCCAATGCCGACGTGACTCTGGCCATTGTCGGTCTCGACAACAGCCGCGTCGACGTGAACTGGAGACACCGCCAAGCTTCGGGTGCTCCCGCTTTCGCGGTTCCGGCTGCGCCCGGTGATAGCAGTGTGTCGGGTGCTTTCGCGGTTCCGGTTGTGCCCGGTGAAAGCGGCACCTTCTGGGAGTATCTGGCCAGAGCCGATTGGGCCGGCGAGGACATTTTGTTGACGGTGCAGAGCCGAGATCAGCGCACTCTCGGCGTGTTGGACGTTGATCCGCTGACAGGGGAGTGCTCCCAGCGCTACCAGGTGGTCGATGAGCACTGGGTTGAATTGATCGCCGGAACTCCCGTGTTGCACGAGGGGCGGCTGGTCACGGTTGAGGATCGGGCGCCGGCTCGGCGTCTGTGTGTCGATGGCGTGGCGTTGACCGGCGACGGGGTGCAGGTACGAAGCGTGACCGATGTCGGGGATGACGGCATCGTGATCACGGCTTGTCGGGAGCCGACTTCCGTGCAGGTTGCGACGGTGGGCTGGACCGGCGAACTTCGCTGGTGGGACAACACACCGGGCATCAAGGGCGCGGTGGTCGGCGGCGCAACCGAAGTGCGGGTGAACCGCGGCCTGGCTCATCATGGTGTAGGGGTCGAGGTTCGTCATGACGGGCGTGCTGTGTCGCGGATCGCCAGCCGTAGCGAGGCGCCGGATGTCGATCTCAATGTTTCATTGCACCGTCTCGGCGAACGTGAACTGGCGGCTGCGCTGCTGTTGCCGAACGAGTATTCCGAAGCGGATTCGGAGACGAAATTGCCGGTGCTGCTCGACCCCTACGGCGGCCCCCACGCGCAGCGGGTGCAGCAGGCTCGGTCGCTGTTCTACGTTTCGCAATGGTTCGCCGATCAGGGTTTCGCTGTGCTTGTGACCGACGGTCGCGGCACGCCGGGTCGGGGACCGACCTTTGAGCGCGAGGTGCGAGGCGATCTGGCGGGCCCGGTGCTCAACGATCAGATCGACGCACTGAAGGCGATGGCCGAGTTGAATCCCCGCCTCGATCTTGACCGCGTGGCGATTCGGGGTTGGTCGTTCGGCGGCTATTTGGCGGCGTTGGCCGTGCTGCGCCGTCCCGATGTATTCCATGCCGCTGTCGCCGGAGCACCGGTGACTGACTGGCGGTTGTACGACACCCATTACACCGAGCGCTACCTGGGTCACCCCGAAACCGAGCCTGAGAACTACGAGTGCAGCGACGTCCTCTTCGACGCGGCGCAGGTTGACGATGCGAGAGGGATCCCGCCGCTGCTGCTGATCCACGGCCTGGCCGACGACAATGTGGTCGCGGCCCACACCCTGCAACTGTCCCGCGCCCTGCTCGAAGCCGGCCGTCCCCACACCGTGCTCCCTCTGTCTGGCGTCACCCACATGACCCCCCAGGAAGAAGTCGCCGAGAACCTGATGAACCTCCAGCTCAACTTCCTCCGCAACGCCCTGTCAGAGTGATTCGTGCCCCGACGACTTGTCGGCAGGGCTTGGGTGAACCTCAGGGATCGCTGGTTTGGAGAACCTCAGCGTTGAGGCTGGTTCGATTTTTACCGAGTCGTTCGGCTGGCGCAGGCGGTTGACGGCGGGGTAGAGGAGCCAGGGGATGCACCAGAGCACCATTGCGACCAGCAGCGCCGTCTCGCCGCCGGGGCTGAGGCCGGGGGAGTGGAGGGGCTCCACGAAATAGTGCGAGATGAAACCTCCCCGGTAGGGGGTTTCCCCGGCGAGGCGCCAGAAGTACTTCTCCCAGACCGTCAACGGACACGGCATCGACAAGATGTTCACCGCGGCGGTCGGCACCAGCATCGCGAGGTACCAGCGCATCACCAAAGGCTTGAGTGCTGCTACCGGCGCACCGAAGACCAGGAAGACGGCCAGTAGCCCATGCGCCCCCGCCATCGTGATCGCCAGTAACCACGGTCCCACAAACCCACACTACTGCGATGTCACGCATGGCGATAGATGTGCTTGAGGCGGGCTAACTCCAAGTGGCCAGGAGGATCCCGATGACGCTGTAGGAGATCAGTGGGTAGCCGCTGTTGATAGCGAACAGCCGCAGACCACGGCCCTCGAAGGCGTAGTTGATGGCGTTCGAGGTGAAGATGAACGCGACCGCGGCCAGAACCCCGACGAGGAGGCCTTCCGCAGCGCCGTCAGCACCCAGACCCTGCACCAGCAGTGCCAGACCGATCGTGAACACAACCCCGGCGTCGACAGCGATGAAGTAGGGGTACCACTGCCTGGGGGTTCCCTTCATCGCTTCCATGTCGTCTGTGCTGAGGCCGACGTCGGCCATCCAAGGCTTGGCCCAGACCGTGTACCACGCCGCGCCGAGAACCTGGTTGAACAGCACCGCCACGATGATCGCCCAGTAGTTCAGGCTCCCAAGATCAAGATTGTCCATGCCCTGCTCGTCCTTTCGATCCCAGAGTCCTCGGCCCAGAGTCGCTGGCCCAACAGTGTTGGTGGAGAGAATCCGTCAACGTAGCCAAACTACTCCCTGCAGTCATGCGAAGGCGGGAGATCAGGCGGTTTGCGGTTGATCGGGATTCTCCGCGATGCTCTGGCGCAGTGAGACATGAACCGTCAGCGGCTGGGGGCACAGGTGAATGAGATAGACGACGAGCGCCGAGCACGGTTGCTCGACGGACGGGCCTGGGAGGATTTCTGCGACACGCTGAAAGCCGCAGGCAGCATCGTTCTGCGGGAGACCCCCGATGGCGACCCGCAGGATCGAGTCGAGGGATTTCGATACCTGACCCGGATGATGTTGATGGCCAACGCCCGAGTGATCGAACAGCGGACTCCCGGCACCAGACCGCAGCGAATTGGAATTATTCCTCCGCCCATGCAGGGAGGCATGGGCGTGCAGTCGCCCAACCAGGACCACATCGTCCAAGCCGTCAACCCCAAGTACCGCTACCGGATAACGGGCACGGCGGGAGACGTCTACACCCATTTGTCGGCATGGAGCCCGCCGGTGCCGGACGATGTCGGGGCAACGGCTGTCGGGCTTGATGCCGAAGACCACCTGGAGGTCTTCAACCCCAACATGGCGCTCACCCCCCACACCGCGTATCTGACCGACTTCGCCGACGCAGACGGCACCGTCGATTTCGTCTTGTCGGTCGAAGAACCCGCGGACGGGTCGGCTTGGATGTCGATGGCGCCGACCACCCGTGAACTGATGGGCCGGGTGGTCTACGACGACCGGACGGCCCAGGCGCGGCCACGGCTGCAGATCCAATGCCTCGACGAGCACCCCCGACCGCTCACTCCCGAACCCGAGGACATGGCCGTGCGGCTCGCCGTGGCGGCTCAACTCGTCTTGGGATTGCAGTCCGACTACGGCGGATGGACCCGTGACCTGCTCACTCGCGAGAACCAGACCCATTACACCAAGGAGTGGTACGAGCGTATCGGCGGCTCCCCCGACGACCGCATCTTCGAGTTCGGCTATTGGCGAGTCCCGCCCCGGAAGGCTCTCGTCATCGAGTTCGAGGAACCGCAGACACAGCATTGGAACTTCCAGTTGTGCAATCACTGGATGGAGAATCTCGCCAATTATGCGACCGGTGAGGGGTACATCGACAAGGAGAACGCAGTGCGCGACGGTTCCATCGTGCGCATTGTCGTCGCCCATTCAGATCCCGGCGTGCCCAACTGGATCGAACCGGTCACTCACGACCACGGTGTGATGGGCGCCCGCTTCGTGCGACCAGCGACTGAACCCCAGGTTTCGTGTCGTCTCGTCGACCTCGAAAACCTCGCCTGACATCGGCGCGCGCGATCTCGCTTGACGATGGGGCCATTGTGGCCCAACATGTTGCATCCGTCACACGTCGGTTTGGTCTGCGAGTTCTGGGGCTTACGGGTCCCGTGAGCGCGGGGCGGTGGTGCGCATCCTTTGGGGGAGGAGGTGTGCTCCACCGCCGCCGCAGTCCAAGTATGCACCTCGATACTACAGTTCGGTCTGATCGGGTCGGGGGGACCATCCGGTGATGAGTCCGTCGAAGACTCGTTCGACGAGGCCTTTCGCATCGAGACCAGGGGTCATGCCGGCGACGGTGGCGACACCGTGCACGGCTGCCCACAGCGCCGTCGCGTAGTCGAGCGGTTCGGCAGGTTCCAGATCGCCCTCAGTGACCGCTTGGCGTAGCTGGTCGACCATTGCATCGAACACCGCTGTTGCCCCACTGTGTTCGATGCCGCTGCCGACTCCGAGGGAGTCCGGGCTGTAGAGGAACATGAGCTCGAACAGTTGCGGTTCGTCGATCGACATCTGCACATAGGCCAGGCTCGATTGGCGGAGCATCTCAATGGTCCTGCCGGCTGGAACTGCGGCGAACCGGGTGGCGAGTTCGTCGTAGCCGACCTGCGCGCAGGCCCGCAACAACTCGTCGCGGGAACTGAAATAGGCGTAGAACGCCGGGGCGGTCACACCCATGCGTGCCCCGAGAGTGCGCATTGACAGTGCTTGAAGCCCCGAGGCTCGCACCATTGCGAGCGCCTCGCCCACGATTGCGTCAGCGCTCAGCACTGCTTTGGGTGTTTCTACGCTCATGTGCGCACCATCATATTCTTGCCCCATATTCTTCGGCTGGCGACTTGCCTTGTGTCGTGGTCGTCGGCCGCCGTGCACCCGTGATCCCTGACGGGAACCTGATCGCTGCGACCATCAGCAGCAGGCCGTTGAGAGCGAACTGGTAGCTGGAGGCATCGTCGTTGAACTGGTCGAGGGTGACTGTCAACAGCCCGCCCTCGGTGATTGCCCCTGCTACCAGCGCGGCGGCCGGCGCGGCGATCCCGCTCAAGTAGGCGATCGCCACGACGACCAGGGAGTCCAGAGCACCGAAAGATGCAGCCGACACGAACTGCTGCTGGTAGGCCAACAGCGTCCCGCCGACTCCGGCGAGCAGGGCGGCCACTGCGTTGGCGCTCAGCTTGACTCGTACTGCGGAGATGCCGATTGCCTCAGCGGCTCGTTCGTTGGCCCTCACTGCCAGCCATTGGCGCCCCGTTGCGCTTCGCCTGAGGTTGACGACGAGCTGCATCGACCCGGCCAGCACCACCAGCGTGAGCACTCCGAATGCGGCCCGCGGATAGCCCGCGCCGATCGCTTGGATGTTGAAGTCGAGGCCCGCGAGCTGGGCGGGTTCGACGACAGAGCCGCCGAGCCCCCCGGTGAACCAGCGCCATTTGAACACCAGTTCCTCTACCGCGACCGCAGCAGCGAGCGAGGCGATCGCCAGGGTCAATCCACGTATGCGTATCGCCGGCAGACCGGCAATGGTTCCGAGCGCCACAGCAACTGCCACGCCCAGCAGGGGCGCGACGGGAAACCCGAGGCCGAGCTCGTCCTGTGCACGTACCATGCTGAAAGCCGCGATTCCCGCCAGTGCGAAAGTCGCCAGGGAGATCTGACCGACGAAGCCTGTGAGCACGATAACCGACAGGGTAATCACTGCCGCGATGGCTGAGAGCATGATGCCGAGTCGCCACTGCGAGCCGAGCAGGAACAGTGCGACGCCACCGCTGCACACCACGAGGGCCGTGATCGGCATCGCCAGGCGAGGTTCCGGCGCGGCAGGAAGGGTGATGTTCGAAGACAGCTCGCCCCGCCGGATCCGGCGGTCACCGCGCAGCGTCAGGGCCAGCACCACCAGGACGAAGGGCAGGCCCTGCTGCAAGCCGATCGCCGGCAGCCAGTCCCACTCCGACTGTGCATGAAGCAGTTCGGATTGCAGCATGCCGATCCCGAATCCGGCAGCGGCACTCACACCGATTGATCGGAATCGGCCCAGCAGTGCGGCACCCAGAGCGGCGACGATCAGCAGCGGTGTTGTGGTCGGTTCGATTCTCGTGATCGGCGCGGCGAGGATCATTGCTGCGCCGGCCAGCATCGTGGCCAGCATCCAGTTGACGACACCGATCCGATCAGCGGAGATTCCGACCAGCACAGCCCCGGTCTCGCTCTCGGCGCTCGCTCTGGTCGACAGTCCGAAGTTGCTGAATCGATAGAGCGCCCATACGCCCAACGATGCGAGCACCACGATTACAGACAGCCAGTAGCGGTCTGCGATGTTGCGGACGCCTGCGATCTCCACGATGTCGGTCGGCAGCGGACCGTCGATGTTGAGGGTTGCAGAAGACAGGGTTGAGAAGCGCAGCGCCATCACCCCGATCAGGTAGGTCATCAGACCCAGTGATGCAACGATTCGGGCGAGCGGTGGTGCCAGTCTCAAGGGACGAAATATCAGCAGGTAGCAGAGAGCGCCCACGAGGGCGGCCAGCACCATCACTATGACGAAGGCGCTGGCCACCGTGGGACGCTCCAGGAGTCCGAACCGCTCGGGCACGAACGGGATCAGCAGCGGTTGGACCACGTCTCCGCTGGCACGGAACTCGTAGTAGACGAGGGCCAAGTACGTGCCGATGGCGCCGTGGGCGAAGTTGATCACGTTGCCGGCTCTGTGCGTGACCACCACGCCGACCGCCAACGCCGCGATCACCGCTCCGCTCCCCAGGCCGAGCAACAGGTTGGAGAGGTGTCCGCTCACGCCATCGGGTCTACCAGCCCGCTACGACAGACGCCGTGATCGGCGCTGCTGACAGTCCGACATGCCGGTTACGAGCCCGCGCCGCTCGCCGCGAACAGTTCGGCGGTGTCGATCCAGCCGCTCACATACTCGACCTCGCCGACGGATTCCATCTTGAACAGCGTCTGTTGCGGTGCACACAGGGCCGGCAGTCCGGGCACCTGTCGGCCGTCGCAGGTGTAGGGATGGCCCCAGAAACTCTCGTGGTCGACGGATTGGCGCAGCCTGTCGATGATCGCCTCGCTGGTGATCTGGTCGGCGCCGAGTTCCACGAGTACGCCGTAGAGGTTCATCATTCCCCTGAACCCGACGGTTCCGGCAGCCTGGGCCGGGCCGTTGTTGTACCGGTTGGTGGCTTCGTCGAACAGCGTGCCCTCGATGTCGGCGTCGTCGGGGGGACCCTCGGAGTTGAACACCACGCCGACGTTGGCGCCGTCTGCGGCTTCGATCACATGATCAGCGGCGCATGCTCCCACGAGGTAGAGCTGGGCGTCGATCTCGAGTTCCTTGAAGGTGTCCATGATGCTCACACAGGAGCTGTCTGCGGCGGCGATCACCACCGCGTCCGCTTCAAACTCGATGGCTTGGTTCAGTACCGGCAGGAAGTCTGCGGCGATCACCGGGAACCGCACCAGCTTCACGTCGAGCCCGAGGTGCTCGCCAACGACCGCCCCGTAGTCGGCTGCGGCCACCTCGAAGGCGTCGAACTCGCCGTAGGCGATCACGGCTTTCTCAGCGCCGTTGTCAGCCGCATGTTTCATGAACGCGGCGAGGCCGCCCGACGATCCGCCGGAGAACGTGAAACTGAATGCGCTGCGTTGTTCGGTGAGTCCTGCGGGGATTCCGCCGACGACTGGAATGCCGTTCTGCTCGAGGATCGGGAACGACGCCTGACTCATCACGTTGATCCCGCCAACCAGGGCGACCACCCCTTCCTGCACCATTTCCTGGGCGCAGACCTGGGACTGTTCGGGGCTGAACGGGGTTATGCACCAGTGAAACTCGAGGGGGTGGCCTTCGACCCCGCCGAGTTCGGCGTTGATCCAGTTGATCGCGGCCTCGGCCGCGAAGCGCACTTCGGGGAACGAGCCGATGGGCGTGTCCTCCTGGTTGATCATGCCGATCTTTATTGGTTCCAGACTCGGGTCGGCGGCGACCGCGGTGGAGGGGATCGTGCCCAGGAACCAGGGTTCGCCTCGGTGTTGCCAGACGATGCTGCCGTCGTCGGGGACCGGGTCAGTCTCGGCTTGGGCGCCTTGGGCCGTGGCGGTGTCGGTGTCGGTGCCACTTCCGCTGTCGGTCTCAGCATCGCTCGCGGAGCCGCTGTCAGGTGCAGGTGCCGGGTCGGCGTCGCGCTCGGTGTCGGTGTCGTCGGAGCCGGAGCTTGCCGAAGTGCTGGGACTGTCGGTGCCCGAGCTGTCGTCCAATGGTTCGCTGCAAGCGGCGAGGAGCAGGACCATCGCTGTCAAGGCGATCAGCAGGCGGTTGGGTTGCGACTCCGGCACTCTGGGCACTCTAACAACTCCATTTCCCGCGAATTTCGTCGGGCACTTAACAGTGTTAACCCAATGGGCTAGGATTAACAAGCCGATTCGAATCGAGGGACAACATGACTATCACCGAAGACGACCGCTCCGCTGGCTCCGTGTGCACCGCCGAGGCCGATCCCCGATGGCACCTGAACGGCAACTTCGCGCCGGTCATCGATGAACTGGACGTCGGCGACCTTGAGGTCGAGGGGGCGATCCCCGAAGAGCTCAATGGTCTGTATCTGCGCAACGGATTCAACCCCGTCAACGGAGAGAGCGATCACTGGTTCTTCGGTCACGGGATGATCCACGCGATCGACCTGGACGAGGGCCGGGCGTCCTACCGCAATCGCTACGTGCGCACACCGTACTTTGAGGCGGGTGGGACGAGCGTGTCGCTGGACCCGGTCGCTTCGCCCGCCAACACCCACGTCGTGGCGCACGCGGGGCGGATCCTGGCGCTCGAGGAAGTCCACTATCCCTGGGAGATCGACGCACAGCTCAACACGGTCGGCGTGCAGACGTTCGGTGACCGCCTCGCCGGCGCGTTCACCGCCCACCCGAAGATCTGCCCGACGACGGGCGAGATGTTGGCGTTCGGGTACAACGTTCTGGGACCGGAGTACCTGCGCTACTACCGTTTCTCGGCCGGCGGGGAGTTGGTGCAGAGCGAACCGATCACGCTGCCGACCGGGGTGATGATGCACGATTTCAACATCACCGAGAAATATGTCGTGTGGATGGACCTTCCGGTCTGCTTCGACCTGGAACTGGCGATGAAGGGCGAGAGTCCGTTCTATTGGAACCCCGACAACGGTGCTCGCCTCGGCGTGATGCCCCGCAGGGGCACCGATGCCGATGTGGTTTGGTTCGACATTGAACCGTGCTACGTGTTCCACCCGGTCAACTCGCATGAAGAGGGTGACCGCATCGTGTTGACTGTATGCCGCGCGGAGCGGGCGATGAGGGGAGGCTTCGACGACATCTCGGCAAAGGCGTCGCTGTGGCGTTGGACGATCGATCTGAGCGCGGGCACCGTTTCCGAAGTTGAGATCGACTCGCGCAAGTCCGACTTCGCCCGTGTCGATGATCGCCGTCTCGGCCTGCCGGCCCGCTACGGCTACACGATGCAACTCGGCAACAACCCCCACAATCCCGAGATGGGCACCGAGATCTACAAGTACGACCTGACGAGCGGGGCAGTCGAGGTGCACGACCTGGGACCTGTGACGGGAGGCGAGGCGCTCTTCGTTCCGCGCGAAGCTGATTCGGCCGAGGACGACGGCTGGGCGATGCTGTTCACCTACGACCCGACCAAGGACCGCAGCGAACTGCGCATCATCGATGCTCAGAACTTCAGCGGTCCGCCGGTGGCGCGGGTGTTCACCCCGCGGCGGGTCCCCTACGGTGCTCACGGCTCCTGGCTCGCACGTTAGCCCGCGACCGCGTTGTCACCTCCGCGTATCCACGGGGCCAACGCTCCCCCTCAACCGTGCGGAGTACGCTTTCAAGTGATCAGTTGTCATACAACTTGTAAGAGGTTGTAAGAGGTTGTATGAACGACAGGATCTCACCTGGCTGCGGGCGCCCTTAGGTAGGCGGCTTGTATCGTTGACGGGTCGGCGCGAAGATCGGCGGTGTCTTCTTCGAGCACGACCGTTCCTTTGGCCATGACGACGGCTCGGTCGGCGAGTTGCAGAGCCAGATGAACGTGCTGTTCGACCATGACGATCGCAGTGTTCTCCTCGTCGGCGACGCGGCGCACGACAGGCAGTATCTCCTCGACGATGACCGGCGCGAGTCCCAGGCTCAGCTCGTCGAGCAGCAGCAGGCGGGGCCCGCTGACGATCGCTCGGGCCAGGGCCAGCATCTGCTGTTCGCCTCCCGACAGCAGGCCCGTCTGCCGATCCATCAGGGGGGCGAGGGCAGCGAAGATGTCAACCGCGCGTTCGTAGGCGGCGGCGCGGTGTCGGCGACGCAGTCCGGGTGCCAGGCGAAGGTTCTCGCGCACGGTCAACCCTTCGAACAGCGAACGGTCGTCGGCAACGTGGCACACTCCCCGTCGAGCCAGATGATGGGGGCGACGGCTGTCGGTCGGCTCTCCGAGCACCTCTATGGTCCCGCCGAGCAGGGGGAGCAGCCCCGAGACGGTTCGCAGAGTTGTGGTCTTGCCCGCGCCGTTGGAGCCGAGCACCGCAACGATCTCACCGGGGACGACTTCAAGGTTGAGGCCGCGCACCACCGGCACGCCGAAGTATCCGGCGTCTACTTCGGTGAGGGTCAGCGCGGGTTTCGGACGTGTGGCTTCCGCTGGTCTGGTGGTGGTCACGGCTGCTGCGCGACCTTGCCGAGGTAGGCCGCCACCACAGCAGGGTCGTCTTGGATCTGTTGGGGCGAGCCGCAAGCGATGATTCTGCCGAAATCGAGCACGGTGATGACTTCGCAGACGTCGAGTACCAGGCTCATGTCGTGATCGACGAGCAGGACGGCGACTCCCGTCTCGGCGATCGCGCGGATCTGTTGTCCGAGGATGAGGCTCTCGTTCGAGTCGAGTCCCGCGGCCGGCTCGTCGAGCAGCAGCAGTTTCGGTCCGGCGGCGAGCGCCCGCGCCAACCCGACGAGTCGTCGTTGCCCGTGGCTGAGTTCTGCTGGGAGTCGCCGGCGCTCGTCGCTCAGCCCGACGAGTTCGAGAGACTGGTCGACGGCCGTATTGGCCAGCGTTGGTCCTCCTCGACGCACGGAGTCGCTGATGAATTGCCACCAGCCGGTCTGCTCGGCGGCGGCCAGCAGGTTCTGCTCCACGGTCAGGTCTTCAAACAACTCAAGCGTCTGGAACGTTCTGAGCAGCCCTTTTGCTGCTCGTTGGTGGGGTGCGAAATGGCTGATGTCGGCTCCGCCGAACAACACGCGCCCGCGGCTCTCGACCATGCCGGTCACGGCATCGATGAAGGTGGTCTTGCCCGCGCCGTTGGGCCCGATCAGTCCGGTCAGGGTGCCCGCTTCGAGTTCGAGGTTGACGTTGTCGAGCGCTCGCACTCCTCCGAAGGTGACCGACAGCTTCTTGGTCTCCAGCAACGTCACTCGGCCAAGGTACTGCCTCACCGAGCGGAGCGCCGGGCGGAAAGCCCCATTGACGGGGGTAACAGCGGATCACAGACGGCTCGCCTGAGTTTGGCCGCGTATTCATGGTGGTTCAGGGGCGGGAGGGTCAGCTTAGTCCGTGCTTGTTTCGTACCCGTTCGGGGAGTGCTTGAACCTTGGCCCGCATCTCGGCGAGTTCTTGGCGGGCTTCGTCTCGTTCTGCGCGGATGCTCTCTCGCAGCAATGCAACTTCTTGGCTGAGCGCTGCTGTGTCGTCCCGTACTGCTTTGATTGTGTCCTGGTCGAAGACAGTTTCGGCAGCGGCAACGGTCGCTTTGAGAGCGGCGAGCAGTTCCGTTCCGAGTTCACCGACCGGGCTGAGGGACTCAACGGCGGTGTGCAGGGCTGCGCTCGATTCCCGGAGGGCTTGTGATGCGTCAACTTGCTGGGTTTTCAGGTCAGCGAGCGTTCCTGCATTGTCACGGAGTTCTTCGAGGGCATCCGCCGCTTCAGCGAATCGGCGAGCGGAGGAGTCGAAGTCGTCTTTCGGGCTGGTTGTGTCTGTCATGTGGCGGTCCTTTCGGGTTCTGGCTGCTGAAATTGAGACGATGACGTTCTGTTGCTGTTGGTGATTTGGTGTGCGAATCGGTTGGCTGAGGCGATGGTCTCGGAGAGCCTGAACACTGCGAGATGGGGGCTGAGTTGCCAGTTGGTTTCGAGCCATTCGTTGACCCTTTCGCAAGCAGGTAGCGTGGCGCGGGCAGCGGCGACGGCTGCCGAGGCAATCGTGAACTGTTCGTCTCGTGGTTTGCTGGCGATCACAGATGCCATTTCGGACTCTGGTGGGTCTGTGACCATACCGATGATCCACATTGCGAGGTCTTCCGTGTCTGTTGGATCGGCTTGGTAGAGGTTGAGCGCGCTCTCCATTGCCTGCCGCAGGCCCTCTTCAAGATTGTTTGCTGAGCCGTCGGGCAATAGCACACCGGCGAGGGCGCGGGACGCGAGGAGGCCCGGATGGTCCGGGTAGGACCCAAGCAGGCGGGCGGCTGCTGCCCTCCATTGACGGGCGTCGTCAACGCTGGCGATGCCGTTCCATTCCGCGACCCAGTCGGCGAAGGAGAACTTGGATGTCTCGGCGAGCCGTTGGGCGACAGCTGACGGGACCCCCTCAGTGAGGTAGTCGAGGATGCCTTGTCGAACCAGTTCACCGTCCCGGATACCGGAACCGGCCAGTTCCCACATCTCGTAGAGGCTTCGTTGGCGTGCCCGTCCGATTGTGTCGTAAACGAACTCGGCGAGCATCCGGCTGCACTCCCGAACGGCGCTTTGTGCGCTGGCGAAAGTGGAGAATCGCGCTCGGAACGCTTCGACTCGGCCTGGTTGGGATCGGGCAACGAAGGCAAGCAGGTTGTCGGCGATCTGCTCGGGGCCGATGCCAGACATTGTGACTGCTGCTTTTTCGCTGTTACCCCATCCCTCGATGCAGTAGTCATCGACTACGCCAAGGATCGCAAGCCGGTGCAATGCTCGTTTCGACGCGTTCCGTTGATCTTCGTGGCCGCCGAGGGGGATGGTGCTGCTCGCGCAGAGTTTGCTGAACACTTCCTCTGTGGTTTGGGCATCCACGCCTGGATTGGGGAACGACCGGTTGTGGAACCACAACATGGTAGAGATGTCATCGCTGGTCCTTTGCTGCTTCCCCGATTCCAATTGCGCCCTGCTTTGTGCTGGGCTTTGTTCGGTGAGGATCAACACGCTCTTCGCTGGTTGATGGTCGCGTCCGGCACGTCCGACTTCTTGGTAGAACGACTCGATCGACTGTGGCATCCCGAAGTGGATGATCCATCTGACGTTCGGTTTGTCAATGCCCATGCCGTACGCCTTGGTTGCGACGATGGCCCCAGTCTGGTCGTCCTTGAACTTCTGCGCGTTGTGGGTTTTCTCAGCCGCCCACTCGTTGCGATCCCATCCGTTGGGAACGGTTGACGAAAACCCGACTGCATTGGGGATGGTTGAACGAACTGTGGTGAGCGTCTCTGCCATGTTGCGGTGTCGCCCGTTCACCGTGGCAATGAACACGATTCCCGGCAGCCTGCCCTCTACTTGGAATGCTGCCGGTTGCTCGCCGAGGTCGGCGGGGAGGCATCGGAGCACGTCCTGTAAGGTCTCCTCAGACAGATTGGGGCTGGTCCGCCTCACTTCGTAGGTGAGTTCTGGTCGGTCGAACGACGCTGGGCTGATGATGCTGTCGGGGGAGTCGCCAGAGATTCCCAATTGGAACAGAACGTCCGAAAGCACCGCTCGTGAAGCCGTGCCGGTCAACGCCAGGATCGGCGGCGCTCCAAGCCCCAAGGGGTCGCACACCGTTCGGACAGTCCTGCCGAAGTTCAGATAGGCGGTTCGGAAGTCGTGACCCCACTCCGACACGCAGTGCGCCTCATCGACTACAACCAGACTCACCGGGAAGGACCGGGCTGAGGCAGCGAGGGAGGAGCGGAACTTCTGCCGTTGCAGCCGCTCGGGAGCAACAAAAACGAAATACGAGTCCTTTGTAATGTCCAGGCTCTCGCCGCGGTTTTGGCTGGTGATCCCGTGGGCACGGTCGATCCCGTGTTCAGCCAACCCGCTTATCTGGTCGTCGATCAGCGACGTGATCGGATCAACAACCAGGACACGACCCGGGAGGATCAGCCCGGCTATCTGATAGACGATGCTCTTGCCGCCGCCGGTGGGCAACAGCACCGCGCAGTCCCGTCCGGTGAGAATCGCTGAGACTCCTTCGAGTTGGCCTTCACGGAACCGGTCCTTGTCGAAGACAGCTCGCATCACTGCTTCCAACGCTGGTGGCCGCAACCGCCGTTCGTTTGATTGCCCCGGATGGGCGGCAGCCTGTAAGCGAACCGGATCCCGCGGCAGGACCGGCACTCCGGTAGAGCGAACCACCACCATCGGCGGGTTGTCCAGATCAGAGTGGGGGAGTTGTTCAGATGGTGACCAGTCGCTCTGCAACAGCACGACAACTGATGCCGTGCCGTCGCTGGTCCCTAACTCATGGGTCTGTTCGTACCCGAGTCCTCCGTCGTCGTGACGTCGGTAAGTGACCGCCTGTTCGCCGCGAAACGTCACGACCTTCGGTATGGAATCTCCGGCACCCCAGATATCGGCAAGCGCGGCGAGTGTTTCCAGATATGGTCCGAACAAACCTGCCGACAAGCCGGTCGGGTCAGACAACTCGATCACCCAGCGTTCACCTGACAAGAACCCGGCATCTACAGACTCGCAAATGGCGAGCATCAGCCGATGAGTTTGGAGCGGTCCCCAGACCAGCGGGTGCCACGGATTCGGACCGTTTCGACCGGCCGGGGCCTTCTGGATTGCCCTGAACACGTCGTCAAGCCCAGGATCTTTTCCGGCGCGCAGCTCCTCGGTCGTCACCCTCACCGTCGGGATACCCGCTCTTTGTAGGAGCTTGTCCCGCTCTTGGTCTACCAGTCCCGCTTCTTCGTGTTGGGAACCGTCAACCTCGAAAACGACTGGCTCCGACCCCGGTGGGCAGAACAAGAAATCGCATCGGCGCTCCCCCTGCGGCTCTGCGGTCTCCACCTCAGCGGCAACTGCAAGGACATCAAGCGGCGCTTGCGGAACCAACCATCTCGTTGCACCCTGTCGCCGGGCGTCTATCTGTTCAACCAGCAGTTCCTCAAGCTCTGAATCGCACATCCCCTCCGCGAACATCGCTGCCCCCCTCGCGGGAACCAAGAAATCTCGATCCTCTACCACCGAAGTGACATCGTCGTTGTGCTCCGACAACAAACGATTTTCGGCGTCGGGGTGCATTGGGGGGGACGTGCCCCTGGCGAGCAGCCTCAACATCGTCCCGACGGCAAGCGACAAAGGAGCACCACCTGCTTGTCTGGGCCCACGATCCTGGCATGCGATCCAACAACACCCCAACTGTGTGTAACGGGCATCACGGAGCGCCCTCAGTGATCCTCCTGCGGATGCGTGGCGGGTGGTCCAACCCTGGCGCTTGAACGTGCCGTCTACCCAGTCGACCCTCCGTTGGAAGGCTGGTGTAACGGCACCGCCGGGATCGTCTGCGGGTGGACTGTCGGAGGCGGGATCGTCTGCGGGTGGACTGTCGGGGGATTGGTCACTGACCGCGATTCTGGCCCAGCACTTCGGGAACGTCGAGCACCCCCAGAACCGTCTCCCGATGTTGTTGCCCCGCTGAACAGTCCGCATCACCATCGACGAACCACACTTTGGGCATGGTGGTGCCGGACCACGCCCTGCGTGTCGCTCGTCTGCTTCCATATCCCTGGCTTCAACCTCCGAAAGGCAGTTCTGCGATCCATTCTCGGTCACCGCCCGGCAGAATCCCCCATCGGGTGGCCGTACCTTGACGATTTCTGTGCTCCTCAGGACAGGGCCGTGCTGTTGTTCGACGGGAGCGCGACGGTGGTGTCGGCGTATTTGGCGTCGTCGGGGTCGTGGGTCACCCAGACGACCGTGCGGTGTTCGGTGTTGATCAACAGATCTCGCAGGGCCGTGCGGCTCTGGTCGTCGACGGAGGCCAGCGGCTCGTCGAGCAACAGGACCTGAGCGGGCGTGGCGAGTGCCCGGGCGATGGAGGCCCGCTGCCGTTGACCGCCCGACAGTTGCGCGGGTCGAGAGACCGCGACTTCGGTGAGGCCGACCGAGGCGAGGTGGCCGGCTGCCAGCTCACGCGCAGCGGCCCGTTTCAGTCCCGCTCGACGCAGGGGATAGGCCACATTGTCGATGATCCGCAGATGACCGAACAGCCGGTGGTCTTGGAACGCCACCGCCACGCTTCTCTGATGGGCGGCGATGAATGTCGACGAGCCGTTGTCGACGAGCTGCCCGTCGATCTTGAGCACCCCGGTCTTGAGCCGTTCGAGCCCCGCGATCAGACGCAGCAGCGTGGTCTTGCCGACACCGTTGGGACCTGTGACTGCGATTCGTTCCTGGTCGAACACAGCATCGAGCGACAGCGTGAAGTCTTCACGTCCCACCACTCCGCGAACCTCGATCTGAACGGGCCCCGGCGAACGAACTTCGGCGCTCATCGGGTCAGCCACCTGCCGCGCAGGGCTATGAGCACTCCGAGACTGACCGCCAACAGCAGCACGCTGATCGCCACCGCGGACTCGGGGTCGGATTCGAGGGCCAGAAACGTCTGCAGGGGCAGCGTGCGGGTGCGCCCGCCCAGGCTTCCTGCGAAGGTGATCGTGGCCCCGAACTCGCCGAGCGCGCGGGCCCAGCCGAGCGCCAGACCGGCACCGATCGCACCTCGAATCGACGGCACGGTGACCGTTGCGAAAGCTGTCATCGGCCCGGCTGCGTTGACCGCGGCGGCTTCTTCGAGGTCGCGCCCCTGTGCGACGAGAGCGCTCTCGACAGTTGTGACGAAGAACGGCAGAGCGACGAAAGTTGCGGCCAGGATCGTGCCGGCCGTCGTGAATGGAAGCGTCACGCCGAACCAGTTGTCGAGCCACTGACCCACGAGACCACGACGACCGAGAGCGAACAGCAGGGCCGTTCCAGCCACGACGGGCGGCAGGACCATGGGAAGCAGCACCACGGCCCGCACGAGCCTGGGGAACGGCAAGTCGACTCGGGCCAGAACCCACGCCAGCGGCAGACCCAGGACCAGGCAGAGTCCCGCCGCGCTGAAGCTGACGATGAGCGAGATCCTGACGGCTTCGAGGACCGCTTCGTCGACGAGTCGAGAGCCCAGCGACGACCACGGAGCGCGCTGCAGCAGCCCCACGAGTGGAACGACCAGCAGCGCAACGGCCAGCGTCGCCGGGACCAGCAGTGTTACTGGGGCGCGTCGAAAGCCGATCATCGGCAGAGTCCGAGTTCGAAGCCGCCTCGTTGCAGTGCCTCGGTCGGCAGGTACTGCTCGACATGCACTTCCGGGCGCCCTTCGTCAAAGTCAAAGGAGGCGTCACCAGCGGGGGCGTCGCCGGCGGGGGAAGGGGCGAGCGCGGCGATTCCGTATTGCGTGACTGCCGGGTTGGAGCAGTCGGCGCTGTCGGCGATCCGGGCGTCGGCGATCGTCTGGAGTCCAAGGCTGCGGGCGTCGGTGGCGTAGACGAGTCCGGCGTCGAGTTCCCCGTTGGCGAGTTTGTGTGCCAGTGCGCGGACGTTGGTTTCGGCAGTGTCGGGGCGCATGGTGATGCCGAACTCGGTGGCGATCCGCAGCGCGGTGGCGCCGCAGGGGACTTCGGGCGCGCACAGCCCGATCAAGGGCCCGTCCAGGCTCAGGTCGTCGATGCTCGTCATCGCTGCCGGGTTGCCGTCGGCGACTGCCAGCACCAGCCGGTTGGTTATCCGCGGTTCATCCACGACTACATAACCGAGACCGAGGATTCCCCGCAGCTGTGTGTTGTCGGCGGAGATGACGACATCTGGTCTTGCTCCGTCCCTCACCTGTGCGATGAGTCGGGAGCTTGCGGCCAGCACCCATTCGGGCGGGTCGTCACCTTCGGCTTCGAGCGCCGTATCGATGTCGTCGGTAACCGCGGCCAGCGATGACGCCGCGAAGATCACGGTCTCCCCGTTGCCCGATGAACAGGCCGGGACCACCCAGACCAGCGCGATCACAGGCATCATCTTCTTGAGGGTCCGGGCCATCAGGCTCGTTCGATTATGACTGCGGTCGACTTGATCGAGGCCACGGCCCTGACTCCAGGTTCGAGGCCGAGATCGTCGGCTGCTTCCGCGGAGATCAGCGACACGACTCGGTGAGGTCCGGCCTGTATCTCGACTTGGGCCATCACGGTGTCGCGGACCACCCGGGTCACGAGCCCGGGGAATCTGTTGCGCGCCGACACGGAACGGGTTTCATCGTGGAGTGATTCGCCAAGCTCGAGTGCCAGGCGGGCCAGCGCCGGCCCGGCGATTTCCCGTTGTCCGCCCGGCGTTCGTTGAGTTTCGACCCGTCCTTGGTCTGCCCAGCGGCGAACGGTATCGACGCTCACCCCCAGCAATTGCGCTGCTTCTCCCATACGAAACTTGTGCATACAATTAAATCATACTGTAAACCTATGATTTGCGGTAATCTTAGGAGCCTTGACGTCCCGCTGCGGAGCCCACCCGAAAGGCCCTGTGGGGCCGTAGTCTCAATCCATGACGAATTTGCTGGCACAAACCGGAGACCTGCTCGATGCCTGCGGAGCCGAGGGCTCATACATCTGCGAGCAGGTCTACGAATGGACCGATAACGAACTCCTTGCAACTGGCGCCGACTGGCTTCTCGACCGACCCATCCGAATCCTGCTGATCGTCATCCTCGCCTGGATCGCTTCGAAACTCCTTCAGAAGTCGGTGCTGAAGTTCGCTCAGACCATCGCCAACTCCCCGACGGATCCCCGTCTGCAGTCTCTTCGCGAGCGGGGACCGGGCAAGCTGCTGATGGAGGAGCGGGAACTGAAGCGTGCCTCGGCGCGAGCCGAGACCATCGGGCTGGTTCTGCGAAGCATCGGTGTCGCTGCGGTCTGGATGGTGGCCCTGTTCATGATCCTGGGCCAGCTCGACATCGACTTGGCACCCTTGATCGCCGGTGCCGGCATCGGCGGCTTGGCCCTGGGTTTCGGTGCCCAGTCGGTTGTGAAGGACTTCCTTTCGGGTCTGTTCATGCTCATCGAGGATCAATACGGCGTCGGCGACATCGTCGATGTCGGCAGCGCTTCGGGCACCGTCGAGAAGGTGTCTCTGCGCTCGACGACCATTCGCGACGTCAAGGGAACCGTCTGGCACGTGCCCAACGGCACGATTTCAAGGGTTGGGAACTCGAGCCAGCTCTGGTCCCGGGCACTGTTGGATGTGGAAGTGGCCTACGACACTGACCTCGATCTTGCCCGCGAAGTCATCCAGCGCGTCGGCGACAGCTTGTGGGAAGACCCCGAATGGGGTGGCGACGAGTTGATGGAGCGTCCAGAAGTCTGGGGCGTCCAGGACCTTGGCGCTTCGGCAGTCGCGTTGCGATTGGTGGTCAAGACTGAGCCCTCCAAGCAATGGGCCGTCGAGAGGGAGCTGCGCATGCGGCTCAAGGTCGCGTTCGACAAAGCCGGGATAGAGATCCCCTTCCCGCAGCAGACCGTCTGGCACCGGAATGTGGACGCGGTCGGTCACGAGGCCAAGGAGATCAAGGCGGCGGACAAGGCCGAACCTGAGTCCGATCCTGAGTCCGAATCCGAGGACGAGCCGGAGTCTCAGAAGAAGCCCAAGGTGGGCTATGACTCTGAGTCCCAGGGCGACGGCTAGGCCAACAAAGACGTTGCGCTCCGCGGAGGCGGCTGATTGGCCGGGTTTGGTTTGCGCGTTCTAGGGTTCGGCCATGACTGACGCCAGCAGCGACGAATCCAGTCGCGAACTCCATGACGATGTCGTTTCGGGAAAGACTTGGAACGAGTTTTGTGATGCCTTGAAGACCGCAGGCGAGATGATCCTCGAGCGTTCCGAGTCCGATCTCGACAGAGCTGAGGGGTTCCGGTTCCTGAGTCGTCTGACCAGGGGCGGTCTGGCCAGCTTCGTGGAGGGTGGCGACATCCGATTCCCGATAATCAAGCCGCTGCCTGATCAGGTCAAGATCGGTTCAGACAATCCCGACGCGGCGTACATGTCGTGCTCGATCGATGGGCGGCTCAACTACAAGGTTTCGGGCAATCGTGGAACCGTCCACTATCTGTCGTTCAGTGCGTTCGCCGGCAACTACGGATCTGCTCAGGAGCGTCTCGGTGTGATGGGTTTCATCGACGGCAGTGACCTGTTGATCGACGAGAACGGCAACTTCGAGCTCTTTGTGGGGCCGACGCCCCACGACCACAACTGGGTCAAGACCGATCCGGAGCCAGGGATGCTGGCGATACGCCAGTTCTTCCTGGACCGCAGCACTGAGGTGCTGCCGACCCTGCGCATCGAATGCTTGGACCATGACGAGTTGCCGGAGCCGTTGAGTCCGGTGCAGTTCGGCAAGCAGCTCCAGGGAGCGATGATGTTCGTGGCGGGATGCTCAGAGATCTTCACCGACTGGGCCGACGAGTTGATGGCGGAGGTTCCCAACTCAATGCACACCAAGGCCGGTCCCGCCCAAGGTGCGTGGGGCGACCCGAACCAGATCTTCTACCACGGTGCATACGACCTGGCCGACGGCGAGGCGCTGCTGATCGAGTTCGTCCCGCCCGAGTGCTACTACTGGAACTTTCAGGTGGACAACCGCTGGATGGAGAGCCTCGACTACCGCTGGTTGCCGGTCACGGTCAACAAGCACACCGCTCACTACGAGCCCGACGGTTCCGTGAAGATCGTTGTGTCGGCATCCGACCCCGGGTTCGGCAACTGGATGAGCACCGACGGCCACCCGCGGGGATGCATCGGCTTGCGCTGGAACCAGGCGGCGGAAGACGTCGAACCTGCCCTCACGGTGATTCGACCGTTCGACTGAGAGGCCGAGCGGATTGATCCCGAACACGACCGTGACCGAGCGAGGCCGGAGCGCAGCGAGCAAGAGCGGAAGGCAACAGGTTCTCAGCGGCGGCGGATCAGCGTGACCCCGTCGCCGATGGTGAGCAGAACGGCTTGGACCCGTTCGTCGGCGGCCACGTGGTCGTTGAAGGTTCGCAGAGCTGCGGTGTCGGGGTCTTCCGCCCCGGAATCCTCAAGGATCATTCCGTGCCAGAGTGTGTTGTCGACCAGAATGACGCCCCGCGGCGACAGGCGCGGCAGAATCTCCTCGTAATACGACATGTAGCCGGTCTTGTCGGCGTCGATGAACGCCAGGTCGATCTTCGGTTCGGGCGGAAGGGATCGCAGAGTCTCGACAGCGGGAGCGATTCGCAGATCGATTCGGTCGGCGACGCCTGCCATCTCCCAGTGCTCTCGGCCGATGCTGGTCCACTCCTCGCTGACATCGCAGCACAGCAGACGACCGCCGGGTGCTAGTCCCCGTGCTATGCAGAGGGCCGAATACCCGGTGAAAGTTCCGACCTCAACCGCGAACTCGACTTGCAGAACCGTGGTGAGCAGGGTCATGAACACGCCCTGGTCGGTTCCAATCTGCATCCCGGCGAAACTCTCAACCCTTTCGTCGGTGGCCGCGATCAGGGCCTGCTGGACTTCGTCGGGCCGGGTCGAGTGAGCCGCCGCGTAGGCGACGAGGTCTGCGGGCATGGCACTGTTTCGTGACACTCAAGTCTCCTTGCTCAGTTCAGTGTTGTGATTGGGCGAGTCTTGTGATCAGGCAAGCCTCGTGACCAGGTCCGGCCCCAGTTCTTCAACGGAGACTGCACCGCACAGTGACATGGTACGGCGCATGCCGTCGTCGAGGAAGTTGAGCAGCCAGTCGACGCCGAGTTCACCGGCTGCGCCCAGCGCGTACAGGTAGGGCCGTCCGGCCATGACCGCGTCCGCGCCGAGAGCACGGGCCTTGACGATGTCTGAGCCGCGCCGCACTCCACCGTCGGCGATTATCTCGATGCTGTCACCGACGGCGTCTCGGCATGGTGCCACCAGGTCGATCGGGGCTGGGGCCCCGTCGAGTTGGCGACCGCCGTGGTTCGACAGGCACACCGCGTCCACACCGTGCTCGACGCACAACTGGGCGTCGGCTGTGGTCTGCACACCCTTCACGATCAGCTTGCCGTCCCATTTTGAGCGGAACCAGTCGATGTCGTCCCATGACAGTGACGGGTCGAACTGTTTGGCCATGTGTTCTGAGAGCACGACCGCGCTGGTGCCGTCGGGTTCGTCGTCGCCCCTGCGGCTTGATGTCACATTGGCGAAGACGATGGGTTCGTTGCGCAGGAACTGCCAGGTCCACGCCGGCCGCAGCATCCCGTCGACTATGGTGCTGAGCCCGAGTTTCGGCGGGAGTTCCATCCCGCGCCTCACGTCGCGTTCCCTTCGTCCCAGTCGTGGCGCGTCGACGGTCACGACCAGCGCTTCGTAACGGGCCTCGGCGCAGCGGGCGATCATGTCGGTGAGCAGTTCCCGGTCCTTCCAGACATAGACCTGGAACCACAGTCGGCGCTCACCCTCGCCTGCCCAGGCGACGCTGTCGCTGGCCGCGGAGAACTCTTCGATCGATCGGGTGCCCATTGTTGAGAGCGTGCAGGGGATGCCTAGGCGCGCTGCTGCTCGTGCCACTGCCAGTTCACCTTGCGGATCGGCGATGCGGGTGAATCCGGTGGGGGCGAGCACCAACGGCAGCGGCGTCAGGCGCCCCAGCAGAGTGGCTGTCGGGTCGACCGTGGATACGTCCCGCAAGACCCGCGGACAGAAACCGAATGCTTGATATGCACCCGTGTTGGACGCCAGGGCCACTTCGTCTTCGGCGCCTCCGTCGATGTAGTCGAAAACCCCGGCAGGAAGTCGTTTCTTTGCGAACCTCCGAAGGTCTGCGACATTGGCGCAAGCGTTGAGCCTCCGTTGTCTGGGGTTGAACTCCAGCTTGCGGAACCGCAGAACTGACCGCAGCGAATCAAACATGGCGCCTACCGTTTCACACCGCTGCGCTTCGCCGACCCTACTGTGACCTGAATCCGTGACTGTTCAACCATGAAGCTGATGTCGGGATTGCCGTTCTCGCGCAACGACCGCTGGGCCAACGGGATCCCGAGTCCGAAACGCTGCGCAAACCCCAGGTTGGCCATCAACTCGGCAACAAGCTGGTTTCGATAGTCGGTGGCGCCTTGTTTCAAGCTCTCGGGAGTAATCGTTCCGAACAGGCCACCGGGACTCTCAATCTCCACACGGTCAGAAAACCATCTGAGACGGGAGGGAGCATTCGTGCCCTCATAATTTCGGTGCATTATTGCGTTGTATGAGAGCTGGCGCAGTGCCTCAATCGGGTAGTCGGGATATCTCTGCTCCCTAGGACCAGAGATCACGTCGACGCTGGTTTCGATGTTGATCTCCAGCAGTTGGCTGAGACTACTTAGAACGTCTTCCAACTGACCCGAGAGCATGTGGTGGCTCTTGATCGGGTCGGTGATTTCAATGCCGTCGTGCCGAACGAACTGAACGTAGGCGCCGGGCAGCCACAGTTGAGGATCCCGGCCGAACGCCAACAGAGCACCCCAAGTGGGCACGCCCTCCCGCAATAGACGCAGCGAGTGCATCTGCTCTTCAAGAGTGCGCTGATTCTGCTCCAGCACGTCGGCAGCTATTGCTTGGGGCAGATATTGGCGTTCTATGTGGTTCAGATCAAGATCGGAGAGCTTCGAACCGCTTGCGGGCCGCAAGTCGAACGGCGCGTCCAATGCCCGACGTCGCTCGGCCAGGCGCCGCTCGTCGGCCGGGGTTGCCTGGCGCACAGTTGGGCCGATACGCACCCACGCTCGACCCTTGTATCGAACAGGAGGATCCGGGGCCGGTTGCACCACCACCACGGCAACATGGCAACCATCGAGCACTCGTTCTTGTACGTCCACTGAGGGCCGAGGGAGCAGTAGGCCGTCGTCGCGCAGATTCGCGAGGTTTTTCAGCAGGTCGTCGGTGATGTCGATCCCTGCACAAGATCCGTCGTCATGTGCACCGACAAAGAGCACTCCTGGGGCGTTGTTGCCTGGAAGGTCGTTGGCGAATGCACAAATGTTCTTCCGAACCTTCTCGGCAGTGCTGCTTGACCACGACTCCGTGCGTTCTACGAGGTCAGATTCAAGTCCAGACATCATCGCGACCAGCTCGGCGTCGGTGTATCCGCTCAATCTCACCCTTGCAGGGTAGCTTGACCGAGCTGTGACATCAGGCAGATTCGTCGATGAAGATCCGGGTGACGCTGCCGCTCACCGGGCGGGCAGGTAGTGGAAGCCTCTTCCCCGGCCTGCGTTTGAACTCGGTACGAGCAGGCCATGCTGCGCCGGTTCTTTTGGCCGATTCGCGGCGGTGGCGGCCGACACCCCGGCCAGCTCGCGGTACTCGGCAGAGGAGATCCTCCCCCGCTCGCGGGCCCAGTCCAGCACCCATTCACCGGACTCGGGACCGGATCGCATCATCCGCAATGCGTTCATGAGGGTTCGGTAGCGGGGCACGGACCGAATAGCCCCGGCCGGCGCATCAGGGGAGCACAAAGCGGGCGCCGCGGCGCTCGCCGACCATTTCTAGGAGGTCGTCGTCGCGCATGGCACGGAGAAGGCGGCTGGCTTGGTCGGGGGTCGACTCGCATAGCTCAGCGGCATCGCTGCGAGATATAGAGCCATGTTTCGCTACGAAGTCGAGGACCCTTTGTCGGTGCTCGCCGCTGCTCGAGAAACCGGTCGTCTTCGCGTGGGAGGGCTGTCCGAAGTGGCGGCTCAGAGCCGGCGTCAATACGTGTCGTCGGCCCCGGCCGCTTCCGTGCGGTTCGATGATCTCCCTGTCGGCGAGCCGTTTCAACATGGAACGAGCCTCGGGGCGGCCCACATGGCCCAGCTCCGCTGCCCGCTCCACAGTGATGCTGCCGTCGGCCCGGATTTCGCTCAGGATCAGCAGGTCTTCCAGCGACAGCGCTTCGCCACGACGCCGAGCTTCCGCGGCGAATCTGGCCATCTCTTTGTCGAGCGAAGCTGAGTGCACCCGCACGACCACCGAGCTGGACGTACTCCGGCTGTAGTCCGGCGCCGGGCGCCCCAGCGTCAGCTGGCTCTCAAACACACGGTTGATGCCCCGGCTGGTCCGGTCCACCAACCCGGCTCGTTTGAACGCGTCAGCGAGCGCGGGATTCCGAGGATGCGGCGGGGCGGTCAGCAGCGTGGCGGTCGTCACCCCCGCAGGCAGGCCCCCCGGATTGGAAATGGTCAACGCATCGGTGGCGACCGCCACCAGCGTCTGCCCTCTGGCGGTGTAGTCACGATGGACGAGGGCGTTGGCGATGAGCTCCCTCACGGTTGTGCCGGCGAAGGCCGGCAAGGCAATCCGCTGGAGCTCCACTTCGATCTCTTCTTCGGGGTTCCGAGCCAGCACCCGGTCGGAGAATTCCGACATTGCCCGCAGCAATGGGAACGCCGCCGTCTCACTGGTTCGCACTTCGAGCCCGTCCAGCTCTTGAAACCCTGCCTCGTAGGCGGACAAGTGGCGGGCGATCAGCCGTTCTGTGCCGAACAGCAAGAGGGCGCCGACACAGAGCCGGCCATCGGCCGTTGTGAAGCCGAGCGCCTTGAGCATCTCCTCGCCCGACAGCATGACGAGCGCGTCGTCGCCGGTTCGGGCCAGTTCGCGCATCCTGGAGAACTCCACCTCTGAGAGATCGTCGAGCGCCAACCCTGGGACAACCACCTTGCTGAAGTCCTGAGCCCCGACGCTGCCCGCTCGGGACACCACCTCATGGGGTCGCATCGGCAGGCACTGGGGTCGGCCATGTGCGTCGATGGCCCTTCGCAGATACCGACCCGATTGAGTGCCCACCACCGAGTCAGCGGGAGTCACGACGATCACGATCACCTGCGCATCGTCGACCTCAACCAGTTCCACCTCTACTTCCACCGACGGTTCAGTGCGGCTGGCGATGAGTGCTTGGATGCGAATGGGGTGGGTCGTGTGGCCGTGACGAAAATGTGCCCCATGGGCGATGCCGTCATCGCTCACCCCGATCAGCAAGAATCCGCCGTCGCCATTGGCTAGACAGGCCACGGCCTCCACCACGTCGATGTCGTTGATCGGGCCGACGCCCTGGTCGGACTTGAATTCGACGGTAAAGGTCTCGCCTCCGTCTATGAGCTGACGCAATTCTTGGCTGTCCATGCCAAGAATTATACGACAGACTTATGCATATTGAGAAAAATTATGCGCAGTTCGCATATCTAATGCGAGAATCCGCAAAACAAGATCCTGAGACCACGATTCGCTCAGAGATCTGCGGCCCGACTGGCGGATAACCGATAACAGCGTCCCGGTGCGCAGCTCGCTGTGATCTGGCACCGGAACCGTTACGTCCCATCCGGCCCCGTCTTCTGCATCGCAATGTGGCTGCATCGGCGTCGCACCTCAGAAAAGCCGTGAACAGCAAGAATGCGGCAAACCTCCCGTCCGGACAGGACGCGCAGACTAGCCAACCGCGACCTCGATCTGGGTCACGTAGACCTCCTCGCGCAGCCGTCGGACGATCTCATCGACAGATGCACTCTCAAAAACCTTGACACGCGACAGCGCCCCATAAACACACCCCGCACCCCGACCCGACACGGCCTGATTCACCCCGACCCGACACGCCCCGACATGAAGTGTATCTGACAGTCCCACCCGGAACGGAAGTGTTTGCGTGTACCCGTTTCGATAGCACTCAGGTCGGCGACGAATGCTTCGAGAACGGAGAGAAACCGCTGCTTGTCTGTCGAATTCAGCCTCGCGAAATCGCGACGAAACGAGGCAGATTCGTCTCAGCCTGTTCCGCTGTGATTGTCAATCAGGTCCTGCCCACGCATTCGAGTTTCGTTGCTGAACTGCCCGAACGCGTCGGCGGCGCCGCGAACCTGGCGTGCATCGTGCTCTTTGCACTGATCGGCGGAACCGAGGCTGTCACATCCCGTCAATAATGTCAGTCATTGTGAGTGGTCGACTATTGCAATCAATTGACGGGGGTCGCCCGCGTGGCGTGCGGCGCGAAGTACCGTCGGAGGTGATGATGCGCTTGCCTGGACTTGTTGCTGCGTGCCCGTATCGGCGTGTGAACTTGAGCGACGGAGTGCCGCAGGGTGAATTGACTGAGTCTCTGCTGATATGCGGGGCGGCTTCAGATGGTCTCGATCTGTTGCCGGATCGCAGCGTTCGCACCGTGGTTACTTCTCCGCCGTACTGGTCGCTGCGCGACTACGAGATGAAGGACCAGATCGGCCGCGACGATGCGTTGGGAGACTACATCAAGAGCATCGTCGTGACTTTCGACAAACTGCGCCGCGTCCTCAGCGACGACGGCACGGTGTGGCTCAACGTGGGCGACAGCTATACCTCGGGCAACCGCCGCTATCGGGCGCCCGACAAGAAGAACCGGGCGCGTGCGATGAGCGTGCGCCCGGCGACCCCGGAGGGTCTGAAGCCCAAGGACCTGATCGGCGTTCCCTGGCGTCTGGCATTCGCGTTGCAAGACGCAGGGTGGTGGGTGCGTTCTGAGGTGATCTGGAACAAACCCAACGCTCATCCTGAGTCGGTGCGAGATCGTCCGACCAAGGCTCATGAGACGGTTTTCCTGCTGTCCAAGAGCGAGAACTATTACTACGACACGGACGCCGTCCGTGGACCGAATGGGCGCAGGCTGCGCACGGTATGGGATGTCAATACCGAGCCTCGTCGGCGCAGCGACAGCGGAGTCGATGATCACCCTGCGGTGATGCCTATGACGCTGGCCAATCAGTGCGTGAGCATCACCAGCGAGCCCGGCGACATTGTGCTTGACCCCTACGCCGGATCAGGCACGACGCTGCTAGCGGCAAGAAACCTCAATCGTCGCTGGGTCGGGATCGAACTCAACCCGTCGTTCGTCGACCTCATCGAACATCGCTTGGCGTTGTGAATGATCGCGAGGCCGTCAAGAAGCGAATCGACGAACTGTCGCCAATGGGTGTGCGGTTCGTCGCCCGCATGGTCGACGCAATGGCCAACCCGCCAGGCTGTTGACGCGATCGTGATGCTGAGGGCGTTTCGCTCCGGCCCGAATGCCATCCCCCACCGTTATCAACTCCTTGAGATTCCGAGCGCGGTATTCGCTTCGCTCGCGAATGCCAAGGTGTCAGCATTCAAAGCCGACGGCCCTACTATCGATTGTGCGTATGGCGGGCACGACGTGGCGGCTCGTGTTTCGCTCGACAGATCCGACGCCAAGATCACCGTGAAGCAGGTACTGCTCGCAGCCTGCGACGTGCACGCTGAGTGGGAACTCAGCTGATCGATTCGATCAGCTGCTTGTTTGGCAGCACGGTGCGGTCGTCGGCCGGCGTAACCCGACTCATCTACCGCAACGGATCCGGTACTTGGTCCATCAAGGAGGTCAAAAACTCTTCGGAGCTTGAGTGGCGGGTATACCGCTCCGAGGCGAGATCGCCTTCGGGATCGGCAATATCATCATCTTCCGCCGAAGCGGCCGCTAACCGCTCTCGAGTATCATCCGACAATGGCTTCCGTCGCATAGATGAGCGCAGGGGCATAGCCAACCTCCGGTTACACCCTACCCAGTTGAGCGCTGAGCGTCCGGGAGACTTGCAGTGCTCCTCAATATTGGATCATTGGTCGCTGCGTTCGATGGCGCGGTCGTCGGTGCCGAGGTAGCTCGCTATCACCGCGGGGTCGTTGCGCACGGTCTCGGGTTCCCCGGTTGCGATCACCGCACCGGACTCGAGGCAGTACACCCGGTCGCTGATGCTCATGATCAGGGGCATGTCATGCTCGATGATCAGCATCGCCGCGCCGAGTTCTTTGCGGATCTCAACGATCAGGGGACCGAACGCCTCGGTTTCCCGCTGTGCGATCCCCGCGGTTGGTTCGTCGAGGCACAACAGTTCGGCGTCGACGGCCAACAGCCCGGCGATCTCGACGATGCGCCGGGTTCCCGTGGAGAGGTCGGAGATGAAGCTGTCGGCGTAGCGTCCGAGGCCTAAGAAGTCGATCAGGTCGTCCGCGTCGCTTCGTTTGCGTCGTTCCGCGGGCCCGTTCAGGAACAGGGCGCTCTTGACGAACGACGACCGTTCCCGCGCCTCGAGCGCTACCTGCACGGATTCGCGCACGGTCAGCTCGGGGAAGAGTGTGGCCGCCTGGAAGGTCCGGCCCAGACCCTCACGCGAGCGTCTCGGCGGCGACAGGTCCGAGACGTCCAGGCCGATCAGCTCGACCGTGCCGACCGATGGCACGTATCCGCCGACGGCGTTCATGAACGTGGACTTGCCCGCACCGTTGGTGCCGATCAGGCCGACGATCTCGTCTCGGTAGACGTCGATGTCCACATGGTCGACCGCGATGTTGCCCCCGAAGTTCACGGTGACGTCGCGGGTTCGCAAAATCAGTCCTCTGCCGTCGGAGTTGCTGGGCGTGCTCGCCCGATTGACTCTCTCCGCTGAAGCCAGACGTCTCTCGCTGGGGAGCCAGTTGCGTATGAAGAACGGCCACATGAACGGTATGCCCGGAGCTTCAAAGAAGAGCAGCAGCGTGTAGAGCGCCTTCTGACGGGCGGACCCGACGATCTTCGCCGGTGCCGGAGCCAGCAGATACAGCAGGTGCGCGGACCAGAACCCCGAAGCAGCGATTGCCAACAGGAGGATCCCCCAACCGTAGGTGTCGCCACCCAGCAGCTGCGGTACCGCTGTCACGGCGATTGCCAGCGATGCCAGTGCCTTGACGACAGCGACCCCGTACCCAACGGAGCGGGTGATCGTTGATGGGGCTGCGGCGATCTCGGCCGGGTTCCGGCGGACACGCTGCTTCAACGCGGTCGGGGGCGCGGTGGTCGATTCAGCAGTCGCCTGCGCATCCCGCCGTTTCTCGACTGCTCCGATGATGCTGTCGCGGGTCGCATAGGCGATCTGCACGAATCCACCCGGGAAATACATCAGCACGAACAGGAAGCCGATGCTGGAAGTGACGAGACTCACCACGGGTTGGTCCGGGAAGAACTTGGGGAGTCCCTCGATCCACAGTGCACCGAGCAGCGGCCCTGTGACAGATCCCAGCCCGCCGATCACGACCATGTTGACGACCTTCAGCGAATCGCCGATCTGAAACAGTGCCTCGTTGAAACGGATCTGGCGGACGAGGTTGCCCAACAGCGCGCCGCCGAGCCCGGCGACGCCGCCGGCCACCGCGAATGCCATGAGCTTCATGCGAACCGGTGACACGGTGTAGGCCGAGGCGGTGTCTGCGTTGTCGCGCACCGCGATGACCGTCCGCCCGAACCCGGAACGCCGGAGCCTTCCCAGCACGGTCACTACCACGATCAGACAGGCGAGACAGAAATAGAAGTAGCTTCGCTGGTCCTTCAGGTACCAGCCGAACAGATAGCCGCGGTCGAACAGCACGCTGCGGTCGCCGTCGCTGAAGAAGGGCCGGCCGTAGAGGTAATTCTGGGCAGCGATCGCGAACGCGAAGGTCGACACGGCAAGCATCAGCCCGCGCACCCGCAGCGCCCCGACGCCGGTGATCGCAGCCACCGCTGCGGTGAAGAACACCGCGGCGATGATCGCCGGGACCGTCGGTATCGGTGGCCATTGGAAGTCGATGAGGCGGGTGTCGCCGTAACCGACGTCGAGCTCGATGCCGCGGTTGAAGGCCGCCGCGCTCAATGCACCGATCCCCGCGTACGCCATCTGCGCCAGCGAAAGCTGCCCCGACCAGCCTGTTATGACCGTCAACGAAGCGACACAAATGGCCACAGCGACGATTGAGGAGTACAGCAGGAACTGTGACTGCTTGATCTTCTCAGGGGCTTCCCACAGAGTCTGGTTGTCGTTTATCCAACTGAATATCTCGGTGTGTCGCCAGGCAATGAAGATCACGGCCAGCAAGCCGATCGCCATCGCGATGCGGTGCATGTTGCGTATCCACCAGACGTCGCGTGCCCACAGCGGCAACGGCCGCACCTTGGGGGCGAAGGCCAGAACCGCTTCGTCGTCGGTGTTGCGGCTCTGCCAGTAGAGGGCGACCACCACCACTACGAACACCAGCAGCGTGCCTAGCCCGGGGTCTCGGGTGAAGTTGAAGTTGAAGAGGTTCTGGGCGATGCCGATGGCGATCCCGCCGAGCATGGCCCGTGGGAACGAACGCATCCCCGCTATGACGGCCGCAGCGAGGGCGTTGGTGAGCGTGAACGGCCCCAGGTTCTCGATTCCGGTCGCCGCTGACCCGCCGCTCAGCAGGATCATCGAGAGGGTTGCCAGGAAACCGCCGATGGTCCACACGACCGTGGAGACCACATGGGGGTTGACCCCCGACAGGCGGCTCAGTTCAACATTGTCAGCCGATGCGGTGATGGCCTTGCCGAACACCGTTCTGGTGACCAGCAACCCGAGAACCAGGGCCACGAGCGGAACGACGATGAGAACCTGCAACTCCGCGCCCTTGATGCGCAACCCGCTGTCGGAGGCCACGCCGGGTATCCAGGTTGTGAGCGTGGTGAGCCAGGAGAGCGCGTCCTCCCAGATTGTGCCTATCGCCACCGGATACGAGGTTTGGACTCCTTCGATGTCGGGGTAGGCCGTGACCACTATGGCGCGCATCAGTTCGGCGATCCCGACGGTGGCGATCAGCAGTACCACGCGGGGTCGGTGAAAGAGCCGTTTGACGATGACGACTTCGACGACCGCGCCGATCAGCGCGCCGATCAACAGGCACGAGATCAGCGCTACCCAGAACGGGAAACCCCAGTTGATCATCATCAACGCGAACAGTGCCGCGCCGGGGAGCCCCATGTTGCCGACCGCGAAGTTGATGACTCGGGTGCTGCGGTAGATCAGCACGATCCCCATGGCCAGCAGCCCGAAGATGAGACCGTTGACGACTCCCCAGAAGATCACCTGGTTGGTGATCCAAACCCCGAGGATCGCGGCGGGCATCAGCCGCCTTCCTTCCCGAGGAACACTGCTCGGGCCAGGTCGTCACGAGCGGCCAGTTCCTCAGCGGAGCCTTCGAAGCGGACTTGCCCCTTCTCCAGGAAGATCGCCCGGTCCGAGACGGCCAGGGCCACGTTGAGGGACTGTTCAACGATGATCATCGTCTGTCCGGCGGCCCGCAGGGTGTCGATGTGTTCGAGCAGTTCCGACACGACCGTCGGGGCGAGGCCCAGTGAGAGTTCATCGATGATGAGCAGGTCGGGTTCGTGCAGCATGACCCGCGCCAGGGCCAGCATCTGCTGCTGTCCGCCTGAAAGGTCCCCTGCCCGCTCCGACAGGCGGTCCGCCAGCGCCGGGAACATTTCGAGCACCCGGTCGGTCCGGCGCGCAACGTCGGCCGGGTCCGAGCGGTAGTTGTACGCCCCGATCGTCAGGTTGTCGCCGATCGACATCGACGGCCAGATTCCCTTGCCGCCCGGCAGCATCTGTATTCCGAGCTTCCCCCGTGTCTCGGGGCTCGCGAAGGTGGCGGTCCGTCCCTTGTAGCGCACAACTCCCCGCTCGGGTGTCTCGAGGCCGGCAACCACTTTGAGAATCGTCGACTTGCCAGCCCCGTTGGTCCCGAGCAGTGCCAGGGTCTCTCCTTGTGCCACGTCGAAGGACACATCGAAGAGGACTTGGACCCTCCCGTAGCTGAAGTCGATGTGGTTGACCTGCATCACCGGGATGGCGGTTCCGGCGTCGATGAGGTCGTGGTAGGCCTGTTCCTCCCAGAGCTCCTCGACCACCAGCGAAAGGTCGTGTCGGACCCGGTTCGAGCCTCTCATGATGTAGTAGCCGCCGAGCGGCATGAACACGATCGTGAGGAAGGTGATCGCGGCCCGTTCGCCGACGGTGTCCTGCAGGAAAGCGCTGACGAGTCCGCCCGCAACACCGCCTCCTGCGAACATGAAGAAGGTGATAATCGCCGTTCCCATACCCCGCAGGCGGTAGGGGACCACGCTCTGGATCGACGGCTGGACCATCGAGAAGGCGGCGCCGAGGAAGGTGCCGTTGAGCGTGGCGAACACAACGAACATCCAGACGTTGGGCATCGAGTATTGCAGCGGTACCAACACCGCCGCGGGTATCAGCAGCAGCCCCATGATTCGCAGCGCCTTGTCGGGGCTCTGCCTGAACGTCTGGTCGAAGCGTTTGCCGATCCAGGGGAGGAACGCCACGATCAGCACCCCGGTCGGCGCGGTCGCGAAACCACGTTCCAGAGCATCGAGACCGAACTCCTCCTCGAGGAAGAAACTCTGGATTGAAGCACCCGGGAACAGGGCGAAACCGATGGCCACCATGGCCATGGTCATGTAACGGATCGTGTCGATTCGCCAGATACGGGCGAACGCCGCGCCGATGGAGATGGGGATCTCTGCGAGGTCCTTGCCGAACGAGTGCCCGAGCACGTCCTTCTTCTCCCATTGGCCCCTTTCCGGTTCGGGGAGAAGGAAGGCCAGCACGGCCAGCACCGCCACCGGTACCCCCAGGCTCAGGTACGCCCAGCGCCAGCCCTCGTCACCGCCGACCGCAACCGCGATACCGCCGACCAGGATCGGGCTGGCCGCGTTGAAGACCCTGCCGACCGCCGCGTTGGTCGCGAAGATGCGGCCCCTGACCGCGATCGGGTACGTGTCGGCCAACAGGGTGGCATGGACGGTGATCGTGTTGGCTTTGGAGATTCCGGTGAAGAACCGGGTCCAGAACAGCATGAACGCGTTGATGGCGAGACCGCTGAGCGCTGCGAAGCCGGCGAAGGCCATGCTCGCCACGCCGATGATCGGACCACGTCGAATCCTGTCGGCGAGCCAGCCCATCGGCCCGGCTCCGAGCACGAAGAAGGCGACTGAAGCGACTGAGATGAAAGTGATCGTGCCGTCTGACACGTTGAGGGTCTCGGCGATGTCGGGGCCGAGAATGTTGATGGCGGCGCCTTCGAGTTCGTCCATCGAGTTGAGCGCGAGGAGCACGCTGAAGGTGTATACGCCTCCTTTCTTGATCCCGTCACGAAACTCCATTTCGTCCGTGCCGACGCCGGGCAGAAGGTCGTCGGCGAAGACGACAGCCTCGGACCGTTCGGCCTGGCTGCGTTGACGGGCTGCTTCCTCGTCGAGCATGGTGGCGGTCAGCGAGGCCGCGCTGCGTGTTGGTTCGTTCGCCTCAGCCACCGAGTCTGTTCCTCAACGCGCGTTGGCTCAACGCGCAGCGTCTCAACGCGCGATCACTCGACGCATTGGCTCTCAACGCAGTGCCGTCCATTGCGGCGCTACTGTAGCCCAGCATCATTTTGGGTATCTAGTTGGCTACTGTGAGCGGCGTTCACTCCAAGAGGCAACGCAACTCAGACAAGGAGCCCGAGGTGGCATTCTCAACGACGACTGACGAAGTGATGGCAGGAATCGATCTGACCGGACGGGTTGCGGTGGTGACGGGAGCGACTACCGGCCTCGGACTCGAGACGGCTCGAGCACTCGCCGCTGGTGGAGCTGAGGTGGTGCTCTGCGGACGCACCGCGAATAAGTGCGAGGCGGCTGCCGCGGCGATCTCCGAGACGGTGGGCACCGCGAAGCTGTCCTCGGCGGTCTTTGATCTTGCCGATCTGCCGTCGGTCCGTGCGGGAGCGGCGGGCATCGTCGAGGCGCATCCGGTGATCCATCTGTTGGTCAACAACGCAGGGGTGATGTTCACACCCGAGGGACGCACCGCGCAGGGCTTCGAGACGCAGTTCGGCACCAACCATCTCGGGCATTTCGTTCTGACCAACCATCTGATGGGTGCGCTGCGAGCCGGCACCCCGTCGCGGGTGGTCAACCTGTCGAGCGCCGGTCATCACAGCGGGCAGATCCGCTGGGACGACCTGCACTTCGAAACCGAGCCGTACGACAAGTTCGAGGCTTACGGTCAATCCAAGACCGCCAACATTCTCTTCTCGGTTGAGCTCGACCGCCGATCGGTCGGTTCAGGTGTGCGGGCCAATGCGGTGCATCCGGGAATGATCGTGACCGATCTGGCCCGTCACATGACCTCTGACGATCTGGCTGAGTTGCAGCGTCGGGCTGCGGCGCGTGCCGCCTCGGGGGCCGGGCCGGGCCTTCCTGATTTCAAGTCCGTTCAGCAGGGCGCCGCTACCAGTGTGTGGGCGGCCGTCTCGCCGGAGATGGCCGATGTGGGCGGCGCCTACTGCGCGGACGCCGAGATCGTTGAGGCTGCCGACTACGCCACCGATGCCGATTACGCGGCGCGCCTGTGGTTGGTGTCGGAGCAGTTGGTCGGCGAGTCTTTCCCGGCTGACTAGTGGCGTGTCGGACATTTGCTTGCGGGGCGTAAATGCCTCTTTGTGAAGGTAAAAGGGCTGTGTCCTCCTGCAGGGAAACCGGCGACACACCACTAGAGGCCGAGCGGAGCGAACAAGAGCGGAGACAGCTGTGTCAGCGGAACTCCTGTTCAATCCGCTCAGGTTCTAGAGGGACGTCTCGGGGAGGTCGAAGACGGTCAGGTCGGCGCCCGCGCCGCTGGGATTGGTGCGGGCATAGGACTTGTAGCGACGGCGGGCGAACCACCATCGGCCGTCGTTGTCACGTTCCAGATGGTCGTGGTAGACGCCGAAGGTGTCGCAGCGTTCGCCTGACTCCACACTCTGGCGGGCCTCCTGCATGTACATCCGGGCGGTGGCCCGCCCCGCTTCGGCGTCGATCTTCATCACAGTGTTGAGGATCACGAACTCGAAGAAGTCGAACTGCTCGATCTGGGCGGCGATGAAATCACCGATCGCCGACGGCCCGTCGAAGTTGATCGCCCGATCAACAAGATCGACTTTGATGACGCAATCGGGGCGCATGATCTCGGCCAATTCGGGCCAGGCGCGCCGGGTCACTATGTCGGCATAGCGGTTCTGGAGGCGGCGCAGGGCGACATAGGCGACAGTCTCATCAAGTTCAGTTCCATCTGAAGCCGGCATCGGACGTACGGTAGACGCAATATGCGCATCGGCATCAACTTCTCCAACACCACGATGCTGGATTCCATCGAACCGGTACTCGACAGCGCCCGTCAATGCGATGCCGACGGGTTCGCCCACTGGTGGCTGCCACAGGCCGGGCCGGTTACGGGTCGTTGCCCAGCTACAGGGCAATGCTTGAGCGTGAAGGTGCTGAGACCCCCGCTGATGTGTGTCTCGTCGGCAATGAGGACTCGGTGTCCGAACAACTCGAGAACCTTGCCTCGGCGGGCGCGACCGATTTCGCGGCGGTCGAAGTCGGCACTAATCCCGAAGAGAAGCAGCGGACCCGCGCCCTGTTGAAGAAAGCCGCCGCAAGTGAAAGGAAGATGCAATGACCGAGCCGCAACCTGAAGGTGGTGCCACGAACCCCCAGAGTCCGCAGAACGTGCCGCCGATCGATGACTGGAACCGACTCCTCGAAGGCAGAGTTGCGGTTGTCACCGGTGGAGGTGACGGGATCGGCGGGGCCGTCAGCCGCCTGTTCGCGCAGCACGGAGCCATCGTCGAGATAGCCGAGATCGACCCTGAACGTGCCGAGACCGCAGTGTCTGACATTGAGTCGAGCGGTGGTACCGCACGGGCGCATCTCGTGGATGTGCGACGCCCTGAAGATGTGGAGCGCCTGCGAACAGCGGTGCTTTCGGCTCACGAGGCGCCTGACGTGGTGGTCAACAACGTCGGCGACTACCGCCCGATCGTCCGTTTCCACGACTCGGGGCTCGAGTCTTGGACGGCAATGTATGAGATCAACTTCTTGCATGCGGCGATGGTCACCCGCGCCTTCTTGAACCCGATGATCGACAACGGGGGAGGGTCGATTGTCAACGTCCATTCTGTTGAGGGCCGGCGCGGCTTTCCCGGCGAACCCGTCTATGGGGCGATGAAAGCAGCATTGGCCCATTTCACGACATGTCTTGCGGCGGGGTATGGGCGAAAGGGAATCCGGGTCAACGGGATCGGCCCGGACCTGACCCAGACTCCGCAGGTCGACTATCTGACGGGCTACGAGTCGTCGCAGCACCTCTGGGAATCCTGGGCGCCGGTGGGCCGCCTGGGTTGGCCTGAGGACCAGGCCCGGGTAGCGCTCTTCCTGGCGAGCGACCTCTCGTCGTTCGTCACCGGCCACAACATCCCCGTTGACGGAGGCACCAAGACCGGTGGCGGCTGGTTCTTCTCGCCGACTGAGCGCCGTTTCGTGAACCGCCCCAAGACCCTGTAACGAGGCCCTGTGACGCCCCAAGACTCTGTAACGAGGCCCTGTGACGCCCCAAGACTCTGTAACGAGGCCCTGTAACGCCCCGAAACCCTGTAACGATCGCCGAGCAGGGCCAGCCCTCAGACAGGTACTACACGATCACGAGAACATACACCTTCGAGCCTGTAACGATCGCCGAGCAGGGCCAGCCCTCAGACGGGCATACCGTGGTGGGGTGGAACGTTCAGGTCGCCGATGGCGCTGGCCCGCCGACGCAGCAGATCGACCGTGTCACGCAGGTCCATGGTGATGATGAATCGCCGGGCGGCGGTCTCGGCGACCACGAAGTCTCCCAGCGCGTCAAGGTCGGCCTCGGTCACATCACGGCCCGCCGCGGCGAGCATGCCTTTCATTTCTTCGAAGGTCATGCTCTTGCGTCCGGTGGCCTCACCGACCCGTGCCAGGTGTTCGGGCCGGTTCCGGCTCGCGGTGAACAGACCGGTGCGCAACAGTCCACCCGAGGGGTAGAAGACCGAGGCCCGAAGCTGGGTGTCCTCGCTGACGAGGTTGTGGTGCAGCGCCTCGGTGAAACAGCTCACGGCCGCTTTGGACGAGGCGTAGACCGAGGCGGTCGGCACGGGAGCGAAACCGCCGTCACCTGAGGAGGTGTTGATGATCTGACCGGGCTCGCCCGACTCGAGCATGCGTGGAACGAACTCACTCACGCATATGGCAACGCCGAAGACGTTCACGCTGAAACACCACCGCCAGTCGTTGGGCTCCTGCTGCCAGGGTTTGCCGCCCCCGCCGGAAGTCACGCCCGCGTTGTTGTACAACAGGTTGCACTTGCCGTGGGTGCGGTAGACGTAGTCGGCCAGTGCCGCCACAGATGTTTCGTCGCTCACGTCGGTGCGGACTCCGGTCACCGCACCGAGCGCCGTCAACTCTCCTACAGCAGTGTCGATGGCGGCCTGTTCGATGTCGGCGATCACGACGGTGGCACCGCGACGCAACAATGCCCCGACGATCCCCTTGCCGATTCCACCTGCACCGCCGGTCACGACCGCCACACACCCCGCTATCTCGATGTCGGCGATGCTGCCGTTGGAACCGGTCATGCGACCTCCTGGACCTGGTTGAGCGGGTTCATGCCGGGGCAGCCCTTGGCGCGTTCGGGGATCTCTGAGTAGTCGATGGGGGTCGCCACGAACTCCTTGGTCGGGCAGTACTGCTCGGCGAGGGGCGTGAGCGCGTCGAGGTCGAACTTGTAGACCTTGGCTGCGTTGTTGGTGAGGATCGTGGTCGTCTCTTCGGGTGTCATCTGAGCGAAGGTGAGCCGCAGGTGTTCACGGGTGTGCGGGTAGGAGCCCTCGATGTGGGGATAGTCCGAACCCCACATGATGCGGTCGACGCCGATCGAGCGGGCTGTCTCGGTCTCGGCCGGGCGCAGGAACGATGCGCCAATGTAGCACTGCCGGTTGAAGTACTCCGAGGGTGTGAGCGACATTTTGGCTACGGCTTCCCCGCCGAAGATCGACTCGGAGCCGTAGCGCGAGTACTTCATCCGGTGATAGAAGCTCTCGAGTTTGTCCAGCGTGTCGGGCACCCAGGATGTTCCGGTTTCGGTGATGACGTAGTTCATGTCGGGGTAGCGCTCGAACACTCCTGAGAACATGAGGTGCCACAGCGCCCGTTGAGTCCACCACTGCACTTCGAGCATGAACATCGCCAGCGAGGCGGGGAAATGGCTGCCGAAGTTCGGTGTGGCGCCGCCGGCGTGGTGGTTGAGGGGCAGGTCCGCGGCCGCGGCCGCGGCCCAGATCGGCTCGTAGGTATTCGAGTAGAGCGGTTCGAAGGGCGAGTCCGGTGGCGCCCCCGGGACCAGAACCCCGCCGCGGAGTCCCTGTTCAGCGGCCCATTCGATTTCTTTGACCGAGCCTTCGACGTCACCGAGGAAGATCTGGATGATCCCGGCTCTGCGTTCGGGAGCCTCACTGACGAAGTCGGCGAGCCAGCGGTTGTGCGCCCGCAGCCCCGCCCAGCGGTGCTCGAAGTTGTCGGAGTACGGAGGGGCCTCGAATGAGGTTGCTGCGGGGGGCGCGAACGGCGGTTGGGTGTTGGGGAACAGCACCGCGGCGATGACTCCGTCCTCCTGTTGTTCGCGCAGCCGTTCGGCGGACGACGAGTTGCGGTACGAGAACACTTCGGGGTCGCCGTCGACGCCGACTTCGAGCGGCGTGCGTTCCATGTCTTTGAAGAGTTCTTTACGCGCCTCGTTGTCCTGTTCCATGAACTTGGCCCAGTCGTCGAACTCGTCGAGGTACTTGGCATCGAGGTACTCGCGGTAGCTCCGAAGGCCTGCTCCGCAGTGGGTGTCCGCGCTGATGACTATGTGGTGTTCTTTGCTCACCTGTTCAGTTTGGCGCGTGACGGTCAGTCTTGCGAAACGAGGCTTGCTTTGTGGCGCAATCCGTCGCGGTCGTTGCGGTCGAGGCAGTTGTTGAGGGCGCGGATCCTGCTGCTGGCGGTGGTCGGAAACAGGAACGGCATGAGCGCGTGGGTGAAGGCAGCGAGTGCCGCCACCACCAGTTGCCGGCCGACACCGAAGGCGATGCCGAAGTGTTCGCCGTACGTCTCGCCGTTGGCGTGGGGATGCGCTGTGAACGGATTCTTGGCCATGGAGATGAGACTACGGCAATGGTCATCGAAAATCCTGTTGCTAATCGGGGCCTGGTTCAATGAGTTTGGCGCGCGTCTTTTTTCTTGGGCAACCCAGCGACTACCCTCGCATCAGTCGGAGCGGCGCCGGGCGCTTCGAGGGAAGGAAAGCGTGCCAGCAACCGTTGGCTATATCGGTTTGGGAGACATGGGCGGTGCCATGTCGGAGACCATCGCAGCGTCCTACGACCTGATCGTCTTCGATCTCAGCGAGGAGGCGATCGCCAAGGTGGTGGACAAAGGTGCCCGGGCGGCGGAGTCCGGTGCTGGTCTGGCGGCCCAGTGCGACCACATCAGCATCTGTGTGCCTGATGACGCGGCTGTGATGGATGTGGTCTCGGGAACCGACGGCATTTTGGATGCGTGTCGAGGAGGTACTTCGATCGCGGTGCACTCGACGGTTCATCCCGACACGGTTCGGGACCTTTCTGCATTGGCTGCGGAGCGTGACGTGGTGCTGTTCGATGCCGGGGTTGCAGGAGGGTCGTGGGCTGCGCGCGAGGGGAGCCTGGTGATTATGCTCGGTGTTCCCGAATCCGGGATCGGTGAGTTGGCCCGGGCCGTGATCGACGAGTGCGCCGGGGCGGTGTTCGAAGGTGGCCCGATCGGCGCGGGAATGGCCATGAAGGTTGCCTTCAACGTGATGACCTATCTGCAGCAGGCAGCGTTGAGTGCCGCGCACCAGATCGTCTTGGGGGAGTACAGCGACCCCGACATGTTGATTGAAGCGTGGCGTCATGCCGGCCAGCTTGGAACCTTGACCGAGCGTTTCTACCCGTTGGTCTCGATGCCGCCGGAGGCCAAGAGCGGGCCGCTCGGCTCCTACCTTGCGACCACCATCGGGATCGCCGAGAAGGATCTGGAGCTTGCGGTCAACCTGGGGCTGGAGAGTGGCCGCCGAATGCCGGTCGTGGAGGCCGTGCGCGACGAGATGCGTCTCGTCTACGGGATGCCGAAGAGCTGAGCCGAAGAGAGAACTGGAACGAACCAGAGAGGAACGAGATGAGCCACGAGACCAGCGACGACGACGAGCGATGGAGGATAGGGGCTGAGAAGATAGCTGACGTCTATCAGGGGATGGTGCCGGCGGTCCGGTCCGGCTTCATGGAGTTCTCAGACATCATGGTCCGAGACCTCTTCGGGGGGATCTGGACCCGAGAACAGCTGGACGTTGGGCAGCGGCGGTTGATCGTGATGGGCGCTATCGCCGCGATCGGCGGCCCCAACACTTGGAAGCTGCAATGCAAGTCTGCGTTGAAACGCGGCGAGTTGACCGAGGAGCAGGTTCGCGAGGTGTTGATTCAGGCAACTCCCTATGTCGGTTATCCGAGAGCTGCTGAGCTGGTGGGCGCAACCGAGGAAGCGATCAGCGAGTGTCGTCGAGAGGCCGCCGAAGCTGAGGCCGACGCAGGCGGCGGGACGGGCTGATGGCGGCGATCACCGCGCCCGGTGACTGGTCCTTCGGTGTCCAGTTGCCGATTCAGACCCTCACCCGCACACTGGTCGACCCGTGGGAGGACGCCGCGACGGTCGATGATCTGGTCGCTGTCGCTCGGCGCTGCGATGAGCGGGGCTACGACTTCATCGGTGTCTGCGATCATGTGGCGATCCCCGACAACGAATATGCCGCACGGATGACTACAACCTGGTACGACACGGTTGCCACGCTGTCGTTCCTGGCCGCCTGTACCCGCAGTGTGCGGCTGCTGTCGGTGGTGTGGATCGCCGCATACCGGCACCCTCTGCAGACCGCCAAGTCGTTCGGCACGCTCGATCGTCTCTCGGGGGGCCGGGCCATTCTCGGTGTCGGCGCCGGGCATGTCGAGGCCGAGTTCGAAGCGTTGGGCGTCGACTTCTCGACCAGGGGCAAGCGGCTCGATGAGACCCTCGATGCGGTGCGCGGCGCCTTCGCGGACACTTATGTGAGCCACCACGGTGAGATGTACTCGTACTCCGATGTCGGAGTGGCGCCCCAGCCGGCGGCCGAGCTGCCGATCTGGATCGGCGGTATGGGCACCGCCGCTTGGCGGCGCACGGGACGGATCGGTGACGGCTACATACCGATGGGCAACGCCAAGGATCAGTACGCCGAGATTCTGGAGACGATTGCGACCGCTGCTGAGTCTGCGGGCCGGTCCGGAGCGGGCTGCGATGTCGGCTACATGCCGCCGTGGACCTATCTACTCGGCGATGTTCCCGAGGGGGTGATGGCGTTGTCGGGTGGCACCGAAGCGTTGGCGCACGACATCCGCGCGGCACGCGAGGTGGGGGCCAACACCTTCCATCTCAAGTTTCGGGCTCGTGACCTGCCGGAATATCTCGAACAGATCGACGCCTTCACGGAGCAGGTCGTCCCCATGGTCAACGAGGCTTGAGACCCGCTGCCTGAGAGCGCAGTCGAGCGCTCAGTCCAGGAAGTTGGGGGGCCTGCCCTCGGCGCGGGCCTTGGTTGCCTCCTCGAAGTTCTTGGTTGTGAGTCGCACATACAGCTGAGTGTGGCTCTCCATCTCGATCGCGGCCTGCAGGCTGTTGGTTTCCAGTCCGGCCCACATGAGGCGCTTGGTGAGAGCCACCCCCTGGGTCGACCAGCCGTTGATCTGATCGGCGAGGTCGAGTGCTTCCTCGATCAGGCGGTCGTCGGGGACCGTGGTAGACACGAGCCCGATCTCGGCAGCTTCTTTGGCGCTGAGGTCGCGCCCCGACAGCATGAGTTCGAAGGCCCGAGTGGCGCCGATGGCGCGGGGGAGCAGGAACGAGAGTCCGAGTTCGTTGGCTGTCAGGCCGTTGTTGATGCCGGCTGCCCGGAAATAGGCGGATTCGCCGGCGATTCGGATGTCGGCGCCTAGCGTCAAGCACATGCCTCCGCCGATGGCCGCCCCGTTGATGGCTGCGATCACCGGTTTGTTCATCTTGCGCATGCGGAGCACGAGGTCCGACAGCGTGGACATCGCCTTGGTGGCGATTCGGCTCAAGGTCATACCTTCGATGTTGGGCGGGGGCATGGTGTCTCGGGTGTCGGCCCCGGAGCAGAAACCGGCGCCGGTCCCGGTGAGGATCACACAGGTCGTGTCGTTGTCCTCGTCGACTTGATCGAACGCTTCGGCGAGCGGGACCATCAACTCGAAGGCCATCGAGTTCATCCGCTCGGGACGGTTCATGCGAATGATGGTCGTGTGGGGCCGCGGAGATTCGATCTCGATCAGTTGGCTGTTGTCGCTCATGGGCCAAGCTTGCCCGACAATGAGGCACCGCACTGAATCGTTGCGCGTCTACGATGCCGCCATGGGTGACGACTTTCAGCCGACCGCAGACGAACTGCTCGCCAACAACGCCGACTATGCCAGAGAATTCGACTTCCGGGGCCTGCCCGTCTCGCCAACACGGCGGGCCGCGATCGTGGCTTGCATGGATTCGCGCATGCCGATCTTCGGAATCCTGGGCCTTGCCCGCGGCGAGGCCCACATTATTCGCAACGCCGGCGGGGTGGTCACCGATGACGTGATCCGCTCGCTGTGTCTGTCGCAGCGGGCGTTGGGGACTCGGGAGATCATCTTGATCCACCACACGGATTGCGGTTTGCAGAAGGTGACCGAGGACGGTTTCAAGACTGAACTGGAAGACGAGTTGGGGGTGCGTCCGCATTGGGCGGTCGAAGCCTTCGATGACCCTTATACCGATGTGCGCCAGTCGATCCAGCGGCTCTTGTTGTCGCCGTACATCCTCGAGAAGAGCCATATCCGCGGCTTCGTGTACGACGTCACCACCGGCCTGCTCGAAGAGGTTAAAATCTAGGCCACGGTGCCTAGTCGCCCCTCATTCCTCTGCGCCGTTCCTTCTCGAACTCGATCTCCTCGGCGTATTCTTCGCTGGACGTGGGCGCCGTGGGCGCCGGACGGTTCCGTGGACTTGATGAGCTGAGCAGATTCGTGAGGAATTTCTTCAGTCCCATGCCATCACCCTAACCCGGCACGGCGCGCTCGCGGAGCTGGTATTTGAGAACTTTGCCGCTGGCGTTGAAGGGGAGCGAGTCGACGTATTCGATGTGGCGGGGGACTTTGTAGTTGGCCATCTCGCCGCGGCACCAGGTGATCAGTGCCTCGGGGTCGCGGTCGGATCCGACCGCGGACACCACGAAGGCATGGCCGACTTCGCCGAGCCGTTCGTCGGGCACGCCGACCACGGCTACCTGTCCGACTCCGGGATGGTTCATCATCAGGTTCTCGATCTCGGCGGGGTAGGCGTTGAACCCGCCGTTGATGAACATGTCCTTGACCCGGTCGGTGATGTCGATGTTGCCCTCGGCGTCCATCACCCCGATGTCGCCGGTGTGCAGCCAGCCGTCGGAGTCGATTGTCTCTGCTGTCTTGGCCGGGTCGTTGAGGTAACCCTTCATGACGTTGTAGCCGCGCACGACGATCTCACCCGGCTCGCCTCTCGGTACTTCCCGGCCCTGCGGGTCGACGATTCGTACTTCGACATCGTCGATCGCCCGGCCGCTGGTTTTGGCGATGATCTCGGGGTCGTCATCGTGGCGGCACATGGTGGCGATCCCCGACGATTCGGTGAGTCCGTAGCCAGTGACGATCTTCTCGAAGCCGAGCCGTTCGCGCATTGAGATGATCATCTCTACGGGGATGGCAGCGGCACCGGTCACCGCCAAGCGCAGCGACGACATGTCCCATTGGTCCAGGTCCTCGCTGTTGAGGATCGTCTGGTAGACGGCCGGGGGTCCCGGGAGCATCGAGATGCGCTCTTCGGGAATGCGCTGCATTACTGAGGGGACGTCGAATACCGGGTGGGGGATGATGGTCGAACCGGTCATGAGGCAGGCGAGAATGCCCGCGTTGAGCCCGAATGAGTGAAAGAAGGGGTTGATGATCAGGTAGCGGTCCCGGTCGAGCCCGATCACTTGTGACCAGCTCAGATAGGACCGGCAGACAGCGGAATGGATCAGCATGGCGCCTTTGGGGTCGCCGGTGGTGCCGGAGGTGAACATGATGTGGCAGAGGTCGTCGCCGTTGACGGCGGCGCTGCGGGCGGCGCGTTCGGTTTCGTTGACCGCCGTGGCACGGGCCATGAAATCGCGGTAATCGGTGGTGCCGGTCGGGCAGTCTCCTCGCATCACGACGATCTCGGACAGCGTTTCGGGCACTTCGGCTTGCTGCAGCAGTGCCACGTAGTCGGTGTCGAGGAAGTCGGTGACGCAGAACAGCATCTTGGCCCCGGAGTTCTCAAGCACGTAGGCGGCTTCACGTCCCTTGAAGCGGGTGTTGACCGGTACCACAACCCCGCCTGCTGCATGCACCCCGAGCGCGGCGACGGCCCATTCGCAGATGTTGGGCGCCCACAGTGCGACGCGGTCGCCTTCGTTCACGCCTGAGGCCGTCAGCGCACGCGCAGCAGTGTGGATCTGCGTGCGGAACTCCGAGAAGTTCCAGCGGATGTCGCCGTCCACCATCGCTTCACGTTCACCGAAGCGGTCGGCTGCGTCGTCTATGAGTTCCGGGATCGTCTGCCACACGGCGTTGTTCATAATCCCCGAGGGTAGCCAGCAGCCTGGTTTCACACCCATTGGGCGAAGCTGCTGGATCTTGTTGGTTGCCAGAACCCGGCTATTTCGGTCCTGTCTCAACGGATGCGTCCGAAACAGTCGGCATTCCGATGCCCAAGAAGCCTTCGATGCGCGCCAGTCTTTGCCCGTTCTCCGCGACAGCTTCGTTCAGTTGACGGAGTGACGTGTTGAACTCCGAGCGGAGTTGTTGGTTGGAGGTGTTGAGTTCTTCGCGGAGTTGTTGGTTGGAGGTGTTGAACTCTCCGCGGAGTGTGTCGTTGCCGCGTTGCTGGTGCCAGACAATCGCCATGGCGGCCACCAGGACAGTGACCAATTGCACAATCGTGTCTAGTTCCATGCCTCGAACCCTAGTTCTCGCTAGATCAATAAGCAATATAAGATCATGAAATATTTCTGGAACGCTCGGCGCCGGCGTTGTTTCGGGGTTCGAAGGTGAGTTCGGGGAGGACGACTTCCCAGTTTTCGCAGTGGACACGGTCCAGGTACTCCGGGTCGGAGCGGTCCTTGCTCCAGGTGGCGATGGCTGCGACGGTTGCGTTGGTGCACACCATGTTGTCGGGTGGTTTGAAGCTCTGGGCGAGAATCCCGACTGTGGTTCCGGCTTGGTTGAGCAGTCTCCACGGTTGTTCGCCCTGGTTGACTTGGAGTGTGTCGCCTGGCGACAACGCGGCGATCGCCTTGTGCAGGTGGTCCTCGGGTGGCTTGCGGCCCGCGAAGCTGAGGAACACTTCGTTGAGGGCGAGTTGGCGGTGTCGGCGTGTCAGCTCCGGACCCGGGCGGGGTGAGGTGGTTGTTTCGCGCAGCATCACCGAAGGTCTGTGGTGCAGACCGGTGTGGAACGGGTGCGGTTCTTTGCGGCACAAGAGTGCAAGGGTCTGCCGGGCCCGGGTCATCGCAACGTAGTAGAGGCGACGCTGGGCGTCGGCGTCGTCGTTGCGGTTGCGCCGGTCCCAGCCGCCGTCGAGAACGATCACATGATCGAATTCGAGGCCCTTGGCTCGGTGTGCGGTCAGCAGGAGCAGTCCACGCTGTCGGCGACGCGCGTCGCGGCACCATTCAGCCAGCCATTCGATGAGGGCGGTGTTGGGGACCTTTGCGGCGCCGGTCTCGATTTGGTGTTCGTCCAGGGCTTGGTCGAGGAGTTCGAACCAGGGGCTGGGACGCTGTCGACGAATCCATTTTCGGAGGCCGCTGATGTCAACCATGCTGGAGCCGCGGACCTTGAGGACGAGAGCTTGGGTTTCGCGCAGCCTCCAGAGGCTCATGTTTGTTTCGTTGGCTTGCTGGACGGGGATGTTCAGGTGTTCGCAGAGGCTGCGGACGGGTTCGAGATGGCTCCATTCGGCCGCGATCACCGCGCAGCGTGACCAGTCCCAGTCGGGCGTTGACCCTGACAGCCGGTTCAGTTCGGTGACAGCATGTCGGGCCTGGGAGTGGATGTTGTTGTCTGAGGGCAGTATCTGGACTCGTCCACGGGCGACCGGGTCGAGTTCTTCCCAGACGCCTCCGGGTCGGTCGTGGGTGCGTCGGTGGTTTATGCGGATTTCGTGTCCGGTCTTCATCCGGTCGGTTGCTGGGGAGATGACGGTGTTGGCGGCGTCGATGATGTGTCTGCTGGAGCGGTAGTTCTCGATCAGGTAGGTGGGTTCGGCGCCGTAGTCTTTGTTGAAGCTGCGGATGAACTCCACTGACGAGCCGTTGAACGCATAGATGTTCTGGTCGTCGTCGCCGACTGCGAAGAGGTTGGGTCGGGCGTCGACATCGGTGATCGTCTGGCCGGCCAGTGCTGAGATCAGGTCGTATTCTCTGCGGCCGACGTCCTGGTATTCGTCGACGAGTATCCAACGGAATCCGGCGAGAAGGCGCGCTCGGGCCTGTTCGATCACGGCCCGTTCGATTTCGGCCTGCTCGGACTGTTCGGCTTCTGGGTGGTCTTCTTCGGGGGCGAATTCGTTGCCTTGCAGATAGTCGATGGCTTGGTCCATCACCTCGTCGAGCAGGTTCTTGAGTTCTTCACCGTCCCGGAGGTCCGATTTGCCCGAGAAGCTTGCGCCGACGAGCCGCATCGCCAGAGCGTGGCAGGTGAGCACGGTAACTCCTTTGGCGTCGTTTCCGATCAGTTCGGCGAGCCTGCTGCGAATCTCGACTGCGGCGTGTCGGTTGTAGGCGAGGGCCAGGATGCTTCGGGGATTCTGTCTGCGGGCCCGTACGAGGTAGGCGATGCGGTGCACGAGCACTCGGGTCTTGCCCGATCCAGGTCCGGCCAGCACGAGTGTGTTGTCGGTCTCGCGGTCGTCGGTGACGAGTTGGCGCTGGGTGGGGTTGTTGAGGCTCTCGACGATCTGGGCCCACGATTTTGGCGTTGTCTCGCGGTCGAGTTCGTGTCGGCGTTCTGGCAGCCATCGACGGATGAAGTCGTCTTCGCCGAGTTTGAAGTAGTCGATGGACAGCTGTACGGCTTCGGCGATGGCGGTTCGGCCCAGTTCGGCGAATTCCGCCATCACATGGATTTGTCGGACGGTCCGGTCGTAGTGGTGTTGGAGGTCTTTGAAGTCCTGTTTGCTGAAGCCTCGTTTATCGGGTGCGAGTGAGATGGTCATCGCTGGGCGGAACACTGTGAGTCCTCGGTTCAGTCTGATCACCTCTTGGTCGTGCAGCCAGAGCAGGGCTCGATCCATCAGCAGCTGGGCGTCTGTGGTTTGGACGCTCAGGACGAGGTCGTCTTCGATGGCCTTGCGCAGCTTCTCCAGCGTGGTTTTGACGAGCAGGTCCCGACCTCTTTGGTTGGGCGTCAGTTCCGACAGCAGGCAGTCGAGCAGGCGTCGGGCTCCTTGGCGGCGCCGGTCGGCTATCTGGGCCAACGAGGACCAGTCACGATTCAGGGTCAGCCATATGTTCTCTGAGTTGTGGTTGCTGATGGTGATGCTGCCGCCTGCGCGGTGTGCGCTGGTGCCGCTGTCGTTGCGGCCGTCTCTGGCGATGCCTTGCAGCACGCGGGTGACGTGCTCGGTGCGGACATGGCCGAAGTCGGCGTCTTTGAGACGCTGCGAAGCGTCTCGGAGGTTCAGCAGCGCGGATTGCTCTTTGCCCATGTCGGGTGCCATTTCCTGCATCAGTTCGATCAGGTGCGTCTCGATGGCTGCCGCGTCGGTCAGTCGTTGGTGGGAGGGGCGGCGTACTCCGACGTGAACGAAGGCGGTGAGCACGGTGTCGGTTCTGGCGATGCCGAACCGTTCCAGGTCGTACAGGGCAGTCCTGACCCGATCGGCGCTGAGGCGGGCCACTTCCATCATGGTGTCGGTGGTGATGCCCTCGTCGGGGGCTGCGTACAGCAGTGTTGTGGCCATCGCTGTCAACGCTTCTCGGTAGTCTTCGTCGATCTGCTGGTTCTGCAGTTTGGCTCGGGCATCGTCGACGCTGCGGATGTTCAACGAGCTGGGGAAGATCCGCACTTCGTTCTCGTCGCGGGTGAGCAGGTCTGCTTCCTCGAGCCAGGCCAGTGCGGTGCGCACGCGGGTGTCGTCGGTTGCCTTGTCGCGGGTGAAGTCGCCGTCTTGGTCCTCAACCAGTATTTCGCCGGTTGTGGCGATGACCGGTTCGCCTTTGCCGTGTCGTCGGTTGCGGAATTTGAGCGAGCGCAATGCTCGCAGCACGCCGTGGATCTCGCGTCGGGTCAGCCGGGACCGTGCCGACATCCCGAACTGCCGCTCCACGTCTTCTTCGGTGTAGAGCAGGACGCAGTGCGCTTGTTTCTGGTCTCGGCCGGCGCGGCCGGCTTCTTGGAGGTAGTTCTCGAGCGACGCGGGAATGTCGGCGTGGATGACGAGGCGTACGTCGGGTTTGTCGATGCCCATGCCGAAGGCGTTGGTTGCGGCTATGACCCGCAGTTCACCGTTGATGAAGCTCTGTTGGACGTTCTTTTTGGCTTCGGGTTGCAGTCCGGCATGGAAGTGGTCGGCGTTGGTCCCCTGCGCTTGCAGGAAGTCGGCGACTTCTTCGGTTCTGCGACGTGTCGCGCAGTAGACGATGGCGCCGCCCGGCGTGTCTTCGGGAAGGTGTTGGTTCAACAGGGCGACGATGTCGTGGAACTTGCTGGACTCGGTTGTCTCGAGCACGGTGAAGTTGAGGTTGGTGCGGCGGCTGCCTCCGTCGAAGATGTCTATGTCGATGCCGAGGTGCTCCTGGAAGTAGTCTTGGATCTCGGTTTTGACTTCGGGTTTGGCGGTTGCGGTCAGGCACAGCACCGGCGGGATGAAGCTGTGTGTGGCCTTCTCGCGGATGAAACGCCCGACGTAGCGGTAGTCGGGGCGGAAGTCGTGGCCCCATTTGGACAGGCAGTGGGCTTCGTCGAGCACCCAGTGTCCGATTTCGCGTTGTTCGAGGGCCTTGCGCACTCCCACGCTGCGTAGTTGTTCGGGGGATATGAGCAGGATCGCAGCGTCGCCGAGCCTGACCTTTTTGAGCGCTTCTGTGCGTTCGGGCATCGACAGTGTTCCGTTGACTGTGACACAGGTCGTGACTCCGAGCTTCTCTAGGCCTTCCACCTGGTCGGCCATGAGCGCCACGAGCGGCGAGATCACGACGGTCATTGCACCGGTCTTGTTGTGGCGCGACAGCGCAGGCAACTGGTAGCAGAGTGACTTTCCTGCGCTGGTGGGCAGTATCGCCAGGATGTCCCGGTTCTGCATGGCCTCCTCGACGATGACTTTCTGCATCGGTTGTTGTGTGTCGGGGTCTACGGGTTCGAGTCGGAATTGTTCGAATCCGAACCAGCGGTTCAGTTCCAGTTCTGGGTCGTGGTGCCGGCGGCACCAGTCGCAGGAGCGGTGACCGCAGGCTTCGTCACGTAGGCGCCTCACCAACTCGGCGGCTGCGCCGAATTCGTGGCGTACCCATGGGGGCATCACCGAATTGCCTCCTGAGACGGATATCCAGGCCAGCGCGTAGGCGAGCGGCCAAGTGTGTTCTGTAAGGCCTGCTGTTGTTGAGCGGAGTCGCTGGCGGCATGAACGACCGCTGAGGGTTTGTCGGAGCGCGTCGCGTGCCTCGCCGACGGTCGGTCGGGGAGAGCGGCGCAGAGTTTCAAACAACAGGTCGAAGCCTGTTTCGTCGGAGTTGGTTGTGAGCCAGTGCCATGCGGTCAGCAGGTGTGGGGGTGTCTCAAGCAGTTGTTTCTGTTGCTCTGAGAAGACCTTGAGGGTGAGCCGCGCGTCCAGTTCGGGGTCGTTGGGTTTTTGGCGGTCGAGCCCTCCCTCCTTGTAGTGCTTGACGAGACGGTGGTACGGGTGTTGCGGGAAGGCCAGGGGGCTGAGCCACAACGTGTCTATTGCGGGTAGTTGCAGTAGTCGCATTGACGGATGTTCTTCTCGCAGACGCGGCAGGTCGAATTTGATCAGGTTGTGTCCGAGGACGAATTTCGCGCCTTCGGCGAGTTCGTCGAGTTCCGCGAGCGCAGGTTGTGGGTCACGGTCTGCGTTGGAGCTTGTAACGCACTGGCCGGTGTCGGCGCGCACTCCCGCAAGTGCGTGGATTGCGTTGGATTTCCTGTTGACCTCAAGGTCGATTGAGATACAGCGCGTAAGGGCGTCAAGGGAGGTGGTTGGCCCGGGACTGCTCACGGGTCCCGATTCTTCCACTCAGATCATCGTCGCGCGCAGAGGATCTCACGCTTTTGTTGCGGCCGTCGCGTATTCGCGATGGTCACCTCATTGTTGCTTCATCGGCGGGATCGTGACGGGGTCAGTTGCTGGTTCGTCGGTGGGGGTGGGGTTGGTGTCAAGCAACCGGCCGTCAAGAGCGGCCTCCACTTCAGCAGTCGCGTTGAGTGCTGCGATCAGAGCGGTGAGTTTGAGGTCGATCTCGTGAAGTCTCTCGTCTTGGGCTGAGAACCGTTCATCGATCTGAGTGAATCCGGTGTCGACCTTGTCTTCTAGGCGCAACATCCTGTCTTCCAGGCGGGAGATCCGGTCGTTGGTCTGGGTAAGTGCGAAACCCAGTAGGAGCACTATGACGGCTCCGAAGATTGCTTGTAGTGGGCTGTCGAGACGTCGGCGGGTCGAGCCGGGTTCGGTGTTCGTGACCGCGACCGGCGAAGACCCCTCGCCTTGTATTGACGCTTCGCTCGGGTGTTGGGGTTGAGGGTCCATGGCGATGGTCGTTTCGGGGGGTGGGAAACGGGCTGGATGAGTCACGAAGCCTCGTGGTGGTCGATAGCTGGATGAATGGGCGACCGTTGAGGCTCGGTAGCGAAGCTGGCATATGACACTAAATCACAATGAACTTTGTGTCAATTTCCTTTATTCTCGGTATGTCCGTGGTGTTGGGCGTACACGGCCCCGGCCTCGGCGATGATGCTCCGGCTGCGTTCATCGAGACCCGCGGCCAGAGACCGAACCTGTCCCCTTCCGCTGGCGCTCATCTTGGCCAGGGTCTTGGCCACGATGTCTGCCACCTTGGAGTCGTCGTCGAGCCGGTCGATCACCTGCCTCAATTCCGTCTCCAGGAACGAGAGGCTCACCGCGTCCTCGAAGGTCTGCACCTCGGGGTCCGAGCCCAGCCCCTTCTTGGCCACGATCTCCGCAGCCCTGGCCGACACCGATTCATGTTCGCCGGCAGCGCTGAGGATCGCGACCAGGTCGCGCCCGTGGCGCTCTCTTTGGGCCCGCCGCCAGCGCAGGTAGCCGGCCCGGCCCTCCGGATAGTCCGAGCGGGGCAGTTCCCAACGACGCAGATGGTGGGCCCGGGCGGCCAACCTCAACGCAACCGACGCGTCCGGATCGAGACGTGCCACCCATGCCTCGGCCATGCGGCCCTGGGCGAGGGCCAACGGTTCGGTCTCGTGGGTTCTCGGATCCTTGGCGTTGACGGCATCGATCACCGCCCGAAGATCGTCCATTCCATCCTCCGTGCGGAGTCTATTCTCACGTCGACCCACGAGCATCAATTCTCCGGAAGCTCGCTGCTACCCCTTCAGGAGTGGTTGCAAAGCCCCCGTGCGGGGTTAGTTCGCCGGTTCGTCGCCGGGGTTGGCTTTGGGATCCAACAGTCTGCCGTCGAGAGTGGCCTCGACCTCTGCGGCGGCGTTGAGCGCTGCGATCAGCGCGGTGAGCTTGAGGTTGATCTCATCGAGCCTCTCGTCCTGCGCTGAGAACCGCTCATCGATCTTGTTTTCGAGGCGTGTGATCCGGTCGTTTGTCTGGGTGATCCGGTCGTTTGTCTGGGTCAAAGCAAAACCCAACAAGAGTATGACGGCTCCGAGGACTGCTTGCAGCGGATTGTCGAGACGTTTGCGGGAGTCGGGTTTGGTGGTTGCCGTTGCCGGTGGGCCCGAGGGCCGCTCGCCTTGCCCCTCCAGTGTTGGAGCTTCGTCTGGATGTGGGGGTTGGGGGTCCATGGCGATGGTTGTTTCGGAATCGGTGAAACGTGCTGGATGAGTCACGAAGCCTCGTTGTGATCGATAGCTGAATGTCGGCGACCGTTGAGGCTCGGCAGCGAAGCTGTTGCATGACACTAAATCACAATGAACTTCGTATCAACTCTCTATGCGCTCTCTAGAGGTTGATCGCCTGGGGTGAGGTGTTGTTGACCGCGGGATGCTGGTGGGTTCGGTGTCGGCGTCGGGGCTTGATGAGATCCTGTTCACACGACACAGCCGCTGGCGGACCCGCAGCTGGTGGTTCTTCACCACCGTAGAAGTTCAACCGGCCCATCAGCGGTGGTTCGCCATCGGCTGGAGCGTCCCGCCGTAGACCGCCGGTAGCCTGAGCACTTGACGCAACCTGCGTCGTTTGCTGCGCTCGTCGAAAGGCCCCGCCATCTCCTCGACCCCGGCTTCGAACCCAACACTGCCTGCTGGGGATCCGCCCGGGGAAAGGGCTGCTCGGAGTGTGCGCACCCCCCCACGAGAGATTGTCGGGATGGCAGCGGTGCTGTTGCCGTGCTCACCGTCGGGGGAGATCGACTGGTCCGGCACGGAAGCACACATAGCCCGCACTCTAGACTCCGGATTGACACCGGCGGTGAACATGGACACCGGCTATGTCCAGATGCTCGATGAGCGCAGCAAGCGGCGAGTTCTTGACATTGCTGCCGAAGTCACCGCCGGGAACTTCGTGGCAGGCGCTTTTGTTGCCGATGCCGAAGGCGACAGTTTCGATCTCGACGCGTATCTCGAGGCAGCCACCGCGATCTCTTCCCGTGGAGGAACCCCGGTGATCTTCCCGTCGCATGGGCTCAATGGCGGCGGCGAAGAGGCCTGGGTTGAAGCGCTGAGGTCGATTGGGGCGAACCTGGACCGTTTCCTCGGATTCGAACTCGGACCCATGTTCGTGCCCTACGGGCGCATATTCTCCCTGGATGCCTACCGGGCAATGCTCGATATCGGCACCTGCTTCGGCGCCAAGCATTCGTCGTTGAACCGTGGGCTCGAATGGCAGCGGCTGGCGCTGCGCGATGAGGTCCGCCCGGATTTCATGGTCCTGACCGGCAACGACCTCGCCATCGACATGGTGACTTACGGCTCGGACTACCTGCTGGGTCTGGCCACTTTCGCTCCCGACGTGTTCGCCGAACGGGACCGCCTGTGGGCGATCGGTGACCCTGGGTTCTATGAACTCAATGACACGCTCCAGTACCTCGGACAGTTCGCGTTCCGCCTCCCGGTGCCCGCCTATCGCCACAGTGCGGCGATGTTCCTGCAGCTACGTGGCTGGGCCGAATCCGACATGGTGCCCTCGGGTGCGCCGCGTCGCCCGGAATCGGACCGGGCGGTCCTGCGCGGCATAGCGGAACGCCTCGGTGTGCTGTAATGCCGAGGATCACGCAAGTCAAAGCGCTCACGGACCTCGAGACACTGCGTGCATATGTTGAACTCCTCGGCGTTGAGATACCGGTCGAAGACGAGGTCGACCCGTCGGGTGCGCTGGCAGCGCCCGTGACGATCACCGACGCTTCAGCGGGGCGAACGGTTGTCGCCAATCGCTTCACGGTGCTGCCGATGGAGGGCTGGGACGGGTTGGCTGACGGACGTCCTTCGGAGCTGGTGAGACGGCGCTGGCAGCGATTCGGACAGAGCGGCGCCGGTCTGGTGTGGGGTGAGGCGACAGCGGTACGACACGACGGCAAGGCCAACCCCAACCAGCTGGTGCTCGACGAGACGACAGTCGACGACATTGCCGAGTTGCGAACTCTGCTGGACCCCTCACAGGTGACCGTGCTGCAACTCACCCACTCGGGTCGCTATGCCCGTCCGAGCAGCGACGGACCCGCGCCGCGCACCCTCTATCAGCATCCGTTTCTTGACGACCGCGACGACGTGGACAGTTCCAATCTGCTGAGTGACGAGGAAATCGACGAATTGGTTGAGCATTTCATCGCCGCGGCAGCCCTCGCGGAGCAGGCGGGATTTGATTTTGTCGATGTGAAGGCCTGCCACGGTTACCTCGGCCATGAGTTCCTGAGCGCGCGGACGCGCCGAGGAAGATACGGAGGGGACCTTTCGAGTCGCAGCAACTTCTTGAGTTCAGTGATCGCAGGAATACGTGACGCGGCCCCACGCATCGGCGTCGCGGTGCGTCTGTCCCTGTTTGATTTTGTGCCCCATATCGCAGGCGAAGGTGGGATCGGCCGTCCCGTGACGGCTGCCGGTTACGGTCCCGACAACGTCGGTCCCGATGGCTACAGTTACGCCTTCGGCGGCGATGGCACCGGTTTGGGCTATGACCTGACCGAGACCCATGAACTGCTCGACCGTCTGGCGGGTATGGGCGTGGGGATCGTGTGCGCCTCTGCGGGGAGTCCGTATTACGTGCCCCATGTGCAGCGGCCGGCCTATTTTCCGCCGTCGGACGGTTATCAGCCGCCCGAGGACCCGCTGGTCGGGGTGGCCCGGCTGATTGCCGCTACGGCCGAGGTTGCCCAGCGTCACCCGGACATTCGCGTCGTCGGCGCGGGTTTGTCTTATCTGCAGCAGTGGTTGCCCAACGTCGGCCAGGCGATGGTGGCAAGCGGTTGCGCCGATTCGGTGGGGTTGGGCCGAATGATGCTGTCGTATCCTCACATGCCGACCGACGTGCTGGCGGGTCGTCCACTCAACAGGAGACTTCTCTGCCGCACCTTCTCTGATTGCACGACAGCGCCGAGAAACGGCCTCGTTTCTGGTTGCTACCCCCTTGACGACTTCTACAAACAGAGAGAAGAGCGTGTACTGCTGGCGGACGCGAAGAGACAATCGAGAGATCGTCTCCGGTGAGGTCCGTCGGCCGGCGTCCGGCGGCCCGCGATCAGCCGGCCTCCGTCCGAAGTGGGGCACCGCAGCGAGAACAAATAGAGTCGTGGGTTCATGGATCTCTGCTACAGCGAAGACGAGGAGGCCTTCCGCGACGAACTGCGGGCGTGGCTCAACAGCGTCCTCGGTGACATAGGCCCACCACCGGCGGACCACACGGACCTCGAGGCCCGCCGAGCCTACGACACCAACTGGCAGCGAATCCTCTACGACGCGGGTTATGCCGGAATCCACTGGCCCGCCGAATTCGGAGGCCGGGGATCCACGCCCACCGAGCACCTGATCTTCCTTGAAGAGACCGAACGAGCGGGTGCTCCGTACGTGGGGGTCAACTTCGTCGGACAGCTCCATGCCGGCCCGACCCTGATCGCTGAGGCCACACCCGACCAGCAGGCCGCCCACCTAGCCCCGATCCTGCGCGGTGATCACGTCTGGTGCCAGGGCTTCTCAGAACCCGGCTCAGGATCAGATCTCGCCTCGCTCACCACACGAGCATTCGACGACGGGGACGACTATGTGGTCACCGGCCAGAAAATCTGGACCTCGTTCGCGCAGGTCGCCGACTACTGCGAACTGTTGGTGCGCACCGACCCCGATGTTCCCAAACACCGGGGGATCACCTGGCTGATAATGCCGATGGACCTCCCGGGCATCGAGATCCGCCCGATCGTGACCGCCCTCGGTGCCGGTGAGTTCGCCGAGATGTTCCTCGACGAGGTGCGAATCCCCAAGGTCAACCGCGTCGGTGATCACAACGACGGCTGGCGGGTGACGATGGTGACCTTCGCCTTCGAGCGGGGAACAGCGTTCATCAGCGAGATCATCGCCTCGCAGCGGTTGCTCGCCGACCTCGCAGGGGTCGCCCGGAAAGTCACGAGAGGTTCAGCCCGGGCCGCAGACGATGCGGAGATCCGCCGGGAGCTCGGTCGCCTCGAAGCCGAACTCGACGCCCTGTGGTCTTTGACCAAACGCAACGTCAGTCAGGCACAACGGACCGGCATGGTCGGTCCCGGCGGCTCCGTGTTCAAGCTGGCCTATGCCGATGCCCGCAAACGCATGTCGCAGCTGGCCGAACGGATACTGGGCCGGGCGGGCCTGGCAATCGGCGACACGCTGGACCTCAGCGAACTGGACCATGTGGGGGAGCGGATCTACACGCTGACGCTCACGATCGCGGCAGGCACCTCAGAGATACAGCGCAACATCGTGGGCGAACGCCTGCTCGGACTCCCCAAGGACCGGTGAGATGGACTTCGAGCTGAATGAGGACCAGGAGGCGCTCGCTGAGGGGGTTGCCGCCCTGTGTGCAGGCCGTTTCGACATTGAGACGGTCCGCTCGATGGCGACCGACGGACTCGATCTCCGGCGTTGGGCGGAGCTGGCCGAAACGGGCGTGTTCTCGTTGACCCGACCAGAGTCCGACGGTGGTCTGGGCATGGGTTGGGCCGACGCCGTTGTGGTTTTCGAACAGCTCGGTCGTGCTCTGGTACCCGGCCCGCTGGTTGCCACCACCCTGGTCGCCGCGCTCGTCGGATCGGGCGGCGACGATGGTTCTGAGATTGCCGAAGGCGCAGCTCAGGGCACGATGGTGGTCGGAACGCAGGAGCGCTCGCCGGGGCGGTGTTACGTTGAGTTCCTGCCGTGGATCGACGCTCTGGTGATCAGCGATGATGAGGGACTGTGGTGTGTCGATGCGGCATCGGTTTCAACCGCTGGGGCCGCACCCGCCGCCCACCCGCTCGATCCGCTGACTCCCGTCACCGCAGTGGCGGAGTTGCCCCAAGGACGCAGAATCGCCGATGCGGACACCGCGGCCCAATGGCGACAGTGTGGCGCGCTGCTCACGGCCGCCTTGCAACTCGGTCTTGCTGCGGGCGCCACCGACCTCGCTGTCGAATACGCCAAGCAGCGTGAACAGTTCGGCAGACCGATCGGCGCCTTCCAGGCGGTCAAGCACCGCTGCGCCGACATGATCACCCGAGTCGAGGTCTTGCGGGCTGCGGTCTACGCGGCGGGAACAACCCTCGACGGCAACGGAGTGGACGATCCCGCCCACTCAGTGGCAGTGGCCAAGGTCCTTGCCTCCAGCGCGGCCGCAGCGTGCGGCAAGGACTCCGTGCAGGTCCACGGCGGTATGGGCTACACTTGGGAAGTCGACGCTCACCTGTACCTGAAACGGGCTTGGGTGCATGACCACGCTTTCGGCGACGGCGACCACTACGCCGAACAACTGGCCGCCGGGCTGATCGGCCGGTGTCAATGACGCGCGTATCAATGACAATGGCATCAAGCAAGGCGTCGTTGTCGGTCGTGCCGTTGTCCTTGGTGGTAGGTTCCAATGGGTAGTGCGACGGGTGGCGAGATGACGGACATGCAGCGGGTGGCCGCCGAACTTGAGATTCGCAACCTGGCCGCTAGAACTCCGAAAAGGGTCGACAAACCCGGCTGTGGCATAATCCCGTTCGGCGGCGACCGCCGCTGACCGCACGGTTGCGGAGACGGAGCACTCTGGGGGCTCACATGTTGGATATCGTCATTCGAGGCGGAACCATAGTCGACGGGACCGGGGGCGCGGCCCGACAGGCGGATCTCGGCATCCGTGACGGACGGATCGTCGCGGTCGGTGCTGTCGACGAGGAGGCCCAAGAGACGATCGACGCCACAGGCAGGATCGTGTCGCCCGGATTCGTAGACGTTCACACGCACTACGATGCGCAGGCCTTCTGGGACGGGACGCTCTCACCGTCGCCCTACCACGGCGTGACGAGCGTGGTCGGCGGAAACTGCGGCTTCTCGATCGCTCCCCTCTCTCCGGAGGCGGGCCCGTACCTGATGAAAATGCTCTCGCGTGTCGAGGGGATGCCGCTCGAGAGCCTCGAACAGGGGGTTCCATGGAACTGGCAGTCCTTCGGCGAGTACCTCGACCAACTCGAGGGCACGCTCGCGGTGAACGCCGGCTTCATGGTCGGCCACTCGGCGATTCGGCGCACGGTGATGGGCGAGCGGGCGGTCGGCCACGAGGCGACCAGCGAAGAACTCGTGCAGATGGTGGAGTTGCTGCGAGCCTCGCTGGCTGAGGGCGGCTTCGGTTTCTCGTCCACTATCTCAGCCACGCACAACGACTACGACGGCAATCCCGTTCCCTCCCGCCACGCCAGCAGAGAAGAGATGCTGACCCTGGCACGACAGGTGCGCGACTTCGAGGGGACGACGGTCGAGTTCCTGCCGGGCGTCGGCTGGGGGGTGCAGGAGGCGCAGTACATGGCAGACCTCTCACTGGCGGCGAACCGGCCGGTCAACTGGAACGTCATGGCACCCAGCTCCAACAACGCCGCCGGCACAGAACGACAGCTCGCAGCGACCGACCTCGCCCGCGCCCGCGGGGCCGAAGTCATCGCCTTGACCGTTCCCCAGCCGATGACGATCCGGATCAATCTCGACTCGGGCTTCGTCTTCGACGCGTTCCACAACTGGGCACCCTTCTTCAGGCTCTCCAAACAGGAGAAGCTGGCCTTCCTGAACGACCCCGCGAAACGCAGGCAGTTCGAACAGGACGCCCAGAACCCGACTTCGCCGATGCACAGGATGGCGAACTGGAGCAACTTCACGATCGACCAGGTCCAGGACGAGTCGCTCGAGAAGTACCGCGGCCGCACCGTCGGCGACATTGCGCTCCAGGAGGGGAAGGAGCCCTTCGACGCGATGATCGACATCGCCGTGGCCGACGATCTGCAGACCTACTTCATGCCGCAGGCGGCGGGCACCGACGATGAGACTTGGCGTATCCGAGGCGAACTCTGGCAGGACGACCGCACGGTCATCGGCGCATCGGACGCTGGTGCCCACCTCGACATGATCGACACCTTCGCATTCTCGACTGTGGTGCTCGGTGAGGGCGTGCGTGAGCGGGAACTGATCACGATGGAGGAGGCGATCCGCCAGTTGACGGACGTCCCTGCGCAGCTCTACGGGCTCAGAGATCGGGGCCGGTTGGAGGAGGGTGCTTACGCCGATGTCGTAGTCTTCGACGCCGAGACCGTGGGACTCGGCGCAACCTACACGAAGTACGACCTGCCGGCGGGCGCCGGCCGCCTCTACGCCGATGCCACCGGGATCGACCATGTGTTCGCCAACGGGGTCGAGATCGTTCGCGAGGGCCACGACACCGGCGCGCGGCCCGGTGTCGTGTTGCGCAGCGGTCGCGACACCGCCACCGTCGAGGTGCCCGGAGGGCGAGACGCGCTGGTTTGAAACCCGTCCGGACCGCGAGGTTGTGAGACTCTAGGACTTCGCAGGCTGTGACTGCGGTGCCTTCAGGCCTCGGGTGGTGAGCGCCTGCCAGTAGGCGAGATCGGTCTCGTCGGGCTCATGCCCCAGGTGTGTGACCGTGTCGACGTCAGCCGCCTCGGCTCGCAGCGCCGCCGCGGTGCACTGCTTGCGGGGCCGCACTGAGAACGGGTCGAACCCGAACTGTTCCATGGCGTTGAGGTGGGTGATCTTGTCGACGATCTCGTCGCTGACCCCGGCGAAGCACGATTCCAGGCTCTCGGGGGCATTGGGCCAGGAACTGTCGCTGTGCGGGAAGTCCGACTCCCAACAGACATGATCGATGTTGAACTGGTCGATCAGCGCCACGCCGACCGGATCCTCGATGAAGCAGCACAGCATGTGACGATGGAAGATATCGCTGGCCAGATCCATGCCTGCCGGGAATTCGTGTCCGGTCCAGCCCTGATGTCGGCGCTGCACATGGTCGGCCCGTTGCAGCAGATACGGGATCCAGCCGATGTCTCCCTCGCTCAGAGCGAACTTCAGGTCCGGGAAGCGATGCCAGATGTCGGCCCACAGCAGGTCGCCCATGGTGTACATCGTGCTCAACGGCGACAGAGTGATCGGAACCGGGGGCGGAGCATCGAATGATGTGTTCATCCCCTTCGACGACGACCCGATATGACAGCAGATGACCACGCCCTCGTCGTTGCAGGCGGCGAACAGCGGATCCCAGAAGCCTGAGTGCATCGACGGGACACCCAACGCCGCTGGATTCTCTGAGAAGGTGATTGCCCGCACGCCCTTGGCGGCCAGGCGACGAACCTCGGCTGCGGCAAGGTCGGCATCCCACAGAGGCACCATCCCGCAGGGAATGAACCGGTCGGGATAGCTGCCGCACCATTCGTCGACATGCCAGTCGTTGTAGGCACGGATCATCACGAGGTTCACGTCACGGTCCGGACCTTCGCTCAGAACCTGGCCGGCGAACCCGGTCCAGTTCGGGAAGTTGAGGCCCGCGAGCTGGCCTCCCGCGGACATGTCACGGACTCGCTCGTGGACGTCGTAGCATCCCGGTCGCATCTCATCGAAGCGACTGGGGTTGATGTTGAACATTGACGGTGGTTTGCCCGCCACCGCGTTCAGACCCAGGTTGCGTCCGATCGCCTCGCCGTACCACCACTGCTGATGGCCGTTGTCGTCGGTCTCGACGCGTGGCGCCCGGTCCTTGTAGGCGGCTGGTACATGGGCGTCGAACATGTCGGCGGGTTCGCAGATGTGATCGTCGACGCTTATGAGGATCATGTCCTCGGCTTTCATGGACCCCTCCGTTCTTTGTTGTGTGTTTCTTTGTTGCAGTTCTGGATGGTTCCTGCTGGTTCTTGCCGGCTTCTCAGGCCGATCTCAGGATCGCACCTTGGGAGTTGAAGAAGAAGCCCCCGGGAGTCACCAGTGCAACCTTGGCACCTTCAACCTGGCGTGCGCCAGCCTGACCGCGCAACTGCGTCACTGCCTCGCGCAGGTGACCGGTTCCGCGGGTGGCGCCTTCGGACAGAGATCCGCCGTGGGTGTTGAGCGGGATCCGACCGTCTATCTCGATCCGCCGGCGTTCATCATTCCAGTGTTCTGCCAGGTACCGCTCGGCTCCGCCCATTTCGCAGAACCCGCAGTTCTCTAGCCAACCCAATGCGATGATCGTGAATCCCTCATAGGGGTAGAACAGGTCGACATCGTCGATCCAAAGATCGGATCGAGCTTTGAGATGGTCGACCACGACATGCTGGCCGTGGCGCTTGAGGCTGGGGAGTTGGTCTTCGGTGTTCTCGCCGTAGACACCGGCTGTGGCAGCGTGGATCAGTACCGGGGGTTGGGGGAGCTGCGCAGCCCGCTGCGCCGTGGTGACCACGAAGGCGTCGGCCCCATCGGCGGGGTAGTCCATGTCGAACATGTTGAGCGGTGTGCGGATCATGCGACCGGCGTGGTACTCGTCGAATGACAGGGGCTTGCGCATGGCCGCGAGTTCATTGGCCGCGGCGTTGCTCCGCGAATTGACGGCAATCCGGGCGAACGGGTCTTTCGACGCGCCGAACTCGTGCATGTAGCGGCCCGCCCAGGTGGCGTAGGCGTTGGCGTTTGCAGAGTCTTCGGGAACGGGGAGGATGCTGCTGCGGGCGCCGCGCCGCCAGGGATCCTGCGCAGCTCGCCGCGAGTTCCACGACGACGTCATCACGGGCGTGACGATCAGCACATGATCGGCGGCGCCTGCGAACACGGCTTGGGCTGCGTCGAGCAGGGAGAACATGATCAGCGGGGCGGGACGGCTGTGGTGTGACACCTCGGTGAGTCCCAACGAAGAAACCACCAAGGGTGCGCTGGCCGCGCCGGCTTCTGCGGTGGCCACCACACCGTCGATGTCTGCGGCGGTGAGGCCCGCATCACGGATCGCCGCGGTGGAAGCCTCAAGAGCCAGCGACAACGGCGATCGGTCACCCCGGCTGAAACCGGTCGAGCCGACCCCGACGATCGCGATCTGATCTTTCATTGGTGATCTGGCCATCAGTGCGGGCTCCGGTACTCTTGCCGGCCCGGTTGGTGTGGCCCGCCCGGTTGGTGTGGTTCGGTCTGCGGGGTCGGTTCGCTCGGTTGGTTTGGGCGGTTCGCGTTGTCTTGTCGGTTTTGGCTCCGGTGGTCTCGTTGGTCCGGTTGGAGTGGTTCGGTCTGCCGACTTGGACAGCTCGACTGGTTCGGCTGGTTCGGGTCGTATGGCTGGTTTGGCAGGCTCCGGTGGTCTTGTTGACTTGGCTGGCTTGGTTCCCCTTCTTGCCGGTTTGGCTCGGTCGGGTGGCTGGGCTCGGTATGTCGGCTGGGACGGAAGGCCACTATTGGCGCGCCGCCACGGTCGAGGAAGTCGAGTTCGACGGTGTCGCCGATGGACGGCTCGTTGGGGCCGAATCCGTGAACGGTCCCGGTCACGCGCAGGTGTTCCTGTTCTTCGAGTTCAACCACGACCACGGGATGGCCACCGTTGTGGTAGTCGACACCCTCAGTCGGAGGCCCCGCATGAAGGTGCATGAGCAGGTGGATCGTGCCGCGGCCGCTCACTGGTGTCGGAACAACGTCGAACGACCAGCAGTTCGGACACATCGGCCTCGGGGGCTGGTGATAGCGGGCGCAGTCGGCGCAGCGGTTGATCAGCAACTGACCGTCGAGTCGGCCCCGGTACTGGGCTGCGTTGTCGCGGTACACGCCATGGCCCGCGAACAGGTCGAGAAGCTCCGCGTCGTTCAGGTCGCCACCGGCGGGTTTCTGTTCGGTTTGGTTGGAATCGGCCACGGCGTGACATTATGCGCGGATGAGCGACAACCCCACACCACAGGCAACTGCCGCATTCGACGATCTGATCACGGCCCTGACCGAGATCCGCGACGGTTACATTCTCGATTCTGCTCGATGGGCCGAGCCACTTGAACAGGTTGAGGCGTTTCGTTACGTCGGCCAGATGCTCTCGGCGATGTCGGAGCTGTACTGGGAGGGGCAGCCTGAGCATCCGCGATTTGTTGGAATCGTGGATCCGGGTCGCAAGCTTCAGGGCGACAATCCCGATGCGATCTATCACTACGCCCGTATCGACGGGACCAGAAAGTACCGGGTCAGTGGCCGAATCGGCAAGGAGTGCTACACATCGTTCACGCTGCACGCGCAGGCCGACGACGGCGGGATGGCAGGACCGCTGCGGGGCGATGTCAACGACCGGGACCTGACCGTGGCCGACGACGGCACCTACAGCCTGACCCTCAGCGCGGAGGCCGCCGATGCCGAGGGTGGGGATTGGTTGAAGCTGGAACCTGACACGATTGTGGTGGTAGTTCGCGGCTACTTCCAGTTGCCGCTGTCGGCCCAGAACGACAGTGAGGTCCATGTCGACATCGATATCGAGTGCCTCGATGTGGACTCGCCACCGCCACCGCTGAGCGACGAGTTCATTGCCGGTCGGATGAACGAGGGGATTGCTTTTCTGCGTCAGGTGACGGTTTTGCAGAGCTCCTTCGGCGGCAGTTCGGGTGTGCCCTTCGTGTCTGATGTAGCCAACGAGCTTCCCAAACCGTTCAGTTTCAGGGATTCAGGATTACCGGTGCCGGGCGCGGCCGACATCCATTACGCGATGACTCGCTGGGAACTTGAACCTGGTCAGGCCCTTGTGATGCGTGGGACCCTGCCGGAGGGGCCTTTCGTCAACGTCATGCTCTGGAACGCTCATATGCAGACTCTGGAATATCGCAACAGAAACTCATCGCTCAACGCCGAACAGATCGCTTTCAACGACGACGGCAGCTTCGAGATCTGGGTATGCGCCGAGGACCCCGGCCACCCCAACTGGCTCGACACCGACTCCCACCGCCGGGGCTCCATCTTCTGGCGCTACCTGCTCCCCGAGTCCGACCCCGAGCTAGTCGCCACCGAAGTAGTCACCCTCTGAGTTCTCAACGCCACCCTCCCTGACCGTCCCCCGACTCCCCAGATTGGTTGGCCCTCCTGTCGAGTCGCTTGTTGTGCCGGTTGGTTCCGTTGGTTGGTTTGGTCGGTTGGTTGGTGCCCCGCTTTTTGCCGGTTGGTTGGCGGCCGCCCTCTCCGGGTCGGTTGGTTGGTGCCCCGCTTTTTGCCGGTTGGTTGGCGGCCGCCCTCTCCGGGTCGGTTGGTTGGCGGCCCGCCCTCGCCGGTCGGTTGGCGCGCCGTCTTGCGTCGGTCGGTTTGCGCCGCTGTTGGTCTTTCCTTCGACCGCGCCGGTCGGTTGCGACGCTGTTGCGACCCGGTTGACCATCCCAGACCTCGCCGGGTGGTTGGCTTGCACCACGTTGTTCTTCTCGGACCTCGCTGGTTGGATAGCACCCGGTTGCTTCCGTTGGGGTTGGGCGGTTTGAGGTAGTACTTGCGGGTCTTCGGGTGTTGGTGGACGGTCCAGCCGTGTTGGTGGATCTTCTTGTGGCAGTCGTCGCACACGAGCAGCAGGTTGTCGAGGTCGGTGGGCCCGTTCTTGGACCACCAGATGATGTGATGGGCCCTGCACCACAACGGGTTGGCCTTGCAACACACGCAGCCCCCATCTCGGGCCATAAGAGCGACCCTCTGCGCCTCGGACGCCGTACGGCGCTGGCGACCCAACCACATGTTCTGAGTCTTGGCATCGAATATCGACGGCAGAATGTCGGCTTCACGGGCCAGCAGACGTAGTTCACCAATCGGTATCGGGGAGCCGTCGGCGAGACGAGCGTTGATGAGTTCCTTCTTGATGACGTCGTAGTCGGCGATGACCAGCAGATTTGTGCCTTGCGTCTTGCCGTCGCCCGGTTCGCACACCAGTTCAGCGAGAGCATCGGCCATCCGCTGCTGGGGTGTCCGACGGGCGTTGGGGTCTTCGCGATGCCACAACTCACGTTCTTTGGCCGTCAACGCTGTGGCGATACGGGACCCGGTGATCTGGTCGAACTGGCCTGACAGCACGAACATGCCGGTTTCAGGACTCTCGAATATGCGTGCCGAGCGACGCTCGCGTTGCCGGTCCAGAATCGCCTGCCCGTCGTCATCAGAGCAATCCTGTTGATGCCGTCGAACGGTCTTGGCGAACTCATCGAAAGGCTGCTCGTTGGCAGCTTCGACAAGCAATGCCTCATCAATGTTCGTCTCGCCAGACGCACGGGCGATGAGACGCGCATGACCTTGAGGAATCTCGCCAGACTCCAAAGCCTCACTTGTGGCCGGCAACTGCGCGAGTTGCACCGCCGATTCGACATCGCGTTTGGACTCACGCTTCGAAGACCGCAACTCATCGCGAGCGACCCGTTGTGCCGCAGCGTTGCTGTGACGGCGACCGACCTCAGCAAGCACCTGGGCCTTCATCGCCGCCAACCGAGACTCAGCCCGACCGATCTCGCCCAAGCGCAACGACAGCCCCTCGTCGCCCAATCCCCCGACATCAACCGCCGATACGTGAACCGCCCCAGCAGGAGCCGTGACGGCACCGGCGGTGGTGTCCATGAGATCGGTGGCGGAAGCGAATTCCATGTATGAAACTCTACTGACCCCCTGTGACAATGACCCCTAAAATCACTTATAAATCATAAAAACATAGAAAATATATGCTCGAGCAGGCGTGTGCGGGCACAATGCAAGCATGGCAGTCCAGATCACCATTCGAGGAGCACCCGAGGAGGTGCGCGATGCGCCGGCCGCGAAGGCCGCGCTGAGGCGACAGTCCATGCAGGAATTCCTCAGTGGAGAACTTGAACGCATTGCGGCGGAGCCCTCAATCGACACACTGTTGCAAGAGGTTCGACGCTGCAAGGAAGCCGCCGGGACCCGAATCCCGCCCAAAGAGATACTCGCTGAACGCGACGCGGACCGGGCGTAACCGCCTTCGTGGACGCTTCGGCGCTCGTTGCGTCGTTGCCCGACGCGGACCCTGATGGTCGATGGGCGGAAAGTGCTGTTTCCGCCGGACCGTTGGCCGCGCCAGAACTCGCATTGGTTGAGGCCACGAATATCCTTCAGTGCCTTGAACTGTAGGGGATCCTGTAGCCCTGGAAGCCGCCGCGCGTAGCGCGACCTGCTCCGATTGGACATCGAGTTTCGCGAATTCGCCCTATGAGCGGGACTGGGAACTTCGGGCCGGCCTGAGGAGCTACGAACGCCTGCCACGTCGCAGTGGCCGAATCGTTCGGCTGCCCAGTAGTGTATCGATAGCCATTCGCAACAGGTAGAAGGACGGTCTATGAGCCTTTCCAACCGTAGAGGTCAGGCCGAGCATTGGCAGCAGCGACTAGAGCAGTATCTCAAGCACCTGACTGCTCTGAACCGCTCCCCAGGTACGATTTCAGACCACAAGACAGTTGTTGGCCGTTGGATCACTTATGCGATTTCGCATAATGAGGATCCTGGAGTCTTTGACGAGGCTGCCGTTGAAGGCTACTTGGATACGCTGACTCTTGCTGCGAACTCGCATAGCTCCTATGTCTCCCATATCCGAGGTTGGTGCAACTACCTGCAGAACCGAGGAGCGGGAACCGCTGATCGGCGTATGGGGGAAGGTCGGCGAGACGGGCAACCCGAAGCCGCGTGGGTTGTGCGAGCTGGAAGAGAGGGAGAGGAGGAGCAACACAACCTCGACCACAGCGTTGTGACCATCGGCTGGCACGACTTCGAGGAGCTCGACTCGATGACGAACCGTCAAGAGTTCGGAGAACGCCTTGCAGCGCGTTATCCAGACGGGGACACGCGCAGTGCGAGGGATCAGTTGTGGCGTTTCGCCAAGGAAATATCGGTTGAAGACCTGGTCGTCATGCCCCAGAAACGGCCTGAGCTTGGTGGCCGGCGCTTGCTTGCTATTGGCAGCGTCGTGGGACCATATGAGTGGGACCCCGCGCAACCCGACGACGTACGGCACCGCCGCAAGGTTCAGTGGCTCCAGACCGACCTGCCCAGGGAGGTCGTTCAGGACGACCTGGACAGATCGTTGAACGGTCTTACCACCATCTACTCGCTGAAACCCAACGACGCGCAGTATCGCATCAAGTATCTGGCCGAACACGGTGAAGATCCTGGTGACCGCAACCCTGACAACGGCCAAAGAGAGACTTGGCACGGAAGATTGGAGGAGTATCTCGATGACCTGGGTCAGGACGAGTCGCCCCGTACGAAGCAAAACAGACGGAGCAGTAGGCAGAGCATTCTTTCTCGATGGATCGACTTCGCGTTGACAGCTAGCCAGAGCCCAATCGTCGCCGGGCCACTGGTGGAAGAGTTTCTCAGTGACTTGCGGGACGGTGACCTGAAGGAGAGCACACGTCGAAATTATGAGAATGTCATCGAGACGTGGTGTGCCTACTGGGACGATCCAGAAGACTCTCGGGCTCCAGACAACACAGACACCCGATCATTGCAAGAACGCCTCCAAAGCGCCGCGGAGAAGTTGCTCTGTGAGGTCAGCGACCTGCAGGAGATCGTGGACTTGTTGGAGGACAAGGGGCAGGTGATCCTCTACGGGCCGCCGGGAACGGGCAAGACATACCTGGCACAGGAACTAGCCGAGGCGTTGGTGCCCGACGAACGGGCTCGGAGCCTGGTGCAGTTCCATCCGGCCTACTCCTATGAAGACTTCTTCGAGGGCTACCGTCCCGTCGTGGACGAGAAGAAGCAGATGACCTACGAACTGACTCCGGGTCCGCTGGCAGAGTTGGCTGACAGTGCCGCTGAATATCCCGAGCAGCAGCACGTCATGGTGATCGACGAGATCAATCGGGCGAACCTGCCGAGAGTACTCGGCGAACTGCTGTTCCTGCTCGAATACCGGGACAAGTCGATCCAGGTCATGAACCGAACCGAAAGCAACTTCAACCTGCCGAAGAACCTGTGGTTCATCGGCACCATGAACACAGCTGACCGTTCGATAGCGCTCATTGACGCTGCGATGCGCAGGCGCTTCCATTTCGTGCCCTTCTTCCCAGAGCGCGAACCCACGAAGAGCCTGTTGCGCAAATGGATCAGCATGTACGCCCCTGGCCAGGCCTGGGTCGTGAATCTTGTGTCGGCGGTGAACGACGAGCTGGCAAAGGCACTGGGAGGGGAGCACCTGCAACTAGGGCCGAGCCATTTCATGAGGACGGATCTCGACGACGGCGGGTTCGAGCGTGTCTGGCGATACAACATCGAGCCGTTCGTCGAAGACCAGCTCTTCGGCAACCCCGACAAGATCAACCGGTTCCGCCTTGAGGCTGTCCTGCAGCGACACGGACCCGAACACTTCGAGGGTGCCGACCTACTGGATGTTCCAGCGGCTCCGGCAGATGAACTGCCGTCCAGTTCCGGCCAGTCATCCAGCGGTGGGCGGGCCGCGGTATCGCCAGAGATGCGTCAGAACTCTTTAGTTCGAGGTCTTGAGGAACGGCTCGGAGACAGGTTGAGGTTTCACCCCGCCCACGCGCCCGCTGGTTTCTTGCTAGCCGACACGGTAGGCCCGGAGGGTTTTTCATTGCGAACATTGCATTCGAACCAGAACGTTTCGCTTCTGAATGTCACTGGTGGCAGGCCAAACGTCGTGTATTTCCCGCCGAGAGCCTCGCTGGACAGGCTGGTTAATAAGCGCAGCGAAATCGAAGCCTACGCGAATGCACTCTTGGCCCTCGGACTCGATATCAGCCAGTTCGGACCTCAAGAAAAGCCAAGCCTCTCCCTCAGTGACGTCTTGGGGGCTCTTGATCAGATCAGCGAGTGCGTTGCAGCGTTGGCGTGATTGATACTGACGAGATCGAGGCCACCATCTTTAAAGGTGGGCGGCCAGACGAGTCCCCACCGGTCACGTTGAGAGAATGGGAGACTCGGCGACTTGAGTTGACGAGGCGGCAGGCGGGTCGGCTGGAAGACACGCCGTGGTTGTCGGTGAAACCCGACCCTGAGGAGGGCTACTGGAAGGTCACCGCCAAGCAATGGGTCGGGGGCTTCACTTTGGACGGGCTGCGGGTCATCGTGCGACCGAAGATCAACCCGCAGAACCTGTTCCTGCTGCTCGAGGTCGGCCTGCCGCCCGACGCCTGGCTCCCCGAGGCAATGGAGTACGCAGAAACCGACGATCTGCTGCCGGCGCTGATCTCGTTCTTCGCCCGGACAGCAGAAACGACTCTTGCCCGAGGCCACTACCACTCCTACCGGCACGAAGAGGAGGACCTTTTGGCGTTGCGCGGACGACTCGACTTCCAGCGTCAGTTCCGCCGAGGCGGACTCCTGGTTCCCATGGCCTGCTCCTTTGACGACTTCACCGCCGATGTCGCCGAGAACCGCTACCTCAAGGCGGCGATGAGGCGAGCGTTGCGAGTACCGGGTGTACCGATGGAAGACCGCCGCCGACTGATGCGACTGCTCGTCGCACTCGAAGACGTGGCCGACGTGCCGGTGGACGCAGACGACATCGAACGGATCACCTTCACCCGACTCAACGACCACTACCTGCCGGCGATGCGTCTCGCTCGCCTGATCCTGGCCCATCTCACCTTGCAGGACCAGCACGGCGACACCACTGCTTCGGCGTTCATGCTTGACATGAACAACCTGTTCGAAAGATTTGTCACCGAGCGATTGCGAGCCGAACTGGGCGGACGTCTCGAAGTCGAGGCGCAGACGCGCAGTTCGCTCGATACCGACCGGCGTGTGCGGATCAAACCGGATCTGGAATTGAGACGCGACGGCGTGAGCGTCGGTGTTGCCGACATCAAGTACAAGCTCCGCGACACCGACGAGACTCCCGTGTCAACCGAAATCTCGGAACCCGCGGGTCCAAGCGATGCAGGTTCTGAGGTTTGGGCGAGCAACGCCGACTACTACCAACTGCTGGCCTACACGACCGCACTCGACCATCCCACCGGCACACTCATCTACTGTGTCGACGCCAACAAGGACATGGTCGACAACGACATGAACGGCGACACCGAAACGCTCACCGACTCGCCGCTAACTGAGCCGGGACCGGGTCGGATGAAACGACTCGCGCATTCCACGATTGAAGTCAAGCACGTACGCAAGGAACTGCACGTCGTCGGCATCGACCTCTCGGGCAGCCCCACCGACATACACCACCAGATCTCGGCTCTGGCCGATCACCTCGAAGCAACCGAGCAAGCAGCACCCTACCCCATGTGATCGCAATCCTGATTCTGGCGAGCAGTCCCAGGCAGCTAGCCGGGTTCGGCTTCGGTGGATTCGGGAGGGGAGGGAGTGCCGATCCCCAAGAAGCCCTCGATGCGCGCGAGTCTCTGCCCGATTCCAGCGATGGCGTCGCGGAGCGTGTCGTGGTCCCGACGCAACTCGCGGATCGAGGTCTGGAACTCTTCGCGGAGGTTGTGGATCGAGGTCTGGAACTCTTCGTGCAACTGGCGGTTCGCTGTGTGGAACTCATCGCGGAGTTTGTCGGTGCTGCGTTGTTGGTGCCAGACGATTCCCAGGCCGACCATCAACAGGGTGACGAGTTGGGCGATGGCGTCTGCCTCCATGCATCCTGACGCTAGTACGAAGCGAATCAATAAGCAATGTAAAATGATGAAATATCTCTAAGAGATCGGCTTCACAGCTCGTCTGGGTGGCGCTGTTCGAGGATGTCGGCCCAGGCGGACCGGCCGGTCGCACGCAAGCGCTCGAGATAGGCGGGCAACCGGCCCCGGCAGTGGTAGGGCCCGCTCTCGGACAGGACGATCTCCATCGGATCGACCGGGCTGTAGCTGCGCGCCATCTGTTCGTCGGTCCAAGCCGCCAACAACTCCCGCCCCTGCACCACCACAGAACCGTCCTCACCGTCCGCAACGAGATCGTCGACCTCGTGGGGATCACGAGCGATGTCGAAGAGCATCTCGTCGTTCCAGTGGGGGTGGTAGCCGTCGTGCCAGGTCCGCAGATACAGGTGATCGCCGAAACGCACCCCGCGCTGCGCCGACCATGCTCCCTGCGACACAACCAGATGCTCGCGGCCCGCATCGGTCCCGGCCCGCAGTTCGCCGGCAACGCTGCGCCCGTCCCAATGGAGCGGCAGCAATATCCCTGCCAACTCGACGATGGTGGCCCCCACGTCAAGGTGGTACAGCAGCCCGTTGAACACCCCGGGGTCGAGCCCCGGCCACGAGAGCACCGAGGGGATGTGGCAGGTCGCCTCGTCGGCACCCTGGTGGTCGGCGTACACACCGAGCTCACCGAAGGCCTCACCATGGTCCGATGAGACCAGCACGGCAGTGTCTTCCAGCACTCCGAGCCCTGCGAGCTGGTCGAGAAGGCTGCCAACGGCATCGTCGGCGTAGCGGATTCCCACGTCGTAGCCGTCGATGATGCCCTTGATGTTGTCCATCGACGACCCGTCGTCGGGTTGTCTCGGCCCGGGCGGTCCCCACTCGTTGGGCTCGAACCCCCACGGTTCCTGCGCAGAATGAGGCCCCGCCAGACCCCAGTTGCGCTCACGGACCTCCTCGGTGTGCCACTGCGCGATCGGATCACCGGCGAACGGATTGCCGTACCCGTCGGGAGTGTTGTACGGCGTGTGCGGATCCCACAGATGAACATGCAGGAACCAGTCCTCCTTGCGGCCATTCTCGGCGATCCACTTGTGCGCGCCGGGAAGCACCTCGTCAGCCCGTTCGCCGCCCATGCCGCGCATCAGGTTGAGCGCCTCCATGAACCCGTGGTTCCACCAGCCTGCAGAGTGCCGGAAAGGGAAACTGGAGATCGAAGCGGTGTGGTAACCGGCGTAATAGAACTTCGATGCCCACGAATTGGAGGCGAAAGTCCCGATGAAATGCCGCCCGGGACCCTCGGGGCGCAGCTCAGCGGCGACGCCGCCATGGTTCACCACCCCGTTGCGGATCCCGAACATGCCCGAAATCAGCGCTGTACGGCTGGGCAGACAGGGCACGTCGGATGCGTACACGTTGGCGAAACGCACTCCGTTGGCGGCGATCGCGTCGATGTTGGGCGTGGTATTGCGGTGGTATCCGGCGCATCCGAGATGGTCGGACCGCAGGGTGTCGATGTCGATATAGAGGATGCGCATGGTTGTATAGTCAGGCTCGTGAATGGCGTGGGAAGGGTTCTCGGCACCGATGATGCTACGCCACTGGAGTTCTGGGTCGCGCTCGGCCCCGGACAGCACCTGCAACTCGACGATGTGGTAGCGGTCGATCGGGAACTGCCCAACGGCGACAAGATCAAGCTGTACGGGATAGTCAGCCAGGTTCGTGCCGCCCATGAGGGTGCCCGCTTCGACAGCGATGTGTTCCTGATCGCGGACGGGATTCTGCCGGCGGAAGTGACTGAGGCGGCCCTGGTGCAGGTCACCCGGGTCGTGCCGGAGACCTTCGTGCCGCCGCTGCCGGGAACCGAGGCGCGGCGTGCGGTGGCCGAAGAGCGGGACGCGGCGCTCGATTTCGATGAAGTCGAACGCCGTCTCCCGGCCGGGCTCAGCCGTAACCAAGACCCGATCTATCTTGATCTGGACTTCATCGACGGCACCAAGGGCGCGCACATCAACATCAGCGGCATCTCCGGTGTCGCCACCAAGACCAGCTACGCCACGTTCCTGTTGTATTCGCTGTTCAACTCAGGCGTCCTCGGCGCCGCGGCGATGCACACCAAGGGTCTGATTTTTAACGTCAAGGGCGAGGACCTGCTGTTCCTCGATCATCTCAACACCCGCCTCGACGACACGCAACGCTCCCGGTACGCGGCCCTCGGCCTGACCGCAGCACCCTTCCAGTCGGTCGGGATCCTCGCCCCACCCCGGCCCGGCGACCCCAACGCCACGCCCGCCACCGGAGCGCGCATCACCGGAGTGCGCCCGTACTTCTGGACGATCGCGGACTTCTGCCGCCAGCGTCTGCTGCCGTTCCTGTTCGCTGATGCCGAGGACGAGCGCCAGCACTACACCATCGTTGTGCAGTCGGTCACCGAACAGTTGGCGCGGTGCGCCCGCGAGTCCGACACCTCGGCCGGATCGGTGCAGGTCCAGGGGACCACGATCCGGACCTTCAGGCAGTTGGTCGAAGAGATCGAGTCGATTCTCATTTCCGACGACCCCGAGGAGTCGGCAGACCCGCGCTGGTCGGGCCGGGCCATCGGCAGCGGCACCATCAACGCCTTCGTTCGGCGTCTGAATGCCTCGGTCCGCCATGTTGAGCACCTCATCCGAGCCGACCTCGCCGATGCCCCGGCGCATGCAGTCGACCTCGACTCGCAGCAACTCACGGTCATCGACATCCATCTGCTCCATGACCGGGCCAAACGATTCGTTGTCGGGGTCGTGCTGCGTCAGGCGTTCGAGGACAAGGAACGCAGCGGGACGTCCGAGCCGTTGCAGTTCATCGTCTTGGACGAGCTCAACAAGTACGCACCGCGGGACAACAGCAGCCCGATCAAGGAGATCCTCTTGGACGTGGCCGAGCGGGGCCGCAGCCTCGGGATCATCCTGATCGGCGCGCAGCAGACCGCCAGCGAGGTCGAGCGTCGGGTGGTGGCCAACAGCGCCGTGCGTGTGGTGGGCCGGCTCGACAGCGGGGAGGCCGGGCGTGAGCAGTACGGCTTCCTGCCGGCTGTGCAGCGTCAGCGCGCGACGATCCTCAAACCCGGCTCAATGTTTGTGGCTCAGCCGAGGCTGCCGGTGCCGTTGTTGGTGGAGTTCCCGTTCCCGGCTTGGGCCACCCGTTCCGCCGAAGCAGACCTGTCACAGTCCCCGACGGGGCAGAAGTCATCACAGCCGACCGACCCGTTCGAAGGCCTTTCCTGATCGTGACGACCGTGATCAGGACAGCGAGCCTTATTCGGCCTGGTCGCACTGGGGTTCTCGGGGGCGGGGGACCGGACGAGTGAAACTTCTCCACACCAGCGACTGGCACGTGGGCAAGACGATCCGGGGCCACAGTCGAGCACCTGAGCATGAGGCGGTGCTCAGCGAGATCGTGTCGCTCGCCGGTGAGCATTCGGTCGACCTGGTGATCGTGGCCGGCGATCTGTTCGAGACGGCCACTCCGACCGCGGAGGCGGAGTCGCTGGTCTATCGGACTCTGTTGCAACTGCTCGACACCGGCGCCCACGTCGCGGTGATCTCGGGCAATCACGACAACGCCCGCCGCCTGCATGCGGTAGCCCCGGTGTTTGAAGCGCTCGGTCGGATACATCTGGTCACCGAACCGACCCGGCCCGACGACGGCGGGGTGATCCGCCTGTCGATGCGGGGAGGCGAAGAAGTACGCCTGGCGATGCTGCCGTTCGTGTCCAAACGCGGCGTGGTTCGGGCCGCCGACCTCATGGAAGCCGCCGCCTACGAGAACACTCAGACCTATGCCGACCGCATACGTCTGCTGATCGAGACCCTGACTGCCGAGTTCGGCACCGACACGGTCAACATCCTGGCGGCACACGCCTTCGTCTACGGCGGACAGCTCGGCGGTGGTGAACGAGCGGCGCATTTCATCGACGAATATGCCGTCAGCGCCCAGTCGTTCCCGGTGACGGCGAGCTATGTGGCCCTCGGCCATGTGCATCGCCCGCAGAGGATCGCTGGGGCGGCCCCGATCCACTACTGCGGATCGCCGCTGCAACTCGATTTCGGGGAGGAGGACCAGCCCAAACAGGTCAACCTGGTCGAGATCGAACCTGGAGTTCCGCCGGTGGTCACACCCTTGCCCCTCAGCGGCGGTCGAGCGCTGCGCACACTGCGAGGAACGGTCGCGGACCTCGGAGAATCAGCCGACCGCGACGATGGTGCCTGGCTGCGGGTGGTGGTCAACGAGCCGCGTCGCGCGGGCTTGGCCGACGAAGTGCGGGAACTTCTCGGTGAGCGGGTGGTCGACGTGCGCATGGACGACCCCGCCCCGCAGCGCAAGCAACGGGCGACCCGCAGCGGGCGCGCCCCCACTGAGCTGTTCGACGAGTTCCTCACCGAGCGGAATGTCGCAGATGAGCGAGTCCGAGCCATGTTCGCGGAGCTGCTCGACGCCGAGCTGGCGTCGGACTCGGAGTCCTTGAACGAGCCGCTTTCGGAGCGGGTGCCATGAGGTCGCTGCGTCGCTGGTGCGCGCACGGCGACCACGCTGGGTTCGCGTTGTTTTGGAAGGCGGCGTCATGAGGCCGTTGCGCCTCGAGATGAAGGGTTTCGGTGCGTTCCGCGAGAAGACCGTTGTGGATTTCGACGATGTGGAACTTGCGGCTTTCGTGGGCCCCACCGGATCCGGCAAGTCCACCATCATCGACGGCATCACCTTCGCCCTGTTCGGTGCGGTCACCCGCTACGACGATCGCAGAGCCGTGGCCCCGGCGGTCAACCAGATGGCCAACGAGGCTCAGGTGTCGCTCGATTTCGAGGTGGACTCCAACCGTTACACCGCGGTGCGGGTGGTTAGGCGAACCAACACGGGCGCCACGACCAGAGAAGCCCGTCTGGAACGCGACAGCGAAGTCCTTGCGGGCATGGCCAACGAGATGGAACCCGCAGTGGAGCAGATATTGGGGCTTGACTTCGACCGTTTCACAAAGACCGTGGTGCTGCCCCAAGGCCGGTTCGCGGCCTTCCTGCATGACAAGCCCTCAGACCGCCAGGAACTCTTGCGGCAACTACTTGACTTGGAGATCTATGAACGAATGGGCGGGCAAGCCCGACAGCGGGCCAACACCGCCAAAGACCAGTTGGAGGTGCTTGAACCGAGACTTGATGCGGAGGTCCCGAGCGAAGAACAGGTAGCGCAGCTTGCCGAAGCACTTGAGGCAGTGACAGCGGCCCAGGCAACTCTGAACGGTTTGTTGAAAGACCTCGACCAGAGCGCCAACGCAGTCGCAAGCGCCCGCGAGGAAGCCGAGGGACTGGCCCTGCTGCTGCTCGCGGCGACCGGCGTGACCGTGCCGCAACAGGTCTTGGCGCTCGGCGATGAACTGCAAGTGGCGCAGACAGCAGCCGCGGATGCGAAAGAGGCGCTCGAGGAGGCTTCGCGAAAGGCCCGAGCAGCAGAACAAGCCGTACAAGAGGGCCCCAATGTCGAAATGTGCATGATCCTGCTCGGGGAGCATCAACGGCTCGCGGTCTTGGTGGAGCAAGTCACCGGCCTCGACGACCAGTGTGAGAGTGCCGATGAGCAGTATCGGATCGCGGCCGAGAAGGCATCGGAGATTCGGGACCGTCTCGAACTCCTCAAGGCAGCTGTGGAGGAGGCGAGCGCGGCGGCTCAAGCTGCGCAGCAAGAACTGACCGATGGTCCCAACTTGGTGCAGCTAGCCCTCTGGCGCGGCCAACGCACGGACTTGGCCCGCTTGAGCGGCCAGCTGGAAACGGCAAGAAAAGCGCAATTGGTTGAACAAGAGCAGGAGACCAAAGCCCGCGAGAACTATGAGCAGGCCCGCGCGACCCATCGCGAAACAGGTGACCGTCTTGGTCGAGCCCGTGCGGTCAAACAAGCGGAGGGTCTGGTGGCCCAGTTGGTCGAAGGCGAACCGTGTCCGGTGTGTCGTCAACCCGTACATGAGCTACCCGACCACGACCTCGACGCTGAACTCGAGCAACTCCAACGAACCCATTCCGAAGCCGAGGATGCCAAGCGCAAGCATGAAGCAGCACTCGCCGAGGCCGTCGCTGCGCTCTCCAATGCCAAAGCAGCGGTCACGTCTGCTAGGACCGCGCACGACGATCTCGTCGCCAAACTCGCTGACGCTCCCGACGACGACGAGATCAATCGCCTCTCCGTGCTGGCCGAAGAACTTGCGGCGGCAGCCACCGAAGCCCAACGGGAGCTGACCGCGGCTAGACAAGCCGAAGCCGACCTACGTGACAACACCGAGACCGCAGTAGCTCTTGACACAGAACAGACAACCAGAGTCGAACTGAAGCGGTTGACCACTGTCCGCAACGAGCGCCGCTCCGAACACGATCGACTTGCTGAGAGGTTGACCGACGAACCCGACGAGAAGGCCCTCGAGAAAGACATCGAGCGCGCCGAACAACTGGCTACGACCAGCCGAGAGGCCCAACACGCCGAGGCCGAGACGCAAGCTGCGGAACAGACCGCGCGCAAGGCGCTTGAAGAACTCGCCGAAGCGGAACGGAGGGCGCGCAATGAGTTCGCCGAGATCCGTGACGGCTTCGCCGCTCTGGGACCGCCTCCACCGCAAGCATCACTGGTGGAGGACTGGAAGGCGCTGGCCAGCTGGGCGTCGCAGATGGCAGAGGATCTGAGCCCCGAGATCGACAAATCCGACGAACACGTCACCAACACCGAGACCCAACGGCGAGAGCACGAGCAAGCGGCCCGTGCTGTGTGCGCAGAGTATTTCGTCCCCACCGATCCGCAGAGTTGGCGCTCCGACATGGCAACGGCCGTGGAACGGGCACGCTACGACCATCAGTCGGCCTGCGATAAGCGCAGGGAAATGGCAGACCTCGAAGCAGAGGTCGAAGGGCTGCGAACCGAGCAACGGGTGGCGGGCGAACTGGGTCGCCTGCTCCGATCCGACGGGTTCGAGCGTTGGTTGCTGGCCGAAGCCGTCGGCGATCTGCTGGATCGAGCCAGCGAACGTCTGCTTGTGTTGTCCAACGGTCAGTACTCGTTCGATGCTGACGGCACCGGGTTCGACGTCTGCGACCACCACAACGCGGACCAGAAGCGTCAGGCGAAGACCCTTTCAGGGGGCGAGACGTTCCTGGCCAGCCTCGCCTTGGCGTTGGCGCTCAGCGACAGCCACGCGGAGATGGCACCAGAAGGTGCCCCGGGACTGGACTCGCTGTTCCTCGACGAGGGATTCGGCACGCTCGACCCCGAGACCCTCGACGTGACCGCAGCCGCGATCGAGGAACTCGGCGCCTCAGGCCGAATGGTCGCCATTGTCACCCACATCCGCGAGCTCGCCGAACGCATGCCCCTCCGTTTCGAGGTCGCCAAGACCCCCACCACCTCCACCGTCACCCGAGTGACCGCCTAACCGCGCAAATTGGTTACTGACTCCCGCGTGGAATGGTTACCGGCGTGCGCGTGAGAGCGGTACTGAGGTGCGCGTGAGAGCGGTACTGACTCCCGCGTAGAACGGGTACCGACCCCCGCGTGAGTTGGGTACTGGCGGGCTCCGAGACAGCTTCGTTACGGCCCGACTACGGGCAAAGTGTTGGCTTGGCGCACCCCACGATTTCGGAGCGTCACCATCGCAAGTGATCGGACATAGGGGGATAAGATCTCACGGCTGTAGAGAAATCCCGTCTCCCACTGACGATTCCGCAGAGGCATACTCGACGGAATGCCTGAATCGACAACCATCAAGGTCTCGGTCCGGACCCGGGATGCCCTGCGTCTGCTCGCCGATCGGGAGGGGCTGACATACGACGCGCAGCTTGAGAAGATGATCCGACGGGAACGTCGTCGCATCATGGGGGCGCAGCTCGCGAGCGCTCTGCCCGATGTTGACGACAAGACCGTGCTCGATGCGTCTGCAGACGATGTCGTTGATACGAGCGGGTGACATTGTCCGCTGCGATTTCGAGACGCCGACGAGGGCGAACCGGGTTTGTCCTACCGGCGACTCATCTGAAAAGGGGAAGCCCGGGGTGCGTGCTATGGTCGGCCCCGATGTCTTTGGAAGAGGTTGATCCTGACGAGGCGTTCTACGGCGTGTCCCTTGCTGAGATTGACGCGGCTGCTGGGCGGGTACAACCCCCTCCAGGAGGGAAGTTCTATGAGAGCACCGCCGATTTCTTGAAGTCTCTTGAGGACCGGGCATAACGAGTCGACCAACCCTTCCGAACAGGGGAGGCCCAGGGGTGCGTGCTATTGTCGGTGCCCATGTCCCTGGAAGAGCGGTTGGAGAAGATTCGGTCACGCCCTGTGCCTAGTAACGAAGAATCAGCCAAGTTCCAGTTGATCGCTCCGATTCTCGAGAACTTGGGTTGGGACCAGACCGACGGCTCAGAGTTCTTGTTGGAGTACGCGGTCGGGGGGAACAAGGGTGGACGGGTCGATATCGCGCTTCGTGCCACCACCCGCGGCCACGACCGGCTGGTTGCCCTGATCGAAGCCAAGGCTCCCGGTGCGGACCTGAGGCAGCACGTAGCGCAAGTGTTGGGTTACGCCTTTCACGAAGGCGTCGACATCTGCGTGCTGACCACGGGTATGGAGTGGTGGTTGTTCCTGCCTCGGGAACCCGGCGAGCCTATTCAGCGCCGGTTTGCGACGCTGGATATGAAACGCGATTCGGTTGAACGGTTGGCTGAAGACCTGCGGGCGTTCTTGGACAGAGAAGCTCTGGTGAAGGGCCGGGCCCAGAAGAAAGCCAAGTCGGTGTTGATAGCGACGTTGGACGATGCTCGCTTGAAGACGGAGATTCCCAAGATCTGGGACCACATGCTGAATGAACCAGACGAAGAACTGGTGGAACTCATCGTTTCAAGGGTCTATGGGAAACTGGACCTGAGGCCAGAAAAGGATCAGGTCATCGCCGCTTTGCGCGGCATACCCGTTCCGACGGGTACGATTCCGATGGAGTCCCCTCCGTCGGAGCCCGGAACCGAGAAGGCTCAGAAACCGGGCCGAAAGCCAAGTCTGAAACCAGTCGCGATCAGGCTGTGGGGAACGCGCCACCCGGTTTCCAGCCACAAGGCGATTCTCCACACAGTGGTTGAACTGCTGTATGAGCAACATGCATCCGAGTTCGACAAGACTCTGAAACTCCGAGGTAGGAAGCACCCGCACGTAGCGCTCGACCCCGGGGCCTTCGGACCCGAAGGCCCAAGCAAAACGTATTTTCAGGTCAAGTCATCCGAGTACTTCATCGGTGACCATGGCAGTGCAGACACCATGCGAAAGCGGGCAGATACGTTCCTTGAGTGCTTCGGCTACCCCCAGTCTGACCTTGAAGTCTTGTTCGAGTAGCGGTGCCCAAGGAAGCGGGCACTCGGGCGGTTGAGGGCGCGGTCGTTGACCTCGGGAGTGCTCTGTTAGACGACAGTGCCGAAGTGCGTGGCCGGATCGGCAGCGGAGTCACGACCGAGCACGATCTCTATCGCGAATTGCTGAACCTGCTCTACGGGTTGTTCTTCGAGGGTCTCGATGTCTCCCGGTTGCGGGAGATGGCTGGCGGCTCTTCATTCGAAGAGACCGCACGACGGATTCGCAGTGAACTTGATGCGACGGAGCTCGGGTCCGCGTATGAGTCGTTGCTGGAAATGAGGTTGAGCGTCGACACGGACACGTGGGAGGTGGCGCTCGATCGTGCTAGCCAGCATGACCGCAAAGCGAGCGGCAGTTACTACACGCCGACAGAGTTGGTTGAGCGCATACTCGACTGGACACTCGACCCTGCGATCAACGAAGCGCTGGCCGGTGACGAACCAGAAACTGCGCTGCTCGATCTCAAGATCCTCGACCCGGCCTGCGGGTCTGGTCATTTCCTGACCGCGGCAGCCGACCGGGTCGGCTCCGTGCTCGCAGCCCTGCGCTGCGCGCAATCCAAGCCGTCCACCGAAGAGATCGAGCGGGCGCGCCGTGATGCCGTGGAGCACTGCATATTCGGCGTCGACATCGATCCCATCGCCGTGGAACTCTGCAGATTCGCGCTGTCGTGCGGTTCGGGTGAGAGCCGGATCCGCTGCGGTGACTCGCTGATCGGGCTCACCCCGAAACTCCTCGCCCAGAGTGGCCAAGAACCACTAGACACCGGCGAAACCGACCCGTTCCACTGGCAACTGGAGTTCCCCGAGGTGTTCAAGGAGGGCCAGACCAACCCCGAAACGGGATGGGGCGGAGGCTTCGACGTGATCATCGGCAATCCGCCGTTCCTGAACCAACTCGGGACCACGACCGCTCAGTCCCAAGAACTCGCCGCTTTCTTGAAACGCCGATATCCGGGGGTCGCCAAGGGATATGCCGACACCGCGGTGATCTTCGCGGAACTCGCATCGCAGTTGGCACGCCCCGACAACGGACGGATCGGCCTGGTGCAACCGGCCAGCATCCTTGCATCCGCCGACACCAGAGGAGCGCGGCGAACCCTCACATCCCGGGGAACGCTGGAAACACTCTGGGTTGCACGAGAAGGCGTTTTCGATGCTTCGGTACGCACCTGTGTAGTGGTCTTTCGCAATGGAGAAAGACCATCAACAACCGAGCTCTGCCGTTTCACAGGTTCCGACTTCCGTGCACTCCCGCCACTACGAATCGACGCAGACAAAGTCACGCGCATGGAAACTTGGGCACCGCTGATCGCCGACGGTTTCGGGATCCCCAGAGTTGACCTCGATGAGAGCCGGACCATGGGCGCCGAGCTCAGCGCCACCGCCGATTTCAGGGATCAGTACTACGGACTCGTCGGATTCGTCGAGGAGGCTGACGGTCGAGTTCCAGACGGAATCCACACCGCAGCACTGGTCACAACCGGCGTCATAGACCTCGCCGAACTTCATTGGGGCACCCGGCTCACCAGGTTCAACAAGATCGACTACCAGGCACCGGTCGTAGACCTCAATCGGCTGCGCTCCGAAGGCGGCCTCGGTGACTGGGCAGAGAGTCGACTCGTACCCAAACTGTTGCTCGCTACCCAGACCCGCGTGATCGAGGTGATCGTCGACGAGGCGGGCGTGCTGCTGCCGTCGGTGCCGGTCATCACCATAACGACCGACGGCATCAGCTTGTGGCACGCTGCCGCGGCGCTGATGTCACCCCCGATCACCGCATGGGCGGCGGCACGGTACATGGGTGCGGCGCTCAGCATCGACACCCTCAAATTGAGCGCTTCTCAAGTTCTCGGCCTTCCCCTGCCACCGAGTTGTGCCGCATGGGACCGCGCCGCGGCGCTGATCCGCGATGCTGGCAGGGCATCCTCGTCACAAAAGAGGACGCAACACCTTCAGGAGGCGGGTGTGCTCATGTGCGACGCGTATGGTGTCTCCGATGCTGACCAACTGATGAGCTGGTGGCGTGGCCGCCTCGGCCGTCGCAGCAAGGAGCGTTCGTTGTGAAGTTCAGTGTGGAGACTTGGGCACCGGAGTACGGGATCGGCCTCGACCCCGAGCAGATGGAGGAATCGACGGGCGACGTGAACGTCGGGATCGAAGTCGACGCCGATGATTGGTCTCCTCAACAGCCCGAGTCACCCGAACTGCCCGACTGCGTCCTCTTCGTTGACGGCGTTCGGCGAATCGATGCGAGGATCTGGATCAGTGACGGGGAACTCGTGCATACGGGTGTGTGCGCTTCAGTGGCCGCGGGTGCCGTCAAGTGCGACCAGCGCGAAGCTCATGTGGTTGACGTCGCAGTGAAGAGAGGGGTCTTCGCATCGCCGTCCGAGGCGGCAGGGCCGATCCACACAAGTCATGGCACCTACGAATTCGTGCCGTGCGCAGGCGACACACCGAACGACGTCTACAACGGCATCCACGAGCAGATGACCCGCCTCGAGACCCAGTTCGGAAACGACCACGATGCCGACATGGTCGTCTTCGACGGCCCGCTCCGGGGACGCACCAACACCAACGGGGTCGGATACGTCAAGACCCAGCATGTCCAGTATCTGCCAGAGCCTCAACAGGCGATCCTGCAACAGCTCCAGGAGGGGCAGCGGACACCGGTGTTCCTGATCAGCGGCAGGGGCTTCACTCGTTGGTCCTGGTACCTGCGTCTGCCGGGACCCGGGAGCAACCCGCACGCGGGCATCGTCCGTTGCGAACTCGTCGGTACCGGGCCCGCATCACAAGCGATCAGCAGGGCAGACGAGGTGACCGCGACACTGCAACGCTTCGCCAGCGAACCGCACAAGGACACGCGTGCCCCGCAGAACCTGTATCCGATAGCCGGCTTGGAGAACCGCCTGCGCCACCTCCTCGGGCACCAGCAGATTCTCGAACGCGCCATGCGGGTTGCGGCTTCGACCTGAGATCGCCTGCGAGACTGGTTCGGGCTTCAGTCTGAGATCGCCTGCGAAACGAGTTCGGGCGACGCGCTTGGCTAGGTTGTGAGTGTGGGCGTTTACGCAGAGAATCTCCAATGAGGCTCGGTAGAAGAACTCGGCACGACGGGGCTCGCCACGACCCGGCGGATCCGTGTGTGGCTGACTTGGTCAGAGCGCTCGGCGCGGATCGGGTCCGCGCTGACGGGGCAGCTCGGCATCTCGCCAGCGCAGACGCCTCAATGTTCTCCGATGGCACCGCAGGGCCGGTGTGCTTCCCGGATTCCACCGAGCATGTGCAACAGATCATGCGAGTCGCCGCAAGCCACGACCGGGCGGTCCTTCCCAGAGGAGCCGGCTCGGGTCTGAGCGGTGGGGCCGCGCCCCTCGGCGATCCCATCGTCGTCTCCACGACGCGCATGAACCGGGTGCTCGAAGTCGATGTGGAGGATCGTGTTGCCTGGGTGCAGCCAGGTGTCGTGAACCTTGATCTGTCCCGGCAGGTGGCGCCGCTGGGCGTGCACTTCGCCCCCGACCCGTCATCGCAGCAGGTGTGCACCATCGGCGGCAACGTCGCCAACAATTCCGGTGGGCCCCACTGTCTTGCCTACGGAGTGACGAGCGCACATGTGCTGGCTGTGGAGGTGGTTCTGTCGAGCGGCGAAGCGGTCGTGCTCGGTGGACTCGACGCTGAACCCTCCGGTTATGACCTGCGCGGTGCCTTCGTCGGTTCGGAGGGCATGTTCGGCATCGCCACCAAGATTGCAGTGCGCCTGACGCCTGACCCACAGAGCATCAAGACGCTGTTGCTGTCTTTCGACACGGTGGCTGATGCAGCGGCCACTGTGGGCGCGGTGATTGCATCAGGACTGGTTCCCGCTGCCATTGAGATGATGGACCAGCGCTGCGTGGCCGCCGTCGAGGATTTTGTACATGCCGGCTACCCCCGCGAAGCGGCAGCGGTGCTGTTGATCGAGGTCGACGGCCTTTCACGAGGCGTTGAGGCGGACACCAGGAAGGTCACCGAGATCGGTCGCGCACATGGCGGCAACGTGCGGGTAGCGGCTGACGAAGAGGAGCGGGCGCTGCTCTGGAAGGGACGAAAGAGTGCGTTCGGGGCGATAGCGCGGGTTGCACCCGACTACTACCTCCACGACACGGTGGTGCCTCGTTCCAAGCTCGTCGAAGTGCTGGAGGCCGTATACGAAATCGTCGATCGCCATGATCTCGTCGCGGTCAACGTCTTTCACGCCGGCGACGGCAACCTGCATCCGCTGCTGGCCTATGACTCGCGGCAACCCGGTGCCAACGAGCGTGTGGCCGCCGCTGGGCGAGAAATCCTCGAAGTGTCTCTGGCGGTTGGCGGAGTCCTTTCCGGTGAGCATGGCATTGGTGTCGAGAAGCGGGATTTCATGGAGTTCCAATTCACCAGCGCAGACCTTGAGCAGCAGGCGCTGTTGCGTCGTTCGTTCGACCCGCACTGCCGCTTGAACCCGGGCAAGGTGCTGCCGTCGGCCCACAGCTGCGCAGACATCGCCTCGTTGTCCGCGTCGAGGCCCAACGGGGTGTGGGGATGATCGCCCCGCCGGTGATTGATGACGAGGCGCTGCTTGCCTTCGCCGCTGAGATCGGTCCCCGAGATCCGGTTGTGGTCCGCGGCGGGGGCACCCAATGGGATGTGGGTGGCGCACCGAACGGCGATGTCCGTGAAGTACGGGCACCGTCTGGCATCGTGGAGTATCGACCCGATGAGATGACCGTCTGCGTGCGCGCCGGCACCACAGTTGCCGAACTCCACGCCGCGCTCGCCGAACATGGCCAGCGCACAGCTTTGTCCGACGGTTCTGGCTTGCCCGATGGCTCCGGGCCGTTCGGGGGGCGTTCTTCGACAGTCGGGGGAGCGATAGCGGTGGGGCGGTCGCCGGTCACGAGACTGGGGGACGGTCACATCCGCGACGCTGTTCTGCAGGTGCACTATGTGGCCGCCGACGGTCAGCTCGTGACCGCGGGCGGACCCACAGTCAAGAACGTGAGCGGTTTCGACATGTGCCGCATTCTGGTCGGCTCTTTGGGCACGTTGGGATGCATTGGCGACGCGATCTTGCGCACCCGTCCGAAGCCCGAGCACGAGCAATGGGCCAAACTCGACGACACCGAGCCGCAGTTCGTTCTCAACACAGCGAAAACGGCCACGGCTATCCTGTGGGACGGATCGGCGGTGTGGGCTCGACTCGCGGGGCACCAGGTCGATGTTGAAGACGATCTCGCTCGACTACCGGATGCGTCTGAGAGCCCGCCACCGGAACTGCCACCATTTCGCTGGTCGCGTCGCCCCAAGGATCTGTACCGGCTCAGAGGCGAGACCGGACGATTCGTCGCGGAGATCGGTGTCGGTGTGGCCCATTGCGAACGGCCCGATCTCGATCCGCCACCGGTCCCAGCCGGTGTTGCTGCGCTGAACCGTCGGGTACGCGATCTTTTTGACCCCGACCGGCGCTTCAATCCGGGTCGTTCCGTGGAGCATCCATGACCGACTCTCTCGGACTGTTGGGGGTGGACCAGGCAGAGCTCGACAGTTGTGTGGCGTGCGGGTTGTGCCTCCCGCACTGCCCGACGTATCGCGTGACCGGCACCGACACACACTCGCCGCGGGGGCGCATTGCTCTGATGCGTGTTGTGGATGAAGGCATCGCCCCGCTCTCCGATGAGATCGTTGAGTCCTTCGATTCGTGCATCCAGTGCCGAGCTTGCGAGACCGCGTGTCCCGGCGATGTGCCTTTCGGACATCTGCTGGAGGCCACCAAGGAGTTCGTCGAGACGACCCAGCGCCGAGCGCCTCGGTGGCTGAAGCTGGGGTTGCGAGGCTTGACCCGCCCGAGGCTCCTGCGTTTCGTGTCGAGCAGCCTCGCGGTTGCGCAACGGCTGCGGTTCGTTCCGTCACGCCGGATGGGAATCCCGGAGCGTCTGCCAGTTCGTCGCCGAGCGTTGCCAGCATCGGGCGACGAAGTGTGGCTGTTCACCGGGTGCGTGATGGACGCCTGGCAGCGCGATATCCACGCAGCGACCCAAGAAGTGATCGAGGCGACCGGCACGACGGTTCGCCCGACCGGTGACGCGGCCCCCTGCTGCGGCGCGTTGCACACACACGCCGGCCTCGGCGACGACGCCCGCAAGCTCGCTGCCCGAGTGATCTCAGCGCTCGACGGTGACAACGCGATTCTTGTCAACTCTGCTGGGTGTGGTGCGGCCCTGAAGGACTACGGCCGTCTGCTCGACAGCGACGAGGCTCGGTCCTTCTCGGCCCGGGTCTTCGACATCCACGAGTGGCTCGCTGCTCATATTGATGAGCTGGCGACGACCGGTGCAGAGTCACAGATCGCCGGACGGGTAGCAATTCAGGACCCCTGTCACCTGCGTCACGTGCAGGGGGCGCACATGGCTGTTCGTCGAGTCCTCCAACCGTTCGTCGAAGAGTTGGTGGAGCTTGACGACGACGGAATGTGCTGCGGTGCCGGCGGCGCGTTCTCGCTGGTCCACCGCCAGTTGGCGCTTGATGTTCGCGCCCGCAAGACCGAAGCGTTCAACCGATCGGGTGCCGACCTGGTGGTGAGCGCCAACCCCGGATGTTCCATGCACCTCGAAGCCGCGGGCCTGACCGTCCGCCACCCCGTAGAACTGATCGCCGAAGCTTTGAGAACCCGCTGAGCCTGCCCGAGTCGCCGACAGACTCAGCCCAGTCTCTCGACATCGCCTCACCAGCAGCCCCGTTCGCCGGCAACGGCGGAATCGTCTGAACCATCGAAGAACGGCTTAGAGGCTGCGCGGATAGGCGGCACAGGTCTTGGAAGATGTTGTTTCGACCGTGATCGGTGGCGCAAAGCGGCAGGTCAGGGGATCGCAGTCATTGCCGGAATCTCGAGCGTTCCCGCAGTTCAGCGCCTATCCGCGCAGCCCCTTAACACATCGATTCAGCGCCATAGCCGCCAAGCGCGGGGCCGTTCTTCACCCTTTCATTTAAGCTCCACCCATCGGTACGAGGAGTTGGAGAAGCACGCGTGGTCAGCTGGAGCGAGACTCCATCTCAGCTCCACCTGAAGGATCGGGCCGACAGCAAACCGCAAGAAACTGTGGTCCCAAGTAGGACAGCGATCGCCCAATGCCAGTTGGGATAGCTTGTGTCGTTCCACGCGGCCAGCAACAGTTCGACTGCCCATGTAATGGGAAGTGCTTTTGCCGCCGTCTGGACGGGTCCGGGCAACAACTCCGACGGCAAGGTCGCTCCAGAAAGAAAGATCATCGGAAAGTACACAAGACTCGCTACAAGCGTCGCTGTCCGCTCGTTCGGTGCCCATGACGCGACTAGCAGTCCTATCGAGAAGATCGCGATGATCGACAGAAGGAAAGCCGGGAGAAAGGCCACCCAGTTCGACGTGAGCGTGAGATCCAGCAGCGCGAGGCCGACGATAATGAGCAGCACCACGCCGATGATCGTCAGGGCCACGTTCACAATGAACTGGGCGAGAAGCAACTTCGTCGGCGTTGCGGGGGTCATCTGAAGCCGGCGAAGGACTCCACGATCTCGATACTCGGCCATGGTCAACGGAAAGCTCATGAGCCCAGTCACAGCCATCACCAATGCCATGTAGGCGGGAACCGTCGCATCGACCGTACCTAAGTTCCCGGAGAAGAACTCGTTGGGGTCATTGCCGTAGACGGTTCCGAAGATCAGCAGGAGCATCACCGGAAAGACCAGTGAGAAAAAGACGGTCGGAAAGAAACGGAGGATTCGACGGCGCTCGAACCTCAGGGCTTCACGGAACATCGTTGACCTCTGGGGAGCGGCCGGTCAGATGTAGGAAAGCGTCCTCCATGTCGGGTGGTTTGTGTCGGACTAGTCCGGGATCCCCGCCACTGCGCTCGACGACGCCTCGCACGCCGTCGTGAGTCTCGGGATGTCTACCCTTCACGACGATCCTTCGCTGCTGCGCTCTGACCGACGTGATGCCCGGAAGCCTCTCCAACACCGTCGCATCCACAACTCTCAAGAGACTGCCATCAAGTGTGTAGGAGTGCTGGTCCTGGCACTTCGCTAGAAAGTCCGCGATGGTGCCCAACAGAACCGGTCGGCCATCATCTAACAGCAGTACTCGGTCGCATAGAGCCTCGATCTCGTCCATGAAGTGAGACGTGAGGACAATCGTGGTTCCCGCTTCATTCAGATGACGCAGTAGATCCCATGTGGACCGTCGCGCCTCCGGGTCGAGGCCTGTCGTGAGTTCGTCTAAGAAGAGAAGACGGGGCCTTCCGATGAGACATAATGCGAGCGACAGCTTTTGACGCTGTCCACCAGACAGATCTTCGACAAAGGTCTCGGCTCGATCGGCGAGTGCGAATTGATCGAGCAGATCAGCGGGCGGTACAGGATTGGCATAAAAGCTCGCGAATAGATCGCATATTTCCTGAACGCGACACCGTGTCGGATAAGAGGTGTCCTGAAGTTGCACACCGATCATGCCTGCGACATCAGATCGGTGGCGTGCCGGATCGATGCCGCTGACTTCAACGTCACCGGCTGAACGCTCACGGAGTCCTTCGACGCACTCGATGAGCGAGGTCTTGCCCGCCCCGTTTGGCCCAATCACGCCAACCACTTCCCCCCACATGACATCAAGATCGACATCACGCACTCCGTAGGTCTTTGGGCCGTACTGAATGCTCAAGCCGCGAATTCTGATCGCTAGCGAGGAATCGTCCGTTCTCATTGACGCTCCCTGCGTGACACGCTCCGCTTAGTTGCACTGCCTTTGAACGCCATAATCATGCCTGATCCTAGGATGTCTTGTGTGTGGGGCACCTGTCCGCTTGGCCGCTAGGCCTCGGGGTCGACGACGGCGCGGGAGCCGCCGCGGGCCCACAGAACGAAACCGATCGCTACAGCCGTGTAGACGATGTTGCCGACGGCCATGGGTGTGACCGTGTTGTCGATCTGTCGATCAATCAGGTTGGCGAGAATCGAACCCCCACCGATTGTGATAACGCCGAACATGCCAGAGGCCGCGCCAGCGATTCGCTGCATCGGTTCCATGGCGATCGCGCTCGCGGTCGGAGTGAAGATCGTGGTGAAAGCGCCGAGCAGACCGGTGGCGGCGTACCAGACCCAGAACGACGGAACACCCTCGGCGGCCACCGCCCAGACGGTGAACACCGCTGAGACGACCAGTAGACCAAGCAGTGCCGTCATCGAGACGCCGTCTGCGCCGTAGCGTCGGATGAACCGTTCGCTGGTCCATACTGCGGCGGCGAGAAACAGGGCGGAACCCCCGAAGATGAGCGCGAAGTAATCGTCGAGGCCGTAGATCTCGTCGATGATGGGAGCGCTGCTTCCCAGGTAGACGAAAAACGCTCCGAACGTGAACATCGACGCCAGCGTGTAACCGATCGTCACTCGCGTCAGCAGCACCGCGCGTACGCCGCGGCCGGTGGCACCAAGATCAATGGGACGGCGACTCGACCGCGGCAGCGTCTCACCGAACCGCACCGTCCAGAACACGGCGAGCGCTGCCAGCGGTGCCGCGGAGAAACAGACCAGGCGCCAGTCGCCGATCAGCAGGATTCCCTCACCGATCGCGGGGGCGATTGCGGGACCCAACAAGAAGACGGCCATCACGAAGGAGATGACCCGGGCCATCTGGTCCCCCGAATAGAGATCGCGGGCGATCGCCAACCTTATGGCGCTCGGAGACGCTGCCCCCAGCCCCCACACGAATCTCATCGTCAACAAACCGGTCATGTTCGCGGCGAGACCCGCGCCGAGTGCGCCCAGTCCGTACAACCCCAGTCCCACTACCAGAATCGAACGTCTGCCGAAGCGGTCCGACAGCAGGCCCCACAGCATCTGGCCGGCCGCCATCCCCAGCAGATACCAGGTGATGACCAGGGAGACTTCGCCTGATCCGGGCTTCAGGTTGAACTGCTCCCTGATCTCGTCGAAGGCCGGCAGCACCGAGTCGACACCGAAGGCGAGAATAATGCTGAGAAACGCCAGGAACCCGATGACGGGGCGTTCACTGCGGTCCACGCTCTGGCTCACGACAGGCCCCGACGCAACGGGGTCGGGCTCTGTGGCGGTCACCGACTAGTCCGCTTTGAGCCGCAGAGACAGCTCAGCGACGCGCGCCCGCAGCGCATGGAGTTCGCCACCGAACTGTTCGAGGGCACTGACGATCTCGTCTTCGAAAGTCCCCCAGCCGAACTGCAGAGCGGTGGTGATCGCGACTTCGGCCAACAGTTCGCTGTCGGTCTCGGGCCGGTCACTGGCTTTGGCCTCGCCCGCCACGATCCGAGCGATCAGATCGGTGATGGGCGAACGGGACTCGTCGACTTCGAGTTTGGCGAAAGTGCGGTAGCTGGCCGCTTCTTCGCTGGTGTTCAGCGGCAGCACACCGCTCTCATCCCAGCGCTGCGCCATGGTTTCGGTCGCCTCGGTCACTGCTTGCGCGAAGACGTTGTCCTTGGTTCCGAAGTAGTAGTGGATCAGGCCGTAGTTCACACCGGCGCGCTGCGCGAGTTCCCGCCCTGAAACCTGCCGCGGCGAACGCACGGCCGACAACGCCTTGGCGGCGTCGATCAGGGCGCGGCGGACCGCCTCAGGTCCGCGAACATCAGTGGTCGGATCGGTGATCCCCACGGTCAGCCCTTCTGCCTGTTCAGCTTGTGACCTGGCTCACGTCGCGCACTGCGCCGCGGTCAGCCGAAGTGGTCAGAGCCGCATACGCCTGCAGGGCAGCCGAGACTGTGCGCCGGCGGTTCTGCGGGCTCCAGGCGCTTGTGCCTCTGGACTCCATGGCCCGGCGCCGCGCCTCGAGTTCCTCTTCGCTGATCCGCAGGTTGACGGAGCGCTTGGGGATGTCGATGTCGATGATGTCGCCCGTCTCAATGAGGGCGATGGCACCGCCTTCGGCACCCTCGGGGGAAGCATGACCGATCGACAGGCCCGACGTGCCGCCCGAGAAACGCCCGTCGGTGATCAGCGCGCACTCCTTGCCGAGCCCACGGCTCTTTATGTATGACGTGGGGTAGAGCATCTCCTGCATTCCCGGCCCGCCCTTGGGGCCTTCGTAACGCACGACCACGACGTCGCCGGCCTTCACCACCGACTCATCGAGGATTCCGGCACACGCGGTGTCCTGGCTCTCGAAGACGATCGCGGGGCCGCTGAACGTGTATATCGACTCGTCGACCCCGGCCGTCTTCACGATGCAGCCGCGCTCGGCGATGTTGCCGAACAGCACAGCGAGCCCTCCCTCGCGGTCGTAGGGCTCGGCCACAGTGCGGATGCAGCCACCCTGGCGGTCGAGGTCGAGGCTCGGCCACCGCTCCGCTTGGCTGAACGCCACCTGCGTAGGTATCCCGGCGGGACCGGCACGGAAGAAGTCGACGACCTCGGTGGACGGGTCGCGCATCACGTCCCAGTGGTTCAAGGCAGCGGCGAGCGTCTCTGAGTGGACGGTCGGAAGGCTCGTGTCGATGAGCCCGCCGCGGTCGAGCTCGCCGAGGATCCCCATGATCCCGCCGGCGCGGTGCACGTCCTCGACATGGTATTTGTCGGTGCTCGGCGCGACCTTGCAGATATTGGGCGACTGGCGGCTGAGCCTGTCGATGTCGGCCATCGTGAAGTCGATTCCGCCCTCCTGCGCGGCGGCGAGAATGTGCAGCACGGTGTTGGTCGACCCGCCCATGGCGATGTCGAGTGTCATGGCGTTCTCGAAGGCCGCTTTGTTGCAGATCGAACGGGGCAGCACCGACTCGTCGTCCTTGTCGTAGCGGCGCTTCGCCAGATCGACTATTCGGCGGCCCGCCTCCAAGAAGAGTTCCCTTCGGTCGGCGTGGGTGGCCAACGTTGTGCCGTTGCCTGGTAGAGCGAGTCCCAAGGCTTCGGTCAGGCAGTTCATCGAGTTGGCGGTGAACATGCCGGAACACGATCCGCAGGTCGGGCACGCCGAACGCTCCATTTCGAGCAGGTCCTCGTCGGAGACTGAAGTGTCGCCTGCCTTGATCATCGGGTCGATCAGGTCGAGTTTCACGCTCACCCCGGCGAGCTTGGTCTTGCCCGCCTCCATCGGCCCGCCGCTCACGAAGATCGTGGGAATGTTGAGTCTCATCGTGGCGTTCAGCATTCCGGGGGTGATCTTGTCGCAGTTGCTGATGCAGACGAGGGCGTCCGCGCAGTGCGCATTGACCATGTACTCGATCGAATCAGCGATCAGGTCACGGCTGGGAAGGCTGTAGAGCATGCCGTCGTGGCCCATGGCGATGCCGTCATCGACGGCGATCGTGTTGAACTCCTTGGCCACGCCGCCGGCCTCCTCGATCTCACGTGCGACGAGCTGCCCCAGATCTTTGAGATGGACATGGCCTGGCACGAACTGGGTGAAAGAGTTCGATATCGCGATGATGGGCTTGTCGAAGTCGTCGTCTTTCATGCCGGTGGCCCGCCATAGGGCCCGAGCCCCGGCCATGTTGCGTCCCTGGGTGGATGTGCGCGAGCGGTAGTCAGCCATCTGCTGAGTGTACAGGGCTGGAGTTAGCCAAGCGGCTCAGAAGCGGAACGGATTCCCGAAGGATCCTGTTGGGCTTCGAGATGTTCACAGGTCCGTAAATCTGGGGGAACGCTTGGATACAGTCGAGGCATGACTCTCGCAGCCGTCGGTGGCAATGGATACAACTTCATCCTGTTCCTGCACGTAGTGGCGATGTTCGTGGCGCTGGCGCCAACTTTCGTCCACCCCTTCATCGCCCGCGACTCCAATGAGGACTACTCGGTTCGCAGATCGCTCTACGCGGGCATAGCCCAGCGTTCGATGCGGATCTACGGCAGTTCCCTGGTCGTCGGCGGCCTGCTCGGCTTCGGTGTTGCAGGCCTGTCCGACAGGGTCTACCGGATGAGCGACGGGTGGCTGGTCGTGTCGATCATCATCTGGTTGGCCATGAACGGTGTCCTCCACGCCGTGGTCTTCCCCGCGGAGAAGGCGATCGCCGACGGCGACGAGCCGAACGCCAGAAAGGCCGAGATCGGCAGTCTGATCATCACCGTGCTGTTCCTGCTGTCGCTCTATCTGATGATCTTCAAGCCGGGCGCCTGATCACCGCAGCGCAATGGCCGGCGCCGCGAGAACGCTCGACATAGACGGAGTCGAGGTTCGCATCACGAGCGCCGACAAGGTGTTCTTTCCCAAGCGGGGCGAGACGAAACTGGATCTCGCTGAGTACTATCTGGCCCTCAAGGAGCCTGTGATGCGCGCGATCGGCGGGCGTCCGCTGCTGATGGAGCGTTACCCGAACGGTGCCGGCGGCAAGTCGTTCTTCCAGAAGCGGGTACCGAAGGGAGCACCCGACTGGCTGCAGACGGTCGTGGTGAGCACACCCAACGGCACGACCTCCAACGCCCTGGTCGCCGCGGACCTCGCCCATATCGTGTGGGGAGTCAACATGGGCTGTCTGGGTTTTCATGTCTGGCCGAACCGTGCAGCCGAACCGGCCTATGCAGACGAGATGCGGATCGACCTCGACCCCTCCCCGGGCACTGACTTCGACGACGTCCGTGCGGCCGCCATCGAAGTCAAGGCAGTGCTCGACGAACTCGGAATCGTCGCCTACCCCAAGACGTCGGGCAGCAAGGGCCTCCACATCTGGATTCGGCTGATGCCCCGCTGGGACGGCTACGCGGTCCGGTACGCGGCGGTCGCCCTCGCCCGAGAGATGCAGAGACGATGCCCGAACCTCGTCACCTGCGAGTGGTGGAAGGAGCTGCGAGGGAGTCGGGTCTTCTTCGACTTCAACCAGAACGCCCCGCACAAGACCGTGTTCGGGGCCTACCAGGTTCGCCCCCGGGTCGGGGCGCAGGTGTCGACGCCGATCACCTGGGACGAGGTGACCACGGTCGATCCTGAATCGTTGACCATTGCCACGGTGCCGGCCCTCGTCGAGCAACGGGGCGACCCCTGGGCGTCGATCGACGATCAGCTCCAGTCGTTGGACGCGTTGCTGGCGTGGCACAAAAGAGACTGGGCAGCAGGGCTCAGCGACGCCCCGTGGCCCCCCGTCTACCCCAAACAGCCCAACGAAGGCCCCCGCGTCCCTCCGAGCCGCGCCAAACGAACCTCCTAGCCCGGCTGGCCCTTGAGTTGGGGAGATTGACATGGTCGGCCAACGATGCTCCCGCTACCATGGTTGTTGACGAGACGGTTGGACACATGAGACCGGGAGGCGTTATCGACGAAGAGCGATTTACCCGGCGGCTCTACACCGTTGCCGGAGCGGCGCGCCTAGTGGGCATGAGTCCGTCCACACTGCGCACATGGTCTCACGGCTATGAGAGGACACTGCTGGGCAATACGCAGTTGAAGCAGGGACCAGTCATCACCGCATTCGATGACTGCTTCGGTGATCGACGCTCGATTCCCTTCGTTGGGCTGGTCGAAGCAGTAGTAATCCAGGCGTTTCGCAACACGGGTCTTCCTCTTCAGCGCATCCGCAAGGCGCTTGAGATCCTCGCAAACGAGGGTGAACTCGAGCATGCGCTGGCGTCGCGGCAGTTGTTCAGCGATGGTGCCAGCGTCTTGTACGACTACGCGACCCGCAGTCAAGATAAGCAACTCAGACTATTGACCGTGGTACACACCGGTCAGCGGGTGTTCCATGAGGTGATAGGCGGTTATTTGGAGCGGATCACTTTCGGCGATGCATGGGCCACTGAACTCATTCTCCCGGTGACCGAACGGCCCCTTCTTCGTGTCATCCCAGAGGTGGCTGGAGGAGACGCGGTTTTTGTTGAGGGGGGCGCAACTCTCTCGGCCGTTTCGTCCCGTGCCGGCGCTGGCGAACCGTTGGAGTCCATTGCAGACGACTTTGGGATCCCTGTAGACCAAATTGAGGAAGCCCTTGGTGCCATCTGGCCGACGCAGGCAGCAGCCTGACCAGCCGCGACCTGTCTTCTTCTTGGATCGAGGCCTCGGTCGCCGTCTGATTGCCGAAGCGATTCGTGCAAGAGGATTCGAGGCGCTGCCGATGGCCGAAAGTGTATCCTGGAGGCGCTGACCAGCGAATTGCTGATCCCGACTGGATGCTTCGGGCAGACCAGGAAGGCTGGGTAGCTTTGACCAAAGATTGCTCCCTTGTTCGCGACCATCGTGATGTGCTGGCTGAATCCACGCTGCGAGTATTCGCCTACAACAATGCCAATCTCACAGGATCCGAGATGGTGCACCGCCTAGAGAGCAACTTCAACCGAATCGGCCCTGCGCGTAAATGTGGGATGTGGGGTTGCTGGAACCGGGTTGGGGTCATGTTATCAGGAGTCCGCGGGCTTCGTAGTTGGTGGGGTTGGTGAAGCCGTGGGCGGTTCGTCGTAGGGTTTGTAGGAGGTTGTTGGTGCCTTCGATTCTGCCGTTGCTGGGGTGGCCGGTGTGGTGCCAGGCCAAGATTTCGGTGGACCAGGCGATGATGGTGTCGACGATGTTGTGGAACTCGGGCAGTTCGCCGGTCTCATATAGGTCACAGAACCTGTCGAGCGCTTGAAGGGCGCCGTCGTGGTCTTCGGCTAGGTAGAGGCCGTGGAGTTCTTGCAGGGCGTTCCAGCCGGTTTGCAGCCTGGGGTGTTGCTCGAAGAGTTTGTCGAGGCGGGCCTGGTCGGTGTCGGTGAGGGTGTCGCCTCTGCGTGTGAGCAGGAACCGGGCACGGAACACTTGAGGGTCGAAGACGGGTTTGGTGCCGTCGTCTCGGCGTTGGACGTCGCGGCGCACCGCGGCGAGCCCGGCGGTGAACCATCTGATGACGTGGAACCGGTCAAGGACGTGGCGGGCGTGTGGCAAACAGGCGCCGATGGAGGCTTTGTAGGCACCGGACCCGTCGCTGACGACGACTTTGACACCACGCCGCCAACGGTGGGGTTGCGACATCAAAAACTGTGTCAGTGCAGCAGCGGAGCGGTGTTCGACCATTGCCAGGGTGTGGCCGGTGTCGCCGTTGACGATCACCGTCACATACCGGTGGCGTTTACGCATCGACGTTTCATCGACCAGCAGCACCTTGCACCGTTGACTGCGGCGATGCTCAGCGATCAGCCCCGACCAGGCCCGCACCAGCGTGTTGATCACAGCCCAGTGCACACCATGGCGGCGCACCACAGCACGGATCGACATGACCTGCGCGTCCGCGACCAGCCGATGCGCCAGCCGGCGGGTCAGGCGGCCGTCGAACTCGTCGTGGTCCTCTATGAACCGTTCACAACAGTTCCCGCAAACAAACCGGCGCCGCGTCCACACCAACGTCGTTCGCCGCCCCGACACCTCCAGATCACGCACCTGCCGTTCACGCGTGTCATGAACCTTGTGGCACTTGAACCCGCAATGCGGGCACCGGACCCGCCGCTCGGTCGACTCGACCCTCACCCTCAACACCGCCGGAGTGTCCTCAACCACCTCCAAAACACGAACCTGACGCAGATGCAACCGCACCCGCATAACATCAGTAGCCATCGGGGCCCTCCTGGATCGTTGGATATTGCAAACACCGATTCCAGCAGGGCCCCACCCCCAACTCAGGGACCCTCAACCACCCCCAACCCCACGTTTACGCGCAGGCTCACCGAATCCTGCAACGGGCGGCCAAGCCGGGCCCCTTTGTTTACGTAATCGGCCGTGACCGCTTGGAACTCCGCTGGAGCCCAATTTCAGATCCCCGGCTGTGATAACCACGGAGGTTGTCCCATTGTGACGGTTGGGTGAAGTACCACTTCCTAAAGAAGAGCCCCCGCTGTTCAATGTGCCCGCTGCTGACTTTCCTCAGACTCACGACGCTCCCAAGGCAAAGTCCGCAGACGCAGAACCGCCCATCTCCGCCACGACCGTCGCAATTTGGGGAAGGAGCACAGACGCGGCGGCCGCGTAGCCAAGTGGCATGGCGATGGCATCACCAATCCACTTCGCCAGTTGGGACCGACTCGCGGGCCGGTCCGGTGCCGGGCTAAAGCGGTAGCTATCAGGGAATCCCTGTAAGCGAGCTGCCTCTGCGGGCGTAATCGTTCGCTGCTCGGTTGGATGGACGAAGCGTCCGCGCCCCGAGGTCATGTAGCCGGTGGTGATCGTCGGTGCAGGCCTTGTTGCATGCATTCGCCCGTAGACGGCGCCGTAGCTTGTGCCGTCTTGGTGACAGTCGGGCCGCTCGTTAAGCGCCAAGTCATACTCGTCGTTGTCAAATAGCCATTGGATACGATCACGGCTCAAGGGGGTAAGTTCGCTCTCAAGGTGCATTGCCGGATCTGGCGACAATCTCTCGCGCCCGCTGACGGCCCAAAGTACGGAACGTGGCGGGCTATCGGCTAGGGCCGATTGCACAGCCTCGATCGGAATCGGCCCCGATCCCATTTCACCATTCGCTCGTCTAGCAAGCAGAAAGTGGCGCTTGCGCGTTTGCGGCCAACCCATCGCGTCTGCCGCTAGAACACCCTCAGCCACCGAATACCCGCATGACTCAAGCAGCGCACGCGTGGTCTCCACTACCTGCGCTTCGTCACGCACGACAGACACAACGTTCTCAATAACAACCGCCTGTGCGGAGCACGCCACAGCGAATGCCGGAACTGTTAGATAGAGCAGGTTGCGCGGATCGCTGCGCCGTGAATGGTTGTTGAGGTTCGAATGCCCCTGGCATGGAGGCCCTGCTCCCACGAGATCGACACCCTGGCACGCATCGTCCTATGAAGACATCCGAGCTCTGATGCCCAAGACACCCGGCACCTTCACGGGCTCATTCTTGAACATCTTCGACAAATCGCCGCTTGCGCCCGTTCTGTTGGGGTCAACCGGCTCCCAGCGCCACTTTGGATGAGAGTTCAAAGAAAACCGTCGCCTTCCTCAGCAGCCTAACGAAGGAGTTGAATCGCATTGAAGTCGAACCCGATACAACCGAATTTCGTGCGCCCGCCCGCAATGGCTGGGGCAGGTGGTGTCCATGGACATCAGCGTACTCGTCTCGCGAAAACAAACGAAATTGGGCCGCGACGCGAGGACTCCAGTAGGGCACATTGCCACGCTGGGCCTCGAACTGACCATCGATCTCGCTCCCGCGCAATGAGCTCTTCGGATTCAAGCGGGTACCGGTCCGCGCTGAGATGGGTGGCGAAGAGTTAGAAACACCTCACATCACTCCCCCCAATACGCGAAGAGCCCGAATACCCGGTGCTCAGGCGTCGAGGACACGGTGGCGGGCGTCCTCGGGGCTCACAACCGGTTTCTCGGTCGACCAGGGGAAGTTGATCCACTGGTCGGTCCGCTTCCACACATAGTCGCACTTGACCAGCGAATGGGACTTCTCGTAGAGCACCGCGGCGCGGACCTCGGCGACGCGCTCCTTGCAGAAGTCGTAGACCAGCTTCAAGGTGTGTCCGGTGTCGGCGACGTCGTCAGCGATCAGGACCTTGACCTCCTCCATGTCGACGAGGTCCACGTAGGGAGGCAGCACCACCGGAACGGGCAGGCGCTGATCGACACCGGTGTAGTACTCGCAGTTCATGACATAGATGTTCTTGATCGAGAGGGCGTACCCAAGGGAACTGGCGACGAAGAGGCCGCCACGGGCTATGGCCAGGATCATCTCGGGTCGATAGCCGTCCTCGGCGACGGTGACCGCCAGTTCCCGAGCGCCACGCCCGTAGTTCGCCCAGTCGAGGACCTCTACCTGTTGCTTCACCTGTTCTGCCGATTCGTCGATCACTGACGCTCCCCGAATGTTTCCAGTAGCTGGCACGAATGCCAGCACACTATATGACGTTGACCGACACCTGATGCCAACCCTCGGCACCGTTGGGGGCGACCGACTTGGGTCCTCTGGGCTGGACCTCGTCCGTGCCGTCGACGGCCCGGACGGTGATCCGGTGCCGCCCGGACGTGGCGTTCCAAGTCGTGCGCCACTGGACCCAGTTCTCGTCGTTGCCGGGAATCGCCAGATCGCAGGGCGACCAGGGGCCGTCGTCGACGGAGACCTCGACCGCATGAATGCCTCTGGGCGGCGACCATGCCACACCGGCCAGGACCACCTCGCCCGCCGGGACCGAGGAACCGGAGCGCGGAACGTCGATACGGGACGTGGTCTTCATCGGGCCCAGCTTCGACCAGCCCTTGTCGATCCAGTACCCGTCGAAGTCCTCCCAGCGGGTCATCTCGATCTCGGTCACCCACTTGACCGCGGAGACGTAGCCGTAGATGCCGGCGACGATGAGCCGTGCGGGGAAGCCGTGCGAGATCGGCAGCGGTTCGCCGTTCATGCCGACTGCCAGCAGCGCAGTGCGTCCGTCGTACAGGCGGGCGGTCGGGAATCCGGCGGTCCAGTCGTCGATCGACTTGCCGACGAACTGGTCGGCACCGGCTTGGATCCCGGCCCGCTCCAACAGGGTGGTGATGGGTACGCCCAGCCACTCAGCGTTGCCGACCAGAGGCCCGCCGACCGGGTTGGACACGCACGAGAGGGTGATCTCGTGTTTCTCCATCGGCATGGCGATCAGCTCGTCCCAGGTGAGGGTGTAGGGGTTGTCGACCATGCCCTTGATCTCCAGTGACCAGTCGTTGGGGTCGACGTGGGGCGGCGACAGGGCGGTGTCGATCAGGTAGAACGAATCGTTCGGGGTGATATAGGAGCTGATCCCGTCGATGTCGGTGATCGCTTCAGTCGTCACGGTCGCTTCTGATGCGGGCGCGGTGGTCGTTGTCGCTTCAGCGGCCTCAGGGGTCGTTGTGGTCGTGGTCGTGGAGATGTCGCTGAAGACGATCTGCTCACGAGCGGTCTCCGCTGCAGATTTGGGGGTTATCCCCCGGGAGAGCGCGAATCCGCCGACGGCCACGGCACCGGCGCCTGCGGTCCAACCCAGGAACGCTCGACGACTCGCCGGCGGGTCGAGGGGATCTGCGAATCCGCCGACGCCGGCCGGCAGTTCCGCCCGGCCCCGCAGACGGTCCAGCAGGAAGAGGAGCACGGCGATGCCCAGAGCGGCTGCCACCAGCGACCAGAACCAACTCGCCAACGCGGGTGACATCGGATTCCGTGCTGTGGTGAAACCACCGAGGAGGCCGAACGCCGTGAACCCCCAGACCCCGATCCTGCGGGAGACACGCAGCGAGGCGTTGCCCAGCGCCGCGGCAACCAATAGGGCAACGATGGTGATTCCCGGCAGCAGCGACGCCTTTCCGGTGGAGCCTAGATTCTCGATGCTCTCCTCGGCTGCCCACCCGGGGGTGATGTCGAGGACCCATTCGCCCATGCCGAGGACGAGGCCGGGGATGTTCTCGCTCAACGCCTCGACGATCTGGCCGAACATCAGGGCGACCGCACCCGCCGCGGCGCCCGCCAGGGGGCCGTACCACCCGGGGTGGCCACCCGGTGGGCTCGACAGTGCTCCGACCGTGCTGCTTGATTCCGTGCCGCTTGATTCTGTGCTGCTTGAATCTCCGTGTCGGGGACTTGTGTGCCCGGATTCTTCGTGAGGGGGGCTTGTGGGACCGGAACGCGTGTCGTCGTCGGCACTGCGGGGATCGGCGCTGCGAGAATCGTCGCTGGGATCGGTGTCGTCGTGCTGCGAGGTGTTCACGGGGTCCTCCGTCGGCGATTGCCTGTGTCTATTTCTAACCCCTCCAATGGTGGAACAGGCAAAACCCGGTTGAAAGTCCCGTTCGACTCCTCGCGATATTCCCGTCGCTGTGGATGTTGGTGGCGGGCGCGGCGAGAATACGAGGACCTTGACGAACGAACTCGGCCCCTGGGGGCTTGATGCGCGGGCGCCCGCCGGTGCCAGAAGCGACACTTCCAGCCTCGGACGCGTGGTCCGTGTCGACCGAGGCGAATGCGATGTGGTGACCGAGGCGGGGACCGTGCGGGTGCTCTCGGACTCGATCCGTGCCCAGGGCGAGGTGGCGCCGGTGACCGGTGACTGGGTGGAGATCGGTGAGCAGGAGGGGCTCGGCCCGGTGCTCTCCACGATCCTCGAACGCACGACCAGTGTCAGCCGACGGGATCCCGCGCAGCGCGACCTCGAGCAGGTCCTGGCCACCAACGTTGAGGTCGTCGGTGTCGTGCACGGGCTCGATCGGCCACTTCCGCCGGGTCGTCTCGAGCGCATGCTGGTTGTGGCGATCAACAGCGGGGCGGCGCCTCTGGTGATCTTGAGCAAGGCCGACGCCGCAGTGGCCGGTGACGAGAGCGAGGCGATCGTTCGTTCTGTGTGCCTCGACATCCCGGTTGTGGCGACCAGCATCGTCGACGGTGCCGGGCTCGACGAACTCGTTGGACACATCGGGGCGGGCCGGACGTTGGCGCTGATCGGTGCCAGCGGCGTGGGCAAATCGGCGCTGATCAACGCCCTGGTCGGTGAGGAACGCCTTGAGGTCGGACCGGTCCGCGACGTTGACAGCAAGGGCCGGCACACGACGACCGCGCGGCAGCTCGTATTGTTGCCTGAAGGCGGAGGTCTTGTGCTCGACACGCCCGGTATTCGCTCCGTCGGGCTCTGGGCGGCTGAGCACGCTCTGGATCTCGTTTTCGGCGATCTCGAGCAGTTGGCGACCGGTTGTCGCTTCCATGACTGTGTCCACCGATCCGAGCCTGGGTGTGCTATTTCTGCCGCGGTGGCCGCCGGTGCCCTCGACTCCAAGCGGGTTGACCGTTATGTTGCACTGGTAGCTGAGCTGGAAGCCCAGCGCGAACGGGAGAAGCGGCGCTCCTATCGCCCCCGCCGCTAGCTTGCCGGGACGGTCGGGAGGTCCCTGGGAGAGTGCCGACTATGTCCCGAAATCGCGAAATCGTGATGATGGAACCCCAGGTCAGAGGCTTGCGTGTCGAGCAGAATCGGCATTGCTCAGCAGTCTCCTAGAGGCGGCTGGGGCCGTGGGGTCCGGCGTTCGAACTCGGTGAGTGCCCGCCGGTCGACCTTGTCGGTGGCGTTGCGCGGCAACTGCGTCGTGACCCTGATGTCTTCTGGAAGCTTGTAGGGAGCCAGGTCGACAGACCCGAAGTCCTGCAGGCTCGCCAGGGTGGGCGCTTCATACCCGTCGGACACGACGATCACCGCCACTCCGATCTCTCCCATCACCTCGTCGGGTCGACCGACCACTGCGATCTCGGCGATCGCCGGGTGGTTGCCGAGGATTGACTCGACCTCCATCGGATAGACGTTGTAGCCGCCGCGAATGAACATCTCCTTGCGCCGCCCGGCCAGCCGGTAGCAGCCGGCGGCGTCGACCCGGGCCAGGTCGCCGGTTCGCAGCCAGCCGTCGACGAGGGTCTCGGCAGTTGCCTGCGGATCGTTCCAGTAACCCGACATGATGCAGTCTGAACGCAGCCAAAGTTCGCCGATCTCGCCGTCGGGGACCGGTTCTCCAGCTTCGGTGCGTATGGCTGCCTCTACACCGGGGCGGGGCCGGCCGATGGTGTTGAGTGCTTCTTCGTCGTCGGCATTGAGGTCGGTACCGAGGCCGATCCCGCCGCTCTCGGTGGACGAATAGCGAATTGAGTACGGCGCGCCGAACCTCTTTCTGGCCTCGCGCACCAGTGCCGGGGGAGAGGCGGCACCACCGACGACGATGGCCTGCACCGCGGAGAAGTCGAGTTCGCGGCTTGAGGAGTGCGCGAGCATGAGGGCGATCTGCGGCGCTACGCCGGTCACTGCAGGCATGCGATGTTCCGAAATGAGCTGCAGCACCGGCCCCGCAGACCAGCGGTCGAGCAGGTGGGTGGTCCTGCCGCTGGCCAGCAGCCAGGGCAGCTTGGTCATGAAGCCGACGTGTGCAAACTGGGTGGAACTGATTCCGTGCCCGCCGCCGCCCCAGGCGCCGCCGGTGTCGAGTTCGACTATCCGCTCGAGCTGCCGGTTGCTGTACCAGGCACCTTTCGGAAGACCGGTGGAACCGCTTGTGAAGCACACGCATACCGGGCGGTCGGGATCATCGGCCAGCGCTCCGGGAGCGCCCGCTCCGGCGATCCTGAACTCCGACGCGACAGTCTCGGAGCTCGAACCCGGGGTGAGCGTCTCACAGGCGAACCGGTCGCCGTCGACCGTGTCCGACAGGCGACCGCCGACAATGACCAACTCCGGTTCGAACACGTCCAGACAAGCGTTGATCTCGCGGGTGGTGAGTTTCGGGTTGATACCGGATGTGACAGCACCGAGGCGGGCCAGGGCCAGGAACAGCACCACGTAGTCGATGGTCGATTCGAGCACCAGGGCCACCGCGTCGCGCTCACCGATACCGCCGGCCGCGAGTCCCGCAGCGGCTTCGTCGGCGGCCCGGTCGAGTTCGCCATAGGTGATCCCCCAACCCTGCTGCGTTTGGTATGCCGTAGTGTCGGCGAAGTCCACAGCCACCCGACGTGCGATCCTGGTAAGCACCCCTGAAGCGTAGACCTGTCGGCTACAGCACCGGCAACGGAGCAAACCCATGAGTATCGAAGTTGAACCGATCGGAGAGGTCAACGGCGAGAGGCGCACAGGGTGACGGAGACTGTTTGAAACTGCCTGCCGGCAGCGGGCCCCGAATTCGGGGAAGGCTCAGGGCATGGGTACGCTCGCGGGTCATGGATGCTTGGAACGATCCCGCGCTCGACGCTTTCGCCGACGAGGTCCGCACCTGGATTGAAGAGCACTGCGTCGGCGAGTTCGCCGCATACCGGGGCCGGGGTTGGACCGGTCAGGAGGACGTACCCGTTGACGTCCAGTGGGCCTGGGAGAAGGAGTTGGCGTCCGGCGGCTGGCTGGGGATCGACTTCCCTGCCTGGATCGGCGGACGGGCCTGTTCGCTGGCTGAGCAGGTGGTCTTTCACCGGACTTACGTCGAGTCGCGCGCGCCCGGACGTCTGCCCAACATGGGCCTGACTCTGCTGGGTCCGACGTTGATGGCGTTCGGCAGCGAGGCCCAGCAGCGCCGTTTCGTGCCCCGCATCCTCTCGGCGCAGGATTATTGGTGCCAGGGATATTCAGAGCCGGACGCGGGTTCTGATCTGGCCAATGTCAAGACCCGGGCTGAGCTTGTCGACGGGCGCTGGGTCGTCAACGGTCAGAAAGTCTGGACTTCGCTGGCGCAGTACGCCCAGTGGATCTTCATGGTGGTCCGCACCGGAGCGGGTTCTCAGCGCCATGCGGGGTTGAGTTACCTGCTGGTGCCGATGGACCAGCCCGGTATCGAGATCCGTCCGATTGTGCAGATCACCGGCGGTTCGGAGTTCAACGAGACGTTCTTCTCCGACGCCTGTACCGAGGAGTCCCTGGTTGTGGGCGGTGCCGGCAACGGCTGGAAGGTGGCGATGGGGACTCTGGGCTTCGAGCGGGGTGCTTCAACGCTGGGACAGCAGGTCAGTTACCGCCAGGAGTTCGATGATCTGGTTGCCCTGGCCAAGGACAATGGACGGTTGGATGATCCGGTCGTGCGTCAGGAACTGACCCGCAGCTTCGTCGAGTTGGAGATTCTGCGGTTCAACCAGTTGCGAATGCTGACTGCGATGACGAGCGGCGGGGTGCCGGGCCCCGAAATGTCGATCGGCAAGCTCTATTGGGCGTCGTGGCATCGCCGTATGGGCGAGTTGGCGATGCTGGTCCGTGGGGCGAGTGCCATGGTCGGGTCGCCCGACGCGCACAACGGCCATCCGAGTTTCGGCGATCATGAGCTTCCCGACTATGAGATCGACCGTGAGCAGCGCACCTTCCTCTACAGCCGTGCGCACACGATTTATGGAGGCTCCAATCAGATTCAGCGCAACGTGATCGGCGAACGCGTGCTCGGCCTGCCGCGCGAGCCCCGCTGACCAACAGAGTCGACGTTCAGTGTCACCCGGTGTCGCTATGCTTGGGGTCGCAGGACTGAAAGAGACCGAGCAGAAGGAGTGGCGATGGGCAGAATTCGCAACACGTTCGAGTTGGCGAAGCTCTCGTGGGGAGTGCTGAAGAAGGACCGGGAACTGTTGGTGATTCCGGTCCTGTCGTTTCTGGTGTCGGCAGCTTTGTTGATTCCGCTCATGTTCGTCGTGTTCGCGACGGCCAGCACCGAATCGGGAGGTGTTGAAGAAGCTTCAGCGAACCCGGCGATGCTGCTGTTGGGGATCGTGGCAGCCCTGGGTCTGAGCGTGATCAGCGTCTTCTTCAACGGGGCCCTGGTCGCGGGGGCCCACGAACGACTCGCGGGCGGCGACCCGACGGTCGGTTCGGCGATCCGCAAGGCGTTCAGCCGGATCCCCGGCCTGGTTCCCTGGGCGATCCTGACCGCCACGGTCGGGATGATCCTGCGTGCACTGCGCGACCGGGCTGGTTGGCTCGGTCAGTTCGTGATCAGCATGGTTGGCATGGCCTGGGAGGTTGCGACCTTCCTGGTGGTCCCAGCGATCGTGATCGACGACAAAGGCGCTATAGAAGGGTTGAAGACCTCAGGTTCGTTGCTCAAGTCGACGTGGGGTGAGAACCTGGCAGCCCGTGTCGGGTTCGGGCTCCTCGGTTTTGTGGCGATGCTGCCGGCGCTTCTGTTGATTGCCGTGTTCGGTTCGCTCGGTGGGGTCGGTCTCATCGTGGGTATCGCCATCGGCGTGGTCTGGATCGCGGTGGTGGTTGTGGTGATGACGGCATTGAACGCAGTGTTCCAGGCAGCGCTGTACCTCTACGCAACATCGGGAATGGCCCCGAGCGGGTTCGAAGGCTCCAGCATCGGTGAGAGCTTCCGCCACCGCTAGTGGTCTCCAGAGTCCTCCTCGGACTCGCCGATCGAATCGATCAGACCCCATTTGAGGGCGGTGCTTGCGTCGATCGTGCTGTCTTGAAGCAGCCATGCCAGAGTGCGGTGCCGCCCGATCCGGGCCGGAATACTGACGGTTCCCCCCACCCCGGGCATCAGGCCCATCCGGGTCTCCGGCAGCCGGAACCAGGCGTCGGGATGTGCCACAGCCCGACCGCAGAAAGCCATCATCTCCACGCCTGCACCGACACACGGTCCGTGCACTCGGGCTGTGACCCTGTCCGCGATGCGATGCAGAAAAGGTGCGATGTTGGCTGTGGAGCGCAGCAGGTGCGCGGTCGACGGGTCGGTTGCCGTGCCGAACTCGGCAAGATCGCCGCCCGCACAGAACGCGGGCCCCGCGCCCAGCAGGCGGATCGGCAGCGGCGCGCCGAGGGCCAGCGCGCAGAAGGCGTCGATCAACTCGTCACGCATTCGGGCATCGATCATGTTGCGCAACCGGGGCCGGTCAAGGATCACCTCGATGTGGTCGTCGTGCTCGCAGGTCCGGACCCGTGGGCCGTCGTCGTTGCGAACACGACGCCCTTGGGATGCCAGCCAGGAAGCGAACTCGCCTCCTGACTGCAGAGTCGCGTAGGCGAGCGATTCGACCAGCAGCGCTTCGTCGACGGTCCGGTCTGCTGAGCCCCGCAGGACCTGCGCGGCAGTCACCGCGGCCATAGGGGTCGCGAGCACGCCTGCGATGATCGGGTCGGGGTCTTCGGTGCGGACGTCCCAGCCCCTGTCGGCCTTGCTTCCCACCCCTATTGACACGACGGGCAGCCGGGCCAGGCGTTCGGCGATCTCGGTGCCTCGGTGGTCTTCGAGTTCGACTGCAACCACCGGCACACCGACCGCAGCGCCGACCGTCCGGTCGATGTCCGGTGACGCCGCCTCGGTCTGCGCTTGGCGCCATGACCACCGGACGGCTTGCATCACCAGACCTCAGCCGTCCGGGTCGCCCAGATGACTGTGCTGGGAGCGCAGCACTCTGCGCAGGAGCTTGCCGGTGTCGTTGTATGGAAGTTCGTCGACTGCCACAACATGGGCGGGAACCCGACTCGACCTCAACCGTCGGCGCACCAGTTCCTGGATCTCGCTCTCGTCGACTCCTGCACCGGGAGCAGCTGCTTCGTCGGCGAGCACGATGACGGCCACCACCTTCTCCCCCCATTGTTCATCGGCGACGCCGATTGCGGCAGCCTCCTTGACCGCCGGGTGGGTGAGCAGCACGTCCTCGACCTCTCCGGGCGACATGTTCTCGCCTCCGCGGATGATCACGTCGTCGTTGCGCCCTTGAACGAACAGGTATCCGGCCTCGTCGATGAAGCCTCCGTCGCGGGTTGGGAACCAGCCGTCGACGAGCGGTGAAGCGGCTTCAAGGTATTCGCCCGACACCTGTTCACCACGCACGAAGATCTCGCCGGTCTCGCCCACAGGGACTTCCTCGCCGGTGTCGTCGCGGATCGACAGTTCCACACCGGGCAGCGGACGACCGGTTGAGGCGAGGCGCCGCTGCTCGGCGGGTTCTTCACTGTATTGGGCCAACCGATGGTCGTCGGGCCCCAGTACCGCGATGGTCGAGGAGGTCTCGGTCAAGCCGTAGGCGTTCACGAATGACGTGATCGGAAACAGTTCGAGTGCTCGGGTGATCACCGGCAGAGGCATTCTCCCTCCACCATAGGACAGGGCCCGAAGCCCGAGCATGGGTTCTGAGCCACGGGCGTCGAGCGCCTCAACGATGCGGGCCAACATGGTGGGCACCACCATGGCATGGGTCACCTGTTCGGTCTCGACGGTGTCGATCCATACGTCGGGGTCGAAGCTGGGGAGTTGCACGATCCGGCGTCCGGCGTACACCGACGACAGCATGGCGGCGATCCCGGCCACATGGTAGGGGGGCACGCTCACGATCGCCGCCTCGTCGGGGCCCGCCCCCATGAACTCGACCGAACCCAGGATGTAGGAGACCAGGTGTCTGTGACGCAGAACGGCTGCCTTGGGGGCTCCGGTCGTGCCGCTCGTGTACAACAGCACGGCGATCCCTTCAGGGTCCGCAGGCCGCTCGGCCACAGCAGGCGCGGCCCCGTCGCGGCGAAGATCTTCGAGAAACTGGCGGCGGGTGACAGTCTTGATGCCCTGCGCCCCGGAGAGTCGAACCGCGCCGACGTCGTCGGTGATCGCAATGCCCGGTGCGTTGCGCTGCGCCAGAGCCTGCAGGTCCTCGTCGGGCAGCCGATAGTTGAGAGGCACGTACGGCATGCCTGCGGCGGCGGCGCCGAACAGGGAAATCGGCACCGCCGGGCTCGACTCGTCGCACAACAGCACCCGTTCGCCGTCGGCAGCTTGGAAACGTTCCGCCGCGGCATGAGCCTGATCGAAGAGTTCGTCGTAGGTGAGCCCGGATTCGAGCGAACCGACTGCGACCCGGTCGCCCAACCCCTCCGCCGCCATCTCCAGCAGCATCATCAGATTCATGGCGGTCCAGATTGATCAGTCTGATGCTGGCAGGGTTTTTGGCTCGGCGACGCTCAAAGGCGTCCCGGATACGGCGATCGAGCCTTCACCACCCTTGGTGGCCAGCAATTCGACGGTTGCATCCGCGTTCGTGTAGCGCTTGCCGAGCAGCGTGCCCGCTGCTTCGTCTGAAGCAGGTTCTCCACTGATCTCGGCGGTTCCAGCGGCAACCATCGCGGCGCCACCACAGGTCAAATCGGCATCGCCGCCGCCTTTCACCACGATTACTTGCGTGGTGCAGACCGTGGACTGGAAGCGGGCACCGGGCTTTAGTTCGACCATCGTAAGGGCTCCTAGGGCGTTGGCTGGTGCTCCATTGTGCCGCGAAGCCAGCAACAGGCCAAAGCCGCGTTCGTGTTTCGCACGAACGGAAGGCACGGCGACGGCATGATGGATTGCCGAGCCGACCACTGATTAGCAACCATCGACATCCCGGCGCATCATGATTGCACGACAGAGGCCCGACAGTTTGTCAAGCTCGTCACATACAGTTTGTCAAGTAGAATCCATACAGTTTGTCAAGTAACAGTCTGACAGTCTGTCAAGTAGAAGCTAGTGTCAGGTCATGGACTTCGTCGGGCGCCACATCCAGACCCAGATAGAGGAAGCCTTGGAATGGTCCCGAGTAGTCATGCTTCACGGGGCGCGGCAATGCGGCAAGACGACCTTGGCCCAAGCGATCGTCGACCAGCGAGGGGGAACATACGTTTCCCTCGACGACCCGGGGCAGTTGCAACTGGCCAGAGCCGACCCTCTGAGCTTTCTGGCCAATCAGCGCCATCCCCTCGCCGTGGACGAAATCCAGCTCGGCGGCGACGAACTCATACGCGCGGTGAAGCAGTTAGTGGACGCCGAGCCAACCCCCGGACGCTTCCTGCTCACAGGATCCACCAACTTCCTGACCGTTCCTACGATCAGCGAATCCTTGGCGGGACGAGTTCAGATATTTCGTCTATGGCCGCTGTCTGAGGCCGAACTTGCCGACACTCTCCCAACCGAGATCGACAGCTGGTTCAAGGGAGCACACCGCACGCCTCCTGCTGCTCCCATGGCCCGAGACGAGTACCTCGAACTCATCTGCCGGGGCGGTTACCCCGAGATCGTGAACCTCTCGCCAAGTCGCAGACGGCGATGGTTTCGCAGCTACGTCGAGACAGTGACCCAACGCGACATTGCATCGCTGGTTGAAATGCGCAGAGTTGCGGCACTGCCGCTGCTGCTTCGATGGACTGCGGGACTCACCAGCAGTCATGTCAACCTGTCGGACGCGGCCAGAAGGCTGGAGGTCAGTCGACCGGTGGTCACCGCCTACTTCGAATGGCTTCAGACGGTGTTCCTAGTTCATGAACTTCCGGGTTGGACTCGCAACCTGCCCGCTCGCCCGATGCGTCGACCAAAGTTCCACCTAACGGACAGCGGGCTGGCCGCCAGTCTCCTCGGAGTTGACGCTGATGCGCTCAGCCCGTCGACAGCTCCCTCAACCGGAGCGCTGCTCGAGACCTTCGCAGTGAACGAGATCGCCCGCCAGATCTCCGCATCAGACAGCGAGATAATGCTCTCCCATTACCGCGACAACCGGGGCCACGAGGTGGACCTCATCCTCGAGACTCCCGGTGGCGAGGTGGTCTCGGTGGAGATCAAGGCGACCCGTTCGCCCAACCCCGCCCAGCTCGAGCACCTTGCTTGGTTGCGAGACAAGCTGGACCACGTCGCTCCTGGCGCATTCCTAGCCGGCGTCCTGCTCCACACAGGCAACCAGCACGGTAAAATAGGGGACCGCTTACATCTCCGGCCCGTCAGCTGCCTTTGGTCGGATTGATGGTCGGTCCGCAGTCCTTGAGCGCATCCCAGCGCGATCTCGTGGCGTGGGCGTCGAGTGGAGCGATGTCGTTGACAGGCCGGCGTTGCGGTCCGCCATCGACTGTCCCGGCCAGGGCGGCTTCAGCCATGGTTGCAGCAGCTGATGATCTAGCAGGGCAAACTGCTCGCTGGGGCACGACTGTGGTGGTCGACGGACCCGCGCTGTTGGGTGAACGCGCCGCTCTGAGCGGAATGGGCCGCAATGGAGACACGTCGGTGGGAGGGTCGGCTCGTTTCGTTCGAGCATCTGACGGTTGGATCGTCCTCAACCTTCCCCGGCCGTCAGACGTCGAGTCGCTGCCCGCTCTTGTCGGCCGATCGTCGGATGCGGACGACTGGCCGGCGATCGCTGCCGGCATCGCTTCGCTCACCGGTGCCGAGATCGTTGAGACGGCGACACTGCTGGGGACGGCGGCAGCGGTTCCGGGGATTTGTTCTGAGCCTGTCCTCTCTCCTGGTCGGGAACTGCATCGTGGCGGCAGGCGCAGGTTGGTTGAACGGCCCCTAGTGGTGGACCTCACCTCGTTGTGGGCCGGCCCCCTGGCCGGCGGACTCCTCGCCGACGCGGGCGCCCGGGTCGTCAAAGTGGAGGGCGCGGGCCGTCCCGACGGGGCGCGCAGAGGAACCCCGGAGTTCTTCAACCTGCTCAACCATGCCAAGGAGTGTGTGGAGGTCGACTTCTCGAATGCCGGCGACCGGGCGTTTCTGCGCCGCTTGCTCGGAGCTGCTGACCTGGTGTTGGAGGGGTCCCGGCCCCGGGTCATGGACCAGTTGGGAATCAACCCCGCAGAGCTCGCCGACGCTGGTGTTAGTTGGTTGTCGATCAATGCGTACGGCCGGACTGGCGCTGCGGCGTTGCGAATCGGATTCGGGGATGACACGGCGGCGGCCGGTGGTCTCTGGCTCGCCGGCGATCCTCCCAACTTCGTCGCCGACGCTGTGGCTGACCCGATCGCCGGTCTGGCCGCAGCCGCGTTGGGGGCTCGGTTGTTGGCGTCAGAGCAGGCAACCGTTTCGGAGGTGCCACTGGCGCGAGCCGCCGCCTGGGCCAGTGCCGGTGCAACGCCAGAATCGGAAGCAACGCGTCTGCACAACGACGGCAATCGGTGGTTGGTGGACCTTGGAGACGAGCGCTTGCAGGTTCACTCGCCCAGACACAGACCGCTTCGTGCGGCGGCGAAGCCTGTCGGCAGCCATAATGCGCTGCTCAGAGCCGAGTTCCCGACACCACATTGAGAAGGGCGTTGTCTCTTGCTCCCGTTCTTTACGATCACGCACTTCGTCTCCCGCTCATGTTCGCTTCGCTCCACCTCCCGCTCTTGTTCGCTTCGCTCGCGGGGCCCTCGGGGCCCCGGTGGGTCGCCCGGGCTCCCAAAAGGGGGACCCGGTCCTTGAGTTGAACTCCGAGACCATCGGCTAACCGACTGTCGTAGGCGAACCCGGATCAGCTGTGGGTTCTTTGTGAGATATCGGAGTTGCTAGGGTCACTTGCGATGGGCGAAGGCCATGATTGGGGTGAAACCCTCGACAACCTGCACCAACGCCGCGAAGGTGTATTCGCGATGGGCGGGGCTGAGAAGTTGGCTGCCCGCGCGGCGTCCGGGCGCCTCGATGCCCGAAGCCGTGTCGCCGCGCTGCTTGACGACAGCTCGTTCACCGAGATCGGGACTCTGGCCGGCGACGGCGTCCCGGCCGATGCCTTGGTGGCGGGTGTCGGAAGCATCGAAGGTCGTCCCGTGGCTGTCGGGGCCGAGGACTTCACGACTATGGGCGGCTCGATCGGCGCGGCGGCGTCGCGCAAACGTTGGCGCATAGCTGACATTGCCCGCCGGGAACGTGTCCCGCTGGTGATGTTGTTGGAGGGTGCCGGCCACCGGCCGCCGAGACCCGGTGACCCCGCTGGCGGCGGCCCCGGTGATCTCCAAGCGCAGGGTCGGCTCTCGGGTTACGTGCCGATGGTGTGCGCGGTGATGGGTTCGTCGGCAGGCCACGGTGCCATCACGGCGCCGTTGTGCGACTGGTCGGTGATGACGACCGACGCAGCCATTTTCACTGCGGGTCCGCCTGTGGTCAAAGCGTCGTTGGGTGAGGATGTGTCCAAGGCCGACCTGGGTGGACCGGCGGTCGCTATAGCCAGCGGTGTGATTCACAATGTGGCACCAGACGATGCCTCGTTGCTTGCCGATGTGCGCACTTACCTGGGTTTCTTTGGCTCATCCGCGTGGGAGCAGCCACCCTGGTCCGATACTGGCGACCTCGGTCCGAGGCGTCTCGATGACATGCTCGAGATCGTTCCCCGGGATGGCTCTGCGGCCTACGACATGCGCCTGGCGGTCAGCCGGGTGGTCGACGGGGGAGGGTTCTTCCAGATCCAGCCCGATTTCGGGCCTTCAATTGTTTGTGCGCTCGCACGGATCGGCGGCTGCGCGGTCGGTGTGGTGGCCAACCAGCCTGCGGTCATCGCTGGTTCGATTGATGTTGACGCGGCCGACAAAGCGGCCCATTTCATCGAGGTCTGCGACAGTTTCCACCTGCCGTTGGTGTTCTTGACCGACAACCCGGGGGTGTTGGCGGGAACTGCCTCGGAGCGTGCTGGGATTCTGCGTGCGGGGGCGCGCATGTTCACCGCGCAGACCCGTGCCTCGACCGTCAAGATCCAGGTCACGATGCGCAAGGCGTACGGTTTCGGTTCTTGTGTGATGGCGATGAACGGCTTCGACAACCAGACGCTCTCCTATGCGTTCCCGGGTGCCACGATGGGAGCCATGGGATCGGATGGTGCGAGCGATGCTGTCGGTGCCGACGCGGTCACCCGCGAACAGTTGCGCCAGGCCGAGTTGGAGTCGAGCTACCGCTCAGCGTCGGGGCTCGGATTCGACGAGTTGATCGACCCGCGTGATCTGCGCAATGCCATCCTCGCGGGTCTCGATCTGAGCGCCCGCCGCCGCATGGAGTCCCCCCAGCCCAAAGCCCGGATCGGGATCACCCCCTGACCCCGGTGCCCTGCGGCGGTTCAATCGTGGCCCGACCTGCATTCGCGGGGAGCCTGTGACTCAACGCCAGCTTGAGGTGTTTGCATCTCAGTAATGTATCAAACAGGGGGAAACCAATGCATCAAATGGAGCGTGTCTAATGCATCAAATGTGGCTGAGTGTGTCCTGCCCCAGGTAACTGGCGACAACAAGGGGGTTTGTGCGGATCTCTTGGGGCGTTCCCTGAGCGATCACCCTTCCGGCTTCAAGGCAGTAGACGCGGTCGCTGATCGACATTATGAGACCCATGTCGTGCTCAACCACCAGCACGGCTGCGCCGAGATGACTCCGGATCTCGGCAATGAGAGGCCCGAACGCTTCGGCTTCGCGTTGAGCTATGCCCGCAGTGGGTTCGTCGAGGCACAACAGCTTGGCGTCGAACGCCAGCAGACCGGCGAGTTCAACGATTCGCCGAGTTCCAGTCGACAAATCACCGATGTGAACGTATCCGCATAATCGCCTACATGAGCGCCATCCCGGACACGCCGCGCCGCAGCATCGCCTACCTTCGGGTATCGACAGACCAACAGGCAGAATCAGGGCTCGGCCTCGACGCGCAGCGTGAGCGCACCACCGGCTACGCCGTCGCTGGCACGCCCGCGCCGTCGCCAGCGTCGAACTTGACGACTGCGCAGCACAGCGCAGAGCGCTCGCAGACACACCCCACAGCGTCTAGGAGTGCAGTACAGCGCCTCGGTGGCACCCCAGCACGTCACCAGGAGCGTCGAGGCGGGCACAGGGCCACAGCACAGCGCACCCGTGCCGATCCGGCCACGATCCGGTCAACTTGAACACCACAGTCTGCTCGTGCCAGGCCATCAAGATCTTTGCGCAGCTCCCGTACAACTGGGGCATCACCGTGCGCGCGGTTTCCGCTTTCGGGTTCTGGTACTGCTAGGGTCCGCGCCGGTATGGAACAGATTGAGCTTGCTGGTTTGGATAAGCCTGTCAGCCGGTTGGTGCACGGTTCGACCGGTCTGATGGGTGCTGATGACACAGCGGCGTTTCCGGTGCTCGAAGCGGCTGTCGACGCGGGCATCAACGCCTTTGACACGGCCGTTGCCTATGCCTTCGGTGACTACAGCATGGATGCGATGCTCGGCCGGTGGATCCGCCATCGCGGCGGATTCGATGACATCGTCGTGATTGCCAAAGGCGCTCATCCGGCGCCGCCTGACTGGCATCTCCCGCGGGTGACTCCGGTCGCTGTGGCCGACGACATTGATCTGACCCGTGATCGGATGAGTATTGATCGTCTAGACCTCTGGTTGTTTCACCGCGACGACCCGACGGTAGAAATCGGGTCGCTGGTTGAGGCTGCCTCGGCGGCTGTTGATCGGGGCCACATCAGTGCTTGGGGTGTTTCGAACTGGTCGGTGGCGCGGATCAAATCCGCGATCGAATACGCGGCCGAACATGGTCTTCGAGCGCCGGTTGTCAACAGCGCCCATTACAGCCTGGCGGATCAACTCGACAGCCCCTGGGACGATGTGGTCACCCTCACCGGCGAATCGCAGGCCGGTGACCGCGAATGGCACATGCAGAGCGGAGTGAAAGTTGTTGCATGGTCGGCGCTCGCGGGTGGTTTCTTGAGTGAGCGAGTCAGCCGTGAAGACTTGGAGGGTGAGCCCCCGCCGAATCTGGCAGACACCGCGCGGTGTTATTTCAACGAGGAGAACTGGCAACGTCGTGAGCGGGCAGCGGAGGTGGGCCGCGGAATGGGTCTGAGCTTGAGCCAGACAGCACTGGCCTGGGTCTTTGCCGCTGATTTTCGACCTATGGCTATTGCTGGCAGCGTCACCCCGGACGAAGTCCGTGAGAATGTCGCTGCTGCGGATGCGCAACTGAGCGAAGCAGACATCGCATATATCAACGGCTGACTGGTAATCTGAGCCGCCGTGCCAAAAGCTATTTGAAGCAATATTGTTCATTCAGGTTGCTTCACGTTCGATCCTGATGGTATGATTCGGGCACTCGCATGGCAACGGCGACAGCTTCCTCCGACTCTGACCGCGAACCGTTTGACAAAGAGAAGCAGGCCATGGCAACGAGCGAAACGGAGCGTTTTGAGTTCCGCGACAGGTTGATCGAAAAACTCGGAGAGGATGTGGCAACCAGACTCATGGAGTGCCTGCCCCCATTCTCTTGGAGAGAAATCGCAACCAAAGATGATCTCAACGCGCTCAAAGAGTGGACCGGAACCAGATTCGACAACCTCGAGATGCATTTCGAGACCCGATTCGCTGCCGTGGCCGCAGAGTTCGTGGGAGTACGGGGCGAGATCGCAGCAGTAGAAGGCAGGCTTTCACTGCAGATAGCGGACCTGGCCCAAAATGTGGCGGGACTGTCCGAGAAGATGGCAGAGCAATTCGCAGCACAGTCCGAGAAGATGGCAGAGCAGTCCGAGAAGATGGCGGGACTGTCCGAGAAGATGGCAGAGCAGTCCGAGAAGATGGCAGAGCAGACTCGAACTTTGGTGTTCGCGTTCGCTGGTTTTGCTGTGACCATCTGCGGAGCGTTGGCCGGAGGCTTTCTCTTCGCCTGACAGTCCGGACGCGAGGGGTGCAGCGGGCTGCATCTCTCAAGCGCGCCGTGATTGAGCGCATCGCACGAGCCCTGAACCCGCAGGCACAATCGGCGCGGCACCTCGCTGAAGGGTGTCGCTGCGAGGCGGCCGGACTAGCGGGATATGTACTTGACAGGAGTCGGTGTCGGGCTAGGACAGGGCCGAGACGACGTAGTCGAGGCAGGCGGTGAGGGCTTCGATGTCACTGGGGTCGATGGCGGGGAACAGACCGATTCGGAGCTGGTTGCGGCCCAGGCTGCGGTATCCGAAAGTGTCGACTATGCCGTTCGCCAACAGCACGTCATAGATCGTGTCGGCGCTCACGGCGTCGGAGAAGTCGATGGTGGCAACGACCTTGCTCCGCTGCTGCAGGTCTTGCACGAACGGGCTGGCGAAGTCACGGCTCTCGGCCCACGAATACATGATCTCGGCCGACTGCGCACAGCGGCCCGCGGACCAGGTCAGACCGCCGTTCTCGTTGAACCAGTTGACGGTGTGCGCGGTCAGGAACACAGTGGCCAGAGAGGGTGTGTTGTAGGTCTGGTCCTTGCGGGAGTTGTCGACAGCCAGCTTGAGGTCGAGTGTCGGGGGAATCCAACGGTCGCTTTTGGCAAGGCGTTCGACACGCTCGATTGCCGCTGGTGACATCATGGCGATCCACAGACCGCCATCAGCGGCCATCGCCTTCTGAGGGGCGAAATAGTAGGCGTCGGTGGCAGAACCGTCGAACATCAGGCCGCCCGCCGCGGAGGTTGCGTCGACCAGCATCAGTGCGCCTTCGTCGTCGACCCGGGTCGGATTGAGCATCACACCGGTCGATGTCTCGTTGTGCGGATAGCAGTAGGCGTCGACTCCGTCGACAGCAGCCAGCGGGGGGTGCGTTCCGAAGTCGGAGGTCACGACTGACGGGGCATCCAGATGCGGCGCACCCCCGACACCTCGCGCGAACTTTCCGCTGAACTCACCGAAACTCAGATGGTGGCTGCGCTGCTCGATCAGGCTGAACGTGGCGCAGTCCCAAAAACCGGTGGCACCACCGTTGCCCACCACGACTTCATAGCCGTCGGGCGCGCGCAGCAGCTCGGCGATTCCGTTGCGGAGCTCGGCCACCGCCAGGCGCACCGGCATCCGGCGATGCGAGGTGCCCATGTAGTCGGTGGCTCGAGCACTGAGAGCTTCGAGCGCAACTGGGCGGACTTTCGTCGGTCCGCTTCCGAACCGGCCGTCGACTGGGAGCAGGTCGGCGGGAATGATGATGTCTGGAATTGTCACGGGACCAATCTTGACACCAAAGCGAACGGTTTCGGCGCGTATTTGTGCGGATCTTCAAACAGTATTTCCGCACACACCCAGAGGCATCTCGCTAGCCTCCGGCGGTATGTCTACTGACCGCATCTCAACTCGGGTGGGGGCCATCGCACCTTCGGCGACTCTCGCTGTCTCCAACAAGGCCAAGGCGCTGCTAGCCGCAGGTGAGCCGGTCATCGGGTTCGGGGCCGGAGAACCCGACTTCGCCACCCCCCAACACATCGTGGAGGCGGCCGTTGAAGCCTGCCGCAACCCACAGATGCACAAGTACTCCGCTGTTGGTGGACTCCCCGAACTCAAGGAGGCGATCGCCGCCAAGACCCTGCGCGACAGCGGCCTGCAGTGCACCGCCGCCGACGTGCTGGTGACCAACGGCGGAAAGCACGCCGTGTACAACGCGTTCGAGGCTCTGTTGAACCCGGGCGACGAAGTGCTGCTGCCGACGCCGTACTGGACCACCTATCCCGAGCCCATCGCGCTGGCCGGCGGCGTGACCGTACCCGTGTTGACCGAGGCGGTAGACGGTTTCAGGGCCTCGCTGGAGAAGCTTGAGGCCGCACGCACAGAAAACACCAAGGCACTCGTTTTCGTGTCGCCCTCGAATCCGACGGGCGCGGTGTACCTCCGCGACGAGATTGAGGCGATCGGGCGCTGGGCCGTCGAGCACGGTCTCTGGGTAATCACTGACGAGATCTACGAACACCTGGTATACGGCGACAACGAGCATCATTCAATGCCGGTGGTCGTACCCGAACTCCGTGACAAGTGCATTGTTCTCAACGGCGTGGCCAAGACCTACGCCATGACCGGATGGCGAGTCGGCTGGATGATCGGCAGGTCCGATGTGATCAAAGCGGCGCAGAACCTGCAGTCGCACTGCACCAGCAATGTGGCCAATGTTTGCCAGGCAGCCGCGCTCGCCGCGGTCTCGGGTCCGCTCGATGCGGTTGAACGGATGCGAGAGGCTTTTGATCGTCGTCGCAAAGCGATGTACCGGTTGCTGAGCGGTATCGACGGCGTCCTGTGCCCCGAACCCCAAGGTGCCTTCTATGCCTATCCCGACTTAACGGGCGTGCTCGGGCGCAACTATGGCGGGGTAACGCCGACGACCACAATCGAGTTGACCGAGTTGATGCTTGAGCAGATCAAGGTGGCGATCGTCCCCGGCGAAGCGTTCGGCGTCGCCGGCGGAGCCCGGCTCTCATTCGCGCTCGGCGATGACGACCTCGGCGAGGGTGTGGGCCGCATTGTTGACTATCTCAACGGCTGAACCGGTGGCTTCCTCCAATACTGAGCGCCGAGTCAGCCCCTACGGAGCCTGGTCGTCGTCGATCAGCGCAGCCGATCTGGTGGGAGGGGCCGTTCGAGTGTCAGAGGTCCGCGCGGACCCTGTTGATCCCCGATTGATCTGGTGGTCGGAGACCCGGCCCGAGGAGGGCGGCAGGACGGCGGTGATGCGCTACTCGATTCCCCAAGGCGAGACCAGAGAGCACACGCCCCCAGATGCCAACGTGCGCACGCTGGTCCACGAGTACGGCGGGGGAGCCTGGTGGCCTCACGACGGCCGACTGTTCTATGTCGATTTCGCTGACCAGCGCCTTCGTGTGATCAACCGACAGGGCCGGGTCCGCTTTCTGAGCGATGAGCCGGCGCAGCCTCGAGCCGACCGCTTTGCCGATGGCAGAGTCACGGCCGACGGCCGTTGGTGTGTGGTCGTCCGCGAGTGTCACCGCCCGGGTGGCGAACCGGTCAACGAGGTCGTGGCCGTGCCGACCGACGGCACCGCTGAGATCAACGTCCTGTACGGCGATGCCGACTTCGTGATGTCGCCCCGCCTGTCGGCTGACGGCGATCTGCTGACCTGGATCTCGTGGAACCACCCCAACATGGGCTGGGACTCGACTCGACTGCACATCGCCCGCTTTGCGCAGGGACGGTTAGGCGGGGAGATCCTCACCGTCGGGGCACAGGACTCTGCGAGCTACTGCGAACCCGACTTTGGTGTCAACGGTCTTCGGGTGTGTTGCGATCATGAAGGCTGGTGGAACCTCTACGACGTGGACGTGACGAGCGGGGATCTCTCCGGTGTGGTCGGCGGGCCGTTCGAGATCGCCACACCGCCGTGGGTTTTCGGCATGCAACGCTGGACCGCACGCGCCGCCGACCACGGCGACGAGCAGGTCTTCGCGGTCGCCGGAATGCCGACCGGTGACGAACTGATAGTCGACGGCAGCACGTTGTCTCTGCCCGACAGCTCTATCAACTCGCTCTCGGCGGGGCCCGGGGCGGTGGTGGCGGTCGGTTCGGGTTACGGCCACGAGACCGAGGTCATCAGCCTGCACACGGACCGCAGCGGGCTGCACCGTGAAGTGATCCGGCCCTCAAGACAACTGCCTTTCGAGAAGGGTTACCTGATCGAACCCGAGTGGATCACCTTTCCAACCGGTTCTGGCCCAACGGGTTCTGGCCCGACCGGTCCTGGAACTGACCGTGAGTGGAGCGACGAGGTGGCGCACGGGTTGTTCTACCCGCCGACGAACCCCACCCACGTCGGCCCCGAAGGTGAGCGCCCGCCGCTGATGGTCATGGCCCACGGCGGCCCGACAGCACAGGCTCGCCGCGAGCTTCAACCGGGCATCCTCTATTGGACTTCGCGGGGAATTGCGGTGGTCGACGTCGACTATCGAGGCTCAACAGGCTACGGCACAGCCTTTCGCAGAGCGCTCGATGGGCAATGGGGCGTCGCGGACGTGGCCGACTGCGTCGCCGCGGCACAATATCTTGCCGACCGGGGCGATGTTGACCCCGAACGACTGATGATCCGCGGCGGCAGTGCGGGAGGGTTCACGGTCCTGGCGGCGCTGGCGTTTCATGAAGTGTTCTCGGCCGGTGCCAGCCGCTACGGCATCGCCGACCTCGAAGCCCTGGCGACCGACACCCACAAGTTCGAGTCGCGTTACCTCGACACCCTTGTCGGTGCGTATCCCGAGCAGAGAGACGTGTACGTCGAGCGTTCCCCGATCAACCATGTCGAGGCGATCAACACACCGTTGATCGTTCTGCAGGGTGCCGAGGACGTGATCGTGCCGCCCTCACAGGCGGAGATGATCGTCTCTGCATTGAAGTCCAAAGGAGTCAAGGTTGCGTACCTGTTGTTTCCCGACGAACAGCACGGCTTCCGCCAGGCTGACAACATTGTCCGTGCGTTGGAGGCCGAACTGGCGTTCTTCGGCGAAGTTCTCGGTTTCGACCCGGCTGGTCTCAGAGGCCGAGCGGATTGATCCTGCACACGGCTGCGACCGAACGAGGCCGTGGCCCGAGCGGCCCGTTAGCGCAGCGAACAAGAGCGGGAGACAACAGGTCTCGGCGCACCCACAATGTTCAATCCGCGCACGTTCTCACGACAGCAGCGCAGAACGATGCATAGAATCGCCCGTTGGTTGCCAGACGAAGCGCTGCTGAACCTGGGCCGCAATAGTTCCCCCAACAGATCAAGGTGAATCTTGTGAAACGTGTACTGGTGTCCGAAACGATTGCTGAGACGGGCTTGGACCTGCTCCGCTCGGCCGGCCACAACGTTGATGTGCAGCTCGGCCTGTCACCAGACGGGCTGTGCGAAGCGGTGGCAGGCGCATCGGCGTTGATTGTCCGCTCGGCCACGCAGGTCGACGCGGCCGTGCTGGAGGCCGGCGCCGATTTGGTTGTGGTGGGCCGGGCCGGGGTCGGTGTTGACAATGTCGATGTTGTCGAAGCCGCAAAGCATGGCGTGATAGTTGTCAATGCGCCGCTGTCCAACGTCACGTCGGCCGCGGAACACTCGATGGCACTGCTGTTGGCACAGGCCCGCAACGTGCCCCAGGCGCATGCGGCAATGCTCCAGGGCCGTTGGGAGCGATCGCAGTGGCAGGGAGTGGAACTCGCCGGCAAGACCCTCGGTGTCATCGGCCTGGGCAGGATCGGTTCCCTCGTGGCGGAGCGTGCCCTGGCGTTCGGCATGAAGATCGTGGCCCACGACCCCTACATCACCCAGGAAGCCGCCGACCGGGTCAACGCCGAGTTGATAGAACTCGACGAGCTGATCGAACGCTCCGACTTTGTGACGCTGCACCTGCTGAAGACACCGGAGACGGTCGGACTCATCGGCGCCGAGTTGCTGGCCAAGGCCAAACCGTCCTTGCGGATCGTCAACGTCTCACGAGGCGGTGTGATCGACGAGGAAGCCCTCGCTGACGCGGTCCGCTCCAAGAAGATCGCAGGCGCCGCAATCGATGTGTTCGACGTTGAACCGGCGCTCGACTCGCCGTTGGTCGGCGTGGACGGGATCGTGGTGACGCCGCACCTCGGTGCCAGCACTGCCGAAGCCCAACTCGCCGCCGGGATCACCATCGCTGAACAGGTCCAACTCGCCCTCGCCGGCGAGGCCGTGCCGTTCGCGGTGAACCAGCCGAGTGCGGTGAACCAGACCCCCGCATGACCCGCCGCGTCCTCAGCCGCCCTCGGTAATCGGCACGGTTGGCGGGTCAGCGCTGAGCTTTGCGGTATCCGTCTGCTTCAGCGTCGGCTTCGTTGGCGTAGCAGCGGTCCGGAACCGTCCGGTCATAGGAGCTGCCGCCCGGTACGTGGAAAATCTTCGAAGCGCTCTTGGCTTTGATCGGATAGCCGGGCGGACAGGCACCGTCGACCGGATCAACGCCGCCCGGCGCGAACTGCACGGGACCGCTTCGGGGCGCTGGATCCTCGGTCTCTTCGAGGGGAGGCCAAGTTGCCGAGCCGGCACCCTCACGCCGGCGGCGACGTGTGATGCCTCGCACGATGCCCACGGCGACGCCCACGACGGCGCCGATCTTGAACAGTCGGGCCATGCGAGCCAATGCTGCGGACATGGCTTAGAGAGTATCGGATCCGCTACAGCGTTTCAGTTGGCGGGAGCCCAGGCTGGGCGTTTCGTCTCGTACGCCTCGATCTCTGGGAGGTGTCGCATGGTGAGCCCGATGTCGTCGAGGCCCTCCAAGAACCTCTGCTGTGTGCCCGATTCCATTGGAAAGGAGGATTCGAGGCCGACAGCAGGCGCCTCCACCGTGAGACGCTCGACGTCGATCGTTATCTCCAAGGTTGGATCGTCCTGCACAGCCTGCATCAAAGTCGCGTTGAACTCGGAACTGACAGTCACCGGCACGAGCCCGTTCTTGGTGCAGTTGTTCCGGAAGATGTCGGCGAAGCGCGGTGAGACGACCGCCTCAAAGCCGTATTGCTGAATGGCCCAGACTGCATGCTCACGAGAGGATCCGGTTCCGAAGTTGATCCCGGCGACCAGAATGTTGGCCTTGGTGTACTGCTCTTGATTGAGCACAAAGTCACGGTCGTCCCGCCACTCCGAGAAGAGGCCTTTCTCAAACCCGGTGCGTTCGACTCGTTTCAGCCAGTCGCTGGGAATTATCTGGTCGGTGTCGACATCGGCACGATCGAGCGGAAGTGCTGTGCCGGTGACGATTTGTACTGCTTTCATTTCGCTGCGGTTCTTTCGGGTTCGGGCCGTTGGGAATGGTTAAGTTGCGGGGAATCGTTGAGTTGCGCCGTTACGAGAGGTCGGCGGGGGTGGCGAAGGTTCCGGCGATGGCAGTCGCCGCGGCCACCGCCGGAGACACGAGGTGGGTTCTCCCGCCCCGGCCCTGGCGGCCTTCGAAGTTCCGGTTCGAGGTGCTAGCGGCCCGCTCGCCTGGTTGGAGCTTGTCGGGATTCATCGCCAGACACATTGAGCAGCCCGGTTCGCGCCAGTCGAAACCGGCGGCCCTGAAGATCTCGTGAAGCCCCTCGGACTCGGCCTGTTGTTTGACCTGACCAGAACCGGGGACGACCAGGGTGCGCACCCCGGAGGCGACCCTGCGGCCCGCAGCGACCTTGGCGGCATCTCGAAGATCTTCTATACGGCTGTTGGTGCATGAACCGATGAATACCGTGTCCACTGACACTTCACGCATCGGAGTCCCGCCCGTCAGTCCCATGTACTGCAGCGCCCGGGCAGCGGAGTCGCGGCTGGCGGCATCGTCGAACGAGTCAGGTGTCGGGATCGCGCCGTGCAGCGGCATCACCTGGGCGGGGTTGGTTCCCCAGGACACGTGCGGAGCGATCTCATCGCCGTTGAGGGTCACGTATTCGTCGAAGGTGGCGTCGGGATCGCTCGGCAGTTGCCGCCAATGGGCGAGGGCCGCATCCCATTCGGCGCCTGTCGGTGATTTCTCGCGCCCCTCGAGGTAGGCGAAGGTGGTGTCGTCGGGTGCGACCAGTCCCGCTCTGGCTCCGCCCTCGATCGACATGTTGCACACCGTCATGCGGCCTTCCATCGTCAGGTTGCGGATCACTTCGCCGCGGTACTCGATGATCTTGCCGATCCCGCCACCGGTGCCGATTCGGCCGATGATCGCCAGGATCACGTCCTTGGCCGTTGCACCGTCGCGAAGTTCGCCGTCGACGGTGATCGCCATGGTTCCAGGGCGCGCCGCAGGCAGGGTCTGGGTTGCCAGGACGTGCTCGACTTCGCTGGTCCCGATACCGAAGGCAATGGCACCGAAAGCACCGTGGGTAGCGGTGTGCGAGTCGCCGCAGACGATGGTCATTCCGGGTTGTGTCAACCCCTGTTCGGGCCCGATGACATGCACGATTCCCTGCTTTGCATGTCCCATCGGATAGTTGACCACACCGAACTCGCTGGTGTTGCGGCGCAGAGTCTCAACCTGGACCCGGCTGATCTCGTCGGCGATCGGCTTGTCGATGTCGGCGGTGGGCACGTTGTGATCTTCGGTGGCGACGGTCAGGTCGGGTCGCCTGACTTTGCGGCCGCTGATGCGCAGGCCGTCGAAGGCCTGCGGTGAAGTGACTTCATGGACAAGGTGCAGGTCGATGTACAGCAGGTCGGGTTCACCATCGGTCCCCGCGCTGACAACGTGGCGATCCCAGATCTTCTCGCTCAGTGTCTTGGGTTCGCTCATGGGGGCTCTCTTCTTGCTGGACTGCTCGGGTTCCTCGTCTCAGGATACGGCGCGCAACGTGTGGGTCAGTCTTCGTGGGCGGTGAATTCGCGTTGACCGCTGAGCGCGTCTTTAATGATTTTTCCTGCGGCGTTGCGGGGCAGTCGTTCACTGCGAATGTCCCAAAATGTGGGGACTTTGTAAGGAGCCAACGATTTGGCAACCCAGGTCTGCAATTCCTCCGCAGACAAGTCGACGCCGGTCATCGGAACCACCGACGCGGCGACGATCTGGCCGGTCAAGTCATCATCCAGCCCATACACGGCGACCTCGCCCACTGCGGGATGGTCTTCGATGCGGTATTCGACTTCGATCGGGTAGACGTTCTCGCCGTTGTGAAGGATCATGTCGCGGGCTCGGCTGTCGATCGTCAGAATTCCGTCTTCAAGCCGTCCGATGTCACCCGTGTCGAGCCAGAAATCGTTGTCGATGGTCTCGTCGGTTGCTTTGTCGTCGTTCCAGTAGCCGAGCATCGTGTAGGCGCTCTTGACCACGATGTGCCCGTTCTCGCCGTCAGCCAACACCGTGCCGTCGTCACCTCGGATCTCGACTTGCATGGTTGGCAGGACCCACCCGGCAGCTTCAGGCCGCGCTCTCATGTCGGCGCCCCCGTGCGAGGCGACCACGCCGACGGTTTCGCTTGAGCCGTAGCCGATGCCCACATTGTTTGCCGCGGTCGGCAGAGTGTCGCGAACCCGCTGGGCGAGGTCGGGGCTCACCGGAGCGCCGCCGAAACCGACGTTGGTCAGACTGGAGGTGTCCGTCAGACCCTTGGCTGCTTCGTCGAGCACTCGTGGCCCCATCGACCCGATCAGACTCCACACGGTTATGCGTTCCTTCTCGACGAGTCGAAGGCCTGCTGCTGGATCGAAGCGACCGGTGCGGAAGATCAGCGTCCCGCCTGCGACCATGTTTATGAGGGTCGAGCCCGACAGCCCCGAGACGTGGAACAGCGGCGAGGTCATCATCACAATGGGAGGGTCGGCTCGAGGCTCGGGAGCGGGTTGTCCAGCGGCCTGTGCCTCGGCTGCAGCCTGCATCATCCGGACCGCGCCGTTGAGCATCTGGATCTCGACGAAACCGACCAGACCCCGATGCGTGGCGGTCGCCCCCTTGGAGCGGCCGGTGGTGCCGCTGGTGAAGAAGATCGAAACCGGATCGTCTTCGGCGAGCTCGACGGTCGGCAGTTGATGCGCGCCGACATCGCGTTGGAGTCGCCCGCGTTCGGCGTCGATGTCGATGAGCGGCACCGAACACGATTCCGGAACCCGGGTGAGCCGCTTTTTGTCGCCGAGGATCAGCTTGGGGGCGGTCAGCTCAGTGGCATGGGCGATCTCGTCGGGGGTCCACCAGCCGTTGTAGAGCGTCACGACCGCGCCGGTGCTCACCAGTGCGAAATAGGCGATCACCCAATCGGGGGAGTTGGCGGCCAGTATGCCGACCCGGTCGCCTTTGGTGATGCCGTGGTCGGCGCTCAGTGCCGCGGCCTCCGCGGCCACCAGGTCGACGAACTGGTCGTGCGTGATGCGTCGATCCTCGAGGACCAGGAACTCGCGGTCACCATGGGACCGGCACCCCTCGACGAATTCTCGCAACGATTTTCGACGGTTGGCGAGGACGGGTACGTCGAATCCTCGGACCTTCTCAACCTGTATCGGGAAGTACCCGTCGGGCCCAGTCAGCCCCTGAAGCACATCATTTCGAAGCGACATGGTCTCAGAGTATGCGCTGATAACGAAAGTTCTTGTGTCGAACGATGTCGATGTGCCAGCCGTGCCCACCTGTTTGATTCAACGCGTCGGTTGGGCAGGTGCTTTGGGCGCAGGATGCTGTCACCGAGTCCGAGCAGTGAGTCACTCGATCCCGACGACCGAGACCTTCAGCGACATGCCGTTGGGCGCTTCATACTCTACGACGTCGCCGGTCGACGACCCGAGCAGCGCTGCGCCCATCGGCGATGCGGGCGAAACCACCATCAGATCCTCGGGTTTCTCCTCAATGGACCCGACAAGGTATTTCTCGACCAGGCTGTCGCCCTCGAAGACGATCGACACGATCGATCCGGTGCCGACCGAATTGCCGTTGCTGCTCATCTCGACGATCACCGCGTTCTCGATGACATGGGCGAGGTGCATGATCCGCCCCTCCATCTTCCCCTTCTCCTCCTTGGCGGCGTGGTAGTCGCCGTTCTCTGAGAGATCACCGAGAGCGCGAGCGGCCTCAATCTTCTGGGAGAGTTCAATACGCCCGCGGGTGGTGAGGTCGTCGTGTTCGGCTTTGAGGCGATCAAATGCCGTCTGTGAGAGCTGCTGTACGTTCGCCATTCCTAGAAATCTAGCGTGAGAGGTGGCCGCTGCGGACCTCGAACACGTCACCGGTCTGCAGAGTTGGAGGCACTTGAACGGTTCGGGGTTCGAGCCGAGCACTGCAATAATCGTTCGGCGAGACTACATATGAGCGTCTGCGGCTCTCCGCCGCCGATCAGGCTTTCCTGAGCGTCCGACGCGGTTATCACTTCATCCCCAAGCACATCTTCGGGATGCCTTCCGACGTGTTCGCGTCGCAGGGCCCGTCATTGCCCCACTGGCTGGAGGTTCGGATATTCGGTGCAATGCTGCGGGTTCTCAACGGTGACCTCCGAGTTGTCGAACACCAATATCGCCGTGAGCGGGATCTACCCGACAGCGGTCGATACGCCGATGCTGCTGCACGAAGCTCGCAGCGGGGGCAGCGCACTCAACTTCTTGAGTGCGGTCAAGACAGTCAACGACGTGGCAGACGCCTATGAGAGGGCACTCGACAAGCCGGACAGGGTTAGGTGTCGGAGGGTTTTGTGACGTCTAAGACGATCACGGAAACCTTGCGGGATTCGTCCGGATCAAGTAGTGCCTCCAAGCGGTCCTTCAATTCACCGCTAGTCGCAGGGCGATTTCCGTCCGGCGGGGCGGTGGTCTTGTCGGTGCCGAACCAGAGCACCAGGTAGATGCCATGTCCAGAGCTGTCCGGGTCTGTGGTGTATTTCGCGATGAGCTGTTTGTGCAGGGCGCTCCATAGCTCGCGGTGGGAGTTCTTCTTTATTTCGATCGGGACCTTGAAGTTTCCGAAGCTGAATCGAAAATCAGCTTGCGTGTCTGCGGCGTACTGGGCTTCGGGCTGGAGATCGCCCCCGGAGGGGAGTCGGTGCCGCAGCGTTTCGAGCAATGCATCTCGACAGATGTTCTCAGGTCTCGGCTCGGTCGGTCTCCCGTGCTTGTCAACGTTCCAGAATTGACGCCAGATGTTGCTGTTGCCACCGCGCAGATCGAGCGAGACATCCGCCAGTCGATCGTTCAGTAGCGCGGTCAGATCCTCTGCGTTTGCTGGAAGTGAATCTCGGAGGGTGTTCAGGACTTGCCCGAGGTTCGGATACACATAGGAGCGGTCGCGCAGTGCAGCATTCTGGCGTTGCCGCGCCCAGATGAGCTGGTCTCGCCATTGCCCCAGAGTGGTATCATCGATCAGTTCCGTCAACGCCCGAACGGCTTCGACGTCTGTCTGAGAACTCAATGCGTCGATTGATCCGTGAACCTGTTCTGAGGCACTGGTCACGCGAGTCTGGTATCCCCTCAGTTCCGTCGGAGGACACCACCGCCCAAGCAATCTGATTGCGTCCCTGAGCATCGTCGGCTCTGTGAATGAAGCCAAGATCGAATCGGTGAAGCGGTGGTATGAGATTGGAATGACCCCTGAAGAACGGTTCCGGTTGGAACTGTTCCGCAAGAACTCGGCCAGGTGCTCGACCCTTTTTTCGCTGTGGCCCACGAACTTTTTCCATTCGTTGCGGTGCTTGACTGGGGAGACGAGCGCTCCGATTGTCAACCACCTGACTCGCTGGGCGACGGTGGCGCTTTCTAGCGAGAGCTTCTCGTCGACCAGCATCTTCAGCTTTTTCCGGTCGGGATGTGCATTCGCTTTCGCAAGCAGACGGTCGAGCAGCGGGAGTTGTTTTGCTGGGGCTCTCGTGGGGAACGCCTTGAGCAAGCGGAGCGTCAGGCTGTTCACTGCTTCGTCGTGGCCGTCGATGAGGTCCAAGTCCTCAAGTCCCGGCGGGTGTTCTTCGCCCGACCGGATCGCTGATACGGCGCACCGGTACATCGTGTCGAGGACCAGTTCAGGGTCTTGATCAAACCAGCGGTCATGACAGCGTGAAGCGCTCCGGAAACCTGAACTGACGTGTGCGCGCGCGTGTACGGAGTAGTAGATCGCCAGGGCGTTACGTTTCTGGGAGTCGGCAAGATCGTCCAACTCCGCCGGATCGTCTCCGTGGAGGCTCAGGCTCGCCAACACCGGGAAGGCCAACCATGGTTGCGCTGACTCGCTCCGCAGCGAAATTGTCTCTTCGGCACGAGGAACGTCATCGCGCCTGACCGCTTCCCGCAAAGCAACCAGAACCAGATCAGCGAGGTGCGGGTCACCGCCGACGAAATCGCGGATGCGCTGCCATGGTGATGCATGCCGGTTGTCCCCTCGATCGTCATCGAAGTAAACGTTGGCCAAGGTATACAGGTTCGGTGGTGAGAATCTGTTCTCTCTCAGTTCCGTTTGGTTCGCGCGTAACTGAGCATCCCAATCAGCGCGACGCTGACGTTGCTTCGCCGCGAATTCTGCGTCCCGTTTGCGTTCCTTTAGCTCCGGTGCGTCTGTCCGTGCCTCCTCATGCTGCGGAGGGGGCGTGTCAAGTTCGTCGAGTTGTTGAGCCAGTTCTTCGTGTTCGTGAGTCAGGTCGCGCATGATCTCGACGGTCAGGGCTTCGTTAATCGTCGAGTCCTTTAGCGCGCGGTGTGCCCGCCAAAGCAAGTCACGAGAAATTGCCGGTTCTGTGTCTCCGACCTCCACGGCTTTCTTGAGGCACCAGAGTCCGAAGTCTGCGGGCAGTGTGCTCCGGTGTAGTGCATCGCACCGCCAATACCCGGCGAGCCAGCCGAGTTTTTCCGGGTCGCGGCGTCTCAACCATGTCAGAAATATCTCTTTCTGGATTTCAGGATGCGCTTCCAGCCAAGTCTGGACGCGGAGAAGCGAATCCTTGTCTACGAGGGGAGAGTTCCTGAGAGACTCCCCGGTTGTGTTCAGCCATTCGTATAGGCGGGACCGCTCGATCGTCTCGCCGTGACTCTCCAACCCCCGAGCCAATAGCTCGATGAACAGGTCCTTGATCTCGGGTTCGTGAGAAATCGATCTTAGGCTCGGCACGAGTTCATTCAGGGCGTCGAGCAGTTGAGCTAGGTGTTGATCTGAGGAGTTCTCCAACAGTTTGTCTCGCCAGAACTCTCTGAACCTGCCGACGAAGGTCGGTTGATTGCGAAGTGTGATGTACGGCCACACGTCCGACGGAGGGACCGAGATTGGGTATAGGAACTCCAGCAAGGTTCCGCGAAGCTCGTCGTCCGGATCGGGAAGCAATCTCTGGTGCGCTTCCGTGAGAAGTCGCGTGAGCTTCTCCGTTCTGCCGTCCTCAACAGGAGCCACGCGGAGCAACGCATCTAAGGCGGCTGTTCGGACTGGGACTGAACTTGACTTGTCGAACAGGATCTCTTCCAGGTGCGGCACCAGATCGGTGAGAGCCTCCAATTCGGATTCGTCGGCCTTGGAGACAACCTTCAGAACGAATTCGGCGACGCGTTCTTCCAGGGCTTCTGCGCTGCTCAAGAACTCCTCTATTGACGATGCCATGTCGGCCGAAGCAAGTGATCGGAATGCCTCGACGGTGCCGTACTCGCGGCCCAACAGGTGCTCCTGCGCTGCCAACTCTGCCAACGACTTGAGCAGACGCTGCTTGTCTGCCGAAGAGAACTGCTGGATGTCACCGTAGAGGCCGACACTGAGTGGGTCGGCAACGATCAACAGGCGACGGGCTTCCGGTGCGTGCGCTGCGAGCCAGGCAGACAGGCCGCGGAGCGCGCCAACGACTCGTCCGTCGCTGGGGCCGGTCATCAGCGCCGCGACTCTTTGGGTCGGGAGACCCTCGTTGATCCTCTTGGCTAGGTACCGGGCTCCGAGGAACTCCGCCACTTGGCGGTGAATGGGGTTGAACGCTCCGTCGATGTGGGAGAACAGCCGCGTGTGGAGCGCTCGCGTCAGCTTGTGGTGGGACGGTTGGCCTTCAGTTTCTGCAACGGAACTCAGAGGAAGGAACGAACACGCTTGGGCCCGTTGAGTGAACGACACCCCGTCAACCCCGGTGAGCAGCAGGATTGCGCACAAGAAACCTGCCGCTTCCAAGATTGTTTCGCTTGGCAACTCTTCGGTTCCAGCTTGATGCTCGTCGTTTTTCTCAATTGCCATCACCTCGCAAGCCATCTCGAACGTCTGGTGGCGACTCGTTGGCCACGCCTGGCCCTGTCTGGTCGCGTCGATTAGCAAGCGCAGCGTCAAAGGGTTGCTGAGGGGGACGAAACTAAGCTCATGAGCCCTCATCAGGAACGTCTCCACGTCGGCTGGTTCCATCCACAAGCCCAGCAGTTCCGTGGTGGCGCTGTCGCTGAGCGGATCGAGCCGCAGCAGCGTGATCTCTGAGTTGCGTGAGACGACCTTCAGACTTCGCCAATCATTGCTGCCCAGCCAGTCTGCTTCGCGGCAGGCGAGGCGGAACTTCGGTTGTCCCAGCCGATCGAGCCGTTTGCGAATCTTGTCAAGCGGAACCCGCGAGTCGACTGCACCGCTGCGCATCTCGTCAAGACCATCAATGAACAGTGTCTTGTCTCGCCACTCGGGATGAGAGGCAAGATCCAGGGAGATGAAGTCCCGTGCGTTAATGAGCGTCGCGGTGTCGCCGAGAGCCCCGCTCTCTGATTTCAGTTCGGTGGTCTTGCCTGCGCCGGGATCTCCGAGCAGCACATATGAGGCGCAGTCCCTGAACTCGCTGAGAGGTTGGGCATTACCGGTTGCCGCGCCGTCGGGACCGATCTCGGTGCATGTACGCGCGACGACGGTGTTCATGACGCTTCGAACCAGTGGTCGCCGGGCACAGACAGGAACTCGTGGAGCGGCACGCCTGAATCTCCGACGATCAGAGTGTTCCGTGGTTTGAAATGACGCTCGAATTCGCTCAAGCCTGAATGTGTTGCCGGCGCCTTGCCGCTCTTAACCTCAATCCCCACGACATGAGGACCCCTGCTGAGCACGAAATCGACCTCATGATTTCCGTCTTTCCAATACTTGACAGAAGTACGCGAAGACGTTGTGTTGACTAGGTGCGCTCCGACAGCGCTCTCAACCAGCCGACCCCAGAAACTGCGATCAGATCGAGCTTCGTCGAACGAATAACGAGAACTCGCCGACATCAGTCCCGTATTGAGCACATGCAGCTTGGGTGTTGACGCCTTGGCGGACACCGCTCGATTCGTGTGCTTGGGCAAGCCGGTCACCAACCCTGCCTTGGAGAGCAAATCCAAGTAGCGGGCTACCGTAACGGTGTTTCCGGCATCTTGTAACTGCCCGAGCATCTTGTTGTAAGACAGTATCTGCCCCGAGTAGAGAGCGCTGAGATCGAACACACGCTTCAACAGCGCTGGTTTCTCGACCCGTGTCATGGACAGCACATCGCGTTCAATATTGGGTTCGAGCAACCCCTCACGGACATATGTAACCCAGCGTTCGAGATCGTGGACTAGGGGGGCAGCGCCGGGATATCCTCCATAGAAGATGTACTGGTCGAGGTTGAATCCGAAGGCTTCGGACATCTCAGGAAACGACCAGTGGGTCAGTCGGATCGGCTCGAATCGGCCCAAGAGGCTCTCGTTCAGGCCATCCTGCATCAGCAGCGGTGCGGACCCGAGAATGACCACATGCATCGGACAGCCGGTTTTGCGGTCTTCTTCCCAGAGACCCTTGACAGCATCCGACCAACCGTTGATTTTCTGAATCTCGTCCAACACGAGAACGAAGCCCGGATGCGATGCGGCGCGGGGTCGGCTGGCCTCCCAGACTCCGGCTAGCCAGTCGACGTTGCGCTCCGCAGAAGGAAGCCTCAGGGTTGTCGGGCCAAGGGAGGACGGTCCAGGTCTCTCCAACGGTTCCGGCGTGTCGACCGCTTCGTACCGGTTTGGTTGCTCCAAGAGAGCGAGAGCTTGATGAACTACTGTTGTCTTCCCGGTTTGGCGAGGTCCGAAGATAGCGATCAGCCGCGTCGGGACCTCGTTCAACCTCTCGTGGAGGGTCTCAACGTGGGACCGTTGGAATTCAACCATGAAGAGAGCGTAGCATCAAATTACGATACTGAGTAAATTTACTCAGCACCATAATCTACAGCTCTCGAACTGGTACGCGGAATTTCAGATGACGATGGAGCGGGCAGGCGGTACACTCGCCGGATGGGATCACACGGCACGTTGATCGTAATTATTTCGTAGCGCATGCCCGTTGTGGCGTGCGCTTGACCGTCCACTTCGGTGGACGGTTTTCTTTTGTCCCCGACAGCCAGCGAATGAGAAGAAGAACATGACCCATCGAGTGGGAATAGTGGGCGGAGACGGAATCGGCCCCGAAGTCGTCAAAGAGGGTTTGAAGGTCATAGCCGCGGCAGGCGTCGAGATCGACGCGGTCGACTACGACCTCGGAGGCAGCCGCTACCTGCGGGACGGCCTAGTGCTGTCTGATGAGATCGTGGACGAATGGCGCGGCCTCGACGCAATCTACGTCGGCGCTGTCGGAACCCCCGATGTGCCCCCTGGAGTCATCGAACGCGGGCTCCTGTTGAAGATGCGCTTCGATCTCGACCTGTACATCAACTACCGGCCCTTCAGCTGCGGACCCGAGAGCCCCAACACCAGCCCGATCACGGGCGGCGAGAACGCAGAGTTCGACTTTGTGGTCATCCGCGAGAACACGGAGGGCACTTACGCAGGCGAAGGAGGATTCCTGCGCAAGAGCACGGCCCATGAGATTGCCACTCAGGGATCGGTCAACACCCGTGTCGGTGTCGAACGCTGCGTCCGTTACGCGTTCGAGTTGGCGATGAAGCGGCGCAAGCACCTGACTCTGGTCCACAAGACCAATGTGCTGACCTTCTCGGGCGACCTCTGGGAGCGGACCTTCAACGAAGTGGCCGAGGAGTACCCCGGAGTCGAAACCGCCTACAACCATGTCGACGCGGCATGCATCTACTTCGTGGACGACCCGTACCGCTACGACGTCATCGTCACCGACAACCTCTTCGGCGACATCCTCACCGACCTCGGCGGCGCGGTCAGCGGTGGGATCGGCTTCGCCGCCTCTGCGAACCTGCACCCGGGCCGCGTCTCCATGTTCGAACCTGTCCACGGATCGGCGCCCGACATCGCCGGCACCGGCAGGGCCAACCCCACGGCGGCCATCCTTTCCGGTGCGCTGATGCTCGACCATCTCGGCGAGCACCAGGCGGCCGACCGGATCCGCAAAGCCTGCTCCAACCCCGAATCGCTCACCGGCTCAACCACTGAGATAGGCGACGTGATCGCCACTCGCCTGTAGGAGGCACAATGCCCATCACCCCCACCCCCCACATCTGGATGAACGGCGAGATGGTGCCGTGGGAGAACGCACAGATCCATGTGCTCTCCCACACACTGCACTACGGAACCGGCGTGTTCGAGGGCATTCGCGCCTATGAGACCGCCGAGGGACCGGCCCTCTTCCGACTGACCGAGCACATCGAGCGTCTCTTCAACTCGGCCCGAATCCTCAATATGCCGATGCCGTACTCGATCCCTGAGATCGTTCAGGCATGCAAGGACGTGGTTGCCGACACCGGACTGACCAGCTGTTACCTGCGCCCGATCGCCTATTTCGGCTACGGCGAGATGGGTCTGTCAATCGAGCACTGCAAGACCGACGTCGCCGTCGCCGCCTGGCCCTGGGGCGCGTACCTCGGTGACGACGCTGCGACCAAGGGCGTGCGGATGAAGGTCTCTTCGTGGACTCGCCACGACCACAACATCATGCCGCCGGCGTCCAAGACCACCGGCAACTATGCCAACTCGACGCTGGCGAAGATGGAGGCCCTCGCCGCCGGATACGACGAGGCGATCATGCTCAATGGCGCGGGCCTCGTCTCGGAGTGCAGCGGTGAGAACATCTTTGTGGGTCTCGGCGACGAGGTGCTGACACCGCCGACCTCGGCGGGCGCCTTGAAGGGGATCACTCAGGACACGGTGACTGCGCTGGCCGGCGACATGGGAATCAACATCGCGGTCGGGGAGATGTCTCGAAGCGACCTCTACATCGCGGACGAGATATTCGTTGTCGGTACCGCCGCGGAAGTCAGTGCGGTGAACTCCGTGGATGAACGCGCCATTCCCTGCCCGGGTCCGGCCACAAAGGCCATCGCGGAAGCGTATGCCGAAGTTGTGCGGGGCAAGAACCCGAAGTATCGGTCGTGGAACGAGCTGGTGTCATGACCGATCCCGAAGTATCGATCGAACGCGCTGGAGTTCGAGACCCGGCCTGGCCCGAGCAGGTCGAGATCTATGACACGACTCTGCGCGACGGTTCGCAACTTGAGGGGATCTCGCTCACAGTCGACGACAAATTGCGGATAGCGGAGCAGCTCGACCTGCTCGGGGTCGGCTATATCGAGGGCGGCTACCCTGGCGCCAACCCCAAGGACGACGAGTTCTTCGAGCGTGCCAAGACCGAGTTGCACCTCGAGACGAGCAAGTTCGTGGCGTTCGGCTCGACCCGGCGCCCCCGTGGCAAGGTTGATTCAGACGACTCGTTGGCGAGGCTGGTGGCGGCCGGAACCGAAGTCGTCTGCATCGTCGGCAAGTGTTGGGACTATCACGTAACCGAAGCGCTCGGCACGAGCCTCGACGAGGGTGTGGCGATGGTTGCCGACTCGGTCGCCTTCCTGGCAGCGGCCGGGAAGCGTGTGTTCTTTGATGCCGAGCACTTCTTCGACGGCTACAAGCGCAATCCCGAGTTCAGCCTCCGGGTGCTCGAGGAGGCTGCGATTGCGGGGGTTGAAGCCGTGGTTTTGTGCGACACCAACGGTGGGTCGCTTCCGCCTGAAATCGAACGGGCCGTGTCTGATGTGATCGCTCACGTGGACTGCGGTGTCGGTATTCACCTTCACAACGACACTGGCTGCGGCGTGGCCAATGCCCTGGCCGCGGTGCGCGCCAGCGCCACCCAGGTCCAGGGCACGATCAATGGCTACGGCGAACGGGTCGGCAACTGCGACCTGGTGCCGATCATGGCCAACCTTGAGCTGAAGATGGGCATCAAGTGTCTTCCCGAAGGTCGGATCTCTCGTTTGACCTCGGTGTCGCACCACATCGCTGAGCTGGTCAATTTCACCCCCGACGCACAGCAGCCCTATGTGGGTTCCTCGGCGTTCGCGCACAAGGCCGGTCTTCACACCAGCGCTTTGAACAGGCGGCCTGATGCCTACGAACATGTTGCGCCCGAGGCCGTCGGCAACGGCACTCGCATCGTCGTGTCAGAGATGGCGGGGCGCTCGACCCTGGCGATGAAGGCTGAGAACCTGGGCCTTGAGATCGACGGGAAGGTTCTCGGCGACGTGGTCGACACCCTAAAGCGGCTCGAGCATCTGGGCTACCACTTCGAGGTTGCCGATGCTTCCCTCGAGTTGTTGATGCGTGGAGCGTCGGGTTGGGAGCAACCCTATTTCACGCTTGAGTCGTTCTCGGTCGACATGGCCCATCGTTCCGGCACCGGTGCCCGCTTGTGGAACGACGTGGCGGTCGATGTTGAGACTGAGGCCACCGTCAAGATCTGGGTTGACGGCAAGCGCCGGATCGCTGTGGGGGAGGGCAACGGGCCGGTCAATGCGCTCGACGCGGCCATCCGTTCGGCTTTGAACGGCCGCTACCCCGAGATCGACCGGGTGTCGCTGACCGATTTCAAGGTCCGGGTACTCAACACGGAGCAGGGGACCGGGGCGGTCACCCGGGTGCTGCTCGACAGCACCAACGGCGAGCGTTCATGGTCGACCATCGGTGTTTCTGAGAACATCATCGAGGCGTCGTGGCAAGCGCTGGTCGACTCACTCGTCTACGGCCTCCTCATAGCCGACGAGTAAACCTCCTCCCGCCCGAAATCTACGCGAGAAACCACATCCTGTGTGGTTGAACGCGCAGATTCGGTGTGGGTTCTGCGCCCGGCGCAAGCACCGCGCGGCTCCGGCTGCGCCCGGCGGCAACTCAGTAGAAGACGCCGGCGGCCTCTAGGCGGTCGAGTTCGTCGTCTTCGATGCCGAGCACTTCACGCAGCACCTCGTGGGTGTGATGCCCGAGCGGGGGAGCGGACTCGGCGGTGCGCAGCACGGTTCGTGACATTCGGGTGGGATTCGCCGGCTGTTGCTCAGGGCCGTGCACCTTGTGGACAAGGTCGACCATCAGGCCCCTCTCGCAGAGGTGGGGGTCGCCTAGATGGTCCAGCGGACCCATCACCGGCATCGCCGACACTCCGACAGCCTGGAGCAACTGGGCGGTCTGTTCGACAGCGCGCTGCGAAGTCCACTGGCTCAACCGCTCGTCGATGGCGTTGTGGGCGGCGAATCGAGCTTCGACTTCGCCCAGGGTCTCATCGGAGGCCCAACCGGCGGCAGACTCGAGCGCACGCCAAGCGTCGTCGTCCTGCACGGTGATGGCGACCCAGGTGTCTTCTTCAGCACCGGGATACACGCCTTGGGGAGCCATTTGCGGGTCACGATTGGCAAGGTTGGTGGGGTTGATCCCAGTCTCGATCGCCTCAAGGTAGAGCTCACCGAGCAGATAGGCCGCGGCTTCGGCCTGCGCCATCTCCAAGAAAGTCCCCTCGCCGGTGCGGAAGCGATGGTCGAGCGCGCACAGGACGGCCACCGTCAGCATCTTGGAGGCAATGTGGTCGGGATGATTGAGCGAAGTACCGCACGGATAGGGACCGTCTGGATGACTCCACAACATGTGGATGCCCGCGAAACTCGAGTTCAGCGGTCCGAAAGCCTTCATCTCTCCCATGGGACCCCCACGGCCGTAACCCTGCGATGCCACGTAGACCACGTTCGGGTTGACCGCAGCGATGTCCGGATAGTCGAGCCCGAGTTTGGCCATCACCCCGCCGCGGTTGTTCTCGGCGACGACGTCGGCCGTGGCGCACAGCTCTTTGGCCAGTCGCCGACCGTCGGCAGTCGTGAGGTCCAAGGCGATACCGCGGCGACCCCGGCACTCCATGTTGAAGCAGAAGGACCTGTCGAGGTTGTCGATACCGGCCGCGCGGAGCACGTCAGGCTTCTTGCGGGACTCGACCTTGATGACGTCCGCGCCCAACTCGGACAGCATCCAGCACAGCTCAGGCACCACCGCGGCGATCCCGAACTCTATGACCCGCAGCCCTTCGAGCAGCAGACCCCCGCGTTGTGGCGCGTGGCCGGCGCTACTGGCTGGGGTGCCTGTACTGGTTGAACTGCCTAGGTTGGTTGAACTGGTCGTGTCGGGGCGTGGAGGCTCGAACCGCCAGAGTCTGCTGGCCACACCGTCGACGAAGAACTCGCGTCCGACGGTCTGGGGATGGTTCACGAACTCCAGCGGAGACTGGACAGAACCCAGCGGTACACCGAGCTGCAACGACTGCGCGAACAATTCGGAGCGGTTGCGGTCGGCGAAGCATCGCGTCGCCACCTCCCGGATCGCCGCGGGGTTCTTCATTCGGTAGATCCGGTCGTTCCATTCATCTGTCCCGAACTCCTCGGGCTGTCCGCAGAGTTCAACGAATGCCTGCCAGTCTGCTTCGCTGCCGAACACCATGCGCACATGACCGTCGCGGCAGGGGGCTACCAGGTAGAGCCCCTCGGCGTTGCGTCTTCCCTCCACCGGCAGGGCCGGGTTGACCGACAGGTATGCAGGGATCGCCACCCCCCAGGGGTTGGTGCCGCTCAAACCCGCTTCCTGTGCGCTGGTTTCTATCTGTTGGCCGAGTCCGGTGCGGCGCCGGTCCATCAGGGCCGCGACCGCGGCCATCGCGCCGTGTACCGAAGCGCAGTCATGGGCCAGGTAGCCGGGCAGGCCCGTGGGCGTCAGTGAGCGGTGACCTGTGGCATGCAGCGCGCCGCAGGCTGCTTGGGCGGGGAGCGACTCGAGGTGCCAGTGCGAGCGCGGGCCGCTCAGTCCGAGGTCGGTGAGCGAGACGATCACAAGCTGCGGGTACTGGGCTTCGAGCGCGCTGCGGTCGATGTCGGCGCGGGGCCCGCCGTTCTCGATGAACACGTCGACTAGCGACAGCAGTTCCGGGAGGTCTCGGCCGGCTTCCGCGGGGGTCTTTCCCTGGTTGCGGTAGCGGTCGATGGCGGAGTCGTCGTCGTTGTCGTTCAGGCGGATCACGTGGGCGCCGAGATCAGCGAGGATCCGTCCGCACAGTGCTCCGCGCCGGTCGGTGGCATCGAGCACCTTGAACTCGGCGAGGGGTCGATCGATCACCGTTGGAGTCTCGCGTAGAGAGCTCGGGGGTACAACGTCTCGGCGATTCTCGCTACGCTTACCGGCCATGTCTGCGCCTAGGCATTTTCCGAGCAGGGTCGACGGGCCGAGGGCCTACGTGTCTGCGCCCCGTCGTGAGGGCAGTTGGTTGGCGAATCGGCCGGGCGAGGTGGTCGGCGGGCCCCAGCCGTCAGGTCCGGCGGTCGGCAATCAGGGTCCCGACCAGGGCTATGTCCACAAGCTCGCGAGGCGTTTCGAGGGTGAGCTTGTGCTGCGTGAGGGAGAACACGCAGCCGACGTCTTGGAGGGTGCCTGTGCGGTCGGGCTGCGCCGAGCGTCGTTGTACGGACGGGCACCGGTCGCCGACGACCTCCGGGTGGCCCTGACCGTGTTCGGGTATCTCAGTGAGGCTGCCGATGAGCTTGTGGCGTTCCGCAGGCCGCTGTTCGAAGAGTTGCATCATCTTGCGTTCCACTACTCGACGGTTCGCGAGATCGCCGATCTGGTCCCTGAGGCGACATTGCGTATGGGCCCGGCAGCGTTGGCCGCGGCGTGTGCGGACGACTGGAGGTCTCCGCTCGGTCTGTAGGGGCCGAGCGGATTGATCTCGCACACGGCAGCGACAGTACGAGCCCGCGACCGAGCGGCCCGCCCGGCCCAGCGGCCCGCCCGACCGAGCGGCCCGTGAGCGGAGCGAACAAGAGCGGAAGACAACGGGCGTCTTTGCCAGCCGATGCACCACGGGAGGGCTCGACAGTTCCGTCGCAGGCGGACGGGCGACGATTAGCCTCTAGGACCATGCAGGCTCCCCGGGTTCGATTCGCGCCGGCGCCGACCGGCTACCTCCATGTGGGCAGCGCCCGTTCAGCGCTGTTCAACTGGCTCTTCGCCCGTCGTCACGGCGGACAGTTCGTGTTGCGGGTCGAGGACACCGACGAGTCGAAGAAGTCCCTGGAGTTCGTCGACGCGATCGTTGAGCCGCTGCGCTGGCTCGGGCTCGACTGGGACGAGGGCCCGTACTTCCAGTCGCAACGCAAGCACCTCTACGAGGCTGCGATCCAGCAGCTCGTCGATGGCGGCAGGGCGTACTTCTGCGATCTCAGCGCCGCCGATTCGCAGCGCCTGGCTGCCGAGGCGGGTTTGCGGGAGGGCTATCACGGCTGGTCACGGGATCGCAACGTGGCGGACGGTGACGGCGTCGTGGTCCGGTTCCGAGTGCCGGATGAGGGTTCGACGGTCATTGAAGACCTGATACGCGGCCGGGTCGAGGTCGCCCATGACACGATCGACGATTTCGTGATCCGGCGGGGCGACGGCTCGCCGGTGTTCTTCCTCGCCAACGCGGTCGACGATCACGACATGGGCATCTCCCATGTCATCCGGGGTGAGGACCTCCTCAACACCACGCCCAAGGTCAAGCTGCTGTGGGAGGCGCTCGGATATGGCCCGACACCCTGTTATGCCCATCTCCCGCTGCTCGTCAACGAGCAGCGCAAGAAGCTCGCGAAGCGTCGTGACAGCGTCGCGCTCTCAGAGTTCATGGCTGACGGCTATCTCCCCGAGGCGCTGCTCAACGCATTGGCGCTGCTGGGCTGGGGTCCGCCCGACGAGGTCGAGATCCGGCCGATGGCGGAGATCGTTTCGCTGTTCTCTCTGGAAGCGGTCAACAAGGGGTCGGCCTATTTCGACGTGGTAAAGCTCAAGCACATCAACAACGCGTACATCAAGGCTCTGACGCCTGCGGAGTTCGTGGAAGTCGCCGAGCCGTGGTTGCCCGAGCACTATGACCTTGGAGTGGTCGAGGCGCTCGCGGCCGAGGTCCAGCAGCGCATCTCGACGCTGTCGGAGGCGGCGGCCTGGCTCGACTGGCTCTTCGTCGAAGAGATCAGCGAATACGACGAGAGGGCTTGGACCAAGGCGATGGTCAAGGGCCGAGCAGCGGAGCGGGTCCTAGCCGAACTCGCGGGCGTGCTCGAGACGGATCCGTTCGACGATCCTGCAACCTTGGAGGGCTCCACTCTCGAGGTCGGCAACCGGCTCAGTGAGGAGCTAGGTGCGCGGGTGATGTCGCAGGCCCCCTTGCGGGTCGCTGTCACGGGCAGTGGCGCCGGCATCCCGCTGTGGGAGGCGATGACGCACCTCGGCAAGGAGAGGACGCTGTCCCGCATCGCCGCGGCCCGGAGCCGCCTGGCGGGCTGAGCGGTGCGCAGCGGACGGCTCGGTTGGCTGTCTGCACGGCGCGTCATGTGGACGCTTCTGGTACTCGGGGCTGTGGTTGTCGTCTATGTCGGAATCAACTTCATCCAGGTGCGATTGAACCTCGACGTCGACGACCGGGGTCCAGCCGACGCTGTCGTCGTGCTCGGTGCAGCGCAGTACGACGGCAGGCCCTCCCCTGTGTTGGCGAGACGGTTGGACCATGCCCTGGATCTCTGGAACGAGGGGGCCGCACCCCTCATTGTCACCACTGGGTCCAAGCAGCAGGGCGACCGGTTCACCGAGGGCTTCACCGGTTTTGAGTATCTTCTCGAGGCGGGTGTGCCCGAGTCCGCGCTGCTGCTGGTGACCGACGGCGCCTCCACCTGGGAGCAGATCGCGGCCACAACCAGAGTGCTGAACGACCGTGGCCTGTCGTCTGCGGTTGTGGTGTCTGACCCGTACCACTCGCTGCGCCTGTCCCAGATCTCCGTCGAGGCCGGGCTGACCGCATACATCTCGCCGACCGACGGTGAGGCGTCGATGAGGCAGTTGACCCGTGAGACGGTTGCCGTGTCCCTCGGGCGGGCCCTCGGTTATCGACACGTCGACAACTGGTTCGGCAACGCCAACTGACCGGCGCCGATCCCGAGCGGACCGCTGTTGCCGAAATTTCGTGTGAGACGGTGGCGGAAACCGGTACGATGCGGTCGCCCTTCGGGGATGGTGTAATTGGCAACACATCTGGTTCTGGTCCAGACATTGGGGGTTCAAGTCCTCCTCCCCGAGCTTTTGGTTTCTGTGGCGCTGAGGACCTCGGCGCACGGTTACACTCATGCGGTCGCAGATCGCCTCAGCGATGAACCTGCCCCGTTCGTCTAGCGGCCTAGGACGCCACCCTCTCAAGGTGGTAGCACGGGTTCAAATCCCGTACGGGGTACCACTTGCAGCCCAAATAACGGCCGCAGAACTCTAGACCCATCCCACCAGTCCGTGACCCGAACAGCTCAACGCCGCGACTGCGTAGCCACAACCGAAATGCTCCGCGCCGGAGCACCGACTCAGAATTTCGTGTTACAATAATTTCGTGTGGAGTTCCATCGCTCAGCGTTCAAGCACGGCCTCGCCCGCGACTGGCCGCATCCTCACCGAGGCCGGCCTCGACGCCATCGCCGAAGAGGTCGAGACCAGCGACTACGACATCGCAGCACTGCGCAAGCGCCGCAGAGGCCGGCCCGCCATGGGTTCGGGTCCGGCTGAAGTGGTGCCCGTGCGCATCGACCCGGAACTGCGAGCAGCGGTCTCTGCTCGGGCTGAGACCGACGGCACGACGACGAGTGAGATCATCCGCGAGGCACTGCGCAGATTCCTGGATGTCGACAAGGCTGAGCGGGCACAACGCGCGTAAACGGACTCGACGTTCATGGTTGACACACTTACGAATGTGCGTCCGTTGGCGCTGCGAACTAGGATATGAAATAGTTCAGCAGAAATTCATATGGAAAAATTATGCGAATATCTGAGAGGGGCCAACTCACGATTCCCAAGGGATTGCGGGAACGATTCGGTCTGAACCACAACGTTGAAGTGGAACTCACTCCCACCGAGGGTGGACTCCTCATTCACAAGCGGACCTCTTCGAAGCATCCCGTCGAGAGGGTGTATGCCATCCTCGACAACAGCGGGAGCACCGACGACTACATAGAGGAGATCCGAGGACGGTGATCACTGCCGTCGACACCAACGTCCTGCTCGACATCCTCCACGGCCACGAGCCGCACGGCCCCGAATCATGTGAACGCCTGAAGGCGGCTTACGACGCCGGTGCCTTGGTGGTCTGCGACATCGTGTACGCCGAACTTGTGCCGGCGTTCGATGACCGGTCCCTCCTAGACGACACGCTGCGGCAGATCAACGCGTCACTGTCGCCGATCACCACCGACATCGCCTATGAGGCAGGACTGCGCTGGCAGCGGTACCGCGCAGCGGGCGGAACGCGTGAACGAATCATCACCGACTTCCTGATCGGCGCCCATGCACTCAAAACGGCGGACGCCTTCCTCACCCGCGACCGAGGCTTCTACACCAGCTACTTCCCCGAACTCGCCGCAGCTTGATCGCCTCTGTGGCGCCGATGTAGGCGAGGTCGTCGCTGGTCATGGTTGAACCGGTGTGCCGTTGTCCGCCCGCGTCGGCCGACCCTCCAGCGAGGTCAGTTCGCGGCGGTAGGGGGTGGAGTCGGAGCCGTCGGTGGGGGACTCCAGTTCCTCCGCGTAGCGGCGGCCCTCCCAAACGGCCGCGGCGATCGTGCCCGGGGCGAGCGCGTCGCCCACAGCCCGGACGCTCTGCAGACCCTGGTCGGCCCACTCCTGTTGTCGGGCCTGAAGGTCTCGTAGCAGGTTGTCGCTCGGGACGCGGGCGGTGACAGCACCCATGTCGCTCTCGAGGTAGTGCTCGACATTGTCGAGCTGTGAGATCTGGCCCAGGCGGTAGGCGACGACCCGGATCCATTCGGCCAGTCCCGGCAGCCGGGCCTCGGTCGCCACCCGGCCGCCGACTACACGGGACCTCTCGACCAGAACCACCTCGTAGCCCCGTTTCCCCAGCGACATGGCCGCTTCGAGGCCGGCAGGGCCCGCGCCCGACCACCAGTACCCGTTCGGGGCGGTGGCGGGGACGGTAGCGCTCGGGGTGCCAGCCCCGCCGCCACTCCTCGTCCATCGACGGGTTCTGCGTGCAGCGGATCGGCGACATGGTGAAGTCCCCCGACACACAGATGTTGCAGCCGATGCACTCGCGGATGTCCTCCGGGCGGCCCTGTTCGATCTTCTGGGGCAGGAACGGATCGGCGATGGAGGGCCGCGCCGCGCCGATGAAGTCCAGAATCCCCTGGCGGACCATCCGCACCATCGTGTCCGGTGAGGTGAAGCGGCCCACACCGACCACAGGTTTGGAGGTGAGCGCCTTGAGGCCCCGCACCCGGTGAGGGTTCGGGTGATCGCTCGGAGCGAAGTGGCCGTTGATGCAACATAGTGGTCACTTGTTTTCAAAAGTGACTGATACTGCAATATGACGGTTAGGATCCACGGAATGGGGGAGTACGTTGAACGGACCTACGACGGCGTGCTGGGTTCGGAGCCGTACCAGGCCTACGTTCCGCACGGTATCGTCGACTGGAATCCCGAACTGAGCGAACAGACCGTCCAACGGGTCAACGCAGTCGGGGTCCTGCTCGCCGAATTGGCTGCGAAGCTGCCGCAGCATCAAGCGATGAGTTGGTGCCTGAACAGTTCCGAGGGGATCGCGTCGAGCGATGTGGAGGGCATCTCAACAACAGTGCGGTCCCTTAGCCTGCTCGAATCGCTGCGAGCGGTACGCAACCCTGCGCGTCGAGAACGCGATACCCAGGCGCTTGGCGCGGTCCGCCTGACCGCACACGCCCGCAGGATCGGTCGCCGGAGTGACGCACCGATCAAGGTCGCCGATCTGTGCGAGATGCAGCGACGGCTATTTGAAGGTACGCAACCGGGATTCGAGCTCGGCCGCTTGCGCAGCGACGACATTTGGATCGGCGCAACAGGAGCGACACCACCCGAAGCGCGATACGTGGCGCCGCCGGCAGCGCTCGTCGGTCCTCTCTGTGACGATCTGCTGGGTTATGTGTCGGCGCACGATCTGCGGCACCCGCTCGTCAAGGCTGCGATCGCCCATCTGCAGTTCGAAACCGTCCATCCCTTCCCCGACGGCAACGGCCGCGTCGGTCGAGCGTTGATCCATTGCGTCCTGCAGCGTTGCCTGCCAACAGTGCCTACGGTTCCGATATCAGCTGCGATCGCAGAGCACAAGCAGCGCTACTTTCAAGCGTTGCACCCCTACCAGACCTACACCGGCGATCCCGACAGTCAGATTCGCGACGCTTGTGGAGAAGCATTCGTCTCCTTCCTCGCGGACGCCGTGACCGTTGCCTGTGACTACACCGAAGCGGTCGCCCATACCATCACGAGCATGCAGACCAGATGGCGCGCACTCAACCTGCGTCGCCACTCGTCGGCGCTTGCCACGCTCGAAGCTATGTCGACCATGCCCGCGGTCAGCATCAACTATCTCTGCGAAGTGACAGGTCGCAACGCCAGGACTGTCAGGCGAGGATTGCACAGACTCGTCAGTGCCGGCGCAGTCACAGAGACGCGTGACGAAGACTCCGGTCGCAGAGTGTTTGAGGTGCCCGAACTACTGCAGGTTGTGGACCACCGACAGAGCCTGCTGAGGCGCTGTTGGGAGGCGCACCGAGTCGGTGCCCGGCAGACGCCGGACGAACTCGTCGCGGAGTGGCGCCACGACGTCTCCATGGCAGCGGCCGGCCGTCAACCGCTGAAACAACCACGGAGATGCAGCCACATTGGGGAACGCAGCAGAGTCCGCTGCACCCAGTCGCTCGGGCACGCCCCGCCCCACCGCTACAGGTAGCGGCGCACAACTACCGTGGACACCGCCACCGCCTTCCGGTGGGGCCTCGCCATCTGTCGGCCGGCGTGGTCGAATCGAGCGACCGTTCCCACGAGGTCGATACACAGAAACAACTGTGGGCGGCCTCTGAAGAACTCACCGGAGTCAACTTCCCGGTCTGATCGAGCGCCCCGGTTGCGCGCTGTTCAGGCAATGTGCTGGCCGGCGGTCACTTGGATCTCCTGGCCGGTGATGTTGCGGGACCGGGGCGAAGCCAGGAACAGCACGGCCGCAGCGATGTCGTCGGGGTCCACATGGCGGCGCAGAGCGGCCTGACGAGCGAAGCGGTCGCTCACTTCTTGGGGTGTCCGGTCCTGGGCTTTCGCCATACGCTCGAACATGGCTCTGAGCGGCCCGCCGGTGGTCAGCCCGGGAGTCACGATGTTGACCCGAACGCCTGCGGGGCCGACTTCTTTGGCCATGGTCTTGGACATCGACTCCATCGCGCCCTTGGTCGACGTGTAACGCGACAGTCCCTCCATCAACGTGGTTGCGCTGAGCGCGGAGATGTTGACGATCGACCCGCCGCCAGTGGATGCCATGCTGGCCGCGGCGCTGCGGCAGATCTCCATTGTACCGATGACGTTGATCTGTACGGCCCTCAGGTAGTCGTCCCAGTCGAGGTCGGCGACAGAAACGCTGCCTCCCCCGTAGGTGGCGACGTTGACGACCACGTCGATCCGGCCGAACTCGCTGACAGTGGCCTCGACCGCGGCGCGGCACTGGGCGGTGTCGGCGATGTCGGTGACAACAGCGAGCGTCCGTCGGCTGGTCGCTTCGGCAACCTCGGCGGCGAGGATCTCGAGAGGTTCGGCGCGTCGAGCGGCGAGAGCCACGTCAGCCCCCTCGGCGGCCAGGGCCAACGCGCAACTGCGGCCGATACCCTGCCCGGCTCCAGCTATCAGCGCTACCGCGTTCTCAAGTGTCGACGTGCTTGGCATCACGGCTTCACCAGTCGAGATCGGTTCGGTGCATGCTCCAAGACTCGGCGATCCGGCCCGCAACGATCCGATACTGGGCGAGCCAGGTGATCTTCAGCTTGCTGCCGACAGCCACGTTGACGCCCTCCAGGACGAGTCGCGCATACACGTAGTCGTCGACCGAAGCGAGATGGGCGAAATCGAGTCTGGTCGGCCGGATCGTCTTGACCGAGGAACTCACGTGTCGGGCATAACGCTGCGGCGTGGTGCGCTCCGTTCCGTCACGGGTATGGCGGACGAAAGGGTCAGCCAGCACCTCCCCGAGTCGATCCAGGGACTGGTCGATCCAGATGTGATTCCACAAGGTCTCGACCAACATTTCATTGTTGCGGCTCATTGGTCCTCCAGTCCGAGCGTAGAACAATCACAGCGAAGGGGGCTCTGTAGGGGTGATCCGCCTCTTCCACAACATGCCGAAGCCCATAGAGATGAGCACCAGAACACCCATCAGCGACATGATCGGGCGGATGCCGTAGACGTCGGCCAGCTTGCCGAAGGGGAGCGAGGCGAGGCCGAACCCGGTGAAACTCAACATGATCAGGCTCTGGACCCGTCCGTGGTATTCGACGTCGGCGATGGTGAGCGCCAGAGAATTGTTGAGTGCCTGGAATCCAGCGGAACCACCGCCGACGAGCACCATCACGACCACCGCAGCCCAGTACTGCGGAACCACTGCGAAGGCGATGAGTGAGACGCCGAAGACGATGGCTGCTTGGATCTGCAGCGCTGGAAGCCGGGACTGCTTGACGCTGGCAAACCCGACGCTGGCGATCACCGCGCCGACAGCGCCTGCGGTGGTGAGCAGGCCGAGCGCCCAGGCGTCGAGTTCGTAGATGTCCTCCACCAGCCCCGGCAGGAAGGTGATGTGGGGGAAGCCGAGCATCACGATCAGCAGCGAGACAACCAGAAGCCTCGCCAACTCCCGATGCTTGCGGACATAGGCGAAACCGGCGATGAGGTCGTCGAATACTGAGAGACGGGATCTGTACCTGGGCGCCCCGGCGGGGAGCTTCACGGTGGCGACGACCGACAGGGCCGAGAGCGTGGCACCCACGTAGTAGACGCCTCCGACACCGATCACCGCGATGCCGATCAATATGCCGCCGACCGCAGGCCCCAGGACCCGGGTCATCTGAACGCTGGCGTTGCTCAGCAGGATGGCGTTGGTGAGCGAGTCGCGTTCGACTAGGTCAGCGGTCATCGCCAGCCGCGACGGTCCCAGTAAAGACATGCCCAGGCCCTGCACGCCACCTGCGACGACGAGCATCCAGTACTGGATGGCTCCGGTGGAAATGGCGACCGCGACTCCCAACGCCGCAGCAGTCATCGTCGACTGGGCGAACATCAAGATGGAACGCTTGCCGATTCGATCGGCGAGCACACCCCCCGCCGGGATCGCCACCAGGCTGGTGACCCCGAAGGCGAAAACCACCCCGCCCAGCGCAGTGTTGCTGCCGGTCAGGTCATAAGCGAGCCAACCCCGTGCGATCTGTTGGGTCTGGGAGGCAAGGAAGATGAACATCCCGCCCCACCACAACAACCGGTATTCGGGAATCTGAAGAGATGCGAACCGTGCTGTGGGGGTTTCGGGTTCAACGGGTGGTGGCGGTGGTTTCTCGAAACGTGTTCTGTTCGCTTCTTCGTCACCGGTGTCGAAGTCAGACATCGTGGCGACCGTATCGCTTCAACCGACCGCCCTACACATCCCGGGTTGTGCTCATCACCGGCGCCGTCTGGTTGTAATGTCATCATGCGTACATGTGTCGCATGTCCTGCAGAGTCGATTGTGAGTTGCGATGACCGATGTCGTTGGGCACGGATCCAGCCGGGTAGCCAAGGCGGTTGAGCTTGGTTCGTACCCGACAGTCGTCTTGACCACGTTCGCCGGCTTCTGGGCCCTGACGGCCGGCGGAGTGCATGTGACACCCGCGTCCTACGGAGCGGGCGTGCTGGCCGCCGGGTTGGTGACGGCACATGAGATCAAGTGGCCCCACCGCCCGCAGTGGCGTCCGCGCGGGCGTGAGATCCGTGCTGACCTGGCTTTCATGGTGGTCGTTCAGATGACGTTGCCCTACCTGTTGTCGATCGGCACAACAATCGGCATTGCCGACCGGTTGAAGGCCGGGGGCTTCACCGTCGATGGTCTCTGGCCGCACGAACTGCCGGTCGTCGTGCAAGCGATATTGATGCTGTTGCTGGCCGATCTGGCCCGCTACTGGCTGCACCGGGCGTTCCATCGCTTCGGGTTCATGTGGCGTTACCACGCCGTGCATCATTCGCCGCACCGTCTCTACTGGCTCAACGTTGCTCGATTCCATCCGTTCGAGAAAGCTGTCCAGTTCTCACTCGATGCGCTGCCGTTCGTCTTGGTGGGCGTCTCCACAGAGGTGCTCGCCGCGTACTTCGTGTTCTATGCGGTCAACGGTTTCTTCCAACACTCCAACTGCGCCGTGCGGCTGGGATTTCTCAACCACGTCATCAGCGGACCGGAACTGCACCGTTGGCACCATTCGGAGTTCCCCGAGGAATCCAACACCAATTTCGGCAACAACCTGATTGTCTGGGACTGGATTTTCGGGACACGCTTTCTGCCGGCTGGGCGCCGAGTCGGCAATCTTGGATTGATCAACAGGGAGTATCCGAGCGGATTCTGGCAGCAGATGCGCACACCGTTCGCTGCCGGCCTGGACTCAGACACCGGGGCCGCTTCGAGGTGAGGAGCAGCGTCGGCCACCTGGGGTTGAAGACTGCCTTGACGCTTACGCAACGACCCCGTCTGCGGGCGTTGCTGCAGTCGGCGGAGGCGCCTGACGAAACGCAACTGAGGGTGCTCAGAGGGATCCTGGACGGCAATGCCTCGACTGCCTTCGGGTCGGAACACGGATTTTCAGACATCAACACCGTTGCCGAATATCGCAGAGCGGTACCGGTCCAGGGCTATGAGGACCTGCGTGAGTTGGTGGAGCGCCAGGAACTGACCGGCGAACCGTGCCTCACCGCGGAGCGACCGGTGTTCTACAATCGGACGAGCGGCACCGTCACCGCGGCCAAGAACATCCCGGTCACAGAGGCAGGCCTCAGACGACTCCGGGATCGTCAACGCTTGGGAACCTACGTCTGGTCGGTTGGCGCGCCGATACTGTCGGGCAAGATCTTCGCGGTCGGCGGGGCTGCGGTGGAGGGCCGCCTGCCAGGTGGCACCCCGTACGGATCGGCGTCCGGGAAGCTGCACGAGAACCAGCCGCGGCTGCTGCGAGGCCGCTATGTGCTGCCCCCTGCGTTGACCTCGGTGGCCGACTATCAGGTCCGCTATCTGGCGATGGCGATCCTGGGGGTTGCGGAACCGGCGGTCACCTGCGTCGCCACGGCCAATCCTTCGACGCTCACTCAACTGCTGTCGCTGATCAACCAGAATGCCGAGCTGGTGCTGAAGGCGGTGGCTACGGGACGCTTGCCCGACGAGGTGACCGCCAACGTCGATGGGGCGGCCTCGCTTCTGAACCTGCGGCCTCGACGTTCCCGCGCCCTGAGTCTGCAGAAGCGTTTGGATGCCGACGGGCGGCTCACCTATGCCGACTTCTGGCCCGACCTGGCAGGTGTCGTGACCTGGACCGGCGGGAGTTGTGGGGTTGCGTTGAGCAGCCTGAAGCCGACGTTGCCCGAGCGTTGCCTGGTGATCGAGGTTGGCTGGGTGGCCAGCGAGATGCAGGGAACCATCAATGTCGATGCCCGCAACAACACCTGTCTGCCGTTGCTGGAGGACACCTTCTTCGAGTTCGCCGAAAGGGATGCTTCCGCTGCACACCCAAACGAGCTCGGACTTCACCAGACTGAGTTGTTGACACTCGGCGAACTGGAGACCGGGCGTGACTACAACGTCGTGGTGACCACCTCCGACGGGCTCTATCGCTACGACATGAGCGACATTGTTCGTGTGACCGGTTGGTTGAACGCCACGCCGACGCTCGAGTTCGTCCAGAAGGCCAGCGGCATCACCAGCATCACCGGAGAGAAACTATATGAGACTCAGGTGTTGGGCGCGGTGCCACCGGCGCTCGCTGAGCACCGGCTTCCCTCGAGTTTCTTCATCATGATGGCGGACGTGGAAAACGCGCGGTACACCCTGTACGTCGAACCTGCCCGGACCTCCGAGAATGCCGACAAAGCTGACGATGCTGCCGCGACAGCGTCCCTTGAGCGCGACATTGACCAGCGTCTGCGGTCCGGGAATATCGAATACGACGCCAAGCGAGCCAGCGGAAGGCTTGAATCGCTGCGGATGCTGCGATTGCGCCCCGGCACAGGAGCTGCCTACCGACGCCAACAGGTGGCTGCGGGTCAGCGCGACATGCAGTTCAAGTACCTGCACGTGCAATACAGCCACGACTGTCCCTTCGATTTCGACGCCTGCGTCGAACACCCATGACGTCGTCGCCCGAATCCCTCGTACGCATCAGAAGCCTGTCGGTGATGTCGTTCCCGGTGCCGTTCAAGACGGTGGTCCGTCATGCATCGGCCAGTCATCGGCGGGCTCAGAACTTGATAGTGCAGGTGGTAGGTGCCGACGGCCGGATCGGCTGGGGAGAGGGTTGTCCCCGTCAGTATGTGACCGGCGAGACAGTCGACAGCGCCTTGGGTTTTATTGGTCAACACGCGGATGCCCTGTTGGCAGAGATCACCGGAGTAGGGCCTCTGCGCACTTGGATCAAGGCTCACCGTGAAGAGATCGACCGCAACCCGGCGGCTTTCTGCGCAGTCGAGACAGCTGTGTTGGACCTGCTCGGCAAGACACAGAAGCGGTCGCTCGAGGACGTTCTCGACGTTGCGAAGCCAGTAGGAGAGTTTCGATACACCGCGGTACTGTCCGATCTTCCCTGGCCGGCGTATCGCCGGCAGTGCGGGCGGTACCGCCGTGCCGGTTTCGTAGACTTCAAGATCAAATTGTCCGGTGATCTGCGTCGCGACCAAGCCAAGCTGCGGGTCCTCGCAAACCCGACAACCCGGTCCGCAGCCGCGGCGTCCGGGGTGCGGATCCGGGTCGATGCCAACAACCTCTGGGAGTCAGCCGACGAGTGCGTTGAGCACTTGGGGGCGTTGGGCGTCGACGTTCTTGCGGTGGAAGAACCGCTTCGGCCGGGAGACTTCAACGGCATGCTCAAGGTGGCGGAACAGTGCTCGACGCGGATCGTGCTCGACGAGAGCCTCTTGCGAGCTGAGCACTTGGATGCCTTGAGCGGTGATCCCGCCAACTGGATCGCCAACGTTCGCGTATCGAAGATGGGCGGCATCATCCGCGCGCTGGAGGTGACCCAAAAAGCAGCGGATCTTGGTGTCGGCGTGATCGTCGGTTGCCAGGTCGGAGAGACGAGTATCCTCTCGCGCGCTGCGCTCACAGTGATGCAGTCGATCAAGCCCCGGTTGTTGGGCGCTGAAGGAGCCTTCGGCACTCTTCTTCTGCGACGGGACCTAACGTCGCGCAGCATCATGTTCGGACCGTCCGGTGTTCTTGCAGTGCAAGGAGTGCTTGCCTCCGACGGTGGCGACCCCGGCGGTTTCGGGTTGGAGATTTCCGAGCGGGCAAAGCGCGATTTGGTCTTGCTGAGGAGTTGTCCGTGACCGCCCGCAGCGGTTCGGGCCTCGACCGATCACCACGGATTGCTGCTCGTCGTGCTGGGAGGAGTTGGGGGAACCGCCGTTTCGCCTGGGTTGTAGCAGTGCTGACCGTCGCTTTCGCGCTCAGAGTTACCGGGCAGGTCGTCCAGCGTTGGGCGCCCGTGTCGTTCCTGCCTGCTTTCGACGACTGGCAGGGAAGTGCTCTTCCCTATCCCGTGCTGCTGGCATTTCAGGTGGCGATCGTGGTGCTTGCAGTCGCCGTGACCCTCCGCATGGCCAGGGGCAGCCGCCTGATCGGCAAGCGTTGGACAGTGCCCGTGCTGTTGGCCGGAGTTGTGTACTTCACGGTGATGTTCGCCCGGTTGATGCTCGGCTTCACCGCGTTCTCCGACACCACCTGGTTCAACCGGCCGATCCCTTCGGCGTTCCACCTGGTACTCGCCACCCAGCTGATGCTCATCGCCGCCTACCAGCACCACCGGGACTAGCGCCCGTCGCCCTGTTCTCCATTTTGGCAGGCGGCCCCCAGCACCTCCGCGTCGCACGCCTTCACGTCCCGACGCAATAGTGATTCCCGACGGTATGTGTATTATTCAACACATGCGATTGCACATTCAGTTGGACGATGATCTTGTCGAGGATCTTGATCGAAGGGCCGGACCCAGGCGTCGCAGTACGTTCATTGCCGCCCTGATAAGGCGCAGTCTCGAGGATGAACGGCGCTGGGATGAGATCGAGGGGTCCTTGGGGTCGATCGCCGACACCGGGCACGACTGGGATGAAGATCCTGCAGCCTGGGTTCGCGCGCAGCGGCGTAGCGACTCGATGCGCTCGGGCTGACCCGTTCGTCCGGTACAGCCATGTCGCGGCTCTTGCTTGACTCGACGGTATTGATCGACGCGCTCCGGGGGCGTCCCGCAGCGGACCGTCTGCAGGCGTTGAGACGCCGAGGTGTCGAACCCTGGGTGTCCGCAATTTCTGTTGAAGAGATATGGCGGGGTCTTCGCGCCGAAGAGGAACCGGCGGCACGTCGCCTGGTGCAAGCGCTGAGGGTGGCCCCGCTGGGTGTCGCGGAAGGTCGGCGCGCCGGTCGCTGGCGCCGGGAGCACGCGGCAATGGGTGTAACCCTGCACCAAGCGGACTGCCTTATAGCTGCGGCTGCTGTCGGGGCTGGTGCGGTACTGGCCACAGCGAACGTCACAGACTTCCCGATGCCAGAACTGGAAGTCCAACACTGGCCCTCAGGCCCCTGACCCGCACTCAGGATCCAAGGCTGGTGCAGCCCGCCCTTGTCACACCCTCCCGATAGCTTTCTTTGTCAGTAGGTAGCCTTTGGATATCTTGATGACGAAGGGAAGCGGTCATGGCTGACCGAACTGGTATCGAGTGGACCGAGACAACTTGGAACCCGACGACCGGTTGCGACCAGACCTCACCCGGATGCGACAACTGTTACGCGCTCACGCTGGCGAAGCGGCTCAAGGCAATGGGCAACCCGAAGTACCAGAATGACGGTGATCCCAAGTCCAGCGGCCCTGGTTTCAGGCTGACACTGCACGATGATGTGCTTGAACTTCCCTACCGTTGGAGAGCGCCACGCATTGTTTTTGTGAACTCGATGAGCGACCTGTTCCATCCCGAGGTTCCGTTGGAGTTCATTCAGCGGGTTTTCAGGGTCATGGCTGAAACCCCTCAACACACGTACCAAGTGCTCACGAAGCGGTCGAAGCGCTTGGCGTCGTTGGCCGGCAAGCTGGACTGGCCTTCCAACGTTTGGATGGGCGTGAGCGTCGAGTCGTCACGTTACGCCTTTCGCATCGACCACCTCCGTTCCGTGAACTCTGCAGTGCGGTTCGTCAGCGCCGAACCCCTCTTGGGGCCTCTCCCTGAACTCGACCTCGCCGGGATCGGCTGGTTGATCGCCGGTGGTGAGAGCGGCCACGGAGCCCGGCCGATGGAAGAGGAATGGGCCCGCGACCTACGCGACCAATGTGTCGCCGAGGGTGTTGCCTTCTTCTTCAAACAATGGGGCGGACGCACCCCCAAAGCCAACGGCCGCGAACTGGACGGCAGCCTCTACGACGAGATGCCCCTTACCGAGATCGCCGTGTAGTGGACCTAACGTCGCCGTGGTCCGCTTGCCTGGCCCATGAGAGAGGGAATCGCGCGTGAAGGAGGACGTGCTTGAGCAGATCGTCGATGACTATCTGCAGCACCTTGGTTACTTTACACAGCACAACATCAGGTTCCGCCCCCGACATGATCACCCGGACTACGACTCGCAGCAGGATTCAGTCCGCTCCGATGTGGATGTCGTCGGGATCAATCCACAGAAGCAGGGGTTGGATCGCGTGATGGTGGTGAGTTGTAAGTCTTGGCAGTCAGGGTTCGACGCGACCAGTCGACTCGCGCAGTTGAAGGGCGAGAAGAAGAACCCGAAACGGGAGACTTGGCGTCATCACCGTGAGTTGTGGGTCCCGAAATGGAGTGAGGCGTTCCGAGCCGCGATCAAGGACTGCACCGGTAGGGGAGCGTTCAGTTACCGCATTGCCGTGACTCGACTCAGAGGTGACGCCTCAGATTGGGGTCGTGATTCGACCATCGCGAAGAACTTGCCGGGTTGTTCAATCGGATTTCTCACACTCGAAGAGATGTGGCAGGATTTGGTCGCTGTCCTTGGCACCACGCCAGCCAGTAGTGAGATCGGACGTCTCGCACAACTCTTGAAAGCCGCTGGTCTGGTGGGAAATGAGTAGTGAAATGCGCATTATTGTCTTTGGAGCGACCGGAAAAACTGGTATGCACACTTGGCGCAAGGCGCTGCAGCAAGGGCATCAGGTAACAGCTTTCGGCCGTTCGGTGGACCGGCTCTCCGAGGCTGAGCCCGAATTGCGCACCTTCAAGGGCGACGTCTTGGATTTGAGTGACGTCACTGAAGCCGTAGCCGGCCACGACGCTGCCATCGTTTGTATCGGAAGTACCAACCTGAAAGACACGACGACGCTGTCTTCAGGCACCAAGAACATCGTTGACGCCATGGTTCAACACGAGATCGAACGCCTCGTCGTCATCTCCGCGGCTGGGATCGGCGAGAGTTGGAAGCAGATTTCGCTGATGGCTCGCGTCCTGTTCAGAACCTTGCTCCGCAACGTCCTCGCCGACCACCAGGCGCAAGAAGCGATCGTTCGCCAGAGTGCGCTGGATTGGACCATCGTTCGCGCGGCTGTGCTCAATGATCGTCCCGCAATCGGCTACGCGGCAAGCAACAGCAATCCGGCGAAGCGGATCAGCCGCGAAGACCTCGCAGACTTTCTTGTCGAGCAGGTGAGCGACTCCGCATACAGTCGCCGAGCGATCTCCGTGGCAAGTTCCTGACCAGCGTCCTGCTCATACGGCCCCAGCGGTTTGGCGTTCGGGGGTTGTGGTGGGGCACCATCGGGGGATGGAATTTGCGATGTTTTACGAGATCCCGGTGGCTCGGCCTTGGACGCCGGGCAAGGAGCATCAGGCGTACAAGGACGTGGTCGAGCAGGTGAAGCTCGGGGACCGGGTCGGCTTCCACTCGGTGTGGACCGTCGAGCACCACTTTCTTGAGGAGTTCTCGCACTGCTCCAATCCGGAGGTCCTGTACGGCCACCTCGCTGCGGTCACAGACAACATTCGGCTCGGTTATGGCGTGAGGCTCATGCCACAGCCCTACAACCACCCCGTTCGCACGGCCGAATCGGTGGCGGTGCTTGACCTGCTCTCCGACGGGCGGGTGGAGTTCGGCACCGGCCGCTCGGCAACCCGCGCCGAGCTCGAGGGCTTCGGGATTCACCCCAATGACACCCGGTCGATGTGGCAGGAGGCCCTGACGATGGCACTCGGCGCCATGACCAGCGACGAGTTCAGTTTCGACGGCAAGTACTGGCAGATGCCGACGCGGCGCGTGCTTCCCAAGCCGATTCAAGACCCGCACCCGCCGGTTTGGGCGGCGACCAGTTCCGACGGGGGACACCGACTCATGGGCGAACTCGGGCTGGGACTCCTCTCGTTCTCGGTGGGCACGCCTCCCGAAGAGCTCGGACGCCGGATAGGCATCTATCGCGAGGGAATCGCGGCCTGCACCGAACCCATCGGCAAGTTCATCAACAACCGTGCAGCGAGCTTCACGATGGTCAACGTTGCCGAGACCGACGAGCAGGCGGTCGATCAGGCGGGCCCCTCCTTCGAGTGGTATCCCAAACACGGTGCTCAGCTGATCGGTTCGGTCGCTCAGTGGCTGCGCCAGATGGAGGAGGAGCTCGGCACCTACGACTATCTCGGTTCGACCGCGGACCGTGTCGAGGACGGCTCAGTCGGTCACCTGACCATGGACTATCTGCTCGACACCAACGCCTGCGTTTGCGGCGACCCGGATCGGGCTATCGAGATGTTCCGAGCCTATGAGGCCACCGGTTGCGACGTGGTGTTCTGCCTGTTCAACCCCTACGACGTAGCCCACGAAGATGTGATGCAGACCATCGAGTTGATGGGCCAACACGTCATCCCCGCCTTCAAGTAGCCCCGATGTCTCGGCCCATTGGGCCTGCGCACTGGGGCCGTCGCAAGCGGGGTTGGTGATACCGCCGGATGACGACAAGGCAATCAAGCTTCGGGCCTGCGCACTCGGGGCCAGCGCAAGCAGGGTCTTGGTGCTCAGAGGTCGTAGGTGCTGCTGTAGGTCGAGAAGCGCTCGTCGAGGGCGTCGCGATCCAGGCCGAAGTCCTCGAACGTGTAGCTGTGTCTCCCGTGCTTGTGTTGCCGGTGCTCGTCGGCGTGGGCGGTCAGCGATGCTTCCAAGGCGGAATCGACGGGTTCGCCGAGGTCGCGGTAGATGCCTCGGACCGCGCCGACCGGGTCGCTCACCATCTGCCGGTAGTCCACGTCAATGAACCGGTGATCGCCCAGCACCGCTCGGGCCGCGGTTGTGCGTTCGATCATCTCGGTGAGGACCCGGGTCCACTGCGTGCCCTCGAAGGCAGACCAGTCGGCATCGCTGAACGTGCCGCTGAGGGAGGCGGTGATGCTGGCGGTTGAGGCGATGCACGTTGCGGGATCACGGTGGGTCCATATGAAGCGGGCATCGGGGTAGAGCTCAGCGATCGTTGCGACGGCCAACCCATGGTGGGGCGTCTTCAGTTGCCAGCGGCCCGGCACGCCCGACTGGAGCAGCTGCAGGACTCGCTGGTGATAGCGGTATGTGTCGGTGTGGTCTCGCGCCAGGATCCAGTCGGTGTACGACTCGATGTTGAACATGGCGTTGTATTGCAGGCTCACAAAATCGTGGGCCATGAGGGTGACGCATTCGATCGGCATGTCGGGCGGGTCGTGGTGCATCGCCTTGAAGTCGGGGTTGAGCAGGTACAACATGTTGTCCGCTTCGGCTTCGACGGCGGCGAGCAGGCGTGGATCGTTGTTGTAGGTCTCGGCCTTGGGCGGCGGGACCGGGTCGCTCGCCTCCCAGGAGAGAAGGCTGCGATTGGCTGGGTCCACCGAGAGGAGTTGGCTCAGCGCGGTGGTTCCCGAGCGGGAGACTCCGACGATGAACAGCGGTGCGGTGATCACCTGATCGGCCAGTTCCGGGTGCCGGTTCCAGTAGTCGGTGACAGTGAGCCGGTTGACCAGAGCTCCAGTCACCAGTGCTTCCGCCGCGGGTCCACCGATGGCGTTGAGCTGAGCCTCGTTGTTCAGCGCTTCGACGAGCACCTCGAGTCCGTCTCGAAATGAGGGCTCGCCGAAGTCGTCGAGGCCTGATGTGGCCGCGGCGTTATCAAGCAGTTGTTCGGAATGCATGCCAGCATCATGGCTGACCGCTCGATCATCTGTGGAATTGCCTGGTCGGGACGACTGGATTTGAACCAGCGACCCCCTGCTCCCAAAGCAGGTGCGCTACCGAGCTGCGCCACGTCCCGTGCTGCGCAATCTACCCCTCCGCGCCCCGCTTCGCTCTCATTTCCGGGGAACGTACGAAGGGTCTTGCGCTGCGAAGGGGAGCGGGTTAGGTTTCGTCTCGATCTAGGCGGAGGGAGGCGGAATTCATGCAGTAGCGGTGTCCGTGCGGGCCTGGGCCGTCGCTGAAGCGGTGGCCGAGGTGGGCATCACAGTTGGCGCATACTGCTTCTTCGCGGACCATCCCGTGACTGGTGTCAGTCTGGATTCGAACCACGTCTTCTCCGGCGGTCTCGACGAAGGAGGGCCAACCGGTGCCGGAGTCGTATTTGGTGTCGCTCATGAACAGGACGGCATCACAGACGATGCAGCGGTAGGCGCCGCCTTCGTGGCAGTCCCAGTATTCGCCTGTGAAGGGGCGCTCGGTGCCGGCCTGCTGAGTCACCGTGTACTGCTCAGGGGTCAGGCGACTACGGAGCTCGGCCTCGCTGTGGGTGATATCGGTCATGGTCAACGGACCTCCTTGTCTTGTGTATATGAGACCACATCACGAGCCTGAACGGGTCCTCGGTTAGCAAGATTTCTGAAATTCTTTCAGGTGGTTGACCGAACGGATGTTCGCAATTACAGTTGTGTCGTTCGTCCTTTCCCCGGGGCTGTGTCACACCCCCTCCGTAAGTTCGAGTCCAGCAATACAACATCCCCCACAACTCAGCTGCGAGGCGCGGCAAACAAAACAGGAGAAAAGACAAGTGGAGCGAGACAAGGCACTCAGCATGGCTCTGGGCCAGATAGAGAAGCAGTACGGCAAGGGCTCGGTCATGAAGATGGGCGAGAAGAGCACCATGGGGATCGAGTCAATCCCGACGGGTGCGCTGGCGTTGGATCTGGCTCTCGGGATCGGTGGTCTGCCCCGTGGCAGGGTCACCGAGATCTTCGGCCCGGAATCTTCGGGCAAGACCACCCTCGCCACTCATGTGGTGGCCGAGGCTCAGCGCAATGGAGGCGTCTGTGCCTACATCGACGCTGAGCATGCAATGGATCCGGTGTACGCCAAAGCGATCGGTGTTGATATCGACGAGTTGTTGATCTCTCAGCCCGACACGGGTGAGCAGGCCCTCGAGATCACCGACATGCTGATTCGCTCGGGGGCGTTGGATGTGATCGTGATCGACTCGGTTGCGGCGCTCACGCCCCGCGCCGAGATCGAGGGCGAGATGGGCGATGCCCATGTCGGCTTGCAGGCCCGACTCATGTCGCAGGCGTTGCGCAAGTTGACGGGCAACCTCAGCAAGTCGAAGACCATCTGCATCTTCATCAACCAGTTGCGGGAGAAGATCGGCGTGATGTTCGGTTCGCCTGAGACCACCCCCGGTGGGCGGGCACTGAAGTTCTATTCGTCTTGCCGGCTCGATATTCGCCGCATCGAGGCGATCAAGAACGGTGTCGAGATCGTCGGCAACCGCACTCGGGTGAAAGTCGTGAAGAACAAGTGTGCTCCGCCCTTCAGGCAGGCGGAGTTCGACATCATGTACGGCGCTGGGATCTCCCGTGAGGGCTCGGTACTCGACTTGGCGGTCGAGGAGGGAATCGTCAAGAAGTCTGGCGCTTGGTACACCTACGACGGTGAACAGCTCGGCCAGGGCCGGGAGAACGCCAAGAAGTTCCTCGAGGACAACCCTGAAGTCATGGTCGAGATTTCGGACCGGGTCTGGAAGGCTGTGATGCCGGAACCGGAGCCGGAGGTCGAGGTGGAGGCCGAGTTCGACCCGGCCGACGATCTGCCCATCGCCCTCGACGACTAGGGCTGAACCACCATCCCAACCATGCACCGTCTGCCTTGATTCGTCGGCTGGCACGGCTAGGCGAGCCAACCGCGAGTCAAGGCGGTGTGTGGTTTGGGGGAGCCGCGGCGCATCGCGCTTGTAGCCTGTACTCGTGGGCAAGTCGTATGTGATCCGTACCTACGGGTGCCAGATGAACGAGCACGACTCAGAACGGATCTCCGGTCTGCTGGAGGCCGATGGGATGTGGCGGGTCGACGATGAGACTCAGGCTGACGTCATCGTTCTCAACACCTGCTGTATACGGGAGAACGCCGACAACAAGCTCTATGGCGCTCTGGGCAATCTGAAGGCGCTGAAACAGGTCAATCCCGATCTGCAGATCGTGGTCGGTGGCTGCCTCGCCCAGAAGGACCGCGACCTCATCCGCGAGCGCGCGGCCCATGTGGACGTGGTGTTCGGCACCCACAACGTCGACCGTGCGGTCGAGTTGCTCAATCATGCGGCAGAACATGGTCCGATAGTTGAGGTTCTCGAGGCCACTGCCCGAGCTGACGGCGAAGCGTTCCCCTCGGCGCTGCCGACGCGGCGGGAGGTTGATCACGCGAGCTGGGTAACGGTCCAGATCGGCTGTGACAACACCTGCGCATTCTGCATCGTTCCCGCCGTTCGAGGTCCTGAGATCAGCCGTCCGTTCGGTGAGTTGGTGGCCGAAGTGTCAGAACTGGCCCGAGACGGTGTCAGCGAGATCACCCTGTTGGGCCAGAACGTCAACAGCTATGGCCGGGACCTGGCACTTGCCCGGCGGGTCGAACCGGGAGGCGACGATCTCCACTGGTGCGGCCGGCGCTGGCTCTCCGATCGTCGTGCCCGCCCGCTGTTCGCCGACCTGCTGCGAGACATTGGAGCGGCGGAGGGCATCCATCGAGTGCGTTTCACAAGCCCTCATCCCAAGGACATGCGCAGCGAGACTTTTGAGGCCATGGCCGAGGTTCCCGAGGTGTGCGAACACCTGCACTTCCCGTTGCAGTCCGGCAGCGACCGGATCCTTGCGGCGATGCACCGCGGCTATACCGCTGAGCGCTACCTCGACAAGCTGCGCGAAGCCCGCGCCACGATCCCGGACCTTGCGGTGTCGACCGACATCATTGTCGGGTTCCCGGGTGAGACCGACGACGATTTTGAACGCACTCTGGAGCTTGCGGCCCAAGCGGAGTTCGACAGTGCCTTCACGTTCGTGTTCTCTCCCCGTCCAGGGACCGAAGCCGCCGAGATGACCGACGACTTCGTGGACCACTCAGTTGCGGTGGAACGGTACGAACGTCTCCGGGTGGTTGTCGAACGTTCGAGTCTGGCCGCCAACGAGTCTCGGATCGGCATGAGCGAAGAGGTGATCGTGGAGGGGCCCAGCAAGAAGGATCCGGAGGTTCTCACCGGACGCACCCGCCGCAACACGCTCGTTCACTTCCCTTCCCCGACGCCTCTGCGAACGGGAACCTACGCCCAGGTCGAGGCAACCGGAGCGGGCATGAACCACCTGCTCGGTCGGCTGGTTGATGTGACGATTCCGGCACGACACCGCACCCGCATCCCGGTCATGTCGATCTGACGGGACCCTTCGTTGATGCCGACCGGTAGAGCGCGTTGATGCCGACTAGTAGAGCGGACCGGCCACTGGTCATCTTGGGACCCACGGCTTCTGGCAAGTCGTCGCTGGCGGTGGCGACAGCCGAAGAGATCGGGCAGGCGGAGATCGTGTCGATCGACTCGATGGCTGTCTACCGAGGAATGGACATCGGTACCGCATCGCCCACCGCGAGCGATCAGAAGCAGGTTCCGCACCACCTGATCGATGTGGCTGACCCCAGCGAGAAGTTCACCGTCGGAGTGTTCAAACGGTTGGCGGAGGCGGCAATAGACGCGATCCGCAAGCGGGGAAACACTCCGATCCTGGTCGGTGGAACGGGTCTGTACCTTCGGGCCGTCGTCGATGATCTCAATCTGCCGGGGCGGTACCCCGAGGTTGCTGCTGAACTCGACGCCGAAACGGACACCGAAGTCCTGCACGCTCGCCTCGCATCGCTTGATCCGCTGGCAGCGTCGCGGATGGAACCCAGCAATCGACGGAGGGTCCTGCGGGCGCTGGAAGTGACGGTCGGCAGCGGGTCACTGTTCTCGTCGTTCGGTCCAGGGCTCGAGGAGTACGGTCCGACCCCGTTCGTGATGGTGGCCCTGCGCTGGCCCCAGGCCGTTCTCGACGAACGGATCTCAACCCGTTACCAGGAACAGATGGATGCCGGTTTTCTTGATGAGGTTCGGCTCCTCGCTGCCGGTGGCTTGGGCCGCACCGCCGCCCAAGCACTCGGATACAAGGAGTTGCTCGCCCACATCGCCGGGGAATGCTCGCTTGAGGAGGCTCTTGCCACGGCGATCAAACGGACTCGCAGATTCGCTCGTCGTCAACAGCGCTGGTTCCGCCGCGACCCGCGGATCAACTGGATGGACACACCGGTCACCGCAGCCGAGATCGTGAGCCTCTGGGACGAGCGCAGGATAAACCCCATCGGTTAATGACGAGAACCTGCGACAATGGAGGCCCATGGCCGTTCGTTACTCCAAGCACCACGGACTGGGCAACGATTTCTTGATCCAGCTCGCTGACTTGCTGCCCCTCGATGCAGCGGGTCAGGCCGTCGCGCTCTGTGATCGACGGACCGGGTTGGGGGCAGACGGCTTGATCGTCGGTGTCGTCGGCGAAGGCAGCGACATCTCCATGCACCTGTTGAATTCCGACGGCAGCAGCGCCGCGGTGAGCGGGAATGGTCTGCGATGCCTCGCTCAGGCTGTGGCTCGCCGACGCGGTGTCGGCGCCCTCGAGCTTGATGTGGTGACCGATGCGGGGATCCGCCACTGTTCGGTACGGGCCACCGACGACCGGCGAACCGCCATCGTCACGGTCGACATGGGGACGGTCAGCGCAGGCCCGACTCCCGACGTCGAAGACCTGATGGGATCGGTCGCGGCAGAACTTGGCGCAACCGGCGGAGAGTCGATCGGAGTACGGCGCTTCCAGACCTGCGATATCGGCAATCCCCATGTCGTGTGCGAGGTCGTCGACCCCGATGGGATCGCAGTGGAGGTCGTCGGCCCCGCCATTGAGCGCCACTTCGCGCAGGGCGCCAATGTCAGCTTCGTCACGGTGAGCGGATCCGATCGACTCAAGCTGCGGGTCTGGGAACGAGGGGCCGGTGTCACCAGCGCCTGCGGGACGGGCGCCACAGTCGCGGGCCATGTGTTCCATCGCTGGGGCCAGATCGGCCGGAGAACTGTGGTGCAGATGCCCGGCGGTGAAGCTGTCGTCGACCTGAGCGGTCCGATCACACTCACCGGCCCGGCCACCCATGTCGCCGACATCGAGATTTCCGATGACTGAGCGATCTCCGATGTCTGAGGCCCCAGACCTTCCCCCGGACGGTCGCACCGACCAGCCCGCCGAGAACGACCCGGCCATCCGGAGCGGCGGGGAATTGCCCGCTTCGTCGTACCCCGCGGCTCCGGCTGCGCCCGGCGACAGCACCGCGCATCGAGGCGGCTTCGGCGAGTTCGGAGGCGTTTCGGGCGGTTTGATCGAGCGGACCTTCCGCGAGCGGATCGTGTTGGTCGGAGTGGTGCGCGACAAAGCCACGCCAGAGTCGGTCGACGCCTCGCTCGACGAACTCGAACTGCTGGTCGACACCGCCGGCGCGGACGCAGTCGAAAGGGTGGTGCAGCGCCGCACGGCCATCGACCCCGCCACCTTCGTGGGATCAGGAAAGGCCTCAGAGATCAAGTCGATCGTCGACGAGGCCGACTGTGACACGGTCGTGTTCGACGATGAACTCACCGCCGCGCAGCAGTTCAACCTCGAGAAGATCCTCGGCTGCACCGCTATCGACCGCACCGCGGTCATCCTCGACATCTTCGCCCAGAACGCAAGCACCCTGGAGGGCAAGGCGCAGGTCGAGTTGGCGCAGCTCCGTTATCGCCTGCCGCGACTGCGAAGCCTCGCCGGAAGCTATTCGCAGCAGGCAGGCGGGATCGGCACCCGCGGGCCGGGAGAGACCCAGCTCGAGGTTTCTCGGCGTCAGCTCCTGCGCCGCGTGAACAAACTCGAGGCCGATCTGCGGAGGGTCCAGGCCCACAGGGCGACCCAGGCCAAGGCCAGGAGCCGGACCCGAAACCGGGCTGTGGCGCTCGTCGGCTACACCAACGCCGGCAAGTCGTCGCTGTTGAACCGAATCACCGAGGCCGATGTGCTCGTCGAGGACCGACTGTTCGCAACACTCGACGCCACGACCCGTCGCCTGTCCCTGCCGGGTGGAGAAACGGTGCACGCGACCGACACGGTCGGTTTCGTCAAGAAGCTTCCCCACCAGTTGGTGACGGCGTTCAAGACCACGCTCGACGTGGTCCGTGACGCCGACCTGTTGGTCCACGTCGTCGACGGCGCCGGCCCGGACCCGCTCGGCTCGATCTCCGCGGTCCATGAAGTGCTTGTCGAGATTGGTGCGGGCGACATCGGGCAGCTCCTGGTGTTCAACAAGTCCGACAAGAGCGACGCAGCGGCCCGCCTCGCTGAGCACCACGAGGGATCGATAGCGGTGTCGGCCCACAGCGGGCACAACATCGAGGCCCTGTTGGCGGTCATCGGTGATCGTCTTCGTCAGACCACCGAGTTCGTGGAGTTGTTGGTGCCATGGGATCGCGGCGACGTGCTCGCAGCGGTGCATCGTGAGGGCCACGTGAGCAGCAATGTGGCTGAAGAGACCGGTATGCGCCTGCATGCCCGCCTTGAACCGGCGTCGGTGGGCGCGCTCAGCGATTTCGTGGTCGCAGAACCCGACCCGCCCATTGCCCTGTCCACGCCAGAACCGCCCTCGGCACAGGAGTCAGCGTCATGACCGGCTTCGTGCCGCCTCCCTACCCGTACGACCGCCTGAACGACCTGCGTGCGCTGGCCGGGCAGCGATTCGATGAAGTGATCGACTGTTCGATCGGCACCCCCACCGATACACCCCCCGAGATGGTGGTGGAGGCATTGGCGTCGTCGAACGCGGAGCGTGGATATCCGGCTTCGGTCGGAACGCCGGCTTACCGCTATGCCGCAGCGGGCTGGCTGCGAAGGGAACTGGGGGTGGCGGTCGATCCCGACAGCGAGCTGGCCGCCTGTATCGGCACCAAGGAGTTCGTGGTGTCGACGCCGCACTATCTGCGTCTCCGTGATCCGTCGCGCGACACCGTGCTGTATCCGGCGGTGTCCTATCCGTCGTATGCGATGGGAGCTGAGCTCGCGGGCTGTCGGGCGGTTTCGGTCCCAGTCGACGATCAATGGCGGATCGACCTGAGCAGGGTCGATCCCAGTGACGCAGCGCGGGCCCTCTGCCTGTGGGTCAACACGCCCGGGAACCCTGCAGGCGGACTCGACGATCTGACCGCAGCAGCGCGCTGGGGCCGTGCCAACGATGTGTTGGTGATCAGCGACGAGTGCTACGTGGAGTTCACCTGGGACGGTCCGCCGCGCACGATCCTGTCTGCGGGGGTTGACGGCGTGCTCAGTATCCATTCCCTGTCGAAGCGGTCGAACCTGGCGGGTATTCGGGCCGGCTTCTACGCAGGTGACCCGGCGTTGGTGCATTATCTCAGCGAGGTGCGCAAGCACGCGGGATGCATGGTTCCGGGCCCAGTCCAGAACGCTGCCGTCGCTGCCTGGGACGACCAGGCCCACGTTGTCGAGCAACGCGGTGTCTACTGGCGCCGCTTGGAACTCGCCCAACAGATTCTGGGCGGACTGGGACTTTCCACCGATCTGCCGGGAGGGAGTTTCTACCTCTGGGTCCGAGCCCCCGACGGCGACGCTTGGGGTCTGGCGCACACGCTTGCGCAGCGTTGCGGGGTGATCGTCAGCCCTGGGGAGTTCTACGGCAGTGATTCCACCGGGCATGTCCGCATGGCGGTGGTGCAACCGACCGCAGCGCTCGAACTGGCACTCAGCCGTGCGACGGGCACGGCGGCCCAAGGCCGGTCCCAAGACGGATAAGGTGCGGGCCATGTCTGATTTGCAGTCACGGATCGAAGCGCTCTGGGCCGACGGCGCATCGTTGGACGTTGATGATCCTGAGGTCGTGGCCACGGTGCATGAGGCCATTGACGAGCTCGACACCGGCAGAGCGAGGGTTGCTGAAGTCAACTCCGATGGCAGCGTCACGGTCAACCAGTGGTGCAAGTTCGCGGTGTTGCTGCTGTTCCGCATCTCAAAGATGGAGACGATCGAGCACGCCCCGTTCGAGTACGCCGACAAGATCCCCCTCAAGAGCGACTTCATGGCCCGCGGCGTGCGGGTAGTCCCCGGAGCGCAGGCGCGTTGGGGCAGCTACCAGGCACCGGGAGTCGTGATGATGCCGAGCTACATCAACATCGGTGCCTACGTCGCGGAGAACACGATGGTCGACACTTGGGCCACGGTCGGGTCCTGCGCTCAGATCGGCCGCAATGTCCACCTGTCCGGCGGGGTGGGGATCGGCGGTGTGCTCGAACCTGCGCAGGCGGAGCCGGTGATCGTGGAGGACGAGTGTTACATCGGCAGCCGCTGCATCGTTGCCGAGGGTGCGCGGGTCGGCGAGGGAACTGTGCTCGGCGCCGGCGCGATTCTCACGGGGTCCATTCCGGTGATCGATGTGGAGACGGGCCAGGAGATCAGCCGAGGGTCGATCCCTGCGTGGTGCGTGGCTGTTGCCGGCACCCGGCCGCGGGATTTCCCCGGCGGGACGTTCGGGTTGCCCGCGGTGTTGGTGATCAAGCGGCTCACCGAGGGCGAACGCCACGACAAGTCGGCTCTCAACGAGATCCTTCGTGACCACGGAGCATCCACTTGAGCCGAGGTGCGGCGGCGCCCTCACCGGACCTGCCTGCCGGAGACCTGTTCGCGTTGACCGCCGCGCTCGTCGACATCCCGTCGGTCAGTCACAACGAGCGTGAGATCGTCGATCTCCTCGAGGCGGACCTGCGGCAGCAGTCCCACCTGACGGTGGACCGCATCGGCGACAATCTGGTCGCCCGCACCCGGCTCGGCCGCGATCGGCGCCTCGTGCTGGGGGGCCACACCGACACGGTGCCCCCGAACGGCAATGCCGCGGCGCGCGTTGAGGGCGACCGGATGTACGGGGTCGGCACGACCGACATGAAGGGCGGTATCGCGGTCATGCTCGAATTGGCGCGCACCGTCACCGACCCGCTGGTCGACGTGACCTATGTGTTCTATGCCCGTGAAGAGGTGGACCTGGTGCACAACGGGCTTCGCGAGATCGAAGCGACCCGCCCGGAGCTTCTGGAGGGTGATGTGGCCCTGTTGGGTGAGCCGACTCTCGGCGCCATTGAGGCGGGGTGCCAGGGCACGATGCGGTTTGAGGTCACTCTCGGCGGAACGCGTGCGCATACTGCGCGCCCCTGGATGGGCCGCAACGCCATCCATCGTCTCGCCGACGTTCTCGGTGTCGTCGGCAGTTTCGAGGGTCGTCGTCCGGTGGTGGAGGGCTGTGAGTACCGCGAGTCGTTGCAGGCTGTGTTCGTGGAGGGAGGAGTGGCGGGCAATGTCGTGCCGGACCGGGCGATGCTGCGGGTGAACTACCGCTTCGCCCCGGATTGTGATCCTGAGGCCGCTGAGGCTTTCGTCCGCGGGCTGATGTCGCCTGTGCTCACCGGATCCGACAGGCTCGAAGTCGTCGACTGCTCCCCGGCGGCTCGTCCGGGGCTCAATGACGCACTGCTGCAGACGCTGATCGACCGCAACGGGCTCGAGGTTCGGGCCAAGCTCGGTTGGACCGATGTTGCGTTCTTTGCCCAGCGGGGTGTTCCGGCGAGCAATTTCGGGCCGGGCGACCCCACTGTCGCCCATACCAAAGACGAGTATCTGGAGCGCTCCTGGCTTGTCGACACCCACACCGCTCTGGTGGATCTGCTCACCCGGGGCGCCTAGCGAAGGGGGCGTAGCGCGCCGCGCCGCTCAACCTTTGAGGTTCGCCTAGAGCTTGCGCATCACGGTGACGACCTGACCGAAGATCTGCACCTCGTCGGGCTTGAAGACCATCTCCTCGTACTCGGGGTTGGCGGGGACCAGGACGACCGACCCGTTGCGGCGCCGCAGCGTCTTGACGGTGGTTTCGTCGCCGCCGATCCCCGCTACGACGATCTTGTTGTCCTCTGCGGTCTCCTGGTGACGACAGACGACGAAGTCCCCGTCGAAGATTCCCGCCTCGATCATCGAATCGCCCCGCACCCGCAGCATGAACAGTTCACCCTGACCGGTTAGGTCTTCGGGCATGGGAACAAACTCTTCGACGTTGCTCTCCGCAAGGACGTCAGTCCCAGCGGCGACGTCACCGACGAGCGGGATGTGGCGCACCGGCCGGTGCTCAGCGCTGCTGCCGGTCCCTTCGTAGCTGACCTGTATCGCCCGAGGCTTCGCCAGGTCGCGCTTGAGGTAGCCGGCGTCTCGAAGGTTGTCGAGATGAGACTTGACGGTGGCGGGGGATCGCAGGCCGACCGCTTCACCGATCTCGCGCACCGACGGGGGATAGCCGCGTTCGTTGACGTGGGAGACGATCATGTCGAGTATCTCCCGCTGCCGGGTTGTGAGCGAGTCGGGCATTGTCTCCTCCGTGGGTGGTGGAAATCGCGAACTTGGAAATTACGGATTTGTAGTTGACATCGAACACTTGTTCGTGTTCAATGGTACCGAACGGATGTTCGACACACATATGTTCGCCAAACATTCGTTCGATGTCAAGCATCTTCTCGAGATTCTCACCACAACCCCATAGACGCCGGTGAGTGTCACACCCCAGGAGAACAATGGAGCCATGACCGCAATCCTCACCCACCCAGCAGATTCCCGTTCGGTTCGTCCGCGTGTTGCAGCCCACCCCGGTGCTACCCGGCCCCGGGCTCACGTCCAGCCTGCCGAGGTTTATCGGCGTCGTCGCCTGCTTGTGCTCGCCGTCGTGTTCTCGATGGTGGTCGGCCTCTGGTCGTACGGGTACTCGTCGCAGTCGACCAGCAGCACCGACACCCGGTCCCTCGACGCGGTCGTCGTGGTCGTTCAGCCCGGCGACACTCTCTGGAGCATCGCCACGTGGCTCGATCCGGGCGCAGACCCTCGTCGGCTGGTTGACGAGCTCAGCGACCTGACCGGTTCAGCGACATTGCAGCCCGGTCAACGACTGGTGATCCCCGCCAATCTGCTCGAGTGAGCCGGTGGCGACGGTGACCGGGCCGTCAAGGTGCGGTGTAGCGAGCGAAGAGAAGGTCGCCCTCGGTGAGCAGGCTCCTCAGCTGCATTCGGGCAGGGACGGCCTGTGCGGCACCGGCGACAATTCGCGACGAAGTGCCTCCGGCAAGTATCGGCGAGATGCTGAGGCACAGTTCGTCGACGAGGCCTGCCTCGGTCATCCGCCCGTTCCAGGTCGGTCCGCCTTCGCAGAGCACCACGGCGGCACCCCGCCGGTGAAGTTCGTCCAACACTGCATCCGGTCGCGGTGCGGGCATGGGAAGGCGCACGATCTCGGCATTGAGTTCCGCGAGCCGAGCGCCATCCGCCGCTTCGCCGGTGATGACGAGTGTGCGCCGGTTGTCGCCGGGGTCGTGGTCTGTGGTGGTGTCGGCCAGGGCGGGAATCGTCGGATCGAGGGCTCCGCCGGCAGTCACGATCGCCAGGCGGGGGGTCGGGGAGCGGCCTGCGGCGAGGCGCCGCTGCACCACAGCCTCGTCCGGATTCGGGGTGCGGTAACCCTCAGCGCCGGCGGTGCCGGATGCGACCAGGATCCAGTCGCAGGCGGCCCGTACCGCGCGGAACACGGCCCTGTCCGCGGGTCCTCCGAGGTCGCCGCTCGCGCCGTTGACCGCGGTGGCGCCGTCGACGCTGGCGATCATGTTGACCATGACCCACGGCCGGTCCGCCGGTGCAGGCCGAGGTTCGTGCAAGTAGACGTCGAGCGGGTCGACGTCCTCGATCCAGGTGGGAAGAATCTGCTGCACTGGCGCCGACCTTACCGTTTTCGAGCCGGTGATCGTTGGTCGCGCCGATGCCGAGCACCGGCACTCGGCATTGTCCACCGAGCGCTGTCCACCGAGGCGGGAGGACTTGTGGACAGAAACCGCAGAAATCCACAACTAACTCAGACTGTCATCCACTTCTCATCCACAAGCAAGTGCCTCTAGAGTTGTCTCCGCTGTGTGGTTCGGATCGCCAGGATGGTGGTGCGAAACGTCTCAGACGAGAGTCGAATCGGTTCCTTGGGGGCACCAAGCAGGGAATGTGGGATCCGCCGCAAACTCGTCTTCCCCCTGACCCGGGAAGATCCGGCCACACAGCAAACCCAAGTCCGCAATGCTTTAACTTGAAACACCTTCTACTCGCAGAAATTGATCGAGCCAGTCTGAAGATGACGGCGCTCGAAAGGAGCCCCGCATGACGCTTGTATCTGAGCGAGCCAGCCTCGGAATCCAGCGCCGATTCACGGTCGAGGGAGCTGATCCCTTCACGGGCGTGGAGTGGGAGCTCCGCGACGCAAGGTTGATCGATCATCGCGACGGCTCTGTGACCTTCGAGCAGCTCGCGGTTGAGGTACCCCAGTCATGGAGCCAGAACGCCACCAACATCCTCGCTCAGAAGTACTTCCGCGGCACGCTCGGCACGTCGGAGCGCGAGTCGTCGCTGCGCCAGGTCGTTTCTCGGATCGTCGACACGATCACCGCCTGGGGTGAGCGTGACGGCTACTTCGCCGATGCATCCGAAGCCGAGTGCTTCCGCGCCGAACTCGTCCACCTGCTGGTCAACCAGAAGGCCGCGTTCAACTCGCCGGTCTGGTTCAACATCGGCGTGGAGGGCGTTCCCCAGCAGGCGTCGGCGTGCTTCATCCTCTCGGTAGACGACAACATGGAGTCGATCCTCAACTGGTACGCCGAGGAGGGCCGGATCTTCAAGGGAGGAAGCGGCGCCGGGGTGAACCTCTCGCGCATCCGTGCCTCATCGGAGGGCCTGGGCGGTGGCGGAACGGCCAGCGGCCCGGTGAGCTTCATGCGCGGCGCCGATGCCTCGGCGGGCACCATCAAGTCCGGCGGCAAGACTCGCCGCGCCGCCAAGATGGTGATTCTCGATGCCGATCACCCCGATGTCGAGGAGTTCATCTGGTGCAAGGCGCGCGAGGAACGGAAGGCGCATGCACTGGAGGCAGCCGGCTTCGACATGACCCTCGACGGCGCCGACATCCACTCGGTCCAGTACCAGAACGCCAACAATTCTGTGCGGGTCACCGATGAGTTCATGCAGGCAGTCGTCGACGACTCCGAATGGGCTCTGACTGCTCGTGGCGACGGATCAGTGACCCGTACCGTCAAGGCCCGCGCCCTGTTGCGTCAGATTGCGCAGGCGTCCTGGGAGTGCGCCGATCCGGGAATCCAGTTCGACAGCACCATCAACCGCTGGAACACCGCCGCGAACACCGGCCGTATCAACGCCAGCAATCCCTGCTCGGAGTATCTGCACATAGACGACTCGGCCTGCAATCTGGCGTCGCTCAACCTGTTGGCCTTCCACAGCGGTGACGATGTCGACGGTTTCGATATTGAGGGGTTCGCCCATGCGGTGCGGATCGTCTTCACTGCCCAGGAGATCCTTGTCGGCAACGCCGACTACCCCACCGAGAGGATCGGCGACAACGCCAGGGACTTCCGCCAACTCGGTCTCGGCTACGCCAACCTCGGGGCACTGTTGATGACGCTGGGAATGCCCTACGACTCAGCGCAAGGGCGAGCCGTCGCCGCCTCGGTCACAGCACTGATGACCGCAGAGGCGTACATACAGTCAACGAGGCTTGCGGCCCGCATGGGGCCTTTCAGCGGATTCAACGAGAACCGCGAGCACATGCTGCGGGTTCTCGACCAGCACCGTGCGGCGGTTGCCGACGTGGATGAACAAGAGGCTCCGACTCGGATTCTCGAGGCCGCACAACTGGCCTGGGACCAGACGTGTGAGTCGGCTGCGGCCAGTGGTGTGCGCAATGCTCAGGCGACGGTTCTGGCGCCCACCGGCACGATCGGCCTGCTGATGGACTGCGACACGACCGGCGTGGAACCCGACTTGGGATTGGTGAAGCTCAAGCGTCTGGTCGGCGGCGGGACGATGAGCCTGATCAACCAGTCGGTGCCCCGCGCCCTGCGCAACCTCGGTTACAGCCCGGATGCGGTAGAGGCGATCATCGACCACATCAACACCCATCACAGTGCGGTCGGAGCCCCCGGGCTCGACCCGAAGGACCTCGGCGTGTTCGCCTGCTCGTTGGGCAGCGACGCGATCCACTACCTCGGTCACCTGAAGATGATGGGAGCGGTGCAGCCGTTCATTTCCGGAGCGATCTCCAAGACGGTCAACCTTCCGGAGGAGGCCACGGTCGGCGAGATCGAGTCGCTGCTCATTGAGTCGTGGCGGATGGGTCTCAAGGCCGTGGCGCTGTACCGCGACAACTGCAAGGTCTCCCAGCCGCTCGTCTCCCGAGACGCGGCCTCGAACCGTTCAGGCAACGCGCCGGAACCGACGGCTCCAGAAGCATCGGCGGAACTCACCCTCGACGGTTGGAACAACGCAACACAACAGGCCGCCCCGACCGTCCCGCTCAGCCCCCATCCGCCCAGCCCCCATCAGCGGAGCGCCGGCCGCCCGCGGAGCGCCGTCGCAGCGCCGGTGAATCAGCCGGTTCGTGAGCGTCTGCCGCGGACACGCACGAGCCGGACGTTCGAGTTCCGGGTCGCGGACTGCAAGGGATTCGTCACCGTCGGCGAATACGACGACGGAAGACCGGGCGAGATCTTTGTGCGGGTCTCGAAGCAGGGTTCCACGTTGGCGGGGATCATGGACGCGTTCGCCGTCTCGTTGAGCCACGGCCTGCAGTACGGCGTTCCGCTGAGTGCTTTCGTGCGCACCTTCGTCGGCATGCGGTTCGAGCCCGCCGGTATGACCGACGACCCGCAGATCCGTATCGCCACGAGTCTGATGGACTATCTGTTCCGCAGGCTCGCGGTCATGTATCTGAGCGATGAGGAGCGCTCCGGTCTCGGGATCATGACCACCGACGAACGAACCCAACCGACCCTGCCCGGGGTCGAGGAGCAGGTCACCAAGACCGTGCAGGGATCCGATATTCCTCCTCACCGCTCCGCTCCGGCCCCCGCCGCCCAGCTCTCCTTCGAGGTTGAGGGCAGTTCGGGTGCGCCTTTCTGCATGTCGTGCGGGGTGCCGATGCAACGCGCCGGCGCCTGCTTTGTGTGCAGTGCCTGCGGAACCACCAGCGGTTGCAGTTAGCGGCGGCGCCGACCCCCCGAGTCAACGGAACCCGCCCGCTCTGCGCCATACTGCGTCGATGACCGACAGCGACCGGAGACCCAAGGCGCCGACAGCCCATACTGCCCGGCACAACGCGGCCGTCGCCGCGGTGCTGTCCCTCGACGACCCCGGTGATTTCGCCCGCGCCTCCCGCGGGCTGATCGCCACCCATCCGAGCGGAGTCATCGAGGGACCGCACGGCACGGCCTGGGACGTCGCCCGCCATGACTTCAACCGGGGGGACACGCCCGCGCCGCCGTCCGTCAATCCGAGCCTGTGGCGTCAGGGCCGCCTCAACTCCGTTCACGGACTGTTCGAAGTCGCCGACGGCATCTGGCAGGTCCGCGGCTACGACATCTCGAACATGACGCTGATCGCGAGCGATCACGGCTGGTTGATCGTCGACGTGTTGACGACCGCCGCGACCGCTGCGGCCTGCCTGGAGCTGGCCAACAACGTGCTCGGCCATCGCTCGGTGATGGCGGTGATCTACACGCACAGCCACGCCGACCATTTCGGCGGGATCAACGGTGTCACCAGCCAGCAGGCCGTCGACGCCGGCGATGTGCGCATCATCGCACCTGAGGGGTTCCTGCGCGAGGCGGTGAGTGAGAACGTGATCGCAGGTCCGGCGATGGGTCGCAGGGCCGGATACATGTTCGGGCCGTTCCTGGCGCCGGGACCTCTGGGCCATGTCGATTCTGGTCTCGGCAAGATCATTCCTCGGGCTGCCTCGGGCCTGATCGCCCCGACCGAAGAGATCTCCGAGACCGGAACCGAGCTCGACATCGACGGGATCCGGGTCGTCTTCCAGAACACACCGGGTGGAGAGGCGCCCGCGGAGATGAACTTTCTGTTTCCCGACGAGCGCGTCCTGTGCATGGCAGAGAACTGCACCCACACGATGCACAACATCCTGACGCCCCGCGGCGCCCCGGTACGTGACGCTCTGGGTTGGAGCAAGTACATCAACGAAGCGCTGGAACTGTATATCGACCACACCGACACCCTGTTCGCGACGCACCACTGGCCGAGGTGGGGTCAAGACGACTCCAGAGAGTTCCTGGTCCGCCAGCGCGACATGTACCGCTGGCTTCACGACCAGACCATGCGCCTCGCGAACCATGGCCTGACCCCGCCCGAGATCGCCGAGCAGCTGCGACTGCCGGAGTGTTTCGCGGCACAGGGCCATACGCGGGAGTACTACGGAACGGTCAGCCACAACTCGAAGGCCGTGTACCAGCGCTATCTGGGAGCATTCGACGGCAACCCCGCGACGCTCAATCCGCATCCTCCCGCCGAGGCCGGTGTTCGCTACATCGAGGCGATGGGCGGCCGCTCCGAGGTGCTGGTGAAGGCGCAGTCAGCGTTCGACGACGGCGACTATCGGTGGGCCGCGGAACTGCTCAACCACCTGGTGTTCGCCGATCCCGACTTCGAGCCGGGCCGCCTGTTGCAGGCAGACACACTCGAGCAGCTGGGGTATCAGTCCGAGTCGGGCCCGTGGCGCAACATCTATCTGACCGGCGCGCTGGAACTGCGTGAGGGGGTTCAGGGAGTGGGCGGCCGGGGCCGGGCCCTGACCACTGCGCTCACGGTCGAGCAGATCTTCGACGCCCTCGGTGTGCACCTGGTCGCACAACAGGTTGTCGACCAGAGCGTGGTCATCAACTGGGAGTTCACCGACATCGGCGAGTTGCACGTGCTCGGGCTTGCGAACTGTGCGCTGCACCACATCGCGGGACGCCACGAACCCGACGCGGACGCCACGCTGCGCCTCTCCAAGGATCTGTTGGGTGAGTTGTTGACTGGTCGCGCCACCGCAGTCGAAGCCGTCGGCGACGGGCGGCTCGAGATCGACGGCGACGCCGAAGCGCTGCTGATCCTGTTCGGTGCCCTCGACCAGTTCGACGGCAGCTTCAACATCGTGGAGCCGTAGGGGTCAGCTGACCGCGCCGCAGGGGTCGGCCAACCGCAAGGGTCAGCCGTCGTCGCTCTCCAGAGACTTCTTGTGGTCGAGGTACTTTCCGACCATCTCTGCGAACATGGCGGGGTTGTAGACGTCCTCTTCATACTTCCACTTGCCGTTCCCCGCGTACTTGAGCAGCGTGAAGTTGCCCTCTTCATGGACTGAGCCGTCGCCGGGGTCTGCCATCCGGTTCAGGACTCGGCAGACGATCCAACCCTTCTCCTCGTCGATGACATACCAGTCGATGGGGAAGTAGATCATCTGGTTGTTGGGCCAGGTGTCCATCGTCGCCTGGATCCAGTTGTAGATGGCTTCGCGGCCTCCGAAGGTTCCGAAGTGGTGTTCGATGTAGGTGGCGTCCTCGGTGAACTGGTCGGCCCACTCGCGCCAGTCGTGGGTTGTCGCGGCTCTCAGCGCCCGCGCCTGGTACTTCTCGAACTCTTCTTCCAGCTCTTCACGGCTCCAGCGGCCCATTTCTGTCTCCTGTCGTTGTTGCGTTGACGGTCGTTCTAGTCGGTCATTCTGTCAGCTTGCTGCCCGTTGATCTAAATAGGCGGCGACGGTGTTGAGCGGGGGTCGTTCGTCGACCTGGGCTTCGACCGGGGCGAGGTCTGGTCGAAGCAGGTGGTGCGACCAGTCCGGTCGCCACTCGATGTCGCTGCGGTGGAGCGCCGCGTGGAGAGTCTCCATGGCCTGCACGGAGAGTTCGTCGAGCGGGCGATTGCGGTGTACCCGCACGCCGAGGTCGACTTGGGCGAGGCGGTCGAGGCCCACGAGGTTGGCGATGTCGATGAGCAGACCGGTCTCGACCCCGTAGCCGGTGTTGAACCGAACCTGTTCGAGGATGCTGCGCCGCGACGCGTACTCGCCGCCGAGCGGTTGACGCACCGAGTTGAGGTGCGGGAAGAGGGTGCCGAGGAGTGGTCGGGCCATGAGTTCGGTGGTCCGGCCCCCGCCGGTGCCTCCGATCTCGGGACGTTCGAAGTAGCCCTTGACCATGGCCACGTCGGGGTCTGCCAACAGCGGTCCAACAAGACCCGTCACGCAACTGGGGGTGAACGAGGTGAGGTCTGCGTCGATCCAGACGATCAGGTCTCCGTAGCATGCCGCCACGCTCTTCCACAGGGCGTTGCCCTTGCCGCGGCTCGGTCCCGCCTCGGGCAGCACGTCGTCCACTGCCACGACCCTGGCACCCTGGGACCGCGCGGTCTGCGCGGTCGCGTCGGTGCTGCGGTCGTCCATCACCACGATCTCGTCGACGAGGCGAACTTCGTCGTTGGCCAGATGGTTGCGGATGGAGGCGACGATGGCGCCCACTGTGGCTTCCTCGTTGCGCGCCGGGATGCAGACCGAGATGAGGTGGTCACCCTTCTGCGCGAGCAACAAGTCCAGCGGGAAACTACTGGCGCAATAGCTTCTGACATCGTTCATGCGAGTTCCATCACAGCACGTAGCCTCGAAGCAATGTACTTCGAGGTGAGGCAGTATGCACGGGAGGCGCTCCGCTCTCCCATTGAATTGACAAGAGCGCTCATGAACGAGATCTCCCGCGACCGCGTCGGCGGACTGTCTGCGGAGATCGCCTTCTTTGCCCTGCTGAGCTTCTTCCCGGCTCTGATCGCGTTGGCCGCGCTGCTCGGATCGATGGACGCGGTCATCAGCGCCGACGCCGCGCAGGACGTCGAGGAATGGATCGTTGAACAGATTGTCAGAGTCTTCGGCGGCGACAACACACTGGAGGCGACCGTCAACGACCTCTTCGACCGAAGCAGCGCGGGTGCGTTGACCATAGGAGCGGTGCTCGCCGTCTATGCATCGACACGCGGTTTCATTGCTGTAGTGGGTGCGCTCGACGTCGCCTATGACCATGACCAGACGCGGGGTTGGATCTCTACTCGCTTGGTCGGGTTCGGGATAACCCTGATTTCGCTCGGCGTTGCTGTGCTGGTGATGGTTGCGCTGGTGGTCGGACCGCTCTTCGGAGAGGGCGAGCGCCTCAGCGAGACCTTCGGTGTCGGCAGGCATTACGTGACGCTGTGGAACTGGCTGAGATGGCCCGTCGTGTTCCTGGTGATGATCGGATGGGCCGCGGTCGTGTACCACATCGCGCCCAACCACCGCGCCCCTTGGAGAATAGAGCTTCCGGGAGCACTGCTGGCTGCGGTCTGGTGGTCGGTCGTGTCGCTCGGGTTCAGCACCTATCTCAGCATCGTTGCTTCGGGAGCGAACGCCGTGTTCGGGTTTCTCGGTGGTGCTTTGAGTCTGCTGTTCTGGCTGTATCTGATGGCCATGGGGCTGTTGGTGGGTGCGGAGGTCAATTCTCTGGTCGCGACTCGTCGAGGGATTCCGCTGGATCGCGGGCCGCACGGCAAATCTCGACGGTGGCGCAGGGTACGCTCGGCTGATGACAGAATACAGGGCGCCTCTTGACGAGATTCGTTTCACGCTCCGGCACGTCGCGGATCTGGACACGCTTGGATCCCTTGAGGGCTTCGAGCACGCCGATCCCGACCTGGTGGACGGGCTCCTCGATGAGTCGGCCCGGTTCTTCGAGCAGGTGGTGGCGCCCACCAACCGCGACGGCGACCTGGTCGGGTCACAGCGCAACGAGGACGGTTCGGTAACGGCCGCTCCGGGTCTCGCCAAGGTTTATGGGCAGCATGTGGCGGCCGGTTGGAACGGGGTCGCCATGCCTGCGGAATATGGCGGCGGCGGGTTCCCGTGGCTGCTCGGAATCGCCGTCCAGGAGATGCTGGCGTCCGCGAATATGGGTTACTCACTGTGTCCGCTGTTGACCCAGGCGGCGATCGACGCCCTGATTCACCATGGTTCGGAGTCCCAGCGGGAGACCTACCTGCCGAAGATGGTGACGGGGGAGTGGTCCGGCACCATGAACCTCACCGAGCCGCAGGCCGGCTCCGATGTGGGGGCGTTGACCTGCAGGGCTCAGCCCCACAGTGACGGCGCCTGGCGGATCGTCGGCCAGAAGATCTTCATCACTTGGGGCGAGCACGACATGGCGGAGAACATCATCCACATGGTTCTCGCCCGCACTCCGGGAGCGCCTGGCGGCACGAGCGGCATCAGCTTGTTCATCGTCCCGAAGTTCCTCGTCAACGACGACGGGTCGCTCGGCGAGCGCAACGACGTCCGTTGCGTGTCGATCGAGCACAAGCTCGGAATCCACGCGAGCCCGACCTGCGTGATGGCCTTCGGCGACGAGGGCGGCGCGACCGGCTACCTGGTCGGTGAGGAGAACGCGGGCATGGCGGCAATGTTCACGATGATGAACAACGCCCGACTGTCGGTCGGCCTCGAGGGGGTGGCACTGGCCGAACGTTCCTATCAGCAGGCCCTGGACTATGCGCTGCAGCGTCGGCAGGGTCGGGCGCCGGGGGCTCCCGCAGGCGAGTCGTCTGCCATCATCGAACACCCCGACGTCCAGAAGATGCTGCTCGACATGCGCTCGTCGATCGCGGCGATGCGGAGCCTCTGCTATCTCAACGCCGAGGCGCTCGACTGGGCGGCGAGAGGCCCCGACAAAGCAACCCGCACGAAGAACGCGGAGCTTGCCGCGTTGCTGACCCCGTTGTCGAAGGCCTGGTGTACCGATCTCGGCTGTGAGCTCACCAGTGTCGGGATTCAGGTGCACGGCGGTATGGGCTACATCGAGGAGACCGGCGCGGCCCAGCATTTCCGTGATGCCCGCATCGCCCCGATCTATGAGGGCACCAACGGCATTCAGGCGCTCGATCTGGTCGGTCGCAAGCTGCCGATGCGCGGCGGCAAGGTCGTGGTGGACCTGTTGGGGTCCATCTTGGACACAGCCGACTCTGCGGCTGAAATCACGGGCTTGGACGAAGTGTCCGCGATCCTCACCGACGCGTATTCTGCGACTGCCCGGGGGACCGGGTGGCTCCTTGAGACACTGCGCTCTGATCGTGTGGAGGCGCTCGCCGGGGCCACCGCGTACCTGGAGATGTTGGCAGTCACCACGGCCGGTCAGGCCCTGACAGACGGAGCGGTCGCTGCTGCTCGCAGCTCTGATCCCGCCTTGAGCGACGAAGTGGCAGCGAACCGCGCCCTGTTGGCCCGGGCCTTCGCGGTGAACCGTCTGGCCCGGGTCCCGGGAAGGCTGGCTGCGGTCGTTGCCGGGTCTGCCGACCTGTCGGCGGCCAGAGACCGGCTGCTGACGCAATAGCGGCAATAGGCTACGCCCACCATGTTCGTCGCTTCGATTCCCAGTCCGTCCCAGAGCTACCTGGAGATCGGTCCGTTGTCGATCCGGGCCTACGGGTTGATGATCGCTCTCGGCGTCATCGCCGCGGTCTGGCTCTCCCAGAGGCGCTGGGAGGCCCGCGGCGGCAGTCGCGACGACGTCACCTCGCTGGCCGTGTGGTGTGTGCCTGCCGGGCTCATCGGTTCGCGGGTCTACCACGTGCTCACCGATTGGCGGTTCGACGAGGGATGGGCGGAGCCGTTCAAGCTGTGGGAGGGGGGTCTCGGCATTCCCGGGGGTATGGCGGCCGGCGTCCTCGTCGGGGTCTGGATCATCCATCGCAGATCCTGGGACAGGCCCAACATGGTCGACGCAATCGTTCCGGGCCTTCCGCTGGCCCAGGCGATCGGACGCTGGGGGAACTGGTTCAATCAGGAGCTCTTCGGCGGCCCCTCGGATCTGCCATGGGCGCTGGAGATCGACGGGCGGCATGCGGCAGCCCGCGGTTACAGCGGCGTGGAGACTTTCCACCCGACGTTCCTGTACGAGTCGTTGTGGAACTTCGGGTTGGTCCTGTTCCTGATCTGGGTTGACAAGACCAAGAAACTCCGGACCGGTGGACTGTTGGCGGTCTACGTGCTCGGTTACCTGCTGATTCGGCTCTGGTTGGAGACGGTGCGGGTCGATCCCGCCACCGAGATTGCCGGGGTGCGTGTCAATATCTGGATGAGCGTCGTCGGTATCGTGATCGCTGCAGGATGGCTGCTGCTGCGTGGACGCCGCCCTGAGAGCGATGCCCCGGCAAGCGAGGACATCAGCGACGACTCCGACGACCCCGACGATGGGCAGGCCCCCGAGGATGAGGAAGCCTCCGAGGATGAGCAAAGCCCCGAGGGTGAGGAAGCCTCCGAGGATGAGGAAGCCAGCGATGTCGCCAGCGAAGAGGCGGAATCGACCGACGATGACGGCGAGATTCTCGCCGAGGAGCGACAGGTTGACCGCTGAGGCCGCCGAGGTGGGCGATCGCTCGGGTTGGACCACCTTCGAGACCGATGTCGTGGCTGTTCTGGAGCGGCTCGGTGAGGGTGATGTGGTGACCTACGGCGAGGTTGCAGCCGAGGCCGGTTACCCGGGTGCGGCCCGCGCGGTCGGGTCGCTGCTGAGCCGTCTGTCGGACGAGGGTCTCTGTTGGTGGCGGGTCGTGACGGCCACGGGCCGTTTGGCACCCGACTGCGAAACCGAACAGGCCAAGCGGCTGCGCGCGGAGGGTATCGAAGTTGTCGACGGGCGTGTCCGGGGGTTGTCCCGCTACCCTTGAGCGGGTAATGGCGCTTTCCGATTCTTCCTCCTTCACGGACTTGGGCCTGCGCCACGAGATTGTCGAGGTGCTTGCCCGCAAGGGAATCCACTCTCCCTTCCCGGTGCAGGAACTGACGATCCCCGATGCGCTCGCCGGGCGTGACGTCTGTGGCAAGGCCAAGACGGGTTCGGGCAAGACCCTCGCATTCGGCCTTCCGGTGCTCCAGTGCATGCGCCGCGCACGCCCCAAGCTCCCGACGGGACTGGTCCTGGTTCCGACTCGGGAACTGGCCAGCCAGGTGTGTGATGAACTCGCGCCGGCAGGCAAGGCCGTGAGTCGAAAGTTGCTGGCCGTCTACGGGGGCGCCCCGATCGAGAAGCAGATCGAGAGGTTGCGGTCAGGGATCGATCTTGTGGTTGCAACCCCGGGGCGGATGATCGACCTGATCGAACGCGAGGCGATTTCTGTTGAGGGCGTGGCCCATGTCGTGGTCGATGAGGCTGATCGGATGGCCGACATGGGGTTCTTACCCCAGGTCGAGTGGATCCTGCGCAACGTGCGTTCGGACCGTCAGACGCTGCTCTTCTCGGCCACGCTCGACGGTGTGGTCAACTCGCTGATCCGTCGTTATCAACACGATCCGGTGATGCACGAGGTGGTCGAGCCGGAGTTCACCGCGAAGGAGATGACCCATCGCTTCGTCGCGGTCCACAAGATGGACAAGGCGAAGGTTGCCGCCGCGATTGCCCGTTCAGCGGACCGCACGATCATGTTCACCAGTACCAAGGTGATGGCTGATCGTCTAGCCCGTGACCTCGTGCAGAATGGTGTGAAGGCGGCTGCGATCCATGGAGACCTTCGCCAGAGCAACAGGGAGAAGTCGCTGCGGGACTTTGCCAACGGCAAGCTCCGGGCGTTGGTTGCCACCGACGTTGCGGCGCGGGGCATCCATGTGGACGACATCGACGTTGTCGTTCACTACGACCCGCCCTCGGACCACAAGACCTATCTGCACCGCGCCGGCCGGACCGCCCGCGCGGGCGGGACAGGGCTGGTCGTGACGCTGTCCGTCTGGGATGAGGAGTTGGAGATCAAGCGGCTCCAGAAGCGGATAGACGTGGTCTCGCCGTTGACCGAGATGTTCTCCAACGATGAGCGGCTCGCCGATCTGGCCGGGTGGGACCCGGCCGCTGTGGAAACCGGTTGACGTTCGGCTGATCCCAAACGGTAGAGTAGAGGTCAACATTTAGAGTGATTCGCGCAGCGCAACCCCGGTTGAGTTGTTCGATTCCGGCAACCTGGGATCGGATGCCCAAGGTGCCCCGCCCGCTTCGGTGGGAATGTGGCTTCGGCTCTTAGAGGCGTCGCAACAAAGTGTCCGGCAAAACCGGTCGCCAAGGGCAACGGAAGGCACCGACGAGATCAACAGTGCACGACCCCGACCACCGCCCACTGCGTTACGACTCCGCTGAAAGGTTCGCGCCCAACCTTGTGGCCTCCGGTGCGTGGCGTCCCGGCGATCCGGTGGGGCAGCGGCGTTTCATGACGATCACCGACGGTCGCCCGTTCGCTCTGGAGGCGGGGGGCAGGCTCGAGGAGATCACCCTGGCCTATGAGACGTGGGGTGAGCTCAACGCCGACGGTTCGAACGGGGTGCTCGTCTGTCACGCTCTGACCGGCGATTCCCATGCGGCCGGTCCGATCTCGCCGGGACATGTGGGCGACGGCTGGTGGGACGAGTTCATCGGGCCTCAAAAGGCGATCGACACGGACCGCTGGTTCGTGGTCTGCGCCAACGTCTTGGGTGGTTGTCAGGGGAGCACCGGTCCGTCGAGCGACGTGCCGGGCGAGGACCGGCCCTATGCGGCGCGGTTTCCCCAGGTCACGATCCGCGACATTGTCCGCACTCAGCGTCGGCTCGCCGACCGGCTGGGCGTCGGCAAGTGGCTCGCCGTCGTGGGTGGTTCGCTGGGCGGCATGCAGGTCCTCGAGTGGGGCGTGATGTTCGGTGACCGGGTCCGGTTGTTGATGCCGCTCGCGACCTGCGCGGCTGCGAGCCCCCAACAGATCGCGTGGAGCGCGGTCGAGCGGTTGGCGATCGTCAACGACCCGCTCTTCAACAACGGCGACTACTACGACGCTCCTGCGGGGAAGGGGCCGTGGGCGGGGCTGGCACTGGCGCGTGAGATCTCGCAGATCACGTATCGGACCTCGGAGGTGTTCGATCAGCGTTTCGGCCGTCAGCACCTCGATCAGCGCAATGAGTTTGAGCACTGGAGCCGCTACCAGGTGGAGTCGTATCTGGACCATCACGGTCAGAAGCTGGTGCGCCGCTTCGATGCCAACACGTTCCTGGTGTTGTGCAAGGCGATGGACCTCCACGACATCGGCCGGGGCCGCGGAGGGATCGAGGCCGCCTTCTCGAGGCTGTCGAGTCCGGTGTTCACCGCTTCGATCACGTCAGACATCCTCTATCCCCCCTACCAGCAGGCCGCGATCCGCGACGGCGTCGTCTCGGCGGGCGGGCGCTGCGAATACCACATTCTCGACAGCCCGCAGGGACACGACGGTTTCCTGCTCGAGTCTTCGCTCCTGGGTCCGTTGATCCACGATGCCATCGCAGAGACCGAAGCATCGGCGTGACCCGGCACCCGAAGGCCGATCCGGACTATCACGCTCGCACTGTTGCAGTGAGAGCCGGTCGGGTCCACAACGACACCGCTCTGGCCCCGTTGCTGTGGGCCAGCAGTGCGTTCGTGGCTGACGGCTTCGACCATGCCCGGCAGTTGGCCGGCGACACCACCGACCCGAAGTTCTATGGTCGCAACTCCAACCCGACGGTGTCGGATTTTGAGCACGCCATGGCGGAACTCGAGGGCGCCGAGGCGTCGAGGGCGTTCGCCTCGGGTATGGGAGCGGTGAGCGCGGTCGTGTTGGCGTTGTGTTCTTCGGGGGACCACATCGTCGCTGCGTCGCAGATCTATTCGCACACGCAGATGTTGCTTCAGGCGGTGTGCCCGCGTTTCGGCATCGACGTCACCTTCGTCGACGGCACGGTTCCCGGGGCGTTCGAGGCCGCGGTGGTCCCGGGGAAGACCACGCTCGTGCTCGCGGAGTCGCCGGCCAATCCGAAGCTGGCCCTGGTCGACCTCGATCTGCTCGGCGCGATCAAGGGGCCTGTGACCGTGGTCGATTCGACGTTCGCCACACCGATCGCCCAGCGGCCCTTGGAGTACGGCGTGGACCTTGTGGTTCACTCGGCGACCAAGGCGATCGCGGGCCACAACGACGCGATCCTCGGGGTGGTGTCGGGGAGCGAGGAGTTGATCGCCTGGATCCGCGGCTTCGCCATCCTCGCGGGCGCGACTGCGTCGCCCTTCGACGCGCTCAACGGTCTGCGGGGAATCCGGACGCTGCCCATCCGTGTTCAGCAGCAGACCGAGACGGCGACGGCGCTGGCGGCGATGCTGGAGTCGCATCCGGCGGCGAAAGCGGTGTTCTACCCGGGCTTGGAGTCGCACCCCCAATACGAGCTGGCTCAGCGACAGCTTGATCTGCCCGGTGGGCTCATCACGTTCGACCTCGCCGGGGGTCTCGGGGCGGCTGCCGGTTTCATTGACCGCCTGCGACTGGTTCAGCGAGCCACCTCCCTCGGCGGCCCCGAGACGCTGGTGACCCATCCGGTGACGACGACCCACACGGGGTTGTTGCCATCTGAACTCGCTGCAGCAGGTATTGAGGACGGCACTGTCCGGATCTCTTGTGGGTTGGAGCACGCTGATGATCTCATCGCAGACCTGACCCAAGCCCTCGCTCCGTTCTCCTGAGGCGCGGTCTGCGGTATCGGGTGGGTCTGCGGTGTTAAAAGGGCCGACGAAACCCGATACTGTCAGGCGAATGAAATGGGTCCGCGCAGGCGCTGTGACACTGGTGATCGCCGGTGCGGTGCTGGTTGGCGGTGTCGTGGCTGCTCAAGACGATGACAACACCCCGACCATCAATCCTGTCGACCAGACCGAGGGCGAAGTCGACACTTCTGAAGGTATTGACTTCGACAAGAACCAGGCTGGGATCGACCGGGCCCGCCGAACGCTGATCGCTATCGCCGCGGTGATGTCGGTCCTGCTCATTGCGTACTGGTGGCACACGATCCCCTCTCGGAGGCTGCGGATCGCGACCAAACGGCTCGCCGACCATCGGGCGAGGACCGAGACTGTCGACCCTGCCCCGAAGACCGATTGATCGGGCTAGTTTCGCGCTCGGCGTGCGGGCTACGGTTGGGCATGACAGAAGGACTTGATCTCGACGCAATGTTGGAACGTTTCCGCGACCGGGCGGAGGCGGTGAAGAAGCGCAACCTCCCCCCTGTCGGTGGCGAGGAGCGGCAGCGCTTCATCGCCCAGGCGCAGGCCGATTATCAGGATTTCGCGATGATCGGTGACGCCGAGGCGTCCCTTGACGACGGAATCCTCACCCTCACCCTCACCATCGACCTCCGCCCCCCGACCGGTCATGAATGACAACCGTATGCGGTGCTGCTAGTGGTGTGTCGAGGGTTTGGTTGTACTTACGCAACTCTTGTCGCCTACGGACCGGTCAACTCTGAAGGGATTCGAGCTGGCTTACCCAAGCATGGAAGCGGGGGCAGGCGTCTCGGATTGCTGTGAGACCAATATTCTTGGCGATGGCAGGACCATGCAGGCGCTTGCGATATTTCGGAACTGCGAGGGCAATGCGCTTGCTCGGCGCTGTGGTGTGATCATCGTTGATGTCCTCTGGAGTCGCGAACTGTCTAGCGACCTGTTCAAGCGCATTCAGAGCGTCGGGAGGCAGGTCCGGAATCACGTTGAATGCGGACGGAGCAGAGAACAGTAGCGCCTCAAACTCGTGCCGTTGGACGTACGCGAACTGGGCAACCGTGTCTGTGCGCTGCGGGTTGTGCTGCCTGACGCTCGCGTCGATCCGTGCCTCCAGGTTTGCTGCTGACTCACCGGATAGTTTGCCTTTGAACCCGTAGAAGTCGACCAGCGACGTGACCGTGTCGAAGTTCCACGAGAGCTTCGCCATGACGGGTGCCAGCCTGGCCACGCTGATGTCGCCGCCTTGGCCACTGGGTTTCATCGCTGCCACGGCGACACCTTGCGCTCCGAGATGCGGCTCCAACACTTGCTTGACGAATTCCTCCTCCGTGTCGCCCTCTACGACGATTGCGACGCGCTTCACGGACGGCCGCCCAGCAGGTTCATCTGCCAGAGTTCTCCCGTCGTGTAGTCCTCATCGAGCCACCGTTCGTACTCGTGGCGACCCTTGCGGCATGCAACCGTTCTCGAGTCCTCCAGTTCCATCACGACGATCTCGTCGAGATCAAAGCAGTTGACCAATTGCGGCGACTGCGTGGCCACGATGACCTGGCACTGGGTTGCCAACGAAGCGATCATCGAGCCGACGAGAGTCACAGCCGCTGGATGCAGTCCCAGTTCAGGCTCGTCAATCAATGCGACGCTGGGCAGCATCTCGGGCGGCAGGTTCAACAGCGTCACCAGAGCGAAGAAGCGCAGCGACCCATCTGACGTGAGATGAGCGCCGAAGGTCTTGTCCGGGCCCGTTCCACGCCACCTCAAGAAAATACGCCCATGCTCTTCTTCGAGGACGAAGTGATCGAAGCTCGGCAGCACCCGCCGGATATTCTCTTGTACCCACTCGAAGCGGTCCGGGTAGTCGTCTTGGAGACGGATGAGAACTGCTGCAAGGTTTCCGCCGTCGGAACGCAGGCTCCGATTGTCTGACACATCCCAACGTTGCTTCATGCTTGATCTCATAGACGTGTCGTGAAACTGGTATGTTCCACAGTCTTGGAGCAACCGGCGAATGACGCGTGCCGTCGTCGAGTTGATATCGGGAAGACCGTCTTGGGCGGCCAAGTGGATCCGTGCCTCCGTATGCCCGCTTCCGACCGATTGCCACGGTGCCTGACCCCCAGTGTCGTCACGGCTGAAGCGCAGTCGTTCCTCGGTGAACACGAACCTGTCCGGGGCCCCGTACGACAGAGCGAAGGAGTACTGGTTTACGCCGTCGGGCGTCACCAAGCGGATGTCCGCCTCCATGCGCGGCGTCACCTTGTTGCCCATGAAGAGCTGATCGTCGGCACCACCTTGCAGGGCAACAAACTGTTCGAGGTTCCGCGACCGGAGCATCCAGCTCAGCATCTCGAAGAACCGGATGACGTTGGACTTGCCGGACCCGTTGGATCCGATGAGCACGGTGGCGTCACCGAGATCCGACAGTTCCACATCAGCGAGCGACCTAAAGCCGCGGACCGACACCGACTGAAGGCGGGGGCGAAGCTCGACCGATCCGGCATCGGGCGCTACGTGATCTCGCTGGTCAGGCTCGCTGTCCATGAGACAGAAACCCTAGCGTCGCAGTCCACCGAACACCTGCTAGTGGCGTGTCGAGGGTTTGGTTGCGTGGTTGAATCCGAGGCACGCGGCCAAGGCGGCGGCGCAGCCCGCTTCTTGGTGTACTTGCGTCAGAGCTTGATCGACGACAGTGATTTCTCGTGTGGGATCGTGTACCTCCCAGAAGGTGAGCGCCGTCTCACTCTTGCGCGCTACAACGGGTCGAGCCACCGACACGGCGACATCCATTATCGCCCCCACATACATCGAGCGACCGCCGCAGCGATCGCAGCCGGAAAGAAACCTGAATCAGAAGCGGACGAGACGGACCGGTATGAGTCCCTCGACGGTGCGCTGAGGTGTTTGGTTTACGACTACCATCTGGAGGGTCTCAGTGTTCAGCAGCATGAAGACCGGAGGCTCCCGTTGTGACGCTCGACCGAACAGCTTTGAAGGAACTGCTGTGCGCGCGCCTCTGCGAAGACGTAGTTGTCGATCAGCGCTCAGACGACCAACTGATGTTGCGGACCCATTTTCAGTTTCCGGACGGAGACGGTTACCCCTTCCACCTGTCGGAAGCGCCAGCTGGCGGAGTGCGACTGTCGGACCATGGCCACACACTGATGCACATCAGCTACGAGCATGACATCGATTCGTTTCTGGATGGGACTCGGGGGATGCTCTTGGAGCGGATCGTCAGCGAGAGCGGAATTGTGCAGGAAGGCGGAATTTTCTGCTTGGATACATCCGTCGAGAGGCTTCCAGAAGCGATTTTCGCCTTCGGGCAGGCGTTGACGAGGATCTACGATCTGACGTTGCTGTCTCGCTCGAATGTGGGTTCAACGTTCTATGACGACCTGACCGAGTGTCTTCAAGGACTCGTTGGTAAAAGCAGAATAGAACGAGACCATCTGCCTGATGTGCCCAACGCCGACGCGTATCCGGTGGACTACCGGATTGACGGGAAAAGCGGCGACCCTCTGTTCGTCTACGGTGTGCCCAATCGTGACAAGGCGCGCTTGACGACGATCATGCTCGGGCACTTCCACCGGCATGGACTGGAGTTTGAGTCGATCATCATTTTCGAGGATCAGGCGGCGATCCCACGGACTGACCTCGCAAGGCTCTCCGATGTCGCAGGCGATCAGATCTCGTCGATGGAATCAACCCGAGATCTCGAGAGGAAGCTGCTGAGGCGCGCGGCCTGAGGGCCGCACTGAGTAGCGACTCCAATCGGGTCGACGGCTAGGGTGCATGGGCTGTGGAGTACCGTCGGAAGTTGATCGAGGTGGCGTTGCCGTTGAAGGCGATCAACGCGGCAGCGTCGCGGGAGAAGTCGATTCGGCATGGGCATGGCGACCCTGTGGAGTTCTATCGTCGCACCTTCGTCACCGCCACGCTCAAGTTCGACGACAGTGACTTCCAGAGCGGAACAGAACCGAACGACTAGGAAGAAGTGCACGGAGAGGACTGATATGTCGCAGATGAATGAGCTCGGGTTCTTCACTCTTGCGGGAGCGCCCGAATCGCCCCGTGAGCTGGTTGATGAGGTGCGCAAGGGCGAGGAGATGGGTTTCGGCTCGGTATTCGTGAGCGAACGGTTGAACATCAAGGAGGTGGCGACACTCTCGGGGGCGGTCGGTGTGGTATCCGAGCGCATGGGTGTTGCGACCGCGGCCACCAACCACCACACCAGGCATCCGGCTGTGACCGCTGCCTTCGCCATGACCATGCACTCCTTGACTGGCGGTCGTTTCTGTCTCGGTCTCGGCAGGGGTGTGTCGCTGTTGTCCAAAGCGTTCGGCCTCGACCCGGTCACGACTGCCCAGGTGGAGGATTTTGTGGGGCTGATGCGCCGGCTCTGGGCCGGCGAGTCGATTCTCGGTCACGACGGTCCGGCCGGCAGCTATCCGTACCTGTCGCTGCGCGGCGCGACCAGCGAGCACATTCCGATGGCTTGGATGGCCTTCGGGCCCAACTCTCTGGCGCTGGGCGGGCGCTGCTTCGACGCGGTGGTGCTCCACACGTTCTTCACCGATGAGACGACCGAGCGGGTTGTGGCGGCGGTGAAGCGTTCGGCCGAGGAGGCGGGCCGCGACCCGAACGCGGTGCGTGTCTGGTCCTGCTTCGCGACTCTCGGGGACCACCTGAGCGAGGATCTGCGGTTGAAGAAGTCGGTGGGCCGCATGGCCACGTATCTTCAGGGTTACGGCGAATTGCTGGTCCGCACCAACAATTGGGACATGGCAGTTCTCGAACGATTCCAGGCGGACCCGTTCATCGCCGGGTTCTCCGGAGCGATCGACCAGTTGGCCACCACCGAACAGCTCGAGCACGTTGCTGAGCTGATTCCCTCGGAATGGCTCGCCCCGGCGGCCAGTGGCAACCCGGCTCAGTGTGTGGAGAAGATCCGCGGCCAGTTCGATCTCGGCTGTGACGGGGTGATCCTGCACGGTGCGAGCCCCGACCAGCTGCGTCCCATCGTCGACGAGTACGCCCGTACCCGCCCGGCCAGCACCTTCGATCACCTGGCCGCCAACCCCGGAGCCTGACCGTCGAGGGATCCTGGTCGACCGATCCGCTCCCGAGCCATGGCCACGACCCGGAGCCTGACCGTCGAGGGATCCTGGTCGACCCGAGTGCCAGGTCCGAGTGCCTGCCCTGAGTATCGACTCGGGTGCTGTCCCCGGGTGCCTGCCCGAGTATCGGCCCGAATTCCAGCCCGAGCTTCGGCCCCGAGCGGCAACCTTGATCGCCGGCCGGGACATCCGAAGTTTCAGGTGAGTTCAGGGATCAAGTCTGCGTAGCGGTCGATGAAGGCCATCGTGGTTGACGGGTCGTCCCAGTCGGTGCGGGCTGTGCCCAGCACGACACGGTCTATGCCGAGATCCCGGTAGTGGGCCAGCGTTGCCGGGGTCGGGTCGCCGAACACGGCCATGGTGATCGGCAGGCGCGGGCGGTTCGCGTGTTCGGTGGCTTCGTGGAACTTGCGGACCTTCTTGTCGAGAGTGCCCCCCTCGATTGGTCCCAGTCCGACGTCGGTCGGCATCCATCCGTCCGCCCAACGCGCCGCGTGTTGACTGCCGAGCCGTCCGGCGGTCCCCAGCAGCACCGGTGGATGCGGGGTCTGGTGTGGTTTCGGGAAGCTCCATGACGAATCGAAGTTGAAATATCGGCCCTGGTGCTCGGATTCGGCATCGGTCCACAGGCGGCGCAGCGCCTCCACACATTCCTCCAAGGCTCGATAGCGCATGGACCAGGAGATGTCGGGTCGATGGTTGGCGAGCTCCTCGGCGTTCCAGCCGACTCCCACTCCGAACTCCAGACGACCCGAGGAGAGCACGTCGAGCGTGGCGACCGTCTTGGCCAGAGCGAGCAGATCGCGTTCGAGAGGCAGGGCCACCCCGGTTCCGACGGTCAGAGTCGTGGTCGCGCTCGCGGCAAGGGTGAGGCTGACGTACGGATCCATCATGTGCAGGTAGCTGTCGGGGAGCTCGCCGCCCGCGGGGTAGGGGGTGAGCCGGGATGTCGGGATGTGGCTGTGCTCTCCGATGAACAGCGAGTCGTATCCACGGTCCTCAAGGGCTCGGGCGAGCACGTCCGGCCGAACGTCCGAGGGTGTGTTCATCGATACGTACCCGAACTTCATCACTGCCTCCCGCCCAGACACTACCCCCGACCCCTCCCGCCGACCTCCACCGAAACCCCCGATAAGCCTCACCCAGACGTCCGAAAATTACTTATTTCGCAAATAAGTAACACCCAGTGAGGCTTAATCGGGCACAATAAGCCTCACAGCGACGACAGAGAGTTACTTATGCTCCAATCATCACCCGAAGACCTCCAACGAGTAACTCACGAACAGAACCCTTGGTGGCGTCAGGCAAAGGTACCAGAACCGTTGGCCCCACCAGTGGAGCGGCCCCTGGCGCAATTGTTGTGGCAACGGCTGCTTGACAACGAACCTCCCCGATATCAACTCATCCTCGGTCCGCGTCGAGTTGGGAAGACGACTGTGCTTTACCAGACGGTGGCCCGTCTCTTGGACAATGGTGTGGACTCGTCGCGTATCTGGTGGTTCCGCTTGGACCATCCGATCCTGTTGCGGGAGGACCTCGGCGACCTGCTTCTCTTCGCGGTCGAGTCCAGCGGCGCTAACACTGATCGGCCGGTCTATTTGATGCTCGACGAGTTGGTGTACGCGGAGTCTTGGGACGCCTGGTTGAAGTCCTTCTACGACGACCAGTGGCCCGTGAAGATTGCAGCGACGTCGAGTGCGGCAGCAGCACTCCACAAGGGAAGGGTGGAGAGCGGTGTCGGACGTTGGGAGGAGCAGCACCTGACTCCGTACTCGCTGACCGAGTACCTGGATCTGGCAGTCGAGCAGCGTGAGACCGTCGATACCGGCGGCTACATCCGTTGGGAGAGTTTGGCCCGGGACGATCTTGCGTCCTGCATTCGGGAGATGCCTCCTGGGCTCTCAAGGTTCTCGGTCTTCTCGGACGACCGACGTCGGCTCATGTTGACCGGCGGGTTCCCGGAGTTGCTCGGTTTCGCCACCGAAGGGTCAGACGAGGACCACGCGTACCCGGAAGGCGACCTTTTGCTCATATCCCAGCGGGTTCTCCGCGAGGACGCGGTGGAGCGGGTCGTATACAAGGACATTCCCCAGTCCTTCGGGGTGGGCAACCCGATGATGTTGGAGCGATTGCTGTACGTCCTGGCTGACCAGGTGACCGGACTTCTGTCGCCCAAGAACATCTGCAATGACCTGGGCATTGCCGTGCCGACTTTTGATCGTTACGTGTCGTATTTGGAGCAGGCGTTCATGGTGTTCACGTTGCCCAACTATTCGGCTAGCGAGGCGAAGGTGCAGCGTCGGGGCAGGAAGCTGTACTTCGTCGCCGGCGCGGTGCGCAACGCCGCCCTGCAGCGTGGCCTGGCTCCCCTGTACGAATCCGCCGAGATGGGAGTGCTCCTCGAGAACCTGGTAGCGGCGTCCCTTCGCACGTTGTCAGTACACACCGGTGTACGCCTGTACCATTGGCGCGACGGCGACCGGGAGGTCGACCTCATCTACGACGACCCGCAGAACCCACTCGCGTTTGAGATCGCTTCATCCCCTCGGCACGGTCGTGGAGGGTTGAATTATTTCGCCACCCGGAACAAACGCTTCCGCGGCAATTGTTATCTGGTGGCGCCGGACTCCGAGGTGAGGCACCCGAGCGTCAACGGTCCGACCCCCGGAACGCTTCCGTTGGACGACTTCTTGGTAGCAATCGGGGCGCAGGCGCATCTGGCTATGACGCGGCGGTTGGGGGTGCGGCAGGCCGACATGTGGTGGGACACCGGCGACATCCGCGGCGCATCAGGCCATGACGAGACGGTTGGGGGTACGGGACCGACAGGAACTGGTCGGAGTTAGTGTCGAGGGTTGCTGGGGGCAACAATGGGGCTGTGACCGTTGTTGCGAGTTTTCGGGTTTGGAGGGTTTGAGTGGCGCTTGACTTCTCGCTCTCGACTGACCAGGAAGCGGTGGCGGACACCTTCAGGGCCTTCTTTGCCAGGGAGAGCCCGGTTGATGTTGTGCGGGCCGTGGAACCTCTCGGCTATTCGCCGGAACTCTGGCAGAAGCTGAGGAGCTTGGAGGCGCCGGGGATGGCTGCAGCGGCCGAAGCTGGTGGCGCGGGAGCGGCACTTAGCGCTCTGGTGGTTGTGACGGAGGCGTTGGGCGAGGCGATAGCGCCGGTGCCGTTGGTCGAACACTGGGTTGCGTCTTGTGCCTGTCCAGCCCCAGAAATCGTGAGCGGTGAGCAGATAGCAGCGATAGCGCTCAGGCCCGCGGACGCGGATGGTATATGGCGACTCGTGCCGGGCGGGGCCGTGGCCGATGTTGTCGTCGGCGTGGATGGGGGCGAACTCGTTGCCGTCCACTCACGGGCACCGATGGCAGCGCCGAGCAACCACGGTTCAGCACCGCTGGCGGACCGTTCAGCCCGCGACGGCGAACGGGTCGTGCTGGGAGAAGCGTCCGAGCTTGACCCCGTCCTCGACTTGTGGCGGGTCCTCACCGCTGCCGCGCTGGTCGGGATCGCCGAGCGGGCCATGCGCATGGGAGTCGACTACGTGCTCGAAAGGCGCCAGTTCGGTCGGCCGATCGGGTCGTTCCAAGCAATCCAGCATGGACTGGCCGACCTGCCGGCCCTTGTCGACGGCGGTCGATTCCTGGCTCACAAGGCAGCTTGGGCCTTCGACGAGGGACTGGTCGACGGAGCGGGTGTGATCGACATGGACGAGGGCAACGTCGCCGAGTTCGCGCCGCTGGCGACGATGGCGATGCTCCACGCGGCCGACGCCGCCGCGGTCAGCACCGACCGCAGCCTCCACTACCACGGTGGCTACGGATTCTCGTTGGAATACGACATCCAACTGTATTTCCGCCGGGCCAGAGGTTGGGCCAACATCGGCGGCGACCCTTCAGGTGAACGGCGGCGACTCGCCGACCTCCTGTGGGGACCGGCTGAAGTGCGGGCGGACCACTGACATGGACTTTCGACTGACCGACCGGCACGAGGCGCTCAGGACCGAGATCCGCGCCTGCATCGACGCCCATATAGAAGAGGAGGTGATCGCCCGGGCCCATCGCACGGGCGCCAACCATTGCGTTGAACTCGCCAAGGCACTGGGCGATGCGGGTCTGCTCGCCCAGGCGATGCCGGGGGAGGGTCAGGATCCGATGGTGATGTGGATGCTGTCGAGCGAGGCCGAGAAGGCCGGAGCGCCATTCGATTCGGTCGGCATGGCGCTGGTCATCGCGGGCGTGCTCAACGCGGCCGGTACTCCGGCTCAGAACCAGAGGGTCACCGCGGCGTTGTTGGCGGGGGAGGAGTTCGTCTGTTTCGGTTTGACGGAGCCCGACGGAGGCAGCGATCTGCCCGCGATCTCGACCCGAGCGGTTCGTGACGGCGACGAATGGGTGATCAACGGCTCCAAGATGTGGACCACCATGGCGCAGGTGTCGGACTGGGTGTTTCTCTTGACCCGCACCGACCCGGACGCCGGCCGTTACGGAGGGTTCACGGTCTTCATCATCCCGATGGACACTCCGGGTATCAGCGTCGATCCGATTCACACGATGAGCACTGAGCGTTCCAACGTCACGTTCTACGACGATGTCCGGGTGGGCGATGAATGGGTTGTCGGCGAGGCGAACGAGGGCTGGCAGGTCGTGTCGATCATGTTCGGGTTCGAGCGCGGCATAGCCAATACCGGCGCGCTCACACCTCTGCTGAGCCGCTTCCGCGAATGGGCCGCGCATACGGGCGTGATCGCCGATCCGGCGCATCGTGAACGCATGGCGCAGGTCGCGATCGACGCGCAGGTTGCCGAGTTGCTGACCCAGCGCACGGCCTGGACAGCGGCGGTCGGCGAACCGAGCGGCACGAATGGATCAATCGCCAAGGTCTTCGCCACTGAGGCGTATCAGCGCCATGCCCGCTGGGCCCAGGCCGCGGCCGGACCAGAAGGCCTCCTCGGCTTGAACGAGCCGGGAGCGGCCGCCGACGGATGGATCGACCACGATGTCCGCCACTCCGTCCCGCAGACTTTCCAGGGCGGCACGACCGAGATCAACCGCAACAACATCGCCGAACGCCACCTGGGCCTTCCCCGCGCCCGCTAGCAGCGGCCTCGATCAAAGGTCAGGTGTCTGCGGTGAAGCCCCAGCGAGCGGCGAACTCGGTTGGGGAGAAGGCCTCAAGCTCGGAGGCGAGTTGGGCGCCGGTGTCGGATTCGTCGCCGTAGGTCTCCTTGAGCGTGGTCAACACTCGCCCGGTTGAGGTGTCGACGATCCTCCATACGCGGTTCGAAGGCGACACAGCGCCGCCTAAGGTCAACACTGCCCAGATCAAGGTTGTGAAGGTACGCAGTATGCGAGCGGGCAAGGGGCGTTTGCCGGTCTCGATATGCCAGACGCTCGACGCAGCATCCAGCGTTTCGGTCTCCTGATCCTGCTCTCCCATGTCCGTTTCATTCTAACGGTCAGTCTGGAGGGCCTCTAGGCTGAAGGTGTGAGCGGATCTGAGGACCTGCAGTTGGAGCGATTGCGCTTGCTTGTCGATCCTTCGGCTACAGCTGTGGTCACTATGGAACTTCAACAGGGTGTGGTCGGTCCTGATGCCCTGCTCCAGGAGTTGGTGGAACAGGTCGCGCAAACCGGGACCGTCGAGGCGGCGGCGAGAGTCTGCCGAGCGGCCCGTGCGGTCGGTGCGCGCGTCGTGCACTGCACTGCTGAGCATCGCGCCGATGGTGCCGGGATCACCGAGAACGCCAAGATCATGGCGCTGATCGCGAAACTCGGCCGTGAACAGGGACTGCCCACAGAGGCCGGTTCCCCCGGCGCGGCCCTGGTTCCTGAGCTCGGACCTGAACCGGCCGACATCGTCATCCCCCGCATGCACGGGATGACGCCGTTCACGTCCACCTCGCTGGACCAGATGCTGCGCAATCTAGGCACCAGGACCATCGTGGCCACGGGGGTCTCGGTCAACATCGGGATCCTGGGGCTCTGCCTGAACGCACTCGACCTCGGTTATCAGGTGGTCCTCGTCCGGGATGCGGTCGCCGGTGTGCCGGCCGAGTACGCAGACGCTGTGATTGACAACACTCTTTCGCTGATCGCTACCATCACCACATCCACCGAACTCTGCTCGCTGTGGGAATCGCCCTAGAGGAGTCTCGACCATGAACGAATTCAAGTACGTCGACTACGAAGTGGCCGACGCAGTGGCGACCATCACTCTGGCCCGCCCGGAGAAGGCCAATGCCCAGAACGAGCGGATGCTCGACGAGGTCGACCATCGTTTCCGCACGGCCGAATACGACGACGAGGTCAAGGTCATCGTTCTGCGCGGCGAGGGCAAGCATTTCTCTGCGGGCCACGATCTGGGGGGCTCGCGCGATCCCGAGAGTACGGGGCTCGAAGAAGAGGACGGCAGTTGGCAGCTTCACAAGATCTATCGCTGGGAGGCACGCAAGTATCTGGGCTACTCGTGGCACTGGCGCAACATCCCCAAACCGACGATCGGCGCGATCCAGGGGAAGGCGATCGCGGGAGCGTTCAACCTGATCTTCCCGCTCGACCTGCTGATCGTCGCCGACGACGTCGAGTTCTCAGACCCGGTGGTGTTGATGGCCATCGGCGGAGTCGAGTACCACGGCCACACCTGGGAGTTCGGCGCTCGGCGGGCCAAGGACATCCTCTTCACCCAGCGGACCATGGGCGCCGAGGAGGCACACCAGATCGGTCTGGCCCGTGAGGTCGTGCCGCGTGATCAGCTGTGGGAACGCACCCATGAAGTGGCGGCTCAGATCGCCACGAACAACGCCTTCGGTCTGGCCCAGGCGAAACGGGCTGTGAACCAGACGCTCGACACGCAGGGCTACTACGCGGCGCTGCAGTCGGTGTTCGACGTGCACAGCACCGGGCACGGCAATGCCATCAGCGTGGGCGGCTATCCGATCCTGATGCGGCTCGATGAAATGAAGGAGAACATCAACCGCTAGCACATCAACCGTTGGCACATCAACGGTTAGTGGAGTTGCACTCCGGCGCCTCTTACCGAGGGGTTACTGGGGGGCCTGTCCGAAAGGCTCCGGTTGGGGAGGTTCGGGTGCTCGCAACAGAATCGTCTCCATCCCGAAACCGGGTGCGGCAAACATTGCGGCCAGACATGAAGCGAGCCCGTTGGCGACATCATCGGCGTTCATCAGGCCGGTGCGGAATCCTTGGCGTTGCCAGTGCACGAAGGTGGCGTCCATGGTCTCTGCGTCGAAGGTGTCGCCGAACTCGGTCGGCATCGTGGGTCCGAGCAGCACGGCGACGAATCGTCGACCGCCGAGCAGCTCCGTGCGCCAGCCTTCGAGGGTTGCTTCGAGGGCTCGTTTGGCTGCCGCGTAGGCGACCAGCGAGTGGCGGGGCTGCAGTGAGGAGTCCGAGGAGAAGACTGTGACGACGGCATCGTCGCTGAGATGCGGGAGGGCCGCGGCGATTACCAGGTTCGGGCCGATGGTGTTGACACCGAACACCTGTTGCCAGTCGGCCGCGCTCAACTCTGCCAGAGGGCTCAGCGGCGACATCCCCGAGGTGTAGACGATGCCGTCGATGGTCCCGCCGAGGAGTTCGGCCGCCTCGGTCACACCCCGGTTGACACTGTCGCCGTCGAGGACGTCGATGGTGACCACGTGTCCGGTGCCCGCTTCTTCCACGGCGGCTTGCAGCTTGTCGGTTCGGCGCGCTGCGAAGACCACCTCGGCGCCTGCGCGCACCAGGGCGATGGCGGTGGCGCGTCCGCTGCCAGAGGAGGCCCCGACGACCAGCAGTCGTCGGCCGACCAGGGCGTCTGTGATGCTGTCGGCCATGGTGCGTTCCAAGCTAGCGCTTGCGCGGGTCAGGGGGTCTTTGCGGCCAGGTCGGCGGCTTTGCGGATCAGGTCGAGCACGAGCGGGCCGAACGCCTCGACCTTGGGGTTGACTCCCGCGCCCGAAAGGAAACGGCTGTACCCCTGCTCGAGCACGATTCCGAGCTTGAAGCGGGCGAGGATGATGTAGTAGTCGATGTCTTCGGTCGATCGGCCGCTGATCGTCTCGTAGCAGTCGAGCATCTCGTCGCGGCTCGGCATGCCCTCCATGCTCAGCGAACTGCTCACGGAGTTGCCGTCGATGTCGCCGTCCGCTGTCGGCCACGACATCATCACCCAGCCGAGGTCGAGCAGGGGATCGCCGACGGTGGTCATCTCCCAGTCGATGATGGCGGCGAGCCGGGCCGGGGTGCCGTGGCTGAACATCACGTTGGCGAATTGGTAGTCGCCGTGCATGATCCCGGGGGTCCAGTGGCGCGGACGGTGGTTGCGGAGCCATTCGGCTGCGATGTCGAGGCCGGGGAGATCGCGGCATCTGATCCGTTCGAGGAACGCCAGCCAACGGTCGACTTGGCGGTCGTGGAAGTTGTCGGGGCGCCCGAAGCCTTCAAGCCCGCGCGACTGCCAGTCGACTCTCGACAGCAGCGCCGCGCCGCGGGCGATTTCGAGCCCCAGGCCCCGACGGGCATCAAGGTCGTTGTCGAAGGGCGGGGCCCATCCGCCGACGTCCATCGGCGACCAGCCGTCGACGGCTTCCATGAGATAGAACGGCATGCCCAACAGTTCGGTGTCGTCTGAACCGGCGATGTACTCAGCGTGGGGGACGTCAGCCCCCTTCAGCGCTTTGACGAGGCGGTGCTCACGGCGAATGCCGTCGAGCCGGTCGTCGACGGCGGTTGCGGGCGGTCGGCGGATGACCATCTTGCGTCCGCCCCGTTCGATCATCGTGAGCTCGTTCTGGGAGCCGCCCGTGAGGTTCTGCAGCTCCGGGATCTCGCCGACGCCCGGCACTCCCTTGGCGTCCATCCAGCGAGTCAGCGCCTCAACGTCGATTGTGTTGGCGTGAGAGCCTGTGTTGGTGTGAGTGCCTGAGTCAGTCATCAGTGGCGGCCATTGTTTGGAGCGGACGACCGGGTTCGAACCGGCGACCTCAACCTTGGCAAGGTTGCGCTCTACCAACTGAGCTACGTCCGCAATCGGCTGCTTATGTTACCGCGCCGATCCCGTTTCACGAACTTGGGATCGCTCGGTTCCGGAGGTGGCGTCGATCGGCAGTAGAGTTGGGGAATGGCACCGATGTGGACGGGGGAGAGCCGGGTTCTCACTGATGCGGTCACCGTGTTGGTGGGGGCCGATCAGGGCAAGTACCCGTCGGGCAACTCGTTGGTCGTCCGTGGCAGCGGGGAGTCGGTGATCATCGACCCGTCGGTTTCGGTGGTTACGCAAGGCGGCTTGTCTGTTCCTGTCGACGCGGTGCTCAACAGTCATGGGCACGAGGACCACATCGCCGGGAACAAGATGTTTCCCGATGCTCGGGTCCACGTGCACCATGAGGATCTGCCGGCGTTGCAGAGCCTTGAAGGAATGATCGAAGTTCAGGGTTCGACGCACCAGGAGCGGGAGCTGCTGGCTCAGCTGTTCGTCGATGAGTTCTTCTATACGCCGCGTCCTGATGCCCACGGTTTCAGCGACGGCGATGTGTTCGACCTGGGCGGTGTGACTGTTGAGGCCGTGCATCTGCCGGGCCACACCCGCGGCCACAGCGGCTTTCGAATTTCGGGTGGCGTGTTCTTCCTGTCCGATATAGACCTCAGCGGTTTCGGTCCGTACTACGGCGACGTCTGGAGCGACCTCGACCAGTTCGAGGCCAGCATCGCTGCGGTCCGCGGCGAGGAGGCCGACTTCTATGTGACCTTCCACCACAAGGGCGTGATCGAGGGCCGCGAGGAGTTCCTGAGGCTGCTCGATGCGTTCGAGGCGGCGATCCCTCGGCGCCACGCGGCGATGCTCAAGTTTCTCGTCGAACCTGCGACTGTCGCCGACATGGTTCGTCGGCGTTTCATCTACCGTCCGGGCGTGGAGTCGGTGTTCGTGGATCGGGTCGAGGCGCGCAGCGCGGAGTTGCACCTTGACCGGATGCGCAGGCGCGGCGAGATCGAGGACCTCGACGACGGCAGGGTGAAAGCAACCAAGGCCTGACCCTGAAGTTTAACCTTAGGGTTGCGGCACGTAGCGGAGGTAGGGGAGCCGGCGCTCGAATCCGTCCGGGTACTTCTCGGCCGCGGCTTCGTCGGAGACTCCGGGCACGATGATCACGTCTTCACCCTGCTGCCAGTTGGCGGGGGTGGCCACCGCCTCGTTGGCGGTCAGCTGGCATGAATCGAGGATGCGCAGGATCTCGGCGAAGTTGCGGCCCGTCGTCATCGGGTAGGTGAGGGTCACCTTGATCTTCTTGTCGGGACCGATGATGAACACCGAGCGGGCGGTGGCGTTGTCGGCAGCGGTCCGGCCCTCCGACGTGTCGCCGGCGTCGCCGGGCAGCATGTCGTAGAGCTTGACTATGGCGAGTTCCGGATCGCCGATCAGCGGATAGTTGAGGGCGTTCCCGGTGGCCGACTCGATGTCGCCGCTCCAGGCCTCATGGTCGCTGACCCCGTCGACGCTGATGCCGATGATCTTGCAGTTGCGGGCGGCGAAGTCGTCCTTGAGTCCTGCTACGGTGCCGAGTTCGGTGGTGCAGACCGGCGTGAAGTCTTTGGGATGGGAGAACAGCAGCGCCCAACCGTCGCCGATCCAATCGTAAAAGGAGATGGTTCCTTCGGTGGTGTCGGCTGTGAAGTCGGGTGCTTCGTCGTTGATTCGAAGTGACATGGTGATGACCGCCTGGGTCGTTGGTTCGGGATGGAGAGCTAATCCTAACCTATCAGGTCGGGAATTGACATCCTTCGAGGTCCACAAGTGGGGGGTACAGGCAGGAGGGGCGTTTGCGGTAGACCCCCGCAGATCCGCGCAGGCCGGACCCGGAATCGCTATTGCTCGAAGCGGGCGCGGATCGCGGGGTTGGTGACGGCTCTGGGCAGGTCGTGCCGGTCGATGCCGGCACGGCTCGGGCCTCCGTCGACGGCGATGGTCTGACCGGTCACATAGCCGGCGAGGTCGCTGAGCAGGAAGAGGGCGACGTCGGCGATGTCGTCGGGGCGCCCCCGGCGTTGCAGGGTGATGGAGGCGGCCATGGGGTCGACCTCGTCCGGGTCGCGGCCTGACCGCGGCGTGTTGACGGTGCCGGGCGCCAGGCCGTTGACCCGGATGCCGTGGCGGCCCCACTCCATCGCCATGGTGCGGGTGAGCGAGTCCAGGCCGGCTTTGGCCGCACCGTAGGCTCCGAGGAGGGGCTGGCCGGCGCTGGCGATCGAGGAGATGTTGACGATCGCGCCTTTGCGGCCGTCGTTGATCAACTGCCGGGCCACGTGTTGCGCACTGACGAAGGCGTAGCGCAGGTTGGTGGTGAGCAGGTGGTCGAACGTTTCGATGGGGTAGTCCGAGAGGCGGTGCCAATATTGCGGTGTCACGCCCCCGACGACGTTGACCAAGAGGTCCGGCACGGCGAGCGCCCGGGCACCATCGTCGATTGCGGTTCTGAGGGCGTCGAAGTCGCTGACGTCGGCGACTTGTGCCGATGCTCGCACGCCGAGGGCCTTTGTACGGTCAACGGTGTCGTCTGCGTGTTCAGGCACGGAGCTGATGGTGATGATGTCGGCACCGGCTTCGGCTATCCGTTCACACACCGAAGTGCCGATGCCCCCGCCGCCGCCTCCTACAACTACAGCGGTGCGTCCGACGAAAGAGATCTCGACTGCCATCGTTCCATAGTCGCACGCCGACACACCGGCGCTAGCATTTTGGGTCTAAGCGTCGGTGCCCGAGCGGACCAAGGGAACGGCCTGCAAAGCCGTAAAGCCGCGGGTTCAAATCCCGCCCGGCGCTCGTCATTCCATACGCGTCGCACGCAGGCGGCTACTGCCGTCTTGGCGACCGGTGGCGCGAAGCTGTGGGACGGCACCGCCCAGTTCCGTTTGCAACTCTGCGGGCGCAGACGCGTCTTCAGCACGCGTGGTGTTCACGGCATTCGTTCCAGCCGCGATGTGCACACATTGTGGAAACTTTGTGCATAAATCAACGGATTGTGAAAACGTTTGTGGAAACCCACTGTGCAGCTCTCTGCGCCGTAGCAGCGCGGCAGAAGCTTCAGGTGGCCTCTTCGGTATTCCATATCTACATATTTGGTGATATGGTCATATGTATGAAGACGACGATCATCTTGCCAGACGGGCTTGCTGAGCAGGCCAAGAGGTACGCCGCTGAGCGCGGCTGCACGTTCACCGCTCTGGTGGTGGACAGCCTGCACTTCATGTTGCGCCAGCAGCCCGAGTGCGAGTTGAAGCCACTACCGACGTTCGGTGGCGGGCGCATGCTTGTCGACGTTGCCGACAAGGACGCCGTATGGGATGTGCTTGATGCCGACGGACACCGATGATCATTCCCGACGTCAACATCCTCGTCTACGCGTTCCGAAGCGATACTCAGCCGCATTTGGGCGTCAGGGACTGGCTCGAGGGTGTTCGCAGGAGTCCAGAACCGCTCGGACTGCCAGACACCGTGCTCACCGGCTTTCTACGCGTCGTGACGAACCGGAAGATCTTCTCCGAACCTGCTGAGATGCCAGAAGCACTCTCGTTCACGTCGACTCTGCAGCAGTCACCGAACTGCCGCACGATTCACCCGAGCAGCGCAGCGTGGGACCGCTTCGCTGCATTCGCCGCCCACGATCCGTATATCGTGGGCAATCTCGTACCCGACGCGTGGCTCGCCAGCATTGCAATCACCAGCGGCGCACGACTTGCCACCGCCGACGCCGGCTTTGCACGTTTCGAGCGTCTGAGGTGGTTCAACCCCGTCCGCGCCGAATGAGCCCATGTGCCGCGCGAGGGGGATCGCCTACGTGGTTGCGATTGAGAAAAATCCTGCGCGTCTGTTCATGAAACGCCTTCCGGCCGTGCTGCTTCGTGCTTGAGATCGTTGAAGCGGCTGTTTTTTCAGTGCCACCGCTGGACGCGTGGCTTTGACTCGCCGAGGTGTGCTGTTAGACGTGCGAAATCGTCGAGGTCGGAAGTGATGATGGATTCGTCTAAGTGGATTGCGCATGCGAGCAGATGAGCATCGACGACATCGGATGCGCCAGAGTGGCGCAACAGCGTTCCGACCAGCGAGATGTGCTCTGCAGTGAAAGGGCGCACGTCCAGTGTGGGGAGGAACCGGGACAAACGAGCCTGCCGCGAGCCGTCACGCCATACTTGCGCGACTACTGGTGCAGTAGTTCGGAGCGGCTCGCCTTCCAGCCGAGCGGCCTCGATGAAATTCTTGGCATCAGGGCCGTCGCGATCGACGGCTATCAGCACCACTGCGTCGAGGATCACGTATCGGAGAAGAAGCGCTCGCGCATTGCAGCCACCCCGTCCGGGTCGGTGGGTCCTGTCTCGGAGACCCAGTCGTCCATGAATCTGTCGAGGGCGCGACGACGGCGATGCTCTTGGGCGAGCATCGCAATGCCCTGCTTGATCGCTCCTGATCGGCCGCCGAACTCAGAGGCGAGTTCGTCGAGCAGAGCTCGTTCCTCGTCGTTGAGGCGCACAGTGGTGGTCTCAGTCACAACAGCAACATATCACACATGTGCTACACACCGGCGCGTTGCGGAAACTCTGTGCAATATCGAAGTCGGGTCTAGCTTCGGGGGAGGAACGTCTCGGTTGCGGACCAGAGTGCTTCGAGGCGGTCGACGCGCTTCTTGGCCTCGGCCTGGACCAGCACCGCGACATCGGCGACGACCAGTTCGGCGACGACCACGGCGGGAACAGAACTGTCGAACGGGCCGACAGCCGGAACCGACACCTGGCAGAGCACCTCGGCTGCGTCTGCCAGCGGAGACAGCGGGCTGTCAGTCACCGCCGCAAGGGGGACTCCCTGGTCGACCAGGGTGCCGGCCACAGACACAGAGAAGTTGCGATAACGGTAGAAGGCGATGACGATCGCCAGATCCCCCGGACCGGCATCGACCAGATCTCGGCCGGCGGAGTGACCCTCGATCAGGTACACCCGGGGCCGGATCATCGAAAGACCGCTGCGAAGCGCATAAGCGCCGGCCAACGAGGTCTCTCCCGAAACGATCCAGACCGACCCGGCGGACGCAGCCCTCTCGGCAATGGCCCGAATCTCACCCCGCGCCACCGTCGCCGCAGCCGACTCGAACCCGCCGACGAGCTCGTCCAGCGCGGAGGGCCCCTCGGACGGGTCCCGCCTGATGCGATCACGCGGGCGGGAGAGATCGTCCTCAACCCTCCGCCGGGCAACGGTCTGCAGCGATGCGTAGCCGTCGAACCCCAGCTTGTTGGCGAACCGGACGATGGAAGGTCGGCTCGTCCCGATCCGGTTGGCGAGATCGGACACAGTCCCGAACGCGAGCAGAGTCGGCTCGGAGACCAGAACCTCGGCAATGCGACGCTCCGTGGGGGTCAACTCCCCGCCCGCCCTGGCGATCAGTTCCGCAACCGTCATCACCGCAGGCGACCCGAACTGCGCTTCGGCTGCAGTAGCCGAGGCGAGCTGTTGTTCATGCTTGTGCATAATAGAACAGTTAGTGTAGGGTGGTGTTCATTGTTGAACATCGTCGGCGGACGGTGCTTCAACAGACCGGAGCGAGCGGAAGCAGGGAGCGATCATGGGCAAGGCAAAATACGAACCGACCGACAGGGAACGGCTCGTCCTCGACGCGGTGGAGAACCCCAAATACGACCGGCAGATCCTCAACGGCCTCGACCCATTCGTCAACGGCACCGCCCCCCAGGACATGATCGGATTCTACACTCCCTCCGAACTCGATCAACTTGTCCAGATCCGCGGCACTGAGCGTGACATCGAGTCCCGCATGCCGGTGAAGATGACCCGCCACTACTTCGAGATGGCCAAGAACAGCCCCGCGCTGCAAACGCTCGTCAAAGCATCTCCCGACGAGACTCTCAACCTCGACGGTGTCGAGGACCCCGGCAACCAGATGGACTACAGCCCCGTCGAAGGCCTTCTCCACAAATACGAGATGGGCCTCCTCTATGTGATCTCGACCTGCTCGGCGCACTGCCGGTTCTGCTACCGCGAGGAGTTGATCGCCCGAAAGCCTGTCGAACACCGCGACGGTACCGTCAAGAAGAAGAGCCTCGCCCGGATCCTTGAGATAACCGACTACATCCGCTCTCACAACGCCGCGGTGACCGCCAACGGCGGTCGCCACCCCGAAACCGGCCGGGAGAAGCTCCGCGAGATACTCCTGTCAGGCGGAGACCCGATGGTGCTGCCCAACAGCAAGCTCGCCGCCTGGTTCACAGCTCTCGCCGAAGCGGGCGTTGAGGCGATCCGGCTCGGCACCAAGGAACTGGCCTTCCACCCCGACCGCTTCGACCAGGCCTTCCTTGACATGATGGACCGGTTCCACGACATCTACCCGGACGTCGGGTTCCGGCTGATGACCCACTTCAACCACCCCGACGAACTGCTCGCCAAGACGCCCGACGGCGGCTACACCGAGGACGGCAACGGTTTCTACAAATGGCACCCCAGCACGCTGAGGGCCGTCGAAGCCGTGGTCTCGCGAGGGTGGATCAGCGTCGAGAACCAGTCGCCGATCATCCGCGGCGTCAACGACGACCCCGAGGCGCTCAAGATCCTGCAGCGCACCCTGAAACGGGTCGGCGTCGAGAACCACTACTTCTTCGGCGGGCGAGACATCGTCGCCTACCGGGCGTTCAACGTGCCCATCGAACAAGCCTGGCGGATCGTCAACGAGTCGCAGAAGGGGCTGTCCGGCGTGGAGGCCCACGCCCGCCTGGCGCTCTCCCACTACAGGGGCAAGACCGAGGTGGCCGCCGTCACCGACGGCCCGGTCCCGGGCTTTGCGGGAGCTGAGGACGGGGTCGTCATATTCAAGCTCCTGCGCAGCGTCGCGGATGCCCCCGACCGGGGCAAGGTGTGCATCGTGGGCCGAAACCCCGAGGCCCTCTGGTTCGACGACTACGAGGACCGGATCCTGTTCGACGAGGCCGGCCTGTTCGACGACGCTGACCCGTTCGACGAGGCCAGCCTCTTCGACTACCTCGAGTTCGAATCCCAAGAATCCAGTGAGCTGACCCCGGTCCTGGCCTGAACGAGAGGTTAGTGGTGTTGTATGCTAGCGCGCTACGCTGTAGTGTGGGGCGTTCAAAGGAGGAGCGATGAGCCGTCCGACATCGTTACGGTTGCCAGATGATGTGCGCGAGCGGTTGAACAATGAGAGCCGGCGGGTCTCAGCGGCGCCGTCGAAGCTTGCCGTCGCGCTGATTGACGAAGGACTCAGGATGCGGCGCTTTCCCGGCATCGTGTTCCGCGACGGCCCGACCGGTCGTCGCGCTGGACTGGCGAAAGGCCCCGATGTGTGGGAGATCGTTCGTGACCTCAAGCGCGCTCGGGGCACCGTCAACCAGCCCGTCGGTCTCGTCGCCGAGGAAACTGGCCTTGCACCCGAGTTGATCGAGCTCGCCGCCGACTATTACGCCGTGTTTCCCGATGAGATCGACGACCGCATCGCTACTGACATCAGAGTCGCGGAGGAACTGCGGGAGCTCGCCGAACGGCGCGAGCGCATGCTCTCGACGTGAAGTGGTTGCTCGACGAGATGTTCCCGCCAACTGCTGCCGCCGAATTGCGGCGACTGGGCCACGACGCCCGCAGCGTTGCCGGCTCAATGTTGGCGGGCACCGACGACGAGCATCTCTATGTGTTAGCCATCGGCGAGGGTCGCGTCATCGTGACGGAGAACTTCGCCGACTACGCATCCCTTGTGGCCCAGAACTTGGAGCGCGGCGCTCCCCATGGATTCGTTGCCTTCGTTCGAAAGAGCGACCTGCCCTCGGGCAGCGCGTTGGGACCGGCGCTCGCGCGTCGACTCGACGCATGGGCCGAAACCAATCCGTCCCCGTCGCCTGGTTCCCATTGGCCGTAACGGCAGGCACCGACGCCGCGCTGTATCAGAAATGTAACACTCATTGTATTTTTGTCGCTTATCCGTAGAGTGTGTGGGTGGATTTCGTCCATCCAGTCCGTGCTGTCATTCCCGGTGTACAGGGCCGCGTGCTCGCGGTGCTCGCGGAGACGACCGCCGAACTCAACCTCCGAACTGTGGCACAGCTCGCGGACGTGAGTGCCGCCCAGGTGTCGCGGGTGATGCCGGGCCTCGTGGAGTTGGGCCTGGTAGAGCGACGCGAAGTACCGCCGTCGTTGCTGTTTCGCCTGAATCGCGAGAACGCTGCTGCCCAGGTCGTGGTCTCGCTCGCTTCGCTGTACGACACAGTGCTGGCCCGAATCGGCGAGGCTGTCGGACTGATGCCGATTCCCCCAGTGTGCGTGATTGTCTTCGGGTCGTTCGCCCGTCGCGCCGCAGACCGTGACAGCGACATCGATGTGGTGATAGTGCGTCCCGACGAGGTCGACAGCGAGGACGAAACATGGGTCGCCGGGGTCGAGCAGTGGCGCCGAAACGCAAGATCGATCAGCGGCAACACCGTGGAAGTCATCGAGATCGAACTGGCGAGCGCCGTCGAGAAGTTGAAGAGCGGAGGCCCGCTCTGGACAGAGATCGCCCGCGACAGCCTAGTCGTCCACGGCGCGCCCCTACCTACGTTCGGCGGCGGGCGCATGCTGGTTGACATTGCCGACAAGGACGCCCTATGGGATGTACTCGACGCCGACGGACTCCGATGACCATCCAGTGCTTCGTCGCCAACCTTCATTAAACGGATACTATCATAACGTTTTATGAAAGTACCGGTGCCGACTCTCAACCCGGTCCTGCGTTCGGACACCCAAGGCCGAATCTTGGCGCGTGTGTTCGCTGCCCCCGATATCGGGCATAGCCTGACTGCTCTCATGGAACATTCGAAGGCGAGCATGCCCACGGTGATCCGCGAGGTGCGCCGCGCAGAACAGGCTGGGCTTGTTGAGACTTGGAAGGAAGGCAACGTGCGGCGGGTACGGGCGCAGATACGTCACCCTCTGTACGGTGCGATGAGTCAGATTGTCTTGGCGACGTATGGACCGCCCGTCGTGGTCGCGGAGGAGTTCGCTGATGTTGACGGCGCGGAAGCAGTGATGCTGTTCGGTTCTTGGGCGGCACGACAAGCAGGGCAGGCGGGGCACACGCCGAACGACATCGACATTCTGATTGTCGGGAACGCCGACCGTGACGCTGTCGATATCGCCGCTGAACGAGTCGAACAACGCCTCGGGTTCCCAACCCAGGCCGTTGTCAGAACGCGCCACCAATGGGATGACGCAGATGAGAGCTTCATCCGGGAACTCAAGGCCCGACCGTTGTATGTGGTTCTCGTTGACGCATGACGGCCAGCGCACCGTGGCCGTCGAAATGTCGCACAGCGGTGGTAACGTTCGAGTCTTCCGGGGCCGTTAGCTCAGTTGGTTAGAGCGCCTGCTCGACACGCAGGAGGTCACAAGTTCGACTCTTGTACGGCCCACCACCGCGTGTCCAGCACGCACGACCTACCGGGGGTGCTTGCGAAAATCGCAAGTGATCCGATAGCTTGTCCTCATGTCGTCCGCGGTCTCGTTGGGAGACCAGATTCGTAGTCTGCGGGAGTCGGCAGGCTTGCAGGCTTCTCAGTTGGCGGCGGCGCTGGGGGTGGACCCGAGCGCGGTCTCGAACATCGAGCACGGCAAGCGGTCGGTGAAGGCCTCAGAGTTGGCTGTGATCGCTGAGTTCCTCGGGGTGTCGCAACTCGCCATTCTGGAGCCGGATTCGCTACTGGCACGGCTACCTGTCGCCGCTCGCGCCGACGGTGCCTCGGTTGAGGGATCGGTCATGGTTCGTCTGACCGCGATGGCCGAGCTGCATCACGTGCTCGCCGATGGTGGGCACCCGTCGCGTCGGATCGGCCCGGTTCCCGCGAACGGGAACCTCGAGGGATGGCTCGATCGCGCGAACACGCTCGCACGCTGGGCGAGCGAACGCTTCCGCGCCGCCAAGGGCACGGACGATCCGTTCACGAGCTTGGTCGAGGCGATCGAACGCGAGCTCGGCATCGACGTGCTCGTAGACAGCTTCGGCGATGCCTCGCTGGCGGGCGCTTCGATCACAGACCCGGAGTTCTCACTCATCGCGGTGAGTTCCGATCAACCCCGACCTCGTGCCCTGTTCACGCTCGCCCATGAACTCGGCCACGTCTTGAACGCAGACGGAGCGACCCTGAACATTGACAACGACCTGCGCGCCAGCACAGACCGAGAACGCCTGGCCAACGCGTTCGCTGCGGCCCTGTTGATGCCCGAGGAGGACCTGCGTAAGACTGTCGCCTCGAACGGGCTCGACCCGGACTCGCTGGCGCGGATGCTGGTCGAGTTCGGCGTCAGCTACGAATCGCTCGTGTATCGGTTGCACAACCTTCAATGTGTCAACGCAGCCGGACGCGACAGGCTCAGATCAGTCGGGTGGACGGGACTGCTGGCGCGTGTTGAAGACGAGGATCTCCGCCGAGCGTTGCTTGCCGCACGCGGCTCCCGTCCAGAGCGACGACCTCCGCTGTTGCTCGCCTCACGGTGCCTGCGCGGCCTGCTCGACGGCATCGTCGGCGCAGCGCCACTCGCTGGCCTGCTCGACGTTCCCCGCGACGACCTCATTTCCGCCATCAGCACGTATGAGCGCTCGGACGCGTTCGAACTCGACCGCACGCCTTCGGAGCAGGATGCCCCCGAAGAGGCGCTCTTGAGCTTCGACGCGAGCCCGGTCTAGACCGAGCACTCACTGTGCCACCGGTGCTGCACGACGCGGTGACGCTGCGTCACTTTGCTGCCGTTGACGCTCTGGACGTATTGCGTGCGCAGCATGGTCACCACCCGGAACCACGCTGGACTGAAGCGATACAAGACGAGATTGCCGCCGCGGCACGCGCTGGCGAAGCGCATTGTGCGGACATCTTGTCGGCTTCGTGGCTTGGTGCCGCCGCCGAGCCGGAGGAAGGTGATCTCGCTGCGGTGTACCGCATCCAGGTTGGGCTCAACGAAGGGCGCCGACCTCCAGACGCGCATCTCGGGGAGGCTCAGGCCATCCACTTCGCCGAGGCCACTGGCGGCAAGGTTGCAACCGACGACCACGGTGCCTACGACTTCGCGACGAGACGCCGGTCGCTCGGCCCGGGTCGGGTCATCGACACCGTGCAGATTCTGCGATCAGCCGTCGCATTCGGCGAGATCACAGGCGCTCGCGCCGCCAAGATCGCCGACGACATCGAATCCGCAGGACGATCCCTGAGGCCTGAGCACCGGCAATCTCGGAATGCCGCCTACTTCAACTGACGATCGAGCCTGCAAGACTTGGACCCAACCGAGCCAACGCCATCCGACATGAACAGACGAGGCAGGGTTAGAATCAGCGGCCATGCAGCCTGTGGGCCATGCGTTCAAGGAAGGTCAGGAGACTGTTGTCAGAGGCGACTCGATGGAACTCTTGCGGTTTGCACGGAGTGGTTTCGAGTTCGCGACACTCAGACCGTGGGGCGCCACTGATCCCGCGCCGCTGCGGATACAACAATGAATGATCGCATCGAAGGTCCCAACTCCAACTCTCCGTACCGGGTTCCGCACCGGCGGGGGTCGAGGATCGACCTAAGACCCCATCCCAATTCCCCTGACCCGAGTAACGTCGAACGCGTTCATTCTTGGTTAAGAGACAGACCCCGTCCATGGGCGGTGGACCTGTTCTGCGGAGCTGGTGGGCTGAGCTTGGGGCTCGAGGACAGCGGATTCTCGGTTGTCGCGGCCGCGGATTCGGATCCGGTGGCAATTGAAACGCACGCGGCAAACATTGAAGGTCTCACCTGGACGGGCGATCTCTCGGACCCCAGTGCCTTCATCAGCCAGCTGGACGACTGGGAAATTGAGGATGTGGACCTTCTGGCGGGAGGCCCTCCTTGCCAGCCCTTCTCAACTGCTGGCTTGTCGAAGATCGGTGACTTGGTAAGGAGAGGTGACCGTCGCCCGCTCGACATCAGGGCTGACCTCTGGCGTAGTTTCTTCGCCATCGTTGATCGATTGAACCCGCGAGCAATGCTCTTCGAGAACGTTCCAAATTTTGCTCAATCGCAGGGCGGCGCACCACTGATCGCGTTGGTGAGCGAATTGGAGTGCCGCGGTTACAGTGTGCATGTAGAGGTGCTCGAGGCATGGCGCTACCGTGTTCCGCAGCATAGGTCTCGGTTGTTTGTAATTGGGATTGCGGGGAATGGGAGTTTCGAGTGGCCCCAGCCTGTCGGCAGGCGACCCACGGTTGGCCAAGCCATTCAAGACCTTCCGGTGGCGCAGGCAGATGTTCGAGACGAAGTCCAAGTCTATGAGGGACCCCCGAAGTCGGTTCTTTCGCGGTTGCTTAGGAAAGGCCTGAAAGGCCCGGAAGCTCAATTGATTCGCGACCATGTGACTAGGTCGGTCCGGCCTGATGACGCGGAAATCTACAAGCTGATGGAACCGGGCGACACATACATAGACGTGCCTGAACACCTTCGGAGATACCGGTCCGACATATTCAGCGACAAGTACCTGAGGCTGTCATTCGAAGACCTGTCGAGGACCATTACTGCCCATATTGCCAAGGACGGCTACTGGTATATCCACCCGAGGGAAGACCGCACGCTCTCGATAAGGGAGGCGGCCAGAATCCAGACATTCCCAGATAGGTTTCGATTCGCTGGTCACCCGTCGAGAAGGTACCAGCAAATTGGCAACGCTGTACCACCTCTGCTCGCCGCGGCGATTGCCTCCTCGGTAAAGTGCGCGTTGGAGGATAGGGCTGCGGCTGTTGGATCCAATGGACGACATCCCAACAGCGCGGGCGCTTTCCGAGACCAGCTCGCCGAATGGTTCGACCGCAACAGACGCCCGTTCCCCTGGAGGCGTCCGGAATTGAGTCCGTGGCAGGTTTTGCTGGTGGAAATGTGTCTGCACCGCACGAAGGCTGAACAGGTGGCCGGGATTGCGGACGAACTCCTCAGCCTTGGTGAAACTCCCGACAGTTTCTTGAAGAACTCCAAGAAGCTGGCACCGCGGCTTGCCTCGCTTGGCCTTCACTGGCGCTCTACCAACCTTGCCACCGCGGCAGAATTCATCAATGATCAGTTCAACGGGGAGATTCCCGACAACTGGCAGGAACTCAGGGCCATTCCAGGAGTGGGAGACTATATTGCCTCCGCCGTTCTCTGTTTCGCTTTCGGCCGGCCCAGTGTACTGATGGACACGAACACAGTGAGAATCGCTCGCCGTGTGCTAGGAGATTCCGATCTGCCGAATTGGCAGCTCAGACTAACCCTGCACGAACTGGCTGGATCCACCGGAGCGGACATCGGATGGAACCAGGCACTGCTGGATCTGGGAGCCTTGGTCTGCACGGCCCGAGCGCCGAAGTGCTCGGAATGCCCCGTTCGCCTCCACTGCGCCACTGGAATGGGCGTGAGTTAGGTGCGCGTAATTGAGATTCCTCCCAAACCCTCCCCACTCATCGAGAGCATGCGTGAAATCGGATACTCATTGGGCACAGCCCTTGCCGATCTCGTAGACAACTGCATAGCGGCGCAGGCGGAGACAATCCAGATATTTGCGGTTACTAAAGCAGCTGAGGCAAGAATCGGCATTCTAGATGACGGCGTAGGGTTGACCGAAGCAGAGCTTCTGGACGCGATGCGGTTGGGAAGCCGGAACCCCTTAGACGAGAGGGCTAAGTCCGACCTGGGAAGGTTTGGTCTCGGCCTGAAGACGGCCTCGTTCTCGCAATGTCGAGTCTTCACGGTGGTGAGCCGGAACAACGGAACGATCGCGTGTGCTCGATGGAACCTGGATCACATCGCCAATTCGGGTAAGTGGCAAGTCCAGATCCCTGACGATCCTACATCAATCCCGTGGGCGAATCTCATCGGCGCGAGTGGGACGCTCGTGGTCTGGGAGCAACTCGGATTCCGAATTGACGGTGCAGAAGCTGCACAAATTGAAGCCGACTTTGTTAGACAGCTGGATGAGGCTAGAACCCACTTGGAGCTGGTGTTCCATCGATTTCTTTCCGGTGAACCCAACCGCCGTCGGGTCAGCATCGAGATGAACAATCGGCCGCTAGAACCCTTTGACCCATTTCATTCCAGACACCCGGCAACGATCGCGGGTCCCGAAGAGCTGATTCGAGTCGAGAATGAGAGCATCTTGGTGCAGGCCTTCACTCTTCCACACCATGGCAAGGTCACGTCCACCGAATGGGAGCATTACGCAGGACCAGAGGGCTACGTTAGAAACCAAGGCTTCTACGTCTACCGAGAGCGGCGGCTGATTATTCATGGCACATGGTTCGGCTTGGCGCGTCCGGCTGAACTAACGAAGCTGGCGCGCGTCCGCATAGACATGCCGAACTCCCTCGACGGTGCCTGGAAGATTGACGTGAAGAAGGCATCGGCGCAGTTGCCACGCCCGGTTCGAGAACGCTTGCGCCGAATCATCGAACCGCTCGGCGCAGCATCAAAGAGGGTGTACAGGACGAGAGGACGTAGGCTTACGGAGGAGAATCGTATTCCAGTCTGGAGCAGGATTCAGAATAAGAACCAGATCTCTTATCGAATCAACGATGAACACCCCATGGTCCTAGACCTGCTGTCCAAGTTGCCCCCGGAAGTTCGGGGCAACCTCCTCAGAGTGATCGAAGTCGCCGGGGCATCGCTACCGATGGATGCACTCTTTGCAGATCTCGGCGGTGCCCCCGGTTCGGTGGTCTGTGACGGTACCTCTGAACAGGCGCTTCGCTATGCGGTTGTGACTACGTTCGCTCATCTCAACGCGACGGGGAGATCGGTAGAGGATGTGCTCGCCATGATGAAAGTTGCGGAGCCCTTCCGCTCGAATTGGGAGCGCACGGAGCAGATTCTTCGTGAGGAACCGAAACGGGAAGTAGAAGAGTGAACCAACAGCTGAAGAATCTCGAGAACATGGCGTCCGTCGCTCTCGCAACCCAGCAGGGACCAACCGCAGAGGACATCCGTGGGATGATCAAGGACCTCCGCGAGCTGACCATGCTGAGTGGTGTCACGGACGATGAAGCGGAGAGTCTTGCGAAGCGGCTCGAAGAGCGTATCAGTATCACCCAACCCCTCGGCTCGATTCTGATTGAACGTGACCACAAACCGTGGTTGGACGCCGCTAGGTCACGGATAGATCCGTACTACTGGAATCGCTATCAGCAACACCTATTTCAGGAGGGTCTCCCCTCCGCCTCGATCACGACATTGGATGACCTCACAGATCGCTTGCTCGGACTGATGCAGGACCCCCTCAGGAGTGGATCCTGGGATAGAAGGGGGATGGTTGTTGGGCATGTGCAGTCGGGCAAGACGGCCAACTATACGGGACTTATCTGCAAGGCTGCGGACGCGGGGTACAAGCTAATCGTCGTCATAGCCGGTGTCCACAACAATCTGCGCAGCCAGACGCAGCGACGCATCGACGAGGGCTTCGTCGGTAGGGACAGTGCACGCTTATTGCGCGGGCAGGATGACATGTACGTTGGGGTTGGTCGGTTCGACCACACGAGACGCCCTGTCACATTCACGAACACCATACGGGACTTCAACAAGGCGACGGCGACCGGCGTCGGGATTCCACTGCAGAACCTAACCGAGCCGGCGGTATTCGTGATCAAGAAGAACAGCAGCACGCTGAAGAATTTGCTTGAGTGGCTCAGAGAACACAGTGCACGGGGAGGTGCTGAGAGCATAGATGAACCAATGCTGCTCATCGACGACGAGGCTGACAACGCATCGATCAACATCAGACATCGGATGGGTGAAGTGTCGAGAATCAATGGACAGATACGAGATCTCCTTCGCATGTTCGACAGAAGTTGCTACGTGGGGTACACAGCCACTCCCTTCGCGAATATCTTCATCGATCCCGCCACTGACGACCAGATGCGCGGCGAGGACCTATTCCCACGCAGCTTCATCATGAGTCTTGATCCCCCTTCGAATTATTTTGGAGCGACCACCGTCTTTCTTGAGGCCGGAGAGCAGTACCTTCGCGACATTAATGACAACGAGGACCACCTTCCGATCAGACATGAGATTGGTGTCGTCGTCTCCTCTATCCCGCCATCTCTTATCGACGCGGTGAGGACCTTCATCCTCGGTCGCGCAATTCGACTTGCCCGGGGGCACGAAGGACAGCATTGTTCAATGCTGGTGAACGCATCCCGCTTCATGAACGTACAGCGTCAGCTTCGAAATGAGATTCATGAACTGCTCAATAGAATTCAACGATCGATCAGGGTGAACGGTGCGTTAGCCCCTGAGACAGCGCTCCTCGACCCTGAAATCAGCGCGCTACGCGCGGTCTGGGAGCGCGAGTTCCCCGAAACAGAATTCGAATGGACCGAGGTGCAACGGCAGCTACTTGAATCCGCCTCTCCAATCAGGGTCGTCGAGGTGAACAGCCAGTCCCCCGGTACTTTGGACTACACCGGAAATCTACAGCACGGTCTGAATGTCATAGCGGTAGGTGGATTCTCACTGTCACGTGGGCTGACGCTTGAGGGTCTCATGGTCAGCTACTTCCTCCGTAATTCGATGATGTACGACACGCTGATGCAGATGGGCCGGTGGTTCGGATACCGGCCCGATTACCAAGACTTGTGCCGCATATGGATGCCGGATGCGGCTCGAGCGTGGTACGAGCACATTGCGGATTCAATAGAGGAGTTGAGGATTGAGCTCAGGAGCATGGAGGCGTCCAACGCGACGCCGGAGGAGTTTGGCCTGAGGGTCAGGAGTCATCCCGATTCCCTAATCGTTACGGCCCGAAACAAGATGGGATCTGGTTCATCCATAGTTGTGAGTATCGGCCTCGCATTTAGCCTGATAGAAACACATACGCTGCACAGAGACAAGGAGAGCTTGGAGAGGAACCGGGAAGCGGCTCGCAGACTCACCCGTCGACTCGGGCAGAATGGGTTCCCCATCGACACTGCTGAGAGCGTGGAGTTCGGCTTCCTCCTCAGAGGAGTTCCGGTATCTCCCATCGTGGACTTCCTTGCCGAATTTCGAAACCATCCCGGCTCGTTAAAAACCGACGCGGAACCGGTCAGACGGTACATTGAGGCACGCCAAGACGACGAGCTTGCGGAATGGGACGTGCTATTCGCGGCTGTCGGAGAGCGACGGGACATCACTAGGGACGACTCGCTCGGGAGGGTTATCAACTGTCAGCGAAGGACTGCCGGGACAAGGAGTGATGCGAGAACACTCTTGGTCAGCAATCGGCAGAGAGTCTCGACCAGGGGAATCGAAAGAACAGGCCTCACGCCGGAACAACGGAAGGTAGCTGAGGAAGTATACCAAAATGAGTTGAAAAGGACTGGTAGATTACCTGAAGATGGCAAAATTCACTATCCGGATTGGGTATACAGAAAAAGGAGAATCAGGCCCCTCCTGATGATTCATCTTATTGATGTTCAATCCAAAGCACCGGATGTAGCCCCAGATCAACCTGTGGTTGCATGGGGCATTAGTTTTCCGGGCACGAATAAGGTGGAGCACCGCGTCGAATATATGGTCAACACCACATGGCTCCGAGAGAACTTCGGCGAGGAATTTGACGAGGACGAGATGGAACCCGATGGAGGGTAGAGACCCTTGGGAGCAGATCGACCCACCCGGTATCGCCGATTCGGTCGCGGCTCGTCGCGTTGACGCGAGTCTACCCTGGAACTTCTTCTGGGCTCGGAGTGTGGACGGAAGGGTTCTCCTTACGTTGCACCATGCCACTGATTCGGCACCAACGGCTAGTTTGCCCAGATTGCGCGACATTGAGGTGACCTTGTCCCCGCCCGATGAGTCAGGCACGCAATATCTTGCCTTCAAGCTTCTTGACTCGAATCAACGGGACATCTTTCGCACGCTTTGCGAAGACATCATCTCCGCGTCTACGCAAGCGGAATCCGAAAGGGCGGCGGTGTCCGCCGCCCTGTCGAGGACATGGAGATGGTACCACCTGCTTAGAGGTGGTCAAGGCACACTTTTGTCGCCGGAGGAACAGAAGGGACTGCTTGGAGAGTTGTTGGTGTTGGAGCGGCGTCTGCTGCCCCGCATGGATCCCTCGTCCGCGGTGACTGCATGGCGAGGCCCATTGGGCGCGCCCAAGGACTTTGAGATTGCACGAGTCGCAATTGAGGCTAAGGCCCGCCGCGGGGGTGCGACGCCCTCCGTCTCCATCACATCGGAAAGTCAGCTGGATGAGCGCGGAGTCGACTCGCTGTTCCTGCATGTGGTGGAGTTGGACGAGGCTCCGATAGATAGCGATCAAGGCGTCACCCTCCACGAAGTTGCTGAACGGATTAGAGAACTGCTCCATTCCGTCGATCCCGAATCAACTGGAATTCTTGAGTCACGCCTCTCGGCTGCGGGTTACAGGACGGAGGACGACTACTCTGGTGACCGCTGGTTGGAGGGGGCCACGCACATCTACCGGGTGTCCGCTGACTTCCCCCGCATTACCTCGGGCGAGGTCCGTTCGGGTGTGTCAAATGTACGCTATTGGGTCTCGCTGGCTGACTGTGAACCCTTCGCGACATTGGCCAGCGTTGTGGACGAAGCTCTGACGAGACGGTAGGTACGCATGAAGATCGACATCGCTGAGTACCACGAGGAACTATTTCAGGAGATCCACAGCCGAGCGGATGCCGAGGGCAGGTTCGTCGAGGACGCCTTTTTTGATGTGCTTACCGAATCGCTGGTCGACGCTGGCGAGATTGAGACCGCGGATCGTGTTCAACACGTCTCGGCCCGAGGTATTCGAGTCGACGGCTATGGTGGAGACCCTCGCAACTCCGACGGCGCGCTCAGCCTGATAATCACCGATTTCAACCAGTCACATGACGTCGCAACGCTCACGGCGACCAATCTCAACGCGACCTTCAAGCGGTTGTCCAACTTTCTTGACCGCTCCTTGGATGAAGAATATCGGAACAGCTTGGAGGAGTCAGCTCCCGTGTTTGGCCTAGCCGATCTCATCGCCAACCGGTGGTCCTCGATATCCAAGGTCAGATTGTTCCTGGTCACCAACAGGGTCCTCAGCTCCCGTGTCGACGGCAGAGAGGAAGGCCAACTTCAGGGAGTACCTATCACGTACAGCGTTTGGGATCTGGGCCGTCTCCATCGCTTTGTTGCCTCCGGAAATGAGCGCGAGGACTACATGGTCAACCTGAGTGAATTTGGTTCCCCCCTGACGGTCTTACCCGCGCACATGCACCAGGCGGACTACGAGTCATACTTGGCCGTCGTTCCGGGCCGACAATTGGCATTGATTTATGATCGCTGGGGCTCCCGTCTCCTAGAGCAGAATGTACGTGTATTCCTTCAAGCACGTGGAAACGTCAATCGAGGTCTAAGGAACACAATTGTGAATAACCCAGAGATGTTCTTCGCTTACAATAATGGGATCACTGCCACCGCTGAGAGAATCGAAGCAGTGGAGTCCTCAAACGGCCTGCTCCTGACGGGCATGCAGAACTTTCAGATCGTCAATGGCGGTCAGACCACTGCGTCCATTCATGCGGCTCTGAGAAACAAGCAGGAGGATCTAGATAGCGTCTTTGTTCAGATGAAGCTCTCCATCGTGAACTCCGCCAGAGCGACGGAGGTAGTCCCCAAGATCTCGGAGTACGCCAACACACAGAACCGCGTGAACGCTGCTGACTTTTTCTCGAATCACCCGTTCCACGTCAGGATCGAGGAGTTCTCTAGGAGGCTCTACGCTCCCTCCAAGGATGGGGCATTTCGTCAGTCGAAATGGTTCTACGAGCGAGCACGTGGCCAGTACCAGGACGCCAGGGGTGGCCTGACCCAGGCGGAACGGAAGAGATTCGATCTCGAACACCCGAAGTCGCAGATGTTCACCAAGACAGACCTTGCAAAATTCCAGAATGTGTGGAGTGGCAAACCGGATGTCGTGAGCAAGGGAGCCCAGAAGAACTTCGCCGATTTCGCCTCGTTCGTTGGGGGCGAGTGGAAGAAACATCCCAACGATTTCAACGAGATGTATTTTAGAGAGACTATCGCCAAGGCAATCGTGTTCAGGTCGGTCGAGCGACTCGTTACGGAGCAACCGTGGTATCTGGGCGGTTATCGTGCGAATGTCGTGGCCTACGCCATCTCCAAACTCGCTTATGACTTGGCGGAGCGCAGCGAAACCATCGACTTCGATCGCATCTGGCGAGCGCAGGGAATACCGCTCGGGCTCCGAGACGCGTTGGTCGCAAGTGCCAAAGCGGTCCACGATGTGATCGTCGAACCACCGGAGGGCATGCGGAATGTAACCGAGTGGGCGAAGCAGCAGGCCTGCTGGCATCGCGTGATGGGCCTTCATGTTTCATGGCCCGATGCCCTCGCCATAGAACTGACCAGTTCATCAGAGCGTGACGAGGTGAAGAGGGCCGCTGTCAAGGATCAACGGATGTTGAACGGAATAGAGGCTCAGATGCTCGTGGTCGAGGCTGGGCCGGCCCACTGGAGTGAAGTCAAGGCTTGGGGAGTGTCCAAGGGTCTCCTTTCGCCGACCGACCAAGGAATATTGGATGTTGCGATCTCGATCCCAGCCAAGGTGCCGTCCGAGAAGCAGAGCATCCGGACTATTGAAATCCTTGAGCGTCTCCGTAACGAAGGGTGCCAGCTAGGGATGGAATCGATCTAGTCTCGAGCCCGGTTACTAATGGCGATACCGTGTGTCTACCAGGGCGCAAGGTTTAAGCACGTCATCAAACGGGTTCGAACCCCAAAGCCGGGTGCGCAGACGCGGTGCAGGATTAGAATCAGCGGCCATGCAGTCCGTGGGCCATGCTTTCAAGGACGCTCTGACCGCCGGATCTGAACTGGCGGTCATTGCCGAGGTGAAGCGCAAGTCGCCGTCCGCGGGGGAGCTGCGTCCAGAAATGGGCGCCGCTGAGACGGCAGTCGAGTATGTCCGGGGCGGTGCATCCTGTATCTCGGTGCTGACCGAGGGCCCCCGGTTCGGTGGCAGCCCCGAAGACCTGAAAGCGGTCAAGAAGGCCGTAGACGCCCCGGTGCTGCGCAAAGACTTCCTCACGACGCCCCAGCACATCCACGACGCGTCCGCGATGGGCGCTGACGCGGTGCTGCTGATCGTGGAGGACATCGGATCGGTCGCCAAAGTTGCGGACTTGCAGGATCTCGCCCTGAGTTTGGGCATGGACGCCCTGACCGAGGTGCGCGCGGAACACGACCTGGCGATGGCCGCAGAGGCGGGCGCCTACATGATCGCCGTCAACCAGCGTGACAACCCCAAAGACACGCGCTTCACCGTCGACCACCACAAAGCAGTGCGCATGGCCGGGCTGCTGGCCGAGTTGGGACCCGGAGTTGTGACCGTGGCGGCATCCGGCATCGAGACGCCCGACGGGACCAAGCTGAGAGACCTCGCTGAAGTCGGCTACGACGCCGCGCTGATCGGAGAAGCCTTGGTGCGCAGCGACTCCCCGGCAGACCGGCTCCGCGCCATGCTCAACAGCCTCCTAGACACGCCCGAAGCACCCTCGCACCGAGTCGAACCCCGATCAGTGCAACCCGGTGTAGAGAACTAGAGAGGTTGGCTCTAGGGTGGTGCCGACATGGCAGACGAGCAACTCCAACGCTTCCGTTCCAGCATCGACAACATCGACGAAGCGCTGATCCTGCTGTTGGCGGAGCGCTTCAAGGTCACTGAGAACGTCGGTGAGTACAAGGCGCAACAGGGCCTGCCGCCGGCTGATCCGGAGCGTGAGAAGGAGCAGATAGCGCGGCTCCGTCAGCTCGCATTGTCGGCCGACCTCGATCCGACGTTCAGTGAGTCCTTCCTGCGTCTTGTGATCGATGAGGTGATCCGCCGCCACGAACGCGTCGCCGACCGACTCTGACCCCGCAGATGCCGGCTCGGCAGAGCCTCAGGCAGGCAGCTCGGCGGTCCACGGGACCGCCAGGCGGCGGTAGGCGATCCGCCAACCGTCGGGGGTCGGCACGAACCGGTCGTGGTAGTGGATGTGCATCACATGGTCGATGCGCTCATCGCCGTCGACGCGGAGATGGTGCGCCTCACAGTAGGTCACCCCCTCGATCTCACCGTCGTCGGTCACCGAGAGGAGCTGCTGGCCCAGGATGTGGCTCGTGGCCTCATAGCGGAGCAGACCCGCCATGGCGTCGGTGATCTCCACCAGACCGGAACGCTGCCCCCGACCCGTGTCGAGCAGCGCGTCGGCGGTGAACACCTCATCGAAACGGGCGAAGTCACGCTGGTCGACGATAACCGCGTACAACGCGGCGAGATCAGCCAGATCGGCCCGATCCTGAAGGTTAGGGAGGCGCCTCATACTGCTACGATCCCACCTTCAACCAGCTTGTGGGGTGATCGGTGCAAACTTCAGCGGAGTCCCGAGGAGCAGAACAGACCTCCCCGAAGCGGACCCTCGACACAACGGACCGTTGGGGACCGGAGGGGGACCCGCGGGTCGACCGTCTTGCCCGAATGCTCTGCGACGCCTTCGTCGAGTACCACGAGCGCTACCTCGAACTCACGCACCGAGCCTCCCGATGCTTCATAGAACGTGACTGGGCCCGGCATCAACAAGACACAAAAGACCGCCTGAACCTGCATAAACGTCTGGTCTTCAATGTCGTCGACGCGGCCCGTCCGGTACTGCGCGAAGACGACCCCGAAGCTCGCACAGTGTGGATCGGCGCACGACGCCGCTACGTCGCCCTCGTCTCGGAGCGGATGGACCTCGAACTCGCCGAAACGTTCTACAACTCCGTCACCCGGCGGCTGTTCCACATCATCGGAATCGACGAGGAACTGGAGTTCCTCTGGCTCGGCCCCACCAAGCTGCCCGCCGACGACGGCACCCGCGGCGAATACCGGAAATTCCCCGTCGACGCCACCGTCGCCGACTGCCTCCGCGAGATCTTCCAGCACTCGCCGCTGGCCCCGAGCTTCATCGACATCGATGGAGACGCCGACAAGGTCGCCGGACGGGTCAGCACCCTCCTCGAACAGACCTGGGACGGGCACCTCGACGCAATAGACGTGCTGCGGCCGATCTTCTATCGCAACAAGGGCGCCTACCTCGTCGGCCGGCTCCGCTGGCTGAACCGCCTGGCTCCGATCGTCATCGCCCTGGTCCACACCGAGGCCGGCGTAAAGGTGGATGCGGTACTGCTCACCGAGACCGACGCCAGCCGCCTCTTCGGCTACACGCGGTCCTACTTCCATGTACTGTGTCGACGCCCGGCCGCGGTCGTCGGATTCCTGAAGTCGCTCCTGCCGGTCAAACCGGTGGCCGAGCTCTACACCTCGATCGGCTACAACCAGCACGGCAAGACCAACCTGTTCCGGGCGTTGTACCGCCATATGGAACACTCCAACACCCGCTTCGAACGCGCCCGGGGTGCGCGCGGCATGGTCATGGCGGTCTTCACGCTGCCGTCGTTCGATGTGGTCTTCAAGCTCATCAAGGACCGCTTCGCGCCCACCAAGCGAACCACCCCCGAAGACGTGAAACGGCGCTACAAGCTGGTGTTCGGACATGACCGGGTGGGCCGCCTCGTCGACGCCCAGGAGTTCACCAACCTGAGCTTCAACCGCGACCGCTTCGATGAGGAGTTGATCGACGAACTGCGCAACGAATGCGCCCGCACCGTGACGATCACAGACGACGAGGTCGTGTTGCACCATGCCTACACCGAACGCAGGCTCTACCCACTCGACCTCTACCTCCGGGAGATGTCGCCGGAACGGGCGCGTGCTGCCGCCATCGACTACGGCTACGCCGTCAAGGACCTGGCCGCGGCCAATATCTTCCCCGGTGACCTGTTCCCCAAGAACTTCGGCGTCACCCGCCACGGTGTGGTGGTGTTCTACGACTACGACGAGTTGGCGCTGCTCGGCGAGATTAACTTCCGCAAGATGCCGGTCAGCCAGAACTACGACGACGAGATGTCCGACCAGCCATGGTTCCCGGTCGAGTCCAACGACGTGTTCCCCGAGGAGTTCCGCACCTATCTGCGTTCCCCACGGGTGATCGGCGAGGTGATCCAGACGCGCCACGCAGACATCTGTTCGGTCGAATTCTGGAGGTCGATGCAGGAACTGCACCATGCTGGAGAACTTCCAGACTTCTTCCCCTACCCCCAAGAGTTGCGGTTCCACCAGAGCTGACAGGAGAACTGATATGCCTCTGTCGAGATTAGAAGGCAGCGTTGCGGTCGTGACCGGTGCCGGGTCCGGGATCGGCCGAGCAATGGTCGAGCACTTCGCAAGTGTCGGAATGAGGGTCGTGGCCGCCGATATTGACGGCCCGTCGGCCGAGGCGACCGCCGAGAGCGCAGACGGAGAGGTGGTGCCAGCAGCGGTCGATGTCGCCTCTGCAGACGAGGTCGAGTCCCTGGCCGACGACGTCTACCAGCGTTGGGGCGCGGTCCATCTGCTCTGCAACAACGCCGGAGTGTTTCAAGCCGGCCTCTGCTGGCAGCGCTCCGTGGACGACTGGGACTGGACGTTCGGGGTCAACCTCTACGGGATCATCCACGGAATCAAGTCGTTCGTGCCCCGCATGCTGGCGGGAGGCGAACCGGGCCATGTCGTCAACACCTCGTCGGTGGCCGGTTTCGTGGCGGCGCCGTTCACCGGTCCCTACAACGTGAGCAAGGTTGCTGCGTTCTCGATGACAGAATCGTTGGCGCACGACCTCGCCGCGGTGGGCGCCGCCCTTGGAGCGTCGGTGCTGTGCCCGAGCGCGATCCGCACTGCGATCGCCCACACCGACAGGGTGCGGCCCGGCAAAGCGGCCGATGAGGGCGAGGACGCGGCGGGAATCCGCCAGTCACTGTTCGCGATGACCGAAACCGGAATGGACCCGTCGGAGGTACCGCCGATCGTCCTGAAAGGAATCGCCGACGGGGATTTCCTGATCGCCACCAAGCCGTCGTACCGTCAACAGATCCAGACCCGCTTCGAGGCACTGCTCGAAAAAGGCCTGCCGCCGACCCCGGCCGTGGACTAGCTGGACAACGCACCGACAAGACCGAGAAAGGAGTCCTGGTGCCGAACCATCCGATCTTGGAACATGTCGATCTGCTCGACGGAAACTGGTATGCGAGTCGGCCGCACGACGACTGGACCTGGATGCGCAACAACGCACCGGTCTATTACGACCCCAACTCCGACGTCTGGGCGGTGGCGCGCTACGACGATGTCCTGACCGTCTCGCGCGATCCCAGGACCTACTCGTCGTACAAGGCGCCCCGGCCCAAGGGCAACCCGCTGCCGATGATGATCTCGATGGACGACCCGGACCACCTCAACCGCCGAAAGCTCGTCAACAAGGGGTTCACGCCCCGTCGGGTACGTGGCAAGCTCGCCGAGATCGACGTGCTCTGCGACATGATCATCGACCGGGTCTGCGAGAAGGGCGAAGCGGACTTCGTGTGGGACGTCGCCGCGCCCCTGCCACTTCTGCTGATCGGCGACATGCTCGGGTTCCCACGGGAGTCCTTCGACGACCTGCTCGAATGGTCTGACGACCTGATGCGCGGCACGACCGATACTGATCCCGCCGCCCGCGAGAAGTCGGTGCTCGCCGGGATCGCCTTCCGCGATTTCCAGATGGGCGTGATCGCTGACCGCAGGGCCAACCTGGGAGGAGACGACCTCGTCAGCATCCTCTGTCATGCCGAGGTTGACGGTGAACGGCTCGACGACGAGTCGATCGTGCAGGAGTCGCTGCTGATCCTGATCGGCGGCGACGAGACCAGCCGCCATGTCATCACCGGAGGCATGCAGGCGCTGATGGAGTTCCCCGACGAGCGCCAGAGACTGCAGGAGGACCTCAACGGGCGAATCGAGACCGCTGTCGAGGAGATGCTTCGCTGGGTCACGCCGATCAAGAACATGGCCCGCACCACCATGACCGAGATCGAACTCGGAGGCGAGACCATCCCCGAAGGCTCCGACGTCATCATGCTGTATCCGTCGGCCAACCGCGACGAAGCCCACTTCGTGGACCCGTTCCGATTCGACGTCGAGCGGGAGCCGAACCACCACCTGGCATTCGGCTTCGGCACCCACTTCTGCCTCGGCGCATCTCTGGCCCGGCTCGAACTCAAGGAGATGTTCACCAAGGTGCTGCGCCGCCTGCCCGACATCGAAATGGCAGTGCCGGCCGATCAGCTGCCGTGGCGCAACTCGAACTTCATCACCGGTGTTGAGGCGATGCCCGTGAAGTTCACGCCTACCGAACGACTCAGCCCGACGCCGTAGGTCTGAACAGCGGGGCTGATCAGCGCTCGCCCAGCGGCACGTAGTCGCGCATTGCGGGCCCGGTGTAGAGCTGGCGGGGCCTGGCGATGCGGGACTCCTGCTCCATCATCTCGTTCCAATGGGCCAACCAGCCCGGTGTCCGCCCGATGGCGAACAGCACGGTGAACATCTCAGTGGGGAAGCCCATCGACTGATAGATCAAGCCCGAGTAGAAGTCGACGTTGGGATAGAGCCTGCGGTCGATGAAGTAGGAGTCGTTCGTGGCGATCTCCTCGAGCTTCAGGGCGAGGTCCAGCCTGGGGTTCTTGCCGGTGACCTCGAACACGTCGTAGGCGGCCTGCTTGATGATCCTGGCCCGAGGATCGTAGTTCTTGTAGACCCGGTGGCCGAACCCCATCAAGCGGTTCTCGCCCGACTTCACGGTCTCCATGAAAGCGTCGACGTTGCTGTAGTCGCCGATCTCGTCGAGCATGTTGAGCACGGCCTCGTTGGCACCGCCGTGGCGAGGACCGTAGAGGGCAGCGCAGGCCGCTGCAACGGAGGTGTAGGGATCGGCGTGCGACGAGCCGACCACGCGGGCGGCGGTGGTCGAACAGTTCTGCTCATGGTCCGCATGCAGGATCAACAGGATCTCCATGGCCTTGCCGAGCACCGGATGGATGTCATACTCCCCACCCATCCGATACATCATGTTCAAGAAGTTCTCCGGATATCCGAGCAGGTTGTCGGGGAACACGAACGGCTGACCCTGAGAATGGCGGTAGGCGGCGGCCGCCAGGGTCGGCATCTTCGCAATCAGCCGGACGATCTGCTCCATGCGGATGCTCTCGTCCTCGATCTCCTTGGCCTCGGGATAGAAGGTCGAGAGGGCGGCCACGCCGGAGGTGAGCAGGCCCATCGGATGAGCGTCGTAGTGGTAGGCGTCATAGATCCGGCGTCGAAAGTTCTCATGCACGAAGGTGTGATGTGTGACCTCGTAGACCCATGCGTCGTGCTGGGCCTTCGTTGGAAGCTCGCCATGTATCAGCAGGTAGGAGACCTCGAGGAAAGAACTCTGCTCGGCCAGCTGCTCGATCGGGTAGCCCCGGTAGCGAAGAATGCCGTTGTCCCCGTCGAGCTCGGTGATTTTGCTGATCGCTGCGGCGGTAGTCGTCAGACCCGGATCACAGAACCAGACTCCTGGCAGGAACCTGCGCCACTCGACCGCATCAATCCCTCCGTTCTCGATCGGGACCTCGATCGAAGACCCCGTGCGGTTGTCGGTGATGGTGATGCTCTCAGGCACTCGTTACTCCTCGGAATGTCCCGATCCAGCGGTCGAAACTGACTCTGAATCTAGACCGCGACAGCCCTTGGGCGCACGTTGAAACGACGATTCCGGGCGGTTCGCCGCGTCAGCGTTCACAGCGCTGTTTCACAATGGTGTGTTGTCGTGACGACGGCGGGGGAGACGCTCCCGCTTGCTCGCGAGCATGTCGAAAGCGGAGCAGACACGCTGACGGGTCTCGGCTGGGTCGATCACCGCATCGATCGTCCCCCGCTCGGCCGCAATGTATGGGTTGAGCAGGCGTTGTTCGTAAGCGGACTCGAGCTCTGCACGCTCGGAGGCGCTGCGACCCCTGTGCAGAATCTCAACCGCCCCCTTGGCCCCCATCACCGCGATCTCAGCAGAGGGCCAGGCCAGGGCGATGTCGTTGCCCATGGTCTTGGAGTCCATGACGATGTATGCGCCACCGTAGGACTTGCGGGTGGTGACGTTGACCCGGCCGACGGTGGCTCGTGCGTACGCGAAGGCCAACTGCGCGCCGTAACGGATCATCCCCCGCCATTCGAGATCCTTGCCCGGATAGAACCCCGAAGTGTCGACGAACGTCAGCAGCGGCAGGTTGAAGGCGTCACAGAAGGCGACGAAGCGAGCGCCCTTGCGAGAAGCGGTGATGTCGAGGGTCCCGGCGATGCTCTGGGGCTGGTTCGCCACAACACCGATCGGTCGCCCACCCATCGAAGCGAACCCGGTGACCAGATTCGGCGCCCAGAGAGAATGCAGCTCGAGCAGGTCGCCGTCGTCGACGACGCAACGGACGATGTCGCGGGAGTCGTAGGAGCCGTGGGCCGAAGCGGGGAGCACCTCATAGGCATCGGGCGTCGAACGGGAGGCCGGATCAGCGCTCGGTTGATTCGGCGGTGGCGCATCGGTGTGGTCGGGCAGGAACCTCAAGACGTCGGCCACGATGGATTCGGCCTCGGCCACATCGTCAGCGACGAACGACGCAACGCCGGAGGTCCTCTCATGAACGTCGGGTCCGCCGAGCTCAGCGCCGTCGACTCCGACGCCGGTGAACTGCTTCACCATCGCCGGACCCGAAACGAAGGCGTAGGAGTCGCTGACCATGACGACTATGTCCGCGAGCCCGAGCATCAGTGCGGGACCGGAGACGGTGGGTCCGCTCACTATCACGATCGTCGGGACCACGCCTGAACAACGCGTGAGCTCCAGTGCCGCACCTCCCCATCCGTCGAGAGCGGCGACGCCCTGCTGCAGATTGGCGCCGCTCGACGCCAGCCGCATCAACAGGGGCAGGCGCTGCTCACGGCTGTAGCGGGCGGCTTCGGCGATCGAGTGCCCGTCGGAGGGCGACAGCGCCCCCGCGAGGTCCTCGCCCTGCGCGTCGACCTCGACGATGCGCCGACCAGCGAAGGTGACCGAGCGCGCCCGCACGAAACCGCTCGCGCGGGCCCGGATGTCGACGACACGGTCCGCTGGGCTGCTCATACTATGTCGGCTCCCCGGCTCGACGCCGGTGTCAGCCCGCCCTGATCGGCGCAGGTTTCACCGACCACGGTCCGGATCAGTTCGGCCACGGCCCGGGTCGGGGCCGAAGGGGAGAAACGGCGCCGCACCGCCAGACCGACCTCCCGTCTGGAGAAACCGTCGACCGGGACTCTCACGAAATCACCCTGCAGCCAGTCCGGTGCGGCGCTCACAGGCACCAGAGCGGGCGCGAAACCCTGAAAGGCGAGCGACGAGAGGAGCCGCAGCCCGTCCACCTCGGCCCGGGTCGACAGTTTGATCCGTGCTTGGCGGGCGTCTGCCTCGATCTCGTCGCGGAAGGCAGTTCCTATGGGCGGGAGCAGGATCTCGTGTTCGGCCAGTTCGGTGATGTCGATCCGCTCGCAGCCGGCCAACGGGTGACCCAGCGGCGCGACGACAATCCGGTCCTCGAGCAACAGCGGTTCGGTGTCGATGTCGGGATCGACGATCGGGAGGTTGGCCACCGCGATGTCGAGACGGTCGTCGAGCAGCTGCGGTACCAGCGTGGTGGTTGTCGCTTCGATGATCTGAAGGTTGACGCGCGGGTGCTGCTGGGTCAAGGCGTCCAACAACGCCGGAACCAGCCAGCGGGCGGTGGTGCCGATCACTCCCGCGCGGACCGTGCCGCTCAGTTCGTCACGAAGGGCGACCAGGTCGTCCTCGATCGCCCGAAGCTCCGCGATCATCCGTCGGGCCCGACTGGCGACCACCGCACCCTCGGTCGTCAGTTCGCCGCGCTCCCGGTCGATGAGCATCGCTCCGACTTCACGTTCAAGCCGCGCAACATGAGTGGAGACGTTGGACTGAACTGTGTGCAGCGCGCGTGCGGCAGCCGAGAAGGAGTGGTGTTCGGCGACCGCGAGGAGCGCGTGGAGCTGGCGAAGGTCCATCACTGACAATGATGCCAGAGAATCGAGGCAACTGTTGCAACGATGGCAGGGGTTCGCTGTGCAACAGTCCTGCAACGATTGTCAGCCGTTCAGCGGCTACCCTTTCGCCGTGAGCGCAGCCGCTTTCTTCGATCTCGACCGCACTCTGCTGCCTCGGGCCTCGGGACCGGCGTTGTCGCATGCCCTGCGAGAAGTGGGAGTGCTGTCGGAGAGCCGGATCCCCGGCGAGGGGCTGCTGTTCGGCATCTTCGACCTCATCGGCGAGACCAGGCCCTCCATGATGCTGGCTCGCCAGGGTGTCCGCTTCTCTGCGGGCTGGGACGCCGAACTCGTAGCCGAAGCCGGAGAGATCGCAGCTTCGAGGCTCGTCGCCGAGGTGCTTCCCTACGCCCACACCGAAATGGAAATACACCGGAACCAGGGCCGGAAGCTCGTGATCGCCACCACCAGCCCTGATGACCTGGTGCGCCCTTTGGCGGATGCGCTGGGTTTCGACGACATCGTTGCCACCCGCTACGCCCGGACCGACGGCGTGTTCGCCGGTGAAGTCGAGGGCCACTACGTCTGGGGAAAGGGAAAGCTCGCCGCGGTCCAGGAGTGGGCTGACGCCAACAGCGTGGACATGGCCGAAAGCTACGCCTATTCCGACAGCTACTACGATCTGCCGTTGCTCAAGGCCGTGGGACATCCGGTGGCGGTGAATCCCGACCCCAGACTGGCGGTCGCCGCTGCGGCCCGGCGTTGGCCGGTGCGCCATTTCGACTCCCCCGAGGGTGTCCCACAGTTCGCGGGTGTCGAACCCCTGAAGGCTCTGACGATGCTGGCCCGCCCCGAGTTGGCGCCATATGCCCGATTCGACTTCGCCGGACTCGGCCACATCCCCGAGCAGGGACCGGCGATCATCGCCGCCAACCATCGCAGCTATTTCGATGTGTTCACGCTGGGGGTGGCTCTCGCCAAGCGGGGTCGGCTGGCCAGGTTCGTGTCGAAACGCGAGATGTTCGACGCACCGGTGGTGGGTGCGATGGTCAGTGCATTCGGAGCGATTCCCGTCGACCGCGGCAGCGGTTCGGACGCTCCCCTGGTCGCCGCGGCCGAGGCACTCGAGGCCGGTGAGGCAGTGGTCATCCTGCCGCAGGGAACCATCCCCCGGGGTCGGGCGTTCTTCGATCCGCGGATGGTGGGCCGATCAGGCGTCGCCCGCCTGCAGAAGATGAGCGGCGCGCCGATCGTGCCGATCTCGCTGTGGGGCACCGAGAATGTGTGGCCGCGCTCGGCACGCATGCCCAACATGCTCAACGTGGTGCGCCCGCCGACAGTCCGTGTGCGTGCCGGTGAGGCGCTCCGGCTGCCCGACGGAATCCGTCCAGCCGACGGTGTCGAGTTGGTGATGTCGTCGATCTTCGACCTGCATCCCCCCGAGGGCAAGGTCGCCCACGAGCCCACGCCGGAGGAACTGGCCCGCACGTTCCCGCCAGGTCACGACCAGACCACCCCGGGTGAACCCGAGGGCCCTTCGCGTCGAAAGAGCGCGAGTGGACACAGCACTCCGAGTGAACAGAGCGCCGAGTCATGACCGATACCGTCGGCGTGCACATCAGCGAGACGCAGATCACCGCGGTCCGCTTCGATTCATCCTCCACGGAACCGCCGCGAGTGATCGTGCTCGGCGATTCCGACGTCGCAGCAGCCGCTGTCGTCTCTCAAGGCGAGGGCGCTTCGGTACTGGTCGGAGACGAGGCCGCTCTGGTCACAGAGGGGCCCCGCGTCACGAACCCCCTGCAGCGAGCCGCCACCGGCAGGATCGGCGCGCTGGCCGCAGTGTTGAGTTTCGTGATCCGCCGCGCCACGGCGGTCGACGGCAAGACCCCGGAGCGTCTGGCGGTGATAATCGACGACGACTGGCAGCGCGCGGCACGTGATCGAATCGTGCAGGCGGGCGTTGCGTCGGGGATAGCCGACACGGTCGTCGTGCCGCACGCCGCTGCTTCCGCGCAGCCCACACCCGTCACCGGCGCTGCCGCTCTGGCTGCAGGAGCAGCACGGGTCGGGAGCCTGTCCTCAGCGCAGTTCGTGACCCGCGAGGACCTCGGCCAACCGATCACCTCGAAGACCCCGGTCGTGCCTGTGCCCGATGTGCCGCGGCCCGAGTCCGTTTCGGTGTTCGACGACGAGTCTCCCGTCGACCCTGCCCGGCCCAGCCCCGAACAGTTGTCGTCGGCGGATCCCGGTGAGTTCGGAGCGACACGGGTCATGGGACCGGTCGGTGGGCCCGCGGTGCCCGTCGGCTCTGATATGCCGCGGCGCACCGGACTCTCACAGGCCACGATCACGCTGGCTCTGGTCCTCCTCGTCGGTGTGGTCGGGGGATTGTTGATCTTCTTTGTCGGTGACGATTCGGGGAACGTTCGGACGACTCCCGACACGGTCCCCGAGGACACGACGCCCGTCGAAACCGAACCGCCCACGACCGCAGTGGCGACCACCGAGACGCCTGTCACGTCGACTACCAGCGCACCGGAGACCACTGAGGCTCCCGGAGTCACCTCGACGACCACCTCCACGACGACATCGACCACCACAACCACCACCCCGGTCGGTGTCGGTACTCCGGGCCCGGTCACTCTCGTCGAGACCGGGCTGCAGTTCGACACGGGCCGGGTCGTCCGGTTCGGTCAGCCGATGTCGGAGGTGATCGACGCAGTCAGATCGATCCTCGGCGCCCCCGACAGCGCAACGAACTTCCAGAGCAGCGACGCCTGTCTGGACAACACGCGAACTGTCCGCTGGGGTCAGTTGGAACTGGTGTTCCTGCAGGACCCGCCGGTTGCGGTTCCCACCGGTCCGGACACGCAGATTCCCACCGACGGCGACTCTGATGACGGCGACTCTGATGACGGCGACTCTGATGACGGCGACTCTGATGACGGCGACTCTGATGATGGTGACTCTGATGATGGTGACTCTGAGGACGGAACTGGAGGTAGAGACGGCACCGAGTTCATCCCCGCGTCCACCGGCACCTTCGGACAGTGGTATGCCTCGGGCCATACGAGTCCAACCGGGTTGGTCACCAGGGACGGTCTCGGCGTCTCGGCAACAGTCGGGTTCCTCGAAGTCACCTACGGCGCCTCGTTCGAGGTGGTTCAGCCCATCGAGGAGGAAGAACTCGGCTTGTTCTCGATCTCGAACCCGGCGTCGGGCGGGGTGGTAAACGGAACGACCTCGGATGTGACCCCCGAAGGCCGGGTGCTCAACCTCTGGGCCGGCGACGCCTGTCAGCGGGTCTTCGCCTGATCTGGTCGTCGGGCCTCGGCGGCCTCCATCGGTGGTTGGGTTTTCATGTTTACGGTTGGTTTCAGTGCTGGGCGCGTCTCAGGGGGTCATGCCACACAGCTTGCGCGCCCCGTACACCGAGTAGTTGTCCTGACACATTGCCAACAGAAATGGCATCGCGACATCGTGAATTGCACTGTTCTTGATAGGTCACCGGTCGGTTCGACGGCGACCAGGTCGACTGATGTCGAGCACGCCGGTGGTCGGTCTCTTTGACCGCGCGGCGACGCGCGCAGGAGCTGAGCACCGTTTTGGGCAGGTCTCGCCGGTCTGGCCTGCGGCTCTGTGCGCGGTGGTGGCCGATCCTCGGGTTGACACCACCGGATCATCGCTCAAGATCGCCAGATCGACTCAGTCGCGGCGTTGCCGCAAATCGACAAACCAAATCCAGAACAAAACCCAGCCCATGCCCACAAGAGGACCTATCACAGCGACTCATCGTGAGCCCCGCCAGGAACCTATTCCCCAAAACCAGGGATGAGACGAAACCAGCAAAAGACCAAAACAGAAAATACGGCGTGACGCTATCTCTCCACCAGGCAACAAAGGATCAAGCGCTACTCCAATATATCGAAGTGCAGCAATTAGAATTATCCATACCAGAACAAGGAGCAACCAACGCAACCAACGCTGTTGCCCTAAGCCTGCCCTACCGCCATCTTCAATCTCAACAGAATCTGTGTCAGTCTCCATTGCGTCGGTCTCCCTCCCTCTCACCACCAACTAGTGGTGTGTCGCGGGTTTGGTTGTGTGGTTGAGTGTGGTTCGGGCTCGGCGGGTTTTGGAGATGATTTCTTCGGCTGTTTTGGTCCATCGCAGCGGTTGGGGGTCGTGGTTCCAGTGTGCTGTCCAGTGTTGGGGCTGTCAGATTTTCTGTGTAACCGGCCGTGATGGTTTTCATTGAATGTGGTTGAGCGTCGTCGAACGACCCGCGTGGTTGGTGTCTTGGCGGTCATCGTGTCTGGAATATTATCGGGATACGGTGTCAGGCGTCAAGCGCCGGTCTGTTTGGGCAGTCACGCTCCTCTGGCCGATTGGCTCGACACCCCCCAGGCCAGGACCTCGCCCAGGGCGCTCACAGATGCCACCAGTGAGCCGAGATCGGCTCAGGCTGGCACCAGAGCCCAGGACCTCGCCGGGCGATCCGGAGCCGCGGCTACCAAGTCGAGCACGGCCCAGACCTTAGCGTAGGCATTTCCACAAAGTCCGCGAGAACTGCGCCCAGTACACCCACGGCGTACAATTCTCGGCTGTGAGCTGCGGAGTTAGCGACTCAGAAAACTTCAACGCATATTTAGTGTGATCGTAAGAAGGCAACTGAGACACGACAGGCAACCCGAAAGGATTCACGGTCGGCTTCGGCGGATCGACTTTCGGCGGAGTCGTAGTCGGCGGATCGACTTTCGGCGGAGTCGTAGTCGGCGGATCGACTTTCGACGGATCGTCGTCGGTGTCACCGTCGTCGGTGTCGGTGTCGCCAGCCCGCTTCAACGCCGAACAATAAACCGTCTCAACCGTCAAGTTTATCGCGAACGCAGCAAGGTTACTCTTCGCAAACGCCTTACGCGAGACTTCAAGACCCTCCGCGGCTCTCTTTACGTGCTCTCTATTGGTAATCAGTACACCAGCAAGAGCAGCTTCAGGAGCGTTAGAACAAAGCACAAGATTGATGATGTCAGACCCAGGAACTTTGTCGATTGTCTTGACCAAAAAGTCCCCGGACGCCTCTATAGCAGGCTGGACAGAACTAACAAGCGTTTTTACTATGTCGTCTAAATAGGCAAGACCGGTACCCGGTGGATCGGGAACCGTGAGCGGCTTTCCGCACAGAGGGTAGTCTGGGTCCGGTGTCCACTGTTCCACTAGGCGGTACTTCGGATTCTTTGAAACGTGGCTCAGGTGCTTTCCATACGCATATTTCACATTGCCGTAAACATAATACCCGTACACATCTTCGGCCATTACGAACTGTCCGATTGCACGACAATCGTCGGCGTGCTCGACGAACCTATTTGTGGGAAGAGTGAGCGGCTCTCCGCACAGAGTGTAGTGTGTGTTCGGTCTCCAGTGTTCGACCAAACTGTATCCCGTGAGCGAGCCCTTAGCTATGAGCTTCAACCGGTCCTCTCCAAGGTCGCTCCCGTACGCATACAGTAATCCGGTGGCACTGACCTGGCGGTCGGGGGTAGACCATACGTAGACATCTTGAGCCATTTTGTACTGGCCGTCTGGGCAGGTGTGTTCTGTGGGGTCGTGTGTGTAGGTGCCGTTGTCTGGGTTGGGGTCGACGAAGGTTTGGGTCTTGTAGTGGGAGAACTCTCGTTTGTCGGGCTGGGGTATCCAACCCATCACGTCGCGCGTGCCGGTCTTGATGCTTCGGGTCTCGAACACGGGACGGGTGCCGACCTTGACACGGCGGGTCTCGAACACGTCATGGTGCTCGATCACAGGGCGGGTCTCGAACACGTCACGGGTTCCGGTCTGGACTCTGACCCGCTGCCACTCCCACTTCACGACTGCGACAGTCCGGGGCTCATAACCCGTCACGTAGCGCTCCCGTCTGTAGCACGGTCGATCAGGTGGAGGACACGGGTATTGAACAGAGCGATACCCATAAACTGGAGTCAACCTCTCCTCGTAGGTGACAACCTTTACAAGCTCCGTCTTGTATCCGTACACCGGCTCGGTGCCGACCTTCACCCGCTCAGTGCCGACCTGCACCGGTTGAGTGCCGATTTTCACCTGCCGGTCCTCGAACACGTCCTCGGTGCCGACCTGAACTTGTCGGTCCTCGAACACGTCCTCGGTGCGGACAACACCCCACACGTCGGGCTGAGGAACCATCTTGTACACAGCAACCCGCCGCGTCTCCGTGCGGGGCGTGAAGGTCGGGCCATGAGCGCCGGCCGTCACCGGCACCAGCACAGACCCACACAACGCCACCATCACGACCACAAGCACACTCGGCTTGAACCGCCTCCCACATTCAGATAGCTTCAACCAACGGGACGCGAAATTCAAACGGCTCTTCATGGCCGTCAAGTCATAGTGCCCCCCCCCCCCCCCCCGCTGTCAAGCCGAACAACAAAAAACCCTCGACAGGCAAGCCCCGGCGGCTGACACACAGGAGCCACAAAATACTCTCCTACCAGGCATGACATCTCAACCGGCGAGTCAGCAACAATCTGGAAATTTATTTGGAAGCAACACTGAAGTAGACGGGCTGCGGTCCTTGTGTGTGTCGCTAAAAGCGTGAACTGACTGACCGTCAGCCACCTACCGCAATGTGTCGTCCGTGACGGGATGCGCAGGATCAGGCGCCGTGGAGGCCAGAATATGCTTGGCGGATGATGTTGAGCGCGCTGCCCGCCTTGAACCACTCGATCTGATCGGCGGAGAAGGTGTGGTTGGCAGCAAAGCTCCAGGACTCGCCGCTGGTAGGCGTGACCTCGACGGTCACCTGCGTGTCTGGGGCCAGGTCGGCCAGACCCCGCACTGCGATCCGGTCGTCCTCACCGATGCGGTCGTAGTCGGCGCGGTCAGCGAAGGTCAGCGGCAGCATGCCCTGCTTCTTGAGGTTGGTCTCGTGGATGCGGGCGAAGCTGCGGGCGATCGCCACAACGCCGTTGCGGAAGCGGGGTTCCATGGCGGCGTGCTCCCGACTCGAGCCCTCGCCCATGTTCTCGTCACCGATCACGACCCAACGCAGGTCGGCTTCGTGATAGTCCCTGGCCAGTTCGGGGAAGGGCTTGACTGAGCCGTCGAGCTGGCTCTTGCCGTGCCCGACCTCGTAGCCGTCGAAGGCGTTGACCGCCCCGGCGAAGAGGTTGCCGGAGATGTTCTCGAGATGGCCGCGGTAACGCAGCCACGGACCTGCCATTGAGATGTGGTCCGTCGTGAACTTCCCCTTCGCCTTGACCAGCACGGCGAGGTCCTCATAGTCGTTGCCGTCCCACGGCTTGAACGCTTCGAGCAGCTGCAGGCGGTCAGAGGTCGGCGACACCGCCACGACCACGTCGGAGCGGTCCGCCGGCGGCGCCAGGAACTTGTCGTCACCAGGATCGAATCCTGCCTCGGGCAGTTCAACGCCCACGGGCGTCGCAAGCCTGACCTCCTCGCCGGCGTCGCTGGTGATCGTGTCGTTGACCGGATCGAAGTCGAGCGTCCCGGCCAGCGCCAGGGCGATCACGGTCTCAGGGGAGGTGACGAAGGCCAGCGTCTGCGGGTCACCGTCGTTGCGCTTGGGGAAGTTGCGGTTGTAGGAGGTCACGATCACATTGGGAACGCCCGCTTCGTGATCCGCCTCGCCGGAACGGTCCCACTGGCCGATGCAGGGTCCGCAGGCGTTGGCGAGCACGGTCGCGCCCAGCGCCTCGAAGTCCGCCAGCAGGCCGTCGCGCACGATCGTGGCCCGGATCTGCTCAGAGCCGGGAGTGACCAGCAGACGCGTCCTGGCCCGCAGACCGTTCGCGGCTGCGGCACGAGCGATCGAAGCCGCTCGGGTGACGTCCTCGTAGGAGGAGTTGGTGCAGCTCCCGATCAGCGCGGCACTGATCTCGAGGGGCCAGCCCTCGGTTTCGGCCTCCTCGCCGAGTTCGGCCACTTCACGAGCCAGGTCGGGGGTGTGGGGGCCGTTGATGTGCGGGGTCAGCCTGTCGAGGTCGATCTCGATCACCCGGTCGTAGAAATCGTGCGGACTGTTGAGCACCTCGTCGTCGGAGCGCAGGTGATGTGCCACCGCATCGGCCGCGTCGGCGATCTCCTCTCGCCCGGTGCTCTTGAGGTAGCGGGCCACCGCGTCGTCGTAGGCGAACACAGAAGTCGTTGCCCCGATCTCCGCGCCCATGTTGCAGATCGTGGCCTTGCCGGTGCAGCTCAATGAAGCGGCGCCCTCCCCGAAATACTCGACGATCGCGCCGGTCCCGCCCTTGACGGTGAGGATCTCGGCCACCTTCAAGATCACGTCCTTGGGTGCAGCCCAGCCGTTGAGAGAGCCCGTCAGTTTGACGCCGATCAGCATCGGCCATTTGCTGTTCCACGGGGAGCCGGTCATCACGTCCACCGCGTCGGCGCCACCGACGCCAACGGCCACCATGCCGATGCCTCCGGCGTTGGGGGTGTGGCTGTCGGTGCCGATGATCATGCCCCCTGGGAAGGCGTACTGTTCGAGGACGACCTGGTGGATGATGCCCGAACCGGGCTTCCAGAAGCCTCCCCCGTACTTTGCCGACACCGATTCGAGAAAGTCGTAGACCTCCCTGTTGGTGTCGACCGCGGCGAGCAGGTCCGTCTTTCCGTCCTCACGGGCTTGGATCAGGTGGTCGCAGTGGGTGGTGGTCGGGACCGCAACCTCATCAAGCCCGGTGGTCATGAACTGGAGCCAGGCCATCTGCGCGGTGGCGTCCTGCATGGCCACCCTGTCCGGTCGATAGTCGACGTAGGAGTCGCCGCGCTCGAGCTCCTGGTCGGGCCGGTCGAGATGGTTGACCAGGATCTTCTCGGCGAGCGTCAACGGCCTGCCGAATCGTGTGCGTGCTTCGCCGATGCTCTGGTCGAGTCGGGCGTAGACGTCTTTGACGAGTTCGGTTGGTGTGATTTCGGAAAGTGACATTTGAGGACCCTGCTCTGTTCATTGTCGTCAGTGCCACGATACAAGTCGCCTGAACTCTCGAGAACAGGTGCTATGCATGGTCTTTCAAGATTCGGAATAGCCGTGGCCCGGTTCTTTGAACTGTGCGTAGAACTCGTGCCAACTCGGCCAGACCTGGGGGAGTTCGGTGGCCGCAGGGCTGGAACCTCCCAGCCCTGATTTGCTACGGTGTACTTCGTCCACGACACCCCACCGGTTGTAGCGCCGCCGAACGAAGTACCAGCGTCCTTCGCGGCGTTCGTAGGTGTCCCAGTACTGGATATGGCCAATCGTCCACTGACCGTCGTTCTCGACCTCGTCGCGGCAGTAGACGATCCCGGTCGCATGGTCGGCGTCTGCGAAGGTGAGAATGTGGTTTGCTACAAGATGGATGGTGCGTCCGTGCTGTGCGAGGGCGCCAGTCATCCAGTCTTTGAGGCTGTCGCGCCCCGAGCGACCATGGCCTACCCGGACGTCGTCGATGAACAGTTCAACGAGGTCGTCCATGTTGCGGCTGTCCACCGCGAGGGCGTACCGGACCGGGAGCTGGGCGATCTGATCGCTGGAGACTAGCCGGTCGAACTGCTCGGCAGCGGTCGAGGGTTGCCAGTCGTCGTCGCGTGATGATACGTGGGGTGAACTCATGGTTGTCCGTCTATCGTTGGGCGCGGTCGAGGGGCGCGAGTCGGTCGGTCAGCTGGTAGCGGTGATCGTGTGGTGTGCCCAGGACATGGTCGGCGCCGGTGTCGGTTTGGTCTCCGGCTGGTCCTGCCGTGGTTTGATCGGTTCGTTGGTGTCCAACTCGAATTAATGTGGTCACAGAATCGCTCCAGACTGTTTGAGTGCTGATATATCGTCCCAGTCCAAGCCGGCGTCAAGCAACACGAATTCTGTTTGTTCTCCGTGTTGAGGCGCCCGCTCGACTGTTATCGCGGTCTCGTCGAACTGGACAGGACTTGCCACTAGGCGGACTTCATGATCGTCATCAACGTTGAAGGCCGGGAGATAGCCGTTGGCAAGCACTTGAGGGTCGCTATGCACATCGGCAAGGGTTTGGAACGGTGACCAGACTCCGCTGAAGTCGGCGAGGCGGGCTCTCCAATGTGCCAACGGCTTGGCGGCAAAGGTGTCGGCTATGAGCTGTGTGCATTCTCTGGTGTGCTCGCGTCGCGACTCCGAGTCACTGAAGCGCGGGTCCGTCACCAGTTCAGCGACATCGAGGCATTCGGCGAACTCAGCCCAGAACTTGTCCGCTTGAAGGAGGACGAGGCTGAGAAAGCGGTCATCGGATGTGCGGTAGACATTGACGCCAGGGTTCGCCGGCCGGGTTCGGTCAGCCGCCGGGAAGCTCTCGATTCCGAACACGCCTGAGGCGACAGTCATTGGCGACACCTGCCACAGGGCCGTTGCGAGAAGAGACACGTCGACGACGCTTGTCTCGCCGGTCCGCTCCCTTTTGAGCAGCGCCGAAGAGATGCCCGCTGCGATCGCGAGGCCACCGATGACGTCGCCGAACGCCGGCCCCATCTGACTGGGAGGGAAACCATCGGCATCGGGCCTGCCACCAGTCCAGACACCGCCGCGTGCCCAGTAGGAGGTGGCGTCGAACGCGCCCTGCTCAGCGTCGGGACCCTTCGGACCTTGTCCGGAACCTCGGGCGAAAATGATGTCCGGGTTTCGCTCGCGGACGTCTTCGACGTCGATCCGCAGCTTTCGACGAACAACAGGGAGATAGTTCGTGAGGAACACGTCAGCGGTCTCACACAGTTTCAGCAACGTCTCGCGGCCCGCGGCGTTTGCGAGATCGATCGCGATTGAACGTTTGCCGCGGTTGGGTTGCTCGGTCATGAAGTCGACGGCCGCCGCGCCCGGAACAAGACCTGAGGTAGAGAGGCCGCGTTGTGGATCGCCGCCGACGAGCGGCTCGACCTTGATCACATCAGCACCCCAGTCAACAAGGACCGAGCCGCCCGAAGGGACGAACATCCAACTGGCAACCTCAATGACTTTGATTCCTTCGAGTGGTCGGCTCACTGCGGGCTCCTTTCGGGTTTGACCGTGTCAGGCGTCGGGTCAAGCCTCTCGCAACGCGTCGCCGACACCCTGCGCCAGAAGTTAGCCGAATCTGATCGGAGTGCCATGTCCGGTCTGACATCCTGGTCACAAGGCGCTAGGCTTCGTCGCTGACCTGGGGGGCACCAATACATGAACACGCTCACTGGCAGGGTGGCCATAGTTACCGGCGGCGGCCGCGGGATCGGCAGAGAACACGCGTTGCGGTTCGCGTCAGAGGGCGCGAAGGTAGTGGTCAACGACCTCGGCGGTTCGGCGGCAGGAGACGGGAGTGACCCAACCCCCGCGCACAACGTGGTGGCTGAGATCGTTGATGCGGGCGGTGAAGCAATCGTCAGCAACCACGACGTGACCTCGTGGGACGGCGCAAGGGAGATGGTTGAGAGCGCGGTGGAGGCCTTCGGCGGGCTTCACGTGCTTGTCAACAACGCAGGCATCCTGCGTGACCGAACCATTGCCAATATGAGCGAAGCTGAGTGGGACGCAGTCATCAGTGTGCATCTCAAGGGGCATTTCGCGCCCTTGAAGTGGGCAACCGTCTACTGGCGGGAACTGTCCAAGGCGGGTGGCACGGTGCAGGCATCGGTGATTAACACGGCTTCTCCTTCGGGTCTGTTCGGCAACCCGGGCCAAGCCAATTACGGGTCCGCGAAGATGGGCGTCGCGGGACTCACAATCATCGCTTCCAAAGAGCTCGAACGCTACGGTGTGCGGGTCAACGGAATCGCGCCGGTTGCGCGGACGCGGCTCACTGGTGGGGCAGCGGAGACTTCTGACGACGCAGGATTCGACCCGCTTGATCCCGCGAACATCTCGCCGTTCGTCGCGTACCTCGCGACCGAATCCTGTCCGATAAACGGACGAATGTTCATCCTTCACGGCGGTGCCGTCCACCTCATGCAACCGTGGGCGGTCATCGACACGATTGAAGCCGACGGCCGGTGGACAGTGCAGGAGTTGCAGCAGTCGGCACAGCGACTCGCCGATACTCCCTTTGAGCTGAACGACCCCTGGGGACTGTAGAACAGTGGAAGGCCCGGCCTCACAGGCAACCACTGGATTCCGAGAAGAGTTCGCGTCGTGGCTCAAAGAGGCGTTCGTTTCTGACATCGCGGAGGCATTGTGCCAAGGAGACGCCGAGGGGCGGTTCGACGCCCACCGTGAATGGAACGCGGTCTTGTTCGATGCCGGTTTCGCAGCTCCTCGCTGGCCTGAGCGCTTCGGTGGCCGCGATGCGTCGTTGCTCGACGAGCTTGCCTGCAACGAGGAGATGGCGCGGGCCGGTGCCCCGGGCCCGGTCAACGCCATCGGCGTCAGCAACATCGCACCGGCGATACGGATCTATGGGAGCGAGGCGCAACAGCAGCGATTCCTTCGGCCGATGTTGCGCGGCGACGAGATCTGGAGCCAGGGCATGTCCGAACCGGAGGCCGGTTCGGACCTCGCTTCGCTCAAGTGCAGCGCACGTGTCAACGAGTACGGGTTTGTCGTCAACGGCCAAAAGACCTGGAACTCGAACGGCCATCGAGCAGACTGGTGCCAGCTGTTCGTTCGGACCGGTCCACAAGCCTCCCGGCACGCTGGTATCACCGCGCTGCTCGTCGACATGTCGCTGCCTGGGATTGAGGCCCGGCCGATCCTGACAATGGCCGGAGGGTCTGAGTTCAGCGAGTTGTTCTTCACCGATGTTGAGGTTCCGGCGTCCGCGCTGCTTGGTGAGGTTAATTCGGGTTGGGCTGTCGCAACCAAGACCTTGAGCCACGAACGTGCGGGAGTCGCGTCTCTGTACCTGTCGTTGCAACGATCTTTCTTGGAACTCTCCGCGTCGCTCTCAAGACGTGGGCCACTGTCGGCGGTGATGCGCGATGAACTCGCGACGCGATACACAGAGGTCAAGATTTTGGAGTATCTGGCGCAGCGGTCGATTGCTTCAGCGCTTCGAGGAGCACCCCCGGGACCCGAGGGCAGCGTCATCAAGCTTGCGTGGTCCAAAGCAGGCCAAGAGTTGGCGCGAACGACTGTCGACGCGTTCGGAATGGCGGGTTTGACGGGTTCTGCCAGCGATGAACTGGCGCGGTCGCGCTCACAGACGATCGCTGGCGGGACCACCGAAGTCAACAAGAACATTATTGGCGAGCGAGTGCTTGGACTGCCTCGTGAACCAAAGCCTCCGCACCAGAACTCGCGTTTGGTTACTGGCGACTAGGGAGCGTCTCGCTCAAGCGTTCGGACAATGTCGCGGCAGTTGCCAGACCGTCGTCTTGGAACTTCGCTCGGCGGTTGGTCGCCAAACCCGAAAGCAACCCGTCGCACTCGCCGCTTGACAAGGGAGCGTCCGACAGGCCCTCTTGTGGATGTATAGCCTTCAGTTTTGGGGCTTGCACCACTACACGCCCATGATCTTGGCCAGGGTGCCGCCCATGATCAGTTCTTGGTCCTGCTGGGGCAGATCCTGGACCAGATCTGAATAGGCGAGGGGGTCTGCCATTCCCTCTGGATGGGGGAAGTCGGAGCCGAACATGAGGTGATCGGCGGGGATGCCGGTCTCGGCAATGAGCCCAGCGGGGTCAGGCTCGTGGAAGCAGTGTATGTACACGTTGCGGATGAACACCTCGTAGGGATCTTCATCGAAGAATGCGGCCTTGGTCTCTGAGGCGGCGCGCAGTTTGTCTGCGAACGGGCGAATCCAGGTGGACTGGAACTCAACCGGAGCGAACTTGAGCTTTGGAAACCTGCTGGCCAGCCCGTGGCCGATGATTGATGCCATGGCGTCGACGAGGTTGTTCTTCTCCGACGCCAGCTCTAGGAACCCGAGACTGGTGTTGGCAGCAAAGGCTAGGAACTCAGCGCCCTCGCGCCCTTCCCATTCGTCGGTATACCGCGTGTAGCCCGAGTCGCCCGAGTGCATCCCCACCACCAGGTCGAGTTCTTGCACCAGTTCCCAGAACGGGTCGAACTCGGGCAGGGCGAACGACTTTCGCCCTTCGTAGGTCGGCACCGGGGCAACCCGCAAGAGAAAGATCTTGGCGCCGCGCTCGGCTACCCACTGGATCTCCTCGATCGCCTTGTCGAGGATGGAAAGCGAGACAATCGGGGTCGCGAAGATCGAATCGTTGTAATTGAAAGTCCAGTGCTCGTGGATCCACTGGTTCAGAGCATGGATGAGGGCGCAGGTGGTGCGGGGATCGTCGGCGAGACGCTCTTCGAGCACGCTGGCGAGGGTCGGCCACATGATCGTGCGGTCGATGCCCATGTCCTGCATCAGCTCATAACGCGGCTCGGGGTCGAAGAACGCTTCTACCCCGGGAATGACCTTGGGTTTCAGGCCCAAGCGGCCCATGGGGCCGTGATCCTTGATCCCGCCCTCGGCGGCGGGATCGATCCCCCAGGCGCCGGGCGCCGCCACCTTGGCGAAGGTCGGGTTAGGGATGTAGTCGCTGATCCGGTCGCGCAGGGCGAGTTTTGTGCGCCCATTGATCTCAATGTACTTGACCACCCCGTCCATCGACTTGGGCAGGTACCTGGTGAAGGCGTCGGTGGTCTCGTACAGGTGGTTGTCGGCATCGAACACCCGGTACGGAAGGTTGCGGTCTCGGACATGCATCAAATTATCATCAGACATGCTACTCCTCGCTTTTTGTCGGGGCACTGCGCAATGAGGTGGTGCCGCGCTGCAATTCAGGGGGGTTATACTACCTCTGCCTCAGCTGTCTGTGGCTGTGCCGCGGCAATTGCTCGGCGTTGGGAAATCCCCAGCATGGAGAGTTCCAGCGCGTTCTTCGCGTCCGGATTGAGGACCACAAGCAAACCGCCTTCTGATGGAACTGCCGTCGGAGGGTTCGGCGAGAGGAGCAGAATTGGCTCAACCCGAATTTTCGGTACCGGTCAGAATGACCGTGAACGGCCAGGAGTGGGCGGGGACCCTCGATGTTCGCACTTCTGTTCTGGACGCGCTCGTGACTGACATCGGCGTCACGTCAGTGAAGAAGGGGTGCGATCACGGCCAGTGCGGAGCCTGCACGGTCCTAGCCGATGGGCGTCGCATCGTTGCCTGTCTGGCTCTGGCTGCTTCCTATGACGGTGCAGAGGTGACCACCGCCGAAGGGCTGGGCACGGTCGACAGCCTTTCTGGCCTTCAAGCCGCCTTCGTCGACCACGATGGCCTTCAGTGCGGGTATTGCACGCCGGGGCAGATCTGTTCTGCACAGGGCATGCTCTCGGAGGCCCGGGCCTCGTCCAACGGCCCCAGCACCGGTGAGGGCGACACCGGAGGGCTTCTCACCGAAGCCGATATTCGCGAGCTCATGAGCGGGAACCTCTGCCGCTGCGGGGCCTACACGAATATCGCCGCCGCCATTGGCGAGGTGGCCGGTCTCAAGGGGCAGAAGTCTTGAAGCCATTCCTGTTCCGAGTGGTCGCATTGAAAGGAGCACGACCTTGAAGCCATTTCAGTTCCAGCGGGCGCAAAGCGTGGAGGAAGCACTTGAGCTTGTCGGCGATGACGGGGCCTTTCTGGCCGGCGGGACGAACCTTGTTGATCACTTGCGCCTCGGGGTTGGATCGCCGTCGCGGCTCGTTGACATCAACGGGCTCGGCCTCGACGAGATCTCCGAGCAGCCGGACGGTTCGATCATGGTGGGGGCGCTGGTCAGCAACAGCGACATGGCGGCCCATCCGCTCATTCGCTCGCGGTTCCCCTTCCTGAGTCAGGCGATCATGTCGGGTGCCTCAGGACAGCTGCGAAACATGGCGACTACGGCAGGAAACCTCATGCAGCGCACCCGGTGCGTCTACTTTCAAGACCTCTCCACGCCCTGCAACAAGCGCGACCCCGGTTCGGGCTGCGCCGCAATCGAGGGGTTCGGCAAGTACAACGCCATCTTCGACACCTCTGAGCACTGTGTGGCCGCTCACCCGTCTGATCTATGCGTCCCTCTCGCAGCGCTCGATGCGGCCGTGGTGGTTGCTTCCGCTGACGGCGAGCGCAGGGTTCCATTTGGCGAGTTCCATCGTCTGGCGGGAACGACTCCGCATCTAGACACCAACCTCGGCTCCCGAGAGCTGATCACAGCCATTGAGATCCCGCCGCTGCCTTTCGCAACCAATTCGCATTACCGCAAGGTGAGGGAGCGGGCGTCCTATGCCTTTGCGACGGTGTCGGTAGCGGCGGCGTTGGATGTGTCCGACGGCATCATCCAAGACGTGCGGCTCGCGCTCGGCATGGTGTCGCACCGCCCCCATCGAGCCCGCGTCGCCGAAGAGGTGCTGCGCGGCGCCCCCGCGACCGACGAGTCCTTCAGACAAGCTGCCGACGCCGAGTTGGCGTCGGCCACCGCAGGCCCTCACAACTCATACAAGATCCCCCAGCTTCGCAACACCGTCGCCGCCGTCCTCGCCGTGTTGGCCTCGGCTCCCGAAACGGCTGCAGAATCAGGCAGCGCACCGTCCGAAACCACAAGAGGAAGCGACGGCCATCCGTTCGGCGGGCCAGGAGGCGACCCGCGGCCCCGGGTGGACGGACCGCTGAAGGTGACCGGCACTGCGCCCTATGCCTATGAGCAGCCCGTCGAGAACCCGGCCTACCTGTATCCGATTACGGCTGACATCGTCAAAGGCCGCATCACCTCAATTGCCGCAGCGGACGCAGAGAGCCTTCCCGGAGTGCTGCTGGTTCTGACTCACGAGAACGCCCCGCGGCTTCGTGTGCGAACCGCGCCCGGGCTGCGGATCCTCCAGTCCGACGAGGTCCACTACTGGGGGCAGTTCGTAGGAGCTGTTGTGGCGGAGTCACCCGCCATCGCCCGACACGCCGCCAGCCTCGTCGATGTGGCCTATGAAGAGGCCGAGGCAGACGTTGCCTTCTCTCCAGAACATCCCGATACCTTCGTGCCCAAGCGCATACCCACGGCCGGCCCAGGCCAGGAGCAGCACGGCGACGTAGAGGCTGCCATCGCTGAGGCTGCCCACGTCCACGAAGCCGAGTACACCAGCTCAGCGCAGTACCACAGCCCCATCGAACCCCACCCCGTCATCGCCACTTGGCATCGACGGCGTCGAGGCGACTTGCGCTCTGTCCGGCTCACGCTCTTCGACTCCAACCAGGGTTCAGCACCCGTCTGCATCGGCATGCTCGCACCCCTGCTGGGACTGCTGCCCCATCAGATGGAGATCATAAGCCCGTATGTGGGCGGGTCGTTCGGCACCAAGGGCCTGCCCCACTCCCACATTGTGCTGGCCGCCCTGGCCGCCAAGAAGCTGAGGGGTCGCCCGGTCAAACTAGCGATCACACGCCAGCAGATGTTCCGCACCGTCGGCTATCGGCCGCAGAGCCATCAGGTAATCAAGATCGCCGCCGACGAACAGGGTGCCGTCACCGCCATCGACCATCAGAGTTGGGCGCCCACTTCGAGACTGAGCACCTATTTGGAGCAGACGGTCACCCCGACACGCACCATGTATGCCACTCCCAACCGGCGGACCGTTCACCACGCGGTCAAACTGGACGTGGGCGTTCCCATGTTCATGCGGGCGCCGGGGGAGTTCACCGGGATGTTCGCCCTCGAAACCGCCATGGACGAGCTGGCGTCCGAGGTCGGCATAGATCCGATCGAGCTTCGTATCAGGAACGAGCCCGAAGTCGACCCCGAGACGAGCCTCCCCTTCAGCACCCGCAACCTCGTTGCCTGCTTGCGGCTGGGCGCCGATGTGTTCGGCTGGGATGCTCGACAGCCGCCGGGCCAACGGCGTGAGGGAGAGTGGTTTATCGGGATGGGCGTAGCCAGCGCCGTATACCCCAACCACCACCTGATCCCCTCCCGGGCGGCCATCGCCTACCGGGACGGCCGATACAGCGTTGAACTCCAGGGCGCCGACCTCGGCACCGGAGCGTGGACCATTCTCCCGCAGATCGCCGCAGAGGCGCTCGGCGTGTCCGTAGATGCCGTCGAGGCGAAGATCGGACACTCCAAGCTCCCGTTTGCCTTCGCCGCCGGCGGAAGTATCGGCACCTATGAGTGGGGAGCGGCCGTCGAGGCTGCGGCGGCCAAGTTTCTCAAGAGGCACGGAACCGCCCCGAAAGAAGGCGCCAGAGTCAAGGCCTCAGGGTTGGCCCCCAGAGGGGGGCGGAAGAAGTCTCGCCGGGCCTTTGGCGCACACTTCTGCCAAGTGCGGGTCAGCGCTGTCACCGGCGAAGTCCGGGTAGATCGAATGCGCAGTGCGTATGCCGCCGGGCGAATCATCAATCCCCGCACGGCCCGCAGCCAGTTCATCGGCGGCGCAACGATGGGCATCTCTGCGGCACTGTTCGAGGAGGCCTACCTCGATCCCCGCTACGGGCATGTCGTCAACAGCGACTTGGCCGGCTATCACATAGCGGCGCACGCCGATATCAGAGACATCGAGGCAGTGTGGATCGACGAATTCGACCCGTGGTACGGCAGAACCGGGGCGAAAGGCATCGGCGAGCTGGGCATAGTCGGGGTTCCCGCGGCGGTTGGCAACGCCATCTACAACGCCGCAGGCATTCGAGTCCGCGACATCCCGTTCACGCCGGACAAAGTTCTCCAAGCCCTGGAGGCCCTTCCAGCAGACCGCTAGGGGAGGAGCGCGCCGTTCCCGGATGGCGCTCCCGGTCGCAGCAAGGGAGTCGGGGGTTTCGCTGAGGTGTTCGGCATAGACCGTTCCATCGTTTCGGTGGTCCCGACGACATCGTCTCCTCTGAGGACGACCAAGACTGTGCGTGCGGGGCACTCCGACTTCCGTGGTTGGCTGCCCGGTTAGACGGCGGCCCGTCGGCGGGTGCTTCGCTCCACCGCGGCTGCCGCTGCCCGCTCAACCAGTTCCCGAGGAGGATCGGGCAGGCGCACCGGGCCGAATCGGGTTGACGGCAGCACCACCTTCGCCTGCCCCGAGCACGTGACCCAGTCGCGTTGGCTTGTGCCGGTCAGTTCCAATTCGACAATCGGTCGGCCTGCCTCTACTCGCTTGTCGGTCACCTCCCCTTCCATCTTGTGCCAGTCGCCGAGGAAATTGAATCGGCGCATGTTGCACGAGAGCTTCCAGAGCCAGGCGTCGTCGCCCATCCAGTTGGTTACCAGGTGGCACAGCCAGTTGACCCGCATGTCGCCGTAGTCGTAGGCCAGCGGAAGGCCGATCTCCCGGGCTCGCTCATCTTCCCAGTGCAGCCGCTGAACCACGTCGGGAATCCCCTGGGAGTTCTTGGTGTAGAACCCAGCCATCCGCTGGCGGCCCAACCACCAGTACTTGAGCGGACCGTGGCCGTAGTGCCCCATGCCCCTTCCCAGATGCTCGGCAATCATGTCGGTAACCGTCAGCGGACCCTTGGCCAGGGGCTGAAGGGACTCGCCCACCTCAACCTCCTCGAAATAGCGGGGAGTTGGTCCACGCGCCGCTTCGGCGGCGTACAGGGCGTCGATCTCTGCGATCTCCTCTTCGGTGTAGGCGTGGGCGGTGATATCGCCGTGCTCGTTCTTCTTTTGCGATCCGCCCCGCTCCGCGATGATGAAGGTGTTCTCGTGGTTGGCGATGGTCTGCGCGGCCCGGTCGATGTAGTGCTCTCGACTGGTTCGCACCACTGTCCGTCCACCCGCGAAGCTGCTGGTCTCTTTGACCTCCACTCCGCAGATGCTGGGCTCGTACCAGATCTCGTCGCCTGCGTACACGGGTCGAAACCATTCCCAGACCAACCCGGACGCGTACTCGCCGCAACCCTTGAGCGGCGCCGGTTCGGTGCGAGCCTCCCTGGGCGGCTTTGGTATGTCGCAGCGGCCGGTGACGCTCATAAACGTCGGCGGCGCTATAGAGGCGCCCCACCGGGTGAGCGCGCCGTGAGCGGGGTCGTGCCATAGCGGGTTGTCGTCGCCGTAGCTGAAGGCGAAGTGGGAGATTCCCGCCTCGGTGGGCTGAGGATCATGCCGAGCGGTGCGCCCATGGCGGGGGATGCCCACCTCTGAGCGGAGGCGCTCGATGTCATAGTCGGTGATCTTGCCGAAGACCGGCCTGTCCTGAACGCTGTCGCCGGATTCGCCCATATTTTCCTGCCCTCCTGGGTTGTCACAGCCGCTAGGGATCGTGGGGCAGTCCCAGAACCCGCTCTGCGATGGTGTTCCGCTGCATCTCGCTGGTTCCGCCCCCGATGGTGGCCGCCCGGCTGCCCAGGTAGCCGAAACCCCATTTGCCCCGGTCAGCGGCCAACGGCGCTCCCCGGTCGAAGATTCCCCGCTCTCCGGCCACGTCGAGGGCCAACTCGTAGAGCTTCTTCTCCTCCTCCTGCCCGAACAGCTTCATGATGGAGCCTTCGGGTCCTGGCACACCGCTCTCCACGATATTGGCGATGTTGCGCATCCCGTTTATGCGGATGAGACGGGTGGCCACCCAGGCCCGGGCTATGCGCTCCCGCAGCCAGGGCAGCTCGCTACGCGTCCGCCCGCTGCCGTCGTCGGTGGATTTGGCGAGCCTGATGATCTCCTCCAGCGTTCGGGCGAAGTTCATCTGGGAGGGAACAAAGTGGGTGTAGTGCTCATGGGCCAGCGAGGTTCGAGCCACCCGCCAGCCGTCTCCGATCTCCCCGATGGCATTGGCCACCGGTACCCGCACGTCGTCGAAAGTGATCTCGTTGAACTCTGATGTGCCGGTGTTCCTGCGGATCGGCTGCACGTCCACGCCTTCTGCCGCCAGAGGGACCACCACGCAGGTGATTCCATCGTGCTTGTCGCCGGTCGAATCGGTGCGCACCAACGTGTAGAGCAGGTCTCCGTAGTGGGCGCCGCTGGTCCAGATCTTGCGGCCGTTTATGACGATCGAATCGCCGTCCAGCTCCCCTCGAGTGCGAAGGCTGGCCAAATCCGATCCCGCGTCCGGTTCGGAGAATCCGGTACACCACAGGTCTTCAGCGAATCGGATCCTCTCCAGGAACCGCTCCTTCTGCTCTGGTGTCCCATGGACAATCAACGTGGGGCCCGTCATGTTCAAGCCCCTCCGCCCGATCATTGCGGGCATGCGGTGCTCGGCCATCTCGGTGTGGTACACGATCTGCTGCGTGAGGGTTGCGTTGCGCCCTCCGAACTCCTCGGGCCAGTGGATGCCGACCCAGCGGTCCTCGGCCATCTCGGCCTGCCATCGGCGCAACCACTCGTTGCGCTCATCTCGATCCCGTGGCAGGCGAAAGTCCTTTGTGCCCCATCCTTCCGGAAGGTGCTCAGCAAGCCAAGAGCGCAGCTCCTCTCGAAACTCCCGGTCTTCTGGCGAATTGATTTCGCGGGTCATGGCGAGAGGGGAGTGGCGACATGTTCGACGTCGAGCAGGGCGGCGGCTATGCGTTCAAACTGCTCTCCCGGTTCCCCGAACAGCAAAGAGCACGACTTCGCCCGGCGCAACAGTATGTGCAGGTCGTGCTCCCATGTAACCCCGATGCCACCGTGGATCTGAATGGATCGGTTGATCACGCTCACCGCGTTCTCGGTGGCCAAGCCCTTCGCCATGGCCACGTCCAGGGCAGCCCCTGCCCCCAGCTCGTCATAGGCCCATGCCGCGTTGTAGGTAGCCGAACGGGCGTTCTCGACATCCACGAACATGTCCGCCAGGTTGTGTTTGACTGCCTGAAACTGCCCGATGGGCCTACCGAACTGCGACCGGTTGAGGGCGTAGTCTGTGCTCATGTCAAGTGCTGATGATGCTGCGCCCAGGGCTTCAGCGGCCAAGACCACTTCGGCCCGCATGGCCGCGAGTCCCAACAACTCCTCAACGTCGTCTTTCTCGTCGAGGCGCAAGGCGCTCGCATCCTCCAGAATCACCGAAGCGGCTCGCCGTGTGGGGTCAAGCGTTGGAAGTTCGGCGGTGGTCACGCCGGCATCTGACACCTCCACCAGGTAGAGCCCCGCGGCGCCTTGGGCTGCGGCCGGCACAACGAGCCTGTCGGCTAGTTCTGCGCCCACCAAGAAAGGAATCTCGCCGGAAAGCCGCCACCTTCCGTCTGCTGCCAGAACAGCAGCCACCGCGGGCCCGTTGTTGCGGTGACCATGCACTGCGGTGGCGGCGATGCTGTCTCCCGCGCTGATCGATCGGGCCAGATCCATAGCCGGGGCGCCGGCCAACCCGCTGAGAAGCACCCCGCTCATGACCGTTGTGGAAAGGAACGGCACAGCAGCGGCTACCCGGCCGCTCTCCTCTGCCACCAGAGCCATATCAATGAGCCCGGCTTCCAACCCGCCGCCTGCCTCACCGAGGCCGAGCCCAGACACCCCCATCTCCACAAGCGCCTTCCACAAGCCACTGTCAAGGGAGGAACCTCCGTCGAAGCAGTCGCGAGCACGGGACTTCCCCTCCATGACTGCACGGGTCGATTCCTGGATTGCTTCCTGCTCTTCGGTGAGCGAAAAGGTCATGTGATTCCTTGCGGCCCGACCCGGCGAGAGGCTAGAACACACTGCACAGCGGCCACTATACACAGCAGAGTTGTGGCTCAGACGAGGGCAGAATGCCGTGGACACCCCCGGCGTGGATAACCGGAAAGCCGTAAAACATGACCGCCGAGTTCGAGACCGTGCTATTCGAGGTGGCCGACGATCACGTTGCCACCATCACCTTGAATCGCCCTGATGTGCTCAATGCCTTCAACCAGGCCATGATCGACGAGTCCGCAGCGATCTGGGATCGGTGTCGCACCGACGACTTCATCCGTGCCGTGGTGTTGCGTGCAGCCGGGGATCGGGCATTCTCCACCGGCATAGACCGCAAGGAAGGCCGCAATCGCCATCCCAACCTCTGGGCCGAAGAAGATCCCGGCCTGTCGCTCGGTCCGCGTCAGAACCGCGTCTGGAAGCCGGTGATCGCCGCAGTACACGGGATGGCGGCTGCCGGTGCGTTCTACTGGCTGAACGAGGTGGATGTGATCATCTGCTCTGACGACGCCACCTTCTTCGACACCCACACCTCGTATGGCAAAGTGGCCGCGCTTGAACCCATCGGCCTGCTTCGCCGCATTCCCCTCGGCGAGGTGATGCGCATGGCGCTCTTCGGGCTGGATGAGCGGATAGGCGCCGAGCGCGCCCTTCAGATCGGGCTGGTTAGCGAGGTGGTTGAGCGCAGCGCCCTGTGGCCCAGGGCTCACGAGCTCGGTCGGCGCCTGGCCTCAAAGCCGCCGCTCGCCGTGCAAGGCACGGTGAAGGCTGTTTGGGACTCCTATGAGATGAGCGTTCGGGCGGGCCGGGAGATTCCGCTGCACTACGCTCAGCTCACCCGTCACGAACAGGCCGGTTTCGAACCTGGGCGGGGCGGGGAATTCGAGGTCAGATGAGCTGGCTTGAGAAGGATGTGGGCCTGTGACCGACATGGAAGTCGAGGAGGTTGAGAGCTTTCGGGAGCGGGCCCGGGCGTGGCTGGCCGACAACATGCCGGCGCGTCCCGAACCGTCGCCGGCCGACCGCGACCCCACCGACGCCGAAGAGCTGGCGCTCGTGAACCGCCATCGCCAACTCCAGCGTCGCCTGTTCGACGGGGGGTTTGCCGGCATCTGCTTTCCCCGAGAGTACGGCGGGCTCGGCCTCACTCCGGCCCACGCCGAGGCGTTCACCGAAGAACTCGATGCCTACGAATATCCCACCCGAATCCAGATACCGACGTTCAGCCCCTGCGCCACCGTACTGCTGGAGTTCGGCACTGAGGATCAAAAGCATCGGCATATACCTGCCATGCTCAAAGGCGACGAGGTATGGATGCAGCTCTTGTCGGAGCCTTCTGGTGGCTCAGACGTGGCCGGGGCACTGACCACTGCAGTCCGGGACGGAGACGAGTGGTTGCTGAACGGCTCGAAGATCTGGACTTCTGGCGCCTGGTTCGGCGACTGGGGGCTGTGCCTGGCCCGAACCAACTGGGACTTGCCCAAGCACCAGGGGCTCTCGGTGTTCATCGTCCCCCTCGACCACCCCGGTGTGGAGATCCACAGGATCGAGATGATCAACGGCTCCAGGGAGTTCTGCCAGGAGTTCCTGACCGATGTGCGGGTGCCTGACGCCAACCGGGTGGGCGCCGTCGACGATGGCTGGACGGTGGGCCGACGGTGGATGTACCACGAGCGGAGCCTCGGATCGACGCCCTATGTGATCCGGCCCTCCGGCACCCGCCGGGGACTTCAACGTTCCAAGCTTCTGGGGCTGGCCAGAGAGGTCGGGCGCTTTGATGACACCTTCGCCCGGGAGCTGGTCGGAGAGGACCAATGCCTGGCGCTGGCCGTCCACTGCCTGCGTCAACGGGTGAATGAGGCCATCGCCGGCGGGGCGCTGAACGAGCAGGGCGCGTCTCTGGTGAAGTTGATGGGCGGCGTCGTCGAGTCGCGGCGCGCCGGCATCGCTTTTGAGATTGCCGGTGCGGCCGCGGCCACATGGTCGCCAGGCACAGGGCTGAACGCTCCGGGAGTCGGGTTCTTGATGCGCCAGCGGGGAAGCATAGGCGGGGGAACCACCGAGATGTCCCGCAATGTGGTGAGCGAGCGGGTCTTGGGAATGCCCCGCGAGCTGAATCCTGGAAAAGACGCGGCGTTTCGAGATGTGCCCCGCAACGACTGACTCTGCCAGGCGTTCTATGGAACTGGTCTTCTGCGGAGGTCCCCTGCAGCGAGTCACCCGGTCAGGCATCCCATGGAACTGACTCTGAGCGACGACCAGGAACTCCTCAGGGACACCACGCGGCGCTTCTTGAGCGAGCGTGCCGCACCCGCACAGCTTCGAGAGTGGCGGCGCCATCCACTCGGATGCGACCCTGGCATTTGGCGTGAAGGCGTCGAGCTGGGGTGGACTTCGCTGCTGGTAGACGAGGCGGATGGGGGCGGCAGCATCAGCGGTGAAGGGCTTATGGATTTGGCGTTCATCGCCCATGAGTTCGGGCGCCAGGCGTCGCCGGGACCGCTCTTGTCGGTCAACGTGGTGGCCGCAGCGCTGTCCCGGTTCGGCACGAGCGAGCAGAAGAGCCAGGTTCTGCCCAGCATTCTCGGCGGAGGAATCGCCACCTGGTGCCACGCAGAACCCACATCCAACGATGCCGTGGCCACCCAGCTGTGCAGGCGGGGTGACGGCTATGTCCTCTCGGGGAGAAAGTCGCCGGTGGAACAGGGTGACCAAGCCGAGCATTTCCTGGTCTCTGCGCAGTCCGAGTCGGGGATCGCGCAGGTGCTCGTGCCCAGGGATGCTCCGGGGATGGCCGTCACCCCGCTGGAGAGCGTCGACTTGACCCGGCGCTTCTCAGAGGTGGCGTTCGACTCCACCCCGGTGCCGCGCTCTGCGGTCGTTGGTGAGTTGGGCAATGCCGCCGCCGATATCGAGTGGCAGCTTCAAATCGCACTGGTGATCCAGCTGCACGAGATGGTGGGGGCGATGGAGAAGTCCTTCGAGATGACCCTTGAATGGGCATTCGACCGGTATTCGTTCGGCCGTCCCCTAGCTTCGTATCAAGAGCTGAAGCACCGCTTCGCCGACATGAAATGCTGGCTGGAGGCCAGCCACGGTCTGGTCAACGCCGCCACGCGGGCGGTGCAGCGCGGGCACCCGGACGCGGCCGAGCTGGTGAGCGCAGCCAAGTCGTACATCGCACACCATGGCACAGAACTCTGCCAAGACTGCGTGCAGATACACGGAGGGCTGGGCATTACTTTCGAACACGACCTCCACCTTTATTTGCGGCGCGTCACCCTCGGGGCGGTCACCCACGGAACGATTCGTGATCATCGGCTCCGCCTAGCCGATCTCTTGGAGGGAGAGGAAGCCGACTAGACCGGAGAAGAATCAGAGGAGGCGGAGTCGAGCAGTTCGTCTATGCGCTCGGCCAGCATGGATTTGGCAATCTTGCCCGCGGCGGTTCGCGGGACCTCACTAGATCTGATCCAACCGATTCTGCGGGGGACTTTGTAGCTGGACAGGCGCTCTTGCAACCTGGAGCGCACCACAGCCTCGTCAAGCGGGCTGTCGGATGTGGTGACGATTACGGCCACCACTGCTTCCCCGGCAATGTCGTCGGGGATGCCCATTACCGCGGCTTCAGCCACATCGGGCAGCGCCTCCAGCGCCCCCTCGACTTCGAGAGCGGAGACGTTGGCGTCAGACGTCTTGATCACCTCGTCCAGCCTGCCGCCGAAGAACAGGTGCCCTTCTGCGTTGATCGAAGCCAGGTCGCCGGTGTGGAAGAAGCCCTCATTGTCGAAGACCTCCTCCCGCTCCTTCTTGTAGTAGCCCCGCATCAGGCTGTACCCGCGCACCAAGAGCTCCCCCTCCTCTCCGGGGGGAAGCTCCTCACCGGTCAATGTTGAGACGACCTTGCGCTCGATCCAGACCTCGTCGAGCCCTACGGCCCTGCCAGAAGAGGAGGCCAGGGATTCAGGGAGCACGGTACCCGGCAGCTCTGAGCTGTGGGGCCCGAAAGTCTCTGTCATGCCGAGGGAGTCGGGGATCAGATCGAGGGGATGGTGGGGCTGGGGCCCCAACAGGCCGATATGGGCCTGGCGGGCCCGCTGCGGTCGCAGTCGAAGGAAGTCGTCGGGTCGAAACTCCGGGGAGTTGGCGATCGCCCGCAGCGCCCCCTCGGCGGCGATTATGTAGTCGACATTCCGGGTGCGGATCATGTCCAGCACCGTTTCAGCATCGGGGGCGTCGGCCAGCACCACGGTGCCGCCGGAGAGCATTGTGTTCAACAGGCCGCTCAGCATTCCGCCCACCCAGAACAGGGGAGAGACAACACCCACCCGCTCGCCCGGCTCGCACACGCAGTACGGCTGAATAGCTCTGGAGTGCCGCACCACAGTGCCGTGGGTGTGGACCACGGCCTTCGGATGCGAAGAACTCCCCGAGGTGAACACCACTATTGCCTCATCTGCCGGGCTCACCTGGGCTTCCACACTCCGCAGGAATCCATCGCCGGACTCGCCGAGGACTTCGCCCCGACCTGCCAGTTCGGCCAACGAGCCCCGGCTCCAGGCCGGGCGCCTGTCGCCGTCAACCCAGATCGAGCGTAGATACGGCGCGCCGGCCAGTCGTAGAGGATTGGCGCCAAGGTGGTCCTTCAACTCCGGGAAAGACTGTTCCAGAGAAGACACGAAGTCCTGGCGGAGGAATCCGTCGACCATCAACAAGGTGTCGATGTCGCCGTAGCGCAGCACCCATTCCAGTTCGGGGGGCTTCAAGAAGGTGCTGATCCCCGACACCAGTGCCCCGATTCGAAGTGCGCCGAGCCAGCTCAGTATCCACTCCGGCGAGTTGGGCATGAGCAGCCCGACCCTGGTGGCCTTGCCCACTCCCCCGGCCAGCAGACCCCGGGCCATGTCCGCTGTTCTGGCCCCGATCTCTCCATATCCGATGGTCTGGCGGGGGCTCTCGATGAAGGCCTGGTCTTTGTAGGCCCGCCCTACATGTGCAATCAACTCTGGAATCGTCGTGATCTCGGTATTGCGCAACTGCGGTCCCTTCTCGCTCCAACACCGTTACATTTTTATACCCTGCGTAGCTGCGATGAGGTAAAAAGGAGGTTGAAAGGTTGAATCCAAAACTGACCTTGGCCGAGCGGATCCGCGCCGTGTCTGCCCTCGACCCCGATGCCGATGCAATCGAGCAGGGCGGCACCTGGCAGAGGTGGCAGGAGATGGCCTCGACAATCGACCGGCTCGACGAGATCGTCGCGGAGACGGGTCTCGGGGAGGGCGCTGAATTCGGCATGCTCCTTCGCAATCGGCCGCATCACATCCACGCCATGGCGGCCGTTCTGGCCAACCGCGGCACCATCGTCACCATGAACGCCCGCCAGCCCGCGGCCCGCACGGAGGCCGAGCTGTCCGATCTGGGCCTTCCTGCGGTGATAGTGGACCGCGGCGATTTGGCCAATCCCGATCTGGCCGCGGCCATCGAGCGGAGCGGAGCGCTGGGCATCGTCATTGACCGTGATGGGCTCAGCGTGTTCAAGAGGCTCGGCTCTGAACCTGCGTGTCCAAGCGGCGACGGGAGCATCGCGGTGAGGATGCTCACAAGCGGCACTACGGGGCCTCCAAAACGGATCTCGTTCGGCGCCCAGAGCCTCAAGGACTCAGTTATGGGCGCCGCTCGCTTGACGTCTGGTCCGTCCAACCGGCGGGCCGGTGAAGAGCCTGAGCTTCTGCTGCGCCGCGGCGTCATCGCCAATTGGGCGCCAATAGAGCATGTGAGTGGGATGTGGCGGGCCGTCGAGCATATGACCGAGGGCCGTCGACTGTGTCTGATGGAGACTTTCGAGCCCCATGAATGGGCGCGGGTGATCAAGGCCTGCGAGGTTCGGATGGCGATGCTGGCGCCGGCCACCATGCGCATGCTGCTCGACTCCGATGTCGATCCGTCCGACCTGGCCAGCCTCAAGGGCGTAACTGTGGGGACGGCGCCTTTGTCCGTTGAGCTGGAACGAGAGTTTGAAGAGGCGTTCGGGATCGCCGCGCTGCCGGCCTACGGGGCTACCGAGTTTCCAGGCAACGGAGCAGGGTGGAACCTCGCCGATCACGAGCGATTCGGCCTTTCCAAGATGGGGAGCGTGGGCCGAGCCCGGCCGGGGGTCCGGATTCGGGTCGTGGACCAGTCCACCGGCGATCCCTGTCCCTCCGGGGAGGTAGGCCTAGTGGAGATCCTGGCCCGCACTGCTGCCACACCGCCGGGGCAGGCGCCCGACTGGCAGCGCACAGCCGACTTGGGACGGCTGGACGAGGATGATTTCTTGTGGATTGTGGGTCGCTCCGACGCAGCCATCAACCGGGGCGGGTTCAAGATCTTGGCCACCGACGTGGTGAAGGCCCTCGAAAGACACGAGAAAGTCAAAGAGGCCTCAGTGGTGGGCATTCCCGACGAGAGGCTCGGCGCCGTTCCCGTGGCTGCGGTAGTCCCGTATTCTATGGATGATGCGCCCACCCCAGAAGACCTGGCCGCCCACTGCCGAGCTGAGCTGACCGCCTACATGGTTCCCGCCGAGTTCCGCATTGTTGAAGACCTGCCGCGGACGTCATCGCTCAAGGTGAGCATGCCCGCGGTGCGAGAGATGTTCACTGGCAGCGACTAGCCGGGGTTTTGGAGGTAGGCGACGGAGTCCAGGAACTCCTCGGCACTGCCCATGAATCCCGCCAGGGTATCGCATTGCAAGTCCATGGCGATTTGGACGCATCCCGCATCGCGGTGGGCGTCCACAGCCTCAGCCAGTTCGGCGGTTCCCCTTCCCGCCCTTCTCATGCGGGCGCTGACTGGAATGTGCCGTCCGGCCAGACCGTCCAGCTTGGCGCTGCCTTCTTCGATCTCGTCTGGGGTGAGACCGGTCGGGTGCCACACGTCGGCGTAGGAGGCAGCCCGCTTCAGCGGTCTTGCCGCGATGCCTCTTGAGCCGACCCATATCGGCACCTGCGAGCCCTGCACCGGCACTGGGTTGAACCGGACTCCTCGGAAACTGGAGAACTCGCCGTCAAAGGCGATCTCCTCATCGGGATCACATGACCAGCACAGGCGCATCACATCGAGGGCCTCGTCGGTGCATGCCCCCCTTCGGTCGAAGAAGTCCTGCCTCCCAAGCCCGTGAAACTCCGCCCGGCACCAGCCAGTCCCGACACCCAGGTCAACCCGACCCCCCGACAGCACGTCGATGGTGGCGAGCACCTTGGCCGCGTAGACGGGGTCGCGATAAGGCAGCACCAAGACTCCTGCGCCAATACGGATTCTCTTGGTGAGCGCAGCGGCCTGCGTCATCGCAGTCAAGACCTCGAGCCAGTAGGAGCCGTAGACGGGCTTGAAGAACTCGTAGCCCACAACGTGGTCTGTGAACCACAGACCGTTGTAACCCATGTCCTCCAGCTCGGGGGCCGCCGCAATGGCGTCGGGCCCGAACGAGGCATGGTTTGGAACCACCAGATCAATTCTCATCAGCTCTCCTCGGCTCGGCTCCTGCCTACCGACACGCCTGAATTCTCGGACTCAGCACCTGCTATACTTGACTGGCTCACAGCCGAAAGCAAGGGGTTACCATGCCGACACGCCAACTCGACTTTCCGGTATTCGACGCCGACAACCACTTCTATGAGACCACAGAATCCCTCACCAAGCACATCGACCCCGCGTACGACGGCGTCATTCAGTATGTGGAGGTGAAGGGGCGGACCAAGATCGCGGTCAAGGGCCAGATCAGCGAATACATCCCGAACCCCACCTTCGACAAGGTCGCGGCCCCCGGCGCCCAAGAGGAATGGTTCAGGGAGGGCAACAAAGACAACAAGAGTCGTCGCGAGATTTTGGGCAGGGCAATCGACTCTCTGCCCGCATATCGTGAGCCTGCGCCGCGCGTTGAGCTTATGGACGAGCTGGGTATCGACAGGTCGCTCATGTGGCCGACGCTGGCGAGCCTCGTGGAAGAGCGCCTACGCGACGACCCTTTGGCGACCCACGCCGTCATCGAGGCGTTGAATCGTTGGATCTACGAGACGTGGAGCTTCAACTTCGACAACCGGATCTTCCCCTCTCCCGTCATCACGCTGCCTATTCTCGACCGGGCGATTGCCGAGCTGGAATGGGTGCTCGAGCGGGGCGCCAAGCTCATCTTGGTGCGACCGGCGCCAGTCCCTGGCTTCCAGGGCTCCAGATCCTTCGCTCTGCCGGAGTACGACCCGTTCTGGGAAATAGTGCAGGAGTCGGGGGTCCTCGTTGGAATGCACTCCTCCGACAGCGGCTACACCCGTTACATAAACGACTGGGAGGGACAGGCGAATTCGGAGTTCATGCCCTTTGCCGAGTCGTCGGGATTTGCCGCCACCGTCAAAGAGGCCGGACGCTCCGTGTTCGACACAGTCGCTTCGGCAATCGGCCACGGGATGCTCAGCCGGTTTCCAAAGATCTGCATCGCGCCGATAGAGAACGGGGCAAACTGGGTTCGCCCGCTGCTGGCAGCGCTGGCCAATGCTTACAAGCTCCATCCGGGCTCATTCGAGGAAGACCCTCTAGACACATTCAAGCGCGGCGTGTTTGTGCATCCGTTCCACGAAGAGGATCCAAGAGAGCTAGCCGACCTCGTCGGCGTCGACAACGTTCTCTTCGGATCGGACTACCCCCACCCGGAGGGCATGGCCGACCCGATCAGCTATGTTGACGACCTCGAGGGGTTCAATGACCAGGAGGTCGCCAAGATCATGGGCGGGAACCTGGCCGGCCTCATTGATGTAGACGCTTCGACAAAGCTGGTGTAGGCGACCGCGGCGCTGCTGGGAGGCATCGCCGGCCAGGGCAGCATCAAGCGGCTCTTTGCGGCGCTCTTGAGGGGATGGCCGCGACACGCTGCTAGACGTCGCCTGCGTCGAAGGCTGCTCCTGCCGCCAGCAGCTCGTCGATCTCCGCCGACGACATCCCCGCCCACCGGGCCAAAGTGTCGCGGGTGTGTTCGCCCAGCCGTGAGGGATTGACCGGGAAAGCGGAATCCGGTGCCGAGAGCCGCTGAGGAGAACCGGGCAGAACGAGGTGGCTCAAATCGGGATGGTGAACGTCCTCCAGAAAGCCGCGGCTTCGAAGCTGGGGGTCGTCGTAAACCTCCTCGCCGTTGGCAACACTGGCAGCGGGCACTCCTGCCTTGGTCATTACATGGCCGACCGTTCGGGGGGTTCTGGGCAACGCCCACTCGTCGATTGCCTCGGCCAGTGCCTCCGCATCAAGTTGAGCATCCGGTACCGCTCCCATGGCCAGGTCTTCGCGCCCCACGATTCGGCATGCCGCGTCCCATTGTTCGGTGTCCTCGATCTCGATGATCGCCCAGCGGTCGTCGCCGTCGCAACGAGCCACACGTGTCAATAGAGACCCCGAGTCGAGGTTTCCCTGCACTTCTGAATCCTTGCCGTTGACTAGGGTGTTGAGGTAGAGGCGGGCACCCATAGCGGCGAATACCTCGGTCTGGGCGACGTCGACATAGACAGGCCCCCCATGGGCAGCCACATGGATTCGAGCGGCGACAGTGGCGAGTGCGGCTTGTACTGCTGTGGCATAGTCGGTGAAGGTGCCCGAATTGCTCCAGGCCTCGCTCAGGCCGGTGTGGCTGGCGATGTTCGAGGCGTAGGCCTTGCTGGACCCCCTCGTTCCGGTACGGCCGTACCCCGACATGGAGACCATGATCAGCCTCGGATTCAGTTTGCTCAGCTCATTGAATGTGGCGCCCCATTTCGCCATTACCGAGCCACTGAAGTTCTCAATGAGCACATCGCAGTTCGCGGCCAGGTCTCGCAGGGTCTGCTGACCCCTTTCTTGGAAGAGGTCCAGTCCGATGTTCTTCATCCCCCTTGACAGGTAGGCGTTCAAGGGGGTGTTGGTAATCCCTGACGGCTCTCGGGCCAGCGTCGCGCCGTCGTTGAAGCCCCCGCCGCGCAGTGATTCGGGCCGCTTCGGGTTCTCGACTTTGACTACATCCGCGCCTGCACCAGCGAGGATCTGGGCGCAGGTGTTCCCGGCGACGAAGGTGCCTAGCGACAGAACTCTGAAGCCCTCCAGGGGCCGGTCGGACTCGTTGCGCGCATAAGAGGCCGCGGGGGCGCTCGCCCCGCTGGCAGTCGTCGCCCCGCCCCGCTCATCGCCCAACCCCTTCGGTTCAGCGGGTAGGAATAAACGGGGGTGGGAGAGGATCGGTGCGCCGGGCGCGGTGAACGGCTTGCCGCTAGCTCGACTGTTGTCTGCCCAATAGCCGCGTTCGACATGTTGGGGGTCGGCCACGAATTCCGAGGGGGAATTGCGAAGGCAGACGGGGAGTCCCGCTCGCTGTCCCCGTTCGAACATCTCCTCGCGGTTCCATTTGGCCACAATCTCCGCGATCACCGGGATCAGGCCGTCGAATATCTGGCGCCGCACTGCCATATCGGCCAGGGAGGGCTCTGACAGTTCGGGGGGGTGGTCCAGCATCTCCAAGAATGCCGGCCAGTGGTTATCAGCGTAGGCCGCTATGTCGATGCGCCCGTCGAGGCATTCCCACAATCCGCTGGGAGGGATGACCTTGCCCGACCGGCGCTGGCCTGGGACCAGCCCGTGGGCATGATATGCACATATGCCAGCGAGTTGGAACGCCTCGACCTCCTGCGCCGAGATGTCGATAAACCGCCCCCGTGTGGCACTCCGTGAGCCCAGGACAGCAAGGATGGCCACTGCCGCATGGGCCGATGCGGCATGCCAGTGGATCTCCGCCGGCATGGCAATGGGCGCTGAGTCTGCTACCCCCGTTTCGGCCATTTGACCGCCTGCGGCGAAGGATGTGGCGTGCGTATAGGGCCGATTCCAGTAGGGCCCGCCTATTCCGAACGGGGTGATCGAGCAGACAATCGCGTCGTCGCGCGCCCATGCCAGCTCCAAAGTCTCAGGAGCGAACCCCCAAAGGGGGCGGCGGGGACTTGGGGAAATCACGATTACGTCTGCCTCGCTAGCGAGTTCTTTCAGCCGCGACCGTCCAGTTTCGTGTTCCAGGTCCAAGAACTCGCTGGTCTTGCCTGCGTGGTAGTACCCGAATGCCAAGCTGGACTCCGGTTCGGGCACGCCGTCTCGAAACGGTCCCAAACGGCGGTACGGGTCGCCCTCGGGCGGCTCGACAAGGGTCACTCTGGCACCCAGATCGGCTAGCAGACGCCCGCAGTAAGGGCCTGTCGGCGAACTGAGATCCAGGACACGGATTCCCGTCAGTGGTCTTGCAGCGGTGCTTTGAGCTTCCACTGCCGCCTCTGAAGCCGTTGGCTCGATATTCGACGTTGTCTCTGAAGTCACTGGTGCAACCTTGCCTGTTCTTCTCGCACCAGCGAGAACAGCGCACCAGCCGTGATGGACATACCGGCGATCTGAGCGGCAACAAGTGATTCGTCAACGGCTATCCACGCCACGACCGCGGCCGGCACAGGAAGCAGTAGATTCACGTTGCTCACCACATGGAGTCTTACATATCCGATGCTGTAGTTGGTAAGGACATGGCCGATTCCGGGCAGCGCGGTCATCAGCACAACGTGCGGCCAGTCTGAGGCTTCGGCGTGCCGCAGGATCGACGGCCCCAAGCTTAGCAGCAGGGTGGCGAGCAACAGGGCTGCCATCCCGTTGGAGGAGGGGCTTCCTGCGGTACCGGCCCGCCGCTTTCTGGTAAACGGCTTCACTGTCGCCATAGTGTGGGGGTCATCGGCACTGGAAGCATTTGTCCATTGCGTGTACTATACTACGTATAGCATAAATCGACTGTACGGAGGAACAATGACTACAGCACCTGCCCCCCCCGGATTGGACTACCCGATCAATGACGCCGACAACCACTTCAACGAGCCCATCGACTGCTTCGAGCGCTACATCGACCCCCAGCACCGAGATCTGTCCATCCGGGTGGTGACCGGGCCGAACGGGGAGCGCATCGAGTTGTTTGCCGGGGTGCCGTCCAAGTTCAACACGAACCAGATCACCTTCTCCAAAGACGAGCTCAAGAAGATGCTCGGTGAGGAGCCGGCCATCGAGGCTGCGAGTTCTCGTCCTGTGGCCAGCGAGGATCCAGACAGCGCCAGCATCCTCCCCGGCATGCTCCTGAACAAGTTGAATCCCCTCAAAGACCTCTCAGATGAGGAGCGCCGGGAGTTCATAGCCGAGTTCAAGAACAACTCCGAGGCCTACGGCAACCGAGACCTCCGACTCGCCCTGATGGACGAGCAGGGCATTGACAAGGCCGTCATGTTCCCGGCGGCGGCCCACAACATCGAATACGAGTTTGTCGACAACATCCCCGCCATGTACGCCAACGTGAGGGCCTTCAACCGCTGGATGCGCCAAGAGCCCGGATTCAACGCCCAGGATCGCATGTTCTTGCCCCCCTATATCCCGCTGGCTGACCCCGAGTTGGCGGTAAGGGAACTTGAGGCTGTCCTTGAGGACGGGGCCATGATGATCCAAACGAAATCCGGCCATGCCCACGGCGGCGCCGACAACCCCTTCGGCGGGCGTTCGGTGGCCGACCCCGTATACGACCGCTTCTGGTCGATTGCCAACGAGGCGGGGGTTCGCTACGCGGTCCACTTGGGTGGAACCGACTATCAAAAGTACGGGGCCGATTGGTCATACGATCCTGAGACCACATTCGGCGACTTCGACGCCTTCCAATGGTTCATGTACTGGGGAGACCGTCCGGCAGTGGAGCTGACCGCCGGACTGATATTTCACAACTTCTTCGGCCGGTTCCCGAATATCAAGGTGCTCTTGGCCGAACAGGGAACGGTGTGGCTTCCCTATACCCTCCGCAAGATGGACCACGCCTTCATGATGGGGCGCAGGGCCCGCTGGCACGAGACGGGTCGGCTCGAAGCCAGGCCCTCGGAGATTTTCAAGCAGAACTTCTATGTAGCCCCGTTCCCCGAGGAGAACGTCGAGCGCGTCGCAGCCGAGGTCGGTGTGGAGCCGCTGGTCTTCGGCTCCGATTTCCCCCATGGCGAGGGCCTGGCACGACCGGCAGAGTATGCCGGCTCACAGCTCTCCAGCTTCAGCGACGAGGACACTCGTCGGATCATGCGGGACAATATGGAGGATTATCTCGCTCCCTGCCTCGGCTGATGAACCAGCCGCGTTCACCATGCGTACCGGCGATTCGAATTGAGGTCCGAATGCGGGAGCTATTGGATCAAGACGCAATATCCTCAGACCCGACCGGCCAAGAGAGTTGAGGCCATGCCAGCTTTTCACGACGCCATTCCTGCCGACTACCTCGACCCGGGGGAGAGCACAACCGTAAACGTCGATGGGTTTCCGGTAGCCATCGCCAACGCCGACGGTTCCTACTGTGCGTTTCAGAGCATGTGCCCCCATCAGGCGACACCGCTCGGTGGACGGCCGATCATCGACGGTGTGATTACCTGTTCCCAGCACTCCAGCCAATACAACGTGCGCACCGGTGAATGCGTAAGGCCCGCCGATGGGGACGGGTTCAGTCAGGGGTTGATGACTTTTGAGGTCGAGGTTGTGGACGAAGTGGTTCGGGTAAAGGTCTGAGCTAGCGGTGGGTCTGTCCATACAACTCGAATTGACCGAGGAACAAGAGGCGTTCCAGGAGGCTGTTCGCCGTTTCATCGAGGCGGAAGTGCCTTTGCTGAAGGTGCGAGAGCTCTATGAGACGACAGGGGGTTTTGAGCTTGAGTGGTGGCAGCAGGCCGCTCAGCTCGGCTGGACGTCGCTCCTAGTCTCCGAGGAGTACGGCGGGGGCAGCCTCTCAGGCGGCAGGGTACGAGATGCGGTGATCCTGGCTGAAGAGATCGGCCGGGGTCTTGCCCCCGGACCATTCCGTCCCGTGAACGTCGTTGCGGCCGCTATCAGCCATGGCGGGAGCGATGAGCTCAAGGCAGAGCTGCTTCCCGCACTGGTGTCAGGTGAGGCCATCGGCGTGTGGGCATCGGCTGAACGGGACGGGCGTTGGGGGCTCGACGCCGTTGACTCCACAGTGGAGGACACTGGCCGACGGCTGGTTTTGAACGGCGCCAAGCACTTTGTGGAGGCCGCCGGCTCAGCCAGCCACGCGCTGGTCACCGCAAACTGCGGTGGCCGGCCCACCCAGGTGGTCGTCGGCCTCGACCGCTCGGGTGTAACGGTGCGCCGGGGTCGCAGCATCGACATGACCCGGCGGTTCGGCGTCATCGACTTCGAGGGCGTAACCGTTGATCCCACCCATGTTGTGGGCGAGATCGGACGGGCGGCTGAAGCAGTGCAGCACCAGCTTCAGACCGCCCTTGCCTTGCAGTGCGCCGAGCTCGTCGGAGTGGCCGACCGCACCCTCGAGTTCACCCTCGAATACGGGCGGGACCGTTTCGCCTTCGGCCGACCCATCGTGTCGTTCCAAGCGTTGAAACACCGGATCGCCGACATGGCCCAATGGCTCGAGGCGTCCAAGGCCGTCGCCGGGGCGTTGGCCGAGGCGATAGACGAAGGCGACCCGGACGCACAGCGCCTTTCCCACATTGCCAAGGCTTACATCGGCGACAAGGCCACCCGCGTCGTGGACGACTGCGTGCAGATCACCGGCGGCATCGGCGTCACATGGGAGCACGACATACATATGTACAACCGGCGAGCGGCGCTGGAACGTGCTCTGTACGGCTCGCCCGAGGAGCACAGGGATGACCTTTACCGTCTGCTTGAATCCACTGTCGGAGCCAGCCGATGAGCAACGCCGAAAACACTGAGACCCTCAGCGAGTTCCGCCGTCGATCCCAAGAGTGGATCGTCGCCAATCTGCCGCCCAGAGACGCCCCGCCTGAAGATCCAGCAGAGCTGCAACGCCGCCTGTCCGCCGGGGGTTTCGCCGGGATTCCCTTCCCTCGGGAGTACGGCGGGGCGGGCTTGACCCTGGAGCATCAGCGGGCGTTCTATGACATAGCCCAGGAGCTGGGGCGCCAGATCCCGACTGGCGTGGCGCTGATGGTCTCGGTGGGGATGCTCGGACCCACCCTCCTCGAGCATGGCGCCCACGAGGCCAAGTCCAAGTTCTTGCCGAGGCTGTTGAGCGGGGATGAGATCTGGATCCAGCTCCTGTCTGAGTCCAGGGGCGGCTCCGACATGGCCGGAACTCGAACTCGGCTGACCCGCGACGGCGACAGCTACGTGCTCAGCGGTTCGAAGATGTGGAGCACTGGGGCCCACCGGTCTGATTATGGGCTTTGCTTGGCCCGCACCGACTGGGATGCGCCCAAACACCGAGGGCTCTCGATGATCGCTGTGCCCCTCTCTCCCACGACCCAGGGTTTGGTGGTGCAGCAGACCCGTGCCGCCGACGGGACTATGGGGGAGTTCTGCGAGGAGTTCTTTGACGACATTGTGCTCCCGGCTGCGAACCTCATCGGCGAGGAGAACAGCGGCTGGGCTGTCGCTCAAACCCTGCTGTTCCACGAGCGCAATGCGGTGGCAAACGTAGGCTTCGGATACACGGGGTGGGACCGATCTGAGAGCGACCAGGAGGAGTACGAGCCAGGAAGGGTCGCCGACCTCATCAGGATGGCCCGGCAGCGGGGTGTGGACGGCCACTCTTCGATACGCCACCGAATTGCCGACGTCCACATAGAAGAGACTGTCCTGCCGCTGACCAGCTCCCGGGTGATGACCGGCATGAGCCTGGACACACATGAAGGTCAGTGGGGCTCGCTGTTGAAACTTCAGGAGTCGGAAGCCGACATTGAGCGGGTGCGTGCCGCGCTGGCAGCCTGCGGGCCTGAGGGTGTCATCTGGGAAGGCGATGGCATTGAACTTGAGAATCCGGGCACGAGCTGGCTGATGGCGCGCGGTGGGACGCTTGCCGGCGGCAGCAGCGAGATGCAGCGCAACATCATCAGCGAGCGGCTGCTAGGGCTGCCCCGCGAGCCCTCTGTAGAGCGGGGCATCCCGTTTAACGAGGTTCTGAGCAGGCAAAAGTCGTTCGAGTAATGCCAGTCAAGCGTTAGCTGTCGGCTTAGCTGTCTGCTTGGGCGCCGCCGCCGACGGAGGTCTTCTCCGCATTCTGCACCGGTGGTGCTGCGCGCCAGTCTTGAATGCCCTCGTCGAATTCGGCGGTGGCTACTTGGCGCTCGCCGTTGGATATCGAGGCCCAGTGGGAGTGGTTGAGCTGGTGAACTGTGAAACAGGATTGCAGGGCGTTGGTGAATCCCATTGAGTCCATCGTCTGGTTGACCGACTCTTTGACCAGCATGGCGGCCATGGTGGGAACATTTGCGATTCGCTCAGCGAACTCCAAGGTCCGCTCGGCTAGCTCGTCTCGGGGGAACACCTTGCTGACCATTCCTAGGCGGTGAGCTTCTTCGGCGCCGATCGAGTCTCCGGTGAGCATGAGCTCCTTGGTCTTTCTCGGTCCGAACTCCCAGGGGTGGGCGAAGTATTCGACGCCGGCCATGCCGAGACGCGTGGCCACCACGTCGGCAAAGGTCGTGTCTTCGGCGGCCACCAGCAGGTCACAGCACCACGCCAGCATCAGGCCGGCCGAATAAACCGGCCCGTGAACTTCGGCAATGGTGATCTTGCGGAGGTTCCGCCACCGCAATGTGTTCTGGAAGTAGTAGTGCCATTCCTGGAGCATCATTCGCTCGGCCCCGGTCCGACTGCCTCCGTGGAACAGGCGTGTCGGGTGGGAGGCGAACTCTTCGCGCGCCACCGCCGAGCCCATGTCGTGTCCCGACGAGAACATCGGACCGTTCCCGCCCAGGATCACCACGCGCGCCTGGTCATCTCGCTCGGCCCGCAAGAAGGCGTCGTCTAGTTCCACCAGCAGGCCGCGGTTCTGTGCGTTGCGAGTGTCCGGACGGTCGAGCATTATCCGCACGACCCTTCCGTTGCTGAGTTCTTCGTAGGTGATGTACTCGTATTCGGCCATGTCCCCTGACTCAAGTCTCGACAGTTGGCTCAGCTAAACTATAGCGGCCGTCCACAACTCCCCGATCGTCGGCGGTGAACGAGAGATGACTGAGCCGGCTGCTGTGCTTGAACAGCGCTTTGGAAACAGCCGCTGAGTTCTTCTGGCGGTTGCCACCGGGGCAGGCCGAGAACCCGGTATTTGCGACGGCTAAGAACGTGGTAGGCCGAGAACCCGGTCAGCGATAATGTTTCTCTGGATCTCCGAGGACCCCGCAGAGATGGTTGATGCGAACGTGGCGAAGAAGTCCTCTTGGGTTCCCACCTCGGTGTGGCGGCTTGAAACGGGCCTCAGACCCGCGGGGCCTGCCAGCTCGGCGGCGGTCAGAGCGAGCCGCTGTCTGACCTCGCTGGAGTAAACTTTCATCAGCGCCTGCTCTGGCGCCGTGCCACCCCTCTCGTATCGGGCAAAGCCGCGGTAGCCCAGACAGCGAGCGGCCAAGACATCGACATGAAGGCCCACAATGTCGTCCACGGCATTCGCCCGCTCGTGGGCGCCGAGGTCGAAGAGGAGTTCGGGAGCCAGTTCCATGAGCTCCTTCAGTGCGGCCTCAGTGGCGAGCACAGAAATCAGCCACACCATGCTCCTCTCGTGGGCCAAGGATGCGTTGGCCATGCGCCAGCCGTTGTTCACCTCACCCACGAGGTTCTCAGCGGGCACGGTCACATCGTCCAGGAACACCTCGTTGAGGTCGGGCAGACCGGGGTGGACGATCTCAACGAGGGGCCGCACGGTCACCCCGGCGGCATCCATCGGGATCAATACTATTGAGATTCCCTGGTGTTTGGGAACATCGGGATCGGTGCGGCAGAACATGAAGCAGAAATCCGCGTGATGGGCGCCGGAGGTCCATACCTTCTGTCCGTTCAAGACGATTGAATCGCCGTCGAACACTGCCCGGGTCTTGAGGCTGGCGAGGTCGCTGCCGGCATCGGGTTCACTCATGCCGAGGCATGCCGTCAGGTCTCCCCGGAGCAGGGGCATGGCGTAGCGCTCGATCTGGTCCCGGCTGCCGAAGTCGATGAGCGACGGAGCGATTATGCCCAGTCCTTGAGGGTTGGTTGTGCGTGGGATGTCCCGCTGGTTCAGCTCCTCAAGGTAGACGAGGGTCTCAACCGCGCCGGCATTGCGGCCCCCGAGTTCGGGCGGCCAGCCCGGAACCAACCACCCGTGATCGAACATCCGCCTTGCCCAAACCCGAGACCACTCGGGGCGGTGGGCAGATGAAAGCGCCGGCTCGGCGCTCATCTCCTCGTCAGTGGGCCGGTTGTGTTCGAGCCACTCTAGGAACTGGCCCCGGAATTGCTCCACATGGTCGTCATAGCGGAGCTTCATGATGCGATCTTCTCTGTGAGTCCCAGCAGGTCAGCTAGCTCGCTGCGGTGAAATCGGCTGCTTCCGCACAACAGCTCACCCGCTTTCGCCCTTTTGAGCAGAAAGTGAAGGTCGTTCTCCCAGGTGAAGCCGATACCTCCGTGGAGTTGCAGCCCGTCTTGGGTCAAAAGTCTCTGGCAGTCACCGGCTGCTATCTTCGACGCGTGGGTGGCTGCCGCGCGCCCCGCATCGTCTTCGGCGATTGAAAGGCTTGCGTAGTAGCCCACGGCGTTGGACCGCTCGACCGCCAAGAACAGGTCGGCGAGCCGGTGCTTGACGGCCTGGAACGAGCCGATCGGCCGGCCGTACTGCTCGCGCACCTTGGTGTACTCCAGCGTGACCTCGAAGATCCTGCGGCACGCCCCCACGGTTTGCATCGCCATTGCCACCACAGCTTGTTGCAGCACCCTCCCCACGGCCTCGCTCGACCCGGTGCCAGGTTCGACGAGAACCTTGGCCGGGGACCCGTCGAACTCCACATCCGCGAGAGCAAGCGTAGGTTCGATAGAGGGCCGGGCCGCCACCTCAGTGTCGTTCGCCTCAACCAGGAACAGGCCGGGCTCGTTGGCTGTGCCGCCGGCGGCTGTGCCCTCGTGGTGGGCGGCGAGCACCACGAATGAGCTGACCTCTACGGCGGAGAGAACGTCGGTCTTTGCCCCCGAGACCCTCCACCCCTCGGCAGTGGGCTCGGCAGATGTCAGGGGCTGGTCAGTCTGCCAGCGGCCATGCTCCGCCGAGGCCAAGGCCCCGGTACGCTCGCCTGCGGCCACTTCCTCCAACTCCTCTCCCGCTCCTGCTTCCACCAGCGCCGGGGTGAGCTGAGAAGCGGTGGCCAAAAGGGGTCCAATTGCTGTGGCCCGCCCCAGCTCCTCGGCGAGCAGGGCCACCTCGACGAAGCCGAAACCCAAGCCTCCTGCGCTCTCGGGCACCGACAGGGCGGGCCAGCCGAGGTCGGTCATCTGTTGCCACAGTGAGCTTGAATTCCCAGAACCTTCATAAACCGCCCTCACGACTGCGGGTGGACAGACCCCTTCCAGAACGTCGCGGATGTTGTCGCGAAGGTCAGTCTGATCGTTGGAGAGTTCGAGGTCCATGCCAGGACAGGCTAACGCACCCATACGGCGTCAACGCCAGGCTTCGGTTCATTGAACCATTGGGAGTCGGGGGTCGCAGATGACTCAACAGACACGGGGCGCCGCTGAGCAAGCGCGGCCGGCCGACCCCAAGACTTCCTGTCGGCTCCAGGACCGGCTATGCTCTCACCGACTTCGACTGCTAAGCGGCTGAGAGCATGGCCGTGCCGTCACGGAATGAAGAAGCTGGCAAGTCCGGGGAGGGCAGCCAATGAACATCGACGACCTTATTCTCGTCAGTGTGGACGACCATGTGGTCGAGCCTCCTGACATTTTCGAGGGCAAGCTTTCAAGCCGTGCCCAGGAACGAGCGCCGTTTGTGACCCAATTGGAGAGCGGGCGCGACGTTTGGATGTTTGAAGGCCAAGCTCTCCCCAATGTCGGGCTGAACGCGGTGGCAGGTCGGGTTCCCGAGGAGTATGGGCTTGACGCCACCTCCTTCGATCAAATGCGCGCAGGCTGCTACAACATTGATGAGCGCATACGCGACATGAACGTCAACGGCGTGCTCGGCTCGCTCAACTTCCCCAGCCTCACCGGGTTCTGCGGCCAGCTCTTCTTCTCGTGTCCCGACAAGGACATAGCCCTCGAACTCATTCAGGCCTACAACGACTGGCACATTGACGAGTGGTGCGGACACCGGCCTGGTCGGATGATCCCCATGATTATCACGCCGCTATGGGATCCCGAGCTGATGGCCGCTGAGGTGCGCAGGGCGGCGGACAAGGGATGCCACGCCGTGAGCTTCTCTGAGAACCCTGAAAAGCTGGGCCTGCCCTCGTTCCACACCGACCACTGGGATCCGTTCTGGGGCGCCTGTTGCGATACCGACACGGTTGTGAACCTCCATATCGGCTCCTCTTCCACGATGGTGAGCACATCCTCAGATGCACCGATCGACACGCTGATAACGCTCCAGCCCATGAACATCGTGCTTTGTGCGACCGACCTCCTGTGGTCGCCGGTGCTTCGCAAGTTCAGCGACCTCAAGATTGCCCTCTCCGAAGGTGGGATTGGTTGGATCCCCTACTTCTTGGAGCGCATCGACTACACGTACCGCCATCATCACCGGTGGACCAATCAGGATTTTGGCGGCAAGCTGCCCAGCGAGGTGTTCAACGAGCGGATCCTGACCTGTTTCATCGACGATGCCGTAGGCATGGAGATCCGCCACCATCTCAACCTCGACCACATCCACTGGGAGTGCGACTATCCGCACTCCGACTCCACATGGCCCAGCGCTCCGGAAGAGGTGATGGCCTACATCTCCGAACTCCCTGATGATGAGATCAACCGCATCACCCACCTCAACGCCATGCGCAACTACTCGTTCGACCCGTTTGCACACATCTCCCGGGAGGAATGCACGGTTGGGGCGCTGAGGGCTCAGGCAACCGATGTGGACACCACCCTTGTGAGCTATGGAACCGGCAAGTTCCACGACGACGGAATCGTCACAGCCGTAACGCTCTCTGAGCGGATGGCCGCGGCCCGCTAGGTGTCGGATCTCACGTAACACGGGCGGCAGTCGGCGCGATGCCCGTTGGCAAGGAGTATTGGTAGTTGCCGTCGGCGTCTGCTAGCCTCGCTCTATACGCAGTATACTTGAGTGATACCAACAACTTTGGAGGGTTTATGCGGTCTTCGTGTCGAGTAGTGATTGCGATCATGTTGGGAGTGGTCTTGATTGCGGCTGCGTGCGGCAACGACGACGACAGCTCCGGCAGTGCAGGAGACGGCGTTGTCGGCGAGGAGACTTCCGAGGAGACTTCCGAGCCTGCGCCGGAGCCCGACGACGATTCCGAGGAGACTTCCGAGCCTGCGCCGGAGCCCGACGACGATTCCGAGGAGACTTCCGAGCCTGCGCCGGAACCCGACGACTCCGACGTGTTCATTCCGATCGAGGGGGTGCCGGGAGTGAGCGACGAAGAAATCGGCGTTGCCGTGATTGCCACCAAGGCGAACAACCCCCTCGGAACATGCATCCTGGACTGCTACAAGACCGGCATACAGGCGTACTTCGACATGGTGAACAGCGAGGGCGGGCTGTACGGGCGCCAACTCGTAATCCACGAGACTCTCGACGACGAGCTGTTCAACAACCAGGCCGCTTCGTTGGAGGTCATCGCCGAAGAGGACTCATTGGCAGTTTTCACAGCCACCCTATTCGCCAGCGGCTGGGCCGACCTCGACGAGGCCGGGGTCCCAAGCTATCACTGGGGGCTCCACCCGTCCACCGCAAATGGCCTGCAGTCGAACTTCTCCATTCAGGCGCCAAGCTGTGTCAACTGCACGAATCGCTTCATGCCCTTCCTTGCTCAGCAGGCAGGGGCCACCCGCGTGGCATCTCTGGGCTACGGCATCTCGGAGAACTCCAAAGTCTGCGCCAGCACCTATGCGGACTCGATTGAGGCCTACTCCGACGAAGTGGGCGCCGAAGTGGTGTACCTGAACGACGAGATGGCGTTCGGCTTGCCGAACGGGGTCGGGCCTGAAGTAACAGCCATGGTCGAAGCCGGGGTGGACTTCATTGCCTCGTGCCTTGATCTCAACGCAATGAAGACCATCGCCCAAGAGCTTGAGCGCCAGGGTGTGCGGGATCAGATTACGATGCACCATCCCAACAGCTACGACCATGATTTCGTGGCCGAGGCGGGATCGCTCTTCGACGGCGATTTCGTGGTCGTCGGGTTCGCCCCCTTTGAGAGCGAAGGCGTACCAGCCGTCACAGAATTCCTGGAGTGGGTTGACGCCCAGGGCGGCCAGGTCGCCGAACAAACCATGTTTGGCTGGATCAACGCTGATCTGTTTGTTCAGGGGCTCAAGGCCGCCGGCCCCGAATTCAGCCGAGAATCGCTGATAGAGGCCACCAACACCATGCTTACCGATTACTCGGCCGACGGCCTGGTCAATCCGATCGACTGGTCGCGCCAACATGATTCGCCTACTCCCGAAGACCGTATCTCCAACGGTCACCGTCATGAATGCTCTGGCATCGTGCGGATGCAGGGAGGAGCGTTCGAATTGGTAGGCGGCAGCAATTCTCCGTTCCTTTGCTGGGACAACTCCACGACCGACTGGGCCGACCCGGAGCCGACCAACTTCAGCTGATCCAAGGGCAATCCGCTCTCAATTGAGGGCGCGCAGATCAAACAACAAAAACGGGGGATACGCAATTGATATTGGCTTCGGTCGGTGAGGATTTTTTTCGGGCTATCCTCCAGGGAACGCCCCCGGGGACCGTATTCGCCCTCGTAGCGCTTGGCTTCGTCCTTACCTACAAGACGTCGGGTGTGTTCAACCTGGCGTTCGGTGCCCAGGCTTACATTTCCGCTGCCCTGTATTTTCAGGCGGTCAACCAATGGGATTGGTCGACCGTGCCCGCGCTCGTGTTGTCGGTGTTCGTAGTCGCCCCTGCGATAGGGCTGGTACTCGAACGGACAGTTTTCCGAACCCTGCGCACCGCCAGCTCGGCGGCCAAGCTGGTGATCGCCATCGGATTGAACGTTGCGCTGCCCGTGATCTTTGAGCTCGCGTTCAGCTATGAGCCCGTCTCGGGTCGCACCCCCACCGGGATAGTGCCCGACGGCGCCGGCGTCTTCTACGACCCGTTCGGCGTCTACCCCTTCAGCCGAGACGAGTTGGCCCAGATGGCCGTCGCGTTGTTGGGAGCGCTGTTGTTGGCCGCGTTGTTCCGGTTCACCTCTGTGGGCCTGTCTATGCGGGCCGTGGTGGAGAGTCCTCGCATGACTGAGATGGCCGGGATTCGGGCGGACTGGGTATCGGCATTCGCCTGGGCGCTCTCCAGCTCTTTTGCCGGCATGGCCGGGGTGCTGATCGCCCCTCGATTCAACACCCTTATTGCTCCCGATTTCTCCTACCTCGTGGTGGTGGCCATTGCGGCTGCCGCCGTTGGACGACTTGTGAGCCTGCCCCGTGCCCTGATCGGCGGTCTTGCTCTGGGTTGGATAACCGCAGTGTTCAACACCTTCGCGCCCGATTGGGCCGAGTCGTTGTCCTTTATCGAACCCATAACCGACAACCTCACGCCGGCGATTCCGTTCATCGTACTGTTCGGCATCTTGGTGCTGTGGCCCGCCATCAGGCGGGCACGGGAGACAACCGACCCCATGGCCGGAGTCGACCCCCCTCCACCGGCGCCGGCTGGACATGCCCGCCACCCTTACCTGACTATCGGCGTCCGGGCATTCACCTTGTCGTTCCTCCTCATTCTCGGCTGGGCGGTGTTCACTCAGGCTGACATTCGATGGATGTTCCTAGTCACCCAGGCCGTAATCCTGTCCACCATCTATCTGTCGATAACGGTGATCACCGGTTTTGCCGGGCAGATCTCGCTTTGCCAGGGCGCATTCGCGGCTATCGGCGGCTTCACCGTTTTTCAGATGGCCGACCGTTGGGACACATCGGTGCTCTTGGCCTCCCTGGCGGGAGCGGTGATCGCTGCCGCGGTGGGAGCGCTGCTGTCGATCCCCGTTCTGCGTTTGGGCGGCGTGTGGCTGGCTATCGCCACGCTGGCCTTCGCCTACTTCTTCGACTCTGTGGTTGTGAAGTTCCCCTGGGTCGGGGGCGGCGACACCTCCCTGCTCCAGGGAACCCGCGTTCCCCGACCCGAATTGGGTCCCTGGGATTTCAACGACGACAAGTTGTTCCTGGTGCTGGCGCTCATTGTGCTCGTGGTGATGTCGACGTTTGTGATCCAGCTTCGTGAGGGCACTATCGGCCGGACCCTGCGAGTGCTGCGGGGCAGCGAGGTCGCCTCCGAATCGATCGGCATATCTCCGGCCAAGGCTCGAATCGCTGCGTTCACAATATCAGCGTTCATCGCCGGGCTCGGCGGCGCCATGCTCTCCATCCACCAGGAGAACGTAAACTATTCCAACAACTTCGCGCCCGCCACGGCGTTGTTCTGGCTGGTTCTCGTAGTGTCGTTGAGCGCCCGCACCGTGGAGGGGGCCATCCAGGCGGGCGTGGGGTTCTCGCTGTTTCCGCCGGTGGTGCTCAACGGGACGTTCCTGGGCTGGATCCTGCGCTCCGAGGACCGAATTCCCTGGCCGTTCCCGGTCTCGCCCAAATGGCGGTTCATTCTCTTCGGCCTGGGCGCCATCCAATATGCCCGCCATCCCGAGGGAATGCTTGAGTTCGGCAAGCGCCGCTCCTTCGCCAAGCTGGATGCCCGGTTGTTCGAGAAATACCCCAACGCAGGCCGAGGCAGGTTGCGCCAGGGCCAGAATCAAGAATCCGAGGGCCCCGGCGACGATGGGGGCAACAGCAAAGACGGGAGCCCCGGCGGCGATGAGGGGCGTAGCCGAGAGCACGGGCCTAGCGGTGAGTCTCCTACGGAGGCTGAGTCGTGAACGAGTTGCTGCAAGCCACCGGGATTTCGAAGTCTTTCGCTGGAATCCAAGCCCTCAGCAAAGTGGACGTGTCTGTTGGGCCGCATCGGCGCGTCGGGCTGATTGGCCCGAACGGCGCGGGAAAGACAACTTTGTTCAACTGCTTGCTGGGGGTAGTCTCCCCCGACGAGGGCGAGGTCCGGTTCAAGGGCCAGGATCTCGGCGGCCTGCCGGTCAACCGTCGAGCCCGTGCCGGGATTGGCCGCACCTTCCAGCGGATAGAGCTGTTCGACGAGACGACGGTGTTCGAACACCTGCTCATCGCCGAACGAGTTCGCAACGGCACTGGGGCATTCTGGAAGGACATCCTCGGTATGGGGCGGCCGCAACCAGCCGAGATTGATCTTTGCCGGGAGGTGCTCGAACTTCTCGGGCTGCTCGGAGTGGCCCACGAGCCGATAGAGACCCTCAGCTTGGGCCAGGGCCGCCTCGTTGAGGTGGGTCGTGCCCTCATGACCAATCCGGACTTGCTGCTGCTTGACGAGCCGAGTTCTGGGCTCGGCCCGGAAGAGACTGAAGCATTGGCGACCACGCTTCGCGCGGTCCAGGCTGAGCGAGGGTTCGCAATCTTGCTGGTCGAACACGACATAAGCCTGGTAGCCGACTTCACAGAATTCTCCTATGTGCTCGACTTCGGTACACTCATCGCATCCGGGCCTACTTCTGATGTGCTCAAGGACCCTGCGGTGCGGGCCGCCTACCTGGGCACATTCGAGGTCGAGTCATGAAGCCCGAAAGCGCCGTCCCCCCCGTTCTCGAGATGCGAGACGTGGAAGCAGCCTATGGACCGTTCCGAGCGCTGTTCGACGTTTCCTTCCATGTGGATGTTGGCGAGGCCATAGGCTTGCTCGGCGCCAATGGGGCGGGAAAGACCGCGGTGGCTCGGGTGGCCAGCGGGTTGGTGCCCCCGAGCGCAGGCGCCGTACGGGTCGATGGGGTGGACATGAGCAGCGAGAGCGCATACAAGTTCGCCCGCGCGGGGGTGGCCCACGCCCCCGAAGGGCGCTCGGTGCTCGCCACCTTCACGGTGAAGGAGAACCTTGAACTGTCCTTTCGGCGAGCATTGGGCCGACGGGGAGTGAGCTCTGGCCTCAACCGGGCGTTCGATTTGTTCCCCCGCCTCGGAGAGCGCCGCAACCAGCTGGCGGGCACGCTCTCGGGGGGCGAGCAGAGAATGCTGTCGCTGTCGCGCGTCCTGGTCGAAGAGCCGAGGCTCCTCATTGCCGACGAGCTCTCGCTGGGGCTCGCTCCGATCATCGTTGAAGAGGTGTATCGGATTCTCGAATCCATTCGCGAGGCAGGCACCTCTTTGCTCATCGTCGAACAGCAGATCACCTATGCCCTTGAACTATGCGATCGCATTGTCTTGTTGAAGCATGGCCGGGTGGACTGGGAAGGTCCAGCCGACAACGCGCTGGAAATCGTTACTTCGCGGCTCTTCGAACACGGAAGCCCGGATGCCCCAAGTTCCTGACATCGTCTTGCATTGGAAGCGACAGCGATGACCAAGAGAGGAGATAGCCAATGACAGGAATCACCATGCTTTGGCACGCCACCGCCATGGGGCCCGATTACGACGAGATGCTCGGGCCGTTGCAGCGCTTGTTCGGTGCCGCGGTTATGCATGAGAGCGTATCGGAGGAGGCCGGCATTGGAAGGCGCGGCGGGATGACTTGGCTGGGAGACAACTCCATAGAGATCGGCGCTCCCGTGGGGGAGCAGTCGCCGGTCAGGAACTTCGTGGAGAAATGGGGTGGTGGCATGCACTCGATGGCGTTCCAGGTGGATGACGCCAACGCCACCGCCGAGCGGCTGGCCCGGTTGCATGCCACCCCGCAAGTTTGGATCGATGATGGCATCTTCTTCACCAAACCCAAGGAGACTGCCGGTCTGTTGCTGGAATGGTCCGAGCGCCACACTGACGACGACCCCCGCTGGGGCTATGACACACAGCCCCTACCGGAGGCGCCAGTTGTTCCCGTGTTGCAATACGCCTTCGTTACCGCCGTGGTGGACGAGCCCGCCGCGGTGGCGGAGCGGCTGGCCGATCTGTTCGCAACAGAGGTTCTGAGCGCTGAAGAGGATGCCGCCGCCGATGAGGTCGGCGCCATGGTCTCGCTCCAAGATTGCCTGCTGCTGTTGTTTCCCATTCCCCCGGAAGGCGCATCTCGCGAGCTGTGGGGCAGCGATATAACCCGCAACCGGTTCCACGCCCAAGGACTGCGGGTAGACAACCTGGACGGGGCCTTGGCCAGATTGGCCTCGCAAGGTGTGCGCTCGACAGCTCGGATTGGGCAGATGGCCTACCTTGATCCAAGCGCACTGCCAATCCCCACCTTCCTTGTCGAAGAGCTCCTAACCGAGGATCCCCGTCATCGACGAAACCCGGATGCAGCAGCGACCGCAGGCACAGAGACGACTGCAGGCACAGAGGCGCCGGGCGCATGACCGGGTCTATGAAAGGGCGTATACAGATCGGTGTCGGATTGCCCGAACAGCAGCTCGGATTCGACCCCGGGGTGGTGCGGGACTTTGCGGTGACCGCCGAAGAGCTCGGGTTCGATTTCATCACCAGCGTGGATCACGTACTGGGCACACCCCATGATCGGCGCGATCCTCCCTTCCACGAGGGCGGGTTCTACGACGAGACCAGCGTCTTCCACGAGCCGTTCACCCTCTTCGCCTACTGGGCCGCGTTCACTGGCTGCATCGAGCTGGTCACCTGCGTGCTCGTGCTGCCCCAGCGCCAGACCGCACTGGTGGCCAAGCAGGCCGCCCAGTTGGCCATCCTCAGTTCCAACCGCTTCCGGATGGGCGTGGGAAGCGGCTGGAACTACATCGAGTATGAGACTCTGGGCACCGACTATCGCACCCGCGGCCCTCGCCTGGAAGAGCAGGTGGACGTGCTTCGACGCTTTTGGAGTGAGCCGGTGGTTGACTACGCCGGGGACCACCACAAGATCGACAGAGCCGGCCTGAACCCGCTCCTTGAGCATCCCGTACCAATTTGGTTCGGAGGATTCGCCAAGGTGCAGCAGGACCGCTGCGCTCGGATCGGCGACGGGTTCATGTGGAGCGGCAACACCAGCTGGTCCCGAGCCGGCATTGAATTCATCAGGGCTCGAGCCGTCGAGGTCGGCCGCGATCCCGACTCCATCGGGTTTCAGGCGAGCCTCGGCGAAGCAGAAGGCTTCAGCGCCAGAGCCGACGCTTGGTCAGAGGTCGGCGGAACCCATGCGACGGTGCGCCTCGGCAACGGACGAGGCGCGGAGCTGATCAGCGAGCTTGTTCAAGTGCGCGAGCAACTCGGAGACGCAATCAAACCTTCTCCGAGAACCTGAATCTGATCGCTGCCGGACAGTGGAGCACCTTCAATACTGGACACCTGTGAGCGTCGAGACGGCCGGTGGTGCTTCGTCCGGCGCATCTACAACCGGCTGGGGCGTGGTGGACGGTATCGCCAGAGACGAGGCCGGCAGCGAGAATCAAGGGCTGACCACCCACGAGCTTCCTCAAGTTCGGCCGACTTGACCGGTTCCACAGCCAGCGCTAGTTTCCCCAGCGCTAGTCTTCCAATAGTCTCCGAGATTGAGCAATAGTCTCCGAGATTGAGGATCAAGTCATGTCAGACAGCAACCGCGTTCCACCTCCGACGCCCAAGAGCATCAGCGAGGAGGCCCAGGAATACGTCAACCTCCTATCGCAATTTCCCGGCGCAGCCAGTTCTCCCAAGCATGATGCCGGTACTCAGGCGTGGCTGGACTGGATCGCACCTCTTGACGAGATAACGGCCTCGGTTTTCAGCGCACGCTTGCCCGCTGATGCCCCGATACAGCAGACCGAGTTCGAGCTCGACGGGGTTCGAACCTATGTGTTCACCCCCGACTCGGTGGCTGACAGCCCATCGGTCCCGCTGTTTATAGACGTACACGGTGGCGGGCTGGTAACCGGCTCTGGAGAGACCTGTGTTGCTCTGACCAAGGCTAGTGCGCTTCAACGGGAGATGATCACTTGGGCACCCGACTACCGGATGCCCCCTCTGCACCCCTACCCCGCAGCGCTGGACGACCTCTTGGCGGTGTACCGCAAGGCCCTAGAAGAGCGTGATCCTCAGGACGTCATCGTCGGAGGGGGTTCTGCGGGCGGCAATCTGGCCCCGGCGATGCTTCTGCGGGCCAAAGACGAGGGCCTGACGATGCCGGCGGCTCTTGTGCTGATGACCCCCGAGGTCGACCTGACCGAGTCGGGCGACAGCTTCTGGACGAATCTTGGCATTGACCAGGTGTTGGGCAGCCTTATGGAGTGCAATCTCCTCTATGCCGGCGGCCACGACCTGACACATCCGTATGTGTCGCCGCTCTATGGCGATCTTCGGGGATTCCCCCCCACCTACTTGCAGACCGGCACCCGCGACCTTTTCTTGTCCAACACGGTGTTGATGCACCGCAAGCTGCGGAAAGCAGGCGTGGAAGCGGAGCTGCATGTAGGCGAGGCCATGTCCCATGGCGGCTTCGGCGGCGACACCCCTGAGGACATGGCGTTGGCTGAGGAGCTGGCGGGATTCCTCAAGCGCCACACTAGGCAGCCATAGTCAGCCTGAGCGGAGACTCCTAGGCGCCTTCTGGGGCTCCGCTAGTGCTCGCAGGGGGGACTGTCAGATGAGGAGCCGCGGCGTGACCCCCGAGGCGTGCTGCTCGTCAGGCTCGCAATGTTGGATCATGGACGGCTGCGCGCGTGCATGAGACCCGGCGCTGTCAGCTGACCGGCCAGCCGACCGTTTTGGTTTCGGTGAAGATCTCTAAGCCCTCGATACCGCACTGCCGCCCAATTCCAGACTGTTTGAACCCGCCAAAAGGCGCGTCAGGGCCGTACGATATGCCGCCGTTGATGCCCAGGGTGCCCGTTCGAATTCTACGAGCGACGGTTTGGGCGCGGTCGAGGTCTGCTGATGTGATATTTCCGGCGAGCCCGTAGGCCGAGTCGTTCGCAATGCGCACAGCGTGGTCATCGTCGTTGTAGCCGATCACCGCTAAGACCGGCCCGAAGATCTCTTCTTGAGCGATCGTCATCGAGTTGTCGACATCGGAGAATACCGTTGGTTGCACGTAGAACCCTCTGTCGTGCTCCGGGGGTGTACCGCCTCCGGTGACAAGTCGGGCGCCTTCGGCCTTGCCCTGTTCGATGAAGCCGAGCACTCGGTCACGTTGGCGCGCGGAGATCAATGGCCCTTGCAACGTCGCGATGTCTGTCGGGTCACCATGGGCAACCGACTCGAACCCGACCTTCACCAGTTCGACAGCCTCGTCGTAGCGCGAGAACGGGACAAGCAACCGGGTCGCCATCGCGCAGCCCTGGCCGGCATGCATGCACATTCCAGACGCGGCGGGGACCGCTGTCTCGAATTCCGCGTCGTCGAGAATAAGGTTGACCGACTTGCCGCCGAGTTCCAAGAAGACCGGCTTGAGGGTCGCGGCAGCGGACTCCATGACTCTTCTTCCGGTCACTGTTGACCCGGTGAAGGCGATCATGTCGATCAGCGGGGATGTGCACAGTGCCTCACCCACAAGGTGGTCACTTGATGGCACAATGTTGACGACCCCGTCGGGGATGTCGGTTCGTTCTTTGATGAGGCGGCCGATTCGGTTCGCGTTGAACGGCGTATCGGGTGCGGGTTTCAACACGCAGGTGTTGCCCATCGCGAGAACCGGTCCGAGCTTGTTGAGGATGATCTCGACAGGAAAATTCCACGGGACGATCACCGCCACGACACCGATCGGTTCTTTCCATACCTCGCGGTGCGTCATGTAGCCGAGTCCGAAAGGGTCTCGAGGCTCCAGCTGTCGTGTCCAATCGAAGTTGTCGATCATCTCCGCCGGCCACGTCAGTGCATCTCGGAGCGGAACGTCGAGCTGGGGGCCGTAGGTCGTGATGACAGGGCAACCGACTTCGGCCACGAGTTCGTTTCGCAAATCCTCCCGTTCGCTTTCGAGAGCTTGTTGCAATTGCATGAGACAGCGCTGTCGAAGCGCAGGATTCGTCGCCCATTCGCTGAGGTTCCAGGCGTTGCGCGCGGCGGTCGCAGCGCGCTCCATGTCTGCCTCGGCGCCGTCGGCACACTCGCCGATGGGCTCTTCTGTTGCTGGGTTCAAGACGCTGAAGGACCGTTTGTCGGTCGCGTCAACGAGTGCTCCATCGATCAGCATCCTCGACTCATTCATGACGTTGTTCCTTCTGGTGGGCAGACTCAATCCGACACCCCAAGCCGACACCCGGACAGTATTGTGCGGGAAGGCCCAGAGTCAAAGGCTGAACTCTGAACAGCGCTTCGGTTCCCATGGACCGGTCGTGCTTGAGGCCCACAAGCGGAGTCCTCACCCATTTACTGACCAAGAAGCGACGGATCAAAGTCGATCAACCCTGCGAGTCTCTTGACTATCGGCGCGTCGCAGCCGTCCACGAGGGATGCGTTGACATGCCCATGGTCGACGAGCAATTGACGCATCGAACGGTGAATTCACGAGAGTTCCGGCGATTTGGGAGAGGAGGTGCGGGTACGGGGTCGAAAGATCGGGACGTAGAGATCGTTGGACTGTTCGAACAGCACCTCGACGTCGAGGCCGATCCTGAGGTCGTCGACACAGCAGGCGACGATGTTTGTGGTGAGTCGAATGGTTGGGTCTTCGTCGATTTCGACGAGTCCGATGATGTAGGGCGGATCGAACCCGGGAAGGAACGGTTGGCGGTTGATTGTGTAGGAAGCGACGCTGGCCCTGCCGGACACGGCCGTTGGTTCCAGTTCAACACCGCCGCAATGCGGGCAGCGCGGGAGAGGCGGATGGTGGAGCCGTCCGCAACTGCTGCAACCAACAAACCTGAGCCGCCCGTCGCTGCCCAGGGTCCAGAAGAACTCTTCATGGGCGTTGAATTCGATCAGTCGGTCGGGCTTGCTCATTGCAGACCTCGGGTCAGCAACAAACAGCCGACTTCGGGGCCACCGCCCGCGGCGACGATTGCGACCTCGGGACCGTCGGGCACCTGTCGGGTTCCTGCGTCGTGACGGAGTTGGACAACGGCTTCGTGCAGAAGGCCGAATCCGTGTAACCGGCCGCCTGAGAGCTGCCCCCCTGCGGTGTTGAGGGGGAGCGCGCCGGAGATGTTGATTTGCCCGGTCTGCGCGACGAAGGGTCCGCCATCGCCGCGTTCGCAGAAACCGAGCGCCTCGATCCATGCGATCGTCAGCCAGCTGAACCCGTCATAGAGTTGCGCTACGTCGACGTCGGCTGGACCAAGGTCTGTGCGGTTCCACAATGACTGGGCGGAGGCCGACATTGGCATGCTCGTGAGATCGGGATACTGGTCCCAAGACGGGCGTTGTCCGAGCGCGGTGCCCATGGCGGCGATGTTGACCACCGAGTTGGGACTGTCGGGTCCGTAGCGGCGGTGAGAAACGACCACCGCTGTCGATGCGTCGCATGGCACGTCGCAGTCGAACAGGCATAACGGGTCCGAGATCATTCGGGAGTTGAGATAGTCGGTCATTGTCATCGGTTCGGTGTAGACGGCCGACGGGTTCAGCGCCGCGTTCGTTCTGGCGTTGATGGCGATCGCACCGAGATGCTCGCGTGTTGTCGAGTGCTCATGCATGTGCCGCCTCGCGTACATCGCTATCCAGTTGGCTGCAGAGCCGGCTCCGTATGGAAGCAGGAAACGCATGAAGGAGGGCGCCGAACCGGTGGCGCCGGCCGGTCCGCTTCCCTCGACAAGGGTGCGAAAGACCAAGACGTGCCGTGCCAGACCGGCGGATACGGCGAGCGCAGCTTTGTGGACCGCGCCCAGTTGGCCCGAAGTCTCAGGTCCGCCGTCGCGCCAGCGCAGGTTCACACGCAGCGCATCGTGGAGTTCAGCGCCCGTCGCGCCTCCAAAGGAGTTGGAGCTGCTCGGGTAGGTCGAGATTCCGTCGATGTCGTCGAGGGTGAGGCCCGCATCGCCCACAGCCCTTATAGCCGCTTCGATTGTGAGGTCCAGCCCGCTTCGGCCGAGCCGACGCCCGATCCGGGACTGTCCGATACCGGAAATGATCGCGTCCCGCTCGGCCGGTCGAGGCTGGTTCACCATTCGAGTTCGAGGTTGTTCACCTGCCGTAGACCGGGGGTGTAGTCGAGTTCGATGCCGGGCGCGATGTGGTAGTCCGGGACTTGTCGGTGCCACTCCTCAAGTACGACACGCAGCTCCATGCGGGCGAGATGGGAGCCGAGGCACCGGTGAAGTCCTCCCCCGAAAGCGAGGTGCTTGTTGACCGGCCGGTTGAAGTCGACGATGTCGCCATTCTCCCAGAAGCGCTCGTCTGTGTTGGCTGAACCCAGCATCGGAGTCACCGTGGCGCCCTTCGATATTGGGCAACCCGAAAGTTCCGTGTCGTTCATCGCGATCCGCACGACACCGCCGACGGGACTCTCCCAACGCAGGAGCTCCTCGATAGCGGCGGGTATGAGCGACGGGTCGTCGACGATCTGTTTGCGGTGGTCCGGGTTCAACGCGAGAAAGGCGATCATGCAGTCCAGCGATGCGCTGACCGTGTCCAGGCCGGCTAGGAAGAAGAGGTAGCCGATGTCGAGCACATCTTCTTTGCTGAGGCGTTCACCGTCCACCTCGCTGGCAAGGAACCCTGAAATGAGGTCGTCTCGGGGTTCGGCGAGCCGTGCATCAACTATCTCTTCGAGGACTTCGTAGATCTTGTCGCCAGTCTCGCGGACCGCTGTCGTCCGCTCCTCAGGCGTGTTGACGGGCGGTCGGATGATTCCGTCCTTGAGTTCTAGGAACTCGTTGGTGCGGGATGTCGGAAGACCGAGGAGCCGCAAGAACACGGTACTGGGGATTGGCTCAGCGACAACGCTGTGGAAGTTGAGCCTGCCGCGGTGAGCGACGCTGTCTACGAGTTCGCGCACGAGTTCCCTAGTCGGCGCTTCCATCTCGGCGACCCGCTTCGGAGAGAAGAGGGGATCCGTTAATTTGCGGTACTTGGTGTGGTCCGGCGGGTCGATCTGAAGCGGAATCAGCGGTCGGACCTGTCCGATGTCTGTAGCTTCGTCGTTCGACGAGAATGTTTGTGGATCGCGAAGGATTGACAGTACGTCTTCGTGCTTGGCAACCATCACCGAACGGCGGCCCGACCTCTCGATCTCCGTGACCGGCCCGAAGTCTCGCATCATCCGGAACAGTTCCTGTGGATACTGTCGGTTGTGTGGGTCTTCGAACGGGTTTGCGGGTTGATCGGTCTCGGACTCGGCGTGTTCGGTCATTGTTGGTTCCCCTCCAGAGGGGTGCAGCATACATTAGACCTGTCCCAGGTGTCACCTTCATGGCGTGCGCGGTGTCCGTGCGTCACCATTGTGGACGAACACAGGCCAGACTGGAACGGCCCTTTCAATTTTGGTTTCGAGATGGGTTGCGCAACATCATCGCAGAGCGTGTGCTCGAACTGCCGCGTTCCTAAGGGCGGGTTTTCATGGCGATGCGCCGGTCGGGTGCTTCTTCATTTGCGGCCCGGTCATTCCTCGACGACGTTGATGGCGTCTTCGGGGCAGTTGGATGAGCCGAGCTGAGCGGCTTCTGCGAGGTCGTCGTCCACCACAGAGGCGCGAGCGACTGAGTAGCCGTCGTCATCCGGTTCGAAGACTTCCGGGGCCAGAACGTAGCAACGACCGTGGCCTGTACACCGGTCCGTGTTGATTGTGATGCGGATGCTCATGACCTCAACCTAACGTGGACAATGTCGGTACTGGTTCGCCGCTCGCTAGCCAACTGCAAGTATCGGACAGGCGCCTGACACAACGTCGCGGCAAGGCACGGTACCACTGGAGGCAATGGGGGCGTCGCGGGTGCTTCCGCCTGAGAGGTTGCCGCCACCGTGCTCGTCGGGAACGAACAGTGAGGCCCGACCGAGCTCTGCTGCGCTTCGCCACCACTGCCGACCATACCCATGGGGGGCGTAGCACAGGCCGCGTACCGCAGTGAGCGGAACCTCAGACTCGATGAACTGCCGGGTCTAGTCGCTTGGCATTGTGAAGGTCGCGGGCTCGTCTAGGAGTTCGCCCATGCGGGAGGTCACGTAATGCTGGCCCATGATGTCCATGGTGATGTCGCTCGCCCTCTTGGCTTGACGCAGCGCGACCGGATCCTGCGATGCGACCTGTTCAGCGAACTCGTCGGCGGCACTGTGAAGTGACTCGACATCACGGTAGAGCCGGTTGACTTGACCACAGGCGTGGAGCCGTTGCGCCGTCAAGGGTTGGCCGCTGTAGATCATTTCCTTGGCGAGCCGCGGACCGTAGAACCAAGTGTGGAGGTGCGACTGGATTCCGCCGATCCCCATCTTCGCGGTGGGATCCATGAAGAAGGCGTCCTCAGTGCAGAATATGATGTCGCAGGGCCACACCAAGCGTTGGCCACCACCGATACAGCCGCCTTGAACTGCGGCAACGGTCGGTTTCATCGTCTCTTTGATCAGTCGGATCTCCTCGGGGGCAGACAGGATGTTGATGCCGTGAGGCGCCGGTTCAGGATCTTTGGTGTTGGCGCCGCCACAGAAATGCGGACCTGTCGCTCTTAGGACGATGACACGGGTCTGGGTGTCATCGCGTGCTTGTTTCCAGGCATTCTGAAAGTCAGCGTGGAATGCCCCGTCGTAGGCGTTCACGGGCGCACGATCGATCGTGATGATCGATCTGTGGCCGACGGTCTGGCAGACGACGAATCGACTCTCGGTCATGAGAGGCAGGGCGCGAGGAACTCGGCGACGAATGCCCGACGTTCTTCGTCGGAGAGATCCTTGAGCGGGTTGAGTTTGTTGGGCAGCATGCCCGGCAGAATGTTTTCGCGAGCCTCCGGGTCGATGTAGCGCTCAAAGCAGTCCGGGGGCTCGTTGAAGTGGTTGTCAGCGCCGTTGGTCGTGTAGTCCAACCCGGCGGGTGGTTGTGCTGTGGTCATGGTCTCCGCTCGACGTCGCTGGTGCTGTACACAGTATATCTACGTCCAGCAGAGGGTATAATCGGAAGCTCATGTCGGGGTCGAGCTGGTGCAGCACAGACAACAACCATCCAACCCCTCCGGGATGAGGACCAGCGGGTTGGACCCCGACAACGACACGGCGCGCGGCCTGAGCGCTATGGGTTTGTCGCTGCTGTTGTTGAGTGTGGGACCATCGATTCTGCGTACAGCTGAATCACCCCTGCTTACCTTTGCTGCATGGCGGATGGTGGCGGGCGCGGTCGGGTACTACGCGTTCCTTCGCATGCGCGGCCAGAGACTGAACCTCGCGGAGTTGCGCAACGGCGCGCTCGGCGGCGCCGCCTTCGGAGTGAGCATTGCGTTCGGCTACGCGGCGATCGCGAACACCAGCATCGCCAATGCTTTGATCATCGGGGCGCTGCGTCCCGCGGTGCTGTTGGTGTTAGTCGGTCCGCTGCTCGGCGAACGCGTTCGTTTCTGGTCGGTCGTGTGGACCGCGTTGGCGATTTCCGGTGTGAGTATCATGGTGGTCGGTTCCGGTGAGAGTTCCGGTAGCGCGTTTTCGGGCGACGCTCTCGCAGCTGCCGGAATGCTCGCGGGCACAGCGTTCTTCCTGGTGACAAAAAAAGCACGAAACGATCATGACGCTCTGACCTACAGCACCGCGATGACGATGGTCGCGGCGTTTGTGCTGTTGCCGGCGGCTGCGGTCAGTGACGGCTCATTGATGCCCATGCCCGCCGTTTCGGACTGGCCTCGGATCCTGTTGATGACGTTGCTGCCCGGTGTCGGCCATGTGCTGGTGAACTACAGCATCGGCAAAGTGAACTTGACTGTCGTTGCCAATGCCACACTGCTGCTCCCAATCATGTCGACGGTCTTTGCGTGGCTCACCGTCGCCGAACCGGTCGTAGCGCTGCAGGTTGTTGGAATGCTCGTGACGGTGGTTGCACTCATACCCCTTGTGCGCGATGAACAAAGAGGATCCGATGCCGTTCCGAACCGCTGAACCAGACGCACCTCTGGTGGATTTTCGGGTACTTGACCTCAGTTCGCCGGTTGGTGTGTACCGCACCAGGCTTCTCGCGGACCTCGGGGACTGCATCGGCCACACCTGCGTCGTTGACTGTGTTGTCGGCACGGCTGGGTTGACACACGCGTGATATCTTGTTGCGATGTGCCTGAGGAGCGCCGGTCTGGAATGCTGTGTCAATGAACTACGCTGAGTCGATGCCTCTGCCCATCCACGACCGCATCTCGCCTCTCTCGCGCAATGCGGTCGTGGAGGCCGCTCTCAGGTTGACGCGTGAGCACGGTATTGACGGTGTCACCATGCGATCGCTCGCGACCGAGCTCGGCGTTACACCGATGGCCATTTACCACCATGTGCGAGACAAAGATGAACTGGTCGGCCTGATCGCCGAGGCAGCAGGTTGCGAGGCTCTGCCGCTCGAGTTGGGGGACCGAGCGTGGGAGGAGGTGCTCCGCGAGTATCTGATGTCGCGGTGGACGAGCTTGCAGGACTATCCGGGACTAGGGGCGTGCGTGGTTTCAATGCCGAGCCTCGGCACGGATCCTGACACCTACGCCCGTGGTGTCGAGTTCTTTGAGAAAGCTGGTTTCTCCCCCCGTGTTGCCCGGCTGGCGTGGCCCTACGCAGTGACCTACGTACACGGGCGTCTCAGCGTGGAGGCAAATCTGGATCGCGAAACGGCACGTTCGACGGGTCTGAGCGAGATCCCAGCGAAGGAACATGTCGCGTTCGGGGTCGACGCGGTGGTCGCTGGACTTCAGTCGATCCTCGAACGGGAGACGCGCCTCAACGAGGCGGAACACCGCGCCTGAATCGCGGAGTTGCTGAATAGCGGAGCTGAACGCCTAGACGAGCTTGGTCGCAGCGTCGATTCCGAGCAGGTCCGCTAGGTTGCCACCCATAATGCGGGCAATTTCATCGTCAGAAAACCCACTTAGTTCGTCCACGTAGCTGATTGGATCCGACATGCCCTCGGGATGGGGATAGTCCGAGCCGAATAGGATGTGGTCGACACCGACCGCTTCCGCGACTGGAACAAGGTCCTCTTCGTAGAACGGATGCAAATAGATGTTTCTGCGGAAGACCTCGACAGGGTCCTCATCAAAAGCCGCCGGGTCCTGCCGGTACCCTTCTTCCAAGGCGGCGATAAGAGGAGGCACCCAACTCGTTCCGTTCTCAACGGGAGCAATCCGTAGACCGGGGAACCGGCTCAGCATCCCGTGTCCTATAGCCGAGGCGATCGTGTCGAAGATGGGTCGCCAGGTGTGGTTGACGACGGACAAGAAACCGGAGCGTTCAGCGAAGGGGCGGAACTCTCCTTCTCGCAACCCCTCCCATTCGTTGGTGTAGCGGCTGTATCCGCTGTCTGAGGAGTGCATTCCGACCAGGATCCCAGCGTCTTGGACCCGTTCCCAGAACGGGTCGAACTCCTGGAGCGCGAACGAGCGCGACTGATGGAATCCAGGAACTGGGGCGGGTCGTACGAGGATTGCTTTGGCGCCTCGTTCGAGGACCCACTCAAGCTCAGCGATTGCCCGGTCAACGATGGGCAATGTGATGACGGGCACAGCAAAAATCCGGTCGGCGAAGTTGAAGCCCCATGTCTCGTGGATCCACCGGTTCAACGCTTCGATGACCGCGTGTACGGCGAGGAGATCGTCGCGTAGACGTTCTTCAACGAGGCTCGCGAGTGTGGGCCACATGAGCGTCCGGTCGATTCCGAGTTCGTCCATCAGTTCAACTCGCGGCTCCGGGGCACGAAACGCGGGAAGTGCGTCGATCGCTCTGCCCATGATCTCGCGACGGCTCTTGCCTTCGGGGTTGCCGTGCCTGTAGACTTCCTCCTGCGCCCCGGGCGCGGCGACCCGGTCGAACGTCGGGTTCGGAATGTAGTCGCTGATCTGACCCAGTACCGAGATCTTCGTGCGTCCCCGGACATCAACGTAGTCAATAATGCCCTCGTAGTCGCGATGGATGTGCTTGGTCAGAGACTCCGTCGTCTCGTAGTAATGATTGTCAACGTCGAATACTGGAAAATCGAGGTCACGGGACGGCATGGGACTCCTCAGTCGCAGGCAACGGCCCCTGATCATAGTGATGCCGCTGTTGGAAGGCAACAGATCGCGCGGCTCTCGGTTGGGCGGACTGCGTCGTCGGTCGCAACAGCCTCGCGATGCCGCTCGCGCCCGATTCGCGCGGCGCAACCTACTCGGTCCAGGCTTCGATGATCGCCTCGGTGGTCGTGACTGTCGCCAGCATTCTGATCGTGTGCTCAACAATGGCGTCGGTGTATCCCGCAGGGGTTCCGGCGATGGCATCTCTGGGCACGACGACCTCGTAGCCTCGATTGGCCAGATCCATCACCGAGTTCGGTATTGCGATGTTGGCGCTTATACCAACGACGATGACGTTCTTGATGTTGAGCGTCCGCAACACCGGGTCCACGCCTGTGTCGCAGACGGGGCTCATTCCATGCAGTCGCGTGAACAGGAGGTCGCGCACGTCGGGACCAAGTGATGCGATCAACTCGGAGCCGTCTACGGGTTCGTTGTCGGGCGGCAGAGGTTCAGCCGGGATTTGCCCGCGTAGCTTGTAGAGCATCACGTTGGTGTTGCGGCCCAGAGCATCACGTCGCGCCATCTTGAGACAATGGGCAACCGGCACACCGACCTCACGGGCTGATGCGACGAGTCGGTGGATCGCGGGCAGTACGCCGCGCGCGGACACAGCGAGTGGACCGTTCGCGGTTTCTCCGACGCGGTTCGTCTGGAGTTCGACGGTCAGCAACGCGGTGCAGGCGGGGTCTGTAACTGGACTTATCGGAAAAGACATGGATCAGGTTCTTGGGAGTGCAGATGCACGGATCGCGCTCCAGATGCGGCTCGGTGTGTAGGGGGGGTCGAGATGGTCTATACCGAACGGGTGCAAGGCGTCGTTGACCGCGTTCTGCACAGCAGCCCACGAACCGGTGGTTCCCGCCTCGCCGATGCCTTTCGCCCCGAGAGGGTTGTTCGGTGTGGGGGTGACCGTGTGGTCGGTCTCAAAGAACGGAAACTCCGCAGCGCTCGGGAAGGCGTAGTCAACAAACGTGGCTGTCAGTGGATTGCCGTCTTCGTCGTAGCGGAATGTCTCAAATAGAGCCTGGCTGATTCCGCTGAGGAGACCACCATGGACTTGTCCTTCAGCTAGTGTCGGGTTGAGGATGGTGCCGCAGTCGTCAACCGCGACGATTCGTCGGAGTCTCACGTCGCCCACCTCGGTGTCGAGATCTACAACAGCGATGTGGCAGCCGAACGGTGCCGTTCCCTTGAGCGTTTGTTTGAAACCTGGCGCAGCACGCAATGGTCGGTCGGCGTCGACCGTTGCGACGGCTAGAGAGATCCATGTGAGGTGCGCGCACGGATCGCTTCGGACCTGCAGTCCGCTGCCGTCTGCGGCGGGAATGATGTCGTCGGGATTTGCGTGGAGAATCTCCGCTGCGATCTCCTTGGCGTGACGCAGAACGGTCTGGGCTGCGGTGAGAACGGCGCTTCCACCGACCTGGGCAGAGCGTGATCCGCCGGTTCCTGATCCGGTTGGGACGGCGTCAGTGTCGCTCTCAATGACCGAAACCAGCGATGGGTGAACTCCTAGCACATCGGAGACGATCTGTGCATAGATGGTCTGGTGGCCCTGCCCGTGGGAGGCCGTGCCGGGTCGCACTTCGAACCGTCCGTCGGTGTTTAGCTCAAGGGAAGCCCTGTCGACGTGGAACCCCGGCACCGTTGCGGACATTTCAACGAACGACGCAATACCGATGCCGAGTTGGAAGCGTTCAGAACCCGCACGGCGACAGCGCTGCTGTGAACGTAGGCCGTGGTAGTCGATCAACTCGACAGCCCGTTCCAGGGGCGCGAGGTAGTCCCCTGTGTCATAGACGGAACCCGCGAGATTGTCGTACGGGAACTGGTCCTTTGCGACGAGGTTTCGACGTCGGACCTCCAAGGGGTCAACGCCGAGCCTGTACGCCAGAAGATCCATGCTGCGTTCAATCATGCCGGTTGCTTCCGGGCGTCCGGCTCCACGGAAAGCGCCGACCGGGGCTGTATTGGTGGCTACGCAGCGCACTCGATAGTCGAGGTGAGGAATCTGGTACTGCCCGGGCGAGTGACGGCGAGTCGTGAATGCGACACCAATGCCGACGCCCGGGTAGGCCCCGACGTCTGCCACTGCATCGACTGTCAATGAGGTGACGCGTCCGTCGCGGCCCGCTGAGAGCGTGACGTCGAAGGTCTGTCCTCGGGCTTGCATGTTGAGGAGGTTCTCGGTTCGCGGCTGGACCCATCGCACGGGTCGGCCGATCCGACGGGCTGCGGCGAAGATCGTGACATAGTCTGGGTCGGTTGCAGTCTTGCCGCCGAAGCCTCCTCCGACAGATGTGGCGATGACCCGTACCAGGGCTGGGTCGAGGTTGTTGTATGCGGCGAGTGCGTCGCGGAGGGTGTGGGGTAGTTGCGTTGCAGCCCACACGATGAACCTGCCCCCGGGTTGCGGGTCAACAGTTATCGAGTTGCCCTCGAGTGGTGCCACTGCCATCCTTGGGTTGGTCATTCGGGCAGAGATCGTGACGTCGGCGTGTGCCTGCTCTCCGACGATCATGTGATGCTCGACTGCGACGTTCGAATCGGTGCCGCTGTGCGCGAGCGGCGATCCGGGCCGGGCCGCCTCAAGCGGCTCGATGACGTGGGGTATCGGTTCGAAGTCGATATCGACTAGCTCCGCAGCGTCGAGTGCGTGGGCCAACGTATCGGCGATCACCACAGCTATGGCTTCACCTGCGAAGCGTACTTGGTCGCGCGCGAGTGCCGGTCGGTGCCAGTGGTCGTCGAGCACTCGGTCCATACCGTCCATGAAGACCGGGCCGAGTTCGAGGTTCGATGCGGTGAACACCGCCTCTACGCCCGGTGATGATGCTGCCTCGGCTGTGTCGAGCACCGTCAGGTTGGCGTGGGGGGCCGGTGACCGGACGAAAGCGGCGTGGAGCACTCCCTCGAGGGGAACGTCAGCGGAGAAGTTGGCGCGTCCGGTAAGCAGTGCGCCGTCTTCTACTCGAGCCAGCGCTGAACCGACACCGACTCGTGGGGGCTGGTCATTATGCATCCCGCTACTGTATATCGCAGGTCAAGACACCCGTATTCAGCGTTGATGTCGGCGATTGTGCCACAGTCCAGCCGAACGGCCCGCAAGTGAACGACGTATCGGCAGTGAACGGTGTATCGGTCTTCGTCGCAGCTGCGTTGGTGGTGGAGCTGCGGTGCGGTGACCCTTCAACCGCCCACAGGATCAGCGGGGGCTTGTCGGGCCGGTTATTGGACGGTTGCTTTGAACCATTTCGGTGGTTGCGCTTCCAGATCGGATCCGTTGGATGCGAAACTTGTGACGTGGGCGATCACGAAGCCGTCTCCGAGCCCCACGTCGATCGATGCGTCGTCTGTGTCTGTCCCGAACGCTTCGGAAGGGCTCTGCCATGTCCATGCCTTGCGGTCGTGTGAGACGCCGATCTGCGGGAGGGGGCTCTCGGTGCTGCCCGCCGCCGGGAAGCCGACTGCGACCGCTGCGGCTCGGGTGGCGTCGAGGGAGGACAGCATGTGCATCCCTGGGATCGTTGCATGGTCCGCCGCCGGGTCCAGGAGACGGTTGAGTGTTTGGACGGTCAGCGCTTGGCTGGATCGGCGGATCAGCCAGTCGTCGACTCTGGTCGTCGTCTCTGTCTCGTCGAGCCGGGTGTCTATTGACGTCTCGGTCCAGTCGCCGCCGTCGGGCGAGACGATCAGCAGTTCGTCTGTCGGTGTCGTCATGGCGATGTAGAAACCGTCGGGGCCGCTTGTTGCGGTGGTGTACCAGCTCTCGTAGCCGGCGGTGAGTGTGAGCGGGCCGCCGTTGCTTGCGTAGATCTGGATTTGGTCGCGGGAACCTCGGTAACCGGCGATTTCTTCTAGTTGTTCGTCGCTGAGCTCCAGGCTGAACGTGTGGGGGTCCGACCCGGCGCCTGTGCTCTCGGCGCCGACGACGGCGATGTCGGGCTGGTCGGGCTGGTCGGGCTGCTCGCCGCACATGCCGAACGTTCCTGTCCAGCTGCCTGGTTCGGCAGCGAAGCCGCAGAGCGTGTCTCCCTCGATCGCCCATCCTCCGATCCGGGTGCCGGCGGGAACCAGACCCTGTTCGGCGGCCAGTTGCTGGATGTGGTTCTGCAGCCCTCGCTGGTCGTGTTCTCCTCTGAGGATGATCACCATGTTCTCATTCGATACGAGAGCGTCGACGAGGGTTGTTTCTGTTTGTGCCGCGCCACGCGGGACTTCGGTCCAGGTGCTGCCCTGGTCGTCGGAGTAGAAGACCCGGGCGGGACGGTCGAACTCGAGCGATGTGAGCAGCCAGCGCGGTCCCGAAACATCGACGGTGTCGGGCGACACGCCCTCGGGAAGCGGAACCTGGGTCCAGTGCCGGCCGTCTTCGGTGATCAGCAGAGTTGTGCCCGTGTCGCCGTGGGCGCGTGCAACGACGCGTCCGTCTCCGACCGTCTCGATTCCGTCGACACCGTAGAAACCCGCCGGGAACAGCAGTGCCGGGTCCTGTTCGGTGAACACCAGCGGCAGGGGAGCGTCCTGGTTCTGGTCCGAGGCGGCGTCTGCGGTTGGTTCTGTGTCGGCTGCGGGGAGGTTGTCTTGCGGCGGGTCCGCGGATTCGGTGGCGACGGTGACCGGGACGGGGCCGCTCTCGGCGGCGTTGTAGGCCACAGTTCCGCCGGCCAGCAGAGCAACCGACGCAGCGACGCCGACCACCGCTCGTCGGGCTGTCCGAACCCTCGCTCGTGCCGCGGCACGTTCGGCGATGAGCGACACGGGAGGCGCTTGGACAGCGCGGTCGGCTCGGGCGCCGATGGCGGAGCCGAGCGCTGCCCCCAGCGCATCGTCACCGAGTGCTTCGCCGGTGCCGGTCTGGTGTGTGGTTGTTGTTCTCTTGTTCATGGTTCGAGCGCCTTTCTCAGATTGCGAAGCCCACGTGATGCAGTGCTCTTGACCGTTCCGGGACGTATGTTCAAGGCGTCGGCTATCTCCCTTTCCGACAGGTCGGCGTAGAAGCGCAGCACCAGGACGGTCTTCTGCTTGACCGGCAACTGCTCAAGCGCGTCGAGCAGGTAGTCGCGTTGCTCGACGGTTGCTTCGTCTCGTCGAGCAATGCCGAGCCTCCGGGTTACTTCGCGCCTGCGCAGTTCGCTGCGCGCACCGTTGATCACGCTCACGCGCAGATAGCCGCCCGGTTCATCGAGCCGGTTCCAACGTTCGAACACCTTAGCGAAGGCGTCCTGCACGATCTCTTCGGCACGGCCCGATGAGTCCACCAAGCCCTGGGCGAGTCTGACCATCGGCGCGTACTCCGCACGGTAGAGGTCGTCGAACTTGCGGACCACGAACTCGTCTGCCACCGCGGCCGGAATTGCTGTCTTGCGGATCGGCATAGCAACAATAGTCTCCATCACCCAATGACGACGCCCTAGTTGGAAGTTTGGTTCCGTTGAGCGCAGATTTGTTGAGTGCTCGAATCGGGAGTTCGTTCGGCGTCGGAGATCAAGCGGGGCTTCTAGGCGACTCCGGACAGGATCTCGTCGGCGTACCAGTGCAGTGCGGCGAGCTTCTCGTCGAGGGTCTGGGTGTCGGGGCCCGGCGAGTAAGCATCGCGGAAACCGACGATCACATCGGTGACACCTGCAGCTTCGAGGCGTTCGATGCCCTCGGGGGAGTAGGCGTCGACGCTGATGGCGTGGACCTCGAAGGGCTGATCGGCCCGGTCGTGCCGCCGGCGCGACTCCTCGACCACCGACATCATGCGCGCCAACTCGCCGGGATCTCCTCCAGCATGGATCCAACCGTCCCCCAGCCGGCCGGCACGTTCAAGAGCCATCGCCGAATGTCCACCGACCAGAATCGGGACCCGCTCCTCGGGGACGGGACAGAGCTGTATTTCGGGGATCTCGTAGAAATCTCCCGAATATCCGAAGAACTCGCCGCTCTGGAGCCCGTTGATGATCTCGATGCACTCGTCCATGCGCGCACCCCGCCGTCGCCAGGGAACTCCCGTCACGTCGTAGTCCTCACGCCAGGGGCTCGTGCCGACGCCGAACCCGAAACGCCCGCCGGTGATCACCCCGACCGATGTGACCTGCTTGGCGACCAGTGCAGGATGACGGATCGGCAGTTTCACCACGAACGTCGTGAAGCGGATGCGCTCGGTGACCGCGGCGAGGGATGGAATCAGGGAGAAGGGTTCGATGAACGGCTTGCCCTCAAGGAACTCGCGGCTGCCATCCGCGTTGTAGGGGTACTTGGTGTCGGCGTCGAGGGGATAACAGATCGAGTCGGGGACCACGAAGCTGTCGAAACCCGCCTCCTCGGCCGCCTGCACCAGAGGTGCATACAAGGTCGGGTCGATCATCGATTCCGCATACGAGAAGCGCATGGGGCGTCAGCCTAACGTCTGAGGCGGCTGCGACCTGTTGTCTCCCGCTCTTGTTCACTGCGCTGGACTCCCGCTCTTGTTCGCTGCGCTCACGGGCCTCGAGGCCGCGGGCGGGTCACCGTCGCCCGCGATACCGCCAACGAGATCGGGTCACGGGCCGCGAGGCCGCGGGCGGGCCGCTCGGGCCACGGCCTCGTTCGGTCGCGGCCGTGTGCGGGATCAAGCCGCTCGGCCTCTTTGAAGTTCGGGTGCGCTCAGAGATTGGGCCAACGCCTCCTGCGTTGGCGGGCCCGGCGGGAACGATCGCCGAGTGACCACGCCCTGCGCCAGGCGCCCGTCGCGGGTCCGGTGAGTTGCGGTGTGGCTCGCGCATGCGCCCTGACCCGTGCCTGGTACCAGTCCGACGACGCCTCGTCGGCGAGGGCTGACACTTCGGCCTCGATCCGTGCCGCGAACCGAACCGTGTTCTCGCCCTCAGCGGGCACGAGCGGCTTCCCGAAAGTGACCGACGTGGTCGAGGGCTGGGGCAACGACTTGCCCTTGCGCAATATCCGCCCGGTGCCCTCGATGTGGATCGGCACAACCGGCCTTCCGGACTTCTGAGCCAGATAAGCAGCGCCGCCGCGGAAGGGCTGACCCCAGCCGTCGGGGCTGCGCCCGCCCTCGGGAAACAGCAGCAGGCTCCAACCCTGTGCCGCCAACTCCGCTGCCTGATCAGCGGAACGACGGCTGACACGGCTGCGCTCGATCGGGATCGCTCCGATAACCAGCGACGACAGCGCTGAAGTGAGCCGTGTCCCGAAGAAGTAGTCGGCTGCCGCACCGACCAGGATCTGGTGCCGCCACGGTTCGGGAATTGAGGTCAGCAACAGCGGCGTGTCGAGGTGACTGTGATGGTTGGCGGCAAAGATGGCAGGGCCCTGCAGCGACGCCAATCGGTCCTGCCCTCGACGGTCCGGCGCGGCCAACCCGAAGACCGCAAGCCGCATCGGGCCGTCCACGATCGCGGCCCTCGCCAGACGGGCCGGGTACTTGCGGGCCCAGGCTGTGTCGTAGTCGGCGCCGCGGTTGGCAGTATCCGGGGCCCTGGCGACGCCTCTGGGCGTCGACGGTGCCCGATAGGGAAATCCGAGAGTTCGATAACGGCGAATCGGTGAGAGCCCGCGGGGCAACGGCGGCAGGTCGAGTTGCTTTGCCAAGCGGCTCATGACACGTCCGCCATCAGAATCGGAGGGTTGTGGAAATGGGTGATCGATGGGCGGGGGCCGACCACGTCGGCGGCCATCTCCAGTGCATCCTGCATGGTTGAGGCAGGCTGGAAACCGAGGCGGCGCACAGACCGCGGATCACCGCCGACAACGATCACACGACCGAGCCACTGCAGCGCATGAGCCCCCCAATACCACATGTAGAAGGGGTGGACTCCGTGGTACGCGTAGCTGTTGCGATACAGATGGATGTACCACTCGTCGTAGGCGAACTGCTTCTCGTAGCGCTTCTCGATCTCCACCGGATCGGTGGTGTCCGCCAGCACCTGCTCGAAGAAGTCGATGTAGCTCGGGTGATGGACCGGGTGGAACTCCCACGGTGTGGGATGGCTCATGATCACCACCCCGCCCTCGCGCACCAGCGGCTTGCCCCGGTACAGATTGAAGAAATAACCCAGCCCGAGACACATCACCAGGATCGGGTTCATCACCGAGTTGACGTTGTAGGGGCAGATGTACGGAAGGCCGAAGGTCAGCACGTCGGTCTGCCCCTCGACGGGCACGATGTGCTGCGCGAAGACGTTCTCGAGGGTCTTGTTGTGGACCGCCTCCACCTCGCCGGCCTGCACCGACGTGAGTTCGTAGGGGGCCTCCCAGGCCTGGAAGATCTTGCGCCGCGCCGCGCCGGGCGTCACGTCGAGGGCGTTCTTCATACCGATGAAGGTCGCCCGGTCGCGGGCCGACCACTCCCACTCGCGTTTCTGCAGGACCGAGAGAGGGCCGTCATAGCCGAAGGTGTTGTTGTTGATCGTTGTCTCGATCTGGAAGATCCGGGGACCGTGCGCCTTGATCACCTCGCCCTGGCGCCAGTTCGAGTGATGCAGTTCCGAGGAGTGGCGGTCCATGAAACTCTTGGACTTCTGCATGGTCGCCACGTTGTGGTGGTGACGCACGCCTGCGTAGTCCGACAGACCGGTGGCGGTCGATTTCCAGCCCCCGTCCATCGAGACGATGTTCAGGTTGACGTAGATCAGCAGGTCGGACTCGGCCGCACGACGGTTCATCGTCACCTGCTCGTCGTGGCGGGTCAGCCCAAGCTCGACCATGCCGTCGGGATCCTCGGCATCGTGGTTGTAGAGCGTCTCCTGGGGGGCGAAGGCGTCGTAGATGCGGTCACCGAGAGCATGGCGGAGCTCTGCTTCGGTCATGCGTCGATGCAGGGCCAGAGCGGCGATCAAGTGGACGTCGTCGACGGCCGCGGCGGCAGCCATGTCGAGGACCTGCTCGATGATCCGCTGTCGGATGTCGGGTTGGCGCATTGATGGAAGCGGCAACGACAGGTCGTCGAAAGCAATGGTCAACTTCATGCCCGGCCACAACAGCGCAGGCAGGGGATCCTCGTCGATCGGGTTGAGCAGGGCCTGGCGGATCGCCTCGTCGGGATCGTCGAGGCCCGCCAGAGGCTCCGCCGGATAGATCACCCGGCTGCGGCCGGCGGGCAGCTTCTCGAGACGGAACTGCTCGCCGTGGTGGAACAGGATCGGGGGCGTCGACTTGTCGACGTCGAGCACGAAACCCGGACGGGGCGCCCTGCCTCGCGGATCGGAGCGGTTCATGCCGTCACCTTTCGTCGATTGAATGCCGGGCTTCGGCGAGCGCGCGGCCCGATGGGAAGCACCCGGTTGGGTGCACCGGCCGACTTCTGCCAGTGCTCAACGAGCCAACCTCGGCGGCGAGCGATCGAAGCGAGCTTCGTCTCGGCGTTGACAGCCACCGGGAAACCGACAGCCTCGAGCATCGGAAGGTCAGAACTGCTGTCGGCATACGCCACCGCCTGGCGCAGATCGAGGTCGCGAGCCTCCGCGAAGTCGACGAGTGTCTGATAGCGGGCCTCACCCGTCGGAGGCACCGCGCTGAGTCGGCCGTCGTATGAACCGTTGGTCGTGGTCATCTCGGCGGTGACCATGTGGTCGAACAGCGGGCGCAGCGGCTCAACGACGAAGTCGAGCGCACCTGTGATCAGCAGGGTCTTGTGACCAAGGGCCCGATGTTGGCGCACCCTGCGGATCCCCGCTGGGAACGACTTGGTGATCAACAGGTCGCTGAGCATCTCACGCGAGTCGCGGGCCATCAACTCAACCGGCGCGCCCTCGAACCGCCGATAGAAGTAGCGCAGGAAATCGCTGCGGTCCTGCCGGTCCAACGAGAGCAGGGCGGGCGCCTCGCGCAGGGTCTTCAAAGTGAAACTCACGCGGTCGGCAGTGTTCAGGCGCCGTGTGGCGAGCCATGCGTAGCTGGCGACCACATTGCTGGCGATCAGGGTGTTCTCCAGATCGAACACGGCGAGTTGACGCTCCGGTGACAGCACCTGTTTGCGGAGCCGGCTGGAACGGGACTCGCTGCTCTTGGCCCCGGGCGCCATCTTGAGCCGGGCCTGCTTGACCATGGAGGGCAGGTGGATGCTCTGAACGTAGGTTGTCCAGTCGACGACCCGAGGATCCATGCAGAAGTCTCGTTGATCCTGTGGGTCCAGTGAGTCCCAGAGCGTGTACATGCGGTCGAGCCGGTACAGCGCTTCGCACTCGGCGTAGGCGCCGTAGAGCTCGACGTAGCCGTTGGCACGCTCAAGCTGTTCCTTGCGTTCCTCGAGGTCGGCGCTCAGGTCAGCCTGTCTGCCGCGCAGAGGGAGAACATGAAGTACCCGTTCACCGAGATCGAGGCCCTTGCGGGCACGGCCCAGTTGGCGAACCACCCGCCCACGACCCGGGAACGACCATTCGGGGACCGAGATCGGCTGGTTCCTCTCGTCGTAGACGGGGTGGTCGTTGAACCAGCTGCGGACCAGATCGACCAATTCCCCGTACATGAGCGGATTCGCTGTTCCCGAAGCGATCTGCACGACGTCAGGACTGGGTGTCTCGTCCTCGCCGAGTTCTGGACCCCGAGCGGCGACCGCGAGGATCGTGGCGACGACGAAATCGACAGGGATGATGTCCACGACGCCCTCTGGAATCCCGGGGAACTCCTTGAGCAGGCCGCGGGCATAGGCCGCGATGACCGGTTCGGCCATACGGAAACCGCGGATCCATCCGGGTGACGGTTCCGCGAACGCCGACTCGATGATCGAGGGGCGGACGATGCTCACCGGGAGGTCGGCGCGGGTCTCGACCAGGGCACGCTCGCCGAGCGCCTTGGTGAACGCATAAGCGTCGGGGAACCCCAGGCTGGAGGCCCGTGCACGCCCCGCGTTCGTCAGCTGTTCACCGACCCACTGCCGGCGCAGCTGTTCGACCTTGTCGGTGAGCGCCGGGCCGCCGGCGGCGCCGAGGCTGCGACGGGACTGTTTGGCCAGTTCGCTGAGCCGCTCGGGTGTGCGACTCGCCTGTTCCGCATCGACTCGGACCCGGCGGGCGCTGTCGACTTCGGCTTCCCAGGCCACGTCTACGAAGAACGGCGACTCGTCGATGAGTTCCTCGGGAGCGCTGCCTCGTCGGCTCCCTGCGACGTAACAGGTGGACACGGCGATCAGGTGTGCGGGTTCGCCCGTCTTGAGCCCTCCTCGAGTGGGCTCGGTTCGAGCCGCTGCCGCCTCGCGCATTGCTGCGGCCACCCTCATCGGCCCGAGCAGGTTGATCTCGACTGCGTCGTCGAGAGCGGAGTCGAAGCTGACGGTGGCAGCCGAGTGAATGACGATGTCGCAGGCAGCGAGCATGGCGAGGCCTTCGGGGTCGAGACCCAGCCCGTCGACGCCGACGTCGCCCGCCACAGCGGAGACTCGGCGCTTGCACATCTCCTCGAAGGTCTCGTTGCTCTCATTGTCGAAGGTGTGGCGGATCCGCTCGAAGGCGTCATTGCGGAAGATGTCCCGGTCCACCCGGTTCTGTGCTCCGCGCCGTCCGGGTCGCACGATCAGGACCAGTTCGCTGTCGGGGACCGAGCGGAGGAGCCGTTCGACGAGAGCGGTCCCCAAGAACCCGGTCGCGCCGGTGATGGCGATGCGCTTGTTGTTCAACTCTTCGGAAATCACAATACTTGTTATAGCAAATCTCTCTACCAAATGGTAGAGAGATGGCATGAACAATTCGGCGCCGACCCGTCAGCGTGTGCTGGAAGCGGCACTGAACGCGTTCGGAACCGACGGTTATGCAGCCACTTCTCTGGACTCCCTGGCCGAACAACTCGGCGTCCGCAAGCAGACCATCCTCTACTACTTCCCGTCCAAACAGGCGCTGTTCGACTCGGTGATCGACTCCGCCGCGCAGGACCTGGTCGAGCTCTTCGAACAGGAGGCATCGCGGGGCCTGACCGGCATCGACCAGGTCGAGGCGATCGTTCGACGGATCTTCAGGCTCGCTGTCAGCCGACCCGAACTCCTCGGTCTGGTCAGAGAAGTCACACGGCCCGGATCGATCACCGTCGGGCGTCTCAGAGCCCATGTCGGCCCGACCGTCGACCGTGCCCGCGCCTTCCTCGAGCGAGAAATGACCGCGGGCCGCCTGCGACGCTCCGACCCGTCGATGCTCCTGCTGTCGCTGTATTCAACGGTCGTTGGTGTCGCCAGCGAGCTCGAGGTTCAGCGGGCGATGGGAATCGGACCCTCGGCGCGCGCCACAGTCGGCCGCCGCACGGAGCTGACCCGTTTCCTGCGAGCAGCACTGGCCCCCACCGACCCGCCTGCGCACTCGCCATAGCGCTTCTGCTGCCGACGATCGTCAGTCCGGGGTGACGGGTCCCTCAGTCCGGGTTGACTGGCAGCGCGTCAGGGGGCAGGGGCACGTTGGAGTCGAGGTAGCGGCGCAGTTTCTCAGCGTCGCAGTCCACGCAGAGCCAGACGATGTTGAGAGACTGAATCGAGAGTTGAGTTCCCCGGCTCTTGTCGAGTGTCGCCTGCCAAGCCGCCCGCACGTTGGTCGTCTGGCATTGCGGGCAGCGCTGTGTCATGTCCCGCTCCCAGACCAGACCGCATTCGCCGCAAGTCACGGTGATGGTGCCGTCAACGTTGCTGCCCTGAAGGTTCTCCTCCTCTGAACAATGCGGACAGGCGACGATCGGCACCCCTTGAGGCTAGCGACCCCCTATGATTTCATGTCCCAATCCGACTCGACCCATGAGGGAGAATTGACGAACTTGAGATAGGGGGAAGGCGGCGCTCAGTCAGCGATATACGATATATGGTTGTATTGATCGGGTCCTGGTTTTCTGGGCGTCACGAAGGGTGAGGTTTCATGTCTGGTTTTGTGGCTGGTTTGCAGGTAAAGGGGGGGGGGGCGTAGGAGCCTTGTTGGGGTTGTTTTGACGGTTGCGGTGTTGGGTGCGCTGCTTGTCGGGTCGCCTGCTCGGGTTGGGGCGCAGTCGCCGGTTGAGCCTCAGTTGGTGGGCAATGTGGGTCAGCCCAATCGCGGTTTTTCGAGTGTGTCCAGCAGCGATAATGCTCAGGCGTTCACTACGGGCAGCAACTCGGCGGGTTACTCGTTGAGCAGTGTTGATGTGATGTTTTCTGCGTTGCAGCAGGCTGATGCGGCTTCGAGGTTGTCGGTGTCGGTGAATGCTGACGATGGTGGGGTTCCGGGCGCGGTGGTCGCCACGTTGGCGTGGCCCGACTTCACTCCTTTCACCAGCCTCACGACGTTGAGGTTCTCGGTGCCGGGGGGTGGTGTTCGTCTTGCGGCGGACACCACATATTTTGTGGTGCTCGACACCACTACCTTTTTTACTACTGGCACCCACAGTTTGCGGCGCACCAATTCGAACGGGGAGGACAGCGGCGGGGCGCCGGGTTGGAGCATTGCGGACACGAGCCTGTCCCGCCTGCGGACTAGTACCGGCGGCTGGACGTCGTCGGATGGCCCGTTCAAGGTCCGCATGAACGGTGTGGCGCTGGTTCCGTTGGTGGATGCGCCTTCGGTGGTGTTTGTGGGTGAGGGTGAGACGGTGTCGGTGCGTTTGGATTTGGCGCAGGAGGTGACTGGCCGGATTCCGGTGACGGTGACGTCGTCTGATCCGTCGCGGGTCAGGGTGAATCATCCCGATAGGTTGTTTATGGGCCGCAAGTTTGTGAACGGCGTGAACGCGCGTAACGGCGTTTCGGGTGTTCAGGTGCAGACCAATGTTGTGTCTGGGGACTCGCGAGGTGCTGCGGTGAGGACGAGGCCGTCTGGGTCGATCAGTTTTGATTTCACTGGTCGGGATTGGGCGGGTTACACGGATATTGATGAGCCTGTGTTGCATAAGGGTTTTCGGGTGGTGGAGGTGACTGGTGTGGCTTCTGGCGCGGATGGCCTGCCGGCGAATGGGCCTGACGCCAAGTTTCAGTTGTTGTTGTCGTCACCGTTCGGGGAGGCGGTGGCGTTTTCGCCGGTCACGGTGGTGGTGAAGCGCTCCCGGGGGCTGGACCCGGTGTTCGACCCGGACCCGCGTTTCAGTTTCGAGTGTCGTGAGCGGGAGTGCCTGCGCGTCGAGGAGGGCGGCACAGTTCAGTACACGGTGCGGAACTTCAATGTTCCGGCGCCGGGGTCGCCGTTGACGATCACCCCGACGGGCGAGGGCTTGTCGTTCGATCCGCCGGTGGTGTCGTGGACCCATCGCGATCACGACGAGCCGCGGACGGTGACGGTGACCGCTGCTCATGATGATGATGTGAGGTCTGAGACCCGGGTGATTCGTCATGTGTTCAGCGAGAACTGGGACACGTCGGGTTCGCTGTCTCGGATCCTGGGGCAGCGGACGGAGTCCAATTTCAACATGGCGGTGAGGGTCGTCGACGACGACTTGACCGCTTTCGACGCGGTCGGCGCTGATGGGGCGGTGATCGGTCAGGTCGACGTGTTGAGCCGTGCGGGCGAGAGCCGTTCGGGGCTGGGCCGTTTCTGGGTGAGGGTCGACGGGGCGCCTGACTGCGAGGGCCGTTCTGCGGGGTTGTGTTGGGATACGTTGCGGATCCGGCTGCGGACCGGCCGTCCGGACGGGTCGTGGGACAACGCGCCGGTGGCCGCGACGGTGTTTCGCGCCGATCAGGCGGGTGCGGGTGCGTCGTCGTACACGAAGGTCGCGGGGCCGAGGCACTGGTTTGCTATGCATGTCAGGCCGCAGCACTGGGACAGGCTGTTGCGGGTCGATTTGACGTTGGATCCGGCGTTGTACGGTTCCAGCGGCGACTATGTCATTTCGATGAGCTTGGAGCGGGCGAACGGCGAGCCGTCGGCGCATCGGCGGGTCACGGTCAGCTACGGGCCGAGCCTGGTCACCTCTCCCAGCGTCGACGACAACAACCACCCGGTGTCCGACGACCAGCAGGCACCCCCCCAGGACCAGGACCAGGCCGTCGCCGACGCGGACAGCGGCGCCGGTGCAGATATCGCGCCGGCGCTGATCGCGGAGGTCGAAGCGCACATCGCGTCGTTCAGGACGCGCCGTCACCAAGCAGGGGTGCGCGACTGGACTGCGGTGCTCGACCGGCTCCAAGGCCGCAGCGACGGCATGAGCGACGAAGACATAGCGGCGTGGCTCGCCCGGTCACGCCGTCACGGCTGGGCCGACGGCGTCGGCACGCTCCCCAAAGTGCAGGCAGCCCTCACCGCCCAGGCAGCCGCCCAAGCCCAACAACAACAACAACAACAACAGCAACAGCAACAGCAGCCCCAGCAGCCCCAGCAGGACCAGCCCCAGCAGGACCAGCAACAGCAGGATCCGCCGCCGGTCGTGCCGACAGTGACCGTCACCGCCGGCAGCGACGTCGCTGAGGGCGGCCCGGCGACGTTCACCGTCACCGCGGACCCGGCGCCCGCAGCCGATCTGGCGGTCAGCGTCGAAGTGGCAGCGTCAGGCGACTACGGCGTCACAGCGGGCACCCGCACCGTCACGATCCCCGCAGGCGCCACAGCCAGAACCCTCACCGTGGCCACCGTCGGCGACACCACAGACGAGGCCGACGGGTCGGTCACAGCGGCCGTCACAACCGGCAGCGGCTACACCGTGGGCACCGCCAACTCGGCGACAGTGGTCGTCGCAGACGACGACGACCCGCCGGCCCAGGACCCGGCGCCGTCGTATGCCGCGGACCCGCAGGTCGTCGCGGCGGTGCAATACCTGGCGTCACAGACCCACCACGGCACAGCGCATGTCAACCGCTGGCAGCGGGCGCTCGCCGCGATCGGCGCACTGGACCCCGCCGACGTCACAGGCGGCGCGCTCAGCTTGGCCGAAGCACAGCAGAACACCCAGAGATACAGCAGCCCCGTCTGGGACCAGGTAGTCGCCGAGATCCAAGCCAAACAAGCCTTCGACACAGCACAATAACAACAGCAGCCGCAGCAACATCCGCAGCAGCAGCCCCAACAACCACAACAGCCGCAGCAACCGCAGACGCAGCATCCTGCCGGTACTGACCCGCACTATTGATGCGGTGTTGAATGACGGAGGTTGCCATAGTGGAGACTCATGGCTGAGCCAGAACAACTGGTGGTCGAGGCCCAACGGCAGGCGGAGGCCGCGACCACCCTTGAGGAACTGAGCGCGGTGCGGACCGCGGTGAGCGGCAAGCGGGCCCCACTGGTGGCCGATCGCAAGGAGTTGGGCGCCCTCGATCCTGACGCCAGGAGGGAAGCCGGCCAGGCGTTGAATGCAGCCAAAGCGCCCATCGACGAGATCTTGAGTTCCTGTGAGGCTGAACTAGCGGCCGCCGCCCGAGCCGAGAAGCTGGCCGTCGAGCGGCTCGATCTCACCGAGGTCACCGACCAGCTCGCCAACGGCCATCTCCACGTCATCACCCAAACCTGGCAAGAGTTGGAAGACATGTTTGTGGGCATGGGCTATCGGGTGGCCGAGGCCAGGAGATCGAGAGCGAGTGGTACAACTAATTGCCTGTATCCAGACGACTCGGATCGTGAGGCACCATGACCGTTCCAGATTTTCGATCAATCACCGTTGAGGAATTGGTGCGCCGCATCAAGACTCGCGATTTGAGCGCGGCAGAGGTCACTGACGCGGCACTCGAACGCATCGAGCGCCTCAACCCGAAACTCAACGCTTTCGTTGCGGTGGACGCCGACGCTGCTGAGGCTCAAGCCGTTGAGGTGGACCGAGTGCTCGACAGCGGATCCGAGGTCGGCCCCCTCGCCGGCGTGCCGATCGGAGTGAAGGACCTCGCCGACGCATCCGGATTCCAGACGACGCGCGGAGCCAGGCACCTCGCGGACGTCGCACCAGCCGTACAGGACTCGACCGAAGTGGCCCGTATGCGTGCCGCGGGCTGTGTGATTCTCGGCAAGACCAACACTCCCGAAGCCGGGTGGACAGGCGACACGTTCAATTCAGTGTTCGGCGCAACCGTGAGCCCGTGGGGGACCAACCGTTCTCCCGGTGGATCCTCAGGAGGCACCTCAGCGGCGATCAGCTCTGGGATGATCCCGGTGGGGACGGGCTCGGACGGGGGTGGATCGATTCGGATTCCGTCTGCACTCACGGGCCTGTCGGGGCACAAACCGACGCAGGGGCGAGTGCCGAGCGGGCCCGCGCCGATGGGGGCGAGCGACCTGTCGACCGTTGGTCCCATGGCCCGCCGTATCCGTGACGTCGCCTTGGTGCTCGACGCGGTCAGCGGCCCGTCGCCGGGCGATCTGCGCTCCCTCGACCCGATCGCGCCGCTGCGTCCCCGCCTCGATGATCCACCCGCCCCGGCACGCGTCCTGTGGTGTCCAAGCATTGAAGGAAGCCCAGTCGATGACGAGGTTCTCGCGAGCTGTTCGGGTGCGGTTGAGCGTTTGAAGCAGGCCGGGGTGGAGGTTGTCGACATTGAACCGGTCGCGCCGGAGATAATCGGCCCGTTCGTGCTGCTGTTCTACGGCGGCATGGTCCCCGTCTACAGGGAGCTCTTCGGAACGCCTGCATGGGAAGGGATCACTCCTGGGCTTCGCGACATTCTCGAAGGAGCAGACGAGCGTCTGACCCCTGACGCCATAGAGGACGCCCGTAAGCAGGCGCAGGCCGCGTCGCTTCGACTGGCCGAGGTGATGTCTGGTTTTGATGCGTTGCTCAGCCCGACTGTTGTAGGCCAGACCCCGGTGTGTGAGGGGCCGGGAATAATCAACGGTGAGGAGACGGACATGTGGGTCGGCAACACCTACCCGCTCAACGTCATGCGCCGCCCTGCGGGCACCACCAACGCCGGATACACGTCCGACGGCATGCCGGTGGGCCTGCAGATCGCCGGCCACCAGAACGACGACGGCCGGGTGCTGGAGATCACCGCCTGGATCGAAGATCTGCTCGACCTCGACCCGGTCGCCCCTGACGTTGCGTGATGGCCTTCAGCGGATCGCAGTAGCGCTCCGAGGCTGTATCGTCGTCGTGCCGGGCGATTAGCTCAGACGGCTAGAGCGCTGCCTTCACACGGCAGAGGTCGAGGGTTCAAGTCCCCCATCGCCCACCGATCACCCCACAACCCGACAGCCCGACACACTGAGATATTTCGTGCTATTTGGTTGACAGCCTGTGTGGGATTGGTATTGTGCTGTTCATGGATGTCGCTGTGCTCACGATGCTCTCGTCGATGTTCGCGGCGATGCTGGCGATGTTCTGGCATCTGATCCGTGAGAACACCAAGACCCGTGATCTGATGGTTCGGCTCAACCACGACACCCGCGCCGAGCTGCGTGCCGACCACAAAGAGCTTCGCAAAGACCTCAACACCCTCGGCACCGAGCTGCGTGCCGACCACAAAGAGCTTCGCAAAGACCTCAACACCCTCGGCACCGAGCTGCGTGCCGACCACAAGAGCCTTGCCGATGAGCTGCGTGTCGACCACAAGAGCCTTGCCGATGAGCTGCGTGTCGACCACAAGAGCCTTGCCGATGAGCTGCGTGTCGGGTTGTCGGGGGTTCGAGAGCGTTTGTCGCGCATTGAAGGGCACTTGGGCATCGGCATCGACCCGCCCACACTCCAACCCGACGAATAACGCACCGTATCCGATGCGTTTAGTTCGGGCGGATCTCGGGGAAGTGGCAGGCTACAGGGTGGCCCAGGCCTGGATCGGCCAACGGGGGTTGCTGTTCGGCGCAAATGGCTTCGGCTTTCCAGCAACGGGTACGGAACCGGCAGCCTGACGGCGGGTCGGCCGGGTTGGCTATGTCTCCCTGCAACAGGATCCTGTGTCGTTGCCGTTCCAATTTGGGGTCCGGAACGGGTACCGCGGAGAGCAGCGCCTGCGTGTAGGGGTGGGCGGGTTCCTCGTACACCTGCCGGCCTGTTCCAGTCTCGACGATCCTGCCGAGATACATCACCGCGACCCGGTCCGAGATGTGCCGCACCACAGACAGGTCGTGTGCCACAAAGAGATACGTCAGCCCGAACCTGTCCTGCAGATCCTCCAGCAGGTTCAAGACCCCCGCCTGAATGCTGACGTCGAGGGCCGACACCGGTTCATCGAGAATCAGCAACTCCGGTTGCAGGGCCAGGGCCCGGGCGATCCCGATGCGCTGGCGCTGCCCGCCGGAGAACTCGTGGGGATAACGGTTGCCGTGCTGAGGGTGCAGGCCCACGAGCTCCAGCAGTTCGGCTACTCGCTCCCGGACATCGTCGACGAGACGGTGGATCTTCAGCGGCTCCGCCACGATCGATGCGACCGTCATGCGCGGATCGAGCGAGGCCATGGGGTCCTGAAAGACGATCTGCATGAAGCGGCGTTGGCCCCGCATCTGCTTGCGGGAGAGTTCCGTGAGTTCGGTTCCGGCGAAGTTCACCGAACCGGACGTGGGTTCGATGAGGCGCAGGATGCAGCGGGCGACAGTGGACTTGCCGGAACCTGATTCGCCGACGAGACCGAGGGTTTCGCCCTGATTGATGTGTAGGGAGACGCCGCTGACGGCTTGGATCGTGCCGATCGGGCGGCGGAGGGGGGAATTGGAGGTGACGGGGAAGTTCTTGACGAGGTTTGTGACGGTGAGGAGGGGTGGCGTGTCCGGCTTGGTGGCGGGTCCTGTCACCGCCGGAGCCCACAAGTCCTCACTCGCGTCCGGCGAGGTGGCGGGTCCTGTCACCGCCGGAGCCCACAAGTCCTCACTCGCTGGCACTCGTTCCGGGCTTGCGGGCGCCCACCGGCGGCGCCACCCGCCACCTCGCCTCGCGCTCGGCTTGCGGCCGCGTCCTTGGTTTGAGCTAGGCATCGGGGGTTTCCCCGGGGGGTTTGCTGAGATGGGGGCTGGTGCGTTGGGAGGGGGTTGCGGGTGTCCACGGGTGGTGCCACTCGCCACCTCGCCTCGCGCTCGGCTTGCGGCCGCGTCCTTGGTTTGAGCTAGGCATCGGGGGCTTCTCCGGGGGTTGGCTGAGATGGGAGGTGGGTGCGGTCTTTGGGAATTAACGGGTGGTGGCAGGCGGCTTGGTGGGACGCGGAGGTAATGGCGCCGAGCGGGGGTGGGGGATCTTGAGTGCAGATTTCTGTGGCGTGGGGGCAGCGGGGGGTGAAGGCGCAGCCGGGGGGTGGAGACAGCATTGAGGGAGGAGAGCCGTCGATGGGGATCAGACGATGGCCGCGTGGGGTGTCCAGGCGGGGGATCGCGGCTAGCAGGCCGGCGGTGTAGGGGTGGGTGGGGTGTTCGAAGACGTCGTCGATCATTCCGGTCTCGGCGGTGCGGCCTGCGTACATCACGAACAGGCGGTGGGCGGTGCGGGCCACGACGCCGAGATCGTGGGTTATCAGGATCAGAGCCGAATCGACAGCCTGGCGAGCCCGCTCCAAGACGTCGAGAATCTGAGCCTGGATGGTCACGTCGAGCGCGGTCGTCGGCTCATCGGCGATCAACACATCAGGGTCGTTGGCGATGGCCATGGCGATCATCGCCCTCTGGCGCATGCCGCCGGAAAGCTCGTGGGGATAGGAGTCCACGCGCCGGGTCGAGTCCGCGATTCCCACAAGGTCCAACAGCTCCGCGGCGCGCCGGATCGACTCTTGACGCTTGAGTTTCTGGTGGACCCTGACTCCCTCGGCGATCTGCTCGCCGACTGGCATGACCGGATTGAGCGAGGTCATCGGGTCCTGGAAGACCATCGACATCGCCGATCCCCGCAACTGCTCGAGTTGCTTCTCAGGCATTCCCAACAGTTCCTGCCCGCGGTGGGAGATCGACCCGCTCACCCTCGCGTTGGGTGGGAGCAGTCCCATCGCAGCCAGGACACTGACAGACTTTCCCGAGCCGGACTCTCCGGCGATTGCCAGCACCTCGCCCTCATGCACATCCCAGCTCACGCCTCGAACTGCCTGCACAACGCCATCGTCGGTAGGGAAGTCGACGGTCAGGTCGCGCACCGACAAGATCGCAGTCGGATCCGGCGCCTCGCCGCTGCTCAACGGGTCGTCGTTGCTCATTGTGGTCGCCTCTGACGGGGATCGCGTCTCTGACGGGGGTCGAAGGCGTCGCGCAGGCCGTCACCCACGAAGTTCACGCAGAGAACCAGCGCGATGAGAACCGCACCGGGCAGATAGAAGAGCCACCAGCGTGTGCGTGCGGCATCGCGGCCCTCGTCCACCAACGCCCCCAGAGACACCTCAGGCGGTTGGATACCGAACCCCAGGAAGGCCAGCGCCGTCTCAACAAGGATGGCCGTGGCCACCGTGAGTGTGGCATAGACAATCACCGAACTCATGACGTTGGGGATGAGGTGACGGAAGATGATTCGCGTGTTGGAGGCCCCCAACGCGGCGGCGGCCTCGATGTACTCCTTCTCGCGGATCGAGAACACTTCACCCCGCACGACCCGAGCCAAGGGGGCCCACAGGAACAACCCGATCACCACGGCCACGAACATGAGCGAACTCCCGCCGACGGCGCGGGTGCGGGTTGCCAACACCATCAGCACCGGCAGCAGAGGCAGAATCAACAGGAAGTCGACCAACAGCCCCACACCGGCATCCACACGGCCCCTGAACCAACCCTGCACCGCACCCAGAACGGTCCCCAGAACCGTGGCGATCGCCGCCACCACCATGCTGACGTGGATCGAGACCCGCAGCCCCCGCATCGACTGGGCGAACATGTCGTGACCGATCGTGTCGGTGCCGAACCAGTGATCCGAGGATGGACCCTGCGAGAGGTCTCTGGAGAGCTCCTTGTAGTGCCAACCCGTGAGCGGCTCGGCCATGAAGGTCAGCACGTAGCCGGCCAGGGCCACGACCAGTGCTCCGACCGCGAGACGGTGCGAGAAGAACCGTCCCAGCACCGTGCGCCACTGCGAGCGGGGCACCACCTCAGAGACGAACGCCGGACGGCTCGGATCATCCATGGCGAACCCTCGGATCAAGCAGGCCGTACACCAGGTCGGTGAGCAGGTTCACGGCGATCACCGAAATCCCCACCGCCAGCAACCAGCCTTGAGAGACGGCCACGTCCCCGTCGAGCAGCGAGTCCAGGAACAGGCGGCCCATGCCCTGCCAGTTGAACACCACCTCGGTCACCACCGTGCCGCCTATGAGCGTGCCGAAAGTCAACCCCGTGTAGCTCACCACAGGTAGCAGGGCGTTGCGGAGCGCGTGTCGGGTGATCACCCTGCGTCGAGGCACTCCCTTGGCGCGGGCAGTACGGATGTAGTCGCTCTCCAGCACATCCAACATCGCCGAGCGCTGAAAGCGGCTGGTGGCCGCAAGCTGGATCAGGATCAGCGTCAGCGCGGGCAGGATGATGTGCCCGGCCCGGTCCGCCCAGATACCCCAGAAGTCGGCGTCGAGACGAGGCGACTGCTCACCGATGGTGAAGAAGATCCGCCGTCCCCACCAGTCGTTGAAGCGGATTCCCAAGTCTTTGAGCACCGCCCCGAGCCAGAACACGGGCATGGCGAAGAACAGGAACGCGAAGAAGGTCGACACGTTGTCGAAGACGCTGTACTTGCGCACCGCGCTGATCACTCCGACCGCCACCCCGAAGATCACCGAGATAACCGTGGCTGCAATCACCAGCCGCATGGTCACCGGAATGGCCTCGCCCAACAGGGTTGTGACTGCACGGCCGTTCTCGGTGGAGGAGCCCATGTCGCCGCGCACCAGGTCGCCCAGCCAGTTTCCGTAACGCTCGATCAACGGCTTGTCCAAACCGAGGGAGGCCTCGAGACGGGCGACCTGCTCAGCACCGCCGGGTTGGGACAACAGGAAGACCCGCTGCTCCGCGATCGGATCGACCGTCGCAACCAGCAGGAACGCAACCAGGGTCGCGAAGAAGAGGACCGGTATTGAGATCAGCAGCTTGCGTGTTGCGTAGGCGAGCACTGAGCCGCCACGTTATATCCCCGACGAGTCGGGGTGGGTCCGGACGGTCGGTCAGCAGAGCACCGTCGGTCAGGAGAAGGTCCACTCCTCCAGGTTCCAGGTGAAGCTCTCCAGGGTGGGATTGTCCTCGAGATTGTTGAGGGCGTCATTCCAGGCCAGGAAGAACGGAAGCTGGTAGACCGGGACGTTCGGCAGGGACTGCCACATAAGAGCATCAGCCTCGTTGAGCAGTCCTGCCTGCCGATCGAGGTCCAAGGTGAACGTCGCTTCGGTCAACAGGTCGTTGACCTGGTCGTCGACGTAAGCGCCGGGATTGCTGTCGCTGCCCGTCCCGAACACCTGCAGGGTCGAACTGGCGGGCAGGGGCCCGCCGACCCAGGCGAAGATCACAAGGTCGAAATCACCCGGAGGGCCTGGAGGATCGTTCTCGGAACCGAACACCGGGCCGAAGATCTCGCCGCCGGGCAGGTTGTCGATGGTGATCTCGATCCCCGCTTCGCCCAGTTGGTTCTGCACGAGTTCTTGGAACTGTTCTCGGCGGGGATTCCCGCCGGTGGTGCGGATCCGCAGGCTCAGGCGTCGCCCGTCGCGGGTGTAGACCCCGTCGTCACCTTCGGTCCAACCGCCCTGTTCCAACGCGGCGCGGGCTGCGCCGACGTCGCGGCTTTGGAAGTCGGTCGGGGTGTTGTCCTGGTACTGCGCCTGACCGTTCACGTAGACCCGATTGCCCAGCGGTTCTGCACTGTCGGAGAAGGGACGCATCAATGCGGTCACGATCAGTTCGCGGTCCAGCGCCAGAGCGATAGCACGCCGAGCCTCCAACGGCACGGTCGCAGTGTTGAAGGTGATGTGCTCCCAGGCGGGCCCGAAGGTGATCGTGGAGGCCACGCCGTCGAGGGCTCCGATCTGACCCACCAGGTCGACCTGCGGCTGGGGATAGATCACGTCGACCTCACCGTTCTCGAGGGCGAGCGGAAGGTTGCCGACGTCGCTGATGAATCGGAACGTGACTTCATCGATGTAGGGGCCGTCGCCGAACCACGTCGGGTTGGGCACCAGGGTCAGGTCGCTGCCCGGGTTGTATTCGTCGACCTGGTAGGGACCGGCGGCCAAGATGGGGTCCTCCTGGAAACCTTCGGTCCAGTCCAGGCCGAGGTGCGCGGGTGGGAACGGACCGGAGAACAGTGCGATGTACTCCACGAAGGGCTGACCCTCGGGCCAGCTCAGCCGTACGGTCTTGTCGTCCACCACCTCGAGTTCGGCGCTGTCGAAACCGGCGGTCGCGGCGCAGTCGTCTTCGGGGTCGTTGCAGTTCTCGAAGTAGAACACCATGTCGTCGGAGCTGACGGGGGTGCCGTCGCTCCAGTTGGCGTCGGCACGCAGTTTGTACTCCACGACCAGCGGGTCTTCGTTGACGATGGTCGGGAGCGTCTCGCAGAAGTACGGCTCGAATGTGGAGTCGGGAAGAGTGCGTGTACAGGTCGGCCAGACAGCGCGGATGACCTGTCGGCCGGCCAGGAGGTTGTCGCCGGCGGTCAGGTTGTTGAAGTTGGTGAGTTCCTGCTCCAGACCGATGACCACCGAAGTGGGTTCGCTTGACGGTTCCGAGGCCTCGTCGGTCGGTTCAGCAGGGGGTTCGCTCGGTTGGTCGTCGTCCCCGCAAGCCGTGGCCAGCACCACCAGCGCCAGCAGGATTGCGATCCAACGGGTCCGTTTGCGCGTGTTTCTCAGCATCGAAGTCTCATTCCCGGTCTTTGGTCCGTGAGGAGGATCCACTTTAGCTGCCTCGGGATGGGACGCTGGGAGGAGTCCCGCAACTGCCGTCGTTCGACTCGAAGCGGCGCCGGACCGGAGGCGCAACTGGCGACGCTGATCGACTCGGGCCGGCTCGAGGGCAGCAAGGTCGCGCTGTCGGCGACCCCGACCACAATAGAGTTGGCCGAGACGATGAGCCAGATCCTGAGCGACGCCGACATCGAAGTGGTGTCGGTCACGAACTTCCAGAGTCCGTCGTCTGACCAGTTCGCCATCGACAACGAGATGGACGTCAACTTCGAGAGGTGGCGCTCCGACGGCGCCGATGCGGTGGTCGCCGTGCCCGGTGCGTCGGTTCCGACCACCGGCGTGCTGTCGCGCAACGGTTGGGACGGTGCGTATGTGATAACCGACGCTCCCGGTACCGACCTGGGCCTGCTCGAAGGCTTCAGCTACGGCACCGAAGCGCTCGTCGGGTCGATCGCCATCGTGCCGGCGGACGAAGCGGACCTGTATGAAGCTGGTCAGGCCGGCGTGAGGGAGTGCATCGACACATTCGACAACGCGTTCGACGACGACCCCCCGGTCGAGTTGCGCCCGGAGGATCTGCGAACCAGCGTTGTCGGACTGATCGTCCGCTCATGCCAGGCACTTGAACTCTTCAAGGCGATCGCCGAACTCGCCGGACCGGATCTCACCAACGAGTCCTTCGACGCCGCGGCAGACGAGATCGGAGCGTTCACCGTCACCGGCGTGCTCGGCGGCTCCCTCGGCCCGGGCAAGCGCGACTACATCGACGCAGGCACGGCGCTGTTCGTGTTCGACGAAGATCTCAGCGTTTCGTACTGGGGTAAGTCTGGTCAGTCTCGGCGTAGGCACCGAGAACGGCTGGGACGGCGAAGTCCGCGGCGGTTAGAGCGTCAACCGGGCGCTGTCAGAAGTCGCCGAGGTACAACTCGCCCAGGCGGGCCGGATCCTGTCTTAGCGACTCGGAATCCGATTCGAGCGCCACCCTTCCCGTCTCGAGGACGAGAACCCTTTGGCACAACGTGATGGCCACCTCGACGTACTGCTCGATCACTATGAGCGCCATGCCGTCGGACACCGCAGCGCTCAGCACTGGGATGAGCGCAGCGATCGCAACGGGCGCCAGGCCCAGAGACATCTCGTCGATCACGAGCATCCTCGGCCGTGCCAGGAGTGCCTGCGCGATGACGAGCATCTGCTGCTGACCGCCTGACAATGCGTCTGCGGCCACGCCCGCCCGGGTCTCCAGGTCGGGGAAGAGCTGAAACTGCGCGGCGATGGCACTCGCCGCCTCCCGGCGAGGCATCATGGCGGCAGCCGCCCGCAGGTTGTCGTCCACCGTCAGGCCCGGGAGGACTCGGTGGCCCTCGCGGACGGCGGCCAGGCCCAGCCGGCGCCGGGCGTGGGCCGGCAGCGCGGACACGTCGTGGCCACCGAAGTGAAGCGACCCCTGAAATGGGATCACGCCGGCGATCGCGTTCGCGAGGCTCGACTTCCCTGACCCGTTCCGCCCCAGGACCGCTACCGACTCGCCGGCCGCGACCTCGACCGTCACGCCGTCCACGACAACCTGGTTGTCGTGGCGCACGGTCAGTCTCCCGACGGCCAGCAGCGGTTCACTCACGACCACTGATACCCAGGTACGCCGCTCGTACGAGATCGTCTCGCAGCACAGTGTCCGGATCGCCGGCTGCCAGCAGCTCGCCGAAGTCAAGCGCGAGCACGTGGTCGCAGATCGAGCGGACAAGAGTCAGGTCGTGTGCGACCAGCACGACGAGTGCCCCGACGCGCTCGGGCAGTTCGGCAAGGACCGGCCGCATATGAGCCACCTCGTCCTCGGCCAAGCCTGCAGTCGGCTCGTCGAGCAGCACGGCGCGAGGCCGACTGACGATGGCACGAGCAAGCTCCACCTGGCGGCGTTGCAGGCCGGTGAGGTCCGCGGTCGCCGTGCCGGGTGACCCGTCGAAGCGGCATATATCCAACGCCTCCGCGGCCTCGAGACAGCCGTGTCGCCGGTGGTGGTCCAGCCCGGCGCGCACGTTCTCGAGCGCGGTGATTGAATCGGGTATCTGTGCGTGCTGGAACGTGCGACCCACACCCAGCCGTGCCCGGCGATCGGGCGGGAGCCCGACGATGCTCGTTCCGTCAAGCCGAACATCGCCCGAGACTGGGCGCACGAAACCGCTGACGGCGTTCAGCAGAGTCGTCTTCCCGGCACCATTGGGCCCGATGACGCCACTGATCCTCCCCGACAGCTCTGCCGTGAAGGCCCGCACCGGCGTGACGCCGCCGAGCGACACCGTCAGCCTGTCGAAGGTGATGGTAGTCATGGACCCCTGCCGGCGGTGAGTCGCTGGAAGGCGCCACCGAGCTGTCCTGAGATCCCAGCAGGGGCGAAGAGGAGCGTTTGGAGCAGCAGCACGCCGAAGATGACGAGGGCCAGGTTGCCGTCGATGTCGAGTTCGGAGAACAGGGCAGGCGCTCCCTTCATCAGCAGCCCTGCGACGATAGGCGACCACCACCGTGTCCCGACCGCGATAACTATGGCGCACAACACGATGGAGTCGATGGCACGGAACGACGCTGGGTCGAGATGCCGTGTGCTTCCCGCCAGGAGCGCACCGGCGATTCCTGCGAAGGCGCCGGCGACCATGAACGCCGCCGTCTTGGTTCGAATGACGTTGATGCCGACCGATGAAGCCGATGCGTCGCTGGCAGAGACGGTGGCGAGACTCCGACCGAAGCGGTTCCACCGCAAGAATAGGCCCGCGACCAGGCACGCGACCAGGATCAGGGCAACGAAGCGGGCGTACGCGGGATCGGACTCGGCGAACGACGGGCGACGCATCGGCACCCGGCCTCCCTCCGCGACCCTTCCGAGCACACCCCCGCCGCCGTCCGGGAATCCGGTCGCGGGCAACACCGCCTGCACGGCACCGGCGATCATCAACGTGGCGACGGTGAGCATGAGACCCCGAACCCGGATGGCGGGAAGGCCCACGATCCCGGCCACCACGGCGGTGACGGTCGTTGCTATCACCGCCACCATCACGAACGGGAAGCCAGTCCCATGGGACACACGGAGCGCAACCCAGCCCCCGACGCCCATGAGCGCGACTTGCGCGAGGGACGCCTCGCCCAACTGGCCGTACAGGACAGCCACTCCCAATGCTGCGATGGCAAAGATGAGCGAAGCCGTGTACGCCTTCGTCCAGAAGGCGTCGAGACCCGAAGGAACGATCACTGCTGCAACCGCGACCGCCACTGGCGCAATCAGTGCAGCGGGCCCTTGTCGAGGCCAGGCGCTACTGTCGCCGTGCCCATGGACGGAGGCGACCGACCGGACCACCGCGTAGGCGCGGTGCCGGCTCGCGATCACCACGATCGCCACCACGAAGGGCGCGGCGGCGCGGTACGGGCCGACGCCGAACGGCGTAGCGACGGCCTCCACCAGCCCGATCAAGATCCCGCCGCCGAACGCTCCGGCCGGTGACCGGAGCAGACCCACGGACGCGGCGGCCACTGCGGGGATCACTAGGAGAGTCAGCACGCCGGGGTCGAGCCGGACAAGGTTCGCGAGCAACAATCCCGAGGCCCCGGCCAACACCCCACCAATCGCCCACGCGGCCAGGTCGCTCCGCCGGGTGCTTATGCCCAGCACGGAGGCCGCGGTGCGGTCGGCGGCAGTGGCCCGGAGCAGCAGCCCCACGCGCGTCCGGGCCAGTACCAGTCCCAGCCCACCGACGATCGCGGTCGCGAAGCCGGCGGCCAACAGCCTCGTGCCGGTCACCCGGACGCCCAGGACCGCGACCGATGTTCCGTCAGTCGGCAGCCGAAGAGTCCGGAGGTCAGTGGGCCAGTGCCAGGAGATGAGTCCGAGGAGGACCAACGCCAGAGCGAGTGTCCCGACCGCGGAGACCACCGGATCGCGGTGGCCCAGACGGGGCGAGACGACCACTCCGTAGCCGACGCTCAGACCCACGCTGGCAACGAGGGCGACGACGACTCCGGCCAAGCTGACACGCCCGGTGTCGCCGAGCTCCCAGGCGAGCATCGCAGCCATCGCTCCGATTGCGCCATGGGCCAGATTCAGCACTCCCGTTGATCGGTACAGGACGACGAGACTCACACCCGAGAGCGCGTACATGCTCCCGAGGGCCAGCCCCGTGACCACGAACGGGCCCAGGTCCGGCATCGCCTATGTGTGTCTGCTCGGCACCGATGGCGTCATGGCGCTACCCCCCGAGGCCGAGTTCGCTCTCGAGTGCGAGCGTGTCCTCGAGGTCGGGATCGTTGACCTCGAAGCAATCCGCGCTCTGGACCCAGGCGCCCTCGACGATGCTGGCCACGCGTCCTGCGTGGTTGGACTTGTGCTCGTCGCCGGGCCCGAAGTAGTAGTTCCCGCAGAGAAGATCGGATTCATAGCTGGTGATGGAACGCAATGCCTCGGTCACCGCATCACGGTCGTCGACCTCGTCGTCGGCAAGACCGAGGACGGTCTCGGTGAAGATCTTCGCGGCCAGGAACCCGGACTGGGAGAACGTGTCGCGAGGCTGGTCGGCACTCCCGTAGGCATCGAGAACTGCCAGCCACAGGGTGTTGTCCGCGCCGGTGCTGTCCACGGTGGCCAACTCGATCTGAGCGTCGAAGCGCCCGTCCCAGTACGACCCCACCAATCCGGGAAAGGCAGCGTCGTACAGCGACGTGCCGGCCATCCAATGAATGTCTGCGGCGAGATCCTGCTGTTCCGCGGCTTGGAGGATGGCCACCCCCAGCGGCAGAGGCTCGATCACGACGATGGCGTCCGGATCCTTGGAGGCGGCTTCCAGAACGATGGAGGTCGGATCCGCAGTGTCGATCGGATGGGTCACGACCTCTGCGGCGATGCCCTCTGCGGCGCCCCATTCGGCGATGCCGTCACAAGCCCATTCGCCCAGGTTGGGAATGGCGAACGTGATGCACACGACGTGCTCGATGCCGTAGGTTTCGACACCGTACTGAGCCGCTCCGATGAGGCTGATACGCGGCCCGGCATTGACGGGAGCGATATTGGCCGACTCGAAGCACTCCCGCGGAGCACCGGTGCCTGCGATGACCACCACGTTGTGATCGGCGTAGTAGGCGCCGTTCACTCCGCACTCCAGGAAACTGGTCGACGCCACCATCGCCACGACGCCTTCGTCCTCGACTAGCCGGGCGGCCGCGCCAGCAGCCTGCTCGGGGTTGGTCCCGTCGTCCTCCACCAGGTACTGGATGGGACGGCCGTTGATGCCTCCGTTGGCGTTGACGCAGTCGAAGTATGCCGCCGCGGACCTCGACGCCGATGAGAAGTCGGCGGCACCAGTGATGGTGACCACCGCGCCGACCCTGATCGGCTCACCCGTCGCAGCCTGACCCGTCGCGAGTCCGCACGCGAGCCCGTCAGGTGTCTCGGGCTCCGGGGCGACTCCGTCACTCTCCGGTGTCGTGGTGCTAGACGTCGCGGGGTCCTCCCCGGCACCGTCCTCCCCGGCGCCGTCCTCATCGTCGCCGCCGCAGGCGGCTGCCAAGACGCTGACCGCGGCCAACACCAGGAGAGCACGCCGAAGGCGACTCACCCCTGACGCACGATCAGGTCGTGTCCGTGTTCTTGCAGGAATCGTGTCCATACCCATTTGCCCTCCTTCAGGACGCGGACTGAGCTAACCGCGATGGGGGTGAACCTAGATCCGAGGGTCGAGCTTGGGTAGTGCCGAACGAGAGCCAAGACATACCAATAGAGACATGCGCAAGTGCGAACGCCGAACGGACTTGACGCTGCTGCCTGGGTCACGTCCATACCGGAAGCGATAGGTCTGCTGACGCGTATTGCAATGGCGCCCGGGGGCCGCGGGGCCCCATAATTGTGCGCGCCGCCCTCGTGCAGCACGGGAGGTGGCACAGACCGATCATCCAGACAGGAAGATGACTCCATGGCCGACACCTACGTCCTTATCCACGGGGCATGGCACGACGGGTCCGGGTGGTCCGACGTAGCCCAGCGCATCCGGGCCGAGGGCCACACTGTTCATACCCCGACGCTGGCCGGCAACGGACACGGGGACGACATCGACCGCACGATCGGCCACGAGACCGCCACCGCATCGGCGGTGGCGTACATCGAGCAGAACGATCTGAGCGACATCGTCCTCGTGGGGCACAGCTACGGCGGCACGATCATCTCCGCGGTCGCCGAGTCGATCGGGGAGCGGATCAAGCGGCTCGTCTATTGGAACGCCTTCGTGCTGCTCGACGGCGAGTCGATAGACGACGTCAGCCCACCCCACTACAAGGATATGATGGACGGCAGTGCAGCCGAGCGCGGCGACGGGTCGTGCGTCCTGCCATTCGTTGTGTGGCGCGAGGTCTTCTGCAACGACATGGACGTCGCCGAAGCCCAGCGAACCTACGAGTTGACGAGCCCCCATCCCCGCAAGACACTGTCGGACAAGCTGAGCCTGAAGCGATTCTGGGACTTGCCCATCGGGAAGTCCTACATCAACTGCACTGAGGACATCGCCATGCCGCACGGCGAGTACGCATGGCACCCGCGCTTCAGCGCCCGGCTGGGCTTGGCTCGCATCGTGCAGATGCCCGGTGGCCACGAGGCACTGTTCTCGAATCCGGAACTGCTCGCCGCCAAGATCATCGAGGCCGGACGGGACTGAAGCGGGCGCTTCCCCGCCGATCTCAAACCTGTGCTTGAAACCATCAGGCACATACCGGTACTGTTATTGCATGCGCCCTGCTGAGTTGCTATCGCGGCAGATCAGACTCCGGCACATGGTCGTGGCCGCGACGATCGCCCATCGTGGATCAATCCGCGAGGCCAGCGCCGTGCTGCATCTCACCCAGCCCGCCATGTCCCGCTCGCTGGCGGAACTCGAGCGCATCCTCGGCGTTCAGCTGTTCGATCGGGGACCCAAGGGGATGACGGTCACCGCGGCCGGCGCGCCGCTCATCACTCACATGCAGATGGTCACCTCCGAGGTGGGCTCGCTGCTCCGCCATGCCGAAGAGATCGTCGGGGGTCGCCGGGGCGAAGTGCGCGTCGGCACACTGCTGGCCGGGACCGCAGACATCCTTCCCAGCGCCGTATTCGAGGTCACCCGCCGGCTCCCCGACGTTCAGGTCGAGATCTCAGAGGGGACCCCGGACCGGCTCCATGAGAACCTGATGTCCGGTCAAGTTGACTTCGTGATAGGGCGTGTAACCCCTCTTGCCTCGATGCCAGGTGTGGACGTCGAACCGCTCTATGACGACGACGTGCAGGTTGTCTGCACTCCAAGCCATGCGCGCTCCGGTCACCGGGGGCGGCTGGCCGATCTGGTGGACGACGCCTGGATCCTGCCCCCACGCGACACGTCGCTTCGCCAGCAGATCGAAGCCGCGTTCGTTCGGGAGTGCAGTCGAACACCGAGCAACGTCACCGTGTGCGTCGCTCCCGTGCCGCTGCGGGCGCTCGTCCTGCGCGGGGAGCACCTGACCGTGGTGCCGTCAGGAATATTCACCGACGACTTCGAGCGCGACGCGCTGGTGTCGCTCCAGGTCGACATCGAGGGGACCTCGGTCCCGGTCGGGATCATCACCCGATCGGGTGGCGAACTCCCCGCCAGCGCCCGCACGCTCATGGAGGCACTGCGACACGCAGCCAGCGCTCGGGCCGAGGCCTGATCCGGTGGGCCGCGGCTCTTGCCGTATCGGGTATGTCGCCGGGGGAACTCGGCAGTTGTCCCCGCCGGGGTGGCGGCTTAGATTCGAGCTATGGCCGCGATGACCGACTATCCCGACGTCGGGCTCTACATAGGGGGTTCCTGGCGCACCACTGCGGATCATCTGCCGGTTGTCAACCCGGCGAATGAGCAGGTCATCGGCCAGCTCTCGTGCGCAGGCGCACAGGATCTCGACGACGCTCTGGAGGCGGCCGCCAAGGGATTCGAGATCTGGAGCCAGACCGCACCCAAGGACCGGGCCGAGGTCCTGCGTACGGCTTCAGCGATCATGCGGGAACGCCAAGCCGCGATCGCCCACGACATCACCCTCGAACTGGGCAAGCCGTACCCGCAGGCCAAGCTGGAGGTCATCCGGGGCTGCGAATTCTTCGAGTGGGACGCCGGCGAGGCGGTTCGCACCTACGGGCGGGTCATTCCCAGCGCACCGGGCATCAACTACATAGTTCACCAGCAGCCCGTCGGCACCGTGGCTGCGTTCTCGCCGTGGAACTTCCCGATGAGCCAGCCTGCTCGCAAGGTGGCGGGCGCGGTGGCGGCGGGATGCTCGATAATCCTCAAGCCGGCGGAGGAGACGCCGGCGGGGGCCATGCACATCGTGCGGGCCTTCCACGACGCAGGCTTGCCGGCTGGTGTGCTGAACCTGGTCTGCGGCGTGCCGTCGGAGATCTCCGAGCATCTGATCCCCCACGACGCGATCCGACTGGTCGCGTTCACCGGCTCGACGGCGGTCGGTCGCCAGCTCACCGGGCTGGCCTCGGACCACATGAAGCCGGTGCTGATGGAACTCGGCGGTCACGCACCGGTGATCGTCTGCGAGGACGTCGACGTGAGGGTGGCCGCGGTCACTTCAGCGGTGCGCAAGATGCGCAATGCCGGGCAGGTCTGCACGTCTCCGACCCGCTTCTTCGTCCATGACAGCATCTACGAGGAGTACCTCGACATCTTCACCGAACGGGCCGCAGCCACAGTGGTCGGCGACGGCATGGAACGCGGCATCGAGATGGGTCCGCTCGCCAACGACCGCCGCCTCGCCGCGCTGACCGACTTCGTAGCGGACGCACGCGACAAGGGGGCTGTGGTCACCACCGGCGGATCCAGGATCGGAACGTCGGGCTACTTCTTTGAACCGACCGTGCTCGCCGATGTTCCCGACGATGCCAAGGTGATGCGCGAAGAGCCGTTCGGGCCCTTGGCCATCGTCAACCGGGTGGGTTCGCTCGACGAGGCCATCGAGTGTGCCAACTCGGTGCTCTTCGGGCTGGCGGCCTACGGATTCACCAATCGCGCCGACTACGTCGACCGGATGGTCGAGAGGGTCGAGACCGGGAACCTGTCGATCAACACGCTGGAGGCCTCAGTGCCCGAGACGCCCTTCGGCGGCGTCAAGTCCAGCGGCTACGGCCGCGAGGGCGGGGTGGAGGGCCTGCACAACTACATGGTCGTCAAGAACGTCTCGCACAGCATCTCGATCGTCTAGCCGCAGGATCCTGCACACGCCATGAAATACGCCAGAGGTGACGCCAAGGCCTACGCCCACGCCAACATGAAAGGGATCTGGGCGGCCGCGCTCACGCCGTTCGCCGACGACGGGCGCATCGACGAGGACGGGTTCCTAAAGAACGTCCGCCACTGGACCGAGGACCTGCACATCGCGGGGCTCTTCGTGTGCGGAAAGCAGGGCGAGTTCTTCTCGATGAGCCTCGACGAGCGCAAGCGGTGCCTCGAGCTGGCTGTGGAGGCCGCCGGTTCGGGGGCCCAGACCATGATGTCATGCTCGGACCAGAACCTCGACGTGGTCCTTGATCTCGCCCGCCACGCGCAGGACGCCGGGGCGGACTACATCGTGGTGCACGCTCCCACGCTGCACTTCGTGCACGAGCACGACGAGACCGTGTACCGGTACTACGAGACGATCTCACAGAGCGTCGACATCGGCATGGCGCTGTGGAGCCATCCCGACAGCGGCTACCTGATGTCTCCGCAGCTGTGTGACCGGCTGGCGGACCTCGACAACGTGGTGGCCATCAAGTACAGCGTCCCCCGCCCGATGTACGCCGAGCTCACCGCCCTGGCCTCCGACCGGATCCAGGTGAGCACCGCGTCGGAGGACGAATGGCTCGACAACATCCTCGAGCTCGGCTGGAGGCTCTACCTGTGCTCGTCGCCGCCCTACCTGCTGCAGGCGGCCACCGACCGGCGAATGCACGACTACACCCAGGCGGCGTTCGCAGCGGACGCGGTTGAGGCCCGCCGCATCAGCGAGAGCCTCAACCCGGTGCGCGACGCCCTGAAGCGGACCAGACCAGCGGAGAAGCCCCACGCCCACCAGAAGTACTGGCAGGAGCTGCTCGGACAGGTCGGAGGCCGCGTCCGCGAGCCGCTGCTCGAGCTGACCGACGACGAGAAGGCGGCCACCCGTGAGGCCTTCGAACAATGCGGCCTGTGGGTGTGATCCTCGAAGGAGTGGACATGACCCGGCTCACAACATTCAACTTCCAGACCTGGATCGACGAACACCGTGATCTGCTCAAGCCTCCGGTCGGCAACCAGCAGATCTGGGAGGACGCCGACCTCATGGTCACCGTCGTCGGCGGGCCCAACCGGCGTACCGACTTCCACGACGACCCCGTCGAGGAGTTCTTCTACCAACTCGAGGGCGACATGGTGCTCAAGGTCATCGATGGCGGCGTCCATTACGACGTCCCCATCTGCGAGGGCGAGATACTCCTGCTGCCGGCCCATGTGCGCCATTCCCCCCAACGCCCCCAGCACGGATCGATCGGGCTCGTCATCGAGCCAAAGCGTCCCGAACGGGAGAAGGACGCCTTCGAGTGGTACTGCTTCGAATGCCGGTCACTCGTGCATCGCGTTGAAATGATCCTGACCAGCATCGTGCGTGACTTGCCTCCGTTGTTCGAGCGGTTCTACCAGGATGAAGAACTGCGTACCTGTGGTCATTGCAGGGCTGTGCACCCGGGCAAGGAACCCCCCGAAGGCTGGGTCAAGCTGTAGCGCCAGTGAGTACACCTGCCGCGACAAGCGAGGCAACCGGGTTGCGACTGGTCCTGGTCGGCTGGGGTGCGATCGCCCGAGCGACAGCCCGGCTGCTGCGCGACCGCGGCGCGCGAGTGGAGATCGTGGCGGTTGCGGTGCGGGACCCGACGAAGCCCCGCTCGGACCTTCCGCCGGAGGCGCTACTGCTTACCCGTCCGCGAGACCTCGGTCAGATTGAAGCGGAGATGGTCGTCGAGGCCGCTGGTCGCCACACCGTCGTCCCGTGGGGCCGGGCCGCTCTCGAAGAGGGCCTTGACTTCGTTGTCACATCGGTCTCTGCCTTCGCAGAACCCGGCGTTCTCGATGACCTCACAGAGTTGGCCGTCCGGACGGGGGCCCAGATCCATGTTCCGCCCGGCACCCTCGGAGGTGTGGATGCCCTGGCCGCGGCGCGGGCAATGGGCATCGACGCAGTCGAGCACCACATCATCAAGCCCCCGCAGGCATGGCTGGGGACCCCAGCCGAGAATCTGTGCGACCTGCATGCACTCACCTGTGCCGAAGCTTTCTTCAGCGGAACAGCCGACGAAGCCGCCTCGAGGTTCCCCCAGAACGCCAACGCGGCCCTCACGACGGCATTGGCCGGCACGGGACCGGAGACGACCCGGGTCACGCTGATCGCGGACCCAGACGCAGAGGTCAACCGGCACGAGATCCGCGCCGAAGGGCGATTCGGCGAACTCTCCGTCATCCTGCGAAACAAGCCGCTCGACGAGAATCCAAAGTCCTCGGCCCTGACGGCGCTCAATCTGGTTCGCTGCATCGAGAACCGCCTCAATCCGGTCGTCATATGACCCAGGACGAGGCTCATACCGACGAATCGAGCATTGGCACCGCGGGATGACCGCGGCTCAGCGGATGGGGTGCGTCTACCAGTTGGTGGCGATGTACTGAGTCTCGCAGAACTCGTAGATCCCCTCGCTGGCGCCCTCGCTGCCCAGACCTGACTGCTTCATGCCTCCGAAGGGAGCGGGCCGGGTCGGAGACCGCGCCGCGATTGAGACCGATCATCCCAGCGTGGATGCGTTCGCTGACCCGCGCCGTCAGGCCGCTCGCCACCAATCAGCAGTCCCGTGTCCACGTCCGTCTCCCTATCGCCAAAGTCCCCGTTGCTTGCTGCTTGAGTCCAGGTATCCACCAGCCGATGCTGACCTCATTTCAGGAACGGCTGAGGACGATCGAGACGATCACGAGGCTGATACCGGTCAGGTCACGCAGGCTCGGCACCTGCACCAGGAAGATCAGGCCGATCAGCGTGGCGGTTACGGGCAGCAACGCTTGAAGGAGCGCGAATCGACGCTGGTCTATCTGTTGCATGACCAGTTGATCGATCCGGTAGGGGATGACGTTCGACAGCAGACCGGTGGCCAACCCCAGGACCAGAATCCAGGGCGTCGAGAGTGTCTCAGCCACATCAGGCACTCCGAAGGGGCTGATGGCGATCGCGCCCGCCAGCATCCCGAGGCCCAGACCGTCGATCGCTGCCGGACTGCGTGCCACGCGATGGCCGAGCACTATGTACATCGCCCAGAACACCGCGGCCAGCAGGGCGAAGCCCACGCCGCGAACCGTGCCCTCGGCCTCCACACCGGCCAATATGACCACTCCGACCACTGCCAGCATCAGTGCACCGCCCGCGCGCAGGGTTCGGGTGCCGATCGCGGCCACAGTCAGCGGACCGAGGAACTCGATGGCCACGGCGTTGCCCAGCGGCAGTTCGTCGATCGCCAGATAGAACGCCAGGTTCATCGCTGCCAGCGCCACCCCGAACTTGGCGGCGTTCCACAGTGCTTCCGGCTTCCAGCTGCGGCGCCAGGATCGGCGAAGGATCACGATGATCGCCGCAGCCCCCAACACCCGCAGCCACGCGGTCCCCCCGGGCGAGAGTTCCGCGAACAGGCCCACCGCAACGACTGCGCCCAGATACTGCGACACCGCGCCCGACATGAACAGCAATTCGGGAGCGACACGCTTCATCAACTGGCAGACTACGGCCTAGTCTTGACCGAGAGAAGGCAGGTGACCGGCCAATTGCCGGCCCATAACCGGCCAGAAGGGGAGACTCGGTTGCGGCGTGTGCACATCGGACTGCAGGTTGACGACCTTGACGAGAGCATCGAGTTCTACACGCGGTTGTTCGGGGTCGAGCCCACGTTGCGGCGCGAGGACTACGCCAAATGGATGCTCGACGACCCGAGAGTGAATTTCTCGCTCGACACTCGTGGCGAGGGCGAGGCCGGTTCGGCTCACTACGGCATCCAGGTTGAGAGCCGGAGCGCGCTTGAAGAGATGCGGGACCATATCGACACGGCCGGAATGCCCCGCGCCGACCAGGACGACCTGGTGTGCGGCTACCAACTGCAGCACAAGTCGTGGGTCACCGACCCCCATGGCCTGATGTGGGAGGCGTTCTTCACCGAGGGTGTGGTTGACGGGGGCTACGGCACGGCCGAGATGCCCACCGTCGAGTCATAGCTCGTCTTCGGTCTCTTCCTCGGTGTTCCGGTCGTCGGACTCGGGTTCTTCGTTCTCGGACAGGAAGGACTGGTAGACCCGGATCAGGACTTGTTTCTGTTCGGTGGTCAGATCCGACTGTGCACGGATGGTGGCGATCAGATTGCTGTCACGGTCCTCGTCGAGGATCCCGGCACGCACATACAGCGATTCCGCCGACACCTCCAGGGCGCGGGCGATCTGTTGGAGGATCTCCGCGGAAGGCCGCTTGAGGCCCCGTTCGATCTGGGAGAGGTAGGGGTCCGACACTTGGGCCAGGTCGGCCAGCTTGCGAAGGCTGAGTTCGGCCTGGCGACGTTGTGCGCGTATGTACTCGCCGAGATCCTTGAGAGGATCAAGGTTTCTCCGGCTCACCACCGGGTCACCTGAGAAACGGAACGGGGGCAGGCCACAGCTCGGTCAGGCCTTGGCTGTGCCGCCGTCGGTCTTCACGGACTCAGCGGTCTTGGTGCCGGCCGGCTTGCTCGCCTTTGCGGCAGTCTTGGCGGCGGCGGTCTTGGCAGCGGTGGTCTTGGTGCCGGAGGCGGGCTTCTTCACCTTGGCGGTGGGCCGCTTGGCGCTCGTGGTCGCGGCGACGCCCAGCTCAGGGGCTTCGATGCCGATGAAGTCCCAGGCTTTGTTGCGGTTGTCGCTGATCACCTCGGCGACCCTGGAGGGGAGCTGCTCGCTGAGTTTGGCGGCGCGGGGCTCAGTGAAGGCACGGAACTCTTTGAGAGCCCTGGTGGCGTGCTTGCGGGCGAGCGTGGCGTGCTCTTCGATGAAATCGGGGGTGGAAACCTCGCGTCCGACGATTGCGTCGGTGACCAGGAGGTTGACTCCGACCGATGCGTAGGCGGCAGATTTAACTTGCTCGAGGACTTCAGACATTTTGACTCCTGGGGAATTTGGGGGATTGGGGGAGGAATGCGACTCCAAGAGCGATAACTCTTGTAAGCCGACATGCGTACTATAGTTAGCACCGACAAGAACCGCAACCCGATCTAGCAAAATTGCTTACAAAAGTTCGCACTGTTGGGTGGCTCATTGGTTAGGGTCAGCGATCGTGCTTGAACGGGTTCACGTAATGGGCACCTATTGGTGCGAGGACAACGACACCTTGACGCCGTTGGGCGAACTGATCGCCGCCGCCAAGGACCACGAATCGGAAACGGCGGTGACGACACTCCAAGCACAGCTCTGCGACTTTGCACGCAGCCTCGACCTGCCCTCAGCCGCCACCAATCCGGCAGGCGACATTGTGGTTGTTCCAGTTCCGAACGGATCCGGTCGAAAGCGTCGACTCGCCCCGGCGCTGGCAAGGTCAGTGGCCGAAGCGATGGATGCGACGTTGCGTGAGGCTGTCCACAAGCGCAACGTCACCGCGAGACTGCGTGACACGCCCGTGCAGCGGCGGCTCGCACTCGTGGAAGCGGCCGGATATGAGGTCACCGGCTCTGTCGAAGGCCACCAGGTCGTACTCGTCGACGACGTGGTACTGACCGGCACAACGCTGACCTACCTGGCACAACTGCTGCATCAGGCGGGCGCGTCGAGCGTGTCGGCGGTGGTAGCGGCCCGCACCCGGCGCGCAGACCAAGCAGACCAATAGGTCGGCTCACCCGGACTGACGATCCAGCAGGCGCTGAATCCAAGTCGACAGACTGTCGAAGTCCTGGGCCCCCTGGATCGGGAACGTGTCGTTGAAGATCATCGCCGGCACACCCGTGATACCCCCTTGCCCCTCTAGCCTGCACCCATGAGCAAATGTGCATTTGTCGGGTTGGGAGTAATGGGATATCCGATGGCAGGACATCTGCAGGCCGCCGGACACGACGTCACCGTCTACAACCGCACCGCGGCCCGCGCCGAGGCCTGGGTAGAGGGGCACGGCGGATCCCGAGCGCCGACCCCGGCCGCAGCGGCCGAGGGCGCTGAGTTCGTGATGGTGTGCGTGGGCGACGATCCAGACGTTCGGGCCGTCACCACCACCGCCGACGGAGTGCTTTCAACGATGGAATCCGGCTCGGTCCTAGTCGACCACACGACCGCGTCGGCTGATCTGGCTCAAGAGGTCCACGCCGCCGCGGCGGCGCTGGGAGTCGGCTTCGTCGACGCCCCCATATCCGGAGGTCAGGCGGGAGCGGAGAACGGTGTGCTCACGGTGATGTGCGGAGGCGAGCGCGCCGACTTCGACCGTGCAGCGCCGCTGATCGCCGCCTACTCGCGGGCCTGCCGGCTGCTCGGTGGACCCGGTTCGGGGCAGCTCACCAAGATGGTCAACCAGATCTGCATCGCCGGGTTGATCCAGGGACTCAGCGAGGGACTCGACTTCGCTATCCGGGCCGGCCTTGACGTCGGCGAGGTCGTGGAGACGATCTCCAAAGGAGCTGCCGGCTCCTGGCAGATGGAGAACCGCAGCCAGACGATGGCCGACCGCCAGTTCGATCACGGATTCGCTCTCGACTGGATGCACAAGGACCTCGGCATCTGTCTGGCGCAGGCCGAACGCATCGGAGCGCACCTGCCGGTGACCGCATTGGTCGACCAGTTCTACGCCCGTCTTCAGCATCAGGGACACGGCCGCTGGGACTCCAGCTCGCTCATCGAATTGCTGCGCGACAACTGATAGTCTGCGCGCATAGCGCAGGTCGTGTCTCCCGGTCGGACACCAGATTTCTATCTGTACGCCGAGGCTCCGATTTCCGGGGCGCGGCGGGATGGAGAATTCGTGGTGATTCGCTGGCCCGATGGGGCGGAGATGCGCGCCTATGCGCTCTGGCTCTTCGAGAATCGCATGGGCGATGAGGCGATCGATGAACAGACCAGGGAGTACAAGCTCGACCCCGCGGATCTGCCGTCGCCAGCAACGCTCGAAGGAGTCGCAGTTGCGGACAACGGCGACTTGGAGTTGACCTGGAAGGGTTATCCGACTTCGCTGCACCACTCCGGCTGGTTGCGTCATGTGCACGAGGGTCGCCACTCCCACAGCGCCCACATCCCCCCAGCCAGGATCTGGACGGTCGCCACCCTGCCGAAGCTGCCGACCTTCGACGGGCCCCAGGTGCTCGAAGACGACGATGCGTTCGCCGAATGGCTGACGACGCTGGTCGAGTCGGGTGTCGCCCGCCTCGTAGGACTCGGAAGCGGAGAGGACGTGGTTGCCGAGGTCGGGCTTCGAGTCGGCGCGCTGCGCGACACGAACTTCGGCACCACCTGGCCCGTAACCGCTGATGCAGATCCGGGTTCGGTGGCCAACACCGCGCTGCCGCTGGCTCCACACTCCGATCTCCCGACCCGCGAGACCCCGCCGGGCTACCAGCTGCTCCACTGTCAGGTGAACGAATGCGCCGGGGGACTGAGCCATATGACCGACGGCTACGCGGTGGCTCGGCACCTACAGGAGCACGAACCAGAGTTCTATGAGATCCTCTGCCGCGCCAACTGGATCTTCTTCAACCGCTCACCAGAGCACGACCATCGTTGGAGCGGCCCTCTGATCGATCATGGGGGACCTCACAGCCCGTTGACATTTCGGACTTTCCACCCGGTGAGGGGCTTCCCCGACATGGCCGAAGAGGACGTTCCCCTCGCCTATGAGGCTCTGCGGCGTTTCTCGGAACTGGCTCGCAGCGACGAATACCAACTCCGCTCGGTGTTCTCAGCGGGTGAGCTCGTCGCCTTCGACAACCGGCGGATCCTGCACGGGCGCGGCCCGTTCAGCGAGACGACGGGCCGAAGAGTCCTGCGGGGCGCCTATGTCGACCACGATGAGGTGTACTCGCGGCTGCGAGTCTTGATGCGGCGCCGCAAGACCGCCCCAATGTCAGCCAGACCCGAATAGAGAGGGGATCCAATGAGCACTTTCATCACCTGTGCCGTCACCGGAGGGGGTGACACGGTCGGCAAGTCCGTTCACATCCCGGTCACGCCTGAAGAGATCGCCGATGCCGCCATCGAAGCGGCCAAGGCCGGCGCGGCGATCGTTCACTGCCATGTCCGAGACCTCACCACCGGAAAGCAGAGCCGCGACGTGGACCTCTACAAGGAGGTGACCGACCGGATCCGCTCGTCGGACACCGACGTCATCATCAACCTGACGGGCGGAACTGGCGCCGATCTGACTCTCGGCGGAGTCGAGAATCCCCTTCCCCTCGACCCCGAGGGCACCGACATGGCCGGTGCCACCGAACGGATGGCCCATGTGCGTGAGTGCATGCCCGAGATCGCCACGATCGACATGGGGACCATGAACTTCGGGGAGGGCGGCTACATCATGACCAACTCCACGTCGCAGCTTGATGAGATCGCCCGCCAGTTCGCGGAGATCGACGTGGTGCCCGAACTGGAGTGTTTCGACACGGGCCATCTCTGGTACGCAAAGCGGATGGAGGCCCGGGGCCTGCTGGAACCCCCGATCCTGGCGCAGTTGTGCATGGGTGTCCCGTGGGGCGCACCCGACGACATGAACACCCTGATGGCGATGGTCAACAACACCCCGGACCATTGGACGTTCTCCACTTTCTCGATCGGGCGCAGGCAACTCGAGTATGTGGCTGCCGCGGTGTTGGTGGGAGGCAACGTGCGTGTCGGATTGGAGGACAACCTGTATCTCGAGAAGGGCGTGTTGGCCACCAACGGCATGCTCGTCGACCGTGCCGTCGCGATCCTCGACTGCCTCAATGTCGATGTCATGGGCCCCGCCGAGGTGCGCGACATGCTCGGTCTGACCAAGAGAGCCTGACTGGGTTTCAGTCTTGGTGGCATCGATCGAAACCGCAGCTGTTGTCGGCGCTGGAGTCATCGGTTCTGCATGGGCTGCTCGATTCGCCCTGCACGGGGTCGACGTGTCGGTGTTCGATCCCAACCCCGAGACCGGGCGGATCATCGACGAGGTGTTCGCCAACGCCCGTGCCGCCTGGAGCGCGCTCGATCTGCCACCTCCGAGAGAGGGCACCGTGACTGTCGTCGACTCGATGGCCGAAGCGGTCGGGGCCGCGGGGCATGTGCAGGAGAGCGCTCCGGAGGACCTTGACGTCAAGCGGGGCATTCTCGAGGAGATCGACCGTCACGCCCCGGCCGGGGTGGTCGTTGCGTCGTCGACGTCGGGGATCAGGCCCAGTGATCTCCAAGCCTCGCTGGCCCATCCGGAGCGGTTGCTTGTCGGCCATCCGTTCAACCCGGTGTACCTGCTGCCGCTGGTGGAGGTCTGCGGCGGAGAACAGACCGCCGAGTCAGCGGTCGCTGCTGCCATGGCGACCTATTCGTCGGTCTCCATGAAGCCGTTGCATGTTCGTGTCGAGATCGACGCCTTCATTGCAGACCGTCTGCTTGAAGCGGTGTGGCGCGAGGCGTTGTGGCTCATCAACGACGGTGTCGCCACTACTGAAGAGATAGACGACGCCATCCGTTACGGTTTCGGTCTGCGCTGGGCCCAGATGGGAATCTTCGAGACGTACCGGGCCGCCGGGGGAGAGGGCGGCTTCGCCCACTTCATCCGCCAGTTCGGCCCGACCCTGGTGCTCCCGTGGAGCAAGTTGACTGATGTTCCCGACCTCAGCGTCGGACTGGTCGACACGCTGGTCACCCAGTCCGACTCTCAATCCGGCCAGTTCACACCCCGCGAACTCGAACGCATCCGCGACCGCAACCTCGTAGGCATCCTCAAGGCCTTGGAGGCCAACCACTGGGCCGCTGGCCAAACCCTCGCCGAACAGCGAACCCGCCTCACCGACAGCGCGTGATGCGATCCAACTCAGACGGTGAGCGTTCGAGCACAACTTGACTGGGGCGTCGATCCAGAGCATCCAGGGTTGGTCCTCGAATTGAATCTCACGCGGCGTCTCATCAATGCCTTCGGAGGGATTTCGAGAATGAACCAACGCTAGGAAAGACCTTAGCTGCCTCACCGCTAGCCCGCTTCACTTCAGCGCTGTGAGTGTATTGCATGGTTTTCAGTCTGCGCAGAACTTATCGGCAATACCCAAGAAATACGTTGGTGGCGTCTACGTGACGAATAATTGCCGTTATTCGTAACGTAGGTCCGGGGTTGTTGTCAAGTCTTTGTTGGTCTTGATTGTCGATTCGTGTCCGATTCGGGCGTGTCGATTGTGTGGTTTACCTGCACAGACAGCAGCTGCGCCTGCCATCGGATTTCTTGTGCGTGAAATCTCTGTAGAGGGATTCGGCAAGTTCTGGCACTGTCGGCCATCGCCCGACCGTGGCTGGACTAGGAGCTGTCGGGGACCACCGGGGATGGTCCGGCTGGCTGCGAATCCTCACCGGTTTCTAAGCCCTGCCAGGGTTTTCGTGGTTGGGCTCCCCGAGCCCTCGCGTCTCGCTGGTCGGGGTTCTACATGACGGATAACGGCAATTAGTCGTCACGTAGAAACCGGAGAGCCAAATGACGAACCAACCCGATGCCCCCAAGACAGGTCGTCGACACCGAAGACTGAGTGTCGCCAAGCGCAACGTGTTGTTGGCGCTGTCGGTGTTCGTGTTCGCGTTAGGTCTAGTCGGCTCACCGGTCGGCGACCCGCCGCTGTTCGACGAAGCAGAGCCCGCCGCGGCCAGCCATTGCGGACCCGGCGACTACCAGTGGCTCTGTATCCTGCAGGAGAACTGCGCCAACAGCGGCGGAACCCTGGTCGGGCTCACCTGTGTCATCCCCACCACCACAACGGCACCACCGCCGACGACAACCCAACCACCGCCAACGACAACCCAACCACCGCCGACGACAACCCAACCCCCACCGCCGTCGCAGTGCACTCCTAGTGCTGGTGAGCACAGGCACACTCTGTTCAATAACCAAGTCCACTGTCACTCCGATCACACCTGTCCTGCTGGTCAGCAGCTACAGGGTCACGACTCTTGTGTTCCGATACCGACGCCGTCACCTACACCGCAGGAACGGTGCGCGAACAGCGGTGGGACATGGACGATCTATGGATGTTGGCATCAACCGAGCTGTCCCAATGGTCAGCAGTGGGTTCCCGCGGGAAGCGTCAACGGAGCCTGCACGCCATGTCCCAGCGGACAGCACTCCCATACAACCTGCCACGCCGACCACACCTGTGCGAGCGGTCAGGTGCTCTACGACCATGACAAGTGCCGGGCCGCGCCGGTGCAGTGCACCCCCAGTGCTGGTGAGCACAGGCACACTCTGTTCAACAACCAAGTCCAGTGCCACGCCGATCACACATGCGAGACGGGTGAGCATCTCAACGGCCATGACATGTGTCATGCTGATCACACGTGTTCTGCGGGTCAGGTGCTTTATAATCATGACCGGTGCCGAGGTGCGGCTCCGCAATGCATCCCCAGCACTGGGGAGCACAAGCACACCGTGACCAACCTCAACCATGTGTATTGTCACGCTGATCACACCTGCGTTGCGGATGAGGTGCTCTATGACCACGACCGCTGTCGAGCCGCGTCGTCACAGCAATGCACTTCAAGCGCAGGTCAGCACACGCACACTGTGACGAACCTCAACCGAGTGTATTGTCACGCCGACCATACTTGTCCTACGGGTCAAGTGCTCTATGACCACGACCGGTGCCGAGATGCGTCGTCGTCGCTCACACCTCAGCAACGGTGCGCGAACAGCGGTGGGACATGGACGGCGGCCTACGGGTGCTGGCATCAACCGGCCTGCCCCAGCGGACAGCAGTGGCTTCCTTCAGGAAGCGTCAACGGAGCCTGTACGCCATGTCCCAGCGGACAGCACTCCCACACCATCTGCCATCTCGATCACACGACGGCCAACACCTGCGACGCTGGTGAGCATCTCGACGGCCACGACACTTGCCATCTCGATCACACGACGGCCAACACCTGCGACGCTGGTGAGCATCTCGACGGCCACGACACTTGCCATGACGATCACACGACGGCCAACACTTGCAGCACGGGTCAGGTGTTACAGGGTCATGACGAGTGCCGCGCTGCGCCGGTGCAGTGCAGCAGCAGTGCTGGCCAGCACGGTCACATCTTGTTCAATAACCATGTCTACTGCCATGACGATCACGTCTGTCTCTCAGGTCAGGTGCTGCAGGGCCATGACGAGTGCGTTAACGCAACTCCGATCACGCCGCCAACTGCGAGCCCACCGACGGTTTCGGGTCTTCGGTGCAGTGCTGCTAGCAGCGACAGTCTGACCATTGGTTGGGACAGCGCGGCGGGTGCGGCGAGTTATGAGGTCCAAGCGTCGGCGTTGCCTTCTGCCCCGCACCTGGTGCCATGGGATGCTGCGGGCACCAGATCAGGAAGTCGGTATGTGCACACGTTCAGTTCGTTGGGCACGGGCCACGTGTTCACATTGGCTGTGCGAGGAGTGAACAGCCAGGACGCCACAGGCCCGGCGGCGACGGTGAAGTGTTCCACTGCGCTGCGGGACATGTTGACGTTGGAGTGCAACGCCAATGCTCTGCTGGTCGCCGAGTTCAGCGATCCCTACGCCGGCACGGGTCTTACGCCCACCGACTACACTGTGCAGATCAGCAAAGCAGGCGACACCCAGTCCACCAACCGTCGAGTACAGGACACGTTCGTGTTCATCGGCGCCGAGTACGGCGCGCAGTACACGGTGACGGTCACCGCCAGCCACGGCACCGGCTGGGCACAGTACACCGAAACCGACACAGTCACCTGCCCAACCCACACCGACAACTGGAACAGCCCCAACTTCTAGAGCCTGCGCGTAAACGTGGGGTTGGGGGTGGTTGAGGGTCCCTGAGTTGGGGGTGGGGCCCTGCTGGAATCGGTGTTTGCAATATCCAACGATCCAGGAGGGCCCCGATGGCTACAGATGTTATGCGGGTGCGGTTGCATCTGCGCCAAATTCGTGTGTTGGAGGTGGTTGAGGACACCCCGGCAGTGTTGAGAGTGAGAGTCGAGTCGACCGAGCGGCGGCCTCGGTGTCCGCATTGCGGGTTCAAGTGCCACAAGGTTCATGACACCCGCGAACAGCAGGTGCGTGATCTGGAGGTGTCGGGGCGACCAACGACGTTGGTGTGGGCGCGGCGCCGTATGGTGTGCGGCAACTGCTCAGAGCGGTTCATAGAGGACCATGACGAGTTCGACGGCAGGTTGACACGCCGGTTGGCGCATCGGCTGGTCGCGGACGCGCAGGTCATGTCGATCCGTGCTGTGGTGCGCCGCCATGGTGTGCACTGGGCTGTGATCAACACGCTGGTGCGGGCCTGGTCGGGGCTGATCGCTGAGCATCGCCGCAGTCAACGGTGCAAGGTGCTGCTGGTCGATGAAACGTCGATGCGTAAACGGCACCGCTACGTGACGGTGATCGTCAACGGCGACACCGGCCACACCCTGGCAATGGTCGAACACCGCTCCAGCGCAGCATTGACCCAGTTTCTGATGTCGCAGCCACACCGGTGGCGCCGTGGTGTCAAAGTCGTCGTCACAGACGGATCGGCCGCCTACAAAGCCTCCATCGGCGCCTGTTTGCCACACGCGCGTCATGTGCTGGACCGGTTCCACGTCATCAGATGGTTCACCGCCGGTTTGGCCGCGGTGCGCCGCGACGTCCAACGCCGAGACGACGGCACCAAACCCGTCTTCGATCCCGAGGTGTTCCGTGCCCGGTTCCTGCTCACACGTCGAGGCGACACACTCACCGACACCGACCAGGCCCGCCTCGACAAACTCTTCGAGCAACACCCCAGGCTGCAAACCGGCTGGAACGCCCTGCAAGAACTCCACGGCCTCTACCTAGCCGAAGACCACGACGGCGCCCTTCAAGCGCTCGACAGGTTCTGCGACCTCTATGAGACCGGTGAACTGCCCGAGTTCCACAACATCGTCGACACCATCATCGCCTGGTCCACCGAGATCCTCGCCTGGCACCACACCAACCGGCCATCCAACGGCCGGATCGAAGGCACCAACAACCTCCTACAAGTCCTACGACGAACCGCCCACGGCTTCACCAACCCCACCAACTACGAAGCCCGAGGACTCCTGATAACATGACCACCCAACCGACACCAGCAACCCCACATCCCACATTTACGCGCAGGGCCAACTTCTACGACCGCGACGAAGACTGCAACAACAACACAGCCTTCGTCGGTTGGCTCGCGAACTATTTTTGCCGACAAGGAGAGAATCAACTGGTGTTGTCTGGTTCTTACCTGGAGCTGTTGGGCTTGAAACCGGCGCTCATCGAGATCGAGCCAGTGCTGTTGTCTCGCTCCTGTTCGATCAACGACGCGCAAACCCAGAGAACCTGCCGGGAAACCTGGTCAGAGAACATCATCCTTCTCAAGAACCCAGGCATAGACTGGAAAGCCCTGCCAATCTCCGACTGGAGTGGACCAGGAGAAGTGTTTTTGAATGTCGGTACGATTCTAGCTTTTGCTGCATTACTGGCGACGGCGCCCGCGTTCAGTGCAGCCTACCTCCTCACGGTTGCCGCTGTTGGTTCTACCACGACGGGTCAGGTATTCTTTTACATGGAAGACGCCGAAGGGAAAGAATACGTTCGGTTGTATCCAACCAAATCAGCCGCGGCCGCTGACGCAGGAACTAACCTGGATGTGCATGGGGTAGTGAATTTTCGAGGTTGTCTAGCAGAATATAACCTCTCACCCCAGACGGAAACTACAACAAAGACTAACACCTACGGCACCTTGACAGATACACGCATCGGCACCTATCATTACTGCCTCCCCGATTAATCGTTGAACAATTGTGTGTTATGGAAAGACAACAATCGATTAGGTTTTGAGTGAATCATGCGACGCTATTCTTGGAAAGATGATATTCCTCCGCCTATTTGGCTAATTGTAATGTTTGTATTTATCGTTATTGGCGGAGTCTCTCAAATATCTAAGTCCCTAGAGTACGAAGAACCGTTGATTATAGCTATTTCCATCGGGGGAACACTTTGCAGCATCATGGTTCTAATACTATTGATCAATCGGAGGCGGTCGAAGTCGCACGACGGCCGATTCAGCCGTGAATCATAAGTTGTTTTGTGAGCCTGCGCGTAAACGTGGGGTTGGGGGTGGTTGAGGGTCCCTGAGTTGGGGGTGGGGCCCTGCTGGAATCGGTGTTTGCAATATCCAACGATCCAGGAGGGCCCCGATGGCTACAGATGTTATGCGGGTGCGGTTGCATCTGCGCCAAATTCGTGTGTTGGAGGTGGTTGAGGACACCCCGGCAGTGTTGAGAGTGAGAGTCGAGTCGACCGAGCGGCGGCCTCGGTGTCCGCATTGCGGGTTCAAGTGCCACAAGGTTCATGACACCCGCGAACAGCAGGTGCGTGATCTGGAGGTGTCGGGGCGACCAACGACGTTGGTGTGGGCGCGGCGCCGTATGGTGTGCGGCAACTGCTCAGAGCGGTTCATAGAGGACCATGACGAGTTCGACGGCAGGTTGACACGCCGGTTGGCGCATCGGCTGGTCGCGGACGCGCAGGTCATGTCGATCCGTGCTGTGGTGCGCCGCCATGGTGTGCACTGGGCTGTGATCAACACGCTGGTGCGGGCCTGGTCGGGGCTGATCGCTGAGCATCGCCGCAGTCAACGGTGCAAGGTGCTGCTGGTCGATGAAACGTCGATGCGTAAACGGCACCGCTACGTGACGGTGATCGTCAACGGCGACACCGGCCACACCCTGGCAATGGTCGAACACCGCTCCAGCGCAGCATTGACCCAGTTTCTGATGTCGCAGCCACACCGGTGGCGCCGTGGTGTCAAAGTCGTCGTCACAGACGGATCGGCCGCCTACAAAGCCTCCATCGGCGCCTGTTTGCCACACGCGCGTCATGTGCTGGACCGGTTCCACGTCATCAGATGGTTCACCGCCGGTTTGGCCGCGGTGCGCCGCGACGTCCAACGCCGAGACGACGGCACCAAACCCGTCTTCGATCCCGAGGTGTTCCGTGCCCGGTTCCTGCTCACACGTCGAGGCGACACACTCACCGACACCGACCAGGCCCGCCTCGACAAACTCTTCGAGCAACACCCCAGGCTGCAAACCGGCTGGAACGCCCTGCAAGAACTCCACGGCCTCTACCTAGCCGAAGACCACGACGGCGCCCTTCAAGCGCTCGACAGGTTCTGCGACCTCTATGAGACCGGTGAACTGCCCGAGTTCCACAACATCGTCGACACCATCATCGCCTGGTCCACCGAGATCCTCGCCTGGCACCACACCAACCGGCCATCCAACGGCCGGATCGAAGGCACCAACAACCTCCTACAAGTCCTACGACGAACCGCCCACGGCTTCACCAACCCCACCAACTACGAAGCCCGAGGACTCCTGATAACATGACCACCCAACCGACACCAGCAACCCCACATCCCACATTTACGCGCAGGGCCTGTTTTGTTTCCATGTTACTTGCCTAGCTTAGCAAGGTCCCTGTGTCAGCCCGTTAACTGGTTCTGGTTGGGTAATGGCAGCACCTGCTGTCCGAAAGGAATGTGAGGATGGCTGTGTCTGTCGTTGTTCGTGGTTGGGTTGTGGTTTTGGTGCTGGCATTGGTGAGTCTGGGTTGTGGCGGCTCGGACAGCGGCAGTACCAGCGAGGATGGTGGTTCGTTGCGTGCGGTGGAGGCGAGCCGGGCTGCTGCCGCGGCCATGGCGCACGCGGCGCAGCACATGGTTGCTGATGCTGTGTACTACGACGACGTGTTCAAGGCGTTCGAGTTAGCCGCTGCCGCTTCGGATCGAGACGATGCTGCAGCAGCCGCGGAGCTGTACCGCAAGGCGTCGGTGTATGCGATCGCTGCGACCAACGGCACGAGCACGGTCGAGACTGTTTCAGAGTATCCACTGCCGGCGGGTCTGACCGATCCTGCCTGTGTCCGTTTTGCTCATTACCACCCGGAGACTTCTTGTCATGTGCATTCCAGCCGCCCTGCCTGTCAGCCGATGCACGCGTTGATCTACCGGATACATGACCCGGCTGTGGAAACAGGCCACCGATACAGCACTGTCGCCAAATGCCCGACCCCCCAAGATGCGGCTGGAGTCACCAGAGGCGCGAGTGCCGCGGTGCTGGCTTGGCAACAGGCAGCCAGCACCGCCAACGCCGCCGCCGCCGAGTGGGAAACCCTCACCCAAACCAACTGATTGCAGATACTTGTCGATTGTGCGGCGGTTATCGGGCAGAGGTCCGGTGGTGCTGGGTCTTCAGGTGTTGGCCCGCGGGGGTTTCGGACGCGGAGAGGTGTTCGGTGTACCGGAGGGCGGTCGCAGCGGATTTCCAGCGTCCTGCCTGCATAACGCCGAGCATAGTGATTTCAGACGCGGCGAGGTCTTGAGCCATTCCCACGCGCGGTGAATGGCTGGTGATGTTTGCGGGGTCGATGCCGGCGGCTTTTGCTGCTGCCCTCATGCGGCGAGTGACGGTACTGGGGGAGATCTTGAAGATCCGGTCGTGAGGGTTGGCTTCGTCGGACTTGATCTCGGCGATTGCCTGTGCGGTGAAATCGGAGATGGGCGCGACCGCGCCTTTCCCAGTTTGGTCAGTCTTGGACCGGCGGATCCGTACAACGTGGAGCCCGTCCGCTTCCGGTGTTTCTATGTCCATCCAACGGAGTGCCAGAAGTTCACCGCAGCGCAGGGCGGCGTCATGGGCAAGGGCGATCATGGCAATGTCGACTCGGGAACGCTGTGCGGCTTGCTCGACGGTTTCGACACGTCCTCCCGGTCGGTTGTGTCTAGGGTTGTGGGCCGTGTGGATGATGCGTTCGATGTCGCTCCATCGCAAGGAGTTCGCTTGTTGTGGTGTGCAGCCTTTTGCGACGCAAGTTCGGTTCAACCCGGCCATCAGTTTGCGAATTTCGGGATCGTGGGCCGGGTTGGGCTCGGGACGCGAGTTGTGTCGTTCGGCTACAGCCGCAAGGTAGGTGCGCACGGTGTTCGGTTTCTTCTTTTGGCGGATCAACTCTGCAACCCACGCCTGAAGGTCCTTCGGGGCGGCAGGCAATGCTGACAAGCCGTTGGCTTCGGCCCATCGGCTCCAGCTTCTCCATCCTGTGTCATAGGTCTCTCGGGTCGTGTCGGCGAGCGCGGCTGTTCTGGCGCGGGCGATCAGTACCTCGGGGGACTCGTACTCGTCGTCGTGTTCGGGTCCGCCCGTGGTGTGGGCGTCTGCCGTGTCTTCGGCTGTCATATGTAGATCTGCCTGTCACCCAATCCATGACCAGACGATTCGGTGCGGTCAGATCACAGCACGCTATTCCAGTCCGCGTAGAACACACCTGCATCGGACAAAGAACATGCTTGCGACACGCGTACGGATCGTTGCCGTTAGTCGTCGGGCGTCGATCAAACCTGGCTCATGTGGCTCTTCGGCTCGATACGGGTTGATCTCCTGCAGTGAACCGGTTGGCGGGCGGGCAGCGTCTAAAGTGGCGTCGTGACCGCGCCTACGCCTGAGGAACTCTCGCGCGAGATCGCGCGCTCGGGGGCGCGCAAGGTCCAATCGGAGACGGTCGCGACGCTCATGCTCGCCGTCGCGGCGGGAACATTCGTTGCTCTCGGTGCCATGTTCGCCAGCAGCATCGGGGCGGGCTCGGACCTCGGCTTCGGACCGACGCGGCTGCTGATGGGCTTGGGCTTCTCGGTGGGCCTGCTGTTTGTGGTGGTGCTCGGAGCAGAGCTGTTCACGGGCAACAACTTGATGGTCACCAGTCTGCTGACCCACCAGGTGCGATTCATCGGGGTGGCCCGCAACTGGACGCTGGTCTATCTGGGCAACTTCGTCGGCTCCATGGCGATAGTGCTGCTGGTGCTCTACAGCGGTTGGTGGGAACAGGGCGACATGGCGTTCGCCGCGGAAGCGGTGTCGACCGCCAATGCCAAAGTGAACCTGGGGTTCGTGGAGGCCTTCCTGCGAGGTGTCGTGGCCAACATCCTGGTCTGCCTCGCCGTCTGGACCGCCGCGGCCGGACGCACCATCACCGACAAGATGTTCGGGGTGCTGCTGCCTATCGCCGCCTTCGTCACCGGCGGCTTCGAGCACAGCATCGCCAACATGTACTTCACTCCGATCGGAGTGCTGATTTCGTCAGAGCCGGGTGCAATCGAAGCCGCTGGACTGGTGGCCGGCGACGTGGAGAACCTCACCTGGGCCGGGGTGTTCGGCAACCTGATTCCGGTCACGCTTGGAAACATCGTCGGCGGCGTCATGGTGGGACTGCCGAGTCGTGCCGTCCACCTGCGTGAGGATGAACAGGTGGACGAAACCACGTAGCGGCGCTTCATCTGCGCGCAACCTCAAAGATAGTCGTGACCGATTCCATACGGTGCTCGCTTGGCCCCTAGGCTCAAAGCCATGAGTGACAACTACACGATCATCTCGGCGGACAGCCATGCAGGCGGCAACATGGCGATGTACGAGGAGTACCTGGCGTCGGAGTGGAAAGAGGCGTTCGCCGAGTGGCGCGGGGCCTACTCCAACCCCTACCGGGACCTCCAGGACGACAGCCGCACCCGGAACTGGGACAACGAAAGGCGGGTCAGCGAACAGTACGCAGACGGAATCGTCGCGGAGATCACCTTCCCGAACACCGTTCCGCCGTTCTACCCGACCGGGATGCTGATCGCCTACCCGCCGCGCAACAGGGAGGAATACGAACGTCGTCGCGCCGGCATCGATGCCCACAACCGTTGGCTCAAGGACTGGTGCGATCTGTATCCGAAGCAGCGCTGCGGACTGCCGCAGATCTTCCTCGAAGACATAGATGACGCGGTCAGCACCCTCGAATGGGCCGCAGCGGAGGGATTCCGCAGCTTCATGATGCCCCATGTGGCGCCCGACGTCGACCTGCCGGGGCTCTGGTCACCGCACTGGGATCGACTGTGGGCTGCGGTCTCCGACCTCGACCTGGTAATGACCCAGCATGGCGGCAACGGAACACCCAACTACGGCAGCGATCCTGCTTCGGGACTGATCTTCTTGATGGAGGTGCCGTTCTTCGCCCACCGGAACCTGGCGCATTTGATCATGAGCGGCGTGTTCGAACGCTTCCCCCGGCTCAAGTACGTGATGACCGAGCAGGGCACGGCCTGGGCCATCGACGAACTGAGGCGGATGGACGCCTACCACATGCAGATCTCTGCCGGACGTGTCGGCGAGCTCGGCTTCTCGGCCGACGTGGTCCTCCCCATGAAACCCACCGAGTACTTCGACCGCAACGTGTGGATCGGAGCGTCGTTCCCGTCTCCGGTCGAGGCTGAAGCGATCAGGACTCTGGGAGTCCACAAAGTCATGTGGGGCTCCGACTATCCCCACCACGAAGGCACCTACCCCTATTCGCTCGAAGCGCTCCAGCGGTCGTTCTCGCATTGGGAGGAGGCCGACATGCGCAAGGTGCTGAGCGAGAACGCGGCCCACGTGTACGGGTTCGACCTCGAAGCGCTCGCGCCTCTCGGAGCCGAACACGGACCGTCGGTCGCCGCGGTGGCGACACCCTTGGCGGAGATACCCCACAAAGCTACCAGCCCAGCGTTCTTCAAAGCCTGACGTGTTGACCACTCCAGAAGCCATGGACTCGACCGCGCCCTACGCCGGGTTCGAAGGAAGAGTCGGCCGAATCTTCTCAACATCGGAGCCTGCCTGGCCGCCGCGTCCGACCGCTCGCGAGGGCGCGCCCAACATAATCGTCATGCTCGCCGACGACCTCGGCTTCGCAGACCTCGGCTGCTACGGATCCGAGATCGACACGCCCGAACTCGATGCGCTGGCCGCCAACGGGTTGCGCTATACCAACTTCCACGTCAACCCGATGTGCTCGCCGACCCGGGCGTCGATGCTCACCGGTCTCAACCACCACCTCGCCGGCATGGGCCACGTGGCCCACAGCGATCCCGGCTTCCCGGGCTACGCGCACGAGATCCGTGATGATGCGGTGACCATGGCCGAACTGTTCCGAGACCACGGGTGGGCCTCGCTGATGGTCGGCAAGTGGCACCTCTGCAAGGACTCCAGCCTCAGCGAGGCCGGGCCGCGCAACTCCTGGCCGCTGCAGAAGGGCTTCGAACGCTACTACGGCATCCTCGACGGCTTCACCAACTTCCACCAGCCCCACCGTCTCTACGAGGACAACCATCACATCAACATCGACCAGTACCCCGACGACTACTACTTCACCGACGACCTCACCGACCAGGCCGTCAAGATGATCGATGAGGTCCGCTCGTCGCATCCGACCAAACCGTTCTTCCTGTACTACGCCCATGGTGCGGTCCACGCGCCCCTGCAGGCCAAACAGGCGGACATGGACAAGTACCGGGGCGCCTACGACGCGGGCTGGGACCGGATCCGTGAGCAGCGTTTCGCCCGCCAGAAGGAAATCGGGGTCGTCGCCCCCGACACCGTGCTGCCCCCCCGAAACACCGAGGAGCAGCACGCCGTGACCCCCTGGGACGAACTCAGCGACCTGCAACGGGAGACGTTCGCCTGCTACATGGAGATCTTCGCGGGCATGGTCGACAGCGTCGACCAGAGCGTGGGACGGCTCCGCGAGCACCTCGAGGCCATGGGCGAGTGGGACAACACGATCATCGTGTTCACCTCCGACAACGGGGGATCGCGTGAGGGGCAGCAGGACGGGACGTCACAGTACTTCCGGACCCTGCTCGTGCAGACCGGCAGCGACGTCCTTGAAGACGTGGAGCTCGACCACACGCGACTCGATCTGATGGGCGGGCCGCAGACGCTGCCGCACTACCCGATGGGTTGGGCGATGGCCTCCAACACGCCTTTCCGGCTGTACAAGATCAATACCCACCAGGGCGGCCACCAGGTTCCGTTCATCGTGCACTGGCCCGCCGGTCTCACAGGCACCTCAGCAGCGGAGCCGCCAGCGGAAGGCCAAGGCGAGATCCGCACGCAGTACCAGCACATCACCGACCTGCTGCCGACGCTGGTCGAGCTGACCGGCCTGGAGATCCCGGTGGAAAAGAACGGTCAGCCCGTGCCTCAGCCTGCCGGTGCGAGCTTCGCAGCGTCGTTGACGGACCCCGAGTGCGACTCGACACATCGCGAGCAGTACTACGAGATGATCGGCCACCGCGGCATGTACCGCGACGGCTGGTCGGCGGTGTCGCTGCGGATCCCCCAGCGGTCGTTCTCAGAGGCTCCGTGGGAACTCCACAATCTGGCAGAGGACCCGACCGAGGCCCGCGACCTGTCCGCCCAGCACCCCGAGAGGCTCGCCGATCTGCAGGATGCTTTCGAGGAGGCCGCCTGGGCCAACCAGGTCTTCCCCCTCGACGAGGGCAACCTCATCAAGATGATCCAGAAACCACCCTGGGAGGACGAGTTCATCACCGAGGTGCGGCTCCGACCGGGAATCCCGACACTGGAGCGGTGGCGGGCGCTGCAACTCATCAACTTCAGGTCGTTCGAGGTGTCGGTGGACCTCGACTATGCGCTTGGCGACGAGGGCATGCTGTTCGCCCACGGCGATCAGGGCGGCGGTTACGCGATGTATGTGGAAGGCGGCCGCCTGTTCTTCGCGTACAACGGCTACGGCGATATGACCGTCGTCGACTGCGGTGAACTCCCCGCCGGATCCAAGGAGGTCAACTTGGCGATGCAACGGGAGCCGGGTTGGCGCCAGAACGCCCGCATCAGTCGCGACGGCACCGAGGTGGGCGAAGCGCTCGACCTGCCGGTGCTGATGGCGATCGCGCCGTTCGAGGGGATCGACGTCGGTATCGACCGCCGCTCCCCGGTGAGCTGGGAGATCTACGAGAAGCACGGCCCCTTCCCCTACGCGGGCACACTGAAAGCGGTGACTTACAAACCGGGTGAACTGGCCCCGGACGCCGGAATCCGGTTCCTCGACTTTCTGAAGGAAGCCGGCACCAGATTCGAGTAGCCCCCACACGGGTGAATATGGAAGCCGCGATGTGCTCCGAGCGCGCCAAGTTGCTAGAAACGAACCATGTTTATCGGGTACAACACCAGACAGGAGGAGTTGCGGGCTGAGCTGCGCGCCTACTACCGCGAACTCCTGACCCCCGAAGTCCGCGAGGCCCTCGCAGCCGAGGACGGTTGCGGCCCCGTCCACCGGGAGATCGTGGGACGCATGGGGCGCGACGGTTGGCTGACGGTCGGGTGGCCCACCGAGTACGGCGGGCGCGGCTACTCAGCGGTCGAGCAGTTCGTGATGTTCGACGAGTCGGTGGCGAGCGGTGCGCCCATCCCCATGCTCACGATCAACACCGTCGGCCCGACACTGATGCAGTTCGGCACCGAGGAGCAGAAGCAGTTCTTCCTGCCCAAGATCTCCAAGGGGGAGATCACCTTCTGCATCGGATATTCGGAACCCGATGCGGGAACCGACCTGGCGTCGCTCACCACCCGGGCGGTCCGAGACGGTGACGAGTACATCATCAACGGCCAGAAGACCTGGACCTCGCTGGCGAAGGACGCCGACTACATCTGGCTGGCCGCCCGCACCAACACCGAGGTCCGCAAGCACAAGGGCATCTCGCTGTTCTGCATTCCGATGAACACTCCGGGCCTGTCGATCCAACCACTGGACCTGCTCTCCACCCACAACATCAACCACACGTTCTTCGACGACGTGCGGGTGCCGGCTTCCACGCTCATAGGCGAGGAGAACGGCGGCTGGGGACTGATCACCAGTCAGCTGAACCGTGAACGGGTCACCATCTGCTCGTCGGGCATGGTCACCAAAGCGCTCGAGGAGACCATCGACTACGCCCGCAACACCAAGCGGGCCGACGGCACGCGGCTCATCGACGCTCCCTGGGTGCAGCGGAACCTGGCCGAGGTCACTGCAGGACTCGAATACCTGCGCCTCGCCAACTGGCAGGTTGCCTGGACGGTGGCCAACAAGATCGATGATCAGCAACCCGACATGGACACGATCGCCGGATTCATCGCCGACTCCTCCGGAGTGAAGGTGTACGGGACCGAGTTCTACACGCGGGCGTATCGCAAGCTGATGGAGGTGTACGGACCTCAGGCCACCATTGCCCGCGGGTCGATCGGTCACCTGACCCGCCTCGAGATGCAGTACCGCTCGACGGTGATCCTCACGTTCGGCGGCGGCACCAACGAGATGCAGCGCGACCTGATCTCCCAGTTCGGTCTGGGCTACCCGAAAGCAGACCGCTGATGGATTTCAGGCTCTCTGACGAAGAACAGGCCATCAGCGACCTCACCGCACAGATACTCGGCGACAAGTCGACTCACGAACGGCTCTGTGCGTTGACCGCCGACGATGATCGGATCGACACTGAGGCCTGGGCGGCGCTCGCCCAATCGGGAGTGTTGGGTGCGGCGGTGCCCGAGGAGTACGGCGGGTTGGGGTTGGGGTTCCTAGCGACCGCCATGGCCCTTCAGCAGGTCGGCGCAACGGCCTCTCCGGTGCCGCTGCTGTCGACAGCGGTCATGGGAGCGATGCCGATCGCTGAGTTCGGCACTGCCGAGCAGCGCGCACGCCACCTGCCGGCAATCGCCGAGGGTTCACTGATCGTGGCCGCCGCCCTGTTCGAGGAGGGCGCCTCGGCCGCCGAGCCCGAGGTCGTAGCGTTGGCCGATGGCGACGGCTACCGCATCGAAGGCGTGAAACCGATGGTGGCCGACGGACTCGACGCCGGCCTGATCCTGGTACCGGCCAGACTCGATGACGGTTCGTGCGGGGTGTTCCTGGTGCCTTCGGATTCGGAGGGTCTCTCGGCGACCCGGGTCGAGGTCACCACTGGTCGACCCCAGGCCCGGCTCGAGTTCTCCGGTGTGGTCGTGCCCGGTGACGCGCTGCTCGGTGGGGTTTCGGCGGCTGTGTCGGGTACCGAGATCGTGGACTGGATCGAGCTTCGAGCCAACTGCTGCATGTGCATGATGATGGCGGGCGCGGCGCGGTCCTCGATCGAGTTGGCCGCGGAGTACACCAAGCAGCGCTATCAGTTCGATCGACCGGTCGCCACGTTCCAGGCGGTCAGCAATCGTGCCGGTGACAGCTATATCGACACGAACGCGATCACGTTGACGGCCTGGCAGGCGGCTTGGCGCATCGACCAGGGGCTCCCGGCGCAGGACGCTGTTTCGATCGCCCGTTGGTGGGCTGCCGAAGGCGGTTTTCGGGTCGTCCATGCGGCGGTTCACGTGCATGGCGGGGTCGGCGTCGACCGTGACTATCCGCTGCATCGCTATTTCGTGCTGGCACGACAACTCGAGTTGACGCTCGGCAACGGCGAAGAACATCTGGCGTCTCTCGGGCAGGCCATCGCCGCTCGCTGAAGCTTGCGAGAACCCCCAGGGCAATCCAATAAAATTGTTCGGGAACCAGACACTGTCCCACGGTCGTCCTAATCTCAGACATCGAAGGGATTGGACCATGAAACGTCTTCGGCGCTGGTTGATGGGTGCGGGTATCGGAATCGTTGCGGTCGTGCCGGCGGTGTTGATCGCCGCATGTGAAGACGAACCGGACATGCCCGTCGATCCGGGCACCTCGACGCCGAGCATCGACGGCGGGTCGTCCACACCGGTCGGGGTAGCCACGGATCGCCAAGGAGCCTCACTCGCCGTTCGCTTGAGTGAGGGCGAGGCGGTCGGCAGCGACTCTCGGGCTGTAGTGACCCGTGTCGATGGCCGCGCACTCAATGAGGCGGAGATCAGCGCGGTCACTGACCGGCTCCCGGCCTGGGACTCCGATCCCGAAGGCGACTCGGTCGACTTCAACCGTCCCGCGGAGCCGCTTCGGAGGCCCCGCGTCGGTGCCACGGTCGACAATCCGTTTCCGACGGGATCCGACGTCGACGCACCCGAAGTCGAGTCGGGGCCCTTGGAAGTGCTGCGGGTGCAACCCGACGGCGAAGTGGGGCTCGCTCCGTTCATGAGCATCACCTTCAATCAGCCGATGGTGCCGCTGACCACGCTCGCACAGATCGACACGATCGACGTTCCAGTGACGATGACGCCCTCGCTACCGGGACGCTGGCAGTGGATCGGCACCCGAACTCTTCGCTTCGAGCATGATCCGGAGGTCTTCGACCGCCTGCCGATGGCCACCTCCTATGTGGTCGAGGTTCCCGCCGCAACGACCTCGCAATCCGGCGGCGAACTGGCCGAGACCGTCCGCTTCGAGTTCGGAACCCCAGCGCCCGACGTGGTGTCGTTCACCCCGCAGCACGATTCGCTCAACCTTCAACCTGTCTTTCTGGTCACGTTCGATCAGCGAGTCGACGCTGCTTCGGTGCTGGAGACCATCACCCTTAGCGCCGGTGGCACCGAACGCGACCTGAGACTCGCCACCGAAGCTGAGATCGAGGACGACGAGGAGATCAAGCGACGCGTCGGAGTGACCGTCGACGGCACCTGGGTCGCGTTCAGGCCGGTATCCGAGCTTGAACCTGATACGGACGTCACCATCGAGGTCGGGCCGCATGTGCCTTCGGCTGAGGGAACCAGGACATCAGCTGCTTCGGAGGTGGTGCAGGCCCGCACCTACTCGGCCCTGCAGGTCGAAGACACGAGCTGTTCGCGGCAGTATCCGTGCCAGCCAGGGAGTTGGCTCGGCGTCTACTTCAACAATGTTCTGGACCCCGCAACACTCGATATCGACGATCTGGAGATAACCCCCGAGCTTGCGGATGCCCGAGCCTGGGTGGAATACAACTCCGTCAACATCGCCGGCCCGACGCAGGGAGACACCACCTACGAAGTGGTGATCCCTGCAACGCTCGCGGACGAGTTCGGTCAGACTCTGGGTGAGGCTGTGACCGTCGAGTTCCATACCGACGATGCCCGTCCGTTCATCAGCGCTTCAGGCCGACGGCTCGTGACTCTCGACCCGCTTGTTGATCGCCAGACGGTCCCGGTGACGGTGCGAAACCATGACCGACTGCGGGTCCGGCTCTACGACGTGAGCCCGAGCGACTTTGGGTTGTTCGTCGATTTCTTGGATGTCATGGAACGTTCCCGCGACGGGGGAATGCCTGATCCACCGTGGACGCCCGTCTCCGACGAGGTCGTGGAAACCGGGGCTGATTCTGACGCAGTCACCGAGGTGCGCATCGATCTCGACGAGGCCCTCGACGGTGACCACGGCCATGCGATCGCGATCATCGAGGGGGTCGGGCGCTTTGCCGGCCTGACCTATCAGGACGACGAATACTGGTCCAACCGCCCTGTTGTCGTTTGGGTGCAGGACACCGACATCGGCGTCGACATGATCACCGACTACCAAGACGTCGTGGTATGGACGACGGGCTTGGACTCCGGCGAGCCCCTCGGAGACGTCGAGATCAGTCTGCAGGGCCAGAACTCAACCCTCACCACTGATGACGAGGGACTGGCACGGGCCTCGATCAGGAGCGAGTTCAACTGGATCGTCGCAACGCTCGGCGATGACCAGGCGATCAACCGGGCGAACGCACACGCTTGGCCACGAACAGATCAGTTGATCTGGTACACCGCCGATGACCGCGGCACGTATCGCCCCGGCGAGACGCTTCACCTGAAAGGTTGGGTTCGCAACCTGGACCTGAGCGGCGATGGGGGGCTGGAATTGCTTCCCCCTCAACAACTGATCAACTATCGGGTCGGCGACCCGTTCGGCAACGAACTCGGCGACGGCAGCGTCCGCCTCGACGAGCACGGCGGCTTCGACCTCACCGTCGAGTTGCCCGAGGGAGCGAACCTGGGCGAAGGGTTTATCGAGTTCCAGGGTCCGCAGAACCTCGACAACAGCTGGCACTACCATTCGTTCCAGATTCAAGAGTTCCGTCGGCCCGAGTTTGAAGTGACGACTCGGCTCGAATCGCCTGGTCCGTACTTCGTCGACGAACCCGCGACCGCGGCGGTCGATGCCAACTACTTCTCGGGAGGACCTCTCCCCAACGCCGAGGTGTTCTGGTCCGTGACCACGCGCCAGGCAACGTACTCGCCACCCAACTGGAGCGAGTTCACCTTTGGCGTATGGACCCCGTGGTGGCATTCCGACGCCTTCGGCGGAGGCGAAGACTTGTACTGGGAAGGCGACTACCGATTCGACGACCCGTGGGCCGAACCTGTTCGTGAGACCTTCTCGGGCTTGACCGACGCCGGCGGAAGCCATTATCTGCGCATGGACTTCGAGGGGGAAGGCGACCACCTCCCGACCACGGTCACCGCCGAAGCCGATGTCGTCGATGTGAACCGCCAGCAGTGGGCATCTTCGACCGATGTGCTGGTGCACGCCGCGGACCTCTATGTCGGTGTTCGGTCGACCCGAACCTTCGTACGGGAGGGCGACGGTCTCGAAATCGAAGCGATCGTCACCGACCTCGACGGCAACCCGGTCGCGGACCGGTCCTTCGAGATGGGCGCGTCGCGAATTGTCGAGGAGTACGTCGACGGCGAATGGACCGAAGTGGCCGTTGACTCGGAGACCTGTGACGTGGTCTCGGCGGATGCGCCGGTCACGTGTGAGTTCGAGGCAGCGGTCGGCGGTCGTTACCGCATCGACGCCAATGTCGTCGATGACTCCGGGCGGACCAACCGCAGCGAACTGACCCGCTGGGTCACGGGAAGCCGCAGCGGAGTGCCGAGCCGCAACGTCGAGTTGGAGAGCGCCAACCTCGTCCCGGACGCCGAGACCTACGCGGCAGGCGACACCGCTGAGATCCTTGTCGATTCGCCGTTCAGTTCCGGGACCGGCCTGTTGGTGATCGCCCACAACGAGATAGTCGAACTACGCACCTTCGAGGTCACCGACCACGCTGCTGTCCTCGAGGTGCCGATCACCGGCGATCATGTCCCAGAACTCACGGTGCAGGTTGAGATCGTCGCGACCACCCCACGCACGGCTGACGACGGCACCGTGCTCCAAGATGTCGCCGATCGTCCAGCCTACGCCTCGGGGCAGATCCGCCTGCGGGTGCCGCCCGCGCAGCGCGCCCTCGACGTCACGGTCACCCCGGCATCGTCGAGCGTGAAACCTGGGGCTGCTACCAGCGTTACCGTGCAGGTGAACGATGCCGACGGCGAGCCGGTCGACAATGCCGACGTGTTGCTGGTCGTGGTCGACGAGGCTGTGTTGGCCCTCTCCGGCTACGAACTCACCGATCCGCTCGAGGTTTTCTACCGGTCGTTGGGCACGTATCTGAGCGCGCAACGAGCACGGGGCAGCATTCTGTTGGAGAATCCGCAGGAGTTGCTTGCTGCCGTCGGTGGCGACGGTGCTGTCCCGAGCACCACCAACGCCATGGCTGTGATGGCGGACTCCTTAGATGACGGCGACGATATGGCCGAGGAGTCGATGGCCGACGACTCCGACGTTGCGGATTCTGCCCGGCGCACCGGGCTCAGTGCGCAGGACCTTCAGATCGAGGTGCGCAGGAACCTTGATGCGCTGGCCCTGTTCGACCCTGAAGTTGCGACCGACGCCGACGGTGTAGCGACCGTCGAGTTCGAAATGCCCGACAACCTCACCCGCTACCGGGTTATGGCTGTCGCTGTCGACGGCGCGGAACGCTTCGGTTCGACGGAGTCTTCGATCACCGCCCGCCTGCCGTTGCAGGTTCGGCCGTCCGCGCCCAGGTTCCTGAACTTCGGCGACCGGTTCGAACTGCCGATCGTGGTGCAGAACCAGACCGATTCACCGGTGGAGGTGGACGTGGTCGTGCAGGCTTCCAATCTGAGTCTCGCTTCCAATCTGAATATTGAAGGCGCCCCGAGCCTCGGAGGGACCGCTGGGAAGCGGGTCACCGTACCCGCCGACGACCGCGTCGAGGTCCGCTTCGGCGCAACGACAAGTTCTGTCGGCACCGCCCGCTTCCGGGTCGCAGCCGTCTCGGCTGACAACGCCGACGCGCAGGAGGTCTCGTTGCCCGTTTACACGCCCGCCACCAGCGAGGCGTTCGCAACCTACGGGGTTCTGGACTCCGGCATCGTGGGCTATTCACTCGTCGCGCCTCAAGATGTGTTCAGCCAGTTCGGAGGATTGGAGGTCAACACCTCGTCGACGGCGCTGCAGACCCTGACCGACGCGGTCCTGTACCTTGCCGAGTACCGCTACGCCTCCGCGGACGCCTACGCCAGCCGCATCATCGCCATCTCAGCGTTGCGGGATGTGCTCGACGCCTTCGACGCGGAAGGTCTGCCGAGCGCCGCTGAACTCGACGCCGCCGTCCGCAGCGACATAAGCGAGTTGGCTGCGCTGCAACATGGTGACGGCGGTTTCGGATGGTGGGCGCGCAAGGGGATCTCCTACCCGTACCCGTCGATCCAGGCAATGCATGCGCTCATCACAGCTCAGAATGCGGGATTCACCGTCCCTGCTGAAGTGATGAACAACGGCTTCAGCTACCTGCGCGACATCGAGAGTCGGATCCCGTCCGACTACAGCAGGAAATCGAAAGACATGCTGTCGGCCTACGCACTGCATGTGCGAGCTCTCGACGGTGACCGAGACACGCAGAAGGCCCGCGGACTCTGGGACCGCAGGGGTGCGGACCTCGAGTTGGACGCGCTGGCTTGGATCTGGCCGGTCGTCGGTGATGACGAGGCTGAAGCCGAGATCGAGCGGGTGTTCCACAATCGAGTCACCGAGACCGCGCAAGCGGCGACATTCGCCACCGACTACGGCGAGGATGCCCACCTGATCCTGGCTTCGGACCGCCGGACCGACGGCATCGTGCTCGACGCCCTGATCACCATGGCCCCCGACTCAGACCTGGTGCCGAAGGTCGTGGCCGGGCTGTTGGCGAACCAGGTCAAGGGGCGTTGGAACAACGTTCAGGAGAACTCCTTCATCCTGGCAGCCCTCGACAGGTACTTCGAGACTTTCGAAGCGGTCGAGCCTGATTTTACGGCTCGAGTCTGGCTCGGTGAACAGTACGTGGCGGAGCACGAATTCTCCGGTCGGAGCACCGACAGTGCCTCGACACTGGTCCCGATGGGAGACCTGGTCGAGGCGGGTGACGCCGACCTGGCCGTCCAGAATGACGGCGATGGTCGTCTCTACTACCGCCTCGGACTTCGCTACGCACCCGAAGACCTTGATCTGGACCCGCTCGACCGTGGCTTCGTGGTGCAGCGCAGCTATGAGGCCGTCGACGATCCCGACGACGTCTGGGTCGATTCTGACGGTGCCGTCCACGTCGTGGCCGGAGCCGAGGTGCGAGTCACTCTGACGATGGTCAACGACAGCCGCCGCACCAACATGGTCCTGCTAGATCCGCTGCCGGCAGGGTTCGAGGCCTTGAACCCCGCTTTGGCGGTGACCGGCGAGATCGAGGCGCCCCGCGCCGACGCCGCCGACTATTGGTGGCGCTGGACCTGGTACGACCATCAGAACCTGCGTGACGACCGGGCCGAGGCGTTCTCGGCGTACCTGTGGGCCGGGACCCACGAATACAGCTACGTTGCCCGGGCGACCACTCCGGGAACCTTCGTGGCACCCCCGGCAAGAGCCGAGGAGATCTACGCACCAGAAGTGTTCGGCCGCTCAAGTTCCGACACCGTCATAGTCGAGGACGCGGCACCACCCTCCTGATCGAGAGCGCGGCCGACCATGCGCGGCCGGCCCAGGATCGCGCTGCTAATTCAGAATTGAGTCGGCCACTCGTTCCTCGCAGGTCTGCTTGTCCCACCAACTCAGTTGCATCTGCTTGGCTCGACGGAAGTAGAGCTGGATGTCGTACTCGAGGGTGAACCCGACGCCGCCGAAGACCTGCTGGGCCATCGCTGTGATGTCGCGGTAGACCTTGCCGCTGAAGAGCTTGGCCATGGGCGCGAGCTGAGAGACATCATTCCCGACGGACTGCGCCCAGGCAGCTTCGTAGACGAGGACCTTGCCACCGTCGAGTTCGGTCTTGGCGTCGGCAAGATAGTGGGAGATCGATTGGAACTGGGCCAGGGCCTTGCCGAACTGCTCTCGGTCCTTGGCGTACTGCGCGGTGATCTCGAGCGCGAAGTCTGCGCCGCCCATCGCCTGGGCGGACGCCAGGATGACCGCCCTGTGCATCACCGCCTCCCAGGTGGCCCACCCGCTTCCGGGGGTGCCGAGCCGGTTTTCAGCGGGGATCCGGACGTTGTTGAAATCGATCCGGTACTGGGTGTCCGACGAGATCGACATGCGCTGATCGAGCGTCACCCCAGCTGTGTCGGTCGGAACCAGGAACAGGTCGATCCCGGTTTCGGCGGGGCCCGTGCGGGCCAGCACCAGCAGCTGGTCCGCGGCGCCGGCGAAGTAGACGTGCATCTTGGAACCGTTGAGCACGAGGTCGTCGCCAACGGCTGCGGCGCTGAGTTGCACACCCCTCGGTGAGTACCCGCTCTCGGGTTCGAGCCAGGCGGGTGTGAAGATCGTTTCGCCCGAAGCGATGCCGGCCAACAGCGAAGCGTGCTGCTCGCCGCATCCCGACTCGATTATCGCCCCGGCTGACAAGACGCAACTGACGAAGTGGGGGACCGGTGCCAGCGAACGTCCCAGTTCCTCATAGAGCACCACACCTTCCAGCAGACCCATGCCCGACCCGCCGTACTCCTCGGGCAGCATCAGGCCGCAGATTCCCAGTTCGCCGAACTGCTCCCACAGTTCACCGGCAACTCCGTCGGGGTCGTCCTCGAGTTCGCGCACCGTGTCGATCGGTGACAGCTGTGCACAGACGCCGCGCACCATCTCGCGCAGCATCTCCTGCTCTTCTGTGAAGTCAAGGTCCAGCATCAGGGTTTCCAATCTTCGCTTTTTCGTGCCCACGGGTTGTCGGTTCTGTCGGTGGGAAGTGCGACGCGGGCGGTGCAGGTGCAGCAGAGCCGATCGCCCGCAGTCACCGATATGTTGACGCTGGCCCATCCGCAGCCAGATTCGTCGATCTCGGTGCTGCTCACCGTTCCGGCGAAGACCATATGGTCGCCGGGAAACACCGAATCGCGTATGCGGAAGGTCATCCGACCGATGCGTCCTCTGGGACCTGTCCAGTCGGTGATGTAACGCTCGAACCAGGCGGCCAGGTTGGGCGTGTTCAAGAAGATGTCGGTTGTGCCGTTGCGTTCGGTGGCGAACTTGTAGTCGTGATGCATGGGCCTCCAGTCGCGGCTTGCCAACGCACCCAGAACCACTGTGGTCGCGCTGACGTCGTACCCGAGAGGCGGGAGCACGGTCCCGGCCGACACTTGATCGAGCACGATCTTGTCTGTGCCTGTGTTGTCTGTGGCAGGGCTGGTTTGTGGGTTCATGAGTTCACCTCAGTGGAACGCTTGTAGCCGAAACCGGTGTACGACTCGATTCCGACCAGGTCTCCGTGTTGATTGTGGTACTCCACGTCGATCACCCAGAAACGGCCGGTGCCGAGCTTCGTAGTCTTGATGTCGCTGATGGAGCGAAGCACCTGATGGTGGCCGATCACATCGCCGGGCCGCACGGGTTCATAGCCGATCAGAGTGTTGTCGCTCATGATCGCCTCGGGCAGGTCCAGCCGCTCCTTCAGGTCGAAGTGGGTTTTGAGGGCGACCTGCTCGCCGGTCGCGCCGGGCTCCCAGCGATGTGGTCGCATCCACAGCGAGAGGGTCGACACGGGCAGGGTCATGCCGTCCGTCAACTGCTCAGCAACTTCGAAGTCCCAGTACAGGGGGTTGCCGTTCTCCGTGGCCGACAAGGTGTTGTAGGAGTAGCTCATCTCGACCGGGAAGGTCGCGGTCTCGTGGTACTGGGCCTTGCCGATGAGAGCGCGGACATCTTCAGGCAGATCTGCGGCGGGGGCGGGTTCAGTCACGCGATTGCTCCTTGGGCGATGAGTTCGGAGATGGATGTGTCGTCGTATCCGGCTCCTGCGAGCAGTTCGGCGGTGTCGGTCACAGCGGCGTCGCGCAGCCGGTAGGCGCCGTCAGCTTTGGTGGTGCCGGCCCAGACCGCACCGGTCTGCCGGAACCTGCCCTCGCTGACATGGTCGGCTTCAACGACCAGGCCCCGGGCAGCGTACTGCTCATCGTCGATCGCCTCGGCCACAGTGTTGACCGAAGCCGCGCAACAATCGGCTGGCCCCAGTTGCGCCGACCATTGCTCTCGGGTCTTGGTGCGCAGCACCGCGGAGATCGCAGCGCGGATCTCGTCCTGCAGGTCGTCGTCGGTCTGGTGGTCGATGTAACGCTGTAGACCGAGCTGCACGCAGAGGTTGCGCCAGAACTGGGGTTCGATCGCACCGATCGAGAGATGACGGCCGTCGCCGCAGGTGTAGATGTCGTAGCAGGCGTAGCGTCCGGTAAGGATGTAGTGGCCGGGGCCGGGTTCGGTGCCGGTGGCGAGGAACTCGTCGGCATACAGGGACATCAGGCCGAAGGCGCCGTCGGCGATCGAGACGTCGAGGTATTCGCCCACCCGGGTCTTGGTGCGTCGCAATAGAGCGGCCATAATCGCCATAACGGCGTGCATCCCCCCTGCGGCGATGTCGGCCACGGTGGCGCCGGGCAGCGGTGGTGATCCGTCCGCACGGCGCCCGCTGCAGTCCAAGTAGCCGGACAACCCCAGATAGTTGACGTCGTGGCCGGCCCAGTCGCTGCGTGGGCCGTTCTGGCCGAAACCGCTGGTCGAGCAGTAGATGATCCCCTCATTGACCGCCCTCACTTCGTCGTAGCCGATGCCGAGGCGATCCACTGTGCCGGGCCGGAAACTCTCGAGCACGACATCGCTACCCTCAACCAGAGCCAACAAGGCCGCTCGGCCATCGTCCGACTTCAGATCCAACAGGGCCCGTTTCATCAGACGATGCCCCGAGTAGGCGTAGTGGGGAGGCACGATCTGGGCTGCTTGTCTGCTTGGGACCGGACCCAGCTTGATGACTTCGGCACCGTAGTCCGAAAGGATGCGCGAGGCGCGCGCTGCGGGCCCGACCGATGCAAAGTCGAGGACACGCACGCCGTCGAGCGCCCCGACAGTGGTCACCGCGCTGCCTTGTCAGGGTCCAGTGGCTTATCAGGGACTGCTGTATCAGGGTCTAAGGGCATCTCAGAAGTTCTTGGGGAGCCCGAGGCCGCGGCGGGCGATGATGTTCTTCTGGATCTCTGAGGAACCGCCGCCGATCGTGTCGATCACGGTGTAGCGGTAGGTCGACTCGGAGCGCCCCTTCATGGGCGCGTCGTCGGTCTTGATGCGCAGCTGTGCCCCGGGTCCGGCAATGTTCATGGCCGCATCCGCCAGACGCCTCGACAGTTCGGTGGCGAAGAGCTTGTATTCCGACGCTTCCACGGTCGGCGGCTGAAAGCCCTCCTTGCCCGAACGCACGCTGTCTTCAACCTTGACTGCCTCGGCAACGAACTTCAGCCCCATTACCCGTGCCACTTCGGCGTCGGTATGAAGCTGGGCCAACTGCGCGCGAACCCGTGGGTCGTCGCGCAATGGCGCTCCGTCGCGTTCGGCGGTCTTGACGTAGTCGGTCAGGACATCGAGGCGCTGCAGGATCGGCGACATCGTGAACAGGGTGAAGCGTTCCAGGTCGAGGGCCTGACTGATGTAGCGGAAGCCGTAGTTGACCTGGCCGACGACGTAGTCGTCGCTCACGAAGACATCGTCGAACCACACTTCGTTGGTCCGCTCGTCGCCCATCGTGTGGATCGCGGTGATGCTGATCCCCTCTTGGTCGAGGGGCACGAGCATCAGGGTGATCCCCATGTGCTTGTTGTCGGGATCGGTGCGTGCGCCGACCCAGTACCACTCGGCGAAATGAGCGGAGGTCGTCCAAGTCTTCTGACCGTTGAGCAACCAACCGTCCTCCCCGGCGTCGCTGGTCACCCGCTCGGCTTTGAGCCTCATCGACGCTGCGTCGGAGCCTGCGTTGGGTTCGGAATAGCCGACCGCGAACTCAACGTCGTTCTCGAGGATCTGGGGCAGGAACTCCTGCTTGAGACGGTCTGAGCCGTGCGCGATCAGGGTCTTGCCGATGATCCCGACACCCTTGCCGATCTGTGGCCCCCCTCGACTCGCCAATTGTTCGTTGAGGATGTACTCGTAGACGCCTTCGCCGTCGGAACCTCCGTACTCCTTCGGCCAGGTGATCCCGAGCCAGCCCTTGCGCCCGAGCTTCTTCATGAAGGCGCGGCGTTTGGGCGTGTCGACAATCTGTGCCATGTTCTCGCGGCTTACGTCGAACACGTCCGGATCATCGTTGGCGTCGAGGAATTTGGTCACTTCTTCGGCGAACGCCTTCTGTTCAGGCGTGAACTCAAAGTCCATGACTCAGAGGCCGAGCGGATTGGTCCCGCACACGGCTGCGACAGGACGAGGCCGGGGCCCGAGCGGCCCGTGAGCACAGCGAACAAGAGCGGAAGGCGACCGGCCTCCGAGCAACGTACTGTTCAATCCGCGCACGCCGCTCAATCTATCTGATGATCCCGCGGGTTCGCATGTCCGCGAGGTCCGCGGCGCTGAGGTCGAGTTCGGCTCGGAGCACCTCATCGGTGTGCTCGCCCAACCACGGGATCCTGGTTTCGGGACCTTCGGGAGTGCGTGACATCTTGATCGGATTGCCGGGGACGAGGACCGGATCACCGTCACTGTTCGGTATCTCAACGAGCATGTGGCGGACCCGGACATGCTCGTCCTCGACGATCTCACGGCTCGAGTTCGACTCGCCTGCGGCTACTCCCGCAGCGGAGAGGATTGCCACAGCCTCTCGGTTGGACTTGTCGGCGGCCCAACGTTCGATCCCCGGGCGCAGAACCGTCTCGAAGTGCTCCTGCCAGCCGGCCCGGCTGGCGAACCGCTCATCGCTGCACCACCCTTCGTTCCCGGTGATCTCGGCGACCCTCTCAAACTGGTGCTCCCGCACGATCTGCATGACGAAGTGCCCTTCAGCGGCCGCGAACGTCTCCACGATCCCGACTCCGCTGGCAGCTTCGTCGGGGATTCCCATCGAATAGAAGTTGGCGACGATGTCGGTCATGGCCATGGTGGCGTCGAGCATGGCAATGTCGATGTACTGTCCCCGCCCGGTCAGGTCGCGGTGGCGCAGGGCGGCGAGCAGGCCGATCACCCCGAACAGAGCGCTGCTGATGTCTCCGAGTGCTCCGACGGGATTTGCAGCCGGGCGTCTTCCCGGACGCCGCTTGTACTCGTAGATTCCAGACATGCCCTCGACCACCGAGGCGTAGGCGGCGCGGGAAATGTAGGGAGACGCCGGATCGTTGCCGAATCCCGATACCGACAGATAGACGACTTCAGGGTGGTGCTTTGCGACTTCGCCGTAGCCGATGCCGAGGCGGTCAGCGGTTCCTGCTTTGAAGTTCTCGCAGACGACATCGAAATTCGGGGCGAGCCTCAGGAACAGTTCGACGCCCTCGGCTGACTTGAGGTCGATGGCGACGCTGCGCTTGTTGAGGTTGTTGCGCAGAAACGTTGCGCCCACTGCCAATCCGTCGGGGTCCTTGATGGCGGGTTCGGAGAGGCGGCCGCTCTCACCGGTGACGGGATGCTCGACCTTCACGACCTCGGCGCCGAGTCTCGCCAGCAGCTGAGTGGCGAAGGGAAGCGCCGCCATCTGTTCCGCGGCAAGCACTCGGATCCCGGACAGCGGGCGCGGTTCGGCGAGGTACTGGTCGTTCACCACGTCGCCGAGCTTCATGTGTCCTCGCTCGATCTGCCCTGCCTCGCTGTGGTTGTGAGCACCCTCGGTCGACGCCATCCGTCAAGTGTGGACCGCGGTCGAGTCGGTTCCAAAGTTTTTCTGATGCGGGCGTCGGACCATCAATGCCTTCAACGGTCTTGGTTGACACCGAGGTACCGTCGCGGCGCAACTGAGATCTCGCCCTGAGCGACCTGGCACCGTCGGCTGCCCAACTGACCGGGATACCCGCCCGGTCGCAAAACAGCGACCATTTCCAACCCGATTTGCCCCGGTCAACAGGGCTTTTGGTGGTGCCGTCACCACCACAAGGGGCCTTGTGAACCGACCCGTCAACTGACACGTCGGACAAGTCAAGTCCCACGATGCGGTCATAGCCCTCGATGGCCTCGGTCACCAACGCGTCGAACGCGCCGTGTGCGAATCCTCGGCGCAGGTTGTTCGCCTGTTCATGGGCTCACACGTCTCTTTGCCTACGCGGGTGCATTCCGCACGGATTGGAATAGCATCCTGTGATCTGGCCGCACTGAATCGTCTGGTCGTGGATTGGACTTCAGGCACAACATGACCGCAGCCGAGAATGCAGCGAACCTCCCCATCGCGCGAGACATTGAGAATGAGGCCGCGGAGGTTCTGATTGCCCGAGGCAGAACGGCTTCGCGTGCCGACAATACCCGCAAGACCTACGCCACCGGATGGAACAACTTGGCCCAGTGGGCCTCCGCCAACGGCGTGTCAGCATTGCCTGCCGACCCCATGGACCTGGTGAAATGGCTCGCAGCTCTGATAGCTCAAGGGAAGAAACCGGCCACCGTACGCACATACCTTGCGGCTGTGGCCGAACGACACAGCCCGCGTCCCGAACCCAACCCGGCCCACGATCCCATCGTCCGCGAATTGCTGGCCGGAATGAACCGAACCTGCGCTGCAGAAGGGTGTACGGCCCGACAAGCAGCCCCCTCGCGATGGAGCGACATCGAACGCATCATCGACACGGCCCACCTCCCCAGACACAACCAACCAGGAGGAGGTGTCGAAACCGCCGAGCAAACCGCACAGCGCGCCCTGGTCGACATTGCCATGATCGCCCTTGCCCATGACGCCGCCCTGCGCTGCAGTGAACTTCTGGCACTCCGTTGGATGGACATAGAAGCACCGGAAGCGAACGGGCTCCACGTTGTACGGATCCGCCGCTCCAAGACCGACCAGACCGGGCGAGGGGCGGTCGCGCCGATTTCTGATTTCACTGCCCAGGCAATCGCCCGTATCAGGCCTGACGATGCGGACCCGCAAGACCGGATCTTCAACATCTCCGCCAGCACAGTCACTCGCAGGATGAAAGCGGCAGCGAAAGCCGCCGGGATCGACCCCACCAACATCACCAGTCATTCACCGCGCGTGGGCTTGGCTCAAGACCTCGCCGCCCACGGCATCGACATGGCCGGTCTCATGCAGGCAGGCCGCTGGAAATCTGCCGCGACCGCCCTCCGATACACCGAACACCTCTCCGCGTCCGAAACCCCCGCAAGCCAATACCTCAAGACCCAGCACCACCGGACCCCTCCCCGATAACCGTCACATGATCGACAATGCCGGTTCAATGCCCGCCAGAGTCGCAGTCGCGGGGGAGCAGCTGTCGGTTCACGTGAGGTTGTTGGTGCAACTCGCCCTGGACAACACAAAGAGCCAACGAAATTTGCCAGGGCCGCAATGGTTGGCCGCGGCAGGTTCGGCATCGCCCAACAACGGCGGGTCGTGGCGTCGCTATTGGTTGGTTTGGGAGAGGGCTTCCCACTCTTCGGCGGCGGCGTTGGCGGTGCTGGCTGCTTGTTGCCAAGCCAGCACCGCGGCACTCGCGCCTCTGGTAACCTCAGCGGCGTCTTGGGGGGTCGGGCACTTGGCGACAGTGCTGTATCGATGGCCTGTTTCCACCGAGGGGTCATGTATCCGGTAGATCAACGCGTATATGGGCTGACAAGCCGGGCGGGAGGAGTGAACATGACAAGAAGTCTCCGGATGGTAATGCGCCAAACGGACACAGGACCGATCAGTCAGGCGCTGAGGCGGCGGGTACTTCGCGACTTCTTCCGCTGCGCTGGTGCCGCTGGTCGCAGCGATCGCATGCGCCGTCGCCTTGCGGTACAGTCCCGCGGCTGCTGTGACGTCGCGCCGATCCGAAGCCGCAGCGGCTAGTTCGAACGCTTCGATCACATCGTCGTAGTACACAGCATCGGCAACCATGTGCTGCGCCGCGTGCGCGACAGCCACCGCAGCAGCCCGGCTCGCCTCCGCCGCACGCAATGAACCACCATCCTCACCGGCACTACCGCTGTCCGAACCGCCACAACCCAAACCAACCAAAGCCAGCGCCACAACCACGAACCACGACAGACACAGCCATTCACACGTTCCTTTCGGACAGCGGATGCTGTCGTTACCCAACCAAAACCCAGTTCAGCACACTGCAAGAGATTGAATCAACCAACGATTAAGAGAATCACTCCGAGCGCTGCCCGGTAGCTTCCTTCTCTAATCTTTCTTTTACATCCCACTCTATTCTCTCTATCAGGTCGATGGCTTCTTTCTCCTTAGCCGTTCTGATAAAGGTGCTATACCACGGATACGAGAGTACCAAACCAAACACTGCGATTACAGCAGCGATCTCAGGTCCAGCAGTGAACATTATTGTCAAGGAGATTGCACCAAGCGCTACTACCACGCTCCCCGTGAACGCGACTGCTAGAACCATTCTTGCCTGTCGGCTCATGGTGAAAGTCCGCCCCCGAAGCGTGAACGACACTTGGTTGTCTTCCTGATCGCTGCGTATCCTGTTGGTCATGTGCTCTCGACGCTATCACAGGAGTGGATGACGTGCTTGTAGACAGTCTCATACCCGTGAGCTTGTTTGGTCTCGGTGAAACTGTTTTCGACACTCGCCCAACGGTCCGACTGCCAGGAAGTGCTCTGAGGCGGATCGAGACAGCCTGTGTGCCCGGCGATGGTGATGGTGGACCTGTTGTCTTTGAGCCAAGCGTACAATAACGCTAGACCGACTGCGAACACGACACCGATCACGGTGGCGCTCACTGCAACGGTTCCCGCGGCCAAACCGAGTTTCAAAAGACCCGCTTTGGCAGCTACAGCGGCAACCTTGCCTACAGGGGTGGTGATTCCCGCGCTTAGCAGGACGTCGCGCCAGAAGGGGTCGTCTTTGTTTGGCAATGTTGGGTGCCAGGCGAGGTCGGGTATGTCGGTGTCGGCTCCCGGGCAGGTTCCGTCGTTGTCTTGGGTGTCTTCGGTGTCGCCGTCGCCGTTAACGTCGTGAGTGGCGCAATGGCGGTGCAGCGCGTTGTCAGCGTGACCGGCGCTGGTCTTGTAGACATGCCAGGACTCGGCACCGTGCGGCACTGTTCTGCCGTGCCCCAAGTCGCTGATGAGTTCGTCGGAGAGTGCGATGTTCAACGGTTCGGTCCACTCGAAGGTGCAGGTGCGGGTTCTCCCTCCGCCGGTCTTTGGCTGGTCGGCCGTGCAGTGGGCTGCACCTGAGTTCATGGTGGCTTCACTGGGGACCAGCCTGGCGACGTTGGGGTTCACCCAACTGATCGATCCCGCATTGTAATGCTGAGTTGCGTTGGGGCTCCGCCAAGCCGAGCTAGCTGTCGGGTGCCTCGGATTCAACCCGTCACAGGTCACGCTGACGACTGTCGAGGCCGCTCCCCAGGCTGAGGCGCTATAGGCCCGAACTTGGAACTTGTAGGTTCCGCCCTCCTGTCGTTGCGCGTGGACCCGGCGTGTCTCGCCGGTTCCGCCTCGACCCTCATAGTTGATCCCGACGGTCTTATACTTGGTTGAGCCGTCGACGTGGTCCCATTGCAGGGTGACCACCCCGTGGCTGTTGCAAGAGGCGGTGACGTTCTGGGGAACCCACCTAGGACAGCGGGCGCTCGTTGAGACCCAACTCGAATATGAGGTGTCGCTACCCACAACGAGGCGTTCCCGGACCTTGACCGAATAGGTGTTATTCGGCGTTGGACTGGTGAAGGTGAAAGACGGCGGTGACGTGTCCAGAACGAGGTAATACACCGGCTCCTGGTCCTGCCCGTCAATGTTCACCTCGAACAGCCGAGACGGCTTCGAGAACGACAGCGGCGTCACGTTCCATGTGACCCTCAGCTGACCGTCGGTACCGCACACCGCCGCAAGACTTATGGGAGCGGGCACCGTAGTAGTCGTATCCGATGGCGTCGTGGTTTTAGTCGTCGTGCTTGTTGCGTCAACGCAATCGTCATGGCCCTGTAGCACCTGACCCGTGTTACAGGTGTTGGCCGTCGTGTGGTCGTCGTGGCAAGTGTCGTGGCCGTCGAGATGCTCACCGGCGTCGCAGGTGTTGGCCGTCGTGTGATCGGCATGACACAGCTTGTGCTCGTAGATGTGCTGGTCAGTCGGGCAGTTGTGGTTCGTGTGACACGTGTTGGTGTCGGCGTGTCTGTGTTGAAAGCCGGGGGAGGGTGCGCACTCCCGTTCGCATTGGTCATGGCCTTTTCGGACAAAGCCTGTCTCGCATGCGTCATGGTCAGCGTGACATGTGTCGTGTGAGTGCTGTCCGCTGGGACACGGCGTACATGCTCCGTTGACACTTCCGGAGGGAAGCCACTGCTGTCCGCTGGGGCAACTCGGCTGGTGCCAACAACCGTAAATCGACCACAGCCCACCGCTGTTCGCGCACCGTTGCTGAGGTGTGAGCGACGACGACGCAACCCGGCACCGGTCGTGGTCATAGAGCACCTCACCCGCAGGACAAGCATGGTCGTCGTGACAATAGACCTGGTTGAGGTTCGTCACAGTGTGCTTGTGCTCACCAGCGCTGGCGGTGCACTGCTGCGACGTCGCAGCTCGGCACCGGTCGTGGTCATAGAGCACCTCACCCGCAGAACACGCGTGATCAGCATGACAATAAACCTGGTTCAGGTTCGTCACAGAGTGCGTGTGCTCACCAACGCTAGGCGTGCACTGCTGGGGCGCCGCAGTCCGGCACTCGTCGTGATCATAGAGCACCTCACCCGCAGAACACGCGTGATCAGCATGACAAGTGTCATGGCCATCAAGATGTTCACCCGTCTCGCATGTGTGATCGTCGTGGCAGTGGACTTGGTTGTTCAACAGGGTGTGCTTGTGCTGGCCAGGGCTGGCGGTGCACTGCACCGGCGCAGCTCGACACTGGTCGTGGTCATATAGCACCTGCCCCGCAGAACACGTATGGTCCGCGTGACAGGAGCTGTGACCGTTGAGATGCTGGCCCGTCGCACACGTATGGTCCGCGTGACAGGAGCTGTGACCGTTGAGATGCTGGCCTGTCGCACATGTGTGATCGGCGTGACACGTTGTGTGGGAGTGCTGTCCGCTGGGGCATGGCGTGCATGCCCCGTTGACGCTTCCAGAGGGAACCCACTGTTGACCGCTGGGACAGCTCGGTTGGTGCCAGCACCCATAAATGGTCCATGTCCCGCCGCTGCTCGCACACTGCTGCTGGGGCGTCGGCGACGGAGGCAGGGTCGTCGTCGGTGGCGGCTGGGTCGTGGTCGGCGGTGCTGTTGTGGTGGGAACGACACACGTGAGCCCGACCAGGGTTCCGCCGCTGTTCGCGCAGTTCTCCGCCAGGATACAGAGCCACTGCAGATCACCGGGACCGCAATGGCTGGCCGCGGCGGGCTCTGCTTCGTCGAACAGCGGCGGGTCGCCGACCGGTGAGCCGACTAGACCTAACGCGAACACGAACACCGACAGCGCCAACAACACGTTGCGCTTGGCGACACTCAGTCTTCGGTGTCGACGACCTGTCTTGGGGGCATCGGGTTGGTTCGTCATTTGGCTCTCCGGTTTCTACGTGACGACTAATTGCCGTTATCCGTCATGTAGAACCCCGACCAGCGAGACGCGAGGGCTCGGGGAGCCCAACCACGAAAACCCTGGCAGGGCTTAGAAACCGGTGAGGATTCGCAGCCAGCTGGACCATCCCCGGTGGTCCCCGACAGCTCCTAGTCCAGCCACGGTCGGGCGATGGCCGACAGTGCCAGAACTTGCCGAATCCCTCTACAGAGATTTCACGCACAAGAAATCCGATGGCAGGCGCAGCTGCTGTCTGTGCAGGTAAACCACACAATCGACACGCCCGAATCGGACACGAATCGACAATCAAGACCAACAAAGACTTGACAACAACCCCGAACCTACATTACGAATAACGGCAATTATTCGTCACGTAGACGCCACCAACATACTTCTTGAGTATTGCCGATATATTCTGCGCAGACTGAAACAGCATGCAATAACTTGATCGCGCTGAAGCGTCCGGTTTTGGAGTCGACCCGAGGCAGAATCAAGCCACAAGACCACACCCACGTACCCGGCAACATCCACACGGCGCGGCACCTTGAGGACGAACTCGATGCAGCGGCCGAGCGGGCTCTGTTGTTGGCGGGTGTGGCCGGAGCCGCGGTAGCCGTGTCGGGGCGGGTAGGTTCATGTTGTGGAGTTCAACCAGAGCTTTCCTCGTCGGGACACCCGACAGATCATGGTGGGCGACGTCCCCGTGGGTGGGGGAGCACCCGTAACGGTGCAGTCGATGACGGTCACCAAGACCGCCGACCACGAAGCCACGCTCAGCCAGATCTACGCGTTGGCCGCCGCGGGGGCCGATATTGTCCGCTGCACCTGCAACGAGAGTGCAGCAGCCGAGGGTCTGGCACGGATTGTGCCGCGTTCGCCGGTGCCGATAGTGGCCGACATACATCATCAGTACCTGCGAGCGCTCGAAGCCCTCGAAGCCGGCGTGCACTGCCTGCGACTCAATCCCGGCAACATCCGCAACCCGAAACACATCAAGCTCGTCGCCAGCGAAGCGCTGGACCGCAGGGTGCCGATCCGCATCGGCGTCAACGGCGGGTCCCTCCACCCGGACCTGTACGCCAAGCACGGAGGCAAGGTCACCCCCGAGGCGATGGTCGAGTCCGCTCTACAAGAGATCGCCTACTTCGAAGACGTTGGTTTCGACCTGATCAAGATCTCGGTCAAGGCCTCGAGCGTTCCGCTGATGATCGAGGCGTATCGACAGTTGGCCGAGGTGACCGACTATCCGCTGCACCTCGGTGTCACAGAGGCGGGACCACCACCGATCGGCACGCTGAAAGCGACAGCGGGCATGGCAACGCTGCTCGCCGAGGGAATCGGCGACACGATCCGCTATTCGCTGACCACCGACCCCGTCGAGGAGGTCAAAGCGGGCCGCCGGCTGCTGGAGGTGATGGGTCTGCGCGAACGCAAGAACGTGGACCTGATCGCCTGTCCGAGCTGCGGTCGCGCCGAAGTTGACGTCTTCGCCATTGCCGACGAGGCGATGCGAGCTTTCGGCGAAAGGGAAATCCCTTTGCAGGTGGCGGTCATGGGTTGCGTCGTGAACGGGCCCGGCGAGGCCCGAGACGCTGACCTGGGGATCGCCGCGGGCAACAAGAGGGGTCACCTCTTCGTCAAGGGACAGAATGTGATGGTCGTTGCCGAAGACGAGATGGTCGACACGCTGATCGAATGGGCCGAGTACATCCACGCCAATGGAGCCCAGGCGGCGCTCGACCGTGCATCGTCGACGCGTGCGGCGGCTCGACGTGCCGCCGAACAAGACCGCAAGCGGAATCTCAATGAGCGTGGAGACGACGCCAACAACGCCGAGGCCGCAATCTCCAACATCCGAATGGTGCCGAAACCAACTCGCGGCCAAAGCGACGCAAAATAACAGAAAAATGCTAGACTGATCGTTGCGTTCGATATCCCGTTTGGATACATCCCTTGTGGATGAGGCGTGGCCTCAGGGCCACGCTTTTCTTTTCTGAAATCGGGCGCTCGTTACTCAACACCACGCACACACGAGGAGGTCCGACAATGGCGATCGTCGACCGGGTTCGTGAACTCGTGACTCCTGTCGTCGAGGCTGAATCCGTGGATCTGTACGACGTGGAACACAACGGCGGTGTCCTGCGAGTGCTTGTGGATGCTGAGGGCGGAATCGGCATCGACGATCTGAAGCGCATCAGCCGAGCGGTGAGCCGACAGCTCGACGAAACCGACCCGATGCCGGGCCGTTACACCCTCGAGGTCTCGAGCCCGGGCCTCGAACGGCCGCTGCGCACACCCGAACATTTCCGTCGCGCCGTCGGCGAGAGCATCAAGGTCAAGACCATGCCGACAACCGAGGGCGCTCGCCGTTTCGAAGGGACCCTCTTGAGCGCCGATGACGGCGGGTTCGACATTGAGACTGACGAGGATCAGTGCCGGCTGCGCTACGACGAAGTGTCAAGAGCCCGGACAGTGTTCGATTGGGGACCGACGCCGCGCACCGGGCCCAAGCATTCGGCTGACTCAACGAAGTCGAGCCGCGACGGATCTACCGGAACAAACCACTCGACCAAGACCAAACCCAGAATCAGCAGGGAGGCCCCAGCATCATGAACTCAGATATGATGGAAGCTCTCCAAGCGCTCGCCGCCGAGCGCGGGATTTCCGTTGACGCACTGTTTGCGGCACTGGCCGATGCGCTGGAGTCTGCATATAAGCGGATACCAGGTGCTCATGAATATGCGTGGGTCACGATCGACCCAGAGACCATGGACTTCCGCGTCTTCGCCCAAGACCTCGATGAAGACGGCGAACCTGTCGGCGAAGAGTTCGAGGTCACGCCCGACGATTTCGGGCGCATCGCCGCGCAGGCCGCCCGCCAGGTCATCACTCAGCGGATTCGGGAGGCTGAGCGTGAGTTGAAGTATGAGGAGTACGCGGGTCGTGAAGGAGACATCGTCACCGGAATGATCCAACAGACCGATGCACGCTACACGCTGCTGGATCTCGGCAAGGTCGAGGCGCTGCTGCCCCAAGCTGAACAGGTCCCCTACGAACGCCCGGACTCCAACACCCGGGTCAAGGCCTACATCGTCGAGGTTCGAAACACGGCCAAAGGACCGCAGATCGTGGTCAGTCGCACCCATCCGGGCCTGATCAAGCGGCTGTTCGAACTCGAAGTCCCCGAGATCGCCGACGGTGTCGTCGAGATCAGGGCGTGCGCGCGCGAACCAGGTCACCGCACCAAGATCGCCGTCTGGTCCAACGACAATAATGTCGACCCCGTGGGTGCCTGCGTGGGTGCGCGTGGTGCGCGGGTGCGACAGGTTGTCAACGAATTGCGCGGCGAGAAGATCGACATCGTGCCCTACTCCGAGGATCTTGAGGAGTTCGTGATGAAGGCGCTGTCGCCCGCCAAGGTGAAAGAGGTCAGACCCGACCAGGACACAGGAGACTGCGAGGTCATCGTCCCCGACTACCAACTGTCGCTCGCGATCGGCAAGGAAGGGCAGAACGCCCGGCTGGCATCGCGCCTCACCGGGTGGGGAATCAATATCAAATCCGAGTCCCAACTCGCTGAGGAGGAGGCTTACGGAGATGTCGAGTGGGCCGAGGGCGAGTGGGTGGTCAACCCCGAGAGCGGCGAGCAGGTTTGGCAGCCGGCGGACGGCGGTGAGGTCGTTTCTGCTGACGCCTGGGCTGAAGCGGCCGCGGCCGCAGCCTCTGAGGAAGCGACGACCGACGGCGAGGCCACTTCCGACGAGGCCGTCACAGAAGCGGCCGCCGACGAAACTACCGACGAGACCGCCGCCGAGGAGACACCTGAAACTGCGGTCGAGGAAGCACCCGAAGCCACATCCAACTGACACAAGACTGATACTCAGGGCTACCCCTATGAACAGACGCGAACCCCTGGGAGATCGGTAGGCTCATGGGGTCGTGGCTGTTTGGACCGTCCGTGTGCCCGCACGAGAAGATTGCCAACTCCACGGCTCGTGACGCTCCTGCGTCACTAAACCCACTACCGACCTCAAGGACATTCGCCAAAACGTGCCATCAAAGATTCGTGTATACGAACTCGCTCGGGAGCTAGGGCTCACCAACAAGGAAACCCTTGAACTCACTGAGGCATTGGGGATTGGCGTCAAGAGCCACTCCTCAAGCATTGTCGACGCGCAAGCGGATCGGGTGCGCCGCAAGGCGCAGCGCGAAGGCCTGATTCGCGAGGAACAGCCTCCCGAACAAGAACCGAAACCAGCCAAGAAGGCCGCGAAACAGGCCGCCAAGAGCCCAGAACCGGATGCTGAGCCAGACACAGCGACCTCTGACCGAGCTGTGTCCGATTCGGCTGAAGCGGGCGAAGTCGATGCCGTTGTCGACACCCCCGGTCGCGACAGTTCCACTGACCAGGCAGTCGTTCCCGATGTCGAAGCTGTTGAGTCCAAAGGCACAACGGCCGGCCGCGCCGCCCTCAAGGGAAGTACGCCAGGTACGGCCACCAAAGCAGAGTCCGCCACTGAACCGTCGCCAGGGGCAACCGGCCAGACCGGAGCGCCTGCTCACCAAGCCCCCAGACGCGTCATCTCTTCAAGCGGCAGCGCGGCCCCTCCCAAGCGTGCCGACGACGTAGCGGCAAGTTCGCCTCCACCGGGAGCGCCGGTGCGAAAGGTCGTCAAGAAGGTCGTCAAGAAACTGGTGACCGACCCCAACCGCGCCTCTCGAGCCGCGCCTCCCGCTTCGAGCAGCGGCAAGCCGATTCCACCTCCACCCCGTTCGTCCACTGGTCGCTCGATCCCGCCCCCACCGAGCGGGCGCACTCAGGCACCGGCAGGTGGTCGCCGGTTCGGCGGCGCGCCCGCCGGCGGGCGTCCAGGAAGCGGCGCGCCGACCTCACCGCGCGGCCCACGGCCCGGCGGTCCACCGGCAGGTCGCGGTCCGAGTGGCCCGCGTCAGTCAGTACCCGGCGCGGGAGCGATGCCCGGCGGTCCCGGTGGACGCGGCGGAGGACCCGGTGGTCGTGGCGGAGGGCCCAACCAGGGGCGCCGCCCACCGCGTCGAAAGAGCCGCCGCCGTCGGAGCCGCGAAGAACTCCAGCCGATGGACGTGCCGCACTACACGCCCGAGGATGCCCCGGTACCCGAAGGTGAGATTGTCATTGAACGGGCGTGCACTGCTCAGGACCTCGGACCGAAACTGAACCGAACTGCTGCAGACGTCGTTCATTTCCTCCTGCAAGCCGGCGAGATGCTCACTGCGACCCACTCGCTGTCCGACGACATGATCGAACTGTTCGCCGAGGACATCGGCGCGAAGATCCGGCTTGTCGACCCGGGTGAGGAACAGGAGGTCGAGCTGCAGAAACTGCTCGAAATCGACGAGTCGGACAATTCGGACGCACCCTCCCGTCCACCGGTCGTGACCGTGATGGGTCACGTCGACCACGGCAAGACCCTGCTCCTCGACCGGATCCGCAACGCCAACGTCGTCGATGGCGAAGCCGGCGGGATCACCCAACACATCGGTGCCTACCAGGTCGAACGTGACGGCAAACCTCTAACCTTCATCGACACGCCGGGCCATGAGGCGTTCACCGCCATGCGCGCCCGGGGCGCCGACTCCACCGACATCGTCATCTTGATGGTCGCCGCCGACGACGGGGTCATGCCGCAGACCATCGAAGCGATCAACCACGCCAAAGCTGCTGAGGTGCCGATCCTGGTGGCGGTCAACAAGATCGATCGAGACAACGCCGACCCCGAGAAGGCAATAGCGGGCGTCGCTGAGCACGGGCTGGTTCCCGAGGCCTGGGGTGGTGACACGATCTTCCAGGAGATCTCCGCCCTCAAGAACCAAGGCATTGACGAGCTGCTGGATCATCTCCTGTTGTTGGCTGAGGTTGAGGATCTGCGCGGCGATGCCGGAGGCCGCGCCACCGGCGTGGTGCTCGAATCGAATCTCGACATCGGCCGCGGACCGGTCGCCACCGTCCTGGTGCAGCGGGGCACCCTCAAGGTTGGCGACCCCATGGTTGCAGGTGCGGCGTGGGGCAGGGTCCGGGCGCTTCTCGACGATCATGGCGAGAACGTATTGGAGGCTGGACCGTCAATGCCTGTTCAGGTTCTCGGGCTCTCCGATGTTGCCGGCGCCGGCGACGACTTCGTTGTTGCCGCCACCGAGAAGGTCGCCAGTCGTGTCGCCGGCACTCGCGAACACTGGCAGCGCCAGTCGAGCCTGGGCCGGGAGGCCCATGCACTTTCAGGCGGTGCCCGACTCGAGGACATCTTCACGCAGATTCAGCGAGGAGAGGCGGCCACGCTGAACATGGTCGTCAAGGCCGATGTGAACGGATCGCTCGAAGCGGTGACGGAGTCTCTACGGAAGCTTGAACGCGAGGAGGTCAAGATCCGCTTCGTGCACCGCGGTGTCGGAGGCATTACCGAGAACGACATAGCTCTGGCTGCAGCTTCCAACGCCACAATCCTGGGGTTCAATGTCCGCCCTGATCGAAAGGCTCGTGAGCTCGCAGAGTTGGAGAAGGTCGAAGTCCGCTCCTATGAGATCATCTACAAGCTCCTCGAAGACATCGAAGCGGCCATGGTCGGCATGCTGGCCCCCGAGTTCGAGGAGGTGGTCACCGGTGAAGCCGAAGTCCGCGAGATCTTCCGTGTCCCGAGGGTCGGTTCCGTCGCCGGCTGCTTCGTCCAGAACGGTGTGATCACCCGCGGGTCGGCGGTTCGGTTCCTGCGTGAGGGAACGATCATCTGGAAGGGGGAGATCAGTTCCCTGAAGCGGTTCACCGACGATGTTCGAGAGGTTGCCGCCGGCTACGAGTGCGGTATCGGTTTGTCGAACTTCCAGGATCTCAAGGCGGGCGACATCATCGAGACGTTCGATAATCGCCAAATCGAGCGAACCTTGGACAGCTGACCCGATGGCTCGCAGGCGCGGAGGGGGCCGGGGTCGTCACACGACATCGTCGAACTCTGCTGCTGCCACGCGGGTCGCCCGGGTCGGTGAATCGATTCGGCGCATCGTCGCGTCCGAACTCGAGTTGATCGACGACGATCGTCTCGATCTGGCCTCGATCACCTCGGTGGACGTCGACCGGGCTCTGTACCGGGCGGTCGTCTGGTTCACCACCCTCGACGGCGACAGCGAACCCGCCGCGGCCGAAGCGTTCGAAGAATACGCAGGCCTTCTGCGCCGGGCTGTGGGGTCCCAAGCCCGACTGCGCCACACTCCCCGCCTCGAGTTCAGGCCCGACACCGTGGTGCGCTCAGCGGAACGCATCGAAGGGCTCCTGCGCGATGATCGAGGTTCGGGCGACGACCGTGGGTCAGACGACGACTCTGGATCAGACGTCGACCGCGGCGGGTCGAACCATGGTCGGTGACGCGGACTCCCTTTCGTCGAGCCGCGGGCTGAAACCTGCGCTGGATCCCGTGCCGGAGGCAGGTTCTGGCCGGGCCGCAAGTCCTGGGCCGAGACAAGACCGGGGGCCTCATGGTATTGCGGTGATCGACAAGCCGGCGGGGTGGACGAGCCACGACGTCGTTGCGAAGTCCCGTGGCGTGCTGGGCACTCGCAAGATAGGACACTCGGGCACCCTCGACCCTGCGGCGACCGGGGTTCTAGTGCTCGGCGTGGGCCGAGCGACACGCCTGTTGCGCTTCTTGACGGAACTGCCGAAGTCGTATGTCGGTGAGATCGTCCTGGGAGTCGAGACCTCGACGCTCGACGCAGACGGCGATGTCTGCGCCACCCACGACATGTCCGCGGTCACCCACGACCAGGTGCGTGAAGCCGCGCGCGCTTTCGTCGGTCCGATAATGCAGGTCCCCCCGATGGTCTCGGCTGTCAAGGTCGACGGCAGGCGGCTCTACGAACTTGCTCGTGAGGGCAAGGAGGTCGAACGTCGTGCCCGCCCCGTCGAGTTGCACCGCTTCGACATCGAGCCCCTCGTTGCGGAACCGGGGGTCTGGCGCTGCACCGTCGAGTGCTCGTCGGGTACCTACGTCAGGTCGCTGGCCGCGGATCTTGGAACCGCCTTGGGTGGAGGCGCGCACCTGCGCTCGTTGAGGCGGGTGGCCGTGGGCGGGTTCACCGTTGATCAGGCGTGCTCTGTGGAGTTGCCCGTGCTGCGTCCCATCTCCGAGGCGGTGGCGCACCTAGAGACGTGTGCGGTCGACGACGACTTGGCGAGCCGGGTCGGCCACGGACAGGTGCTTGACCTCGATGTACTGATGCGCGAGGACAGCGAAGCCAACGAGCGCCGCACCGGGCCCGCAGATCGAGCAGGCCGCGCGGGCCGCGACGAGGGTCCATGGGCTGTGGTCGATCCGGCGGGTGAGTTGCTGGCCGTGTACGGACCGAGCCGAGGACGCGCCAAGCCCTTGGTCGTGATCTCTGGGGCGGCAGCACCGCCTGCGCCCTGAGCCGCTGTACCGTTGGGGGTCCGCTCCGTGAGCAGTTCTATGAGAATCCTTCAAGACCAAGACGATCAATTGCCGGCGGCGATTTCTGTCGCGTCCACGATCGGTGTCTTCGACGGTGTGCACGTGGGGCACCAGGAGGTGTTCCGGATGGTCCGCGTGGTCGCGGACCGTCTCGACGTCGCCTCAGCGGTGGTGACTTTCGACAACCATCCAGCCCATGTGGTGCGTCCCCGCAGTGCCCCCCGCCTGCTGACGACGCTCGAGCAGAAGCTGGAACTGATCGACGCTGAGGGGATCGACTACGCCTACGTGGTCCATTTCGACGCCGAACGAGCGGGCACCCATCCAGACGTTTTCGTCGAGCAGGTCTTCGTCGACGCCCTCCACGCCAAGGCGATCGTTGTGGGCGAGGACTTCCACTTCGGTCGGGGTCGCAGCGGCAACGTGGATGCTCTGCGCAAGGTCGGTGAGGAATGGGACTTCGAGGTGCATGCCCTGGAGTTGATCCAGCACAGTGACGAGGCTCGCGAACCGGTCTCGTCGACCAAGATCCGCCGGGCTCTGGCAGGTGGCGATGTGTCGCGCGCCGCGGCGATGCTCGGTCGGCCCTACGAGGTGCGCGGCACCGTACAGGAGGGTGACCGTCGCGGGCAGTTGATCGGTTTCCCAACGGCCAACATCCCGGTGACGAAGACTATGGCATGGCCCGCTGATGCGGTGTACGCCGGGTGGTGCGACCTCCCCGACGGCAGTCGCCATCCGTGCGCGATCAACATCGGCCGGCGGCCCACGTTCTACGAGCACGCAGAGCAGTCGTTGCTCGAAGCGCACCTGATCGATTTCGACGGTGACCTGTACGGCGTTCAAGTAGCCGTCTCGTTTGTGGCTTTCCTGCGCAGTGAGCGTAAGTTCGAGGGGATCGACCAACTTGCCAAGCAGCTCAAAAAAGATGTTGATGATGCTCGAAAGCTCCTCAAAGGGTGATGACTCAGAACACTGTGCCTGCTCAGAACGCAGCGCCTGCTCAGAGCACAATGATTGTTGAACATTTTGCTGCTGCTCGGGTACCGACGAGCTATGGCAGCTTCGTGGCCCACGCCTATCGGTCCGTCGCCGACGGGGAGGAGCACATCGCCTATGTGATGGGCGAAGTTGAGAGCGGTGCACCTCCGCTGGTGCGGATGCACAGTGAATGCTTGACCGGCGATCTCCTGTCGTCGCTCCGTTGCGACTGCGGTCAACAACTCCGTGCCGCGCTCGCAATGATCGCCGAGGAGGGCCGAGGGGTGCTCGTCTACCTGCGGGGTCACGAAGGGCGTGGTATCGGCATCGGACACAAGATCCGTGCCTATGCCCTGCAGGACGTGGGGCTCGACACCGTCGAGGCCAACGAGGCGCAGGGGCTCCCGATCGACTCTCGTACCTACGGTGTGGGAGCGAGCATCCTGGCTGACCTCGGGATCACCGAGATGCGACTGATGACCAACAACCCGATGAAGCTCGACAGTCTGGAGGACTTCAACCTCAAGATCGCCGAGCGGATCCCGATCGAGATCGAGTCGAACCCCGAGAATATGCGGTACCTCAGGACCAAGCGGGACCGCCTGGGCCACACGCTCACCGCTGCCCTTTGAGAAGCGGCGCCGTGAGTTGAGACGCTCAGAGCCCGAGGCCCGACTGCTGCACTCGGGTGCGGAACGCCGCGTTGATCCGTTGACGTTCCAGATGCTGGGCAACTTGTTTCGCCCCCTGCGGCACGGGGTGGGCGGCGAGGAAGTCGGCGACTGCGGTTACATGTTCGCTGGTGTCGAGCATCACGATCCCTTCGAGCATCCGCGCGACTGAATTGCTCGGGAAGCTGTCTGTGAGCCGGTCCCAATGCGACGCCACGAAGGCCCAGACATGGTCGCCGGCGTGTTGGTTGATCAGAGCACGGCGGATCAGGTAGGGCCCGTCCTGAGTCCGTATCTCGGCCGAGACGATGGCTTCGAGCAGTTCGTCTATCAGCGTCGTGTCCCGGAAGTCTGCGAGCGTCCGCAGATTCCGCTGTTCGGTCTGGGGGTCTGTTGCCTGTCTCGAAACGGCGCGGATCTCGTCGAAGTCGGACCGTGTGCCGTGGTGAGCGACCACAGTCAGCGCCGCAGTGGCCAGCGTGGCGTCGTCATGGTGGCGCAACTGCGGTGAGACGGTGATGATCTCGGGGTCGTCGGCGACTGTCCCGAGCAGCACGACGAGCGTGGCGCGGAGTTCGCGGACCCGGTCATCGTCGCTGTCGTTGGGTTGGAGGCCGATTCGTTCCAGGGCGAGGTTCGCGAGTGTGCGTACTCTCTCGTTGAATAGCAGGGCGCTGGGGGATTCGTCGTCGATCAGTCGTCTCAGGTGTCCCAGCGATCCGGCGAGTGCCTGCCAGACCGTGAGGTCACCTTCGTCGACGAATCCCAGGACGGTCTCAAAATATTCCTGGGTGCCGAGTTCCCCTGCGACGGTGAGTGCCCAGGCGTCGTCGACCACTGCGTGGCGTTCGCTCGGCGTGAGGTCTCCGGCGACAGCGGCCGCGATTGCTCCTGGGGTTGGGCGGACTCTGAAGAATCCCGACGAATCGGCATTGACGGTCAGGATGTCCTCGACAGTGTGACCGGTCAGGGTCGCTGCCGGTCCGTCGAGCAGGAATCTTCTGTCGAGGGCGTCTTCGTGACCGCTGCGGTGGGCACGGATGCTCAGGGGCACGGCCCAGCGCTGATCGTTCGATCCGGACGGATCAAGTGCGAAGTGACGCTGTGACACCGCAACTCCGTGTGCCGTCCCGGTCAACTCGACGAGCGGGTACCCGCCCTGGTAGATCCAGCCGTCCATGATCCGTCGCACGGGTTCACCGCTTGTGGCCTCGAGGGAGTCCCAGAGGTCGCTGGTGTCGGTGTTGGCGTAGGCATGCGTTGACAGGTAGTGGCGGACACCGTCGCGGAATCGTTCAACGCCGAGATACTGCTCCAGCATCCGAACCAGCGAGGCGCCCTTCTCGTAGGTGAGGATGTCGAACATCCCCTCAGCTTCCGAGGGTGTTCGCACGGGATACTCGATCGGGCGGGTGGACTCGAGCGCGTCGGTGGCGTATGCGGCCGAACGTCCCCGACTGAATGTGGTCCACACCTGCCAATCCGGCTGGTAGGCGTCGGTGCAGGCGGTTTCCATGAACGTGGCGAACGCTTCGTTCAACCAGATCCCCTCCCACCACTTCATCGTCACCAGATCGCCGAACCACATGTGCGCGATCTCGTGGTTGATGACCGCGGCTGCGGTCTGCAGTTCCGGCTGGGTGGCCGTTGTCGGGTCGATCAGCAGCAGGACTTCGCGGAAGGTTATGCAGCCGAGGTTCTCCATGGCCCCCGAAGCGAAGTCGGGGATGGCCACGAGATCGACTTTGTCGGACGGGTAGGGGATCGCGTAGTAGTCAGCGAACCAGCGAAGGGCATGAGACGCCACGTCGAGCGCGTAGGAAGTGAGATGGCCGCGTCCGGGCCGATGCACGACGCGAATCTCCACGCCGTCGACTTCAATCGGATCGGTGACCTCCAGAGGGCCCACCACGAAGGCCACGAGATACGTCGACATCGGCATCGTCTCCGCGAAGGTGACTCGGCGCCTGTCGGGATCCGGGAACGACTCGCGGGCCACCCCGGTGTTGGAGACTGCCAGATGCGCCTGATCGACCACCAGCGTTGTGGCGAAGGTGGCTTTGTATGCCGGTTCGTCCCAGCACGGGAAGGCTCTGCGGGCGTCGGTCGATTCGAACTGCGTGGTGGCGATGGTGTGGGCGGTCCCGTCCTCGTCGGTGTAGGTGGATCGGTAGAAGCCTCGCAGACGGTCATTGAGGATCCCCGAGAAGGTCAACTCAATGTGGGCTGGACCTGCCGCGATATCGGTTGGGAGAGCGAGGTGCAGCCGCTCGGTGTCGTCATCGAGGCGACAGTCGGGGGTGACTGCGGCGCCGTCGCTGAGCTGGATCTGCGCTGAGCGGATTTCCAGTTCGGCGGCGTTGCAGACGATCTCGTCGGTCGCTTCGAGGATCTCCACATCGATCACCACGGAGCCGAAGAACGTTGCAGCGGCAAGGTCGGGTTCCAGCTCCAGTTGGTAGCGGCTGGGTACGACATGGGTCGGAAGTCGGGGATCGCGCTGGGTCGTCTGGTGTTGGGTCATGGGGTCCTTTGTATCGGCTAAACTCGATGGTCTTGCCAGTTTGCACCAGCCTGTACGAGAAGTGACCTCCGATCCGAGCCTCGATGTTGTCGGTGTGGGCAATTCCATCGTCGACGTGATTGTGATGGTCGACGACAGTTTCATCGAGGCGCATGGCTTGGCCAAGGGGGCGATGACCCTGATCGATGCGGAGCGGGCAACGTCGCTGTATGCGGCGATGCCGCCGGCCCTCGAGATTTCTGGGGGCTCGGCAGCCAACACCGTCGCTGGAGTGGCGAGTTTCGGTGGCTCGGCCGCGTACATAGGCAAGGTGCGCAACGATCAACTCGGGGAGGTGTTCGCCCACGATCTGCGTGCTGCTGGGGTTGGATTCGATGTGCCGCTCGCAATAGGGGGGCCGCCGACGGGTCGCAGCCTCATTGCGGTGACCCCGGACGCCGAGCGCACCATGAACACGTTCCTGGGGATGAGCACCCTGTTGGAGCCGGCGGACGTCGACGCTGAGCTGGTCGTCTCTGCAGCGATCACCTACTGCGAGGGGTATCTGTGGGACATCGACATCGCCAAGGCCGCGATCCGCCACACCATGGATCTGGCCTCGGACGCGGGCAGGCTCGTCTCGCTGACGCTCTCGGACTCGTTCTGCGTAGACCGGCACCGCCACGAGTGGCTCGACCTCATCAGCGACATGGTCGACCTGGTATTCGCCAACGAGACGGAGATCTGTTCGCTGTTCGAGACTGAAGACTTCGACTCCGCCGCAGCACGGGCCGCAGACATCACCGAGAGTGATGGTGCCTGCTTGGTGCGTGATCGGACTCACCGCAGCCGAGGTGCGGTCCCGGCGCTGACTGGTTGGGACATCGTCATGGTTGCCCAATCGGGGGTTGTAGGTGCTTCGCGTGTGAGGTCGGAGTCAGTAGGGTACGTTGGAAGGCACATTCGAGGCTGCACTATTTCAAATCCATCTTAATTCAGGGAAGACATTGACATCATGAGAAAAATCATCAAAGCTGTTTCGGTATGGCTACCGGTGATCTTGCTAGTAGCCGTCTTGACGACGGTACCCTCCTCCGCTCAGGGTTCGGCGGAACTCCCCTTTGCTCAGGGTTCGGGACTCTCCTCCGCTCAGGGCTCGGGCAGTGTCGATGAACATCAAGCGGAAGCGACATTCAAGGAGGTGCTTCAGCAGATTCCGGACATCGGGACTCTCTTGGAGGGTAGCGCTGCAGATACGTCGGGATTGCTCGTAGATCAATCGGAGAGCGCTGAGAACCTCATCTCTTTGACCTCGACCAGCGGTGACACCTTGACGATTCCTAAAAGTAACGATGACGCGGTGGAGATGGTGCGGGACGGCGGGTTTGAGTTGTCGGTCGAAATACCCGGCGACGGCTCGCAAGCTATAGTGTCTTCTGACGGTTCGGCTATTTTCGAGAATATTGCTGAAGATACAGACCTCTTTGTTCAGGCTCAAAAAGATGCTGGTGTACGAATGATGACTTTGATTACCGGGGCAGACGCTCCGACGACTTTTGATTTTGCGTTTGAGACTTCGGGGAGCGAGAAAGCAGTGCTTGCTCAAGATGGAAGCGCAGCGATTGTCGATTCCGACAATTTTGTGATATCTGTAATTGATGCTCCATGGGCGTTTGATGCGTTGGGAAACAAGATACCCACCGAGTACACAATTCAGGGAGACACACTGATTCTCAACGTTGCTCACGACATGGCTGCTGCGTATCCGGTGGTCGCAGATCCGGTGTGGACTTGGGGGATAACTAGTGGCACCGCATACTTTTCGCGTGATGAGACAATTATGGTTGCAGGCAGTATTGCGACACTAGCCCCTCTCCTAGTTCTGATCCCACCGCCATTTAATGTATATATCGCAATCTATGCTGGGACCGTATACGGTTGGGCTGTATCTGCAACATGGTGGCCGCACAAATGTCTAAAAGTGAAGTACGGTCTCTCATGGACATGGTCTGGTCCGTCTCCTGGCATCTATCCTGGACACTATCTTTGCTGATAGGGGTAGATAATGCATTGGTGGACCTATATCGTGGTAATGACAGGCTTTGTCATATTCGCTTGCCTGTATCTTAAAGCTAGCTATGCGGAAGCAAGCATAAATGCCCGAAAATTGGGAACATTAATACTGCTCGTCAATTTGAGTGGTGCAGGGTATCACATCCTGCGAGAACCGGCCGAATTGTATACAGTGCCGTTGGTGTTTTTGGGATCGAGTTTATTGAGTGGTGCAGTGATGTATACTTTTGACTTGGTTATGGCAAAGCGAGCTAGAAATTCCGATTGTGCCAGCTAAACACACCTACTACTTTCTAGAAAACCTCACCAAACTTCTGGGTCTTAATGGGCCGCGTTCTGGATGGTCAGACCTCTGTAACGGCGTTTGGGGCGGGCGCACAGGCCCAAAGAGCCGCTAAACTCGACGGTCTTGCCAGTTCGCACCAGCCTGTACGAGAAGTGACCTCCGAACCGAGCCTCGATGTTGTCGGTGTGGGCAATTCCATCGTCGACGTGATTGTGATGGTCGACGACAGTTTCATCGAGGCGCATGGCTTGGCCAAGGGGGCGATGACCCTGATCGATGCGGAGCGGGCAACGTCGCTGTATGCGGCGATGCCGCCGGCCCTCGAGATTTCTGGGGGCTCGGCAGCCAACACCGTCGCTGGAGTGGCGAGTTTCGGTGGCTCGGCCGCGTACATAGGCAAGGTGCGCAACGATCAACTCGGGGAGGTGTTCGCCCACGATCTGCGTGCTGCTGGGGTTGGATTCGATGTGCCGCTCGCAATAGGGGGGCCGCCGACGGGTCGCAGCCTCATTGCGGTGACCCCGGACGCCGAGCGCACCATGAACACGTTCCTGGGGATGAGCACCCTGTTGGAGCCGGCGGACGTCGACGCTGAGCTGGTCGTCTCTGCAGCGATCACCTACTGCGAGGGGTATCTGTGGGACATCGACATCGCCAAGGCCGCGATCCGCCACACCATGGATCTGGCCTCGGACGCGGGCAGGCTCGTCTCGCTGACGCTCTCGGACTCGTTCTGCGTAGACCGGCACCGCCACGAGTGGCTCGACCTCATCAGCGACATGGTCGACCTGGTATTCGCCAACGAGACGGAGATCTGTTCGCTGTTCGAGACTGAAGACTTCGACTCCGCCGCAGCACGGGCCGCAGACATCACCGAGATCGTGGCGCTGACCCGGTCCGCTGATGGTTCGGTGGTGATCTCCGGAAAGGAACGCGAGGAAGTTCCTGCTGTGCATGTCCCGCGCATCGTCGATGCGACGGGCGCAGGCGACCTGTATGCCGCGGGTTTCCTGTTCGGCATGGCCAGAGGCGCTGGTCTGAGGCGTTGTGCGGAACTCGGGGGTATCGCCGCGGCGGAGATCATCTCCCATGTCGGCGCGCGTCCCCAGGTATCGCTCAGCTCGCTAGCCTGACGGTCTGCTGCAAGCACTACGAGAGTGAAGGCGATACGAGGGATTGTGCACGGCCATGGGATACACCTGTTTCGAGATAGACGAGTCTGAGGGGGTGGCACACGTCAGTCTGTGCCGCCCCGACGAGTTCAACACCATGACGCCGGAGTTCTGGAGGGAGCTCCCCGAGATCATCGGCGAGTTGTCTGACAGTGGTCGGGCGCGCGTCGTTGTCTTGTCGTCCACCGGGAAACACTTCTGTGCCGGCATGGACCTGGCGGTCTTCACGGGCGGGTCCGGTGCCGCAGGCAACGATGCGATCACTGAGGTGGGTCGTCAACGTGCCGCGCTGCGTTACAACGTCCTGCATCTCCAGGATGCCCTGAGCGCACTGGAACGGGCTCGGATGCCGATGTTGGCAGCGATTCAGGGCGGCTGCGTCGGTGGAGCGGTCGACATGGTCACCGCTGCGGACTGCCGCTATGCGAGCGCGGACGCCTGGTTCTGCATTCAGGAGATCAACATCGGCATGACGGCTGACGTAGGCACCCTGCAGCGTCTGCCGAAGCTCATCCCCGAGGGGGTCGCGCGGGAACTGGCATACACCGGCCGCCGCATGGACGCGCAACGGGCCGCTGAGTTGGGCCTGGTCAACGAGGTGTTCGATGATCATGAAACGCTGCTTTCGGGGGTTCACGAGATCGCCGCGGAGATCGCCTCCAAGTCGCCGTTGGCGGTTCATGGAACCAAGGCGGCGATCAACTACAGCAGGGACCATTCGGTGGAGGACTCCCTTGCATACATCGCCGCGTGGCAGACCGGAATGTTCCAGCCCGATGACATGACAGAGAGCTTCCGCGCCAAGTCCGAGGGCCGCGAGCCGGTCTTCGACGATCTGGGACCTCTGCGCAAGGGCCTGTAACCGGGTCCGGCTGCCCGGCGCGGTTCAGCGGAACTTCAAGTCGCCCAGGCGGACCAGAGTCGAGGAGATCCAACGGCTTATCCTCCGGCGCGGCGGCGTGCAGTCCTCTTTGGTAGAACGCGCTGCGAATGATCTTCAGAACGCGCTATGAATGGTGTTCAGAACGCGCTATGAATGGTGTTCAGAACGCGCTATTGAACTTGGCGAGTGCCGACTACGTGACGCGGTTCAGCGGAACTTCAGGTCGCCCAGGCGGACCAGAGTCGAGGAGATCCAGCCGCCGAGCGCGTTGAAGTGGTCGTCGAGCATGGAGCCGTCGGCGAGGCGCGGTTCGTCGAGTTCGTAGGCCCCCTCGTAGGAGACCTCGATCGCGTGCTCCACGTCATCTGTGTGGATCCCGTAGCTCGATTCAACGGTCGGTCCGCTGCGAGTCAGTTTCTCGCCGCCTATCGAAGGGCTTCTGACCGGGAGGATGTCGAGCACCGCTGCCGGGTCCGGGATCATCGCCAGGCGCTGTATCCGCAGCGCGATCTCGATCTCGATCCGCGGGGGTTCGCTCAGTTCCTCGGTGACGTACCAGCTCCGGTATGCGGTCTGGGACCAGGTGGGCCAACTGCAGCTCACGTCCGCCTGCACCCGCGGTGGGAGACCCTCCCCGGGCAGTCCGTAAGTCGTCTGCCAGTTGAGGTCACCGAGAAGCACGTCTGCCCAGAAGCGTTCCTCGAAGGCCTTGCGTTCAAGGCGGGCCGTCTCGAAAGCGTCCCGCAACGCTCCGATTGCGTCGGTGAACACATGGTCGAGCATGCCAACCGAGGCTAGCCCCTCAAGTCCTGGGCGTTCGCGCCCGTTCCGAACTGGTGGACGGGGCTATTCGCTGAGGACTTTGGAAACTTCCAACCAGTCGCCGGTGCCGTACAGGTTCTCGGCGAGCGCTCGGACATCGGCGGCGGTCGCCTCTTCGAGGAGTTCCTGGCGGTTGTCGAGGGTCAGGCGGTCCTCGTCTGCGAACCTGATCGCCTCGAGATCGGAGTTTGCGAGGAGGCTGTTGTTGAAGAAGTTCCAGTCGCTGCGCACGACGCTGTGGGCCTGTTCGAACTGGTCCGCGGTCGGGCCGTTGTCGGCGAGGGCCTCCAGTTCTTCCATCAACACGGCGCGGATCTCGTTGAGCCGATCTGGATCGCCGCTGATCGACATGATTGAACGGATCGACGGTTCTGGTTCACGCCGAAACGAGATTGAGGCGGACCCGCCATAGGACGCGCCGAGTTCCTCGCGGATCCGTTCGATTATCCGGTTGTTGACGATTCCCTGCAGAAGGTTGGCGGTCACCCGGTTCTCTGCTGTGAGTTCGATCGGCTGGGCGTGGAAGACGAGCATGCCCCCGTCGGCAGCACCTTCGCTGAGTTCGACGCTTGCCGATCTTTGACCTGTCGGGAGTTCGTAGCCGAGATCGACCCAGCTGTCGGATTCTCCGGGCGGGAGCGAGCCGAGATAGCGGGCGGCCAGATCGGCGACCGTCGTGCGGTCGATGTCGCCGACGATGGCGACGGCCAAGTCGTCCACCTTGCCCAGTCGTGCCCTGTAGATCTCGAGTGCGGTCTGCTCGTCGAGTGCGTCGAGTTGTGGTTGGGTCGCCGCCCGGTGCTGCGCCGGGTCACCGTCGTAAATGAGGTCCAGCAGCGCGGTTGTTGCGCGCCGGTCAGCGTTGGTCTCGTTGACGGCGAGATTCTGCTCGGCGTAGTCGATGGCAGTGCGGAAAGCGACTTCGTCGACTCTCGGCTCGGTGATGTACAGGTGCAGCAACTGGAATAGAACCTCAGCGTCACGGGTGGCGGATTCGCCCGAGAAGCCCTCTTCGGACTGGTCGATGAAGCTGAGCAGCCCGACGTTGCGCGTGGACAGGAAACGGCTCAGGGCCAGGGCGTCGTGAGGGCCGACCCCGCCGCCGAACACGGCGTCCACGGCCACGGCCGGAATCGCAGTGTTGGAACCCGGGTGGTCTTGTGGGAATGTCGACCAGCCGCCCGCCGAGGCTGCCCGCAGCGAGAACACATTGTCCGCGACCCTCGAGTGGCGGTGGCTGACCGTCACTCCGTTGTCGAACGTCCAGGTGGTGACATCGCCGTGGTCGGTGCTCCGTTCGCTCGTCTCGGTCGGCTGGGTGCGGGGAGGGGGAGCCATCAGTTCGTCGATCCGGGTCGCCCCCGCCGCTGATTCTGCCGGTGCGAGGTTGGCCAGGGTCTCGAGCAGTTCGTCGGTTGTGGGCAGGGTCGACTCGTCGGCGCCGACGGCGATGACGATCGGTCCGCTGATGCTCAGCAGCCAGCTCCAATGGTTGGCGAGTTCATGGGCCGTGAACGATTCGACCGTCGTCCTCTGGCGAGCGATGCGTGTTTGAGCGCGGTCGATGTCTGCGCCCTGGAGCCAATATCTCGACAGCAGGTTGGCGTATTGGCTGTCCTGCGTGGTGTTGAGCCCGGCGAGTTGTTGGTTGAAATGGGCGACCATGGTGTCGCGCATCCGTTCCATGTCGTCTTCGCTGAACCCGTCCTCGGCGGCAGCGAGCAGGTAGGACATGTAGTTCTTGAGGCCGTCGGCCAGATCGGCGGCCTTGAGGTTGGTGCCGAAGTACCTGAGTTCACGGCTCACCTCGAACTCGGAGAGGAACGGAGTCTCCTCGAGCACCAGTTCGCCGAGTTGGTATGCGTCGTTGAGTCGGTTGTCCAGCATGATGGCGATGGCCGTCTCCATGAGCGTCAGACGGGAACCGTCGACCGTGCTCGTGTCCCAAGCGGGTATCGGAAAGTCGAGCGACAGGTTGTCGATGGAGTTGTCGGGGTGGGTGACGACATGGGCCTGAGGCTCGGGCGATATCTGAACTTCGATCGGCTCACGCGGGGTGGGTGTGTCGGTCCGTGCCTCGAGGTCGCTGAAATACTCGGAGACTTTCGATTCGAGTTCGTCGAGGGGGAGGTCGCCGACCACGACGACGGCCATGTTGTCGGGCCGGTACCAGTCGTCGTAGAAGGCCCTGAGCAGTTCGGGAGTGGTCGCCTCGACCTTGTCGGCATCTCCGATCACGAGGTGGCACTCATAGGGGGTGTCGGCCACGTACACCTCGTTGAACTCATTGGAGATGATGCCGTCGACGGATTCGAGCCGCTGGCGCAGTTCGTCGCGCACGACGCCCTTCTCTTCGATGACTGCGGACGGTTCGAGCGTCGCCGCGGACGCCCACTGAGCGATCACGTCGAACGCTGCCTCCGGGGCGCCTTCGTCGGATGTGGCCGCGGAGAGGATGTAGACGGTCTCGTCCATCGACGTGTAGGCATTGACTTCAGGCCCGAACTCGATCCCGAGCCGCTGAAGCTGTGCCGTCAGTTCGTTGCCCGGGTATTTCTCGGTTCCGTTGAACAGCATGTGCTCCAGGAAGTGCGCGCTGCCGTCGCTGCCGTCGACCTGTTGTGCCGACCCGGCGTTGACGAGCAGGCGGATCTCGAGGCTCGAACCGGGCGAGTCGTTCGAACGCAGGAGGTAGGTGAGGCCGTTGTCGAGCGTGCCGATGCGGTAGTCACGGTCTATGGGCAGCGGCGTCGGATCGGGGTCGGGTTCGGTGACGGGCGGGCGAGCCGCGCTGTCGGAGCCATCGGATTCACCGGAGCCGTCAGAACCGCCCTGTGGTGCCAGAGTCGTGCTCGGGGTGGCCGACGCGGCGTTGTTGCGAATCTCGTCGATGGTGCTGTTCTGGGCGCAGGCGGCGGCGATCAATGCGCAGAGCAGCAGCGCCGTGCCGCTGCGTATCAGCGGCCGACGAGATGATCCTGACAAGCCACCCTTGAGCACCAAGCGATTCTAGTGATTCGGGCGTCGTCGCAACGCGGCGGCGAGCTCAGATCGGTGGTTCTTGAGACCAAGCCTCAAGCGGTGCGTAACGGGGCTTTATCACCTGCTCAATGAGCTGCAACCGTTCGCGGAAGGGCAGGAAGCTCGATTTCATCGCATTGACTGTGAGCCAGGCAATCCGATCCCAGCCGTAGTCGAATGCATCAACGAGGGCAGCCATCTCCGAACTCATCGACACCCCCGACATCAACCGATTGTCGGTATTGACAGTTACCCGGAATCGCAGGTCGATCAACTGATCGATCGGGTGCTCGGCAATACTGTCGAAAACTCCGGTGTTGACATTGGAGGTCGGACAGATCTCGAGGGGAATCCGACGATCACGCAGGAAATGGGCAAGACGGCCGAGCTCGGGTTCGCCGTGTTCGTCGTATTCGATGTCTTCGACGATACGGATGCCGTGGCCGAGCCGTTCTGAACCGCAGTACTGCACAGCCTTCCAGATCGATCGGGGGCCGTAGGCCTCTCCGGCGTGAACAGTGATGTGGAAGTTCTCGCGCTGGCAGAATTGAAAAGCTCTGATGTGGTCGTCGGGCGGGAATCCGTCCTCTGCTCCGGCGATGTCGAACGCCACCACTCCCCGGTCGCGCCAGCGCACCGCCGCCTCGGCCACCGCGAGTGAGTTGTCGGCGTCTCGCATGGCCGAGCAGATGGCACGGATGGTGAGGCCGGTGCCGGCCGATCCGGCTGCGAAGCCCGCGAGCACTGCTTCGATCGCGTCGTCGAGGCTCAGCCCCCGCTGGTTGTGGAGTTCGGGAGCGAAGCGCACCTCGGCATAGACGACTCCGTCGGCGGCGAGGTCCTCGGCGCATTCGCGTGCGACCCGTTCGATGCTGTCTGTGGTCTGCATGACCCCGACGGTGTGGGCGAAAGTCTCAAGATAGAGCGTCAGATCCTTGCGGTTGGCTCCCTGCATCATCCATTCAACGAGGGGTTCGGGTTCGCTGGCGGGCAGGTTGGGGTAGCCCAGCTCATCGGCGAGTTCGATGATCGTCTGAGGTCTGAGTCCACCGTCAAGATGATCATGGAGCAAGACCTTCGGCGCTTGCTTGATGCGCTCAAGCGTGGGAGCGCCGACATCAGGAGTCGTCATCGCCGGAGTCTAGCTGTAACGATGCTGGCCTCTATGCCCTCGGGGAAGACGGCACCGTTTCTCGGATCGTGGACCATGGTGGCTGCATCGGGTCCACCGGGGGTTGTTCGGTGGCAACAGTTGCGTATTCACTGTTGAGCTGGTCGAACCGGCTGTCCCGCCGTCCGGGGTTGTGTGTCGAAGCATGCCGACCACGTCCGGGGTGGAGAACCTCCGGTTGCGCCGGCCTCCTGTAGGGGTCACGATGCCGGCAGCTTCGAGCGATGATAGAGCCGCCCGCGCTGCTCGGGTGGTCACATGGAGTCGCTCGGCCACCATTTGGGCGTCGAGCACAGGCATCGACGGCAGCGCATCCAACAGCGCCGCTGCTGTGCTGCCACGGCGGAAATGCGCTGTCGTTCGCCATCTAGCGACCATACGCTCGACGGTCGTCCGCAACGCCGCTGCTTGTCGGTTGGCTTCTTCACATGATTGGCTGAACACGCTCAGCCAGTTGTGCAGGGCAGCGCTGCGGGTTGCTGAGTCGTCCCGTGCGCATACCACCCGCGTGGCGTTGAGAGCATCGTAGTAGGCGCGGCGATCACGGCTCAGAGCAGCACTGATCGGAACTGCTGAGCGTGTGAGTCCCGCTGCGATCAAGACTGTATGGATGAGAGCGCGGCCTGTGCGTCCGTTCCCGTCGTCGAAGGGATGGATGGTCTCGAATTGGGAATGGACGACGACAGCCCGCAGCGCCGTCGGATGGCCGCTGGTGTTGAGATATGCAACCAGGTCGTCCATGAGTTCGCCGATGTGCTCGGCGGGGGGCGGAACGAACGAGGCGTCGTCCACAAGGCATCCGGGAGGACCGATCCAGATTGGCTCGGTGCGCAGCAGACCTCCGATAGCACGGTCCCGTGTCCCCTCGAACAGGCGCCCGTGCATCTCCAGGATGTCGTCGAGAGTGGCGCGGTGCCCGGCGCGAATCTTGTGTCCGAGTTCCACGGCGGCCGCTACCTGTTTCGCCGCGCCGAGCGTGAGCGCATCGTTTTCGTCGGAGACTGGTCTGCCCGCCTGGTCTAGGTAGCGCGCCCATTCAAGACCTGACACTGTGGCTTCGACACCTTCCATGACGCTTGAACGGATGGATTCGTCACGAGCCATCATCCAGTCCATAAGGCCGTCACCCAAGGTCGATTGGGCCCCGTCAGTCGTCGCGGCGAGTGCACTTTCGGCGGCCGTGACAGCGTTGACAGAATCCGCGTTCAGTGTGGGAGACCAGCGGGCCAAGGTGTGTGGTACGTAGGCGTGGTAGGCTCTCCGTCCGTAACCGGTCCGGCTGGCCATCCACCCCTCGGATTCGACGTATCTTCCCACAGCACCAACTTATCAGGTCGTATGTGCTATTCAGCCGGTTCTAAAGACCGGTTGTCTTGCTACAGGGTCGTATGTGCTACTCGTCAACGTGGGGTCGGGAGGCTGTTGACGATTCGGGTGGTTTCGACCGAGAGGCTTGTGCATCAATACATATCAATGTCATGATGTGCTAATGCGCACCACAGTAGAGTTGCCCGACGACCTGCACGCTCTCGCACGCGAACTGGCGCATCAGCAGAACAAGACCCTCAGCGGGGTCATCGTGGAGATGCTCCGCAAGGCCGTCGGTACCGGAGACGCCACCCGCGACACGTCACACGAGACTGGATGGCCGACTGTGAGCGTCGACCGGCCGATCACCATTGAGGACGTCAGGTCGATGGAGGACGACGGATGAATGTGGCATTGGCAGACAGCAACCTGCTGATCGCAATGACTGTGCCGAACCATGTGCATCACGGCACGGCGCAGTCGTGGCTCGCGCAGCATCAAGGTTCGGTTGCCACATGCCCGATCACCCAGGGAGCGCTGTTGCGACTGTTGATCCGTGAGGGCAGATCCGCAGACACTGCCCTCTCGGCCCTCGAGGCCATCTCACAGCAACCGAATCATGTCTTTTGGCCCGACGACATCGGCTACGAAGATGCGTCGCTGCGTGGGGTAATCGGCCACCGGCAAGTCACCGACGCCTACCTTGCGGCGCTGGCCGAGCACCACGGCGCCGTCGTCGCCACCCTTGATCGCGGCCTCGCGCTGCTCCGCCCCGACGCGACGCTATTGATCGAGGCCTGAGGCGACCGCAGAGCTGCGGCCGCCGTCACCACTATGCGTTGCCTCCCCAGGCCCGCTCCGCCGCATCGAAGTCGAAGCGACCCTCCTCACTGAAGAACTCCAAGGTTTCAAGTCGGCGTCTTGCGCGGGTCGGGCGCATGGAGGGTGGTGACGGTGAGTTCGCGGTGCGTTCGATGCGTATGAGCAGCGCCGCTGAGGGTGTGACTTTGCCGCTCAGGTAGGTGCTGAGCCGTGACGCGCTGGTGCCGATCGATGCCGCGAACTCCGCTTTGGTCACTCCCGCCCGCTCCACGGCGGCTTGAACGAGGGCAACCACTTCGGCCCGGTCCGCGCTCTGGGTCTCCTGGCGTGCCCGGTCGATGGCCGACGCGAACAGCGTGCTCACCCCGTCGGGGTCGCGGTAGCGGAGGTAGCGCTCGACGCGCCGGGCGACGGGCCCCCACGGCGACCGCCTGATCTCCGCGAAAACGGGCTGCCAATCAGGGACGAGACCGCGGTCGATCGCGGTCACCAAGGCCTCATAGGGCCAGGTCTCGACATCGTCGGCAGGGTCGGCGTCGACGTTGCGGAACCGCAGTGCGCTCATGTCGCCCCGTTCATACCGCACCGCTCAAGCGCAGGGCCAGATCCTGGCACGCTCCCACCACATCGGACCAGTCGTGCCATCGTTCCTCGAGGCCCTTGTAACGAGGCAGTTCATTGATCACGTCGGTGTCACGCGGTGAGGGATCGGCGAGCGCGATCACCAGTGAGGTCAACACCGACGAGGGATCGTCGGAACGGTCGGCATAGTAGGCATCGATGTCGGACAACACGCCGACGGCCACGTCCTCACCGATATGGCCGACCAGCGCGACAACGTCGATGAAGTCGCGCACCACGTTGCGTTGCACGACCAGAAAAGCCTTGACACGCAGGGCTTCGGCCTCGGTGGGTGCCACCACGACGGCGTCATCGCCCACAGCGGCCTCGACAGTCTCGAGCGGCCGAGTCCGACGCATCTGCCTGAGCCCGGCCTCGATTCCGTCGAGGCTCCCCATGATGGTGAACGGCGGCTTGGAGGCACGCACCGACGTCGCCCAACCCTCGGTCGCCTCCACCGCCCCCAACACCGCCTCGTAACGGTCGACCAGATCGGCGAGAACATGATCGTGGTCAGAAGAGTCACGGTGACCCGCATGCAGCGCCGCGGCCGACCCTCCCACCAGAACAGCATCAGGAACGACCGACTGCAGACGCGCCGCCGACTTCAACACTCGTCGCAAGGTGGCGCTCATCTCCGTCATCCACTTATCATAACCGATAAGTGTTGAGGCTAACTACCCTCACTGACGACCCTGGGCCTAGAAGCCGCGGAGGGGCATGTCCACCGACGCAGCGTCAGCCAAGAGGGTTCGTGTCAGCGCTACGATAGCGATTCGCCGACTAGGTTTTCAGTTCCGCTTGCGCTTGCGAACATCTGGCACGGTTCGTTCGGGGATCGCCCGCATCAGATATCGATCAAACTGAGGGACCGTGAACGATGCGAAGCCGTGCTCGGGGGTGTACAGGAGCCCCTTCTCGATCAGCTTGGAACGTATCGGTCCGCACTGTTGGGAAGTTCTCCCGAGCAGGTCGGCCACGGCACCGGCAAGTTGCGGTTCTGGACCAAGTTCAGCCATCGCCCGCAAGTAGGCCAGCTCAAGTTCGGTGGTTCGGTCGTGTCTTACCTTGAAGAAACCCGAATCGAGTTTCTCCTCCACTACGGTCTTGGCCGTTTGTGCGTCGGTCTCGTTGATCTCGGGACCGTTGGCGAGATTCCATGAGGCTTGGCCGAACTCTTGCAGGAAGTAGGGGTAGCCGTCTGTGAAATCGGTCGCTGTGTCGAGTGCCGCTTCGGAGAATCTGACACCACTGTCGGAGGCCGGTTCGATGAGCGCTCGCCGGGCCTGGGAATCGGTGAGTTTGCCGATAGTGGGAAATCTGAACAGTCGTTCGGCGTAGGACTTCGCTTCTCCGGCAAGTTCAGCCAGTTGTGGAAGTCCAGCGGCGGTGAGAGTGATCGGCAATTGCCGTTGAACGGTCTTGTGGATGGCCGCGATCAGAGCCTCCAACTGCGGGCGGGTGAGGAATTGAATCTCGTCGAGAAGCAACACGACACCTTGGCTGTGTTGAGCGACTGCTTCACCGAGGGCAACCAGGACATCGGTCAGGTCCGCATCGAGCGCTCCACTGTCCGCCTCGCCCACAAGCGCCTCGACGTTGAGTCCTGCCGTCAGCGTTCCCTGCGGGTCTACCGTGACCGTGAACGACTTGAGAACCCGGGCAGCGCGTTCCACCTTTCCAGCCCACTTTGCTCTAGGAGAGACCGCGAACAAAGCTCTGCGGACCTCTCGTGCCAAGAGCTTTCTGAACTGGTCGTTGTCATGTTTTGCTATCTCGATTTCTATCACCACCCAGTCGCGGTCGAGTGCTGAACTCCGAAACTCCGAAAGAAGAACGGTCTTGCCGACGCCCCGAAGGCCGGTGATGATCATGGATTGCTCTGAGCGCCCCGCGCGCAGCCGGTCAAGCAGGACCTCGAAGGCGTCGAGCTCGTCTTGCCTGCCAACGAGAACCGGGGGTCTTGCGCCGGCGTTGGGGGTGTACGGATTCTCCCTTGGATCCATTTTGTCAGCGTAACAAAGGTATCCAGGGTTTATCAAAGTATTTAGGGTTTATTGTTTTTTGATAAACCGTGCTTAAATCAATAAACCGAATATGTGCTACTTGTCGAGTGATGGTGGGAGGCTGTTGACGATTCGGGCGGTTTCGAGTGAGAGGTGGGTGAGACGACGGAGGTGGCGGATCAGGTTGAAGGGTTCGTCAGCCCAGTCGTGCCAGCCGTTGGGGTCGTCGGTGATGCCGGAGGGCTTGTCGAGTTTGAAACGGAGGCTGTCGATGGCCCAGTCGAGCGGTGTGCGGCCCGACACGGTGTATTCGTGCGCCTCGTCGGGGATGTCGATGAGTTTGCAGCGGTGGTTGATTTCCAACACTGACCGGTTCGTTTCCTTGCCGTTCTTGGCCCAGCGCATCTTCTTGTCGATCCGGTATGCCTCTGGGTCGGCTTCGGCTGTGTCCACCTCGTTGTCGATCAGACAGACCAGCGGGTACTCCTCGCAGGTCTCGTAGTTGATGTGCAGGTCCATGAGCGTCCTGCCTGCGGCACGGAACGCCTCGAAGTCGTCAGCGAGCGGGACGCGGGGGAGGTTGCGCTGCAGGTCGTGTCGGTAGCGCTCGCGCCAGTCGGGGGCGTGCATCACACCGTAGAGGTACTCCCAGACGTCGTCTTTGGTGATGTGGCCGCCGTAGCGATCATGGAACTGCTCCAGACACCAGTCGGTGATGTTGTCGTCGTCGGTGGGTCCTTCAGGCAAGTCCAAGTCGAGTTCGATCACATCGCTCATGTTGGTTCCGTTCGGGTCATGACTCTCCCGGCCGGGTCGAGCGAGTGCAGGTCAGGCAATGAGTCGGTCGCGAGAGCCGCGAACACTGACCGGTTGCTGGGCGAGACGATCATGATCGCCTCCGGGAGATGACCCTGGTCGGCTGGTTGGTTCCGCAGCCGCTCAGGTCCGGCATCGTCGTGGTCGCGACCGCCGCGAAGATCGCCCGGTTGTTCGTGCCTGTGATCATGATCGCTTCCGGGGGACGGCTCGGGTCTGTCGTCCGGTGGCGCAGAGGTCGAAGAGGTGGTTTGTTGCGGTGATCCCGAAGGGAAGCTGCTGGGTGAGGTTGACCAAGATCGTCTCTCTCTCTCTCTCTCTCTCTCTCTCTCTCTCTCTCTCTCTCTCTCTTCACTGCGTTCGACGCGGCAGCACCCGGGTCTGTCTGGATCCTGCGATCATCGCCAAGTCCGGAACCGTCTTCGTTGCCAACGTCTGGAATGTCATGTTCGACGTTCCCGAGATCATGATCGCCTCCGTCTCGGTATGGCTCGACACGCTGCGGCGATCCCTGCTGCTTTGAGGTCGAAGAGGTGGTCGACGGCGAGGACTGCGAAGAGGGTGGTGTTCGACGGGGTTGAGACGAGCATCGCGAACCTCCGGGGGGGGGGGGGCGTTCATCGTGTGTTGCGCGGCGACGCCCTGGTCTGTTGTCCCGGACCCATCAGATGCAGGTCCGGTAGCAGTCGGGTCGCCAACGCCCCGAAGATCGCCATGTTCGACGGCCCCGCGATCAAGATCGCCTCCGTCTCGGGATGGCTCGGCTGCCTCCGTCGAGGTTGTTGAGGTCGAATAGCCGGTTGTTTGCGAGGATCGAGAACCGGGTCCTGTTGGCGGGGCTGCTGATGAGGGTCGTCTCTCTCTCTCTCTCTCTCTCTCTCTCGGGGGAACATGGCGGAGACGGTTTTGACGCTGGAGAGGATGCGGGGGTCTTCGTAGAGCCAGAGTTTGGTGAACGGGCGGTACAGCACCTCACGGATGCGGGTCCCGTCGAAGGTGATCTCTTCGCGTTTCTTCAATGATTGCTTGAGCGTGTCGGTCCATTTGATGACGTCGAGGTCGTTGTTGGCGGTGCATTCGTCGAACGACAGTCCGAGGGTGTGGTGCAGTTCGTAGGCGTCGTTGTAGGCGTCGATCAACGCCTCGATCTTTGCGATGAGGGCGTCGCGCGAGAACGAATAGACGTAGGTGTCGCAGTTGGTGGCAAGGCCGAGCGCGTGACGTTCGATGAGAGTGTCCCGTGATGACTTTCCGGTTTCGCACACTGGTAGGAGTTCGTCGAAGGTGCCGTCGGTGATGTTCACCCAGTCGTGGCTGTCGTTGACGGGAACGGTCTCGAAGGCGTCGCTGGTCACGTCGCCGAGTTCAGCCAACCAGTCGAACTTCTGCTGCAGCGTCGAGTATTCGGGAACCTCCGCGTAATGCAGCACAGCGGGCTCGGCGGGGTCCCGGTCGGGATTGCGCACCAGCACAGTGATCTGCACCCCGTTGCGCGAGCCAGCGCCGAAGATCTTGTCTCCCTCGCGACGGAACTCGTCGCCGGATTTCATGGCGTCGCCGAGCAGGTTGACGACGTAGACGTCGGTGAACTCGTCGCGCAGAGCGGCTCGCATTCCCGCCTGAGAGGTGGCGTTGCACAGCGAGTTGGGGTGGATGAAGGCGACAACGCCGGGTTTGTTGGACGGTAGCCGGTCGGACGCCCAGCGGATCGCCTGCACGTAAAGGTTCCCCGCGGATTTGCCGGCTCCTTTGCCGGTGACTTGGCGGTGGCGCACGCCGTAGGTGTCGCGCACGCGCTGCTCCACATGGGGGTACTCGCGGCGCAGGTTGTCGTCGCCGGATGACTTCTGGCCCGCGGACCACGGAGGGTTGGCGACGATCACCTGGATCGGCAGGTCGTGCTGCTGTTTGGCGCGTTCTGAGTTGTAGGAGATCGAGCCCGTACCGGGCAGCGTCGAAGGGTCGTGCTCGAACGTGTCGGTCAACACGATCCCGCTGAACGGCTGATATCCGCCGGCACGGTCGCGGTAGCCCTCCTCGATCTTCAGCGCGGCCAGGTAGTAGGCGAGAAGCACGATCTCATTGGCGTGGATCTCCTGAACCGACCCGCCCGGAACCGCGGGATTGTGGGTGTTGGTGAACTTGCGATGAAGGTCCTCATCGGCGATCAACGGAACCCCGGCACTGTTGGTCCGGGTCAACAGCCGATGGATGAACGTGCCGGTGCCAGTGAAGGGGTCGAGGATGTGGACGTTCTCACCTGTCAACCCCCGCCCGAACTCGCTGCGGAGCACAGCATCGACTGACCGCAGCACGAAATCGATCAGTTCGACGGGCGTGTAGACGATCCCCAGCGACTGCACCTCGCGCGGCATCGCCTCGGCGAAGAACGACTCGTAGACCTCCAGCATGATCTTGATGCGCGAGTCCGAGTCGATAGCGCCCTCGAGGCGGACACGCACGCTGGAATAGAATCGGTCCAGTGCGACGGTCTCGTCGGCCAGGCGGACGTCGTGCTCCTTGAACTCGCCCAGAAGCTCGTTGAGCGCCTTGGAGATCGGGTTGCGGTCCGCGAAGTCCGAACCGGCGAACAACGCGTCGAACACGGGCATGGTCACGACATGTTGTGCCACCATGGTCGCCAGATCACCCGAGGGCAGTTCTCCTCCGATGGTCGCCTGCATCTGCGCGGTGAACTCGTCGAAGCGGGCAGCGAGAGCGTCGTTGGTCCGCACCACGGCACGGATCCGTTCGGTGACAGTGTTGGTTATCCTCGCCACCTCCTTGCCCCAGCGGTCCCAGTACTGGCGGTCCCCGCAGGCGTCGACCAGTTTCGAGGCGATGGCGTTCTCGAACGGCAGCCGGCCCTGCACCACATCCGCGAGGTCTTTGCTTCTGGCGCATTCGTCGCCGCCGTCGCAGCCCGCCGTGCCGCACTTCTCGCAGACTCCGGAGGTGAGCACCCTCAACGGCAGCTTCCCGGTCAGGTCTGCGGTGTTGATCGACACGTCCAAGCGGTCGTCGTGGGAGCGCAGCGCCTTGAGCACGGTCCAGACCTGCTTGAAGTCCGACGACGACAGCACCTCGTCGTCGGCCACGTTCGAGCCCGAGGGAACCACTACCGGCAGCACCACATAGCCGTAGTCCTTGTTCGGTGAGCGCCGCATCACCCGGCCGACAGCCTGGACCACGTCTATCCGGGAAGTCTTGCGCTCCAAGAACAGCACCGCGTCGAGGGCGGGGACGTCCACCCCCTCAGTGAGGCATTTGGCGTTGGTGACGATCCTGCACCCGTCATCGTCGCCCTGCTGCAGCCAGGCGATGGTGTTGGCCCGGTCCAGAGCGTTGCGCGAGCCGTCCACATGACGAATTTCACAGTCCAGCAGTTCAACGCCCGCTCTGGGCGCGTCAGACATCATCTCGGTGACCGAACCCCAATACTTCTCGACACCGAGCGAACTCTTGATGGTGTTGGTGAAGGCGATAGCACGGCGCGCGCTCAACTCCGGGTGCGACGCACCGGTGACTCGGTCAGTCGCAGTGCGTGTCGTCGGGTCGGCCAGGGCATCCCAGCAGCCGGCGAACTTCACCGCCTCGACCGCGGTGATCGGGCGCAGACCCTCACCGACCGCGATGGCGTCGAGGTTGTCCAACACGGGATCCTCCGCAACGGCGATCACCAGCACCTGGTAGTCGGTGAGGAAGCCGCCTTCCACGGCCTCACCGAAACCCATCCGGTAGAACTCGGGGCCGTAAGTCTGCTCGTCGTCCATCGAATAGACGTCGAAGTCGCGTGTCTTCTCCGAAGCCTTGGCCTTGACCTGGTTGGTGTAGAGCCGCGGCGTGGCGGTCATGTAGAGGCGCCTGGCTGCGAGCACGCTGCGGGGATCGTGGACCAGCGTGAAACTGCTGCGGTCGTTCGCCTCCTGAATGCCCGTCGTGCGGTGCGCCTCGTCGCAGAGGACCAGATCGAACTCCGGCGCTCCCTTTGCCTGCGCTTCGACGACCAGGTCAAGAGACTGATAGGTGCAGAACACCGCGGTCATGGCCTCTGGGTGCAGTTCTTTGAGTTGGCCGGCGATCCGCTCAGGATCAGTGGTGACCGGCATCGCCAACTCGGCAAGGTCGGCGTCCTCGTCGTTGCGGCCCGCACGTGTGTCAGAACAGATACCGATGTAGCGATGCGGGATGTCGGGATTCCGTTGACGCGCCCACTCGCGCATGGTCTGCCCCATCAGGGCGATCGAAGGGACCAGGTACAGGACCCGCCCACCGGAGCCGGCGATCTTCTCCGCGATCCACAGTGACACCACCGACTTGCCGGTCCCGCAGGGCAGGATCAGCTTGCCGCGGTCGTGGTCGTCGAAACCTGCAGCGACCCTGCCGACCGCCTCAGCCTGGAATGGATGCGGATCGTAGCGCTTCGGGGCGAACTCGAGGCGTTCGGGCGCTTCCAGGAACTCCGACCAGTCGACCGGCCACGACTCGATGTCTGCGCGCGACACCACCTCGCAGCGGGGAGACGCTTTGGACACCATCGTCTTGGCATGGACACCCAGCGGCGAGGTGACGACGAGAATCCGGCTCGTGAAGCTCTGTGCGCTCGAAGCCGCCAGGAACGAGTCGACGTCGCTCTTGGCGATGCTGTGGTGCTCCTCGAAGAACTTGGTCTGGATGGCACACAACCCTCCGCCCCAAGCCTCGGTCTGCTCAGCCACCAGATCAATCCCGACATCGCCGAGGTAGCCGTTGGCCTCCCGGTCGGGCCAGTCCATCCAAAGCCACACATTCTTGAAACGCGACCGACCGTAAACGTCGGGATGACGCCCGAAGGCGTAGCTCATCAAGCGCTCGAACACCCGTCCCCGAGCCTGCGCTGTTGCGTAGCGCACACGAAGCAGCGAGAACAGCCCCCGACCCGCGAAATCGCCTACGTCAAAAAGGTCAGAATCTGCGCGGGGGGGGGGTCATCGCAGCGACTTTAGTTGAGGTTTGCGGTCACTGGGAATCAGCGGTGCTCTTGATGTGTATGAGCAGCCCACGCTGTCGGGGTCGCGCGGTAGCCCTGGGCCTAGAACCCGCGCAGTGGCATGTCCGGGCCTCGTTGGAGCCAGTTGTCGGCGAGGTAGTCGGCTTGGGCGTCGATCAGGTGCAGGGTGTAGGCGTGGCGGCTGACCGGCGAGGTGTTCGGCGCGCTCCAGTGGGGGAGCGTGCCGTGCAGAACGATGAGAGTGCCCCGATCAACCGGCATCGGTACGAGATCCTCCGTGGGCCAAGGCTCGGGGTCGAGCACGTCGGTGGTGGTGCTGCCGGCACCGGGAGCAGTGAGCCGAAACCGGGTGCGCGCCGGTGTGCGGTGGTGACCGGGAGCCAACCACATGCAGCCGTTCTCCAACGTGGCGTCCTCAATGGCGAACCAGAAGCCGACCACGGACTGAGGCTCGGTCCACAAGAACGTGTGATCGCAGTGGCAAGTGACCTCACCACCGATACCAGGCTGTTTGAAGATGTACATCGACTGGAGCAGGCGCGGCTGCACGAATCCCAGATCAGCGGCGACCGCAGCGAGTTCAGGCGTCCTGGAGAAACGATCGAATTGCGGGTCGAGGTCGTGCATGGCGTGACCCAGCTTGTTGACGGCCAGTTCCAGCGGCCGGGTCAGTTCGCCGTCGAGGACCGCGCCGTCCTCAAGGAACCAGCGGACCGTGTCTCCGCTGGTCAGAAAGTACTCATCCTGGGCGTGGCTCTGAGCATTCGTGTCGAACACGGTGAGTCCACCATCGGCCTGCACCTCGGAGTCGCGCAGCAGACCCATGACGTGCTCCCTGAGAGAGTCGCAGTCGCCCGGATCGACGAAATCGGGGAGCACGAGGTACCCGTCGCGGTCCCAATCAGACAGCTGAGCGTCGCTGAGTATCGCCATCTCGCCCCGGCTCCCTAAGTCTTGCCGCGGCGGTACGGCTGCCCGTCGGCCGCGGGCATGCGCAATCGCTGAGAGAAGAACGTCAGGACCAGCAGCACGATCAACTGCGGAAGAATGTTGATGAACCAACTGGGAACCGTCTCGGATCCGACGAACCAGACCAGGGCAAGCACTCCGATCAGTCCGCCCAGCATGGCGTCGGTACGGTTGCCGTGTCGGAAGTTGTTGATCGAGACCACAGCCAGCACCCCGCCTGCCACCAGCAGCAGCGCATGCGTGTTGCTGCCGTCGAGGTCCCTGAGCCCGAGCGCGAACGGGTAACCGAAGAGCATGGCCCCAGCCATCACCCCGGCGGGTCTCCAGTTGCCGATTATCAGGGCGGCCAAGCCGATGAACCCCCGCTGGTTGACCGAGCCCTCGAGGTAGATCCCGTTGAGTTCCGGGGTGGCGATGAAGGCCCCGGCGAACCCGGCGAGCACTCCGCTGAGCACCACACCGATGTACTTGTAGAGGTAGATGTTGATGCCCTGCGACTCCCCGGCGGTGGGGTGCTCGCCACATATCCGCAGCCGAAGGCCGAATCGGGTGCGCCACAGGACCCAGGCCGACAGCGGCACCAGGGAGAAGGCGATGATCGTGAAGATGCTGAGGTTGAACACGAAACCGCGGGCGAAACCGGTCAGATCGGAGATGTACCACCATTCCTTGTCTGTGAACCACCCGAGAATGTCGGGACTTCGCCAGTCGCCGATCCGTCCTCCCGCAAGGAACGGCAAGGTGAACTTTCCGGCGCCCGACAGGCGGGGCGACTGGGTGATCGAGCCCCCGTCATGGTTGGCCAGGATCTCCAGGGACAGGAAGCGGGCGATCCCCGGCGCGGCGATCAGGATGGCAACACCCGAAATGATGTGGTCGACCCCGAACGTGACAGTCGCGACCGCATGGATCAAACCGCCGAGCGCCCCTCCCAGCAGGCCGATCAGCAGACCGGCCCAAGGTCCGTAGTTGATGGTTCCCCAAGCCCCGAACCACATTCCAAGAACCATGATCCCGTCCAAGGCGATGTTGACCACACCGGCCCGCTCGGAGAACATGCCACCGAGCCCGGCGAGCATCACAGGCACCGTCCAGCGCAGCATCGCACCAGAGGTTGTGCTGGTGGTCAGCTTCGAAGCGTCGGTGAACGACTGCACGACCACCAGCGCGAAGATCCCCAGCGCTGCGTAGATCATCCAGCGAATCGGCGTGGAGAGCTTGTTGACTCGGCGCAGCAGATTCATGACGTCGCCTCCGCGAGCCGGGCTGCGGTACGGGCCGACTCGGTGCGTTCACGCACTCGCCTGACCACCTCGTAGCCGATAACAACAGTCAAAAGGATCACGCCGCGCATGATGTCGATGATCTCCTTGGGAGCAGTCTGGGTGACCTGCAGGATGTCTGAGGTGGCGTCGAGGAACGCCCACAGCAGCGCACCGACCGCGATGCCGGCCGGGTTGTTGCGTCCCAGCAGTGCCACCGCGATGCCGTTGAATCCGAGGAACCCAACAAAGTTCGGGTCGTATCTGGTCTTGTCGAAGATCTCGGCCATGCCGACGAGTCCACCCACCGCACCCGACATCAGCATCGCGGCCAGTGCCATCCTGCGGGGCGGCACGCCTCCCGCACGCGCCGCCAACGGGTTGAGTCCACTGGCCCGCAGGTCGTATCCGAAGACCGTGCGGTTCAACAGCAGGTAGTACACGACACCGACGACAATGGCGATCACCAGCATGCCCGTGAGCTCCTCGTTGGCCCGGAGGTCGCCGAACAGTTCGGGGATGAAGTTGAGGTTGGGCAACAGACCCGACTCGTCGATGGGCTCTGTGCCCACACCGACCTGGACGATGTTGCCCTCGGCCTGCCAACGTCGAACGAGCCAGGCGATCACACCCAAGGCGACACCGTTCAACATGATCGTGCCGATCACCTCGTTGATCCCGCGGTGGGTGTAGAGCACGCCGGCGAGTCCGCCCCAGAGCCCGCCCACGACCATCGCAGTGATCAGGATGAGCGCGATGTGCAGCACCGACGGCAACGCGACCGCGCCACCCACGAACGCCGCGAATATCGCCGCCATCCGGTACTGGCCCTCGACCCCGATATTGAACAGGTTCATCTTGAAGCCGATGGCGGCCGCAACTCCGGAGATGTAGAGGGGAGTGGCCCGATTGATCATCGAGACCTGCACCTCGAGCTTGCCGGCGTGGTCGAGCATGTCTCGGGCGGCCTCGATGGGGTTGCTGCCCGCAACGATCAAGACGATGGCGCTGGCGATCAGCGAGAAGACGAAGGCCCCGAGCGGAGCGGCCGCCGACAGCAGGATCTGTCGCAGGCGCGAGTCGGTCGCTGCTTTCGGCAGTCTGGCCTTGGGTTCCTCCTCGGCTTCGCCGGTAACCGTCGTGTCCGTCATCGCGGATCTCCCGGATCACCGGAGGCAGGGTCTCCCGGGCCTTCGGGGGCGGCAACGGCTTCGGGGGCGGCAGCGGCTTCGGGGGCGGCTGGAGTCTCAGCGTCGTCCTGCTCGGAACCGGTCATATAGCTGCCGAGCTGCCGTGGAGTGATGGTGGCGGGGTCAAGGGTTGCTGTCAGTTCTCCCTTGTGGATCACGACAATGGTGTCGGACAGACCGATGAGCTCCTCGAGGTCGGCGGATATCAGAAGGGTTCCCATGCCGTCTGCGCGGGCCGCGCGGATGTCGTCCCACACGGCGGCTTGAGCCCCGATGTCGATTCCCCGGGTGGGATGAGCAGCGATCAACACCTTCGGCTCCGCAGCCATCTCCCTTCCGACGATCAGCTTCTGTTGGTTGCCTCCCGACAGTGAGTTGGCGGTGACTTCGATGTCCGGCGTGCGCACATCGAACCAACTGCGGATTGCTTCGGTCCGCTCACGCGCCCCGAAACGATCGAACCAACGACCGTTGGCAAACGGCTTTCTGGTCTGATGGCCGAGCGCGGCGTTCTCCCAGAGCGGAGCGAACAGCAGCAGACCCTCAACTTGTCGGTCCTGAGGGACGTAGCCGATCCCGGAATTGCGTCGGTGCCTCACGGTGCTGTGGGCTATTTCCTCTCCGAGCAGTCGGATCGAACCGGCCTCGACGTCCTCGGTCCCGATAATGGCGCCTACGAACTCGGCTTGGCCGTTGCCTTCGACGCCGGCGAGTCCCACAACTTCGCCTCTGTGCACCTCGAGGCTGACGTCGTTGAGCACTGGCCGGTCATCCTCGTCGAGCACAGTCAAGCCCCTGACCGAGAGTGCGGTCTTGTCTGTGACGGTGGACCTCGACGTCTGCGGGGTCGGCAACTCGGAGCCGACCATCATTTCGGCAAGGTCGCCGGTGCTGACGTCGGCGGGCTTGACGGTTGCCACAGTGCGTCCCTGGCGCAGCACGGTGATGGTGTCGGCGATCTGCAGAACCTCTTCGAGCTTGTGGTCGATGAACAGGATCGTCTCTCCCGCGGCTTTGAGCTCGCGCATGTTGCGGAACAGTTCGTCCACCTCATGGGGGACGAGCACAGCCGTGGGCTCGTCGAGAATCAGGATCTGGGCGCCCCGGTAGAGCACCTTTATGATCTCCACCCGTTGACGCTCACCGACCTCGAGAGTCTCGATCAGGTCGTGGGGATCGACGTCGAGTCCGTAGGCCTCACCCACCTCGAGCAGATGGGCCTCCGCTGCCTTGAAGTCGATCCGCCCCAGTGAAGCCACCGGTTCGGTGCCGAGGATCACGTTCTCGAGCACGGTGAGCTGGCCGGCGAGCATGAAGTGCTGATGCACCATGCCGATGCCCCGCTCTATCGCATCGGCCGGTGAGGAGAACCGGACCTCCTCACCATGGACGCGCATGGTTCCTTCATCGGGGCTCTGCATGCCGAAGAGGATCTTCATCAGGGTCGACTTGCCGGCCCCGTTCTCTCCGCACACCGCGTGGATCTCGCCCGCTTCGACCGAGAGGCTGACGTTGTCGTTCGCTACGACACCGGGAAACCGTTTGGTGATGCCGGTCAACTCAATCGCGAGCGTCAAAGTGCGTCCCCTCGGTTCGAATGGGTCAGGAGTTCTTGGTCCAGACAGAAAAAGCAAGCAGGGCCGGGAGTATATCCCGGCCCTGCTTCCAAGTCAGATGTCAGAGTTACCCGTTGTTCAGCCGGGAATCTGGTGGCGTGCTCAACCGCCGACCTCGGCCGGGTCAGTCGGAACCACGATGGTGCCGTCGATTATCAGGCCCTTGAGAGCCTCAAGCGAAGCTACGTGGTCCGGGTGCAGGAAGTCGCCCGACGTCGAGTAGCCGACGCCGTCGACTGAGAGGTCGTAGCGGGTCTCGCCAGGACCGAAGGTCCCCTCGAGGTGGGCTTTGATGATCTCGAAGATGGCGTTGTCCACCCGCTTGAGCATGGAGGTGAGCACGTATTCGCGCACGTCTTCGTCGACGGTGTGGTATTGGTCGGAGTCGACCCCGATGCCCCAGACCTTCGAGCCGGTGGACTCGCTGTGCTCCTTGGCTGCGGCGAACAGCCCTGCGCCCGTACCACCCGCTGCGTGGTAGATCACGTCAGCGCCCTCTTCGAAGATGGCCAGCGCCGTCTCTCGGCCTCGGTCGGGGGCATTGAAGCCGTCGAAGTCGGGGAACTCGGTGATGTAGTTCGAGATGATCTCGATGTCCGGGTTGACATGGAGGGCCCCGGCACGGAAACCCGCCTCGAACTTCTCGATGAGGCCGAAGCAGCAGACACCGCCGATGAAGCCGACCGTGCCGGTCTCACTGGTGAGCGCTGCGGCGACACCGACGAGGAACGAGCCCTGCTCCTCGGAGAACACGAGACCGGCGATGTTGTCGGAGTACGGTGCCGGCGGGTCCTGATCGAAGTCGAGCATTGACGAGTCGATGACGGCGAAGTTCGTATCGGTGTTCGCCCCGCCCACCGCGGCGGCGTCGCCCTCGAACAGGAAGCCGACGGCTAGAACGATCTCGCTGCTGTCAGCCTGGAGTTGGAGCAGTTCGGCGCGGTTGCTCCCGTCGTCGTTGGGCGAAACCTTCGACGTGGTGATGTTGAACGTCTCTTCTGCTCGGGCGAGACCGGCGGCAGCCGAATCGTTGAAGGACTGGTCGCCCTCACCTCCGATGTCGAACACGAGACCGACGTGGACACTCTCCATGTCGTCGGCCATGTCGTCGTCGCTCATGTCGTCCATGTCGTCTTCTTCGTGGGCCATGTCGTCGCCGTCCATGTCGTCTTCGGCCATGCCGTCGTCGTCCATGTCGCTGTCGCTCATGTCGTCGTCATCGCCCATGTCGCTGTCGTCATCGCCGCTCATGTCGTCGTCGGTGCCGGCGTCTGTGGCAGTGTCAGATGAGTCGTCGTCACCGCATGATGCCGCGATGAGCGTGAACGACAAGAAGATGCTCAATAGGAGCAGTAATTTTCGCATTGTCCCCTCCAGGGTCTGTGTAGAAATCAGAAGTTGTGTGAGTGAGAGTATCGCGAACCGTCCCTGAGTGCTAAGAGGCCGAGCGAATAGGTGGAACAACGCGGCCCACACGGCGCGAGGCCGTGGCCCGAGCGCCCGTGAGCGCAGCGAACAAGAGGGGAAGACACAACGTTGCGCCGCGAGGTCCTTGCACCTATCCGCGCTGCCTCTGAGTCAGCGCGGGGTCCACACGAGTCTCCGCTCCGCCTGGAGCAGCATTCAGCTGTCCCGGGTGGACCTCCAGCGGGCGTGTCGCACCATTTGGTCGAGGGACCGGATCGCCCTGCCCGCCGAGGCATGACACATGGTCCCGGCCGCTCGCATTGTCGCTGGGCCCGGCGTTTCGGGGCTGGTGTCCGCCAACTCGGTAGCTACCAGCACAGGCGTGCCGGTGCGTTGGGCAATGTCGGCGGCGGCCTGCGCGTAGCGGGCGTCCTGGCGCTCGCGAAAGTTGACGATGCGCTCCAGGCCGTGGTCGGGATAGAACTGCCCGCGCCTCATCATTGCTGCGGTGTTGGAGAGGATTCCGATTCCCAGCAGCACCACGGCATCGACTTCTCGATGGGCGGCTGCCAGTTCGAGGATTCTAGGGATGGTGTCGCGCGTCTCGGCCCCGACCGTGTCGATCGGGTTGCTCCTGCTCCAACGTGGCGGCAGCAGATCGTCGATCGCCGCTTCGAGGTCACCGGGCAGCGGTATCGGATCGAGTCCGGTTCGGGCCATTGCGTCGACAGCAGCGACCCCCCAGCCTCCCGCGGACGTCACAACGACGACCCGGTTGCCCTTGGGCAGGGGTTGTGTCGCCAGGGTTGCTGCGGTCTCGAATGCCTGCTCCGGGTCAGGCGCGCGAATCAAACCCGCCTGGCGGCACATGCCGTCGAAGATGGCGTCGTTGCCGGCGAGTGCCCCGGTGTGGCTGGCCGCGGCCCGCGCACCTGCGGCCGATGCGCCTCCCTTCACGACCACGATCGGCTTTCTCATTGAGATCGCGCGGAGCCGCTCGAAGGTGGCGCGTCCGTCTTGGATCGTCTCGAGGTAGGCGAGGCTCACCTTCGTCTCGGGATCCTCGGCGAACCATTCGAGATAGTCGATGACTCCCAGTTGTGCGGCGTTGCCGGCAGATACGGAGCGGGCGACGCCGACTCCGGTGTGGTTGGACTGGTTCAGCCAGGCAGAGACGATGTTGCCGGACTGGCTGACCAGCGACAGGTTCCCCCGTGGTGCGTACGGCGCCACGATCTGGGCGCACATGCCGGCCGGCGTGGAGATCACTCCCTGGCCGTTGGGTCCAGCCAACAGTATTCCAAGCTCCTCAGCGGTGGCGATCAGATTCTGCTCAGCCGCGATTCCGTCGGTTCCGGCCTCGCGGTAACCGCCCGCGGCGACGAAAGCGGCCCGGACCCCCTTGGCTGCCGCCTCGCGCAGCAGCTGTTCGTTGACCGCGGCCGGCGTGCAGATGAACAGCAGGTCTGCGGCGCCCTCCGGTATGTCGTCGATCGTGCCGAAGACCGGTCTGCTGAGAACTTCGCTCTCCTCGCGGCCGACAGCGAAGATCTCTCCGCGGTAGCCGGCGGTGAGCAGATTGTGCAGTGCCACGAAACCGAATTTTCCCGGGTGGCTCGAAACACCGGTGACGATGATCCCCCGGGGATCGAACAGCACGGTGAGATCACGGGTCATTGCGTGACCTCCACCAAGGCGTCTACGGCCAGAGGTCGGCCGTCGACGAGGATCAACGGGTTCAAGTCGACCGATGCGACCTCACGATGGGCCGCACCGACCTCGCAGAGAGCCAGCAGCAGGTCGATCAGCCCCTGCCGGTGCAGGGCGGGTTCGCCGCGGAACTCACCCAGCAGAGCCTGGGCCGACAGGTCGCCGATCATCTCTTCGGCGTCGGTCTCAGTGATCGGCGCGAGCCGGAACGTCACGTCCTCGAACGCCTCGGCGAGCACCCCGCCGACACCGAGCATCACCACAAGCCCGAACTGCGGATCGTTGTGAAGGCCGGCGATCAGCTCCCGGTTGCCTCGGGCCATCGACGTGACGAGCAGTTCCACATCGCCGTCGCCCGGCTCGGCAGCGGCCAGCAGGTCGTCGCAGTGTGTTCGCAGGCTCTGCTGGTCGTTTATCTGGAGTCGGACCAGTCCCCGTTCGCTCTTGTGGGCGATCCGGCGCCCGCACAACTTGGCCACGACCGGGTAGCGCAGCGATTCATCGGAGGTCATCGCGGCAAGGATCGCTGAGGTGGACTCGCCCGTCGCGAAGGGGGAGACGGCGACTCCGTGCTCAGCGACCAACCGCCGCGACTCAGCTTCTGAAAGCGTCACACTCACGACGTCGGTATAGCACGCGTTCGCCTGTCGGATATGAACGGGGCCTGTTCGGTGTGAAGGATCCACAAGTGTGAACGAGCTGATCGGGTGGGAGGCGCGCTTGGAAGGTGTGACCGCGGCTTGGCTGGATCGAGCTGAACCAGAGTCGGGTGAGCAGAACGTGAGACAGATGCCGTGCTGTTCAGCGTTCCACCTTGCAGGCGTCTGTGGCACCAGGCAGTCTGTGGCGGTTTCGGGCGACCAGGGCGTACACCGGTCTGGCCAGCCACGAAACCGGGGGGTTCACCAGCAATGCGCCTATGAGTCCCCAGGCACCGCCGACGGCATTGAGGGCGTGCCCGATCGCGCAGTGGCCACGGTGGCGCTCGCCCGACTCGTCAATCCACCAAGCCGCTTCGTCGACCTCGGAGACGGTCAGGGGGTACTCGTCGAGTTCGAGCGTCTGCCAGGCCGCGACTGGCGCGCCGCGCTCTTCGATCCACCGAGCCGAGGCCGTGCAGAACCCGCAGTCACCGTCGAAAATGAGCACATCGACAGTCTAGGTTCAAACGGCTGGCAGGCCGGCCCGAGCGCTCGCACCTGCCTCGACCCCGCCGACACAAGCGGCGAGGATGGTGGAACCTGAGTCTCCAGTCGCCGTCCGTTGGCCTGCGCGGCTGGAGTGCGCGGCTGGAGTGCGTCGTCCGACCGTGTGAAGTCTGGGGCGCTGGACTGGGCCGTCGGCGGGATGAAATCTGGGTCGTTCGAAGGGCCGACGCTCTGGTCGGGATCAGTTGCGACCGGTGTTGGGCTTGCGGCCGTGGTTGGCCTTGGCGCGACGGGCTTTGGCTTTCCGCTTCTGAGTGCGCTTGGACATGGCCCTGAGGCTATCGGCGATATCTCGGCATGACTCGGGGACTCAGGCTGCGTGGCTTGCGGTCCAGGCGAGCAGGTCCTCGTGGTGCCAGGTGTTGATGATGTCTTCGACGGGCACACCGCAGCGCACTGCCTTGTCGGCCCCGTAGGGCTGCCATTCGAGTTGTCCGGTGGCATGGGCATCGGAATCGATGGCGATCTTGCACCCCCATCGCACGGCGATCTCGAGCAGCTCCTCGGGCGGATCCTGGCGCTCGGGCCGGCAGTTGATCTCGACGGCGGTGTCGAATTGTGCACAGGCCGCGAAAACGATCTCCGGGTCGAAGTCGCTGGGTGGACGGCCCGTTCCCACCAGTTTGCGGTTGGTGAGATGGCCCAGAACGTCAGTGTGGGGATTGGCGATGGCGGTGACCATGCGCCGGGTCATCACGTCTGTCGGCAGTCTCATCTTCGAGTGAACGCTTCCGACAACCAGATCAAGGCGCGCAAGCATTTCGTCTGACAGGTCCAGCGATCCGTCTTCGAAGATGTCGACCTCCATCCCGGTCAGCACCCGGAACGGGGCAAGTTCGGAATTGAGCGCCTCGATCTCGTCGAGTTGGCGGGCCAGGCGTTCCTCGTTGAGGCCGTGGGCGATCGTGAGACGTGCGCTGTGATCGGTGACCACCATCCACTCGTGTCCCAGGGCCATCGCCGTTTCGGCCATGTCGCGCACCGGTGCGCTCCCGTCTGAGGCGGTGCTGTGAGTGTGACAGTCGCCGCGGATCGCCTCCATCACCGGGCCGCCGACTCCCATCGGAACCCGGGTCCGTTCATCGAGCCGAGCCAGGTAACCGTCGGTCTCACCATCGAGGGCTTCGGCGATCACCGCGGCCGTCGAGCGGCCGATGCCGTTCAGTTCCGTCAGCGTCCCAGCGGCTGCCCGTTCGGCAGTCTCAGCATCCCCGACCTGTTCCACCACCTCGATCGCCCTCTGGAAAGCGCGGATCTTCTGTGCCGGCGCCAATTCACGGTCGAGGTAGTGAATAGCCTGTTGCAACGCTCGAACCGGCTCCATGGGTCCCAACAATACCCGTGCGGGCAGCAACCGTGGTCCAGAGCTTGACTCTCCATCGTGGATGCCCTTTGATCGGTCGATCCGTGTACGGTTCCTCGCTGAACTCTGACCTGACTCTGAGGAGCCTCCGTCCAATCCAACCGATGGATCTTGTGACTAATACATCACTTCTACCATGACGTGCTCTTTTCGATACATGCACCTCAATGTGATGAATCAATCACATCTGATATACTCGTGGAATGGACGCGATTCCCTACTACGGAATGCGTTCCCCGCAGCGCATCGGCCGGGCATTGCGCGACGCGCGGCAGCGCCGGGGAATGGCGCAAGCCGATGTCGCCATAGCTGCCGGCATCTCACGGGAAGCCGTCGCGCGGCTCGAGAGCGGCAAGCAGGGGACGCGCGCGGAGACGCTGGTGTCAGTGTTGAGGGCACTGGGCATGGAATTGGTCTTCTGGCCGCGCTCGATGCCGATCCCCGAGCCGTCAGAACGTGATCGGCATGGCTGACCTGCAGGTGTACATCGACGGAGATTTCGCCGGCGAAGTCACAGCCGGCGCGGGCACCAACGCCGTCTTTGCCTACGCTCCCTCGTATCTCAGGCAGGGTCGCGCGACGCCTCTGTCGCTCAGCGTGCCGCTGATCGGCGGCAGCCACGCCGTCGGCGCATGGCTGGACGGGCTGTTGCCCGACAACGACGACGTACGTCGAGAATGGGCGCATGCCAACGGCGCCGCGGACACTCGCCCCATCACGCTCCTGGGAACACCGGCAGGACTCGACTGCGCGGGAGCGGTGCAGTTCTGCAGGCCAGGCAGAGAGGAGTCCCTGGGTCGCGCAGGCGGTCTGGAAATGCAGACCCACAGCGAAATCGCCGCGTGGGTTCGGCAAGCCCGCCACGATTGGCATGGGAGCGGCCCCATAGGAACACACGGGCAGTTCAGCTTGGGCGGCGCCCAAGCGAAGTACGCACTGCACCGTGAAGGAGACAACTGGGCGATCCCGTTCGGTGATGTGCCCACGACACACATCATCAAGCCAGGCATGGCAGGGCACGCCGACGCTGATGCTGTCGAGCATGTCTGCTTGCGTGCCGCCCATCTGATCGGCCTCGACGCGGCACGCACAGACCTCGTGCGATTCGAGGACGAACGCGTCCTGGCGGTCGAACGGTTCGACCGCGCACGACAGGGTGACCGTCTCGCGCGGGTTCACCATGAAGACCTCTGCCAAGCGCTCGGCGTTCCACCCGACGACAAGTACCAGGCCGACGGCGGGCCCTCACCTGCTCAGATCGCCGACTTGTTCCAGCGGGAGTCGACGGACCCCGCCCTCGACACAAGACAATTCCGAGACGCTCTGATCTTCAACTGGGCGATCGCCGCACCAGACGCTCACGCCAAGAACTACAGCCTGCTGATCGAGAGTGGCGATGTCAGACTTGCGCCCCTTTACGACGTCATCTCCTACCTGCCGTACACCACCGAACCACAGTCGAAGGTCCGCACCGCCATGCGCATCGGACGCGACTACACCCTGCGCAAAGCCGACCGGCCCGAAGCATGGGAACGGACCGCAGACACTTTGGGCCTCGACCGCGACGAGACGCTCCGGCGCATCGACGAGATGATCCGCGACATCCCTTCGGCCGTGACCGACGCGGTCAACGAACTCAACGGTGACGATCGCACAACAACCATCAAGGCACTGAGGGCGCGGGTCAGACAGCGTGTGAGCAGTCTGCAGGAGAAGTTCGCCAAACCTGCCGAGACCGGCAAGCACCCGGCCGCGCAACCCGAGCAGTCACTCGCGGTCACCAACTCCACAAGCCGAGTGGTTCTCTGCCAAGCACCACTGCCCGGCGGCCGCGGAACGTGTCGCCGAAGACTCACGACACAGCGGTGCCCCTTCCATCCCGCAAGCCCCGGAAGCGCCGCCCTTCACAGGTGATCAGCGGTCTCATCGACCGCTCGGCGTCCAGTGAGCCTGCGCAGAACTGGGAGCGTTCCGCTTACAGACGGGTGAAGTCGACCGCCACGAGAATCACCAGCAACACGATGATCGCCGCGTTGATCGAGATCATCGGCCACTTCCAACGGTGGTCTGCACGATGGAACCGCTTGATGCTCACAATGTTGGCGACGATCGCCGCCAGACCCACCGGAATCCCGATCACGGGACCCACCCCGGCGCCGAAGCCGACCAGCGGAAAAACGAACGGAATCAGCACATAGGTGAGGCTGCAGCGCACTCCGGAGATGAGGAGCGACCGAGAGAATGCGCGTTCGGCCGAGCCGGCGTCGGCGGTTGTCTCTAGGCGAGGCGGCGAGGTCACATTCGTCATTGCCTTGACGGTACCCGACAAGGTGACCGATAGCGTTGCGGAGTGGAGCGATTCGGATTTGTTGGGCTGCCCAACGCGGGGAAGAGCTCGTTGTACAACGCACTCGCCGGCGGGGGCGCTCACGCAGCCCCGTATGCGTTCGCGACGACCGATCCCAACGTCGGCGTCGCCAAGGTGCTCGATCCCCGGCTCGACAGACTCGCCGAGATGAGCAGCAGCCGCCGGGTCGTGTCGGCAGCCGTCCAGTTCACCGACATCGGCGGTCTGGTCGAGGGTGCCAGTCACGGGGAGGGACTCGGCAATGCCTTCCTGTCGCACATCCGCGAGGTCGATGCGATCGTCTTCGTGTTGCGGGCCTTCACCGACAGCGATGTGCCCGGCACCGCTGATCCCCTCGATCATCTGCGAATCGTCGAGATCGAGCTGGCACTCGCCGATCTGGCCGGCGCATCCAAGGCGCTCGACCGCCACGCCCGGATGCTCAAGGGCGACAGTTCCCTCCGGGGGGTGGTGGAGCTGCTCGAGCGCTGTGTCGACCACTTGGGTGCGGGTGTGCCGCTGTATCGGGCCGACCTCGACACAGACGCCCGACGACAGCTCAAGGAGTTCTTCTTGTTGACCAACAAGCCTGTGCTCGCCGTGCTCAACATCGGCGAGGACCAGCTCGGACAGACCGAGGCGATCGCGGCGCCGGTTGTGGCAGAGCTCAACGGCGCGGAAGTCATCGCCCTGTGCGTCCAACTCGAGGCTGAGGCAGCGCAACTCGACAGCGGGGACCGTGCCGAGATGCTCGACGCGCTCGGTCTCGGCGAGGGTGCGGTTCCCCAGTTCTTGACCAGCGCCTACCACCTGCTCGGTTTGCGAACGTTCCTCACCACGGGGGAGAAGGAGAGCCGCGCCTGGACTTTCCGCGCCGGAGCAACTGCCCCTGAATGCGCCGGTGTGATCCACAGCGACTTCCAGCGCGGCTTCATCCGGGCCGAGACGATCGCTTGGGACGAGCTCCTGCGTGCCGGGTCGTGGTCGGCGGCGAGAGAGAGGGGCAAGGTTCGCTCGGAGGGCAAGGACTACCTCCCGAGCGACGGCGACGTCATGGAGTTCCGTTTTTCGGTGTAGTCGGGTGACAGCCTACCTACTGTCAGGTAGGCTGAGCCGATCATGGTCATCCCTGCTGACAAACCGGTGCTGGAAGCACTTGAATCAACCGCGGAGAAGTTGCTCGAGCGTCACCTGTCGACCACCAAGGAGTGGTTCCCACACACCCTGGTTCCCTGGGACCGCGCCGCAGAATTCGAGGATCACTACGAATGGTCGCCCGCAGAGGCCGGCCTCGAACCGGCAGTGCGCAGCGCCCTGTTCGTCAACGTGTTGACTGAGGACAACCTGCCCTACTACTTCCGCGACATTGAGCGGATGTTCGGACGCGACGGAGCCTGGGGCGAATGGGTCCGCCGCTGGACCGCCGAGGAGGGCCGCCACGGATTCGTGATCAACGCCTACCTGTTGGCGACCCGCTCAGTCGACCCGGTATGGCTGGAACGGGCGCGGATGGCCCAGGTTTCCGCCGGTGTCGTCCCCGAGCCTCCCAACGCAGCCGAGGGCCTCGCCTACGTTGCGCTCCAGGAGCTGGCCACACGGATCTCGCACTTCAACACGGGTTCCAGGATCGACGACCCTGCGGGCCGTGCGGTGATGCGCCGAGTCGCAGCCGATGAGAATCTCCACTTCCTCTTCTACCGCGACGCAATGAGTGCAGTGTTCGAGTTGGACCCCTCCGCCGCGGTGATAGCAACCGAGAGACAGGCGACCAATTTCGCCATGCCCGGTGTGGGCATCCCGAAATTCAAAGCACACGCCAAGGCCATTGCTGACGCGGGCATCTACGACCTGGCGATTCACCACGACCAGATCCTTCAACCGGTGGTCGTGCGCGAATGGGGAGTCGCTGATCTTGAGGGGCTCAGCGCCGAGGCCGAGCAGGCGCGTGAGCGGTTGATCCGCTACATCGGCCGGGTCGGCAAGGTCGGTCGTCGCATCGCTGCGCGCCGCGAGGAACGCTTGGCGGCTGCGTCTGAGCGCCAACCCGTCGGGGTCTGATCACCGCTGCCGGGTGTCGCCTCGATGAGCGGGACCTTCCTACGTCTGGCGGTGCCATGCATCGAAAACCGGCGCTTGGTGCCGCCAGAACAATTCAACGACAGGCCGCTAGGTTGCAGTGATGGCCTTGCTGGTGGTTGAGGATCGCGTGGTCGCATCGGTCGAGGTGGCAGCCACTCGCCGTGCCCGGCGCAGGGGCCTGCTGGGCCGCCAGGGAATCGAGGGTGCCATGCTGTTGTCCGGTGCCCGGTCGGTTCACACGGTCGGGATGCGGTTCGCGATCGATGTTGCCCACCTCGACTCCGAAATGCGCGTGTTGACGGTGGCCACGATGAAACCCGGTCGGATCGGTCGCTTCCCGAGGCGGGCTCGTCATGTGCTCGAAGCGGAGGCGGGTTCGTTGCAGCAGTTCGGAGTCAATCCAGGAGTGCGGATAGAGGTCAGACCGTGACGCCGGCGCTGGTGATCGTGGCGACGCCGATCGGCAATATGGGTGACCTGTCGCCGCGTGCTGTGGAGGAACTGGCCGCAGCGGCGCTGGTGTGCTGTGAGGACACGCGCCGAACGGGACGCCTGCTGGCCCACGCCGGTGTGCGGGCGAGGGCCCTGCGGCGGGTCGACGCCCACACCGAGGTGTCGTCAGTGCAGCAGGTGGTCGAGCTGATTTCGGCGGGGGAGCGGGTCGTGCTGGTGTCCGACTCCGGCACTCCGGGAGTCAGTGATCCGGGTGGGCGCCTGGTAGCGGCAGTCGCGGAGGCCGGTTGCGAGGTGGTGGTCGTGCCGGGACCGACCGCAGCGATCGCGGCTCTGGTGGGCAGTGGTTTCGCCACTGACCGTTTCTGCTTCGAGGGTTTCCTGCCGCGGCGCGGCAGCGAGCGGACGAGCCGGCTGGAACAGCTGGCGGCCGAGCAGCGCACCTGTGTGCTGTATGAATCGCCCAAGCGGATTGCAGCGACCCTGGCCGATCTCGCCGGTTGCTGTGGGGGTGAGCGACGGGCGGTTGTGGCACGGGAGTTGACCAAGCTGCACGAGGAGTTCGTGCGCGGCTCGCTTCATGAGCTGGTCGACTGGTCTGCCGTCGAGCCCAGGGGCGAGATTGTGCTGGTGCTCGAGGGCGCGCCTGCGGCCCCCGCACCCGACGACGAGGCGGTCGCCGCGGCGCTCGATGCGGCGCTTGCGCAGGGCTTGAGTTCCAGGGACGCGGCAGCATCGGTGGCGGTTGGGATGGGCGTTTCGAAGCGCCGAGCCTACGACCTGCTTCACAGGGGTTGAGCTCGGCGAACAAACCAGGCAGCAGGTTGTACGGCGCTGCCATCCCCTCCACTGTCACACCCCCTTCGTAACATCGTGGGCATGGAACCAATAGTTGTTATTTCCTTGCTGGCCGTGGCTTTAGCCTGCGCTTGTGGGTTGCTGTACTTCCGCGACCGCGGCGCGCTGCGTGACCAGGAGCTGCTCGAACGGGTGGTCTCGGTCGTGGCTGAGAGTGTCGAGAGTCGCTTGAAGACCGGAACGGCTGAACTGGAGCACCGCAGTCAGGCCATCGATACAAAGATGGAATTCGCCCAGCAGCGCATCGATGACCAGTTGACCTCGTTGCTCGCGTCCCTGCAGGCCAAGGTGGACGCGGGCGACCAGGTGGTGCTCGAGCGGGTCGGGGGGCTTGCCTCGACAGTCGACGAGAAGGTGGGCGGGATGTCGCAGAACCTGTCGCAGCAGGTCGCAGCCATGGGCTCTGAGCTTGTTCAGGTGCGTGAACTTGTGGCTCAACTCCAAAAGGAGAGGGCTGTCCAGCATGGCGAGCTCACCCAGAGCCTCCAGGACACGATCAACCAGCAGAAGGCTCTGAATGAGACCACCGGGCACCTTCGCGAGGCGTTGGCCAACCCGCAGGCCCGCGGTCAATGGGGTGAGCGGATGGCCGAAGATGTGCTGCGGGCCGCGGGGATGAAGGAGAACTTCACCTATCGCAAGCAGACGGCACTCGAGGGCGGCACCAAGCCCGACTTCACCTTCCTGCTCCCGCACGAGCAGCTTCTGCACATGGACGTGAAGTTCCCCGCTGCGAACTACCTGAGGTTTCTCGAGGCGGAGTCGCAATCAGAAGCCGAGAGGTTCAAGGACCTCTTCTTGCGTGATGTGCGCAACCGGATCAAGGAACTGGGCGATCGCGACTACGCGGCCCAGGATTCAACTGTCGGCTATCTGCTTTTGTTCATCCCCAACGAGGCGATTTATGGATTCATCCACGAACACGACATGGAGTTGCTCGACGATGCCATGGGCCAGAGCGTCGTGTTGTGTTCGCCCAACACCCTGTTTGCGGTGCTCAGGGTGATCCGCCAAGCGATGGACACGCATTCGCTGGAACGGGCGACCGATGAGATCCTCGACTGCCTGGGCTCTTTCGGGGAGCAGTGGCAGAAGTTCTCCGCACACATTGACAAGGCCGACAAGAATCTCGAGACGCTGTACAAGACCTTCGGGGAACTGTCGGGCCCGAGGCGTCGCCAACTGGAGCGACAACTCTCCAAGATCGACGACATTCGGTCACGGGTCGGGGCGGGAGAGGACGGGCCAGTTCTCGTTTCGCCGTCGGCTCCACCGCTGCGGGAAGTGGAGGCGGGTTAGCGCGCCGCGCTGAATTCCCCCTTGTGAGCCCTCATGCTCCGGTAGCCTCAGGCTGATGTCTGTTCCAGTTCTCGTTGCCGTTGCCTGGCCGTATGCCTCGGGTTCGCGTCACCTCGGCCATCTCTCAGGGGCCTATCTGCCGGCCGATGTGTTCGCCCGCCATCAGCGGATCGTGGGCAACGAAGTGCTGATGGTCAGTGGTTCTGACGTCCACGGCACGCCGATCACGGTGCGGGCCGACAGCGAGGGAGTCACGCCCAGCGTGATCGTCGACCGCTACCACTCCGAGTTCGTGCGGCAATGGGACGAACTGGGATTCTCCTGGGACCTGTTCACGACCACCGGCACCGAGAACCATGCCCGGGTCACCCAGGAGATGTTCCTGGCGCAACTGCAGAACGGCCACATCGACCGCAGAGTCTCCGAACAGTATTACGACCCCGAGGCCAACCGATTCCTGCCCGACCGCTATATCGAGGGCACATGTCCGCACTGCGGCTATGCCGAGGCCCGCGGCGACCAGTGCGACGACTGCGGCCGGACGCTCGACGCCCTGGACCTCGGCAACCCCCGTTCGAAGATCAGCGGCGCGACTCCCGAGCAGCGGGAGACCGAGCACTTCTATTTCCGGTACTCCGATTTCACCGAGCGGCTCGCTGAGATCTACAAGGACAAGCCGTATTGGCGCCCGCATGTTCTCAACTTCGTGCGCGGATACCTCAAAGAGGGACTGCTCGATCGGGCCATCACACGCGATATCGAGTGGGGGATTGAACTGCCCGTCGACGACCTCGGCCCGGGCAAGCGCATCTACGTCTGGTACGACGCGGTGATCGGCTACCTGTCGGCATCCAAGGAATGGTCAGCCCTTCAAGGAGACGAAGATGCGTGGCGACGCTGGTGGGAGAACGACCGGAGTCGGCACGTCTATTTCATCGGCAAGGACAACATCCCGTTCCACTGCCTGTTCTGGCCTGCTCAACTGATCGGAGCCGGAAACCTCCATCTGCCCGACGATGTGCCCGCCAACCAGTACGTCACCTTCAAGGGCGGGAAGGCGTCTGCGAGCCGCGGCGTCGGCCTGACGATCGACGAGGGCCTGGCACTGTTCGAACCCGACGGGCTGCGTTACGCCCTGGCCGCCAATTTCCCCGAGCAGGCCGACACCGAGGTGTCGATCGAGTCGATCGCCCGTCGGATCAACGAGGAGTTGGTTGCCAACTGGGGAAACCTCGTCAACCGGGTGTTGTCGATGCTGCACAACAACCACGGCGTTCAGCCCGCGTCGGTCGACCGCACTGCGGAGGATCAGGCACTGCTTTCCACCGTCGATGAGACTCTCGCGGCCTGCGGTCAGGAATTCGAGCGAGTGGAGTTGCGCGCCGCGCTGCGCATGGCGATGAGCGGTGCGCAGGCGATCAACACCTATCTCAACGCGACTGAGCCGTGGAAGTTGGCCAAGACCGATTCCGCGAGGAGCGCCACTGTGCTCGCCACCGCTCTCGATGCGATCAACGGGATCCGTGTCGGCCTGGCTCCGTTCCTGCCGTTCTCGTCGACCCGGCTCGACGAGACTCTGGGACCACTCGACGGTTGGGCCCGGAAGCCGGTACCGCCGGGTACCGAGATACCCAAGCCGACCCCACTCTTCGCGAAGGTGGACATCGACGCGATCCTGGGCTGAGTCGCATGGCCTGGATCGACCAGCACTGCCACCTCCCCGCCGGTGCGGAGGGTCGCCGGCTTGCAGACGAAGCACGCGCGGCAGGCGTTGAGCGCCTGATCACCGTCGGCACCGGGGTTGAGGGGTCGTCGGAGATGATCGCTCTGGCCCGCGGGCTCGACGGCGTGTGGGCGACCGCAGGAGTTCACCCCCACGACGCCAAGGATGGAATCGACGGGCTCGAGGATCTGTTGTCGGCGCCTGAAGTCGTGGCGGTCGGGGAGTGCGGGCTCGACTTCCACTACGACCATTCACCGCGTGGCACTCAGGCCGACATGTTCGCCCGACAGATCGGTCTGGCGCATCACCACGATCTTCCGTTGATGATCCACAGCCGCAGTGCCTGGCCCGAGACGTTCGAGGTCCTTGATCGGGAGGGCGTCCCTGAGCGGCTCGTGTTCCACTGTTTCACCGGCGGCACAGCCGAACTCGAGCAGTGTCTCGCCAGAGGCGGCTTGGTCTCCTTCTCCGGAATCGTCACGTTCTCGAGTGCTGATGAGTTGCGTGAAGCGGCATTGAGGTGTCCCCTCGAGCGACTGCTCGTAGAGACTGACAGCCCCTATCTGGCACCGGTTCCCCATCGCGGAAAACCCAACCGCCCTGCGCTGCTTCCCTTGGTCGGTGCGGCTGTAGCCGACATCAAGGGGCTTCCTGTGGAGGAAGTCGAAACGATGGTGTGGAAAACCTCGTCGTCGTTCTACGGGCTCGATCCTGTCTGAGCGCACACCGGGCCACCTCGGCGCCACCCGGGGCATCGCGACTGGCGGAGTATTGCGGATGTGCTGAGCGTCACATTACAGTTGAACGCCTTACCAGGTTAATCACCGTAGAGACGGCATAGCCAGAGGGAAGGACCACTGTTCTGGACGCCATCGGAAACGGACGACGCAAGCTCATTGGCGCCTCGGCAGCGGTCTTGCTGGGTCTTTACTTTTCCACAACCGCAACGTCAGCTGTTGAACAGCCTGTGGAGAGTCACTTGATCCCGCTCGTGTCGGTTGACCTCCGGGCGTTCTCTGACCGCGCGGCAGCATGGACGGAGGCGCATCAACAACACCGCGACGACGCCCGTACCCGAGCGCTGTCGTTGGCTGCGCAGGCCCGCGCGGAACAAGAGTCCCAAGCCGCGGCGGCCACGACGCCAGCACAGGCTCCGGCAACGACGGCCCCGCCGACCACCGCGCCTCCCACGACTGCGCCCCCCACAACAGGGGTTCCGGAATCAACAGCACCTGCAACGACGGGCTCAACCGAAGGCGAAACCGAGACCGGCAGCGAGACGACCGCCACGGTTGCACCCAGCACGAGCGCTGCCGCCACGGTTGCACCCAGCACGAGCGCTGCCGCCACGGTTGCACCCAGCACGAGCGCTGCCGCCACGGTTGCACCCAGCACGAGCGCTGCCGCCACGGTTCCAACAGAGGAACAGTGGGAGGCACTGCGACAGTGCGAGTCTTCGGGGAACTACCGCGCCATCAGCATCAGACCTGCCGGCCGGTATCGAGGCGCCTATCAGTTCTCCCGCTCGACATGGGACTGGGTGGCGCCCCAGATCGGAGCTGACCACCTTGTCGGGGTCGATCCCGCCGAGGCTTCGCCGGCGGATCAGGATCGGATGGCGCAGGCGCTGTGGGACATCAATGGTTGGGCGCCGTGGCCTGCCTGTTCGAGGAGACTCGGGTACCTGTAGGGTGCGCCGCGAATACTGTGACGCACTCACCTCAGCAGCTGCTCGCGATCCTTGGCTCCCACGGTCTGGAGCCGCGCCGCGGACTGGGTCAGAACTTCGTGGTCGATCCCAACACTGTGCGCCGTATCGCCAAGCTGTCCGGAGCGGGCACCGGGGAGGCGGTTGTTGAGATCGGCGCCGGTCTGGGATCACTCACCCTGGCGCTGGCTGAGACCGGCGCAGAGGTCACTGCCGTCGAGGTTGACAGCGGTCTGGCCCGCGCGCTTCGAGATGTGGTCGCCGAGCACGGTGTGCGGGTGGTGGAGGACGACGCGCGGACCCTCGACTGGTCGGCACTCCTCGCGGGGCGCAACGACTGGCGACTCGTCGCCAACCTGCCCTACAACATCGCCGCATCGCTGGTCGTCGACCTCTTGAACAACGTGGCGGCGCTGAAATCGATGCTGGTCATGGTGCAACGCGAGGTGGGGGAGCGTCTGGCAGCGGAAGCGGGCGACAAGGCGGTGGGAATCCCGTCGTTACTCGTCGCCTATCACGGCGCCGCGAGACTGGTCGGTCGCGTCCCGGCGACGGTGTTCTACCCCAGACCCAAGGTCGAGTCGGTGCTCGTGCAGATTGATCGACACCCGGTTCCGCCGGTCGAGGAGCCGCTGGAACTGATCGGTGCCCTGCTGCGCGCCGGTTATGGTCAGCGGCGCAAGATGCTGCGCCGGTCTCTGGCCGACTATGTCGATTCAGACGGCTTCGAGAGTGCGGGGGTCGACAGCCGGTCACGGCCCGAGACACTGTCGCTCACCGATTGGTCTCGACTGGCCGCAGTGGCCGACTTCGGCCCCGCCGCCCCTGAGTAGCCGGTTCAGTTCGAAGCTTCGAGGCGAGCCTTGATGCCCTGCAGCACCCGCGTCATGTTGGCCTGATGTCCGCTGAGCCGGTTGGCGATCAAGCGGTGCTCCTTGTCGGGAGCCTGCTCGATGAATGTGTCGAGTCCGGAACGGCCGGGCCCCAGCAACAAGCGGAACAGCAGACGAGTGCCGCCGCCGATGAGGTCCTGCAGTTCGAACCGCCAGCGCGCACCGGGACTGTCCGGGTCTGAGGTGCACCAGCCGAAGGCCTTGGGCTCGTCGCACACATCGACATAGCACCGAACCTCCCAGTCGCCCAGTACTTCGAGGTGGTTCCGCCCGACGAAGGATGCCCCCAGCGCGGGACCGTCGTGGCCGTCATCCCAGGCAGCCGAGATGAACTCGGTGGAGAAGCCGGCGGGAAGGTTGATGTCGGTCACCGCAGCCCAGACCTCGTCGATCGGAGCCGCTATGTCGGTCTCCACGACTGCACCGGGGCCGTCGGCCATCCTCACCGGAGTTCCGGGACCCGATTCACAGGTGAGTCCGTAGCCGTCGAAGAAAGTGATCTGGCGTGCAGGGGTTCGAGGAACAGCGCGGAAATCGGTGCCCTTGGTCCAAGCGACCGGCAACATGGCGATCTCGGTGATCTCCGCGGGAATGCCCAGCAACCCTTTGAGTTCGGGAGCCTTGGCGAGGACTGCGGTAGTCCAGGCGCTGCCCAGTCCGCGGGCCCGCAGGGCCACACAGAAACTCCAGGCGCTCTGGATCACCGAATCAAACAGTCCGGGAGCGCCGCTGCCGTCGTGGCGACCCACGATCGTCGGTATCACGATCACCGGCACCTTTTCGAGGTTCTCCGCCAGATACGCTGCCGAACGCATCGCCGGAGCGCCCGGATGGTCGGTGCCCTCCAGGCGGTCGCGCGCAGCGATCATGAAGTCGCCGGCGGACTCGCGGTAGAGCCGGGCCAACTCTGCCTTCAAGTCGGGGTCGCGCACCACGATCCAGCGTCGGCTCGATTGGTTGCCTCCAGTCGGCGCCTGTTCGGCGATGTCGATGCAATCGAGGATGATCTGACTGTCGACCGGCCGTTCCAAGTCCAACCTTCGCCGGACCGCGCGGGTGGTGGTGAGCGCCAGGTCGACCGCTGCTGTGTCAATCTGCATGGCGGGGAGCCTAGCCGTGGCGCAGAACAGCCCTCCGCCGGCCCGGTGTATGGCTTAGCCTGTCGGGGTGCTTGCGATTCATGCGCCTGCAAAGTTGACGGTGTCGCTGAGCATCACGGGAGTCCGTGAGGACGGCTACCACCTGATCGATGCCGAGATGGTGAGCCTCGACCTGTATGACGTGGTCGAGCTGTCCGAAGGTGACTCCCTCGAGGTCGTCGGACCCCACGGCGCCCAGGACCTCGGCGACGAACAGGACAATCTCGTGCGGCGGGCTCTCGAGTTGTGTGGTCGCACCGCGGCGGTCCGGCTCCACAAGCACATTCCCCCAGGATCGGGACTCGGCGGCGGTTCTACCGATGCCGCAGCGGTCCTGCGCTGGGCCGGGCACACGGACCTCACTGAGGCCGCAGGAATCGGTGCGGACGTGGCCTTCTGCCTTCACGGCGGACGGGCCCGGGTCACCGGCATCGGAGAGACAGTCGAGCCCCTTCCCTTCGTTGAGCGCACGGTCACCCTGGTGATCCCACCGGTGCACTGCTCGACCGGAGAGGTCTATGCGCAGTGGGACCGACTCGGCGGGCCGGCCGGCGACAACGGCAACGATCTCGAACCCGCCGCGCTGGCCGTTGCTCCCGAGTTGCGGCGCTGGCGCGACCAACTCGGCGACGCTTCGGGTCAACGCCCGCGGCTCGCCGGCAGCGGAAGCACTTGGTGGGTGGACGGCGAACACCCCGGCGAAGGCCTGCTGATCGCCCGCACCGTCCCCGCCGTTCGCAGCACTCCTTAGAACGTGCGCGGATTGAACATTGTGGGTGCGCCGGGACCTGTTGCCTCCCGCTCATGTTCGCTGCGCTCACGGGCCGCTCGGGCCACGGCCTCGTTCGGTCGCGGCCGTGTGCGGGGTCAATCCGCTCGGCCTCTTAGAGGTTCAGGTCCTCTGCGAGGAGAGGGCGAACCGCCCAACGAAGCCGCGTCACTTGCGGCGTTGGTGGCGCGTTCGTCGCATCATCTTCTTGTGCTTCTTCTTCCGCATTCTCTTGCGGCGTTTCTTGATGAGTGAACCCACGACCGCCGACGCTACCGGCACAGAGCGAAAAACCTCATGAAAATTCTGTGGTGGGGAGTATCGCGCGAACGGTACCGTTAGGCCGTCGCCCAACGCGATGGCCCGTAGTTCAACTGGCAGAACGTCGGACTTTGGCTCCGGATGTTGCAGGTTCGAGTCCTGCCGGGCCAGCCAGCATCCCGGCTACCGCCATCGGGCACCTCTACACTGCCGATAACGGACGCCGAATCACGACTGGAACCGCATGCAACTGGTCAACAAGAAGAAGTTACATGTCGTGGCCGGCAGGGCGACCCAGTCGCTCGCCACCGACATCTGCAAGGAACTGGGGGTGCCGCTGGGCACTCCCAACATCTCCGAGTTCGCCAACGGCGAGATCCACGTCAAGTACTTCGAGTCGATCCGCGGTGCCGACGTGTTCATCGTGCAGACCCACACCCCTTGGAACGGGCACTCGATCAACGACGCGATCACAGAACAGCTCATCATGGTCGATGCGGCCAAGCGGGCGTCAGCCAAGCGGATCACCGCGGTGATTCCGTTCTACGGTTACAGCCGCCAGGACCGCAAGGCCTCTGGCCGTGAGCCGATAACCGCCCGCCTGCTGTCGGACCTCTTCAGTGCGGCGGGTGCTGACCGTCTGGTGTCAGTCGACCTGCACTCAGGTCAGATCCAGGGATTCTTCGACGGCCCCGTCGATCACCTGACCGCCATGCCGGTTCTGGTCGAATACCTCTCAGACATCGACGGCGACGTCGTCGTGGTGTCTCCCGATGCGGGCCGGATGAAGGTCGCGGAGCGTTACACGAACCTGCTGGGAGCCGACCTCGCCTACGTCCACAAGCGGCGCTCGACCGTAGAGGCCAACACGGTGGAGGCCAAGGAGATCATCGGCGAGGTCGAGGGCCGCGTCTGCGTGCTCATCGACGACATGATCGACACCGGAGGCACGATCTGTGCCGCCGCCGACCTGCTGGTGGCCAACGGAGCCGAGAAGGTCATCGCTGCGGCGACTCACGGGGTCTTCTCAGAACCGGCGATCGACCGGCTCAAGAACGCGGCGATCGAGACGGTGCTGATCACCGACACGCTGCCGCTGCCGTCAGACAAACAGATCGACAAGATAGAGATCCTCTCGGTCGCTCCGATCATCGCCAGAGCCCTTGCAGCGGTGTTCGCCGACACCTCCGTCAGCGAGATCTTCGCCGGGAACCACCTGGCCTGACCAGCGTTCGCAGCGATTGTGACGATTGTGGCCGCGGCGCTTGGGGATCATCGCCCTTCCCGATAGCCTGACTCGCCGGTTCACATAAGACCGCCGCCATTGACTCCCATTGATTCCGCCAGTTCAGGAACCCAAGTCCCATGTCTGACCAGTTGCTGTTGAACGCCACGCTCGGCCGTACCGAAGGCACCCGCGCGTCTCGGCGCCTCCGCCGCGAAGGCCGTATCCCGGCTGTCGTCTACGGGCTCGACAACGACCCCGTCTCCGTCAGCGTTGCGTGGCCCGATCTGCGCTTGGCGCTCAACACCGATGCAGGGTTGAACGTGCTGATCACGCTCGACATCGAAGGCGAGCGGCAGCTCTCGGTCGTCAAGGACCTTCAACGTCACCCGGTGCGACGCGACGTGATCCACGTCGACTTCCTGCGGGTCACCACCGACCAGGAGATCGAAGTCGACGTGCCGCTGGTGCTCGTCGGAGAGGCGCTCGAAGTCACCCGGGCCAACGGCATGGTCGACCAGACCCTCTACACACTGACAGTCTCGGCCAAACCAGGTGACGTACCAGACGAGATCGAAGTCGACATCAGCGAACTCACACTCGGCGACTCCATAAAGGTCGGTGAAGTAGCCCTCCCGCCAGGTGTCGTCACATCGACCGATCCCGACGACTCGGTTGCGACCTCGCTCGTCACGCGCTCGACACGCGAGGCGATGGCGGCGGCAGAGGCGGCAAGCGCCGAAGCCGAACTCGGCGAAGGAGACGAGGAGTCTCCCGTCGACGACGGCGACGCCGAGGACTGACAGCGCGGCGGTCGGGCGATGGTTCGCCTCGGTTCCTCCAAGGGGCTGAAGCAGCGCAGGGGCACTCCAGCGGATCTACTCGTCGTCGGACTCGGCAACCCGACGATCGAGTACGCGCAGACACGGCACAACGCCGGTGTATGGGTGATCAACGAACTCGTGGCGCGCCACAAGGGTCGCCTCGGTGCAGGCCGCCGCGACCGTGCCGAATCGACTGAACTGCGCATCGGTCACAAGCGTGTGGCGGTCGCGGTCCCCAAGACCTTCATGAACAACTCGGGCTCTGCTGTGGCCCCGCTGTTGAGACGGTTCGGCATCGACGATGTCAGCCGCCTGATAGTGGTTCACGACGAGATCGACCTGCCAGTGGGGCGGATGAAGGTAAAGAGCGGCGGTGGTCTGGCCGGCCACAACGGTCTGAAGTCGATCCGCTCACATCTGCACACCGACCAGTTCACCCGCATCCGCATCGGCGTCGGCAAACCAGCACCGGGCACCATGAAACCCCGCGACTATGTGTTGAAACGCCCCGCGCGCGCAGAACGCCCACAACTCGACGAGGTCGTCGACCGCGCCGCGGACGCCGTCGAGTTCCTCGCCGACAACGACCTCGAAGCGGCAATGAACCTGTTCAACCGGAGCTGACGGCCTCTCCCATGCTGGACACGGCTACAAACCTCCGCTCACTGCGGTCGCTGCTGGCTTCTGAACCCTGCATTGACGCCGCAATAACCGGACGCGACGGGGTGCTCGTCGTCAATGAGGCAGCGAGGGCGCTGGCGGTCGCTGGTCTGACCGAGGCCTCGCCGCGGCGGCCGATCCTGGTCGCCACAGCCACTCACAACGAGGCCGTGCGCCTGGCCAATGACATCGCGGCAGTACTCGGAGAAGACGAAGTGTCGCTGTTCCCTGCCTGGGGAACGCTGCCTTTCGAGCGTGTGAGTCCGGCCATCGAGACGATGGGCCGGCGGGTGCGGCTCCTGTGCCGCCTCGGGGATCCGGCGACTGCGCCTGCAGTGATTGTGGCCTCGGCGCGAGCGCTGGTGCAGCGGCTCGACCCGCATGCGGCGACCGATCCGATCATCTGCGGCGTCTCCGACACGGTTGATCCGCTGGTACTGGCGCAGCAGCTGGTCGATTTCGGGTATCGCCGCGAGCCCCAGGTCGAACATCGCGGCGAGTTCGCAGTCAGAGGCTCGATCGTCGACGTCTTCGGAAGCACCGCTGACCGGCCGGTGCGGATCGACCTCTGGGGCGATGAGGTCGAGCGGCTGGCCGAGTTCTCCGTCGCTGATCAACGCGCAACATCGGTTGTCGCCGAAGTCGAGATCTACCCGTGCCGAGAGTTCCGACCAGACGAGGAGGCGAGACAACGGGCCCAACAACTGCTCGTGGACGAACCCTGGGGGCGCGAGCAGTGGGATCGGGTCGTCAATGGAGAGCTGTTCGACGGGATGGAGTCCTGGTTGCCGTGGCTCGTCGGCGACGAGGTCGTTCTGCCGGACCTCCTTGGAGCCGATTCATGGGTCATTCTGGTCGAGCCGCGGCGCATCCGCGACCGGGCCGCCAACATCGAGGCCGAAGAAGCGGACCTGGCAGTGTCGTTGGCCAAGACCTGGGACGTCGACGCCGACGACCTGCACAGGATGAATCTCCGGTTCGACCGATTGTTGGCCCGGACCAACGTCGGGGTGCTGACGATCCTGCCGGTGGCGGACCGCCCCGGCGTCCCAACGGTCACAGCATCATCCTGGGCGCCCGTCGTCGGCGACATTGAACCTGCGGTCTCGCGGGTCCGGCAGCTGCTCGCCGACGGGTTCTGTGTTGTGGTAACCGCTGACGGCCATGCCAGCGCCGAACGCTTGGCTGCGTTGTTGGCCGACCACGGCGTCGAAGTCACGCCGGCAGGTGTCCACACCGACCTTTCGACGCCGGGCGCGCACCTGGTGGTCGTGCCGCTTGATCGGGGCGCCGTCCTCGGTGAGATCAAGCTGGCAGTTCTGTCCGAGACCGACCTGACCGGGCGTCGCCGGACCCACCGCCGGGCACGCACCGGGCGTCGCGATGCCCAGAAATTCTTCGACGACCTCCGCGAGGGTTCCTACGTCGTGCATGCCCATCACGGCGTGGCCCGCTTCGGCGGAATGGTGACACGCTCGATCAACGGCAGCGAACGCGACTATCTGCAGCTCGAGTACCGCGGCACGGACCGGTTGTACGTCCCGTCGGACCAGATCGACCTGATCCGCATCTACAGTGGCGGAGAGACCCCGAAGCTCTCGAGGATGGGAGGCGCGGACTGGCGCGCCAGCAAGGCCAAGGTCCGCTCGGCGGTCTCTGAGATAGCCCAGGAACTGGTCGTGCTGTACCAGACTCGGATGACCACACCGGGACATGCCTTCGGCGCCGACACCCCTTGGCAGAGCGAGTTGGAAGGCACCTTCAGATACGCCGAGACACCGGACCAGCTCCAGGCTGTCATCGACGTCAAGGCGGACATGGAGCGCCCGACACCGATGGACCGCCTGGTGATCGGCGACGTCGGTTTCGGCAAGACCGAAGTTGCGCTGCGGGCGGCGTTCAAATCAGTGCTCGACGGTTTCCAGGCAGCGGTCCTGGTGCCCACCACACTGCTGGCACAGCAGCACCACGCCACCTTCGGTGAGCGCCTCGCCCCGTATCCCATCCGCGTCGAGGTGCTCAGCCGCTTCCTCAGCAACGCCCAGGCCTCCGAGGTCGTCGCAGGGCTTCGGAACGGAGAAGTCGATCTGGTGATCGGCACACACCGTCTCCTCTCGGCCGACGTCGAGTTCAAGAACCTGGGCCTGCTGGTGATCGACGAGGAACAGCGCTTCGGAGTGCAGCACAAGGAGAGGATCAAGTCGCTGCGTGCCGACGTCGATGTGCTGACGCTCACCGCGACGCCCATCCCGCGAACGATGGAGATGGGTCTCGCCGGAATCCGCGACATGTCCGTGCTCAACACCGCGCCCGCCGACCGTCAACCGATCCTCACCTACGTGGGTGAATACTCCGAGCGTGCCGTGGCCGAGGCGATCCGGCGCGAGCTGCTGCGCGAGGGGCAGCTGTTCTTCGTGCACAACCGGGTGCGAGACATCGACCATGTGGCGCAGTCGCTGCGTCGACTCGTCCCCGAGGCGCGGGTTGCGGTGGCGCACGGGCAGATGGACGAGGGAACCCTCGAACGGGTCGTGATCGACTTCTGGGAAGGGGAGTACGACGTCTTAGTCTGCACCACCATCATCGAGTCGGGGATCGACATGCCGACCGTCAACACCCTGGTGGTCGACCAGGCCGAACGGCTCGGCTTGGGACAGCTCCATCAGCTCCGGGGCCGGGTCGGCCGGGCGGGTCAGAGAGCCTACGCGTACCTGTTCCACCCGCAGGACGTGGTCCTGAGCGAGGAGGCGCACGAGAGGCTCCGCACGATCGGTGAGGCCACCGAGCTGGGTTCCGGCTTCCGGATAGCCATGCGGGACCTGGAACTGCGCGGGGCGGGCAACCTGTTGGGCACCGGCCAGTCCGGACATATCGCCGCTGTCGGCTACGACCTCTACTGCCAGATGGTCACCGAGGCCGTGGCGGAACTGCGCGGCGAGAAACCCGCCGAACCGCCGAAGATCACCATCGACGTTCCCGGCGATGCACACCTGCCCGAAGACTACGTGACCGACCAGACGAGCCGACTCGAGGCATACCGGCGACTGGCGTCGGTGGAGAGCCGGGAGATGCTCGACGACGTGCGCGCGGAATGGCTCGACCGATTCGGGCCGATCCCAGCGCCGGCGGAGGCCCTGCTGCGGGTGGGCCGGTTGCGCGTCGAGTGTGTCCGCAGCGGCGTGAGGGAGATCATTGTCACGAAGGGTCCGGGGTTCGGCGGCCCCGACTACGTGGCCCGGCTGTCGCCCGTCGAGTTGGCAGACAGCAGGCAGGTGCGAATGCAACGGCTCTACTCGTCGAAGGGGACGGGCAACGCCGCAATCTACAAGGAGGGAGCCGCCGAGATCCGGCTTCCGCTCCACACCAAGAGGGGCCCCGTGGTCGAGCAGATCGCCGCGATCATGGCCGACTTGCTGGCCGACGCGAATCCGGCGGCCTCAACCGGGTAGCCTGCACGACCTGTGGACACGAACCGCCCCCGCCCACTTCTTCTACTCCTGGTCCTTCTGGCAGCTCTGGGTCTGACCGGCGCTGCCTGCGGGTCAGCCGACGACTCGACCGTGGCCTCGGTCGGCTCGGCGACCCTCAGCCAAGCAGAGCTCGAAGCGATCCTTGAAGACAACGGAGCTGAAGACACTTCCGTCGTCTCCAGAGAGGTCGCTGCGGGTCATATCAGCGAGTGGATCTTCTTTGAGAGCTGGATCGACCTTGCCGCCGAGGGTGGCACCGAGATCAACGGCCTCCACCTCGACCTGGCCCGCGAAGAGCAGGAGGCGGCCAGGGTCCAGGACCCGGCAGTGCCCGCCGTCGATACTCCCTACGGCCGGATCATGCAGCGGTACCGGGCAGTTCCACACCTGATCGCGGACCATGTCGCCGCCATCGCGGAGCTGACCGCCCTGTGTTCGAGCCACCTGCTCGTCGAGACCGAGGCCGAAGCCGCCGAAGCGGTTGCCCGGCTCGACGCCGGGGAGGACTTCGCGGCTCTGGCCGCGGAGGTCTCGAAAGGTCCCAGCGGCCCGAGCGGCGGCGACCTCGGCTGCGTCGCGCCCGGCACTTTCGTCTCGGAATTCGTTGAGGGCGCCGCAGCGGTCGGAGGCCCCGGCATATCAGACCCGGTTCAGAGCCAGTTCGGCTGGCATGTCATCGAGGTTCGGAGTTTCGGTCCGGTGGTGCGCGGCGAGCACGCAGAGTTGACCCCCGAAGAGGTCACACTGTTCGTCTTCGACGCCGAAATCGGCCACGGAAGGGAGTTCCAAGAGGAGTTTCAAAGGCTGCAGGCCGGGCTGTTCGACCGTGACGTCAGTGTCGATCCCCGCTTCGGAGTCTTCGATCGCACCCGTGGACAGGTAGCGGCTGGTATCGCAGGGGCCGGGGCCGGGTTCATCGACGCTGCGGGTGTCGGCTCTGCGCAGGTCGACGACCCGCAGAGCTGAGTCCGTTCATGGGAACGATCACTGTCGTCGGTCTCGGCCCGGCAGACGAGACGCTCCTGACAGTGCAGACCAGAGCCGCCGTAGAGACCGCGCCGCGCTGCTTCCTTCGCACCCGCAGGCACCCGGCGGCACGAGTCGTGCCCGACGCAGTCGCCTTCGACGACGAGTACGACAAGGGCGACACTTACGAGGCCGTGTATGAAGCTATCGTCGAGCGCCTGATCCTCGAAGCTGACAGAGGTGACCTGCTCTACGCGGTGCCGGGTTCCCCGCTGGTGCTCGAACGCACTGTGGAGCTGTTGCGTGAAGCGGCCGCCGCGGGCCGGGTGGGAGTCGAGATCCTGGCGGCCATGTCGTTCCTCGATCTTGCCTGGTCCCGGCTCGGAGTCGATCCGGTGTCGGTTGGGGCACGCCTGATCGACGGCCAGGACTTCGCATCGGCCGCGGCAGGACAGACCGGACCGCTGTTGGTCGCGCACTGTCACGGCCGCGGTGTGCTGTCGGAGATCAAGCTCTCCGCCGAGGAGGGGCCGGACTCGGTTGTGGTGCTGCAGCGCCTGGGTCTGCCCGACGAAGCCGTGTACGAAGTCGCATGGGATGAACTCGACAGGAGAGTTGAAGCCGACCATCTGAGTTCGCTGTGGATACCTGAGTTCGACAAGCCGATAGCGGCGGAGTTCCTCCGGTTCGAAGAACTGGTTCGTGATCTGCGTGAACGCTGCCCCTGGGATCGAGTGCAGACGCACGGATCGTTGCGCAAGCATCTGCTTGAAGAGACCTATGAGGCCCTCGAGGTGCTTGATGCCAGGGCTTTTCTCGATGACGGCGAGGTTGATGCGGAACTCGATGCACACCTGGTCGAGGAACTGGGAGACCTCCTCTACCAGATCTTCTTCCACGCCCGGCTCGGAGCGGAACGAGGGTCTTTCACCGTCGCCGATGTTGCCCGCAGCGTCCACGACAAGCTGGTGGCGCGTCACCCCCACGTGTTCGGTGAGGGGGCGCGCGACGGAGTCCGCGGCCCTGAGGACGCCGACGACATGGCCCGCAGATGGGAACAGATAAAGCGCGACGAGAAGGGCCGTGCCTCAGCGATGGACGGCGTGCCGATGACCCTTCCCGCGCTGATGCTGGCGGCCAAGGTTCAAGAACGCTCAGAAGGCGTGGGTCTGGTGGTGGAAGGCGCCGTGGAGACCGCAATCGAGGGAATCCGCGACGCTGTGGCGAACGCCGAAACAAGCCCGCACGCCGATGGTGTGGGGGATCTGCTGTTCGACGCGGTCGCCCTCGCCCGCGGCCTCGACATCGACCCTGAAACAGCCCTTCGCGACGCGTCGGTCCGCTTCATGGAGAAGGTCCGCGCCGCCGGCAGATAGCGCACTGCTTCTGTTCGGCGTGCACATAGAGTATTATTTTCCCTGCTCCGTCTACCCGCGGAGCAGCGACTACAGCTCCCCCCACCGTTGAGAGGTCGCCAGTGAGCATCATTGAACGTGTCCATGGCCGCGAGGTGTTCGACTCCCGCGGCAACCCCACCGTCGAGGTGGAGGTAGAGCTCGACAGCGGAGCGCAGGCGCGGGCCATGGTTCCCAGCGGTGCCTCCACGGGTGCTTTCGAAGCGGTAGAACTACGCGACGGCGGTGACCGGCTGGCCGGCAAGGGAGTGCTCAAGGCGGTCGGTTTCGTCAACAGCGAACTAGCCGAGGCCGCTCTGGGCCGCGATGCGACAGACCAGCGAAGCCTCGACGCGGCGATGATCGCGGTCGACGGCACCGACAACAAGGGCCGGGTCGGAGCCAACGCCATCCTCGGGATCTCGTTGGCCGCGGCGCGTGCCGCTGCGCTCGAGTTGGAACTCCCGCTGTGGCGACACATCGGGGGCGCTAACGCCCATGTCCTGCCGGTGCCGATGATGAACGTGCTCAACGGCGGGTCCCACGCCGACAACAACGTCGACTACCAGGAGTTCATGTTGATGCCGGTGGGCGCGGCATCGTTCAGCGAGGCGATGCGCTGGGGTGTCGAGGCCTACCACGTGCTCAAGAAGGTTCTCAGCGAGCGGGGCCTGTCCACCGGGATCGGAGACGAGGGAGGCTTCGCTCCCGACCTGGCGAGCAACGAGGAGGCCGTGCAGCTGCTGGTCGACACCATCGAGCGCCTCGGCCTGACCCCGGGTGAGGAGATGGCGATCTCGATGGACATTGCATCCACCGAGTTCTACGCAGACGGGTTCTATGAACTGGTGAGCGAGGACCGGCGCCTCAGCTCCGATCAGATGGTCGCCGAGTTGGTGTCCCTGGCACAGAAGTACCCGATCGTGTCGATCGAGGACGGCATGGCCGAGGACGACTGGGACGGCTGGGCCGCCCTCACCGCAGAGATCGGCGCCGCCTGCCAGCTCGTCGGCGACGACCTGTTCGTGACGAACTGCGAGCGTCTCGCCCGAGGCATCAAGTCGGGTACAGCCAACTCGATCCTTGTGAAGGTCAACCAGATCGGATCCCTCACCGAGACGCTCGAGGCGGTCGATCTTGCGAGGTGCAACGGCTACACCTCGGTGATGTCGCACCGCTCGGGCGAAACCGAGGACACGACCATCGCGGACCTCGCGGTCGCGACCAACTGCGGCCAGATCAAGACGGGCGCGCCGGCGCGCTCCGATCGGGTCGCGAAGTACAACCAACTCCTGCGAATCGAGGAGCAGCTCGGCGAGGCAGCCGCATTCGGGGGCTCCGACGCGATCGGTGGCGCAACCCGGTGAAGAAGGTTCTGCTCCTTCTCGTAGTGGGTTTCTTGCTGCTGGCGGGCGTGCTGGTGAAGCCTTCGGTCAGCAGTTACATGGACCAGCGGAGCGAGCTTGAGAGCGTCAAGGCCGAGCGGGCGGCCCTGCAGGCCGAGATCGACGAGATCAACGCCGACATCGAGGGAATCACCGACGACGAGGGCCTGCGAATCGAAGCCCGCTGTTATGGACCGTACGTGGAACCCGGCGAAGAGGTCTACTCCATTCCCGGCCTGAGGGGTTGCGTGGTCTCAAGTCCCAACTGAGACACGGGCCGTTAGTCTCATCTGGTTCAGGTACGCAAAGGGGAGGAGCGCGAGATGACGATCATCGGGACGAGGGTTCTGCGGAAGGAAGACCCCCAGTTTCTGACAGCTGGAGCGACCTACACAGCTGATCTCGACGACCCCCGCCTCGCCGGAGCGCTGCACGCGGTATTCGTCCGGTCGTTCGCGGCCAACGGCAGGATCATCGAGGTCGACGCAGACGATGCCCGCTCGGCGCCAGGTGTCGCCCTGATACTCACCGGCGCCGACGTCGACCTGATGCTGCCTGGCAGCGTGCCGATGTTCCCCCCGGATCTGCTCAATCGACCCTTGCTGGCCCGCGACCGTGTCCGTTTCGTGGGCGAACCCGTGGCCGTGGTGCTCGCCGAGACGCGATCCGCTGCCCAGGACGGGGCCGATCTGGTATTCGTCGACATCGACCCGCTCGACGCGGTGACGGACCTCGAAGCCGCGGCCGCCGACGAGGTCGTGGTACACGAGGGCCACGGCACCAACACTGCCCTCACCTTCTCCGATCTTGGAATGGCCACCGGAGTCACCGACGACTCGTTCTTCGCCGACTGTGAAGTAGTCGTCGAACAACGCGTGGTTCAGCCGCGGATGTCTGCCGCGCCCCTCGAAGCGCGCTCGGCTGCGGTGTCGTGGACCGACGAACGCCTGCTGATGTTCCTGTCGAGCCAGGCGCCGCACCGAGTCAAAGCGTCGCTTGTCCAGATGTACGGACTGGATCCCAGCGATGTTCACGTGGTCGCCCCCGACGTCGGAGGCGGATTCGGCGCCAAGGTGGCCCCCAGTCCCGAAGACATGCTGATCCCGCACCTCTCGCGCCTTGCGGGTCGACCGGTTCGATGGTTCGAGACACGCACAGAGAACCTGGTCGCTGCGGGACCGGGAAGAGCACAGGTCCATCACGCAGCCCTCGGCGGCACCAAGCAGGGCGAGATCACCCACTACCGGCTCGAAGTGCTCATGGACGCCGGCGCCTACACACGCGTCGGCGCCTTCCTGCCCTTCTTCACGCTGCCCATGGCGCCGGGCACCTACGACATCCCCAACATCGAGACCGAGGCGCGGTCGATCATCACCAACGCGGTTCCGACCGAAGCATTCAGGGGTGCGGGCCGTCCTGAGGCGGCGCTCACCATAGAGCGCATGTTCGACCTCTTCGCGGCGAGGGCCGGGATCGATCCGATCGAACTGCGGCGCAGGAATCTCATTGCCGAAGACGCCTTCCCCGTCACCACCGCAGTGGGCAGCACCTACGACACCGGCGACTACCAGGCGGCACTCGACAAGGCACTGGAGGCGTCGGGGTATGTGGAGCTGCGAGCCGTCCAGGCGGCACGCCGAGCCTCCAAGGACCCGGTCCAGATCGGGATCGGCGTCGCCAACTACGTTGAGATAACCGCAGGGCCGGCGCCGGGCGGCGCCGAGTACGGAAGAGTCGAGATCACCCCGGACGGCAAGGCTCGTGTCTATTCGGGTTCCCTGTCACACGGACAGGGCCACGCCACGACGTTCGCGATGATCGCCGCGGAGCAGCTGGGCCTCGACGTTGAGGACATAGAAGTGATCCAGGGGGACACCGACAAGGTACCGCGGGGTGAGGGCACGGTGGCCAGCCGCTCCACCCAGCTTGGAGGATCGGCCGTGTTCGACGCGGCGGCGACCGTTGCGGACGCCGCCAAAGAGATCGCCGCTGAACTGTTGGAGGCCGCGGTCGCCGATGTGGTGCTCGACACCGACTCCGGCGTGTTCCACGTGTCGGGCACTCCGGCAGTCACCAGGACATGGGCTGAAGTCGCCGCCGTGGCCACCGAAGAGCAGCTCGTCGCCGACAGCGACTTCAACGCCAACTGCACGTACCCCTTCGGCACGCATGTAGCGGTCGTGGAGGTCGACACCGAGACCGGAGGCGTGGTGTTGACGCGCATGGTGACCGTCGACGATGCGGGAACTCTGATCAACCCCCTGATCGTCGAGGGTCAGCGGCATGGCGGGATCGCCCAGGGAGTAGCCCAGGCGCTCCTCGAAGAGGTCTGCTACGACGAGGACGGCAACCCGGTCACCAGCAACTTCGCCGACTACTCAATCATCTCCGCGGCTGAGCTGCCGTCGTTCGAGCTGGTGGCGATGGAGACGCCCACTCCCAACAACCCCCTCGGAGCCAAAGGCATCGGCGAGTCCGGGGCCATCGGATCGACCCCGGCCGTCCAGAGCGCGGTGATCGACGCACTCAGCCACCTCGGCGTGAGACACATCGACGTTCCCCTGTCGCCGCGGAAGGTCTGGTCGGCCATCGCAGAGGCCGGTTCGTGAGGAGTCCGTGCCACCGGAACGATCAGGCTCGGCCATGAAACCCGTGGAGGCCGAAGGCCTGGTTCGGACTTTCGGTGACGTCACCGCGGTCGCGGGCATCGACTTGGAGGTCGCCGAAGGCGAGATATTCGGTTTCCTCGGCCCCAACGGCGCGGGGAAGTCCACCACCGTGCGGATGCTGGTGACACTCCTGCGGCCCACCGCGGGCAGCGCGCGGGTAGCCGGATTCGACGTCGTCGCCGAAGCGGACTCGGTACGCCGCTCGATCGGGGTGGCCCTGCAGGACGCGGCCATCGATCCGCTGATGACAGGCAATGAACTGTTGCGCCTGCAGGCCGTGCTGCACGGCCTCGGCCTCCGCCGAGCCGCCAGTCGCAGCGAAGAACTCCTTGAGCGGGTGGGCTTGACCGGGGCAGCCGACCGTCGTGTCGGCACTTACTCCGGCGGGATGCGGCGGCGCCTCGACCTTGCTCTGGCACTGATCCATCGACCGACGGTGCTGTTCCTCGATGAGCCGACGACGGGGCTGGACCCGACGAGCCGTGTTGCGGTCTGGGAGGAGGTCCGCTCGCTCAACGACGACGGCACGACAGTCTTCCTGACGACCCAGTACCTCGAGGAGGCCGACGAGTTGGCAGGACGGATAGCCATCATCGACAACGGCCTGATCGTCAGGGAGGGCGACCCCACTGTGCTCAAGGGCCGGGTCGGCGACCCCACCCTGCGCGTGGAAGTGGCCGATGAGACGACCATCGAGTTGGCTCGGCAGGTGCTCGGAGCTTTCGGCGATCAACGGCCGGCACGTGACGGCCGGGTTGCCATCGGCTTGCGGGGCGGGTCCCCGCGCCTCGCCGACGTGGTTCGAGCCCTCGATGAGCAGGGTGTCCCCGTGGCGCATTTCGAGTTGGACTCTCCAAGCCTCGACGACGTCTTCGCCGACGCCACCGGCAGGCGGCTGGAGGGCGCCGAGACTTGACCGCAAGCCAAGGCCTTCGGCTGAACCGTCCTCGTCTTCTTGTCGGCGCCGAGCAGGCGTGGACCCTGACGGTGCGGTCGATCCTCGCTACGGCACGCAAGGCCGACCGTTGGGCTCCCGGGCTGATCTTCCCGTTGGCCATGGCGGCGGTCTACTCGTCACAGTTCGCCAAGGCGACGGGACTGTCGGAGTTCCCCGAGGTCGATTCGTTCCTGCAGTTCATTCTGCCGGCAACGATCCTCCAGGGGATCGCCTTCAACGCCTCCAACGCCGGGACAGACATGGCGACGGACATCGAGACCGGGTTCTTCGATCGGTTGGTCGCCTCTCCGGTTGCGCGGCAGTCGATCTTCGTGGGGCGCGTCGGTGGCGCCGCTGCGGCTGCGGGTTTCCAGGCAGGTGTCCATACGGCGATCTTCGTTGTTCTCGGGGTGCCGATAGCGAGCGGTTTCGCGGGGGTTCTGGCCCTGATGCTGATCAGTATCGTGCTTTCGGTCGGAATCTCGGGGTTCGGCTTGGCCGTGGCACTGCGGACCGGCAGCACCGAAGCGACCCAGTCGATGTTCCCACTCATCTTCGTCATGGTCTTCGTGTCGTCGGCCTTCTTTCCGACTGAGCTGATGAAGGGCTGGTACCAGTCGGTGGCTGAACGAAACCCGTTCACCCTGGTGATGAATCCGACGCGCGAACTCGTAGTGTCGGGGTGGAGTTGGGGCCACCTGTTCGAGGCGCTCGGTTACAGCCTGTTGATCGGGTTGGTGTCGCTGAGTCTGGCATACCGGGCCCATCTTCGGCGGTTGAGGCGCTCATGACTGAGGTCGCCCACCCCCGCCCTCGCGCCCGTTCCCGTGATGGGCGTGTCGGGCTCTCCGGGCTGTTCCCCATTGTCTGGATGTGTCACCGCAACCTGACCAGATTCGCACGGTTGCCGGCAATCATGGTGCCGATGATCGTGATGCCGATCTTCTTCTTGGTGGTGTTCACCTCCAGCTTCGACGGGATCTCCCGGGTCGACGGCTACCCGACTGAGAATCTGATCAACTGGGTCGTTGCGTTCGCTCTGCTGCAGGGTGCCATGTTCTCAGGGGTCGGGACCGCGGGGACAGTCGCCAACGACATTGAGACCGGTTTCATGGACCGTCTGTTGGTGAGTCCGATACCGCGGGGGATCATCATCGCGGCCCCGTTGACATACACCGCGATTCGGGCGTTGATCCCCATCACTCTGGTAACGGTGCTGGCACTGGCAATGAACGCGGACCTGCCGGGAGGGATCTTGGGAATTGTGGCGGCGTTCACCGGCGGCATCGGCGGGGCGCTGGCGATCGGCTGTTTCGGTCTGGGGGTTGTGCTTCGCATGGGCGACGTCCGAGCGATGACGATCGTGCAGATGGGCAGTTTTCTGGTGATCTTCCCGTCGATCGGGCAGGTGCCCATCGCCCTGCTCGACGGATGGATGGAGACGGTCGCCCGGGTCAACCCGGTGACCAACGTTCTGCGCATGACCCGCCAGGGCTATATCGGGGATGTGACCTGGGCTGACACCTGGCCCGGTCTGCTGGTGATCGCATGCGGTATCGCCATTTTCGGCACGTGGGCCCGGGCCGAACTGATCCGCCGAACCCGATGAGATCACTGATCAGCACCCCGCCGTGACTTGGGATGTCCGCTCTTGTTCGCTGCGCTTGGTTCCCGCTCCTGTTCGCTGCGCTCACGGGCCGCGAGGCCGCGGGCGGGCCGCGGGGCCGCGGGCGGCCGCTCGGGCCACGGCCTCGTTCGGTCGCAGTCGTGTGCGGGATCAATCCGCTCGGCCTCTACCATTGGTCGTTCGGAGGTCGAACCTGATGGCCGACACAACTGATCCTCGCAGCGTCTCATCGGTGGTGCAGGTGAGCGATGCACTGCGCCAGAATCGTTATCTCCCCGACGAGGGGCTCGCCACCGCCGTCTATCTGGCGCTGCGGCTGCGTCGGCCTCTGCTGCTGGAGGGGGAGCCCGGGGTCGGCAAGACGGAGGTCGCGAGGGTGCTCGCCGACTGGATCGGCGGCCGGCTGCTGCGGATCCAGTGCTATGAGGGAATCGACGTCAACCAGGCAGTCTATGAATGGGACTACTCCCGTCAGTTGCTGCATCTGCGCACGGCCGAAGCCACGGGCGCCGCCTCCACCAGCGAGACCTCGGCGTTGGAGGATGAACTGTACGACGAGAGATTCCTGGTTCGTCGACCACTGCTCGAAGCCATCGCCCACGATTCGGGTCCGCCACCGGTGCTGCTGATCGACGAAGTCGACCGCTCCGACGACGAGTTCGAAGCCTTCCTGCTCGAGGTGTTGGCCGACTATTCGATCACAATCCCCGAGATCGGCACCTTCTCCGCGATCGAGCCGCCGGTCGTGATCGTCACTTCAAACCGCACCCGTGACGTTCACGACGCCCTGAAACGACGCTGCCTGTACCACTGGGTGACCCACCCCGAAGTGGAGCGGGAGATCGAGATCATCCGGCTCCATGCCCCGACTGTGAGCCGGCGACTGGCGGCCCAGATCGCAGCCGCGGCCGCGGCGATCCGTCAAGTCGGTCTCTACAAGCCGCCCGGCGTGTCCGAGACCATCGACTGGGCGCGTGCGCTGGACCTTCTCGGCGCCGACGAGCTCGTCGTCGATCAGGTGGAGGCAACGTTCCCGACCCTGCTCAAGTACCGCGAAGACCTTGAGAGGGTCCAGGACCACGGTCTCGAAACGCTCCTCGCCGCAGCCCGCGAGTGATGGAGGCGAGCCGGTGACGATCGAGGCGGCGGTCGGGTTCGTGGAGTCCCTTCGCCGCGGCGGCCTCGCCGTGTCCCTGGGGTCTTCGCGTCTGTTCGCCGAGGCGCTCGCCGAAATCGATCTGGCCGACCCGGACGAGGTGTACTGGGCGGCCCGGGCGGTACTGGTGCACAGGCCCGAGGACATTGAGGTGTTCAACGGCCTGTTCGCCGCCTACTGGGGCGGCGTCGATTCGGGACTCGTGTGGCGCACACCTTCAGAGCCGATGCCGGTCACCCTGACGATGGACGACCCCGAACAGGTACCCGCCGACGGTGTGGAGGGCGAAGACAACGACGAATCGACCACCGTCCGCTACTGCGCCTCCGAGACGCTCAGCAGCAAGGACTTCGCGGACTGCTCCGACGAGGAGTTGGCGGAGTCCCGGCGTTTGATGGAGCGGATCGTGTTCATGGGGGAGTGCAGACGAAGCCGACGACGGGTGCGCTCCAGCGGTGCCCGCGGCAACCTCGACCTGCGGCGCACTGTCCAACTGGCGCTGCGCTCCGGCGGTGAACCAGCGGAGATAGCCCGCACAGTTCCAGCGCAACAGCCGCGGCGTCTGGTGTTGCTGCTCGACGTGTCCGGCTCAATGGAGTCCTACGTTCGGGCGCTCATCGGCTTCGTGCACGCCTCGGTGGCGGGCCGCGCCCGGGTGGAGGCGTTCGCGTTGGGGACCCGCCTCACCCGCCTCACCCGCGAGCTGTCGCAACGGGACCCGGACCGGGCGCTGCTCGAAGCCGCGGCCGCTGTTGAGGACTGGTCTGGCGGTACCCGCCTCGGAGAGGGTCTGGGCCGCTTCAACGACGAGTGGGGTTGTCGAGGGATGGCACGGGGCGCCACCATAGTGATCCTCTCGGACGGCTGGGACCGCGGTGAGCCCACCGAGATGGAGATCCAGATGCAGCGCCTCAGTCGTGTCGCCCACCGGGTGGTCTGGGTCAATCCCCTGAAAGCGACGCCGGGGTATGCACCTCTGGCCCGAGCCATGGCCGCTGCTCTGCCGTACGTGGACGATTTCGTAGAGGGGCACTGCCTCGACTCCCTGACGCAACTGGCAGAGCTTGTACTGGGAGACTCCCAGCGTGTGCGGCAGATTCCCGTAGGATCTGAGCGATGAAGGAACTGCTCGACGATCTCGACCGCTGGCGCAGTGCAGGGATGGCCGTGGCCATGGCCCGGGTTGTCGACCTGGAGGGGTCGGCGCCCCGCGCGGCCGGTGCGGCCATGGCGGTCGCCGAAGACGGCGAGGTCTCGGGTTCGGTGTCGGGCGGCTGTGTGGAGGGCGCGGTCGTGGTGGAAGCTCTCGACGTGTTGGCCTCCGGTGAGCGTCGCATGGTCACCTTCGGATACAGCGACGACGAAGCCTTCGAGGTGGGCCTGACATGCGGCGGAACCATCCATCTGTTCATCGAACCCCTCGACTGGTAGACGCGGGTCGCGATGTCGGCTGAGCAGTCGCTGTTCGAACAGCTTCGAGACGCCATTCGCGCAGAGGTGCCGGTTGCGTTGGCAACCGTGGTCGAAGGTTCCTTCACCGGTGCCAAGCTGATCGTCTGGCGCGACGCCGAGTCCGAGGGAACGCTCGGCAACACCGACCTCGACCGAGTGGTCACCCGCGACGCCCGAGGCGAACTCGCCGCGGGACGAACCGGCATGCGCCACTACGGCCTTCACGGCGAGGCCCGTGAGGAAGCGGTCTCGGTGTTCATCGAGAGTTTCGCGCCGCCTCCCAGAATGTTGATCTTCGGAGCTGTCGACTTCACCGCAGCGCTGGGCAGGGTGGCCAAGGTTCTCGGATACAGGGTCACGGTGTGTGACGCGCGGGCCGTGTTCGCCACTGAGTCCCGTTTCCCGATGGCCGACGAGGTTGTGGTCGACTGGCCCGATCGGTTGTTGGCTGCGGTGGGCGACGAACTGGGCGAACGCGATGTGGTCTGCATTCTCACCCACGACGCCAAGTTCGACGTTCCCGCAGTGGTGGCTTCGCTGGCGACCGACGTCGGCTATATCGGCGTCATGGGAAGCCGGCGGACCCACGACGACCGCACGAAGCGGTTGATCGGAGCCGGCGTCGACGAAGCCGGTCTGGCCAGGCTGCACTCACCGATCGGCCTCGACATCGGGGCCCGTACCCCGGAGGAGACCGCCGTGTCGATCACCGCGGAGATCATTGCGCGGCGCACCGGACGCGAAGCCAAGTCGCTGACCGTCACCGAGGGCCCCATACACGGCTGAAGACTTGCAGACTCCGCGATGTTGATGCGGTCGCTCGGACCCGCGTCGAGATGAGTTTCTGTTGGCGTCAATATCGCTGTCGGTAAGTTGCGAACAGTCGACGTTGCAGAGACCGCGCAGCACCTGCTCGGCATGTAGAGCCAAGCCGAGTCCACCGGCAGGTCGCCGGTGGCGAGCTGGCCCTGAAGTGTGGTGTCGCTGTGTTCTCTGAGCCCTTCAAGAGCGGCGATCAGCAGCGGTTGAGGTGCGGTCGTTATGTTTGTCGAGGAAAAATTTGGGAATATACGAAGGTTGCGAAATCGAAATGTTGTAGGGTGCTGGTAGAAAATTGGGTCATGTAGCCGCTACCTGCCACTAGCCGTTGAGGAGGCAGTCGTGTCGTTTCAGCATCTTTTCTTCCACCACCACACCCCCCCCCCCCCCCCCCAATGAGTGCCGCATCCCGATGGTCGGAGCGGGCGCATCGCAGGCGGGCGCGTGACAAGCGGTGGCTGCGTCGAATTGCGGCGTTGCCGCTGTTGGGAGTGTTCGCCGCGCTGTTGACGGTCATGCCTGATGTCGCGGCGCAGACCTCGCGCACGGTCACGATGTCCATTGACGGTGCTGGGCCTCCTGCGGGCTTCACCTATCCCACGATGGCCGAAGGCATCGCGGGGGCGCGGATGCTTCGTTTCACCTTGGACAGTCCGGCGCCGGCGGGCGGCGTCGACACGGGGACCCCGGGGACTGCTCAGAACGGGAACACGCAGGTCATCGGCACGCTGATACCCGAGGGTGACACCTCTATCGCGTATCGGATACATCCGAGCGACGACGGTGTGGACCGGCCCAACTACGCCTACGTGCAGGTTTATCCCAACACCCCTCCGGGCGGCGCGTTTACCGTCGTCCCCGCGGACCGCACGGTCTTGTTGACCGTGGTCGATAACGACCCGACGGTGGTCACCTTGACGCGCACTGACACCGGCGGGGGCACGCTGGACGAGGGCGGCACGGCGCGGTTCGAGGTGAGCTTGAGCCGCCCGCTGGTGGGCGCCGGGGACCACGGGCCGGCCGAGGTCATCGCCGTGCCGCTGCGCATCGACCAGACCGCTGCCGCGGTCACCACGTCGGATTGGTCGATCACGCTGGACGAAGACTCGCCCAATACCGGGGTTTCGCTGGGCATGCCCGTGGTCGGCAGCGGGGAGGCGTTCGCGCACCAGGTCGTCACCTTCAGCGGCGCGGGCGCGCAGACTGCCGTCCTGGAGGTCGCCGCCGTACTCGATGACCTCAATCAGGAATCAGACGAGGCGATCACCATCAGCTTGGCGTCTGACGCCGAGTTCGATGGGGCGACGCACGGGTCCGCCACCAACGTGGGCGGCGGCGCCGACCCGCGGACGACCGGCTCGCCCGCACAGACTGACCGTTTCGGTTTGTCGATTCGCAACGTCGGTAACGTGGTCGCCGTCCCTGACGACTGGGCTCTGATCCCCAGCGGGGTCCAGCCCGGCGGCAGGTTCCGGCTGCTGTTCATCACCACCAGCTTCCACCCCGCGACCTCCGGCGACATCGCCACCTACGACGCCCACGTCCGAGCGCGGGCCGCCGCCGGGCACACCGCGATCGTGCCCTACGCCCAGAAGTTCCGGGCGGTCGGGTCGACCGCGTCGGTGAGCGCCCGCAACCACGCCGGGTTGACCGGCGGCGGTGTGCCCATCTACTGGCTGAACGGCTCGCAGGTGGCGCCGAACTACGCCGGCTTCTGGAGCGACCGGTGGCAGAACTGGGCCCAGCAGGACCGCAGAACCCAGTTGGGCAGCCCAGATGGTCACTCCGACTGGCCCTGGACCGGCACCGCCGCCGACGGCGCCAGTCACGCCAACCATCTGGGCCACGCCACCCATGCCCGGCGGGGACGATTCTCCGTGGGCCCGAGCACAACCGGGCCTATCAGCGACAACAACGCCCCCGTCAGCCAGCCGCATACCCTGTACGGCATCTCCCCGGTGTTCCAAGTGGACACCAGTGCGCCGTTCGACGTCAACTACAAGCGGCTGTACGAAGGCGAGCGCAAGACCATCGTCGTCAGCGGACTGACCGGGACCACGGTAACGGTGAGCGTCTCGCCGGGCCCCTCCGACAGCGACTACAAGATCTACTACCCGGCCGGCGGCAGCACCACCGTCAACAGCGGCTCCTTTGACGCCGCGGTCACCAACCGCACCGCGCGGTTCGACATCGAAGCCGTCGCGGACACTGTAGCGGACGAAATGAATCTGGAGCTCGAATTCACCCAGTCGGGGGAACCGGTAGGCAAAGCCGAGATACAGATTCTCGACGGCAGCCCCGAGGGCTCGATCCTCTTTCGCACCTGCCCCAACGGCGGCTGCTCCACCAGCAGCACCTCCGGCTGGGTCGAGTCGGACCGTCCGCTGATCCAGATGGCGGAAGGCGGCGGCACGGTCACCTACCAGTACAAGCTGGTGGGGCACATGGACTCAGACGATGCGTTTGGAGAAGCCTCCGTCACCATCCGGGACACGGGCAAGAAGGGCGCTAACAACATCGGCGTCGGTCTGGCGGATTGGGACCGGATCCAGTGCCACAGCACCGAGGACCATGGGACAATATCTCCGCTTGGCGTGAGCAGCAGTTACGTAGTGACTTCGACCAACTACGTTTCCTACACGCAGTGGCATGACCTGTATGGCGGCTGCTGGCACCACGCGAACCAGATGCCATGGGCGGAGCGCGACGACTGGCAGACGGTCACCTTCTCCGCCGGTCACGACGCCGACGCCCACGATGAAGCCATCGTGCTGGAGCACAAGGTGAGCACGACCGCGCCCGGCAGCGGCTACCGGTACATCGGTCCGCCCGGCCAGGAGGGGACTTTTGTAAACCCTAAGCCCCCGCAGAATACCGTGAGTGAACACGGAAGAATTACGCCGCGGACGTTCGGATCGGGATACGTGGATCTCCGCATCGTTGACGACGACAATTGGGACCAGGAGTTCCTCTACTCCGGCGACAACGGGGTCACCTGGACCAAGGCGAGCGACGGCGGCCTGCAGAAAGCCATCCCGGACGAACTGGAGGCGGGCGCTACCCACGACGTGCTGATCAAGCTGTTGAACCCGTCGCTGGCTACCGGTTCGAATCACGATTACATCTTCGTCAAGGTCGGCGGCTGCGGCGACCGGTATGTTGACCCGCCTTGCGATATCGGGTTGTCGCCGAACCTCTACGGCAATGACACGCCATCCTCCTTAACCGATCTCGACTGGGGCACGGGCTTTTATGCCGACGCGGTGGCCACCGACCCGGTCAGGCTGAGACTGCACGTCAGCGAGGATGCGGCGCCGGGAACCAGGAAGGCGCTCACCTTCTGGAACTACGCCTGGTTGAGTCGGACCGACACCGATCTGCCCGACCCCAGCCTGCGTCAACCCGGCCCCAACCGGAACACGGCCAGTCGCTCTATCAGCAGATCGCTCTACGAGGAGACCCGCGTTGTCGAGGTAGTACCCAAGGGTTCGAAACAGGAGCAGGCGCTGCCGCCGACGCTGACCATCGCCAGCGCGGCGACGTCGGTCACCGAGGGCGGCGACGTGACCTTCACCATCACCGCCGACCCGGCGCCGCAGTTCGACGTCACGGTCAACCTGGCAGCGGATGAAGAGATGGGATCGGGCGAGGACCTGGTCGCCAGCTCCCTGCAGACCACGATCATCATCCCCGCCCACCAATCCACGGCCAGCTGGACGCACACGGCCTACTCCGACGACCTCGATCTGGACGACGGCACGGTCGTCGGGCGGATCATGCCCGACTACAGGACACCGAGGGGATACACGGTGGGCGCGCCGTCCAGCGTCACCCTGACGCTGGTTGACGACGACGATCCGGTCGTAGCCGACGACAACAGCGGCGACGCGCAGCAAGAACCGCCGCCGACTTACACGGTCGATCCGCAGGTGATCGCGGCGGTGGAGAACTTGGCGTCGCAGACGCATCACGGCACGGCCCACGTCAACCGCTGGCAGCGGGCGCTGGCTGCCCTGGGCGCGCTGGACCCGGCCGGCGTCAGCGGCGGCGCCCTGACCCTCGACGAGGCAAGGCAGATGGCCGACACCTACAGCAGTCCGGTATGGGACCAGGTGGTCGCCGAGCTGGAAGCCAAGGCGGCTTTCGAGGCGGCGCAGCAGACCCAGCAGACGCCGCCGCTCGTAGCCGACGACAACAGCGGCGACGCGCAGCAAGAACCGCCGCCGACTTACACGGTCGATCCGCAGGTGATCGCGGCGGTGGAGAACTTGGCGTCGCAGACGCATCACGGCACGGCCCACGTCAACCGCTGGCAGCGGGCGCTGGCTGCCCTGGGCGCGCTGGACCCGGCCGGCGTCAGCGGCGGCGCCCTGACCCTCGACGAGGCAAGGCAGATGGCCAACACCTACAGCAGTCCGGTATGGGACCAGGTGGTCGCCGAGCTGGAAGCCAAGGCGGCGTTTGAGGCGGCGCAGCAGACCCAGCAGACGCCGCCGCCCACGCCGGAGGTGAACATCACCAGCGCCGCCGCCGGAACCGAAGGCTCCAACGTGACGTTCACCTTGAGCGCGACCCCCGCGCCGGCGGCTGACTTGGCGGTGAGCGTGACGGTTGCGACCTCGGGCGACTACGGTGTGACTGCCGGTTCCCGCACGGTGACCATCGCCGGCGGCACGACCAGCAAGACGTTGACGTTGCCGACTACCGACGACTCCACGGACGAGGCCGACGGCTCGGTGACGCTGACGCTGAACGGCGGCAGCGGCTACACGGTGGGACAGTTTTCGTCGGAGACGGCGCAAGTCCAGGACGACGACGACCCGCAGCAGCAACAGCAGCAGCCGGTGGTGAGCGTCACCGGCGGCAGCGGCGTCACCGAGGGCGGCAACGCCAGCTTCACGGTCACGGCGAGCCCGGCGCCGGCGAGTGCGCTGTCGGTCAGCGTGACGGTCACCGCCAACGGCGACTACGGCGCAACCACCGGCTCGCGGACGGTGGCCATCCCGACGGGCGGCAGCGCGACGTTCACCGTCGCCACCACTGACGACGGAAACGACGAGGCCGACGGCTCCGTCACGGCCACGGTGAACGTCGGCAACGGCTACACGGTGTCGACGTCCCAAGGGGCGGACACGGTCAGCGTGGCGGACGACGACGTGCCGGTGGTCTCGATCAGCGGCGGCAGCGGCGTGACCGAAGGCGGAGACGCCAGCTTCACCATCACCGCCAGCCCGGTTCCCGCCGCCGACCTGACGGTCAGCGTGACCGTCACCGCCAACGGCGACTACGGGGCGACCACCGGCTCGCGGACGGTGACCGTTCCTACCACGGGCAGCGCCACCCTGACCGTCGCCACTACTGACGACGGAAACGACGAGGCCGACGGCTCCGTCACGGCCACGGTGAACGTCGGCAACGGCTACACGGTGTCGACGTCCCAAGGGGCGGACACGGTCAGCGTGGCGGACGACGACGTGCCGGTGGTCTCGATCAGCGGCGGCAGCGGCGTGACCGAAGGCGGAGACGCCAGCTTCACCATCACCGCCAGCCCGGTTCCCGCCGCCGACCTGACGGTCAGCGTGACCGTCACCGCCAGCGGCGACTACGGGGCGACCACCGGCTCGCGGACGGTGACCGTTCCTACCACGGGCAGCGCCACCCTGACCGTCGCCACTACTGACGACGGAAACGACGAGGCTGACGGCTCCGTCACCGCGACCCTGGTCGACGGTTCCGATTACGACCTCGGCACAGTCAAGACCGCAACGGTCGGCGTGGCCGACGATGACGATCCGCCGGTGGAGACCGCGATAACCATTTCCATAGAGGACGCTTCCGCATCGGAAAGCGCTTCGGACCTGGTGTTCCGAGTGACCCTTTCCGAGGCGTCGAATGAGGACGTCACGGTGCAGTGGGCTACCAGTCATTCGCAAAGCGCAAACCGGGCACGCGGCGGTCAGGGCTACACTCACGACTTCTGGCATGCGAGAGGAGAGATCCTGATTCGAGCCGGCGAGACCAGCGGCACGGGAGCCGTGTGGCTGAATCAGGATTCCAGGGACGAACCGGACGAAGTCTTCACGGTGACGCTCTCCTCCCCGACTGGCGCGACGCTGGAACGCGAGGAAGGGACCATGACCATCATCGACGACGACTAAGAACGTGCGCGGATAGGCGAGACGCGTCTTGAAAGATTCTGGTTTCGACTTTGATCGGTGGAGGCAAAGCCGCAGGTCAGGAAATCGCAGCCATGGCCCGGAGTTCGGGCGTTCCCGCAGGCCAGCGCCTATCCGCGCTGCCTCTAATCGACGACGGAATCCGGCGCAGCCGGAAGAGACAGGATCCCGAGGCGGGCTGTCGATATTGCTGAACAGCCCCATGTGAACAGGCGGCCAGGCGGCGGTTGGGTCGCTGCCCCCTCTCCCGCACCTCCACCGTCATGGCGATGCCAACCGGGTCCGGGTGTGTTCAGCGGTTTGAGCCCGGTGTGCTCGGAGAGCCGGACTGTTTGGGCAGTCTGACGAAGAAACTCTGGCACCAGTCGGAGTGCGTGGCACCGTTGATTGAGAGTTGCCAGGTGTAGCTCTTTCCGGGCGTTACCGGGATCGTCGGGAAGTTGATCGCCAGGGGGACGCACAGCGGTGTGCCGGGACGCAACCCGACAGGGCGACCAGCCTCAAAGTTGCCCTGCACGACCAGCGGCCGCTCACCGACCATCAGCGGATGCCCGTCCTCGTCGAGCAGTTCGATACGCCACTCGTGGGAGACGTTGGCCCGGTCCCAGGGCACCTCGATCCGGATCGCGACCCCCATCGGCTGGGGACGCGGACCCACCGCGGTGAGCCCTCCCCCGAGAATGTAGAGCTTGCTGTCGGCCACCTGGGCGGCGTCGGCGACCAGGAGGTTGACCCGAACCAACGGAGGCTCCGGGACACTCGGCGAGGATGTGGAGTCGACGGAATCACTCATTGGTGACACGTTAGGCGCATCGCTGCTCTTTGGTGCTGCCACACTGGGACAATGACAACCCAGACTGGCTCTGACCCCGACCGTGATGTGGTGACGACGGCAGCGGTTGTGCTTGCCGCGGGGGCCGGTTCACGCTTTTTCGGCGAGGAGCACAAGCTGCTCACCGAGGTCCGGGGGAAGCCGATCGTGTGCCATGCCGTCGACGCGGCTCGGGGCGCCGGGTTCGATGAGGTGATCGTCGTCTCGGGGTGTGTGGACCTCACAGAGGTCATGCCGCAAGACGTGACGATCATCCACAACGAGCATTGGGACCACGGCCAGTCGACCTCGCTGCGGGGCGCGGTCACCTACGCTGCGGCCAGGGGGCACAAGGCGATCGTGGTCGGTCTGGGTGACCAGCCCGGTGTCGGCGCGGCGGCGTGGCAGGCGGTGGGGGAGAGCGAAGCCGACCTTGCGGCAGCGGACTTCGGCGAGGGACACCGCCCTCCTGTGCGCCTGTCAGCGGCGATGTGGGCGTCGCTGCCCGTATCGGGAGACGAGGGAGCACGAGCGCTGTGGCGCGAACGTCCCGAGATGGTTGAGTCGATACCCTGTGATGGCGACTCAGCCGATGTCGACACACTGGAGGATCTGCGACTATGGACCTGAACAACACTTTCGAAGTGGCCCGACCGATCGATGAGGCGTGGGCCGTGTTGACCGACCTGGAACGGATCGCCCCGTGCCTGCCCGGGGCGCAGCTCACAGAGGTTGAAGGCGACGACTACCGCGGTTTCGTCAAGGTGAAGGTGGGGCCGATCACCGCCCAGTTCAAGGGCGCCGCGAACTTCGTGGAGCGCAACGACCAGGACCACAAGGCGGTGCTGAGCGGCAAGGGCCGCGACACACGGGGAGCGGGGAACGCCAGCGCGCTGATCACAGCCAAGCTGGAACCCGTCTCCGATTCGATCACCAGAGTCAACGTCGACACAGACATGAAGATCACCGGGAAGTTCGCCCAGTTCGGGCGAGGCGTGATGGCCGACGTGAGCGCCACCCTGATGGACCAGTTCGCCGAGAATCTTGCCGACATGCTCGCAGAGGACAGTAGCGACGATCCCGCCGAGCCTGAACAGGCCGAGCCTGAACCGGCCCAGTCCGAGCCGGCCGAGTCTGAGCCGGCCGAGTCCGAGCAGGTCGACGATGCTGGGGAAGGCGCGACGACTGCGGGGAAGTCTTCCGCAGCGAGTGACGGGGTCCGCAAGATTGATATGCCAGAACCGGAGGCGATCGACCTGATCGAAGCTGCCGGTGTGCCGGTGCTGAAACGGGTGGTGACGCTGGCTGCAGTGGTTGTTGCATTTTTGCTGCTGCGGCGGTTGCTGCGTCGCTCGCGGTGACAACCCCGGCGCAGCGCAGGCGGGTAGCGGAGCTGCTCGGGCGGGAACCTGAAGGGCACTTTGAGATCGTTGTCGTCGACGACGCGGGCGACCCGGTCGTGATATGCAATGCGCCTGTGCTGAACAATGGCCGTCCGATGCCGACCCGCTACTGGCTGGTGGGCGAGGAGCCTCGCCGTGCCGTCGGTCGCCTGGAGTCTGCGGGCGGAGTTCGACAGGCCGAGGCGGCTGTCGATGCCGTCGAACTGGCCGAAGCCCACGCCCGCTATGCCGCGGAGCGCGACGCCGCTATCGACCGCGCTCATAGCGGCCCCCGGCCCTCCGGTGGCGTCGGTGGCACACGCCGCGGCGTCAAGTGTCTCCACGCCCACTACGCCTGGTTTCTTGCCGGAGGCGACGACCCGGTCGGCCGCTGGGTGGCTGAGCAGTTGGTCGCTGGGGCAGACGCCGGGTCTCTCCAGGGCGACGCCAGTTCATCGGAGCTGCTGTGACCAGGCCCGTGGCCGCCATCGACTGCGGAACCAACTCGACGCGCCTGTTGGTGCATGATGGGACCACAACGCTGGAACGGCATATGACCATCACCCGGCTCGGTCAGGGAGTCGACTCCACCAGACGGCTTGCGCCCGAGGCGATCGACCGCACAGTCCAGTGCCTCGAGGGCTACCGCCAGGTGATGGACCGCCATGGAGTTGAACGGGTCCGCATCACCGCGACCTCGGCGGCCCGCGATGCCCAAAACCGCGACGAGTTCTTCGACGCGGCTGAAGCGGTAATCGGAAGCCGCCCCGAACTGCTCTCCGGTTCAGAGGAGGGCAGGCTGTCGTTCGCCGGGGCGACCGCTGAGCTCGATCCCGACGACGGGCCGTTCCTGGTGGTCGACATCGGTGGCGGCTCCACCGAGTTCGCCTACGGGCTCACCGAATGCGAAGCGGCACTTTCGGTCGACATCGGGTGTGTCCGGCTGACCGAGAAGTACATCGAGTCGGACCCTCCAGCACCCGAGGAGCTGTTGGCCTGCCTGTCGATCACAGAAGCCCACCTCGATGATGTTGTCCGGCTGATTCCGGTGTCGTTGCAGGCCAAGACCTTCGTTGGACTGGCAGGCACGGTGTCGGCGGCGGCGGCCGTTGAGATCGGGCTGGCAGAATACGACCGCGATCAGATCCACCACTTCAGGTTGAGCAAACAAGCTGCCGAGGACGTGTACCGCACGCTCGTGACCGAATCGCGTGAGGACCGTCGCCACAACCCGGGGCTCGAGGAGGGCCGCGTCGATGTGATCGTGGGGGGCATGTGCATCCTGGTGAGGGTCATGCGCTACTTCGGTTTCGAGGAATGCCTCGTCTCCGAGAGCGACATCCTCGACGGCCTCGCCTTCTCCCTGCTGGACTAGCCGTTTAGTCAGGAACCTCTTTCCCCGAAGCTGGGACCGTCGCCAAGAAGAGAAATAGCGATCGCCAACACCATGTACGCTGCGAATCCGAACCCGAACCCGATGGTGAACATCCCGTACGCATCGGCGCGACGACGCACCATTCCCACGGTGAACAGGGCGAATCCGGCAGCCACAGCAAGACCGATGGAAAGAGTTGTGAGGCCGAACCCACAAGCTGCGCCACAAAGAAGCCATGGCATAGCCGTACCGGACCGGTCGTTGACGAGTTGCCTCAAAGGTGATCCGCTTGATGGCATTGCCGCCTCCATCCTCCCTAGGGATGAACGATGATGTGTTCGGGGCTGAGCAGGTTTGTGCATCCCCCAGACTTGCTGGCTCCCCATTGAACGTACCATGCGCCGTTCGGCTTCCCCGAGAAGAAGGTGTTGTAGTGATCGGTATCGGTTGCGGCCGTCGGACAGAACGCCGAGTTGTGGTATGTGGCATAGGTGTTCATGCTCGCGTATCCACAGTCGAAGTCGTGCTGCCAACTAGATGTCTCACGGCTCCAGCCCGTTGGAGAGTACCAACCCCAGTGAGCCTCAAAGTTTGCCCCGCTCAAACACGACGACCCCTGTGTCTGTCGCCAGCGGACCGATGACTTGGTGGTGGTCACGTCGATCTGTGGCGGGTCTTCCCAGTTGAATTTGATGGATCCAAAATAGTGCGTTACAGCAGCTTTTGCCATTGTCTTCACCTGTTACTTGTCGCCTGGGAGGGTTTTGTTGCAAAAAATCTTGAATTTCTTGGAATTTGCCCTCGACACGCGGATCTGAGTGACCCGATGCCCAGTCCTGTGCTTCGGTCGTGAACCTGCTTTGGGTCGTTGGTCGATGCTAAAGTCCAGGTCATGAAGGTGCCGGGGTCACTGTCTGGCCGTCGGGTGCTGCTTCGGCCCCTGGAAGTGAACGACTTCGGTGTCTGGCAGGAGGTGCGTCGCCGCAACCGGGAGTGGTTGACACGATGGGAACCGCAGCGTCTCAGCGGGGCGCCGGACGTCGTGGAGGACCGCACGGCCTTCGCCAATCGCTGCTCGGCGCGCCATCGTGAACGGCAGCGGGGGTCCGGCCACAGCTTCGGGATCTTCGTCGATGGCGCGTTCGCCGGTGAGATCAATCTCAACTCGATCCAGCGGGGCCCCTTCCAGTCCTGCTACGTCGGGTACTGGATCGACGAGACCCTCGCAGGCAACGGCTACATGCCCGAGGCGCTTGTCGTGGCGGCCCGGTTCGCCTTCGAGGAGTTGCGCCTGCACCGGATCCAGGTGGCGATCGTGCCGAGGAACTCGGCCAGCCACAGGGTCGTCGAGAAGCTCAAGCTGCGTGACGAGGGAACAGCGGTCAGGTACCTGGAGATCAACGGCGTATGGGAGGACCACATTCGTTACGGGTTCACCGTCGAGGAATGGAACGAGCGCTCCGACGATCTAGTCGCGGAGTGGATCGCCGAGCGCCCCTAGAGGCCGAGCGGATCGGTCCCGAACACTACCGCGACCGAGCGAGGCCGTGGCCCGAGCGGCCCGTGAGCGTAGCGAACAAGAGCGGGAAACAACCGGTACCAGCGCAACCCACTGTTCAATCCGCGCACGTTCTCAGCTCGGATTTCTGGACTTTGCCCATCGAGTTGCGGGGCAGCCGGTCGAGCACGTGAATCTCGTCTGGGATCTTGTAGCGGGCCAAGTGCCGGGCGAGGTGCGCGCGCAGTTCGTCGGGGTCCGGTCGCGAGGTTCCCGTGACGATTGCTGCGGCCACCCGCTCACCGAGACGCTCATCGGCGATGCCGTAGACCACGGCATCGACCACGTCGGGATGGCCGAGCAGGACCTTCTCGACCTCGGTGGGTGACACGTTGGCCCCGCCTCTCAGGATCACCTCGGATTGGCGGCCGCTCACCGTCAGGCGCCCGTTGCGGTCGAGTTCCCCTATGTCGCCGGTGTGCAGAATGTTGCCTCGGAGCAGCTCCCGTGTCGCGTCGGGGCGGCGCCAATAGCCGAGCGTCGGAGTCCAACTACCGGCCCACGGTCCCGTGCTCACGGGGCGCAGACAGATCTCGCCGGGTTGGTCGACCGGCAGCTCTTGATCGGTCCCGTCGACGATCACCGCTTCGAGCAGGTCCAGTGCGTAGCCGGTGGCCGAGTCGTCGATGGGTTCGTCGATCGTCTCCCGCACAATTCCCGTGGGAGCCTCAGAGAGCCCGTAACCCATGAGCGCCCGGATATTGAACTTCTCGGCGAAGGCGCGGCGGGTCTTGGCCAAAGTGGCGGCACCGCCGACGAGGATCGACTCGAGTGAGGCGAGGTCGGCCGGATCGACACCGTCGCTGTGCACGAGATCATGGAGTTGCGTCGGCACCAGAGTGGTCCTTGTGAGTCGGTTGCGCGCCACCTCTGCGCAGAAGCCCTCCGGATCGCCGCGATGCAGGACCACGCCGGTGGTTCCCCGTGTCCAGGCAGACACGACACCGAGGATCAGCATGTTGAGGATCGTGTGGGCCAGCGGAGTGCCCTGGCGGTCGGTCGGCTTGGGCGGGTGGGTGCCCAACGTGATCAGCCCGGGCCACAGGAGGTTGTGCTGGCTGTGGACGGCACCCTTGGGCACTCCGGTGGTGCCCGAGGTGTAGGCGATCGCCGCCGGCGCGTGGGGGTCGATCCGGGGGCGGGGAGCGTCTGCGGGGTCCGCCGCTGAGACTGCATCGTTGTATTCGGACGCGCTGACCACAGCCCCGTCGAACGAGGTGTCGTCCGATGCGGTGTCGCTGTCGCCCTCGGTGATCCACAGGCTCGTTTCCGAGTCGTTGAGAAGGTGGGCCTTCTCTGGCGCAGCGAGGTTGGTGTTGATCCCGAGCCAGACAGCCGCGAGGCGCTGGGTGGCGAGGAATCCGATCGGCACTTCGGCGCAGTTCGGCAGTGACCAGGCGACCCGATCGCCGCGACCCACACCCAGTGATGCCAGAGCCGCAGCGGCCCCCGCGACGCTGCGGTCCAGTTCCGCGAATGTCCACTGGCGTTCGTCGTCGATCAGCGCGATCCGCTCTGCGAAGTGCTCGAGGGGGCCGTCGAGGAGCGCGGCAAGGGTGCTCGGCCCGATCGGATACGGGCGAGGCGGTTCGCGTCTGATCAGGCCGGTCGTCTCGTCGACCTCGATCTCAGCCTCGAGCTCCACGAAGGCTCAGTCCTTGGAGCTGATCTGCTTCTGAAGGCTCTCGACGAGGCTCCGGAACGCCGGTTCGCCCATCGACCAGAGCTGAGGGTGGAGTTCGTGCTCTACGGACTGGTTCGATTCGCTGATGGTGTCGAGCGTCAGGATCGTGGCCTTGGTTCGAGCCGTCAGATCCTTGGGTTGAGCCGCGGCTCGTGCTGCCAGCGTCAAGCACTCCGAAAGCAGTTCGTCGTCGTCGACGACCTTCCAGACGAGGCCGAGGTCGAGAGCCTGCTCGCTTCCCACGACCTCCCCGAACAGGACCATCGCCAGCGCGGTCTGTCGGCTCGTGATGGAACGCAGACGCCAGGTGTGGCCGCCGCCGGGATGAAGCCCGATCTGCAGGAAGCGGGAATCGAAACGGGCTCTCCGGTGTGCCGCGACGACGATGTCACAGGCCAGCACCAGATTGAACCCGGCTCCGACCGCGGCACCGTTGACCGCGGCGACTGTCGGCATTGGGCAGTGGGCGATCCGCAGGAACCCCTCGTAGATCCTCTGCATTCCGGCCGGCCCCTGGTCGGCGAGGAGATCGTCAAGGTCTGCGCCGGCACAGAACGCCGGAGGGGCGCCGGTCACGACCACCGCGCCGATGCCGTCGTCTGCCTCCCACTCGTCGAGCGCGGCGGCGATCTCGCCGTTCATGGCCAGGGTGATGGCGTTGCGTTTGTCGGGGTCGTTGAGCGTGAGCACCGCGACCCGGTCGTGAACCTCTGTGGTGACTAAGGGCATGGCGCCTATTCTGGCAGGCTGTCGGGCCGCTCCACGGATCGGTACACGATTGGGCATTGAGCTCCGTAGCCTTGAGCGATGCCGGAAGTTGCCGATACGAGAGCCGGCGCCTTCGAAGCTCTCCGCCATCGCAACTTTCGCATGATGTGGATTTCAGCGATCGTCTCCAGCACTGGACGCTGGTTCCAGGTGCTGGCGATCCCCCTCATTGTCTATGACCTCACCGGTGGAAGTGCCGGCTGGGTCGGTTTGGCCGGGTTCACGCAGCTGCTGCCGACCGCGTTGCTCTGCCCGTTCGCAGGGGCGATAGCGGACCGGTACCCCCGCCGCTCGATTCTGATCGTCACCCAGTCGACCCAGGCCCTGGTTGCGGTCCTCTTCGTGTTGATGTGGTTCGGCGACGTCCGGTCTCCGGGCGCCTACGTTGCGGTCTCGATACTGGCGGGCATCGCCGGCGGCTTGAATCTGCCCGCTTGGCAGGCGTTCGTCAGCGAACTGGTGCCCCGCGACACGTTGATGTCGGCGATCACGCTCAACAGCGCGCAGTTCAACTTGGCCCGCATGCTGGGTCCGTCGCTGGCGGGCGTGGTGATCGCGCAATGGGGGCCAGGCTGGGCGTTCGCTCTCAACGCGGCGTCGTATTTGGCGGTCATAGCGGCGCTGGCCCTGCTGCGGCTGCCGCGGATCCAGACTGGAGCAGAGGGACGTTTGCGGCCGCTGACCGAGTTCGCTGAGGCGGTGGTGTATGCAAGGTCCAACGCCGGCATCTCCAGGGCGGTGTTCGTGGCTGCGGTTATCGGGTTCTTCGGCATCACAGCACAGCAGATGTCGATCGTCGTGGCTGAGGACGTCTTCGGCCAGGGCGAACGCGGCTTCGGCTGGATGCTCTCCGCGGCGGGGGTCGGTGCCGTGGTCGCCTCACCGATGGTCGCCGAGATGGCGCGCCGGTTCGACCGTTCACGGATCCAGGAAGCAGCACTGCTCTTGTACGGCTGCGGTGTCTGCGCGATGGCGGTGGCTCCCTGGTTCGTTGTGGCGTTGGCCGGAATGTTCGCCATGGGCATGGCCCACATCACTTCGGCCTCGACGCTCAACACGGCAATACAACTGCAGGTCGATGAGGGCCTGCGGGCGCGTGTGCTGTCGGTGTACCTGACGGTCCTGTTGCTGTCGAGCCCGCTGGGCCAGCTCTTCATGGGGCAGGCCATCGAACTGCTCGGTCCACGGGAGACCTTCTTGATGTTCGGTTTGTTGTTCTTCGCCCTGGCAGTTCTGCTCTTGTTGACCCGGAACCTCCGAGCCCTCGACTCCGGCAGCGGAACTTACAGGCCGTCCGCGGTAGCCGAGGCCCATCCGAGCACTCCCGCTCCACCGCGCTGATCCGCTGCTCAGCCCGCGACGACGCGAGACACCGGGCCCTCGAGCGACAGGGCGTACAGTTCACCGTCGGCATCCTCGGCGAACGAGGCGAGCGACCCGCCGGGAACGGCGACGCCGAAGTCTCGGAACACGACCTCGCCTGAAGAGATCTGCACCGCCCACAGGCGTGAGGTGCAGTAGTCGCCGAACAGGTACGACCCGACCAGTTCGGGGATCGCTGAGCCTCGGTACACGAATCCGCCTGTCACGCTGCAACCTTCGTCTCGGCCGTACTCCCACACGGGATCGACGTTGCCGGGCGGCTTGTCGCCGGTGAACGCGTGCAGCCCTTCACGCAGACGCCAGCCGAGGTTGGCTCCGGCGCCCCCGCCGTTGGCGGCGAGCAGGACGGTCACCTCCTCGTAGAGGTCCTGGCCGACGTCCGCGATCCAGAGGTCGCCCGTCTCGCTGTCGAACGAGAAGCGCCAGGGATTGCGCACTCCTGTCAGGAAGGTCTCGGGGGATCCTGTCGGCATGTCGTTCTGGTTGCCGTCGGTGTTCGGGTCGGCCGCAAAGGGGTTGTCGGCCGGCACGGAGTACGGCTCCGGTGCATCCGGGGTCGGCGTGATCCGCAGGACCGATCCCAGCCAGGTGGTGGGATTCTGTCCGTGGTCGAACGGGTCGTTGGCGGCTCCTCCGTCTCCGAAGGCAATGTAGAGGTGGCCGTCGGGGCCGATCGCCAGGTCGCCCCCGTTGTGGTTCCTGAACGGTTGGGTTTGGTGCAGGATCGTTCGGCGCTCTCCGCTGAGGCTCCGACCGTCCCGCTTGAAGGCTTCGATTCGGGTGTCGCCGTTGAGATCGGTGAAGTTCGCGTACAGCCAGTCATCGCTGACCGCTATGCCGAGAAGGCCCTGCTCTCCCTGCGCGATCGTCTCCGCGGAGACGTCCAGGATCGTCTCGATCACTTCGCCTCGGTTCAGGTCCACTTGCAGGACCTGCCCGCCCCGCTGCGCGATCCAGACCGTCTCGTCGCCGCCTGCGATGGCCATGTCGATCGGTTCATCGAGGGTGATCACATGCTTCAAGGCGATCTCGGCGTCGAGCATGTTGCCATCGCTCAACAGAGCTTGTGTCGGTGTGCCGGATTGCGCATCCCGGCCGGTCTGCGTCGACTCTCCGTCTGTTGCAGCGTCGCCGGTCGGAGCGGCTGCGGGCGCCGCCTCGCCGTCGGCCGTCACGACGGGAGCAGTCGGCCTCGGTTCGGACAACTCGGTGTCTGCGGCACAAGCCCCGGCCGACAGCATTACAGCAGCGGCCGCGGCGAGCCGCCATCGGACCCACGTCCGGGTGGGGATCGGAGGATCACACCGGCCCCACATTACAGCAGCGGCCGCGGCGAGCCGCCATCGGACCCGGTTGCTCGTGAAGGTGGGTCGCACCGCCGTTGCACCTCTCGCTCGCTACCAGCCGGAGTCTTCGTCGTCCACTTCAAGGTGGCGCTTGCCCACGTCGCAGTCGCCGAGCACCGGGCACCAGCGGCAGACCGGTCCCGCCACGAGGTTCGGCTCGCGTTCGGCGCCCAGGACTTCGACGATCCTGGTTGTGCCGTCGATCAGGCGGGCAGCGGCGGCGTGCAGAACCCCGTCGGTGACGTTCTCTGGCACGAAACTGCCCCCGTCGAGGTAGTAGGTGGCGATCCGCCGCGGGGGAGTGCCCAGACGGATGGTCTCGATGAGGGCGTAGAAGCGCAGGTCTTCGAGGTGCTGGGGGGAGAATCCGCCGGTCTTGAGGTCGATCAGCACCTTGCCGGCCCGGTTGCCTTCGGCGCGTCCCAGGCTGAGGTCGACCTTGCCGCTGAACACGAACTGGTCGTGGACCTCGTAGCGGAGGCGGCTCTCGGTGACCGGCCGCCACCCGGCCTTCAGCGGCGGGAAGCACTCGAGGAACTTGACGACCCGGTCGTTGCTCTCGGCCCTCAACTCCGCCCGCTCGGCCTCGCTGATTGTCTGCAGCCAGTCACCGAGGCTGTCGTCTGATTCGGTGAGACGGCCCAGAGCCTCGTCGACGAGCGCCAATGGTTCTGCTTCACGGCGCCAGTGGACGGACAGCTCGATGGCCTTGTGAGCGACTGAACCGCGGGCGAGGGGGACCGACCATTCGAATTGCGCGTCTTCTTCGGCCAGGTATTTCCGTTCGCAGCCCATCACCTGTCCGAGGGCGTGTTTCGAGACCCATACGGTGTCGTCGATCTTGTTGGCCCGTTCCACCAGGGGCGCGAGTCCGGCCTCGACAGCAGACTTCAGGTCGGTGCGCAGGGCTGCCTCGAACACAGGCCGCTCAGCGGGCTTGGCCCCGAGGAGGGCGACGACCTCTTGTTGTGCCGGGTTCAAATCGACGGGAGTCTCCATGCCCTGCACTCTGGCACATCTCCCACGCTTGGAGTGTCACCTTGAGTGTCACACCCTCGTGACAGCATGGGAGTCATGCAAGCCACGTCGCTCAAGTTCGCCGCAGCGGCCCGCACGTTGGGTCAAGCGGCGAGGCTGCGCGGGCTCGTCGTGCCGTGTTTCCGGTCGCCGCCGGGGGTCGAGGGAGTGCAACGGACCATCAAGCGCCGCCGCGGCGTGCCGACGATCGCGGTGAGTCTTCGGGGCCGGCCCTGGCCCGCTGTCGTGTCCGACATGATCGAAGGGATAGTCGTCGGTAACGGTCTCAGCGGAGCACGGGCTGATCGCATCCGCGCCGCTCTGTGGCTGGCCATCGACAGTTCCACCGAACGAGCAGCAACCGCCCCGGCAGATGTCGAGGACCGGAACGAACAGCTGGTGGCAATCTGAACCGTGGCGTTACCGTATGGCTATGCCCGGGTGGCGGAATCGGTAGACGCAGGGGGCTTAAACCCCCCGGGAGGGAAACCTCTGTGCGGGTTCAAGTCCCGCCCCGGGCACCGTTGTGATGTGTTAAGACATAGGAGCGGGCGGGCTGGTGTTCCCCTGCTTTTGGGGTTCAGTCGTCGTCGGTGATGGTCATTGTCCCCACGTCCGCGGGGGTGAACCACTATCCGGGAAGGTAGGCCTCCAACGCGAAGCGCTCGTCGGGCTTAGGTATCCCCATTCCCGCATTCTACAGTTCAGAGACGGTTGTTGTCAGCGGTTGGTTAGGCGACGGAGTGTGGGTGGGACGGTGCCTTTGGGTGGCTACCTTTGTGCTGCGGCGCGGTATGCAGCGAGTTCGCCAGGTGCGAGATCTTCAGGGGCGACGAGGCTGTAGTGATGCTCACGGGCGATCGTGATCTGGTTACTTGATTCTTGGAATTCAAAGAGAGCGATTCCGCTTTGCTCCATGAACTGGGCGGCGATTGGGCGGGGGATCAGTTCGGGGAACTTCTGTTTCGCGACTCGAAAGTCCTGCCAGATTTGGATGACGCTCAGCGAGTCCGACCCACCTTTGGCCTGTACTGGCAGCACGTAGTGCGCGCCGTGTTCGTCTAGGCCGACATAGACGTCATCGGTTTCTACCTGTGAACTGCTTGGCGAACCGTCGATCGCGCTACTGATTGTGATGCTCGTGCGCAGGTGACTCTGGAGGGGGTAACAGGCGAGGCCGGTGAACACGTCTAGCAGCCGGTTGTACCGGACCCGAGCCAACAGGGCCTGTTCGTCTGTGAGGGAGTACCTGGAGATGACTCCAGGAGTGGCATCGGGGAGGCGGATGGTGCGGAGTCCTTGTCGTGGCTCGATGAGATTGAAGGGCACGGTTCGTAGCGTGTAGATAGCGTTGCCGCCAGGGAAGATCGCCCATTCGCTGCCCCGAGGTGCTGTCTGTTGGATGGACTCGGGCAGTGGAACCCGGTAGCGCAGCGAGTACACGATGTCGCCGAGATTCTTGGGTCGGGGTGCTCCGAGCGCTGCTGCGGCAGAAACCAAATCGTCCCGCGTGAAGATCACTTGTTCGTCACCTGGATTGTAGCGCTCAGTAAACAGCCTCTCGATTATCCGTTGCGCCAAGCTCGACTTGGACATGTCAGACGAATCCTTGAGTTGGGGCCTGCGAGCTTCTCATCGGCGGCTTGCTGCAGATTCGGCGCCTGGCCATCTCAACACGAGTACTTCTTCGCGGAGTTGCTCGCGGGTGGCTGTGGCGTGGCGGGTGCGGAACAGGTCGATTGACTCGACTTCGTACCCGGCCCGCTCCGCGATCTCGGCCAAGAGTTGACCGGTGCGGATCATGACTCTCAGATAGGAGGCCTGGTCGCCCACCACATATGCGAGGCGAGCGCCGGGTTTGAGCGCGTGACTCAACGAAAGGAGGTGACGTGCCATCCCACCGAAGTACAGCTTGGTGACCCGGTGGTACATGCGCTCGAACCCCGAGTCCTTGTTGAGTTCGATGCGGCGCGTCTCTATCGCGGCAGCAATGCGATCTACCTCCGCGTCGTCTTGCACCCAAACATCGTCAGCATCGCCGCGGTAGACACCGCGGGTGTTGGACCTCACCAAGCCCTTCTTCATAGCTTGAAGATCCGAGCGGCTGCTGAGGTAGCCAAGGAGCACCGATTCGAGGCGCACCGTCCGCGAGTAATCCTTCTCGTTCGGATACGGCGGCGAGGTAATGACCGCGTCGATGCTATTGGGTTCAAGGAGCTCGCCAACCATTCGGGCATCAGCGTCTAGAGCGACCGCAGAGGTGGTGGCGAACGGTTGGAGTTGGTGCAGGTCGGCACACATCGCTCGCACGCGTTCAAGCCACACGGACACGACCGGCGCGTCTACCTTGACCTTGCCCAGACCTACCTCCGGCCCGAACCGTAGATTGCCGACCTCCATCGGTAGGATCCGAGCCAGAGCGAGCCGCTCATGGTCGGCAAAAGCCGAGTCGTGTTCGCCGTTGAGGGCGTCGATCAGAACCAGCACCTTGTGGAGCGGAAGAGCGCTAATAGAGTTCTTGAGCAATAGCTTCGCACTGGTGTCGGGGAGTTTCCGCAACTGGGCCCCCGGTGGGGCCGGTTGCGCCGGATCATCGGAGACACCGTCTGCGGCCAACATCGCGAGGGCCTTCTCGGCCACAAGTTCAGCGTGCCTCAGCAACTTGTCTGGATCCGGAGTCCAGTTGACCTTGGTGGAGGCTGCGAGCCGGGACACCGGCACCGCTTCGAGACCACAACTAGGCACGCCGAGCTTCTTCGCCTCCACAAGAGTCGTGCCTGTGCCACAGAACGGGTCGAGCACACGGCTGTTGGCGTCGAGTCCGAACCGTTGTGCATAGTCGCGCACAAGGTGAGGCGGAAACGACAGCACGAAGCGGTACCAGTTGTGTGCGGGAGCGTCCTGTGCCAACAGTGAATTCATGGCACCGTTGGTGCGTGGTCGCTCAACTGGAACCATGCCGGCCACGGTACACCACAACTCGCTCCCAGGAAGGGAAATCTGTTGAGCGCTGCTTCCACTTGGCGGCGTGTCCGCCGGACGTAGACGTTTTGACATCGACTCACTCCCTGATCGAACAGATGTTCGACAATAAGGGATGGCTGTGACATTCGCGTTGAAGAGTGCAGACCGTCCCTAACGGACGGAGGCCAGCCCATCACCAGCCGGCGCGGGTTCAGACAGCCGGGAGGAGATTCTCGATGCCAGACAAGCAGTCACGCGACATGTTCGCAGAACAAAAGGAGCCTGCGCGTATCGAGCAATCGCTGAGTACCTGGAGGGTCCGCGGGTGTACTTGTCGGCGGGGGCGTAGCGGTTAACATGGCGGCCGTGAGCGGAGACGGGTTATCGGTACCGGGCACCGGGCTTCTGGACGGCTACGACGCGAGCCGGGCCTACGACGAGGTGTTCGAACCCGACGGGTCGGTCCGCAACGCCTACACCCGGATCGTCGAGCGGTTCCGCGGGCTCGGCGTCACCGAACTGCGGCGCCTCGAGAAGCTCGTCGCCGAGGAGTTCCGGCGCCAGGGGATCACCTTCACCGTCTACAGCGAGGAGGAGGGCACAGAGCGGATCTGGCCGATGGACCTCTTCCCCCGGCTGATCGCCGCGGCCGAGTGGGACGAACTGGCCAGCGGCCTGAGCCAGCGGGTGGCCGCGCTCAACTGCTTCCTGGCGGACTTCTACAACGGTGACGGCGAGGCCTTGGCCGACAGGGTGGTGCCTCGCTGGCTGGTGGTGTCCTCGCAGGGCTTCGAACGCAACGCGGTCGGGATCAGGGTGCCGCACAACGCGCACTGCAACATCGCGGGGATCGACGTGGTGCGCGGCGCGGACGGCCGCTACCGGGTGCTGGAGGACAATCTCCGCAATCCCAGCGGCATCTCCTATGTTGTCGAGAACCGCGCGGCCATGGCGAAGGTCTGCACCTGGCTGTTCGACGACCACGCGGTGCAGCCCACCGAGCAGTACGCGCCCATGCTGCGCACCACCCTGGAGTCGATGTCGCCCGACGGGCGGGACTCCCCCCACATCGTGGTGTTGACACCGGGCATCTTCAACTCTGCGTACTTCGAACACGCTTTCCTCGCCCGTTCGATGGGTGTGGAACTGGTGGAGGGCCGGGACCTGGTGGTCGACGACCACACGGTCTACTCCCGCACCATCGAGGGGCTGGTGAAGGTGGACGTGATCTACCGCCGGATCGATGACGATTTCCTGGATCCCGTGTCGTTTCGGACCGATTCGGCGCTTGGCGTGCCGGGCCTGCTCGGAGCGCTGCGCGCAGGCAATGTCTCGGTCTGCAACGCCATGGGCAACGGGGTGGTCGACGACAAGGCCGTGTACCCCTACGTCCCGGACCTCATCCGTTACTACCTCGGGGAGGAGCCGATCATCGACAACGTCACCACATACACGATGTGGGATCCCGACCAGCGGGCCGAGGCGCTCAACAGACTCGACCAACTCGTGGCCAAACCAGTCGGCGAATCAGGCGGCGCCGGCGTGTTGATCGGCCCCCACGCCAGCGAGCAGGAACTCGCAGCGGCCCGGGCCCGGATCGAATCCGAGCCCCGCGAGTGGATCGTTCAGGAACTGGTGCAGCTCTCCACGCTGCCCGCTTTCGCAGACGACCGTCTGGAGTCCCGGCATCTGGATCTGCGACCCTTCATTCTGACCGGCGAGACCACAGAGGTGTTCCCGGGCGGTCTCACCCGAGTGGCCATGCGGCGCGGGTCGTTGATCGTGAACTCGTCCAAGGGCGGCGGTTCCAAGGACACCTGGGTGCTGGCCCACGATTCGCCATGATTCTGGCTCGCCACGCTGAGGCTCTGCTGTGGACGGGCCGTTACCTCGAACGCGCTGAGACGATCTCGAGGTGCCTCAGCTACGCGGCAGACTCGATTACCGGCCTGCGCGCGGATGAAGCCCGCGCCGAGGGCGAGTTGCTGGTCAGGACCCTGGGTCTCACCGACGAACTGGAAGCGGTCGGCCCGCTCGACAGCAGACCGCAGCTGGTCGCCTTCCTGTTGTCGGACCGTGACAATCCGGGCTCGATGGTGTCGTCGATCGTGGCGGTGCGCGAGAACCTCCGCTCGGTCCGGGACCGCATCCCGATCGAGCTCTGGGAGGAGGCGAACGGGCTGTATCTCAGGTTCCCGTTCCTCGGCCATGACAACACGCCGAGCGACCTGCACGAGGTTCTTCTGATGGTCAGGCGGGCATGTTTGGCGATCTCCGGTGTGCTCAACGAGGGCATGCGGCGCGATGAGGGGCACGCGTTCGTGGTGGTGGGCCGGATGCTGGAGCGGTCGATCTTCACGGTGGGCCTGCTCGAGGCCAGCCACAGCGACCCGCGTGGATCCCTGGACGCCGGACGGATGCTGCGTCTGACCAGTTCGCTGCAGGCCTATCACCGCCGGCGCGGCAGCGCGCCGGACTTCCACGGGGTGGTTCGCTACCTGCTGCACGCCGACGATCTGCCCCGCTCGGTGTTCTCCTGTCTTGTCCGCGCTCAGGAGTGTCTCGCCGATCTGGCCTCGGGGGCCGAGGCGTTGGACCGCCCGCGCCGCAGGACCGCCCTGCTGCGCTCCCGCCTCGAGTTCGGCGACCTGTCCGAGGCGGTGGCTTCTGCGCCGGTCCCGGCGTTGTTGGATTTCGGCAGGGAGTTGACCGAGGTGGCCAACGAGGTTCAGGAAGGAATCGCTCCGCCGCAGACCATGGCGGCGCCTCGTTCCCAGTATCTGCGACCCGGCCAGATCAGCGATGGGGCGAAGCCGTGAGTCTGATCGAAGCGCTCGACGGAGGGTCTTCGCGGTGAGGCTCGGAATCTCCTACAGGATGCACTTCCGCTACTCCGAGCCTGTGACCGAGTCGCAGAACGAGGTGCGGGTTCGACCCCGTGACGATGAGCACCAGCGGGTGCTCTCGTACCAGCTGACGTCACGCCCGTTTCTGAACGTGCTCTCCGTCCTCGACTACTGGGGCACCGTCGTGGAGCATGTTGGTTTCCGCAGCAGCCACACCGAGTTGGAGTTGTTGGCGGAGGCGCAAGTGGAGACTGCGCCGCGATCGACACCGTCGGTCGCACCCGACCCCTCAACGTTGACCGAGGAGGAATTCCGCTCAGCGCACCTGGAGTATCTGGTCCCGTCGCAGCATGTGGGTTGGGCCAGTGGCGACGTGGTGCAACAGCGGGCCGCTTCAGCGGTTGCGGGAGCCGATTCGGTTCCGAAGATGGTCTTAGCGGTGATCGCCGATGTGCGAGCGGCGCTGCTCTACCGGCAGGACTCGACCGACATCGGCGTGACGCTCCCGGAGTTGATCGAGGGGGGCGCGGGCGTCTGCCAGGACTTCGCCCACCTGGCGTTGGGGATGCTGCGCAGCGTGGGGGTCCCGGCCCGTTATGTGTCGGGCTACCTGTTCGCAGCCGACGAGACCGAACTCGACGCACGCCAGGCGGACCTCGTGAGCGTGCAGACCCACGCCTGGATCGAGGTCGCAGTGCCCGGTTGGGGCTGGTGGGCGCTCGATCCCACCAACGGGGGCGAGGCCGGCGAGCGTCATGTGGTGATCGGCTGCGGTCGCGACTACGGCGACGTGCCCCCGGTCCGGGGAGTGTTCACTGGCTCCGGAGTCGCCGCGGTCGACGCCGAGGTGCTGATCTCCAGGCAGACCGGCGGCGCTCCCGCCCAACCGGTGAGCAAGCCGAGCGGTCCGTTGAGCGTCCCCTCCGCAGTCCAGCCCCCAGACCAACAGCAACAGCAAGCCCAACAGCAGTGACGGCCCGCGGACCCGTCGTGTCGACGGAACCGAGCCCACTGGTGTCGCGTTCTCACGGGCGTCTCAGAGGTGGAGTCCGCACTCGGTTCTTGCGGTGCCACTCCAACGCCCGCTTCGCGGGTGGGCGCCTTGAAGCGGTTTTGTGGTGCAGATCGCGCAGCCGATAGACGGGTAGCCTTGAACGATCAAGGGGTTGGTGATGACATTGCGGGTTTGGACGTAGCGCGTGACGTCCTCATCGCTCCACTGAGCGAGCGGACAGATCTTGGTCTTGTTGCGTCGATCCGTGGATACCAGTCTGAGTTGGGCTCGGGTTTCCGTTTCTGCTCTGCGCGCTCCCGTGAGCCACGCTCGGCGGTGTCGCAGCACCTCGTCGAGGAGTGACGGCTTGACATCGCAACACTCTCCCGGAGCGACAGAGTTCCGCATCCTCGTCGCAGGCGCGCCGGCCACCTTGACGGTGACGCCGTAACGCTGTTCGACCATCGACAACGTGTCCCAGGTTTCGTTGAAGTGGTACCCGGTGTCCAGAAAGAAGATGTCGATCGAAGGCGACACCTGCATCGCGAGGTCGATCAGCACCGCATCCTGCATCGACGAGAGCAGACACAGATCCTTCCCGAACTCCTCTTGTGCCCACTGCAGTGTCGAAAGAGCACTGCTAGCGGCCAGGTCGGTATTGAGGGATGTCTGTTCCAAGTCGATGTTCATCCGGAGCAGTATAGGTTGAATCTAGTAAATTATGATCATATTAGTCATAATTTGGACTTGCCCCACACCCGACCCCTTCCAGCGTCCGCGGGAAACTGTCAGCGACAGCTGTCAGACCCCCTGTCTAGGATGTGCAGCGCACGCAGCGGTCAGACTGGACCCGCAATGTCGGGCGGGAGACAGGGCCGGCCGAACCCCGCAGAGAGGCGCAACCACATGGAATCCACAGCGATTGAGAGCGGAGCAGAACGGCCGCCGTCCCGCGAACAGGAGTTCCGTCGCCGCTGGTACGAGTCACACTGTGCCCTCCTATTGGCGGACGAGGAGGGTCATGCGGAGATGATCAACAAGATCGAGCAGTGAGTATCTTGCGGAGAGCGGCTATCCGACGCAAGCAGATGAGTGGCACCACTCGAAGCGGCGAGAGTTCGCAGCCATGCTCGCTTCCGACAAGCCGTTCGACTTGGACGATCTTCGCCGGATATGGAACACAGGCGAATACGGCGGCCCGGGCATTATGCCTCAGTTGAACCGATCCTTCAATGACGCGAGTCCTGTGGAACTCGACGAGATGTTCAACGCCATCCGCTACTTGTGTTGGGGAGAGGATCCCGATGCTCAGCGAATCGACCGCATGCTCAGTGACGACGATTTCCGCATCAGCGGACTTGGGGAATCGGTCATCATGAAACTTCTGGCGATCACGCACCCGGAAACCTACCTTCCCGTCTTCCCTTACAGAGGAGAAAATGGAAAGCGGCAGATGTTGAGAGTGCTTGAACTGGATGAACCGGAAGGCTCGCGCGGTGAGATCCAGGTTGCCTCCAACACATTGCTTCGTGAGCGCCTCGAGCAGTTCTTCCCGGATGACGCATTGGGGATGGCGTGGTTCCTGTATTGGTATCTCAAACGAAGCGGAGGATCCGAGGACGAGGATGTCGCGGTCAACTTCGGGTACCTCGCCGATGAACTGCTGATTGATTCAGGCTTTCTCAGCGACATCGTCGCTCTCTGAAGAACAAGCGGCAAGTGGTGTTCTATGGCCCGCCGGGTACGGGCAAGACCTATCTGGCTCGCAAGTTGGCGGAGGCTCTGGCTCCAGACGCCGGCCGTCGCGCGTTGGTGCAGTTCCACCCGTCGAGTTCCTACGAGGATTTCTTCGAGGGTTACCGGCCTGAACAGGGCGAGGGCGGTGAGTTGGTATACCGGTTGAAGCCCGGCCCACTGGCGATCATGGCGGAGAAGGCGAGCGAGGCTCCGGGCCGGACGCACGTGATGATCATCGACGAGATCAACCGGGCCAACCTTCCGAAGGTTCTCGGAGAACTGCTCTTCCTGCTCGAGTACCGCGACGTGAGCGTGGCCACCCTCTACCGTCCCGAAGGCGAGTTCGAGTTGCCGGAGAACCTCTGGTTCATCGGAACCATGAACACGGCCGACCGCTCCATCGCCTTGGTCGACACCGCGCTGCGGCACCGCTTCCACTTTGTCCATTTCTCTCCGAACGAATATCCGATCGAAGGGTTGTTCGACCGCTGGCTCAAGAAACACGACGAGCCGGCTTGGGTGAGGGAGTTGGTCGCGCACGTCAACGACGAGCTTGAAGAGGAGTTGGGGGGATCACACCTGCTGCTCGGACCTAGCCACTTCATGAAACCCGACCTCGACGAGGAAGCGGTGCGGCGCATCTGGGAGTACGACATCAAACCCTCCATCGAGGATCAGTTCTTCGGTGACCGCGACCGGATCGACAAGTTCCGGTTCGACAACGTCTACAAGCGCTACCTCGAAAGCTCCGGCAGGGAGGGGGAAGTCGAAGTATTTGAGACCCCCGAAGCGCCCATCGGGGCCGACACTGTCGGCGATTCCGATGCTGCCGGGGACTCCGATCCTGAGGGCGATTCCGATGCGGTCGGGGACTCCGATGCTGCTGGCGACTCCGATCCTGAGGGCGATTCCGATGCCGCTGGCGACGAGGACGCGGCGGGCTAGCCCGGATTTTTCAGTAAGCCGTCGGGGGGTGGCTGTGGGGGCTGGGTGGGGTGCGGCGGCGGGTGCGGGGCGGTTGGTGGGCGTGTGGGGCTGCCTGATGCTGTTTGAAAAAACTCAGGATCTGTCGCGCGAAGTCAGATGCAACCCACCTCAAAGCCCCGCGGCAAACCCCAAACAGCCAAAATCATGCTCCAACCAGCTCTTTCATGCACTGGTGGCAAACAAAAACGGGTCTAATTCGCGAAGACCCCGGAGTGGAGCTGGAGGGAATCGAACCCTCGTCCGTCGGGTGGTTGCCCGCCGCGCTACGACCATTCCCGTGCCTGTGGCTCATGGCTGCCACGCTCCCGGGTGAGTTGGGCCACAAGGGCCCGCCACCGGAACTTTCTCCGGGGTCAGGGGTCTTTCCCGTCAGCCAGCGGTCTTTCCCTGCTGTCCACTACCGCTTCTGGTGCCAGGCTGCGGCAGTCAGGCCCCGCGTGCCATTGCTGGTCGCGATGATTCTCTACCTACTGACGAGTCAGGCGGCGAGAACGAGATCGTCCGTATCGGCGTCTCTGTTGGTGCCCCGTTTTGGGAGTCTGAGCAACTCCGGTCGCACGTCGGCACATCCCGGTCCCAACGTCGAAACCGATCAGCCCCTTGTGCATGTTGTCGATTGTCAAAATGCGTTCCCCCACGAGACCCTCCGAGAAGGCCTCCCTGGGGAGGACCCCAAGCGTAACCCGGCCCTATGACACATGCCGCAGAAAAGACCAGCGCACGGGTCCCCAACAGCGAGTCCGATGCGTTACCGTTTCCATATGTCCGAGCCCACACCGGTCACCGACTGGACCACCGACTACGACATCAGCGACCCACGATACATCGAGGATCCGGTGCCGATCTGGCGGGAGATGCGCCAGAAATGCCCGATCGCCCATACCGAACGGCTCAAAGGCTCCTGGAACCCGACCCGCTTCGACGACATCCGCGCCCTGGCGAAAATGGTCCCTGAGCTGTCGTCGCGGGCGCCGTTGGTGATGCCGCCACCTCCGGACTTCCCCGAACAGACGCTCTACGAACAGCAGATCGCGGCAGCGCCGATCACCGCCGACCCCCCGATCCACACCTGGACCCGGCGCATGATCCTGCCGGCGTTCTCGCCCAAGACGGTGAATCGTTACACCGGCTACACCGAGGAGTTGGCGCATTCGCTGATAGACGGCTTCATCACCGACGGCGAGTGCGATGCGGCTGTCAACTACTCCCAGCAGATCCCGCCGAGGGTCATCGCCCACCTGCTGGGTGTCGATCCCGCGATGGCCGACACGTTCGTCGGTTGGGTCAACGACCTGCTGGGCGAGGGCCTGTTGGACCCCGAGAAGCGAATGGCCGCCCGTGATGCCCTCCTCGACTTCCTCGGAGTGGAGGTCCACGAGCGGGTCGAGAACCCCAAAGACGATCTGCTGACAGAGATGCTCCACATGGAGCCGTTCGACGACGACGCCGAGATCACCCCGGAGGTCGTCATAGGAATCGCGAACCTGCTGGTGGTGGCAGGGATCGACACAACCTGGAGTTCCATCGGGTCGGCCCTGTGGCACCTTGGGGCCAATCCGGACGACCTCGCCCGTCTCAACGCGGAACCCGATCTGCTGCCCACTGCAGTGGAAGAATTCTTGCGTTACTACGCCCCGGTCACCATGGCTCGAATAGCCGATGCCGACGTCGAGTACGGCGGGGTCAAGATACAGCAGGGCGACAAGGTGCTCATGAACTTCCCGGCGGCATGCCATGACCCGGAGCACTTCGAGGCCCCCGACGAGTTCATCATCGACCGTCAACGGAACCGCCATGTTGCGTTCGGATCTGGGATTCATCGATGTGCGGGTTCGAACCTGGCCCGGTTGGAGATGAACGTTGCCCTGCGCGTCTGGCTCGAACGGATTCCGGAGTTCCGCCTCAGCGATCGCGACTCCATGAAGTGGGCGGGCGGTCAAGTGCGAGGCCCGAGAATCATGCGAGTCTCGTTCCCTCCAGGCTCACCCCGCCAGTAGCCCCTGTCAAGCGACGCTCGAACCCGGCCCCCGCTCGGGCTGGTTCACGGCGACAGCCCGGACATCCTTACTGAATGACCGGAACTGAATGACCGGAGCCAGTCCAAGAACGCGGCCACCGCCGAGTTGATGCGCCTCGTCGGGGGCGTGACCAGGTAGTAGTGTTCGCGGGACGGCTGCGACATGTCTACCACTGTCTTGAGCTCGCCCGACTCCAGCAGATCCTCGACGATCATCTCGTGAGCCAACGCCACGCCTTGACCCATCCTTGCCAGGTCGAGAGTGTGCAGGTAGGTCATCGACCTGTGCGTGTGGGGCCAGGGGTTCAACTCGGTGTCGTATCCGGCGAGGAACTCGCGCCAGCCGTCGCCGCCGACCACTTCGAGAAGCGTGACCCGGGCGAGGTCCGACGCAGTGTTCACCGTGTCAGCGATGTCGGAGCGCGCCACAGCGAGCACCCTCTGGCGTCCCACCACGAGTTCCACCTCCTCTGAGACGGAGCCGAAGTCGATGTGCACCGACGCCCCCGTCGACAGCGGCTGCTCGGCCCAGTAACTGGTGGTCAGGTCGAGTTCGATCTCCGGATGTTCAGCGAGGAACGAGGGCAGGCGGGGGAGCAGCCATCGGGTGACGAACGTGCTGTTCGCCCTGACCTCTAGGCAGTGGTCCGCAGAACGGGTTCGGATCAGTCCCAGCCCGCGTTCGATCTGGGCCAAGCCGTCCGCCACGGAAGTAGCCAACTCGCGTCCGTCATTGGTGAGCCGCAACGAGGGGCCGACCCTCTCGAAGAGGTCTCGACCAAGGATCCGCTCCAGAAGCCGAATCTGTTGGCTCACCGCGGGTTGGCTCACCGACAGTTCCTCGGCGGCCCGCGTGAAGTTCGTGTGTCTCGCCGCTGCTTCGAAGGTCCTCAACAGGTGCAGCGGAGGCTCCGGGCCGGAGAACATCATTATTGAATCATAAGCATTGCTAATGATAGATCCAAGAAATTACATATGTTGGTTCCTTCCGAAGCGACTCCGCCTCGGCTTGAATGGACAGACAGGCACACCGCGCGGGCCTTCATTCACAGAGAGGATGAGGATCAATGGCCGAGGCATTCACCGTTGACTGGACGGAGATGGCTGACGGAACCGCAGAGGACTACCGCCGGCTCGAGAAGCTGTACCATGACCACGCTGCAGAGACGCTCGTCGAGCATCTGCTGGCCACACTCAGTCTGCTCGAGGGTCCCACGCTCGGGTATCAGATCGACCGGGAGCGCCACAGCCGCCAGTCCGCCACCCGGGCGCTGCGCAACGGAGAACCCGACGAGTTCGTGGCTGCAGCCCTGCTCCACGACATCGGCGATGTGCTCGCTCCGGCGAACCACAGCGAAGTGGCAGCGGCGATCCTCACTCCCTTCGTGAGCGAAGAGACCGCCTGGGTGGTGCGCCACCACGGGCTGTTCCAGGGCTACTACTACTTTCACCACCTCGGCGGTGACCGCGATGAGCGCGACCGCTACTCCGAGTCGCCGCACTTCGATCGGTGTATCGACTTCTGCGCGTCCTACGACCAGAACTGCTTCGACCCCCACTACGACGATCTTCAGGTCGAAGACTTCGTCCCGCTGCTCAACGAGGTCTTCTCCCGAACCCCTCAGGACTGGGATTGAATCGGTTCGGCGTGATGGACTCAACCGTCTCGTACCGGGAACAATCGTCCACTGACCCGATCAGTCCAACAGCAGCCGCGCCTGATCCTCCCGAGTCGGACCGGTGGTTCAAGGCGACGCTCCCCAGAGAGACCCTCACTCGGCTCAGCCGCAGGACCGACGGCGAAGCGTTGCGCCGCATCACGGCATACTTCGTTCTCCTGGGCGGTTTCGGAGCGGTCTCGGTGCTGCTGTGGATCCGGGGGTCGTGGTGGTTCCTGGCGGCCTATGGGGCCTACTGCCTCGTGTGGTCGTTCTCCAACGCGACCGGCCACGAGGCCTGCCACTACACGCCGTTCCGGAGGCTCTGGTTGAACAACGCCCTGTTGTACACGAACTCGTGGATGCAGAACTGGGAGCCGGTCACGGTGCGCTGGGTCCATGCCCGGCACCACACCTACACCTCGATCGTCGGCGCCGATGCCGAGTACCTGCTGCCCAACCCCATCAAGCGCCGCGACCTGGCCAACCTGGTGCTGGGCACCAACCACTTCTGGAACTACAACAAGGAGCTTGTTCAACTCGCAACCAAGCGTCCGAACGACGCGATCCGCGAGGCTGTCCCGGTAGACGATTTGCCGCTCACCGCCCGCAATGCCCGGGTGTTCCTGCTGCTGTATGCGACTGTGATCGGATCCTGTCTCGTGCTGTGGACCCCGCTGCCGGCAGTGATGCTGATGCTTCCCCGGGTGGTGGGCGAGCCGATGCACGGCGTCCTTCGGGCCCTGCAGCATGGCGGACTCGAGACCGAGGCAGCCGACCATCGCCGCACCACCCGCAGCATGTATGTGAGCAGGCCGCTGCAGTGGCTCTACTGCAACATGAACTTCCACATCGAGCACCACATGTACCCGATGGTGCCGTTCCACGCGCTCCCGGCGCTGCACAGCGAGATCAAGGATCAGCTCCCGGAGCCGACCCCCGGAGTGCGGGCCGGGATGGTGGAGATCGTGACGACGATGCGCCGCCAGCGCACCGACCCCGACTACCGGCTGCCGAACCGCGTCCCCGCCGGCACCGACCAGCAGACCGAGCCCCGGCCGCCGACGCACTCGTCCGCTGTTGATCCGGCAGTGGTCGCCACTGCCGGTGTTGATCCCGCGGTGGTTGATTCGGCTGCGGTCGCCACTGCCGCGGTCGTCCTGTGCGACGTGGACGATGTTCCGTTGGGCGATGTTTTGGGCGTGGAGCGTGGGGGAGTGCGCTATGCGGTCTGCCGGACGGACGACGGTGCGGTCTATGCAGTCGACGACACCTGTACCCACCATTCGGCTCGCCTCTCAGAGGGCGTGCTCGTCGGCTGTGAGATCGAGTGCCCGATGCATCAGGGCCGCTTCGACGTCACCAGCGGACAGGCCACCCGCCGTCCGGCCCGTGAACCCTTGGCGACCCACCCGGTGGAGGTCGTCGCCAACCAGATACGCCTTCGCCGCCCACCGCCGGATTCGACTGACGCCGACGGAACTGCACATCGCGACGTGAGAACGCCGCGGTAGTCGCGGAACGTTCCCTGCGCGGGCGGGATTCACCAGATTGTCACACGGAGTCGCTACGTTTCGTTGGTAGCCGGAGCGAGCACCGCAACCCGGCATGGAGGCTGCTTGGGATGGATCGCAAAGCACGGACCCGTGAGGCCATTAGTGGCGGAACGACTTGTCGGTATCGGAGTCACAACCACCCAGGAAATGACCGGTCAACTCTTCGGTCGGTTGATCGCGGACCGCAAGTTCCTGGCTACATTCTACACGCGGCCGCCGTCGGCGGTCTTGTTGGCTGAACTGGCCGTAGCGCTTCTCGGAGTGGACTTCGCCGACGACAACGTGGTCAAGAAGCTGAAGGTCGCCGACCTTGCGTGCGGCACGGGCACCCTGCTCTCAGCGGTTTACGGGCGCTTATCCGCGAGAGCGCGCCGAGGGGGCCTCGACGATGAGGAACTGCACCCGACTTTCATGGAACAGGTTCTCGTCGGAGCAGACATCATGCCTGCGGCTGTGCACGTCACCGCCTCGTTGCTGTCAGCTGTGCATCCCTCGATTCCCTTCGGTGACACCAATGTCCACCTGATGCCCTACGGCCAAGTCCCTGGGGCGGGCCATTCTGCCGCGGCAACGGCAATCGGATCACTGGAGTTGATTGAGGACAAGGAAGCGGCATCACTGTTTGGAACTGGCAGAACTGCAGCATCGGGCCGATCGGTCCATTCTGTGAATTCGAAGGATGCTCTGGTTCTCGACCATGGATCGTCTGACATTGTCATCATGAACCCTCCTTTCGCTCGCACTGTCGGGCAGGAGGGCGATCGTGTCGGCATTCCGCGCCCCGCCTTCGCAGGCTTCGGGACCTCGGAGGAGGAACAGAAGCAGATGAGTAAGCGGCTCGCCCAGATATACCGGGCGAAGCGCAAACAACCTGCCGAGAAATACCAGGGGAAACGCCCCACCGCTGGGCACGGACACGCTGGTCTAGCCTCGAATTTTCTCGATCTCGCGCACGCCAAGGTGAAACCTGGAGGTGTCGTGGCGTTCGTCCTGCCAGCAACTTTCACAGTATCGAGTGCTTGGTCCAAAGCGCGGGAACTGCTCTCGACGTACTACAACAACATCATTATCGTGTCGATCGCGGCACACGGTTCTACCGACAGAGCATTTTCGGACGATACGGCGATGGCCGAGGTGCTTGTCGTCGCGGTGAGGCGGCAAGGTTCCGATGGCGCGGCGCGCGACCAGAACGCTAACTGTGACGACAAGGTCCTTTGGGTCGGGCTCGCCGATCGTCCCGAGACCGTCGCTCAGTCGCTTGAAGCGGCTTCTGCGATCCTGAACCACAGGGTCAGCGGCGACGGAAGCGGTGAATTGCCAGGAGTTCTCAGGATCGGCGATCAGCGCCTCGGGATAGTTGGAACGGGCCGGTTGGAGGATGGAGGATATGGCCAACTTTCCGAGCTTGAGTTGGCCAACACCTGTCTCGGGTTGCTTGACAGCAAGCTCAGGCTGCCAAGGCACGAGCCGCTTCCGCTCCAGGTCACCAGGTTGGGAGACCTTGGTCGTAGTGGTCCAGGAAACGCTGGAATCGGTGTGAAACCGACGTCCTCAGATGCTGTCGAGAGAGGCACGGGTGCTTATGCGGCACCGTTTTGGATCTACGACTTGCAATCGGGCACAGAGCGGTGGAAAGCCGCTTCCTACCCGGCACTTTGGGCACACAGTTCCCGCTCGGGCCGGGAGGACAGGCTGGAGGTCGTTCCCGACGCTTACGGAGAGGTGCGCCCGGGCTGCACCGCCGATCAAGGACGGGAGGTCTGGTTGCGTTCCGCGTCGCGAGTTCATATCAACCTGGATTTCCGATTCAACAGTCAGCGTCTTGGTGCCTGCTTGACACCCAGGGAGTGCATCGGGGGAAGGGCTTGGCCGAGCTGTCTTGTGGACTCAGCGGTACACGAACTGCCGATTGTGATGTGGTTGAACACTACTCTTGGACTGCTGGGTCGCTGGTGGGTCGGGTCGCGTCAGCAGCAAGGTCGGTCGCTCCTCTCGGTTGGTCGTATAGCTGAGATTCCGGTGCTTGACTGTCGTGCGCTGTCAGGAGAACAACTGACGGATGCCTCAGAGGTATTCGCGCGGTTTCGGTTGCGTGAATTCCTCCCCGCGAACGAGGCGCATCGTGACGAGGTACGCCAACAACTCGATCAGGCTGTTCTTTGCGATCTGCTTGGACTTCCCGAGTCGATACTTGGCCCGTTGGATACGTTGAGGGAGCAATGGTGCCGTGAGCCCACAGTTCACGGGGGAAAGCGGACACGTCCGGACGCGTGAGCGGGCGTCGTCTGACTCGTCAGCACTCACCGTCGGGTCCTTTGCGCCTGTTCGTCAGCGCGCCCGGGAGTGCTGCGCTTGTCATCTGTCTGACCGGCGGCGGTGGGAGCGGGTCATCTCTCGTTGCGCCTCGCGGTCGGCGTCGCGACGGGCGATGTCCTGGCGCCGGTCGGCCTGGGTTCGGCCACGGGCCAGCGCCAGTTTGAGCTTGGCCCGTCCGCCGACGAAATAGAGCGCCAGGGGCACCAGCGCGAGCTTCTCGCCATCCAGCCTTGAGGCCCAACGGTCGATCTCGCGGCGATGGGCGAGCAGCTTGCGTCGCCGGTCGGGTTCGTGGGCGTATGCGGCAGCGGAATGGGAGTAGGCCGATATGTGCAGCCCGACGAGCCAGAGCTCGCGGCGGTAGATGATGGCGTAGCTCTCGGCCAACTGCACCCTGCTCTCACGAAGCGACTTGACCTCGCTGCCGTGCAGTTGGATTCCGACCTCCAGGGAGTCCAGGATCGTGTAGTCGCGGCGCGCCACGCGGTTGGTGGCCACCGCCGTGGCCCCGGCGGGAAGATCGCGTGGTTTGTTCGACTTCGCCATTCCCGCAACGCTAATGCTGCGAAGTGCGGGTCGCGCTACCCTTGGCGCGCGTGCTGGAGATCCCCGCGTCGGTTCATTCCCGGATGCTCGGCCATGCGATCGCGGGGCTGCCCGACGAGGCCTGCGGTCTGTTTGTCGGCCAGTACGGGGGTGATCGTGTTGAACGGTTCTTTCCTATGACCAACACCGCCCGTTCGAGCCGGATCTACGAACTCGACGGCGCCGAGATCCTGAGAGTCGAGCGTGCCGCTGACGACGACGGATTGGCGGTGATCGGAGTTATGCACTCCCATACTCACACCACCAACTACCCGTCGCCGACTGATGTGGCTGACGCTGCCCGGTTCGATCCGTTCGGTGTGTGGCGGTTCATCATCGTCTCGCTCAAGCATTCGGACCCGTCTTTGCGCTGCTACAGGATCTCCGATGAGCGGATCACCGAGGAACCGGTGACGGTGCTGACCGGCGGAGCGGACGCGTGACCGTCTTCGGATCGGTGATCGACATGATCGGCAACACGCCGATCGTTGACGTCAGCGCGCTGAGCCCCAACTCCGAGGCGAGGATCCTGCTGAAGCTCGAGGGCCAGAATCCTGGTGGCTCGGTAAAGGACCGGATCGCCCGGTCGATGGTGTTGGCCGCCGAGGCCGACGGCAAGCTCACTGCCGGAGCGACCATCATCGAACCCTCGTCGGGCAACACCGGGATCGCCCTGGCGATGATTGCCCGTACCCGCGGCTACCGGGTGAAGATCGTCATGCCGGACAACACCTCGGTTGAACGAAGGCAGATGCTCGAGCTCTTCGGTGCGGAGATCATTGACTCTCCGGGAGCCGAGGGCTCCAACGGAGCGGTGCTCCGTGCCCAGGGGTTGGCGCAACAGAACCCCGATTGGGTCTTCCTGTACCAGTACGAGAACGAGGCCAATCCGCGTGCCCACTACGAGTCGACGGGCCCTGAGATCTGGGCCGAGGTTCCCGAAGTGACCCATTTCGTCGCCGGACTGGGGACCAGCGGCACGCTGATGGGGGTCGGCCGCTTCCTCAAGGAGCAGAATCCCGACATCGAGGTGCTGGCCGTGGAGCCGCCCGTCGGCGAGCTCGTCGAAGGGCTCCGCAACCTCGACGAGGGCTATATCCCGCCGGTGTTCGAACGATGGGGCGGCGTGGACCTGCTCGACGGGAAGCGCATCGTGCGTCCCCGCGAGTCCCTTGAGTGGACGCGTCGCTTGGCTGAGTTGGGAATCTTCTGCGGCATCTCCACCGGCGCGTCGATGGCGGGGTCGGTCCGTGTCGCCGAGAGGATCGACCGGGGCACGATCGTGACTGTCGCAGCCGACGGCGGCTGGAAGTACCTGTCGCTCGGAGCGTGGACCGACGACCTCGACGAGGTGGTCGAGAGAGCCAAGCACACGATCTATTTCTGAGATTGGGCCTATTTCTGAGATTGGGCAGAGCCTGATCTCGGCTGTTCTGATTGTTGAGCCGCTAGGTGACGACCGCTACTCGTTCGGTCCGCACCAGCGTCACTCGTGTCAGGTCACCCAGCGCTGGAGCCATCACCAGTTCGAGGTCGAGCGCAAGGGTCACGGCGATCTCAAACCGATTGATCGCAACGTCGACGATTCGTGCGTCGGGGAGCGGCCCTGAAGCGATCGCCTCGGCGACGATCCGGCGCGCCGCAGCTCCGTCGATCACCGTCTGTCCAGTGGTTCGCAACTCCACGATGTCGAGCGCGGCCAGAGAGTCGTTGGCCGCGGACGCTGCGACCGCTCGCAGTTCGCGCCCGCGGATCGTGGTGTAACCGACGTCGACCACAATGGCGCCCAGGATCACCATGACCATCAGCGCTGCGGGAAACATCAGCAGCACCGTGCCCCGACCGTCACGGAGCCTCGGCGCTGAGGTCGCTGCAGCGGTGGGGGTATCGGTCAACATCGCGCGTCGTAAGGCCGTTGCGGCCATCGCGGGGACGTCCGGGCACCGGTCAACACCGCGCGTCCCCCTCGAGGCGGTCCCGATAGGGATCGACCACTTCGGTGAACGACGACTCGACGGTCCGGGGCCCTCCGAGTCCGCCGAGGAAGGGGACGACGATCCCCGGAACTTCGTATCCCACCGTCACCGTCACTCGGGTGCATCGCCCGAACTGCCGCAGAACCGGCACGTCGACGGAAGCGCGGTCGCCGCCCCGACCGTATGCGTCGAGCGTCTCGGCAGCGCGGGCGACCGCGGCGAGGCGGGCGCTGTTCTCGTTGTCGGACTCGCTGTAGGCCCGGGCTGCTTCGCGCGCTGCTGAGGTCACGGCCAGCTTGGCGTCGATGACCCCCCAGACGTTGACGAACAGCAGGGTGACGCTGACGAAGAGCAGGAACCCGAAGGGCAGAACCTCGAATCCGCCGACCTGGCCCGCGTCGCCGCGAAGTCGGGCCGAGGCCGGTTGTCTGCGGACCGCACGGCTCATCGGCGGCACCGATGCTCGTCGTGGGCGGCGTGCGGGCGCAACGGACGGTTGTGTGCGGGCCGCGCGGTTCATCGGAGGGTCTCCGTTCGGACCTCGATTGTTCGGTCGAGGTTGCTCAACGAGGACAACCCGCTCAATCGCGGCGGCAGCACCGAGGGGTGTTGGGCGACGACGCGCACCCTCACGACGTCGGGGTTGCTGCAGGTCCAGTGCAGGGTCGCATGACCCGATGTGCCGTAGTCGCCGAGCGACCGCAGAAACGATGCTTCGGCCTCAGCCACCGCCCCGCAGCGGTCCGCGGCGGCGTCGAACCCGGCGACCTCCCGGGCCGCGTCATGCGCCGCGGCGGTCACCATCGACGTCGCATACAGGTTGAACAGGATCTGGACCGCTGCCAGCATCATCAACATGAACACCAGGAAACCGACGCTCGTGCCGATGAGACCGGCGCCACGCTGTCGATCTGTCGCTTGACAGTACGGTTGGAGCGGGCTCACCTGCCGTGCCCCTACTTGCCGATCTTGTTGACTTCTGTAGTGATCGTGCCTTCTGCACCTTTCCAGATGGTATTGAAACCGACCCACATGGCCGCACCGAGGAAGGCGGTGATCAACACTGCGATGGCGGTGCTGATCACGCCCTCGCCGCGGTCGCCGACGAGGCGGCCCGTGCGCTTGTTGGCGTAGCTGACGAGCATCTGGAGTTGCATCCAGGTGATTGAGTAGATGTTCATGGTTGTTTCTCCTTGAGTAGTGGTTGAAGAGTTGCAATTCGACTGCTTGGACCTGTGAGCGGTCCTGTCGACCAGATCAGAAACCCGCTGCGACGAGGTCAAGACGCCCGCAGCGGTGCCGTTCAATTGGCGGAGAAGAGGGTGAGGGCGTCCAAGAACGGGATGCCCATCAGCAGTAGGCCGGGTACCAGAGTGGCCGCGGTCACCGGAATCCAGACCTGCTGGGTGCGCTTCTCGATGGCTTCGATCAGCTCACGCTGGTTCTCGCGGCGAATGGCGCGGGCCTCCTCTGAAATCAGCCGCCCGAGATCGGCGGTCTCCTGGTTGAGGGCCAGAATCGAGACGAGACGCTCAACCGCTTCGACGCCGGCCAGATCGCTCCACTCCTGTAGAGCCTCTGCGTCTGTGAGGCCCTGCTGCATGCGTTGAATCACTCTGGTGAGGTCCTTGGAGCAGTTGCCGCTGCCGCGTTCCGCGACCCTGTTGAGAGCCGCGCCCAGAGACCATCCGGCCGACAGCAGCATCCCGAGTTGTTCAGCCACCACGGGCAGCTCCAGGGACAACCGTCGCTGCCACGCCGATGATGCTCCGGCCACCTGCTGTTCAAGGAGCAGGAATGTGAGTATCGGCGCTCCCAGGACTCCCAGGACCGCAAACAGCGTGGACACCCCGAGACCCACGGCGACAAGGGTTCCGACCACGAAGGCCGCGCCGGCCCAGCCGAGTTGGCGGACCCTGAAGGCTGTCACATCCCAAGGTGAGTGAATGCGACGGAGCCGGATGCCGAGTTCTTCGCTGACCCCGAAACCACGAGCGACCCGTTCGCCGACAGCCCGCGACAAAGGAGCAATGACCTCACGGAAGGAAGCGACCGAGAGCAGCCCGAGACGCCCGTTGGCGGCGAACCCCGGTGCATACGGGCTGAGCCGGTCGGTCATCCGCGGCCGGCTGATCCAGCGCCGCTCAGACAGCAGCAGCGCCATACCGACGAAAGCCGACAGCGACAGGATCGCGAGTGCGCGCACAATCAGTCCTTGAAGACCCTCTGCGCCTCCGGGAGACGCATCACCCGCCCGGCCCACATCCAGAAGGCGATGACCATGGCGATGGCGACCATCACGATGATCTGCCCGGTGCTGCTGCGATAGGCGGCGCGGCCGTTGCCGATCGACATCCCGGCAAGAGTCATCCCCGCCGGTACCAAGAACACGAACAGACGAGCGAAACGGGCGCCCGCCTGCCGGCTGTGGGCGTCCTTGCGGCCCTGCACATCGGACTGGCGGTCTTCTGCGAGCGCTTCGAGGCGCCCGTCGAGATCCGCGCCGCCGAGTTCGTGGGCGCACAGAAGAGTCTCGCAGGCCATGTCAGCAGTGGGGTCGGCCAGGTGGTGCTTCAACACGGTGATCGTGCGGGCGAGGTCGGTCGTGAGCAGCCACTCGCGGTGGGCAGCCTCGAATGCACCCCGCAGTTCCTCCGGGCCGCGCCGACCGACCTCGAACAGCGCTTGGGGAACTGAACGTCCCAGCGACGAGGTCTGGAGACGGATCTCCTCGATCATGCGCGGCCATGCCTCCTGTGCCCGTTGGCGCCGGTTGATTCGGCGCCAGCGATACGACGCAATCGGAAACGACGCTGCGAACGCTCCTATGGCCAGGGCGGGTACCGCGCCCCCGAAGGCTGCGTAGGCAAGCAGGAAGCCGACAATGAACAACGATGCGACCACGACGAGGAACTCCCGCTTGTCGGTGCCCTCTAGACCGGCCTGTTGCAGCCAGACATCGACATCGAAAGTCCTGACGCCCCGCTGGGAACGAGACGCCGAGCCGGCCCGGGGTCCCAGTCCCAGTCCGCTCCAACCCAGAGACAGTGCCGAGTACATCAAGAACACGCCGAATCCGGCGGTGACTGCGATCAGAAGCGGGATCATCTGGAGGCTCCCGCCGGGTCCAGAGTGCAGCGGAGGTCCAGGCCGTTCTCGGCGAACGCCCGTCCGAGACGCGCCGGTATCAGACCCGACCAGCGAAGTGGGCTGTCCAGACTGTCGCGGACGAAGACGTCGGTCGTCGTGAAGGCCGTGCTGTCGGCCGTTCCCACCAGGTCCTCGACCGCGACTATCGAGCCGACCCGCGGTCCGGTGCGGGTCCGGACACAGTGGACGACGACGTCGATCGCCTCGCTCACGAGGCTGTTGAGCGCGCTCATCGGCAACTCGTTGCTGGTGTCTGCGAGCTGGCAGATGAAGCGGAGACGCGTCAGCGCCTGGCGGGCGGACCCCGCATGGATCGTGGTGTAGCCCTTGACGCCTGATGAGAGCGTCAACAGGAGGGGGAGTGCCTCCCGGTCGCGGACCTCGCCGACGATCGCCACGTCGGGGGCCATTCGCAGGAACCCCGCAACGAGGCGCCGGAGGTCGACCTCGGGCCGGTCCGAGCGGGCCGCCCGAGTCTGCATGCTGGCCACGTTGGGCAGGGGTATGTCCGCTTCGAAGACCTCTTCGGCAACCACCACCCTCAACGACGGATTGAGCTCCGCGACGCAGCAGTTGAGCATGGTGGTCTTGCCCGCTCCGGGAGCACCCGCGAACACCATCGTCTGCCTCGCCGCGACGCAGCCGCGGAGGAATTCGGCCACCGGAGCCGAGAGCATCTCCCGCCCCACGAGCTCGTCGAGGTTGCGGAAGGCGATACCGGTGAACTTGCGGACATTGACCATGATGTGACCGCCGCGGGCGACGTCGCCGTGGACGATGTGCAGGCGGGCGCCGCTGTCGAGTTGCGCGTCCTGCAGCCCCTCGCTGGGATCGAGCTTGCGGTGCGCGCTGGATGCATCGTCGAGCACCTTGGTGAGGGTGCGGATCACATGTTCGTCGTTGTGGAACACCTCGTCGTGGTATCCGCTGGTGCCTCGATGGCGCTTGACGAAGATCGCGTCGGGTGCATTGATCATGATCTCCCACACGTCGGCGTCGTCAAGCAGGGGACCGAGGGGGCCGTATCCGGTCAGATTGCGGAGCGCCCGTTCTGAGACGATCTCGGGATAGCTGAGGGGATACGGGCGGATGCCGCGGCGATGATCGTCGTTCCAATGACGGATCTCATCTGCGACCAGCACTGACAGCGCTTGGGTGCTCTCGACCGCGTTGAGGTCGAGGGCTTCATGTTTGGCGCGTTCTTTGACCCTGGTCTCGATCTCGGCTAGCGGTGTCACGTCGTCGGTGATGGTCATGGTTGTCACAGTCAGCTCTGGTCGCTCCAGTGCCCGAGCGATCCGGGCGTCACCGGCACCGGTTCGGGGGTCTCGGAAGTGCCTTGTGGGCTCCATTCGCCCACCGGTGCCAGGAGTCGGTTCGAGAGTTGGCGGTGCAACGACTTTCCTGCGTTGTTCGGCAGCCGAACGCCGTCACGAAGGGCGTCCTCGATATCGGCTCGTTCGCTCACGAAGATGGGGTCGCCGATGTCGCCGACGCGCTCGTCGCGCGCCAGCAGACTAGCGAGGGCGTCTGCAGCGTCGATTTGGCGACGGGGGTTGCGAGTGGTTCGGTTCAATACCGCGACGATCCGTTCCGATTCGATCTTCATGGCGACGAGTTCACGGATCGTTCGTGTCAACGAGTGGATTCCTTTGGTGGTGGCGAGGCCGACGACGACAACGAGGTCGGCTCTGGCCGCGACCGTTCTGGCCATGTGATTGCGGTCCTCGATGTCTCGCGAACCAGTGTCGTGCTCACCTTCAAAGTCGTGGTCGATATCAGCTATGACCAGGCGGTAGGCGCGAAGCATCCCGTCAAGGGCCGATTCGAAGGATCGAGGCCTGATCGCCGTCCAGTCACGATGGCGGCGCAGGCCGAGCAGCAGGTGGTAGCCGCGGTCGACGGCCTCGAACACGAGTGATCGCATCACTTCGATGGGTACTCTGCCGACTCGGTGCGCGTCGACGAACTCCTGCACTCCGGGGATCACTTCGCGAGCGTCGTGCAGCATTCCCTGTTCGGCGTTGAGAGCCAGGTCTGCCAGCAGCACCATCGAGTGGTTGCTCGGATCCTTGGCGAACGACTGGCCCGCGGCCATAGCCACAACCGATGATCCGGCTCCTCCCGGCCCGGTGACGGCGATCAGTCGACCGCGCCACGTCGAGGACGCCGGGACAGGGGAGTCGCCGACGACCGCAGCGATGTTCGCGATCGGCGCGGCGTGGTCGGTGAGCGCGCCGAGCAGGTCCGACCGCTCGAACTCCTCGGGCAGGTGTGTGGCCACACCGAGTTCGTTCCAGTCCCGTTCGAAGGTGGCACCCACGACGATGACCGTTGCACCGACGACGCGGACACTGTCGACCAGGTCGCGGTCGAGCCCGACGACGTCGCCGCCGACGAGCAGCGCGGAGTATGACCTTCCACCGTTGAGTCGTGCCAGCACCTCGTCTCTTGAGATGCACTTGATGAAGTCGACCGGGACGGCCGCAGCGGTCGACCATCGCGACAGTCTGCTGAACCATTCGGCTCTGGGATGGCCGAGACCGAGAACAACCCAGCGGTCATCGCTCATTGCAGGAACTCCTCGCTGTCAGTGACGTCGGCGTCGTCGGGCGGTGCACCCGAGGATTCACCCTCGTCGAGCGGATCGGCGCGAACCGGACCGCCGTAGCGCTCGGGATACTCGTCTTCGGCAGCTCTCGTCGTCAGCACCACGGTGAGCTCAAGGAATGACAGATGCGCGCCGCGCAGGACGCCCTGCGGATCACTCAGAGCCAGCGTGAGACGGCCGTGCGAGCTTGAACCGATGCTGTCGCGCGACGTGCTGTAGTCCAGAACCAGTCCATCGTCGACTGCGGTCCAGGTTGCGTCGTTGCGTGAGTCGTAGGCGAGGACGGCGACTCGGTCGCCCCGTGCAAGCACCTCAGGTGTGCGGTCCACCGGCACGGGCAGGGTCAGTTCGTGTATCTCGGTCGTGTCTGCGTCACCGATCCGGTTGGCGCCGCGCAGATCGGGAGCGAGCAGCAACGCACCTGCATGCAGGAAACGCAGGGCTGTCGCGCCGTCGACGAGAGCGGTCGTGCCGCTTCGTGTCGAGGAGAAGGCGATGTCGGCCAGTTCTTCGCTGAGCGTCATCGGTTCGTACGCCACATCAGCGGCGTCGAGCGACCCGCCGGCGTCGATGTCTCTGAGCAGTACGAGGTATTCGTTCTCGGGCCCGCTCTCGCCTCTGGTGGAGAACACGAATGCTCCTACCGCCGCGACCGTCACCAGCAGTGCCCCGACCAGGGCTCGTCCGTTGGGAAGGCTGCGGCGCGAGATGATGGATCGTTGAACGCCCGCCGTTTCCGGTACCGCCGCGTCCACGCCGTCGGTCCTTGGATCTGTCATCGCCGCCTGAACTCCTCCGCCTCTTGGCGTGCGCCGTCGTGGCGCCCGCCCCGCCGAGCCGACCAGACAGTTCCCGTTCCTGACCGGCTCGCTGCGAGACCGTAACAGCAGAAAATCCAGACTTCCACAGCTAATTTCGATGTTGTTGGCCCACAACTGATGTGATCGGCCTAAAAACCCTGTAAATTAGCGTAAATCACCAGGGGAATTTTTCTTCTGAAGGGAGGCAGCATGCCCGAGCAACCTGCAGATGATGTGATTTGGTTGTCAACCCCGGCAGCTTCAGACCGGTTGGGCATCACGCCGAGAACCCTGTACCGGTTTATTGACGAGGGTCAGATACCGGCTTACAAGTTCGGTCGCGTGATCCGGCTCAAGCGAGATGATGTCGACGACTTCATTGAGACCTGTCGGGTGGAACCCGGCACGATGGCGCATCTGTATCCGTCAACCGCTGGTTAGAGGCCAAAAATCCGATTGCGTAATCGGTCACACCAGTTCGATCCACCGTGCAATGACCTGAACGCGGAACCTCCGATGAGCGTCGGATGGAGCGGGTGAGGAGAATCGAACTCCCATCATCAGCTTGGAAGGCTGAGGTTCTGGCCGTTGAACTACACCCGCGGCGCCTTTCGATGCTAACGGGAGGTTAGCGGCCTGTGTAGAAATTGAACCGTCTCGGCGTCGAAGCGCCCATGCGCACCTGAACTCGGTTGGCGGCGATCTCGGGCAATTGAGTCGATCCCGCGTGCCGTTAGGCTCTTTCGGGTGAACAACAATGGCACTACGAGCAGTATCGAGTTCCTTGACGACAACAAGGTCAAGTTGACGGTCGAGGTTGACGAGAAGGAGTTCGACACAGCGGTCTCCGAGGCGTTCAGGCGTATCTCCAAACAGGTTCGGATACCAGGATTCCGACAGGGCAAGGTCCCGCGTCGAATCCTCGAGGTCCAGCTCGGGCACCAGTACGGACGCTCCGAGGCTCTCCGTGAGGAACTGCCCGGCTACTACCAGCAGGCTGTGGTCCAACACGACGTGGACGTGATCGACTCGCCCGACATCGAGATCGTTGCCGGGCAGGAGGAGGGCGCGGTGGTCTTCGACGCCACAGTCGAGATCCGACCCGTGATCGAAGTGGCCGGCTACAACGGCCTGCGCATCGAGGTCCCGAGCCCTGACCCGACAGATGAGGACATCGACTCCGAGATTGATCGGCTCCGAGCCGAGCATGCCGTGTTCCAGACCGTGGACAGGCCTGCAACCGACGGTGATCAGGTCAGCATCGACATCGTCGGCAGCCACGGCGGTGAGGAACTGCCCGGCTTGTCAGCCGGCGACTACGACTACGAGGTGGGCACCGGTGCCGTAGTGGCGGAGATCGACGAGAACCTCCGCGGCGCCGTCGCCGGTGATGAGGTGACCTTCGAAGCCGCCCATCCGGACCCCGACGAGCCCGAGCCCCTCAACTTCGTCATCGATGTCTTGGATGTGCGCGAAGCGGTCCTGCCGGAACTCGACGACTCCTGGGCCGCCGAAGCAACCGAGTTCGAGACAGTCGATGAACTGCGTGCCGACATCAGCGAACGTCTCGCTTCGATGAAGATGTCGATGGCCCGTCGCACCGCTGACCTGAAGATCGCCGAGGCGCTCGCTGATCTGGTGACCGAGGAGGTCCCTGAGGTGATGGTCACCGACGAGATCAATGGTCGGCTTCAGGAACTGTTCGGGAATCTGCAGCAGTCTGGAGTCGACCCGAACGACTACTTCGCCCAGATGGGCCAGGACATCGGTCAGCTGCGCTCTGAGCTCGCGGGGTCTGCTGAGAACGCGGTCAAGGTCGACCTGGCGCTGCGGGCGATCGCTGCGGCCGAGGGACTCAACCCCGACGATGACACACTCACCGAGACGATCGATGAAATGGCCGCGAGGGTCGGTGCCGACGGCTCTGAGCAGTTGGAGCGGCTCAGAGAATTGGGGCAACTCTCGTCGCTGCGTGCCGATCTCGCTAAGTCCAAGGCCCTAGAGTGGCTTCTTGACAACGTTGAACTTGTCGACGAATCCGGTGCTGCGGTTGATCTTAGAGCAGAGTCATCCGAAGCCACCGACCAGGACGAACAGGCCACCGACGAACCAGTCACAGACGACGCACCGACAGACGATGGAGACGACCAATGACTGACATCAACCCTCGCAGCTACCTCGTTCCCACCGTCGTGGAGCAGACGAACCGGGGAGAACGGGCCTTCGACCTGTACAGCCGCTTGTTGAAGGAGAACATCATCTTCATCGGCACGCCGATCGACGACACCATCGCAAACCTGATCTGCGCCCAGCTGCTGCACTTGGAGTCGGAGAATCCCGACAAGGACATCAACCTGTACATCAACTCGCCGGGCGGCGACATCAACGCCCTGTTCGCGATCTACGACACGATGTGCTACATCAAGCCCGACATCACCACGATCTGTTTCGGTCAGGCAGCGTCGGCCGCAGCGGTCCTGTTGGCGGCCGGTGCACCGGGCAAGCGCCTGGCCCTGCCGCACGCGCGGATCCTCATTCATCAGCCCTACGCCGGTGCCCGCGGACAGGCCAGCGACATCGAGTTGATAGCCGCCGAGATCCAGCGGATGAAGGTCTCACTGGAGCAGGTTCTGGCCCAACACACCGGTCAGTCGGTCGAGAAGATCGCGGCCGACACGGACCGAGACTTCGTAATGACCGCGCTTGCGGCCAAAGAGTACGGCATAATCGATGAGGTGATTGAGACGCGTAATACTGTTGACAGCAGCGGTGCGATCGCAGTTGTCGGCTGAATCCCGTCCAGATCCGGAAAGCAGGGAAGGAACCAGTGGCCAAATTCGGCGAAGGTGGAGAACTGCTGAAGTGCTCTTTCTGCGGGAAGTCACAAAAGCAGGTCATGAAGCTCATTGCGGGTCCTGGGGTCTACATCTGCGACGAATGCATCGGTCTCTGCAACGAGATCATCAAAGAGGAGTTGGCGGAGGGTTCCGAGAACAGTCTGGGGGTGCTGCCCTCGCCGCGGGAGATCTACCAGTTCCTCGACGATTACGTCGTCGGCCAGGACAATGCCAAGCGGATCCTCTCAGTGGCCGTCTACAACCACTACAAGCGGGTGGAGTTGGGCTCCCAGCTTGACTCCGAGGTTGAACTGTCGAAGTCCAACATCCTGCTGATCGGCCCGACCGGGTGCGGCAAGACGCTCATGGCGCAGACCCTGGCCCGGATGCTCAACGTGCCCTTCGCGATCGCCGATGCCACCGCACTCACCGAGGCCGGATACGTCGGCGAGGACGTCGAGAACATCCTGTTGAAGCTGATCCAGGCAGCCGACTACGACATCAAGAAGGCTGAGACCGGGATCATCTACATCGACGAGATCGACAAGGTGGCGCGCAAGAGCGAGAACCCGTCGATCACCCGCGACGTGTCCGGCGAGGGGGTCCAGCAGGCGCTGCTGAAGATTCTCGAAGGAACGACCGCAGCTGTACCGCCTCAGGGCGGACGCAAGCACCCCCACCAGGAGTTCATCCAGATCGACACCTCCAATGTGCTGTTCATCTGCGGAGGGGCGTTCGCAGGCATCGAGAAGATCGTCGAGAATCGGATCGGCACTCGAGGTGTCGGCTTCGGCGCCGATATCCGACGTCCCGAAGACAAGGATCTCGGAGCGATCTTCGATGAGGTACTGCCCGAAGACCTCGTCAAGTTCGGTCTGATCCCTGAGTTCATCGGTCGCCTGCCCGTGCAGGGTTCGGTGGGGCATCTCGAAGTGGACGCGCTCGTGGAGATTCTCACTGAGCCCCGCAACGCCCTCGTCAAGCAGTACCAGAAGATCTTTGAGTTCGAGAACGTCGACCTGGAGTTCACCCCGTCAGCGCTTCTGGCGATCGCCGAGGAGGCGATCAAGCGGTCCTCGGGTGCACGCGGGCTGCGCGCGATCCTCGAAGAGGTTCTGCTCGACGTCATGTACGACCTTCCCGGTCGTGACGATGTCGGCCAGGTCGTGATCGACGAGGACACGGTCCTCGAGAAGGTCCCGCCGGTGCTGCTCGACCGCGCCGAGGACCTGCGCGCCAGCTGAGCGGACCGAGCTGTTTGATACTCAGGCAACGGGACTGGTGACTTGGACTATCGAGAGGCGCTGGACCATCTTGATCGGCTGATCAACTACGAGGTTCAGCCGCGTGCGGGAGCGATCAAGGGCCTGTCGCTGGACAAGATGCTCAAGGTCATGGAGATCCTTGGCGACCCTCAGCACGCCTGTGGAGTCATCCACATCACCGGCACCAACGGCAAGGGCTCGACCGCGCGGATGATCGAGTCGCTGCTCGGCGCGATGGGACTGCGGGTCGGGTTGTACACGAGTCCGCATCTGGTCACCCCGTGCGAGCGGATCCGGGTGGGGGCCGCCGAACTCGACCAGCCGACGTTCGGCCAGGCCGTCGGTGACATCGCACGCCTTGTGGAGGCGGCTGAGCTTGAACCGTTGAGCTGGTTTGAGACGGTGACGGCGGCTGCGTTCGCGCATTTCGCGAACGAGGCGGTCGAGGTGGCGGTGGTTGAGGTGGGAATGTTGGGACGGTTCGACGCGACCAACGTGGTCGATGGCCAGGTCGCGGTGATCACCAACGTCGGGCGTGACCACACCGACGGGGCGCCGGGTTGGTGGCGTCGCGTCGCGCAGGAGAAGGCCGGAATCGTCAAGGCCGGTTCAAGTGTCGTCGTCGGCGGGAACACCGCCGAGCTCACGGAGATTGTCGCCGCACAGTCACCGGCCTCCATCGTCACGCCCGCCCTGTTGAGCAACGAGGTGGCGGTCGGCGGTCGCCTACTGAGCATTGAGACGCCGCGAACCACGCATTCTGATGTGTTTCTCGGACTGCATGGCGCCCATCAGGGACACAACGCCGCGCTGGCTGTCTGCGCGGTCGAGGAGTTCTTCGACGCACCGCTCAGCTCAGAGGTGTTGGGGGAGGCCTTCGGTTCCGTGGAGGCGCCGGGCCGGCTCGAGGTGGTCCACCGCAGTCCGTTGATGCTGCTCGATGCCGCCCACAATCCGCCTGGAGCGCAGGCGCTGGCAAGGTCGCTCGAGGAGGATTTCGGTGGACTCAACCGTCGATTCCTGGTCTTCGGAATCCAGGACGGCCGAGATCCTGCGGAGGTGCTCGGGGCCCTCGACGCGGCCAACTTCGACCTGTTGGTCACCTGTACGGCTCCCACACACCGCGGTGTTGCGGCGAGGGCACTGTGTGAAACGGCAGTCTCGTTGGGTGCACGCGCTGAAGCCGTTGCCGACATCGCTACAGCCTTGGATTTCGTCCTTGATCAGGCCGACGACGAGGACCTGATCGTGGTCGCGGGTTCGGTGACCGTTTTGGAGGTCGCACGCGAATTCGCCGCGGAGCTGTAGCCGAGACCAAGCCCGCGTCACCCGCGTGGTGACGTTATGAAATCGCGGTGACGTTTCGAATCGCGGTGCCGTTTTGAATCGAAGGGATAGCCTTCCAGCGCATGGACCGAACTCTCATCATCTGCAAACCGGACGCGGTGGAACGCGGTCTGGTGGGCGAGATACTCGGGCGCTTCGAGCGCAAGGGGCTGAAGCTGGCGGCGGCGGAGCTCCGGGTCCTCGGCGAGGAGACCCTCGCCCGCCACTATGCAGAGCATCAGGGCAAACCGTTCTACAACGACTTGGTCGCGTTCATGAGCCGGGGTCCGGTGTTGGCAGCGGTCGTCGAAGGCGTGCCTGAGACGTGGCGTGTGGCTCGCCAGATGATCGGAGCGACCGATCCGCTGGCGGCGGACCCGGGAACGATCCGTGGAGACCTCGGCAACCAGTTCACAGAGAATCTGATTCACGGGAGCGACTCCGGTGAGTCCGCGGAACGCGAGATTGCGATCTTCTTCCCGGACCTGAGCCGAGGCTGATCCAAGATGGTGCCACTACTGATCGGTTCCGTTGACCGCACTGTGCTGTCCGCTCACAGTGGGCTGTCCGCTCACAATGGGCCGCGTGCAATCGATTCTTGGCATCGGGTCGGCATTTCTGCGTACACTGGGGCGCGGGGGAACAGCACCGTGCGTGCTGGGCTCTCCCGGGCCAACTTCGGATACCGGAACGAGGCAACGAGCTAATGGCTGCAGACTCATTCAAGAGCATGTTGGGTGGTGGTCTGCGGGCTGCTATGGGACGTGACATGGCAGTCGACCTCGGCACCGCCAACACGCTGGTGTATGTGCGGGGCGAAGGCGTCGTGTTGGACGAACCGTCTGTGGTCGCCATCGACACCACCGACAACCGGCCTTTGGCTGTCGGGTTTGAAGCGAAACGGATGATCGGACGCACCCCCGCCAATATTCAGGCCATCCGCCCGCTCAAGGACGGTGTCATCGCAGACTTCGAGATCTGCGAGAAGATGCTCCGTTACTTCATCCGCAAGGTTCATCAGCGCAGGTGGGCTCGGCCGCGAATGGTGATCGCGGTTCCTTCGGGAATCACCGGTGTCGAACAACGCGCCGTGCAGGAGGCAGCGGAGTACGCGGGCGCAAGCAAACCGGCCTACATAATCGAAGAGCCCATGGCTGCAGCGATCGGCGCCGGCCTTCCTGTTCAGGAGCCGACGGGCAACATGATCGTCGATATCGGTGGTGGGACCACCGAGGTCGCGGTCATCTCCCTCGGCGGTGTCGTGGCGAGTCAATCGGTCCGTGTCGGCGGCGACGAGCTCGATGATGCGATCGCCCAGCACGTCAAGAAGGAGCACGGTCTTGCGCTCGGTGAGCGGACCGCTGAGGAAGTGAAGGTTCAGATCGGTTCGGCTGCACCGCTCAAGAAGGAGTTGTGCGCAGAGGTCCGCGGACGAGACCTCGTGACCGGCCTGCCCCGCAGCATCGTCGTGAGCACTCAAGACATTCGCGGTGCGCTCGAGGAGCCGATCGTCGCTGTCTGCGACGCTGTCAAGTCGACCCTCGACCAGACCCCGCCCGACCTTGCGGCGGACATCATGGACCGTGGCATCACTCTGGCGGGTGGGGGAGTCCTGTTGCGCAACATCGACCAGCGGCTGGCTGACGAGACGGGGATGCCGGTTCGGATCGCCCGCCAACCCCTTTATGCCGTTGCTGTCGGGTCAGGTCAAGTTCTTGAGGAGTTCGAGGCCCTGAGGGACGTAGTTTTCAGCTCCGGCGAGCTGTAACCGCAAGGCGGTTTCATGGCGCTGGCTCAGCGGACGGGGCGGGTTCGTCACCGTCTGATCCTTCTCACGCTCGTCGCCATCACTCTGTTGACCCTCGATCTGCGGGGATTCGAGTCGGCGCGGGCCGCGCAGGGCTTCGTTCGAGACCTCCTCCATCCTGTCAACTCGTTGGCCACCACGATCTTCTCACCCGTTGGTGACATCTGGAACTCTCTGTTCGAGTACGACGACCTTGAAGCGGAGAACGCGGCTCTGCAGCAGGAACTCGATGCGATGCGCGGCGCCGCGATCCAGGCCGAGGCCGACAGCAGCGCCTATCAGCAACTCCTGGAGTCGCTGGACCTGCCCTACGCCGCAGACGTCGCGACCGTCACAGCCCGCGTCGAGCGGGGACCGGTCGGCAACTTTGCCAGCGATGTCGTCACGATCAACAAGGGACACCGCCACGGTCTGACCGAGGGTATGACAGTCGTTACCGGAGCGGGGCTCGTGGGCCGTGTCGAGCGGGTTGACGGGGTGACCTCCACGGTCCAGTTGCTGAGTGATCCGGGCCTGCTCGTCGGAGTACGGCTGGTCTCCACCGACGATGTGGGTCTTGGTCATGCGGTCCCGGGGGAACCTGGGATGTTCATCATCAACCAGGGGCCGAACTGGCCCAAGATCACCGACACAGCACTGTTGCCGGAGATCGGTTCCGCGGTCGTGACCGACAACGACTCGCGCTACACCGCCGACGTTCCCATCGGACGGGTCGTCGAGGTTCGCCCCGCCGCGGACGAGTTGGCTCTGGAAGTCCTCGTGGAGATGGCGAACGACGTCGAGGATCTGGCATTCGTGTCGGTCCTCATTACTGAGCAACGCGAGGATCCTCCGCTGGTGGACGTCGTGCCGAGCACCAGCGTGCCCCTCGATCTCGACCCGGACCTTCTCGATCCCCCCGAAGAGGGCGGCGCTGGTGAGGTGAGCCAATGATCCCGTTGAGGCTGGGCGCACTGATGCTTGTGGCGGTGGTTGTGCAGGTCACGGTGTTTGCTGATGTTAGGATCTCGGGGGTTTCTCCGGAGTTGCTCGTTCTTCTCGCGGTGATGTTCGGCTACTGGTTCGGGCCGCAGCGTGGACCGACCGCGGCGTTCGTGATTGGACTTTTCTGGGACGTCTACCTTCCCACTCCTCTGGGCCTCTCGGCGATCGTCTTCGCCATGGTGGCCTTCGCGGTCGCGGCCAGTGGAGCGGAACTGTTTCGAGACTCGAAGTTGCAGTTGGCCGCGATAGCTGGGGTCGGGACTTTCGCGGCGGTCGCCGGTTATGCCCTGTTGGGGGAGGTCATGGGACAACGCGGCCTCGTCGAGGTGGAGATGCTGCGCGTCGGGTTGATCGCCGGGCTCGTGAATGCGGTGGCGGCGCCGTTGACACGGCCCGTCTTGGCCTGGTCCATCGGAGCCCAGTCGGGATTCGGCGGAGCGAGCCGTTCGATGGTCTCTTCGGGTTGAGACGATGGCTGTCGACGACCAGTTGAAGCTGCGACTCCGGATCTTCGCGTTCGTGGCCCTGATCCTCTTCGGTGCACTCGTGGCCCGGCTGTGGTTCCTCCAGGGAATCGAGCACGAGGTGTTGAGCGATGAAGCTCTTTCGAACGTGCTTGAACCGGTGTACGAGGAGGCGCCGAGGGGCCGGATCCTTGATCGCAACGGTCGTGTCCTTGTCGACAACAAGGTCGTACAGGTCGTGACCTTCGACCGCAAGGTTCTCGAGACCCTTGATGAGGCGGAGGCTCTCGAGGTCTTCCGCAGGCTCGCTCTGGCGATCAGCCGCTCCGGCCAGCTGACCAAGGTGTCGACGATCGCCGCTGAGGTCGCTGATCCCCGCTACGGGCCGTTCGACCGGATTCCGATTGCGGTCGACGTCAACTCCAAGCTCATGGTGTATCTCGGGGAGCGTCTGGACCAGTTTCCCGGCGTCCGTGTGGAGCAGCGCACCATCCGCGTCTACCCCTACGGCACGCTCGCCGCGCACCTTCTGGGTTACGTGGGTCCCGTCACCAGAGCGGAGCAGGAACAGGCGAACGCCAACCTCGATCCCGACGCGACCGACGCCAAGACCTATCAGCTGAACAGCCAGATCGGGAAGACCGGCATCGAGAGGATCTTCGAGCTCGAACTGCGGGGCGTTCCCGGTGTTCGCTGGTTGGAGGTCAACAATGTGGGCGAGGTCATTCGAGAGCATCCCGGTGTCACTCCCAGGTCCGGCAACGATGTGTGGCTGACGATCGACATCGACCTGCAGGCCCGCGCTGAGGAGCAGCTCGCACTGGGACTGCTCAAGACCCGCCTCGAGTCGGACGAGCCGGACGTCCTGGCCCCGGCCGGATCTGTGGTTGCGAGCAATCCCCAGAATGGCGACGTGCTGGCGATGGCATCGTTTCCGACCTACGACCCGTCGCAGTTCGCCACTGGAATCTCTACCGAGGAGTTCAATCTGCTGACTTCCGACGACAACTACTGGCCGATTCTGAACCGGGCCATCCAGGGTTCCTACGCTCCGGGTTCCACCTGGAAGCTGGTCACTTCTGTGGCGGCGGTCCAGCATGGGGTGATCGACGGGCTCTACGGCGGGACCGACGAGTTCGTGGACGACGAGGGGAGCTACATCTACCCGTTCTGCGAGACCGGAACCGAACTGGAGGGGACCTGCGCGTTCGACAGTCCGTTCGTGGGCTCGCGCCACGTCGACCTCTCCGACGCGCTGACTGTGTCGAGCGACGTCTATTTCTATCGACTTGCCGGTGAGGGGTTCTTCACCCGTGAGCGTGGGCCGCAGGGCGACGAGGGGATTCAGACGACCGCGAGGCTTCTGGGGCTCGGAGGCACCACCGGCGTGCAGCTTCCCTACGAGCGTTCCGGCGTGGTGCCGGACCGCGACTACTTCGATCTGAAGTTCTCCCAGGGTGTCTTCATCCGGGACGGGGATCAGTGGTTCGCCGGCGACACCATCCTGTTGTCGATCGGCCAGGGTGACGTGTTGGTGACGCCGATCCAACTCGCCAACACTTACGCCACGTTCGCCAACGGTGGCATTCTCCATCAACCCAATGTCGCTCTGAGGATCACGAGTCCGCAGGGCGATTCGACAATCGAGTTCGGCCCGAGGGTGTTGAAGGAACTCGACTTGGGACCTGAGGTGACCGGGCCGATCATCCGGGGGTTGTTGGGGGTTCCCAGATTCGGCAGGGTCCGAGGCACTGCTGCCAGTGCCTTCCAGGGCGGGACGTTCCCTATCGACGAGTGGCCGGTGGCCGGGAAGACCGGCACCGCTGAGGTTGACGGCAAGGCGGACACGAGTCTCTTCGTGGCTTGGGGCCCCAACGATTTTCCCGAGGCCGGCGTCGACGTGGACGGGCCCCCGGAGATCGCCATCGCGGTGGTGATGGAGGAGAGTGGATTCGGCAGCGTCGCCGCTGCGCCGGTCGCGGCTGCGATACTTGAGCCCATAGCACGCAACAACATGCCGCGGGCGTTGACGCTCGATGAGAAGGAACTTGAGCAGGTGGCTCGTATCGAGGCTCTGCTCGCGGCGCGCGATGCCGAACTGCAGGAGACGGTTTCGGTCAGCGGGGTGACGCAGTGACGGCCCCCGGTACGTTCACCTCTCGTCCTCCCCCTCTCGCCGAGGACGACGATCAGCGCTGGTGGTTCGTCCTGGACCCGGTACTCATCATCACGGTGCTGCTGATCACTGCGATGGGGGCGGTGCTTGTGTTCTCCGCCACGCGCGGCCCGGCGACACCGCTCGAACCGCCCGACTATTCGTACCTCGAACGTCAGGTCGCTTTCGCGGTTCTGGGGCTGATCGTCACGGTGTTCGTGGCTCATCTCAGCATCCGCTCCATTCGGGCCTGGACTCCCGCGGCCTACGTCGGACTCCTCCTGTTGCTCGGCGGTCTGCTGCTGTTCGGCGAGAACGTGAGGGGAATACGTGCCTGGTACAGCTTCGCTGGGTTCAGTTTCCAGCCGTCGGAGCCGGGCAAGGTGATACTTATTCTTGTTCTCGCGGCGGCCCTGTCGGTCGAGGAGGTGCGGGCGAAGCGGCTGCTGCTGGCCTTGGGCCTCGCGGGTCTGCCGGTCTTTCTGATCCTGCGACAGCCCGATGTGGGAACGATCCTCATCTACGTCGTCATCGTCGCGGCGATGATCGCCATGAGCGGGGTCAAGCTGCGGTTCATTGCCGGTCTGGCCGTGATCGCGGTTGCCGTCGTGGTGGTGATCTTCCAGTCCGACGTGCTTGCGAAGTTTCAGGAGGACCGGCTCCAGGTATTCGTCCTCGATCAGGACGAGCTGATTGCGCTGGGCCCGGAGGCGGCGCGCGCGGCGTTCAACGTCGAGCAGTCCCAGATCGCCATCGGCAACGGGGGACTGTTCGGCCAGGGCCTGTTCCAGGGTTCGCAGACCCGTTCGAACCTTGTTCCGGAGCAGCAGACTGACTTCATCTTCTCGGTGGCCGGCGAGGAGCTGGGTTTCCGAGGGGCGGGCCTGTTGCTGGCGCTGTATGCGCTGATGCTGTTTAGGATCTGGCGGATCGCGGTGCGCGCGACCGACTCGTTCGACCGGTTGTTGACCATCGGGGTCATGGCGATGTTCCTGTTTCAGGCCTTCCAGAGCGCCGGTATGACCATGGGGATGATGCCGGTGACTGGGATTCCGCTCCCGCTGGTCTCCTACGGCGGGTCGTCCATGCTCACGTCGATGGTGGCGCTCGGTCTGGTGATGGGCGTCTACCGCCGCCGTTTCGATTTTGCAGAGCGTAGCTGAGGCGGAGCGGCGGACAGCAGAGCGTAGCTGAGGCGGAGCGTGGACAGCAGAGCGTAGTTAGACACAGCGGGCGGGTAGCCTCAATGAGTGTCCGCGTCGCTTTGGCCCCGTCTTGAGAACCTGCTTCCGCAGGTACAGAAGCCGGCGCGCTACATCGGCTGCGAGCAGGGCGCGCAGACGCCAACTCATGGTCCCGGCATCGTCAGCTGGTTGCTGACCTACCCCGACACCTACGAGATCGGGTTGCCCAACCAGGGTCTGCAGATCCTCTATGAGATTCTCAATGAGCGTGACGACGCCGCGGCCGAACGTGCCTATTCGCCTTGGACCGACCTTGAAGCCCTGCTGCGGCGTGACCGGTTGCCGCTGTTCTCGGTCGACACGCATCGCCCCGCAGGCGATTTCGACGTCATTGCGTTCAACCTCAGCGCCGAACTGACCTACACGAACCTGCTCAACTGCATCGATCTTGCGGGGGTTCCGATCCACTCGGATTCACGCACAGACGACGATCCGTTGATCGGTGTGGGCGGGCACTGCACATACAACCCCGAACCGATCGCCGACTTCGTCGACTTCGTGGTGCTCGGCGACGGCGAGGAGGTCGTCGGCGAGATCACAGAATTGCTGCGCAGCTGGAAGCGGCTGTGCGGCTCGAAGCGAACGGGGCTTCCTGGCGGCTCCCGCAGTCCGCTGCTGAGGGAGATGTCGAAGATCGCAGGGGTCTATGTCCCCTCGATGTATCAGGTGGCGTACTCCGGCGGGTTCATCGCCGAGGTCACGCCCCGCTACGGCGACGTCCCGGCCACCGTGGAGAAGCGCACGGTCGCCGACCTCGGTGACTGGCCCTATCCCTCCAAGCAGCTCGTACCCTTGACAGAGGTCGTGCACGACCGGCTTTCGGTGGAGGTTTTCAGGGGTTGCACCAGGGGTTGTCGGTTCTGTCAGGCGGGGATGATCACTCGGCCTGTCCGGGAGCGTCCTGCCGAGCAGGTTCGCGCCATGATCACCGACGGTCTGACCCGCACGGGATACGACGAAGTTGCGCTGACGTCGCTCTCGACCGCGGATTTCAGCGGTATCGAGCAGGTGATCGGCGAGACGGTCAGCGACGCCGGGTGCGACCAGGTGAGTGTTGCGCTGCCGAGTCTGAGGGTGGACGCGTTCACGGTCGGCATCGCTGCTCAGATCCAGCGGGCTCGCCGCACCGGTTTGACGTTCGCGCCCGAGGCGGGTTCTTGGCGGATGCGTCAGGTCATCAACAAACTCATTCGGGAGGAGGACCTTTACGGAGCGGTCGAGAGCGCCTACAGCCAGGGTTGGCGGCGGATGAAACTGTATTTTCTGACTGGACTTCCGACCGAGACTGACCAGGACACGCTCGGTATCGCCGAACTCGCCCGAAACTGTGTGGCGCTCGGCCGCAGTCACCACTCCTCACCGTCGGTGACGGTCTCGGTGGGCGGTTTCGTGCCCAAGCCGTTCACGCCGTTCCAGTGGTTCGGCCAGAACACTGTGACTGAGTTGTCGCGCAAGATCGGGTTGCTGCGTGATGATCTGCGACGGACCCGGGGCGTGCAACTCAAATGGCACGACCCCAAGGCAACCCTCGCAGAGGGCATCACCAGTCGTGGGGACCGCCGCCTGGGTCCTGTGATCGAGTATGTCTGGCGCAGGGGCGGCACGTTCCAGGAGTGGTCGGAGCACTTCAACTACGATCTCTGGCTCGAGGCCATGGCAGTCAACGGCTGCGATGTCGACTGGTACGTCCACCGTCACCGGACCGAGGACGAGGTGCTTGCGTGGGACCACCTCTCAGCGGGGCTGCACAAGGACTTCCTGTGGCAGGACTGGCGCGACTCCCTCAATGAACTGGGCTTGGAAGACTGCCGTTGGACACCCTGTTACGACTGCGGCGCTTGCACGGGCTACGGAATCGAACATGTCGTGGCGTCGGCCTCGCCTCCCGCGGGGGGCAGCCAGGGGACCGGAGTCGACCTGACCGGGGGCGGGGCCGTGCCGGTGGTACTGGCGCAGCGGCCGCGCGGCAGCGAGGCGCTCAACGGCGCCGACACTCGCCGTGGAGCCGGGGTGGCGTCATGAGGGTCAGGATCTGTTTCAACAAGCACGGCAAAGTGCGCTTCACGTCGCATCGGGACGTGGCTCGGATCTTCCAGAGGGCGCTCAGGCGTGCGGGACTCCCGGTTGCGTACAGTCAGGGGTTCTCTCCGCGGCCCAAGATTGCATTTGGTCTCGCCCTATCGACAGGACATTCCTCCGATGCGGAGTATCTTGATATTGACTTGGATCCCGAACGAATCAACGGAATTGAAATGGGCGATCTGCCGGCCCGGCTGACAAATGAGCTTCCGCAAGGAATGGCAGTCACTGCTGCGGTGACCGTTGACCGACAGACTGCGTCGTTGCAGCAGGCAGTCACAAGTTGTACCTGGCAGATCGATGTCGTCGACATTGATGCCGATACCGTGGCCGGCGCCGTGGCTCGAGCGCTCGCCGCAGAGAATCTCGTCGTAACCAGAGAACGCAAGGGTCGCAAGGTCGTGGACGACCTGCGCCCCGGTGTGCTGAGTCTCGATGTTGAAGGGCCAATCGAAGCTGAACAAGCGAACGGTGGCGGGGTGAGGCTTATCGCTGAACTCGCCACCCAACCGCGTGCTCTACGAGTGTCTGAACTCTTGGGCGCTCTTGATCCACCGCTGATCGAGCACCGGGTGCTGAGGCTTCACCAATGGACAGCGAACGAAACCGACGATCGGCAGCGCAGCAGTCCGCTGGACGCTGCCTCGTCCACACCGGTGGGGGCGACATGATCGCCTGTTCCCCGGTGTCATCAACGAAGGAACGAAACTATGGCCAAATCACAGGCCGACAACAGCGACGCCTCCGCGCGTGCGCCCAAACCTCAATCCAATCCCAAATCTCAATCCACTGGCAAACCTGAACCCGCGGGCAAATCTGAACCCGCGGGCGCCCAGAAACCGAAGATCGGTGATTCCCGCCCTGCGCCGGCTCCGAATCGGGCTCCGCGCATAGGAGACACCCGGCCGGCTCCTCCGAGTGACGGCAACGCCAAGCCCTCGGGTCGCGGCTCCTCGAACGCCAAGCCCAAAGACGGGCGTGGCGGCAGTGGCGGCGGCCGCGGCGGTTCCGGCGGCAAGGGTTCCGGGCGGTCAGGATCTTCGAACCAGGGCCAGAAGCAGCAGGACCTCCAGGGCCAGAAGCAGCAGGACTCCCAGGGCCGCGGCCAGGGTGAGGGTGGATCGAAGCGTCGGCGTCGCAAGCGCGGCGGACGGGGCCGTGGCAGGGGGTCCGCTCCCGACCAGTCTCAAGGGGATGCACGCAACAAGACCGGAGGCTCCCAGGGTCGTCAGGGCCGCGGCCAGAGGTCCCATCGTCCGGTCGAGTCGATCATCGACGATGCGGTCGAACTCGACGAGAAGACGCTCAAACAGCGTCGTGGCAGGACTCGCAAGGGGCAGGCGGTCGGCCGTTACATGATGTGTGTGTCGGTGGGTGACAAGGCGACGCAGATAGCAACACTTGAAGGGCGCAAGCTCGTCGAGCACCAGGTGTCGCGCCCGGCCGACGACGTGAGCCAGATTCACGGGAACATCTACGTCGGCCGAGTGCAGAACGTGCTCCCGGGCATGGAAGCGGCTTTCGTCGATATCGGCACCCCCAAGAACGCGGTGCTGTACCGCGGCGACGTGCAGTACGACCGGGAGGACGTCGAGAGCGGACCTACTGAACAACCACGCATCGAAGAGCTGCTGAAGGCCCGCCAGACGATCCTCTGCCAGGTGACGAAGAACCCGATCGCCCACAAGGGTGCGCGGCTCACCCAGGAGGTGTCGCTCCCGGGCCGCTTCGTGGTGCTGGTGCCCAACACCTCCACCTACGGCATCTCGAAACGCCTTCCCGATACCGAACGGGCCAGGCTTCGGAGCATCCTCGACAAGGCGAAACCCAAACAGCACGGTGTGATTGTCCGCACCGCGGCTGAGAAGGTCACAGCCGAGGAGATAAAGCGCGATGTTGCCCGGCTCGTCACCCAGTGGAACGAGATTGAGACCCTCGCGAAGAAGACGAATGCTCCTGCGCTCGTCTACCGAGAGCCCGAAGCCGCGGTGCGGATCATCCGAGAGGAGTTCACCAAGGACTTCCGCGGGATCGTCATCGACAACCGTGAACTCTACGACGAGGTGAGGGCGTACGTTTCCAGTATCACGCCGGCACTGGCGGAACGCGTCGAGTACTACGATCCGAGGGCCGCGAAGCTGCCGCTGTTCGAGCGCTATCACGTACACGAGCAGTTGCGTAAGGCGCTCGATCGCAAGGTCTGGCTACCGTCCGGTGGTTCGTTGATCATCGAGGCCACCGAGGCGCTCACCGTGATCGATGTCAACACGGGCAAGAATGTCGGCAAGTCGAGTCTTGAGGAGACGGTCTTCCGCAACAATCTCGAAGCCGCAGAGGAGGTCGCCAACCAACTGCGGCTGCGTGACATCGGCGGGATCATCGTGATCGATTTCGTCGACATGGAGATTGCCAAGAACCGTGCCGAGGTGATGAAGGTGTTCCGAGCGGCGTTGGCTCGTGACAAGACCCGAACGCAGGTGTTCGACATTTCGGGTCTCGGATTGGTCGAGATGACCCGCAAGCGGATCGGGGAGGGTCTGCTGGAGTCGGTTTCTGACCTTTGCGATACCTGTGAGGGCGATGGTCATGTGTTGATTGATGGTCTGATCGGCTGACGGGTCCGTTAGAATCTTCGGCCTATGTACGCAGTAGTGAAGACCGGCGGTAAGCAGTACCGCGTCGAGCAGGGCCAGACGATCTCGGTGGAACGTCTGGGTGAACCTGGTTCCGATGTTGAGCTTGCGCCGGTGATGCTCGTCGACGGCGAGACCGTCCTGGCCACTCCCGATCAACTGAAGGGCGCGTCGGTGACCGCACGGGTGATCGAGGAGCACAAGGGCCCGAAGATCAACGGTTTCCTCTACAAGAGCAAGTCCAACAATCGCAGGCGATGGGGGCATCGTCAGACTCAGGCCCTCATCGAGATCACCAAGATATCGAAGGGTTGATTCCCAATGTCAAAGACCAAAGGCGGCGGTTCGACTCGCAACGGCCGCGATTCCAACGCTCAGCGACTGGGTGTCAAGGTTTATGACGGTGGCCAGGTTCTGGCCGGCGCGATCATTGTTCGCCAGCGCGGCACCAAGTTCCACCCGGGCAACAACGTGATGCGCGGTGGTGACGACACTCTGTTCGCCACCTCCGACGGCACGGTCAAGTTCGGTCGCCGCCGCGGCCGCAAACTTGTTGACGTGATCCCCGCCTGATCCGCCGCCCCAGAGGCCGAGCCGATTGACCCCGCAAACGGCCGTGACAGAACGAGGCCGTGCCCGAGCGGCCCGTGAGCGCAGCGAACAAGAGCGGGAAGCGGCGCGCCGCCCACGCGGGGCGGTCGGCAAACGCGTCTGCCTCTGAGTGGTGCCGTACGCTGGCGGGGTGGGCACGTTCATCGACGAATGCAACCTTCATGTCACCGCTGGTGACGGCGGCGCGGGCTGCGTTGCGTTCCGGCGTGAAGCGCACGTGTCCAAGGGCGGTCCTGACGGTGGTGACGGTGGCGACGGCGGATCGGTGTGGCTGGTAGCGGACCGCAACGTCGCTTCGCTGCTGGCTTTCCGTGACTACCCCCATCGCCGCGCGGAGAACGGCAAGCACGGTGGTGGATCCAAACGTCACGGCGCGCGGGGCAAGGATCTGGAGGTGGCGGTGCCGATGGGAACGGTCGTGCTCGACCACGAAACTCGCGAACCGCTGGCCGATCTCGTCAACAACGGTGATCGTTGGCTCGCAGCGCAGGCCGGTGAGGGCGGCCGGGGCAACGCCCGTTTCCTGTCGAACCGGCGACGAGCACCGGCGTTCGCGGAGCAGGGCGAGCATGGGGAGCAGCGCTGGTTGCGGCTCGAACTCAAGCTTCTCGCCGACGTGGCGATCATCGGCTTCCCCAATGTCGGCAAGTCGACACTGATCAGCCGCATCTCGGCAGCCAAGCCGAAGATCGCCGACTATCCGTTCACGACTCTCGAGCCGAACCTCGGCGTCGTCCGCACTGATGACGGTTTCGAGATGGTCGTGGCTGACATTCCGGGGTTGATCGAAGGTGCGAGTCGAGGCAGGGGGCTGGGGCACCAGTTCCTTCGCCATGTCGAGCGGGCGCAGGTGTTGTTGGTGCTCGTCGACCTGGCACCGTGGGACGGAATTGCGCCGCACGAGCAGTTGCAGGTGCTGCTCAACGAACTCGGCTCTTACCAGGCTGACCTGTTGAACCGGCCGCGCCTGGTGGTCGGGAGCCGCGCCGACATGGCTCCGGGCCATTCCTTCGACGGCAGGGTGGTCTCCTCGGTCACGGGTGAGGGGATCGGCAAGTTGATCGGGGAGTTGGTGCGACTGGTTGATGAGAGCCGCGCGCAACAAGCCGAGTCGGTCTCGTCGGTGATCCATCGTCCCGTGTCGGCGGAGATCCAGCTCCGGCGTCATGACGACGGGTCGTGGGAGGTGCTGGGTCGTGCCGCCCGGCGTGCGGTCGCTCTCAGTGATCTGACTGACGACCAGGCGCTGGCATATGCGACCGAACGGCTGCAGCAGCTCGGTGTCAACACGGCGTTGGCACGGGCCGGACTGAAAACTGGCGACGAGGTCCGCATCGGAGAGTTTAGTTTTGAGTACGAAGAGGACACATGAGCACCAACAGAACGGTCGTGGTGAAGATCGGGACATCGTCTATCACCGACAACGACGGGGTCGTGCAGCGGTCGCGTATCGCCAAGCTGTGCGCCGAAGTCGCTGAGCTGCGCGCGGACGGATACCAGGTGGTCGTGGTGACCTCGGGCGCTATTGCCGCGGGTCTGCCTGAACTGGGTCTGGGCGGGGGTAAGCGACCCAGGGACATCCGCACGCTGCAGGCGGTGGCCACGGTGGGACAGAGTGCGCTGATGGCGGTCTACCGCGAGGAGTTCGCTTCACACGGTCTGATCGCGGGCCAGGTTCTGTTGATACCGCTCGACTTCATCGTGCGCTCCCAGTACCTGCATGCCCGCCAGACCCTTGAGCGCCTGCTCGAGCTCGGTGTGATCCCGGTGGTGAATGAGAACGACGCCATCGCCGATGACGAGATCCGGTTCGGCGACAACGACCGGATAGCGGCTCTGGTCGCCAACTTGGTCGACGCCGCCCGCCTGGTGCTGCTGACAGACACGGCCGGTGTGCTCACGGCAGATCCGCGCATCGACTCTGAAGCTTCTCTGATCTCAGAGATCGTGGGCATCGACCATCAGACCGAGGCGGTTGTCGGTGGTGCCGGTTCCGCTCGGGGCAGCGGTGGTATGGCCTCGAAGCTCAATGCGGCCAAGATCGCAGCCTGGTCGGGCGTGTCGTCGGTGATCGCGGACGCGGACCGTGATTCGGTGTTGCGCGACGCAGTGAACGGTGTGGCCGGCAGCGGCACGATGGTGCACGCCCGCGAGAGCCGCCTGCCCGCGAGGAAACTGTGGATCGCCTTCGCTGTCGGCGCGCAGGGAGCCGTCACCGTCGACGCTGGAGCTCGCAGGGCCCTCGAACGGGGCAAGTCGCTGCTGGCGGCGGGTGTGCGCGGGGTCGACGGTTCGTTTGCTGCGGGCGCTCCGGTTGAGGTGGTCGACGACGATGCGGTGGTCTTCGCCAAGGGGTTGACTCGTCATGGTTCTGACGATCTGCGAGCGGTTGCGGGTCGCCGGAGTGAGGATCTGCCCGCGGGTGCGCTGCATCTGGTCATCCACGCCGACGACCTAGTGACGGTCCCCGCTTAGCCCGAGCCCGAGCCAGAGGCCGAGCGGATTGATTCGGCACAGGTCCGCGATCGAACGAGGCCGTGGCCCGAGCGGCCCGCCCGGGGCCCGAGCGGCCCGGTGAGCGAAGCGAACAAGAGCGGGTTAAGAAGTGCCTGGATCGCTGCTGGTCTCGGTGATCGCCTCTGCGGTGCCGGGAGCCTCGATTCCGAGGTTGGACCGGATCGTCTCGAGCCGTGACTGGGCTTCGATCTTCCGAGCGGCCTTCTCGACTTCGTACACCTGTGTCTCGACGTTGCCCTCGGTGAGTTCAGCGGTCGCCTTGGCCCGTGCGTAGCGGGCCTCGATCTTGTCGCGTACCTGGTCGAAGGTCGGAACGTCCTCACCGACCGCTTCTGACAGGGTGCTCATGGCGGCGTTGACGGTCTCCTGCATCTTGGCCTGGTCGAGTTGGCTCAACAGAGCCTGGCGTTGCCCGAGCTTCTTCTGGAGCAGTCCGGCGTTCTGCTCAACTGCAGCCTTGGCTTGGTCAGCGGCTTCGGAGGCTTGAAAGTACAGACCTTTGAGGCTCTCGATCTCCTCTTCGAGGATCACGATCCGGTTGGCGAAGTGTTCGGCTGCGTCGGTGTAGCGCTCCAGGTTCTCGGAGTGTCCGGCGCGGGTGGCGTCGTCGGCCATCTTGACGGCCTGACGGGCGTTGCCGCTGTACCGCTCGAGCTCCTCGATGGCGCGGTTTAGCCGAAGCTCGGTCTGCTTCTGGTTGGCGATGACGTTGGCCGCTTGCCCGCGGAGACGGTTGTGCTGGTCTTTGGCCTCGCTGATGGCCTGTTCCAACTGCACTTTGGGGTCGGCGGACTCCTCGAATCTCTGGTTCGATCTGGTGATCAAGTAGTTCCAACGCTTCTTCAGATACTGCAGCATGGTTCAATCGTAGTGGCTGGCGGCGCCGCTAGTCAGCGTGAGCGCGAGAACGCCTTGCGGACGGGGTCCGACAGCAGCCGGGTTTCTTCCACGCCGATGCGGGCGGCGATGGCCACGTAGCCGACCACCGCCACGCCGACGACCACCGCAGCGGTGATCAGCAGCGACAGGTCCGGGAGATACCGAATGTCGGGGAGCATCGGAATGTCCGGGAGCACCAGTCTGGTCGCGCCGGCGAGCACGAAGGCTCCGGCCGCGGCTGCTGCCGGTCGCCCCAGCGTTCGCACTGGGTTGGTCATGCGGGGCAGGTGGCGGCGGGACCGAACCGACAGAAGCAGCAGTTCGACCCAGGCACCGACCGCAGAAGCGGCGGACAGGCCGACCGCTCCGAGGCGCACGGGTCCTTCTACCGCCCTCAGGCTCTCGGCCAGGGGCACCGAGGAGATCCAGCCGCCGTTCGTCGTCAATCCGCCTGTCGTGACGATCACGCGGTCCAACGAGAACATGATGAGCAGCGCAACGGCCGCTGAGACGACCACTCGAAGCCCCGCAATACGGGCCGGCCCCCGGGTGTCGCCGACGGCGTAGCAGGTGTTCTGGAGCAGGCGGCTGGCACCGATTGCGGGCAGTCCGACGGCGTAGGCGCCGAGCACACACCACACCAGGACCGCGTCGGTCTGGCTGAATTCGCCGCCTTCGAACAGAACCCGGATTATCAGGTCACCGGCCACTATCGACACCATCGATGCCATGAGCATCCAGAAGGCGATCCGTCGGAACCCCCGCTCGGAGCGGGACGCCAGTCTCAGCGGGTCCCCGACGAGCCGTGACAGCTCCGGGAGTTCCGCTGCAGCCACACTCATCGCGAAGAGGCTCACAGGGAGTGTGTACAACAGTTGCGCCTTGATCAACGCGGCGATCGCGCCGGTCGCCAACAGGGTGGCCAGCATCAGGTCCAGGTATGCCGACAACTGAACGACGCCGCGCCCGAGCAGCGCAGGCACGAAGCGCCGTCGGATCTCCAGCACGGACGGGTCTCGTCCGTCGGGTCGAAACCTGATGCCGGAGGCCAGGCGCAGCACGGTCGGCAATTGGATAAGCAGTTGCAGCAGGCCACCGACGGTGACCGCCAGCGCCAGGCCCCTCGCGGCGTCGACGAGGTCCCAGTCCCGGGCCCACATCAGGTAGAGGGCGACGATCTGGCAGGCATTCCAGATGACCGGCGCAGCATAGGGGAGAAAGAAGCGGCGATGGCTGTTGAGCACGCCGAGGCACCACGCCGACATGACCAGGAATCCCATACCCAGGGCCATGATCTGGACCAGGTCGACGACGATCTCGAACTTCTCGCCGCTGAGACCGAATGCCAGCACCGATGTGATCGGTCGGGCAGCAAGAACGAAGATCCCCACGCAGATGCCGGTGATCGCCAGAATCAGCGCCCCGACCGCCCCTGCGACACGGCTGGACTCCTTGGGATCCTCGTCGTCGAGGAGTTTGCTGTAGACGGGCACGAACGATGCCGAGAGCACGCCCTCTCCGAGCAGGTTCTGCAGCAGGTTGGGGATCTGCGAAGCGGCAGAGAAGGCGTCGGCGGCGAGTCCGAGGCCGAACACCCGGCTCGCGACCAGTTCGCGCAGCAGTCCCGACGCCCGTGAAATGCCGATCCCCAGAGCGACCAGTACAGACCCGTTTCGTTTCGGTGCCGACACTCCAGTTGGTCCCTTTCACCGATTGAACTGCCTCGACTCCCGTCAAGACTACTGTGCCGACCCGGTACGCTGAGACCGTGACCGGTCGAACCACTCCCATCCCACAGCTCGCGGAGCGCGCCAAGATCGCATCACGCGTGTTGGCCGTTGCCAGCACCGAATGCAAGGACGCCGCCCTGCATGCCGGAGCCGACCTGCTGATGGCGAATGCGGAGTCGGTGTTGGAGGCCAACGCTGTGGATGTGGAAGGGGCGGTCAGCGCTCAGATGGCAGCGCCGCTTGTCGATCGGCTGCGGCTTGATCATTCGCGCATTGAAGCGATGGCCGACGGCCTTGGGAAGGTTGCGTCCCTCGCTGATCCCGTGTCCCGGATCAGCGACGGCTGGGTGCGGCCCAACGGGCTGCGCATTGAACGGGTGCACGTGCCGCTCGGTGTTGTGGCGATCATCTACGAGAGCCGTCCCAACGTAACCAGCGACGCCTTCGGTCTCTGTCTCAAGTCTGGAAACGCCGCGTTCCTGCGTGGATCGTCGTCTGCGATCAATTCGAATCTGGCTGTGTCGGCCGTGTTGCGTGAGGCACTCACCAAGGCGGGGCTTCCTGCTGACGCCCTGGTGGTCGTCGACGACACGCGTCGTGAGGCCGCTGTTGAGTTCATGCAGCAGAACGACTACATCGACTGTCTGATCCCCCGCGGGGGTCCGTCGTTGATCCAGTCGATCCTCGACAACGCCACGGTTCCCTATGTCATCGACGGGGCCGGCAACTGCCATGTCTATGTTGACGCTGCCGCCGATCTCGACATGGCAATCGAGATCCTCGTCAACGCCAAGACTCAGCGAACCGGGGTCTGCAACGCCGCGGAGTCCCTTGTCGTTCACCGCGATGTCGCTTTGGAGTTCCTTTTGAGGATGGTGGTCGCTCTCGAGGGGGTCGAGTTGGTGGGCGACGAGGAGTCGTGCCGGATCTCCCCGTCTATCGCTGCCGCTGAACCGGCGGACTTCGCGACCGAGTACCTCGACATGAAGATGAGCGTCAAGGTGGTCGGCGATCTCGACGAGGCGATCGCCCACGTGTCTGAGACTTCGACGGGACACAGCGAAGCGATTGTCACCAACGATGTCCGCGCTGCGGACCGTTTCGCCCGCGAGGTCGACGCGGCGGCGGTTCTGGTCAACGCATCGACCCGGTTCGTCGACGGTGAGGAGTTCGGATTCGGTGCCGAGATCGGCATTTCGACCCAGAAGCTCCATGCTCGCGGTCCGATGGGGCTCGAGCAGCTCACCACCTGCAAGTACGTGGTCCGCGGCGAGGGCCACGTCCGGCCTTGACCCGGGCCCGAGCGGCCCGGTGAGCGCAGTGAACAAGAGCGGGGTACCCGGGCCCGAGCGGCCCGGTGAGCGCAGTGAACAAGAGCGGGGCAACCGGCGCAGCGAACAGCGATACGGGCACCGGGGTTAACGGCCGCTAACCTTGATCCTCTATGTCATTTCGTTTCAAGGACGTCGCCTCTCTCAAGGACGGCCTGCAGCAGGTCGACTATCTGTCCGACGAGGGCATCGCCGGTGTGGTCTACCTCGCGGACCGGTTGCAGAAACCGGTCTTGGTGGAGGGACCTGCAGGTACCGGCAAGACGCAGCTGGCAAAGAGCGTTTCGGAGGTGCTGGGCACACGGTTGATCCGTCTGCAGTGTTACGAAGGGCTCGACGAAGCCAAGGCGCTGTACGAGTGGAACTACAAGAAGCAGCTCCTGAGGATTCAGAGCGACGGAAGTGACGGCCATGACTGGGACGGCCTGTCAGACGACATCTTCTCCGACGAGTTCCTGTTGACAAGGCCGCTGCTCGAGGCGATCAGCGCGACCGATCCCGTCGTGCTGCTGATCGACGAGGTCGACCGTGTCGAGGTCGAGACCGAGGCTCTGCTGCTTGAGATCCTCTCGGACTATCAGGTCTCGATCCCGGAGCTCGGCACTATCGAGGCCTCCCAGATTCCGCTGGTGTTCCTGACCTCCAACAACACCCGTGAGCTTTCTGAGGCTTTGAAACGGCGTTGCCTGTACCTTCACGTCGATTATCCCGACCTGGAGCGCGAGAAGGAGATCGTGCTCACGAAGGTCCCTGAGATCACAGAGAATCTGGCCGATCAGGTCGCCCGGGTCGTGCGCTCGATACGTCAGATCGAGTTGAAGAAGGCGCCGTCGGTGTCTGAGACGATCGACTGGGCGCGCACGCTGGTGCTGCTCGGGGTCGAGAAGATCGAGGAGCAGACTGCGAGCGACACGCTCAACATCCTGTTGAAGTACCAGAGCGACATAAAGAAGGTCGCAAAGGAGCTGGTGACTGCCGACGGTGTGAGCGTTTGATCCTGCGATGACCGCGATCAGCACCTCTGAAGGAAACGGCGCAAGTCAGCCGATTCCTCTGGAGTTGGGTGACGCCATCCTGGAACTGCTCAACGGGTTCATCATTGAGCTGCGCGCCGCCGGCCTGCCGGTGAGCCTCACCGAGAACCTCGACGCACTCGAAGCGGTGAAGCATGTGCCGATCGGTGACCGCGAGTCCTTCAAGTACGCGCTCGGCGCCACGCTGGTCAAGCACTACAACCACTGGAAGGCCTTCGAGACGGTGTTCGAGGTGTATTTCTCCTTGCGGGGCAAGGAGTACGCCATTGGCTCCCACGACGACTTCAGCGACCTTGACGACGACGAACTTGGCGAGGCTCAGCTCGGAGACCAGCAGGGTGGTGGTGGCGCAGGCGAGAACCTGAGTCCCGAGGAACTTGCGGAGATGCTGTTCCAGTCGTTGATGCGCGGTGACGCCCAGATGATGAAGGGCGTCGCGCGCCAGGCTGTTCGTCGGTTCGCGGGGATGGAGCCCGGCAGGCCGGTCGGGGGCACCTACTACCTCTACCGGACACTGCGCAACCTTGATCTCGACGGCGTCCTCCAGCGTCTGCTGCAGCAGGCCCAAGAGACTCAGGGGGAGTTCTCAGAGTTCGACCAGCGGCTCTGGCGCGACGAGTACCAGCAGCGGATCGATCAGCTGCAAAAGGAGATAGAGGCGGAGATCCGGAGGCGGTTGGTGGCCGATCGCGGTGTTGAGGCGATGGCCAAGACGCTCCGCAAGCCCCTGCCCGAGGACGTCGATTTCATGCACGCCTCCCGCGAGGAGATGGCGAACCTGCGCAAGGCGATCTACCCGCTGACGCGCAAGTTGGCGGCTCGTCTGCAGCGCAAGCGCCGACACGGACGCAGGGGTCCCCTCGATTTCCGGCGCACGGTCCGTGCTTCATTGAGCTACGGCGGGGTCCCGGTGGAACCGAAGTTCCGCAACCCGAATCCGCACAAGCCCGAGATCTTCGTCGTCGCCGACATCTCCGGTTCGGTTGCTGCGTTCGCCCGTTTCACGCTGCACCTCGTTTACGCCATCTCCGGGCAGTTCTCCAAGGTCCGCTCATTCGTGTTCATCGACGGGCTCGACGAGGTGACCTCGTATTTCGAGGGGGTTGAGGACATCAACGAGGCGGTTCACCGCGTCAATACCGAAGCCGACGTGGTCTGGGTCGACGGGCATTCCGACTACGGGCACGCGTTCGGCGTGTTCTGGCAGAAGTACGGATCCGACATCGGACCGCGCACGTCGATAATGATCCTCGGCGACGCCCGGAACAACTACCACGCCGCGGAGAGTTGGATCGTCAAAGAGATGCAGGACAAGGCCCGTCACGTCTACTGGTTGAATCCGGAGCCGCGCAGCTACTGGGATACCGGCGATTCGATCGTCGGTGAGTATTCCCAGCACTGTGACGGCGCATTCGAGGTGAGGAACCTCCGCCAACTGGAGGGTTTCGTGGAGAACCTGGTCTAGAGGCCGAGCGGCCCGCCCGTGGCCCGAGCGGCCCCGTGAGCGCAGCGAACTAGAGCGGGAAGTGGAGCGCAGCGAACAGGAGCGGAAGATTCAGCGTCCCAGACCCGGGGTGATGTCGGATTGCAGCAGTTCGGCCACCCGGAACGCCAGGTCGACCGATTGGCGGCCGTTCAGCCGGGGGTCGCACATGGTCTCGTAGGCCCGGTCGAGGTCCTGGTCGACGAGGGCGTCGGATCCGCCGAGACACTCGGTGACCGGGTCGCCGGTCAACTCGACGTGGACTCCTCCGGGATGGGTTCCCTCGGACCTGTGAGCCGCGAAGAAGCTGCCGATCTCGCTGAGCACATCGTCGAAATGGCGGGTCTTGCGTCCGCCCTCGGAGGTGTAGGTGTTGCCGTGCATCGGGTCGCAGGCCCAGACGACCAGATGACCGGCGTCGCGCACCGCGGCGAGCAGCGCGGGTAGGCCGTCAGCGATCTTGTCCGCTCCCATGCGGCTGATCAGGGTGAGCCTGCCTGGCACGCGGTCGGGGTTCAGAGCCTCGCAGATCCCGAGTACTTCGTCGGTTGTGGCCGTGGGCCCGATCTTGCATCCCAGCGGATTGCCGACGCCGCGCAGGAACTCCACATGGGCGCCGTCGAGCTCTCGGGTTCGCTCACCGACCCAGAGCATGTGCGCGGAGCAGTCGTACCAGTCGCCGGTGAGGGAGTCGCGTCTGGTCAGAGCCTCCTCGTAGCTGAGCAGCAGGGCTTCATGGCTGGTGTAGAAGTCGACCTCGTGAAGGGCTGGAACGGTGGTGGAGTCGAGCCCGCAGGCGGCCATGAAGCGCAGCGCGCGGTCTATCTCGTCGGCCATTGCTGCGTAGCGCTCGCCTGCGGGGGAGGAGGCTACGAAGTCTCGATTCCAGCTCGACACCTGATGCAGGTCTGCGTATCCGCCGCGTGTGAAGGCACGCAGGAGGTTCAGGGTGGAGGCGGCCCGGTGGTAGGCGGTGAGGAGGCGTTGGGGGTCCGGGCGCCGGTCGTCTGAGGTGAATCCCACATCGTTGACGATCTGGCCGAGGAACGACGGCAGTTCGGTGTCGCCCTGAGTCTCGGTCGGGTTGGAGCGGGGCTTGGCGAACTGCCCCGCGATGCGGCCGACCTTCACCAGGGGAGTGCCGCCGGAGTAGGTGAGCACGATGGCCATCTGCAGGATGACCCTGAGCCGGTCCCTGATCGAGTCGGTCGAGCTGTCGAAAGACTCGGCGCAGTCTCCGGCCTGGAGGAGGAAGGCGTTGCCCTCGGCGACCTTGGCCAGCTGGCCCATGAGGTTGCGGGCCTCACCTGCAAAAACCAGGGGTGGCTGGTCGCCGAGGATCTTTTGGACTTGTTCGAGTTCGGCGTCGTCAGGCCATGACGGCTGATGCTTGGCGGGGAAGTTCCGCCAACTGCCGGGGTTCCAGTCGTTACTCACCTGACAAGTCTGCTGTGGTCGACCCGAAGGTTCAACCTAATTTCTGACAACGCCGACAACTTCCGTCCAAAAAGACAACCGGGACCCCCGCCGATCGGCGAGAGTCCCAGTGGGTTGTTGGGTTGTGTGTACAGGATACTACGCCACGCCCACCGCGTCTACACTATTCGCGGCGTGTTCCCGAACGGAGTTGATGGCCCGTTTGACGAGGCGGCGGGCAGCTTCAGCGGTGACGCCGAGATCCTCACCAACCTCGCGGTACGAGCGCTTGCGTCCGTCGCCGAGGCCGAATCGTTGCTCGACTGCGTACTTTGCCCGTTCATCGAGAATGTCGAGCAGGCCGGTGACCATCTCCTCTTCGGCTTTGGCCATGACCTCGACCTCGGGGCCGGGATTCGAGTCGGGGAGCAGATCGACGAGTTCGTTGGAGTCATCGTCGCCGATAGTGCGATCGAGGCTGGTGGGGGTGGTCAGCCGATGCAGGCGGGCGTGCTCGTCGTCGAGTTCGTCGCCGTCGCCGGAGACTGCTCGCAGCGCAGCACGCAGGCTTGCGGAGCGGTCGCCGGGGAGGCGGACCAGGCTCGCCTTCTGGTCGAGCGCCCGGCCGATCGCCTGACGGATCCAGAAGGTGGCGTATGTCGAGAACTTGAAGCCCTTGCGCCAGTCGAACTTGTCGACTGCGTGCTCGAGGCCGAGGTTGCCCTCCTGGATCAGGTCGAGCAGCTCCATGCCGGGGGGCAGTGGATAGCGTCGGGCGACGCTCACGACGAGACGGAGGTTCGCCCGGATGAAGCGGTCTTTGGCAGCCGCCGCCTTGCGGATGGCCCTGTCGAGTTCCACGCCGGTCTCGCCTGCGTCTTTGCGGGCGTGGGCTTCGGTGCCCTTTTCGATGATCTGCGAGAGTTGGCGCTCCTCTTGCGCGTTCAGCAGACCTACTGCGCCTATCTCGTTCAGATATTGTCCTACGGAATCACTCATGAATCTTGAATCTCACTCGTTGGGATCGGCGCACGCGCTCTTCCCGGTAGTACAGGCTGGGGGCCTGGGGGGTTGTATTGGTGCGGGCTGAGGTACCGTCTGCTCGCGATCTTGTTGAATCCGCGCCGCTTTCCGGCCTAGCCGTACGCTATTAGACACCATTCAGGCCGAGATGTCACGAAGTGCTGGTATGACTTCTGTCACGTCGGCCTTGGAGCGCAGTTTGGTGACCCGACTACGGTCCGCGGGTGCACAACCCTAGACTCTGGGCCGTGGAGCAGGATACACCGCAGCGAATCGGGGTCTTTGGTGGAACGTTCGACCCGATTCATTTCGGTCATCTGGCGATCGCCTTGGAGGTGCGGCATCAACTCGAACTCGACAGGATGCTGCTGGTCGTCGCCAATGATCCTTGGCAGAAGACTGTGTTCAACTCCGTGACGCCTGCGCAGTTCCGTCTCGAGATGGTCCAAGCGGCGGTGTCGGCGGCGAACGAGACAGTCGGCGCGGTTGTGCTCGAGGCCGGCGATCAAGAGATACGGCGTGGTGGAGAGACCTACACCGCCGACACGCTCGCCGCCCTGGACTCCGGGACAGACTCGGAGACCGGCGGTGCTGAGTTGTTTGTTGTCGTGGGTTCTGACATCGCTGCGAGTCTCGACACCTGGGAGCGTCCCGAAGACGTTCAGCGGCTGGCGACGACGGTTGTCGCAGAACGCGGAGGAAACGCCGGGGGCCGCCCTCCTGAGGGTTGGGAGCACGTCGTGGTGGAGGTGCCCGCCCTGGAGATCTCCTCCACGGACATTCGCAACCGCTTTCGCAACGGGCGCCCGGTCCAGGCACTCGTCCCACCCGGGGTGATCGACTACGTGAGGTCCAATGGTCTCTACGGGAGCGCTCGGTGAACTCGGCCACCCAGACAGCGGACCCAGAACCGCGGCTGCGCGAAACGACGACCGAACAACCGGATCCAACCCCCACAGTCCGCACCAGTGGCAAGCGGCCGGCGCCGAGTCCGCACCCCTTCTGGGGTTTGGTGTTTCCTTTTCTGGTCGTTGCCGCCGCGGCACTGGTGTTCGCGGTGTGGAGCGACGGAACCAGACTCGTGCTCGACTCCAATGACGGTGAGCGGATCGAGACCATCACCGACCCGACGGCGCCGGGCTACCAAGCGTTCGTCGATCCCACTCCGACGATGCTGGTCGCTCATCTCAGCGATGACGGCGATCTGGTGGGAATCACGGTTCTGGCTCAGACTGTGCTGGACCAGGGCGGCACCGCGGTGTTGATCAGCGCCGAGTCCCTCCTCGAGCCGACCGACGATCCTGCCGACGCAGTGTTCGTTCGCGAAGTCTATGAGGCATCGGGGATCGACGGCCTGAGCAGGGTGGTGGGCGACCTCTTCGGGTTCGGCTTCAGAGAGACGATGGAGATCACCACCTCAGAGCTGGGCGCTTGGTTGCGCTTGGTTGAGCCGCTGCCGGTGGCGCTTGATGACGACCTCGTCTCAGTCGATGCCCAGGGGTTCGTGGAGACCGAGTATCGAGCGGGGGTCCACCAGTTGAGCGGGGCACAGGCCGCGGAGGTCTACGGGTGGCTCAACGACGGCGAGTTCGACTCGAATCGTACGCAGCGTCAGGTCGAATTGTGGGAGGTGTGGCTTTCTCTTGTCGGCGGCGCCGATGACCTTGTTGGCGCCACACTGCCGTTCGAGGACGGATTGTCGACGTACCTGCGTTCGTTGGGTACCGGCTCTCGACGCTTGGAGGTTCTGCCACTGGTGGCGGTGTCGTTCGGAGGCGACGATTCTCCGTTCTACGCCCAGACCGACGAGCAGTCAGCGCAGTTGGAGAGCCTGGCGCGTCAGATGGTGCCGCTGCCGATCGGTTCGCATCTCGGTGCGCGCCCGTCGGTGAGCCTGCTCGACGGCACCGGCACCGGGGTGGGAGACCAGATGCTGCCGCGCCTTGTTGATGCAGGCGCGGAAGTCACAGTGCTCGGCAATGCTCCAGCGTTCGGGGTGGAAAATACGACGGTCGCCTATCACCTCGCCGACCACCAGCAGGCGGCAATCGCCTTGGCGGATGCGATAGGAGCCTCCGCGGTATTCGTCGAGGACTTGAACCGGCCGGCTGACCTGACCGTCACCGTCGGTCTGGACTGGGTCGGTTCGTGAGCCGGAGCAACGAGGACCATCTCAGATGGGCACGGTTGGCCGCGGTTGTTGCCGACGGCCGCAAGGCGATCGACACGCTGATCATCGATGTGGGCGATGTGCTTGCGGTTACCGACCACTTCGTGATCACCAGCGCTGCCAATCCTCGTCAGGTGAATGCGGTTGTTGATGCGATCGAGCACGAGGTGAAACTCGCCGGTGGGCCTTCTCCGCTGCGTGTCGAGGGCAAGGAGGAGCGGGAGTGGGTGCTGATGGACTACGGCGCGTTCGTGGTGCACGTGTTCGGTTCGGAGCAGCGCGACTTCTATCAGCTCGAACGTCTCTGGGGCGACCGTGCCCGCCTCGACTGGACGCCCACCCAACCGCTGGATCCCTCCTGAACTCCAGTCCGACAGCTCCACACCCGGACCCGGACAGTCACGGCCGGTAAACGCCTCGCAGCAGACACGGCCGCGGCATCCAGCCTGTGAAGACGATGAACGGCTTGACAATCTTATTTTCGTTTGGTAAACAAACAATTGTTTGAGGTATGAGCCGCAGGGGGAAGGCAGTGCTGTTAAGGGTCGAGGCCAAGGCCGGACATCAAGACACTCGCAGCACCAACCGGCGGCTGGTGCTGCAGGCACTGTTCCGTTCGAACGGTCGCAGCCGCGCCGACGTTGCCCGCATGACCGGCCTCGCACCCGCGACCGTGTCGGCCCTTGTGGCCGACCTTCTTGAGGAGGGCCTCGCCGAAGAACTCGGGCGAGGGCCGGCCAAGATCGGCAAGCCCTCCCAGCTGCTGGGGTTGAACGCCCGCTCGCGGAACATCGTCTGCGTCGACTTGAGCGACAGCTCGGTACTGCGCGCCGCCGTGATCGACTTGGCCGGTGAGGTCCTCCACAGAGTCGAGCGCCCATTCGTTGGCGTCACCGGAGAGCACGCGGTGGAAATGACTGAGGAGGTCATCGCCGAGGCGATCACGGAGGCACACGCAAGGTTGCTCGGCATCGGCATCGGAACGCCGGGCGTGGTGACACCGGACGGGACGGTGGTCGAGGCCAGCTACCTCCGCTGGCTCGGCCTCGATCTGGCCCGGCGGTTGAACGACCAGTTCGGTCTCGCGGTGAGGGTCTCCAACGACGCCAACGCCGCCGTGCTGGCCGAATACTCCTATGGATCGATCAACCACAACCTCATGCTCATCAAGATCGGCACCGGCGTCGGCTGTGGGATAGTCCTCAACGGCCAGCAGTACTTCGGCGAGAGTTTCGCGGCCGGTGAGATCGGCCATATTGTGGTGGAGGACGACGGTCCCCGATGCCCGTGCGGCAACCGGGGCTGCCTGGAGACGTTCGTCTCGGCTCCGCGGCTCAGCGCCGCCATCGCATCCGGCGAGAACCCGCACACCGTGATGGCGGATGCCGGGCGGCGGCTGGGTCTAGCCCTAGCCGGAGCGGTGAGTGTGCTGGACGTCCACGACATCGTGGTCTCGGGCTACGAGCTTCCCCTCTCGGACGAGATGTGCCGGTCTGCGCTGGTGTCACTTCGGGCGCGCACTCTGCCCGGCCTCGGCCGCTCAGTCGATCTGCGGCCATCGGATTTCGGTGCCGACCTGGTCCTCCTCGGTGTGAGCGTCCTCGTACTGAGCCAAGAGCTGGGGGTTGCCTGATGGCGCCCGCAATAGCAACGAAGCGAACAACGGCCTGCGCCCAGCGTCGCTTCAGCAACAAAACACAAGATCCCCTCGAGGGAGGGACCTAGGAGGTCATAGACCATGGCAAAGTTAACGAGACTACTTCTCGCGCTGCTCGCACTCGCGCTGCTGGCTGCGAGTTGCGGGGATGACGATGACGGGGCACAGCCCGACGCGGAGGAGCCCGATGCGGAGGAGCCCGAGGACACCGAGGCTCCAGAGCCCGAAGCCGAGGAGGTGACGATCTCGATCGAGAGCTGGCGTTCGGACGATCAGGCGATCTGGGATGAGCAGATCATCCCGGCGTTCGAGGCCGAGTTCCCGCACATCGACGTGGTGTTCGCACCCACGACACCGCTGGAGTACCCGCCGGCGTTGCGGACCCGGTTAGAGGGCGGAGTAGCAGGCGACCTGATCACCTGTTTTCCCTTCGATCGTTCGCGGGAACTCTATGAAGATGGCCATCTGGCACCGTTGAACGATCTGGACGGGATCGAAAGCTTCGGTCCCTCGGCGCAGAATGCTTGGCTCTCCGCGGACGGGTCGACACCGTACTGCGTGCCCATTGCGTCGATCATCCAGGGGTTCTACTACAACGTGGACGCCTTCAACGAACTCGGTCTGAGCGTGCCCGAGACTGAGTCGGAGCTCTTCGAGGTGCTGCAGGCGATCCTCGATGACGGCACCTACACACCTATCGGAATAGGCCTTTCTGAGTGGGAGTCCGAGCACATCCTGTTCCAGAACATCGGTGCGAACTACTGGAAAGGCGAGGAAGGACGGCTGGCTCTGATCAGTGGAGAAGACAAGGTCACCGATCAGGAGTACGTCGACACCCTGGCCACGATGGCCCGCATGGGGCCCTATTTCCATCCGGGAGCCTCCGGCATCCCCTACCCCGACGGCAAGATCCTGTTCGAGACCGGTCAGGCCGCGATCTATCCCGGCGGATCCTGGGAGATATCCGGGTTCGATGACAATGCCGATTTCGAGTTCAGCGCCTTCCGGACACCGCATCCGGATGGTCAGGACACGTGCTACATCGTTGACCACATCGACCTGGCGATCGGTCTGAATCCAGCATCGCCCAACGCCGAAGCCGCTCGCACTTTCCTGTCGTGGGTGGCCGCTCCCGAGTTCGCCGAGATCTACACCGGCGCGCTCTCGGGTTTCTTCAGCCTTCAGGACACGCCGGTCGAGTACGGTCATCCGGTTGCTTCGGAGTTCGTGTCCTGGCGCCAGGACTGCGAGTCAGCAAACCGCACCGGCTACGAGGCCCTGGATTCGGGCGATCCCGAATTCCCGATAGAGCTGAGGGAAGTCAGCAACGCAGTCGCCCTCGGGGACATGGCCCCCGAAGACGGAGCACAGAGGCTCCAGGACGGCCTGGACTCCTGGTACAAACCGGCGGGCTGATAACGACATATATGCTGCTGATTGATGGCACGATATGCAGTACATGGACGACTCTTTGACCGCATCTGAAGCCGCTGTCACCGAGGTGATCCCTCCAGGCGGGGGACCTGCCGATCGGCAGGTCCCCCGGTCGGGGTCGGCAAATCGCCGTTGGCGAAAATGGGGGCCGATACTGGTATTCCTCACGCCGGCGACCGCTGTCTATTCGGTGTTCATGGTGTATCCGCTGCTCGACTCGTTGCGGCGGAGCTTCTTCGACGACGATGGGAACTACGCAGGGTTGGCAAACTACGAAATCCTGTTCACGAACCCGACATTCTCCGAGCGATTTTGGGACGCGCTGGGCCACAACTTCCAGTTCTTTGCGTTCCACATGGTTCTGCAGAACCCGATCGGTCTGTTGCTGGCGGTGCTGCTGACCGTGCAGAGCGTTCGAGGCCTCAACATCTACCGGACGCTGGTCTTCTTGCCCACGACCCTGTCGATTGTCATTGTCGGCTTCATCTGGAGACTCATTCTGAGTCCGATATGGGGAGTTACTGAGACGATCGGCCTTCAGACGCCCCTGCTGGGCGAATCCAACACTGTGCTTCCAACATTGTCACTGATATCCGTGTGGCAATGGGTGGGGATACCCATGATCTTCTTCTATGCGGTGCTGATCGCGATCCCGAAGGATCTCATCGAAGCGTCCCGAGTTGATGGCGCAGGGTCCTGGCAAGTATTCCGAGACATCACCTTCCCGCTGATCCTGCCCATGTTGGGGATCATCTCGATCCTCACCTACATCGGCAACTTCAATGCCTTCGACCTCATATATCAGGTCAAGGGCATCGTCGCCGGCCCCGACTTCGCTTCGGACATCATGGGCACCTTCTTCTACCGGACCTTCTTCGGTGCTTCCGGGACCACCGGAAGCCCGGCTCTGGGCGCCACCGTTGCGTCGGTGATGTTCCTCATAATTCTGGTCGGCGTGCTTTTCTACATGTTCGTATGGCAGCGGCGCGTCACCACCTACGAGCTATGAGAACTGCGACCAGCGTTCCTGTCCCGTCGAACAGCGCGACCCGCCCGAAGCGACGGATCCACTGGGGGCGTTGGGGCGTCCATGCCGTCCTGCTGTCCTACAGCCTGCTTGCGCTCGGACCGACACTGTTGATCATCATGAACTCCGTGAAGTCACGGCGGGCGATCTTCGACGACGCGTTCTCGCTGCCGTCTCCCGAGACCTTCGACCTGGTGGGATACGACACGGTCTTCAGCGGCTCGAGCTTCGACGTCTACTTCCGCAACAGTTTCATCGTGACGGTCGCTTCGGTGCTGCTTGTGGTGTTCTTTTCGGCGATGGCCGGCTTCGCGCTCGTCGAATACGACTTCAAGGGCAACACCCTGCTAGCCCTCTATCTCGCCATCGGCATCATGATTCCGATCCGACTCGGAACAGTTAGCATCCTGAAGCTCATGGTCAGTCTCAATCTCATCAATACGCTGTGGGCGCTCATCCTGGTGTACACCGCGATGGGTCTGCCGTTAGGCGTATTCTTGATGTCGCAGTTCATGCGGCAAGTGCCGAGAGAACTCAAGTCGGCAGCCCGCGTCGACGGCGCCAACGAGTACCGGGTCTTCGGCCTGGTCTTGCCGCTCGTCAGGCCGGGCATGGCAGCAGTGGCCGTCTTCACGATGCTGCCGGTCTGGAACGATCTGTGGTTCCCGTTGATCCTGGCACCATCTGAAGGAACGAGGACAGTCACTCTGGGCGCTTCGGCCTTCCTCGGTCAGTTCGAGCGGAATTGGAACGCGTTGCTGGCCGCACTGACACTTGCGATGGTGCCGATTCTGCTGCTCTATGTGATCTTCTCCAGGCAGTTTCTCAGAGGACTCACCGAAGGTGCCATCAAGTGACGGGGCCATCGTTGTATTCCAACCGCAGTTCCGGGTGCAGCCATGGCTGAGCTGAGATTGGCGGGAGTCTCGAAGGTCTATCCAAACGGATTTCGTGCTGTGAGTGATGTGAATCTGGACATCGCCGACGGCGAACTCCTGGTCCTCGTCGGCCCATCGGGTTGCGGCAAGTCCACGCTCCTGCGGATGATCGCCGGCCTCGAAGAGATCACAGAGGGTGCTGTTGAGATCGACGGCCAGATCGTCAACGCCGAGTCGCCACGTGAGCGCGACATCGCCATGGTGTTCCAGAACTACGCCCTGTACCCGCACATGACAGTGCGAAAGAACATCGGCTACTCCCTGCGGCTGGGAAAGGTCCCCAAGGCCGAGGCGACCCGGCGTGTGGACGACACTGCCGCCATGCTGGAGCTGACCGACCTTCTCGATCGCAAACCCGGCGTACTGTCGGGCGGCCAGCGCCAGCGCGTGGCCATGGGTCGCGCCATCGTCCGCAAACCCGCGGCGTTCCTGATGGACGAGCCGCTGTCGAACCTCGACGCCCGGCTCAGGGTTCAGATGCGGGCGGAGATCATCAGACTGCAACGCAATCTGGGGACCACGACCGTGTATGTGACCCACGACCAGGTGGAAGCGATGACCATGGGCTCACGGGTCGCAGTCCTGCGCGACGGGATTCTGCAGCAGGTTGACCGACCGCAGGTGCTCTACGACCGTCCCGACAATGTGTTCGTGGCGGCCTTCATCGGATCGCCCGCGATGAACCTCTATCAGGGGCGCGTCGAACGAGACGCGACGACCGCTCGGGCCGTCTTCGGTGCACACTCGTTCCCGCTGCCGGACGCGGGGACCGACGGCCACGATTCCTGCCGCGACGGACAGGAGGTGATCGTGGGCATCCGTCCCGAGTGGCTCGTCGAACACACCCCCGACAACGTCGGCAGGCCGTCGGTTCAGGTCCGGGTAGAGCTGGTCGAAGCGCTCGGATCGGAGTTGGTCGCCCACACGACCATCGAGGCGACCCGGGCTGAGATCGGCACGCCCGAGCTCGCGGAGGGGTCGGTTGGCGACTTCAGTGACGGCGCCCCGTGCCTGGCCCGCCTGTCCCCCCACAGTCGGGTGGCCGTCGGCGACACGATCGACCTTGCGATCGACGCGCCGAGCCTGCACCTGTTCGACGCCGCGACCGAACGCGCTCTGCGATTCGACGGCGACCGGTGAGTCGAGTGATGGAGCCCAGCGACGTCGTCATCGGCGTGGACGTCGGCGGGACCAAGACGCACGCGGCCGCCTTCGACCGGCATCTCAATGTCATCACCGACCTGAAGGTGCCGACGCTCACGGGGGGAGTGGATCAAGTCGGGGAGGGCATCATCTCCACGGTCGCCGCGCTGCAGTCCAACGGGCGACAGCTCGCCGGTGTCGGGATCGGCCTTCCCGGAATCGTGGACAGTGCAACCGGGTCGGTCCGGCACGCGATCAATCTCGGGATCGGTGCCGACGCTCTCGACATCGTGTCCCGGCTCAACGCCACCATCAGCGCTCCCTGCCGGATCGCCAACGATGTCGATGCGGCCGCGCTGGGTGCCCACGAGATCCTCGCCCGCAACCATGGCGACATCCGTGACCTCGTTTATCTCAGCATCGGTACGGGCATCGCGGCCGGCGTCATCCTCGACGGCCGCATCTACCGGGGCCACCACGGCTTCGCCGGTGAGGTCGGCCACTTTCGCGTCGACCCCGACGGACCTCAGTGCGCATGCGGGCTGCAAGGCTGTCTCGAGGCGGTGGCGTCGGGAGCGGCCCTCGCCCGCCAATGGCGAGCATCGGGTCGGGACTCGTCGGTGGAGGCGCTCTTTGCTGCCGTGGGCCGCGGCGACCACGAAGCGACGCTCATCGTGGAGCGTGCCGTTGAGCATCTCAGTTCTGCCGTCCACATTCTGGCCCTGACCTTCGATGTCGACCGGATCGTGATCGGTGGTGGCTTTGCGGACGCCGGTGCCTCGCTGCTCATGGACGCACTCAAAGACGCTCTGCGTCGCCTCCAGGGCCGCTCAGGTTGGACCCGGTCGCTCAAGCTGCCTGATCGAATCATGCTCAAGCCCCCTGAACCGGTCGGGGTCATCGGAGCAGCCGCCTTGACCCGCCGGAGCCGGTCGGCGTGACCGCGGCAAGCATCGTCGGAGGCCGCTGCCTCAGCGCATCCGGCCTTGAAGCGCTCACTGTCACCTTCGAGGGCGACACGATCACGGCGCTCAGTGATGCTGAGTCTGTTGCACCCGCTCCGCAGACGAACCCGGACGGCACTGCGGTGATCGACGCGTCGGGTCTCGTGGTGTCCCCCGGGTTGATCGACCTGCAGATCAACGGCGGGTACGGCCACGACCTCCAAGACGACCCCGGGGTGGTATGGGAGTTGGGACGCGAGCTTCCCCGCAGCGGGGTGACCTCCTTCCTCCCGACGATCATCTCCGGACCCCGCAGTCGCAGAAAAGCGATGCTGGAAGCGCTGGGGGCACGCCCCGCCGGTTACTGCGGCGCCGAGCCCCTGGGGGCCCACTTCGAGGGCCCGATGATCAACCCCCGGCACGCGGGCGCTCACCGGCATGAGTTCCTGACCGGCGCCAGCGACGAGGTGATCGATGATTGGCATCGCTCTACTGGCGTGATCATGGTGACGGTTGCTCCGGAGCTTCCTGGGGCGCTCGATGTCATAGGCGAGCTCAAGCGGAGAGGAATCGTCGTCGCTGCCGGACACTCGGCTGCTGCCGCGAACCAGGTGATGGCGGCCATCACGGCCGGAGTAAGCACCGTCACCCACCTGTTCAACGCGATGGCCCCTCTCGGGCATCGAAGTCCCAATCTGGTCGGCGTGGCCTTGGCGGACCAGCGCCTCTCGGCCGCGATGATCGTCGACGGCGTGCATGTCGACCCCGTCGCGGTGGCGGCGGCCTGGAACGCCAAGGGGCCGGACGGAATCGCCCTGGTGACCGACGCCGTCTCGGCAATGGGGCAGCCGCCCGGAGACTACCGGCTGTCCGGCACTCCCACCGTCTTCGATGGTGTGAGTGTCCGTGCTGCCGACGGTGTCCTGGCCGGCAGCGCGGTCACCTTGAACCGAGCTGCGGCCAACCTTGCCGAGTTCACGGGATGTGACCGCCACGAAGCTCTAGCAGCCGCGACCTCGATACCGGCGGGGATTGTCGGCGAGACCCGGCGGGGGCGCTTGGCCCCGGGCTCGATCGCCGACCTGGTGCTCCTTGATGACGACTACCGGGTCCAAGCAACGATTTGCGGCGGCCTCGTGGCCCATGTCGACAGGGCATCCGAGCACCGTTTCCCGGAATCGCTCGTGAAGGTCTCATAGCGGCGATGGAGATCGTCATCGCAGGCTCGGCCCGAGAGGTTGCGGTCCTGGCGGCCGATGCGTTCGAGAGGGTGCTGTCGACTGCCGACCAGCCTGTCCTCGGGTTGGCTTCGGGCCGTTCCCCCCTTCCCACGTACCGCGAGCTCATCGAGCGTTGCCGCGGGGGGTTGGTGAGTTTCGCCCGCACGCGGCTGTTCCTGCTCGATGAGTACGTGGGTCTCGACCCGGGACATCCGCAGTCGTTCCAGAGCTTCATCCGGCGTGAACTCATCAACCATGTGGATGCTCCCGAAGGCGCTCTGGTCGTTCCCGAAAGCGCCTCGGCGGATTTCGCCACAGCGGTTGAAGCCTACGAGCGGCGCATCGTCGAAGCGGGTGGCATCGACTTGCAACTGCTCGGCATCGGCCGCAACGGCCACATCGGATTCAACGAGCCGCCGTCCTCGCTGGGGTCGAGAACACGCGTGACGACGCTGGCCCGGTCAACCCGCGAAGCCAACGCCGACTCGTTCGATGACGACCCGGACAACGTGCCCCGAACTGGGATCTCCCAGGGGGTCGGCACTATTCTCGAGGCCCGGCACGTTGTGTTGATCGCCACCGGCGAGGTCAAGAGCGGGCCTGTCGCCAAGGCCGTGGAGGGACCGGTGACTGCGATGCTGCCGGCATCCGCTCTACAGCTTCACCCCCACGTCACGGTCATCCTTGACGAAGCGGCCAGCCGGCAACTCGAACACGCCGACTACTACCGAGAGACACACCGCAACAAACCCGATTGGGAACATCATTGAACGAGTCTGGTTGAAACGGCGGAAGTGTTGCAGCAACCGGACAGGCGCGAGCGATGCGGGGGAAAGATGCGATTTATGGCATTTGACCGATGGTCATATGATCCGGTGACGTGGAGCTAAGGGGAATTGAACCCCTGACCTCTTCCATGCCATGGAAGCGCTCTACCAACTGAGCTATAGCCCCGTGTTCTCCAGAGCAGGAGCGTAGCAGTCGCACCAGCCCCTCCCACTACGCAATGCCCGTGGCGCGTAACGTCTTGGCAGTGACAGCCGCGTCCACGAGAAACGAGCGCAGAATCCTGGCAGCAGTGACCGCGTTGCATGCCGTTGTCGGAAGTTGGGTTGCCATGCTCACGCCGGGCCCGCTGCTCGTTTCCGACGACCTCGCCTACCTGGGGATGGCCAGGACACTGGCGGGTCAGGGAGCGGCGCCGCTCGCGGATCAACCCCCTTACGGGGTGGCATACCCGTTGCTTCTGGCGCCCGGCTGGGCCCTCGGGCTCGACGTGTCGTCGATGCTGGTCTGGGCTCGGATTCTCAACGGGCTGCTCGGCGCCGCGCTGGTACCAGTGCTCTATGCGGTGGTGCGGCGGCTCACCGGAGCCTCGCCGCGGTGGTCGCTGGTCGCGGCGGTGATCGGCGCCTCGCTGCCGGCTCAGATGACGACCGCCTCGATCGTGTGGACCGAGCGCCTGTTGCCATTGCTGGTGGCGCTGAGCGTCCTGTGCCTGATCCGGTTCGTGGAACGCCAGTCATACCGCAGGGCGATCGCGGTCGTCGGGGTGGCCGCCGCGCTGTTCGCAGGCCACCCGCGGACAGGTGCGGCCGCGCTGGTGATCGTTCTGGCTGTCCCCTGCATCGCCCGGTTAGACCGTCTGGTCAGACGCTGGCGGATCCGCACCAACTTCGCAGCGCCGCCCGGTGCCGTCGAGAGCCGAACCGAGCCGGCCCTCTCCGGGGCTGGCACGCTGATTGTCGGGGGAGCCGGTCTGTTGGGCCTGGCCGCAGTCGAGGGCGTGCGACGCGCGGTTGCGAGCGCGGCGTTCGCCAGCAGCGGCACCTACGACGCGGCTGATCTGGCCGCGCGCCGCGGCCTCGACGAAGTCCCCGAGATGCTGCTGCGAGGCACCGGCACGGTCGCCTACCTGGTGCTCGCCACCGCGGGGTTTGCTGTCATCGGGTTGGTGGTGCTGCTCCGGTCACCGCCGGTCGGGCCGTGGGTCTTTGTTGCCGGACTCGCCGTGGTCGTGGTTGCCGGGTGGTTCCTCACCGGTGTGGGACGTGCCGACGCCTACCTCCACGGGCGCTACATAGAGGTCCTGGCACCCACCCTCGTTGCGTTGGGGATCGTCGGTTCAACGAGAATGCGTGCGGTCACCGGAGCCCTCGCCTTGACCGTCGTCATTGTGGCCTCGGGAGTGTGGGGTGCATGGGCCGGTGGGGGTGACAACTGGAGCAACTCCCGGTCTCCGATCATGATGCTCGGCGTCGAGGCCGGCGGCGCGCCGTTCGGCAATGACGTCTTTGAACCGGGCGCGGCCGCGTTGGTGGCGGTGCTGGTCGGTGTCGTGCTGCTCATGGCGTTCAGGTTGTCGCAGCCCTGGCTGGGATGTTGTCTGGCGCTGGCCGCGCTGTCCCTCGGAACCGCCTCGGACCTCGAAGCGCTCGACCAGTTGTTTGCCACGGCCACTTTGAGCACCGTTCAAGAGGCGCTGGAGGATGTCGAGATATCCCAGATCGCCGTCGACACGCGTGGGTTGTCTGCAAACCTGACGGGTGCGGTCGCCTGGGAAGTCGGCTTCGACAACACCTCAGTCGGGGTCGCCCCGGACAAGATCAGCCCGGAGACGTCTCATCTGCTGCTGCGAACCGACGCAACCGCACCCCCGGGCGCGCAGTTGGTTGGAGATGTGGGCCAGGGGAAGCTCTGGGCCCTGCACTGATAGCGGCATTGCCCCGATAGGACGATTCGGGGCGCCCCGCGGTCAGCAGCGGAAAGAACGGGTCGTGGTCGATCTCCGCTGAGAGCAGACCGTCGTATCCCAACGCCTCCATTTCAGCTGCTGTCTGAGCGATGCTGTCGAGCGGGCCCATGAGCCCGGCATCGAGTTTCATTCGGGGTCTCCGTCGACAACGTCTCCCTCGCTGGTGTCTGGTGTGGCAGCGTCGTCCTGGTCGCGCAGGAACCGTTCGAACTGGGCACCGAGTTCTTCAGAGATGGCAAGCGTGCCCTCGGCGCTGATCCCGCCCGGGTTGAACTCGTCGTGATGGCGTTCGAGTTGGGCGATGGTCTGGGCGTGGTCCTCGTCTTCAGCGATGAGCGCATCGAGTTGGTTGCGGATCGTCAGGGCATGTTCTGAGAGGTCGCCACTGTCGATGCTGATCCCTGCGGCGTCGCCGAGCCCCTCGATGAGCGACAGCGCGGCGGCGGGGTAGGGGGCCGCAGCGATGTAGTGGGGGACCTGCGCCCAGAGGCTCAGGGAGGCGATCCCTGCGGCGGTGAAGGCCGCCTCGATCGCTGCGGCCATGCCGGCCGGCACCTCTAGGGTCGCCCCGGCCTGGTTGGCGCGCACGAGTTCAGGAGTGGGGGAGGTGATGCTCAGGCGGGTGCTGCGAGTGTGGGGGACAGCGGCCGGGTAGGCCCCGAGGCTCACCAGCCGACGCACGCCGAGTCGCTTGCCGAGCGCGACGACAGCCTCGACGAACGACCGCCAGTTGTGGTCCGGTTCGGATCCGCTGAGGATCAGCACGTCGCGGTCGTCGCTGTCCCGGCCTGCGGCCAGTTCGATGACGGGCCAGTCGATGTCGGCGTTGATGCCGTTGACGATGTGCAGCGTCGGTCGATGAGCCCGATAGTCGAGCAGGAACTCGGTGTTGAACTCAGCCAACTTCTCGGCCCCGGTGACATTGCTGATATGGCGGATCGCGGTTCTGGCACCCCGCCCCGCGTCGACCCAACCGTCGAAATGGACCAGCAGCACTGGATCGACTACGTCAGGGGTTCGCAGCACTCGATACAACTGCTCAGGGTCGATGGCAGAACTCATTGGTTTTCGTTGCCTCCGGATCGGTGGGAGCGTGTGGGTGTTCGTCGGTGCAACATGATGGCCCGAAACTTGTTGGGGAAGGGAATCGACCGCCGTTGCGCTACGTTGCACGACACTATGGCCGATGTAACCGACTCGACATTCGACCGCGATGTGGTGCAGCGCTCCATGACGGTACCCGTCGTCGTGGATCTTTGGGCACAGTGGTGTGGACCGTGCAAGCAGCTCACTCCGATACTCGAGAAGGTCGTCGCCGAGACCAACGGAGCGGTCGAGTTGGCGAAGGTCGACATCGACGCCAACCCGGCGGTGGCCCAAGCGTTCAAGGTCCAGTCGATTCCGGCCGTTTACGCGATGGTCGACGGGCAGGCCGTCGACGGCTTCATGGGCGCGCAGGGAGAGGCCCAGGTCCGTGAGTTCGTGGCGCGCCTCGTCCCGGCGCCGGAGCAGAGCGAGGTCGAGAGGCTGGTGGCGATCGGCGACGAGGAGTCCTTGGTCGCGGCGTTGAAGCTCGAGCCCGACAATCCCGCTGCCGTCACGGCATTGGCGGAACTGCTGGTGTCCCAGGGTGAGGTGGATACGGGGCTGCAGCTGCTGGAGCGCATCCCGGAATCGGCCGAGACCCGCCGGATCACAGCTTTGGCCCGTACCGGCGGAATCGGCGACGACGTCGAGGAGACCCTCGCCGATCTGTTGGCGACGGTGAAGACCGACGACGAGGCCCGCATGAGGTTCCTCGACCTGCTCGAGGCGCTCGGCCCCGACGATCCTCGCAGCGCACTGTGGCGCCGCAAGCTGAGCACCGCGCTGTTCTAGGGCGCTGTGTTGTTCTAGGGCGCTGCGCTGTTCTAGAGCACGGTGCTGCTGGAGGCGTGGCGCTTCTTGGGCTCGGTGCTAATTGGGGCTTGGCCTAGAGGCGTGTTTGGGCCCAGGTGTTGATGTCGTCGGCGCGGAGGTCACCGAAGCGCCGGCGGAGGGCTCGCACAGCCAGATCTCGGCGTCGAGGCCGCTCTCGTCCCGGTAGCGATGTGCGACACGCGCTTGGAACTCGGTCGCCGCCTCGGCCGTCACCAGCGCCACCGCGCAGCCCGCGAAACCGCCGCCGGTCATGCGGGCACCGAGACAGCCGGCGCTGTCCCGGGCGATCTCGACGATCTTGTCCAGAGCTGGTCCTGAGACTTCGTAGTCGTCGCGCAGGCTGTCGTGACTGGCATTCATCAGCGAGCCGAGGGCCGCGGCGTCGCCGTCTGCCATCGCCTGCACGGCATCCACTGTGCGCTGGTTCTCGGTGATCACGTGGTGCGCTCGACGCCGTTCGGTCGCGAGTTCGGACGGTATCCGATCGAGGTCAGTGAGTTCAGCGTCGCGCAGAGACTCGACGCCCATGGCCGAGACCGCTCGGACACATGCCGAGCGGCGGTCGGCGTACTCGGAGTCGACGAGTTGGCGGCGGGTCTTCGTGTCCATCACCGCCACAACCGAGTCCCCCGGAAGCGGGTAGGGCTCGACGCGCAGTGAACGGCAGTCGATCAAACAGGCGTGCCCTGCCAGTGCGGAGGCCGAGATCATCTGATCCATGATTCCGCTGGGAATGCCCACCATCTCGTTGTCGACACGTTGGCAAAGTCGGGCGATCTGCGCGGCGGACAGTTCACCGCCGGCCAGGTGCAGGATGGTCGACACGACTGCCACTTCGAGGGCTGCCGACGAGGACAGCCCCGCACCGGCGGGTATGTCGGTGGCGATGGTGGCGGACCACGGCCCGGGACGGAAACCCTCGGCGTGGAGCAGGCGGTGGACGCCGTGCAGGTAGACGGCCCAGTCTGTCGGGTCGATCTCTGCGGTCGACGGTGCCAGCACAACGTGTCCGAAGTGCTCTGAGAAGACCTCGGTGCTCGACCCTTCGGGCGCTCGCCGCGCGGCGACGACGGTGTCGAAGGGCAGCGCCATCGGCAGCACGAATCCGTCGTTGTAGTCGGTGTGCTCTCCGATCAGGTTGACCCGGCCGGGTGCTCGGCCCACCGCTTCGGGCGAGCCCCAGCGCTGTCGGTGGCGCAGTATCGCCCGGTCCATCGCACGCGGGCCGCCACTGCGGTCCTCGTTCGCGGTGTTCACGCTGCGCCAGATCCGGGAGTCGGCCCGAGGCTCTCGATCATGTCGATTCTCGCACCACGAGTTCCACGGGAAGTACCAACGGGGCAGGGTTGCTTCCTGGAGCCTCGATCAGATCATGGAGGACTCGGATCGCCTCTGCGCTCAGCCGCCGGCGGTCGAGTCTGATGGTGGTCAACCTGGGACTGACGAGTCCGCTCATTTCGATGTCGTTGCAGCCGACTATGGCAATATCGTCGGGGACTCGGTAGCCGACCGACTGTGCTGCGCGCATGGCGCCGACGGCCATCGAGTCGTTGAAGGCGAAGATCGCGTCGAGGTCACCTCGGCGTTCAAGCAACTGCTGCAGCCCGTCTGATCCGCCGGTCACGGTCGGCTGCACGCGGACCAGTTCCGGGGCCGCGGTGCCCGTCGGGGCGTTCTCGAAAGCTCGCAAGAATCCCCGCTCCCGGCGCCGGTTTCGGGGAACTGTGACCTCTGAGCTGATCATGCCGATCCTGTTTCTGCCAGTAGCGAGAAGGTGTCGTGCAGCCTGTGTGGCACCGTCCTCGAGATCGAACGACACCGAAGCCAGATTGGGGAACTCGACGATGTCGTCGACGATCACCAGAGGCATCCCCCCTCTGGCGTAGGCGGCCAACTGTTCGACCGTCCCGGGTGCGGGGAACACGATCACGCCGTCGACTGCGTGCGACAGCAGTGACCTGAACACTTCGGCCTGGCGTTGGGGGTCGCCGTCGTTGCTTGCGAAGAACATTGTGCGGCCGGTCTCGCGGGCCTCGTTCTGGATGCCCTCGGCCATCGCGGGGAAGAACGGGTCGGTCATGTCCACCCCGACGAGCCCGACCGTGCCACTGCGGCGGGTGATCAAGCCGCGGGCCAACATGTTGGGCTGGTATCCGAGGTCCTCCACCGCTTCGAGCACCCTGGCCCGGGTCGCCTCGGAGAACCCACCTTCGTCGTTGACGACTCTGGACACCGTACGAGGCGACACTCCGACCCTGTCGGCCACGTCTCGTAGGGTTGCTCCTGTTGCCATCTTGTTCTGCGTCTTTCGGTGTACGACGATGCTATCTGTCTAGTCGGTGGATTTTCGGGGTGTGTGGACTCAGCGGCAGCAGACAACAGTGGATCGGGTGAAGTTACGTCAACGATGGCGTCAACGTTGACGTAAGTCAATAATTGTTCTATGGTGAGCCGACCAACCACGGGAGAGAAGTTGGCCAGAGTCGCATTCATCGGAGCGGGCAGCACCGTATTCGCCCGGAACCTTCTCAATGACCTGCTCGGTTACGAGGATATTCGCGACTGCCTCGAATTTCGGCTCCACGACATCGACTCGCAACGCCTCGCCACCTCAGAGGTCGTAGCGGAGAGGATGGTCGCCGGACACGGCGCCCGGGCGCAGGTTTCCGCCGACACCGATCTGCAAAGAGTCCTCGACGGTGCGGACTATGTGATCACGATGTTCCAGATCGGTGGCTTCGAGCCCGCAACCGTGCTGGACTTCGACCTGCCAGAACAGTACGGACTCCAACAGACCATCGCCGACACGGTCGGTATCGGCGGCATTATGCGGGGCCTGCGCACAGTACCGGCCCTCGTTGAAGTCGGCCGAGCCATGAACGAGCAGTGCGCGGATGCAGTCCTGCTCAACTACGCGAACCCGATGGCGATCAACATGTGGGGCCTGGCCGAACTGTGCGAGGTCGAGGCGTACGGGCTCTGCCACAGCGTCCCCATCACCGCCGAGCAACTGGCAGGCGACCTGGGGCTGCCGACAGAGGAACTCGACTACACCGTGGCCGGAATCAACCACATGTCGTTCTTCCTGCGGCTCGAGCACCAGGGGCGGGACCTCTACCCAGAACTCAAGAAACTCCACACAGGCCCGGCCGATGCGCCCAGGCGTTCCGAATCGCAACTCCCGGACGCAGTCCGCTACGAGATGCTGCGGCGGCTGGGCTACTTCGTCACCGAATCCAGCGAGCACTTCGCCGAGTACACGCCGTACTTCCTCAAACGGGACCGCCAGGACCTGATTGAACGCTTCGAGGTCCCAGTACGCGAGTACGTGCGCCGCTGCGAGAACCAGATCGCCGAGTGGGACGAGCTGCGGACCCGCCTTGAGACCGGGGCGGAACTCATGGAGCTCCCGAGGAGCAACGAGTTCGCCCCCCAGATAATTCACAGCCTCGAAACCGGCACCGAACGCGAAGTCTACGTCAACGTCGCGAACCACGGACTGATCGACAACCTGCCCGCTGGCTGCATAGTCGAGGTTCCCGCCACCGTCGACGGAAAGGCCGTCACCCCCAAAGTGATCGGAAAACTCCCACCGCATCTGGCCGCGCTGATCAGCACCAACATCGCGCCGCAGCAACTCACCGTCGAAGCCATCAAGACGGGCCGACAGGACCACGTCTACCACGCGGCGATGCTCGATCCGCACACCGCCGCGGAACTGGACCTCGAACAGATCTGGTCGCTGGTGGACGCACTGATCGAAGGACACGGCGAATACATCCCCGAGTCGCTGCGAACACCCGAGGAGCCGGCCTGACCATGCTCGGACTTCGCAAAGAACCCAACAACAAACCTGGAAACACCAGAAACCCTAGGAGGGGAAATGACCAAACCAACTGAGAGTTCACCGAAGCGCCGCGGCGCTGGATTGAACCGTCGAGACTTCATGATCGGAGGTACCGCAGCCCTCGGCGGCGCGGCACTGCTCGCATCGTGCGGCGATGACGACGACGCGGCAACGGCGACGACCACCACCGCCGCGCCGACAACCACAGCCGACACAGGCCCCGGCAGCACCACGCTCGGCTCGAACTACTCCGGTGAGAAGAACCGCGAGGCCCTGGCCGCGGCGGTCGCCGCCACCGGCGTGGAGACGATGATCAACACCATCGACCACAACACCTACCAGGAGAACTTCAACACCTACATCCAGCAGCCCGACGACGTCGTCTCCTGGTTCGCGGGCTACCGCATGCGCGCCTTCGCCGGCAAGGGAGTGCTCGGCGACGTCTCCGACGTCTGGAGCGGCCTCAACGGCATGTCCGACGGCTTCCGCAGCGCTTCATCGGGCCTCGACGGCAAGCAGTACTTCGTGCCGTTCTACTTCTACCCGTGGGCGGTCCACTACCGCAAGAGCCTGTTCGCCGACAACGGCTACTCGATCCCCACGACCTGGGACGAGTTCAAGGCGCTCTGCGACACCATGGTGGCCGACGGGATCACCCCACTGAGCGCAGCCAACGATGGACGCTGGCCCCAGATGGGCATGTTCGACATGCTCAACCTGCGCGTCAACGGCTACGACTACCACGTCAGCCTGATGGGCGGCAACGAGAGCTGGGAGAGCTCCGAGGTCAAGAACATCTTCTCTACCTGGTCGGAGATCCTTCCCTACTACCAGCCAGCCGCCAACGGCCGCACCTGGGAGGACGGCGCCGGCGCCCTGCGCGACAAGGAGACCGGAATGTACCTGATCGGCACCTTCCTGACCTCGCAGTACACCGAGCAGGAAGTCCTCGACGACATCGACTTCTTCCTGTTCCCCGAGGTCAACCCGGAGCACGGCCAGGACGCCATCGAGGCGCCGATCGACGGCTTCATGATGGCTGCCAGCCCCGACAACGAGACCGCTGCCAAGGCACTCCTCGGAGGTATGGGGTCAGCTCCTGCGATAGATGCCTACATCGCGGTCGACCCGTCGGTCGTTGCCGCCAACAGCAACGCCGACACCAGCGGCTACAACGCGCTGCAGCAACGTTCGGCTGAAGCTGTGGGATCAGCGAAGTACATCGCGCAGTTCCTCGACCGCGACACCGACCCCGACTTCGCAGCCAACGTGGCCGGAGTCGGCATTGCCGACTTCTTGGGCACGCCGGACAGCATCGACACGATCCTGGCCGACATCGAAGCCAAGAAGCAGACCTACAACTTCGAGTGATCCAAACGAGAGACTAGGTTCCCCTCCATGAAAGCGACGGCGGCGTCCCCCTCCAGGTCCGACCTGAAGGCGCGCCGCCGTCGCTCGTCCACGCTCACCGGCAGAGACCGGGCGTGGCTGTGGTTGATGGTTGGGATCCCGGCATTCCTCCACATCGCTCTGGTCTGGGTTCCCGCGGGGCTGACCGTCGCACTGTCGTTCAGCGAATGGGACAACCTCGCCCCGTTGAGCGACATCAGCGCGACCGGTTTCAGGAACTACTGGATCATCTTCACGATCTTCGAAAGCGACCTCTTCGGGGCGCTGTTCAACAACTTCGTGCTGATCATCTGGTTGACATTCTGCTCCGCGGTCGGGATGCTGTTCGCCTACCTGCTCGACAAGAACGTCCGCGGCAGCGCCATCTACCAGAGCATCTACTACTTCCCGGTGGTTCTGTCACTCGCCGTTGTCGGGTTCATCTGGAAATCGACGATGTTCTCGCGGGACCGTGGCCTGCTCAACGAGATCTGGCCGGGAGGCCCGGTCGACTTCGTGGGCGACGGCAGCAAGCTGTTCTCCTTCGACATACCGTTCCTGGACCCGGCGCTCGGACTCTCCAAGAACTTTGCTGCGCTGCTCGTGGCCATGGCCTGGCGGCACATCGGCTACATCATGGTCATGTACCTGGCCGGGTTGAAAGCGGTCGATCCCTCCCTGCGAGAGGCGGCCCAGATCGATGGCTGCAACGAGTGGCAGTCCTTCAGGCGGGTCGTCTTCCCGTCGCTGCGGCCGATCAACGTGATCGTCGTGGTGATCACCGTGATCGAGGCCCTCCGGGCGTATGACATCATCGCTGCTCTCAATGAGCCGCGTGGAACCGACGTCATGGGCACGCTCGTCACCAAGAGCCTGCTGGGAGAGGGTGGTGGCCGTGTCGGCTTCGGATCTGCCTACGGCGTCGTGCTGCTGCTGCTGTGCCTCGGATTCATCATCTGGTATGTCACGAACCACTATCGAGAGTCGGACATATGAGCGCAGTGACTCTCGACGGCCCCTCTGGCTCAGAAGCGGCGAGCCTCGACGATGAACTGCTCGACAAGGTCCGCGCCCGCCGTGCCGAAAGGCGGGGCTCGAAGGTCAAGCCGATGCGGATGCTGCTCCACGGCTTCCTGATCGTGATGGCCATCGGTTGGCTGGTGCCGATCGGCACCGCGGTCTACAACTCGTTTCGCGACTACGCGACCGACACGCAGCCCAACGGCCCCTTCGCTCTGCCCGAGACGCTCACGCTCGACAACTACCGTGCTGCCTGGAACGTCGGAGAGATGTCCAAGACGTTCGGCAACACTGCGTTCATCGTCATCCCCGCCCTGTTCCTGACCCTGCTGCTGGCGGCCATCGTCGCCTATGTGTGCACCCGGTACAGCTGGAAGTTCAACATCGTCTTCCTGGTGCTCTTCACGGCCGGCAATCTGATGCCCCAGCAGGTGCTGTTCCAGCCACTGTTCCAGTTCTTCAAGTACATGCCCTGGCCGGACTTCCTGTCCGACACCAATACGGGCAACCTCCTGGGCACCAAGATCGCGGTGATCCTGGTCCATGTGGCGTTCCAGATCGGCTTCTGCACGTTCGTTCTGTCCAATTTCATGAAGACCATACCCAAGGAGATCAGCGAGGCCGCCGCGGTGGACGGCGCCGGCGTCTGGCGGGGTTTCTTCCAGGTGATCCTGCCACTGACCCGCCCCGCGCTCGCCGCGCTCGGCACCTTGGAGTTCACCTGGCTCTACAACGACTTCTTCTGGGGGTCGGTACTGCTCAACCAGGGCGACGAACGTCCGATCACCTCGTCGATCGCGGTGCTGAACGGCCAGTACGGGAGCGACTTCAACCTGGTGGCCGCAGCGTCGATCCTGATCGCGCTGCCCACGCTGATCGTCTACCTGATTCTCCAGAAGCAGTTCATCTCCGGCCTGACGCTCGGAGCCAGCAAGGGCTGAGCTGAGCCGAGCCGGGCTGAGCCGGGCTGAGCCGGGCTCAGGCGTCGGGCAATCGGGCGCCTGTGTCGGTGTCGAAGAGGTGGACCGTGCGGGGCTGGGGAACCAGGCTCACCCGCTCGCCCCGCTGTGAGGTGCTGAGTCCCTCGGTTCGCACCACGACCTCCCGGTCCTCGATCCCGTCGGCAGTGCAGTACAGATACGACTCCGAACCGAGCTCCTCCACGAGATTGACACCCGCGTCGAGCCCCCCTTCGCTCGCAGTGATCCAGTTCTCGGGTCGCACACCGATGGTGACCGCAGCGGAGGTGAGCATCTGCGACTGCTCGGCGGTGAGCGGAACCTCCAATGAACCGGTGCGAGCGACGTTGTCGCTGACGGTGCCGTCGAGCAGGTTCATGGCGGGCGAGCCGATGAAACCGGCAACGAACAGGTTGTCAGGATGCGTGAACAACTCACGCGGCGTGGCGCACTGCATCAATATGCCGTCCTTGAGCACCGCCACGCGGTCCGCCATGGTCATGGCCTCCACCTGATCGTGGGTGACGTACACGGTGGTGACCGAGAGGCGCCTCTGCAGCGCGGCGATCTGAGTACGGGTCTGGACCCGCAGTTTGGCGTCGAGGTTGGAGAGCGGCTCGTCCATCAGGAACGCCTGGGGTTGCCGCACGATCGCCCGGCCCATGGCGACCCGCTGGCGCTGGCCGCCGGAGAGCTTCGCGGGTTTGCGATCGAGGTACTCGGTCAGGTCGAGCATCTCTGCCGCCTCGGCGACCCGTTTGGAGCGTTCGTTCCGGTCGACCTTGGCGATCTTCAGGTGGAACCCGATGTTCTCCGCTGTGGTCATGTGCGGATACAACGCATAGTTCTGGAAGACCATGGCGATGTCGCGGTCCTTGGGCGGAACCTCTGTGACGTCCCGGTCGCCGATGTAGATCTCTCCGTAGTCGACCGGCTCCAGACCGGCGAGCATCCGCAGCGTCGTCGATTTCCCGCATCCCGACGGGCCGACGAGCACGAGGAACTCCCCGTCCTCGATCTCAAGGTCGAGGCCGGCGACGGCCGGGCGGTCTCCGTCGCGGTACACCCTGGTTGCTTGATCGAATGTGACTGTGGCCATGAAATCCTCTGTTCGGTTGTCCGGGTCGACACTACATGATCCAAAGCGGCCGGATAATGCCGGAAACAGTTTGATCCAATCCACGGCGGGCCCTGTCATTGTGGGTGTGGGAGCAGGTAGGGTGCGGCAACGCCTCGGCGTGGCGCTTCCCCCGCAGAAGACCTCACAAAGGACGGCGCGTGGCGGGCAGGGCCGAGGCGATTCAACGGTGGGCCGATTCGGTTGCGGACCGTCTCGGGGTGACGGTCTGGGGTTTCCTCGCGGGCACCGCCGCGATCGTGGCTGCGGCTGTGGGGGGCTGGTGGGCCTTGGCGTCGCCGGAGGCGACTCCGGTGGAGGAGGTGCTGCCGAGGGTTGCGACCGTACAGGGCGCTCCGGCCGCATCAGATTCCGTCTCCGGCCCGGACGGGCGGATCGTTGTGCATGTCGAGGGAGCGGTCGTTTTCCCCGGCGTGCACGACCTCGCGGAGGGATCCCGTGTCCACGATGCCATCGACGCCGCGAGCGGGTTGACCGCGGACGCGGACCGTGCGCGGCTCAACCTGGCGGCGCCGCTCGCGGATGGTCAGCGGGTCTGGGTGCCTGTGGTCGGCGAGCAGGAGCCCCCGGTGGTCGGTCCCAGCAATCCTGGTGGCGTCAGCCTCGGCGGTTCTACCGGCGCTCGGGTGAACCTCAATACCGGTGACCTAGCGGCCCTGGAGACGCTGCCGGGGATCGGGCCGAGCATCGCTGCTGCGATCATCCGCCACCGTGAGCAGCACGGGGCGTTCAGCCGTGTGGAGGGCCTGCTCGAAGTTCCGGGGATCGGTACGGCCAAGCTGGAGCAGTTGGCTTCGTTGGTGTCTCTGTGACCGCGCACCTTGTGGCTCTGGCAGCGGCGCTGGGGGCTTGGTCGATGTGGGCGGTCTCGGTGCCCGTTCTGGTCGGGATGGTCCTGTTGGCGGGTTGGCGAAGACACATCGCGCTGATCGTGCTGGTCGCCTTCGTTGCCGTCGGCACCCGTGGGGCGGGAGAGCTCGACGCCCTTGATCCTCCGCAGGCCGATGCGTTCTCTGGTTGGGTGACCCTGCTTGACGACCCGCGGCCGCTGGGCGCGGTCGGTGTGATCGCCACGGTCCGCCATGGCCAGAGACGTGTCAGCGCGGTGGCCCACGGCGCGGCAGCGGCGCGCTTCGACGACGCCTTGGCGGGGGAGAGGCTGCTGCTGAGCGGACGGATCGCGCCGGTGAGCGCTGAAGACGATTTCGACCGTTGGCGCCATGTGGTGGGCAGGCTCACGGTTGATTCAGTCGATGGCCGCGAACCGGGATCGCCGGTCTTCAGATTCGCCAACACGGTGCGCCGAACCCTGGTGCACGGGGCGGAATCGTTGAGCCGCGGTGACAAGGCAGTCTTTCTGGGGATGGTGATCGGTGATGACCGGGGCCAGACAGCAGTGGTCGCAGACGACTTTCGAGCCGCGGGTCTGGGCCACCTGCTGGTCGTCTCGGGGCAGAACGTGGCATTCGTGTTGGCGGTGGTCGCCCCGTTCGCCGGGCGTTTCCGTCCGGCATTCCGGGCGCTGTGGCTCTTCGCGACCCTTCTGCTGTTCGCGGTGATCACCAGGTTCGAGCCCTCGGTGATGCGTGCGGTCGCGATGGCCGGGACCGGGATCGGCGCGTCGGTCATGGGGACTCCCATTGACGGGAGACGGGCCCTGTCGTGGGCGGTGGCGACGCTGTTGCTGATTGATCCGTTCCTGGTGCGTCTTGTGGCGTTCCAGCTCTCGGTTGCCGCCACTGCGGGAATCGTCTGGTGGTCGGGCCCGCTGGCAGAACGGCTTGCGGGTCCTTCTTGGCTGAGGGTGCCGATGGCGACCACCGCGGCTGCCCAGCTGGCCGTGTCGCCGGTGCTGTTGGGGTTGTTCGGGCCGCTTCCGCTGGCGTCGCTTCCGGCCAATTTCTTGGCGGGTCCGGTGTCGGGAGCGGTGATGGTCTGGGGCTGTACCGGCGGAATGTTCGCGGGACTCTTCGGTGGTGTCGCAGCGGAGATCGTGCATCTTCCCAGCAGGGTGATGCTCTGGTGGATCGGGGGTGTGGCCTCGCGGGCCGCGCTCGGTCCCCAGGCGACGCTCGGTATCGTGTCGATCCTGATGCTCGGGTCCGCAGCGTTGCTGGCGGTGTCGAGGATCCGGTCGGCTGCGGTTGTGGCCGGGGTGCTGGCATCGTTGGTCGCTGTGGCCGCATTGATAGCGGCCCCGAGTCTGGGACCGGGTGAGCACCCCTTGGTCGGGGAGTCGCGGGCGTTCGTGTCTGAGGGTGGTGACCTGGTGCTGGTGCTCGACAATCCGCCGACGCGGGGGCTGATCGAGTCGCTGAGACGCAGTGGCGGCAGCAGACCCGATCTGGTCGTGGCCCTCGACGGTGACCGTTCCGACGCGGAGGCTGTGCTGGCGCTCAGCGAGCGGTTCGGCGCCTTTGCGGTGGCTGCCCCTCCGATGCACCGCGTGCCGGGCGGACGAACTGTGCAGGCAGGCCAGACCGTCGAGTTCGACGACCTGTTGCTGCGGTTCGAGCGGGTTGCGCCCCGGTTGGAACTGAGCGTGAAGCATGGACCGCCTGAGCGCCCGCCCTGAGCGCCTGCGGGGGCGGTGCTTGTGTCACAGTCCGCGTGTAGGGTCCGGTCGATGTTCGTTGAGTTGGGCGACACTCGTTTCGATGTGACCACTCGGGCACTCGTGATGGGCATCCTCAATCGAACTCCGGACTCCTTTTACGACGGCGGGAGGTATTGGGATTTCGACGGTTTCCTGCGCCAGGCGGAGCTGCTGGTCGACCAGGGTGCAGACTTCCTCGACGTTGGCGGGGTCAAGGCCGGACCCGGGCCAGAGGTGACACGAACCGAGGAGATCGAGCGTGTCGTTCCCGCCGTCGAGGCCCTGCGGGAGCGCTTCGATCTGCCGGTCTCGGTCGACACGTTCCGTGCATCGGTGTTGGAGGAGTCGCTCAAGGCGGGAGCGGTAGTCGGGAACGACATCAGCGGATTTGCTGATCCCGGATACCTCAGTGTCGCCGCGCGCCACGGCGCCTCAGTGGTCGCCACCCATGTGCGGATCGGCCCCCGAATTCCGGACCCTCAGCCCTGCTACCGCAACTTGCGGACCGAGGTGGTCGAGTTCCTGCGGACACGCGCCGAGGCCGCACTCGCGGCCGGTATCGACCGCCGCCGGATCATGGTCGACGCGGGGCTGGACTTGGGGAAGACTCCAGCCATGTCGGCCGAGTTGATGCGCCACAGCGATGATCTGGTCCGGTTGGGCTTCACGGTGTTCCTGTCGGCGTCGAACAAGGGTTTTCTGGGCGAGTTGACCGGTACCTCCGTCGACGACCGGACCCATGCGACCCTGGGCGCCCACGCCCTGGGGATCGCGCTCGGCTGCCGCGTCCTGCGCGCCCATGATGTGGTCGGCAGCCGTCGAGTGGCAGACATGATGAGCGCCCTGCTGGAGAACCGGCGAACAGGCCTGAGCGGTGCGACTGACCGAACCGGCCCGGCAGACTTGGCCGAGGTTACGAAACGGACCGGGAGCTAGGCGCGATGGCTCTGCGACTCATCGTCGGTGATGATCCGGTGCTCGTCGGAGAGTCCGTCAGCATCGCAATCGACGAGTTGGTGGGCGACGGTGACCGTTCCCTGATGCTCGAGATCCTCACCGAAGCCGAATACCGCACCGAGGACAACACCTTTGAACCGACGCGCCTGATCGACGCTGTCCGAACCCCGCCGTTGTTGACCGACAAGCGGGTCGTGGTGGGCCGGCACGCCAGCCGCTGGGCAGGCAAGGAACAGCTCAGCGCGGTCACCGACCTGCTCGGCGAACCGCTCGAATCCACCGATCTGGTGATCGTGTGGGAGCGCGGCGTCGACCCCAGAGTCGACAGGATGCCCGCGCTTCCCAAGGCGCTGAAGGTGGCGGTGGAGGTTGCCGGTGGGACCGTCCAACAGACGACGGTTCCGAGGGGCAAGGGCGCAGCGGTCTGGCTGCGCGACCACCTGGCGGAATCGGGCCTCGATTTCGACCGTGGTGCGGTCGCAGCGGTGGAGACGCTCATCGGCGAGGACCGGGGCCGCATCGTCGGGCTCCTGCGAACCCTCGAGGGAGCCCTGGGCGCCGGCGCAACGGTGACCGCCGACGACGTGGCGACCTACGGCGGAGACGACCTCGGCTCAGCGGTCCCGTGGGCGCTCGACGACGTCATCGACAACGGCAACATCTCAGCCGCGTTGAAGCTGCTGCCGCGGCTCATCCCCTATGAGGGCACCCAGAGCGACCGCAACAATGCAGCGTTCCGTCTGCTGGCGATGCTCCACAAGCGCTACTCCAACATGTTGCGCCTCGACGGCGCGGGCGTCCGCGACGAAGCCGAGGCGGCGAAACTGCTGGGAATGAAGGGATCGACGTTCCCCGCAAAGAAGGCGATGCAGCAGAGCCGCAAGCTCAAGACCGAGAGACTGGCCCGCGCCATCGACTTGTTGGCGACCGCCGACATGCAGCTTCGGGGCACCGTCGACTGGCCTCCCGAGTTGGTGATGGAGGTGTTGGTCGCCCGGTTGAGCAACCTCAGCCGTCGTCCTGGGCGTTGAGCCTGCGAACCAGTCGGCTCTTGCTGCGTGCCGCGGTGTTCTTGTGGAGAACGCCCTTCTGGGCGGCCATGTCGATGCGCTTGACGGCGAGGCGCACTGCCTCGTCAGCGTCCGGGGCGTCGTTGTCGATGGCTTCGAGCGCTGTCCGGGTACGGGTGTTGATCTCTGAACGTACGCCCCGGTTGCGTTGACTGCGTTTCAGATTCTGTCGGTTGCGCTTGATCTGCGACTTGATGTTGGCCACGGTTACCTGCTGGTGATCGGTTGAACGACCGACAAGCGTATCGGCCCCGCTCACCGGATCGCACCACCTGCTGTTCGAGTCTGTTTGGAACTGCGGCGGTATCGTTTCGTGGCAGATGGAGCTTGAGCGCATACGCAACACGTCGATCATCGCCCACATTGATCATGGCAAGTCGACACTCGCCGACCGTCTGTTGGAACTCACCGGCGCGGTCGACATCCGGGACATGCGTGCCCAGTACCTCGACTCCATGGAACTGGAACGCGAGCGGGGGATAACCATCAAGCTCCAGTCGGTCCGACTCGAGTGGGGTGACCACATCATCAACCTCATCGACACGCCGGGACATGTCGATTTCGGTTACGAGGTCAGCCGTTCGCTGGCAGCGTGTGAGAGCGTGATCCTGGTGGTCGACGCAGCACAGGGGATCGAGGCCCAGACCCTGGCGAACTGTTATCTGGCGATGGAGAACGAGATGGAGATCGTCGCCTGCCTGAACAAGATCGACCTCCCCGCGGCCGAGCCAGACAAGTACGCAGCTGAGATCGAGCAGGTGCTCGGATTGCCCGCAGAGGACGTCCTGCACATCTCCGCGAAGACCGGCGAGGGAATCGCGGAGCTTCTCGACGCGGTGGTGGCGACCACACCCTGCCCCCATGGCAGCGCGACCGAGCCGTTGCAAGCCCTGATCTTCGACTCCCACTTCGATCAGTACCGCGGTGTCGTGTCGTCGGTCCGTGTGGTCAACGGCGTCATGTCGTCGAAGTCGAAGCTGCGGTTCATGCATGCGGGGACGACCCATGACCCCGACGAGATCGGTGTGCGCACTCCTGACAATCAACCGGTCGACCAGCTCGGTCCCGGAGAGGCCGGTTACCTGATAGCGGGTATCAAGGACGTCGGCGAGGCCCGCTCGGGTGAGACTGTGACCACCGACAAGAATCCCGCCGGCGAGCCCCTCGACGGCTATGCGGAGCCGAAACCGATGGTTTTCTCCGGGTTGTACCCGATCGAGGGCGACGAGTTCACCGACCTTCGGGAGGCGCTCGAGAAGCTGCGCCTCAACGATTCGAGCTTCACCTACGAGCCCGAGACGTCGGGCGCTCTGGGCTTCGGGTTCCGCTGCGGCTTCCTGGGCCTGCTGCACATGGAGATCGTGCGCGAGCGACTCGAGCGGGAGTTCAGCCTGTCGCTGATCTCGACCGCGCCGTCCGTGGAGTACCGCGTCACCCGCAGCGACAACAGCAGCGTCGTCGTGTCGAACCCGTCGGACCTCCCGCCGGCCGGCGAGATCAGCTCCATCGCCGAGCCGTACCTCAAGGTGAGCGTGCTGACGCCGTCGCACTACACCGGGGCGGTCATGGACCTCTGCCAGGGTCGTCGCGGCGAGATGGTGAAGATGGAGTACCTGTCGCCCGAACGTGTGGAGATCATCTACCGGCTGCCGCTCGGGGAGGTCGTCATCGACTTCTTCGACCAGCTCAAGAGCCGCACGCAGGGTTATGCCAGCCTCGACTACGAACCCGACGGTTATGTGGTCAACAGCCTGGTGCGCGTGGACGTGCTGCTGCACGGGGAGGCCGTCGACGCCTTCAGCACCATCGTGCACAAGGACAACGCCTACAGCTACGGCAAGAAGATGGCCGAGAAGCTCAAGGAGCTGATCCCGCGCCAGCAGTTCGAGGTGCCGATCCAGGCGGCGATCGGTGGGAAGATCATCGCCCGCTGCACGGTGCGTGCCTTCCGCAAGGACGTCACCGCCAAGCTCTACGGCGGTGACGTCACCCGCAAGAACAAACTGCTGGCCAAGCAGAAGCGCGGCAAGAAGCGGATGAAGTCGATCGGTCGGGTCGACATCCCCCAGGAGGCGTTCATCTCAGCCCTTCAGCTTCACGACTAAGGGTCGTGGTTCAACGAGGGTACAATTCTGGGATGGTCGACGATCGGCGCATGATGTTCGACAACCGCAAGGCAGCGATCCTCTCAGCCGTTGTCCAGCAGTACATCGAAACGGCACAACCGGTGGGTTCGGGGCGGATATCGAACGCTCCCGGCGTCGCCGTGTCGCCCGCGACGGTGCGGCACGACATGGCAGTGCTCGAAGAGCAGGGGTACCTGACCCAGCCGCACACGAGCGCGGGGCGTATTCCGACCGACAAGGGCTACCGGTTCTTCGTCAATGCTCTTCGCAAACGTGAACCGTCGCTGGTAGGGGCGGACCGCGGGATGGTCCGTCAGTTCTTCGCCGATGCCCACGGAGAACTCGAATCGGTTCTGGCCCGCACCTCCGACCTGCTCATCTCGCTCACGGACTGCGCGGCCGTGGTGGTGGGGCCCAATGTCGACATCGCCCGGGTGCGCTCGACGCAGCTGGTCGACCTCTCGACGCATGTGGTGATGGTGGTTGCGGTCATGTCCAACGGGGTGATCGAGAAGCGCACTATCGAGGTCGCCACCGAACTCACACCGCAGATTGTTCAAGACGCCAACCGGCGGCTGGCCGAGACAGTCGTGGGCAAGTCCCTGATGGAGATGACACCCGAGGCGCTCGACGACGATCCGCTGCTCAACGCAGCCGTCGAGGCGCTGCGGGCCGCGGCCCATACTGCGGAGATCGTCGTGGGCGGGGTCTCCCGGGTTGCGGCCGCGTTCGAGGCGGTGGAACAGATCCGTGACGTGCTCTCCATCCTCGAGCAGCAGATCGTGGTCGTGTCCCTGATCCGCGACGTGCTCGACCGCGGCATGCGAGTCGCCATCGGCGGGGAGACCGGCGTCGAGCCCCTGGCCGACTGTTCGCTGGTCGTTGCGCCGTATTCGGTGGAGGGGGAGACGACCGGGATGATCGGTGTGTTGGGCCCGACGCGCATGGACTACGAGCAGGCCCTGTCCGCGGTGGCCGTGGTCAGCCGGCGTCTCGGCCGCGCCTTGAGCGAGAACTGACATGGCCGATCACTATCAGACACTGGGTGTGGAGCGCGACGCCACCGACGAGGAGATCAAACGCGCCTACAAGAAGCTCGCTCGGCAATACCACCCCGACATGAACCCGACAGACGCCTCGGCCGAGGCGCGGTTCAAGGAGGTTGCATCCGCTTACGAAGTTCTTGCAGATCGTGATCGACGAGCCCGTTACGACCGTTTCGGGACCGACGCGCCGGGCGCGGCGGATCCTTTCGGTGGGGGTTTGGGCGACATCTTCGAGGCTTTCTTCGGCAGCGGATCAGGTTTCGGCGGCCAGGGTCAGGGGCGGGCGAGCAGTCCCCGAGGTGAGGACATCGAGGCCCATGTGGACCTTGACCTTGAAGATGTCGTGTTCGGCGGGGAACGCGAGATCAAAGTACGCACGGCGGTCCGTTGCGAACCTTGCGACTCCTCCGGTGCTGCTCCCGACACCCGCCCGGTCGTCTGCGACGAATGCGGTGGGTCCGGGCAGGTTCGCCGGGTCCGCCAGTCTGTGCTCGGGCAGATGGTCACCGCGTCGGCCTGTCGGACCTGCGGTGGTGCGGGGGAGAGGATCGAGACGCCTTGCGACGAGTGCGGCGGTCTCGGCAGGGCCATCGAGCAGCGGACCTACAAGGTCGAGGTACCGGTGGGTGTGGACGACGGGACGACTCTGCGGCTCGGCGGCCGCGGCGCCGCGGGGATGCGCGGCGGCCCCCACGGGGACCTCTATGTGCATGTGCGTGTGCGGCCTCATCCGATCTTCCACCGTGACGGCGACGACCTCGTTCATGCCCTGTACGTGCCCTTCACCCAGGTCGCCCTGGGTGCGGAACTGGAGTACGAGACCCTCGACGGGGTCGAGGCCCTGGTGATTCCCCGCGGCACTGAGAGCGGCACGGAGTTCCGGTTCCGCAACAGGGGAGTGCCCCATGTTCACGGCCGGGGTCGTGGAGACCTGCGCGTTGAGATCGTCGTTGATGTTCCCGATGAACTCGATGAGCATCAGGAGGCGCTGTTGCGCGATTTGGCCGAGGCCCGTGGCGAGGAGGTCGCTGAGCCTGGCCAGGGCTTGTTCTCGCGGATCAAGTCGGCTTTCACGTGAGTGCCGAATACTCCAAGAGAGTGGGGGAGGCGCTTCGCGCCGTCAGGCGGGCGAAGAAGTTGTCGCTGCAGGAAGTCGAGGGTCTGTCGAACCAGGAGTTCAAGGCCTCGGTGCTGGGGGCCTATGAACGTGGTGAGCGCGCCGTCTCGGTTCCTCGCCTGTGGCGACTGTCGCACTTCTATGACGTTGCGGTGACCGAACTTCTGCCGGTTGATGAGCCCGAGCATTCTGTTGACCGCGGTGACTCGGACGAGACGGATCTGCGGCACGGCGACCTGATCGAATCGCTGGGCCTTTCGCATTCCGAGGCAGAGATCCTCAGTCGGGTCGTCGCTAGGGTCGGGGCGGCACTGGAGGCAGGGTCAGCACCATCCCCGGATGAATCAGATCCGGGTTCCCGTTGAGCGCTTCGCTGTTGAGGTCGATGAGCTGTTGCCAGTAGCCGACCACTGCGGCGGGTTCAGTCGAGTGGCCGTGATCGCGTAGGGTTTTCATTGCGATCTTCCAGAGGTGGTCACCCTCGCTGACTGTCCAGAGTCGGGAGTCCGGGGTGCTGTGGGGTTCTGGGTCGGTCGGGGCGGCACTGGCGGCTTCGGCGAGTCTGGAAGCGGTCGTGTCGGAGTTGGGGAGGATCATCGTCGCCGGTTCCGGATCAGCCGACATCCGGACGGTGGCCGGACCGAGGTCGGTCAACACTGGCGTGAACCTTGCCGGCTCAACCTGTCGGCTCGGGTCTTCGGTGACCCCGAGGTCCTCCAGCACGATCTGTGCGTCGACGCTCTGGTTCCCGGCCGCTGCGGCCGCTGGAGCCGCGAGCGTGATGGTGATGGCGCCTGCGGCGAGGATCTGCCTGAACGAGCCCGGCGTGATTCGTCGCCAGACGCCGTGGAGCAGACCGCTCGGCCGGACCGACGCCAACAGACCGGCGGTGCCGATGAATATCCCCCAGCCGGCGAGGGTGATGCCAACGATGCGAAGCAGGGTGATCGCGGCGGTGGCTGTGCCGAGTCTCTCCCACCAGTCGAGGAATGCGCCCGGATCTGTTGAGGGCCAGGCCGTGGAGCTGTCGATTTCGATCAGCAGCGCTGCACAGATCAACGAGAGCAGCACCGTCGCGGTGCAGCGCAGAGGGTCGGGTCGGTTGGTGGTCATGAGAACTCCGCTTCTATGAGGGTTGATCCGCCGGCGTGGGTGACTCGAAGCTGGTCGCAACCGCCGGAGGGGTCGTTGCGAAGGTCGGTAGCACCGTCGACCACGGTCACGTAGTCGGCATCGAGGCGTTGTGACGGCGCGGGCCAGCCTGCGAACACTGCAATCACTCCGGTGCTTGGCCGGAGCAGCGCCAGAGTGGGGTTTCCGTCGCAGTTCCAGTCACCGACCACGGCTTTGTCGCCTGGTTGGCCGACTCCGTATCGGCGGCCGCGATGATCGATGATCACGCGGCCGTCGTCATCGACTCGGCTGTGGTTCCCGTCCGAGGAGTCCGTGTCGGCGGCCGTGATGGTCGCGTTGCCTGTTCCCAGCGCCGGGTTGGCCGGCCCGGTGCTGGTCGGCCCCGCACCGGTTGACCCCGCCCTGGTTGGCCCCGCACCGGTTGACCCTGCACCGGTTGGCTCCGCATCCGTTGGTCCTGCACCGACCGGCCCCGCATCGGTTGACCCCGCATCGGTTGACCCCGCATCGGTTGGTCCTGCACCGACCGGGCCTGTGTTGTTTGATCCTGCACCGGTTGGTCCTGCGTCGGCCGTCTCGGAGTCGGACAGGGCCGTGCTGAGCTCTGGAGTGCTGGAGCCGGAGCCTTCCGGCTTGAGCATCGACCAGCCCAGCACAGCGACCGCGAGCACCGCGGCCGCTGCGACCGAGGCCCGTCTCGACGGTCGGGAAATTGTCGGCAGCGAGCGTCGCTCGGTGCGATTGCGGGGTCCACCGTGGAGCCGGTCCAACTCTGCGGTGACGTCGTCGGCCGTCACCGAACCCCGCTCGGCGCGCCGGGCCAAGGCAGCGAGCTGGCGCCGTTCCCTCTCCTCGCAGCCCGCGGCGAGATGATCGATCAGCGAGGCGAACCCGGCGAGGTCGCGTGCGCGCCCAGTCTCAGTTGAGGTTGCGGCGTCGGCCAACCCGCACAGGACCGGACGCTTGTCGGGCGCCACGAGCACATGTTCGGGACACAGCGCCCCGTGCACGGTCCCGACTCTGTGGAGATCAGCGACCGTCGACGCCGCGGAGGCGAGCGCCTCGATCGACTCGGCAGAGGTGGCGGGTGGCTGAGTCGCCCATGAGTCGGGGCCCACGAACCCCAGGTACAGTTCCACCGAGGACCCTTCGACGAAGTCGACGAACTGCACGATCCCAGGGTGCTGCAGGCGCTTCAGCAGCTGAGCCTCGTGTCGAATCCGGTCCGACTCCTCCGGCCTTGCCGATTTGCAGGCCAACAGGTTCCCGTTTCTGCGGGTGACTGTGATGCCTGTCATGAACAATGACATTACATGAAAAATAATATATTGCAACGATGATTCGGCTCGGCCCGGTGATTGGTGGGAGCGGTAGCCTTGTCGCGATGTCGTCGCCGCGCGTAGTCGCCTTGGAACCGGGGTCTCCGGCTGAGCAGGCCGGGCTCATGGTGGGCGATGAGATCTTGATGATCGACGGCGAGGTCCCTCGCGACGTGATTCGCTGGCAGATCCTCACCGACGATCCGGTGGTTCCTCTGCTCGTGCAGCGGGGAGCACCCCATGACGGGTCCCAAGAAACGCAGCGCCTCGATCTGGTGGTGTCGAAGCGCCACGGCGAGCCGCTCGGTGCTGAGGTGCATGCGGCGGTGTTCGACAAGGTGCAGACCTGCGACAACCACTGTGAGTTCTGCTTCATCCATCAACTGCCCCGCGGCATGCGACGCTCGCTGTACCTGAAGGACGACGATTACAGGCTCTCGTTCCTCTACGGGAACTTCACCACGTTGACCCGTTTCTCTGAACTGGACATGGAGCGTGTCATCACCGAGCGTCTGTCACCGCTCAACGTCTCGATCCATGCCACTGATCCGCAGATTCGTGCCGATATTCTGCGCAACCGGCGGGGGGCGGTGTCGCTGCGATGGCTGCGGACGCTGCTGGACCATGGGATCGAGGTGCACGGCCAGGTCGTGGTGTGTCCCGGTGTCAACGACGCAGACGTGCTTGAAGACACCCTCGCGGGTGTGCTCGAGCGTTTCTCGGAGTTGGCGACGGTCTGCGTGGTGCCTCTGGGGGTCTCACGTTTCAACAAGCAGGCCAGGATGAGGCCCCACACGCTCGCCGAGGCGCAGCGGGTCGTCGATATCGTCGGCGACTGGCAGGAGGTGTTCCTGAGCGCAGTCGGCCGTCGTCTGGTGTTCGCCGCTGACGAGTACTACCTGATGGCCCGCAGGCCGTTTCCCGAGGCCGACAGCTACGAGGGATTCCCGATGCATGAGGACGGGATCGGGATGGTCCGCACCCTCGAGTCGGAATTCCTCCAACCGACCGGGCAGCCGACCCGCCCAAGAGCCGGATTCTTCGCCTGGGTCGACGGGGCGCCTGCCGACGGCTACCGCGCCCCTCGGTCGGGTTCCCCCGCCGACTCCGTCGGCGAACCTCCGCCCGGCGTGTCCGGCGTGTCTGGTGTGACTGACGCGTCCGGTGGCTCCGGTGTGTCTGGTGTGACTGACGCGTCCGGTGGCTCCGGCGTGTCCGGCGTGTCCGGTGGCTCTGGAGTGTCTGGCGTGTCCGGCGTGCCTGGTGGCTCTGGCGTGTCCAGCGTGTCTGGGGTGTCCGAAGGCTCTGGGGTGTCTGGTGTGACTGGAGTGTCGAAGGAGTCGGGCGACGCTTCGCGGGCGACGAGGGTGTCGCTCGGAGCGCCAAGGAGTGCTCCCGTCGGAGTGCTCACGGGAACGATGTCGGCGCCTGTGATCGAGTCGCTCACGAACTCGCTGGGCCGCTCCGACGTGCGGGTCATTGCTGTGCCCAACGAGTACTTCGGCGGCAATATCGGCGTGACGGGACTGATGGTGGGGGAGGATCTGGCGAGGGTGCTGGCCCGCGAACCTGAGGGCCACCGCTATCTGTTGCCCGACGTGTGCCTCAGCCGCGGGGTGTTCCTCGACGGCACGGTGCCTGCGGATCTGCCCAGGCCCGTTGAAGTGGTCCCGACCGACGGTGCGGCGCTGCGCCGGGCTCTGAACCTGGGCGTGCCCCCGCCCCAGGCGACCCTGCAGACGGCCCCCGGCGCAAACGGGGTCCGAGCATGAGCCTGCCTGTTGTTGCTGTCGTGGGCCGCCCGAATGTGGGCAAGTCGACCCTGGTCAACCGATTGATCGGCCGCCGCGAGGCGATCGTTGAGCCACGTCCGGGAGTCACCCGGGACCGCAAGGTCGTGGAAGCGGAATGGCTCGGACACCACTTCTCGCTGCTCGACACCGGTGGCTGGATCGCGGATGGTGATGCGCTCGACGACAAGGTCACCAGGCAGTCCGAGATTGCGATGGCGCAGAGTGACGTCGTGCTGCTGGTGCTCGATGCCACGGTCGGTACCACTCACGAAGATCAGCTGGTGGTAGACCGGTTGCGGCGTTCCAAGACGCCGGTCCTGGTGGTGGCCAACAAGGTCGACGATGCCGCTCACGAGCATTCGATCTGGGAGATGATGGGGCTGGGCCTCGGCGACCCGTTCCCGGTCAGCGCCCTGCACGGTCGAGGAACCGGCGACCTTCTCGACGAGGTGGTCCGCCTGCTGCCCCACGACCCGAGCGACACTCCCTCACCCGCGCAGAGCGATGATCCCAACATGTTCGCGGTGGCGGTGGTGGGGCGGCCCAACGTGGGCAAGTCGACGCTGTTCAACCGGCTGATCGGTGAGGAGCGCGCGATCGTGCACGACCGACCGGGGACGACCAGAGACGCCATCGACACGGTCGTGGAGACCGACCACGGCCCGATCCGGTTCATCGACACCGCCGGCATGCGGCGCAAGGCGCGGATCGCCGAGGACACCGAGTACTACTCGTTGGTTCGGGCCCTCAAGGCGGTCGACAGCTCCGATGTGGCGCTGCTCGTGGTAGACGCCACCGTCGGGGTCACCCACCAGGACCAGCGTCTCGCCGAGCGGGTCGACGGAGCCGGCTGCCCGATCGTGATCCTCCTCAACAAGTGGGACCTGCTCACCACGGCCAGACGCACCAAGATCGCCGAGGATGTGGAGCGCAAGCTCGGCTTTCTGGGCGAATCGCCGGTTCTGCGCATCAGTGCCCTGTCAGGCAAGGGCGTGAATCGTCTGTGGCCCGCGATCCAGACCGCGGTCGTCGAGTACCGCACCAGGATCCCGACCCGCGACGTCAACAAGGTGATCCGTTCGGCCCAGGCCGCGCAGCCCGCTCCGCGTGGGGCTCGGGTGCTGTACGCCACCCAGGGCGCGACCGACCCTCCGACGTTCGTCCTGTTCGTCAATCGGGAGCTTCCGAGGACGTATATGCGCTATATCGAGCGTCGTCTGCGGGAGGAGTTCGGGCTGGGTGCGACCCCTATCAAGCTGCGTGTTCGCCGCCGCAGCGACTGAAATCGTCGTAATGGGCACATTTGCGGGGGTATAGTTGTGCTGCTCGGCCTCTAAGGCGAGTTCCTGGAGGGGAACCGGCTCAACGCTATCGGAGCCACGATGACAACTATCATTCTCGGAGTTCTTGCCGTTGTCAGCTTGGCGACATCTGTCGTCTATGCCCGGTCGGCTCGTAGACGGTTGCGTCTGGCGCGTCTGATCGAGACTGACAGCGCGGATGATCGGGAAGGGCATTCGCTGGCCTTCGCGGCGTATCGCAAGGAGGCCCACACCTCGGCGATCTATGCGCTGATTGCTCCTGCGGCGGCGGTGGTGGCGGTGTTCGACGGAGCGAATGTGACCTCCGCACTGTTCGGCCTTCTGCTCTTCCCGGCCGGCGCTTCGTTGTGGTGGTCGCGCACGCTGTCTCGTGAGGCTCGGATGGCACGCAACCGCTACGACATTGAGCGTCGTGCCAGTGAGGCTCTCGAGCAGGAGCAGTTGGCGCCCAAGGCTTGGGCGGCCCGTCTTGCACCCGAGCAGGTGCCGGATTTCGCTGGTTTTGAGATCGGCCGTGTCTATCAGGCCGGTTCGGGGCTCATGGCGGGGGACTTCTTCGATGTGCACCGCGTGGGTCCCACTCGGGTTGCGGCGGTCATCGGTGATGTGGCCGGGCACGGCATCGAGTCTTCGATCACTGCCTTCCAGGCGAAGTATCTGTTGAGGGTTTTCCTGCGGCAGTTCCGTGATCCTGCGCAGGCCTTCGAGGAGCTCAACAAGCAGCTTGCGTCCGGTGACCGGCACGAAGAGTTCATCTCGGCTGCGGTGGTCGTGTTCGACACTGAGGCCGGCACCCTGCGTTGTGCGTCTGCGGGGCACCCGGCTGTGTTCTTCTTCCAGGAGGACGGTGTGAATCCGCTGCGTTCGACTGGCCCGCTGTTGATGCTCGACTCCAACGCCACCTACTTCTCCCGGGAGATTCCGATGGAGAGCGGCGACATGATCGTCATGTACACCGACGGTCTGGCCGAGGCTCGTGCGGGTGGTGCACTGTTCGGCGAGGACCGCATCATAAAGACCGCGGAACGTGAGCTGAACGCCCCTCCCGACGTGCTGTGCAAGGCCCTGCTCGACGCGGCCAAGGACCACGCGGGCGGGATTATCGACGACGACACGGCGGTCATGGCCATCCGCCGCGACTGAGTTCGACAAGCGGGCCGTAGTCTCGATTCTGATGCCGTGGTGCGCGCCGTGTGAGAAGAACTGGACGCCGACCTCGTTGACGTCGGCCGGTACCTGCCCCGACTGCGGCGAGCCCGTAGAGCCGACCCCCGGCGTCGACCACGCCCCCCAGATCTACCGCCCCCCCTGGCACTTCTGGCTAGGTCTCGCCGCCGCGACCATCTACCTCGGCTGGCGCGCCATAGACGGCCTGCTGCTGCTCTTCTGACGGAGCCTGTGAGGTCAGTTGCGGCGTTGGTATGCCGCAGCAGCAGATGGTTGCATTGAGACGCGCTATACGCTAAACAGTCGATCAATCCTCCCCGCCGTCCACCATCGTTCATCGTTGGTGCACTGGCGGGGCTTTTCTTTAACAGCCGAGGGCGTAGGTCAGAGATCGGCAGACGCTGAACATGGTTCGGTCGCTGAGCTTTCCGACACGGTTGGAGAGCATTGACCGTCGCACGGTGTAGATGCCGTCGCAGTTCACGACCGATGCTTCGGGAACACCGGCTTCGTCCTTGTCGACGGGCACTTCAACAGCAAGACCGCGGATCGAGGTGGTCAACTCGGCCACAGTCAGCAATTCCCGCACGTCTATGACCTCCGGACGGGTGAGGATCACGACTGGCCGGCGCTTGCGGCCCAGTTCAGCCCACCACACCTCGCTTCGGTTCACTGGTCGCCCTCCGTATCGTCGTCGTCCAGATCCCCCCATGCCTGAGCCTGAGCCGTGTCCCAGAAATCGTCGGGCCTCTCGGGATGTCGCAGATAGGCAGTTCGGTCGGCTTCGGCCAGAGCGCGCCTGACCGCGGCAGTGACACCATCTCGAGCGGCGGCGGAAATGTTGATCTGCATCTTCCGGGCCTGTTCAGCAAGCTCTTCGTCAAGAGTGAATGTGGTGCGAGTGGTAGCCATCACATGATGCTATCAGAACTGACAGCATCATGTGATAGGCCATCGGGGCGACAGTGGCCGCGTTCGGCGCTACCGCCTCGTCCATCCAGGTGTCATCGCTGGCCTACCGGCTCTTGCGGGAGCGGCGCGCCGAGACGGCCGCTCCGATGACCAGCACCATCAAGCCGATGATTATTGCTATGGCTTCCATCCCTTAGCGGGTTCCGTCGTTGCGCCAGCCTGCAGTGATGATGGTCCCCTCGACGTCGACACCCCAGAGTCGTGTGGACACCGGGTTCCCCGTTTGGACGTCGGTGCCCTCGGTGCTCACCCAGTTGCCGTCTCGCGAGAAGTTCAGCTCTGCTCCGCCGGTCAATTCGTCGATGTGCTTTCCGATATTTGTGCCGTCGGAGTGCAGATCGATGATCCCTTCCGGGTTCGCGGTGAACGCGAGGAACTCTCCGTCAATATGGTCCACGTTGTTGTAGTACTGGAGCGCTGCGATTCCCCCCGAGAATGCGTCGTTGGGGTCGGACAGGCGTCGGACAATCTCGTCATATCCTCCGATGATGTATGCGTCGACAGCTTCCTGCACGAAGGCTCGGGTCATGTCATCGGCGTTGATGTACAAGCCTGAGCCGAACACCATGTCGTCGTGGCGCACTACCCAGGAGTTCTTGAGTTCGTACTCGCCGTAGTCTCCGACGTTGATGTCGCCGGTTCCGGGGTTTTGGAAGGCGTACGCGACCCACTTGCCGTCCTCGGTGGCCTTGAGGAGTTCAGGTCCGTAGAAGAAGCCGTTGATGTCGCTGTACTGGGGGTCGTTGGCGTTCCTGCCGAGGCGCTCGTTGTCGTAGTGGGCGATGGCGGTGCCGTCGGCGTCGATGATGAACACATACCATGGTCCGTCGACGCTCTCCAGGGAGTTGTAGTAGTCCAGTGTGGCTTCGAGTCCTTCGGCCTCGTATCTGTCGATGGCGCTCTGCACGAAGAACTGGGTGTAGGCGGCAGCGTCGGCTCTGGGGGGTATGGCGATCGCCGTGTCGCGAGCGATCTGCTCCACCTGTGCTTCGGTGAGTCCGGGTTCCGGAGCGGGGATCGCGGCGACGGCATTCTTGACGATCTCTTCGACCTCGGCTGCTGTCAACCCTGGTTCGGGCTCCGGCAACTCTGCGATGGCGGCTTGAACGTCGGCTTGCACGATCGCGACGACGTCGGAATGGGAGGGAGCCAAAGGTTCCTCCTCGTCGTCCGCGCAGGCGGCGAACAGCAGTGGAACGAACAGCAGCATGAGCGCCCAGCGGAGCTTGGCCCAAGCGTTGCGGGATATGGGATCGGTCATGTTTCCTCTGGTTGTGCAGCGTCCATTGGCATCTGCTGAGCGCTGTCTTTGTGGTTGGGTGTGCTGACCAGAAATATATAGAGGTCACATCGTTACACGCAAGCATCCGATGAGACCCGGGGGTTGCGGGTTGCTGGTCGCGGCTGTGCCATAATGACGGCACCGACCAACGAAAGGATACTTGCTCATGGACGAATGGCTCGGAATCGAACATCTATTCGAGTTGTCAGCATCGGAAGCGGTCTGGGGGTTCCTCACCCCGCTGTTCGTGTTCATCGCTTTCTTCGTGGTGCAGATCATCCTGCCTGGTAGGAAGGTTACGGGCTATGTCGTCGATGCTGAGACCGGTGAGCCGCGCTCGTACCGGCTGAACGGCATCCTGGTGTTCGCTGTGGCGATAATCGTCTGGGCTTTCGAGATCGGGGGTTTGCCGCGCGACTGGTTCTACCGGTCCTCGGTGTATGCGGTCGCGGGTGGAACGGTCCTGACGATCATCATGACCACGATCGGGGTGTTCAGCTATCCGGAGGGCAAGGTCAAGAACCGTTTCCTTGCGTGGTGGTTCGGGCGGGCCCAGGAGATCCAGTTCTTCAACGGGCGTTTCGACGTGAAGATGTACTTCTATGTCGTGGGCGGGACGATGCTCTCGCTGAACTGCCTGTCGGGTGCGGTGTGGCACTATCGGGAGTTCGGCGACGACGCCAATCCCGGCGTCTACCTGTATGCCGGGTTCTTCACCTTCTATGTGCTCGACTACTTCGTCTTCGAGCGGGTGCAGCTCTACACCTACGACCTGATCCATGAGAACGTCGGCTTCAAGCTGTTCTGGGGCGGCCTGATCGTCTACGGCTGGCTCTACATCATGCCGCTGTGGGGCATGGCCGTTCACCCCGACCCGGGCTTCACCGGCTTCGGGCGGTGGGTGTGGCTGATCGGTGCGCCGGCGATGTTCTTCTTCGGGTGGTGCATCTCGCGTGGAGCCAACATGCAGAAGTACACGTTCAAGCGCTGGCCCGAGCGCAAGTTCCTGGGGTTCCTGGAGCCTGAGTACATCGAGGCCGGCGACCGCAAGATTCTCTGCAACGGCTTCTGGGGTCCGGCCCGCCACTTCAACTACATGGGCGAGGGGTTCTTCTGCCTGTCGGTCGCCCTGGTGTTCGGCCACTTCACCAATCTGTGGGCGTGGACCTACTTCGCCTGCATCGTCTCGCTGTTCACCTACCGTCAGCTCGACGACGAGAAGCACTGCGAGGAGAAGTACGGCGCCGAGAAGTGGGCGGAGTACAAGGCACGGGTCAAGTACCGGATCGTCCCCGGCATCTACTGAGCGGGTGTGAGGCCGGGCGCCGCCCGGTATTGTCACTGAGTCGCGGGCTGTGGCGCAGCTTGGTTAGCGCGTCGGTCTGGGGGACCGAAGGTCGGAGGTTCAAATCCTCTCAGCCCGACAAAAGGTGCAGGTCAGAATGCGTTTTGGTCTGGGCCGTTCTGCGCACCCGCTTTCCGTGCTCTTTGTTGCGCGTGGTTCTCTGGCGATGCGGCCGGGTCCGTCGCTGCTTGTAACGTGGGGGAGGTCTGGTTACGGTTGATGTCATGTCCCTCGCGGATGCTCGCCCAACGGTCAGCGTTGATCGTCCGGCCCTCGATGACGCTCGCCGCGCCGCGGAGGTATGCATCGCCGATCCGCGTGTGGGAGAGGTGTTGCTGTTCGGTTCCGTCGCCCGTGGTGAGGCGCGGGTGCATTCCGACGTCGACCTGGTGGTGTTGATCGACCCTGACTGGGGGAAACAGCACCTTGAGATAGCCAGGGAGTTGAAGGCGGCGGTCCGCGATGCGACCGGGCTTGTCTGTGATGTGGTCGCTAGAACCCCAGCCGTCTGGAAGCATTTGCTCGCGAACGTGTCCGCGTCGTTCGAGGCTCACATCAGCAGAGACGTGATGTCCCTCGCGGTTGTGGACCGCGGCTGGCGCGAAGGGGGACTGCAAGACATGACTGGCGTTAACTGCACGAACGAAGAGGTGTCTGTGGACGTGCTGCAGGCAATCAGACAACCGGCATCGGACCTGTACCGCACACTGAACAGCATCCGCGGTGAGGAAGAGGGGTTTACGGGTTCGGAAGCTGTCGAGGAACGCGCCTTTCGGTTTCTGTCGGTGCTGGAGAAGGCGCATTTGGGGATTGAGCTGGCAATCAAATCAGCCGCGGTCGCGACCGACGGCAAGCGCTTGGCCAAGACGCATGACCTCGAACAGTTGCTGGATGCCATGTCGGACTCGTCGGCGAGACAGCATTTTGTTGAGGCAGTCGAGAAGCTCAAACGACACCAGAACGGCGTAGTGCTCAACTGGCGGTTGGCGGCCTACTTCGGATTGTCATCAACAGAATCCGGATACGCCACACCGGCCAACGCCTGTCAGCACGTCGAAGCGTTCCTTGCCTGCGTCGAGGTCGCCGTCGACATCAACAAGAGGACCTTCCCGACGTCTGCGATGACCGATGCCTGCGACACGCTGGAATCCCGTGTTGCACGCATCTGCCGTCTCAGCGTCGATGAACACTTTCTGGTTCACGGTGGTCCGACGCCGCCGCTCATTGGCTTGGTCTGACGACTCAAGTTCCAGCGACCTTCGTTGCCGCTGTGCCGATTCGGGCACCGAAAGGCTGGGATTCGGTTCGCTTCAGTCAGCGACCGTTCGGCCGTCGGTTGCGGGATCTGCGACCCACGGAAGTCGCGTTGATCGAGGTTCTCCGTGCCGGACCGGCGGTTGTGGAGCAGCCTTGGGTATCGCTGAGTGCGACAGTCGCCGCGCTCGTGGACAGCGGTGAGCTGCGGCCGGAGGTGCTCGACGAACAGGTCCGGGAAGAACCGCATCGAGACACGCGTTCGCGATGGCGTGAACTCGTGGTCTCATCGACCGCGCTGTCCTCCAGTCTCTCCGCATGACGTGGCACCTCCGGGACGAACCTGGCGCGATCGGGGTGGCGGCAGCACTGATTGAGCAGACGACCGGCGTTCCGGCGGTCCACGTTGAGAAGGACTTCTGGGTCACCGAGGTCCTTCGTGCGGCCGCTGCGCAAGCAGCCGACGATGGTGTCGCTCTCGTGTTCAAGGGAGGCACGAGTCTGTCGAAAGCGCACCGCCTCATCCGGCGGTTCTCTGAGGATGTTGACCTGATCGTGGTGGTGCCCGCCGATTCCAAGACGGCTGCGGACCGATGTCTGAAAGCGATAAGCGACGCAGCCGGGATCGCGCTGAAGGTCGCAGGGATAGTCGACACCGGAAGCGCCACGAAGGGTCGGAAGCGAACAATACGATTCGAGTATCCGACGGTGCAGGCGTCAGGTGTTCTGAGCGCTGGGGTGTTGCTGGAGCTTGGTGCTCGCGGCGGAACGCTGCCGGCTGAGTTGAAGGCGGTCCGCTGGGAGCGATGGGCCTTGTCGGCGATGACCCCTCCTCGTTCCGGTGTATGCTGAGGTGGACCCTGGGGCGAGATGCGCGATGGCACCTGAAGAGACGTGAAAATGCAGAAGGTGTTGCACAAAAGGGCAACCGTACAGCCTGGAGGGAGAATAGAGGTCGTGGACCGCGACCTTGAGGTGGGCGATCATGTGGACGTGGTTATTTCGTCCGCGCAGGAGCCCTCCCCTTGTTCGGCTTGGCAGATTATCTCGCAAGGTTCAGGGCGACGTCTCTTCAAGAGCGCGAAGGAGGTTGGCGACTATCTCGCGGAGGAGAGAGAGTCGTGGGCACGCTGACCCTCCCGTCCAGCGGACACATCTACCTGGACTCCTCGGCAATCATCTACAGCGTGGAGCGAATCGAGCCGTATTTCACACTGCTTGCACCCGCATGGCAGCTGGTGGGTGATCGCTCAAGCTTCTGTGGCCTGTGTCACTCATCGGGCGCTTTGGTAGGTGCGGTTAGGTTTCAGCGATCCCAGAGCCAGTCCAATTCTGTGAAGGCGAGTCCTTGGCCGAAGTTGTCGATCGTGTCGCGGACGTTGAGGATTAGGCATCGGTCGTCGCCGCCGTTTAGCGGACCTCTCAGGCCGCGGCCGATCATCTGGAAGTAGAGGTTCGGGCTGTAAACGGGCCGGGCCACGATGATGGCCCGTGTCTTTGGCGCATCGAACCCCTCGCGGAAGACGCCGTAGTTGACAAGCGCAGTGATTTCACCCCTGCGAAATCCGTCAACCACGCGTCGACGGACGGCAGGTTCGGTCTTTCCGCTCACAGATCTTGCCGTGATCCCTTGCAGGTTTAGCAAAGCCGCGAGAGTCTGAGCGTGCTCAACCGAGGTCGCAAAGATCAGGGTGGGCCAGTCCGGTTCTACGTGTGTGTGGTAAGCCTCGATGATGCGTTCGGTACGTTGAGAGTCTCGTGCGACGCGATCTTCGACGCTCTGCGGGAGCCAGGCCAGCATGTGCTCTAGTCGGTTCGTGCCGCGCGAGAACTTTGACACTTCTTCAAGTTCTTCAGGCGTCAGCCGGAAGGTCCCACCTTCGGTCACCCCTTGATCAGCTCTTGCGAGCACACCCATGTCCTGCAACTCGGTGATGACGTCCCGCGGGTCATCGCTGGCGAATGCTCCTGTGTCAAGCCGGTTCCGGCCATAGCGACTCACGAGTCTGGCCGTCTCCTCCTCGTCACGCCCTCGGTACGGAGTGGCGGTTAGGCCGAGCAAGAAGGGCTCGTCGTCGCGTCTTCGGTACGTCAGGCCGATCTCCTGCATTACTGAGGTGAAGGTGGGCGCGATCGACCGGTGTGCCTCGTCGAACACTGCCAACATGAAGTCCTTTAGAAACTCGTACTCTGCAGGACGGTTCGATAACCGAGCACGCAGAGTCTGGACGGTGGCGACGACGACATGGTGCTCACTCGTAGGTAACGGTGGGGGTTGCCCACTCCACATCCTGGATATACGAAGCTGCGTCGCTTCGGTTCCTAGGCTCCTCCATACCTGCGACCAGGATTCCACTGCTTGTTCGCACAGTTCGTCGCGGTCCGCGACCCAGAGAACACCACCCCGGAATCCGTCGTCCCGCATAGCCTCGACGAGCGCCTGAACCGCTACGCGGGTCTTCCCAGAGCCGGTTGGCATGCTGAGCAGCCCGCGCCGTTCGGAGCCCTCTCCCTGCTCGGAAAGCAACATCTTGCGCACGTTGGCGGTGACCGTCCGCTGATAGGGGTGCAACTCGGGAAGGGACCAGGGACCTTCGACCTCCATGAACGGTTGACGCCGTCTGTTGCGCTCTCCCGCCCACTCGTCTGCGAATCCCAAGGAACGGACGAACTCAATGGCGCGGCTCGAACCCGCCCATTTTGCAGGTGGGTCAAGCGCGTAGAGCGCCCCCTTGAATTGTTTGAGGGCGCTTGTGTGGAAAGTGGCGATGGCCGCCTCTGCAATGTCGGTCCCCTTGAGCGTCTCGCCCTCATTGTCGAGCATGTCCAATAGGGAAAGTGGCAGCCCCTGACGCAGTTGCTCTTCGCCCACCGCCGCGAGCAGACGCTCGGCATCGGTCGAGTACTGTCGAACAGCGTCACGTCGCTCTGTGATTTCGGCAGATGTCCTTCGCCGTAGAATCGCCTCGACCTCATGGCGTGTGAGGTCTAGGCCCAAAGCGTCAGCTATGCGTTTGAGAGATACGGACTCGTCGTCGACGTTGCCGGCAAGACGGACATCGGGCGATTGGTATACGCAATCGCGTTCCACTCCCGCTACGCGGATGCTCTCGCAAAGAATGAGTTGGCTCGTCCGTCGGGGTGTCGGGAGATGCTCTGCCAGCCCCGGCCATATGTCGGTTAGCGGGATCGGTTCGCTTTCACCAAAAAACTCCGGAACCGGTTCCGAGAGATCGAATACTCCCTTGATCTGCTCCGCTTTCGAATGTCGCAGCAAGATGTGAAGAGCTTGTGGGCTCTCGGGCTGCGGCCCAAGAGCATCAGCGAATGGCACGGTGCCACCGGCAATTCGGATTCGGCCGTGTGTACGGATCGCGGCGATTGTCAACGAGTCGAAGGACATTTCCGGATACAGGTTTCCGTTAGTACCCGTGTGCCACATTCTCCAGGGCTCGTAACTCGCGTCTAGCTGCAGCAGCGCGTCGGTGAAGAGTGCTGCGCCCTCATCGGATAGAACGCTCAGAACGGTCGCTGGACCGACACCCTTGGTCGATTCGAAGTTGAGGTGTCTTATCTGCGGCTGACGCGAGAGGTCGTCTCTTTGGCGGTACTTCTCTTTGCAGCGGTTACGGAAATCGCGGAACATGGGCTCTGACGACAGATCGCGGTCATCGACAGGGGTGTCGCGAATCCCAAGTTCGGCCAAAAGTTCCGTATCGCGCCGATGGAAGTCCGTATCGATCGTCGCATCATCATCCCGGCTTCCGTCGCCGGGCACGATATCACCCGGCATAACCACGGAGTGAGCCAGTCTCCACTTCCCCGTACAAGCCTTGACCTGGAGCCGGTCCGGCCAGCCGTCGTATTCGCGGATGACACTCAGCGCGTCTGCGATCTCGATCTTTCGCGTCAGACCCCAGAATCTCTCGAGCAAGCTGGGATCAGGACTGAGGCGTCGTTGTGCGAGGACGCTCTCAGCCACCAGTTGGAAACTGGTCTCGGGTGACGATGGCTTGAGGCCAAGTTCTTTCAACGCTGCCAGCGATTCCTTGTTGGACACCAACGCCGGGTGGACGCAGGAAGCCGGGTCCATTGCAGCGCTGAGTTCCGGTGCCTCATCGGGAACGAATATGGTTGCCGGGTCGGGCGATTCCCAGGTGTCGGCAGACGTCAACAGAATCTTGCCGAGGTCGTTTCTGGACCGGACTTCGGGCGATATGAGCGCTGCAACCTGTACCGCTGCGACTGACGCTGCGACCTCGTCACCGATGTTTGCGTTCTCGACAAGAACTTCGAGCCATTGCGAGACGGGGACACGCGGTGCTCCCGGATTGTTCCATTTCGACACGTTAGGGGCATCATTCAAGCGATCAATGACGGCAAGCCTCGATCGTGTGATCGCCTTGTTGTGCAGCCAGTGACGTGGCCTCGTCGGGCAGTCGGCCCAGCGCTCCAAAGCTGCCATTTGCATTGAACGGTCTTGGGTCAGCTGACGGGGAGGGTAGTAGAGGTCTTTGATAGTGCGCAGCTTTCCATCCTGGTCGGGAACGATCGGACGGCCGTCGAGAGCAGCGAACAGACAGTCGCGAAGCAGATCCGTCTGCTCGGAGTCGCCGGCCTCGTGTCGGCGAGGCATAGCGTCCAGGTGGCGGGCAGGATCGTTATGTGTTGAAAGGCTTGGCAGCGTGTCAGCGATCAGTTCAGATGCAGCCCCGATCAACTCGTCGTTGTACGGACCGGGGAGAAGGTTCTGGCGATCCTCGTTCGTCTTCCAGGGTGCATTCAAGATACCCGGGAGAAGGCTCGCTGTGTTGGTAGGGAAGAACGACCAGAATTTGCCGGGCCAGGCGAGCCGATTGAGAGGTGCGGCCCATGTGACCGGAACCTCGTTGCGGTCATCGCCGGGTCGTCGGTCGGCTCGGGCATCGCTTGACAACAGGTGGGTCCGTTCGAAGAGCCTCCACTCGCTGGTCGCGTCACCGTCGGCGAGTAGGTAGTCGTCATCGATCTTCTCCAAGTCCAGTACGCGGTTCGCCTCGCCGTCGTCAGTGAGCTCGAGTCTGCGAACGTGAGCGACGAAGAGCAGGAACTCAGGGGGAAAGGTGATTATCTGCTTTTGCAGGTCCTTGTGGGCTCCTGGCAAGATCGGAAGCCGCACGATGTTGACTGCCCACTCCATCAGTTCAGTCAGTACGGCGTCCTGCTGTAAGCACTCGGCCGGATCGATTGGCTCTGGTAGACGCAGCACAGGATAGCTCATAGCGCCTGGCTCGATTGCGCTGACCCGTTCCTGTGACCGAGCACGATCGAATCGGAATGAACCGGAGCGGCTGAAGAATTCGGGAGAGTCGCAGACACCGAGAACGGACTTGAAGCCTAAGCCGAACGTGCCGATCTGGTTGGTGCTCCGCTTGGTCGAGAGGTGTGAGAACATGAGCGCTTTTACGCCGTCCGTGTGGATCGGCTCTCCGTCGTCGGCGCAGTAGAGATAATCCTTGGTCAGACGAATCTTGACGTGCCCGTCCGGAGGTGACTGGTAGGAGCCACCAGCATGTTGATCGTCGGAACTGACCCAGAGTGCATCAGCGCTGTTCTGGACAAGTTCGAAGAGTTGTCGATGTTGGTATCCGCCGTGCGCCGTGTCCTGCTCGACGGCGGCGTGCTCGGCAATAAGGTTCGGCTGAGCACGGTACGATTCGAGGGTCCGGTGCGACTGCTCGGAGATGTAGGCGGCAAGCTCCCCTTCGGTTCCGCTCCAACCGTCTTCTCGCACGCGTAGCTCCTAATCGTTGTTTGTGGATTCTGCTGCGGGCTTACTCTTGCGGACATCCCCTGCATTGTCTACTCCTTGCACCACAGCACAGGTGTGATGACGGGGCCCGTTTGCACACGGCCCAAGGAGGGTTCTCGCGTCGCGGGACGGACCGGATCATTCTTGTGTTCTTCTACTTGGCCGGTAACATGGCTTGCAGCGGCCGCGCATCGCGCGACATCAGATGGACAACACAGAAATCAAACTGTTCGTGGGCGACCCGGTCACGGACCCCACCGAACAAAGACTCATTAAACGCCTGCGCCTTGACTTGGAGCGTCACGGCGCGCGCGGGGTTCTGTACGCGAACTTCTTCCCGAGGGCGAAGCAACCACGCCAGATCGACCTGCTAATCCGAATCGAGAACCACACCGCCCACGTAGAGATCAAGGGATACCGCGCCGACTACCCGATTCGCGGTCGGCAGAACGGTCCCTGGATCCAGATCCGGCCCGACGGCGAGGAACGAGAACTAGGGACGAATTGCGGTATGCAGGCGCGCAACGGCACATTTGCCATCAGCGACGCGATGCGGAGCCTCGCCCGGGATAAACGGGTGAACTCTCCCGACGATGCCTTCTTCCGTCATATCGACACCATCGTGGGGATGTGGGAAACCGTTCCCGAGGGGTCAGACATAGAGTTACCGCCCCATGTGCATGTGATGGAGTACGACGAGCTTCTCACACGGCTATTGGCGCCAGGGCCGGTTGTACCTTGGTCAAATGAGGACTGGGATGTGTTCGCGCGCTTCAATAGCCTCTACCAGCCGAATGACGTGTCGGAATCCGAGCAGTTCCGTAGCGGCAGCCTCGCGATGATCGACGACTACCGCCTGTACGCCCGACAAAACCTGTCGGACCGGCTCGGCCCCTTTGTCGAACTGGGCGCTGAAGACAGCGGCGGCGGCGGCTACTTGACCGCTTATGATGTCGGTCGCTTAGTTGCGGTTGGGGGCTCGGTCGCGATTGTGGGACCGTCCGGCTGCGGGAAGTCGTATCTGGCGAAGCACCTGGCTGTCAGCCATTGCGATGCCGGTCGCCTGGTCGTCTGGACTGAGGCTAGCGACTACAAAAAGGGCGAATTCCAAAATTGGCTCGCCCGATCTATGGGACCGTTCAGCGCCGAGCGGTGGCGCAGCCTAATCGGTGCCGCAGAGGAGGCCGGGGCCGCTATCACTGTCGTCGTCGACGGGCTGAACGAGTGCCCCGACGCCGAGCGTGCCGAGCTACTGCTGCGGCTACGGGCGTTCGTTTTGCAGCATCCTGCAGGAGTGCTTGTCACCAGCACAGAAGAGGAGGAGCTGATGGGGACCTTGGGAGCGAAGGTCGTGCGTCCCTGCGAGCCTGATGAAGAAGCCCGCAATGCGATCCTCGACTCCCGAGGAGCCAGAAACCCGGGTCGAATCAGCAGCCAGTTCCGCACTCCGCACGATCTGGCTATCGCCGCCGAATGCGAGAACGAACTCCACGAGAACGCTTCTGTCGCCGAGCTTCACGACGCCTTCATTCGGTGGCATGTTCCCACCGAGACGCTCCGCTCTGGCCTGCGCGTCCTCGCCTGCCGCCTTCACGCAAAGCTCCGTACCAGCATGTCGCAGCTAGAGGCCGCAACAACCCTTGCCTCCGAGGGACTGATGTCCGATGCCCAGCTAGTCGATGATGTCCTAGGCTCTTCGCTCCTCAAGATCGACCGGCACCGAGTCCGATTCCGCCACGACCTGCTCGCTCAGCACCTCGCTGCCGAGGATCTCGTACGCTCTTCCGACTCGGGGCGCTCCCTCGCCGCCCGGCTCAGCGCCCCGGCCAACCGACCGCTCGCGAAGCCAGCTATGGGCATCGCGGGTGACAGCGACCGGATCTGGGAAGCACTGTGTGACCTTTGCGACCCTGCTCTTTTCTCTTCGGCGATTGCAGGAGAGATGGGAACCGAAACTCGCCTGAAGGCCTTGGACGGCATTCGTGATGTCCTACAGGCTGGCATCGCCGCGACCGCAGCGGCAAACATCACCTTCGAGGGTATCCATACTGGGACCCTCGAGGGCGTGGAGAATGGGATGGGTCGCTGGGTGACAAATCGACGGTGGACGGAGCTGGAGCGGGTGCTGCTTGACGCCGCCGGGATAGCCATTTTTCGGGGCTTGTTCGTAGACGACGTGTGCGAGTTGTTGGACCGCACCGACAGGCTGTGCTCGTCCCGGGCGCGCAGCCTCAAAGCCGACGGGATAGTGAACCCCGTTTCAGCTGTCGTCGCGGCGACATACGGCCTGAACTATCAGAACGATGACCGCAGCCTGGCCGCAACGCTGGTCGCGAGAGCGTTCCGGAACGCGACGATGATGGCCGGCCCCTACTCGGGGCGCAACAGCGACGGGCTCGCCAGCAGGTTCGCAGAAGGGGCGGGTGACGGGTCATGGGGCCGCTACTTCTTCGCTGTTGTGAGCATCAACCCCACAGACTCTGCCGACCGCGGCCTGTTCGCGTGGTTGCTGCGCCGGGCATGGGACGCCAGCGGCTATCACCTGCGGCTTGAGGCGCTCTCTAAAGCTCAGGATCTCGCAGCATTCTGCAGCGCCGACGACCCACACCACGCCGAGGTCATCGAAGTCCTCGAATCGCTAAAGCCGAGCAATCTGTTCTTGCAGAGTTCTTTGGTCGAGGCACTGGCCCGATTCGGGGAGATCAAGAACCTGACCACCCCCGAGGAACTGCAAGACGAGATTCTCGCAGTCATCACGAACTCCGACAACGCTGAGAGCTGCCGGGATGCTGGGCGGATCGTCTCATTCCAGTTCGAGGAGCCGGACATCGTCGGCCCCTACTACGAAGCGGTCCAAGGGCTCGTGCCGCAACAGAAGACGCAGCTATTCGCAATGGCCGTCGCTGGGACTGATCCGGCTATTTCAGTTCATCTCGCCTGGACGCTCGACCAGCTCGCGACGCTTGTCCCCACTGGTGACGCCGAGATTGACGACGCGGCCAAGGAGGTCTTCGCAGAGTTCTTCGATGCCAAAAAGGGAGTCATGCCACAGGACGTGTCGGGCGCTTGCCTTGCCGCGATCCGAGGCTGGGCGAAACTCGAGTCTGCTCTCCCACCCGAACCCCGCGACCTCTCTACCGCCCAACGGAACTGGCGCCTCGTAGCCAGCCTGCTGTTCCGAAATGAACGAGGCGATGCGAAAGTGGACACCGAAACGACTTGGAGCGCCCTGCTCGCAGAACCGAGCCAGACAGCTGCGACCCTAGCCCAAATCAAGCATGCCGACATTCGTTCCATGTGGGACGAAGAAGCCCAAGATTTCATCCAACGCCGGTACCTTGAACGCCTAGCCGAAGACTATCCGGAGCGCATGCGCCACCTATTCGAGCGGGCACTAAAAAGCCAGGTAGAAGACCCTTTTCGCCCGGAGAAGCAGGCCAACGACGCCGCAAACCTTGCGATCCGAACCCTCGGAATCATCGGCGATGAAGCCACCGCCGCACTACTCCGCGTATACATCCTAGACCCCGAGACGGGTCATGCCGCCGTCGAAGCCATTCGGCAGATAAACGATCGAGTCTCCCCGTAGCTTCGTTAACTGGCGCTTCGCGTTTCAGGGTGGAGTGAGGGTGTCGAGGAGGGTCCAGTTCGGTTTCCCGGCGTAGAGCAGGACTCGGATGCAGTAGTTGGCGAAGTTGGTGAACCCGAACGCGGCGCGTTGACCGAAAAAAGAAAGCGTCATACACCGGAGCAAGCCCAGTTTGCGCCGAAGCGTTCGGTGATGAACTGCTTGGCTTCGGTGGGGGGGACTTGGCGGGTGGAGTTGTTGCGGCGTTGGTAGAGGGTGTCGTCGCCATTTGGGTTCTTGACCCAGATGGGGCGGGAGCTGGCGGGGACGTCGATGCGGCAGATGTCTTGATCGGTGACTTGGTCGATTCGGATGGTGAGGCGGTGGGCGCCTGCGTGGCCGAGGGTGTTCTCGAACAGGGTGTCGAGCCAGTTCACGTAGGCGTCGGGGTTTGGAGGGGTGACCTGGGCGTAGTCGTCGTCTAGGCCGACGGGTTCGCCGTTGTCGGTGACACCGATCAGCAAGGTGCCGCCCCGATCGTTGAGCATGCCCGCCACGGTCTTGACGACGACTTGCTCCATCATCTTGTCCCGGCGGTGTTCTCGAACGTTCCACCGGGCGGTCTGCTTGTACTCGACTACCCGAGACTCCTCGCGGGTCAGGAGCTGCTCCGTGGAGCAGGCCCAGGTGGCGCTCGCTCCGAAGACCGTCTCCACAAGGCGGGTGAACATGGCGGGATCGGACCGGACCGCAGCGAGCAGGTCTTCGTTGACCCTCTCCGCCGCGCTCGGCAATGTCGCGACGGCTGGTAACGAACGAGCGCCAGCTTCAGGCTGGTCGTACACGCTCTCGCCATTGTCGAAGTAGCTGGCGTAGATGTGGTCGAAGATGGCGTCGACCTTGCGCCCCAACAGTTCCGCGTCGTAGGCATCGGGTAACTCCGCGTCTAGGACCTTGCCGATTTCCGCTCGTACAGCGGAGCGTGGCTGTTGGCGCCGTTTCCAGTCGAGCACGAGCTTCTCCTCCACTCGCTCCAGCAACTTCTTGGCTGTGCTCCGCACGGTGATCGCTTCGGCTTTGGTCAGCTCTGGCTCAGGCTTGGTGAGAAGGTCGAAGATGGCCAGTTCCGCCTCTGTGGCGTCTTCGCGGACGGCTCGCTGCTCTTCGTCGGTCAATTCGTCGTTGATGGCCTTGAGGCGGCGCAGGAACTCGTCGAGGTTGTGGGTGCCTGCGTTGTACTCGTCGATCAGGCGACGGAACCGTTCGGCCAGTTCCAGCAGGGTCGGGTTCTTGCGGACGGCGTCGTCGAGCCGTTCCTTGATGTTCTCCTCGGCAGCCTTGGCGGCGGTGCGCTTGTTGGCAGCGAAACGCGTAGCGAGTTGCTCGAAGTCGAGCTGGTTCAGATCGACCAGCGGATCGGCGCCGTCGGCGGAGCGAATGATGTACTCCTTCGCACCGACCGATCGGTCGAGCAGTTCCGACACCGAGTCCATCACTCCGCTGATGTCGGGCGCCTCTGTCGACGACTCGATCTTCAACGCGATCGAACGGATCACCGCGACCCGGTGGGTGACCTCCATCGCTTCGGGGTCGGGCAGCAGCGCCTTGAAGGTCTTGCGGACCTGTCGGGCGAGCGACACATACCGGCGGCGGGTCTGCTCGTCGATCAGCAGTGCTTCAACGGCGGCCTTCTGGAGGGCGATGAACTCGAACCCCTCAGCGGCTTCCATGTCGGCGAGGTCGATGTCGTTGGCTTCGCAGAATTCGGTGGCCTCGGCCAGCGCCGCCTCGAGTTCGGCGATCAGGTCGTCCTTGGGTCGGATGGGGGAGTCGATGCCGGCAGCTGTGCGGTCGGCGCCGTAGATGGCGAGGGCCCTCTCCAGGTTCCGGAAGACGCCCACGTAGTCGACGATGAGACCGTTGTCCTTGTCGGGGAACACCCGGTTGGCTCGGGCGATGGTCTGCATCAGTGCGTGGTTGCGCATCGGCTTGTCGAGGTAAACCGTGGAGGTCGACGGCGAGTCGAAGCCGGTGAGCCACATGGCGCACACGAACACCAGTCGGAACGGGTCGTTGGGATCTTTGAACTTGGAGTCGAGGTCCTCGTTGACCATGCGCCTGCGGTGCTTGGCGATGTCGAGCCCGGCATCGGCCATGTCGGCGATCTCGTTCTGGGCCTGCGACACGACCACGGCCATGTCGGTGCTCTCCATGAACTCGATCAGCGACTTGAGATGCGGGCGCTCCAGCTCGGGTGTGCTTGCCGATCGGTCTTGGAGCTCGGTCAGGTAGCGGGCCCACTCGGCCTCCACCAGGTCGTACATGCGCACGGCGGTGGCCTTGTCGATGGCGACGTACATGGCCTTGCCCCGGAACCCCCGGTTGACGAAGTGGCGCACCAGATCGGCGGCGATCTCTTCGAGGCGCTTGGTCCGGGTGATCAACTGGTATTGCTGCGAGAAGCGCCGAGCCACGGCATTCTCCTGGGCGTCGTCCAGCGCGGCGGCATCAAGGAGTTCTTCAAGCTCGTCGTCGAAGTCGTCGTTGGTGAGTTGAAGCTCGGGGATGCGGTTCTCGTAGTAGAGCGGGACGGTGGCCCCATCAGCGATGGAGTCCCGGAAGTTGTAGACCGACACGTAGTCGCCGAACACCTGTCGCGTCTGCTCCTCGCCGGCGATGAGCGGGGTGCCGGTGAATCCGAGGAACGACGCGTTGGGAAGTGCCAGGCGCATGTTGGCGGCCAGCGTGTCGTACTGCGAGCGGTGCGCCTCGTCGGTGATGACCACGATGTCGTCGCGCTCCGACAGCACCGGCATCGGCCGGCCCCTCTCAGGCGGGATGAACTTGTGGATCAGCGTGAACACATAGCGGTGGTCCTGGCCCAACAGCTCCCGCAGATGCGCCGATGTCTCGGCGTGGACCTCCTGGCCCGACGTGATCACTCCGGAGTCGGCAAAGTCGCCGTAGAGCTGCTCGTCGAGTTCTTTGCGGTCGGTGACCAGCACGAAGGTCCAATTGCCGGGCTGCTTGCGCAGAACCTTCTGGGTGAACCACAGCATCGACAGGGACTTGCCCGACCCCTGAGTGTGCCAGAACACGCCGAGCCGGCCCTGGCCTTGCGGCAGTTCCCGCAGGGCCTCCAGCGAATTGTTCACGCCGAGGAACTGGTGGTTCTTGGCGAACGCCTTCACCATGCCGCCGGGACGCTCGGTGTAGGCCACGAAGTTCTCGACGAGGTCGAGCAGTCGGTGCCGCTCGCAGGTGCCTCGCAGCGCCGTCTCCAGAGACACGACACCCTGTTCGTTCTCTGCGTTGACCTTCTTCCACTCCGCGAAATGACCCCACGGAGCGAACGTCGACCCGACGAGGGTGTCGGCACCGTTGGACAGCACGACGAAGGCATTGAACCAGAACAGGTGCGGGACCGTGTCGCGGTAGTCCCGCAGGTTCGCGTCGTACGCGTTGCGGACGTTGCGGTGCGAGACCTTCAACTCGATGAACACCAGCGGGATGCCGTTGACGAACAGCACCACATCAGCCCGCCGCTTGTACATGTCGCCCGTGATCCAGAACTGCGAGACCGCCAGCCAATCGTTCTCGTCAGCATGGTTCCAGTCGATGAACCGCACCGTGACCGCTCGCCGGGTGCCGTCGCTATCGGTCGTCTCGACCTTCGCCCCGTTCCGGAGCAGGCTGTAGACCTCGCGATTGGCCCGCACCCGATCCATCGCCGACCGGTCCTGTACCAACCGCTCGGCGGCCTTCTCCAGCGCCGCTTCAGGAAGCCCCGGATTCAGAGAGCGCAGCGCATCACGAAGACGATGACCGAGCACGGGTTCAGACTGCGAGTCACGGCCGAGCGTTCCGGCTGGGCCGAGCACTTCATCGAACGCCGATGCAACCTCCCAACCCAACTGCGATAACAGCCGCAACGCGGGCTGTTCGACCAACTCATCCTCGGTGATACCGGAAGGATTCACACCGCCGCCAGATCCAAGTCAAGCTCCGACACGTCCAACTCCCCGGAGACAAGACGAGGCAGGAGTAGATCTCGGGCCTCTCGGAGAGCAATGTTCTGTTGGGAGAGATTCGCGACCAAGTCGGACATCGGTGCAACCACAGCTTCAAACTCTTCGACGACCAAGATTGTTGGTCTCAACAACACGATCGACTCCATGTCCTTCTTCGTGACAGCGTTGAATATTGTCCCACCGCCGATTGAGTCCTCAACGGCGAACTCTTCCTTCAGTTGTGCGAGTAGGAAGTTCTGGTTCCCATCCAAGGCGCGTATGGCACTGAGGCCGCGCCCCACGACGAGCCGGTCGGGCGCAACATTGATGCGGCCAACAGGTGCCCGGACGCTGAACAAGATGTCGCGTGACTCGGCCACCCGATTGTCTACCGTTGTCCATTTTCTGTGGGTCGGAAACCGATCCCCGAAGTCGCTCACACCCTGGTGAAACGGGAGCCCTTCACCGATGTCGTTGTAGTACTCGGACTTGGGCGACTGGCCCATGACCAGCAAGCATGCTTCGGCTAGGCGGGCCTGACCCCAACCCTCGGGGATCCGCCCGAGGTCGGAGTCGACCAACTCGATGCCCTCATACCCCGGGTATCGGAAGTGCACGAACCACTCCCGATACAACAACCGAGCCATCTCCTCCAGAATCTCAATCCGCCGCCGATTGTTCTCAATCAAGTCATCGAACGACGCGAGCATGGCCCCTATCTGGCACTGCGTTTCGAGCGGCGGGAACGCCGGTAGCGGCAACGTGCGGATATCTGCCATGTTGAGGTGAGGAACCGTTGCACCGTTGGCTACACCGCTCATCCAGTGTTGAACGTCGTGTGCCAATAGTCGATACGTCAGAAAGTTTGCATCAACCTTCTTTGGGTCGGGCCTTATCAGAACCGTTCGTTGCCCCAAGGCGGGTTCCATCCCGGTGGTAATCACGGCGACATTGCCTACCGGCGCCTCGCGCGCAAGGATGAGGTCGCCTGGTTTCGGTACGGCGCGGCGTGTCCACGCTTCGTAGGCTGTGAAATCAATACGGTGGATGTTGGTCAACTCGAGACGTCCTCGCCCGATGTTGGAAGTCCTGACGAGGGGGTAGCCCTTCCCATCCTTGGACAGGGGAGCGGTCTTGTGTTCGCAATCAACTATCGCTACGCATACCTCCGATAGTTGTGTCACGTCATCATCTCGAGGGTCCGTCGGACGGCACTGTTGAGATGCTCTGCCTCCTCTGAGAGTAGTGCAAACTCCTGCGACAGTCCTGGCAGGACTCGGTCGATATCTACCTCATCAGTCAGTGTGGGAGGGGAGACATACCGCCCGGGGTTGAGGCTCCAACCCTGCTCCTGGATCTTGTCAATGGACGCGACACAGCACAGTCCAGCCACGTCATGGTACGTCTCGTCGGGAAAGACGGCACTGAGCATCTCTTCGCTTCCGGCGTCGAACTTTGGCTTCTCGTCGCGCCAGAGGCGGACGATGTTGGCGAGGAACTCGATTTGCTGGGGTGTCCAGTCGCGGTGGGCGCGGTCGATCTGGTTGTAGATCTCGCGGGCGTCGATGAAGAGCACCTCGTCGGCTCGGTCAGTGTTCGTTTTGCCGCGGTCCAGGAACCAGAGCGTGACGGGAAGGGTGACGGTGTAGAACATGTTCGTACCCACCGAGATGATCACATCGACGCTGCGGTCCTCGATCAGCTTCCGGCGGATCTCAAGCTCGCTGCCTCTCGCATCAGACGCTGAGTTGGCCATCACGAAGCCGGCTCGCCCGGTGGCGCTCAGAGCAGAATAGAAGGTCTGGATCCAGAGGTAGTTGCCGTTGTCAGGCCTGGGCAGGCCGAACGGGAACCGGGGATCATCTTCGAGCTTGGCCTTGTCGATCTTGTTGACGTTGAACGGCGGATTGGCCATGACGAAGTCGAACTTCCCGACCGAGTCGTGGAGGTCTTCGTAGTAGGTGTTGCCCTCCCGGATGTCGCCGCCGAGGCCGTGGACGGTGAGGTTCATCTTGGCGAGCTTGACGGTGTCGCCGGTCTTCTCCTGGCCATAGATGGAGAGCTCCTGGCCGGGATCGCTCCGGTGACGCGCAACGAAGTGAGCCGACTGCACGAACATGCCGCCGGAACCGCACGCCGGGTCGTAGATCTTGCCGTGGAACGGCTCGAGAATCTCGACGATGAGCCGCACGATCGACGTGGGGGTGAAGAACTCGCCGCCCTTCTGACCCTCCGAGAAGGCGAACTTGCCGAGGAAGTACTCGTAGATCAGCCCGAACCCGTCGCCCTCGATCGCACCCGGCAGTGTTCGCAGGAGCCGCAGCAGCTCTCCGAGGATCTCATCGGGGATGCGGGAGTAGTCCCTCGGCAGCACGCCCTGGAGTTCTGGGTTGAAGACCTCGATGCCGCCCATCGCCTGATTGACGGCCTTGCCGACGTCTGCCTCCTCAGACAGGTTCAGCAGGGTGTCGAACCGCGAGTCCTCAGGCAGGTACAGCGCTCCGATGGCCTGGTAGTCCTCCGGGCCGGTCGGACGGCGGGCCGACCCGGGACCAACTGCCTCGGCGGCCCGCTTGAACCGCTCATCGGCATACCTCAAGAAGATCAGCCCGAGCACCGGCGAGGCGTACTCCGACGCCTTCAGCCCAGAATTGGCACGAAACTGGTCTGCCGCCTCCCAGAGCTTGTTCTGCAATTCCCCAAGATCCGTCGCCACGCCACTCCCTCCCGTAGCCGTCCATTGTGTCTGAGCGTCACGTTACCGCCAAGTCGCTCGCCGACCCGCAGCCCCTGCTTGCTGCCCCTATCCCCGGCTGTGTCGTACCCCGTTGGTAGGTTGGATTTCGCCAGTGCAGGACCTCAAGGAGGTGACGAATCATGAGGAGGCAGAGCCCGATGCCGGGCCTCTGGGAAACTCAACCGATAGAGAACCACGAGTTCTGGGCGTATCACATGGACAGGTACCCCTACACCATCTATCTCAGCCGCGAACCGGTCCACGGCTGGGAACTGTGGGTTGACGCGTTGTCACCGAGTCGTGTCAAGTGGCTTGTGCGTCCACTGACGGCGGAATCAAGGGGGCCGGTCGACACGGTTCGTCCGCCCGAGGTTGTTCCGGGCGGAAGCGTGAAGCAGGGCACATCCCTCACGGAAACAGACGCTTTGGACACGGCAGAAGATCATGTGTGGGAGGTCTCCCGTTGGTGATATCGAGCGTCTGGGGCAGCAAGCTATGGCCGTTGCTAAGGCTGAGATGGTGGACAACACCATCGAAGGGTGGCTTAATGACCGACAACGCGGACTCTGATGCTGTGGATGAGAATCTCTCCAACAGCCGTGAGCACAGCCAGTCTCCCGAAGAAATGGCCCGCGAATCGGACGAACTGGCATGCAAGTTGGCGTATGAGTCCGGCTGGAAATTGTGTGAGGATTCCCTTAGGACGCTGGACGCCCAACGCACGCGAGCCTTCACGCTTCTGTCGGTGATGCTGGCGTCGGCAGGGATTGCCCTCGCGGCATTCGTGGGGGGTGAAGTTCGGGAGGACCTTGACCCCTTGGGCATTATCGGGTTGGCCGTTTTTTCTCTCGGCGCGTTGTTGATTGTGGCTTGTGCCGCTGTGGTGGCGTGGCCCATCGAAACCGAGGCAGCCCTTCGACCCTCGGTGATTGTCAAGAACTACGTTGATCCTGAGGAGGGGGGGCGCAGGACGACATGGGTCCACAAGAACCTCGCGCGGGACTTGGAGGAAGCCTACGACAAGATGAAGAACAAGCTCAAGGCTCGCAGCGTCCGCTATAAGTGCGCGGTTGGGCTCTCACCGGTCGTGCTCATCGGGGCTGGTATGGTGGTTCTTGATGTCGTCCGATGACAAGACTCCTCAGGCTCCCGCAGAGCCACCCCCGCCGCCTCCCTCCAATGAACCCGCAACCAGAGAGGCGTCACCACCACCTCCGTCGAACGAGCTGGTGATTGCGGAGCCGCCTCCGCCTGCTGCATCCAACGAGGTGTTAATCCTTACCGATCTGGAGTTCGACTGACCGTCTCCGGCTACCGGGTTGAACGCAACAGCTATTGTCAGTCGCTCAGGCATTGGTTGCCTTGGCCAGATCTAAGGATTCGTATGCCCTCACAGCTTCCTGACTACCGCGACTCGGTGCGTGCTGCGGTTGCCGACTACTGGGATGTGCGCCGTTTGCAGGCGGACGAGTCAGAGGGTAGGGGCGTGTTCAACACCGGTATTCGTGCCGAGGTGACTGGAGGTCGCCATCTGCATGCTCTCCAGGAGTTGGTGGTGAGCGTGTTCGTGGACGCGGGGATACCTGCTGGGCTCATCGACGTTAAGAGGCGTCCGATTGCCGGATACTTTCGCCGCGACAAGAGTTGGGATGTCGTGGTGATGGTGGCTGACCGGGTGGTGGGCATCATCGAGTTGAAGTCGATGGCGGGCGACAGTCCGGGTCAGAACTACAACAACCGCACCGACGAAGCCTTGGGTCAGGCCGTCGATGTCTGGAAAGCGGTGGAGCGCGACATTGTCGGGCCACAGCGGCCCTGGCTTGGCTACTTCATGCTGCTGGAGGACAACACGGCCTTCACGACTGCGGTCAAGCCACGCAGGACGGTGTGGGAAGCCGATCCGGCCTTCGACGGTGCCAGCTACGCGGACCGGTATGTGACCTTCTTCGAGCGAATGGTCCGGGAGCGTCTGCTGGACGCAGCGTGCGTCGTTCTCGCTGACAAGGATTCCGCTGCGGTCCGGTTCCCATCGAACTCGGTGAGCTTTCAAACGTTCGCGGCGGCGATCCATGGCAGATGCCTTCAGTTCATAACGACCAACCCCGACATCGACTGGTCGGATTGCGGATAACGCCAGCTACCGGGCTCGTTTGCCCGTGCGGGCTACGCGGCAGCGCCCAGGAGGTCAGCGTTGCTGATTCCGTACAGCGCAGCGGCTGCGTCGGTTGCCGCTGCGCGGTCTCGATGCCTGAACGCGTGTGCAAGGACAGCCGCGGTTGCGGCGTCGATGGCGTCCGGTTTGGGCACTCGGATCTTCCTGAGGTACTGGGCCTGGAACCGGTAGGTTCCACCGCGCATCTTCACGCAGTAGGCACCAACGAACAGGTTCGCGATGTCAGACAACAGGAGCCCTCCCAACACTTCCAGGTCCCACTTGTCGGATACGACGTAGTACAGGTTGTGGTGTGGATAGAACCCGCCCGTGTCCAGCACGGGATGAGCCGCCGCCTTGAGGTCGGGGAGAAGCAGCTTCGGCCGCGCTTGCAGCTCAGGATCGACTCGGTCGATTGTTCGATACCAGGAGGCTGGTCGCTTGCGGGCCACATGCCTCGCTTTGACCCGGGCGCCGTGGCGCTGCAGGTATGAAGCAAGTCCGGGGTACTCCCCAAGATCAACCAGTTGACCGTTTTCCCACGGGTTCACGAGAGACCGTCCGCTCCACTGCGGCTCACCCGACGTGATGTCGTGTGCGGTTAGCAATGGCAGCAAGCGACAGCGCTCGACGTCGGGCGCGTCCGCGACGAGGAACACGTCGTCACAACCTGTCGCGACGCCGATCCCGACGCGGGTGCCGGTGCGCCAATCTTCAAGCGGATCGAAGCGCTCCTCTAGATCCGCTATCAGCTCCAGCGAATGGGGCGATCCAGATGGCCAGAGGCCGCTGCCCGCGAACCACCGATCAAGCCTCACAGCGTTGAAGCAGCCTTCGTCGGGGACGACCTCCGGCCCATCGGCTAGCCATTGGGCAACGGTGCGACCGTCCGCCGCGTCGAACCCGTCCATAGCCTCCACGACATGGGCGGGACCCTGGTGCCCATTGCGAAGCACGGTGATCGCCGGATAGGCCGACACCGTGTCCTCGAAGGCGTTCACGTCGTGCATCGCCACGACGGTGTCCACCGCGAATTCGGAACCGACCAGAGCGCGAAGCCGTTCGCCATACTGGTTGTGCATCCAGCGATCTGCACAGATGAATGCAAGCCTCCCCTCGGGCGCGAGCATCGACAGGCCCTTCTCGAAGAAGCCGACATAGATATCGGCCCTGCCCCGCATCGTGGAGCACTCGGACCGATAGGCAGCGCTCACCTCGTCGGGAACGTCCTCGAGCCTCACATACGGCGGATTCCCGACCACGAAGTCCGCCTCCAGCGAGCCGCCGGACCCGGGTCCCAGCAGGAAATCCCCCTGGCAGATCCACTGCGAACAGAGGCTCTCTGCGATGTCGGCCGGCTGGCCGAGTTCGACAAGCCGGGCGGCCACCGACTCCCGAGCCGTGTCAACGTTACGGCCAAGCACATCGAACGCCCTGATCGCCTGGCCCAAATCGGCGAGCGACCGGCCATGTTGGTTACAGGACTCCACCAACCGCTCAGCGATCGGCACGAGGAAGGCTCCAGTGCCGCAAGCGGGCTCGACGATCACCGAAGCCCCGAGGTCGTCAGCTGCCCGGTAACCGGCCAGGTCCAGAATCAAATCGACCACCCAGCGGCGCGTGAACACCTCACCATGTGCTCCGTCCGGATCGACCGTCCAAGTCGGCATCACCCTGGCATCCTCCATCAACGTGGGTTGGTGGTAACGGGTCACCGGCACCACCCCTCACCGCTCAAACTACATGAATGCCATTTCATAAGGGCGCACCCTAGGCACACAGTGTGACAGGGGTCGAACCAATCCAGTCTCTCAACGAGACCGGGATGGGCGGCGAGTTCCCGATCCTGCTCCGCTGCCGGATGCCGCAACTGTTCCCTGTTCGGATGTGTCACTGCAAAGCGACACACCACTACGCACTGTCGTCCGCGGCGGAGCGCCAGCCGCGATCGAACATAAAGTTCTGAACCTTGCCAGCTGGATCCTGAATGGCCACCAGATTTGGGCGTTCTGTTCCCGCTCGCTCCACGACGTACAGCGAAAAGGCGAGCCTGCGCGTAAACGTGGGGTTGGGGGTAGGTGAGGAATGCCTATGTTTGTGCACACTGAGCGCATTTGGCCCTCTACGGTGTCATGGTTTGTGGTGTCGGTTCGATGAGAGAGCGGCTTTGGGAGCCGGTCGGGCCAACCGTCTAGCCCCAGTGGTTGGTTTGGTACTCCAGCATGTCGTCGCCGTGGAGTTGTTTGGTGGCGTTTCCGATACGAACCCAGAATTCCGAATGGCCGTTGCCGCCTTCGTGGGGCTTGGCGAAGACTGGTTTGCCAGACGAGGATGCCGAGACGACACAGATGTCGGCTCCCCCGACCGTGTCGAACTTGACACTTACGATTCCGGCTGTTGGCACAGACAGGTTCTCGTCTAGCAATTGGCGCAGGAACAGTTCATAGGCGTCCTTGTTGCCCTTACGGAGGGTCTGCAGGTCCGCGTCGAGGCCGACAACGTTGCCGTCGTCGTCGACTCCGATGAGTAGCTTGCCGCCTTGGGCATTGAGGAACCCACAGACCGTCTTGGTGATGACGTGCTCCATCTTCTTGTCGGGTTTGCCGGCGTAAACGTTCCAGCGAGCGGTGGACTTGAACTCGACGGTTTGCGACTCTCCCACTTGAAGCAACGCCATGACGCTTTCTGTCGGCTCAGGCTCGCTGTCCTCCCAGAGCGTGCTGAACCCGTCGCGTACCACCCGCGCCAGAAGCGTCCGCCTTCGCTCGAGGAAGGTGGCGTATTCGAGTTGCTCCCAGCCCACGGGCAAGGCGTGCCAATAGACCTGTCGACGAAGCTGGTCCGGATCGAGCCCTTCTGTCATCGTCGGCCAGTATGTGAGCGGGTCGTCAGCGGAGATATGTGCATTGTCGGGCCAGTCAAGGTAGGCCATGTTCGCTATAGCGTTGACCTGGCGGACACCAGTGATGCCCTTATCTCTGAGGTGCGCCTTCGGGAACAGGTGGTGTCTCTCCACTGATCGGGGAGCGGTCGCTGCTGGATCGAGCAAGTCTCGGATGCGCAGATCGCTGAAGAGTGCCTCGGCGTCGAGCAGGTTCAAGGATGCCTGATACGCCGACAGGACAGGCGACCGAGCAGCAGAGGTATCGAGACGGTTTGGAAGCGAGATGTCCCAGTAGTCAGTCGTGAACGTAGCCTGCACAAGGCGATCCAACTCGTCGCAGAAGGCCTGGCCCCCGCCGTCGGCGAGCGCGGCCAGCCGACCGAGGTCGGCTTCGATCTGGGATTCGTAGGAACCGGTGTAACGGCCGGTTGTATGAGACATGAAGAACCAGCGGGCGATGACACCCCGAAGCGTCTTGAAGTCCAAGCCGAAGTCGCACCTCCCGATCAACCAAAGCATGTATGCGAAAATCAGAGCGTTCTCAGAGGTCACCATGCGACCGCTGCGGAAACCCGCGTGCGTCACGCATTTGAGGAACTCATGCCAGTTGCTCAAGTCCAGGACCTCGTCCTGAGCGCGTTCTAGAGCCTCGAACTGTTCGGTGCGACGAACCCCGGACACCTCTCCGGTCTCCAGGTCTTTGCCCCTCAGGATGTTGTAGACGTGACTCAACCGGCCCCTCCGGAAGGCGACTCCGACCCCGACCCGCAGCAATTGGTCGGGACCGGGCTCGATGAAGGCATTCTTGGGCGATGGCCCGGTGACGGCCGCGTCTACCGCTGCTCGGCAGAACTGCTCGAGTTGGCGTCGCCCCTTCTCCCAGTGGACCGACATGAGCGTCAAGATGAAATCGGACTGCTTGAGCTGAACGCCTTTGGAGTTCGTGCGTACGAAGATGTGAGCGACCTGCTCTTCGTCGGCGTTCGCGCCCAGCTCAAGAACCTGGAATCGGAAGTCACGCAGATCGCGGACCCGATCAATCCGATCCTCTAACATGTCCTGTTCGTCGTCCCACCCACCCTCGCTGCCGTCGAACGTCGCTCCGCGGTGTGACCCGAGATGGTCGAGGAAGCCTCGAACTGTCGATTTGTACCGGCCAGCCCAGAGCACGGTGATATCCGGGATGAACTCGGGATCTCTTTCTATGGCTGCGTCGGTGACCTCAAAGGACTCGTCCTCGGGGCGGAACGCGATGCGGATCTGTTTCTGCTGATAGCGACTGGTTAGCACTGAGCGGCCTGTCAACACCGCGAACAGTGAGGTGAGCCTCTGCTGACCGTCCACAATCAGCAGGCGCGCGACTCCCTCGTTCTCGCCCCCGCCAACTTGGCGCACACCGGCGTCGGCCCCGGTCTCCCAGAACATCAACGTTCCGACAGGGAAACCGCGATACATCGAATCAAACAGATCGCGTACCTGAGTTGCTGACCACACGAAGGGCCGTTGGATGTCAGGCAACGCGATCTTTCCGTGCGTGATCTCCTCAATCAGATACATGAGCGTGTAGCCGGTGTCGCGATAAACGGTAGGTGACACAGCCTTCCTTCTCCCTCGTGGAGTCTTCACAGATCTCGCGCAGATCCGTCGCAAAGCTGCCACGTTATTGGAACGCTCGCAACTGCGCCAAGGAATTGTCGTTAGTGTGACTATCCAGGTTCGCGCATAGCGCCAGTGGGGTGCAGGACCTGTTGGTCGATCGCATATCTCGAGTGGCGCCCTCCATCAGGTACGAGGAAGGGATGGGGTCGCAATGAGCAACGATTTCCACGGGCTCGACCAAGACAGGATGGTCGTGCTGTCGCTGAGACCCAGATTCGCGGAGGCCATCCTCGCCGGCGTCAAGACCGTGGAGCTGCGTCGCACCGTGCCGAAGATCGTGATTCCGACGCGGGCTCTCCTGTACGCCGCGTCGCCGGTGCGAGCGCTCCTTGGAACATGCGTCATCACTAGCGTCCGGTCCGCTGACCTCGCCGCCCTCTGGCACGAGTACGGCCCACGATCAAAGTTGTCCTTCGGTGAGTTCCAGCAGTACTTCAAGGGCGTGAACACAGGCACCGCTCTGACGCTCTCCGGGCCACAAACACTCAACCGGCCGATCCCTCTCCAAGACCTCCGCGCGAAGCCGAGGAACTTCCGACCGCCCCAGAGCTTCGCCTACGTTGATACCAAGACCGGGAACCAACTCATACAAATGGCCGCCTAGCCCGAGATTCGACAACGGAGAACATTTGAAGAGGCGCGCTCTGCTCGTCGTCGAGTGTGGTGTAGGTGCCGCCCCGCTCCGCGGCGACCTGCTTGGCGAGGGTGGTCTTGCCGCTCTGACGGGCACCGTGCAGCACCACCACACGGAAGGCGTCCAACGCTTCGCGGACTCGAGGCCCAAGATGGCGCTCCACATGTTTCACGATAGGGATCCTAGGACATAACCCTAAATTTGTATACTTGCTAACCTAAGAAATGCATACCAACTACCCCAATAAAAATTGTCAGACGGTCCACCGCCGGAGAGAAGTTTCACCCAACGATGGAAGCTAAGCCTGCGACGCGTTCACCCGCTGTAACGGTGCGGGGGCCTGTGCCCCGAGGACAGTCGACATCGCTTTCTGGAGCGCACGCCAACGTGGCTGCAACGGGTCCGCGTAGCGGACAGTTTCTTGGATGGTGCAAGCGGAGTCGGTTCGGGGGATGGAGAACTCACGAAGCCGTACGTTGACGGACTGGTCATGTGTTGAAGGTGCTGACAGTGGGCGGCGCGTTGCTTGATCTCGTTGTTCATGCGAGTTACGTACATTGAGGCCCGCACCCACCGGGGTGTGTCTTCAATGGCCTGCTCCACAGCCTCCGGCACGCCCTGGGCCAACTCCACTGCACGGTCCAGGGTTTCTTGCGGACGAAGAGACAGCGCGTGCGATGTGCGTTCCCAGGCACGACGGTAGTCCGCTTTGTGGATGCTGTAGTCCCGCCCGATTTTCATGGCGAGAGTGAGGCTGCGCACCGGTCTGGTCCCCTCACGCTGCAACACGTCTCGGTAAGGCAGAACCGAGCAGACATCGTAGAGAGGAGCCATACGGACTTCATCGTTGTTCAACAGAAGGCTGTAGTTCTTGGCGTGGGCGTCGGGGCCGACGATGAGCCAGTTGTAGATCAAAGCGTCTCTGAACAGCCTGACGTCGGTTTCAGGGTCTGATGAGTGTGCCCACAACAACCCTGCGACGTCGCTCACGTCGGGGCCTTGCTGGTTCTGGTACTTCTGGGTGGGTGGAACGCCGAGCGCTTGGCACGCGTCCTCTTGGTGGATGCGCTGGTACTCCCCAGATGCCTTCAATAGGCGGTCGTACCTTGTGACCAGCAGCGCTCGTTGCCCGTTGACTTCGACGCATTTCGTCTCTGCAGCGTCGATGCCCAGAAGCACGGCGGCGCGTTGGCTGATGTGCTCAATGAACTCGATGTCAGGGAACCTGCTGATTCCCGGCTTGAGGATGTGTGTTGTGGGGGAGTCGCCGTACGGCTGAAACCACCGCCCTTGCTCATATCGCAGTGCGGTCTTGGATTGGGCTCCAGCGAGACTGAATGCGGCATCGGCCGTTCCTTGCGACCAGGCCGCCTCGTCCATCCGCAGAGAAGCAACCATCTCAGCGACCCTTCCTTCGGTGAGTTCACGCAACCCGGAGTCCCGCTGCAGCGTCGCCGCCAGTTCGTTCTCTGGGCAGAACTGCACCGCTCCAGCACAGTCCCGCCCTACAGGCGAAGCGAGCAGGTCCACCGGTCTGGTGGTTGCTGCTTGATGCTCGGACCGCCAACGCTCCCTCACAACGTGGTTGTCCGATAGCAGACCATCGAGCCATACGCCGACCTCGTGGCGTCCGGCGCGCAACGGCACCGACACCGACAGCGGCGTAGCGTCTGGCCACACCAGATACTCCGGGTCATAGGAGAAACCCGCCCTCGAAGACGCATCAAGGCCGTCGCCGGCAACCGTTCCCGCAACCCGACCCGACAGCACCACGCTAAGGGGCACGCGGCGGCCTGTTCTGAGCGACGTGCTTGGACAGCCTGAACCGTTCCGGGTTGAGCGGTTCAAGGCTCAAAGTGCAGTCCAATGATCGCAGCAGTCGCATAACGATAGCCATACCAGGATTGGCGAGGCTGGACTCGATGGCTGAAATCTGCGAGCGCGACACGCTCGCAGATTTCGCCAGCTCGGCTTGGGTCATGCCCCTCGCGCGCCTCGCTGTACGAATCGCTTGCCCGAGTCTCCCACACGAGCTGATTCCTCGTATAGGGGCGAGGTCAGATTCCATGAACACCTCCAATGTCTGAGATAAGCGACATTTCACATCCATTGCAAAACGTAGCATATCAAAGACATCGCTGTGATGGGGCCCAGAGCTTACCCCCGCGAGTGCGGCAAGCAACTCAGCGGTCCGCTGATAGTGGCTCGCTGGTCTTGTCGGCGTGTTTCCCGTAATGTGTTCTTGGACGTGACGCGTCTCAAGTTGCGCAACAGCGTCGGCCAGCCGACGTCGATGGCGGTTCTCGCGGCGGTTCGGGCGGTGGACTGGGCACAGAGCAACGAAGACGCCCAGCAGCTTGAGCGAGACCTCCGTCTGCGTACTGGGCGCGAAGCGGAAGAAGATTCCAGAAACCTGGTACAAACACTGATCGGAGAGGGCGTTCCGCACGAGGAGGCTGTTGACGTTGCCGCCACCTTGAGCTACCTCGGCGGCGATGTCCTTGACTACCTGCCGGCGGCCCGCTTGCTGGCCGTCATTGAGCAGAGTGCACCCACCACGAATGTCAGCCGGTCTCGGGACGTCGTGAGAGTGGCTGAGCAACTGGAGGTTGACAGCGAGGGGCTGTGGAGTTTCCTCAATCTCGTCGTTCAGGAGAGCATTGAGCGGCAGATGCCGGCAGATGTGACGGTTGAAGGGTTGCGCGTGCACGGTGTCGAATACGCCTTTGGTTGTGAACTTGTTGAGCAGGAACCGTGCCCGGTCGATGTAGTCGTTGAACTCGTACTGGACCGCCAGCAGGGCGATTACGAGCAATTTGGGCGAATTGACTGCCGCCTAGGCACGAATGCCGCTCACCCCGGTTGTCTTGCCTTCGCCGACTGTGCCACCGAGTATGCGGTTGTGCTTGACACACATGAAGCCGAGCTTGATGTCTGGAGGACAGCCGAGGCGCTTGGTCACGAGTTCGGCAGTGCTGGCTGGAAGGAATGGACCGCTGCGACCACCGGGATGGCAGAGCGGAGTTGGGAGGCTCACGAGACCTGTATCACCGAGCTCTATGGCCTTGACCCCCATAAGGCTCTCGTGTTGGCCAGATAGAGAGCCTCAGTAGCGACCGTAACGGTGACTCCGTCGCACCGGTCCGCCCCGTCAGGAACGGAAGGCTTCGCTCATCGTGTTGCGCAACAGGAACTCTTCAACGACCGGTACTCCGCCGAAGCGGCCTTGAAGGTAACCGCGTTCGAGGTTCGTGGAACGCCGGACGTTCGTTCCGCGGAAGTCCGACAGGGCGATCAACTCTGTGCTGCCATCGGGCCTCTTCTCGGTAATCCACACCTCGTCGCGGTTCAGATAGTCGAGCAGGCTCGTGTCGTGGGTTGTGAAAATGATCTGGCCGCCATGCGGATTGGTCGAAGGATCCTGGAACAGTTCCACGAGTTTGCTCGATATCGCGGGGTGGAGGCTGGAGTCGAGTTCGTCGACCACGATGAGCCCTCCGTTCGCGAGAACCTGGAGCAGTTTCGGCATCAGACGGAGCCAGGCGAGGGTCCCCTCGGACTCCTCGGCCAACTCCAAGGGGAGCAGACTGCCCGAGACGTCGTGCAAGAGCCTCAACCGGCGCCCGTCGGGGTTGGTGGCAGTCTTGTCCTCGACCACCTCTGCATCCCGGACACCCAGGTCGGCGAACTTGAGCAGCGAGAGTGCCAGATCACGCCATCGTGTGTGACTTTCGTTTGGCGCGATGTCTCCGCTGCGCCGGCCACGCGGGGGCGATTCCTCGAACAGGTCGTAGAGGCCCTCTTGGTGACCGTCGGCGGTCCATCGTGCTCCAGGGCGGGCATCCTTGAACACTCTGGGGATTATCGATCGAGGCCAGTAGCCGACGAAGTCGATGTTCTCCAGCCATATCGCAACGACGCTTATCTCCTCGGTCAGGCGGTCGGCGACCGACATGACCAGGGTCGTCGGGGTGATCAGTTCGCGTCCGCCGCCAGTGAGCCGGGTGCCGCGCCTGAAGGTCAGGTGATCCCCTTCGCGCTCGAACAGCGTTCGGCGACGTCGCTGCGGGTAGCTGTACAGAGCCTCGGAGACGACCCCGGACTCGTCCACCTGCAACTCGTAGCGATAGCGGACAGCGTTGACGACCAGGTCGACTCCGTAACTTGTCGGCCCCGGTTCGGGTGCGAACTCGAACGGATCAACGGTAAGCGCCTCTCCCCGGGTGTACAGCGACAACATGCGTCATCACTAGTGTCCGGACTGCCGGTCTCGCCGCCGTTTGGCACGAGTACGGCCCACGGTCAGAGTTGTCCTTCCACGAGTTCCAGCAGTACTTCGAGGGTGTGGCCAAAGGCACCGCTCTGACGCTTTCCGAGCCACAAGCACTCAGCCGGCCGATCCCTCTCCAAGACCTCCGCGCGAAACCGAGGAACTTCCGACCGCCTCAGAGCTTCGCCTACGTTGATACCAAGACCGGGAACCGGCTCATGCGAGCGGCTGCCTAGCCTGGACCCGGGCTTAACGTCAGAACAGGTCGCGAACGTCCCTTTGATGGAGTTACGGGTGTTCTGCTGCCACTCCTGGAGTAGCATCTAGCTGAGGAGAGAAGATGTGAGCCGAAGAACAGCATCAATGGCGGAGAAGAGCAGGCTCGCGAAGCAGGCATCAGTACGGGGCGATGAAGTCGTCGCGCGGGAATCGGGCTGGAAGAAGGACACAATCGCTCAGTGGCGAAGGGATCGTAATCTTCCGGCGAAAGGGAATCGTGCGGTGTCGCGGCCCAAGGAAGTGCCAGCTTCAGCGCCGGTTGCTTCAGTGCTTGCCGGAGCGCTGGATATAGACACAACAGAGGAGAGGCTGCTGCCGTCCGTTGCGGGCCAGTCGCTTGAGCAGCGTCGAGAACTCGCAGATCAGACAGTGTTTCCCCTTGACGCCAAGGCTCGCCGAGAGTGGGAAGAAATGAACCGGCAACCTGCACGGGACTTGCCGGGCTTGCGAGCGTTCATGCAACGACGCTCTTCGTACATCAACTACGACTAACCCAGCACCGTCGTTTGGTGCGAGCGCATCCGCGGAAAGCCCCTCTGGTGTGGGACGATGCATGGGGTACAACTCGTGTCGGTTCCACAGGGAGGGGCATCTCCAACCTGCATCCCTTCGCTGTTCGGATGCCTTCCCCGAGCAGTGAGATATCTAGGTATCTTGCATTCTCGCTACCAAGGGATATCCTTCTCCTCAGGGCATTAGCCGAGGAGGAGAAGATGGCACCTCAAGGAGAGACTAAGAGCATGACATTGCGCATCGATGAAAGGCTCGCGGAGAGGGTGCGGACGATAGCGGAGGTTGAGGAGACGACCGTGAGCGACGTCATTCGAGATGCCCTCGCCGAGCATGTGGAGCGTCGACGCAGTGACCCGGAGTTTCAGACGATGCTCAAGCGCAACCTTCAGCGTCATGAGGAACTGCTGAGCATGCTCGCAGACGGCTGAGTGATCTATCTCGAGCTCGACGATGTGCTTGCCATCGCCTGCGAGGTTCTCGGGCTTGAAGTGGACGCGCTCGTGCATGTGACCGCTCTCGGGCTCGCAGACTCAGCTGTCGCACGGCCGCATGCTGGCTTCGCTGGCGAGGAGTTTCACCCAACGGTGGAAGCCAAGGCGGCTTCCCTGCTCTTCGGGCTAGCGCGCAACCATGCGTTCATCGACGGCAACAAGCGAGTCGCTGTGTTGGCCACGCTTCAGTTCTTGAACACGAACGGCTACGACCTGGACCTGGTGCCAGCCGAGGAGGCGTACCACACGATCGTCAAAGTCGCCTCGGGGAACCTCTCCGTCGATGACCTGACCGACTGGATCAGAGATCGCATCAAACCGCTCCATTAGTTCGACACCGGGAAGCCTAGGGGACGGGCTTCCGCTGGCGGTTAGCTCGAATCTTGCTCCTCGATGATTTTGGGGAAGAACATCTCTTTGGGCACTGTCGGCACGGTGAGTTCCCAATTGGTGTGGGGGTCGTTGCGGTCTCGTTCCTCGGACAGCGGTTGCCGTAGAAGGTGGCTGGCGATGAGGGTCTCGAGAAACGCCGACTCCTCCTCGTCGGAGGAGCGCAGGTGCTTCGAGTCGTCGCCGGAGACGACCGCGGACTCGATGACGTGTCCGCCCTCAACCGGGGCGAATATCGCCTCGTAGATTCCGAATCCGGTCCAGCTGCGATGCGCGAACAGGCGGTTCTGCTCCATGAACATGAACCATTTCTCCTCCATCATGTGCGGGACATAGCCGAGCCGGATCGAACCCAGCTCATCATCGGTCCAGACCCGGCCGGGCGCAGGGATCGGCTGCGGGTCGGAGAGCGGCTCAGTCTCCCAGCTGTCCCGACTCGCCCTGTCGCTCATGGTGCTCCCATCTCCGGCATGCCCGACGGCGGCAGCCTTGCCAGACTAGTGACGCTAGACGGGGACTACGTCGATGCGTCGATTGCCGGCGGCGGCGAGGATGGACAGGTCGCTCGGGTCCGAAGTGATGATCTTGTCGCCGTGGTCAGCCAGCGCGACTAGAGCGGCGTCGATAGCGTCGGCATTGCCACTACCGGCGATCAGGACTCCAGCGCTTCGTCCAAGCTCAGCATCAAGCGGCACAACCTCAACGGCTTGCAACGCAACCGCGAGGCGCGCCTGACGTCCGGTCCCGCCGCGCCAAACCTGGGCAACTACACCCCCGTGCGTTCGTGGCGGGCTCTCGGCTTGAAGGGCCCCCTTGAACCGCCGCCACATCCGGCGGTCGTCGCCTTCCAGTGCGATGAGTGCACCAGAGTCGAGAATATCGGTCATCCCGTCTGTTGGAATTCGGCTCGATACGACCCGGCCGCGTCGCGATCCCGCTGGGCCTGCTCGGCGATCTCCTCCTCGCTGATGAAACCGTGCTCCACTTCGTATTCCTCAAGGAGTCGCCGCATCACGGCGAGCCGCGCGTCTCTGTCCCGCCTTTGGGCCATCGCCTCGCTCACCCACTCGCTGACCGATCGGGCGAGTCCCTCGCTCACCGCGCGGTTGGCCGCCTCAAGCAGCTCTTCGTCCACGGTGACCGTAACCCGCTGTTTATGCATACCTTTATCATACGCATTGATGCGGTATTGCATACAACGCTGTTCGATCAGTTGCGCGGCATCCAGGAGCTGAGCCGGGCATTGGTTCCGATCAGGGCGAGACGGTGAAGGAGCGGCGTCGGTCCGAGCCGAATCTGTAGATGCGGAAGTCTTTGTCGAGCGTGATCGCATCGTGGATACCCAGCCGTTGCATGACAGCCCAACTGGTTCGGTCCGACAGTGAGAATCGCTGGTCGGGGAAGGCCGTGTCTATGGCTGCGGCGACCTCCAGGTCGGCCAGGCCCGATACTTCGACCTTCGCTATGCCACCGCGGATGCCGTTGATCAGACGCTCGGCCGGCTCGAAGCCATGGCGAAAGCGCATGACGGTCCATGTTTCGTGCAACACGTGATCGCTTGTGACCAGACGCCCTCGGCGGTCGCCAAGCGCTGCGACGACACGCTCATGTGATGCCTCGGCACTGTTGGCCAGCGACACCCAAGCCGAGGTGTCTACATAGGAGTAGTCCACGCGTCAGCCGCGCCTGTGCGTCAGCAGGGCGTCGGTGGCTTCACCAATGAGCCGCTCGCCGTCATCGGCCATGTCGTATGCAGGGCCGGTCACTATCCCTCGGATCGAGTCGATGTCTCCTTGAGGATCGGTGCCGACCAGTTCCTGCTCAAGAAGACGCCGCGTGAACTCCGCGAAGCTGATTCCGAGTTCTGAGGCGCGCTGCTTGGCAAGTTTGTGTATGTGGTCAGGCACGGTCACCACTGTTCGCATGGGTGATATCATAGCATCACTAGATCACTTGGCCGCTCGCCACGAAGCGATCAGCTCGCCGATCTCTCGGTTCTGACCCGGAGCGACGCGACCAGAGGTGAAGGCTCGGGGCTAACGTGCGGTCGGCTCGGCGCTGGGTCCCTGACCGTTTTCTGAACCTCTGGCCCAGGCGAGCCAGAGTGCGGCGGTCCAGGTGAAGTGCTCTCCACCGACGGGGCCACCGGTCAGAGGGTCGAAGCTCTCGGGCATGCCGCTGAGCGTGATCAGCTTCGACGTGTCGGAGCGCAGACGCTCGGCCCAATCGAGCGCGCCGAGCTCAGCCAAACCTGTGGCGATCATGTAGTTGACCATGCACCAGACGGGTCCGCGCCAGTAGCGCAGCGGTTCGAAACTGGGGTGGCGGGGATCGAAACTCGGTACCAGGTAGGTGCATGCGTTGGACCATGCCTCGAGTTCGTCCAGCAGTCGGTCGCTGTGTTCGGTGATGCCGCCGTACGGGGCAAGGAAGGATGCTGAGGTTCCGGCGTCAGCGTGAACCCCGGTCCGCAGATCCAGCGAACAGTAGGCGCCTACGGCTGGATTCCAGAACTGCTCGAACCCGTCGGCGAGTCGATCGATTCGCTCGTGAGTCTCGGCGGTGTCCGCGCCCATGGCCTCACCGAGCCAGACGAGGTCGCGCTCGGCTCGCAGCAGCACGGCTGTCAGGCACGGGTCGGCGACCCAGAACGGGCTCCCCTGCGCTATGGCCGCATCGTCCCACCCCTTGGATGCACCGTAGGCGACTAGAGCCAGGTAGCGTTCGTAGTCGTCGTTGTGGGGCCGCATGTCCGGGTTGACGTGGTCGAGATCACGTCGCTTGTAGCCGTCTATGAGCGTTGGGGTGACGCGCGAAAGGGGACGATCCCAGTCCGGGAGGTTGTCGCGCCCCGACTCCCAGGGATGAGTGACGGCGATCACTCCCCGGCGTTCGGGATCGCGGGCTCGGTGCCACCATTGGTGCCATCGTTCTATGCGCTCGTAGAGCGACTGCGGCGGCAGTCCATGCGTCTCTGTCAGTGTCCTCACGATCGTTGCCGCGACCGGTGGTTGCGAGATCCCCGATGTTGGAGGGGTGAGACCGTTGATCTGCCAGACGTCGGGCCCCGGGAAGTAGCTCTCGGACTCAGACCAGAACACGATGTGGGGGACCATTCCCGACGGCCATTGAGCTTCAAACAGTGTCTCGATCTCGGTCCAGGCCCGGGCCACATCGAATTCCGCCCAGCCGAGCGCCGCGAACAGCGAATCCCAGTTCCACTGGAATGGATAGAGGTGTTGGGACGGCACCGTATAGCCGTCTCGATCATTGCCGCGCAGTATCGAGACGGCCTCAGTGGTGCGATCTGAGCGGTCGGGGTTCGGGTTGGGGGTCATCGGTTGTAGAGGACACTTTCGGTAGCAGGGTCTATCCATCGGATCTGATCAGCGGGCAAGCGTATGTGAACCTGCTGTTTCGCGGTCACGTCCAGGCTCGGATGGGTCGAGACCTTGAGCCGGTGACCTCCGATCTTGGCGGTCAGCAGGTTCTGCGCGCCCAGAGGCTCGACGACCTCAATTGTCACCGGGACGGCGTCGGACGACGGCGCGGTGAGCGTCTCCATGTTCTCGGCCCGGATACCCAGCGTGACCCGGTCGCTGCTCAGGTCCCGGATCAGTGGCTGCAGCTCTGCCGGGGGCGAGAATTCGTGTTCGCCGACAGCGACCGTCACAGTGTCGCGGTCACGTTGAATCGTCCCCTCCATGAAGTTCATGGGCGGGTTGCCGATGAAGCTGCCGACGAATTGGTTGGAGGGCGACTCGTAGACGGTGTTGGGTGCGTCGCACTGCTGTATCCTGCCGTCGAGCATGACTGCAACCCGGTCGCCCATACTCAGGGCTTCGATCTGGTCGTGGGTGACGTACACGGTGGTGGCTTCGACGTCGGCCAGCAGCCGCTTGAGCTCAGCTCGCATCTCCAGTCGGAGCAGTGCGTCGAGGTTGCTGAGCGGCTCGTCCATCAGGAGCACCTTGGCTTCCATCGCCAATGCGCGTGCCACTGCGACTCGCTGGCGTTGCCCGCCGCTCATTGCACTGGGTCTTCGGTCGAGCAGGTCCTCGATGTGCAGCAGCTCCGCAGCACTGCGTACTCGGCGGTCGATCTCGGCCTTGTCGACTTTGTTCATCAAGAGGCCGAAACCGATGTTCTGGTGCACCGTCATGTGGGGAAAGATCGCATAGCTCTGAAAAACCATCGAGATCTGGCGCCGGCCGGGCGGCAGATACGTGACGTCTTGCCCGCCGATGGCGATCCGGCCGGAGTCGGCCATTCCCAGACCCGCGATTGCTCGCAGCAGAGTCGTCTTGCCGCAACCGCTCGGTCCGAGCAGGACCAGAAACTCGCGGTCTTCGATAGTGAGGTTGATGTCTTCAATCGCGACGTTGTCACCGAACGTCTTGGTGACATGCTCGATTCGAATCTCAGCCATTTCGTACTACTTTCACTTGGTGACCTGCCCCCACATGTTGAACAGGTAGCGGCGGATGAAGAACATGAACACGATCGACGGAACCATCAGGAAGAACCCGCCGGCGAACTGGAAAGCATCAGGCGAGTTGGCCAGCGAGTTCAACACCAGCGCAGGCAGCGTCCGGTTGTTGATCGTGAGGATGGCGGCGGCGAAGACTTCGTTCCAGGACAGTACGAACGAGAACAGGCCCGAAGCGGCGATCCCCGGCAGCACCAGTGGCACCACGATGTAGCGGAACGACTGGAACGGGGTCGCCCCGAAGACCTTGCCCGCCTCCTCGAGTTCGTACGGGACGCTGGCGAACACACTGGACACGACCAGTATTGAAGTCGGCAGGGTGAGAGCGGTGTGCATCAACGCCAGGCTGTAGAGGCTGTCGAAAACGCCGATCCGCAGGTACAGCACGGCGAGCGGGATCGACAGCACCACGATCGGGAAGGCGCGGACGGCAAGCACGGCCAGCCGGAACAGGTCGCGGCCCCTGAACAGATAGCGGGCGATCGCGTATCCGGCCGGAATCGAGATCAATGTCGACAGGACCAGCGTGATCCCAGCCACGATCATGCTGTTCCACAGGCTCTGCAGAACACCATCCGACTCCAGGAAGAAGCGCATCGTGTCGGTTGAGAAGGGGATGAACGGCAGGAAGTTCTTGGGGTAGGAGCGGACCGTCTCCTGAGTCGTGAAAGCCATCGAGAACACGAAGAAGATCGGCAACGCGATCCACAGTGTCAAGATCGCGCCCGTGATGCACGCGGTCAGTCGGCCGCGGCCGCGTCGCCGCCGCATGCGCCGGTGCAGCTCCTGCACCTCGGGAGAATCGAGCGGAGGCAGCATGGTTGGAAGCCCCGCACCCGCACCGTTTTCGGCCGAGTCATCGTGAGCTGTCTTGAGACTCATGTCGGACGGGCCTCCGGCTCGGATCGAACCGCTCGCAGGTAGAAGAACGCGCTTGCCATGGACAACATGAGGATGAACACGGCATAGGCCGACGCGACGTTGTTGTTGCGCAGGCCGAAGTACTGGCGGTAGGACTCGTTGGCGAGGACGGTGACGACATCGCCCCCGCCCAGGGCGATCACAACCGCGAACACCTGGAAGGCAAGGATCGTGCGCAGGATCAGTGCCACTTGGATGCTCGGACGCAACAGCGGCAGCATGATGTGGCGGACCCGCTGGAAATAGCTGGCTCCGAACAGTTCGGCCGCCTCCAGAGTCTCGTCAGGGATGGCCTGGAGGCCCGCAACCAGGATCACCATGACGATCGACGTCGCTCGCCACAACTCGGCGAGCAAGATGGCGAAGATGATCCAGCCGACCGTATCCGCCGTCAAGAACGCGTAGGGCCCGTCGATGATGCCCAGGCCGTCGAGGATGCTGTTGAGCAGTCCGTTGCCGGTGAAGATCGAGAAGAAGAGGATTCCCGCGGCGAGATCGCTCATGCCGATGGGCAGCGAGAAGGCGTACAGGAAGCCGGTGCTCAACCGGGTCCTGGCGTGGACAACCAGAGCCATGACCATCGCCAGAACGAGTTGGGCCGGAATGATCAGCACCATCAGCAACAACGTGGTGCGAACGGCAGGACCAAAGAAACGGTCATCGATCATGCGTCGGATGAACGCAGTTGTGAACTCTCCGGCTGTTCCTCGATGTACTCGTCCGTTCTCGCCGTCTTCGAACACCTGCAGGAACCGCGACGGTGCCCATCCGGCCGCCGCAGCAGGGTCGTCGGTCGGCCGTACCTGGAACCAGACCTCGAGCAGCGCAACCTCGGTGATCTCCACAGGTGCGCGTTGCTCGAGCTTGCCGATTACTTCGCTGCGGTCGTTGGGTGCTTCGTACACATCGGTGAGAGGATCCGACGTGGCAGCGAGCCTCGGGCGGACCGTTCCGCTCACAGGCGCGCCTGCAGCATCTTCGTCGCGGACCCGGATCCGAGCCTCAGACACCCACCCGGTGATGGGCGATCCGCTGGGATCCTCCGCGGTCACCTGATACCACGGGTCGGTGAGCGCGTCGGGGTTCTCGCCGCCGACAACTTCTTGACTGCTCCGATCCACTATTGCCAGCGCCGTGCCCTGGGGGATTCTCGAGACCTCCCTGCTGTCGAGGTTCGGTTCGTCGCGGGTCGGCAACAGGGCGTCCTCGTCGTAGACGGCCAGAACGAGACCCTCATACATTGGATACGCGAAGAACATCGCGAGGTAGACGATCGCCGGCGCGATCAACAGATAGGGGACGACGCGATACCGCCACGTCCTGGCCTTTGGGGCGGACGTGGCGGTATCGGGTGTTGTCATCGGGCTCCCTCTTGGAGTGAAAGGGACCTGGTAGTGCTGCGGAGGCTCAGCCTGCCTAGTTGACTACGCAGGGCCCGTCGCTGGCCGGGTCTGGCGACCAGCAGGGTGCACCGGTCTCGTTGAGGAGAGCTTGGAGGGCGTCACCCTCGTCGTCAAGCACGGTGGCGATGTCGGAGCCGTCCAACACGACACGGTCGAAGGCGTTGCGGAAGATCTGGTTGATCTCGCCGCCGCGTTCGCCCAGTCCGACCGGCAACAGAGCGGGAATTGCGTCAGGAGCGTTGGCCAGCTTGTCAACCGCCTCAGCTTCGAGCGCCACACCAGCCGGCAACGAGGACGTGTCGACTCCCTCAACCACTGGGAAGAAGGCCAGCTCGGCGAGAATCCGGCCCTGTACCTCGGGGCGGGTCAGATACTCGATGACCGCGTATGCGTGCTCAGGGTTCGGGGAGTCCGCCGGGACTCCGAGACCGACGATCACAGGCATGAAACCTCTTCCCATAGGACCTGAGGGGGTCGGGAAGGCCACGAAAGTGTCCGGATCAGCGTTGAAGGCGTTGACCAATCGAGCGACGTGGTCGAATGCCACCCAGACCTCGCCTGACAGCAGTGGTTCCTGCATGAAGTCGTAGTTGATCGACTCGGGGTGCATTGTCGGCCACAGCGAGTCGCGTGCCCACGCCAGCATTTCTTCGGCCTCGGAACTGCGGAACTCTGAGACCATTCCGCCGGTGAACGAGGGCCAGAGATACCCCTCGAGGAATCGGTGGAACAGACCGGCCTTCGGCAGGCCGCACAAGGGCTTGCCCTCACCTTCCATGATGGCCTGACACCAGTCGGCGAGGCCGTCCCAGGTCAGGTTGTCGATGTCGGCACCGTCGGGGAGGTAGGCGAGCGCCTGCTCGTTTGCCGCCATGATGTAGGTCGCCTGAGCCCATGGGACGTAGGCCAAGAAGTCTTCCGAACCGAGCAGGCCGGCTTGGACGAACGATGGAGCGAACGAGCGGTCGGCGCTCAGATCGTCGTACACGTCGATCATGTTTGTGAGGGCGCCTTCATTCGCCAGTGGTGGGAATGAACCGTGCAGCGCTCCGAGCACGTCGATGGCTCCAGCTCCCGCGAGGATCTGATCGATGGTCGGCCCCGCCTCCACGCCGGTGAAGTCCAGACCGGCGTCTGCGAGGATGTCCCGAAGCTTCGCAGCTTCTTCGACGGGCACGAACTGTGTGCTGACGAACTCCGCATCGGAGCCGTCAGCCATGTCCATGTCGGAGTCGTCCATGTCGGAGTCGTCCATGTCGTCTTCGTCCATGTCGTCTTCGTCCATGTCGGAGTCGTCCATGTCGGAGTCGTCCATGTCGGAGTCGTCCATGTCGGAGTCGTCGGAGCTGGTCTCCGCGGGTGCGGCCGTTGTGGTCGTGTCGGCAGAGTCCGCGGCAGACGAGGTGTCATCGTCGTCATCTCCGCAGGCCGCGGCGATCATCGCCAACACAATCATCACGCAGGCCAGCTGAGTTCTCCACCGTCCCTTTCTTTTGGGTGACTCTGTTCGGTGCATGGTTTTCCCTCCATTTTGCCCAAGGGCGGTTGTGTCTGTAAGTTGTTGACCGAAACCGAAACGTTTCGGAAATCGGATGCAAGTAAGATACAATTCCGTTTGCCCACTGTCAAACAAAAGTGAAAATTGTTGCTGCCGCCAATTTCGAGGAAGACCAAGGAGCAACCTTTGAGACCCAAGCGACGCCCAACACTTCGCGATGTGGCCCGAGAGACGGGCGTCTCCGTGACCCAGACGTCCAGGGCACTCAACGGACACGACGACGTGTCCGCACGTACCCGCGAGCGTGTTGTTGAGGCGGCGACGAGGATCGGATACACACCGAATCTTGAGGCTCGACGCCTGAAGATGCCCGAATCTCGAACGAACTCGCTCGGACTGGTGCTGGTAACCAAGAATCAGCGCTTCTCGGATCCGTTCTTCGGCGAGTTGTTGACCGCGCTGGTAGACGAAGCAGCTCACAACGGCTGCGAGGTGCAACTCACCACACCGCTTGCCGATGACGACCCGACTGCGTCGTACGAACGTGCTCTTGCGACCAAACGGGTAGACGGATTCGTCGTGTTGCGAGCCGTCCACAATGATCCCCGTGTTGAGTTCCTCCTGGAACACGCGGTGCCTTTCGTGACTTTCGGGCGCGTCGGCGACACCGGGGGGCATCCGGCGGTGCAGGAGCCGATCGGCTGCCTCCATCCGGCCGTGGATCATCTGGTTGCGCTGGGCCACCGCCGAATAGGCTGTCTCGCCGAACCGCTTGAGCATGCCATCGCAACACAACGAAAGGCGTCATACCATCAGGCGCTCGCCGACCACGGGCTGGAGGCTCAACCCAGCCACATCGTGGTGTGCGGCTTCAGGGAGGAAGTGGCTGCAGAGGCGACCGGCCGACTGCTCGACAGCCCGGATCCGCCGTCCGCGCTCGTGACTTTCAATGATTCGCTGGCCATCGGTGCGCTCCGTGCTGCAGCGTCGCGCAATATTGATGTGCCTGGGGACCTGAGCGTCGTCGGTTTCAATGACATTCACGCGGCCAGCCACACGACACCGCCGCTCACCACCCTGCGGCACCATCCCCAGGTCCTGGGGCGCCACTTGATTCTCCAGTTGCTTGCGGCCATAGAGGATCCCCGATACGCAGACGACGTCTGCATCACTCCCGAACTCATCGTTCGCGAGAGCACCGGCCCAGCGCCGGTACGAGCGGCCTGAACCACTTGTGTAGTCAGCGCGGCGATTGATTCAGATCGCCGCAGTCAGAGGTGAATCGTGAAGGCCTGGCTGAGGTTCGTGCCGAATCGGTACACGGAGAAGTCAATGTCGAAGGCCACGGCCTCGCTGATACCGCACCGCTCCATGACGGCCCAACTGGTGCGATCGATCATCGAGAAGTCCTGGTCGGCGAAGATCTCGCCGATGCGCAAGGCGCTCACGATGTCATTGGGTGTCGCGGTCAGGACCTCGGCAACATTGTCTTCGAGGATTGTGGCGACGAGCTCGTCGGCGGCGCTGCGGTGCCGCCGACCGCGGGCCACCGCCCACGTCTCCACCAGTACATGATCGGTGGTGGTGAGCCGTCCTTGGTGTTCGCTGAGTAGACGTACAGCACGCTCATGAGAGCGGTCGTCGGCCGCGGCGAGTGCGTACCAGGCGCTCGTGTCGACGAAGACTCGACTCACTCTGGGCCGGTCGCGGTTGACGACTTGCGATCCAGGGCCTCGCTGAACGCCTGTTGGATCATCTCGTGTTTATTGGTTGCGATATCGCTGGGTTCAGCGCCAGTGCCAAGTAAGCCGATCAGTGGCGTGATGTCACCGGCGCGGGCGGCAGCGGCAGCGTCGTCGTCCCGTATCAGTTCGCGAATGTAGGCAGAAAGGCTGAGACCTCGCTCGTGCGCCCGGCGCTTGGCTGCAGCTCTCATGGCCGGGTCAAGCAGCACGTTGGTCGGTTTGGTCATATGGCCACAATAATAGACATGCGCAATATACGCAACATTTGATACGCAACGGCTCACCCATGGCCATCAACCGCGAGGTGATGGTCAGTTCGAGGCCCAACGCGGTAGCGACTGTTTCCAGGGACGTGAGTGTTGCGCTAGTGCCGCCAGCCTCAACGCGGGCCGCTTCCGCTTGGTTGCGCGTCGTTATCGATCGCGCCCAGAGCCTGCCCTACGAGCCATTCTGCGAATACCCCACGGTTCCGATTGTCGACCAGATTCCAGCCGCCCATCTGTGGTAGCTGTCAATATCGAGTTCCGGGACTTCCATCCACGCGACGGTAGCGGTCACTGCCTCCACGTACCGCGCCTAGGTATTGGATCTGTCAGATCTGTCTTGAGAACACCACCGGACAGCCCCGATGCGGGTGGCCGCTTCAGAGTAGGGCGGTCTCGTCTCGGGGTCGGGGCATCACGTCGGGCGAGTTGGCGATATCGACGTCGAAGGTACTCACCCGCTCGGTGCAAGTGGGCGACGGGTCTACGAGTTCTTTCCGAACCTGCGCCGCGATCCGTTCGACCGGTTGCTTGGGGCCCAGGCGATAGCTGAGAACCTCACGCTTGTGACCGCCGACCGCAAAGTAATCGCCCATCCCGTCGTCACGCTCCGCGCTTGACCGACGGACAACAGACTTCCTGGGATTGACAGGGGCGAGCGGTCTCTCATCTGGACCTAGGGCAGTAGGTCTAGGTGGTCACAGTGGCTTGGCCTGACAACCGAGAAGTCTCGTCGGTCGAGGGTGGCGACAGTGGTGACACCGAGACGTTCGGCGGCGACAACTACCGATGCGTCTACGGTGCCGAGGGGCAGGTCTCGGTATCTGTGCACCAGTTCAGCGATCCGCAGCCAGTCGCTCACAGCGACCGGATCGACTTGGAGGTCTCCCGAGGCGAGGTCGCCGACAAAGCGGACTTCCGCGTCGGGACTGAGTCGAGTCTCAAGGAGGTAGACGACTTCGGTCACCACCAGGGTCGGAACGATCAACGGACCCGGATGGGTCGACAGGAGTTCCAAGCTGGCAGCGTGGTGCCGGTCGTCCGCGTCGACGTATGCGTAGAGTGGACCCGAGTCGACGATCAGCGCGATGACCGGGCCTCCCGAGCCAAGATCTCCTCGATGCGCTCGGAAACGTCGGAGCGGCCGCTGCGACCCGCTGCTGCCGCACCTAGCTTGCGACCGGAGTGAAGGTGACTCTCGATGGCTTCCCTGGTCAACTCCGAGATAGTGATCCCGCGGCGCTCTGATTCGTAGCGAAGGCGGGCATCGAGCGCTTCGGGAAGTTTGACGGTGGTACGAATCATGTATGCCAGCATACCCTGACTGTGTCGGATCGCGCGCCTCTCCCAACGCGATAATCAACGTCCACGCCTCGCTCCGTATTTCGCGCACGGTGCTCTGGCTGGAACAGGGCGGCAGTGCGAGCCTCTTTGAGGCTGTTGCTGGAGGCGATTCTCCGCTTACGCGAACAGGGTTTCGCAGCCGGTGCCGGTGAGGGTCTTGTCGACGCGGGTGCGGTCGGCTGGGGTGAGTGCGTTGTAGTCGTCGCGGATCCAGGTGAGGCACTTTCCCTGGTACTTGAAGGGGCCCTGGCGATACTCGTGCCCGTCGATCTCGCACACAACCTCGTCGGCGCCGCCGCTCAGCGCGGCGGCGTTGGCGAGCATGAACGGGGCGTAGGTCCGTCCGGCCTCGTGCAACAGATCAACGCAGGGACCCAGCCTGTCGCCTGGAAGCCAGCCTTCGTCGCCGCTGTCGGGCACCGACAGCCACGACAGGTCGTCGACCCGGTCGGCCCAGACGATCACCTTGGGCGCACGATCCACCGCGATGGCCATGGGCGTCGGATCCGTCCTCACCATCGGGGTGAGCTGACCGAACAGCGCGAAGTCGCCGCGGCCGGGCCGATCGCCCAGCAGGAAGTCGCGCTCGTCGAACACCCGTCGGAGTATGTCGAGCACCCGCTCATAGGAGTCCTCGATGACGGGCTGGTTGGTGTCGGTCGAGCCGACCAGGGCCCGGCGGCCGATCTGGCGGGCAGTGATGAACTCGTAGGAGGCTGCGGCCTGCTCAGCGCTCATTTGCAGATCCTGTGTCAGCGGCAGCAGCTTCCCGGCCTTGTCGATGTCGGGCCCATAGGCCCAGCGGTAGTGGTACATGGCCTTGGTGAGCCACTCGTCGGCGAAGTCCTCGATCAGGGCATCGATGAACGCCAGCGCAGGATCGCCGGGCACGACACTGCGGCCCTCGTATTCTCGTTCGAGGCGCATGATCTGGGGCGACGAGTCAACCATGGCCTCGCCCCGGCCCCCATCACAGCGACCCTCCGCGTCGGGGAACACGATCACTGGGATGATCCGCACCGGCACCTCGGGTAGGTCGTCCCACTTGGAGTCGCGCAGCACCCAGCGGAACGGGATGTGCCGGTAGCGCAGCACGGCGCGCATCTTGCGCGTGTAGGGCGACTCGTACCCGCCGGCGAGAACCAGACGATGATCAGCCATGGCTATGGCAACTGCAGCCAGCAGGCGTCGTGGATGGCGGCGGCCATCGGCACGGGGCCTTTGGCGGTCATCTCCGGGTTGAACACCTCGGCGGCCACGAACGGGTCAGAGCCGATGTCGTCGAGTGCTGACCAGATCGAGGCGTAGTCGACCGTTCCCGCACCGGGGAGTCGACGGTCCGTCATCGCCTCGGTCTCCAGGTCGTCGCCCTGCGTCGGCCCCGGGTCACACATCTGCACGTACGCCACCCGATCGCCGGGAACCGAGCGGAGAGCATCCAGGTCGGGGCCGCCAGGCTGACGAATCCAATGCCAGGTGTCGAGCAGGATCGTGGCGTTGTCGGCACCGCTGGTGACCACCAGGTCGTTGGCAGCAGAAAAACTCGGTACCCCGGTCCACGGCAGGAACTCCAAAGCGATGACCATGTCAGCAGAGGCCGCCACCTCGGCCAGCATCGCCACCCCCTCGGCTGCCGCTCCCTGATCGTCGATCGGCCCCAGGCAGGCGGCGCCGACAATGTGGGCACCGAACTGCGAACCCGTCTCGACCAGACCGGCGACCTCCGCACGCGCCGCATCAGTCGGGCCGGCGGTCCAACTGATAGCAGCCTCGACCGCTTTCACCGACAGCCCAGACTCGATTACCACGTTGGCCGCCTGCGGGCCCGCGAACATTAGATGGAACGCCCACAGACTCACCGAATCGAACCCTGCCTGCGCGGTGGCGTTGATGTATCCCCTGAACGAGTCGGCATCGACGCGCATCGGGTCGGGCAGCAGCGTTGACGGGCAGTTGCCGAGGGAATCGATCTTCATCAAAGGAGTTTCCTCAATTCAACGGCCCTTATCCAATCGGCAGTTGCACCGGAAGGGCGGCCAATGTGCCCCGAGCCCGGCAATCAGACAGAATCAAGGCGTGACCGAGAAGCTGATCCTGGAAATCGATGGCGCCGTGGCGACCATCACCAACAACAACACCGCAAAGCACAACGCGTTCGACGACGACATGGACGCCCACCTGTTCGCGATATTCGACGAGCTCATCGCCACCCCCTCAGTGCGGGCAGTGATCTGGCGCGGGGAGGGCAAGAACTGGTCCTCGGGCCGCGACGTCGCCGCCATCGGCACCAACGTCACCGAGATGACCCACCACGAGCTGATGACCAGAGGACACAAGGGGATTCAGAAGATCTGGGAACTGGAGGCACCGATAATCGTCGCGATCGGCGGTTGGGCCATCGGAGGCTCCTTCCAGCGGGCCTTGATGTGCGACATCCGCATTGCCGCGGAGGGGGCGCGTTTCATGCTGCCCGAAGTGAACTACGGGGTGATCCCCGACACCGGCGGGATGGGGGTGCTCTATGAGATGTGCGGGCACGGCCTGGTCAGCGACATGGTCCTCACTTCACGGGTGCTCGACGCGCAAGAAGCACTCGCCCACGGCATCGTGAGCCGGGTCGTGGCGCCCGACGAACTCGACAGCACCGCAAGGGAGATGGCCGACAAGATCGCAGCGTCGCCCGCGGTTACGGTGAAACTCGCCCGCCGTGTGATCAGCCACCTGTCACGGCCTCCGGTTCGCACCTCGATGGAGGACGAGCTGATCTACCAGACCTTCCTCAACAAGTCAGAGGACTTCGCCGAGTTCAAGGCCGCCCGCGCCGAGGACCGCGAGCCGAACTACCGGGGATCGTGATGAGCGACGACGACGGACCGCAGGGGCTGCCAACGCCGCCGCCGCTCGGGGCCTCAGCACTGCCGGCGGGCACCTTCGACGGAACCGCCGTGCTCATCACCGGCGCCGGCACGGGTCTGGGCAAGGGGATCGCCGTCGAGTTCGCCCGGCTCGGCGCGAGCATCGTGATCGCCAGCCGCAAGCAGGAGAACCTCGACGCCGGCCGAGCCGCGGTCGAAGAGCTCGGCGCGCCGGTCGAAACCGTCGTCTGCGACATCCGAGACCCCGACTCGATCACGGCCATGGTCGATGCGGCCTCCGAAGCGTTCGGACTCCCTCAGGTGTGCGTCAACAATGCGGCCGCGAACTTCCCGGTCCCGGCCGAGGACATGTCGCCCAACGCCTGGCGCACCGTGGTCGACATCACGCTCAACGGGACCTTCTTCGTCGCTCGGGAGTTCGCCCGCCGACACCTCGCGGCCAACACCGCAGCGAGCATCATCAACATCGGGGCCAGCTACGCATGGACCGGCGGCCCCGGTTTCGCCCACTCCGCAGCCGCCAAGGCGGGCGTGAAGAACATGGTCGAGAGCCTCGCCGTGGAATGGGGGCCCTACGGCATCCAGGTCAACGGCCTGGTGCCCGGCCTGATCCCGCATGAGGACATGACCGCCGACATCACCGCCAACCTCCAACGAGCCGATCCCGAGAAGGACCTGCTCCAACCAGCCATGCGTGTGGGCACCCGCCGAGAGTTCGGCTGGGCGGCGACCTTCCTGGCCAGCCCCTACGCCCAGTTCATCTCCGGTCACACGCTCGTCGTCGACGGCGCCAACTGGCAGCGCCGCTTCATGACCAATCCGACTGTGGTCCCCGTCCGCCAACAGATGAACCGAGGGCCCTTCAACCCCGATCCCTGAGCCACGCGCTCCGACCTTCGTACTGCGGCCCCGGACGGCAACCCCGAACAGCGCCATCGGGGCCGGTGAGAACAGCGCAGTTCGGGGCAGGTGAGCAGGGCGTGGTGAGCAGGGCGTAACGTAAAGCGCATGGAGGCCATCCATGTCGTGCTTCTCCTCGGTGGTGGTTTCCTGGCAGGAATCATCAACACGATGGCTGGTGGGGGCTCTCTGCTGACAGTTCCCCTGCTGGTGTTCGCCGATGTGCCCGGAAACGCCGCCAACGGCTCCAACCGGGTCGGCGTGCTTGCGGGCTCAATGAGCGCAACGGACACCTTCCGCCGCGCCGGAGTGGCCGGATGGGCCGGCATCGGCCGGATTCTCGTGCCGACGGTGGCAGGCGCACTCGTCGGTTCGGTACTCGTCTCGCAGTTGACCGACGACGACTTCGAGCGTGTCTTCGGCCTGGTGATGATCCCGATACTCGCACTGTCGCTGATCAGACCCGATCCCGTGAAGCTGCAGGACCGACCCCAGTGGTCCTGGTGGGTCACCATGATCGTGTTCTTTGCGGTCGGCATCTATGGGGGGTCGATCCAGGCAGGCATCGGGCTGATTCTGATCGTGGCGCTCACCCGAGCGGGCATCGACATTGTGACGACCAACCACATCAAGGTGATCGTCACCTTCGTCTACACGGTCTTCGCGTTGCCAGTGTTCATCGTCAACGGCGACGTCCACTGGCTGCCCGCGACAGTGCTCGCGGCAGGTCTGGCCGCCGGGTCCGTTGTCGGCGCCCGCATAACGGTCGCCGGTGGTGAGAGGGTCGTCCGTCCCGTGCTCGTGGTCGCCGTCGTGGCGATGTCCGGCCATCTGTTGGGCCTGTACTAGCCCCGGACAGCACCTGGGCGATGGTTGCCCGAAGCTGACAGAGCGGGCGGAACCGCCAGCTGACCAAATCGGCTCTGGCGTGACGGGAGAGCCGTCTCGGACTACGGGGAACTGGCTTTCGGGGGCATTGCACGGGACCCGTCCCGTCGTCGGACCCGCGGCGGGATCGCCGGTCAGCTCCTCAGCGCGAGCATTCCCTGGCCGACTTCAACGCCGCTGAACCCGTCCACGATGAAGTAGCCGTCGTCGCGGAAGCTGTCGATGGCCACGAGGACACGCCGGAAACAATCGCCATACGTCGAGAAGGGTACGGGTTGCCGACTGGGCTGTCGACTTATCGCCCCTTGGGACAGGGCGTTAGTGTCGGACCGAACTCGAACACGAAGGACTCGACACATGGGACGAATGGACGGACGGGCCGCGGTAGTCACCGGCGCAGCCGGCGGGATCGGCTGGGCGACAACGAAGCGGTACGTCGCAGAGGGAGCGAAGGTGATTGCGGCGGACCGCGACACCGAACGAGGGGAGGCGCTCGCAACCGACGTCGGACCGGACGTGACCTTCTTCGAGTGCGACGTGTCGGACCCTGAGCAGGCGCGCGCCGCGGTGGACCGCTGCGTGACCGACCACGGGCGCATCGACGTGCTGTTCAACAATGCAGCCACCTCGACCGGCGGGTACGTCGCCGATCTCGATCTCGACGGCTGGGACGACAGCATCAGAGTCATGCTCAGCGCTCCCCTGTACGGAATGCAGGCGGCGCTGCCGCACATGGTGGAGCGCAGGAGCGGTTCGATCATCAACACTTCCTCGGTGTACGGGCAGGTCGCCTCCGCGGCCAATGCGCCGTACTGCGCGGCCAAGGCAGGGCTGATCAACCTCACCCGGGTGACCGCCATCGAGTACGGCCGCCTGGGCATCCGCTGCAACGCAATCTGTCCCGGAGTGGTGGAGACCCCGATGTTCGAATCGGTTCTGGGGATCGGCCTCACCACCCGCGATGAGATCGCAGCGATGCACGCCATCGGACGCACGATCCAGCCCTCGGAGATCGCTGATCTGGTGCTGTTCCTCGGTTCTGACGAGTCGACAGCGATCACAGGTCAGGCCATCACCATCGACGGCGGCCTGCTCTGCGAGGTCAACCTGACGGGAGTGCCGCCGCTGAGCTGAATCCCGTCGGGGCTGCGCGCGCCGGCCGCCGAGGTCCGCAGGCCTACAAGCCCAGGAAATTCGTAGGTATTGTGGGATTATTGCAACGGTGACCACGCGCTTGAAGGGCCTTGAGGACGAGTGGTATGACGAGCCCGGCCTAGCTGCGAAACTGAACCGCCACTCTCTGCTGACCGGCATCGTGATCGGACTGGTAGCGCTGTGGGCCGGAGTGTGGCGGATCGGCACCACGACGATCCTGTTCGACGAGCCGATCTATGCGTCGCTCGGACGCGACTACCTTGCCGGTGACCTGAGCGACACGACGGGACACCCCCCGGTCGTCCCCTACCTGTTCGGATCAGCGCAGGTGCTGCTGGGGGATGGGGTCACCGCTGCCCGCGTCGTGTCCGCGCTCGCATCGGTGGTGATCGCGTTGGCGCTGTGGCGCCTGGGCACCGCGATGCTGGGTCCGGTCACAGGCGTCGTTGCGGCCGCACTGTGGGTGGCCCTGCCCCGTTCCATCGGTTCGGTCGAGGCAGGCACACCGGGCGACCGACTGGAGCGCTTCGCCTACCTCGAGCCGGTCACGGCGATGTTCATGCTGTTGGCACTGTGGTTCGGTTGGCGTATCAGCCAACGTGCCGGATGGCTCGACGCCGTCGGGCTCGGGGTTGCGATCGGCCTGGCCACCGGATCGAAACTCTCCGGGGTCTTCGTCGCTGTTCCGATAGCGGTGTTCCTGCTCGCCGTCCATCGGCTGCGCATCGTCGCCCGCCTGGTGGTGGCCGGTGTGGTCTCGGTCGTCGCCTTCCTGGTGACTTACGCCCCCTTCGGGCGCGATGCCGATGATGCGATCTCCTCGATGATCGAGTTTCAACGCGACCACGCCGATGCCGGCCACCTGGTGTTCGTGCGGGGGGAGTCGACTCTGCATCCCCCCTGGTACACCGAACTCTGGTACCACTTCGACGCGGAGGGGCCCTGGCTGACAGCGGCAGCGATCGGGCTGGTCTGCCTTGCATTCGTTGATCCGCGGCGACTGCGGCCCGTTGTCTTCTGCCTGTCGGCGGTCGCGGGGATATACCTGTGCCTGTCGCTTCTGCCCGTCGAGATCCGTCACTACCGCTTCGTCGTATGGCCCCCTCTGGTGCTGCTGTTGGCAGCGGGTGCGACCTCGGTGTTCGGAGCGGTCCCGAAGTTCTGGCGTGTCGTGGGTGTGGCGAGCCTGGCGGTGCTGGTGGTCACCGGGGCTTTGTCTCTGGTGCGACTGGCCACGTTGGAGCCCCAGGACTACGCCGCTCTCGAATCGGAGCTCAGTGAACGCGGCTTCGACTCCGACAGCCGCATCGAACTGTTCGGACCGCTCCATATTGCGTCGCATCATCTTCCGGGATGGAATCTGGTTGGTGGCGACGGTCCGGTGACCTCCGAAGACGCCGACATTGTGCTCGTCGACTCGTCCTACTCAGTGCGTCTGGGTGCCCCGACCGTGGAAGACGTTGCTGAGATGTTCGAGCTCGGGCGGCTCAGCGTGTTCGTCTTGGAGCGCCCGCGAACAGGGTGAGAGCCTGTCGTGTGGTGGCAGTGTCCCTCCAGCTCTTGTTCGCTGCGCTCACGGGCCGCTCGGGCCACGGCCCCGTTCGGCCGCTACCGTGTCGTCCCGCCTGTTCGCTCGGCCTCTCCAACGGTTGACGAACAGCTGCTCAATCCTGTGTGCCAGGGTCCTGCCCGGCGGCTGCGAGCAGGGCGCTCGCCACGTCGAGCCAGTCGCCTGCGGATTGCTCGGCAGCGTCGGCGAGTGCGTCGAGATCGGCCGCGGCCCGTTCGACGGCGTCCAGGAACGACTCGGCGTCCACGGCGGTCGAAACGGTTCCGTTGACCCCGTCGACAACCGCCTCAGGGAGCCCGCCGACGGGGGTGGCGACCACTGGACGACCAGCTGAGAAGGCTAAAGGAACAAGGCCGGAGACGGTCGCCGACCGGTAGGGGGCGATCAGCAGGTGATGCGCGGAGAGCAGCTCCTCCACCTGATCGTCTGGGACATAGCCGGGTCGCAGTGTCACTGCATCGTCGAGCCCCCGCGCCGAGAGCTCCGCGAACAGGGGCTCCGGAGGCTCCCAGAAGTCCCCGGCCACCGTCAGCTCGAGTTCGACCCCCCGACTGACGCCGAGAGCGACCGCGTCGAGAGCCAGATCGACACCCTTGTAGCGCCGTACGAACCCCAGCATGAGCAACCGGAGCGGCGGAGTCGGGGGCGGCGGAGTCCGGTTGATCCTCAAGTTGGGAGGATGGGCGGTGACCTGCACCGAGGTGACTCCGGTGAGCTCGCGGACCCTGTCGGCGACGGCCTCGCTGTGAACAACCACGCCGCGCATCCGACGCAGCAGGACCTTGAGCAGCAGTCGGGAGAACGGCATGGGTTCATGCGGCTCGGGGTTGTGGAGCATGGCGACCGCTGGGGCACCGCCGCTGGCGCCGGCAAGCACCCGCAGGGGAACGGCGTGAACCGGTGTGGCCCAGCTCACCACGATGAGATCGGCATTTCGCAGCGACCTGCCCGCGGTGATCCAGCTCAGCGGGTTCCACCACTGAAGAGAGAAGCGTGCCCGGGCACGATCCGCAGCGGCGATCAGCGGCTGTTGGTGCTTCACGAGCAGCCGCGGGTAGAGAGCCCGCCAGGAGACCACTTCGACGGTGTGGCCGCAGGCGCGCAGGGCCTCGACAGTTCGTTGTCCATGCTGGGCGATGCCCCCTCGATGGGGCGGCACGGGACCTACGTAGGCGATGCGCACAGAGGCGAGGTTACAGGCGGGCGCCGAGCCCGCTGCCCGTCACCCGTTCACGGGCCGCTGCGCACTCCGGTCGGGAATCGAACGGCGAGGCGGTCAACTCGAGCAGCTGAGCATCGAACAGCCGGGGCGGGAGCGGGCCCAGTCGGGCCGCCTGGAGGCGAAGCGCTCGTGCTCAGGTTGCTCGTCGTACGGGTTGCGCAGCACATCGAGCAGTTCGTTGGTCAACCCGAAGTCACCCTGGTCGGCGTCGTCGATAGCCAACTGCGCCAGATAGTTGCGCAGGACGTACTTGGGGTTCACCGAGTTCATGGCACGCCGGCGCTGTGGATCGGGCCGGCCGCCCGCAGCGATCCGCTCCCGGTAGCGGCGCAGCCAGGCGACCGTGTCGGCGCGGTGGTCGCCGCTGAACTGATCGGCGACGTAGTAGGCCCCCAGCAATGGAGCGGCCAACTCGTCGTCAGCGATCGTGGCCGACGCGGTATCGACATCGGCCAGACCCCGGAAGAACAAGGTCGTGTCGGTCTCTGCCCGTACCAGCAGTTCAAGGAGTCCCTCGATCAGCGACTGGTCCGACTCGGGATCGAAACCGACGATTCCGAGCTTGTCGGCCATCATCTGCGGCCACCGCTCGTTGAAGCGGGCGACGTAGAAATTGAGCGCATCCTGAAGCGGTTCAACCTCCTCGACGAGCGGGTAAATGGCGTTCGCCAGACGCTCGAGGTTCCAACTCGCAATATGGGGCTGGGCGCCGAAGCGGTAACGCTTCATCGAGGCGTCGGTCGTGTTGGGCGTCCAACCGGGGTCGTAGTCCTCGAGCCATCCGTAGGGCCCGTAGTCGATGGTGAGCCCGTGAATCGACATGTTGTCGGTGTTCATCACCCCGTGGACGAATCCGACACGCTGCCAGTGCACGATCATGTCAGCGGTGCGCTTGGCGACCTCGGCGAGCCAGTCCACGTAGACGTCTTTGGACAGCAGACCATCCGGCGAGTCGATGAGCTCAGCGAAGTGGGTCCGGATCGTGTAGTCGGCGAGGCGGCGGAGGTTGTCGATGTGGCCACGCGCCGCGAAGATCTCGAAGTTCCCGAAACGAATGAACGAGGGAGCTGCCCGACAGACCACCGCCCCCCGCTCGAGAGCCGGACGGCCGTCATAGAACATGTCGCGCATGACCTTGTCGCCGGTGAGGGCCAGGCTCAACGCCCGTGTCGTCGGAACGCCCAGATGATGCATCGCCTCGCTGCACAGGAACTCCCGCATCGACGAGCGCAGCACCGCCAGACCGTCCGCGGTGCGGGAATACGGTGTGGGACCTGCTCCTTTGAGTTGCAGCGTCTGACGGCCGTCGGACTCGGTGAGCACCTCGCCCAGGTTGATGGCCCTGCCGTCACCCAGTTGACCGGCCCAGTTGCCGAACTGATGACCTCCGTAGCACATTGCGTGCGGGTCCGTGCCGGCGATGACGGAATTGCCGGTCATTTCCCGTACAAACCACTCGTCGTCGCCGATGTCGGGATCCAGCCCGAGCATCTCCAGCACCTCAGCGGACACAGCCACTAGCGCCGGCGCTTCGGTGGCGGTCGGCATGACCCGCGAGTAGGCCGCTCCGTGGACTTGGCGCACCCGGTTGGCGGTGTCCGCGTCGGCGGGAAGCTCGCGGGTGAACGAGTTGTCCCAGACAAGATCAGCGAGTCGCGTCACGGTCATCAACCTCAAGCCTAGGCTGGGGTTATGGAAACCGAAGTTCGCTCGGAACTTGCGGTTGACGGCATGACCTGTTCGGCGTGCGCGGCTTCGATCGAGCAGAGCCTGAACCGTCTCGAAGGCGTGGCTTCAGCCCAGGTGAATTTCACCACCAGCAAGGCCACGGTGTTCCACAGCGACGCGGTCGGCGTCGAGGCCTTCCGCACTGCCATCGAGTCGCTCGGTTACGGGGCTCCGGCCGAGATGGACCGGGACGCGGCCGAAGCAGCACGTCAAGGTGACCTGTGGTTGCGGTTTCGACTCGCCGCGGTGCTCACGGTCGTTGTCGCAGCAGTCTCGATGATCCGTCCGCTGCGCTTCGACGGATGGGAGTGGGCCGCCTTGTTGCTGGCCACACCGGTCGTCTACTGGTCGGGCTGGCGATTCCACCGTGTCGCCGTCGCCAACCTGCGACATCGCCTTGTCACCATGGACACGCTGGTCTCGGTCGGCACGCTGGCGGCCTGGACATGGTCGGCGGTGGTGCTGGTAGCCGACGTCGACGCAGAGGTCTACTTCGAGACGAGCGCGGTGATCATCACCCTGATCCTGCTCGGAAAATGGCTCGAGGTCCGTGCCACCCGCCGGTCCGGAGAGGCGATCCGATCCCTCGCGGATCTGGGCGCCCGCACCGCCATGCTCGAAGACGGCACCGAGATCGCCATCGACGACCTGGCCGTGGGTATGCGATTCCGGGTGCGGCCCGGTGAGAAGATCGCCACCGACGGCGTGGTGCTCGAGGGGCACTCTGCGGTCGATGTGTCGATGGTCACCGGTGAGCCGGTACCGGTCGAGGTCCGAGGCGGCGACGAAGTCATCGGTGCCACGGTCAACGCCAACGGCTCCCTGCTGATCGAGGCCACGCGGGTGGGTGCCGACACAGCGTTGGCCCAGATCATCCGCCTCGTCGACGAGGCGCAGGGCAGCCGTGCCCAGATCCAGCGACTCGCCGACCGCGTGGCGGGGGTCTTCGTGCCCATCGCCATCGCCATTGCGCTGTCGACGCTGCTCGGTTGGCTGGTCCTGGCAGACTCCGGAACCGACGCATTCACCGCCGCGGTCGCGGTGCTGATCATCGCCTGCCCCTGTGCTCTTGGACTCGCCACCCCGTTGGCCATCCTCGTCGGAACCGGTCGGGGAGCACAGCTGGGCATCATCATCAAGGGAGCGGAGGTTCTCGAGGACAGCCGCCGTCTCGACACCGTCGTGCTCGACAAGACCGGCACGGTCACCCACGGCCGCATGGAACTGCTCGAAGTGATCGCCCCCGACGGCGACGGCGACGAACTGCTGGAGCTCGCCGCGGCCCTCGAATCACGCTCCGAACACCCCATCGCCCAAGCAATCGCCGCTCAATCAACCACTGAAGGGGCAGAAACCGGCCGCTCAGTGGCCGATTTCGAGAACCGCCCCGGATTCGGTGTCGTCGGCTCGGTCGACGGAACCTCCGTCGTCGTCGGTCGTCGGGACATGTTCAGCGAGATCGGTCCCGAGATCGAACAGCTTGCAGGCGAGGCCGAAGCGCAGGGCCGAACCGTGGCCTTCGTCGGACGCGGACCCGTAGCCCAAGGCGCTCTGGTAGTCGCAGACCGGATCAAGCCGTCATCGGCTGAAGCGGTCGCCGCGTTCCGGCGACAGGACCTCGACGTCGTGCTGCTGACCGGCGACAACGAAAGGACCGCACGAAGCGTTGCCGCCGCAGTCGGAATCGAGCAGGTGCGAGCGGCCATGCTCCCCGACGCCAAGGCCGCTGAGATCGCCCGACTGCAGAGCGAAGGGCATCGAGTCGCCATGGTCGGCGACGGCATCAACGACGCTCCCGCACTGGCCCAGGCCGATGTCGGCATCGCCATGGGCAGCGGAACCGACATCGCCATGGAAGCCTCCGACCTCACCGTGTTGCGAGGGGACCTCGTCGCCGTCGCCGATGCCGTGGCGTTGTCTCGCAGAACCCTCAGCACGATCAAGGGCAACCTGTTCTGGGCCTTCGCCTACAACGCAGCAGCGATTCCGCTGGCTGCCTCAGGTGTGCTCAACCCCATGATCGCAGCCGCAGCAATGGGACTGTCCTCATTGTTCGTCGTCAGCAACAGCATGCGCCTGCGACGCTTCGGAGGCCGAGCGGATTGATCCCGCACACGGCAGCGACCGAACGAGGCCGTGCGGGAGATCCCAAGGATGTGGGAGCAGAAGGACTACACCTTCGACGGTGAGTTCTTCAACGTGCCCACACCTCACAACGTCCTGCCCAAGCCGTACCTGCAGGGTCATCCGCCGATCTGGCTGGCCTGCGGGAATCCCAGTTCGTTCGTCACCGCCGGTGAGATGGGAATCGGCGCGGTTGCGTTCAACTTCAAGCCGATCCACGAGATGGGTCCTCTCGTCGACACCTACAAGGACGCCGCAGCAGAGCCCAAAGAGGTCATCGGCCAGTTCCAGAACAACAACCTGATGCTCACCAACGAGGTGGTCTGTCTCACCGACCGCGACGAGGCCCGGCGGATCGCCACCGCCCGGGGCAACGGCTACCTGATCACGCTGCTGCACCTGTACCACGACACCTTCCCGAAGATGGGCAACGGCACAACCTGGCCGTCTCCCCCCGACATGGGTGTGCCCGACGAGGAAGTCCTCGACACGGTGATCAAGCACGGAGGCATGCTCTGCGGGACGCCCGAGGACGTCTGCGAACAGCTGGCGGAATATCAGCGGGTCGGTGCCGACCAGGTGGCGTTCTCGTTCCCCAAGGACGGAATGAACCATGAGCAGGCCCTCGAGTGCATCGAACTGTTCGGATCCAAGGTGATTCCCGAATACGACCGAGATCCGGTGCACCGTTCAACAAGGTTCCGTCGACAGGCTGTACCCAAGTGCCCGATGTTCGCCGGTGAAGTGCCCGAGTTCGACATCGAGGTGCTGCCTCAGGGACGCATGCAACGGGGCTGAAGAAGCCGCAGCGAGCCGACAGAGGTGGCCCCGGGCGCACAAGATCAGCATTTGGCCCAGAACGGCGCGCGATCGGCGTATTCTGCTCGCATGTCAATCAGCTACCGCGCAGTCCGCGTCCTGCCCCAGAGGGCAAGGGCGCACGTATGGATCGTCACCTCAGAAGCCGTTGCCGCCGGTGTCGGCCTGATCGACGGTCTCGACCAGATCGACGGCAGAGACCTCGACAACGCCGACTTCAGCGGCCAGGCAGGCCAGACCTACACATGGCCTGTCAATGGCCGGGTCGGTGCTCTGGTGGGGGTCGGCCCCCGTGCCGAGGTGGACGCCGACCGCCTCCGCCGTGCCGGAGCCGCGATCGGGCGGAGGTTGGGCAACCACACCTGGGTCGGAGCTGCTCTGCCGGACGTTGACCTCGACGACGCGATCTGCCGCCGAGCGCTGGTCGAAGGGATCTCACTGGGCAGCTACAAGTTCTTGACGTACAAGTCCGAAGGCGAACCGGTGAAGCTGTCCCGAGTCGACGTCGCCGGCGGAGCAGGTGCAACGAACCAGGAAGCACTCGACCTGGGCAGGGTCGTGGCCACCGCACAACTGCTGGCCCGGGACCTTGTCAACGAGCCGGGAGGAATCCTGACCGCACCGGAGTTCGCGGACCGTGCCGCTGCAATGGGACGTGACCGCGGATTGACCGTCAAGGTCTGGGACGAGACCGAAATAGCCGAGGGTGGGCTCGGCGGCCTCCTCGGCGTCAACCGCGGATCAACGCTCCCGCCCCGGCTGGTCGAACTGACCTACGATCCGCCCGGGCCCAAGCACGGCACTCTGGCGCTGGTCGGCAAGGGGATCGTGTTCGACGCAGGCGGCCTGTCGATCAAGACCGGCCAGGGCATGATGACCATGAAGTACGACATGGGCGGGGGCGCAGCCGTGATCGGCGCGATGTCGGCTATGGCAGAGATCGCGCCCGCCGCACAGGTCCGAGCCTTCGTCCCGATGACGGACAACATGCTCGGCGGCGATGCCACCCGTCCGGGCGACGTTCTGAAGATCCGCAACGGCAAGACCATCGAAGTGCTCAACACAGACGCCGAGGGCCGGTTGATCCTCGCCGACGCCCTCTCGCTGGCCAGCGAGGAGCGACCCGACGCAATCGTCGACCTGGCCACGCTCACAGGTGCCTGCGTGGTCGCGCTCGGTCCGAAGATCGCGGGGTTGATGGGCAACAACGACGAGTGGACAACCGCCGTCAAGAACGCGTCTGAGGTATCGGGCGAACGGGTCTGGCACCTGCCGCTGCCCGGCGACTACATCAAACAGGTCGAGTCGTCGGTCGCAGACATGAAGAACATCGGCAAGCCCCAGGGGGGTGCGCTGACGGCCGGACTGATCCTCAAGGAGTTCGTGGCGGAGGGGATTCCGTGGGCCCACCTCGACATCGCCGGACCGTCGTGGAGCGACTCAGACGATGCGGAAATCACCAAGGGAGGCACCGGATTCGGAGTGCGACTGCTGATCGAGTTGGCTCGGGACTTCGAGCCGCCGGGAGGCAACTCAGCCGCAGAAGCCCGAGGCCGAGCGGATTGAACCCGAACACAGCCGTGACCGAACGAGGCCGTGGCCCGAGCGGCCCGCCCGAGGCCTCACGGCCCGTGAGCGGAGCGAACAAGAGCGGGAAACAACCGGTGTCAACGCACCCCACGGTCCAATCCGTGCAGGTGCTTAGAGTAGTCTGGAGAGCTGATGGCAGGAGAGCGGAACCTCGCGCACAGAAACCGCGAGCAGGCGCGCTCAGCGGAGGCGATAGCGGTTGTGGGCATGGCCTGCCGGTTTCCCGGCGCCGACGACCTCTCGGAGTTCTGGAGACTGCTCGAGGCGGGGGAGAACGCCATCAGCGAGGGAGTCCCGGGCTCTGGTCAGGGACGGATCGGCGAGTTGTTCCCCAACCCCGAAACGCAGAACACCTCCTGCCGGTTCGCTGGATTCATTGACGGGATCGACCAGTTCGACGCCACGTTCTTTCGGATTTCGCCGCTTGAGGCCCAGTTTCTCGATCCTCAGCAGAGGCTGATGCTCGAGACCAGTTGGCAGGCACTCGAAGACGCAGGAATCGACGCCGATCAGCTCAAAGGCAGCCGCACAGGGGTGTATGCAGGTATCAGCAACAACGACTACCGCGGGCTGATCCTCAATGACAGCGCAACTGCGGAGGCCGCGGTCAGCCTGTACTCGGTGAGCGGCACGTCGTTCAACACCGCAATCGGTCGGGTGGCCTTCGCTCTGGGCCTGCAGGGACCGGCGTTGGCAGTGGACACTGCCTGCTCCTCGTCGTTGGCAGCGGTACATCAGGCGGTGTCGGGCCTTCAGCGGGGTGAGGCCGATCTGGCCCTCGCGGGAGGGGTGCACGTAATCCTGTCCGCCCGGCTCTTCGAACTGCGGGGCAACGCCGGGATGTTGGCCCCCGACGGGCGGTGCAAGACATTCGACGCCGGCGCAAACGGCTATGTGCGGGGCGAGGGGTGCGGCATCCTGGTATTGAAGCGATTGGCCGACGCCGAAGCGGACGGTGACCGCATCTGGGGAGTGGTACGGGGAACCGCCCTGAACCAGGACGGCGCCGGCACAGGGTTGACCGTGCCGAACGGCGAGGCTCAGGAGCGGGTGATCTCCGATGCGCTGAAGCTGGCGGGGATCTCGCCGTTGCAGGTGGACTATGTGGAGGCGCACGGGACGGGCACGCCGGTCGGTGACCCGATCGAATTGACCGCGGTAGCGGGCGCCTACTGTGGTGACCGCGAAGATGACCAGCCGCTCCTGTTGGGGTCGGTGAAGACCAATGTCGGCCATCTTGAACCCGCCGCGGGGGTCGCAGGGCTGATCAAGGTGATGCTGTCGATGAAGCAGCAGACGATTCCCAAACACTTGAACTTCGAGAATCCGAACCCGGTGATCGACTGGGACCGGCTGCCGTTGAAGGTTCCCACAGAGACGACTCGGTGGCCGCGCCGTCCCGAGGCCATGCCGCTCGCCGGTGTGAGCGGGTTCGGTTGGTCGGGGACCAATGCCCACGTCATCGTTGAGGGTCATGGGACCCTGCAGGACGATCCCGCCCAGCAGGGTGAGCAGCGCTGGCCGACAGGCCCAGAGCGTCTGGTGGCGGTCTCGTCGCCAGAGCCGGCCGCGGTGCTCCACGGAGCGGACGAGACCGTGTCGGACCGTCCGGCGAGACTGCTGGCACTGTCGGCGAAGTCGGACCAGGCGCTCAAGGAGTTGGCCGGAAGCTATCTGAGCTGGCTCGACGAGCACGCCGACGCGGTCGCTGGCTCAGACAGTGCTGGTCCGGACAGTGCTGGTTCAGACAGTGCTGGTCCGGACAGTGCTGGTTCAGACAGTGCTGGTTCAGACAGTGCTGGTTCAGACAGTGCTGGTCCGGACAGTGAGCTGCTCGCCGACATGGCTTGGACCGCCGCGGTGGGCCGCAGCCATTTCTCGCATCGTGCCACAGCGGTGTTCGGTGACGCCGACTCGCTGCTCCAGAGACTCAACGATCTGGTTGACTCGGATGAGGCGGTGCCGGACGCCGGCAGTCCCCAGAAAGTTGCCTTCGTCTACACGGGCCAGGGCAGCCAATGGGTCGGCATGGGAGAGCAGCTCTACCGGAGCGAGCCGGTGGCGCGCGCAGTGTTGGACCGCTGCGATGAACTGATCCGCGAAGCACGCCAGACGTCGCTGCTGTCGGTGATGTTCGGAAGACCCGACGCGGCCGGAGACCTCGACGACCCGGCCTGGACGCAACCGGCGATCTATGCGCTGGAATGTGCGCTGACAGCGCTGTGGTCGAGTCTGGGCATCGAGCCCGAGTTGGTTGTCGGGCACAGCCTCGGGGAGATCGCAGCCTCACACGCCGCTGGTGTGTTCAGCCTCGCCGACGGCCTGCGCCTGGCCATGGGCCGTGGCGAGCTCATGTCGAACCTGCGTGAGCCGGGCGCGATGGCTGCGGTGTTCGCTCCAGTGCCCGAAGTCGCAGCCGCGGTGCGCCAACAGCACGAGGCGTCGGGCGACCCCAGGTTGGCGATCGCTGCGGACAACGGGGCCCACCTGATGGTGAGCGGACCCTCCAGCGATGTTGACGCACTTCTGGCGCGCTTCGAATCCGAAGGAGTTCAAGTTCGGCGGTTGGAGCGCAGCGCCGGATATCACAGCGCCATGCTGGACCCGATCACCGACGGCGTTGAAGCCGTCGTGTCGGAGCTCAGCGTCGCGACACCGTCGCTCACACTGGTGAGCAGCATGACCGGACGGGTGCTGGAAGAGGACCAGCCGATGGACGGGTCCTACTGGCGCCGGCAGGTCCGTCAACCGGTGGAGTACCGCCGCTGTGTGGAGACACTGGCCTCCCTCGACGTCGACCTGATCATTGAGATCGGCCCCGGCACGGTGCTCGGCCCCATGACCGTCCTGGCCTGGCCGCCCCGTCCCGACAACGCCGAACCTGCCGTGATCTCGAGTATGAGACGCCCATCGAAACGAACACCGGCGCCGGCCGACGGCAGCGGATTCCTCGATGCGGTCGCAGGCGCCTACGAGGCAGGACTCGATGTCGACTTTGGAGCGCTCTTCGAGGCAGAGACCCGACGCCGCATCTCGGTTCCGAGTTACCCGTTCCAACGTCAACGGCACTGGGTCGAAACGCCGCGGCGCCGCCGGTCGAGCGCGGACCATCCGCTGCTCGGCATGCGCCACGAGTCCCCACGCGGCGAGATCCTCTTCGAGACGGAGATGGACGCAAGCGATCCGGCATGGCTCAACGACCACCGCGTCTACGGTCAGGTGATAACCCCCGGCGCGCTGTACGCCTCGATGGCCGCAGCCGCGCTGAACTCCGAATCAACGGGCGCCGAGTCAACGGGCGCCGGATCAACGGGCGCCGGATCAAGCGGGGCTCGATCGATGAACCGTGGGGCCTGCAGGGTCGCAATCGAAGACCTCCAACTGCACAGCCCGATGGCTTTCGTGGAACCCGACGCCGACTCCAGTGCAGAGTCCGGGGTTCGCCGGGTGCAACTCGTGTTCGACGACACCGACGCGAATGCAGCGGCGCGATTCGAGATTTACAGCCGAGGTCCCGGCGAAGACGGATGGACGCTGCACGCTGAGGGTCGAGCGGCTGTCAATACCACAAACCCTGAAACCGCAGAGCTCATCGACCTCGAAGACCTGAAGTCCGGCCTCGAACCCCGAGACGTCTCGGAGTTCTATCAGGCCCGTTCAGAAGCGGGGATCGACTTGGGTGCGCCGTTCCGCACGCTGAACACGCTCTGGGGCTCAGACGGCGAGGCGGTCGGTGAACTGTCGCTGTCGGAGTCGACTGACAGGCCTGACGCAGACGTCCACCCGCTGCTGCTCGACGGGTGTTTCCAGGTGATGGCCCAGGCGCGCAGTGCCGTTGGAGCCAGTGCCGTTGGAGCCAGTGCCGTTGGAGCCAGTGCCGTCGGAACCGGGGACGGAGTGGCCTATCTGCCGTTCGGATGGGAACGGCTCTGGCTCAACGGTCCGCTGCCGCAAGAGTTGATCTGCCACGCCCGCCTGCGCGACGACCCCGACGCCACGCCCCCAGCAAGCGGACCACCTGAGATCCTCACCGGAGACCTGCTGTTCTACGACGGGCGCGGCACTGTGATCGGAGGACTCGACGGGTACACGGTGAAGCGGGCGACGAGAGCCGCGCTGTTGTCGGCTGCGGGAAGCCTCGACGACCTTCTCTACGAGATTGTCTGGCGGGATCGGCCGCTTCCGTCGGGGATTCTGCCTGCGGACTTCCTGCCGAGTCCAAAGAGCGTTGCCACCGGTTCCGAACCGTTCTCCCAGTATCTGTCGGCCGAGGACGTGGGACCTGAGAGCAGAGACTCCCTGCTGTCCGATCTCGAACGGCTGGCCTGGTCCTATGCGCGCCTCGCCATGGCGCGGTTGGGTTGGGAGATGGTGCCGGGCGAATCGGTGGAGTCCGAGCAGCTGCGGCATCTGCTCGGGGTGCTGCCCGAGCATCAACGTGTGTTCCGCCGGATGCTCGAGATGCTGACCAGAGCCGGAATGCTGAGCGAAGCCGGCGACGGATTCGTGGTGGAGGTCGGGTCAGACGAACCTCCGCCCGAACAACTGCCCGGCGACCCCGACGAGTTCGCCCAACAGATGGAGGGTCTATACCCGCACGGGGCCACCGAGATCGGGCTGTTCAGGCGCAGCGGCGCCGCGCTGAGCGATGTGCTGGTCGGCGAGGCCGACCCGCTGACGCTGCTCTTCAGCAGCGGCGAACCCAGCGCAGCCGACCTGTATCTGAAAGCGCCGGTCGCCCGAGCCGCCAACCAGATGCTTCAGGACGCGGTCCGAGTGCTGCTGGCCGATCTGCCGGAGGGTCGCAGGCTGCGAGTGCTGGAAGTGGGGGCCGGGACCGGTTCAGCGACAGCGTCTGTGCTCGGGGAGCTTCCCGAGCAGCGTTTCGACTACACCTACACCGACATCTCCGCCGGTTTTTTTGCTGAGGCCGAGGAGCGCTTCGGTGGAGCGGAAGCCTCAATCGACTATCGGGTGCTCGACATTGAGATCGATCCCGTCGAAGCGGGATTCGACCATCACGGTTACGACCTGGTCATTGCGTCCAACGTCCTGCACGCCACTCGCTACTTGAACGAGACCCTCGAGCACTGCAGAGCGCTGTTGGCGCCGTCGGGCTGCCTGGTGGCACTGGAGAACCTGCGCGGCCAGGGTTGGTTGGATCTCACCTTCGGACAGCTGGACGGCTGGTGGCGGTTCGCCGACGACTACCGCCCGCACCATGCCCTGGCCAGTCCCGAGGTCTGGCAGACCGCACTGGCCGACGCGGGTTTCGTCGAGTCCGACGTTCTGGGCGTCGACCGCTCCGATGCCGCCCGAGAACCTGACCGAGGTGTGATCATCGCCCAGGGTCCGTCCGAGGTGGAGGAACTGCCCGGTGTGTGGATTCTGGCGGCCGACTCGGGAGGTTCCAGCGAATCGCTGGGCCACCAGTTGGCAGCACAGAACCAGACCGTTGTGCTCGTCAGCCACGCCCCGACGGCTGATCCTGCATCCAGCGTCCCTGCATCCAACGACACAGCGTCCATCGATACAGGGCCTCTGGTGCACGACCCCGGAGTCACGACGACCACGCTCGACATGAGTCGTCGTGAAGCGTGGCAAGCATTGTTCGAACGGCTCTCTGTTGAGACGACGCTGCGCGGTGTCGTCCACCTCGTCTCGCTCGACGGCCAAGGTGCGAACGTCAGCACCGAGCAGTTCGCACAGGACGTGGAGCGTTCAACCACCAGCGCGTTGGCCCTGCTGCAGGGAATCACCGACGCGGACACGGCCCCGACCGTCGGCGTATGGCTGATGACCCGCGGTTCGCAGGTGCTGGAGCACGAGCCGGCCGAGGGAATCGCCGGCTCCCAGCTCTGGGGCTTCGGCAAGGTCATGGCCCGAGAGGCGCCGCAGTTGAGAGTGCGGATGATCGATCTGGACCCCGCCTCCTCGGCGCCGCTGCCCGATCTGGCCAACGAACTCCTCCACCCCGACGCCGAGACCCACATCGCCTATCGGCTGGGTCTGCGGCAGGCGGCCCGACTGGAGCGTGAGGGTGCCGGATCCGGCAGGCCCAGCCTGCCCGACCCGGCGGGCGAGGTGAACTGGCTGATGGAACCCGATCCGAGCGGAGCCCTCGACGGACTCGGCGTGGGACCCTGTCTGGTCACTGGGCTCGAACCATCGGAAGTGCGGGTGGCGGTCGAGGCGGCCGGACTCAATTTCTGGGACATGTTCCGCGCCCTGGGCGTGATCGAGGAGGGGCTGCTCGGCGGAGAGTTCTGCGGGCGGGTGGTCGAGGCAGGCGAGGATGTGTCCGACTTCTCGGCGGGTGACCGGGTGGTCGGGCTGGCATTCGGCACCTTCTCCTCAGAGGTGGTCACCAGTTCCGCGATGGTCGCCCACGCGCCCGAGGGCGTCGCAGCCGCGGCGTTGGCCACCATCCCGACTGCCTTCGTCTCCGCGGCCCTGTCGTTCGACCTGTCCGAACTCAAGTCGGGGGAGCGGGTGCTGATCCACGCGGGGACAGGCGGAGTGGGCATGGCTGCAGTGCAGTTGGCGCAAGCCGTCGGTGCAGAGGTCTTCGCCACGACCAGCGCCCCCAAGCAGGCCTACCTCCGGTCGCTCGGCGTCACCCATGTGTACGACAGCCGTCGAACCGATTTCGGCGCACAGATCCTCGAAGCCACCGGCGGTGAGGGGGTCCAGGTGGTGCTCAACAGCCTCACCGGCCCGGGTTTCATCGACGCCAGCCTCTCCTGTCTGGCCGAGGGCGGCCGCTTCGTGGAGATGGCGAGAGTCGACATCCTCTCCAAAGGGGAGATGTCGACGGTGCGCGAAGACGTGGCCTATTGGATCCTCGAACTCGATGTTCTCAAGGAGAGCGACCCTGCAACACCCGGCGACGCGCTGAGGCGCCTGATGGGGCAGTTGCGCGCCGGCGAACTGTCGCCGCTGGTCCACACCCGCTGGTCGCTGGCCGAGGCGGGCAACGCCATGCAGTACATGCAGGCAGCACGCCACATAGGCAAGATCGTTCTGGCAAATTCCCCCATTGAGACCGGGCAGCTGCGCGCCGACCGGACATATCTGGTCACCGGCGGCCTGGGAGGGATCGGAATCGCCGTCGCCAACTGGCTTGCAGACCGGGGAGCGGGTGCCATCGTATTGAACGGCCGCCGGGAGCCCGATCCTGAGGCTGCCGAAGCGATCAGCGAACTGCGCGGCCGTGGAGTGGCGGTGAGCGTGGAGTTGGCTGATGTGACCGACTCGGCCTCAGTCGACGCGATGCTCGGGAGGATCGACGAGTCTCTGCCACCGCTGGCAGGTGTGGTCCACAGCGTCGGCGTGCTCTCCGATGGAGCTCTCGGCAATCAGAGTTGGGACAAGTTCCGAGAGGTTCTCTGGCCGAAGATGCTTGGAGCCTGGCATCTGCACCGGGCGACCGAGAACCGCGACCTGGACCTGTTCGTGCTGTTCTCGAGCGTCGCGGGCGTGATGGGCAACCCCGGACAGTCGAACCATGCTGCGGCCAACGCATTCCTTGACCAACTCGCCGGCCATCGCCGTGCGCTCGGGCTCGCCGGTCAGTCGATCGCCTGGGGAGCCTGGTCGGGCTTGGGTGAGGCGGAGGAGCACCGGGAGAGGATCGAACGGCAGCTCGAGGCCGCAGGCACCGGCTGGATCACCCCCGAACAGGGGATACGCGCCTTCGACCACCTTGTCCGCCAGGACGTTGCCATGGGCATGGTCGCGGCGGTCGACTGGAATGTGGTCTCGCAGGGTCCCGAGGCCGCCTCGCCGCTTCTCGGCGACCTCTTGGCTGCGACGGTGAGCGCTTCGACCGGCGAGTCGGACTCCGCAACCGACATTCTGGCAGACCTCCAGGACGCGGCCGCCAACGAACGTGAGCAGATCCTCGCCGGGTTCCTCCAGCAGGAGCTGCGCGCGGTGATGCGGCTGCCGGAGCTGCCGTCCCCCTCCGCGGAGTTCGCCGACTTGGGGATGGACTCGTTGATGGTGGTGGAATTGCGGAACCGTCTGAACCGCGCCTTTGAGGGTGAGTGCACGGTGTCGAACACAGCGGTGTTCAACTATCCGAACGTCACGGGCCTGGCCCGTTTCCTGGCCGGAGAGTTCGGCCAACCAGGCGAGGCGGAGGCGCTGGTCGAACCGGAAGCACTGGCCGAACCGGAAGCACTGGCCGACATTCCGCGGCTCTTGTCCACTCCTGATGCGCAGAGCGGCATTGCGATTGTTGGCATGGCCTGCCGGTTCCCCAAAGCAGAGAATCTCTCGGCGTACTGGCGGCTGCTGGCCGACGGTGAGAACACCGTCACCGACGGGCGCCAGGACGGTGGTTCCTGGGACGGAGTTCCGGGCGACCCGGATTCACCCGACGCAGCCCACAGGAGGGGATCGTTCCTCGACGGAATCGACCTGTTCGAGCCCTCCTTCTTCCGGATCTCGCCCTCCGAGGCCCTAACCGTGGATCCGCTGCAACGGCTGTTGCTTGAGACCTCCTGGCAAGCGATCGAGGACGCGGCGATCGACCCCGACCGTCTCAGGGGCAGTCGCAGCGGAGTGTATGTGGGGGTCGGTGCGAGCGAGTACCGCAGCCTGATCGACAAGAGCGGGCTGTCTGGAGTGCATCTCAACACCGCTGGGAGCGTGACCGTGGGACGGGTGGCGTTCACGCTGGGCTTCGAGGGTCCGGCGGTGCCTCTCGACCTGGCCTGTGCATCGTCGTTGGTCGCTGTGCACCAGGCCTCGGAGAGCCTTCGCCGCGGCGAGATCGACCTGGCGGTGGTTGCGGGAGTGAACGTAGTCCTCTCGAGCGGGATCACCGGGGCTCTCGAGGAGTCGGGGATGCTGTCGTCGACGGGCCAGTGCCGCTCCTTCGACGCCGCTGCCGACGGCTATGTGCGAGGAGAGGGCTGTGGAGTGGTGGTGCTGAAGCGGCTCGATGACGCCGAGTCCGACGGTGACCGTATCTGGGGTGTGGTCCGTGGCTCTGCGGTCAACCAGAGCGGAACGGGTCTGGCGCTCACGGTGCCCAGCGCGCGTGCTCAGGAGCGGGTGATGACCGAGGCGTTGGCGCGCTCCGGCGCAGACCCCCACGACATCGACTATGTCGAGGCGCACGGAGCCGGAACGATCGTGGGCGACGCGGTCGAGGCAGGAGCGGTTGCCGCCGTCTACGGAAGGGGACGTCCAGAGGACCGTCCACTGTGGATGGGTTCGGTCAAGACCAACATCGGACATCTGGAGACTGCATCGGCGATCGCCGGCCTGATCAAGGTTGTGCTGGGCATGCGCCGGGGCGTGGTTCCCAAGCAGCTTCACTTCGACGAGCCGAGTCCTGAGATCAACTGGGACCGGATCCCGGTGAGAGTCGCATCCGAGACGATGGACTGGCCGGGCTCTGCTGACCGGCTGCCGATGGCCGCGGTCAACTCGTTCGGTATCTCCGGTGCCAACGCGCATGTCGTGGTCGAGGGGTACAGCGTGGTCGAGGGGTACAGCGCAGCCGCAGACGATCCCTCGGGTTCGGACCGGTCGTGGCGCCCCGTGGGATCCGCCCAGGTCGTGCTCTCCGAGGATCCTCAGGCTGAGGACGCCCAGTCTGACAGCACTCAGTCTGACAGCACTCAGTCTGACAGCACTCAGTCTGACAGGGCAGCGGACCGATCAACCCCCAGACTGCTGCCCCTGTCGGCCAAGACACCCGAGGCGCTGAGGGAGCTGGCCGACCGGTATCTGCGCTGGCTCGACGACCGCGCCTCGGAGCTGTCCGAGGCCGGCGCGGCGACCGACTCGTTGCTGTCCGACATGGCCTGGACTGCGAGTACGGGACGTCGACACTTCCCTGAGCGAGCGGCGCTGCTGTTCGTTGACGCAGAATCGCTGCGTCGACAACTCCGGGCGCTTGTGGAGGCCGAAGAACCCGAGGATCTGCTGCCCGAACCCGCCACGGCGAGTGCACAAGCCAGCGATGATCTCATTCGTTCTGCGGCAGCCGACTACCTGGCTCGCCGTGCTGTTCAGTTCGAGAGCCTGTTCCAGACAGAGCAGCGACGCCGGATCTCGCTGCCCGACTACCCGTTTCAGCGGCGGAGGTTCTGGGTCTGACGAGCGAACTGGCCGCCAGGTGATTGACATACGATTGCCCCTTGCTACACTTTGCACGCTTTTAGTTGGCCCAAAAGGAGTAACCGATGTCTTCGACCGAAGAACGCATTAGAGCAATCGTTGATCAGACCGTGGAGATTGAGGGACGGGATCCGGGTCGACCTCTGGACCTGACCCGCAATGTTGCCGAAGTGGGCGTTTCGTCGGCTGACATCGTGGCGTTCTGGCGAAAGGTGAACGAGGAGTTCGGTGCCGACATCTCTGCTGAAGAGTTCGCCGAGTTGCTGACTCCCCAGGATCTCATCAACCACCTCGACGCCGGCTAATCGTCGAGACGGCTCTTGGCCGTTGCTCCCGGGAACAGCCCGTGCTCCCGGGAACAGTCCCGGGTCTTGACCGGAGAAGGTCAGTTCGAACTGTTGGCAATGCCGTCGAGGGGTCCGTGGTGCTGGTCCCAAGCCCAGCGGACTGCGTCCGCGGCTATCGACGGATGAAACCGCCAACGTCCCAATTGGAGTTCGGCGTCGTCGAGCGCGTCACCGCACTCGACGAGGCCCAGCGCCAAGCGCCGCGCCCGGCGCCTGATCGCCTCGTTGTTCAAGCGAAGTTCTCCCTCGACAAAAGCGGCGTGTTCGTGTCGGCGGTTCGGCGACAGACGACTGACCTGCGCGAGGTTGAGTGGAGGAATCCGCCTCCGCACCTCGACCGCCGTGGGCGACATTGAACGAACCACGCTGAAGCGGCAGGCCCGCTCGAAGCTGCGCGTCAGCGGGCCTGCACGCCCGACCTTCCGCCCCAGTCCGAGCGCTGAGGCCGTGGCCTTGAAGTCGAGGTCGAAACCTTCCGGGGACTCCTCGAAGAACGCCGCACAGTGCCTCAACAACAGAATCGTGGTCGGACCGAGCACGCCGAGCCAGAACTTCTCGACATAGAGAGACCTGGGATCGTGACCGAGCCGGTCAATTATCGGATCACTCCAAGGGGTGACCCGAAGCTGCTTCAATGAGGTTGCCAACACCAGTGTTGGTGGTTCCATGTAATACTCCCGCCGTTTGTATCGAGCCCGTTTGTATCGAGCCCGTTTGTATCCAGCCAATGAATCGCCAGCGGCAGTATAACTCTATTTGGTTGCATGTCAATCCATTTCGTTCGAGGGATTGCTCAAGTGCCCGGGCGTTGTCAGCTGTCCGGGTGACCTATTCTTGAACGATGGTCGATTCCACATCGGAAGCCCCCACCAATCACCGCGGCATCAACCTTGCCCGTGAGATGGTCGACGAGGCGGGAGCGATCGCGGTCCTGACCGGAGCGGGGATCTCCACCGACTCGGGAATTCCCGACTTCCGAGGTCCGCAGGGACTCTGGACCAAGAACCCCGAAGCCGAGAAAGCATCCAACATCCGCTATTACGTGAGCGACCTGGAGGTGCGCAGAGTGAACTGGGCTCGCCGCGCCGCCGGTCAGCTGTGGGCCGATGTTGAACCCAATATCGGGCATCGGGCACTCGTGCATCTCGAGGGCAGGGGGAAGCTCCACACGCTGATCACCCAGAACATCGACGAACTGCATCAGCGGGCGGGCAGCGACCCCTCCAAGGTCGTCGAGATACACGGCACGACGCGCAAGGCGGCGTGTCTGTCATGTGACTGGCGTGCGGAGATGGAGGTGGTCCTGGACCGGGTCAGAGCCGGCGAAGAGGACCCGCCCTGCCCGGAGTGCGGGGGAATCCTGAAGTCCGCGACCGTCTCGTTCGGACAGGCCCTCGATCCGGTCAACCTGCACCGCTCCGAGAAGGCGGCCACCGACGCAGACCTGTTCCTGGCGGTGGGGACCTCGTTGACGGTCCACCCGATCAATCAGACCGTTGCGATCGCCCACAGCAACGGCGCCCGGATCGTGATACTCAACGCAGAGCCGACGCCCTTCGACGGCATCGCCGACATCGTGCTGCAGGAATCGATCAGCGATGTGCTTCCCGTCATTGTCGGAATGCCGGCATCGTCAGAATGATGGGAAATCCCGACTGAGTTGGTAGGGTTTAGCCATGGCCAGTTTCCGTCAGCTTCTCACCCAAGCGAAAGCGTCGATCACCGAGGTCGACACAGCAGGCGGGCAGGAACTCCTCGACCGGGGATACCTGCTTCTGGATGTGCGCGAGCCCGACGAGTACGAACAGGGGGCGATTCCCGACTCCCTCCACATTCCCCGCGGACAGCTCGAGTCCAACATCGAGAACCGCGTGCCCGACCGCCGGACTGCAATGGTGGTCATGTGCGCGGGCGGGGTGCGTTCAGCCTTCGCCGTGCAGACCCTCGAGCACCTCGGATACCCCAACACCGTCTCAATGGACGGCGGGTTCAACAAGTGGAAGGACGAGGGGCGCGCCTGGAGCAGGCCCCGCACGCTCACACCGGAACAACGCAGTCGCTACCAGCGGCATCTGCTCGTCCCCGAAGTCGGAGAGGAGGGCCAACTGAGACTGCTCAACTCCAAGGTGCTGCTGCTCGGTGCGGGAGGGCTCGGCTCTCCCGCCGCGCTGTACCTGGCCGCAGCGGGTGTCGGGACCCTGGGCATCATCGACATGGACGTCGTCGACGAGTCGAACCTCCAACGACAGATCCTCCACAACACCGACCGGATAGGGGAGCGCAAGGTCGACTCCGCCCGCAAGACGCTCACCGGCCTCAACCCCGACGTCGATGTGGTCACCTACGACGTGCGCCTCGGTGCCGACAACATCATGGAGATTCTCGCCGGCTACGACGTCGTGGTCGACGGGGCCGACAACTTCCCGAGCCGCTACCTGCTGAACGATGCCAGCGTGAAACTCGGAATCCCAGTCGTCCACGGCTCGATATTCCGTTTCGAGGGCCAGATCACCGTCTTCGACCCTCGCTGGGGACCCACCTATCGAGACATGCTGCCCGAGGCGCCCCCCGCGGAGATGGCACCGTCATGCGCCGAGGCGGGTGTGCTCGGGGTCCTGCCCGGGATCGTCGGGAGCATCCAGGCACTTGAAGCCCTCAAGCTGCTGCTGGGAGCAGGCGAACCGCTGCGAGGTCGCCTGGTCGCCTTCGACGCCTTGGAGATGAGCTTTCGCGAGTTCAAGCTGCGGGTCGACCCGGACAACAGAGTCACCTGGGAGAACCGGGACCGGATAGAGGTCACCGAACTCGACGGGCTCTGCATGCCCACCTTCACACCCGGCGAGAGTGGCTGACGGGATCTGCTGACGGTATCGGCGCAACGGCGCTGATCGAACCCCATGTGCGACCTCAGCGGGACGCGCAGGTACGCTTCTGCTTTCCGTTGTACCCGCGCGTGAATGAGTTCAGGAGCGTCCCATCCGTAAAATTTTTGCGAGCCTCCGGGACCGCAGCCCACTTCCCGAAGGTACAACAGCCATCGGTGTCGGCTTGGTGGTCAACGGAATCGCCACCTACGCATTCCTGGTAGTCGCCCGACGAGCGCTCGGCGATGCGGCCTACGGGGGTCTGGCCGTTCTGTGGGGGCTGGTCTACATCCTCGGTCCGGGCCTGTTCCAGCCGCTCGAGCAGGAGATTGCGCGCGCCACCGCGAACCGTGCGAGCCGCAACGAGGGCAGCGCGCCGGTCCTTCGACAGGCGACCCGCATCGGCCTTGTGCAGCTGCTGCTTGTTGAGGCCGCGGTCGCGGCGGCCTGGCCGTTGGGCCTCGACGGGCTGCTCGACCACAAGATTTCGCTGCTGGCCGCGTTGATGCTGTCGCTTGCGTGCTTCATGGGCGCCGAATGTGTCCGCGGTGTGCTGTCGGGCCGACACGAGTTCAGTCGCTACAGGTCGTATTTCGCCGCGGAGGGGAGCACCAGACTCCTGTTGGCCGCGGCTCTTGCGATCGTCGGAGTCGAGGCTGTGGGGGCGTATGCGACAGCCATCGCAGTCGCCTTCGCAGTCGCCGCGGTCGTCGCGGTCGGGTCACTGCGTCCGTTCGTGAAGCCGGGGCCCCCTGCTCCGCTGGGTGAGGTCACACCGGCTCTGGGTTGGCTGCTGGGTGCCTCGTTGTCGGAGGCCTTCCTGCTCAATGTCGGCCCTGTCGCGGTGGAGATCCTCGGCAGGGATCTGGGTGAGGAGTTGCCCGGGGTCTTCCTCAACGGACTGATCATCTCGCGGATCCCGCTGTTCTTCTTCCAGGCTGTCCGCGCGGCGCTGCTCCCCAACTTGGCCGCCCTTGCCGATGACGATGATCTCAACGGATTCCGAAGTCTTCAGCTTCGACTTGTGGCGGGGGTGGTGACCGTAGCGTCGTTCACAGTTCTGGCCATGGCTCTCGTCGGTCCCTGGCTGGTGAACCGCTTCTTCGGCGACGACATCGGTTCGTTGGACATGGCACTGCTCTCGGCGAGCGGAGGCGGACTCATGGTCTTCCTGTCGCTGTCGCTGGGTCTCGTTGCACTCGATCACACTCGTCTGGCAGTGATCGGCTACGTGGTGGGCGTGGCGATGTTCCCGATAGGGCTCACCTTCGCGAATGAGCCGTTCCTGCAGGTCGAGGTGGCGCTGGTCACAGCCGTCACCGCCGGCGCGGTCGTCACTGCAGGGTTGTTGCGCTTCGAGTACGCGGTGCACGCCCGTGCAGGTCGCCTTCCCGAATCAGACACCGACAACTCGGACCCTCGTTGATCGGGTGAGTCCTGATCGCGTAAGAGGCCGAGCGGATTGACCCGTACCCGTACCCGTACCCGTACACGGCCGCGACCGAACGAGGCCGTGGCCCGAGCGGCCCGTGAACGCAGTGAACAAGAGCGGGAGACAACCGGTCCCAGCGCACCCACGATGTTCAATCCGCTCACGTTCTAAGGATCGCAGCATCGAGGGTGATCGGTACGATGCGGGTGTGGGCAATCTGCGAGCGTTGCGGAAATGAAAGGCTTGATTCTCAGCGGCGGCGTCGGCAAGCGCCTGCGCCCGATCACCCATACCAGCGCCAAGCAGCTGGTTCCCATCGCCAACAAACCCATCCTGTTCTACGGCATAGAGGAGATGGCGTCGGCCGGGATCACCGACATAGGCATCGTCATCGCCCCGACGACCGGCGAGGAGATCAGACAGGCCGTCGGTGACGGCTCGGAATTCGGTGTGCGTGTCACCTGGATCACCCAGCCCGAACCGCTCGGGTTGGCCCACTGTGTGCTTGTCGCACATGACTTTCTCGGTGACGAAGAATTCGTCATGTACCTCGGTGACAACATGCTCGAAGCCGGCCTGTCGGCTTTCGTCGAGAGGTTCGTCTCCGAACGGGCGGCCTGCGGGACAGCTGGGGGTTCCAGACCGCCTGCCGCCCAGATTCTGCTCGCGGAGGTGTCCGACCCCGGCTCCTTCGGCGTCGCTGAGATCGGACAGGACGGTCGGGTGGTTCAGCTCGTCGAGAAACCGGAGCAGCCCCCCTCGAACCTCGCTCTGGTCGGCGTGTACCTGTTCGACCATACGATCCACACCGCTGTCGCCAACATCGAGCCGTCCGCACGGGGCGAGCTTGAGATCACCGACGCCATCGACTGGATCATCAATGAGGGTCACCGGGTGGATCATGAGGTGCTCAACGGCTGGTGGATCGATACCGGCAAGAAGGATCCGCTGCTGGAGTGCAACCGACTGGTTCTGGACACCTTCAGCCGCCGCGTCGACGGCGACGTGACCGGCGAGTCGAGCATCGAGGGCCAGGTGGTCCTCGAAGCGGGAGCGAAGGTCGTCAACTCGACCGTGCGGGGACCGGCGATCATCGGCAGCGGCACCACGGTCGAGAGCAGCGAGATCGGCCCCTACGTGTCGATAGCGGTCGACTGTCGGATCAGTGGCAGCGAGATCGACAACTCGGTGGTGCTGCGGCGCAGCACGGTCACCGACATCATCGGGCTCACCGACTCGCTCGTCGGTCGAGACACCGTCCTGTCGAGATCGGCGCACGGCGGCCCGTACGACGGCAGTGCCCGCGGCCCGACATGCCTGAGCGTGATGGTCGGCGACCATTGCCGAGTCGAGATCGAATAGCCGCGCCGTCTCGCAGGTGCTTGGATACTCCTATGGCGCAGGTCACTCCTGAAGACAGCATCGAAGGGGTCTTCGTGGCGCGTCCGGACATTCTCGAGGATGAGCGGGGCGCGTTCCTCGAGACCTATCGGCGTTCGTGGTTCAGCGGCCAGCGGGAGATGATTCAAGCCAATCGCAGCGACCGACGGGCCCGGACACTGGTGGGGCTCCACTACCACCTGCACCAGAGCGACTACTGGTACGTGCCGTTCGGGCACATCCGTGTGGTGCTGCACGACCTCAGGGAGGGCAGCCCGACTGACGGAGCCACCTTCGAGTACGACCTGGGGACGCGCACCGACGGCTCGCACTGCCACGACGGGATCTACATCCCGCCCGGGGTCGCCCATGGCTTCGCGGCCCTGAGCGACTGCACGCTCAACTACCTCGTCGACGCCTACTACAATCCCGCCGACGAGCTTGGCGTGCGTTGGGACGACCCCGAGATCGCAGCCGACTGGGGCCTCAGCGACCCGATCCTGTCGCAGCGGGACCAGAACAATCCACTGCGCGGCGATCTGCCGGCGAACCGCCGACCCCACTACCAACTGCGCGCCACCTAGGAAGCCGTTTGCCATGAGACTGTTCATCACGGGGGCGGCGGGCTTCATCGGCAGCAACTATCTGCGCCATCTGTTGGCGACGAGTGATCACACGGCGGTCGCCTTCGACGCCTTGACCTACGCCGGAAACCTGGACTCGATCAAGGACCTGCTCGGCGACCGGGCCGTGTTCGTCCACGGCGACATCACTGACCGCGCCGCGGTGAGCTCCGCCATGGCGGGCTGCGAGGGGGTTGTGCACTTTGCTGCTGAATCACACGTCGACCGCTCGATCGCAGGTCCCGACGCGTTCGTCCACACCAACTGTTTCGGCACCAACGTGTTGTGTGACGTTGCCCGTCAAATCGGTGTCGAGCGGTTCGTGCACGTCTCGACCGATGAAGTCTACGGTTCGGTTGCGCAGGGCTCTTCGGTGGAGACGGACACGGTCGCGCCCCGTTCTCCGTACTCGGCTTCCAAAGCAGCCTCAGACCTCATCGCCCTCAGTTACTTCAGCACCCACGGCCTGCCCGTCATAGTCACCCGCGCATCGAACAATTACGGCCCCTACCAGTTCCCTGAGAAGGTGATCCCCCTGTTCGCGACGAACCTTGTCGACGGGGCCTGCGTGCCCCTGTACGGCGATGGGCTCAACGTTCGCGACTGGCTCCATGTGGCCGACCACTGCACGGCAATCGACACCCTCTTGAGCGGGGGCAGCAGCGGAGAGATCTACAACATCGGCGCCGGCAACGAGATCACCAACCGTGAGTTGACCGAACGTCTGCTGGTCCTGTGCGGACGTGATGAATCAGCCGTCACCTATGTACCGGACCGGCTGGGGCACGATCGGCGCTATTCACTCGACTGCGCCAAGCTGCGGTCTCTCGGTTGGACTCCAACACAGGACTTCACTGTCGGCTTGGAGAAGACGGTGGAGTGGTACTCGACGAACCGCCACTGGTGGGAGCCGCTGAAGGACAGGCCGGGTCTCCGAGCATGAAGATCTTCGTGACGGGTGCCGGCGGGCAACTCGGCACGGATCTGGTACGTGTGCTCGACGGCCACCAGGCGATTGCTCCTGGCCGCAGCGAAGTCGACATAACCGACAGTGGCAGTGTCGTGGGCGCCCTGCGACAGACGAAGCCGGACCTCGTCATCAACTGCGCAGCGTTCAGCGACGTCGACCGCGCGCAGACCGATGCCGATCGCGCGTTTCTGACCAATGCAACAGCTGTTCGGATCCTCGCGGAGGGTGCTGGCGAGATCGGTGCGCATTTCACCACGATCTCGACAGACCATGTGTTCGACGGCACCAAGAGCGGTCCCTACACCGAATTGGACAGTCCGTCGCCGGCTTCGGTCTATGGACAGTCGAAGGCGGCAGGTGAACGTCAGGCCGGTCCCGACGCCACGATCGTTCGCACCTCCTGGCTCTGCGGAGGGACCGGGCGCAACATGGTCAAGACCATCCTGAACCTTCTCGACAAAGACGATCCGTTGCGGTTCGTGGACGACCAGATCGGACACCCGACGTTCACTGCCGATCTCGCCCCGATCGTTCTGGAGCTCTCGCTTCAGCGTCGCTCGGGCATCTTTCATGCGACCAATCAGGGTGCGGTCTCCTGGTTTCAGTTCGCCCGCGCCGTCGCGGTGGCAGCGGGTGAGGATCCGACGAGGGTCGCCCCCTGTTCGACCGCGGAGCTGCGTCCGGTCCGGCCCGCTCCACGACCTGTCAACGGGGTGCTCGACAATGCCGCGCTGCGAACCGCTGGGTTTGAGCGAACCCGTGACTTCCGAGAGCCTCTGGCCGAACTCGTGGACCGGCTCAGGTGAAACGCGTTGTCTGAGAGCGCCTCGCCTCAGAGGTCTGCTGCGCCGTCGTCTGAACCACGTCGAATCAGTACCAGCAGGCCGCCGGCGACCGCCAGGAAGCTGAGCCAGACCAGACGATCGACGGAACCGAGCAGCACGCCGGTGTCGAACTCGAGACCGATGAGCGGGCTGAGCCCCGCGAGGAGTGCCTCGCGCAGTCCCAGACCCCCGGGGAAGAAGCCGATCGCAACAGTCAGCGCGCCCGCAACCGACAGGGCGACCGCTTGAGTCGGGCTGATTGAGACGCCGAGCGCGGTCACGGCCAGACCGAGCCTCAGCGCGCTGATGAGCAGCCAGCCTGCCTCGACGACGATGATTGAGACCGCCAGCCAGGCCGAGCGCTGCGCGGGTGCTGTTGTTCGGAAGAGCTTGGTCGCCGCGGCCCCTGCAACCAGACCCCCGACGATGGTGACCGCGCCGAGCACCACCGGGCCCTCGATGGCGACCGCAGTTCCACCGACGATGCCAGTTGTCGAAAGCCAGCTCAGACCGGGCACCGCACCCGCGGACAGTGCTGAACCGTAGGTACTGCCGTTGACCGACAGCGATCGCACGGTGACGATCATCGATCCCGGCAGCGGCAACAGATTGGCCGACGACGAGATCACGGCGACGCTGAGACTCTTGGATTGCGTGGGCTTCTGTGAAGCAATCCGCGCCGAGAGCTGATATTCCGCTGACTTCAAACCGAGGCTCGCGGGAGCCGTCACGAAGAAGGCGACTGCCAGGGGCCACCAGGAGAGTTCAGCCAACGTCAGATCGGTGGACTGCCAAGCCCATACCGTCGCCACGGCCACCCCGACCGCTGCTGCGATTGTGATCGTGGTCTGCAGGGTTCTGTTCAGGGGCTGCGCGCGTCGTTTACCGAGACGACGCAAGGCTCTCGCGGCTGCCTCGAAGAGGCGGTCCCCAAGGCGTGCGCGGGGCGCAGACTGCATCGCTCGAACCTACCCGAGCCGCTAGGGGTTCGGCAGTATTCGCATCTTGGGGGGAAGTACCGGCATGACCCAGGGGGCGAATGCGTCGGGGAGGCCGGCCAGACGCCAGATGAACGTGACGACTTCTGCTCGTGTCAGGGGGTTGTTGGGGGAGAAGGTCGTCGGTGAGGTGCCCGTGGTGATGCCGTGCTCGAGCATCCAGCGGACCGCGTCGCTGTAGTAGGAGCCTTCAACCACGTCCTCGAAGGTTGAGTCGACGTTCGGCTCAGGCTTTCCGGTGAAGCGCCAGAGGAAGGTGGATGCTTGCGCCCTCGTCAGTGTCATGTCCGGTGAGAAGGTCGTGGGTGAGGTTCCAGTGGTCACTTCGTATTCCGCCAGCAGGTCGACTGCGTCGCGGTACGGCGCATCCTCGGCGACGTCCTCGAAGTTCGCACTGGTGTTCGGCACGGGGCTTCCCTCGAAACGCCAGAGGATCTCGGCGAACTCGGCCCGGCTGATCTGGTCGTTGGGCCCGAATCGCTGCGGGGCGGCGCCTGAGGAGATCTCCTCGATGGCCGCCCAGAGGACCGGCTCGTAGAAGTACTTGTCGGGAGATATGTCGCTGAACTCGAAGACGGGTGCCGGTTCGGGAGTGGGCTCTACGGGTACTTCAGGCTCTTCGGGCTCCTGGGGCTGTTCGGGCTCTTCGGGCTCCTCAGTCCCGTCGCCCGTGTCTCCGGGAGTCTCTTCAGGCACGTAGTTGGTGGGCCATTCGATCGAGAACTGGGAGCCGATGGGTGGATGGCAGCCTTGAGCAGTCGTGCAGCCGTTCAGGATCGCAAAGAACAGCCAGGCGCCGTACGGCTCACCGTCGCGGCTGAGCGTCACCGACCTGCCCGCGTCATGGACGGTGACCTCGGCGAAGAGGACGTGCCCCGACAAGGGGGCATTGGCGATGTCGATTCCTCGCAGAGAGGTGATGTTGAGCGGCGCTTCACCACGGACCGTGTAGTTGTTGAGCCAACGTGTCAGATCGGCGACGGAGTAGGAACGAGTCCAGGTGGCATTGGGATTGTGCTCTCGGCCGGTTTCTGGATCAACCGCGGAGTCGAAGGGATCCGGTTTGGGTATCAGGAACGGCAGGTCGATTCCGCCGGTCCAGATGTCGGACGGCTTGGCGGTGTGTCCACCGTTGCTCGAAGAGTAGAAGGCTTGAGCGATCCGAGGTTCATGGACGACAGTGGTCTCACCGCCGGTTCCGTCGTTCGTCCCATCGGTGCCCTGTTGGGATCCGTCCTCTGTGCCCTCTCCGGTCTCTGAGCCTTCGCCTGTCTCAATCTCAGCCTGATAGACGACGACTTCACCCGCGGTCGCGTCCACCGCGTCGCACCATGAGTGCCAGGAACAACCCGACTCTCTGGCCCAACCGGTGAACACCTGGTCGACGGTCGAGTCGTAGAGGTTGAACGGTTCGTCGACCCAGTCGCCGTCGCCGGCACGGTTCACGATCGTGGCGGCCGCATAACTGCGGGCTGCCACCGCCTGAGCCTTCAGTGCCTCCTGCGGCCAGTGGGTCGGCACTTCCTGGAGTCCGTAGAGGTACTTCTCCATGTCGAGTCTGGCGACCACTACGCAGAACTCGCGACCGGTGCCGCAGCGGTCGGGTGTACTGCCGTTGAGCGATACTCCGGCGGGTTGCAGCAGGTAGCGCGCGCCCGCATATGAACCGAGGTTCGGCCCGTCTTCGTACTCTTCGACCACAGCCCTGACACCGACCGTCTGCACAACCTCGAGTGCCGTGTTCAGACAGCGTGAGTCGTTGTCGCACAGGTCGGTGGTGACCCCGGCCGACTTGTCGGTGTACTCGGCATGCCAGCGTGCCCCGTCGTAGTGGGTGGTGAGCGGCAGGGTGCTGACCCCGACCACCTCACCACCCGCCTCGACAGTGAGTTCCCATTCTCCCGGTCCGAGTTCATCGAGCGGCGTGGCGATGGCGATCGCCTCCCGAACACCTATCAGAACGTTGAGACTTCCCGCCTGCACTGGCCTGAGGCGCGAATGGGTGATGCAGAACTCGAGTCCCGTGCCGCAGTCATCGGGTGTGCTGCCGTCCACCGCCACGCCGGCAGGCCACAGGAGGTATCGCCCCCCGAAATATGAGCCGAGGTTCGGCCCGTCCTCGAACTCCTCGACCACCGCGCGGGAGCCGATCGTATGGGCCACCTCGAGCACGGTGTTCTCACAGAGCGCCTGACCGTCGCAGACGTCGGTGGTGACCCCGATCGACTTGTCGGTGTATTCGGCGTGCCAGCGTGCCCCGTCGTAGTAGGTGGTGAGCGGCAGGGTGCTCACCCCGATCACTGTGCCGCCGACTTCGACCGACAGCTCCCACTCTCCGGGACCGAGCTCGTCGAGCGGGGTGGAAATGGCAATCAGCTCCCGAACACCGACGTCGACGTCGACGGTTTCAGGAACGTGGTCCGGGTCGAACTCCTTGAAGTCGGTTATCGGCTCGAGGGTCGTGCTGTCGTAGTAGAAGCTGAGAATCTCGTCGTAGGCATGGTCGGCCAGGGCGCGTCCGTAGGCGCCGTACTGGCTCAGCCCGACCGCGTGCCCGAAACCACCTCCGTGCAGTACCACGAGGTTCGGGTCGCCGCCTTCAGAGCCGCCGTTCCCGTCGACCTGGGCAAACGCCGGTGAAGCCGCCAAGCACAAGGCAAGCAGACAACACAGCAGTGATCGTGAGAAACTCAATAGCTACTCTCATGGTGTCGTGACCAGGCATGGCGCGCGCCCATACAGGCACCGTTATTCTACCCGGGTGCGGCTCCTGTTCAGGGTGACCCTGCCGACGGGCGTTGTCGGCGACGGGTCGTGACTCCGTACTTCACGATGCAACCGAGTGCGGCTACACCGTCACGCCAGTTGATCTTCTTGCCCTCCGCGTAGGTGCGCCCCGAGTAGGAGATTCCGACCTCCCAGATCCGCCAGCCGCCAGCGGCCACCTTTGCGGTTATCTCAGGCTCGATGCCGAACCGGTCCTCGCGCAGGTCGAGACTCCGGACCACCTCGATGCGAAATGCCTTGTAGCAGGTTTCCATGTCGGTGAGGTTCAAGTCAGTGAACATGTTCGAGAGCAGCGTGAGGAACCGATTCCCGACCGAATGCCAGAAGTACAGGACTCGACGGGGGCGACCGGACTGGAAGCGACTCCCGTAGACCACGTCAGCGGAACCGCTGAGCAGCGGTTCGAGGACGATGTCGTAGTCGCGCGGGTCGTATTCGAGATCGGCGTCCTGGACGATCACGAACTCCGCCGATGCAACCTCGAAACCACGTCGAATCGCGGCCCCCTTGCCGCGGTTCTCGGGTTGCAGCAGGATCCGGACCCGGGAGTCCTCGAAGCCGTCGAGGAGCTCGCGGGCACCGTCGGTCGAGCCGTCGTCGACGATGACCAGTTCAGCCGTGTGAGGGCTCGCCAGCACTCGTTTGACCATCTCCGCGACGGTCGCGGCCTCGTTGTAGCAGGGCATGACGACGCTGAGGCGAGGTCCAAGGGTTTCGTCCATGGGCGAATAACGCTAGCAGTGGCGCTAGCGTCCGCCTCATGATCCCGAGCGTGCCCGACCCGGGTGTTGGCACCGTTCCCCGTATCCTGGTCTGCGGCTGGTCAGGCGCGGGCAACATCGGTGACGAACTGCTGATATCCGCTGTGGTCGACTGTCTGCGTTCCGCGGGGGCGGTCCCGGTGGTCGTCTCACGGGATCCCGAGACCTCGTCGGTCCTGCATGGCGTGGAGACGGTGGCTTGGGGGCCGCGGGGGTGGCTCCGCGCACTGTCCGAACGCCGCGGCTCTACATCTGGGGCGAGCGGCCGGGGCGCGCCGATAGACGGCGTGTGCGTCGGCCCCGGTGGGATAATCCAGGATCGGAGCAGCGTCTGGAGCCTGCCGGGTCACCTCCTGGCCCCCCTGTTGCTGGTGCGGCGCGGCAAGCCGGTGGTCGGCGTGGGGCTGGGCGCCGAACCATTGAGGCGCGGCTCGTCGCGGCGGATCCTTCGATCCGTGCTTCAAGGAGCACCTGTGGTGGTGCGCGATCCTGCGTCGGCCTCGGCGATGGCCGCTGCCGGTGTGGACGCCGCGGTCGGTGCCGACCTGGTATTCGGTCTGGACCTTGAACCGTCGCAGCGGCGGTCGGAGATCGTCGTGGCCATCGGTGGAGACGTCGCCCCCGGGCGGCTGCGCCCCGCCGGCCGTCGTCTCACATCAGAGGATCCCTCACTGGTCGCTGCTGCGCTCGGCGCGCTCGCCGAGCGTGTTGGTGCATCGATTGCCCTGGCCTGCTTCCGCGGTGGGCGCGACCTGCAGTACGCGCAGCTTCTGGCCTCGCGAATTCGGCGGGACACCGAGATTCTGGGACCGGGTATCGAGGCCCAGGTGGATCGAGTCCGTTCTGCTCGGCTGTTGGTCAGCAGCCGCTACCACCCTGTTGTGGTTGCTGCCCGAAGCGGCACTCCTGCGATCGTCTGCTCGAATGAGGCCAAGCTCGCTTCGCTGGTCGGGCAACTCGACAGTCAGCTCGTGTCCAGCATCAACCAGTGGTCCGAGTTGCCGACCTGTCAGCTCTCCGAGCCCTCTGATCCTGCAGTCCCCCGTGGAGTTGAGTTGCACCACCAGGCACTGCGCGAACTCGTGGCCGCATGCATCGCGGGCTGAGCGTTCCGGGGCCAGACACAGACAAGGTCCTTTCTGGCCGACAGCACCAAGCCGCGGAGCCTCAGTGCGCGCCCGAGAATATCCCTGACAGTTTCGAGCCTCGTTGACGGCCCCAACTGGGCCCCCGCCGCTGATCCGGGCAGGTCACTGGCCGCGGGTGTGCAGGGTGTTGTCACCTGAATCGACCATCGCCAGATATGCGGCGACGACATCGCTTGGAGCGCCGACCCCGGCGAGCCTGCCGTGGTCCAGCCACCCGACCTGATCGCATCGGGCCATCAGATCGATGTTGTGTGAGACCAGCACGATGGTCGTGCCCCGCTCGCGCAGCATGTCCATGTGCTTCCAGCACCTCCGCTGGAACTCTTCGTCGCCGACCGCGATCACCTCATCTATTAGCAGGATGTCCGGCTCGACGTTGACCGCGACCGCGAAGCCGAGCCGCACGTACATCCCGCTCGAATAGATCTTGACCGGCTCGTCTACGAATTCTCCGATGCCGGAGAAGCTGATGATGTCGTCCATCAACTCGGTCATCTGCTTGCGGGCCAGCCCCAGCATTGCGCCGTTGAGATACACGTTCTCACGGCCCGTCAGGTCTGGGTGGAAGCCCGAGCCGAGCTCCAGCAGCGCCGAGAGCCGGCCCTCGGCCTCCACCGAACCATGGGTCGGTCGATGAATCCCTGCCATGAGGCGCAGCAGAGTCGACTTGCCGCTGCCGTTGTGTCCGATCAGGCCGAAGAAGGAGCCCGCAGCGATCTCCAAGTCGACATCGGTGAGGACCCAGAACTCGTCGGTGTCACGCTTGCGGCGTGAGCGCAGGACCGCCTCTTTGAGCGAACTCGGGCGGTTGCGTTCGAGGCGGAACCGCTTGGAGACCGAGTCGACCCGGATCGCGCCGACACTCACGGTTCCTCGCTGATCGACATGCTCTGCCTGCGAAAGAAGACCCAGCCGATCGAGAACGTCGCTACGGACCAGGCCAGCGCCGCCAGGAATCGATTCCAGAGCGGAACCTGCAGGAAGTAGGTGGCATCGCGGCCGACTTCGATGATAAGGGCCATCGGGTTCCATTCCAGGAGGACACGCGCTGTATCGGGCACGTCCTCCCTCTCGAGGAGCTGCGGTGTGTAGACGATGGGCACCGCGAAGAATGCGACGTTCAACACGATGCCGACCAGATACTTGACGTCGCGGTAACGGGCGTTGAGTACCGAGACGATGAACCCGAGCCCCAGACCGAACCCCAACGCGAGCGCCATCGCGACCGGCAGGAACACGAGCGTCCAACCGATATTGGAGAGTGCCGCCATGATGACCAGCAGCACCGCGACTTCGAGCGTCGTCTGCACGAGGTTCGAAGCGGCACCGCCCAACAGAGCTGTCTCAGTCGGGAAGTAGATCTTCTTGCGCAGATCGCTCACCGAGCTCAGCCATTCCATCGAACCGTTGACAAGTCCAGTGAACAGGGTCCAGACCACAAGGCCGGTGAAGAGGTACAGCCCGAAACTCTCGGCGTTTCCGTTGTCGGTCGCTGGAGGCATCGCTCGGTATACCGTGCCGAAAATGAACCAGTAGACCCCGACGGTTACCAACGGGTTCAACAACGACCAGAACCAGCCGAGCACGCTGCGCTTGTAGAGGGACTTCGACTCGCGTTCGGCGAAGTGGTAGATCAGGGTGATGCTCTTGCGAACCGAAGGCGACAGTGAGGGTATGAGGCGTAAGGGCATAAGGGAAGGCTGCACGGGCTGTTGGGAGCCTATCCAGCGTGACTTTGCAGGGCAGAAATTTCTGCTGCGAGTTCACGGGCCACGGTTTCCAGCGGCTCATCGACTGTGACCACCCGGTCGGCGTGTTGTGCTGACGGCGCGACGAATCTGTCGTGCATGGGCGCTACAGTCGCCCAGAATTGGCGGTGTACATCCTCCACATCCCGGCCGCGCTCACGAACGTCGCGTTGCGCTCGCCGCTCGAGGCGCACCTTCTCGTCGATGTCGATGAACACCGCCAGATCGATCAGATCCCTCACCTGTTCGAAGTGCAGCAGCAGGATGCCGTCGAGTATGACGATCTCATTGGGTTGCACCACCGTCACCTCGCCGGTGCGCGTGTGGGTGGCGAAGTCGTACTCGGGGATCTCGACGGAGCGGCCCAGGCGCAGCTCCTGCAGGTGTTCGATGAACAACTCGTGGTCGAGCGAATCGGGGTGGTCGTAGTTGACCTCCATCCGCTCGGCCATGGAGATGTGCGACAGGTCCCGGTAGTAGGAGTCGAAGGCCACAGGTGAAATCCGGTCCTGGCGCAGGCAGCGGATCTCGTTGACGAGGGTCGTCTTTCCTGCTCCTGAGCCGCCGCAGATCCCTACGATGATTCCCACGAACGCACACCGTACCCTGGTTGACTGGTCGCCATAATCCAAGGGCGTGCCAGAACCCCTCAACGCTCCAGAATCGACGAGTATGTCCCCAGCCGAACCAGCCCGACACCACCAGGCCATCGTCGACGGGCCCGCAGGCCCGATCGAGGTCACTGAACGAGGCGAGGGTCCGCCGGTGGTGCTGACTCCTTCGCTCGGGCGCGGTGCGGGCGACTTCGATCTGCTGTCGGAGCAGCTTGCAGACGCGGGCTATCACGCCGTTGCGCCCCAACCCCGCGGGATAGGCGGATCCGTCGGCGAACTCAGCGGACTCACAATGGCTGATCTGGCCGCCGATGTCGCCGCTGTGATCGGTGCGCTGTGCGCTGAGCCGGTGACCATTGTCGGCCACGCGTTCGGGAACCGAGTGTCACGCATGGTTGCGACCGACTTCGGAGATCTGATCGACAGCGTCGTGCTGCTGTGCTGCGGTGGCCTGATTCCGCCGGCCCCTGAGCACACATCGGCTCTGCGGCGGGTCTTCGACGTCGAACTGTCCGATGACGAGCATCTCCAAGCGGTGAGCCGGGCGTTCTTTGCTCCCGGCAACGATGCGTCGGTCTGGTTCGACGGCTGGTACGGGGTCGTGGCCGCGGTGCAGGCAGCGGCGACTGCGGCACAGCCTGTCGAATACTGGTGGAGAGCGGGCGGGAAAGAGGTCTTGGTGGTTCAACCAGAATATGACGTCATGGCGGTGCCTGAGAATGCGGTGCGACTCTGCGCGGAGCTCGGGGACCGGGCGTCGATGGTGACCATCGCCGACGCGGGACACGCACTGCTCCCCGAACAACCCGCCGCGGTTGCCGATGCTGTGCTTAGTTGGCTCACCGCACGGAACGCGACCGGACCACAACGTTGAACCTACGAAGGGCAATGCCATGACCACTGACTACGACTCCTATGAGACGATCATCGTTGATATTCGCGACCGTGTCGGGTGGGTCACGCTCAACCGCCCCGACGCCTACAACGCCTTCAGCCCGACAATGGAACAGGAGGTCCACGACACCTGGAAGGCCTTCCGTCGTGACGACGAAGTTCACGCGATCGTCCTGACCGCGGCGGGGGAGAGGGCGTTCTGCGTCGGCATCGACCGCGACGAGGGCGAGTTCACAGCTCTGGACGACTCACCCGGGCTGTACGGCACCTCCAACAACTTCATGTACGACGACCCCGGCGACAATCTGGGCCCCAAGTCGTGTGACCTCTGGAAACCGGTGGTGTGCGCGGTCAACGGCATGGCCGCCGGCGGAGCGTTCTATATGCTCGCCGAGTCCGATGTGATCATCTCCGCCGATCACGCAACATTCTTCGACCCGCATGTGACCTACGGGATGGCTGCGGTATATGAGCCGATGAAGATGCGCCAGCGGATGCCTCTCGGAGAGATTCTGCGGATCTCGCTGTTGGGCAACCATGAGAGGATGAGCGCGGCCACGGCCATGCGGATCGGTTTGGTCAGCGAAGTGTGCGCCGCCGAGGACCTGCTCTCGAGAGCAGCTTGGATCGCCGAGGCGATTGCTTCACAGCCGGCTTGGGCCGTGCAGGCGACGCTGCGCGCCATCTGGGCGGCCAACGACATGGGACGCCTCAATGCCATCGCTGTCGCTCCGGCCATCCTCACCACCGGATTCGACAAGGCGGCCATGGAGGCAGGCGTCGACTCGTTCAGCGGCAGTCAACGCATCAAGCCCCAGATCCGCTGATCCGGCTTGATTGGGGCTGCGCGCGGGTCAGGCCCCGAGGCGTTGTCGGGCCGCGGCGCTCATGTCGAGGAGCCGTTGGGGGATCGTCACCCCGTTGACCTGGACGGCACCGCCAGCACCGCCTGCGCCGACAGCGGGAGTGTCGGAAGGATCGGGAGCCTCGGCGGCCGCTTTCGCGGCCTGTTCTGCGGCCTCAATGGCTTCGATTTCCTCGCGCTCGCGGGCCGACAGGAACTCTTCGTAGTCGCGCCGCTTGACGAGGCAATGGTGGTCGACATGCCCGACAGCGGTGCCGTCGTCGAAGCGAACCCAGTAGCGGATCCAGGTGAAACCGTTGGCCACAGCGATCTTCCCGGTGCTGCCGGCGGGGTAGCCGGGTATGTCGTCGACGAGCCTGACCTTGGTGCCTCGAACGAAGGGTTTTGCCTGAAGTTGCGCAGTGCTGGACACAGGTACACAAGTTAGCGCTGCGCGCGGCGTTCGCGAGCGACGCGAGCCGAACTGTGCTCCGCAGTCTCCTAGCGCTACCATCTGCAATGGCGCAGAACACCGCGCAAACACCGCATCGAACACCGCGGGGAGCGGCAATGACTTCAGAGAATCTCGGTTACCGGCCCTTCGACGCCGACAACCACTACTACGAGGCGCTCGACGCCTTCACCCGTCATGTCCCAAAGGAGATGCAGCCGCGGGTCGTGCAGTGGGTGGAGATGAACGGGCGCAAGTACAACCTCGTCGGCGGGACGATCTCGCATGCTGTGGTCAACCCGACATGGGACCCCGTCGCGATACCCGGTGCGCTCAACGCTTTCTTCAAGGGGAATCCCGACGGCAAGACGCCGACGGAGATGCTCAAACAGCGTGAGCCGCTTCCCGACTACTACATGCACGCCGAAGCCCGAGCGAAGGTGATTGATGAGCAGGGGCTGTCAGGAGTGTGGTTGTTCCCGACCCTCGGTGTGCTCTACGAAGAACTGATCCGAACCGATATCGAGGCTTGCACGGCGATGATGCAGGCCTTCAACCGCTGGCTTCTCGAGGACTGGGGCTACGGGTACGAGGACAAGATCTTCGGCGCACCGTACCTGTGCCTCGGTGATCCGGCCGCTGCAGCAGCCGAGGTTGAGAAGGTTGTGGAGCTCGGCGCTCGGGTGGTTGTCATGCGCCCTGCACCAGTCACGGTCGCAACCGGCAAGATCTCCCCGTTCTCGGCGACCTTCGACCCTGTGTGGTCGGCCATCAACGAGGCCGGAATCACCGTTGTCGTTCATGCGGCAGCCAGCGGTTACTCGTCGATGGGTTATGTGGCCGACACCAAGTTCACTGCAGGTTCGCTCAGCCGCAACGGCGGATACATGGGACCGAGCCTGGCCAGCTTCGCCATTGAGCGGGCTGCTCAGGACTGGTTGATCCAGTCGGTGTTCGAGAAGCTCTACGATCGTTTCCCCCGTGTGCGGGTGGCCAGCGTTGAGAACGGCTCGGACTTCCTGGCGCCGATGTTCCGCAAGTTCGACCAGACAGCGAAGAAGAGCTTCAGCTGGTTCAAGGATCACCCCATCGACACCTTCAAGGAGAACGTGTGGGTGAACCCGTTCTGGGAGGACGACGTCGACGAGGTCTCCGAACTCATGGGCCCCGACCACGTGATCTTCGGTTCCGATTGGCCCCATATCGAAGGGCTGCCGCATCCCCTCGACTACGTCGTTGAACTGAAGGCTTTCGACCCGCCGGACCGAAAGAAGATCCTCCTCGACAACGTCAGCTACCTGAATACACCCTTGCCGGCCTGATCCTCCGCTCGGCTCTGCCAGAAAACGTTAACGCTCGCTAACATGTTTCGCCAAGCGCTCGACCTACAAGCGGGGAGGAACCAATGAGCACACCGACGGCCGAGGAAGTCCGGCTCGAACTCGAGGCCTGGCTCGACGAGAACTGGGACGAGAACCTGACGGTCCGCGAATGGTGGCAGCGCATCGCCCCCACGGGTTACGCACATCCGACGCTGGCGGTGCACGCCGGGGGTAAGGGATGGGCCCGCGACCTGGCGGGGGTGGTCAACACGGTGATGGCCCACAGGGGTGTGATGGGTCCGCCGATCGGAGGCTTGGGTTGGATGCTCGCCGCGCCGACGATCGCTGAGCACGGAACGCCCGAACAGATCGAGAGGCTGATCCCGCCGATCCTCGACGGATCAGTCGGCTGGTGCCAGCTATTCTCCGAACCCGGGGCCGGGTCCGACTTGGCCGGGTTGGCCTGCAGGGCCCAGCGCGACGGCGACGAGTGGATCGTCAGCGGACAGAAGGTGTGGACCTCGGGCGGACAGGTCGCCGACTGGGGAATGCTGATCGCCCGCACCGACCCCGACGCCCCGAAACACAAGGGCATCACCTGGTTCGCCCTGGAGATGGACCAACCGGGCGTCAGTGTCCGACCGCTCAAGGAGATGACCGGCAGGTCGATGTTCAACGAGGTGTTCATTGACGAGGCCCGGGTGCTCGACGCCAACATCATCGGTGGGCTCAACAACGGTTGGGCGGTGGCGAACTCGACGCTGCGGTTCGAGCGCGAGTCGTTGGGTTCATCGGGTCGCAAACCCCGAACCGCGACGCCCGGGGTTCTGGGCAAGTCTCTTGACCGCCCGGTCTCCGAGTTCGCCACTCAGGCGACGAGCGAGGGGGGAGTGCCGGCGGTCGGCCCCGGATTGTGGCAGTTCGTGGCGGAGTTGGCCGCCAAGTCGCAGAAGAACGAGGATCCGAACTTCCGTCAGGAGTTGGTGAAGCTCTGGTCGTTGATTGAGATCAACCGCCTTGGGGCTCTGCGTGCCAAGGACCCCAACCAGCGAACGGGCGCTGAACCCAATATCGGCAAGCTCCACGTCAGCGAGATGTTCAGGTCCTTCCGCGAGGTCGGCTTGTCGCTCCTGGGTGCTGACGGCATGTTGAGCGGCGAGGACGACCCGGCCAGCGGCGGGCTTCTCGGCGAGATCGCGATCTTCTCGCCCGGCCCGTCGATCTACGGCGGCACCGACCAGATCCAGCGCAACATCATCGGCGAGCGTGTCCTGGGCCTGCCTCGAGAACCAGGCCCTGCGAAGGACACCCCCTTCCGGGACCTCCCCAAGAACTGAAGGCGCCCTCGGCGTGCGAGTGCTCCGGGAGGTTCAGGGGTTGAGGCTGAACTTGGGGTAACCGGTCTCGACCATGGCGATATAGGCCCAGACTCTGTAGTAGTAGTTGTTCAAGCGAACCAGGAAGTCACGCATCCCGCGCGGCCACCTGCCCAGAATCAGCACCGCGAACCAGCCGAGGACCAACACCACGTACGCGCCGATACCGAGTATCCACATGAAGACGTAGTGCGGGATCGCCAATAGCCAGTTGAACAGGTTGCGCCGCGGCGTGCTCGCCTGTGGCGTCGGCAGGTTGAGTGTCACGGCGGGGTACTCGTTGTCGTCATCAGGACCCGTCTTGAAAGAGAACGGCGGGTAGCTCGCAGAGAACCCCAGCAGAAACGCCTCGGCACGAACGTTGTATCGCTCGAGCATGGCGAGAAATCCGTACATTCCGGGATTGAGTCTTCCGGTGAACAGCAGGGCCCACCAATAGAAGAAGATGACAACCAACGCCACATAACCCAAGACGGCGACGATCACGAAGTGGGGGATCACAAGGAACCAGTTGACGAGTGGCCGCCAGCGGGCAACTTCGTAGGGCGAGTCCAGAACGTAGGGTCTGTTGCTCTCAAGCGGGGTGTCTGGTTGCATGGTTCTCTCAGTTCTTCAGATTGGGTCCTGGACAGAGGATACCGCTAGGCGAATAGACAGCGGGTGAGTACTTGGTATGGACTTGCGGTCCTTGGCTGCATCGCCCACTTCAATCCGCAGTGATCCGAATATTCCTTACTACATGGTCACCGCGGTGTTGATCATGGGCTACGGCTCGGTGTTGACGCTGTTGGCCGAATTCAGAAGCCGGTTCGGGTTTTCTGAGAGCGAACTGGGCGTCATCACGGCGGCCGGATTCCTGGCTGGATTCGTCGCGCAGATCGCTCTCGCTCCGCTCGCCGATCGGGGACGAACCGCGCAGATGATTCCTGCCGGAGTGGCGCTGGCGGCAGTCTCGATGTTCGGCATGGTGTGGGCCACGGAACTCTGGGCCTTCGTGTTGTCGAGAGTCCTGTTCGGGTTCAGCGCGGGCGCAGTGTCGCCGGCGATGCGCCGTTTGATCATCGTTCGCGATCCCGAGCAGGTGGGACAGAACCTGGGACGCTTGACGGCGGTTGAGATTTCAGGTTTCGTTCTAGGCCCGGCGTCTGCGGCGGTGATGGTTGAACTGGGCGGGCTCAGACTGCCGTTCATCGCGCTGGGCGTCGCCAACGCGGCGATGCTGGTGTGGATAACCCGCCTTGATCTTCGCACTGCCGCCAATGGCGGGACCAGACACAGGACGTGGCCGCTGCTGAAGATGCCGAGGATCCAGGCTGCGTTGCTGGCCGGGGTCGCCTTCTATCTGACCATCGCCTATTTCGAGACGACTTGGGCGGTGCTGCTCGACGACCTGGGTGCGCAGACCTGGCTCGTGGGCACTTCGCTCAGTGTGTTCACACTCCCGATGATTGTTCTGGCGCCGACCGGAGGCCGTCTGACGCAGAAGATCGGTCATTCGGCGATCGTCGGCAAGTCGATCACCGCGGCTGCGGTGTGCACCGCGCTGTACGGATGGATCGACCTGTTGTGGCCGGTGCTGCTGATCTCTCTGGTTCACGCGGTGGCCGACGCCTTCACGCTTCCGGCCAACCAGGTAGCGATCGCCACAGCCAGCCCTCCTGAACAACTCGCTGCTGGTCAAGGCTTGTTTTCAGGCATCGGAACTCTGGTGTCGGGAATAGTTGCCTATGTGGCCGGCGTGCTCTACGAGAACAACGGACCAAAGATCCTGTACACGACCGCGGCGGCTGCGATGTTGGTGCTGCTCGCTGTATCGCTCATCTTGGACCGCGCCGAGTCGCGGTCGCAGCAAACATCTGCTGCCTGAATGACCGCCGTCGGACTGCTTCATGTGCGATGATGCTGCGGACAACCCAACTACCTTCGGGAGACCTCGAAATGCAGAGCCACGAAATTGACTACCAGATCCATGGAGACGACCTTCAGTTTGTGGAGATCGAACTCGACCCCGGCGAGGTGGTGATCGCCGAGGCTGGCGCCATGATGTACATTGAGCAGGGCATCTCTTTCGAGTCCAAGATGGGTGACGGTTCGGACGCCGATGAAGGCAAGTGGTCCAAATTCAAGTCGGCTGCCAAGCGGTCGATTTCCGGGGAGTCCGTATTCCTCACGCATTTCATCAACGCAGCTCCCTCCGGCCGCCAGAAAGTGGCGATGGCGGCTCCGTATCCAGGCAAGGTGCTGCCGATCGACCTCAGAGGGGTGGGCGGCCGGATACTGGCCCAGAAGGACGCATTCCTGTGCGCTGCCTCGGGGACCAAACTCGACATAGCATTCAACAAGAAGTTGGGCACGGGATTGTTCGGGGGAGAGGGGTTCATCCTCCAGGACATTTCCGGCGACGGCTTGGCCTTCCTGCATGCGGGCGGGACCATCGTGCGCAAGCGCCTGCAGGGGGAGACGTTGAGGGTCGACACCGGCTGCCTCGTGGCCTTCCAGCCTGAGATTCAGTACTCGATCGAGCGGGCAGGCAATCTGAAGTCGATGGTGTTCGGTGGGGAGGGCATGTTCCTGGCCACCCTCACGGGAGTGGGCGACGTCTGGCTTCAGTCCCTGCCGTTCAACAGGCTCGCCGACCGAGTGCTGGCCAACCTCACGCCGGGTGGTTCCGACGGTGAGGGCTCGGTGATCGGCGGCTTCTCCAACATCTTCGAGCGCACCTGATTTCTAGGAGCGTCGGGAGCTGAGGCGGATCTCGCCTGTGCCTTCGTGCACGGTGCCGATGGCAGCGGCTGTGTGACCTGACGACAACAGCGAATCGAGCGCGTTCTGGGCCTGAGCGCGGTCGACGCCGAACACCAGCCCGCCAGAGGTCTGTGCGTCGGCGAGGAGCGTCACGTCCAATTCGCTGACACCTTTGCCGCGGTCGACCCGATCGTCGATCCAACCCAGGTTGCGTCCCGTGCCCCCTGGCACGACACCCGACGACGCCAGTTCTCTGGCACCGTCGATGATCGGAACGTCGTCGACGATGATCTCCAGGTCGACAGACGACTCCTGCGCGGCCCGCCCGCCATGACCGAGCAGGCCGAATCCGGTTACGTCGGTGGCACCTGTGGCTCCGCAGGCAACCGCGATCTCGGATGCGGCGGCGTTGGTGGCGGTCATCGAGGCCACTGCTGCGGCTACACACTGGGCATCGGCGCGGCCCCATTTGAGACCGGTTGTGATCACGCCGATCCCCAATGGTTTGGTGAGGATCAGTGTCTGTCCGGCACGCAGTCCTGCGTTGGTCAGCATCCTGTCGGGATGCACCTCGCCGATCACCGCCATCCCGTATTTGGGCTCGGGATCGTCGACGGTGTGTCCTCCCGCGACGACGAAGCCGCATCTGTTGGCGATGTCGTGCCCGCCCGCGAGCACCTCTTGAAGCTGTTCGCCGGACAGTTCATCGGTGTTCCAGCACACGAGGTTCAGCGCCAACAGCGGGCGGCCGCCCATTGCATACACGTCAGAGACCGAGTTGGCGGCGGCCACCTGGCCCCAGTTGAACGGGTCGTCCACGACGGGGGTGATGAAATCGGCGGTGACGACGAGGGCGCGGTCGTCGGTCAGGCGCCAGACCGCGGCATCGTCGCCGCTGAGCGCCCCGACCAACAGATCAGGGCTTTCGGTGTCGGACAGTCGGCGCACGACCTGCGCCAGCTCGCCGGGAGCGAGTTTGCAGCCTCAACCAGCCCCGTGACTGAACTCAGTGAGTCTCCGAGCCATCGACAGCCCCCTTTCCGAGCGAACCTGTGGCATGCGTACCTTACGCCTATTTGGGCCTAGGGTGGCCGAATGGATTCAGGGATGTCGGATGGAGGTGATCGTCGTCTCAAGACTGCTGCGACTGCGCTGTTCGGGGTCGAATACCCGATCGTGCAGACGGGCATGGGTTGGGTTGCAGGACCTTCGTTGGTGACTGGGACCGCCAATGCTGGCGGTCTGGGCATCCTGGCGGCGGCCACAATGACCCTCGAGGAGATGAAAGCGGCCGTACGCGAGGTGAAGTCGCGCACCGATCGGCCCTTCGGAGTGAACCTGCGCACCGATGCCGCAGACGTCGAACAGCGGGTCGACCATCTGATCGCGGAGAACGTGAAGGTCGCCAGTTTCGCCCAGGCACCCCGGCCCGACATGGTCAAGAAACTCAAGGACGGCGGCGTGGTGGTGATGCCTACAGTCGGGGCCCGCCGCCATGCTGAGAAGGTGGCAGAGTGGGGCGTCGACGCGGTCCTGTGCCAGGGAAGCGAGGGCGGTGGTCACACCGGGACGGTGCCCACTTCGCTGCTGCTCCCACAGGTTCTGGACGCGGTCGACATTCCGGTGCTCGCCGCCGGCGGATTCCATGACGGCCGCGGTCTGGCGGCGGCGCTGGCATGGGGCGCCGACGGCATCGCCATGGGCACGCGGTTCCTGCTCACTTCCGACAGTCGGGTACCCGACGAGGTCAAGGCTGTGTATCTCGACACCGCGGTGACGGGCACGGTTGTGTCGACCGCCATCGACGGAGCCCCGCAGAGGGTGATTCGAACAGAGGTGGTCAACACGCTGGAACGCACCGGAATGCTCAAGCTTCCTCGTGCTGCACTCAATGCGCTGCGTTTTCGCAAGCTCACTGAGACTTCGCTTCGCGATCTGCTCAAAGAGGGTCTGTCGATGAAGAAGAACCAGGACCTCACCTGGTCTCAGGTTGCCATGGCAGCAAATGCGGCGATGTTGACGCGGGCGACGATGGTCGAGGGGCGCCTTGAAGTGGGAATCCTCCCCACCGGGCAATGCGTCGGAGTTGTCGACGATCTGCCGAGCTGCGAACAGCTGATCTCACGGATCGTGTCCGAAGCGCTGGAGCGGCTTGATGCTTGTGCGTGAGCCGCAGAGTTGTCTGGTGAAAGCGAACTCGATCGAGGTGCGCAAGACCAAGCACGCCTACGACTCGGGCGCAGTGGCCCAAAAGGGCATCGACTTCTGACCGCCCACTGACCGGCGCTGTCGTCGGTCAACCGCCGCTGACGAGTTGTTCAGCGCCCGAACCCAGGACCGGTTCGTCGTCTCGATCCTCGAGCCAGCCCTGGGGCAGATGAACGTTGCGCGCGGCGCCGTGGTGCCCCCGAACCAGGCGCATGCCCCCCTCGGGGAAGGGCAGCGTCGGGTCCAGACCGTCGAGCAGTGACCTCAGCTCAGCCAGCGACCCGACCTGGTTGAGCTGGCGACGGACCTCGCTGCCGACCGCGAACCCCTTGAGGTACCAGCCGGTGTGCTTGCGGAAGTCGCGTATTGCCGACGGTTCACCCATCCAGTCGCAGAGCAGTTCTGCGTGTTCAACCATGCCGTCGACAACTTTGCCGAGGTTGGGGCGGCCAGGAACCGGTCGCCCTTCGAAGACACACGCCAGGTCCTCAAAGATCCAGGGTCGGCCCAAGCAGCCGCGGCCCACGACAACGCCGTCGGCGCCGGTCGTGCGCATCATTGCGAGCGCGTCGCCGGCCTCCCAGACGTCGCCGTTGCCGAACACCGGAATCTCCGTCACCACAGACTTGAGCTCGGCGATGCGCCCCCAGTCGGCCGCTCCGCTGTAGAGCTGGCTCGCGGTTCGGGCGTGGAGCGCGACGGCGCGGCAACCCTCGTCCTGAGCTATCAGGGCAGTGTCCACAAAGGTGGTGGTCGAGTCGTCGATACCGACCCGGAACTTGAGCGTCACCGGGACGTCGCCCGCGGCACGGACCGTGGCTCGAACGATCGAACGGCACAGCGAACGTTTCCAGGGGAGCGCCGCCCCTCCACCGTGTCGGGTCACCTTCTTCATCGGGCAGCCGAAGTTGATGTCGATGTGCTCGACTCCCTGGTCGTCGATCAGTCGGCGGGTGGCCTCACCCATCGAATAGGCGTCGGTTCCGTACAGCTGGATGCTGCGGGGCCATTCGCCCGGGGCGAACGCAGCCATTCTGAGGCTCTTGGCGTTGTTCTCGACGATCGCCCGGGCGGTGATCATCTGGTTCACGTAGAGGCCCGCTCCGTAGCGGCGGCAGAGCGTACGAAACGGGGCGTTGGTGACTCCGGCCATGGGGGCGAGCACAACCGGCGGCCACACTTTCAACGGGCCGATATCAACGGGCGTGAATTCGCCGTCGGCGGCAGGAGGCTCCCGTCGAGCCCCACCCGCGGGATCGGCCGGTGTCGCAGGCGGCAGACGGTCCTCGGCCGTATGGCGGTCCTCGCCGGTGCGTGCAGCGGGTGTGTGCGTCGGGGTTGCGGGTACCGTGGACATGGCTGGTCAGCGGCCCCTCGGAGCTGGTGGCGGGTCTGGCCTGAATGAGAGCAGGTCGATGCCGATCTGTGCGCAGAGCCGGTCGGTCAACGGGAGTGGCAGGCCGACCACATTACTGACGGACCCTTCGACATGATCGGCGAATATCGAACTGGAACCCAACAGCGCGTAGCTTCCTGCCTTGTCGGCGTACTCGCCTACGTCGAGGAAGGAGTCGATCCTCTCCGGAGGGACTTCTGCCATTGTGACCCTGGTGATCTCGATGCCTGAGGCCCAGCGGCGTCCAGCGTTGTTCGGCCCAGCGTTGTTCGGCCCAGCGTTGATCGGCTCTGCGACCACCGCGACCCCGGTGTACACCTCGTGCGTCCGGTTCGCGAGCGCTGCGAGTGTCGCCTCGGCGTGTTCACGGTCGTTGGGCTTGCCCAGTATCTGGGAGTCGATGACCACGACGGTGTCGGCAGCGATGACGGTGGTGCCCGCAGCGGCGAGCGCTTCGGCCTTCTCCTGCGCCAGACGCTTCACGTACTGCGCGGGCGCCTCTGCGTCTCTGGGCGTCTCGTCGATGTCGGCAGGACACACCGAGAAGACCAGATCGAGTCCTCGCAGCAACTCTCGGCGACGCGGCGACGCCGACGCCAGCACTAAACGCACTTGATCCACCCCTCAGAGGCCGAGCGGATTGATCCCGCACTCGGCCGTGACCGAACGAGGCCGTGGCCCGAGCGGCCCGTGAGCGCAGCGAACAAGAGCGGCAGACAACCGGTGTCGGCACGATCCCTGGTCAATCCGCGCACGTTCTTATTCTCCATCGGCACATTCTGCCGGCGGCAGATGACACCAGACACCCGCCTTGCGCGCCTACCCTTCGGGGATCGACGATAAACCAGACTCCGAGGCGGACGCCCGCACCAAGGCTCCCCCCGAACGTCCCGCCAAGCCGGCGACCTTCGTGGCGAGGGCGGGGTTCATGCGCGCCGGGGGGGCTCGACGGCAGGTGCCGACCGTCGTCGAGGGTCCGGTTTGGAGCTATGAGGAGTCCGACCGCCGGGCCCATGAGTTCCTGCTGGCGGTGGCAGGGAGTCGAGACGTCTACGAATACATTGAGGACCCTGTCGAGCATGCCCGGGTGAACTCCATGATGCTGCTGTTCAACGAGGAGGTCACCGAAGCGTTCGAGACGCTGTTGGTGCGAATGCCGGAGCCCCGCGCCGCTGCGTGGCGCGACCTTATCTCCGGCGGTGTCAGCGCGGAGGTCTTCGGCCCGCTGACATTGCAGGAACAGCTCGATGAGCGTCGCATCGGACAGCACCTTCGGGCTGCCCGCAACGGCAGGATCATCTCGGCGGCTGTGACCGTTGCAGTGCTCGTCGCCCTGGGGTTGGGTGCCGTTGCACTCTGGACCACCTTCGTCGAAGGCGACGAACGCAGCAGCGGACGACTCGACTTCGGGCTGCTGAGCGGGGTCTCGAACGAAGCAGCCCTTGTCGGCGGTCCGCCCGCCGTCGAGGTATCGCTCGTGGCCCCCCTGTCGACGACCGTGGCGCTGCTGGCCGGCGACGGGCCCATAACTGAGCGGATCACCGACGCGCCGCCGGGCAGTCTCCCGCATCCGCCCGGTGCGGTGCAGGCAACGGTCTTCCAGTACGCGGGCAGCGGTCATGTGCTGTTCGCCGGCCCCGATGGATTCGTCGAGGACAGTTGCCTGCGGGCCAGCGTTGTGACCGAGGATCTTCGCCCCCTCGATGTTGTGACCACCGGACCGTGTGAGGACCCCGTCGGACGTCCGGCCACGATCGGTTGCGTCGGTCCCACGGCGGTGCTTCTGGACCTGAAGGTGCCCAGTGGAGTTGTCGAACTGCCCGAGGGGGGCAGTGGGTTCGCCGAGGAGGTGAGGGTTCAACTCGTCGGCCACGATCCGCGTTTTGAGACGCTCTCGCTGCGCGCGACCATCGGGGTGGGGAGCCGCGACGAGGTTGTCGTCCCCCGGTTCGGAGCGGCGCCCGGGGATGTTCTCCAGTTCAACTTCGGGTCCGGCCGCGTCGGCGCCTGCACGGTCACGGGGGATCTGCCGCGGTAGTTCCGAGAGCTACCTGACAGCACCTTGGTGGCCTGCGGCCGCCAACCCCTCCGCGATCTGTGCGCGCAGTCGGTCGAGGTCTTCAGGATCCGGCGTTGTGTCTGCTCTGGAGAAGTCGAGGTTGGCCATTGAGTTCATCGGCACGACATGGACATGCACATGGGGGACTTCGAACCCCGCGATCATGAGTCCGATCCTCATGGGGCTCAGCAGTGTTTTCTGAACGTTGCCGATGGCATGGGCGACCTCGGTCAGGTGTGCGGCCCGGCGTGAGGATAGATCGGTCCACTGGTCGATCTCGTCGCGGGGCACGACGAGGCAGTGGCCGCGGGCCAGGGGACGAACGTCGAGGAATGCGACACAGTCGCTGTCGGAGTAGACGAATCGCGCCGGGATCTCGCCGTCGATGATTCGAGTGAATATGGTGGGCATCGCTAGATCGTAGGCTGGTGACGGAACAGATATGGATGACGCTGACCAGACCGGAGGACCAGAGCCGCATATCGGGATCTTCGAAGACCGGATTCTGACTGTTCCCAATCTGATATCGCTGCTGAGGCTGGCGGGTATTCCGGTGTTGTTGTGGCTGCTGTTCGCCAACGACGACCGTTGGGCGGCGGCCTGGTTGTGGGGTGCGATCGGGGCCACCGACTGGGTGGACGGCTGGTGGGCGCGCTCCTTCGATGCTGTCAGCGAACTCGGCAAGCTGCTTGATCCGGTGACCGACCGTGCGGTGTTGATCGTCGGGGTCGTGGCGGTGGGCATTGACGGGGCGGTTCCGTGGTGGCTGGTCGTGTTGACCCTTGCGCGTGAGGGGATCGTGGCGGTGGCGGGAATTGCGCTCGGGGCCCTCGGTGCACGGCGGATCGACGTCACCTGGTGGGGGAAGTGCGCAACTTTCGGTCTGTACTTCTCGTTCCCGTTCCTGTTGGCCGGCGCTTCGGAGGTCGGAGTGGCCGACTGGTTCTGGTGGGCGGGATGGGTCTGTGCAGTGCCTTCTCTGCTGTACAGCTACCTGTCGGCGGCGCAGTACATTCCGCTGGGTCTCGAAGCGCTCCGCGACGGTCGTGCTGACAGGGGAGCGTGACTCCCTCGCAGACGCGTATCCGCGATAGGTTTTCGCTATGAACATTCCCGACGATCTTCTGTATTCCAAGGACCACGAATGGGTCTCAGTCCAAGGCGATGCCGCAAGGGTCGGAATCACCGACTACGCGCAGGATGCGCTCGGCGATGTCGTCTATGTCGATCTTCCACGGGTCGGGGACCAAGTCGAAGCCGGTTCATCGTTCTCCGAGGTCGAGTCGACCAAGTCGGTTTCGGAACTCTACGCACCGGTGTCGGGCACGATCACCGAGGTCAACGATGAGTTGGCCGACACTCCGGAAAGGGTGAACGAAGACCCCTACGGCGAAGGTTGGATCGTCTTGATAGAGATGTCATCTCCAGTAGAGCTTGATGCTCTGCTCGACGGCGCCGCCTATGGTGCTCTGATTGAGAGTTGAGCAACCAGTGTGACTGACCGAGCCTGCACCAAATGTGGACATCGCAATTCTGACGATGCCCGTTTCTGCTCGTCGTGCGGAGAGCCGCTGGCTCTTGAAGAGGTGACGACAGATCATGTTGCGATCGATCTCGATGGAAGCGGAGTGAGCATCGACCGCTCGGCGTTCGGGACCCATGAGGGACTGTTCGTCGTGCTTCACGGCCCCAAGGCGGGGGCACGTTATGCGCTGGATTCAGATGTGGTGACGGTGGGGCGGCACCCCAACAGCGCGATCTTCCTCGACGACATATCGGTCTCGCGGCGCCATGCTGAAGTGCAGCGGCTCGGATCCCGTTACGTGGTGCGCGACGTCGGCTCGCTGAACGGCACCTATATTGAACGCAAGCGTGTCGATGAGCATGAACTGGCCGACGGCGAGGTGCTGCAGATCGGCAGGTTCAAGCTGGTGTTCGTGCACGGCACCGGGACGAACTGAAGGCAGGGAGGCAGGGGATTGGCTGCGCAACCGCATCACTCGATCGGTGAGGTCTTGAGCCTGCTCCAGGCAGAGTACAGCGATGTCACGATTTCGAAGATCCGTTTCTTGGAGAGCCAAGGGCTGATCGCCCCCGAGAGGACCCCGTCGGGTTATCGCAAGTTCTATCCGAGCGATATCGCTCGGTTGCGTTGGATCCTGACCCAGCAGCGAGACAACTTCCTGCCCCTGAAGGTGATCAAGAAGCGCCTCGAGGAACCTGGACTTGAAGTTGAGCTTGAAGCTTTGAAGGGTGACGAGGCGGCGGTTGCGGAGCCCACGCTGTTCGCCGATCGAGACAAGCCCGCTGCAAAAGTCAAGGCTCCTGCTGCTGAGTCCACGCCCAAGCCGAGGCGTCCGGCCTCCGGTGCGGCCGTCGAGCCCGCAACGAAGAAGCGCGCAACAAAGAAGCAGGCAGCGGTCAAGAAGCAGGCAACGGCCAAGAAGCAGGCAACGGCCAAGAAGCAGGCAACGGCCAAGAAAGCGACCAAGAAGCCGAAAGAGCCCCAAACAGAGGACGAGGCAGTCGACGAGTTCGAGGAGCCGATTGGCGGCCTGTCGGCAACCGATCTGGCCGAAGCTGCCGGAATCGAGGTCGGGCTCGTCAGGGAGCTTGACCGTCTGGGCCTGATCGTGTCGATCGGGCGCCCCGGCAGTGCCGTGTACGGCCCGGAGGCCCTGGAGATGGCCAACGCTGCAGCGGTGTTCGGCCGGTCCGGGCTGGAACCGCGGCACATGCGCATGTACAAGGTCTCAGCCGAGCGGCAGGCAGGCCTTCTGGAACAGATCTTCTCGCCGCGCCTGGCCAGGGGCGGCGACTCGATGCAGCAGGCGCGTGATGAGCTGAACGAGCTTGTGCGACTGGGCGAAATGCTGCAACGCTCGATTCTGCGGCGGAGTTTCGGCGAGAGCCTTGACGGCTAGCAATATCGAACCCCTCTGAATTCACGGTCTAGGGTAGAAGCATGCAGGAAATGGAACTCATCGGTGTTCGCGTCGAGATGCCGACAAACGCACCGATGGTCCTGTTGCGCGAACGCGCCGGTGAGGATCGGATCATCCCGATCTACATCGGTGCTCAGGAGGCCACTGCCATCGCTCTTGCACTCGACGGTGTCGACACGCCGCGCCCGATGACGCATGATCTGATGCGCGACCTGCTCGAGGAGTTGTCGGTCGATCTGGTTCGGGTGGTCGTGACCGGTCTTCACGAGAAGACCTTCTTCGCCGAGTTGCACCTCTGTGTCGCGGACCAGACCCATGTGGTGTCGAGCCGCCCGTCTGACGCAATCGCTCTGGCGGTACGAACCGACACACCGATCTTCGCCGAGGAAGCCGTCATCACCGAAGTCGGGTTCCGTGAATCGGATCCCCAGGAGGCTCCGCAGCCCGAGGAAGTCGTGGAAGAGTTCAAAGAGTTTCTCGACAACATCTCCCCTGAGGACTTCGAAGATTGAGCCCTCGACCGACACGGCGTTGACCTCGCCGCGTCGGCACCGTAGAGTTGTCCACACTGACATCTGCGTAATTCCGTTGGTGTCATGACGAATGGAGGCACAGATGAATGAGCAGGGGTTCAGCTCGAAGCGCACCGCAGAGATCGCCGGAATCACATATCGACAGCTTGACTACTGGGCTCGCCGCGACATCGTGCGCCCCTCGCTGACCAAGGCGAGCGGTTCAGGCAGCCGCCGCCTCTACAGCTACCGTGACCTGCTCGAACTCAGGGTCATCAAGACCCTGATCGACTCGGGCATCAAACTCCAACAGGTCCGCAGGGGTCTCGACTATCTGCGAGACCAGATCGGTGAGGATGTCACCACAGCCAGCCTCGTCATCAGCGGAACGAATTCGATAGTGGTCAACACCGAGGGGGAGTTGATCGAGTTGCTCCAGAACGGTCAGGGTGTGCTCAACGTCCTGCCTCTGGGGAGCGTCAAGGACACCGTCGACGCCTCCATCGTCGATCTCTTTCCCGAGAGCGACGACGTCGGTGAAGCTGTGCCGGACAGCGCAGCCGCCAACCGGTAGCCGCCCGAGCCCCTCTCGGTCGGCAGATCGAAGCTGGAGAGTCGATGACTGATTTACGGCACTCGCCCCTCGGTGACGTCCATGTGGCGCTGGGGGCCAAGATGGTGCCATTCAGCGGCTGGGAGATGCCTTTGTCCTACCCCGGCGGGACCTTGGCCGAGCATCTGGCATGCCGTAACGAGAGCGTCGTGTTCGACGTGTCGCACCTGGGCACGGTGCGGGTCAGCGGCCCCGGGGCGTTCGGTGCCATGCAATGGGCTTTCACCAACGATCTGAGTCGCATCGGAGTGGGTCGCGCCCAGTACACGCACCTGCTCGACGCAGCCGACGCCTCCGTCCTCGACGACATCATCGTCTGGTGGGTCCACGACGAGCGTTTCGACGTCATGCCCAACGCCTCGAACACCAGTCGGGTCGACAAGGCGCTCAGAGATGCTCCGACGCTGCCGCGGATCGAGGATGTGACCAGCAATCGTGCTGTCGTCGCCGTGCAGGGGCCGAAATCCCGTGAGCGTCTCGCCAGAGTCTCCCCCGAAGCGGCCGCGGTCGGCCGTTTCCGGGTTGCCCGAACCGAGATTGCCGGATGCGAGGCCACTGTCGCCGGTACCGGTTACACCGGTGAGGACGGCGTGGAGATCGCCGTCGACGCGCAGGCCGCGCCCGCCATCTGGGACTTGATCGTCTCCGCGGGGATCACCCCGGCAGGTCTCGGCGCGCGCGACACGCTGCGCCTCGAGGCCGGTCTGCCGTTGCACGGGCACGAGTTGGGTGCGGGAATCTCTCCCCTGCAGGCCGGGCTCGGTTGGGTCGTGCGCTTCGACAAGGGTGACTTCCGGGGCCGCGAGGCGCTGCTGACCGAACAGCAGGCAGGCCCGTCACGACTGTTGCAGGGACTGTTGGTCGAAGGCCGCCGGCCGCCGCGTGAAGGGCAGACGGTCTGGCGCGACGGCACCGAGATCGGGGTCATTTCCAGCGGCAACTTCTCGCCGATCCTGCAACGTGGGATCGCGCTGGCGTTTCTGCATCCCGACATCGCGTCGGGTGACGAGGTGACGATCGATGTGCGCGGCTCAGAAGTGCCCGCAGTGGTCACATCGGTGCCCTTCGTGTGAACCCACGGTCCTGAACCCTGACGGGGCGGCTACTGTGCGTTGCGGATCGAGGTGATGACCGTCTCGCCGAATTCGCTCAGGGTGTCCGGGGCTGCGAAGTCGCTCATCCACACGTAGATCCGCTCGATCCCCGAAGCGGCTCGCAGCGCGAAGTGCTCGATCAGCTCTTCGGCGTTGCCGGTGACGTGGCCGACTCCGCTGAAGCGTCGCGCAGCGGTCTCTGAAACGGCGGCTCTGTCAGCGCCCTCGGGAATGAAAGTCACCCGTTCCTGGATTGAACTGCGGGCATCGCCGATCCTCTCCCGCATCTCGGGGTAGCGGTCGAGTCGGTGCAGCGGACAGTTCCACCAGTCCGCGAAGCGGGAGACGAGATCGAGTGTTCGGGGACCGCTCCCGCCGATGATGATCGGTATGCGACGCGTCGGCGCCGGCAGCTGCTGTGCCTGGTCCAGTGAGTGGTATCGGCCCGAGTAGCAGACCTGTTCGCCGGACCAGAGCGCCAAGATCACCTCCAGGGTCTCGGTGAGCCGGTCGACTCGGGCCCGCGGCGCGGTGTCGCCGACACCGAATGTCTCGAACTCCGTCGGGACGCTGCCCCAGCCGATGCCGAGTTCGAACCGGCCCGACGTGGCGTGATCGAGGGTGACGGCCTGACGGGCCAACACTGCGGGATGCCTGAACGAGTCACACAGAACCAGATGGCCGACGGTGCCTCTGGTGTTGGCGCCGAGCCATGCGGCGCTGATCATGGCGTCCCACATCGGCTGGTTCTCAGCCAGCGGTGGCGCCAGGTGGTCCATCAACGCCACGCCCCCGAACCCGGAGTCGACCGCAACGTTGCAGCGCTGTGTGATCGTCGGCAGATCCATCCGCATCTGCGGCAGGAAGAGTTGGAAGTCCATGACGACCCGACAGCCGGCTCAGGGCCGTTCGTCGAGCATCGGCAGCACGTTGACTGCGTGTTGGCGCAGGAAATGGTCTGCCAGGGTCAGCAGCACCATCGCCTCGACCATGGGCACCGCGCGGGGCAGCACGCAGGGGTCGTGCCGTCCTCTGGCTGCGAGCGTTGTGGCCTCCCCGTCCCTGGTCACTGTCGCCTGCTCGCCGGCGATCGTGGCCGTGGGCTTGAACGCCACGCGGGTGACGATGTTCTCGCCGTTGGAGATCCCGCCCTGGATCCCACCGGAACGGTTGGCGGCGGTGCGGACCCGATCGGTGGCGGTGAAGGGATCGTTGTGGGTCAGACCGGTCATCAGCGTTCCGGCGAAACCGCTGCCGATCTCCACGCCCTTGGCGGCGGGGAGCGACATCAGGGCGCCCGCGAGGTCCGCGTCGAGCTTGTCGAACACCGGCTCGCCGAGGCCCGCGGCGACGCCACGGGCGATGCACGTCACGGTTCCGCCCAGAGAGTCGCCGTTGCTGCGGGCCGTCTCGATGGCGTCGCTCATCGCTGCTGCCGCGGTCGGGTCCGGGCAGCGGGTCGGATGGCTCTCGACATCGCTTAGGCTGACCTTGGCATCGTCGACTTCGGCTTCGATGCCGGTGACGCTCTGCACCCAGCCGAGCACCTCGATCTCCGCGGCGACCGCCAGGAGTCGACGTGCGACGGCGCCTGCGGCCACCCGACCGACTGTCTCGCGCGCCGAGGCCCGGCCCCCTCCCTGCCAGTCTCGGAATCCGTATTTGGCGTCGTAGGTGAAGTCGGCATGGGAGGGCCGGTAGACGTCCCGCAGGTGTTCGTAGGCGCCGGGGTTGTGGTCGGCGTTGCGGACCAGCACCGCGAGCGGCGTGCCCGTGGTGTGCCCGGCGAACACGCCCGAGAGGATCTCCGCGCGGTCAGCTTCGTCGCGTTGAGTCACGATGCGGCTCTGGCCCGGGCGACGACGGTCGAGGTCGTGCTGCAGGTCGGCGGCGTCGAGTGCCAGGCGCGGCGGGCAGCCGTCGATCACGACTCCCACGCCGGGTCCGTGGGACTCGCCGAACGTGGTGACGCGGAACAGGGTGCCGAATGAACTGGACATTACCGCCGAGTGTACGGCCCGCGGCCCGCCGACACCGTGAATTCGAGACGCTCAGCCGATGGTCTCAGCGGAATGCGACCTCGCCGCGCGCGCGTGCAACGTTCCCGGATGCTCAGCGATCGCCTCGCACTGGGTGACCTCGCCGCGCGCGCGTGCAACGTTCCCGGATGTTCAGCGATCGCCTCGCACTGGGTGACCTCGCCGCGCGCGCGTGCAACGTTCCCGGATGTTCAGCGATCGCCTCGCACTGGGTGACCTCGCCGAGCGCGTGTGTACCGTTCCCGGATGCTCAGGCGTCGGTGAGTCCGCGGGTGTCTGCGGCCCGGCGGCGCAGGCTGTCGGCGGTGCTGTCGTCGGGCGCCGCGTTGGCGGCCCGTTCGGCCTCCACCCGTTCGTACCAGCGTTTCACCTCTTCATCTTTGCGCTGGTCGCTCCAGTGGAGTTCGCGGGCCATCAATGAAGCGACGCTCTCGGCTGCCAGGTTTCCCCGCTGTTCGTCCTCTATTGAGATCCGCAGACGACGCGCCAGCACATCGTCGAGGTGCAGCGCGCCCTCGTGGCGCGCCGCATGCACCACCTCCGCGGCGATGTAGGAGCCTCCGGGGATTCCGGTGGCGAGTGCGGGCTCGTGCTCGGCGATCTCCAGGACGTCGACTATGCGGTTGCCGTGGCGCCACAGCAGGCGTTCAACGATGTCACGGTCCAGACCGCTGCTCCGGGCCAGTTCATCGGCCTGTTGGGACCAGTGCTGCCATTCGTCGCTGCCGAGGAGGACCACCTCGTGGCTGACCGACGGGGGGACCGGCTTGTCCAGACCGACGACTGCGGCGTCGACCGCGTCGGCGGCCATGACCCGATAGGTGGTGTACTTCCCGCCTGCGATCGAGACGAGGCCGTTGATCGGCTCTGCCACCGCGTGCTCGCGGCTGAGCTTGGCAGTGTCGTCGTCGGAGGCGTCGAGAAGCGGCCGCAGGCCCACGTAGACACCTAGAATGTCGGCTCTGGTCAGCGGTCTTTCAAGCGCCGCGTTGGCGTGTTCGAGGATGTAGTCGATGTCTGCGCTCGATGCCGCGGGGTGGGCGCGGTCGTAGTCCCACTCGGTGTCGGTGGTGCCGATCAGCCAGTGGTCACCCCAGGGGATGAGGAAGAGCACGCTGCGGGGGGTTCGCAGCACGATCCCGGATTCGCTGTCGATGCAATCTCGGTGGACAACTAGATGCACTCCTTTGGCGGCGCGCACACTGAGGCCGGCGGGGCAGGCCATGTCGTGGATGTCGTCGAGCCAGACGCCGGTGGCGTTGAGGACCTTCGTGGCCCGGCATTCGTAGTCGGTGTCGGTCTCGAGGTCGCGGAACTTGGCGCCGACCACCGTTTCAGAACCGTCGTGCGCCTCGATGAGCAGGCCGGTGACGCGTGCGCTGGTGACGATCGAGGCTCCGTGGTGACAGGCCGTTCGAGCGATGGCCAGGGTGTGCCGGGCATCGTCGATCTGAGCGTCCTGATAGATGATCGCACCCCTGATCGACGACTGCTTCAACCCCGGCGCCAACTCCAGCGTCGCTCTGCGTCCCAGGTGACGGTGGAATGCCAGCGGGTGGCGCCCGGTGCGGGCCAGCAGGTCGTACAGCAGGACTCCCGCGCCGAAGTAGATCCGCTGCCAGAACCGGCGGGTCAACGGGATCATGAAGGAGACCGTGCGAACCAGGTGCGGTGAGACGGTCTTGGCCAACAGGCCGCGTTCGTGCAGTGCTTCGCGCACCAGCGCGAAGTCGCGACTCTCAAGGTAGCGCAGGCCGCCGTGGAGCAGTTTCGACGAGCGGCTCGATGTGCCGCTGGCAAGGTCACGCTGTTCGACGAGCCCGACCCTGAGCCCGCGGGCAGCTGCGTCGAGGGCGCAGCCGACGCCTGTGACACCTCCGCCGATCACCAGAATGTCGAGTTGTTCGTTGGCGAGGCGTTCGATGTCGAGCTCCCGCTGCTTTGGGCTGAGCGATCCCGGAACGGGCGCGGAACAGGTCCGGGATCCCGATGTGTGCGCCTCCATGCTGTCAGCGTACGCTGCTGTGAATATGACTCCGCGGTTTGCCGACACGCTCAATTTCGCAACGATCTGGGAGGGGATCGCCGAGGCCGTCAGTGAAGCTCCGGCGATTGCCCACGGCCCCGAAACCCGCGACTGGCAGACCTTCGAGAACCGTGCAGCGCGTCTCGCGGCTGCGTTGGGTGACGCTGGGATCGGCAGCAACGACAAGGTGGCGTTCTATCTGTACAACGGGTTCGAATATCAGGAGGCCCAGTTCGCGGCCTTCAAGGCGCGGGCGGTTCCCTGCAATGTCAACTACCGCTACATCGCCGAGGAGTTGGCGTACCTGCTCAACAATGCAGACGCAAAGGCGGTCTTTTACGACAGTTCGCTCGCTGATCGTGTAGCCGAGGTCAAGGACCGCTGCGAACATCTGAGACTGCTGGTCCAGGTTGGCGGCGGTGAACTGATAGACGGCGCGGTCGCCTATGACGACCTGATCGACGGCTTCGAGCCGGCACCGCCTGTCGAGCGCAGCGGCGATGATCTGTGGTTCCTCTACACCGGCGGCACAACTGGGAGCCCCAAGGCTGTGATGTGGCCCCATGATCAGATGATCGCCAACATGGGCGGCCACTACCGGATCCTGAAGCGGGAGGTGCCGCGCGGCGCGTCCGAGGCGGTGGACGCGGCGCTCGAGATGCACAGTCGCAGGCGCACGACTCGCCTGCTGGCCTCTGCTCCGTTGATGCACGGAACTTCGGGGATCAACTCGCTGTATGTGCTGACCATGGGGGGAATGGTGGCGACTCTGGTTGGTCGCGGCTTCGATCCTGAAGAAGTCTGGCGCCTGGTCGCGCAGCATCGCCTCACCATGCTGGTGATCGTCGGAGACGCATTCGCCCGCCCGTTGCTCGAGTCTCTCGATGCCGCTGAGGCCGCGGGCAGTCCTCACGACCTTTCCAGCGTCTATCAGATCTTCTCTTCGGGTGTCATGTGGTCCGCCGAGTCCAAGAAAGCGTTCCTCGGGTACAAGTCGATGACCCTGATCGACAGTCTCGGTGCCAGCGAATCGATCGGCCAGGGGATGCAGACGATCCGCAGCGATGAGGGCGAGAAGGTGTCTGCCGGGAAGTTCGCGTTGGGCCCCACCACCGCGGTCATCGGCGACGACGGCAGTTTCGTCGAGCCGGGGAGCGGGGTCATCGGCCGCCTCGCCAACCGTGGCGCCAACCCGATCGGCTACTACAAGGACGAGGTCCGCACGGCGGAGACGTTCCCGTTGATCGAAGGGGTGCGCTGGTCGATCCCGGGCGACTACGCGACCGTCGAGGCGGACGGCACGGTTACGTTGTTGGGCCGAGGCTCGGTCTGCATCAACTCCGGCGGTGAGAAGGTCTTCCCTGAAGAGGTTGAGGAGGCGCTGAAGAGCCACGAGGCGGTGCTCGACTGCAACGCCGTCGGGCTCGCCGATCCGCGGTGGGGGCAGACGGTCAACGCAGTCGTGTCGATCGCGGACGGGGCCGAGGTGTCCGACGACGATTTGATCGCCCATTGTCGGACCCGGATCGCTGCCTACAAGGCACCGAAGCGGATCTTCCGAGTCACCGAGTTCGTGCGGAGTCCCAACGGGAAGTCCGACTACCGGTGGGCCAGGGCGACCGCCGAGTCGATGGCCGACAACTGACGAGAACTGATCAGAGTTCCAGCAGGGCCTGTTCGACCACTTCGGGCAGCGCCGGGTGGATGTAGTACTGCTTGGTTGCGATGTCGTCGACGCTCAGGTCGAAGACCATCGCCTGGATCAGCTGCTGGATCAGCGTGGAGGCCTGGGGTCCGAGGATGTGCGCCCCCAGCAGCCTGCGGGTCTGCGTGTCGACGATGAGCTTGCAGAAGCTCTGCGTGTCCTCCATGGCCCAGCCGTAGGCGGCTGAGGCGTACTCGTTGATGGCCACACGGTGGGGGAGTCCTCCTTGGATGCACTGCTGTTCGGTGAGGCCGACGCTCGCTGCCTGGGGATGGCCGAACACCGCGGCGGGAACGAACCGATGGTCGACTTCGGTCGGGTTGTCGGGGTTCGCCAGGTTGTGCGAGACGACCCTTGCTTCATGGTTGGCGACATGTTTGAGCTGGACCGGGTTGGTGATGTCACCCAGCGCCCAGACCCCCTTCACGTTGGTGCGGCACTGCGAATCGGTGATGACGTAGCCGTCGTTGTCGGTTGCGACCCCGGTGGCGGCGACATTGAGCTGGTCACCGTTGGGCACCCGACCGGTGGCCACGAGCAGTTCATCGCAGCGGTGCTCCCCCCGGTTGGTCTCCAGCACGATCTCATCGTGGTGTCGACGGATCCGGCCGATGCCGACGTCGGTGCGCACATCGAACTTCTCGGCGTAGATCCTGGTGAACCGTTCCCTGATGTCTGTGTCCTGGGATCGGAGCATCGTGTCGCCGCGCAGCAGGAAGGTCACCTCGCTGCCCAACGAACCGAACACGTTGCCGAGTTCGGCGGCGATGTAGCCGCCGCCGATCACCGTGAGACGCTTCGGGATCGCGTCGATTCGCATGACGGTGTCCGAGGTGTGGTAGCCGGACTCTGCCAGCCCCTCGATGTCGGGAACGGTCGCCCTGGCGCCGGCGGCCAGCACGATCTTGTCCGCGGTGATGACCTCGTCGCCGACCTGCAGCTGTTTGGGGCCGACGAAAGCGGAGTCCACGCCGTAGACGGTGACGTTGGGGAGGTTCCTTCGGTACTGCTCGCCGCCGGCGGCGATCGGGTCTATGCGGTTGAACACGCGGTCGCGGACGGCCGGCCAGTCGGCGCCGACGAAGCGCGTGTCGAGGCCGTAACGCCGACCGTTTCGGGCCAGTTCGGCCAACTCGGCGGTGTAGACGAGCATCTTTGAGGGGATGCAGCCGACGTTGAGGCAGGTTCCCCCGAACAGGCCGCGCTCGACGACGGCGACGTCCCAGTCGTCGAAGTCTTCTCCGATGATCGAGTTTCCGGACCCGGTGCCGATGATGATCAGATCAAACGAGCGCATCGGCGCAGGTTATCTTGCTGCCGGTTCGTCTAAGAACGTGCGCGGATTGAACATTGTGGGTGCGCCGAGGCCTGTTGTCTCCCGCTCATGTTCGCTGCGCTCACGGGCCGCTCGGGCCACGGCCTCGTTCGGTCGCGGCCGTGTGCGGGGCCAATCCGCTCGGCCTCTAACCGTCGCGGTCTGGCGTTTCACCCGGGCGTCGCGGTCCGGCCCTGCGTTGCTTGCTGCGGCCTATCGGGGCTTGCTGCGGCCTTGCGTTGCTTGCTGCGGCCTATCGGGGCTTGCTGCGGCCTTGCGTTGCTTGCTGCGGCCTATTCGGCGTTGCTGGCAGCCAGTTCGGCGAGTCGTGTGCGGAAACGCTCCACGTTGCGGAGTTTGACGGACTCAAAGCCGCGAACCAACTCGGCTGCCTCGGCGACCTGTCGGGTGTGCGCCAGGTCTCCGGCGTCGAGCGAGGCATGCAGAGCAGCCAGATATTCGTGGGGCAGTGCCCGTTCGATTCGGCGGACTCCGGACCACCCGAAGAAGTCCAGAGGTGTCCCGCGCAGGCGTTTGGCCGAGGCCAGCAAGCGGAACATCGGACGCCACCGAGCCGAGAAGCTGATTTTCCCAGAGTATCCGAGGGCTCGCAGCGATGGCGGGTGCAGCAGCCATGCAACCTTGTCGCTGGGCCCCGCCACTTCATGCACCGCCTGATGTCCGCCAGCGTCGAGCATGAGGCGAGCGACCTCGTATTCGTCCTTGTAGGCCATGAGCTTGAACAGCCCGCCCGCGGTGACGCTGGTGATGTCTGCTGCGTGCTCGGGGTCGACGGCCGCGGCTCCGGCAGCTATCTCGTCGAGTCGGTCGAGGTACCGGTGAGCGGTTCTCGAGTTCTGGAACGCGATGAGTTCAGCACTGAATCGGCTCAGGTCCTCGGTCAGCTGAGAATCGTTGCCGGCAAGTGACTCGACCCGCCCCTTGAGCGCCGATGGGAGCCCAGTGGCACCTTCGGGCGGGTCCTGGGCGCTCACCGCAGCGGCCACCATCGCCGGATCAGCGATCTGCCAACGTCCCCATCGGAAGGCTGCAAGGTTGAGATCGACGGCGACCCCGTTGAGTTCGATGGCTTGTTCGAGGGGTTGCGGGGAGATGGGAAGGAGACCGGATTGCACGGCCATGCCGACAACGAAAATGTTTGCGCCCACCGCGTCGCCGACCAGAGCCGCGGTGGTGGCAGCAGAAGCGGCCCAGTGACATGAACCGGGCCGGGCCATGTCACTGATACGCCTGAGCAGTTCGGCTTGAGTCGGCATGTCGATCTCGGGATGCGCCGTCTTGATACCGGGCGGCGTCAACTCCAGTGAGCCGACCACCGCGGTGCGGCCGGGGTCTGTGGCGCTGAGACCGGTCCACGACGATGCGACCAGAAGATCGAAGGCCAACAGCAGGTCGGCCTGGCCGTCCGCCACGCGGTTGCTGCCGGAACGCTGGGTCGAGGAGATGCGAATGTCGCTCACCACAGGACCGGCCTTCTGCGACAGCCCGGTCTGGTCGAGTCCGGCGACCTCCGAACCCTCCAACATCGCTGCGGTGCCGATTATCTGGGACACAGTCACGACGCCGGTCCCCCCGATGCCGGTGATGTGGACGTTGAGGTCTGTGTCGGTGCACGGCGGCGGGTCAGCAATGCCCTCAGGCACGGCGGGAAACTGCGATTCGGCCGAATCGGTCCTGCGCCGCCACGGTCGGTCCGGTTTGGTGGTGATTCTGATGAAAGCCGGACAGTCGCCCTTGATGCACGAGTAGTCGAGGTTGCAACTGTGCTGGTCGATGGTGGTCTTGCGGCCGAAGGGAGTGTCGATCGGTTGAACTGACAGGCAGTTGGAGACCGCCGCGCAGTCTCCGCAGCCTTCGCAGACGCGATGGTTGATGACGACCCTCGTGTTCGGTGGTTTGATCCGCTCGCGCTTGCGGTCGCGGCGCAGCTCCGCGGCGCAGCGCTGGTCGTGGATCAATACGGTGACCCCCTCGATCGCGCTGAGGATTCGCTGCGCTTCGGGGAGCCGGTCGCGGTGCCACACCTCGACCTCGACTGGCAGGGCGAGCGAGCGGGCCCGTTTGGGGTCTTCGGAGGTGATCATCACCCGCTGCACGCCCTGGGCGAGGAGTTGGTGGCATACCCGGTCGAGATCGATCTGCCCGGTCGGGTCCTGTCCGCCGGTCATCGCTACGGCCCGGTTCCACAAGAGCTTGTAGGTGATGTTGGCGCCGCTCGCAATGGCTGCTGTGACCGCCAGTTGCCCGGAGTGGAAGAAGGTGCCGTCACCGAGGTTCTGGATCACATGGTTGGTCTCGACGAAGGGTGACATGCCGATCCACTGAGTGCCTTCAGTACCCATGCAGGTGATCCCGGAAATGTCTCCGTAGCGGGGTTCTCCGCCCATCATCACCATGGCGTGACAGCCGATGCCGGCGCCGACCAGCGTGCCTTCGTCGACGACGGTGCTGCGATTGTGCGGACAACCGGAGCAGAAATACGGGGTTCGGGCCACATTCACAGCGATTCGTTCACGCTCTGGTGTAGCGGGGCGCAGACGGTCGCCTATCCGGGGCGCGAGACGCTCGCGCAGTGCGGGCACGATGTTGTCAGAAACCAGTGCGCCTCTGCTGGGGAGCAGAGGATTCCCGGCTTCGTCGTTGCGACCGACCACGGCGGGATGATGACTGGCGTTGTAGAGGGCGTCCTTCACCTGCAACTCCACAGTCGGGTTCTTCTCCTCGACTACGAGGACCTGCTCGAGCCCCGCCGCGAACGACCGCACAGTCGAGGTGTTGAAGGGGACTGGCATGTTGAGCTTCAACAGGCGGATCCCCGCCGATTCGACGTCGCCGTCGGTTTCGAGGCCGAGTGCCCGCAGAGCCTCTCGCAGTTCGCGGTAGGTGTTGCCCGATGAGACGATCCCGATCCATGGATCCGATGGGTCCACGGTCAGCCGGTTGAGCCGGTTGACCGCCGCGTACTCGAGAGCGAGGGGTTTGCGGACTTCGAGGATCTCGCGTTCGATGTCGAGCGTGTGGGGAGTCAGGAGGTTGCCGTCCGGGCGGTGGAAGTACGCGCCGCCGTCGACAGTGGGCAGCACCGGGGTGATCCGATAGGGGTCCAGATCGACTGTGCCGGATCCGTCCGCCACGTCGACAACGATCTTCAGGGCAACCCACAGGCCGGTCGCCCTGCTCAGGGCGATGGCGTGACGCCCGAGATCGAGTGCCTCGGCGGGATCGGCGGGGAACAGCACGGGCATGTTCAGGTCGGCGAGGACCCCGGCCGACGATGAGGGGATGGTCGATGACTTGGCGGCTGGGTCGTCGCCCGCGAGCGCCACCACGCCTCCGAGCGGGTCCGTGCCGGCGAACGTGGCGTGGCGCAGCGCGTCGGAGGCCCGGTCGACTCCGGGGGCCTTGCCGTACCAGATGCCTACGACCCCGTCATAGCGTGCGTCGTCGCGCGTGGTTGCGAGTTGGCTGCCCATGACCGCGGTGGCGGCGTACTCCTCGTTGACCGACGGTCTCAGGTGGATGGGCAGTTCCGGAGTCTGCGCGACTGCCTGCGACAGTGCCCCGTCGAATCCCGCCAAAGGAGAGCCGGGGTATCCGGCCGCGAACGCCGCTGTGCGCAGCCCGTTGGCTCTGTCGACTCGGAGCTGTTCGACAGGGAGGCGGGCGAGGGCCTGGATACCGGTCATGAACACGGTTCCCTCGTCTCGCGTGTAGCGGTCGCTCAGACTGTACGTGTCCGTTGTAGACATGTTCGTGCATTCCCGTTGTGGGTTCCCCCGATTATCACACCCTAGTCATGATGGGTGCTGCAAGCCTGTGCGGATTGTTTCGGGCGGATCCACTTGGATCCATTCTTATGGGAGACGACTCCTGAGGGCAACGAGATCCGATTCGGCTCTCACCACTACGTCGCTCAGCTCTTTGGCACGAGCAATGGCTGCGGGAGTATCTACAGCCACAACAAAGCGCGTCATCGGCCGGCGAGCCATCGCCTCCTCGCAAGACTCCGTCCGAGACGTGACCGATCCACCAACACGCCCAAGACGGTGCGTCTCGTATGCGACCGCGATCTGCATCCCGAGAGCATCCAATGCCGACAGGGGGACGACAGTCCTCCTATGCAGGGTTGCAGTGTCCAACTATACAATGTACAGTACACCGTCAGTACAGTATACATTGTATACTGTACTATGTACAGTCGCCGTTTTCGGCTTGCAGATTTTAGCGGAAGGAAGGGTTATGTCGATTTTAGCGGAAGGAAGGGTTATGTCAGTTTTGCGGGCACCCTCGAAGGCGGGGGGGGGGGGGGGGGAGTGAGTCTTAGGGCCTTTTTGATGGTGGTGGTGTTGGCTGGGTTGTTGGCTGTGTCGCCGTCGTCGCCGGTTGGAGCGCAGTTGCCGCATGATCCGAGGTTGGTGGGTAATCTGGGTCAGCATAGCGGCAGTTTGCACGGGCTTACTCTCAACGATTATGCTCAGGCGTTCACTACGGGCGGCAACTCGGCGGGTTATTCGTTGAGCAGTGTCGATATACGTTTCTCGGGGTTGACGGATGCTGCTTGGGCTTCGAAGCTGGTGGTGTCGGTGAATGCTGATGCGGGTGGCAGTCCGGGCGCGGAGCTGGAGGTTTTGACGCCGTCGTCTACCGGCGCGTTCTCTACCGGCCGGAGTTTGAGGTTCGCGGCGCCGCAGGGTGGTGTCCGCCTTGCGGCGGACACCACGTATTTCGTTGTGTTGGATAGCACTGATCAATTCGGGCACACCAGTGACGTGTTGCGTATTAACCGGTTGCGGTCCACCCGTTCGACCGTCGAGGATTCTGGTGGGTCCGCGGGTTGGAGCCTCGCCGACATGAGCCTGCTCCGCGACCGTAGAGATGGTGGCGATACTTGGAGGAATTTTCGCCAACCCTTGAAGATCGCTGTCAACGGTGTGGCGGTGGGGCCGCCGTTGGTGTCTGGGCCTGAGGTGGTGTTTGTGCGTGAGGGCGAGACGGTGTCTGTGCGTTTGGATCTGGTTCGGGAGGTGACTTCGAGGGTGCCGGTGACGGTGTCGTCGCCTGATGTGTCGCGCCTCAAGGTGAACCATCCGAATGTTTTGTTGATGGGTCGCAGGCATCAGGGCTATAGAGATGGCGCCAGCTTGGGGGTGACGGGCCGTTTGGTGCAGTCCACTGTTGTTCCCTACACCGGTCGTTGGGTTGACACCAACGGTGGGGGCTCTGCGTGGTCGGATCAGGACAGGCGTGCGCCGTCTGGGTCGGTCAGTTTTGGTTTCGATGCCCGTGATTGGGAGGGTTACACGTCTGATGCTGAGCCTGGTTTGCATAAGGGTTATCGGGTGGTGGAGGTGACGGCGTTGCCTACGGGTTTGGCTGACGCGAAGTTCGAGTTGGGGTTCACATCGTCGGATACGTCGGTGGGGTTTCCTTCGGTGACGGTGGTGGTGAAGCGTTCTTTAGGGTTGGATCCGGTGTTCGACCCGGACCCGAAGTCTGGTTTCGGGTGCCGTGAACGGGAGTGTCTGCGCGTTCGGGAGGGCGGCACCGTTGAGTACACGGTGAAGAATTTCAATATTCCTGCGCCGGGGTCGCCGTTGACGATCACCCCGACCGGTGACGGGTTGACATTCTCGCCGTCGGTGGTGTCGTGGACTCATGAGAACCATGACGAACTGCGCACGGTCACAGCCACTGCCGCCCACGACGACGACGCAAGATCCGACATCAGGATTGTTCGTCACGTGTTCAGCGACAACTGGGACACTTCAGGGTCGCTGTTCAAACGCCTGCGGCACAGCAGACCCAAAGCTGAATCAGAGTCCATGTTCAACCTGGCAGTCGTAGTCGACGACGACGACCTGCCCGACTTCGCTACCTACGGCTCCCAGGGGAGAGAAATCAGCCAGATCGAGATCTTGAGCAGTCCGGACTCCCCGGGCCTTTCAGGGGTCGGGCGTTTCTGGATCAAAGTCGACGGGCCGGCTGACTGCACCGGCAGAACCCCCGGATTGTGTTGGGATGTGCTCTACATCCGGTTGCGGACCCGCAACTCCGACGGAACCTACACCAACGCGCCGATGACCGCCACCGTGTGGCGCGCCGACACGCCGGGCATCTCCTCTGACCTGCTGTCGTTGCCGTACACGAAGCTCGCCGGGCCTAGGAACTGGTTCGGTGTACACATCAGACCCGGCGACTGGAACAAGCTGCTCCAAGTTCAAGTAGCGCTGGATCCGTCGCTTGTGAACGGCTCCAACGGCGAATACGACATTACGATGAGCCTGGCCCGCGCGATCAGCGAACCGACAGCACACCGCACCCTCAGAATCCACTACAGACCGCAACTGTTGGGCGACACACACGTCGACCCCCAAACCCAACAAGACCAGGACCAACAAGACCAGCCCCAGCAGCCCGAGCCGGTGCCGTACGCGGCGGATCCGCAGGTCGTCGCGGCAGTGCAGTACCTGGCGTCACAAACCCATCACGGCTTCGCCCACGTCAACCGCTGGCAGCGAGCACTCGCCGCGCTTGGTGTGCTTGATCCCGCCGACGTCGCCGGCGGCGCGCTCACCCTCGCCGAAGCGAGGCAGAACACCCAGAAGTACAGCAGCCCCGTATGGAACCAGGTAGTCGCCGAGATCCAAGCCAAACAAACCCACGACACACAACAACAAGACCAGCAGCAGGACCAGCCCCAGCAGGACCAGCCCCAGCAGGACCAGCCCCAGCAGGACCAGCCCCAGCAGGACCAGCCCCAGCAGGACCAGCCCCAGCAGGACCAGCCCCAGCAGGACCAGCCCCAGCAGCCCGAGCCGGTGCCGTACGCGGCGGATCCGCAGGTCGTCGCGGCAGTGCAGTACCTGGCGTCACAAACCCATCACGGCTTCGCCCACGTCAACCGCTGGCAGCGAGCACTCGCCGCGCTTGGTGTGCTTGATCCCGCCGACATCGCCGGCGGCGCGCTCACCCTCACCGAAGCGAAGCAGAACACCCAGAAGTACAGCAGCCCCGTATGGCACCAGGTAGTCGCCGAGATCCAAGCCAAACAAGCCCACGACACACAATGAGGTTCCCCCTAATCGTGGAGACACTCGGAAACTTTGTGTAAGTGATTCACCCCACCCCTTGGAACTAATCATCTAGGGGCCGTTTGGTGGGTTGTTGGGGTTGATAATCTGGTAGCCGGTGCTGGTTTTGATGACGATGTAGCCGCGGTCGTGGATGTTGTGGTGACACAGCGGGCAGGCGAGACACATCTTGTCGATGTCTGTTCGTCCGCCTTGTTCCCAAGGGTCGATGTGATGTATTTCGCAGCGTTCGGGTCCGGCGGTGCAGCCTTTTCCTCGGCAGTGCCGGTCGCGGGCGATGATGGCTTTGATTTGTGCTTCGGTGGCGTTGCGGTGGGAGCGCCCCACCCAGATGGGCTGGCCCTCACCGTCGAACACAACCCCAGTAATGGCGGCGGTGCACATCAGGCGTTCCAACACAGTCTGCGGCAGCGCTTCACCGCCGACGATCTCGGCGACACCGGTCGGGTTCTCGCCTCTGAGGCGTTCGATGTCGGCAATGGCGATGAGTTGTGTGCGGGTGCTGCCGGGTCCGCGGCGGGTCGTGTCTGTGAGCAGAGCGACGAACGCGTCGGCCATGCGCTGTGGGACTGTGCGGATGTCGTCGGGTTTGCCGTCGCGGCCTCCGTCGTCTCGCCACAACCGGTCGTACTCGGTGCCGATTGCTTTGCGCACCTGTTGATAGCTGACCGGGTCGAGGTCCGCGAGCAGCATTCCCATGCCCTCTTCGTTGATCCAGTGCTTCAATGACCGGTTCTTGCGCTGCTGTTCATACAGTTCGGCGCCGTCGTCGGGCTGGTTGCGGTTCACCCAGCGCCGCGACTGCTCCGCGAACGCATCAACAGAAGAATCCTCAGCAAGACTCGACAGTTGATCCTCGACTTGTTGGGGCGAAGTCTTCGCGGCCGCGCCCACAGCGACCTCAGCGTGCTCCGCGGTGATCGCGCCGTTGGCCAACGACTCAGCGAGCTTGGGCATCTCAGCGAGCCCGGCAGCAGTCTTGGCGACCTTGTTGGCCGCGCGTGTCGACATGCGCCCCGCCTCACGCAACACGCAACACCATCTTGGAACCCACCCCACCGTCATCCAGCGCTTCGATCTCGGTCGCGCACCGTGTCTGCAACGCCCCCATCGCGGCGATCACCCGTCCAGCACCCGCAACCAGACCCTCCAACTCGCCACGCGAGAGTCCAGGAACCGCCACCGCCCGGGCCTGTGTGATCATCGAATCGAACATGACCACAACCTAGCCACAGGGTATGACACTACATGAAATAGATGAGATCCAGCACGGCAGTACCCAGTACCCCACGCTGAACCACAGCCAGGCGGTCACGGCGCAACCAGAACGACTCGTACCCGTCGATTAACCAAACGCCCGTCGTCCGGCAGCACCGGTCCCCGGACCAACAAACATCTGAACCGGCCTCTCCCAAACCACCGCCACCGCCGCCCGGCAGCAGACGTCAGACCGACCGGAGCGACCTCAGGGTCGCCTCACCGTCATCACTCCCAGCGGATCTCGGTCGGATCCGCGACTTGCGCCGCGGTGGGTGGTTTCAGGAGTGACCGTCCAGCGCTGTCGGTTCACCGACCAGATTGCGGGTCAACAATTTCGGACATTCGTCAACAGTCATGGTCGGTCCAGATACCGTGCCTCCGGTTCCCCTAGGGCATCCCTATCGGGGACCGCTCCGATTCCGGGAAGCTCCGGGGCGACAGTCCAACCATGGCGGTTCACTGCGCCGGCGTCGACTGGATTGCGGGTCAGCTTGTCGAAGCACAGCCAGGTTGCTCGTCTGAACGGTTCGGGCGTTGCCTGCGCCAGGTGCACTGCGGCGGTCGCCTGCAGGGTGGTGCCCCCGGTGTCCTCGATGTTCATCGAGATCCCCGCCTCGATGCACAGGTCGCGGATCCTTCTGGCCACCGAGAGCCCGCCGACCCTGGTGAGTTTCAGCCCCACCACCTCACAGGCACCGGTTTCGATGATGCGCAACAGATCGCCAAGCGTCTTGAGCGATTCGTCGATGGCGAGGGGCTGCGACACATTGCGACGCACCTGAAGATGCTGCTCGATCGTCTCGCAGGGCTGCTCGACCACACGGTTCAGGTCACGGTTGGTGTTGAGCACAGCGATTGCCTCTGACGGCAGCCAGGACCGGTTGCAGTCGAAGGTCAACTCCTCACCGGCAGCCATGTGCCGGTCGATGGCCCGCATACGCTCGACGTCACGGTCGGGGTCACCACCGATCTTCACCGAATGGAAGGTGTATCCCTGGTCGCGGGCGATCTCGATCTCGTCTGTGATCTGCGCGGTCGTGCCCGACGGAATCGACGAATGCAAGCGAACCTCACCGGCGGTACGACCACCGAGCAGATCACACAGCGGGCGATCGGCCGAGAGCGCAGCAAGGTCCCAACAGGCCATGTCGATCGCGGACTTGACGTAGGGGTGACCGGGCAGCGCCTTGTTCATGGCCTGATAGACGACCTCGGTGCGGCGAGGATCCTGGCCCAGGACCGCGGGTGCCAGTTCCTCGATGCCCGCCCGAATCCCTCGGGCGAAGGCCGGCAGATAGGTGGAGCCCCACGGGCAGGCCTCACCCCAACCGCTGACCCCCTCGTCGGTGTCGAGCCTCACCAGGGTGGAGTCCAGACGATCAAAGTGCAAACGGCCGCCCGAAAGCGAGTAGGGGCGCGCCAGAGGCAACTCCAGAGCCCAGACGTTGATCCGCTCAATCTTCATGTTTGCGCGCCCTCTGCATGCGGGTTGCGGCGCCGTTGCGTTGTGTGGTGTATTCCGCTGAGGTCAAGCGGTCGCCCAGTTCGGCAACTCGCAGCCCGTGGGTGGTCAGGGGTGCAACCCCAGCGTCGGCCAGGCCCTCATAGCGGGCCGCCAGAGCAACCTTCTTGCGGACCTGGTGGGGCTGCATGTTGTCGAAGTCACGCGGGCTGATCGTCTCGCCGAGCACCAGGAAGCCGTCGCGATGGGCACGTTCAACGAGTGACTCGCCGTAGTCGCTGCGCACGATGATGCCGCTGAAACCCTCGTCCTCACCGGTCGGGGCTCCACCGGGCCAGACGTCGGCCACCGCTACGTCGGACGCCTCGCCGAGCGCGTCGGGGCAGATCTTGCAGCGGGTCTCGACATCCCAGGTCCCTTCGTCCTCCCACATCTGCAGATAGCCGATCTCGAACACTTCGCCTTCGGTGGTCTCCACCCGGGTCGGGCCCGGATTTCCGTGGCCTCGATATCGGAACATCGAGACGTCGGACTCGTCGACGCCCAGCTCCTCCAGCAGCAGTCGTGACTTCGACAGCCGTGACTGACCACCGCACACCATGGCCAACCGCGCCACCACGAGGCGGTCTATGCGGGGATCGAGCGAACTCAGTCGGTGCAGCGCTCCGAGATCACAGGGCTTGGCGATCACCGCGAACGGTTCGTTCCGCTCGAGGGCAAGCTCGATTCCTGCCAGCGGGGCAGTGGGTCCGTACCTCGATCCGGTGTTGGCCTGAACCTCCTCTGGCGTCTCGCTGATCACCCAGCGGCTCCTCATCGGTTGTGCCGGGTCGGCGCCGGTGTGGAAGACGAAAGCCGCCATTTCGGAGCGCAGCAGATACTGGCCGAGGGTGGTGAGCACGCCGGCGGTGGCGGCCTCGAATCGCACCGAAGGGTTGGCAGCCCAGGCGTGCCGCATGGTGCCGTGATGCCCCCAGACGGGATCCAGCGGCAGGTGCGGCGCAGATCGGGCTTCGGCCACGACACCAGGGCAACTGGAGATGATCCTTGCTTCTTCAGGTGCGCTGAAAGCGTCCACTGGCGTCGGGCGCAGAGAACCTCCGGGGGTCATCACCATTCTGGCCCGCCCCCCGCTGACCGCTTCACAGAGTCCGCAACCCACACACAGGTCGTTGGCGACGATTTCAGCGACCGTGGTCATGACGAACCGATCCGATGCGCCGACAAATGTTCGTAGTGGGGGCGCATCAGCCCATATACCTCACGGACTCGGCTCGGTGCGTCAGACATGTCGATCGTAGTCCGTGACTGAGATTCCAACCCCCGGGAGTTGCGCAGGTTCTCATGGAACGAGCCTCCGTCCCACCAGCTCACCTCCTCACGTTCACCGGGAGTCCAGTGCAATGCCTCTGCGATGAACGGGATGCCCACGGCCTCGCACCAGGCCTCCACAACCGCGGGCGGGTCCTCCAACAGGTCGTCGCTGTCGATCACCGGCGGCGGTTGGCCGTGTCTGGCAGTCAGATAGTCGAAGAGCGCGCGCTGCTCGGCGAAACCCGTCTCGGCGATGTGGAAGTCGGGCCAGTGCCTGTACATCGACGTGATGGTCTTGGCGGGGTCGCGGATCAAGAAGCTGTGGGTGAAGCAGTCGAAGAACGAATCGCTCCACAATGCGTCGAGGTAGTGCGGGAAGTCCTTGATGAACACCGGGCCCCGCCTCGCGGCGGCATGTACTTCCGCCCATGCCGATTCGTAAGTGAGTCCGGGGGTCCGCACGCTGTCTGCTTGAAGCCTGGGCCAGTCAGGCGATTCACCCTGGTACCACACTTCTCCGAAGGGCTCGTGGAAGCAGGCCATGTCGCCGCGCATGCGCATCATCCACTCGAACGCGGTGGAGGTTGATCTCGGCACAGCCCAGAGCGCGAGGATCTTCAGTGTCACAGGCACTCCGACATGAGCACGCCGTAGCCGGGGTTCGCCTGCAAGCCCAGTTCTTTGAGCATCGCCCAGTACAGCGCTGCGTCCGAGGCCACAACCGGCTTGTTGGTGAGCCCCTCGACCGTGTCGATCACGCCGAGCATTCGGAAACCGGCGCCGGTCTGGACGATGGCGTCCGCGTGTGGAGCGCTCTCGTGGGCCTTGGCAGCCGCGGCCACCATCAGGTGGTTGGGATAGTCCCACAGGCTCGCGGCTTCGATGTCCAGCTTCTCATCGTGGTCCGCGACGAGACCCTGGTCGATCAGGTCTCCTGCCCACAAGATCTCGAAACCCGCAGCTTCGAGGTAGTTGTTGATCCCCTCGGACCAGTCGGGCCGGAAGTACCCGTTGGCTATGGTGATGGTGGAGGCACCGATGGCCCGGAGCCCCTCAACGAGGCACTGGCCGGCCATCAAGAAGCGGGCCCCGATCCGGGACGACAGCTCGTCGCAGAAGGCGACGATCTCATCGGGGCCCGTGGTGCCCTGGCAGTGAACCCAGTTGGAGCCGACCTGGCCGATCACCTGACAGTGGGACTGGGCCAAGCAATCGGCTGCTTCTTCGAGAAGGTCGAAGTTGTCGGCACGATCCTCAAGGTTGAATTGGTAGTCGGGGACGTGGAGGACGCGTTGCAGGATGCCTGTTCCCGATGGTGCAACGTCGAGGAACTGTTGGGGGCTGTCATCGAAGTAGCGAGGTGTCGTGACGAAACCGGTGTAGGCGCGGTATCGCCGGTGTCGGGGGTTCGTAGCGGTGGTTGGCATCGTTCATGCTCCGTTCTGTCACATGCGCAATCTCGCGCTGGTGGGATCGTAGATGGGTTTGTCGAGCACTCGCGCTCCGCGGAGTTCGCCCACGACCCGAACCTCAAGTCCGGTGCCTGCCACGGCCCTCTCGGGGGCCAGATAGGCGAATCCCAAGCCCTGCCCGACGTGGTGTCCGTGGGCGCCGGTGGTGATCAGACCGACCGGTTCGCCGTCGGCGTAGACCCCGTCGCTGCTGTGCACGTCGGCGCCGTCGGTGTCGACCGCCAGATATGCGAGCTGCCATCGGTAGGGTCGCCGGCCTGACGCGGCCTGCTCCCGCCGCTCGAGCAGTGCCTCGCGTCCGACGAAGTCGCCCTTTCCGACCTTGACGAAACGGTGCAGGCCGGCCTCGTCCGGGCCGACGTCGTGGGTGAGGTCGCGGCTGATCATGTACTGCTTCTCCATGCGCAGCGAGTCGAGTGCATGGTTGCCGACATTGGCGACGCCGAGATCCCCACCGGCCTCCCACAACGCGTCATAGAGCGTCCCCAGATCGTCGCCGGCGGCGTGGAGCTCCCAGCCCAGTTCGCCCACGAAGCTCACCCGAAGCGCCCGCAGGTCGACGCCGGCGACGGTGATGTCGGCTGCGCTGAGCCACGGGAACGCCTGGTTGCGAAGGTCGTCGTTCGTGCACCTCGACAGCAACTCCCTCGCCGCGGGGCCGGCGATGGCGACGACTCCGAGATCGTCCGAGCGAACGCGCAGATCCGCGCTTGCACCGGCGGGCCAGTGGGTCTCGAAGTACTCGCGGTCCTTCTGTTCGCCCACTGCGGCCGACACCAGATAGAAGTGGTCCTCAGCGAGGCGGGTGATGGTGGCCTCTCCTTCGATCCGGCCCGTCGGCGTGAGGAAGTAGCTGAGAGCGATCCGTCCGACCGCGGGCAGCGTGTTCGTTGTGAGCCGGTCGAGCACCGCCGCGGCGTCGGGCCCGACGACGTCGAACTTGGCGAAGGCGGTGCTGTCGAGAAGGCCGACACGTTCCCGCACGGCGCGGCACTCCTCGGCGACGACCGGGAACCAGTCCGTGTGACGGAACGCGACGACGTCCCGTTGTGCCAGACCAGCAACTCCTGGGTACCACTTGGGCCTCTCCCACCCGTAGACCTGGGTGAACACGGCGCCCTTGTCTTCGAGTCGCTCATAGAGGGGGGTGGTCCGGTAGGGCCGGGCGGCCGGGTGTTCGAGTCCTGGAACCGGGGTCTGGTGACGGTATTCGTAGTCCTCGGTCCCCTTGATGCGTCCATAGCGCATGGCGTCGTCGAGTGCCACGAAGCCGAAGCGTCGGGCGTCGTAGCCCCGCACGCTCACTTCGGTCTCCCCGTGCACCATCCAACGGGCCAGCTCGCGGCCCAGGCCCGGACCGTCGGCAATGCCGACCTGCACTCCGGCCATCATCCAGTAGTTGGGGACTCCCGACGGCCCGAGCAACGGCTCCCCGTCGGGGGTGTGGCCGATCGCGCCTCTGATGACCTGTTTGATGCCCACGGGCTCGAGGATCGGCACTCGTTCGAAGGCGCGCGCCAACCAGAACCCGATCCGCTCGTAGTCAGCGGCGAAGAGGGGGTTCTCGAGCGACCAGGCGGGGCCGTCGTGCCAGGCGGCCTCGGCGTTGTGCTGCTCGTAGATGCCGATCAGGCCGGACTGCTGTTCCTGGCGCACGTAGCCGGAGATGTAGTCGTCGCGCATCACCGGGAGTTCGTGGCCCAGGTCGGCGAATTCGGCGACCACATCGGTGATCAGGTAGCTGTGGAGGGCGTTGGCCATGGGAACCGACAGGCCGACCATCTGCGCCACCTGATGGGCATAGCATCCGGCGGCGTTGACGACATGTTCGGCACGTACGGTGCCCTTCTCGGTCTCGACGTCGAACTGCCCGTCGGGGCGCCGCTCGATTGCGAGCACCCGGTTGCGGCGGCTGATCCGTGCTCCCTTGCTGCGGGCGACCGCAATCATTGCGTTGGTCGCTCCGCTGGGGTCGACGTGGCCGTCGTCGGGCGTCCAGACCGCGCCGACGATCTCATCGACGTCATAGAAGGGGTGCTGTTCGGCGACGAAGTCTCGATCTACCCAGTCCATGCTGTTGCCCACATAGTCGGCCGCGCCCAACTGGCTGCGGAGCCAGTCGACCTCGACGGGTTCGTAGGCCACCCGCAGGCTCCCGCTTCGGTGCCAGGAGGTGGCGACACCGCTCTCATTGGTCAGTGAGGCGTAGAGTTCGCAGCCGTACTTCCGGAAGTGGGCGAGGGTGTAGCTCGACACGGAGTGGGTGATCTGACCGGCCGCATGCCAGGTCGACCCGGAGGTCAACTCTGCCTTCTCGATGAGCAGGGTGTCTGTCCATCCCTCATGGGCGAGGTGGTAGAGGAGGCTCGCGCCGCAGATTCCCCCGCCCACGATGACCACCTGAGCCGATTCGGGAATCACCATCGGCAACAAACATACCATATCTGGACAAATATGGTACAGTTGTTGCTAATGATGGGGTTGCCTGTCCTGCCGAAACCAGACATCGACTTCGATGCGCTGCGGGCCTACCGACTCGGCCGTGCACTCGAACAGATGGACGTCGCCGACGTGGACCTGTTGGTGTTGTTCAACCCAGTGAGCCTGCGCTACGCGGCGGACTGGCGGGAGTACCAGGTGTTCCAGTCGCGGATCCAGATCTTCGACCTGTTCGTGCAGCGCGACGGCACGATGGTGCTGCACGGCGGCTACGGCGAGCCGCCACTGGCGAACGTCGAGCGACGCCCGGGTCATGCGTTGAACTGCTTCGACGGTGGACTGGACCTTGAAGCGCGCGTCGGCCGCTTCGCCGCCGATGTGCAGGCGGCGACCGACAGGGGCGCACGTATCGCAGTCGAGCAGGTCAATCCCTGCGCGATCGGCGCCCTGCGGGATCTGGGTCTGCGGGTCATCGACGCCGAACCGCTGATCGAAGCAGCGCGCTACGTCAAGTCCGCTGAGGAGATCCAGTGCCTGAGACATTCGATAGCGGTCGCTGAGGCAGCCATCGGCTTGATGCAGCGCGCATCGGAACCCGGAGCCACCGAGAACGAACTGTTGGCCCTGCTCCATCAGGTGAACATCGCCAATGACGGTGAATGGATCGACGCGCGCATGCTGAGCAGCGGACCCCGGACCAACCCCTGGTACCAGATGGCCACCGACCGCGAGATCGCAGCCGGTGACTTCGTGGCGATGGACACCGACATGATCGGGCCCTTCGGCTATTGCGCAGACATCTCCCGGACCTGGGTGGTGGGCGAGACTCCCACGGAGCAGCAGCGTGAGTTGTACCGGCTGGCGCACGCCGAGATCACCCACAATGCCATGCTGCTGGAGCCCGGACGGACCTTCCGCGAGGTCTCCGAGAAGGCCTTCCGACACGACGAGGAGTTCACGGCGCACCGGTACACCTGCCTGTCGCACGGCGTCGGAATGACCGACGAGTACCCGAAGATCGCCTATCGACAGGACTGGGAGAACGACGGCTACGACGGTGAGATCCTCCCCGACACTGTGATGACCGTCGAGAGTTTCGTTGGCTCTGACCGCGGTGGACCCGGTGTGAAGCTCGAAGACATGTATCTGGTCACTTCCGACGGTCCGCAGCGTCTGTCGACGCACCCCTTCGAGGAGACCCTGCTGTGAGTACCACGATCGATGCTGTGTCCTTGAACGACGCTGTGTCTCTGGGCGATCCCACGCCGATCCTGCAGACCCTGACGAGCGCGCTGGAGACGATGTCGCCGCAGGTCCGCCAAGCGGCGACCTATGTCCTGAACCACCCCGGTGAGGTGGCGGTGGCCTCCATGAGGGCTATCGCCGAGGCTGCTGAGGTGAAGCCCAACACCCTGGTGCGGATGGCCCGGACGGTCGGTTTCGACGGCTATGAGGACTTCCGTTCCCCGTTCCGGAAACAGGCGGCCGACGGCACGCCCTCATTCCCTGACCGGGCGCGGTTCCTGCGGTCGATCAACAAGGGCGGTCGCCACGGCACCCTGTTGGCCGACATGGCTTCTGCGGCCCTGGGCAATGTCGAGTCGCTCTTCTCGGAGGTTCACACCAGCGACCTGAAAGCCGCCGCCGACCTCATCGACGCCTCGCGCCGCACCAATGTGTTGGGGGTGGGGACGGCAAAGCCGCTGGCGGAGAACTTCGCCTATGTGGCGAGCATGGCGCTGAGCAACGTGACCGCCATTCCCACCATCGGGCTGGCGATCGACGACGTGGTGCGGATGGGGACCGACGACGTGCTGCTGGCCATGACCTTCAGTCCCTGTCGAGTGGAAGTCGATGAAGCCGTTCGCATGGCCGTGGAGCGGGACGTTCCGGTGATATCGATCTCCGACAGCTGGGCCGCCCCGATCATGGCCTCGGCGACCAAGGCCTTCGTGGTCCAATCCGACTCACCGCTGCCGTTCTCCTCCAACGTTGCCGCGGTCGCCCTGTTGGAGGTCCTGCTGGCTTTCATGATGGCCGACTCGCCCGACGATGTAGTCGGTGCGATCGACTCCTTCCACGCCAACCGCCGCTCCGCCGGCGTCTACACCGACTGCCTCCAATGACCACGAAAAACTCCACCCCCGGCGCTGCCGCGGCTCCGGCTGCGCCCGGCGTAACCCCGCATCCCGCTGCCGCGGCTCCGGCTGCGTCCGGCGAATACTACGTGCCGGGGTTGGCCAGCGAGTATGTGGCGCAGCGGTACGGGATCGCCTTGGCAGACATCGCCAAGCTGGGTTCGGCGGAGAACCCCCACGGTGCTTCCCCCAAAGCACGCGCAGCGGCGGCCGACGCAATGGACCGGTTGCACCTCTACCCGTCATGGACCGCCGAGCCGCTTCGCCAGAAAATCGCCGACACCTACCAGTACCAGCCTGAACAGGTGATCTGCGGCGCAGGCGAGACCGAGATCATCTCGCTGATCATCAGAGCCTTCAGTGGACCGGGCGACAGGATACAGATGCCCGGGCCCTGCTTCCCGATCTACCACCTGTTCGCGGAGGCGGAGGGGCGCGTGCCGGTACTGGTGCATGAGGCGACCGACCGCACCTCGATGGCGCTCGACGTCGATGCCTACATCGCCGCGGTCGACCCCGACACGCGCATCGTCTTCGTCACCAATCCCCACAGCCCGTCGGGCACCTGGCTGACCGAGGCGGACGTCCGTCGCATCATCGAGGCGGCGCCCCACGCCCTGGTCGTGCTCGACGAGGCCTATGTCCACTACTCCAACACGGACGGCTACATCCATCTGGCACGGGAGTACAGCCATGTCGCGGTGCTTCGGACGTTCTCCAAGGCATTCGGCCTGGCGGGGCTGCGTGTCGGGTTCGGTGTGGCCGCCCGTCCGATAATCGACGCCCTGCTGGCGGTGAAGCCCACCTGGAACATGGGACAACTGCAGATCGCCGGCGGCATCGCGGCGCTCGACGACGATGAGCACGTGGATCGCACGGTGGCCACAATCACCGACGCCAGACAGTATGCGCAGCGCCGTTTCGGCACACTGGACAGGTTCCGGATGGTGCCCGAGAGCCGCTCCAACTTCTTTCTCGTGGAGATACTCGATCCCGACACGGACTCGACGGAGGTGTTCAACGGACTGCTCGAGAGGGGTGTGATCGTGAAGGACGGTGCAGCATCGTGGCGGGGGCTCGGCGACCGCTTCCTGCGCTGCGACGTGAACCTCGAAGAACGCATGGATCGGCTCGTCGATGCCCTGGCAGACTTGGATTAGCTGTGCCGGCCTGTACTGGTGGGAGAGGCTCTGAACGGGGGAGATGACGATGGGGGACACCGACTACAGGGGCATCGACGCCCGCTACTACACAGATCCCGAGATCTTTGCCCGTGAGCTCGAGTGCATCTTCGCCCACAGTTGGCAGCTTGTCGGGCATTGCACGCAGGTCGCCGCCCCCGGACACCTGTTCACCGCCCGAGTCGGCGACGAGAGCGTGATCGTGGTGAACGACGACGGCTTGATCCGCGGCTTCTACAACGTCTGTCAACACCGGGGCCACCAGCTCGTTGCCGCCGACGCGGCCGAGACGTCGAGCATCACCTGCCCATACCATGCCTGGTCATACGACCTGTCCGGGCGCTTGACCAGTGCCCGCGGAGAGGACGTGGGCGAGCTGTGCGTGCCTTCGGTGCGAGTCGAGTCGATGGCGGGTTTCCTGTTCGTCAACCTCGACCCCGACGCGCCCTCGCTGGAATCAACAGTTCCCGGAATTGCCGCTGAGCTTCAGGCGATCGCCCCCGATTCCAGCGAACGCATGCTGACCTGGAGGCGGACGCACCTGGTCAAGGCCAACTGGAAAGTGGCCGTGGAGAACTACAACGAGTGCTACCACTGTCCCAACGTGCACAAGACCTTCACCGCCGGCGTGGTCACTCCCGGGAGCTACCGGATAACCCCGCGAGGGTTCACAATCCACCACACCGCGCAGGGGCCGTCGCCTGAGCGCTCGGCCTACACCCGCGGGGCCGACGCCAGCGAATACGGTGCCTTCTACACCTGGCCGGCCTCTTCGATCCAGTGCTACCCGGGGCGTGTGCTCAACACTTTCCGGTGGGTTCCCCTGGCTGTCGACAAGACCCTGCTGATCCGTGAGTGGTGGTTCGACCGGACTGAGCCGACTCCGGAGCAACTGGAGGTGATCGAACTCGACTGGAACACGACCGTCAGCGAGGACTTCGACATCATGGACTCCGTTCAACGGGGCGTGGCCAGCCGCGGCTATCAACCGGGTCCGCTCATCGTTGATCCGACCGGGATAGCGGACGTGCACGCCGAGAACGCCGTCCCGCATCTGCAGGCCCTGTTGCTCGACGCGCTCGGAGACCAATAGTGGTCCAGTCCGAGTCGCTGACCCGCGACCTCGCTGACTTCCTCGCCGGACTGAGCGGCCGAGTTGAACAAAGGCTGTTGGGCCAGTCCGTCAACGCCTTCATCGACACCCTGGGATGTATGGCGTTCGGCGCCTCCCAACCCTGGTCGCAGGCGGCGATCGCCCATGCACTGGCGACGGGAGGGGAGGGCTCGGCCACGGTGATCGGGCACCCAGCCAAGACCACCCCGGCGATGGCGGCATTCGCCAACGGAGCGTCGGCTCACGGGTTCGAACTCGATGATGTCCACGAGGAGGCGATCAGCCATCCCGGCGCAGTCGTGGTCCCCGCGGCACTGGCGCTCGCCGAGGAGCTGGGGGCGACGACTCTGGACCTCAGCGAGGCAATCGTCATCGGTTATGAGGCCATGGGTCGAGCGGGGATAGCCGTGGGACCGGCCGACCACATGCTGTCGGGGTTCCATCCGACTTCGATGTCGGGGGTCTTCGGGTCGGCCGCGGCGGCCGGCCGACTGCTTGGTTTCGACGGAGCGAGGTTGAACCATGCTTTCGGGGTGGCGGTGTCGCTGGCCTCGGGGACCATGGAGTTCGCCGCCTCGGGAGGGATGGCCAAGCGGATGCACGCCGGACGCGCCGCTGAGGCAGGCCTGTTGGCAGCATCGCTCGCGGCCAACGGCTTTGAGGGCGCCGCCGACGGGCTGGCCGGCAGGTACGGCTTCTGCAACGTGTTCGGCACTGCTCCCGCAACCGAACTGCTGACCGACGCGCTCGGCAGCAGGTGGATGATCGACGAGATCACCGTCAAGCCCTACGCAGCCTGCAGCGACATTCATCCGCTGATTCAAGCCACCGCCGAGTTGCGGGCCGAGCATCGACTGACCGCAGACCAGATCGATCGGATCGAGGCCGAGGGCCCCACCAAGGCGGCAACCCAGAACAGCATGGACGGAACCACGTCGGTCATGGCCGCCCAGTATTCGGCGCAGTTCAACATCGCTGCCGCGATCCTCGCCGATCCCAGCGACCCGGCGACCTATGGGCCGGAGCGGATCGCGGGCCCTGCAATCGCGGATCTTCAAGCGAGGGTGGTGTCGCTGCGCGCGGCTGAGCAGTTCGACGAAACGTACGCCAAGAAGATGGGTGGCAGGGTGCGGATCTTCCTTCGCAGTGGCGAAGTCCTCGAGCGGACGGTCCACGGTCAGAGGGGGTCGATGCACGACCCGCTGAGCCCACAACAGATCGACGCCAAGTTCGCTTCGCTGGTCTCGGACTCGGCACCGTCTGAGGGGGCTTCGAGGCTCCGCAGCCACCTGGCCGATCCGTCGGGCCCGGTCGGAGGGATTTGTGAGTTGCTGACATCAGCCGGTTAGGTTCGGGGGATGGCTCCCAACGCGGAACAACTGGTGGACATCGAGGCGATCCGACAACTCAAGGCCCGCTATTTCAGGCTCATGGACCAGAAACGCTGGAATGAGATGAAGCAGGTCTTCACCGTCGACGCAGAGATCCGCACGCCCGACGACACGGGCGACGACACACCGGTCAGGGGCAACGATGCTTTCGTCGACATGCTGACGTCGATGATCGGCGAGGTGACGACGGTGCATCACGGCCACATGAGCGAGATCTCCGTCGATGGTGATTCGGCCTCCGGAGTGTGGTCGATGGAGGACCACCTGTGGTGGCCGCCGCAGTACGGTCTCGGTCACATGTGGGGATGCGGATGGTATGAGGAGACCTACCGCCGCGGCGATGACGGCGAATGGCGCATCGCCTCGATGCATCTGCGCCGCATACGAGTCGAGTCCGATTCCAAACGGTTGTTCCCCGGAGAGAAGGTTCAACCATGAGGCAGAAGGGCGTCGGGAACCAGAGCGTCAGACAGCAAGGCATCAACCGGGTCGTGATGGCTGTACGGGACATCGAGGCCGGCCGCGAGTTCTACGAGAAGTTGCTGGGCTGCGAGTTCCATCCAGGCAACGACGAAGAAGCGGCGGCTTTCGGTGTCAAGATGCTCTTCTCCTGGGACGGCGGGATCGAACTCGTCGCGCCCATCGAGGGCAGGGGCAGCTACATCGAGAAGATCCTCGACGAACGCGGGGAGGGGATCGTCGGCGTGGTCTGGGCCGTGGCCGACGCCGACGCCTCGAAGTCCGCCGGCGAGGAGCTGGGCGTCTCGACCTATTACACGCTCGACTACTCGCAGTCCGAGATCGACCAGAACCTCCAGGGTCATTTCACGCGCTACTACGAGCACTTCATGAACGGCCGGGGCACTCCGTTGGGCAACGCGTCAGTGCTCATCGGCGAGTTCGATCTGCCTGAGAACTGACCGCTGCGCATTTCGCATTGTTGAGGCGCAGGTGCAACGCTGATCGGATGAACGAGACAAGATCCACCAGGCCACCGCCAGTTCGCATCGCGGACCTTGTTGCCCCGGAGTATCCCGATGAGATCGAGGCCGCCTTCGAGATGGTGGCGCCGATGGCCGAAATGCTGGAATGGTCGTCGGAAGCCGTCTTGAACCAGGCCGCGGCGGAGACCGGACTCGACGATTTCGGCGACGACCTGCATGTCGCCCCGCTCGAGAGCCTGATGCGGGCCATGCCCACCGAGGGCGACCTCTCGACCCTCGGACAGTTGAGCAACCATTCGACGCTGGTCGGCTACGCCAAACAGAAGCTGTTGGTGACCGACCTGCTGAAGCGGCATCCGGAGATCCACGACATCGAGATCAAGCGTCCGGTGGTGATCGCCGGCCAGGGCCGCACCGGGACCACACATCTGCACAACCTGATGTCGTCGGACCTGAGCTTTCGCACGATGCCCTACTGGGAGAGCCTGGAGCCGGTGCCTCCTCTGGCAGAACAGGGCATCGACCATGGCGCCCTTGACGAGGACGATCCCCGTTTCGGGCGTTGCGCCGAGGGGCTCGCAGGCCTCAACGGGGCGCTGCCGTACTTCAAACGCATGCATGACATGACTCCCGAGCACGTGCATGAGGAGATCGCCCTGCTCGCCATTCCCTACGGAGGGATGGCACCGGAGACGATGGCGGTAATGCCGTCACACCGCGACTGGTATCTGGCGAGCGACCAGACCCCCTACTACGAATATCTCAAAACGATGCTCAAGGTCCTGATGTTCGTGCGGCCCACAGGCGCTGATCGTTGGCTGCTCAAATCTCCCCAGCACGTCGAACAGTTAGGACCGCTGACGTCGGTGTTCGGCGACGCTACGGTGATCTGCACCCACCGCGATCCGGTCGCGGTGGCCAAGTCGATGTCGACGATGCTGTCCTACACGGCGCGGATGAGCCGCAACCCCGAGAAGATCCGGGATGTCGGCCTCTACTGGATCGACCGTATGCAGCGGATGTTCCGGGCTATGGCGGACGAGCGGGAACTTGTGCCGAGTGCGCAGTCGATCGACGTGAAGTTCCATGAGTTCATGGCCGATGACATAGCGACTGTCCAGACCATCTACGAACTCGCCGACCATCCGTGGTCAGCGCAGACCGAGGCGGCCATGAACGACTACATGGCACTGCACCCCCGTGGCGTCCACGGCAGCGTCAGCTATCACGTAGAGGAGGACTTCGGCGTCGACCTCAACGAACTGGCAACCGACCTGCAGTTCTACGTGGACCGCTTCGGGGTGCAGTCTGAGGGTTGAGCCTCAGTCAGCCCAGGGCGTCGCGCTGGTCGACGAGGGTCTGCAGCGGGGAGAGGTCGAAGGGGCCGCCGCTCATCAAGATGACGTGGTCGGCGCCGACATCGGTGTAACGCTCGATGTCGTTCACGTCGTCGGCCTGGATGGCGACCGTCCGCTCGATCTCGCTGGGGTCTCGACCGACCTTGGCGCACCAGTCATCGAGGATGCCTGAGAGCCGCGCGAAGTTCTCCGGCGGACCGAAGGTGTTCCATGAGTCGGCGTGCTCGGCTACGAGTCGCAGGGTCACCTTCTCGCCGCTGCCCCCGATCATGATCGGCATCGCGCCCACCGGTGGGGGATTGAGCTTGGCGAGGCGGTCCTTCATTCGGGGCAGGTCGGCTTCAAGCTGGCGCAGGCGACTGCCGACAGTGCCGAATTCGTAGCCGTACTCGGTGTAGTCGCGTTCGAACCAACCGGCGCCGACCGCGAGGTACATTCGGCCGCCGCTGACATGGTCCAGGGTGCGTGCCATGTCGGCCAGCAACTCGGGGTTGCGGTAGCTGTTGCCTGTCACGAGCGTGCCCAACTGTGCTTGGGAGGTGTCAGCAGCCATCGTCGACAGCAGCGTCCAGGCTTCGAAGTGGGTGGCGTCCATGTCTCCGAACAGGGGATAGAAGTGGTCCCAGATCCAGATGGAGTCGACTCCCATCTCGTCTGCGGCCCTCCAGGCGGTGCGCATCTGCTCGACGCTCACGCCCTGCGGCTGAATCTGGATTCCGACCTTCAACGTTGCTCTATGGTGTGTCATCGGGTTGTTCTAGCAGCCAAAGCAGAGATCTCCGCAGGCGGATCGTGCCGGATCAGTCGTCTCCCGCTCCTGTTCACTCCGTTCACGGGCCGCTCGGGCCACGGCCTCGTTCGGTCCCAGCCGTGTGCTGGATCAATCCGCTCGGCCTCAGACGGAGATCGGGAACGCCGGGGGCACAGCCGCATCGACGACCGGGTCGACGTCGCCGTTGAACACCGGGAACTGGGGCTTGGCGTTGTCCCGGTAGCGGGTGGTCGAGTGGACCGGGTCCTTGTCGAACTCGGGTATCACGTACTTGCCGAAGACCTCGATCATCTCGAGGGTCTGCTCGTGGGTGTAGCCCTCGTCGGGGGTGCCGAAGCAGACCTGGTCGCATCCCACGTCCTGATACGCCACAACCTGTTCGCAGACCTCCTCGGGGTTGCCGCAGAGCATGAAGCCACCCTTGATTGCCATGTCGAGAGTCTCGTCGTCCATCTCATAGCGCTGCACAGCGTTGGGCCAGACGACGGCATCGGGACTCTTGGGCATCGAGTCGTGGTACATGTTGACCATGGTGACGCGGTAGCCGCGGAGGTTGCGCTTGGCCATGGCCCGGGCTTCCTCGCGGTCCTCTAGACAGATGACTGCGTTGGTCATCATCACGTTGTTGTTCTGGAACTGGCCGATCTGGTCGGTCACGTTCTCCGATGCCTCCTTGTAGGACTCGACCCGCCCCTTGAGATTGTGGATCGGCTCGAAGTTGAAGGCGATGGCGCCGATGCCGTGCGCGCCGGCCTTGGCGAAGGTCGCCGGGTTGCCGCAGGCGACCCATATGGGTGGATGCCCCTTGCCGTAGGGTTTGGGCAGGATGTTGTGCGGCTTCGGCACTGAGAAGTGCTCGCCCTGGTGGCTGTAGTCCTTCTGTTCCCACATGCGCGGGATCTCATGGGCCACTTCGTCCCACATGGCCTTGGTCTCGGACAGCACGGTGCCGTTGAAGGTGGCGACCTCGTGGCTGCCGGCGCCGCGGCCGGTGCCGAACTCGAAGCGGCCCTCGGTCAGGTGGTCCATCATCGCGGCCCGTTCGGCGAACCGGACCGGATGTTCCTTGGTTGTGGGGAACGAGGTTATGGCCGATCCGAGGTGGATCCGGTCGGTCTTGGCGGCGACGTACCCCATGAAGGGGTAGGGGGCGGACATGTGGCTGTACTCGGTGAGGCAGTGGTGCTCGCCGCACCAGGCGTACTTCCAGTTGCATTTGTCGGCGAGGATCGCGTACTCCGCTTCGCGCATGAGCATCAGGTGCTCTGACTCGGTGTCGTGAGCCGCCGGACCGGGCAGGTACCCGTTGAAGAAGAGGCCGAACTCCATTGTGTTTTCTCCTGAAGTAGATAACTAGAACAAGTTCTAGAATTGAATCTAGGGGACGGTCGAAGGGGCGTGCAAGGTCAGGTTCCGGTGAAGTCGGGTCTGCGTTTCTCGGCGAAGGCCTTGGGCCCCTCCTTGGCATCGTTGGAGGCGAAGACCGCCTGACCGTAGTCCCATTCGTGGCGCAGAGCCTCGTCGAGTTCCATCCCGTCACATTCGTGCAGAGTGCGGGTGATGGCCGCGGTGGCGAGCGGACCGTTGGCTGAGACGACCTCTGCGATCTCCATCGCCTTGTCGAGCGCGGCGCCGTCGGGGACGACATGGCCTATGAGGCCGATTTCCTTGGCTTCAGCAGCGCTGATGTGTTTGGCGGTGAGCAGGATCTCAGCGGCGTGCGTGTAGGGGATCTGACGGGGTAGCCTCACCGCCGAGCCACCCATCGGATACAGCGACCAGCGCGCCTCGCTGACACCGAAACGAGCGCTCTCACCGGCCACACGGATCTCCATCGCCTGGAGCAGTTCGGTCCCTCCCGCTATCGCCACGCCCTCCACCGCTGCGATGATCGGCTTGGTCGGCCGGTAGTGGCGGAACAGCGCCTTGTAGACGATGTCGGGGTCCTCGGCCATGCGCGCCCGGGTGTCCATCGGGTCACCCTCGCGGCTGTCGCCGGCCATGGCCCTGAGGTCGGCCCCCGAACAGAAGTTGCCGCCGGCGCCGGTTATCACGATGCAGCGGACGTCGGGGTCCGCGGAGGCCTCCTGGTAGGCGTCGTACATGCGGATCAACATCGCCCCGGTGATCGCATTGAAACGCTCCGGACGGTTCATGGTGAGGACCATCGCGTGGCCCTGCCGTTCAACAAGGAGATCGTGCTGTGGATTTGCCATCCACCGAACCTAATCCGGCGTCGCCGCGAGAATCGAACTCGCCACGGCCTTGATTGCCGCTACTGGGTCACTGCTTGCTGAGCAGGTCCATCGGGGGGCATGAGCACATCAGGTTGCGGTCGCCGTAGACACCGTCGATCCGGCTCACCGGGGGCCAGTACTTGTCGGAGCGCCCCCAGCCCTCGGGGAAGGCGGCCTCCTCGCGCGAATAGGGATGGGGCCAGGAATCAGCGGTCACATCATTGGCGGTGTGGGGGGCATTGACGAGCGGGTTGTCGTCTGCGGGCCAGTCCCCGGCAACGATTCGCTCAGCTTCGGCGTGGATGGCGATCATGGCATCACAGAACCGGTCGAGCTCCTCGAGGCTCTCCGATTCCGTGGGTTCTACCATCAACGTCTCGGGCACCGGGAAAGACATAGTCGGGGCATGGAACCCAAAGTCGATGAGGCGTTTGGCGATGTCGTCGACGCGCAGTCCAGCTTCGGCGCAGATGATCCTGGTGTCGAGTATGCACTCGTGTGCCACCCAGCCGTTGGCGCCGCGGTAGAGCACCGGATAGTAGTCCTCGAGGCGTTTGGCGATGTAGTTGGCGTTGAGGATGGCGGTCTCGGTGGCCTGACGCAGGCCTTTCGCTCCCATCATGCGTATGTACATCCAGGGAATCGCCAAGATTCCGGCCGACCCCCACGGTGCGGCCGCCACCGGCCCGGGGCTCGTGGGCGGGCCCGCAACGGGCGTCGACGGATGGTTCGGAAGGAACGGGACCAGGTGCTCTCCGACGCCGATCGGCCCGATTCCGGGACCGCCGCCGCCATGTGGAATGCAGAAGGTCTTGTGCAGGTTGAGGTGCGACACGTCCGCACCGAACTTGCCGGGCTGGGCCAGGCCCACCATGGCGTTGAGGTTGGCGCCGTCGAGGTACACCTGCCCGCCCGCGTCGTGGATCATCTCGCAGATCCGGCGCACCTCGACCTCGAAGACTCCGTGGGTGGAGGGATAGGTGATCATCAGGGCGGCGAGCTCGTTGCGATGCTCGCTGACGAGCTTGTCGAGATGAGCGATCTCCACGTTGCCCTCGTCGTCGCAGTCGACCACCAGGACGCGCATTCCCGCCATCACCGCGCTGGCCGCGTTGGTGCCGTGCGCCGACGACGGGATCAGGCAGACGTCACGCTGGGCCTCGCCGCGGCTCCGGTGGTAGGAGCGGATCGCCAAGAGTCCTGCCAGTTCTCCCTGGGCACCGGAGTTCGGTTGGAGCGAGACCGCCGCGTATCCGGTGATCTCGGTCAGCCAACGTTCGAGTTCGTCGATCATCCGCTGATAACCGACGGTCTGGCCCACCGGCGCGAAGGGATGGATGCGCGCGAATTCGGGCCAGCTCACCGGCTCCATCTCGGTGGCCGCGTTGAGTTTCATGGTGCAGCTGCCCAGCGGAATCATCGATCGGTCCAGAGCGATGTCGCGGTTGACGAGTCGGCGCATGTAGCGCACGAGGTCGGTCTCGCTGTGGTATGCGGTGAAGATCGGGTGTTGCAGCGCGGGGGTGTCACGCCGGTATTTGACCGGCCGCGGGTCTCGGACATGGACATCGAGGTAGCCGACGTCGCCGTCGATTCCGAAAGCCGACCAGACGATCTCAATGACGTTCCGGGTTGTGGTCTCGTGGAGAGTGATTGAGACGGTGTCGGCGTCGACCCGACGCAGGTTCACCCCCTGTGACAGCGCGATCGTCAGGACCTTGTCGGCGCGGCCGGGCACACGCACACATACCGTGTCGAAGAACTCCTCATGCACGACGTCGAGCCCGCCGCGGCGCAGTCCGTCCGCCAGCACGGCTGCGAAGCGGTTGACCCGCATGGCGATCCGACGCAGACCGGTCGGGCCGTGATGAATGGCGAACATCGAGGCCATCACCGCCAGCAGCACCTGTGAGGTGCAGATGTTGGATGTGGCCTTCTCCCTGCGAATGTGCTGTTCGCGAGTCTGCAGGGCCAGACGCAGCGCCCGCCGGTCCCCGGTGTCGCGGGAGACTCCCACGAGCCGGCCGGGCAGCGAGCGCTGGTGCTGCTCGCGCACCGCGAAGAATGCGGCGTGCGGGCCGCCGAAACCCATCTGTATCCCGAAGCGCTGGGTGCTTCCGACAACCACATCGGCACCGAACTCTCCGGGCGGCGCCAGCACGACCAGGGCCAGCGGATCAGCGGCCACAGCCACGAGGGTGTCGTTGGCGTGTGCCCGTTCGATTATCGCCTCGAGGTCTGGGATCACTCCGGTTGTTCCCGGGTACTGGACCACTACTGCATAGACGCCGCTGAGGTCCGCGGTCGCCGGGTCGCCGACGACGGTTTGGAGCCCGATCGGTTCTGCTCTGGTCTCCACCACCGCGATCGTCTGGGGATGGCACTCGGCATCGATCAAGAAGCAGTCGCCAGTCCTTGCGCGACTGACCCGGTGCAGCATGGTCATGGCTTCAGCAACGGCTGTGGCCTCGTCGAGCAGCGAAGCGTTGGCCAGGTCCATCCCGGTGAGCTCGGCCACCATCGTCTGGAAGTTGAGCAGCGCTTCGAGGCGGCCCTGGGAGATCTCAGGCTGATAGGGCGTGTATGCGGTGTACCAGCCGGGGTTCTCCAAGATGTTGCGGCGGATCACCGGGGGAGTGATGGTCTCGTGGTAGCCCATCCCGATCAGCGACGTTCGGATCTGGTTGGAGCGGGCGATGGCTCGAAGGAGATTCTGGGCGGCGGTCTGGCCGACGCCGGATGGGAGGTCCAACGGTTCAGACATTCGGATGTCCTCGGGCACCGTGGCGTCAATCAGTTCCTCCATCGAATCTAGGCCGAGCGCGGCCAGCATCTGGGCCTTCTCGGTTTCCGGGGGCCCGATATGGCGACCCACGAAGGCTCTCTTGCCCTCAAGGTCTACGAGCGGCGTCCAATGGTCGAGTGCGGTCACGGCGACACCTCCGCGAGGGGATTGGGGGAGAACGAACGTTCACGCTAGCAGAGGGGCTACAGAAACAGATCGCCGGCTTCGTGCAGGTTCAGCTTCTCGAAGGGGCCGAAGAAACCGTGCTCGTAGAGGCCGTATCCGGTGTTGCCGTTGTAGCTGAACCGCCCGACCGAATCGACGACTCCGTACTGGGCCAGCGCAGCTATCTCATCAACCTTGTATTCCAGGGCCTGGACGACTTCGGTCTCGCCCTGCCACATGCCGTGGCGCCAGTCCTGGTCCATCCCGTAGCCGGTGCCCAATGAGATGAAGTTCGTTACCAGCGGCTTCGCCTCGACGGTAATCGGGCCCTCCGGCGCTTCGGGGAAGCTGATGCGGCTCCCCGACAGCAGGCGGGTCCCGCTGATCAGGTCGTGGGACCACTCCGGCCGACCGAGCCAGTCGTGGCCGCGCGCCCCGTCGTGCCACACTCGGACCCCCTCCTCGAGCGGGCGGTTCCCGGAGGGTTCCTCGTGGCACATGTAGATGATCGAGTGGTCCTCGAAGTCCATCGGCATGTAGTTCCACATCCCTGCCATCACCGAGATGTTCTGGCGGATGCCGTCGGGTTGCTGCTCGCCGACTGGGCGAACGCCCCAGGAGCGGTCCCGTGAGCCTCCGCAGTGCTCAGGCGACACGGCGAAATCCTCGCCGGCGATGTTCAACGTGCCCTCCCAGCGGCCGAGCTGGGCGAAACGCTGGGTGTCGAACACCACAGTCCCTCTTGCACGGAGATACTGACGCGGCTCTTCGAAGGCACGGTGCGACGCGGTCCAGGTGACGTCCATGGCGACGTCCGCGTCGTTGGGCTCGACCACGACCCTGAGCTTCTCGAGGGGCTCGATGATCTCGATCCGCAGAGGACCGACAGAGACGTCGAAGCGGTCGCTCAACGGTTTCGACGCTCGCATGACCCGCTGGACGCCGCCCTGCGTCACCGCCAGGAAGGTGTCGGTTGTGCCGAGGTTGGGGTATTGGCCCAGTCCGAAGATGGCGAAGTACTCGTCGCTCGAGGGATGCAGGTTGAAGTAGTAGCGGTCATAGAAGTTCCGGTCTGAAGTCGCTGCGTGGCGGATGTACTCCGACGTCTGGTGCAATGGAAAGTCGTCAGCACTCGAGATCGACCGTTGGGGGTTGGGGTTGTCTGCGTTCATACTCTGGCAAGGTAACCGGTACTCTGGCTGTGCGTCAGATCAGGAGATCACAATGGCCCCGGACAGTTCCGCATCCGTATCCGCATCCGAAGGCTCACCGGGCAAGACCCGGGTGCCTGTTGTGGAGGGGATGCACACCACCGAGGGCGAGCCGCACCTGATCGGCGCCAAGGTTGCCGGCCGGGAGACCTACTTCTTCCCCAAGCATCTTGCCGGGGGCGATCCGGCCGTCAACGGTCCACAGGACCTCGAGGAGGTGCTGTTGTCGCGGCGCGGCAAGGTCTGGTCCTACACGACGAGCAACTACCAGCCGCCTCCGCCGTTCGTGGCTGCGACCGATCCGTACGAACCGATCACCATCGCCGCAGTCGAACTCCACAAGGAGCAGATGGTGATCCTGGGGCAGTGCGTGGCAGGCGTCACTCCCGATGATCTCAGTGTCGGCACAGAAGTCGAGTTGGTCATCGACACGCTCTACGAGGATGATGAGCACGAATACACGGTGTGGAAGTGGAGACCGGTGGAGGTGCAGGCGTGATGGAAGGGTTGAGCTGATGGAAGAGATCGCCATCCTCGGTGTCGGTATGCACCCATGGGGAAAGTGGGGGCGCAACTTCGTCGAGTACGGCACGGCCGCGGCCAATGAGGCGCTCCGCGACGCCGGCGTCGACTGAACGACGTCGGATTCGTCTCAGGGGCGATCACCGTTCGTTGCGGATACCCGGGTTACGTTGCAGGCTCGACCTTCGCCCGGGCCCTGGGCTTCAACGGCGCCCAGGTGGCGTCGTCCTATGCAGCTTGCGCCTCCGGCGCGACCGCGCTGTCGGTTGCGCGCGGGCAGATTCTCTCGGGAGCGACCGACGTGGCACTCGTCGTGGGTGCCGACACCACCCCCAAGGGCTTTCTGGCGCCGAATGAAGGCGACCGTCCAGACGACATGGACTGGCTGCGCTTCAAGCTCGTCGGCGCGACCAACCCGGTGTATTTCGGTCTTCAAGCCCGACGCCGAATGGACCTCTACGGCGCCACCTCCGAGGACTTCGCCAGAGTGAAAGTCAAGAACTCCCGCCACTCGGTCCACAACCCCAGGGCCCGGTTCACCAAGGAGTACGACATCGACGATGTGGCGAACTCTCCGGTCGTGTCCGATCCTCTGCGCCTGCTCGACATCTGTGCGACCTCCGACGGCGGAGCAGCGATGGTGGTGTCGTCGATGGACTACGCACGGGCTCACGGAGTGAGCGACCCGGTGCGGGTCGCGGGCATCTCGACTGTCACGCCGACCTTTCCGGACACCGTCATCGACCTGCCCTATCTGGCCACGGACTCTGCGGGCGAGACTGCGCCTCCCGACCGGGGCTTCAAGGCCTCGATCGGAGACCGTGTCTATGCCGAGGCGGGCCTCGGTCCCTCCGACGTCGATGTGGCCGAGGTCTACGACCTCTCGTCTGCGTTGGAACTCGACTGGTATGAGCAGCTCGGGTTCTGCGAGGTGGGCGAGGCGGAGAAACTTCTGCGCGACGGCGTCACCACGATCGGGGGCCGCCTGCCGGTGAATCCCAGCGGCGGTCTCGGTGCTTTCGGGGAGGCGGTTCCCGCCCAGGCGATCGCCCAGGTGTGTGAGCTGACCTGGCAGCTGCGAGGTCGGGCGCAGGCCCGTCAGGTCGAGGGAGCCAGGGTCGGGATAACCGCCAACCAGGGTCTGTTCGGCCATGGTTCGTCCGTGCTGGTGCGCCGATGACCATTCACGAGTCGCTCAGCGACGGCGGTGTCCTCGAGTTGGTGATGGACAACCCGAAGGTCAACGCCCTGCCGATTGCCGACACGGACCGACTCGCGGAGACCCTGAACGGAATCGAGCACCGCAGCGAAGTGTCGGCTGTCATCCTGACCGCAACCGGACGGGGATTCTGCGCCGGGGTCGACATCAAGGAGATGCAACAGATGCCCGGCAACTCGGGCATCATCGAGGTCAACCGGGCCTGCCTCGGTACGTTTCGAGCCGTCTACGGGTGCGCGGTGCCGGTAATCTGCGCGGTCAACGACTTCTGCTTCGGCACCGGCATCGGACTCGCCGGAAGCGCCGACATCGTGGTGGCGGCAAGGGGTGCGCGTTTCGGGCTCCCCGAGATCGACAACGGCGCGCTCGGGGCAGCGAGCTATCTGGCACGGCTGGTACCCGAGAAGCAGCTCCGCTGGATGCTCTACAGCTGCGAGACGGTGGCGGCGGAACAGCTTGAGCGCTGGGGGACCGTGCTGCGTGTCGTCGATGCGGCCGAACTGATGGACGCTGCCCGTGAGATCGCCTCGGTCATCGCATCGAAGCATCCGACCGTGATGCGAGCGGCCAAGGCGTCCCTGATCGGTATCGACGAGGATCCCAGTCGCGGCTACCGCCTGGAGCAGGGGTTCACGTTCGAGCTCAATCTGCACGGCTTGGGCGATGAGGCCCGCGACGCTTTCCTGCGGGGCGAGCGACGCAGCAGCTCGGCTAAAGACTCGGTCTGAGCTGAGCTCTCGGGGCACCTCTGGCGGCCCTTCAGGCAGTGTTTTCTGAGGTCGTGTAATTTGGCCTCAGAGGTGGGCAGTGGACGGAGATCCCTGTAGTTTCAAGGGCTGCGAAGCCACGTGAGCCGGCAAATGCTTGACATTGTCAAGAATTTCGACTCGCGTGTTATTCGTTATGACCGCGAGAGCCGCGGGAAACCAACACAGTAAACGGAGCAATCATGAACAAGGGCGAACTCGTTGCAGCCATGGCCGACAAGGCCGGCGTAAGCCAAAAAGACGCTGGGGCGTGTCTCGACGCCATGATGAGCACGATCGAGTCGGAGATCGGCAGCGGAGGGGAAGTTGCCATCACGGGGTACCTCAAGTTTGAGCGTGCCGCCACCAGCGCCAGGGTGGCGCGCAACCCCCAGACCGGAGAGACGATCGACGTGCCCGCCGGTACTCGCTGCAAGGTGTCCGTTGGGGCGAAGCTCAAGGCCGCGGGCAAGAGCTGAACCAGCGCTCTCGCAATGAGTGCTGAATCGAAATGAGTGCTGAACAGCAATGGGTCTGCCGAAACCAGTTGAGGTACTGCCTCACCGGTCTCCGTTTCTGTTCGTAGACGAGATCAGTGCCATCGTCCCGGGAGAGTCTGCTGTCGGGACATGGCGGCTCACTGGTGACGAAGCCTTCTTTGCAGGTCATTTTCCAGGCCGCCCAACGCTCCCCGGAGTGCTCATCTGTGAGGCGATCGCACAGGTGGGAGCGTTGGCGGTTCTGACCGATGAACGTTACGAGGGCAAACTCCCGCTGTTCGGAGGGCTCGACAAGGCACGCTTCAGGCGGCAGGTGGTGCCCGGCGACACGCTTACGATCGAAGTGCAGATGACCCGTTTGTCTGCACGCGCCGGCAAGGGGGAGGGACGCGCCACCGTCGACGGCGAACTTGCCGCCGGCTGCGAGCTGATGTTCGTGATCGTCGACGCCGACGGCGATTAGGACCGTCGGGACCGAGTCAGCCGGGACCGATTACCAGGGTTCCGTTGTGCCCGCCGAAACCGAAACTGTTCGACAGTGAGGGTCCCGGAACCCACGACCTGGGTCCATTGACCACAACGTCGATGTCGGGCATCTCGGGATCGAGGGTCTCGTGGCCCGCAGTCGGCGGAATGAGTCGTCGGTCCATTGAGAGCAGGACCGCGACTGCTTCGAGAGCTCCGGCACCGCCCAGTGCGTGGCCGGTGACGCCCTTGGTGGAGGTGATGACCGGCCCGGGGGTACCGAAGATCTTGGCGATGGCTGCCGCCTCGGCGGCATCGTTCTTGTCCGTTGAGGTGCCGTGTGCGTTGATGTGAACGACATCGTCGGCTGAGAGGCCGGCGTCCTCGATAGCGAGGCGCATGCAGGTGATGGCGCCTGTCCCTCCGGGGGCGGGCGCGGTTATGTGGTGGGCATCGGCAGTGGAGGCCGATCCCAGGATCTCTCCGAGGATCGCGGCGCCCCGCGCCTCTGCGAATGACCATTCCTCGAGCACCAGGACACCGGCGCCCTCCGCCATGACGAATCCGTCTCTGCGCGGGTCGAATGGGCGGCTCACCCCGCTGCCCGAGAGTGCGGTCATGTTGGTGAAGCCTGCGACAGCGGTCGGTGTGAAGGGGGCCTCGCTGCCTCCGGCGAGCACCGCGTCGCAGATTCCGTTGGTGATGAGGCGTGCCGCGTTGCCTATGGCGTGGGTTCCCGCGGCGCAGGCGGTGACGGTGTTCTCGCACGGACCCTGCCAGCCGTGCCGCATCGACAGGGTGGCCGCGGCTGCGTTGGTCATCATCATCGGCACCAGGAAGGGCGAGACGCGGCGTTCGCCCTTGTTGAGGCGAGTCTCAATCTGCGTCTCGAGAGTCTCGATTCCGCCGACGCCGGTCCCGATGAAGGTGCCGCGGCGCGCCGGGTCGACAGTCAGCTCACCGGCCTGGGCCAGAGCCTCGGAGGCGGCTGCGACCGCGAACTGGGTGAAGCGGTCGCTGCGCCTGACCTCTTTGGGATTCTCGAAGTATGGGGAGGCGTCCCAGTCCTCAAGCACACGCGGTCCGACTGGTGCGGCGGAGCAAAGACCGTCCCAGAAGGCGTCAGCTCCGATTCCGCACGGGGCGACGACGCCGATGCCTGTGACTGCGACGCGGCGCGACGGCATCAGAGCTTGGAGAGGATCAAGTCGTAGGCAGCCTGAATCGTCAAGACGCCGTCAAGCTCCTCTTCTTCGACGTTGACGTCGAATTCCTCCTCGAGAGCCATGACCAGTTCGACGAGGTCGAGACTGTCGGCGTCGAGAGACTCGAAAGTTGCGTCCAAGACGACTTGGTCGGCGTCGACCGACAGTACGTCCACTGCACAATTCGTGAATCGTTCGAAGTTGTCACTCACTTGCTTTCTCCATTGCTATTCGGGCACTACGAGGTTACCGAGTTCAAAGCGGTTGCCCATCGAGAAGCGGTCAGCCCATGGAAAGGCCGCCATCTATCGGAAGCACCGTACCGGTCACGAACCCTGCGTCCTCCGAGGCGAGGTACTCGATCGCAGCGGCGATCTCAGCAGGCTCTCCGAGGCGCCCGATCGGGACCATGTCGAGCATCGCGGTCCGTTGGGCGTCGCTCAAGGCTGCCAGCATGTCGGTGTCGATCGGGCCGGGTGCGACGACGTTCACGGTGATGTTGCGCCTGGCGAACTCCTTGGCGAGTGAACGGGCCAAGCCCGTGATCCCGGCTTTCGACGCTGCGTAGTTCGCCTGACCGGCCTGCCCGCCGAGACCGACGACGGAGGAGACGAAGACGATCCGCCCCCAGCGCGCCCGCATCATCTGTTTGACGACCCGTCGGGCGATGCGGAAGCCGCCGGTGAGGTTGGCGTCGAGCACCGCGGTGAAGTCATCGTCGCCCATGCGCAGCACCAGGCCGTCGCGGGTGATGCCGGCATTGCTCACCAGAACCTCGACGGGGCCCAGCGACTCCTCGATCTCGCTGACCGCGGCATCGACGGAATCGCTGTCGGTCACATCGCATCTGACGACGAAGAGCCCTTCAAGGTCTTCGTCGGTACCGGAGCGGGAGGTCACCGCGACCTGATGCCCTCCGGCTTGGAATCGTTTGGCGGTGGCCAGTCCGATCCCCCGGTTGCCTCCAGTGACCAGCACCACCCTGCTCACTGGGCACCCCCGGCCTCGGCTGTTCCGGCCGGCGTTGAGGCGCCAACTGCTGCCTCTTTAGCGACTGGCGGTATGCCGGGGGCCGACTGTGCTGGCGAACCGCCGGCGATCCGCACGCCGCCGGTCGTTGCGTCGCGACTCACCAGCGAACCACCAGGGTCGCCCAGGTCATGCCCGCGCCGAACCCCGACATCAGCACGATCTTGCCGGGTTCGAGAACGCCGGCCGACTCGGCACGCTCCATCGCCAGCGGGATCGTGGCCGTGGAAGTGTTGCCGGTCGTCTCGAGCACATTGTGGGTCTTGGACATCGGCAGCGATGTGCGGGCGCAGACAGCTTCGATGATCCTGATGTTGGCCTGGTGCAACAGGACCACGTCGACGTCGTCGGGGGTCAGGCCGGCTTTTTCGAGGGCCGTCTTGATCGAGGCGGCGACCGCTCGAACGGCCCGCTTGAAGACTTCGCGTCCGGCCATGTGGATCGTGTCGCCGTGTTCGCAGTAGAGGATCGGGGCGAGGTTGCCGTCGGCCCCGAGGTCGAACGCCAGCAGCTCACCCTGGTCGTGACGTTCCATGACGCATGCTCCAGCACCGTCGCCGAACAGGATCGCAGTTCCGCGGTCCTCCCAGTCGACCAGGGACGACAGTGCGTCGCTGCCGATGTTGAGCACCCGGTCCGGCCCGCCGGGCAGCATCATCATTCCGTATGCGGCCACGTAGCCGTAGGCGAACCCGGCGCATGCGGCATTGACGTCGAAAGCGCCGCAGTCCAGCCCGATGCCTGCATGTATCTGTGCCGAGGTTCCCGGAAACCGTTGATCGGGGCTGCTCGTGGAGAGGAGCAGCAGGTCGATGGCATCGGGTGTGAGGTCTGCGGCTTTGAGAGCATTGTTGCCCGCTTCTACTCCCATCTCGGAGGTGAGTCCGCCGACATGGCGCGAGGCGATCCCGGCACGCTCGCGGATCCATTCATCGCTGGTGTCCATTATTTGCGCGAGGTCGTCGTTGGTGAGGACCTTGGAGGGCAGTGCCGTGCCTATTCCGGCGATCCGGATCGCCATCAGTTGACCCGCAGCCAAGCGATCGGTTGCCGTGAAGTCACGCGTTCTCCCTTGAGGGCAAGTACCCCGACTATTTCTCCCGCGAAGGAGCTGAGGACTTCTTGGTCCCCAACCGTACCCAACACCTCGCCCACGGACACACGGCGACCCGGTTCGCAACCGGGGGCCAGGCTGAAGATGCCGGCGCCGGGCGACACCACGAGCCGTTCTGTGGCGAAGAGGTGCTCTCCTTCGAGGGCGGGGGTTTCGGTGCTCAGTTGAACGGCCAGCGACTCCAGCAGTCCGTCGAGGTCGGCTGGTGCGGCGACGTTGACTCGGTTGGCGCCCTTGAGGGTCCGTTTCACGAGGCCGGTGAGCACGTTGCCCGGTCCGAGTTCGACGAAGGTGTCGAAACCGTCCTCGGAGAGCGTTCGCAGGGTCTGGCGCCAGCGGACCGGGGAGCAGAGTTGCGCGCCGAGCAGTTCGGGCCAGTCGTCGGGTTCATGGTGGGCGGTGGCGTCGAGGTTGGCGTACACGGGCTGTTCCGGGGGCCGGAACTCGACTTGGTCGATGGCCTTGCGCAGGCGGCGTCGGGCGGGGGCCATGAGCGGCGTGTGGAATGCCCCGCCCACGGGGAGCCGCACGGCCCTCTTTGCGCCGGCCTCCTTGGCGATCCTGCATGCCTCGTCGATGTCTTCGGGGACCCCGGCGATGACGACTTGGCCGGGGGCGTTGTAGTTGGCGATCCAGACGTCGCCGGCGGTGCGGCGACAGGCGATGTCGGCCTGGTCGTCTTCGAGTCCCAGCAGTGCGGCCATGGTGCCGGTCTGTTCGTCGGCCGCTGCCTGCATGGCGTCGCCGCGTTCGTTGACGAGGCGGACAGCGTCGCCGAAGTCGAGCGCACCTGAGGCGGTGAGCGCTGAGTACTCTCCGAGGCTGTGCCCGGCATGGGCAACCGCTTCGGCCCCTAGGCGGCTGACTGCGTCGAGGACCACCATCGACATGACGAACGTGGCGAGTTGGGCGTTGCGGGTCATTGTCAGCTCGTCGGCGTCGGCTTCGAGCAGCAGCGCAGCGACGTCGCGGTCGACGGCTTCGGAGGCTTCCTCGACGAGTTCCCAGGAGGGATGCTCAGCCCATGGCGCACCCATACCAGGGCGTTGTGAACCTTGTCCTGGGTAGGTGAAGACGATCATCTGGTTCGAGGCTCCCGCGGTGGCCGGATAACAGGGCGCGTTAATTTCTGTGTCTGAGAGGGATATACGTTATACGTGCTGTGGGGTGTCTGACTCACGGGCACACCGCAGGGTTTCACTACTTCCACGATTTGTGCTCCGGTGAGGTTGAGTCTGGTCCGCTCGACACGCTTCGATCAGAGGGGCGGGCCGGTCAGAACGGTTGGGGAGTGTGCGGCCAGTCGGCCAGGTCCTCGACGTGTCTGCGGATCGACGCCTCCCGCAGGATCACGAGCACAACCAACGCCACGAGCACCCACACAAGACGGGGTGACGGGAGAGGGAATCGAGCGCCCGACGACATATCGTAGAGGCTACGCTGCGCCTACAAGGTCAAGACGCCTTGGCGTGATCATCCGGCCCGGGTGGTGGAATTGGCAGACACGGCGGATTCAAAATCCGTTGCTTTTCAAGAGCGTGCGGGTTCAAGTCCCGCCCCGGGCACCAAATTCCGTCTCGGACACCAGAGGGATACTTCAGGCCCAGAGGGCGCAGATGGGGATGGCTTCGATCTGCTCTGAGAGGCGGTACTTGTGTCGGCCGACATGCAGGACGGCGCCTGCTGCGAACCGGGGGCCCAGTTCGTCGCGGAGCCACTCGAGATGGCGGGCATCGCCGGCGTCGGGTGCGTTGGTCGCCTTGATCTCGATGGCGACGATGCCGCGGGCGCCATAGTCGGCGATCAAGTCGACCTCGCGGCGACCATCGGCCAGTCGCAGGTGACTCAACTGTGGACCGCGGGTCATCAGAGCCGTTTCGGCCCGCAGCTGGTTGATGACGAAGGTCTCCAGGAGTCTCCCGAGCAGATCACCGCTGGACATCACCGTTGCGACGTCGACGCCGACCGCCGCGGCCCACAGGCCGGTGTCTGCCACGAGGCGTTTGCGTCCTTTGACGAGTCGCGCGAGCCGGTTGCTGTGCCACGCCGGCAGTTCCGCGATTATGCCGAGGTCGTTGAGCAGTTGCGTGTAGGCGGTGCCAGTCCGATGGTTGATCCCTGCAGCGTTGTTGAGTGTGGTGTCAGTCGCCAGACCTGCTGTGTTGAGCGCGTAAGCGTCGAAGAAGCGACCGAGGCGGGCGCTGTCGGGTGACATACCCAACGTTGACGGGTCACGGTTCAACATCTGGCCGAGGTAGCCGTCGAGCCAGGCGTCGCGGCGCGCGGTCTCGCGCTCCAGGACTGCTTCGGGATACCCGCCTTTGAGCGCCAGTTCCACGTAGCCGCGCAGGTCCGGCGGGTCCGCCGGCTGTCGGATGTTGTCGCCTGTGCGCAGAATCTCAAGGAACTCTACGCCGAGGGTTCCGAACTGTTCGCGCTCGGTCATCGGGTGAATGTTCACCGGGAGCAGGCGGCCTGTGCCGGGCCACAGGGAGGGATCGCGGCCAGAGCGGACCGAACCGCTGAGAATGAACCTTCCTGGAACACGCTCGGTGTCAACGGCTCGTTTGACTGCGCCGAGCACCTCTGGGACAACCTGCCATTCGTCGAGCAGGACCGGCGGTTCGAGATCTCGCAAGGCGGCGTCGGGATCGGCCCGCACAGCAGCCGCCTCTTCGGCGTTGTCCAATTGAACCACTGTCACTGCGTGCCGTCGGGCGGTTGTCGTCTTGCCGGTGGCACGTGCACCGGTGATGAACAACGCTGCGGGGGATTCGGCCAAGAACTCGATCCTGGAGTCGGCCATTCGGGGTATGTAGTCTGCCACAACCGCAGACTACTAATTCTGCACGACTTCCAATACAAGTTTTGCACACAATTTACTACGAATATTGCACAATGTGGACATGGAACCCATGGATTCTCGGGGTCAGGCCATTCAAATCGGCCACCAGAACGCCGTCCTCTCCCTGATCCAGGCGATCACAACATTTGCATCAAGGTAGAGGCGCGGAACGCTATTCGGCATCACGCATCCGGCGAACTAGGACTTCGGCGGGTTCGCGCGTCTCGAGAACACCACGAAGCGCCCGGTAACCCAAGTCGTCCCCCTCGTCAACGAACTCGACGCTGGTGATGTCACGAATTGAACGCGGTCTGTCTGTCGCCGGGTCGCGTTTCACCGTGCCCGTTACGTCAGCGACTTGACCCCAGGCATCCCGCATCGTTGACTCCATTTCCTTTGCAGGGAAACAGGACACGGCCAGGTCATAGAGGCTGAAGTGAAGACCTCGGCGCTGTGAGAGCATCTCAATTCGGCCTCTGATTGTGCCCAGCGTGGCGCGGACGTCGTCATCGGCGCGCGACAACTCGACTGCCTCCACTGGGGCGAACTCGACCGCGGCTCCGACGCAGTCGATCACGACCGGCTGGTCATGGCTCGCAAGGTTCAGCAGCTTCGCCAAGTGGCGGGTCATCGGTACTGCTTCGTCGGCTTTGCCCTCCATCACTGCTCGCCCGGTCTCGACCAAGCTCAAGCACACCTGCGGCGCGAGAGCCTCGGAACGACCATCATTCGGGATGGCGCGTGCCAGGGCCGTCGCGCTGCCATGATCAAGTCCTGTTAGCACCCAGCGGATACTTGCGCCATGGCTGGCTTCAGCAGCCTCGAGCGCCCGGGTGAACTGTGCCAAGGCAGCAGACAGCAGGTCAAGTGTGACCTCGCCCCCGATTCGCAGCCGAATCTCGTCTTCGCGCATGCTGCAGATCGTATACCCGCGGCGCGGTCGTTGAGGCTTGGCCAGCCGATCGCTCGGAATGCGTCTTGGTCCGATCGACTGTACCGCTCAGTCGGGGATCCAGTCTTCGGTTTGCAGGCCGAGTCCGTCGGCGATGCGGTTGGCATAGGCGTAGTAGGCGACGACTTCGACGATGTCGAGGATGTCGCGGTCGCTGAAGCCGGCTTCGCGCAGGGAGTCGACGTCGGCGTCGCTTGTCGCGGCGGGGGTTTCGGTGAGTTTGACGGCGAAGCCCAGCATGGCGTTGCGCTTGGGGGACAGCGGGGCGGTTCTCCAGTCGTGCTCGACGGCTGCCACGAGTTCGTCGTCTTTGATGAGTCGGCGCAGACCGCGCCGGTGGTGGACGATTCAATAGTGGCAGTCGTTGGTGAGGCTGACGACCAGGGCGATGAGTTCTCGTTCGGCCTTACGCAGTGCGGCGGTGCCGCTCATGGCCGATTCGTAGAGGCCCTGATGTGCCGCCATGCTCCGGGGGTTCAGCGAGTGGACCGCCAAGATGTTGTCGACCCGCCCCCATTTGCGGTCTACGACCCGCGGGTGCATCTCATCGAGCTCGCCGACCCATTCGTCGTCAGGAACAACCGAAATCCGTGCCATCCCCCACCTTGCCACACCCTGTTGGCCAGTGACCGACCGGTCGACCGGGTCCGACCTGCAGCACGAAGCGGGAAATGCACCTGTACTGACACACAGGCGACGTATAGTATGTCATTAGAGCGACTTAGAACTAGACAAAGAAGGGGGGTTGCAGATGGCCATGCTCACAACTCTGTTGGATCACCTTTGCGAGGGGGATGTGCTCGACACCGTTGATCTGGCTCGGGTCAGTGAGACCAACCCGAGGAGCGTGTCCCGATGGCGGTCTGAGGAGACGACTCCCAGGCGGAAGGCTGAGGAGCGCTTGCTTGAATTGCGTGCCGTCGTTGATCTGGCCCGTACAGTGATGAACGATGATGCGGCAAGATTCTGGCTGCGTTCGCCCAACAGCGACCTCGAATACAGGAAGCCGTTGGATCTTATGGCAGAAGGCGAGTATCGGCGGGTTGTCGACCTCCTGTTGGCACTGGCGGAGGGTGTCACCACGTAAAATGTTCGAAATTGAACATGGTGGAACGGGCATCGGCGCGCCCTTTGTAAGTTGTCGGGTTCCGGAACCAAGCGATGGGTTTCAACAATCCTCTGAGCGGTGAGGGCGCACGACGGTTTGGTGGTCGCTTCAACCCACCGCAGAGCTATCCCGTCGTATACCTCTGCACGTCAGTGGAGTGCTCGGCCGCTGAACTCCTTCGGCAGTCGAAAGGACAAGGTCTTACGCTGGAGGCGATTCTTCCCCGCGAGCTTTGGCGGATCGAAGGCGAATTGAGCAGGGTTCTCGACCTCCTTGACAAGTCAACGCTTGAGATGCTCGGGGTAGACCGAGATGGCCTGATTCGGGATGATCTGACTCTTACCCGCCAAATCGGCGAATCCGCGCATGAGCATCAGTTCCGAGCTGTCTTGGCCCGTCAGCAACAGGGGTCGATCAAGTGATTGCCGTCTTCATTGAGAATCTGGCTGGAGCGGTTCTCAATCCGACACTGATCGGAGAATGGAAAGCGTCGCAACGACTTCCGACATGAAGCGCACCGGCCCGGTGGTCCCGGCTCGGCGGAGTCGGCGGGGTGAGGGTGCTTGTCACAGGCTGCGTGTAGGGTCGGGCGAACGACCCGAGGAGGCGTCCGTGGCCAAGCTAACCAAGATCATCAGAAGCTCCGATCCAGTGTCGGAGACCGAGGCGAATCGGGTGTTTGAACTCCTGATCCCGATCGTCGAGACCGATCCGTATGCTGACGCCGCCGTGGAAACGGCGGGTAACGTGATTGGCCGTATTGGGTTGGACGCTGACCGACATTTGGCTCATGTGCTGGACTGGTGGTACGTCGCCACCACTGGGCGGCGGTCGGCTAATGGCGGTGCACATCGACTTCCAGCATCGCTTGACGAAATGGTCAAGAGTCACATGGACGCTGTCATTAGCCTTCTCAGCCTTGGCGTGGAACTGCCAGCCGCCGAGTGGCTCGACAAGCGGCGGCAACTCGATTCGATGCTGGCCGGGCTTGATGAGACCTTGAGGCTGGACCACTACGGGACAGTGAAGCTGCCGGGTGAGCGAGAGGTCTGGTCGTCGTTCAGCGAGCAACTGGGGGCAACCGCCGCGCAACTGAAAGGCAATCGTCAGGCAAAACGAGCCGAGGTCGACTTTCGGAAGCTGGATCAAGAGCTTCGCGATAGGGGTGTTGAGGGTGGAAGTCGGCGGCACAAGCAGATGCTCAAACGCTGCCGCGAGGCGACCGATGAAGTGAACCGGATCGTCGACTTGCAGGGCGAGGTCGAACCATGGACACGTCGGGTAGCGCCAGGATTGATCAGTGAAGTACCGAGCGACTTCAAGCACGCTGTCGGTCAACTGGCGGAGGCCTTACTGAGGCCGATCCTAGCGGCCAACGTCGCGCCTCCCGTTGACAGGGCGATGGTTGCGGCCAAGATTGATTATGCCGCCCGTAGCGGTGATCGGCGAGGACGTTACAAGCTCGCCCGGGTCGTAGGAGCGTGGTGCGACGAAACAGGCGAGTCCATCGTGTCGCTCGAGGACGAAATCCGTCGTGACCGCAACCTTTCAGCTTCGCTGTCTGAGCTCGAAGCCAAATCCAGTGTCGCTAGCGACGACCTAGAGGAAATCAATCTCTATGTGCTCGACGACGATATCGACGAGGCCGAGAAAGCGTTGGAAAGCTTGCAGGAACACATTTCGCGACGTGAGCGGGCGCAACTCGCTCACCGGCAATTGGAAGGATTGCGTCGGAAGATACGTGAATCGAGACTCGGCGAGGATGCCATCTGGATTGATCGCGTCGCCGATATTGAGAACCGATTTGATTCGGCGGATCCACATGAAATGGCCCGAGAAATCGGAGCGGCCCAGACTGAACTGTCCGCACAGCTCGACAGGATGCTTCAGGAGCAACAAGAAGACCTTCAGCAACTCCTAGAGCCGTTAACCGTACTGGGTGCACTTGAATCGGCGGTGCGGGAATGGGATAGGAAGATTGTTGAGTTGGAACGTCGCGATGGGCGGGGTTCCAACGAACTCAAGCAGGAGATTGAGGGAGCAGTACAACAGTTGCGCGAGGAACGGCGTGCTGCCGTCGTCAAGAATCTCAGCCGAATCGATGGGATTCTGACCGACGAACGTGAAGACTTTAGCAACGAGGACATCGGCTACTTCGCAAACTGGCATTCGGAGATAGAGGCCCAGCTTCAAGTTCCGGATCTCCCCGACGCGTATCTATTCGACGCCCGTCAGAGTTCAGAAAAACTATGGGATGATCTGCAGGATAGAAGGATCTTCCGATGGGAGGCCGACCAGGGAGAGGGCGACTTGGTCGACCATTTGATTACCTACTGTAGGGGAGTCTTGGATTTTGACCCGTTGGACATCAAGCGGTTGTACGTGTCACTAAAGACCCGACCGTTCGTGATCCTTGCCGGGCTCACGGGTTCGGGAAAGAGTTCATTGACTCGGACCTATGCTGAAGCTTTCGGGGCAAGTGGCACTAACCCTGATCGTTCATGGGGGTGTTGAGGTTGGGGTGTGCGCGTCCGCGGAAAAGCCCCTTTGATGTGGGACGATGTGTGTTGGGAAGCACATGTGGGTTCCACAGAAAGGGGCATCTCCGAGATGCAGGTTAGCAGCACTTGTGATGTGAGGGTGACAGGGGGCGGTGGGCAGGTCGCGGCGCATGCGGGTTTGTTCGCGTTGGGGCGTTTCGCTGACGGTTTGGGTTTGGGGGAGGCGTTGTCGGCGGTGGTGCCGGTGTCTGGTGAGCGGGCGCCGGTCCATGACCGGGGCAAGGTGTTGGTGCATTTGTTGTTGATGCTCGCCGGGGGTGGGGAGGCGTGCGCGGATATTGAGCATCTGCGGGCTCAGCCGGTGCTGTTTGGGGAGGTGGCGTCTGATTCGACTCTGTACCGCACACTGCGGGGCTTGGGCCCTGATGTGGTGGGGGGACTGGCTGGGGCGGTGGCTGGTGTGCGCGCGGGGGTGTGGGAGCGCCGCGGTGATGTGTCGGGGTCGTCTCCGGTGGTTTTGGATATCGACTCGACGCTGGTGGAGGTGCATTCTGAGAACAAGGCCGAAGCGGCGGCGCATTTCAAGGGCGGGTTCGGGTTCCATCCGATGCTGTGTGCTACCGACGATGGTGAGATGCTGTCGATCAAGCTGCGTGCGGGCAACGCAGCCGCGAACTCGATAGCAGACCATATAGAGGTCCTCGACGCTGCTGTGGCGCAGCTCCCCGCAGCGGTCGCCGCGGGGCACCGCGAACACGACGACACGGTGCCTCTCAGGCGGGTGCAGTTGCGTGTGGACTCCGCGGGCTGTTCTGCACGTATCGCCGCGGCTTGCCGGGACCGCAACATCGAGTTCTTCATGACAGCACGCTCCAACAACCAGGTGGAGGCGGCTATCGACCACAACCGCATCGACCCGGACAAATGGCAGTCCGCCCTCGACGCGAAAGGCGAACCCGCCGAACGCGCCCAGGTCGCGGACCTCACCCATTTCGTCGATCTCTCCGACTGGCCCGACGCGACCCGTTTCATCGCTTGCCGCGAGCCCCGCCACCCCGGCGCCCAAAGGACCCTGTTCGACTCCGACACCTGGCGCTACCGCGGGTTCTACACCGACGCCGCAGGCGACCCCGCCGAACTCGACGCCCACCACAGAGCCCACGCCCGCATCGAGAACACCATCGCCGACCTCAAAGACTCCGGCCTGGCCCGCATGCCCTTCAGCGACTTCGACGCCAACACCGCCTGGGCCGCGATGGTCGCGTTCAGCTCGACGCTGGTGAAATGGTTCCAACAACTCCGCCTCGACGGACCCCTCGCCAACGCCTCCCCCAAACGCCTCCGCTGGCAGCTATGGCACGCACCCGCGAGACTCGTGCGGTCCTCACGCAAATGGACCCTGCGCCTGCTCCACTGGTGGCCAACAACACCACAACTCCTCCACGCCTGCCGCCCCGGCGCCCCATAAACACACCCCCCACCCCGACCCGACACGGCCTGATTCACCCCGACCCGACACGCCCCAACACACCCCAACACGCCTGACCAGACCCCAAAACACCCGCCCGCGAACCCCACGCCCCCCAACCCCGAAACCCCAACCCCGAAACCACACCAAAACACGCACACCCAACCCGATCACAAATACTCGTGAACGATCAGGGCTAATCGCAGATTCCGGCGCATTGCAGTGAGACCGGACTGGATCGATCAAACCGAGGTACTGGGGTTCGTCAATCCGATATCGGACACTTTCGTGCCGGGGTGGCTCTCTGAGACAGTGCGGGATTGCGAACGGGAACCGGACCGCTTGCACTTCGTGCTGCTAGACGAGATGAATCTTGCCCCAGTTGAGCAGTACCTTGCCGAATGGCTCTCAGCCATCGAGGAGGCGCGTTCGGGAAGTGAGGACGTTCAGTTGCCTTTGTATTCCTACGCACTGGCCCCGAGGAACTCCGACGAGTGGCCGCACAGCCTCCGCTTCCCCGACAACCTGATAATTATCGGAACCGTGAATGTGGACGAGACCACACGACCGCTTTCCGAGCGGGTACTTGACCGGGCGAACGTACTGTTGTTGAACGTTGAGGTCTCGGATCGGCATCACAAGCGCAACGGTGAGCCACCTGCGCCGTGGCATGTCGCAGTAGCCGAGTGGCGAGAAATCTGTCGCACGGAACCCAGCGATGACCACCATGAATTCTTGGTCGAAATCGCTGACATCCTGCGGCAGGCAAGTATTGGCGTAGGGCTTCGTGCCCACCTTGAACTCGAGCGCTTCGTCGCCAACGCCGCAGGTATCCTCGACGACGAAGATGCCTTGGACTGGGGGATCGTACAGCGCATCATCCCGAAGATCCGGGGATTCAAGGGACACCTGGCGGAGGTACTTAGCCTGAATCCACCGATTCGGTGTTGGTGGGTGGGGTGGTTGGTGGGCGGGTGTCGGGTTGGGTGTTTGGGACTGGGTTTGGTGTGTTGGGGCGTGTTGGGGCGTGTTGGGTTCAGGGTTCAGGGGTTGGGTTGGGTTGGTGGCGCTGGGTGTGTGCTGGAGGGCGCCGGGTTCCTCTGGGTGGTGGGGGTTAGCCGGAGGGTCCGGGCAGGTTTCGTAGTTTGGTGAGTGTGTTGGTGAATTGGGTTTGCCATCGCCAGCGGGTGGGGTATCGCAGGGTGTGTGTGCCGGATCGGTTGACGAGCACGGCGGGCAGCGCGGTGAGGCGGGTGCGGCGGGTTTGGTTGGTGGCTGGTGTGGTGTTGGTGAGGATGGCGGTCCAGTGGCCGATGTTGTGGGCGAGCACGGCGCAGGCGAGCCATGCACAGTTGGCTGGGTAGTGCCCGGAGGGGATGTGGTTGAGTCCGGAGCCTTCTTTGAGGTCGCGGATGGCGAGCTCGACGACTGCGTGGTTGCGGTGGAATTGGTCTGCTGTGACGGTGCTGAGGTCGTTTCTGTTGGTGATGAAGGCGTGGTAGCGCCAGTTGGGCCAGAGCCGTTGCTGGGCGCGGTCGGTGAGGCGGGTGCGGCGCACCACGAGGCGCACGGTGCGGCGTTGTTTGCCGCGGCCGGTGGTATAGAGGGTTTCGGCGACTTGGGCGTGGCCCCCTTTGGGGTAGTCGATGTCAACCCAGGCTTTGTCGCCGATCGTCTCGATAGCGGCGCGGACAGCAGAGTTCAGCGACACGGTGATCGACCATTTCACGTCAACAGTGTTGAGACGGTCGATCAGCCCCCAGGACCAGAACCCCGAATCGGCGCGTATCGTGACCGGCCCGGCAGCACCCGCGCGTTTGAGGTTGGCTATGAGCTCATCGACGAAGCGCAGCACACCACGCGATGAGTGAGCGGAGCCTTTGCGCATCCGCGCTCCGAGCACCTCAGAGGTGCCCGCACGCACAGCCAGCAGCGGGTGATAGCCCAACACTTTGGTGTAGGCGTAGGAGGCGCCGTGCTTGAGTTTGCCGTGCACCTCACAGACCGTGGAGTCCAGATCCACCACCAACGGCGAAGAGCCCGGGCCTGCGCCGAGTTGCCAGGCCCGCGCCAAAACCCGCGAGGCCACCGCTTCGAGCTGGCGGACGTGACCGAACGTGAAGGTCCGCAGAAACGTTCCCACCGTCGACGGCGCCGCGGGGGCAAACCCCAACACGCTGCCAGTGCGCCCGGCGCGCAGCATGTCGACATGATCAATATGGGTGCCACCCGCCAGCATCGCTGCGACCACCGTCAAAACCTTGCGGTCCGGGTTCGGCGAACCAGTGTCCACCCACCGTTTGATCAACCCCGACAGACCCAAACGAGCGAACAACGTCGCAGCCAGAACCAGGCCCGCGTTCGCTACCAGGCCCTCATGATCAAACGTTGTTGCCAACCGGTCCAACCCGCGCGATGATACAGACACGAAAAGTGCCTCCTGTTTTTGTGACGAAAGTGACTTTTAGTCATCACAATCATCGCAGACCAGGAGGCCTTTTCCGCGGACGCGAACACACCAACAACCCAACCCCACCGGTGGATCCAGGCTTAGAGAACTGCTCGACGAGTTCGAAACCGTAGGGGCCGATCAATCTGCTTCGATTGTTCGCCGCTGGCTAGATGACAGCGTGTCTGACGATGAGTTTCTCGAAGGTACTGATCCGCGCCTCGCGCTAGTTCGGGTCTGAGTCGTGCCCTTGCTTGAAGTGCTCGTCGGGAAGACCTGGATGTCGCTGAGCCGGGGCGACGACTGCCCGACAGTAGCGGAATCATCCACACTGTCTTTGCGAGGACTAGAGATCGGCGAGACGGTCACTCTGGGTATGCGACGGGAGAAAGCCGATAACCAAGGCCGCATTACGTTACGACTGAGTCGAGATCCTAGTCTGCGTGGTCATCTTGGTCGCGTGGAAGTGCGGCGCGGATCGGGCAAACCTCCGAACGAGTTTGAGATCGTGCCCGACAAGCTGAGCGAGGACTCCTTCCAGACGTTGCGGGCAGACCTTGAGCGGATCTGGACAGGGTTGATGTTCGATGCAGAGGGCATCGGCAGTCTGCGTGGAAAACTGCCGTCGCCCGCCGAATTGTGGCACTCGATCGAGAAACCACTCCGAGACATCGTCGCCGAGCCCAAGTCTGTCCTCGCACGAGCCGAAGGAGTCAAGCGGTTGGAGGCAGTCCGCAGACCCTCCGAGCTGACAGCAAGCGTCATCCGAGCTTCGCCGCTCTTGGCCCGCAGCGTCGGAGAGCAGAAGAATGAACCGTCGGAGTCGACTGGGATCGCAAACCCGGTCGGGGCAGTTCAGCGGCCCGGACGGAGCAGTGTGATTGTCCGTGAGGTCGACATACCCGAGAATGCTCTCGTGGCAGAGGCGCTTCGTCGCTTGGCCTCCTACAGCCGACGCCAGCCCGGAAGCCTCGAGGTTGCCACCCGCGCCAATCGGGCATTGAGAGAGCACCCGTTCACCTCGTGCCGAAAACCCTACGGTGGCACCGGTGAGGCTCGGAAGCAGACCCTTCGCGATCCGCGCTATCGACAGATCGCCGAGCTGCTGCGAATACTGGACAGGCCCGAAGCGTATGCCACCGAAGGGCCAGGAGAGGCACGACTGGGGGTCAAGGCGATCGTTCGGCTCTACGAGTACTGGGTGTTCCTCCAGGTACTCGAGGCGTGCAGGCAGCGATTCGGCGCTCCGTTGGACCCCGGCTTCGCAGTCCTTGGGCAGATGACCCGCGGCGGGATTACCCGGTTGGAGATTCCTACGGGAACGACTGTGCGATTCCCAGACGATGTGCATGTCGCCTTCGAACCGCAGATCACATCCAGCGGGCGCGGCTGGCAAGGGCTGGAGAACGTGCCGCACCCCAACCGGAGCATGGCGCAGGACCTGATCACCCCCGATGTCGTCGTGCTTCGCCTCGGATCAGAGCCTGAAGCAGTCATATTCGACGCCAAATACGTCGGGAGAAACTGGGTCGAGTTCGAGGCGGCCAAGCTCCACACTCGCTACTCGCGCATCCGTCGGCGGGGAGTCCCTGTCGTCCGCCATGTCCTTGCTGCCCATCCCCATGAGGGCATCAACTATGTTTGGGCCGGCTACGGCTCAGTACCGATGATTCCCGACAGAACGCCAGATCTGGGCAATTTCTTGCCATCACCTGGCGACTGATCCGCTTCCCCGTAGGTTGGTTGTGCATGCTGTCGACTTCAATCGATGCTCAGGACGATGAAAGGTCGGAACGATGGAACGCAGATTGATCGAGGAAATTGAGAACGCCGATCCGAACGTGGACGGAACGGCCATCGAGCGTTCTGATCGCGCGGTGAAACAGCTTGCAGATGTAGGTATCAAGCTGGGCGGATACAAACTAGAGCCCGCGCTCGGCGGCACGGTCCTTGACCGTCCGATCTTGTCGTCGTCCTTCGACTCGCGAGCTTCGCGGTAGAGTTGACTGGCACGCCGTCGGCGTGCGACGACCGGACTGGTGCAGTGGTGACGGATCGATTCAAGTCAAAGACGAACCGCGAAGAAGCACTGCGCCAGGAGTTGTCGAAGGCGAGCGCCGAGAAGGCTCGGCACCGTTCGGCAGCGCCTGAGGACCCCGAGGCGATCGGCCGGCGCGTTGCTGCGGAGATCTTCGACAAGTACGTGGAAGCCAGCAGATCGAGCAAGGGGCGCGAGAAGCTCCGATAAGGGATCGTTGCGCTTCGGGCTCTACAATTGGGGGTTGATGTCGGAAACGAATCCTCAGATCGAACGTCGGTTGCGGCGTGTGGGGCAGCAGCTGCGGCTGCTGCGTGCCGATCTGCAGGTCACCGAGGAGCAGCTCAACCAGCTCCGCGACGAAGCCTACGACGCACGGGTACGAGCCCTCGTGTCAGAGACACCGCTCGCAGAACGGGAGCATCGCCGCCTCGCCCGCCATGTTGAGCGCATGACCCGTCATCGTGACCGGGTCGTCGCCAAGATCGCAGAGCTCGACGCCACCCAGGACACGCTTCTCGATCATCTCAGCGCCTCGTGAGCGAGGATGCCATCCGCATCGTCGTAGCCGAGGACGAGCCGATAATCCGACTCGACCTCGTCGAGACCCTGCGCTCGGAGGGCTACGAAGTCCCAGCCGACACGGGCCGCGGCGACGAAGTCGTCGACCTGGTCAAGTCCCACGCCCCAGACCTTGTCCTTCTCGACATCAAGATGCCCGGCCTCGACGGAATATCCGCGGCCCAGACGATCAGCAGCGAAACCAGAACCGCAGTCGTGATCCTCACCGCCTTCAGCCAGCGTGAACTGATCGAGAGAGCGGTCGAAGCAGGGGCGATGACCTATCTGGTCAAGCCCTATCAGCGCAGCGACCTCGTCGCAGCCATCGAGACCGCCCTCGCACGGTTCCGTGAACATGCGCTGCTCGAAGACCAGGTGAGCGACCTCGCCGAAAGGCTCGAGGTGCGCAAGCTGATCGACCGGGCCAAAGGCCGGCTCATCGACGAGCACGACATGAGCGAGAACGACGCCTTCCGGTTCCTGCAACAGCAGGCCATGTCGACACGCAGAAGCATGGCCGAAATCGCCAACGACATCCTCGCGGGCGAGAAGCCCTGACCGGAGCGACACCGAGAGGTCAAAATGCGCGCCGAATTCAGAAATCTCGCGTTCAACCACATCCCAGTGTGGCTCAACGCGCAGATTTCCGCAGGGCGTGCGGACCCTCTTCACCGTTGGAGTAGGGTCCACAGCGATGGCCAAGCTGATGCTCATCGACGGGAACTCGCTCGTCTACCGCGCCTTCTTCGCGCTGCCGACCGACATGGCGACCGCCTCGGGCCAGGTGACCAACGCCGTCTACGGCTTCACCTCGATGCTCATCTACCTGCTCAGGGAACACGAACCCGACCGCATCGCAGTGGCCTTCGACCGTGCCGAACCCACGTTCCGACACGAACTGACCCCGACCTACAAGGCGCAGCGGGAGTCCGCCCCCGACATCCTCTACCAACAGATGGGCCTGGTGCGCGAAGTGCTCGGCGTGCTGGCCGTGCCGGTCCTCGACAAGGCCGGTTACGAGGCCGACGACATCATCGCCACCCTCGCCACCCGCGGCCGCGACTCAGGCGACGACGTCCTCATCGTCACCGGCGACCGAGACAGCTACCAGCTCGTCGAGGACCCGCACGTCAAGGTCCTCTACAATAAGCGGGGCGTGTCCGACTACGCCCTCTACGACGAGGCCGGAATCAAGCAGCGCACCGGAGTGGCACCGTGCGACTACGTGCAGTACGCAGCGCTGCGAGGCGACAACTCCGACAACCTCCCGGGAGTCCCAGGAGTCGGCGAGAAGACCGCCGCCAAGCTCATCAACGAACGCGGCGGCATCGACGGCATCTACGCCTCACTCGACGACCTGACCCCCAAACTGCGAGAGAACCTCGGCGCGCACGAAGCCGATGTCCGCAACAACGTCGAGATGATGAGGCTGCTGAGGGACTTGGAACTGCCCTTGGCAATCGACGAGCTCGCGATGGGTGAGATCGACCAGGCGGAACTGTCGAGGCTCTTCGAGTTCCTCGAGTTCCGAAGCCTCCAGGAACGCCTGAGCGAAGTCCTCGAAGGCCAGGTCGCCCCGCCGGAGGGCCCCCGAACCGAGGTGCTCGAAGCTGAGATCACGGTCTGTGAGACGCCGGCCGAAGCAGTCGCCGCCCTGGGAGCCGCCCGCAACGGAACCGGTGTGCTGGCCATCGCGGTGCCCGAGCACGGGATCGACGACGGCCTCGCCTTCGTGACCGACAGCACCAGCGCAGAAGTCGGGTTCGTGCCGGGCACGGTCCTTCAGGACGAAGAAGTCCTCGAAGCGCTGCGTCTGCTGCTCGGCAACAACGGACGCCGAGTGGCAATGCACGGAGCCAAGGCGACCGCGCGCCGCCTGCTCGACCACGGCGTAGACATGCGGCGACTCGTCTTCGACACCCGTCTGGCGGCATACCTGCTCAACCCCGCAGAAACCGCCTACGACCTCGGAGAGCTGCTCAAACGCTACACCGAGTTCGAAATGCCGGGATCGGCAGCCGCTCTGGGACAGCTCGACCTCGACGGAACCGACGAAGACCTCATGGACGAGCCGGCACGCCACGCCCTGGCCGTCGACCGGCTCAGCGAACCGATGGGCGAGGCGCTGAGCGCTCAGGGACTCGGCGAACTCAACGATGAGCTCGAAGTTCCCCTCGTTCGGGTGTTGGCCCGGATGGAACAGCGCGGGATAGCGGTCGACCGTGAGGCGCTGGTGCGCATCCGCGATGAGCTCACCGCTGAGACCGAACAGTTCCGAGCGGCGGTCATCGCCGACGCAGGCCACGAGTTCAACGTCAACAGCACCAAACAACTGCGTGAGGTGCTCTTCGACGAACTCGGCCTGACCCCGTTGAAGAAGACCAAGACGGGATACAGCACCGACGCCCAGACACTCGAGAAGCTCCGCGACCAGCACCAGATCGTCGAGAACCTCCTGCGTTTCCGCGAGGTCGAGAAGCTGCGCTCCACCTACGGCGAGGGGCTCGTGGCCGAGACCGGGCCGGGCGACCGGATCAGGGCCACCTTCAACCAGACCGTGGCCCGCACCGGCCGACTCTCATCGGACGCCCCCAACCTGCACAACATCCCGGTTCGCTCCGACAGGGGCCGGGTCTTCCGAACAGCCTTCGTCGCCCCGGCCGGCCACAAACTGCTGGTGGCCGACTACGACCAGATCGAACTGCGCTGCATAGCCCACCTCGCCGAGGATCCGGGCCTGATCGAGGCCTTCGAGGCCGGCGACGACATCCACACGGCCACAGCCTCGAAGGTGTTCCACATCGCCCCGAACGAGGTGGGCATCGAAGAGCGCTCGAAGGCGAAGATGGTCTCCTACGGCCTCGCCTACGGCATGGAGTCCTACGGACTGGCTCAGCGGCTCAATATCGGGGTCCCCGAGGCCGCCGAGATCCTCGACTCGTACTTCGCGGCGTTCCCCGCGGTGAAGCAGTACATGGACGACACCGTGAAGCTTGCGCGCGAGCGCGGCTACACCGAGACACTGTTCGGGCGTCGCCGCCAGATACCGGAACTGTCGGCCTCGAACCGGCAGGTTCGCCAGGCGGGGGAGCGTCAAGCGATGAACGCCGGCATCCAGGGCCTGGCCGCCGACATCTTCAAGGTCGCGCTGGTCCGCCTCGACGAAGCGATCGAGACCGCCGGCATCGACAGCCGCATCGTGCTGCAGGTGCACGACGAGATCATCGTCGAGTCCCCCGACTCAGAAGTCGAGCAGGCCAAGGAGATGACCACGTCGACCATGCGCGACGCATTCGAGCTCCGGGTCCCCCTCGAGATCGACCTGCAGGTGGCGACAACCTGGGCCAGCGCCAAAGGCTGAAACTCAGGAGGGTGGACTCGGGGCTCAGCACGCGTCGCGTCCTCTGCCAAGAGCGGCACCCAGCGCGACGCCCACTCCGGCTCCGATTGCGATGCCGGCAGCGATACTGCCCAGTGCCGCGCCGAGTCCTACCCCAATCCCGATGCCTAGCGCGATGCCTACTCCCATGCGGGTGCTGTTCATGGCTCATCTCCCTTGACGCTGAACGGATCAGGGTCTCACGATAACATTGACGCGAAACGCGGTGGACAGCTATTTCTAGGGGCCGTTAGACCGCGAGGTCGAGGAAGCTCGCGAAGCTGCCGTCTCGCAGCGGTTTCAACTTGGTAGCGTTTTGAGGCTGTCCTGACCGACAGGGCACCACGGTCCGATACCGCGGCGCCACCTCTATCCGACAAGAGCAGAATGCAAACCGACACAACCGTCGAGACCGAGTCTCGATTCGGAACCTTCGATTCCGATGGAAACTACACCCCCCGCCAGATAATCGACGCAGACCTCGGGGGGGTGGATATCGAGGAGGCGTACACCTCCGCCATGGTTGTTGTCGAAGACGGCCAACTCGTTGAAGGCACGGTCGTGCGAGTCGATCAGGACGAGGTTCTGCTCGATATCGGCTACAAGTCTGAAGGCGTGATCCCCAGCCGTGAGCTGTCGATCCGCAACGACGTCGACCCCAACGAGATCGTCTCGATGGGTGAGACCATCGAAGCCCTCGTCCTCACCAAGGAGGACAAGGACGGACGCCTGCTCCTGTCCAAGAAGCGTGCCCAGTACGAACGGGCCTGGGGCGAGATCGAAGGCATCAAGGAAGCCGGCGGAATGGTCAAGGGCCTAGTGATCGAAGTCGTCAAGGGCGGTCTGATCATGGACATCGGCCTGCGGGGATTCCTGCCGGCCTCACTCGTCGAGCTGCGCCGGGTGCGGGACCTCCAGCCCTACGTCGGCCAGCACTTCGAGGCCAAGATCATCGAGCTCGACAAGAACCGCAACAATGTTGTGCTGTCCCGCCGGGCCTGGTTGGAGGAGGCCCAGAAAGAGCAGCGCGAGGCGTTCCTCGACAATCTCAAGCCCGGCGAGAAGCGCACCGGGGTCGTGTCGTCGGTGGTCAATTTCGGCGCCTTCGTCGATCTCGGCGGGATGGACGGACTGGTCCATGTCTCGGAGCTCTCCTGGAAGCATGTCGACCACCCGAACTCCGTGGTGAGCGTCGGCGACGAGATCGAGGTGCAGGTCCTCGAGGTCGATCTCAGCCGTGAGCGCATCAGCCTCTCGCTGAAGGCGACCCAGCAGGATCCGTGGCAGGAGTTCGCCTCCAGCCACCGTGTCGGCGAACTGGTCTACGGTCGAGTCACCAAACTCGTCCCGTTCGGCTCGTTCGTCCAGGTGGGCGACGGTATTGAGGGACTGGTCCACATCTCGGAGATGTCGGCACACCATGTCGACCTTCCCGAACAGGTAGTCACCCCTGGCGAGGAACTGTGGGTGAAGATCATCGATCTCGACCTGCAACGCCGGCGTATCAGCCTCTCGATCAAGCAGGCCGCTGAAGGTGGTCAGGTCGCTGCCGAGTATCAGGAGCACTTCGGCGACCACGCCTACGACGAGGAGGGCAACTACATCGGTGGCGATGAGAGCTCCGAGGGTCAGCAGGCTTGGGAGGAGTACTACGCCGAGGCCGGCGACGATGCGGTGGCGGGTGTGATCGAGACCGACGAGGACGGAACCGAGTACGAGTACGTCGAGGTCACCGAAGAGGTCGAGGTGACCGAGGAGGCAGCGGTCGACGACGAGGACGAGGCGGCGGTCGACGAGGACGGGGCGGCCCCGGACGACGTCGTGGAAGACGAGTACGTCAAGGCCGACTAGTGATCGAGATCGCGCTCACCGGCGGGATCGGCTCGGGGAAATCCACGGTTGCGGACGCCTTCGTTGACCGCGGCGCGCTCCTGATCGACGCGGACCGGATCGTTCGGGAGCTGCAGGAACCCGGCCAGCCCGTCTTCGAGGCGATGGTGCAGCGTTGGGGCGCAGCGATAGTGTCCGAGGACGGAATCCTCAATAGGGGAGCGGTCGCTGAGATCGTCTTCAATGACGCCGACGAACTGAAGGCCCTCGGCGAGATCGTCCACCCGGCGCTCTACAACGAGATCGAGCGGCGGCGTGGCCTGAATTCGGATAGCGATACGGTGGTGATCCTCGATCTGCCGCTGCTGGTGGGGGCCGACGGAACGTCCATCGCAGACCAGTTCGGGGAGATCGCGGGAATCGTCGTGGTCGATGCCGACCCCGATCTCACTGTTGAGCGCCTCGTGGCCAGTCGAGGTTTCGACGAGGCCGACGCCCGGGCCCGGATCGCCAATCAGGCCAGTCGTGAAGACCGCATCGCAGTAGCCGACTGGGTCATCGACAACTCCGGCGACCTCGCAGCCCTGGAACGCAACATCGACCAAGCATGGGAGTGGATCACCACCCTCCCGCACTCCTAGGTTGTTCAGGTGCCACCTGCGACGGTTCCGAGTGACCGCACGGCCTTGAAGGTCGTTTCCGGCTTTGAACCGAGCGGAGACCAGCCGGCAGCCATTGAGGCGCTCGCCGAGGGGATCGGGCGGGGCGACCGCTTCCAGACACTGCTGGGCATCACCGGCTCGGGGAAGAGCGCCACCATCGCCTGGACGATCGAGAAGGTCCAACGCCCGACGCTCGTGCTGGCCCCCAACAAGTCGCTCGCCGCACAGCTGGCCAACGAACTCAAGGAGTTCTTCCCGGACAACCGGGTCGAGTACTTCGTCAGCTACTACGACTACTACCAGCCCGAGGCGTACATGCCCTCGAGCGACACCTACATAGAGAAGGACTCGTCGGTCAACGACGAGATCGACCGACTGCGCCACTCGGCAACATCAGCGCTGCTCACGAGGCGCGACACCGTGGTGGTCGCGTCGGTCTCGGCGATCTACGGGCTGGGTTCGCCAGAGGAGTACGAGAACCAGCTGCTCGTGCTGCGCACCGCGGAAGAATACGACCAGCGGTCGATACTCCGTCGCCTCGTCGACCTTCAATATGAACGCAACGACATGAACCTGATCAGGGGCAAGTTCAGGGTCCGCGGAGACACCATCGAGATCCATCCGGCATACGACGAGACCGCGGTGCGGGTCGAACTGTTCGGCGATGAGGTAGAGCAGATCACGGTGGTCGATCCCTTGACGGGGGAGCGGCTCAAGTCGCTGGAGGAACTGGTCGTGTTCCCCGCCACCCACTACGCCACGAGCCAGGCGACCATGCTCGCGGCGATGGAGAGGATCGAGATAGAGCTTCGGGAACGGTTGGCGCTGTTCGAGAAGGAGGGGAAGCTCCTCGAAGCGCAGCGGTTGCGAATGCGCACCGAGTACGACCTGGAGATGATGCAGGAGTTGGGCTACTGCAACGGCATCGAGAACTATTCGGGTCCGATCGACGGACGCGGCCCCGGCGAGGCGCCCTACACCCTGCTCGACTACTTCCCCGAGGACTTCTTGATGGTGATCGACGAGTCGCATGTGGCCGTGCCGCAGCTGCACGGCCAGTACGAGGGCGACCGGAGCCGCAAGGCCACGCTCATCGATCACGGATTCCGGCTTCCCTCAGCGGCCGACAACCGTCCCCTGCGTTTCGACGAAGTGATGGAACGCATCAACCAGGCGGTGTTCCTGTCGGCAACTCCCGGTGCTTATGAACTGGAGGTGTCGTCGCAGGTCGTCGAGCAGATCGTGAGGCCCACCGGTCTCATCGACCCGGCGGTGATCGTGAAGCCCACCAAGGGACAGATCGACGACCTGCAGGAGCTGATTGCGGGCCGGGTGGGGCGCGGTGAGCGGGTGCTGGTCACCACGCTCACCAAGAAGATGGCGGAGGACCTCACCGACTATCTTCTGGAGCTCGGTGTGCGGGTCCGCTACCTGCACAGCGAGGTCGACACGATCCAGCGGATCGAGATCCTGCGTGATCTCCGCATCGGGGAGTTCGACGTGCTGGTCGGCATCAACCTGCTGCGGGAGGGCCTCGACCTTCCCGAGGTGTCTTTGGTGGCGATCCTCGATGCCGACAAGGAGGGTTTCCTGCGCAGCGACACGTCGCTCATTCAGATGATCGGGCGGGCCGCCCGCAATGTCGCCGGCGAGGTGGTGATGTACGCCGACCGGGTGACCGACTCGATGCAGAGGGCGATCAGCGAGACCATGCGCCGCCGGCAGTTGCAGCAGGCGTACAACGAGGAGCACGGGATCGACCCCCAGTCGGTGCGCAAGGAGATCACCGACATCCTGTCGATGATCCGCCCCCGAGAGGAGAAGGCACCGGTCCCGGAGGCACTGTCTGAGTTGGGCCGCAAGCGCCGGGCGACCGATGAGCTCAGCGACCTCCCCGAAGATGAACTGGAACGGCTCATCGGCACCCTTGAGAAGGAGATGCACGACGCAGCCGTCGATCTGCGCTTCGAATACGCCGCCCGCCTACGCGACGAAGTCAAGGAACTACGCCGCGAACTCCGCGACATGCGCCGCTGAATCGCGCAAGTAGGTGACCGACCTTGCTGCGATCCAGGCTTAGTCATACAGGACATCTTCGATACTCAACAGGGATCCTCCAGTTTTTCGGTTGCTGTTGACACCGATTCTGGGGGATCTCTCGCGTTCAGGCGCGGACCCTCACCCCACCGACTCCGACCTCAAACGCGAAGAGCCAAAACTCAGAACCTGTCGCGCGAGGTCAGATGCAACACAGGTGACACGCGTTAGGCCGGATGGGCTGTGACCGTCAGTTCGCCTCGGGTGAGAGTGAGAGAGCCATCGGCTTCCTCGACGATCTCGACGCGGGCCCCGACCGGGACAAGGATGTCCAAGTAGCGCTCTTCAATAAACATATCGGTGCTGGTGCCCGTCGCCGTGACAGTGAACCCGGACTCGTCCCAGGTGATTTCGCTACTCGCGTGGTTGCCGTGTTCGTATCGGAACCGTTCGTTCGTGAAATCGAACCTACCGTCAACAACGTTGTCGTCGGGGAAGCCTGTCATTTCCACGATGGCCCACTCTGTGCCGACGAGGTTGCTCTGCACCTGGGTCTTTGCGCTCCCGCACCCGGCCAAGACGAGGCCGACGATGACAAGGAGAACCAACGTAGCCCGGCGATTTGTCATGTGTCGATCCCTCCCTGTTGCAGGCACTGTAGATGCTGTCATGTCGTGGCCAACTCCAAGTCCAAGTCGCGCAGGACATCGTCCATCGCAGTGAAAATGGCGTAGTCGGTTCCCTCCGCGGTGCAATCGCCACCTTGGTCGGAGCCGCTGTGGACGCCGTAGGCGGTCCGGTTCTTGAACCATGGGCCGCCGCTGTCTCCGCCGCAGGCCTTGAGCCTCGAACCCTCGACTTTGACCCACCTGTTGTCGCAGCCAAGCCACCAACCGCATACATCGTAGCTCGGGTCAAAATTCGTCGACACCACGACGCCGCAGGAGAAACCGGATGCGACACCGAAGTGACATACGAAGCTGCCTTGCATGTTGGCTCTCGATTCATAACCAGTCACATCGCGGGTCTGGGTTGTCGAGACATAGAAGTTGTCCGACTCCCATTCTGATGTGGTGTACCACGATGAGTCGCCATCATCGCCCCAAACTGTGCCTTGATGGGTCGCAGCGTAGTTATTTCCCTGTTGCACCAAGGTGCGTGATCGCCAATGCGATGTGATGACATTGCAGTGTCCGGCGGAGAGCATGCCTCGCGTGGTGCCGTCTAAGACTGCAAACGCGCTTGTGCATGAGCCACCGTTATTGGTGACGACGAGTTCACCGCCGTGGACTGAGTTCGGTTTGCTGGCAGAGTCCAACGTTACGGAGAACGGCAAGTTGGTGTCTTGTTCCAGGATTGTTTCGAGTGTTCTGGCTGCTTGGCGGAGTTCCATGGTCTCGATTGATCCTTCTGTGACAAAGTCGGACTCGTCGGTTCGTGTTGGTGGCTGGTCGCGGTCGATCGCCACGACGATGCTGTTGGTGTGAACGTCGATCTCTCGATAGGCGACACGAGCGTGCATCGAATCAGGGATGGCCTCGAAGTTCGACCGGTCCGACATTGCTGCGGTGAGTTCAGCGAACGTGTGTTTCGCGCCGGTGTCGACGAACAGGTCGCTGTGTTGAGCCATCAGTCCCGTTGTGGTTCGGGTCAGTTCAGCATCGCCGACGAGGTAGACCCAGCCGCCGAAGTCCGGTTCGTGCACAATGCTCCAGCCGGCGACCCGTGCTGATTCTGCTGCGACAGTCTCCTGGATGATTCTCTTCAACTCGGGGATGCGATTGAGCCTCCTTTGAGCCTCGTCTGCGGTGACGCCGAAATCGATCGCGTAGTGTTCGGCCTCGAGGCTGACCCCATCGGTTTCCCCTTGGCCGGTGTTGACCTCGGTTCGGCCGGAGCCTGCGAGAACTCCGTCTGCGCCTGTGGAGGCAGCAGCGGTCGCTGCTGAGATCATCGCCAACGCAAGTACAACTATCAGGCAGGTGGCTCGTTTCATTGGATTGCCTTTCTCTTCAAATCGGGTGCTTGGGTTCACATGCGTGAGATGGCTTTCGACACCGTCGAACATGTCGCTTCACCTAGTACTTGTCGGCTGGGCCTCTGGCGTTGCACAGACTTTGGAGATTTCTTCGGATAGCCCTCGGCTGGTGGCCGCGGCGCACACCGCTCCGCGTGTCCGTGACGGGAACCCTCACTCCGATCTGAAACGCGAAGAGCCGTCAATCTGGGGTGTTGAGCACTGACTGTGCCGAAACGCGAGAGACGTAGATCGCCGAGGCCGATCCAGACAGTGCGGCGGCGGTGAGTGTTGCTGCGGCGATGCTCAAAGAGGGCCAATAGTTCGGTGAAACAGATCCATTGACGAGGGCGTAGGCGACTGCGCCGACAGTGCCCGCAGCCGTGCCGAATAGCCCGACGACCGCGACCGTGGTGAACGATTCGGTTGCGGCAAGCCGGCGTATCATCTGCAACTCGGCACCGATGCCTACCAGGCGAAGTCGGGTTGCTGCGGATTGCGAGGCGTGAGTGATCACCGACAGGAGCAGGGCCGCGAACGCGCCGACGGCCGCTATCTGCATGCCGCTGATCAACCAGGGAACAACACGGGACTCGTGGCGTTGCTCGTTGCGGGTAGCCACGATGATGCGATTGAGATAGTTGTTGACTGCGTGTGAGCGAAGGACTGCTTCGGCGCGGTCACCGTCGAGAGTGACAAAAAGACGACTGTCCAGGGTCGCATTTGAGGGTGCTCGCGTGCTGCTTGCAGTAAGCCACGCGAACGCGGGCGCCGCGGCGGCTTCAACGACGATTCCGTTGGGACCGCAGCGATCCAGAACCATATAGGGCGCAAGTGATTCGCAGTCAGCCACCCATGTGAACCTCGCCGGTATGCGGCGATCTTGTGATTCGGTCGCATAGACGTCAACGAATACGCCTCCAGCATCTTGTTCGAGCTGGCTGAGGGTTGTGTAGTCGAGTCGGCCGTTGACCGTAATCGTTTGGACCGACGACGGTGGCGGGCTCGGATCGCCAGCGCGAGCCGTCGCGATGAACGAAGCACCTGAGGGAACCAAGACCGCGACCGCAGCCAGTACCAGCAAAGGGCGTGAGGAGCTTGCCGCGTTGCTGCTCAGGGTTCGTCCTACCAGCAGACTCAGGGTCGATTTCCTTCTTGCCAGCGCATTGCCGAGCAAGTGGATGAGCACTGGCAACGCGAAGGTGACGCTGAGACACGCCGCTATCAGGCCGGCCAGCAGTGATCGAACGGCGCCCGAACCAGATTGAGCAGTCGAGTAGACGACTACAGCCAGCGATGCCAGCAGCGGGAACACACGCCAGAGCGCGGGCGGGGACGGCACTCGAGACGCAGGCCGCGAGCCGATGTGTTGGTACGGCCTCGTCAACGCCACCGCTGCGGTCAGCGCAACGGCACCGAAAGCAACAACAATTACAAGCAACAGCGGGATCTGCAGATCACCCTTGAGCACTTTTTGGCCGACCAGCGGGACAGACTCAAGGCCCGGCGCGATCAGAAACCAAGCCACGGCGGACACCGCTGCTGTGGGAGCAGCAACGATTGCGCTACTCGCCGTGTTGAGCATCCAGAGCGACGGTCTCGTCGCTCCGAGGGCAGCTAAAAGGCTGAGGCGACGTGCAAGGCCGACACTGATAGGACCAAGCGCAGCTCGCAAGAAACCGATACCCAAGACAACTACAAGTCCTGCCCCGGCAAACGCCACGATACTGCCGTCAATACCGGCATTCCAGCCAATCCAATCCGTGCCTGGAACATCTACAAGCCGCCCGCGGAGTTCGACCTCCGGGCCCACGAAGCGGTATGCGACCAGTTCGTCGGCTGATCCGACACCGTCGTTTCCTATCGTGCGAGCATTGGGGAATCGGTCCTCCAACAGCGGTTCGTGTTCGATGCGTCGGGCTAGTTCGGGAGACACGAACCAGTCGCCGGTTTCGGCGTCTGGTGCGACGCCGGGAATCACGACCCCTTTTGTCTCGATACGCCATAAGTAGACGAAGATTTGTTCACCGTTGAACGAGTCGTACTTCGCATCTTGCATGATGTCTGCGCTTTGATCGGGCGCGGCGGGTTGAAACGAGCGAAGTTCAGAGCGCTCGTTGACCCGAGCCACCATCAGCGCAGCGCTGACAGCGGCGCAAGCCAACACCGTGACTGCCGCCACCGAAAGCGCCAACACGACACTGCGCAATTGCGCAGAGCGATCACCGCGCCAGGTGACCGCCAAGGCAATCAAGCGAATCATCGGACTTCAAGGGGCGTCAACTGCCCGTCTTCGATCACGAGGATCTCGTCCAGTTGCTCCGCCACAGACCGGTCGTGGGTGGACATGACCACCGTCGCCCCCGTTTGTCTCGCTGCATCGCATATCAGACTGACCACCTGGTCGGAGTTGGCCCGATCAAGCGAGCCCGAAGGCTCGTCGCACAAAATGACATCGGGTGCTGTCACCAGCGCCCGCGCCACCGCCACTCGCTGAGTCTCACCCCCAGACAACTGGGCAGGCCAAGCACCGGTATCCGTCAACCCAACAGCGTCCAAGACCCGCTCGACGTCTCTGGCACAGGGAACATCGCCCCTGATTCGCAACGGCAGAGTGACGTTCTCACCAACCGTTAGCTCGGGCAAGAGCTCACCGAACTGAAACACCATCGCCACCTTGTGCTGACGATGCTTCGCCCGCTCATGTGCCGAGGCACCGCCAACGTCGAGCCCCGCCACCACGACCTCGCCCGAAGAAGGCTCCACGATTCCAGCCAAGATATGAAGCAGAGTCGTCTTGCCCGAGCCGCTCGGCCCCATCACTGCCACATGGCGTCCTTCGCCCACATCGAACTCCAAGTCACGAAGTACGAAACGATCACCGAAAACACGACACAAAGCCCGGCAGGTGATCGCGAGTTTTCGATCCGTCGAGAAGGTCCCACACGTCACGGTGCCCCCACCTCCTGCCAATTGCCGCAGTCATCGGGCCAAAACGACCGATACTCGCATGTCTTGTGGCAATGGATATCCCAACCCATGTTCGCAGTTGCACAGATGCCGTTGTTGCCATCTACGTCTTTCGCAGCATCGTATCCAGATCCCCATTGGTCTTTATCAGCTTTCGACTTGACCTTGGTGCTGTCGCTTTCCATGTCACAGGTCTGAATACCTACCGAGGAGTAGTCCCAAGAGTAGTCATCACCATTCCAACTGTAGACAGCGACGGCGATCCCTGAGATCGACAACACTGCAAACGACACGATAAGTACGAAGAGACTTCGTGTAATCAATTTCATTATTGCCTCCATTTTCAACTTTCCAATTGAGTGGATGGAGCACATGCGTCAGATGACCGTTGAATTCGTCGGTCGTGTGACTCCACCTAGTACTTGTCGTCTGGGGCGTTCGCGTTGCACAGATTTAATTTTTTTTCGGAACTCTGTCTCGCCGTGGGGGCCGCCCCGCGGTGGGCTCTGCCTGCGTGTCCTGCGAAAGTCTTTTTGTTTTTCGGGAATCGCGTGCAACGGATCGCGTCGAGCGGGCAAGTACATGGTGAGCACCGGGGGCTGTCCTCGGCGCTGTGAGCTGAGAGGGGCTTGCCGTGAGCAGCACCAGGATTTACAGGATCGCTGCGATTGCAGTGGTCATCGCCAGTGGAATCGCCTTCGTGGGCCAGGCCGGCGCGTCGGAGCGCTCCGGGGGAACCGAGAGGCATTGCGTGATCGAGGTCACCGGGGTTGAGGACGGGGTGTTTCTCACCGGGCCTGAGGTCTGCTTCGGCTCCCAGACCCAAGCCGTGATGCATGCCGCGTCGACTTCCTCCGCGGTTGGCGGGCAAGGTGCGCTCGCGTCGGGCAACAACACGATCGGCACGCACTACACGTCCACGTCGTACAGCGGGTCCTCGGTGCGAATAGTCGGGACCACCTGCGGCGGCGGTGTCTGGTACCCGACTGGCGCCTGGGACAACAACATTGAATCGTCGCGTCATCACTGCGGAACCTCTCCTACGACGTTCTACAACTCGTCGAGTTGCGCCTGGTCGCCACACCCCATCTACGGAGCGGCATCCTCGCTCGGCCAGATGAACAATCAAGCCTCATGCGTACGGTACGGCTAGCCCCGCGGGCCCGCTCGGCGCGTCGTGGCCTAATTGTCGCAACCGTCGATGGACGGTGGCGACCGTCGCCGCGTCGGGCAGGCCGAACTTGCGAAGCGGCAGCCGAGAGGCGCGTTCGGCATTATGTGTGCCGGCTGCGGTTAGTCTCGCCGATAATGATAAAGCTGGGATCGCGTTCAATGCGCTGGCGCGATGATCCCCGCAGCGACTCAGACCTGCTGGTAGACGCCCGCCGCGACCCGGAAGCCTTCGGTGAGTTCTATTCACGCAACTTCCGGCCGATGATCGCCTTCTTCTGGTCTCGGACACGGGACCACGACATCGCATCAGAGCTTGCGGCCGAGACGTTCGCCGCAGCCTTGGTGAACGTCTCGAAATACGACCCGGCAAAGGGTGTGCCGCGGCAGTGGATGTACGGGATCGCCAACAATCAGCTCAAGAGGCTGTGGCGCAGCAATCGAGTCGCCTCGAACGCGCGGCGGAAACTCGAACTGCGGACGCCTCCGACTGCAAGCACAGGTTGGGAGGAGATCGAGGCTGCCGATGCGGGCCTTGACGCCGACCGGCTGGCCGAAGCGTTGACTCGGCTCCCGGCCCGGAGCAGAGAAGCTGTCCGGCTGAGAGTCATCGACCAGCTCGATTACAGCTGCATCGCGACAACGTTGGGATGCAAACCGGTGACCGCCCGCAGTCTGGTCTTCAGAGGACTCCGCCGCCTGAGAGACGAATTCGACCCTCCGTTAGGCGAAGGGGACACGCCATGACCCAGGACATCTCCGATTTCGAACGACAGCTCGGCCAAGAGTTGAGAGCAGCGGCCTACCGCCGAATCGAAGCCCGCGACACCCGGTCCGCAGCCAATCGTTGGTTCGCAGTCCCAGCGACCGGGTTGGCGGTGGTCGTTGTGTTGGCGCTCGCCGCCTTTGTGCTCGATTTTCAGGCTCAACCGGCAAGCGCGCACCCGTTCAAGATCATCCGACTGGTGAACGAGATTCACCTGGAGATCATCGATCTGGTGGGAGACCCCCGAGCAGCCGAAGAAGAACTCAAAGAAGAACTCGACATCGACATCGAATTCGTCGCGGTGCCCGCGCCCCCTGAACTGCTCAACGAAGTTCGCGGCGTCATCAGCACCGGAACCACCACCGCGACAGTCATCTTCGACGAGGCGGGCAGAAGCGAGCGGATCATCCTGCCCAAAGAAATCGACGGCAAGCTCATCATCCAATACGGGCGCGACGCCCTCCCCGGCGAGCGATACCTCTTCAACGTCACCTCGCCGATATGCCGCGAACTGTGGGGCCAAACACCCGGTGAGTCACTGGCGCGCATCGACACGCTCGCACCTGATGTCCGATACGACACGGTCGATTCCGACTACAACTATCGCTCAGACATAGCCCCCCGAGACATCAACGCCGAACACCGCCTGATCGACACACTGTTTCTGTCCCGAGACGAACTCCTAGTCGTGTACGCCGCACACCTCGATGCGCTCGGTGCAAACCGTCCGAACTGCGGATGGTCCAATGTGTTTCGCGCGTGAAGCAGGAATCGCCGAGGATGTCGTAATGCTCTTGGATCGTGATGCGATGCTTGACCACATTGGAATCGGTTCTGGACTCTTCAGCCAGCAAGTACCGCCGGAGTTGCCAGCCGGCGAAATAGCTATCTACCCGCGTTCACCAGCAACATATTCGCCGCCAGCAGCCGAGATCGACCTAGCCAAACATTTCGTGAACTGTGCACAGAGAACCAACCTCGTAGAACGAATTCTTGAAGTGCAACGGGTACCTCGGAAGGAAACTCTCGCCGAGTTCGAGAACCTCTTAACCAGCTACCGAAACTGGGCTAACGACGCAGAGACAGCGTTAGCGGCAGCCATACCAGAAACGGGGCTCAATGATGCCCGAAAATGAAAATGTGAGTGAGCAGCGTGGCGATGGTGATTTCGGCCGAGAGGCGCCAATGCCAGTTTTGTCGTGCGAAGGGTTGCATCTGTCATATGGTTCGACGCTGGCATTGCGCGGTGTGGATTTGAGAGTTGGTGCCGGAGAGTCTGTGGCTGTGGTGGGGTCGTCGGGTTCTGGTAAGTCGACTTTGTTGCATTGTTTCGCCGGGTTGAGGGTCCCGGATCGGGGTGAGGTGAGGGTGGGTGGTGAGTTGCTGTCGTCGTTGTCGGATCGAAGGCGTAGCAGGTTGCGGTTGGAGCGGATGGGCGTGGTGTTCCAGTTCGGTGAGTTGTTGCCGGAGTTGACTATGGAGGAGAATGTCGGGCTTCCGCTTTGGGTGACGGGCGTGTCGCGTTCGGCTGTTGCGGAGCGGGTTGGTGAGGTTCTCGATGATTTCGGAATAGTTCATCTCGCCGATAGTTACCCCGATGAGGTCTCCGGTGGCGAGAAGCAGCGGGCCGCGGTGGCTCGTGCTTTGGTTCATGACCCGCCGATTGTGTTGGCAGATGAGCCGACGAGTTCTTTGGATTCTGTTAATGCCGACAGGGTCATGTCAGCGCTTGTTGATCGCTCGTGTCGCTATGGTCAGGCGCTGGTGTTGGTCACCCATGAGATGCGTTTCGCGGAGCTTTGTGACCGGCGCTTGACGATCCTTGACGGGGAAATCGCTTTGCCGAGGTTGCGGCCGTGAGAGCTGTTTGGCTGGGGTTTCGTTTGTTGAGACCTCGGGACGGCAGGTCGGCGGTGCGGATCGTTCTCATGGGTATGGGAGCGATGTTTGGGGTCACAGCAGTGTTGGGAGTGTTGAGCATTCCGAGCGTCGTGCTTGCTCAAGCGGGTCGTTTGGGTGCTCAAGAAGTGGTGTGGAACCAGGAACGCGGTGCCCTGCCCGGTTACACGACTCCCGTCGGCGCCCGATTTTGGGGTCAAACGAGCAACCGGTGGATCCCCAGCGCTCAACGAAGCTTGGTTGTCCATAGTGTGGGGGCTGTGCCGTCGGGCACGTCTATACCGTTGTGGTTGGACCGGTATCCAGAACCCGGGGAAATCGCGGTCTCGCCGGAGTTGGCCGAACACCTCGGAAACGAACCGGGCGGGTTTGGTCGGCGGTTCCCCCAAGAGATCATCCAGATCTTGCCGGATGAAATCTTGGTCTCACCTGATCAGCTCTTCGCGGTTGTGGGTGTGGGGGTAGATCCGCTGGCACCGCAGAACTCCGGTGTGTTTCCCATCAAACAACTCGGCGGGGACGAAGCGAACTATCAAGGCCCTGGCTTTCGCGCGGTGAGGGTAATGGTGGTCATGGGGGCGATCTTTGTGTTGCTGCCGATGCTGGTTTTTGTGGCGACGAGCGCCCGGTTGTCGGCTCGGACACGGCAGCGCCGCTTGGCGGCGCTGCGTATCATCGGCATGACCACACCGCAGGCCGCTGCGGTTGCGGCGTTCGAGGTGGCGTTTGCTTCCTTTGCTGGTGCTTTGGCGGGTGTGGCGTTGTGGCGTGCGCTGATCCCGCTGTCAGAAAAGGTCGGGCTCGGTCCGCTGAGATGGTTCGCGTCAGATGTTTCGGTGCCGTTCAACAACATCGTGGTGTTGGTGGTTGTCGTGGTCTTGTTGTCCACAGTTGTGGCGTTGTCGGGTTCGCTGCGAGCATTTTCAAACCCCTTGCAAGAACGTGCTTCGGCTGGGCCGTCAGCATCTGTGGGTCTTCGACGGCTTCGGGTGCTGCCGTTGGGTGTCGGCATCGCGTTGCTAGTATGGGCGGCTGCGGCGCCAACCGAAACCAATGTGTGGTTCATGATCTTCGCTGCGGGAAACATCGCGGTCGGGATCGGCGTCTATACCTTCTTGCCGGTCTTAACCTCGACCCTGGGCAGACGTCTGGCAAAGCGCGCCCACTCCCCAGCCATGCGCATAGCCGGGCGCAGGCTCAGCCACGACCCCGCCGCAGCGGCCCGTGTCGTTGTCGGGGTTTTGACGCTGGTACTCATCGTCGGGTTCGGCCAAATGCTCATGGTTGTCATCGAATGGGGAGCCACCCGTAACGACCCATCACTCGATGCCGGCACCCCTCAATCAGTCTCGATCCTTTACGCAGACACCGACACAGAATCGATCCTTTACGCAGACACCGACACAGAATCGATAAGGTCAATAGATGGCGTGAACCTCGCATTCCCCATAGTCGGGTCACGTACCCGAGGATCAAGAGTGCTGATCGCTAGCTGTTCGGAGATGAAACAAATTGCCGCTGTTTCGAGCGAGAACTGCGACGACAACAAACTCCAACCGCTGAACCGTAGCGGCGACTCTGAAGCAATCCATGATCTGATACCCGACATCGCACTCGCAGACCGATTTGATTTTGAAACCAACGGGTCATCCCGTCCGGAAGCGCATTACCGCATCCACCCCGACCTGCTCCCCCATCGACGTTCCCCACTCGTGGTACATCGAGTTGAATCAAGACAAGGAGTCTTTCGTCAACACCATCGTCGGCATGTCGCCAACAGCCAACATCAGAGAAAGCGCAATCCACGACCGAGGACGACAAGCATCAACATATGGCGCTTTGATCAACGCAGCCACCATTGTCGCTCTGCTACTAAGCCTGAGCGCCACCCTCACAGTTCTTACAGACCGCTGCCTAGAACGACGCCGAACATCAAACCAACTCCTAGCACTCGGACTCGCGCCAACCACACTGCGGAAAACAGAAGCAATCTGGATAACTACCCCACTTGCTAGCGGCTTAACCATCGCCGTGCTGCTAGCCCTGTTCTCAGGCTTCGCCGGCCTGAGACTCACAGGAGAGTGGCTAGCCGTCCCCACACAAGAAATCGCCACAGTCGTCATCATCGGCGCAACCTGCGCAGCCGCCACAGCACTCACCGCAATCCTCGCAACCCCCACCCGCCTATCACACCACATCCAATCCGACGCCTAACCCCGACGAAGCTCACGACGAAAAGATCAGATATCCGGCTGTTCGGAAATGCGGGGGAGGGGGAATGTGAGGCCGCTAGAGTGCGGGCGTGGCTGATCGGTTATTCATCTCGGGGGCACGCGAGCACAACCTCTGTGATGTCGATCTTGAGCTGCCGCGGGACCAACTGATCGTCTTCTCCGGGTTGTCGGGTTCGGGCAAGTCGTCGTTGGCGTTCGACACGATCTATGCCGAGGGTCAACGCCGATACGTCGAGTCGCTGTCGGCGTACGCGCGGCAGTTCCTCGGCCAGATGGACAAACCCGACGTCGACTTCATCGAGGGTCTGTCGCCGGCGATCTCGATCGACCAGAAGAGCGCCTCTCGCAACCCGCGCTCCACGGTGGGGACCGTCACCGAGGTATACGACTACCTCCGGCTGCTGTACGCCCGGATCGGCATCCCCCATGACCCTGAGACCGGTGAGGAGCTGGTTTGCCAGACCCCCCAGCAGATCGTCGACAAGGTGCTGGCACTGCCTCCACAGACCCGGTTCCAGGTGCTTGCGCCGATCGTCCGGGGGCGCAAGGGCACCTATGAGACCCTGCTCTCGGACCTTGCCCAGCAGGGCTTCGCGCGGGCGATCGTCGACGGTGGGCTGCTGGAGCTCAGCGAGACCAACGAACTCGATCTTGCCCGCTACGAAACCCACAACATCCAGGTCGTAGTCGACCGGCTCGTGCTGCGCGAGGGGATTGAACGGCGCCTCACTGACTCGATAGAGACCGCATTGACGCTCACCGGCGGGATCGCCGAGATCCAGATCGTCCCCAAAGATGGGGAGGGGCCCACCGAGACGATCGTCTTCAGCCAACACCTGTCGCGCCCCTCCGACGGCAAATCCTTCGAGGAGTTGGCGCCCCGCAACTTCTCGTTCAACTCTCCCTACGGGGCCTGCACGCATTGCGACGGGCTCGGCACTGTCTTCGAGGTCGACGCCCAGTTGGTGGTGCCCGATCCCGAAGCGACCATCGCCGAGGGCGCGATCAGCCCCTGGGCGGGCGGCCGCAGCCGCTACTTCTCCAGACTGGTCGAATCGGTGTGCAAGGTCTACGAGATTCCACTGGACGAACCCTGGCAGGGCCTGACCGACAAGCAGCGGGAACTGCTGCTGATGGCCAAAGGCGTGAAGGACCGTGTGCAAGTCCGCTACAAGAACCGCTACGGCCGTTCCCGCGTCTACCACGCCAAGTTCGAGGGCGTCGTCCCGTACTTGATGCGCCGGCACAGCGAGTCCGAGAGCGACGGGGCCCGCCAGATCATCGAGGGCTACATGCGCCAGGTGGCGTGCCGAGAGTGCGACGGGTCGAGGCTCAACCCGTTGTCGCTGGCGGTTACGATCAACGACCTGACGATCCACGAGCTCTGCTCCCTGTCGATCGCCGAGGCCGCAAAGCGACTCGCCGAACTGGAACTGTCCGAACGGGACTCGATCATCGCGGAGCAGGTCCTCAAGGAGATCAGAGCCCGGCTCGGCTTCCTGCTCGACGTCGGCCTCGACTACCTGACCCTGTCGAGGGGCGCCGCGTCGCTGGCGGGTGGTGAGGCTCAGCGGATCCGTTTGGCTTCGCAGGTCGGCTCCGGGCTCGTGGGGGTGCTGTACGTGCTCGACGAGCCATCGATCGGCCTGCACCAGCGGGACAACCACCGCCTGATCGAGACGCTGCTGCGCATGCGGGACCTGGGCAACACGGTCCTCGTGGTCGAACACGACGAGGACACGATCAAGGTCGCCGACCATGTGGTCGACATCGGCCCCGGCGCCGGTGAGCACGGCGGCCGCATCGTCCACTCGGGAACTTACGAAGACCTCTTGGCGAACCGGGAGTCGATCACCGGCCAGTACCTCTCGGGCACACGACAGATCGAGGTCCCCGCCATGCGCCGCGTCGGCAACGGCACCTGCCTCACCGTCCGCGGCGCCCGGCAGAACAACCTGAAGAACATCGACGTCGATTTCCCGCTCGGCAAGTTCGTCTGCGTCACCGGCGTGTCGGGTTCGGGGAAATCCTCGCTGGTCGAGGAGATCCTGCACCGAGCCCTGATGCAGCACATCTACACGTCGAGGCTCCCACCGGGGCTGCACACCCGCATCGACGGCATCGACAACCTCGACAAGGTCATCGCCATAGACCAGTCGCCGATCGGGCGCACGCCGCGCTCCAACCCGGCCACCTACACCAGCGTCTTCGACCACATCCGCAAACTCTTCTCGCAGACCAACGAGGCGAAGGTCCGGGGCTATCTGCCGGGCCGCTTCTCGTTCAACGTCAAGGGCGGGCGCTGCGAAGCCTGCCGGGGCGACGGCACGATCAAGATCGAGATGCACTTCCTGCCCGACGTCTATGTCCCGTGCGAGGTCTGCAAGGGCCTGCGCTACAACCGAGACACGCTCGAGGTTCGATTCAAGGGCCGCAACATCTCCGAGATCCTCGCCATGTCGTGCGAGACCGCCCTCGACTTCTTCGCCAACCAACCGGCGATCGCCCGCCACATGGCGACCCTCGTCGACGTCGGGCTCGGCTATGTGCGGCTGGGTCAGCCTGCCCCGACACTGTCAGGAGGCGAGGCCCAGCGCGTAAAACTTGCCAGTGAGCTGGCCAAACGTTCCACCGGCCACACCATATACCTGCTCGACGAACCCACCACGGGACTTCATTTCGAGGACATCCGCAAGCTGCTCGGAGTGCTCAGCCGCCTGGTGGACCAGGGCAACACCGTGGTCGTGATCGAACACAACCTCGACGTCATCAAGACCGCGGACTGGCTGATCGACCTCGGGCCTGAAGGCGGGTCGGGCGGGGGGAGCGTGGTGGCAGTCGGCACGCCCGAGGACGTGGCCGCCGTGCCCGAGAGCCATACCGGAGCGTTCCTGGAACCGATGCTGTCCGGATAGAGCCATGATCTCGCGACCTCCCAGCGGCTCGATCCCCGACACACCCGGTTCATACCAGTTCAAGGACCAGCACGGTCGAGTGATCTATGTCGGCAAGGCCAAGAACCTTCGTTCGCGCCTCTCCAACTATTTCCAGAACCCCCGCAGGCTGCCGACCCGCACCCGCCAGATGGTCGAGACAGCCGAGTCCGTCGAGTGGATCCAGGTGGCCAACGAGGTCGAGGCTCTGATGCTCGAGTTCTCGCTGATCCAGCGCCACAAGCCGCGGTTCAACGTCCGTTACACCGACGACAAGTCGTACCCGTTCCTGTGCCTGACGATGGTGGACGAGTGGCCCCGGGCGATGGTCATACGCGGCAAACCCAAGAAGGGCAACCGCTACTTCGGGCCGTACGGCCACGCCTACGCCATCCGCGAGACGCTCGACCTGCTGCTGCGCACCTTCCCCATTCGCACCTGTTCGGACAACAAGTTCCGCAGGCACGAGAAACTGGGCAAGCCGTGCCTGCTGTACCACATCGAGAAGTGCGCGGGCCCCTGCGTCGACGAGGTCGACAAACAGACCTACGACGGGATGGTCGCCGAGCTCATCAGCTTCCTCGCCGGCGACACCGACGAGGTGATCGCCAAGCTCACCGAGCAGATGCACGAGGCGAGCGATGCGCTGGCCTACGAGAGGGCGGGATACTTCCGGGACCGGCTCACATCGGTCCGCAAGGCGGTCGAGAAGCAGCAGATGGTGTTCGCCCGCAGCACCGATGTCGACGTGATCGGCGTGTTCGACGACGAACTCGAAGCGGCGGTCCAGGTCTTCTTCGTGCGCAAGGGGAGGGTCATGGGGCGCAGAGGCTTCGTTGTCGACAAGGCCGAGGAACTCGACGAGCCCGAACTGATGAGCCGGGTGCTCGAGCGCCTCTACTTCGACGACAACCCGATCGGCTGGCCCAAGGAGGTGCTGGTGCCGCGGTTGCCGCATGATCCGCAGCTGTATGAGGAGTGGATCAGCGAGGCGCGGGGCACCAAGGTGGAGATCCGGGTGCCGCAGCGGGGTGACAAGCGCCGCCTTCACGAGACCGTGACCCGCAACGCCGAGGAGACCTTCAACCGTCACCGGCTCAAACGCACCAACGATCACAACAGCCGCGCCAGGGCTCTCAACGAACTGCAGCAGCACCTCGATCTGCCGTTGGTGCCGTTGCGGATCGAGTGTTACGACATGAGCCACATCCAGGGAACCGACTACGTGGGGTCGATGGTGGTCGTCGAGGACGGCCTGCCCAAGAAGTCCGACTATCGGCGCTTCCGGATCCAGTCAGTGCCCGGCAACGACGACTTCGCAGCGATGGAGGAGGTACTCACCCGGCGGCTGTCGGCCTACCTCAAGGAGCGCCAGTTGCCGGTTGAGGAACGTGAGGGCCGGTTCTCATATCCGCCGCAGCTGTTGGTGGTTGATGGCGGTAAGGGACAGCTCGGCGTCGCAGAGAGGGTTCTCGCTGAACTCGGCCTGACCGAGGAGATCCCCGTCGTTGCGCTGGCCAAGCAGTTCGAGGAGGTGTTCGTGCCGGGGCGCAGCGAGTCGATCCTGTTGCCCCGCCAGTCCGAGGCTTTGTACCTGCTCCAGCGGATCCGTGACGAGAGCCACCGTTTCGCTGTCGCCTACCATCGCCAGTTGCGCGACAAGCGCATGACCCGTTCAGCGCTCGACGGCATCGCGGGCCTCGGCCCCGCCCGCAAGAAACGCCTCACCAGGGAACTCGGAGGCGTGAACGCCGTGAAACGTGCACCCCTCAGTGATCTCAAGGCGCTGAGTTGGCTCCCCGACGAGGTGGCCGAGAACGTCTACACCCATGTCCACAGAACCTGACCACGGGTCTGCGGTTCCGTCCGCAGCGGGTGGCGATTCAGGTGTTGGCGCCGGTGAGTGCGGGTCTGCGGTTCCGTCCGCAGTGGGTGGCGATTCGGGTGTCGGCGCCGGCGGGCGCGGGTCTGCGGTTCTGTCCGCAGCGCAAACAGAGTGGGACGGGCATGCGCGGTGGTGGCAGGAGAACTTCACCGACGGCATCGACCCCGAGTACACCGAGCAGATCATCCCGATCGCGACGCAGCATCTCGCCGGGCGCGAACGGGTGCTGGACATCGGCACCGGAGAGGGCCAGATCGCCCGAGTGTTGGCCCAAGCAGGAACCGAGGTCGTGGGGCTCGATCCGACCATGGCGCAGATCCGAACAGCACATGAGCGGGCCGGCGGGCCGGTGTATGCGCTGGGCAGCAGTGACCGCCTGCCGGTAGCAAGCGGCTCGTTCGACGGAGCGGTCGTCTGTCTGGTCTATGAACACATAGACGCGCTCGAAGAGTCGCTTGCCGAGGTTGCGCGAGCACTGCGCCCGGGCGGTCGCCTCGTGCTGATCCTCAACCACCCGCTGTTCCAGACTCCGAACAGCGGGCTCATCGTCGACCACATGATCGATCCCCCCGAGACCTACTGGCGCGTGGGCGCCTACCTCCATGAGACAGCCACGGTCGAAGAAGTCGACAAGGGCGTGCATGTGCGCTTCGTCCATCGCCCGTTGAGCCGCTATATCAATCAGATGGTCGCCGCGGGGATCGACCTGGTCGCAATGCTCGAACCCGCTCCGCCGCCGGGGTTCGTGGCCAAGGTTCCCGAGCATGAAACCGACGTTTTGGGCAACACCCCGAGGCTCCTTGCCCTCATCGGCGACCGCAGGCCGTCCGCTGGCTAGCATCGGCCCATGAGCGATCTGGTGGTCATCGCGGGCCTGTCGGGGGCCGGTCGCACGGTAGCGGCCGACAATCTTGAGGACATGGGCTGGTTCGTGATGGACAACCTCCCTCCCGCGCTGATCCCCAAGGTCGCTGAACTGGCCGACGGCTCATCGAGCGCCGGCGACCGGATGGCCCTGGTTGTCGGATCCGGGCAGTACCAGGACAGGATCGCCACGTTGGTGAGCGCACTGCGGACAAAGTTCACCCGGGTGCAGCTGGTGTTCCTCGACGCCTCCACCGAAGTGTTGGTGCGCCGTTACGAGTCGAGCCGGCGTCGGCACCCCTTCGACGATTCCGACGGCGGGACGCTCGGCGAGATCATCAACGCCGAGCGAGTCGCTCTGGAACCGCTGCGAGCCCTGGCCGACCTGGTGATCGACACGTCGGAACTGAACGTGCACCAACTGCGCGAACGGATGGCCGAAGCGTTCGGCGACGGGAACTGCAGTCACACCATGCAGACGACCGTCTCCTCGTTCGGTTACAAGCACGGGCTTCCACTCGACGTCGACCTGGTGATCGACTGCCGTTTCCTGCCCAATCCGCACTGGATCGAGGAACTGCGCCCCCTGACAGGCCTCGACCAGTCCGTTCGCGACTATGTGCTGTCGCAGCCGGTCACAGAGGGCTTCCTGGAACGCCTCGAGAGACTCCTAGAATTGATCCTTCCGTTGTATGAGCAGGAGGGCAAGTCGTATCTCACCGTCGCATTCGGGTGCACAGGTGGTAGACATCGTTCGGTCGCGATTGCCGAACGAATGGCCGTGGTGTTCGAGGAATTGGGGATCACGCCATCGGTGGTGCACCGCGACCTCAACATCTGAGGGCCAGATGTGCCTGTCTGCTCAGAGCAACGATTCACACAACCACGACGATCACACAACCAGCAACAGGGGAGAACCTTAAATGACCGTACGCGTCGGAATAAACGGTTTTGGCCGCATCGGCCGCAACTTCTTTCGGGCTGCCAAGGCCCAGGGCGCTGACATCGACTTCGTCGCAGTCAACGACCTCGGCTCGATCGACACCATGGCCCACCTGCTCGCCCACGACTCGGTGCACGGGAGTCTGGCTGCCGAGATCGCAGTGACCGATGACGGAATCAGCGTTAACGGCGATGTCCTGAGGGTTCTCTCTGAACGCAACCCCGAAGATCTGCCCTGGGGCGACCTCGGCGTCGATGTGGTGGTCGAGTCCACCGGCATCTTCACCAAACGCAGCGGCGCGGCCATGCACCGCAGCGCGGGTGCACCCAAAGTCATCATCTCAGCTCCCTCAGGCGACAGCGACGCAACCTTCGTGGTCGGGGTGAACGACGACACCTACGACCCCGAGCAGCATCACGTGGTTTCCAACGCCTCATGCACGACCAACTGCTTCGTGCCGATGGTGAAGGTGCTAGACGATGCCTTCGGCGTCGTACAGGGACTGATGACCACAGTGCACGGCTACACGGGCGACCAGGCACTGGTCGACGGTCCCCATTCCGATCTGCGCCGCGCCCGCGCCGCGGCGATCAACATCGTGCCCACCTCCACCGGAGCTGCACGGGCCACCGGCCTGGTGATGAGCGAGATGCAGGGAAAGCTCGACGGCACTTCGATGAGGGTGCCGATTCCCGACGGATCGATCACTGATTTCACCGGTGTGCTGGGCCGCGACGACGTCACGGTCGCCGAGATCAACGAGGCGTTCAAAGCGGCAGCCACCTCTGGGCCGCTCAGCAGTGTGCTGCTCTACTCGGAAGCGCCCCTGGTGTCGTCGGACATCATCGGTTCGACTGCTTCATGCGTGTTCGACTCCGGACTGACCATGGCGCAGGGCTCGCTGGTCAAGATCTTCGGCTGGTACGACAACGAGATGGGCTACTCGAACCGTCTGGTCGACCTCACCCTGGTCGTTGGTGCCCAGAGGCCGAGCCGGTAGGCCATGGCCTTCCGCGCATACGTGACTCATCCGGCGAGGCCGTGGCCCGAGCGGCTCGGTGGGCGAAGCGAACCAGAGCGGGAAAGCCGCGTCAGCTAGAAGTGGGTTCTGTTCCTCGACTTGAAGATCTGGGTGGTCTAAGCGGTAAGTCGGTGCTCTTGCGGGCCGACTTCAACGTGCCGGTCGCTGACGGGCGCATCACCGACGATCTGCGCATCCGTGCCGCTCTGCCGACCATCCGCTGGCTCATCGGCCAAGGTGCCTCGGTCACCGCCTGCACTCATCTCGGACGGCCCCGAGGCGAGGCGAACCCGGCCTATTCGGTTGAACCGGTACGCGAACGCCTGAGCGAGTTGGCGCCGAGTGTCGAGTTGTTGGAGAACCTGCGTTTTGATCCCCGAGAAACGGCGAACGACACGTCGTTCGTCGATGAGCTGGTCGAGGGGCACGACGCCTACGTCAATGACGCGTTCGGCGCTTCGCACCGTGCCCATGCCTCGATCGTCGGTCCGCCCCGCTTTCTGCCGTCGGCAGCGGGCCGGTTGCTGCACCGTGAGGTCGAGGTGCTCAGCGGGTTGCGCACGAGTCCGCGCAGACCTTTCGTGGCGGTCATGGGCGGATCGAAGGTGAGCGACAAGCTCGCGGTCATCGAGGCCCTGTTGGAGTCGGTCGACTCGTTGATCGTCGGTGGCGGGATGTGTTTCACCTTCCTGGCAGCGAAGGGCCACTCGGTGGGCGCCTCCCTGTGCGAGACTGACATGATCGACACCTGCGCTCGGCTGCTCGACGGCCCCAAGACGATCCATCTGCCGTACGACATCACTGCTCTGGGCCCCGGCGGCGAACTGATGGCGCCCAGCACCGGGGGAGACGTGCGCCAGATGGGCACGAACCTGCCCGATGGCTGGATGGGTGTGGACATCGGTCCGGGCAGCGCGGCGGCGTTCGGTGACGTCATCCACGAGGCAGCGACAGTGCTGTGGAACGGACCGATGGGCGTGTTCGAGGATCTCCGCTTCGGCGGCGGGACCGGTGCGGTCGCCCAGGCCATGGCCGAGACGAGGGCGTTCACGGTGGTCGGTGGCGGTGACAGTGCCGCCGCGGCGAAACTGTTCGGAGTTGAACATGAAATGGATCACGTCTCCACCGGTGGTGGAGCATCGCTGGCTTTGATCGAGCAGGGTGACCTGGTCGGCCTCAAGGCCCTGAGAGGAGCCCCCTATGTCTAAAGAAGCGGCGACTGATGAACCTGCGCATGGCGCACGCAAGCCGCTGATCAGCGGCAACTGGAAGATGAACCACAACCACTTCGAAGCGATCCAGACGATCCAGAAGCTCGCCTACGCCTTGAACCCGCGCGACTACGACCATGTGGACGTCTCGGTTCATCCGCCCTTCACCAACCTGCGGTCGGTGCAGACCGTCCTGCAAGCCGACGATGTTCCCGTCTCGCTTGGTGCGCAGAACGTTCATATGGCGAACCACGGAGCGTTCACCGGTGAGATCGCGCCTCCGATGTTGGCGAAGCTCAACGTCGAGTATGTGATCGTGGGTCACAGCGAACGACGTGAACTGTTCGGGGAGACCGATGGTGTCGTGAACGAGAAGGCCAAAGCGGTGCTGGCGGCGGACATGACTCCCATCGTCTGTGTCGGTGAGACCCTGCAGCAGCGTGATGCGGGGGAAGCAGAGTCCACCGTCGCTCAGCAGATCTCGGGCAGCTTGGCCGGTCTGTCGAGCGATGTCGTGGCCGCGATCGTGATCGCCTATGAGCCGATCTGGGCGATCGGCACCGGCGTGACGGCAACACCTCACGACGCCCAGTTGATGTGCGCTCATATCCGCTCTCTGGTGCGTTCCCGCTGGGGCGACTCGGCAGGCAATGCCGTGCGCATCCAGTACGGCGGCTCTGTCAAGGGCGGCAACGCCCCGGAGTTGATGCAGCAACCCGATATCGACGGTGCCTTGGTCGGCGGCGCAAGCCTCGATCCCGACGAGTTCGCCCGCATCGTCAACTTCCGTCTTTACCAAGTCTGAGTGCGGTGGATCTCGCCCACGCCTGCGGTCCACATGACCAGGCGGCACGTCAACTTAGCTCGTTGATCGCTGAAGGACTTGAGTCAGGGGACGGTCGCCGGTTGACTGACGATGTCATTGGCGAGTTGCGTGATCGCGCCAGCAACGATCCTCGGTGACGTTGACCTCGACAGGTAGCGTCCCGTAATTTGGCGGTGATCCGGTTAGGCTGGTGCCATGGTTTGGATCGTTGCTCCCCTCTGGCTCGTCTCGGCGTCGACGTTGATCCTGCTGGTGCTGTTGCACAGCGGCAAGGGCGGGGGACTCTCCGACATGTTCGGCGGCGGCGCCGGCGCTGCGGCGGCCGGTTCGACGGTAGTTGAGCGCAACCTCGACCGGATCACCGTGGTCGCCGCGGTGGTCTTCGGGTTCTCTTCAGTCGCCTACGCGCTGATCTTCTGAGCCCTCGGTTCACCGTGTGAATCTGAGTGTGGCGAGGTGCGCACGGCGCTAGGATCGTGCTTCGCATCCACACCTTGGATGGCCACGTCGGAGTGGCGGAATTGGCAGACGCGCTAGCTTGAGGGGCTAGTGCCCGTTATGGGCGTGGGGGTTCAAGTCCCCCCTCCGACACCATTGTGATGTCGCGAGACATCACAACCTTGTGAACCCTCGCGGTGAGGGTTTCAGGTTTGGTCTTGGGGTTGGCAGCCGCGTGTTGGGTCGAGGGCGAGTGAACCTCACCGGGTTTCACGCAGGCTGTTTGTCGCGTGTCTCAGTCTGGCGGCGTGTGTCAGCCGCTCCACGGTGTCCGGCAACAACTGTTTGCTCGGTCTGGTCTAATCGTATAGAGTCCCGGGATCGACAGGTCAGGAGGGGGTTTAAATCAAGGTGCATCCCAGGGGAGGCATGAGGCGTGAACCGGATCGGGGTCCCCCTCGGCCCACGTTGCGGTCAGGTGCAGGACCTTGGCGCTGAGAGCGCAGCGCTCAGTGGCGCGCGCTGAACCTCAGACGAAGATCGAGAGCGCCGTACCAGAAGATTCAGTGGCCATGAGGTCCATCACGAAACGGTTTGGCGCCGTTACAGCGAATGAAGACATCGATCTAACACTGCGCCGAGGCGAGATTCACGCACTAGTCGGCGAGAACGGCTCTGGGAAGTCAACGTTGATGAACCAACTGTCAGGGTCACTCCAACCCGACGATGGGCACATCTACCTCTGGGGTGAACGCGTCGCGTGGAGGTCGCCACTAGATGCGATCGCCGCGGGGATCGGGATGGTGCACCAGCATTTCCAGCTTGTCTCGACGTTGACTGTGACCGAGAACGTCTTGCTCGCCGAGCCCTCTGGCTGGCTATTGAGCAAGTCTGAGCGTCGGCGGGTCGGATCCGAGTTGGCCGAACTTGGTGACCGAATCGGTCTCGGCGTTGAACCGACCGCGAGGGTGGGGGACCTGAGCGTGGGTCAACAGCAGCGCGTTGAGATTCTCCGGGCGCTGCGGCACGGCGCTCAGATCCTTGTGCTCGATGAGCCGACAGCGAACTTGGCGCCGCCCGAGGTAGCACAACTGATCGAGCGCTTGAGCGCGATGTCTGATGACGGAATGTCGATCGTGCTGATCACCCATCATCTCAACGAGGTTATTGAAGCTGCCTCCGTTGCGACTGTTCTGCGATCCGGCAAAGTGGTCGAGACGGTAGCGACCGAGGACTCATCACCGAGCGAACTCGCACGCCTCATGGTTGGACGCGACGTCTCACTCAGCGTTGTCGGATCGCTCGACCAGGCCAGGTCAGAGACGAAACGAACGGGAGCGGTCGGCACCCCGGCGCTGTCGACGGTCGGTGTCAGTGTCACCGATCCCACAGGAATAAGCCGGCTCGACGGCGTGGAGATCGATGTCGCGCCCGGAGAGATCGTTGCGGTCGGCGGTGTTGAGGGAAACGGTCAAGACTATCTGGAGGCGGTCCTAGTCGGACTTGCTGCCCCGACATCGGGGCGGATCTCGCTGCACGGCGACGATGTCACCGGTGTCAAGCCGCCGACACTGCGCCGCGCCAGCCTATCGATCGTGCCGAGCGACCGGTACAAACACGCACTCATCAGTGAGATGACAATCGCGGAAAATGCCGTTCTGGATCGATTCGGCGAGCCTCCCTATGGGCACTGGTCGAAGGTGGATCGCAATGCCATCAACGCGGCCGGTCGAGACGCGATTGCAGACTTCGACATCCGTGCCGACAGCGAAACCGCGGCCGCGGGCACACTGTCAGGCGGCAACGCGCAGAAGGTGGTACTTGCGCGGGCATTGTCACGCCGCCCCACCGTTCTGATCCTGGGACAGCCAACCCGTGGCCTTGACATAGCGGCCACAGAGCTCGTTTGGCAAACCGTTCGCGCCGCGCGGGACAGCGGGACTGCGGTCCTCTTGATATCGACGGATATCGACGAGATCCTTGGTCTCGCCGATCGCGCACTGGTGCTGTTCCGCGGACAGATCGTCGCGAGTCTTGAAGGAAAGTGGCTCGACCGCCCCACACTCGGTCGCGCCATGGGCGGGTTGAGCGTCGCTGTGGGACAGACGTGAGCACAGCCGCTTCCGCCGTGCGTCAATCCGGTCCGTTCTCGTCGCGTCGGACGACCGGCGCTGCCAAGCCGATCCTTGTATCCATAGCGGTCGCAACGCTGATCGCGGCCGCTCTGCTCCTGCTCTCCGGTGTCGCGCCACACAATGGCTTCCGGTCCCTTCTGAGTGGCGGGCTCGGATCGCAACGCGCTATCGAGGCCACGGTGGTCGGGGCGGTTCCACTAGTCCTCATTGCACTCGGGCTCAGCGTCGCCTATACGAGCCGGTTCTGGACGATCGGCGCCGAAGGCCAGTTTATTCTGGGCGCTCTCGCCGCGGCCGCGATCGTCGTGGAACTGCCCACCGGACCCGCGTTTACGTCAATCGCCCTCATGATGTTCGGGGGCGCACTTGTTGGGGCGCTCGTGGGGCTCATGCCGGGCGTGTTGCGTGCCAAGTTCGAGATCAACGAGGTCGTCACGTCGCTGCTCCTCAATTTCGTGGCTGCGTTCTTGTTGAGCTATCTCGTGCGGAAGCCTCTGCGGGCAGAGACCAGCTTTCAACCAAGAACGGCTTCGATCCCGGACAAGGCTGTTCTGCCGCAACTTTTTGGAACTCGGATCGATATTGCGATCTTTCTCGTCGTCGCTCTCGTGTTGTTGACGCGATACCTGCTCGGCAGCACTCCGTTGGGGATGCGCCTCCGCATGATCGGTTTCAACCCGTCAGCGGCCGACGCAATGGGTGTGCGCTCGGCTCGCTTGACAGTCTTCCTCGGCCTGTTCGCGGGCGCGGCAGCAGGGCTCGCCGGGGCAGTCCAGGTGGCTGGTCCCGCCCGCTTCGTAAACGCGCAAATCTCGCCCGGGTTGGGCTTCACTGCGATCATTGTTGCTTTGCTCGGCAGACTTCACGGGCTGGGAATCGTCGTTGCGGGGTTCGCCGTCTCTGCTCTGACAGTTGGTGGTACGCGCCTTCAGACCGACCATGAGATCTCAGCAAGTCTGGTGACTATCGTCCAAGCAGTACTCGTACTGGCAGTCCTGGTTGCAGGCCGGCAAGTCAGGTCACGCTGATGGACTGGGGCGCCGTGTTGGGCTCGTCGGCGTGGGTCCCCCTCCTGGCCGCCTCTGTTCGGCTGTCAATGCCAATTGCGGTGGCTGCCGCGGGTGAGTGCGTCTCCGAACGCTCCGGGACGCTCAATCTCGGGCTCGAGGGGATGATGCTCGCCGGGGCACTCGGTGCCTTCCTCGCCGCCGACGGAGCCGACAACGAGGTGGTTGGCGTCCTCGCAGGCGTTGCGGCAGGCACCATGGTCGCGGTTCTTGTCGGCTACCTTGTTCTACGCTTGGCCGTGGACCAGGTAGTCGTCGGTGTGGCAACTGTGATCCTCGCCGGCGGAGCCACCACGTACCTGTACACCCAGATCTACGGCTTCAGTGGGACTTTGCCGCAACTCGGTTCGCTGGATGCCTGGCGCGTCCCTGTCCTGGCCTCGATTCCGGGGATCGGTCCGGTCCTGTTCGAACAAACGTGGCCGACCTACATGGGTGCGCTCGTCCCGATCCTTCTCTGGGCCGTACTGTTTCGTAGCCGCCTCGGACTACGAATGTTCGCGTGCGGTGAGAACCCCGGTGCGGCGCAAGCCAACGGAATCGACGTGACCCGGACGCGTTGGTGGGCGCTGCTCATTACGGGATGCGCGGCTGGCCTTGCCGGCGCGATGCTTGTGATCGACGTGAACATATTCCGGCCCGGTTTGACCGCGGGTCGCGGCTGGATAGCGATCGGCCTGGTCATCGTCGCGCGCTGGAACCCCATTGGCGCACTCGTCGCATCGGGAGTGTTCGGTTTCACGACCGCCCTGCAGCTACGCATTCAAGCGGCTTCAGGAGGGATCGAGTCAGACGTTCCCTTTGAGGTCTTTCAGGCGCTGCCCTATCTCGTGACATTCGTGGTCGTGGTCATCGCGACGGTCTCGGCTCGGCGGGATGCCCAACCGTCTGAACTCGGCGCGTCGTGGACTCCCCGGTGAACGATCCGACTTCAGGACCGCCACCAGAAATACCAATGCAATCAACCAAACCAATGCAACTAACCAGGAGGAATACAAGATGAGATCAATACTGAGGTGGATGGCGATATTTGTCGTCCTCGTGTTTGTCACGGCAGCTTGCGGCGATGACGACACGGCTGGCCCCGCAGGGTCTGACGACTCGGCAGAGGCTGAAGATCCGGAACCGACTGACGACCCGGAACCGACCGACGACCCAGAACCGACCGAAGATGTTGTTGCCGTGGCGATTGTGCTCAACGTTCCGCGCAACGATCTCTCCTGGGCACAGACCGCCGTGGAGGGACTCGAACGACTCGAAGCCGCGGGAGGCATAACGCTTACGATCATCGAGGGCGCCTCCGAGGATCCTGCTACGACCCGCAACCTGGCGACTGACCTTGCCGAGGCCGGCAACGACCTGGTCATCTTCCACTCGTTCAACTTCGGCGAGACTGTCTTGGAGCTAAGCGGGGAGTTCCCCGACGTGAACTTCGCGTGGCCGGGGGGCCTCGGGGAGTCGTTTGGCGGTCTCGCCGAGAATGTGGCCGACTACGACCAGCCGTTCTACCAGGCGTCATATCTCGCCGGCATCCTGTCCGCAGGGATCTCCGATTCGAACCGGATCGGCGGAACGGCGGGCTTCGACATTCCTGTCTGCCACTCCATGCTGGAAGCGTTTGCACTCGGGTACCAGGAACTCGTTCCTGCGGCCGAGCTGGTCGCAACCTATGTCGGAAGCTGGATCGATGCTCCGCTGGCCAAGGAAGCAGCTTTGGCACAGTACGAGCAGGGCGTTGAGGTGATCAACACTTGCGGCGTGCAGGACGGCACTATTCAGGGGGCCATCGATGCCGGTGGAAACGTGATTGGCTACGTCGGCGATCAGACATCCTTGGCGGAGCAGAACATCCCGGTATCGATGATCTGGAACCTCGACGTGGTTTTCGGGCAGATGGTCGACGACACTAGAAACGGCGAATTTCGGCCGGGCAAGTTCTACCAGCTCGGCATCGCAGATGGAGCGCTGTCAGTGGTTGTCAACCCCGAATATTCCGGAGAGATCGCCCCAGAGGCGATCGCTCTGTACGAGGAGCGCCTTGCTGAGATAGAGAGCGGAGCATTCGAGGTTCCATTTGTTCCCGCGTAGTCCCGCCCGCCCGCCTAGCGGACCGACACGACCTGTCCGCTAGGCGGGCGTTTGGCGATCAGCGCGTCGGCGGGTACCTGGTCGCGGCTCGCACGGCCGTCTACGCAACCGAGATGGTCTCAAATGTGCATACTGCCGAATCAACCCTCCGTTTGCTGATCGACAACGGTGCGCCTCGGGCTGTGCCCAGCTAGTGGTCAGTGAGGGCGGGCCGGTTACAGTAGGCGCCCCATGGCAAGGAAACGCGGCAAAGTCCCAACACTGCGAGATGTCGCGGAGCTTGCAGGGACTTCGACCGCCGTGGTCAGCTATGTCGTCAACTCGGGGCCGCGCCCGGTGGCCGCCGACACCAGAGAGCGTGTCGTCGCAGCCATCTCAGAGCTCGGCTACCGCCCCAACCGCGCGGCGCGTACGCTGGTCTCGAATCGAAGCTACGCGCTGGGTCTAGTCGTACCCGATACGAGCAACGCCTTCTTCAGCGATCTCGTCCGAGCGGTCGAGCGATATGCGCGCTCCAAGAAACTGATCACCCTAATCGGCAATACCGAGTATGACCCCGCCACCGAGCGCGGCTATGTCGAGGCATTCGAGGACTATGGCGCTGATGGAATCATCGTGGTCAGTGCGGATCTCCGGGAGCCATGGACTGCAGCCGTCTCCACCCCGTTGGTGTTCGTCCATCGTCGGCCGGCCGGTGCCGAGGGACCGCTCGTTCGATCCGATGATCGGCTCGGCGGGATTCTGGCCACTCAACACCTGATCGCGACAGGCCGCGGCCCGATCCACTGCGTGGCTGGGCATGAAGACGCTGGGCCAATCGAGGATCGGGTCAGTGCGTGGCGCGAATGCCAGACGGAGCTAGGCAGGCAAGACAGCGCCGAACTCGTTCGAGTTGGGTACCCGAGAGCGGCAGCTGCCGCTGAGCTGGCACCCTGGCTCGGAGCCCTAGCGCTTCCTGCCGCCGTGTTCGTGACGACCGACGAGCAGGCCATCGGCTTACTTTCGGCCGCAACTACAGCCGGTCTCCGCATACCTGAAGATCTCGCCATCGCCGGCTACGACGACACGTCGGCCGCCGCGTTCGCGGTTCCCTCGTTGACCACCGTACGTGTTCCATACGAAGAAATGGCTCGTCGCGCAGTAGATTGCGTGCTCCTCGGTGACGACCCCAGCGAAACCTACTGTGGCGATGTGCAGCTAATCGTTCGACAGTCATGCGGAGGCAGCGACTCCGCCGCTCCAACGTCAGGAGCCGGGTCATTTCGCCCATAGGTCGACGCCGATGCCGCGGGTCCGCTTGTGCCGATGAGTCCAAACGTTTAGAATCTGGTGAACCTTGTGTCTCAGACGCCGAATCCGGGAGGATGCAATGGGGGACGAAACCCTCTGCCAAGACCCAGCCGTTCTCAATCTCTGGCATCCAATCAGTGCAGAGAACGAGATATCGGAGGCGAGCATGCACTCGACACTGTTGCTCGGTCACACCGTCGCCTACGGGAGAGACGGTGATGGGGCGATCTGGGTTCGTGCCACAGAGCCCGAAGTTCGATTTCTACCCACCCAACTGCGCCATGGATATGTCTGGACGAGCCTGGGTGACCCGACTAGCGGGGTGTTCGACATCCCCGAAACCCGAGAGCCTGATCGTCGTTCACTCAACGCGGGCAGCGTCATGGTGGCGACGTCGGCGCCTCGAGTGATCGAGAACTTCCTCGACATGGGACACTTCCCTTTTGTGCACGCGGGACTGTTGGGCGCCGAACCCCACACGGAGGTCGCGGACTATGACGCCAAACTCGACGACGGCGAGATCTGGGCCCGCGAGTGTTGGTTCCATCAACCGGTTGCCGCGCCGTCGGCCAGCGCTGGACAGGTGACCGAGTACACATATCGAGTCCCGCATCCCTACTGTGTGATGCTGTTCAAGAGCGTTCCCACCGACCCGAGCCGGCGCGACGTAGTAGCGCTGTTTGCACAGGCGATGACGGACCGGTCGGTCAGGGCTCACAACTACCTGTGTGTGGTCGACGACGCAAGCTCGGACAACGAGCTCAAGCGGTTCCAACAGATGATCTTCTTCCAGGACAAGCCCGTGCTCGAGAACCAGCTTCCGAAGTGCCTTCCGCTGGATCCACGAATCGAAACCCCGATTCGAGCCGACCGCTCCGCGATTGTCTATCGGCGATGGCTGACCGAGTTGGGGCTGACCTATTCCGTGATTCCCGCGGCATGACAACCGCGAACCAGATGGCACCGCTCGACATTGACAGATGGCACCCGATCGGCCGGAGTGACGACGCAACGCTCCGACATGTGTTCCAGGCAAAACTCTTGGGCCGCGAGTTGGCGGTCTGGCGTGCCGACGACGGCTATCTCAACGTTTGGGAGAACCGCTGTCTGCATCGAGGCGTGCGATTATCCATTGGGATGAACGAAGGCTCTGAGCTGCGGTGTATGTACCACGGGTGGCGCTATGCGAGCCGAACCGGCGGATGCACCTACATTCCGGCGCATCCGGCGGACGCGCCGGCTCGCGCGATCCGCAATCGCACCTTTCCGGTGCACGAACAGTTCGGCCTTGTGTGGACTACGCTCAACCCCGAGTCAGCGTCGCCGGAATTCGGGGAGCTCGAGCTGGCAGCTCCGTTTGCGCTCCGATCCCTCCCTTTCAATGCATCTGCGGCCGTCTCGATGCAAGTCCTCCGGGAATATTGCGTCCGTGCCGATGGCCGGTCGACCGTCGATACCGCTGCACCGCTCCCTCGGATTGCATTCGATGGCTACGCTCTGCGACTGGCATCGACTGCGGAGGGGCCCGAAGGCGGCCCCGAAGGCGGCGTTGTGTTGTTCGTTCAGCCGTGCGATTCCGGCGAGAGCGTGGTGCATGGTGTACTTGACCGCGAGCCGGCACGCGGCACAGAAATCGATGTGTGGCGTTATCACGCCCAGGAACTGGAGCGACTCCGCGCGGTTGCCGAGACGTTGGCTGAGGCGCTGCCCAGACCTGCTCCGCTCGAACCAGCGCTCGAACGGATCGAACCGTCCGAGACCGATGTTCCGATGCCGCGGGCGAGGAGCGAGAGCGAGCTCCGGGTGGTTGTCCACCGCAAGTGGGAGACCGCTGAGGGCGTTGCTGCTTTCGAGCTGGGATCGTTGGCTGGGGCACTGCCCACAGCTTGTCCAGGAGCCCACATCGATGTGCATCTTCCCAACGGACTCGTGCGGCAGTACTCCCTGACGAACCCGGCCGGTGACCAAGACTCATTCGTCATCGCGGTGAAACGCGAGCCCGACTCGAGGGGAGGCTCGTCTTGCATGCATGACACCGTGCGTGAAGGCGACGTTCTGGCGATCTCAGCGCCACGCCACAACTTCGTTCTCCGCCGCGATGCCGTCCGCACGGTCCTGATCGCTGGTGGAATCGGGATCACGCCGCTCCTAGCGATGGCCGAAACGCTGAAAGCAGATCGCCTCATGTTCACCCTCGAGTACTTCGCGCAATCTGAGCAGCATCTGGCGTTCAAGGATCGTCTGAGTTCGCTCGGCGACTGTTTCGCTCCGCATGTGGGCCTCAGCCCGGATGAGACAGGGGATGCGCTCAGGTCGATTCTGGCCTGCTATCAACCGGCCATGCATGTTTACATCTGTGGGCCCGGACCCATGCTCGACGCGGCGAGAGCCGTCGCTATCGAAACCGGGTGGCCCGAAGCGGCCGTCCACTTCGAGTATTTCAAGAATTCGGGGGACATCGACCTCTCCTCATCGTTCACCGTGCATCTCGCGCGTTCTGGAATGACGCTCGAGGTGCAGTCAGGAGAAACGATCCTCGATGTGCTGCGGCACAACGGTGTGGCCATCGCGTCGTCATGCGAGCAGGGCGCCTGCGGTACCTGCGTGCTGAGCGTTGTCGACGGAATCCCAGATCACCAGGATGTCTATCTCAAACCGAGTGAGCGCGAGGCCGGCGATCGGATAGCTACCTGTGTGTCGCGCTCCATGTCCGACGCGATCACCTTGGACATCTAGGTCTCAACATGATAACGCTCTACAACTACGACCTCTCGGTCAACTGCTACAAGCTGCGCCTCATGATGAGCCTGCTCGATGTCGAGTACGACTCGATCCCCATCGACTTCTACCCTGGGTGGGAGCACAAGGGAGCGGAATTCAAGAAGATCAACCCTCTCGGCCATATCCCTGTCATCGTGCACGGAGACTTCGTCATGCGAGATGCGCACGCGATCCTGGTGTACCTCGCCGCAAAGCACGACCCGACCGGGCGATGGTATCCAACAGATGACCCGGAGCTGATTGGCGAGGTGGCGCAGTGGATGCACTTCGCCGAGGGCACGACCAACACGGCCTCCGCTGCTCGCCTGCATGACAACCTTGGTTACGAGTTCAACATCGACGCGGTTCGCAGTGGAGCTCACCGCCTCTTTCGAGTCCTCGACGAGCATCTCTGGTTTCGTGAGCGAGACGGGCTCGACTGGGTCTGTCGAGCCTCCCATCCCACCATCGCTGACCTCGCAATATTCCCCGACGTGATGCTGTCCGAGGAGGGCGGGATCTCCCGACTCTATTATCCGGCGCTTCGCCGTTGGACCGATCGGATACGGCGGCTCGACGGGTTTACGCCAATGCCCGGGATTTACCCCGCGTCGCCTGCGCCGATCGACGCTTCTCAAAGCTGAGGAGCGCGGCACGAGCCACAAGAGCAGCAGATGCCGCTTGCGGTCGGGGTCGCCATAGTCCTCGAAGGCCGTGATCGAAACCGGCTCTGGAGCGCGCGAAGATTCGGACAAGTGCAGTTCGAATGGTTGCGCAGACTGTCGTTGGTACGTAAAATACGTACGTGCCGAATAAGACTATCAGTGTCCCTGATGACGTTGTGCCGATCATCGACAACTTGGATGTCCCGTTCTCGAGGTGGGTGACCGAGCAGCTCCGCCGCCACGAGGCCCAGTCGAGCATGTCGTTTGCTCAACAGCTTGTGGCAGATGCGGCTTTGGTCACGACCGAGCGGAAGCTGACTCGGGCAGACGCGCTAGCCGCTGGTCAGCGGATGGAGCGGTCTGCACCGTGGTGACGCGAGGAGCGGTGTGCTGGGTTGATCTAGACAAGCGTCGGCCTTGTGTAGTGGTGTCTTCTGAGGATGTGTTGCGTGCGGAGGTATGGCAGACGCATGTCGTACCGTTGACATCGAACCTTGATCGAGCGGGACTCGCCGGCAACGTGGCGCTGAACGCCGCGGTGACAGGTCTGCCTTCGGACTCGGTTGCCGTCCCGCTCGGGTTGGAACTCGTCGATCGCTCATGGGTGCGCCCGCGACTTGGTGAGATGCATGTCGTCGTTACGTATCGCGACGGGGACCCCGTCGAACCAATCTGCCGAAAGAACGATTCTCACCGGCAAAGGCTTACCACGGGACGGCTCGTGGGTTGAGCGGAGGGGGTCGTCTTGGTTTCTCAGCCGGTCACGATGATGGCTGCACCGGCGACGATCATGAGCGCGCCAGCGACTTGGTAGAAGCCGTGGACCCGGTCGCCCCAGAGGAGTCGTGAGCGGGCGACGAGGAGTCGGTAGGGGCCGAAGTTGGACTTGTTGCGACCCCAGACGATGAACAGCGCGCCGACGCCGGCGATGACGAGACCCCAGACGATGTGCATGATGTCCTCCTGCGCGAACGGGCTGTGGTTCGGCGACGGTTTTGAGTTGGTGACCGAGACCGCCGAGCGACTGTAGGCCGAGTCGTCGAATCGGTCAACGGGCCGCTGGCGATGTCGGCTTGGTCAGGCGTCGTGGGCGGTTGGATCGATACGGCCGCGCCCGCGCTTGGTCTCGGAACGGCGGCGCTTTGCCTGCAGCCGCCGGGCCTTGGCCGAACGTGACGGCCGGGTCGGTCTCCTCGGCTTGGCAACGGTCGACCCGTCGCGCAGCCGTGATTCCAGGCGGTCGAGAGCGATCTCACGGTTGCGGGTCTGCGATCGCGTGTCGTCGACGACCACCCGCAACTCGGCGCCGAACTTCGCAACCAGCCGCTCGCGCACCTCGACCTCAACGTCGCCCGCCGTTGTGAGATCAATCACGGCCTCGACCCTGGTGCTCGAGCGGTTGGCGTGTTGACCCCCCGGACCGCCGGAGGGATCGAAGCGCCATGCAACCTCGGCGGCCGGCACCGCCCCTCCGGGAAACAGGAGCAACCGGTTCATGCGGCCAACCCTACCTGCCCGCGGTAGCCCGAAGGCCTCGGCGAGGCTAGGGTGCCCCAGACCCGGACGCGAGAACGCAGCCTGAGCGATGCCAAATCTGCTAGGTGGCCTATTCCCTTGTAAATATTGGAAGAATCCAATATTATACAGACATGGCTTCAGACCTGCTTTCGCTCGCAGACGCGTCTGCGCTGCTCGGTGTTTCCTCCGAGCGTGTTCGCCAACTCGTGGTGGCAGGAGACGTTCCGGGCGTAAGGTTCGGAAACGCTTGGGCGGTTTCGCGTGGGTCGATCGATTCGCGCCGACAGTTGTCGAACCGTCGAGGGCGACCGCTGAACGCGGCACGTGCGTGGGAGGCAATCGCCTTAGTCGAGGTGGATCTGTCCAATGTCAGTAAGTACCGCAACCGGGGAGCGATTCATCGCTACGAAATGAGCCGTGCGGACCTCGAATTTGTGTCCGAGCAGGACGGGGCCTTGGTCAGTGGCGCGGTCGCTGCGAACGGCTACGGCGAACTGCTGCGAGGCGACGACGCAGTGGCCTACCTCTACGTTTCAGCGTCACTGAACAATGAGATGGGTGCGCTCGTAGCGGCGGTTCCAGATCAGTTCGGCAGTGTGATCCTTCGTGTGGTGCCTGATGACGTGTGGCCTTTCGCTGAGAGTGCCGCAGTCGATCAGGGTGAGGCGAGGGAGCGTTTAGCGCCCCGTGCTGCAGTGGCGTTGGATTTGATGGACTCTGGCGACCCTCGCCATTGGGTCGCGGCGAAAAACCTTGTCGAGGCGAGTGGCTGAGTCCTCTGTGGTTGTCCTGCCGCCGTTGCTCGGCGGACAGGCGGAGTCGTGGTCGGCTCTGGTCGAACTTGCTCCCGCGTTTGGCGCAAACTGGTTGCTGGTTGGCGGCCAGATGGTGTTTCTGCACGAGGTGGAACGTAAGGCGACCGAAGTCCGGCCGACCAATGACGTGGACGTAGTAGTTGACCTGCGGGCTGAACCGGTGGGTCTAGAAAGGATTCACTCGACGCTCGTCAACGCTGGGTTCGCCCAGGATTCGCCCGGGCCAGAGGGCACGGCTCATCGCTATCGACGGCAGGCAGCGATAATCGACGTGCTTGCCCCCGACAACGTCGGCAGAAGGACTCGGCTCCGTCTCGGAACAGGCCGGACAATTGAGGTACCGGGAACGACCCAAGCCTTCGGCCGTAGCGGAGTGGTCGTTGTGGAGGTCGATGGAGTTACCGGTCAGATTCGCCGACCAGACATCGTTGGAGCACTGCTCGGCAAGGCCGCCGCGGTCACGAAGATATCCTCGCAATCAGCGGCAAGTCGAGAAAAGCACTTACGGGACTTCGACTCATTGGCCAAGCTTCTCGGCGTGGCCGACCGTGAGCGTGCTGGGCTGACAAGGAGCGAGCGGCGAACGATCATCGCTCTCACCGAGGCTCCAAGTCTATCCGAACTCGCCGTTGCTTCGCTGCGACTGCTCGTCGTTGGAGAGCCCTCCTGAGCGGCGAGCACGAGGGGCTGCGCCTCGCTCGTCGACCTTGAGCGTGCAGTTCGAATGGTCGTGCCGAGTTAGGGAACCGTTGGAAGTGGCGCGAGACTGTCCGCCGTGCTGCCGATCAATCTGAGGAGCGAATACGAGCAAAATCCCCTCGGTCTCGGGGTGGGGAAGCCCCGATTCTCGTGGCAGCTCGAATCCGAGAACTCAGATGGTGTCCAATCCGCATACGAGATTGAGGTGGCGACGCACGACGAGATTGTCTGGGGAACCGGCAGGGCCGACGGCTCGGCTCAGGTCTTGATCCCGTACGCGGGTCTGCCGCTGAAATCGCGACAGCGGTGCTCGTGGCGGGTTCGGGTCTGGGGCGGTGGCTCCGAACCGGGTGACTGGAGTGAGTCGAGCACTTTCGAAATGGGTCTGTTGGAGGTCTCCGACTGGCACCGCAGCGCTTGGATCGGTCCGCCGGACAACCCGGAGCGCGATGGTGGCCGGCCGAGCCCGATCCTTCGCCGGGAGTTCGACGTCACAGAAGTGGGGGAGGCCCGTCTCTACATCTCCGCACTCGGGGTGTACGACGTTCAGATCAATGGCGTTGCGGTCTCAAGCGATCGGCTCCGCCCGGGATTCACGGCCTACGAGCACCGAATCCAGTACCAGACCTATGACGTGTCCGCCCTTCTCCGCCCGGGACGCAACGCAATCGGGATCACTCTCGCTGACGGCTGGTGGCGCGGCCGCGTCGGCGTGTCCCGCAAACCCGACAACTGGGGCAAGCACGTTGCGGCCATTGCCCGCATCGAGATCGATGGCGAGCTTGTCGTCGCCACCGACACGTCGTGGACCTGCAGCGAAGGCGGTGTGCGGGCCGCATGCCTGTTCCATGGCGAGATCTACGACGCTCGCCTTGAACCTGACGGATGGTCCGAGGTCGGTTTCGTCGACGACAGTTGGAGCCGAGTCCGAACACACCAGGGGCCGACGGACCGGCTCTGTGCCCAAACTGGTCCCAGCGTCCGGGTAATCGAACGTGTCGGTGCGCAACAGATCCTCGTCACCCCGTCCGGCGAAACCGTCGTCGACTTCGGCCAGAATCTGGCAGGAGTCGTACATTTCACCGTGAACGGTCCACCGGGATCACGAATCCAACTCACCCATGGTGAGACCCTCACCGCAGAAGGTGAGTTCACCGCCGACACGTTCGGCCACTCCCGCCAGCAGGTCAGCTACACGTTGGCGGGTCGTCCAGAGGGCGAGGAGCACGCATCGCGGTTCACCTATCACGGGTTCCGCTACGCGCGGCTCGATGAGTGGCCCGGCCCCTGCGCACCCACGGTCGACAACTTCACCGCGCTGCTCCTCAGCAGCGACTCTCCAAAGGTGGGACGCTTCGAGTGCTCGCATCCGGGACTGAACCAACTCGTCGAGAACATCGATCGGTCGCAGCTGGCGAACTTCGTCGACATTCCAACCGACTGCCCGACGCGCGAGAAGGCCGGGTGGACCGGAGACATCGCCGTCTATGCCCGTACCGGAGCGCTAAATCGCCAGATCGCCGGTGTGCTCACCAAATGGCTGGGTGATGTTCGCGAAGATCAACTTCCAGACGGACGCATCCCCTGCGTCGTCCCGCTGAGCAAGAGCTACGACTCGTTCTACATGCGCCCCACGCACGGGGCCGCCGCTTGGGCCGACGCCTGTGTGCTCGTCCCCTGGACGATGTACCAGTTCTACGGTGATCGCCGAGTCCTCGAAGACAACTACGCCACGATGAACCGCTGGGTGGACTACCTCGAGCGCCGGGCTCGTCGGGATCCGTGGTGGGAAGTTCTCAAGCCCCGACGACGACGCGGTTGGCAGCATGAACACATCATCGAACAGGGGTTTCAATGGGCCGAATGGCTCGCGCCGGGGGAGACCCTCACCAAGAACTGGCTTCGAGGCCTGCTCCGGCCCGATCCGCTGATCGCGACCGCCTATTACGTCAACACCCTGGCGATCATGGCTGAGATCGCCGCGCTTCTCGAATATGACCATGCTGCAGAGCGGCTCACCGACCGGCACCAGCTCGTCGTCCATGCGGCGCGCGACCGACTCTTCGACACCGACGGTCTGCCGAAGCGTCGAGATCAGATCGGACTGGTCGCATCGCTCGCCTTCGGGTTGGCCGACGGGGACCACCGTGCCGCTGCAGGCGAGGCGCTGGCCGACGCGGTCAGGGCCAACGGCTCAAGATTGTCGACAGGGTTCACCATGACACCACTGTTGTGCCCGACCCTCGTAGACACCGGTCATACCGAACTCGCCTACGACGTGCTGTTGAACGAGGAGGTCCCATCCTGGCTGTACCCGATCTCGAAGGGCGCCACGACCATCTGGGAGACATGGGATGCGATAGCGCCCGACGGATCGGTCAGCGACGTGTCGCAGAACCACTACGCGTTCGGAGCCGTCGGAGAGTTTCTGCACCGTTACGTCGCGGGAGTCGACACAGACCCTGAACGCCCCGGATACGAGCACATACGCATTCGCCCCGTACCTGACCCAGCAAGACGGATTTCACGGGCCCGAGCCGATCTCGAAACCGCCCGCGGACTGGTCTCGGTCAGCTGGGCGCAGCACGACGAGCAACTGGTCCTGGACGCGACGATCCCAGTCGGCTCGACGGCAACGATCTCGGTCGGGTCCACCGAGACCGAAGTCGGCCCCGGAACACACCAAGTCATCGGACAGTGACACAACGCCGTGGTCTGAGACCTGCACCACTCGTAGGCCCACACGGCGATCCGTCCGTCTCGAGTCTTGATCGATCTGCGGCGGGTTTTTTGATCGATCTGCTGCCCTGGAATCGCTCGATTGGCCGACCTTGGCCGATGTGCTACAATGAAGCATATGTCTGAAGTAGGGATTCGTGCGCTGAAACAGAATGCTTCGGCGGTCGTTGCCGAGGCTGCGTCTGGAGAAACGGTGACGATTACTGATCGAGGGCGTCCGGTCGCCCAGATGACCACGATCCCGAAGTCACGGTTGCGCGCATTGATCGATTCGGGCCGCGCCCGTCCGGCTCGCCGCGATCCAGCGACTCTGCCGGCCCCCGAGAAAGGTCCAGCGCTGTCTCAGGCGCTGTTGGAGATGCGACACGACGAGCGTTACTGAGGTGGCGTTCTATCTCGACACGTCGGCGCTGGTGAAGCTGGTGGTTGCCGAACCCGAGACAGCGGCCCTTCGGTTGTGGATCGAGAGTGCGGATCGAGACCTTGTCGCCTCGGACCTCGCGCGGACCGAATTGATGCGAGCCGTGCGGAGGGTCGTTCCTGATCGCGCACTGCTCGCACGCGAGGTATTGGAATCGGTGATTCTCGTGGAGGTCACAACGGCAGTGTTCGAAGAGGCCGGACGGCTCCAACCTGCCGACCTGCGTTCACTGGACGCGATTCACCTTGCGTCCGCACTCTGTCTCGGCGATGACTTGGAGGGTCTGGTGACCTATGACCAACGCCTCGCCGAGGGCGCTCTGGCCAACGGCATCGAACCCATCGCCCCAGGTTGATGAGAGGACACGACAAGGGAAATTAATTAGATTGAATCTAAGTTTGGAATTGATCTAAACATTTGTTACAATGCTCCCGTGTCCTCGGGAGACTCGACCTTGATCGCTGAACAGTTGCGGGAGCGTGGTGTTCAGGTCACTGCGCAGCGTCTGGCGGTCATGCGCGCTGTGGCGTCGTGTCCTCACGGCACCGCCGACGATGTGGCCGAGGTCGTCCATGGCGATATCGGCTCCATCTCCCGCCAAGCGGTCTACGACTCCCTCGCGATGCTGTCCGAGAATGGCCTGATCCGGCGGATCCAACCGGCGGGGTCGCCGGCTCGGTACGAAGACCGAGTTGGTGACAACCACCACCACCTGATTTGTCGAACATGCAACCGCATGGTCGATGTCGACTGTGCGGTGGGGTACACCCCCTGCCTCACCGCCGGCGACGACCGCGGGTACGAGATAGACGAGGCGGAAGTGATCTACTGGGGCCGGTGCCCCAGTTGCAGTGCCGCTGCGCCCGTGCCCGCGGTCCAATAACCCAACCAACAAACAACCTGAATCCCCTAGGAGAAACCCATGTCTGAGAGTGCGAACCAGTGCCCGTTCTCGGGTGCCAACACTGTCAAAGGCACATCGGCCACCGAACAGTGGTGGCCCGAGCAGCTGAACCTGAAGATCCTCCATCAACATTCGCCCGAAGCGGATCCGATGGGCGGCGACTTCGACTACGCCGCTGAGTTCGAGTCCCTCGACCTGGCCGCGGTGAAGCAGGACGTCGCCGACGTGCTCACCGACTCCAAGGATTGGTGGCCCGCCGACTACGGACACTACGGCCCGCTGATGATCCGCCTCACCTGGCACGCCGCGGGCACCTACCGGATCGGCGACGGCCGCGGTGGCGGCGGCACCGGCAATCAGCGGTTCGCCCCGCTCAACAGCTGGCCCGACAACGCCAGCCTCGACAAGGCCCGTCGGCTGTTGTGGCCGGTCAAGCAGAAGTACGGCCGCAAGCTCTCCTGGGCCGATCTGCTGATCCTCGCCGGAAACGTGGCCCTGGAGTCGATGGGCTTGGAGACCTTCGGCTTCGGAGGTGGCCGCGTCGACATCTGGGCACCCGAGGAAGACACCTACTGGGGTTCAGAGGACGAATGGCTCGGCGACAAGCGCTACACCGGAGAGCGTGAACTGGAGACCCCGCTGGGAGCGGTGCAGATGGGCCTCATCTACGTCAACCCAGAGGGTCCCAACGGCAACCCCGACCCGGTTGCGGCGGGAATCGACATCCGCGAGACGTTCGGCCGCATGGCCATGGACGACACCGAGACAGTCGCGCTGATCGCCGGCGGTCACACCTTCGGCAAGGCCCACGGAGCCGCACCCGACAGCCATGTCGGTGCCGATCCCGAGGGCGCGAGCATCGAGGAACAGGGCTTCGGCTGGAGCAACACCTTCGGCTCCGGTGTCGGCGGCGACGCCATCACCAGCGGCCTTGAAGGCGCCTGGACCAGCGATCCCGCAGTCTGGGACAACGGGTTCTTCGACAACCTGTTCGGCTACGAGTGGGAGTTGACCGAGAGCCCGGCCGGCGCCCAACAGTGGCGCCCGACCGACCGCGCGGCCGACGACACCGTGCCTGACGCGCACGACTCCGACAAGCGCCACGCGCCGATAATGCTGACCACCGACCTGGCCCTGCGTTACGACCCGATCTACGAGCCGATCTCGAGGCGCTTCCACGAGCACCCCGAAGAGCTCGCAGACGCTTTCGCCCGGGCCTGGTTCAAGCTCACCCACCGCGACATGGGTCCGGTGTCGCGCTACCTCGGGTCTGAAGTCCCCGACGAGCAGTTGATATGGCAGGACCCGGTTCCCGCACCACCCGCAGAGACGGTCACCGCAGAAGAGATTGCGGATCTCAAGGCCCGCGTCCTCGGTTCAGGCCTGTCGGTGTCGCAGCTGGTGTCGACTGCCTGGGCCTCGGCCTCCACGTTCAGGGGAACCGACATGCGAGGCGGTGCCAACGGCGGCCGCATCCGACTGGCTCCCCAGAACAGCTGGGAAGTCAACGTGGCGTCGGGCGTGGCCGAGGTATTGGCAGTGCTCGAACAGATCCAAGGCGAGTTCAATGTAACCGGCGGCACACAGGTCTCGCTGGCCGATCTCATCGTGTTGGGCGGCTGCGCGGCAGTCGAGAAGGCGGCTCAAGACGCCGGCCACGAGGTGGTCGTCGAGTTCTCGCCGGGTCGTACCGACGCCAGCGCCGAGCAGACCGATGCTGAGAGCTTCGCAGTGCTGGAACCGACAGCAGACGGCTTCCGCAACCACCTCGCTGACTTCCACAAGCGGCCGGCCGAGGAACTGCTGGTGGAGAAGGCATTCCTGCTCAACCTCTCCGCACCGGAGATGACGGTGCTGGTGGGCGGTATGCGGGCGCTCGACGCCAACGCCGGTCAAACCCGACACGGCGTGCTCACCTACTCTCCGGGCACTCTCAGCAACGACTTCTTCACCAACCTGCTGAGCATGGACACCACCTGGACCGTCTCGACCGACGAGGCCGGCGTGTACGAGGGCCGCGACCGCGACAGCGGCGAACTGCGTTGGACCGCCACGGCCGCCGATCTGGTGTTCGGCTCGAACTCACAGCTCCGTGCCATCGCCGAGGTCTACGGCTGCGACGACGGCGAGCAGAAGTTCGTCAACGACTTCGCCGCCGCCTGGGCCAAGGTCATGAACCTGGACCGCTTCGACCTGACCTGACCACTCCGATCCGGCCGGATCGATTACGAGGTTGTGATAGAGAAGGGGAGACACTCGTAGCGCCGCACGAAGGGGCCCGCCGCGAACCGGCCGGCCGAGGCGTCGACCTCGAAGTCGGCGAACCGGCTGAGCAGCTGCTCGACGGCCACGCGGCCCTGGAGCCGCGCCGCGGCGGCTCCCAGGCAGTGGTGCGGGCCGTAGCCAAGCGACAGGATCCTCTTGGGTTGGCGTCGGACGTCGAGTTGTCCGGCCGTGGGGCCGAACTCCCGCTCGTCACGGTTGCCCGACGCCCACAGAAGCATGACCTTGACCCCCTCTGGGATCGTCTCACCGCGAAGCTCGATGGGCCGCGTCGTTGTGCGGGCCAGATTCTGCACCGGGGAGGCCAGCCGCAGGAACTCGTCGATGGCCCCGCCGATGAGTTCAGGTTCGTCGATCAGGATCTGTCTCTGGTCGCGGTGCTCGGTCAACAGCTCCGCCGCGCCGCCGAGCAGGCCGGTCATCGTGTCGTTGCCGCCGGTGATCATCGTGAAGACGAATCCGACTATCCACATCGGCGATGCCAGTTCCTCGCCGACGGCCACGAGGTCCGACACGAGGTCGTCACCGGGTTCGGAGCGGCGCCACTCGATCAATTCGCCCGCGTACTCGAAGAGTCCCAGAGTCGCTTCGAAGGCGTCTGTGACGGTCCCCTCAGCGGCAGCCTGCACGATCGCGGAGCTCCAGTCGTCGAACTTGTCCCGGTCCGAGAGCGGAACGCCCAGGTAGTGGGCGACCACGAAACTCGGGAGCGGCTTGAAGAGCGTCTCGACGATGTCGCCCTCACCTCCGTTGTCCACGAGGAGGTCCAGGCGTTCGTCGACGAAGTCACGGACCGCGTCCTCGATCAACAAGACCCGTCGCGGGGTCATGGCCCGGCTCACCAACCGTCGCATCCTCGTGTGGTCGGGAGGATCCATCATCACGATCGGCGCGGCATGGGCCTCGAACATGGCCATGGCGTCGGCTTCGAGCGTGAGGCCGTGCGCCGACGAGAACGCCTCGGTGTCGCGGGCCGCGTCGAAGATGTCCGCGAACCGCGAAAGGACGTAGTACTCGGAGCCGTCGTCGTGGGTTGATCGGTGGACCGGGGCCTCGTCGCGCAGGCGGGTATAGGCCGACCAGGGATCACGCCAGTCCTGGCGACCTCTCAGGAAGTACAACGGATGCTGGTCGGTGATGCTCATTGAGCCAACCAGTCTAGGTGCCGGGTGCGTTGCTACTCGAAGGGGACGGCGTGTGCTTGCCGGTAGGAGAAGAAGGCTTCGTCGATGACTTGCTCGTTCAGTCCGAAATCGGCGAGACAGTAGTTGTGCGTCCCGAAGCGGTTCTGTGGATTCGCCTCCAGGTAGTGCGTGGCCGCGCTCTCGGCACCAATGTCGAATCCGATGCCGGCCAGTTCGCAGATGCACCGTAGTTCGGCGAGCGGATCCTTGAGGAGGTCGTAATACGAGACGTCGGCGAATCGACCGGTGTCCGTTTCGGCTCGGATCTGCATGGCTGTATCGACCATCCTCTGCGTCTTGTCGCACCAGTGCTTGCCGATCTCGGTCGGGTCGACGTCATCTGAGAAGATTCCGCAACTGTGGGCGACCATGCTGCAGAAGGAGGCAACCGCGATCCGCGGATCGCGGTGTGTCTGTGCGATCGTCGCGTCGGGGAACACCCTGAGGAACACGTCGAGGTATTCGAGGTGTTGCGGGGTCTTGAGCACCAGGGCACCAGCAGGCCGCTGCCAGCAGAGCACCTTCAGGACCCGACGGAAGTACTCATAGGTTGACGTGTGGTCTTGACCCTCCAGCCAGCGGGAATAGGTAGGCACGCGCATGGTGGCCTCGGCTGACTGGCTCATGAAGTCGAGGTCGAGCAACAGGACGTCCTCTTCGGGCTCGCTGGGGTCGATCTGATGGATCGTCATGAAGTCAGGTGCCAGATAGGAGATGGTCTTCTCAGCGAGAACCGCGCGCCGTCTTCGTGCCCTCTCGACGGGTTTCGAAGTGTCGGTCGCCGGGACGGGGACCAGCCCTTCGCCCCCTGAGACACCCCGAATCCCCGGAAGCGAGTTCAACAAGCGCTGCAGCAGGGTGGTGCCGGTGCGCTGCAGCCCAGTGACCATGACGACGCTCGGCAGGTCCATCGAGTCGATCTCAGGATGTCTACGGATCACGTCTTCGATCCGCAAGCGGTAGACCAGCGCCCCGATGAGCCTTGATTTCTGTATCACTCGGCCGGTCGGTGTCAGGCGGGCCTCGCCGTTGATCGAGTCGACGAGCACTTCCAACGCTCCCAGAAAACCGTTGTCGCCGAAGTCCGACAAGCCGGTTTTCCGTCGGGCAGCGTCGAGCAGTGCGTCGACCTCCAAGCGCCCCGACAGTCCCAGACGCCGGCCCGCGCTGCCGAGGCCGTTGAAGAGTCTGATCGGTACGGGTCGATAAGGGTTCTCGTAGTCGGTGGAAGTCACTACCGCGTCCGGCCCTTGAGGGAGCGCAGGCGATCCACGGCGCTGACGAAGCGGGAGATCTCCTCAACAGTGTTGTAGTAGTGCAGCGAAGCACGCACCAAGGCACGAAGGCCACGATGCGGCAGGTCCAGACGGGCATGGCCGGCAGGGGAGACGGTCGTGTTGATGCGCTGTGCCAGCAGTTGCGCCTGCACATCGACAGAATCAACGCTGTCGATCGTGAAGGTAACGATGCCGCCGCGTACGACTCCCTTGTCGTGCACCGAGACACCGTCGAGTGCTGTGAGCGAGTCGCGCAGGTTTTGAGCGAGTTCGCAGAGACGCTCCGATGTTGCTTCGACCCCCAACTCCAGGGCGTATTCAACGGCGGCCCCGAGGCCCAGTTTGCCGGCGTAGTTCGCTTCCCAGTTCTCGAAGCGGCGAGCGTCGGGTCGAATCTCGTAAGTCGTGTCTGTAGTCCATGCGGCGGCATGGAGATCCAACAACGGTGGCTCGATGCGCTCCAATGCCCGTGGTCCCGCATACAGGAAACCGGTGCCACGCGGGCCCCGCAGGTACTTGCGACCAGTACCCGACAGAACATCGCATCCGATCCGGCCGACATCGAGTGGTACCTGCCCCGCGGACTGACAGGCATCGAGCACATAGAACACGTCGTACTTCTTGCACAGCGCGCCCACCGCCTCGGCCGGATTGATGAGCCCTCCGTTGGTCGGCGTATGAGTGAGGGCCACCATCGCCGCGCCTCGCGCCAGCTCCGCTTCCAGATGCTCCAGATCGATCTGGCCGTACTCGTCGTCCTCGATGAGCACCGGCTCGATACCGTGGCGTTTCTGCAGTTGCAGCAGGGCGATGACGTTGCTGACGTACTCTGCTCGACTGGTGAGCACTCGGTCGCCTCTGGTGAACGGATAGCCGTAGACCGCCATGTCCCATGCGCGGGTTGCGTTCTCGACCACGGCTATCTGTGGGGATTCGGCGCCGATCAGGCGACCGAGCGATGTATAAACCGCTGCGACGCGGTCGGACGCTTCGGCAGCGGCCTCATAACCACCGATGGTGGCCTCGCGCTCAAGATGCTCGACAACAGTCGTGAGTACCACCTGGGGTGGCAGCGCAGCACCGGCGTTGTTGAAATGCAGGACATGGTCGACTCCAGGAGTGTCCGTGCGGATCTGGTCGAGTGGCAGCCGCGAAATCACCGGCTCAGGTTACAGTCGCATCCGCGAGCAACAAGAGGTGTGTGTTGAGTCCCGAGCGAGGCTTTCCAGCCGAAGAGTTCTCTGAGCGAACCCGGCGCTGTCAAGCACAGATGGCCGAACGCCGAATCGCCGCGGTCCTGGTGTGCACCGAACCCGAAGTCCGGTACTTCACCGGATTCCACACCCCGTTCTGGCAGAGCCCGACAAGGCCCTGGTTCACGGTCATCCCCTCCGCAGGCAAGCCGATCGCGGTCATTCCCAGCATCGGCGGAGCCACAATGTCCCAAACTTGGATCGATGATGTCCGCACCTGGTCGTCGCCATGCCCTGACGACGACGGTGTCACCCTGCTCGCCGACTGCATTCGAGAGGTCGCTCCAGCGGGCCCTATCGGCTTGCCGATGGGGTCCGAGACCCATGTCCGCATGCCCCTGCGCGACCTCGACCGACTGCGGTCGATGGTGGGCGACTTCGTCGACGTGACCGACATCATCCGCGGCCTGCGCATGGTCAAGAGCGAGCGCGAGATCGAGAAGCACCGTTACATCTGTGGCGTTGTGTCCGACGCCTTCGACGAACTGCCCGAACTACTGTCTACGGGCATGACCGAGCGTCAGGCGTTCGCCGCGTTCCGCTCAGAGATCCTGCGGCAGGGCGCCGACGACGTGCCCTACCTTGTCGGCGCAACCGGCCCCGGAGGCATCGACGACATCATCCGGCAGCCGACTGATCGCCGGATCGACGACGGGGACATGCTGATCTTCGACACAGGCTCGACCTTCGACGGCTATTTCAGCGACTTCGACCGGAACTTCGCCTTCACCACCGCCAGCAGCGGTGCCCGAGACGCCTACCGGGCCGTCTGGGAGGCCACTGAATCCGGCCTTGAAGCGGTTCGGCCAGGGGCCACCACCTCTGAGGTGTTCACTGCGATGAACGAGGTGTTGAAGGCCAACGGCTCGTTGGGCAACGACATCGGACGCATGGGCCACGGCCTCGGCACGCAGGTGACCGAATGGCCGTCGCACAAAGCCGACGACGACACAGTCATCGAGGCGAACATGGTGCTGACCCTGGAGCCCGCCTTGATCTGGGAGCCCGGCAAGGCAATGGTCCACGAAGAGAACCTGGTCGTGCGCGCAAACGGCCCCGAACTGCTCAGTCGCCGCGCTGCGCCCGAACTACCGATCATCTGATGTCTGACGAAGTTCTTTGTGCCGACGAGATCGAGGCCTACTGGGCCAACGGCTACGCCTTCGTCGAGAACGCGTTGAATCCGCAGCAACTCGCGGCGATCCAGGGCGACTTCGCAGCCTGGGTGGAAGAGAGCCGCGAGCACTCCGAACCGTACGGCGACACCCCGGCTGATCGACCCCGCTTCGACCTCGAGGTCGACCACAGCCCGCAGCGGCCCGCTCTGCGCAGGGTCGCGTCTCCCGTCGACGTCTCCGACGCCTACCTCGAAGTGATGCGCAACAACCGGCCCCTTGATGCCGTCGCTCAACTCATCGGCCCGAACGTTGAATACAACAACTCCAAGATCAACGCCAAACACCCTGGTTCCGCCACAGAGGTGAAGTACCACCAGGATTTCATGTTCCAGCCCCATACCAACGAAGACCTCATCGCTGTGCTGTTCTTCCTCGACGACGTCACGCTGGAGAACGGGCCTCTGAGAGTGGTACCCGGAACCCACCGCGGTGACCTGTTCGACCATTGGCACGACGGCGTATACACCGGCACCGTGAGCGCGGAGGTCGAGGCCGCACACACTGCTGAAGCCGTGCCCGTCTTTGGGCCCGCAGGCTCGGCGTGTCTGATGCACACGCGTCTGCTGCACGGGTCGGCCCCAAACACCTCTGATGCGCCCCGAACGCTCTTCATCTGCGAGTACCGGGCCGAGGATTCCAAACCCCTGCAGGTCAACCACCTCCCGAGCCGCCACGAGGGCGAAGTTGTGCGCGGCGTCCGCACCAACCGCGTCCGTTGCTCGGCTTACGAGATGGAGTACCCCGAAGTGCCCACCGGAGCGTCGTTCTTCACCCAGCAGGCCAAAGCCGGCGGAGCGGCGATGTGACCGTACCCGACCTGGTGCCATTGTCGTTCGAGACCGACCAGGGATACGGGGCGCGGGCACGTATCGGCCTGATCGTGTTGCAGAGCGATCAGACGATCGAGGCCGAGGCAAGGATGATGGACATCGACGGCGTCGCCTTCTATCACTCGCGTATCCCCAACGACACTGAGGTGACGCCGAGGTCGTTGACCGCCATGGAACAGCGTCTGCCGGTCGCTGCGGGACTGCTGCCACCGGACTTCGGTTTCGATGCGATCGGCTATGGCTGCACCTCGGCTGCGACGCTGATCGGCGTCGACGCGGTCACCGCTGCTGTTCACACCGCGCATCCCGGTGTGGCCTGCACAACCCCGATCACCGCGGCCGTCGCAGCGTTCCGTGCGTTGGACGCCGGCCGAATCGCCGTGGTCACGCCGTACACAGCCGAAGTCACCGCGCCGATCGCCGAGCACTTCGCGGATGCGGGGCTGACAGTCACCACGCTCGGATCGTTCCTGGAATCCAGTGATCTGGTCGTGGCCCGCATCTCCGAGACGTCGATCATCGATGGGATCCGTGCGGTGGCCAACGCTGACAGCGAAGCGGTGTTCGTGTCGTGCACGAGTCTTCGGGTCCTCGCGAACGCGGCTGAGATCGAAGACCAGGTGGGCGTCCCGGTCGTGTCGAGCAACATCGCTCTGTTCTGGCATCTGCTCCGCCTGGCGGGCGTGGACGACGGACTCGAAGAGTACGGGCAGATCTTCACTCGACAACTCGCGCCCTGAGCGGGCTCACCGACCCTTGTAGACCCTGCCGTCCTTCATCACGAAGGCCACCTGCTGGGTGACTGTGATGTCGCTCAGCGGGTCACCGGGCACCCCGACGATGTCGGCGAGCATCCCAGGGGCAATCCGTCCGAGGTCGGGGCATCGACCAGTTCGGCGCTCACAACCGTGGCAGCTCGAATGGCCTGGAGAGGCGACATTCCCCGTTTCACGAGCACGACAAGCTCCTCGGCATTGCGACCGTGCCAGATTGCCGGAGCATCGCCATGCAGGTGGCGCAATTGCCCGCCTCGCACGAGAACGGTGGATCCAGACCACCGGCCCGGGCCGTCTCCAGGATCGTGTCGCCTGCGCTGTAGGCGATCTCGGTTCGCCTTCGATCAAAGATGATGACGACCGTTTCGGTCTGCTCGTGCTCTTTGTGTCCAGAAACATCCATCGTGTCAGTCGGTCCAGTCGATCTGGTCTTGGCGGTTGGGTTGGCGGCCGGTACGGAACGGGCACAGCGGTGCCGCGACGAGCAGGATCCGCTGCCAGTCCGTCGTGATTCTGCGAGCCTCGGATCGCCAGGCGAGCAGCCCAGGGTCGCTTCGTTGAGCGGTCTCGGCATCGGCCCAGGACTGCCAGTCGGGCAGCGCCCAGAGCAGGATCGCCTCGTCGTCGTCACGCATGGCCGTGCTCCAGGCGCCCACAAGGGCCCACCCGAACTGGTCGTATGCGGTGGTGGCTGATTTGTTGGCAAGTTCCAGCAGTTCGAGAGCCGTGTCGGGCCGACACTTCAGTGTCTCGTGGGCGAACACGGTCGATCGGGAGCCCGCGGAAAGGGTCTCTTCGATGGTCGGCATCCACGGGGCGGGGAGGAGGATCCGGTCGAAACCGCCGCGGCGGAACTCAGCCGCTTTGTTCCACCAACGTTCAAGCCGAGGATCCTGGAGGCCCGATCCGACCGCCTCTCGCTCGAAGGAACTGGCCAGTCCGGCGAGGCCGGGTTCCTCCCAGATGTTGCAGACCTGGGGCCAATGGCCGGTGCTTCCCAACACGGCCCACATGCCGAAGAGCAGCTGGTTGCGCTCTTGTTGTGCTGCGGGGCTCCAGTTCGCGGCCATGTGCTGCATGTAGTCGGCCCGGTGAGCTCCGCGGATGTCGATGAACTCGTGGATGTAGGCGCGGTCGTTCACGGCACCTCCAAAGCGTTCCAGTGCATCTGTTTCAATTCACGCAAGAGGCCTGAATCGTGTTCGGCCACTGCTGTTGCCAACTCAGTCGCCCGTTGACGCAGCACCGCTGAAGGCGCCACCTCCGAAACAATTCCCAACTGGCACGCTCGTTGCGCGCTCAGCCTCTCGTGAGCGCCGAGCAGAGCCATCCTGCTCACCGACTCCATCGGTGCCTTCTTCAGCAGGCCGATGGTCTCGAAGGCCGACACCTGACCGACAGACACGTGCGGGTCCAGAAAAGTCGCGCTGTCAGAAGCAATGACCAGATCGGCATCGGCAACAAAATGAAGGCCTCCACCAGCGCAGACCCCGTTCACAGCGACGATCACGGGTTTGCTGACACCGCAGTGCCACGAAGTCATCCGCAGGGTGAAGTCACGGGTCTGGCGTGAAGCGGATCGAAGCGCTTGCGGGTCGTTGGCGAGTTGTTCGACGTCCAAGCCTGTCTGAAAGGAGGCGCCGTTGCCGGTGTTGATGATCACTTGAACCTCGTGGTCGCTGTCCAACTGTCGCCACGCCGCCTCGAGTTCGGTGAACATCTCAGCTTCGATGGCGTTTCCGGATTCAGGCCGGTCGAAGATCAACCAGCCGACCGGCCCGTCGTTATACACCTCGAGCGTCTGGTAGTTCACGGTTCTGGCGCCTCCTGGAGCAGTTCCAGGACGTTGCCGTCGGGATCGGTGACAAGCGCGTAGCAGGCACCGGGCCGGTGGTTCGTCACCTCGGTCAGCACCGCCCCGCCGTGGGACAGAACCTTCTTCGCCTCCGCTGCCGCATCCTCCACGTGCAAGGCCGCGTAGGCCCAACCGACGCGTTCGTGCCAGACGTCCGGAGTCGGCGTCGGTTCGCGCTCACCGTTCGGTTGGAAAAGCTTGAGATGGGCAGCGCCGCGAACCAGCCGGTACACCTCGCCCTCCGCGAAACTCAACTCCCTCTCGACCGAGAAGCCCAAGGCTTCGCAATAGAACCGCACCAGTGCGGCGACGTCACCGGTCACAATGCCGGCTTCAAGACGAATCTCCGACATCACAGGCTCCCTGCCAATTCTCGACGCAGTATCTTTCCGGCATCACTTCGGGGCAGTTGCTCGACTCGCACGAAGCGTGCCGGAACCTTGTAGGGAAGCAGATGTCGGCGACAGACCGCCTCAAGGTCCTGTCGGGCCTCGCCGACGACGAAAGCGACTGGCAACTCGCCGAGGCGGTCATCGGGCACAGCGGCCACTGCCGCCTCGCGTATTCCGGGTACCGAGAGCAACACCTCTTCAACCTCGCTCGGGTACACCTTGTTGCCGCCCCGGTTGATCACCTCACCGAGCCGTCCCTCGATCCACACGAAACCCTCCGAGTCGATGCGGGCCAGATCACCGGTCCGAACATACCCGTCCTCGGTGATCCGTTCGCTGAGGTCGCTGCCGTCCGCGTAACTGTCGGCGCGGCTCGGGGCCAGGACCAGCAACTCGCCGACCCCCGATTCGTCGGGTGAGTCGATGCGGATCTCCACGCCAGGATGGGGGCGACCGATCGCCCCGATCTTGTCAGGATGCGCTTTGGCATCGGCTGCGGTCCAACCGATCACCTCGCCGATCTCCGCCTGCCCGTAACCGTTGAGTACGACAACTCCGAACCTCTCGTTGAAGCGGCGGGCAGCGAACGGCGACAGGGGAGCCGTGATCGAGCGGACATACCGTAGAGGGGAGAGAGAATCAACCATGGCGTCGTCGTTCAGCATCGCCATCGCCGCAGGTGGGAGGACGGTCGAACGAATCCCGTGCCGCGCGACCAGAGTCGCAAAGTCAGCAGTGGTGAAGCGGTCCATCACTACCAGCGGGGCACCCGCTCGCAGTCCGAACAAAACGTTGTAGATGCCTGCGTTCAGAGCGAGGGAGACGGGGATCAAGTTCGGAGACGGGGCGACATTCGGATCCCGAGGCTTGGACTGCAACGGCTCAAGCACCCGGTCGATGATCTCAAGGTACGACTCGTGGGTGTGCAGGAGCGGTTTGGGCCGACCCGTGGTGCCAGAAGTCCACAGCACGAAAGCGACTCCAGGCTCGTGTCGGCGGCGGTTGTCTCCCAGCGCGACTCCAGCGGGGCTAACCACCGCGGCGGAATCGAATTCGGGCCGGGGGTTGCGGGGATTGACCGGTACGAAGACCTGGTTGTTCTTCCACGCCGCGAACATCCCGACCAGCATGTCGATCCCCTCCGCGACGACTGCGACGGCTGTGCCGGCAGGGTTGGTCAACTGTTTTGCCAATCGGTCCACGCGATCGAGGACCTCGTCCTTGCACAGCGTGTGGTGAAGGTCATGTACGAGCGCATCAGAACCTCGGGCAGGGTGGTCGCGCAGCAGCGAGAACAGGTTCGGCTTCACTTCAACGGCTCCCAGTCCGGTTCGCGTCTCTCGGCGAAGGCCTTCGGACCCTCGGTCTGATCGGGATGGCCCCACATCGACACCAGGTGCTCGGCGCCCTGTTTGCAGGCATCGGTGAGCCCGGCTTCGAGCGCGCCCCAGAGCGCCTTCTTGGTGGCGGCCATCGCTGCAGGCGAGTTCTTGGCGATGGTCTCGCCCAGTTCCTGGGCGCGGTCGCGGAGCCTCTCGGGAGGGTCGACGATCTCTGAGATCATTCCCAGTTCGTATGCGCGCTGCGCGCCCATGCGCTCGTACTTGCCCATGAACGCCATTCGCATGACGGCCTCGACAGGCATCTTCTTGATGAGGCCGATGGCCTCCACCGCAACCACCTGACCGACCGATGTGTGGGGATCGAAGAACTGTGCGTCGCCGGCCGCGATCACGATGTCGGCGTCGGCCACCCAATGGAAGCCTCCACCGCAGCAGATGCCGTTGACGGCTGTGATCACAGGCTTCCAGACCCCTTGGTGCCAGGACGTGAAGTGCACGTCGAAGTCCTCCATCGACTGACGGTAGCGCTCCATGCCGAGGCCGTCGGAGGCCAGTTCGCCCATGTCGACACCTGTCTGGAAGTCACGGCCGTTTCCTGTGTGCACGATGACCCGCACGGCCGGGTCCGCATCGAGTTCGGTCCAGGCGTCGGCGAATTCGTCGCGCATGGCCGAGTTCATGGCGTTGCGGACTTCGGGACGGTCGTTGATCAGCCAACCGACCGGGCCGTGACGCTCGACGATGAGATGCTCGTAGGTCATCTAGGGGTGTCCTCCCAGCTTGCTCCGTGATAGGGATCGGGCTCTCGTGGGAGTCCCAGCACCTTCTCGCCGATGACGTTCTTGTTGACTTCAGTGGTCCCGCCCTCGATCGTGTTGGCGCGGCTCCGCAGCATCCCGGAGACCTCGTAGGGGAGAGCGTCCTCGTAGCGCTCGGCCGCGCTGAACGCCTGCGCTTCGAGCCCCAGCATGTCGCAGGCGAGCAGTTGAATCTGCTGATTGAGCGCGCCTTGATGGACCTTCCCGACCGAAGCCGCAGGCCCCGGGGTTCCACCGGCAGACACCGTTGCTCGAACCCGCTGGTTGGTCCAAGCGCGAATTCTCTCCTCGGCATACAGTCGGGCGAGGCGATCGCGCATGATCGGTTGAACGGCGTTGACTTTGGCCTTCTCAACCAAGCGCAAGACTCCGCTGCCGCCGATGCGATCGACCCCTCCTGAACCCGCCCCGGCCACCATCTGGCGTTCCCCGGCGAGGGTGGAGGCGGCCACTCGCCAACCGTCACCCTCAGCACCCACCCGGCGACAATCCGGGACCCGTACCTCCTCGAGCCGCACCTCGTTGAAGTCGACGGTGCCGCCAATATGGCGCAGTTCCCGGATTTCGATCCCCGGGCTCCGCAGGTCGACCAGAAAGTAGGTGATCCCCCTGCGTTTGGGCAACGACGGGTCGGTCCGCGCCAGACAGATGGCGAACTCGGACTCGTGGGCCCAGGTGCTCCAGACTTTCTGGCCCCTCAGCTGCCACTCGTCGCCGTCGCGTTCGGCGCGCATCGCCAGTGAGGCGAGATCTGATCCCGCGCCGGGTTCGCTGAACATCTGACACCAGCGTTCGCTGTTGGCCACCATAGGCGGTAGGAAGCGCAGTCGTTGTGCCTCGGTGCCGTGGGCGAACAGCGCGGGCGCCATGTTGTGCAGGCCCAGCGGGTTGAGACGGCCGAGATTGAACGGAGCCAGACGCTGCTCAGCGAGCCGAGCCTGCTGTGCTCCCAGACCGAGGCCGCCATAGCTCACAGGCCAGGAGGCGACCACCAACCCTGATGCGGCAAACGTGGGGTACCAGGCTGTGTAGTCGGCACGGCTGCGCACTGCGCGAATCGCTTCTCGTCCCTTCTGAGCGGCGACACGCCAAGGCTCGGGAACTTCCGCTTCGATCCAAGCATCCACCGCGGCGAGAATCTCGGCGTCGCTGGAGTCCGGCCCGATCGCGATTCGGTTTCGTATGTCCACTGTCGGCCCTGTTCTGGAATTCGGTGACCCGCCGCCTGTCGTGAAATGGTTCGGCGCTATGGCTGACCGTACAATATTGCTCGCGATGGCCGGACACCGAGACGAGACGCTCAACGATGGTTGAACAAACGGCGATCACCGACGAACGAATCGCCCGGCTCCGTGCCCGGATCGGTATAGCGCATCCTCATCCTCTGCCGCCCTGGTATCGCAGCCCGAACTCAGATGCCTTCCGCCATGTTGCTGAGGCATATGGTGACGACAATCCCCTCTGGTGTGACCCTGACTACGCGACCAGCACCCGCTGGGGTGGACCGATTGGTTCTCCATGCATCAATGGCGGCGACACTTTGATTGGCCACAACGAAGTGCTCGAGTTGGGCGACGACACCAGAGCCCTGCTCAAAGGTGACCCTCTCAAAGGCGCGCACGCCTACTACTCGGGCAGTTTCCGCGAGTGGTGGGCGCCGCTTCGTGAGGGGGACCGTGTTGTCCGTCGCAGTGCTCTGGTAGGCGTTCATGACAAATCGAGCAAATTCGCGCGACGCGCCGTGCATGAATGGACCGCTGAGGTCTTCGCAACCGCCGATCGGGTTCTTTCCGCTCAGCACCGGTTGATGATCCGTACGGATCGCGCGCAAGTCGAAAGGGAACACCGTGACGGTGATACTTCTTTTTCGGTTGACCCCTACAGCGACGAGGAGATTGCCGACATCCAGGCTGCAGCAATACAAGAAACGACCCGACGCAGGGGTGAAGAGCCTCGCTGGTGGGAGGACGTTGACGAAGGCGATGAACTGGCACCATTGGTGAAAGGCCCGATGAGAGTCACCGACATGGTCGTCTGGCACACCGGGATGGGAATGGGACTGTACGGGGTCAAGGCCCTGCGGCTCGGACATCAACAACGACAGCGGGTGCCAGGGTTCTTCCGTCCCGATGAACTCAATATTCCCGACGTTCACCAGCGGGTGCATTGGGACCCTGAATGGGCCAGGCGTTCTGGGGCCCCGGCAATCTATGACTACGGTCGAATGCGCGAGACCTGGTTGATTCACCTCTGCACGGACTGGATGGGCGACGACGGGTGGCTTGCTTCGCTCGATGTTGAGTTCCGCAAGTTCAATTTCGTCGGGGACACTCACTCGATGCGTGGCACCGTGACTCGGAAATACCTTGCGCAGGGGAATCGTCCCGCTGTGGATCTGGACGTCTGGGGCGAGAACCAGAGGGCTGAGATCACCTGTCCCGGTCATGCGACGGTGCTGCTCCCAAGTCGGAAGTACGGGCCTGTGCTGCTACCTGAACCGCCGGACGGGGCCAGCAACTGTTCGGAAACCCTTGAGGCGTTGGTGGCCCGTTTCGCTTCCCAGGACCAGTGAGAGGACCGCTCATGAGGGATTATCCAGTCGAAGTAGAAGGGCTGGAATTCACGAACCGCGAGGGTGTCCTGTCGTTGACGCTTGATCGTCCCGAACGACGCAACGCGGTCACCGATGAGATGGTGTTGGGCCTGATCGACCTGGTGGAAGTAGCAGGCTCAGATGATTCGGTTCGGGTGCTTCACCTCACGGGCCGCGGTGAGCACTTCTGTTCCGGGTTTGATCTGTCGTTGCGTCGTGAGCCGGAGACCAAACCGCGTACTGGGGCAACTCAGCGGCATCTTCGCTGGCATGTCAACCGGTTGATCACGTCGATGCTCGAAACACAGACTCCGATCGTCACCAGCGTGAAGGGATGGGCGGTTGGTCTTGGTTTGAATCTGGCGCTGGCTAGCGACTTTGTTGTTGCTGCCGAGGACTGTCGTTTCTGGACACCTTTCACATCTTTGGGTTTCACTCCTGATGGAGGATCGTCGTGGTTGCTCCCGCGCCTCGCCGGGCTTGCCCGCGCCAAAGAAATGATCTTGCTCGCTGAGAAGATCAGTGGAGCCCAAGCCTTCGAGTGGGGTTTGATCCATCGCTCGGTGCCCGTCGACGAGGTCGAGACTGAAGCAGCGGCCCTGGTGCAGAAGCTGGTTTCAGCCGCGACCGTTTCCGTGGGCCTTTCGAAGATGCTGGTTCAACGGTCACTCACATCGGACCTTGCTCAACATTTCGAACAAGAGGCGTTGGCCCTTGAACTCGCCAGCCGATCCGACGACTTCCACGAGGCCAACCGAGCTCGTCGACAAAAGCGCGACCCTGATTTTATGGGCACATGAGTTCAGGTCGGCTCCGGGAACCACGTCGACGAAGGTCTCGACGGGTTGGCCCAGTGGTTGTCGACGTCGGTGCCGCTGATAAGCACGCCCTCGAGTTCCCAGTCGAAACCGGGTATCGCTCGTACGTCGGGCGTGCAGTATCGCATTGTCAGCCCGCAACGACGCCGATCCGAGAAGTTCGCCGGCGATGAGTGCAACAGCAGATCGGAGTGGATCGACGCCTCGCCGGCTGCAAGTTCCACATCGACGAGCGTCCCGTATCGCTCCACGTCGTCCACTGTTTGATCCAGAACGTTGCGCTCATCGATGCGGCTGGCACGAAACTCGAGCGGACCGTGAAGATGGGACCCGGATACGAACTGCATAGCGGCATTGGCGGTGTCGACATCATCGATCGCAAGCCATATGGTCACGGTTTTGGAAGGAGTCAATGGCCAATAGGAGGCATCCTGGTGCCAGGCCACCGTCGTGCCGTCTTTGGGCAGTTTGCAGAAATAATGCGCTGCCAAGCCGATGATCTCCGGTCCGATCAGGTCGGCTACACAACCCAGGATTTTCGGATGATGCATCAGGTCGTACACCTCCGGGTATTTGAGGTGGGCCGAACTGAGCGAGGAACTGCTGTGCCCCGCGGCTAGAGCAGTGGCCAGACAGGTGTCGAAGAGGGAGCGGTGCTTGCTTACGCTCTCGTCGTCGAGGATGCGAATGCCTTTGAGGTAGCCGCAGCGATTGAACGAATCCACCTGATCCTTGCTGATCGTTGCGGGATTGCGGGTGGTGCTCGGGTAAAAGCGCAGATCACGGTGCATGTTGCGGATCTGCTCGTGGGTGGGGATGGTCTTGAACAGAGTTCGGACGGGACCCACGGTTGTCACAGTGCAGCCGATCCTGCGCGGTAGCCGAGTTGCACGGAGATCTGGTCCGCAGCTTCGCGAAGAAAGGCCAGGGCGGTCTCCTCGAATCCGTCGGCCAGGCGAGCCGAGGGGATTGAGGTGCTGATCGCGACGGAGACTCTTCCACCGACATCGAGGATCGGGACTGCCCAACAGCAGACGCCGAGGGTGTACTCGCCGTTGTCGGTTGCGAACCCCTGTTCGCGAACCGTTCGCAGGACTTGCCGAAGGGTTCCGATGTCGGTGATCGTCTCATCGGTGTACTGCATGAGCTGCACATCTCGAAAGCGCTCGTCGAGTTCCGCGTCGTCGAGTCCGGCGAGGAGGACCTTGCCGATACCGGTCGCGTACGCGGGGAGCCGCGCGCCGACGAACGAGTCAAGTTTGAGAGCGTGCCGCGCATCGACCTTGGCGATGTAGATGTTCTCCACTCCATCCAACACAGCCAGCTGCACGGTCTCACCAAGGCGATTCCTTACCGATTGCAGGTGTGGCATCGCAATCTGAGCAACGTCCACTCCCGAGTTGAACGCTTGCCCGGCTTCCCACAGTCGGACTCCGATTCGATACGCCTGTCGGTGAGGATCGAACTCCAGATGACGTCGTTCGGCCATCGTTCGGATCAGCCCGTAGAGGCTGCTTCGGGGCCATTTTGTTAGTTCCTGCAATTGCGTGAAAGTGAGACCGTCACGGTGCTCGGACAGCAGTTCGATCAGAGTGAGGACGCGATCCGCCGACTTGACCGGCGCGAACTCCAACGCTTCTTTTTCGACCGCCACGGGGCTCACCTTCTTCCGTCCACGCGGTTCGCTGCAGCATCGATCATCGAGAACACATTAGGCGAATTCAGAGACATGAAGTACGATTCACGATTGTGTCACAGAGAAACAGCCGTTCGGAGGGAGGAGCAGATGAGTAGCGCAACAGGTTTCGACGCCAGTCTATTTGCTGATCGTTCGATTGCCGTGGTTGGAGCCGGAAGCGGGATCGGTAGAACGTGTGCTTCACACCTGGCCTCGCTCGGCGCATCAGTAGCGTGTCTCGATCTGGTCCTCGACAGCGCTGAGGCGACCGCATGTCAGATCGTCGCGGACGGTGGTACCGCCTGGGCGGGCATGATCGACGTGACGCAGATCGACTCAGTGTCTGAGGTGATGGCCGACACGATCAACAGGTTCGGCGTCCTCGATGGATTGTTGAACACTGCGGGCATCACCGGCACCACCAACATATCGGCTCACGAAGTCGACGTGAACGAGTTCGATCATGTCTACAGAGTCAACCTCAGGGGAGCACTGCTTCTCACCCAAGCGGTCATTCCCCACATGGTGGAACGGAACTATGGACGGATCGTGCACTTTTCGTCGATCGCGGGCAAGGACGGCAACGCGGGAATGACCTCCTATTCGGCTACCAAAGCCGGGCTCATCGGACTGGTCAAGACAATGGGCAAGGAGTACGCCACAAACGGGATCACGATCAACGCCGTGGCTCCAGCGGTGGTACAGACACCGATGGTGGACGCCCTGCCTCAGGCGCAGATCGACTACATGACCGAGAAGATCCCGATGGGTCGAACCGGCGGACTCCAAGAGGTGGCTTACGTGGCTGCGTTCGCCCTCTCATCAATGTGCAGCTTCACGACTGGTTTCACGTTCGATCTCACCGGTGGTCGTGCGGTTTATTGAGGGGTGGGCAAGCTCTATTGGGCCTGGACTATTGAGTGACGACGGCGGCATGTTTCACAATCGTGAACAGAACTTCATATTTCTGGACACAGGGTATGACTCTGGGTACTATTGCCGACCATGGGTTCAGAGTGGCTCTGACCCGAACAAGGAGGAGGATTGAATATGAGGTCGAGAGGCCCGATTATCTGGACAGCCGCAATAGCACTTGCGTTGTTCGCAGCAGCTTGCGGAAACGACACCGATGAACCGGAGGCTGAAGAGCCCGCTGAAGAGGCTGAAGAGGCTGAAGAGCCTGCTGAAGAGGTTGAAGAGCCTGCTGAAGAGGCTGAAGAACCCGAACCGGAGGGCAGTTTCATGCTCGAGGTGAACGGAACTACATATGCGCTTCCCGGGCCCCCCGGAGGGATACTCGGAGCGCTCCCACCAAGCGAAGTCTTCCTCTGGAAGTACAACTTCGATACCGGGGTCTTCGAACAGGATGGTGATGAACCTGCGCCACCTTTCGACCCGTCACCACGGACAGCTACCCAGGACTGGCAGATTGGCTGGTCCAACCCATGGGCGGCTCTAGAGTTCTCAACCCTGCTCGAAAACTCAACGATACGCACCGCAGAGGCTGCGGGAGCCTCGATCGTAGGCAACTGCGACATCGAATTCGATCCGGCAAAGGCGCTGGGCTGTACCGAAACAGTGCTCCAGCTCAATCCGGACGGCGCTGTCTTCCCCAACTGGCAAGAGTCGGCGGCTGCCGCATCCATGGCGCTGTATGACGCGGCCAGAGTTCCGGTCATCAACATGGACGTCTATCACCCGAATGCGATCTTCTTCGGCGCTGACAACTTCACGTCCGGTGCCATCAGCGGTATCAATACTGGACTCTACGCCCAGGAAACCTGGGACTGCCAGGACATTTGGATCCTTCTGGGTGAAAACCTGACAGCCGGCGCGGCTCCGGACCTGCGGCTCCAGGGATTCCAGCAGGGAATCCAGGCGATCTGTGACGTCCCCGACGACCGAGTTGTGCGGATACCGGTCGACGGCACCACTGAGCAGGCACTTCAGTCGACTCTCGACTGGCTGACCGGGAATCCGAATGCGATCCATCCGCTCGCTGCTTCGCTTGACGACGTCGTGACAGTTCCAATGTCACGGGCCATCGAGCAGGCCGGCCGCGATGGCGTGGCTTCCGGACAGGGTGGAGAACTCAACGCAATCGAGCGGATCTACGAAGGACCGGTGGAGCAGACCAAGTTCCTCGGCACCACAGCGTATTTCCCCGAGTTCTACGGTGACTTCGCCGTGGCCGCGATGATCGACATCCTCGAGGGCAAGTCAGTGCCTCAAGAGATCCATATCAGTCACGTGTACATCGACCGTGACTCAATCGCCGACTACTACACAGAAGAAGGCGTATTGATCGGCGATCTTCCCTCCTGATTGCTGGTTCGTTCTACCCCATCCCGCCTGCGATACTGGCGGGATGGGGTAGAAGCGCTTGACATCGCCTTAGTTCTGGCGTTCGATCCCTCGACAAGCAGGCTCGAACCTTCCCGATTCCCAGAGGCAATATCACGATGATTCTTGAGATCAGCGACATCCAGAAGTCGTTCGGCGCGGTGGACGTGCTCAAGTGTGTCTCGATGTCGGTCGATTCCGCGCAGTGCTACGGGCTGGTCGGCGACAACGGTGCCGGCAAGTCGACGGTACTCAAGGTTCTCAGCGGGGTTCATCGTCCCGACTCTGGAGAGATTCAACTGGAGGGCCAGGTTGTGGACTTCCAGTCTGAGATCGGCGCTCGTCTCGCCGGCATCGAGATGATCTTTCAGGATCTTGCGCTCTGTGAAGACCTGGACGCCACCGCAAACATCTTCTTGGGCCGAGAGCGGCGCAAGACCAAGTCGAAGCGGTTCGGTTTTCTCGACCATGCCGAGATGCGGAAGCAGACCGCGGAGGTGCTTTCGTCGCTTGGGACAGACATGCCTGTTGATCGCCGGGTGCAGACCCTGTCAGGCGGTGAGCGCCAGCTTGTGGCTGTGGCTCGTGCCCTCGAATTCCAACCCAAGCTGCTCTTGATGGACGAACCGACCGCGGCGCTCTCCGTAGACAAGGTAGGCGTCCTTCTCGAACTCATCGAACGTCTCAAGGAACGTGGCGTAGCCATAATCCTGGTGAGCCACCGCTTCACGGACTTGATTCAGGTCTGCGACACCGTGGGAGTGTTGGTACACGGCAAGATTGTCGACGAGTTCGCAGTCAGCGGGCAGACAGTTGACATTCTCACCTCACGCATAGTTCGCCAGATGAGCGGCATCGGTATCGACGGGGAGGGCTGATATGAACAGCGACAGCGGTTCAGCCTGGGGACTCAGCGCCATAGGTCAGCGGTTCGTCGATTCAGCTCGTCGACCCATTCAAGACATCGGTGCCGGACTGATCATCGCGCTGATAATCGAGATCGCAGTCTTCTGGACACTCTCCCCGAACTTCTTCACCTTCCGCAACATGACCGACGGGATCGGTCGAGGCATGGTCGTGATAGGCATCATGGCGGTAGGCGAGACCATTGTCATTATCGCCGGAGGGTTCGACCTCTCGGTGGGGGCTGTGTCGGCCGCGGCCGCGATCACCGCAGCTTCGCTGTCCAATTCTGGCGCGCCGTTCCTGGTGGCCGTGCTCGGTGCGCTGGCCCTGGGATTGGGCGTTGGGATGGTCAACGGCGTCATCACCGGTTACGGACGAATCAATCCCCTCATCACGACCCTTGGAATGCTCTCGATTGTTCGTGGTGCCGGGCAGCTCGTGACAGGGGGCCGCGAGAAGGTCATTGACAGCCGCACGTTCTTGAACATGGGTATCAACGACACCTTCGGGATTCCCAACATTGTCTGGATACTCCTCGCCTGCCTCGCCATCCTCGGATTCATCATCCCTCGTTCCAAGTTCGGGCGATACATGTATGCGATCGGGTCGAACGACCGAGCCGCCCGACTCGCAGGAGTGAGAATCAACCGTTGGCGTGTCGTGTTCTTCGGAGTCTCCGGAATGCTTGCCGGCCTAGCGGGTGTGGTGACGTCGATGCGCCTCGGAACAGGTGCACCCAACTTCAATTCTGGTTCTGAACTCGCCGTGATCACCGCGGTGATCCTGGGAGGGGCGAGCTTGCAGGGAGGTCGAGGTCGACTGCTGGGAACCTTCCTGGGGTTGCTCTTCATCCAGATTCTCAGAAACGGTCTGGTGTTGCTCAGTGTCAGGTCGTTCTGGCAACAGATCGCTATTGGCACATCGCTGATCGCTGCTGTTCTCTACGACGAGTGGCGGCGCACTCATCTGACCCGAGGTTGACAAAGGAGACTGTTATGTCACGGCGTTTGTGTCATGTGTTCCGTGTGCGGGACCCCGAGAAGTACGCAATCGAGCATTCCTCGGTCTGGCCCGAGATCGACGAGCTGCTTCGCTCGCTCGGCTTCAAGAACTACGACATATATCTCCACGAAGACCTCGTCATCTCCTTCATCGAGGTCGAGGACTACGAAGCTGCCGCCGCGCTCTACAACGTCAATCCCGAGGCGGTGCGTTGGGAGGAGCACTGGGGGGATCAGCTCATCGTCGGCGAACTGGAAGAGGGGACCGATTGGCCCATGCCGTTGAGGCACGTGTGGAGTCTCTGCCAGTGACCTTGTCGAACTCCGGAGTCCGGCGTTGCTGACAACGGTGTAGGAGGGACCATGGATCAACTGCTCGACGTCGACTACGGGATTCACCTGCCGCCCAACACAGGGTTGGGAATCGCCGTCGTTGGCTGCGGGGGCATCGTCAACTACGCCCACCTGCCCGCCTATAGAAAGCACAACTTCAATGTTGTGGGTTGTTTCGACGTGAACTCCGAGGCCGCTGAGCGAACCGCGTCCGACCATGGCATCACCCGCGTGTACGAATCACTTGACGAAGTGGCCAACGACGCTGAAGCAGTCATTGTCGATATCGCGGTCCCTCCCTGGGAGCAACTCAATGTTGCCCGCAGGCTCATCGCCGGGGGCAAGCACCTGCTCTGCCAGAAACCGTTGTCGAACCTGTTCGCGGAGGCTGTTGAGATCGTTGGGGCCGCGGAGGATGCCGGCGTGCTGCTGGCTGTGAACCAACAGTTCAGGTGGAGCCCCGCGATCAAGGCGTCAAAGACACTGATCGACAAAGGCTGGATCGGGCAACCGACTGAGGTCAGCATCTCCGAAAGCATGCTCAGCCCATGGCACTTGTGGCCCTGGCTCGCCAAGTCGCCCCAACTCGAGATCATGTACCACTCGATCCACTATCTCGACGGGATGCGCTTCCTTTTCGGCGATCCCGAATGGGTGACCAGCCGCCACACCCGCTATCCGGGCGAGGATCGTGTTGCGGGGGAGACCAAGACGATCACGGTTCTCGACTATCCGGACGGGTTGCAAGCGCTCGTGGCGGTCAACCACTCGAACAACAGCGACGATGTTTTCGGGTTGATTCGATTCCTCGGGACCGAAGGCGTGATCAGTGGGACGATGGGGCTGTCCTATGACTATCCCGACGGCCGCGAGGACACTCTTCAATGGTCCAGTTCCGCGCAGTCGTCTGCTTCGGGCAAGTATCCCGAACATCGATTCGAGGCCAAGCTGAAGGGAAAGTGGATACCCGATGCTTTCGCCGGTCCGATGGCGTCGCTGATCGGTGCGGTGGGACAGCACGGAGAGCTGCTCACAAGCGGACGGGAGAACCTGAACACCCTTCGGGTCGTCGGAGCTGCCTATCTCTCAGCGAGTGAGAACCGGTCGGTTCGCCCTGAGGAGATCGGCTGACGATCCAGCCCTTTGGGCTCAATCGAAGATTGCTTCGTTGACTTTCACGCCGAGACCCGGAAGCGGATCGATTGAGACTCTGCCGTTCGCTGGTTCGGGTTCGCCGACAAAGATCGCCTGAACCTCAGAATCGGGCAATTCATCCCATACGGGCAGCGGGAAGTACTCGATCATCGGGATTGCGGCGTCAGCCAACGCGAAGTGGATGTGGGTGGCGCCGTAGGCGTGGGGAATGACGGTGATCCCGGATGCTTGAGCCAGCGCCGAGATTTTCCGTCCCTCAGTAAAACCACCGCAACGACGCAGGTCGGGCTGGATGATGTCCATCGCCTGCTTCTCGATGATGTCGAGGAAGCCGTACTTCGTGTATTCGTGCTCACCACCCGAGATTGGGATCGACGTCTCCTGTCGCAGCCGGGCGTAGCTGTTCAGGTCGTCGGGAACGAAAGGCTCCTCGACCCAGGCCATGTTGTACTTCTCCAGGCGTTGGCACATCTTCTTGGCGTAGTTGAAGTTCCAGCCCATGTATGCGTCGGCCATGATCTCGATGTCGGGTCCGACCGCATCGCGGACATTGGCGATGTGCGCTTCGTTCTCGGCCATTCCTCTGACACCGTCTCCAGGCCCGAAGGGGAACCGCATCTTCATGGCCTCGTAACCCTGCGCCACGTAGGCCTTCGCTTCTTGGGCGACCTGTTCGGCGCCGACCGGGTGCAACGCCGACGCATAGACCGGAACCGACCGGTGGACCGGGCCACCGAGCAGTTCGTAGACAGGCTTGTTGAGGGCTCGGCCCAGGTTGTCCCAGAGTGCAATGTCGATCGCGCTGATGGCCTGCAGGGCGATGCCCTTGCGCCCGTAGGGGAGCGAGGCGCGGTACATGCGGTCCCACAGTCCCTCCACGTCGGATGCGTCGGATCCGATGAGCAGTCGGCTCAGGTGATTGTCGACGACCAGTGACACGGCCCCTACCCCGTCTTCGCACCATCCCTGCCCGACAACTCCATCGTCGGTCTCGATTTCGACAACGGCCATCCGCGAGTCCCAGAACCAAGACCCTCGGGTCTCTTGATACTCGGGGTACACATCGAGTGGCGTTACCAACGGGAGCGTTTTCTCGCGCTCAGCCAGATGGCCCCAGATCGACCGTGGGGCGTGACGAACCCGGACTTTCTTGATCTTTGCCATACTCAATCCTCAGATCCGGTAGAAGCGTTCCGAGTTCTTCTGAAACAGTGCATCCGTCTCGTCCTGTGACCATCCCGAGGTGATCTCGCGATAGGCGTCGACCACGGTGCCATAGTCGCTGTACAAGCGGTCGACAGGCCAGTTGGAGGCGAACATGCACCGTTCGACGCCGAACGCTTCGATTGTCGCCAGAACCCAGGGGCGGATGCTCTCGACGGTCCAATTGTGATCGACCATACCGAGACCGGAGATCTTGACGGCCACGTTGGGCGCTCCGGCCAGGTGTTGCATTGCCGCCCGCCACTCGTTGAAGTACTCCGTGGTCCGCTCCAGCGGCATGCCTGCGTGGCCCAGGATGAACTGCAGGTCTCCGACCGTCTCGGCGGCGCGGCGAGCCCCTGCCATTCCTTCATGAGTGGAGTTGAGGTCGTAGAGGAAACCGAGGTCCGCAAGCGCCCGGAGGCCGCGCAGAAACTCTGGACTGTGCAGGTCGTCTCCCTGTACGAAGTTGCGCACCCCTCGCATGTTGGCGTATTCACCGTGTCGTTCGAGTTCGGCTCTAGCGGTGTCGGAACTCAGGTCGGTCTTGGCGATGATGCCGTGGGGAAAGCCGTGCGTGTCGGCGATTCCTTGCAACCATGCCGTTTCCCATACCTGATCAGGCCCTCCGTATTCGGCTTGGATGTGAACAGATTTGACCACGTTGCTTCCCTCGAAGTCAGCGAGAAGGTCGCTGATCACATAGCTCCGTCGAATCGCCGAGTAGTCGCCGACTATCTCGGTCTCGGCTGGATCCTCTTCTTCGAGCCACGAGTAGGTGCCCGCGTCGAGATCCCAGAGGTGGTGATGGCTGTCGATGAATTGGCTGCTCATGGGGTTCCTCCTGGCGGGTCTAGCTATTTTTGGTCCGGCACCGGCTGGCGCAGGCCCGTGCGCGCCGACTCGTACGCGGCTTCGAGCAGGCACACGACTTCGGCACCGAGGGATGCCGGCGAACGGTTCTCGTCTCGTCCGAGGATCACGTCGACGAGGTTGTTCACCGGTGCGTCCTCGGGGTATGCGCTCGAGTACGCCGTCGCAGACGACGACGTGGGTGCGACCGGGTTGCGGGTCACCGAACCGTCGGCACGGTGCAGAGCCACATCCGAAGTGGCCAGATCAAAGATGATGTGTCCCGCGCTCCCGTACAACCGGTACTCGAGCAACTCTTCCTGGGTTTGGACATTCGATCCCGTCGACCCGATCGTCCCAATACAGCCTCCGTCGAATCGCACCGTCAAAGCGTCGACGAGGTCGACTCGCAGATCCTTGTTCTCCATGTACGCGAAGACTTCTGTCGGTTTCAAGCCGGTCATGAACAGCAGCAGAGCAGCGGAGTGGGTGATCTGGACGATTGCCTGGCCGCCACCCGACAACGCTGGGTCACCGTAGGTGTCGGTTCCGGTGGGTGTGATTGTGAAACCCACCGCGTCGGCCACCAGGTCGACATCACCGCGAAAGAGGTCCCACACGGTCGAGGCGAACAATGAGTGAACGTACAGGAGTTCGCCGATCTCGCCGTTGGCGATCCAGTCTCGAACCGCGAGCACCTGCTGGTTGTAGTGGTATGGATAGCCGACGACGATCTCGAGGCCCCGCTCGGCCGACTCTTCGAGCAGGGACGCCGCGTGCCGGGATTCCACCACCATGGGCTTCTCCAGCATCAGATGACATCCGGCCTGAAGCGAATCCATGGCGACATCGAAGTGTGCAGTGTGTGGAACCGCGATCACGACACCGTCGAGTTGGGCGTTGTCGAGCATCTCTCGATGGCTGGTGTACGAGGCTTGGGGATCGAACACCGATACTGCGCGTTCGCGCTTCTCGTCAATCGGATCTGCGATCGCCACGAGTTCACTGTCGGGGTTCGCGACGATCGCGGGCAGGTGCGCTCGTGTTGCCCACCATCCGGCTCCTACAACTCCGATTCTCGCGACCATTTCGATCCTCGATTCACTCTCGTGAAACATACTTCATATATCTGTTGCCGAATAGCAAAATCAGCTCGGATTCCTGGATCTGAAATCAATTGAGATTTGCTGCCCGACTATTCAGTTGGTCAGGCCCTCTGACTCAAGGATCCGTTCGATCTGGTCGATCAAGCGGTCGACATGTGCCAGCACGGCCGGGCTGGGTGAATTGGTGAGTGAACGGACAGTTGGAGAATTGATCAACCCGCGACGGACCAGAGTGCGCTTCTCGATCTGCAGGAAGTACTCAAAGTCTTGGAGAGTGAAATTGATGAACGGCAGCAATGAGCCGAACAGGTCGTGGGCTCGAACGTGATTACCGGAGTCTGCCGCCGCGAAGACCACATCCAGCAGATCAGCGATCGCCACGCCGGGCATCACCCCACTGATCCCCGCAGCGATGCCCTCGAGCATGTAGAGAGCACCCCATCCCTCAAGGATTCTGATTGTTGGGTGCAGGCGGTCGCGGATGTCGATGAGCCTGTCAAGCATCATCGGGTCCTCGAGTTTCACGAACCGGAAGTTGTCGACCCGATTGCTCAGCTCTGCGATGAACTCGGCGCCGATTGTTGGTCCACCGGGGTTGAAATCCTGGATCAGGACCGGTTGCGTTGTCGCCTTGGCGATGGTCTCGCAATAGTCGAGGAGGTCCGGTGCCGATGCGCCGAATTGCCTCGGTATGGCGAACGAGATGACATCAGCGCCCATGTCGCTGTAACGGCGGGCCAGTTCCGATGCCAGCCGCGCCGAGGGATGGTTGGCCTGAGCGATGACCGGAATACGTCCGTTGTTCGCCTTGATGGCCAACGAGACGACACGGTCGCGTTCGGTTTCGCTGAGCTTGTAGAACTCACTGCCGTAGGCGGGTAGGCAGATCGCTGCGAGTTGCCTGTCTGCGATCCAGTCAACGACGTTGTCCAATGACTCGCTGTCGATCGATTCGTCGGGATTGAAAGGCGTTGGAACGACGGGCACGATCCCGTGAATCGAAACGCTCTCACTCATGTGAGCGGAGTGAACTCGGGCAGCGTGAGAGTCGCTCCCAGGCCTGGCTCGTCCCCAAGCCGTACCTCGCCGTTGGAGGGAATGACCGCGCCGTCGAAGTGTGGGGCCTCTTCGATCTCTTCCCACACCGGGACCGGGAAGTACTCAACCATGCCGATCGTTGTGTCACTTGTTGCCAGATGAAGTGTCGGCATGCCGTAGCAGTGCGTGTACACCGGAAGCCCAGCGACCTCTGCGAGTGCGCACACACGCTGCGCCTCGCTGAATCCACCGACACGACCGATATCGAATTGAACGATGTCGATGGCCTCCGCTTCGATCAACTGAGCGAATCCATAACGGGTGGTCTCGTGCTCGCCGGCCGCGATCGGGACCGGCGAGGAACGTCGCAGCGCGCCGTAGTCCCTGATCTGGTCGGGAAGCAGCGGCTCCTCAATCCACTTCATGTTGAACGGCGCCAGCAAACGACAGATCGACTGCGCGTACTCGAGGTTCCAGCCCATGTAGGCGTCTGCCATGATCTCGATGTTGTCACCAACGGTCTCGCGGAGGAGTTGTACAAGTTCGACATTGCGGTTCATGCCCGCGCGTCCATCGGCCGGGCCGTGGAGAAATCGCATCTTCATGGCCTTGAACCCTCGATTGACGTATTCGGCAGCCTCTGAAGTGAACTCGTCCTCGTTGGTAAAGTGCAGGTGGCTTGCATAGATGGGCACCGAATCCCGAGCTCGACCACCGAGCAGCTGATAGACCGGTTGGCCGAAGTGCCTGCCCGCCAGATCCCACAAGGCAATATCGATCGCGCTGATCGCCAACAGCGCCGGCCCTTTGCGTCCATACGGCATTGTGCTGCGATACAACTGGTCCCAGAGGCGGCTGCGATCGAGTGGATCGGCACCGATGAGCAGCTTGTTGAGATGCCGGTCAATGATGACGCTCGTAGCCCCTGCATAGTCTTCACACCAACCGCTGCCGACGAGTCCGTCCTCCGTCTGGATCTCGACCACGCACATTGCATCGGTCGGGAACCAACTGGACAGTGGATGTCGATACTGGGGATGACCAGCCATCAGAGTGACCAGTCGGAGCTCGTCCTGACGAGCCGCGAAGTCACCCCAGAACGACATGTCGAAGTGAGTTACCTTTACTCTGGCGATCTTCACGGTGAGAGACTCGCTTTCCCGGCAGAAGTTTCGGAAGCTCCAATCAAACTAGTATTCAGAAGTGTGAAGTCAAGTTCGTGAGTGCGAACACCACAAGGAGGACTATGGGTCAGACTTGGTCGCTCAGCGAGGATGAAATCGAGCAGTATCACCGGGAGGGTTGGCTGGTCGTCGAGGGCGTGCTCGACGCCGAAATGCTGGCCGAGATTGACAGTGCCCTTGCGGAGGTGTGCGACGCTGCTCTCGCCGATGGGGGAACCAAGGGCTACATCGAGTTCGAGCCTGCGGACAGCAGCGCAAGCCGAGAGGACGTCGGCCGGATTGTGAACGACGGCAGCTACATCGAGTTCGAGCCTGCGGACAGCACCGCAAGCCCCTCGGTGCGTCGTGTCATCGATCCATACGCGCGGCACGAGGCATTTCGCGCGGTCGCCCACGATGCCCGGGTTGTGGACCGGGTCGAATCACTGCTTGGACCCGACATTGATCTGCAGCACAGCAAACTCAACTGGAAACCGGCACGTGTCGGATCGCCGGTCGGCTGGCACCAAGACTTGGGCTATTACCCGCACACCAACGACGGAGTTCTGGCAGTGTTGATCTACCTTGATGACGCCGGCGAGGAGAACGGATGTGTACAGGTGATGCCTCGTCAGCATCACCGCTACCTCGATCACACCCCGCCTGGTGGAGTGTTCGCCGGTCGGATCGTCGATCCCTCAATTTCAGAGATGCAAGCACGACCGCTACCCGCAGTCGCAGGAAGTGCCATCTTCATACACGGTCTGACCCCTCATGCGTCGTTGCCCAACGAGTCGGACCGCTCGCGTCGGACCCTTATCTTCGCTTACCGGGCCGGTGACGCTTATCCGCTCTATTACGGAGCGGTGACCGTCGCCGACGAGGCCGCCGCGCGTCCGGTTCGCGGCCGACGGGCGCACCACGCGCGTTTCGCCGGACCGTCGCCCATCGTGCCGCGCATCGACGGCACCAGCTCTCTCTACGAACTCCAGGCCGCTGATCCTTCCCAAGTCGATGATCCCCCGTTGCAATGACGATCACCGTCAGACCGATCGCGGGTGTGATCGGCACTGAGATCTCCGGAGTCGACCTGTCGAGGCTGAGCGACGAGAGAATTTAATGGGATGCTTAGCTTCTGGCTAAAATATACTACAGTCCTGCGAATGCCTGAGCAACACTCAACAACCATGACCTCGCCAGACGATCCCGACGGCCGTGGCGCTCCGCCCGCTGCCTACGCCCGGGGTGCGGCCAAGCACTACGGCAGCGGTGCGTCCGAGGTCAGAGCGCTCGACGGCGTGGACATAACCTTCAGTACCGGTGAGTTCACCGCGATCATGGGACCGTCCGGGTCCGGCAAGTCAACGCTGATGCACTGCATGGCTGGGCTGGACACGCTCACCGCAGGGAACGTGTTCATCGACGGAGACGATGTCAGCGCCATGTCCGACCGCGAGCGCACCGTATTGCGGCGCGACAAGCTCGGATTCATCTTCCAGGCGTTCAACCTCGTGCCCACACTGAGCGCCCGCGAGAACATCGTCCTGCCCCAGCGGCTGGCGCGTCGGGAACCCGACGAGACCTGGCTCGAAGAGGTGGTCTCCACGGTCGGGTTGAGTCATCGCATGGACCATCGGCCAAACGAGCTGTCAGGCGGCCAGCAGCAGCGTGTCGCTGTGTCTCGGGCCCTAGCGTCGAGACCGAGGCTGATCTTTGCCGATGAACCGACTGGCAACCTCGACAGCACCACGAGCAACGAAATTCTGGCCTTCATGCGCAAAGCGGTCGACGACCTGGCCCAGACGATCGTGATGGTCACGCACGACCCCAACGCTGCCTCCTACGCGGACAGGGTGGTGTTCCTGGTGGACGGACAGATCGTCAACGAGATGTTTGATCCCACCAGCGAATCCGTCCTCGACCACATGAAGACGCTGGGGAACTGATCGCGGATGTTCACCATCGCAATCCGAGGGATCGCCAACAACCCGTTCCGCTACGTCGCTACGGCGCTGGCCATTGTCTTGGGCATCGCCTTCTTCACGGCCACGTCAGTGCTGACTACATCCTTCGAGGACTCACTCAACGAATCGATCGCCGAGGCTTTTGAGGATGTGGACGCCGCAGTGCGTTCGGCCAACATAATCGAAACCCCGTTCTTCGACATCCGCGAGCGTATTGCGCCCTCGGTAGCCGAAGACATTGCCGTCGTCGACGGCGTCGACGGGGCCTTTCCCTACCTCGCCGGCTACGCCCAGATAGTGACCTCCGACGGCAAGACTGTCGGAGGCGCGGGCGCCGACGCGCAGGGCTTGGGCTGGATCGACGACCCCGAGGCCAACCCGTTCACAGTCGTCGACGGCCGAGCCCCCGAGGCCCCCGATGAGGTGGTGGTCGACGAAGACACCTTCAAAGAGGGCGGCTTCGCCCTGGGCGACACGGTCCGGGTCCTGCCACTGCCGGAAGAGGTGAGATTCACTGTGGTGGGGACCATCACCGATGAGAGCGGCAGCTTCCCCAGCCAGGTTCTCGCCTTCAGCTTCGAGGGCGCTGGGAGAGTGTTCGGCAGCACCGATGTGGACCAGGTGTTCGTCGTCGCAGCCGAGGACGTGACGCCCGAGACTCTCGTCGAGCGGCTCAATGAGCATCTCGGGCACGACCTCGAGGCTGTAACCGGCGAGACCCTCACCGACGAATTCCAAGAACTCATCGGCACATTCGCCCGAATCATCGAGATAGCGCTCCAGGTCTTCGCTGGAGTCGCACTCCTTGTCGGTGCTTTCGTGATCTACAACACGTTCACCATCACCGTCGCCCAGCGCACCCGCGAGATGGCGCTGTTGAGGGCCATCGGAGCCTCCGGACGGCAGGTTTCGGTCAGCGTGATGGCGGAATCGGTGCTGATCGGAGCGGTCGCCTCGGCGGTCGGTGCGATCCTCGGAGTCGGGATCGGCTGGGGTCTGCTCCAACTGCTCAGTTCCTTCCTGGGAGACCTTGAGATGAGTCTGGCCATCCCGGAGGCTGCGCTGGCGATGGGTGTGGCGCTCGGCACGGTGATCACCGTGGCTGCCGCCTACTTCCCTGCTCGGCGGGGCGCCAGGGTCGACCCGATCGAGGCGCTGAGGGAGGCGGCGGTCGAGTCCGGCACGGCGGGCCGTGTCCGTGTCGGCAGCGGTCTGGTTACGCTGGCCGCGGGACTGACCGTCACCTTCTGGGCCGCAGGCGGGGGCAACACCTGGGGTCTGGCCGCGGGGCTCCCGCTGGTGGTGGTGGCCGTGGTGGTGCTCGGACCGTCGATTGTGCAACCCCTCAGCAGGCTCCTGGCCATACCCGTGGTACGGAATGGCTCGATCACCGGCGAACTGGCCCGCGAGAATGCTTCACGCAACCCCAAGCGCAGCGCCACAACCTCGCTGACCCTGATGATCGGTGTTGCGCTCGTCGTCACCGCCACGGTCTTCGCCGCCACGCTGAGCAGCCTGATCGCCGGCGACCTCGAGGAGGAACTGCGTGCTGACTACGTGGTGCTGATCAGCCAAGAGATAACCCAAGCCGGCGGCGGGTTGGACCCGACCGTGGCGTCGGAGATAGCGGGCTTTGCAAGTGTGAACGCGGCGGTGTCAACACGCGAGGCCTTCGCTGAGGTCGGCGGCTCCTACGCGGCAGTCACCGGTGCCTCCACCGAAGGTCTCGATGCCGTGGCCGACCTCGGCCTTGTCGAAGGAACTGTTTCCGGCCTGGGCGCCGACGAGGTGGCAATCCGACTCGACACCGCTGAGGAGTCGGGCCTCTCGCTGGGTGACCGGGTCGACGTTCGCTTCCAGCAGCAGGCCGCCACCCTCACCGTCGTCGGAATCTACGATGGGGCGTACCAGCTCGTTCAGGGTTGGCTCGTGGACAACGCGGTACTCGACGCCAGCCTGGGCCGCAGCCTCGACAATCGCATCCTTGTCCGGGCCGAGAACGCCGACGGGGCTCTTCTAGACCAGATCGACCAGGCGCTGGCGGGTGACCCGACAGCCAGCGTCAGCAGCCGCAAGGAGTTCATCGACGACCAGGCCGGGCAATTGGACGACCTGCTCACTCTGCTCTACGCGCTGCTCGGCATGTCGGTGGTCGTCGCCTTGATCGGCATCGTGAACACGATGTCACTGTCGATCCACGAACGGACCCGTGAGCTGGGACTGCTGCGTGCCGTGGGCATGACCAGCCGACAGCTTCGCCAAACGGTTCGTTACGAGTCGGCGATCATCGCCCTCATCGGCACCATGGTCGGTCTCGGCATGGGCGTGTTCTTCGGTTGGGTCGCCTTCGACGCGCTCGGCCTCGGCTACTCCGACTTCACCATCCCCTGGTTCACGCTGATTGCCATCGCCGTCGCCGGCGTACTCGCCGGATTGTTGGCCGGCGTCCTGCCCGCGCGCCGCGCAGGACGGCTCGAGGTGCTCGACGCAATCTCCTCCCAGTGACGATCGGCCTGCTCATCGGCGAACCGTGTGTCCCGCCTATTCGCTCGACCTCTCCGTAGGAGAGCGACCCGTCGAGGAAACGGATGGCCGCTGCGCTCGGATCCCGGTCGGACGCTGCTGCGAGACTCGACTGGGTGCTCTGTCCAACGGGGTACTCAAGCGGCGCAGAACCGGCCATGCGAACTCCCAAGTGTGTGAGAATGACGTTCTCCCACGACGATACTCTTGTTTGCTGCGCTCACGGGCCGTTCGGGCCACGGCCTCGTTCGGTCGCGGCCGTGATCAATCCGCTCGGCCTCTAACGGCTGGATGCGATGCCACCGAGGATGAATTCCCACATCTCCTCAGCGCTGGCCTCGTGAGCCTCGGGGTCGCCACCGACGATCATGCTGTAAGCGTTGAACATTGCAGGTTTCGGGGCAGAATCTCCTGATCACAGAGAGGGAACTCAGTGGCGGTCCGTGGCGTTGTATGCGGCGCGAAGTAGAGGCGCCCTCGAAGAGGTGCTTGTCGTAGGCGAGCGGCCAGTAGTGGTAGTCAGGTACCAGCCGCGTTCCCAGACGAGGATGACGTAGTTGGGAAAGACCTGGAAGGTGTCGGCTCCCCAGGCCCGGTGACGAGCCGGGTTGAGCCCCGGCGGCAACTCGGAGAGGTCGATGCCCGGCGGCTGCTCCCAAGGCCCGAACAGACCACTGTGCAGGATCCGCTCGATGGGTTTCACCATCTCCAGGTCCTTGGGCGGCGACATGCCACCCACATGGACCAGGCGTCGGCATGGGCCATGACTGCGAGCCTTGCGATCATCCCGGTCGGTCTCCAGGAGATGCTGGCGCGCTTCCCGCACTTTGAGGTTGATCCCGACGAGGTCGCCTACGTCCAGACCAACGCCGTTCGCGGACCGGCAACTTGCGTGCTCAAACCGACTTCCTCATGAAGCGCAGGTGTTGATTCAGTCTTCGAAGCCGGTGTCGTGCCAAGCACCAGCACAGCGGCCGACCTGTCCAAGGATTGGTAGGGTTGATTATGTCCAAGAGCCGTGTGGTGTTGTTGCTGGTTGTGGCGTTGTTAATGCTCGGTTGTGGCAAGGCGGACCCCGAGAGCACGGTCACCACCGTCGACGAGTTGGGCGCGGCGCTCGCTGAGACCGCCGAAGTGTCGACGTATCGAGTGTCGCTGTCAGCCGCTCAAACGATCAGCCTTCCTTTCGGTGGTGTGGAGACCGCACAAGACATCGATCAACAAGCACCGACCATGGTCGGCGAGGTCAGCGCCGCACGCCAACACTTCGTTATGGACTTGGGAGAACTGCTGGGCCCCATGGTCGGTGAAGAACTCGACCTGAAGTTGGAGATGTGGATCGACGATGAGCGTCTCGTCATCGACACACGCGACTACGAGCAGCTGCTGGACGGGAGTCCCGGTGCTCAACTCGGACCGTTCGAACCCGGGATCTCCTTCATCGACCTGTCCGACCTTTCCGCGGAGGGCCCCGAGATGCTGGCCGCTTTCGGCGGTTCCTCCCTCCCAGACTTGAAGCTGCTCGCCGAGAAGCTGCCCTCAGCGCTCATCAGTGTCGAGCAGACCTCCTCAGACCCGCCGACCTATACGGGCGCGGTCACGTTCACCGACCTGACCGAGGCGCAGGGTCAGGACATCGAAGTGATATCCCGCAGCACCGCAGCGGGGCTCTCTCTGAACTCCGCGATGCCCGTCGACGCGCTGACCAGGTTCTACGTCGACTTCTACGACTCCACCGAAGTCGAGGTGACTATCGAACTAGACGAACGCGGCCTGCTGCATGTCCTGTCAACCCGCGCAGACCTGTCGAATCTGTACAGAGCCATGTTCGAGACAGAGGGCCTGCTCCCCGCAGTCCCGGAGAGCGAACGCCAGGAGGCGCTCGACGAGATCGACGGAGCCGTGCACATCCTGGAGACCCGCACCGTCTACGAGGCTGACGAAGACGTCGAGGTTCCGCTGCTCCCCGCAACAACAGACGACCGAAGCGAACTCTGGCGCCAGTTCTTCGCCAACGCGGGCTTCGGCTGATACTCGCCGGCGCGCTGTATCTGTTGTCAGTACAGGAACATGGGCTTGCCGGCGACTTGGCGGAGCAGCGGGCGGTACTGCTCGGCGTCGTAGAGCTCGTCGACGTCGACACGTCTGGCGCCCTCACCGGTGACTGACACGTCGACATTGGTGTAGATCCCGTTCTGAAGACCGACCATCCGTCCAGAGGCGCCCTCAAGAGCCAGGTTCGAGGCCATCACCGCGTAGTTGGACGCGACCATCAGGTCGAGGCTGTCCGGGCGTCCCGAGCGCATCAGATAGGCGACCTCCTGCAGAATGATGCCCTCACCGGTGCGCTCTGTCAGCAGAGCGCCGGTCGTCGCGCCGATCCCTCCGAGTTTGCGATGTCCATAGGCGTCGGCCTCGCCCGAAAGGTGCACCTCACCGCCCTGCATGGAGGCGCCTTCAGAAATCGTGATCATCGCATAGTTCGAGGGGTTTGCCGCCTTGTCCTTCATCACCAGTTCGGCAAGCCTGTCGATGTCGAAGGGGACCTCGGAGATCAGCGCGCGGTCGACACCGGCGAGATAAGCGGTGATCAGGGAAGTCTCACCCGAGTAGCGACCAAAAAGCTCGACCAGAGCGATACGTTCGTGGGAGCCGGTGCTGGTTCGCAGATTGTGGATGAACTCGACACCTCGGCTGATCGCGGTGGAGAAACCGATGCAGTAGTCGGTTCCGTGCACGTCGTTGTCCATCGTCTTGGGAATCGCGATGACCGGCACGCCCTCGTTGTGCATCCTCAAGGCGTACGACAGAGTGTCGTCACCCCCGATCGCGATCAGAGCGTCTACGCCGAGCGCATCCAGCACCGCGATCGCGTTCGGCGTCAGGTCGTGGGGTCCCTCGCCGCTGTATTCTGAGCGGAGGAACGGTGGAACGTCGGCGTTCGGAACACGTCCCGGGTTGCTGCGTGAAGTGTGCAGGAACGTGCCGCCGGTGCGATCAATCTTGCGGACCACGCCGGGCGTCAAGGACACGGTGTTGGCCGCGAGCGACGCTGCGTCGTTGGGATCTGCGTTGAGCAGGCCGCCCCAGCCGCGGCGGATCCCGACCACCTCCGATCCGGCGTCACAGATCCGGTTGACCGCAGTCTTGAGGCAGGGATTCAATCCAGGGACATCCCCTCCACCAGTCAATACAGCGATCTTCATCTGAAGTTCCCCCGAGCCGGAGCGTAGACGACAACCGAGGCATGTTATCTTCGCCTGTGATGTCCCTGACCGACAGAACCGACTCGAACCCGAAAAGCCCAACTTCGAGCCGGTTTCTGGAGCCGGGACGATGAGCGGGCTCGGTCGAGAATTCACCTCTGACGATGCCTGGTCGTTCAACGGGGGAACCCACATCGCCGCCTATGAAGTACTCGGCGCCCATCGCGCCGGCGAAGCAGTCTCGTTCCGCGTCTGGGCCCCAGGCGCTCGGTCCGTGCACGTCATCGGTGATTTCAACGACTGGCGGACCGACAGCGACTTCGCACTCGACCCCGATCCCTCCGGCGTGTGGCGCGCGGCGTTCGCGGTGGAGCCCCTTCAGCGCTACAAGTACCGGATACAGCCCGCAGAGGGCAGCGCCTTCGACAAGGCAGACCCGTACGGCTTCGCGTTCGAGGAACCTCCGCGGACTGCGTCAATCATCACCGACCTTGACTACGAGTGGGGAGATGACGACTGGATGGCCGGGCGCGGATCCCGCCTGGACTTCGATGCAGCGGTTTCGGTCTACGAACTGCATCTCGGTTCCTGGCGCTACGAACCCGGCGGCTACCGCGCCATCGCCAAGCAGTTGATCGGCTACATCGCAGAGACGGGATTCACCCATGTCGAACTGCTGCCGGTGACCGAGCACCCGTTCTATGGATCGTGGGGATATCAGACGACGGGTTACTTCGCGCCCACGGCCCGCTACGGCAACCCTGTCGATTTCATGGCCATGATCGATCTGCTCCACCAAGCTGGAATCGGGGTGATACTCGACTGGGTGCCGTCGCACTTTCCGACCGACGCCCACGGTCTGGGCACCTTCGACGGCACGCATCTGTACGAGCACGCAGACCCGCGTATGGGGTTCCATCCGGACTGGAACAGTTGCATCTTCAACTACGACCGCAACGAAGTCCGCAGCTTCCTGCTCTCAAGTGCCCACTTCTGGGTGAAGCAGTATCACGTTGACGCAATCCGGGTCGACGCCGTCGCCTCCATGCTGTACCGCGACTATTCACGCGCGGAGGGGGAGTGGATCCCCAACGAACACGGAGGAAACGAGAACCTCGGGGCGGTTAGCTTCCTGCAGAAACTCAACCGTTCGCTGTACCAGGAGCATCCCGGGATTCAGGTGATCGCCGAGGAGTCCACGGCATGGAGCGGGGTCACTGCCCCGGTCGACGCGGGCGGGCTCGGGTTCGGCTACAAGTGGGACATGGGTTGGATGCACGACACTCTCGAGTACTTCGGCCGCGAACCGGTCCATCGTCGCCATCACCACGGTGAACTGACGTTCCGAACGGTGTACCAGTTCTCGGAGAACTTCCTGGTGCCGCTCTCCCACGACGAAGTCGTGCACGGAAAGGGATCGTTGCTGGCAAAGATGCCGGGCGACGAATGGCAGAAGCGCGCCAACCTCAGGCTCCTGCTGGGCTATCAGTGGACGGTTCCAGGCAAGAAGCTGCTGTTCATGGGATCCGAGTTCGGGGTTACGCAGGAGTGGAACCACGAGTCGGAACTGGACTGGGCCAGTCTCGCTGACCCCGCCAAAGCGCAGCTGAAGGATTTTGTGTCCGCTCTGAACGGGTTCTACCGCTCGCATCCGGCCCTGTACCGCGGTGATTGCCGAGATGACGGGTTCGCCTGGATCATCGGTGACGATGCTTCCAACAGCGTGTTCGCCTTCCTGCGCAGCGCCCCGGACGCTCAGCCGGTCCTCGTGGTCGGCAACTTCACACCAGTTCCGCACCACAACTACCGCGTCGGTGTGCCCCTCGCCGGTTCCTGGAGCGCTGTGCTCGATTCCGACTCGGTTGCCTACGGCGGCAGTGGTGTGACCAATAACGACCGCTCGACCGATCCGCTGCCGAGCCATGGCCACGACCAGTCGGTCGAGGTGACCCTCGGCCCGCTCGCCATCAGCGTCCTCGTCTTCAACCACTCAGAATCCCGAACACAGGAGTAGACCCGTGCCCTTCCACGATCATCGTCCGAAGGTACTCAGCATCATCCTGGCCGGTGGGGAAGGGAACCGACTGGCACCTCTCACCCATGACCGCGCCAAACCGGCGGTGCCCTTCGGCGGGCACTATCGGCTGATCGACTTCCCGCTCTCGAACCTGGCCAACGGTGGATACCGCAAGATCGTGGTGCTGACCCAGTACAAGAGCCACAGCCTCGACGTCCACCTGTCGCTCACCTGGCGTCTGAGTGCTGTGCTGGGCAACTACGTCACCTCGGTGCCGGCACAGATGCGTCGAGGTCCGCGGTGGTTCTTGGGCTCAGCCGACGCCCTGTTCCAGAACCTGAACCTGATCGACGACGAGAAACCCGACTATGTATTCGTGTTCGGGGCCGACCACATCTACCGGATCGACCCCGTGCAGATGCTCGACCACCACATTGATTCCGGGAGCGGCGTCACAGTCGCAGGGATAAGGGTTCCCCGTGACCAGTCAGACCAGTTCGGCGTCATCAAGCTGGGTGAAGGATCCGATATCGCTGAATTCCTCGAGAAGCCACCGCTCGACGAGACCCAGGGACTCCAGGACGACCCTCACCGCATCCTGGCTTCGATGGGCAACTATGTCTTCACGACCGAAACACTCGTCGACCTGCTGCACGAGAACGAGAAAGCCGAATCGACCGGCCACGACGTGGGGGGAGACCTGATCCCGATGATGGTCGCCAAGGGAGAAGCCTCGGTTTACGACTTCACGCAGAATCGGGTTCCGGGCCAGATAGGACTCCCTCACTATTGGCGTGACGTGGGCACCATCGACAGCTACTACGAGGCGCACATGGACCTGGTCGGCCATGACCCTGCCTTCAATCTGTACAACAGTGATTGGCCCATCTACACGCTGGGTCGAACCCTCCCTCCCGCGAAGATCGACGATCACGGAGACCATGGCCCCTCCGACCTGCGCCGTTCGATCATCAGCAACGGGGCAATCGTTGTTGGGGCCGAGGTCACCGACTCGGTGCTCTCACCCGAGGTTGCAGTCGGCGCCGGGGCAGTGGTCGAGCGTTCGGTGCTGCTCGACGGAGTCAAGGTCGGCGAAGGCGCATGCCTGCGCGGCGTGGTCCTCGACAAGAACGTGGTCGTGCCCCCCGGAGTCACGCTCGGACACGACCTCGAACACGATCGGGACCACTACACGGTCTCTGAGGGCGGGGTTGTGGTCTTGGCCAAAGCGCAGCCGGTCGTGGTTTGAGCGGGCGCTCAGGCGCGTTGGTCGAGCAACTCCTGATAGAGATCTATGTGTTGAGAGGCAGGTACGTCCCACGACCAGTCGATCGACATTCCTCGGGACTGTATGGCCCGCCGGCGATTGGCGTTGCGCAGTGAACGCACGCCTCGATGGAGCCCGTCGACAATCCCCGCCGCGCTGACGTCGGTCACGAAACCGGTTCCGTCGGTGTGGGCGTCGGCGTCGACGACGGTGTCGTGCAACCCGCCGACATCGGTGACCACCGGTAATGACCCGTAGCGCATGGCCTGCATCTGTGCCAGACCGCACGGCTCGAATCGACTGGGCATCACGAACAGGTCCGATCCCGCGAACAGGGCGTGGCCGAGCGCTTCGTCGTAACCCTCGGCGAAGAAGACGCTCTCGGGATGCTCGCTCGCCAGTTCGTGCAGTGCGGCAGCCAGAGACGCGTCTCCCGCGCCGAGGACGGCGAGCCGAGCCGGCATCCCCTCGAGATAATGGGCTGCCTCAACCAGCAGGTCGATCCCCTTCTGGTCGACCAGACGGGTGACAGCGGCCACAATCGCAGGTTTCGGTGCCGACCAACCGGCGAGTTCGATCAACTGGTCACGACAGACCTCACGCCCGGAGAGATCAGTGGCCTCGAAGGGGGCTGCGATGAGTGGGTCTGCCGTGGGGCTCCAGGTTGCGGTGTCGATCCCGTTGCGGATCCCCACCAGGCGGTCTCCGATCGCTTTGAGTCGCCCGTCCAGACCCATACCGCCCTCGGGCGTGACGATTTCGCGCGCATAGTTGGGGCTGACCGCGATCACCCGATCAGCCAGGGCGATCGCGCCTGCCAACGGATTGCACCCCTCGTACCAGGAGAAGTGATGGGTTCCGACCGGCAGGTGCTCGAGCCAGGTGCGCGGGGCGTGCCCCTGGTAACCCAGGGTGTGGATGGTGAGGACGGTCGGCGGTGGAGCCGCGAGCATCCCCAACGCGGCTGCGCTGTGCCAGTCGTTGAGATGCAGGACATCGGGTTTTCTGTGTCTGGTGAGGGCGGCTACAGCCGCGGCGAAAGCCATGAAGCGGTGGTCGTTGTCGGGCCAACCCTGGCCATGTTCGTCGATGTAGGGATGGGGGCGGGCCATGCCCGTGACGTCGACCAGAGTGAGGTTTCCAGCGGCGCGGTGACTCCCGCTGCGCAGGAGGGTCGGACCGGTCCACCAGGGAGACTCGAGCTCCGTTTCTGACTGGCTTTGCAGCTTTACGTCCCCGTAGTCGGGCAGCACCACCTCGACCTCGACGCCCTGGTCCCGCAGTGCCCGCACGAGGCCGCTGACGGCTTCGGCCAGTCCGCCCACCCGGGCGACTGGAGCCATCTCCGCGGCTGCCAGCAGCACTCTCATGTCGGCTCCTCCCTGCGGAGCACCGTCAGCGCCCACGCGCCGACCTCGATCCTAGAGGCCGAACGCACCGGCCCCGCATGCTTGATCTCAGCGATATTGCTTTCAGCGGTGTCAATCTCGACAGACCACTCGAAGTGGCCCAGGCCAGGCCCAAGGCGATCAGGCAGCGTGAAGTTCACCGGGTGGGGTCTCGAGTTGAACAACATCAAGAAACTGTCGTCGAGGATCCGCTCACCGCGCGACCCGACAGCGGTGATCGCTTCACCGTTCAAGAACACCGCTACCGAGAGATTGTGGCCCGTCTCCCAGTCATGGCGGGTCATCTCAGAACCCTGCGCGGTGAACCAGATCATGTCGTCGATTTCGTGGCCGTCGACCGGTTCGCCCTTGAACCAGTGCCTGCGGCGGAAAACCGGATGGGCGGCTCTGAACGCGATCAGTCGTCTGGTGAAGGCGAGGAACTCCTCGTCGATGTTGTCCCAGTCGTACCATGACACCTCGTTGTCCTGGGCATACGCGTTGTTGTTGCCGCGCTGGGTGCGTCCCAGTTCATCGCCGCCCAACAGCATCGGGACTCCCTGGGACAACAACAGAGTCGCCAGCATCGACCGTCGTCGAGCATCGCGTACCTGCAGTATCGAGCGGTCCTGGGTCGGACCCTCGACCCCGGAGTTCCAGGATCTGTTGTGGGACTCCCCGTCGCGGTTGCCCTCTCCGTTGGCCTCGTTGTGCTTGTGGTCGTAGGCCGCGAGGTCGGCGAGGGTGAACCCGTCGTGGGCGGTGATGAAGTTGATGCTCGCGAAGGGGCGTCTCCCGGATGCGGCGTACAGGTCGGAGCTTCCGGTAAGGCGGGTGGCGAGGTCGGGAAGACTCTCGTGGTCGCTGCGCCAGTACTCTCGGACGTCGTCGCGGTACTTTGCGTTCCACTCCGACCATTTCGGGGGGAAGCCGCCGACCTGGTAACCGCCGGGTCCAACGTCCCATGGTTCCGCGATCAACTTGACCCGGTTGATGACGGGGTCCTGGTGGATGAGGTCGAAGAACGACGACAGACGGTCCACGTGGTAGAGGCTGCGCGCCAGGGCAGGCGCGAGGTCGAAGCGGAAGCCGTCGACGCGCATGTCGAGGACCCAGTATCGAAGGCTGTCCATCATCAACTGGAGCGACTGGGCATTGCCCATGTTCAAGGTATTGCCCGTACCGGTGAAATCGACGTACTCAGCCTGATTGTCGGGGTTCAGATGGTAGTAGGAGCTGTTGTCGAGGCCCTTGAACGACAACAGCGGACCGAGGTGGTTCCCTTCGGCGCTGTGGTTGTAGACCACGTCGAGGATCACTTCGATCCCGACCTGGTGCAGTGCTTTGACCATCGCCTTGAACTCGACAACCTGCTCACCTGTGTCGCCGCTCGACGCGTAGGGCCCGTGGGGCGCGAAGAATCCCAGCGTGTTGTAACCCCAGTAGTTCCTCAGGCCCTGTTTGACGAGCGTGTGCTCCGACACGAAGTGGTGGACCGGCAACAGTTCAACGGCGGTCACTCCCAGCGAGAGCAGGTGTTCGAGCACCGGTTCTGAGGCCATCGCTGCGTAGGTGCCCCGCAGTTCTTCGGGCACCTCGGGATGCGTGGCCGAGATGCCGCGTGCGTGGGTCTCGTAGACGACGGTCCGGTGGAGCGGCGTGTCCGGTGCGCAGTCGTCCCCCCAGTCGAAGGCCGGGTCGATGACCACCGCCTTGGGCATGAACGCGGCGCTGTCGCGATGGTCGGGCGCTCCGGGTTCCCCGGAGTCGAAACCGTAGACCTCGGGGCCCCAACGGAGGTCCCCGCTGATGGCCTTGGCATAGGGATCGACCAGCAGCTTGGCCGGATTGCACCACAGCCCTCGGTTCGGATCCCAAGGACCGGACACCCGGAATCCGTAGCGTTGGCCCGGTCCGACGCCGGGGACGTATCCGTGGTGGACGAAGGCTGTGACTTCTGGGAGCCGCAGGCGCCGCTCGTGTCCGTCGGCCGAGAAGAGGCAGACCTCAATGTGGTCTGCGACCTCGGAATAGACCGCGAAGTTGGTTCCCTGACCGTCGAAAGTCGCGCCGAGCGGGTACAGGCGACCGGGCCACACGCTCACAGGCGGCGGGCCTCGTGGAGCGCCGGCCGGTACAGCGTCTGTTCGTATTCTGAGACCATCCGTCCGGCAGTCACCTGAGTGCCGAGCGTGCGCCATCCATGGCGCATCCGCGCGATCCAGATTTGCGAGCAGGGCTGTCCGCCGTCGAAGAACTCCGGGACGATCTGATTCTCGAGAAGATCGAGGATCGCTGCCGCCTCTGCATCGTCGCGCGCCTCTGGATCCGGGTCGTCGCTTGATTCGATCGTCCAGCCGTTGCGGCCGTCGGCCATCTCATCCCACCAACCGTCACTGATCGAGAAGTTGAGTCCTCCGTTCAGCGCCGATTTCTCGCCGCTCGTTCCGCAGGCCTCGTGGGGACGGATCGGGTTGTTGAGCCAGACGTCGCAGCCCGCGTACATCGCTTTTGCAACGGTCATGTCATAGCCGGGGATGAAGACGAACCGCTGCTGTGAGGCCGGAGACTGGCTGAACCTGACGATCTCGTGCAGAAGTTGCTTGCCTTCGGTGTCCGCGGGGTGGGCCTTGCCTGCGAACACGAACTGGACGGGCCGTTCGTCGTCAGCGAGCAGAGCGCACAATCTATCGATTTCACGCAGCAGCAGGTTGGCCCGTTTGTAGGTCGCGAACCGGCGAGCGAAACCGATCGTCAGAGCTCCGGGATCAAGTCGGACGCCGGCACGAGAGCGGGTCTGTGCATCCAGCAGTTCGATGCCTGTGCAGCGCAGAGTTCGGACGGCGTTGTCGTCGAGGTCTTCGATCCGCTCCCATGCGGCCTTGTCGCCGTGGGTCCAGCCCGGGCCCAGGACCTTGTCGAAGGTCTCCTGGGTTTCGGGCATGACCCAGGTGCGGGCATGCACGCCGTTGGTGATCGAGCCGATCTCCTTGCCGCCGGGGATGGAGGCGAACAGCTCTCGGCTGACCTTGCCGTGGAGCTTCGACACCCCGTTGGTGCGCCCGGCGAAGCGCAGGCACAGTGCCGCCATGTTGAACTGGTCACGCTCATCGTCAGGGTCGTGGCCGAACGCCAGTACCGTTTCCAGCGGGACGTTCCAGCGGTCGGCCCAGAACTTCAGCAGCGGGGCGATGAGCGGTTCTTCGAAACGGTCGATCCCGGCGGGTACCGGGGTGTGCGTTGTGAAGACCAGCCGGGGCCTGACGGCACTGATTGCCTCGTCGAGGGTGGTGCCTGTGCGGACCTCCCGGTCGAGCAGTTCAAGAATCAAGAAACCTGCATGCCCCTCGTTGAGGTGGAGCACGGGGACGTTCCATCCGAGCGCGGCCAATGCTCGCATTCCGCCCACCCCGAGAACGACCTCCTGGGCCAGCCGGTGCCGTCGGTCTCCGCTGTAGAGCCGATCGGTGATTCTGCGGTCGGATTCAATGTTGCCGTCGATGTCGGTGTCGAGGAGGATCAATGGAATCCGCCCGACGTTGAAGCGCCATAGGCAGGCCGCAACGTCGCGACCGAAGAGCGGCACGGTGATCACGATCCCGGTATCGGTGGCGCCGAGACTCTCGGGATCCTGCCGCTCATAGTGTTCGCGCTGGGACTGCTGCGCAATCTTCTGGCGGAAGAACCCCTCGCGATAGAACAACCCCACACCGCACAGCGGGACGTCGAGGTCGCTGGCAGCCTTGAGATGGTCGCCCGCGAGAATGCCGAGGCCGCCCGAATACTGTGCCAGGACGTCGGCGATACCGAACTCGGGCGAGAAGTAGGCGATGTCAGGAGCCGATGCCGGATCGGCTTTGAGCGCGGCGATCTCCCTGCTCACCTGCGACAACGAGGCAACCGTTTCGGCCTCTTCGGCGAGACCGGCCCAATCAGCCGGCGTCATCCGCTCGACAGCAGTCAGGGGATGGTCACCATTCTGAGAGGTCGGGAGTCGGTCGAACAGCAGCCTTGCCTGATCGGACCACGACCAGGCGTAGTTCTTGGCGATGACCGAATAGGCACCTGCAAGTTCTTCGGGCAACAACGGTCAATCCTCTTCGTATCTGTCGGTAAAGAGCCACCGGAGCCTACTAGCGCGGGGTCACCGACAACGACCGCAATCGAGGAGTGTGTTCCTGTCGGGAGATCCAGCGCTTCTGGACGGGAGGCGCGGCCGACGATGAGTGGGATCACGACTCCGCCCGACCCGGTACCGGATCTGCACGGCCCCGAGAGCCGGGGGTACGACCGCTTCGCGTTGAGGAGCGTCGGGCCGTGCGCCTGAACTGGACAGTCTCAGGCGAGGGGACCGGTGACTGACTCGACCGCGCCCACCAGGGTCTCGCCTGCTAGGAGTTGTTCGGCTGCTTGAAGTTCCGGTGACAACCAGCGGTCGGCACCGGGTCCGGCGACTTGGGAGCGCAACAGCGCCACGGCCGCGGCTGTTGCGTCGGCCGGTTCGAGTGGCTCTCGCAATTCGATCGCGCGGGCCGCGGCGACCCATTCGACAGCGAGGACACGACGGAGGTTGTCCACGACGCGGCGCAGCTTGCGCGCAGCTCCCCAACCCATCGATACATGGTCCTCCTGCATGGCCGAGGTCGGCAGAGAGTCGACTGAAGCGGGGGAGGCCAACCGACGGTTCTCAGAGCACATGGCCGCAGCGGTGTACTGGCCGATCATCAGGCCGCTGTCCACGCCGGGGTCGTCGGCCAGGAACGGCGGGAGACCATGGGAGCGCGCCGGGTCGAGCATCCGGTCGAGTCGCCGCTCCGCGATCGCGCCCGTCTCGGCCAAGGCGATCGCCAAGTAGTCCGCGGCCATGGAGACGGGAGCGCCGTGAAAGTTGCCGCAGGACTCGATCCTTCCGTCGGGAAGAACCATTGGATTGTCGATCGCCGAAGCAAGCTCGCAGTCAGCGACTTCGTTGACGAATCGCAGGGTGTCGCGAGCCGCTCCGTGCACCTGGGGCGTGCAGCGCACCGAGTATGCGTCCTGCACACGGTCGTCGTCGTGGCGATGGCTCGCGACTATCGGTGAACCTGACAGCACCGCTCGGAGGTTCGCAGCGCTCGCCTGCTGGCCCTGATGGAGTCGCAGCGCCAAGAGGTCGGCAGCGAATGCCCGATCGGTGGCCAACAGTGCCTCGACGCTGCAGGCGGCGACTATGTCAGCCACGGTGAGCAGGTGCGAAGCGTCGTGGACCGCAAGACACAGCATCGCCAGAATGCCGTCGGTGCCGTTGGTCAGGGCCAGACCCTCCTTCTCTGCCAACTCCAAGGGCTCAATCCCGGCTCGGCTCAATGCCGTTGCGCCGCTGATTGTTCCATCGTCGGTGAGAACGGCGCCTTCGCCCATGAGTACCAGCGCGGCATGGGCCAATGGGGCGAGATCGCCGCTGGCACCAAGCGATCCGTGTTCGGGAACCAGCGGAACGATGCCGGCGTTGATCAGTTCTGCCAGTGTCTGGGCGACCAGGGGTCGAGCACCTGAAGCTCCGAGCGCCAGGGTCCGAGTTCGCAGGAACATCATCGCCCGAACGACCTCGGCGTCGACGGCGAGACCCATGCCGGCCGCGTGGGAGCGAATCAGGGCGCGTTGCAGATCGGCGCGTCGATCAGGTGGGATCGCCGTGTTGGCAAGGGCACCGAAACCCGTGGACACCCCGTATGCGGGGTCCCCGTCGGCGAGACGTTCAACGATGCCACGCGACGCGGTCATCCGCTGTAGCGCCGTTTCGCTCAGTCGGACTCCCTCGCCGCGGCGGGCGACTGCCACGACTTGAGGGATCGTGACTCCAGCCCCGTCGAGTTCCACGGTCATCGTGAAGGTCGATCGGGTGAAAAGAGAGCGAGTGATACATCTGCCGCGACGTCCGCTATTGCCTCAGCTGCGCCATGCAATCGTTCGTTGGCAAGGCGATCAGCGGGCCCCAGCAGCGACAGGGCGCCCACAACCTGCGACGGGCCGTAGATCGGTGCCACCACGGCCGTTACGTCGGGCTCGATGGCTCCGGTATTGAAATGCAGTTCAGGTCGTGATCCAGGTGTCTCGGCGGACGCAAGGAGTGCTTCTCCAACCGCGGTTCCGTCCAATGGAACCGATCTGCCCACCCAGCCGACGTGGCGGATAGCTCGTCGACTCTCAGCGGTGGCTATGTAGACCGCCTCGGCACCGTCTCGAACAGCCAGATACGCAGATTCTTCGGTGTCCTCAACGAGTCTCTCAAGCCCAGGCTGCGCCAGTGCAGTCAGGCGGGCGTAGGGGCCCCGCTGATGCGATGCCAGCGCCATGCGCACAAAGGCCGGTCCCACTGAGTACAAGCCTTGGTCGTCTCTGATCAGGAAGCCCTGATTCGTCAACAGGCGCAAGTGGCGTAACGCCGTGCTCGTGGGCAGGTCGACCTGGGCGGCAGCAGCAGTGAGACTGATTGCGCCGCTGCTCGCCACAGTATCGAGGAGGTTCAGCACCCGTTCAGCAGAGCGCGAGCTGTGCAGCGTTGAAGAAGAGCTGTTGTCAGACAGGACACGAGTTGAGTTCATGGTGATTTCAATACCTGAAACTAGATGTTAGTAGTTGGCAGCATAAGCAGATTGTTGCTACGATGCAAACGTCTCAGTTGCAGACCGACAACAACAGGGAACCGCGATTGCATGAACGTCACCCAAGAGCAGAGTTCAAGGGCACCGCAATCAGGTGTGGCGGCTCCGACAGGTTCTGCGTTGACTTGCCGCGACTGGCCCCAGGAAGCAGCGTTCAGGATGCTCCAGAACAACCTGGACCCAGACGTCGCCGAACGCCCCGACGATCTCGTCGTGTACGGGGGCACCGGTCGCGCTGCACGCTCATGGGACGCCTACCACGCCATGATCAAGACTCTTGCCACGCTCGGCGACGACGAGACGATGTTGGTGCAGTCCGGAAAGCCCGTCGGGGTGCTGCGCACGCACGAGTGGGCGCCGCGGGTCCTCATCGCAAACTCGAACCTCGTTCCGCAGTGGGGCACATGGGACGAGTTTCGGCGCCTCGAACACCTCGGTCTGACCATGTACGGACAGATGACCGCCGGTTCTTGGATCTACATCGGCACACAGGGGATCCTGCAAGGCACCTACGAGTGCTTCGCTGCCATCGCCCGCAAGCGTTTCGGCGGTTCGTTGGCAGGCACCCTCACGGTCACCGCCGGTCTCGGTGGAATGGGAGGCGCCCAACCACTGGCGATCACCATGAACGACGGAGTGGCGCTGTGCATCGAAGTCGACCCTGAACGTGCCGCGCGACGAGTGCAGACCCGTTACCTCGATCTCGTCGCCGAGGACTACACCGAAGCTCTGCGAGTCTGTGAGCAGGCCGTCGCAGACCGGCGGCCGCTGTCGGTCGGGTTGGTCGGCAACGCTGCGGACATCGTTCCGAGACTCCTGGCCGACGGTGTCGCCGCCGACATCGTCACCGATCAGACCTCCGCGCACGACCCCCTGTCCTACATCCCCAACGATCTGGCGCCCGAAGCAGTCGAGCAGACGCGCAACACCCAGCCTGAGGAGTTCATACGCCGCTCCCGAAACGCCATGGCTGCCCATGTCGAGGCGATGGTCGGGTTCCTCGACGCCGGTGCGGAGGTGTTCGACTACGGCAACAGCCTTCGAGCCGAAGCCGCCCTTGCCGGCTGCGACCGCGCCTTCGACTACCCGGGATTCCTCCCCGCGTACATCCGCCCGCTTTTCTGCGAGGGGAAGGGTCCGTTTCGCTGGGTGGCACTGTCGGGCGATCCAGCAGACATCGCAGCAACCGACCGTGCCGTGCTCGCTGAATTCCCCGAGGATGAGGGCTTGGCTCGTTGGATCAAACTGGCGGCCGAGAGGGTGGCGTTCCAGGGTCTGCCCGCACGAATCTGCTGGCTGGGCTACGGCGAGCGCCACCGCCTGGGTCTCCGTTTCAACGAGATGGTCCGTTCCGGGGAGCTCCGTGCACCGATTGTGATCGGTCGGGACCATCTCGACTCTGGTTCGGTCGCCTCGCCCTACCGAGAGACCGAGGACATGGCAGACGGCAGCGACGCCATCGCCGACTGGCCACTGCTCAACGCCCTGGTCAACACCTCCTCAGGCGCCTCCTGGGTGAGTATCCATCATGGCGGCGGTGTCGGGATCGGTCGCTCGATCCATGCAGGGCAGGTGAGTGTCGCCGACGGAACCGACCTGGCCGCGCAGAAGCTGGAGCGGGTCCTGCTCAACGACCCCGCCACCGGAGTGATGCGGCACGCAGACGCCGGTTACGACCAGGCTCGAATCGTGGCCGCCGAGCGCGGCGTGCAGATACCCATGTCCGACCAGTCGCGGCACCTGTCGCCGAGTTGAGGACGCACCCGCAATGACGGTTCGAGAAATACTCTCCATCGGACATCCGCTCCTTAGAACTCCGGCGCTCGACGTCGCGCCCGGAGAGATTGCCTCAGAGCGGGTGCAGGGCATCGTCGACGACCTGATTGACACGATGCGCGACGCCAACGGCGCAGGACTCGCCGCCAACCAGATAGGCGAGACCTGCAGGATCGTGGTGCTCGAGGTGAACAGCAATCCCCGCTACCCCTACAAACCCTCGATCCCTCTGACGGTCGCCATCAATCCGCAACTCGAAGTGATTGGCGACGAGACGGTGGTCATCAACGAAGGGTGCCTCTCGGTCCCGCTGCGCGGTGAAGTCGAGCGCTCCGTCAACGTCGGTGTCCGCTACTACGAGCGCGACGGAACGCATCGATGCATACAGGCTCGCGGGCTGACCGCGGGCACCTGGCAGCACGAGTGCGACCACCTCGACGGAACTCTGTTCGTTGACCGGGCCGACCCTTCAACGCTGAGCACCTGGGAAGAGTTCGAACGCCACCACCGAGACGCCTTCATCGAGCGCATCTCCCGATTCGTGGCAGAGACAAGCGGATGAGCAGGCTCTACTGGTGCGAACAGGCCTGGTTGGGCGGGGCAACGGTCAACTCCGGTGTCGTGCTCGAGGTCGACGGCGACCGGATCAGCACGCTGACATCTGGGGTGTCGTCGCCCCCCGCAGGTTCGCTGCGTCTCAGTGGCCTGACCATTCCAGCGCTCGCAAACGCTCACAGCCATGCTTTCCACAGGGCACTGCGCGGCCGTACACACAACGCCACGGGCACTTTCTGGACATGGCGCGACCTCATGTACCGGACCGCCACAAGCCTTGATCCTGACAACTACTACCGACTGGCCAGAGCAACATTCGCAGAGATGGCTCTGGCGGGAATCGGCGTGGTGGGAGAGTTCCACTACCTGCACCACCAACCCTGCGGACGCCCCTACGCGAACGCCAACGCGATGGGTAGCGCGGTGATGGCAGCGGCACAGGACGCCGGCATCAGACTGACACTGCTGGACACGGTCTATCTGCACGGTGGCATCGACCCCCAGACGACCGACGGATACCTGCCGCTGGGCCCCGAACAGGCTCGATTCAGCGACGGAGACGTCGGATGCTGGGCCGGCCGGGTGGAGGAGTTGGTGTCGGCGGTGTCGAGCCCGACCGTGAGAGTGGGGGCGGCTGTGCATTCAGTACGCGCAGTAGACCCGACTTCCATCGAAGCTGCTGCAGCTTGGACTCGGCACCATGATGCTCCGCTCCACGTCCATGCCTCCGAACAGCCCGCAGAGAACCGACAGTGCAACGCACTGCACGGCGCCAGCCCCGTCGAAGTGATACTCGAAGCGGCTGCAGCGAACGAGAATGTCACGCTGGTTCACGCCACCCACGCAAGCGATCATGATGTGGCACTGCTGGCATCAGCGGGTGCCGGCTGCTGTCTGTGCCCGACCACCGAACGCGACCTGGCCGACGGCGTGGGTCCTGCAGAGACCCTGGCGGGTGCCGGTGTCGGCTTGTGTGTGGGGTCGGACTCCCATGCCGTCGTAGACATTCTCGAAGAGACACGGGCCGTTGAACTCGATCAGCGCACGTCAACGCTCAAGCGGGGCGTCTTCGATGTCGACGCTTTGGCAACGATGGCCACATCCGCCGGATACCGGGCACTCGGTTGGGAGGACGGAGGCACGCTGGCGCCAGGGTCACTTGCTGACTTCGCCACCGTGAGCCTTGACTCGGTGCGTCTCGCGGGCACTGCTGTCGACCACACGCTGGCATCGGTGATCTATACCGCCACCAGCGCCGATGTGACCCATCTGGTGATCGCGGGCCGGGACGTGGTCGTTGACCGCAGCCACACTTCGGTTGATGTGGAAGCTGAACTCAGCGCAGCCGTCTCGGAGGTGACCGCGTCATGACCCTCGTTGTCGACAACATCGCGGAGTTGATCACCAACGACCCGGAACTGGGTGCCGGACCGCTCGGTATCGTCACCGACGCCTCAGTTGTGGTGGACGGCGGCACCGTGCTCCGCGTGGGTCCCGCAGGGGCTCGGGCCGAACGGCGGATAGACGCCGGGGGTCGCTGCGTGCTGCCGGGTTTCGTGGATTCTCACACGCATCTTGTGTTCGCAGGCGACCGGTCCGAGGAGTTCACCCGACGCATGGCCGGGGAACCCTACGACGGCGGAGGCATTCAAGTCACGACGAACGCAAGCCGCGGAGCCGGGCGCGAGGCTCTTCGGTCAGCGCTGGCGCGTCGCCTCGTCGAAGTCCACCGGGCCGGGACCACCACGGTGGAGATCAAGTCGGGTTACGGCCTGTCGGTCGACTCCGAGGCCGAATTGACCTCCCTGGCCGCCGAAGTGAGCAGCGAGAGCACGTTCCTCGGGGCCCATCTGACACCCGGGGAGTATCAGGGTCGAGCCGATGAGTACGTCGATCTGGTGTGCGGACCGATGCTGGAGGCGGTGCGCGGCCATGTCCGCTGGATCGACGCGTTCTGCGAGACAGGGGCATTCGACGCCGACCAGAGCCGAACCGTGTTGGAAGCCGGTCGCAGAGCCGGGTTGGGACTGCGTCTCCATGCCAACCAACTGGGTCATGGGCCTGGGGTGCAACTCGGTGTGGAGATGGGCTGCGCCTCGGTAGACCATTGCACCTATCTGTCCGACGACGACATCGAGGCGTTGGCCGCAAGCGACACGGTCGCCACCTTCCTGCCGGCGACGGACTTCTCGACCCGTCAGCCGTACCCGAACGCCCGGCGCGCCATCGACGCAGGCGTGAAGGTCGCCATCGCCTCGAACTGCAATCCCGGGTCGAGCTACACGACTTCGTTGTCGTTCTGCATCGCCCTGGCGGTACGTGACATGCACATGACCATCGACGAGGCGTTGGCCGCGGTCACCACCGGCGGAGCAGCAGCCCTGCGACGCAACGACGTCGGCAGAATCTCTGCCGGCGGACCGGCACACCTGACGATCCTCGACGCTCCAACGCGCCACCACCTCGCATACCGACCGGGCGTCCCGCTGATATGGCGAACACTCGGCGCCGACTACCTACTTCCGAACCCTTACGAACAACCCAACGATTGAACCAGAACAGGAGAAAAAATGACTATCAATGTCCCCAACCCGCCAGTCCCAAATCCGCCAGTCCCCAATCCGACTGAGCACAACCAGTGGTATCCCTTCGCCAACCGCCCTCTGCCTCCCGAGGTGGAGGGACACGCCGCGAACCCTGCGGTGATTCCGGTGTTCGACACTGTTGGACTGCCCAAGAGCGCACGGTTCGTGGTGGTGGGCGCCGGTGTCCACGGACTGTCGAGCGCCTACCACCTCGCCATGTACCTTGAACGCTCCGGCAAGGGCAAGGGCAGCGATGTGGTGCTGATCGACAAGCAGGGCCCCGGCGCGGGCGCCACCGGCCTGGCCTGCGGCTGCATCCGGAACCTCTACATGACCGAACCGTTGCATGCCATCCTGCGCGCCAGCGTGGAAGTCTGGGAGTCCGACCCTGTGAACTTCGGTTTCCAACAGGTCGGCTACGTGTCTGTGGGGGAGGCCAACCAGGAGGCCGACTACGTCAAACTGCAGGCGTCGCAGGCCGCCAGCGGCTACCCGTCGGACCTGTACGTCGGTTCAGAGGCCCACGCCTTCCTGACCGGGCTCTGGCCCGATTTCAAGACCGAGAACTGCGACGTCGTGCTCCACGAGATCCGATCCGGCTATGCAGGCACCCACATGGCGGTGTGGGGACTCGACCAGAAGTGCCACCAGTGGGGAGTGCAACGCGTCTACGGCGCCGGCGTCACCGGCTACACATTCGACGCCTCCGGTTCGGTCACCGCGGTGGAGACCGATCAGGGCTCCGTCTCCTGTGAACAGGTCGTCGTCGGCGCCGGAGCCTGGACCCCCCAACACTGGGAGTGGCTCGGTGGACCCTCCCAGATTGACGTCGCATACCCCGACGGCCACGTCGAGCCGCAGATGGACATGTGGACCTACTGGCGACTTCTCGAAGGCGAGGTCCTGCTGCCCGAGGGTGTGGACTTCCGGACCGCCGGTTACCGGGACTCGCCCGTTCTGCACGTGGAACTGATGAACACGCCGGTGTACGGCGACGACAACCAACTGCTCAAGGACAACTTCTACTCGTACGTGCGCTACGCAGCCGAACGGGTGGGCGCGCCGGGCCTCCAGGGAGGGACCATCCCGGTGAAGATCGGCCCCGAAGCGGCCGTCGAACCCTACGGCCATCTCAACGACGTGTACCAGGCCGAGCAGTGGTTCGCCGACTACTACTGCGCCACACTCGGGATGCTCTTCAAGCGCCTCGAGAACCTGCGGCCCTACTTCAAGGAGCGTCGCAACGGCGGAATCGGTGCATTCACACCCGACAACGTGCCGGTGTTCGACCACGTGGCCGACAACGCCTGGGTCATCGCCGATTCCAACCACGGGTTCAAGATGATCGGTGTGGGCAAGCTCACTGCCCAGATGCTCGTCTACGGCCAGAAACCAGACGAGTTGAAGCCGTTCACCCTCGAGCGCTATCGCACCGGCAACGCCTACGGAGACCGCAACTCCAACTGCCCCTGGGTCTGAAACTCCGCCCTCTGAGTCTGTTGTTCAGTATTGTTGGATGGAGGATCAGGTTTAGGGCGAGCAGCGTGTCGGGCTGGTCACACCGGTCGAGCGTCGTCCGGGCACGCGGCCCGTGGATCCTCGCTACTGGTGCCCGCGTCGATGAGAGCACGAGGGTACGCCGTTGTGTGCTTGTGTGGGGCCGGGTGATGTGGCTGAGATGCGTCGGCGTATCGGTGATCGGTCGCCGGGGTGGCCTCTGGCCGCGGTGGACTGACCGCGACGGCGTGGCCAGTAGCGTCTTGGTGGCTAGTGTCGTGGCATGAACACACCCCGCTACGAGGACTACCTGAGCGAAGACGACAAGGACGGCTCGATCCGCTTCGAGGACTACTTGCGTGGCGGTGTGCTGCACCGCGACGACGGCCCCGCGCTGATCGGCTACCGCGAGGATGGCTCGATCCGCATCGAGGTCTACTTCCGCGACGGTGTGCTGCACCGCGACGACGGACCCGCCTCCATCGAATACAACGAGGACGGCACAATCGGCTACGCGCAATACTTCCGTGACGGCGAGTTCATTGCGAGGACGGCCCCGCATGCATCGAATACTACGAGGACGGCACAATCTGCGCCGAGGAATGGGGGCGCGGCGACGGGGTGCGGCACCGCGAGGACGGCCCTGCCTACATCCTCTACAACGAGGACGGCTCGATCCGCTTCGAGGACTGGCGGCGTGACGGCGAGCGGCACCGCGAGGACGGCCCCGCCTACATCCTCTACAACGAGAACGGCACAATCTGCGCCGAGACCTACTTCCGTGACGGCGAGCGGCACCGCGAGGACGGCCCCGCCGTCACCCGCTACTTCGAGGATGGCCCAATCGAGGAATACTGGCGCGATGGCGTGCGCCAGTAGTTGCATCTGTGTGGACTATGACCCCACACCGCGACGATTCGTGAGCGCTGGTGGCATCTGTGTGCGACGATTCTGACCGGCGTGGCGCTGTGTGGCGTCTGGGGCGCTCTGAGCGCAGTTAGGCGGCTCTGCGTAGCGCTAGGCGGCGGATGGCGTCACGGCCCGCTGGATCGGCGACGAGATCGAGCGTCGAGCGGACATTTAGCACCGCGTAGATCATGCCCGCGGCCTTCGCTCTCCCGGCGGGCATGATCTCCGCTCGCCATGTCCGCTCAACGACATGCGGTGTCACACCGCGGACGCGGCTGCGTCACGAAACATCACGTAGTAGTAGGCGACGGTCTCGGCCAGTCGATCTCGTACCTCGTTGCTCGGTGGCGCTGCTGGATGCCCGTCGAGTTTGGTGAGGTGTATCTGACTCTTCGCGACAGATTGCCGGTTTTTCAAGTCGCATTGGTGGGTGGGTGGGTGGGTGGGTGGTGGTTGGTTTGTCATGTTAGCGTTTGGTTTCGGTGCTGGGAGCGTCGTTGTTGCTCGGCTTGGTGGAGTCCGTGTTGGCGTGCTTGGCGGATCTGATCGCCTGTCCGGTGTGTTCGTCGTGGGGGGTGACATAGCCGACGGGTTCGTGGAGCCGCACACAGTTGTGGTGGCCGCGGACGCGTTCGAGTTCTCGGGTGAGGTCTGTGGGGTCGTCGTGTCCCGTGTCAAGGATTTGAGACGGTTTCTTCATGTTTTGGTTGGGTGGTGGGGGTTTGTTGGTAGCGGTCGAGGGGTCGGTTCATGGCGATGGCCTGGTGGGGTCGGACCTGGTTGTAGATCGTGCGGTAGGAGTCGGCTTCGGCTGCGAGCTGGATGCCGTCGTTGATGTCTCGGCGGTATAGGTGCTCGTATTTGATGGCTTCGAAGAACCGTTCGATCACTCCGTTGGTCCACGGCGCCCGATGTCGGGTGCGGACGTGTTCGATGTGGTGTTTGGAGGCGACCCAGGCGGCGAACCGGGCGGATTTGAAGCAGGGTCCGTTGTCGGTGACGATCCGGAGCTTGGCGATCTCGCCGGTGTCGGGGTCGGCGAGGTCTTCGGTCCAGCCGACGCCGAGGAGGTTGTCGACCTCGGCCAGGGCGGTCTCGAGGAACCCGACGGCATCCGCGGTGGTCTTGGTGACGGTGACGGCGCAGGCGAGGTTCACCTTGGCCCAGTAGTCCACGACACCGCCGAGGTTCCAGGTCCCCGCGCCGCTGGTCTCGAACTCGGAGAAGTCGGCCTGCCACAGACGGTTGCGCCGCGTCGGCGGGTCGGTGAACGCCTGTTTACGGGCACCGGCTGCCTGGCGGACCTCGGCGGTGTGGTTGGCTGGCAGCGCCAGCCCGTTGCGGTGAGGTGTATCTGACTCTTCGCGACAAGTTGCGGGTTTTTTCAAGTCGCATTGGTGGGTGTGCGGTGGTGGTTGGTTTGTCATGTTAGCGGTTGGTTTCGGTGGTGGGCGCGTCGTTGTTGGTCGGCTTGGTGGAGTCCGTCGCGGCGTGCTTGGCGGATCTGGTCGCCTTGTCCGGTGTGTTCGTCGTTGGGGGTGACGTAGCCGATGCCTTCGTGGAGCCGTACGGTGTTGTAGCGGCCGCGGACTCGTTCGAGTTCTCGGGTGAGGTCTGTGGGGTCGTCGAGCGTTTCGAGGTGGGGGTGTTCGCCTTTGATGTGGCTGAACAGAGACTCGATCCAGGCCTGGTCAGTGGGGGTGGATGGCCGCCCGAAGTGTTGGGCGATTGAGCAGATGGCCATGAACTTGGCGGTGTCGCCTGAGCGCATCTCGGGTCCGTTGTCTGACACTGCCAACAGCAGCGGCACGTCATCGCTGTGGGGCAACTCGGCGTGGGGGTCGTCGAGGCGGGTAGCGGCCTCGTCGGTGAGGAGCCCTTCGCTTTGCAAGGCTTTGGCGAACAGGACCCGGGCAGCGACCGAGTCCGGTGCCGGTGTGAGATGGGTGGCGATCCATTTGCGGGACACGACATCGACGATCGCGTAGACGTGTTTGGCGGGTTTACATGCCGGGAACTGGGTTCCGTCCCAGCACCACAGTTGGTTGGGTCGCCATTCACACCAGTTCGGCCACGGCGTCTTGACTGTGCGGGCTGGGCGGGGCGTTTGGGCCAGTGCGAGGCCGTGACCTGCTAGAACACGGTCCACTGTTGATGGCGACACCCAGACACGGCCCAGGTAGGAGCCGCGGTGCGCGAGTTTGCGGTGCGACCGGTCGATGTGGCCCCACTCGTCGAACAACTTCACGATCTCGTCGCGTTCAGAACCGAGCAGGCTGTGGATCGCCCGCCCGCCCGCTCGGGCATCGTCAAGAGTGCCGGCAGTTCGGCGTTGGGTCCAGCGCCACGCCCGGCGGCGGTCCAGACCCAGCACCATGCACGCACGGTCCAGTGTCCAGCCAGCGTCGACGGCGTCGTCGATCAACCCCAGCAGCACTGTCTTGGCGGTCCCATCGACGCGGGCGGGGACAGGACCGCTCATCCCCAACCCGTTTTTCCCCGCAGCACCGCCAACTCCACGGCCTGTTCGACCACAGTACGCCCCAGCCGCTCCACCTCCGAACGCAACGCTGCGGCCTCGGACGCCTCGGCTTGGGACTGACGCCGCCGGCCAGGCTTCGACGAACCCAACGCCGCGACCGCCCCGTCGCGGGCGACAGCTCGCAGCCGGGCGATCACCGACCGGTCCACACCAGCCTCCGCGGCCGCCTGGGCCTGAGTGATCTGACCGGTGAGCATCCGCACCCACAAGTCGTACTTCTGCTCCGCTGTGAGCAGCTTCTTCGGTTTTCTCTGCTCGGAACTCATAGGCTGCAGCCTCCTGTCCTAAGACCGCCAACCCTGCCCGATGCGACTTGAAAAAACTCAGGATCTGTCGCGCGAAGTCAGATGCACAACAGCGGGCCAGCACACGGTGCATCGTAGAGTCCGACACCGGACCCGGCTCTACGTTGTCGATGCCGACACGTTTGAGGGCCGCCAGTTTGCGGTGCCCCCAGCCCTCCAGTCGCCGGCGAGTGTCTTGGCGTCGGCCTCGACGGGTCTTGGGCCGGGGTCGGCCACGGCCCGGTGGCCGCGCTGGACGCGCGCCGCCACCGATACCACGTCGCCCGAGGGATTCCAGCGACCTCGCAGAACCGGGTTACGGTCACGCCCGCTTGTTCGCGGAGGGCGTCGATCTCGTCGAAGGCCCATACAGCGAGCCCCCTTTTTTTCAGAGCCGCAGCTCCATGTGAGCCTCGCCCAAAGCAGCGTTGAGCTGCTCGACCTCCGCGGCCAGCCGCCGCTCGCGATCAGACGGCCCGTGCCCGGTGCCGGCCTCAAGCGCCTGCCGGCCGCCGGCTAGGAACTGGTCACGCCACTTCGAGACAGACACCGCCGACACGCCCTCCCAGCGCGCCGCCTCCGCGATCGTGACCTCGCCCCGCAACACAGCCAAAACGATCCTCGCCTTGCCCTCCAACGACTTCCCGGGTTGACGGCCCATCAAGATCCTCCTTCAAGTCAATACCAAACCACGACCTGTCTCAAAAACCTTGACCCGCGACAGTCGAGCGTTTCGAGGTGGGGGTGTTCGCTTTTGATGTGGCTGAACAGAAACTCGATCCATGCTTGGTCGGTGGGTGTGGACCGTCGTCCGAAGTGTTGGGCGATTGAGCAGATGGCCATGAATTTGGCGGTGTCGCCTGAGCGCATCTCGGGTCCGTCTATATCGACCGGGTCGCCCTGGCAGAACCCCTGGGTCGAGTCCTACGGTGCCCGGATGCGCGACGAACTCTTGGCGAATCGAGCAGTTCGACAGCCTCCTGGAGGCCCAAGTACTTGTCGCCGACTGGAGAAACGACTACAACACATACCGCCCCCACTCCGCGCTCGGGATGCTCACACCAGCCCAATACGCGGACCAATGGGCGAACAACAACCAGAAAACACTCTCATAACAAGTGGACAAAAATGGGGTCCGGTCAACCTGACAGACTTCTTGTCCCGGTTCGACCGAGAGCTGCTCAAGATCGGTTCAGTGCTCGCGCCGCGGCTTCTCTCCGTCGTCATGCCGCCCGCCAACCGACGTATGCGGCAACCTGCTGCAGAACCGGCCTAGTCCTCCGCCCAGACCCAACGACCGGAGGGCGCAGCCGCCCCGGAGGGTCGCTCCATGCACTGGACGCCCAGATGGATCGGCAACAGGTGACGTACATAGAAGGCATGGACCGTGATCGTGGGCGTGACCAGATCCTGGTAGCGCTTGATCTCCACCCGGGGGTCCTTCTGCTGCCAGGCTTCGCAGCGGGCCAGCACGGCGTCCGCCTCGGCCCGCGTGTCGCAGAGCACGCCGAGATGGTCGAACGGCGGGGGAATCATCGGCTGGCGATGCTCCAACAACAGAATGAACTGACTGGTAGAGGCGTCAGTTGACAACAACAGGCCCGTTTGCTTGAGAATCTGGGTGTCTGTTGCCGTCCACCCGGAGACGTCACCGTAGAACTCCCGAACCTCAGCTCGAAACTCCTCGGTCAGAGTGCCCAGCGGAAGCGTCAATTCCATGTGGTTGAACCGCATACTGCCCATACCGCACCCTAGCCGTACGCATCAACCGTCTTCGCTTCGTTGCTTTGAGTCAAGAAACAGCGGTCGTCTCAACTACCGCTGTAGCGACACGCCTAGCAACATCACTGGGCAGCATCGTTCTGGTCTCGCCATCGGGAAGGCGCGCGAGCCAACGGTCAACATTGGGCAGTTCCAATGTCAACTCGGCTACCCCTGGTGACTGTCTGTCGTCCTGGAACCACATACGGTTACCAGCAGGATCCGGCACCGACCAGAAGACTGAAGGGCCGTCGCTGATGTTGTGCGATTGTTTGAGGTCATAGCTGCGGTAGCCGGTCCAGGCAAGAAATCGCCGATTTGGCAGACCGGGAACATCCACATCGATGCGGAACAACCATGAATTGGCCCGAGAGTCGGATTGTGACAAAGCGGCGTAGTCGTCTGTTGAGAGTTCTGCGTCGTACCAGCGTGTCGTGACATCGCCCATACCACCTACGGCAGTATCAAGGGCCTCCTCGAGCAACGTGAACAGAAGCCTGATTGCTTCGTTCCAGATAGCGGTTTGGCGCTCCTGTGCCTGACGCAGCTTTGCTTGCAGAGCGTCGTAACCCTGATGGCGCGTGGCGGTCCGTTCCAGATCTCGCAACGCGTCTTCTGCTCGTCCGAGAATCAACTCGGCGATGAGTTCTAGATTGCCGCCAACGTCCGATTCCGCCAAAGCGTCGTAGTACCGTAATCGGTCCCCGCGACGAATGATGACGCTGGGAAAACCGCCACGGACAAGTTCAAGGTTCATTATGGCCCGCGCCGTGCGGCCGTTTCCGTCCGTGAAAGGGTGGACGTGAGTGAGCCACGCATGCAACACGATTGCCCGTTTGAGGGCCGACGCTCCTGCATTGTCCACGGACCAGCGTTCCCAGTCCTCCATCCCTGACATGACGCCGTCCCAGTCAGCGGGAGGTTCGTGGGGTGACCCGGAGATGATCACCGGTGTGGAGCGGAAGAGACTTGATCCTCCGGGAGCACCCAGGATTAGAGCATGCAGTTCCTTCACCTGTTCAAGGGTTGTTGGACGTGGGTCACGGGCCAGATCGACGAGACGATCCAAGGCTTTCGAGAGATTGATTGCGTCCGCAAAGTAGGAGGGGTCATGCCCCGTTAGGGTGATTCCCCGATCCACGGCGAGTCGCGTCTCACCGACGTCCAGCGTGCTGCCCTCGATAGCGTTCGATTCTGCGATCTGCTCGAAGCGCTTGTCGGTGAAGTATGCCCGGAGAGTCTCGTCAGCGAGTTGACCCTCATCGCGCAGCAGTTTCACACGCTCATGCAGTTTGGTCACTTCCTCGACAATCCAACCGCCGGTTGCTTCGAGGCTGTACGGACTTCCTTCGAGATTGAATGTCACCTCGCAAGGGTAGTCGGCCGTTCAGACGGCTCGCGCGACACTGCCGACTCTGGTTCGTGTCGGCTCAGTCGTCACCGATGACGGTGATGGCGTCCTCAGGGCAGTTGGCGGCACCCAGCAGGGCCTTCTCTTTGAGTGACGGGGGAACGGGGGAGACCTGCTTTTGGCAGTAGCCGTCGTCGTCGGGGTTCGCAGACGTCCGGCGCGAGCGTGTAGCAGCGGCCGTTTCCTGTGCACCTGTCGCTGTCGACGACGATCCTCACCGGGACTCCCGAGATCGACTTGTGCCGAACATGTGGCTGACGACGGCCGCTATCGGCGGGGGTACAGCGTTGGTCAGGGCTTCGAGGGTGAATTCGACTTGGGATTCCTCGGGGCTGGTACCGGGGACGACTGTGGCCATGAGTTGGCAGGGTGCAGAGTTCAAGGCGGTGAAGGTCACCTGCATGATCCCCGCTTGGGGGTCCAGATAGCTCAGTTCGCCCAGTCTCTGGCCCAACTCGCACAGGCGTGCGAACACGTCTCCTGGAGGCAGCAGCAGCACCAGCCGCTCGTCACCCGGAGCCGGTTCCGGAGTACGGGGGGCGCGAACCGCGCTCGGAGCGGAGTGCTGCAGCCATGCGTAGGCCTCGGTGATCCTGGCAGCCACAGCGGTGTCGCCGCCCACATCCGGATGAGCCTTGCGAATCAGTTTGCGGTAGGCCGCCGAGATGTCGTCTTTGTGCGCGTCGTGCTTCAGCCCCAGTGTCTTGAGCGCCGTGTCGCGGTCCACCCGGCCAGCCTAGATCTGGTCCTCGTCACCCACCGAGTTTCTCAATCTCGGCGACCAACAGGGGAAGCACTTCCTGCCAGTCGCCGACGATGCCGGCGTCCGCGTGCTCCCAAGCGGGTGCGTCCGGATCGTTGGTGATTGCCAGCACGCAAGAGGCGCCGCGGACGCCCACTGTGTGGTTGAACTTGCCGCTGGCGCCGATCATGACGAACAGCCGCGGCGCGATACTGCGTCCCGTTATTCCGATCTGGCGAGCGTGGGGCATCCAGCCGTTGTCCGTGACTTTGCGGGTGCAGCCCAGTTCAGCATCGAGGAGCCTGGCCAGCGGATCGAGCTTCGGATAGTCGAGAGGATCAACTCCCTGGCCCACCGCGATGACCGACGCGGCATCGGCCAGGATGTCGATGTCGTCGTCGCGGCGACGGCTCGTCACCTGGACCCGGCCCCTCGGGACGACCTCGACGACCTCTTCAGAGGGCACTCTCAACTCGCCGGGGGCAAGGCCTTCCGGCGCGGGCAGAACACCGGCGCGCACCGTCACCAACTGCACCGGCGTACGGGTGTTGACCGCAACAATGAGCTGTCCGCCGAAAGCTGATTTCCAGGCCACGAGGCGCCCGTTCTCCACGTCGAACTCCACGGCGTCACCGACCAGCCCCGTCTGGAGGTGGGCGGCCACCCGTGAAGCGACCTCCCTGCCGGTGGAGGTGCCGGGCGTCAATATCGCCCAAGGCTGCCGGTCACTCGCCCAAGTTGCCAGGCCGGCGGCGACGTCTTCTTCGATCGCTGCTCCGGCGAGGCGGACGATGTGGTCGGTCCCGTAGGTCGCCAGGAAGTCTGCATCGATTTCGGGGCCGACAGATGAGTTGCCCATACTGTCGGGGATCACCACGGCGGTTGAACCGTTGATCTCACCTGCCAACAGGCCCGCGGCCCCGAGCAGCTCCCGCAGCAGTTTGTCGCGTCCGGGTTCAGCGAGGACTGCCACCACCCCGCCTGGACCTCCGGGGGAGCGGACGAGCCTCGGCTCGGTGGCCTTCTTGGACGCGTCGAAACCCCCCTTTCGGGCGATTATGCGCACGGCGCGGCGGACCTGTTCCGCTAAGGGCAGACCTGCTTCGACGTAGCGCTCCCGGTCCACTGCCAGCATTCTGGTCTTGCCGACCCAGGTGGGACTCCCGGCTTGGCCCCAGGGACCGGGGCCCAGTGCTTCGGCGTCCACGAAACGAATACGCTCCGCTGGTACCAGCGCCCTGTCGGGTGGGGGGACCTTGCTGGGTTCGCAGAGCCGCTCAGCACACGACAGCACCGCAGGAAGTGTGATCTCGCAGTCGACCCACTGGTCGTCGAGCTCACATCCGAGGACCAGGCGACCATTGTCGAGCTCGAGCGATTTGACCGCGGTGGCAAAGGGCAGGTCGAGCAGTTCAGCGATCTGCGGCGGCACCTGGCCCGTATCGGCATCAACGGAGTTCTTGCCGCACAGCACCATGTCGAAAGGGCCCTCATTGTCGAGCGCCGCCGCCACCGCTCGAGCAGTTGCAAGCGTGTCTGATCCCGCGAACGCCTCGTCGGTGATCAGCACGGCGTCTGTCTCCACGCCTCGGTCGAGCCCCCAGGCGACCGCCTCGCGCAGTACGTCCTCGGCGCTCGGCGGGCCCAACGTGAACACGGTCACGGAACAGTCGGACCTCTGTGAGGCGAGCTCGACAGCTTTGGACACAGCCCGGCGACAATAGGCGCTCATCTCCAATTCGGTGCCTGAGCGAATCAGCCTTCCGTCTGGACCCAACGCCATCTCCCCGATGGCAGGCACCTGCTTGACGAGCACAGCGATCCGCATAAGTCCGTCCACGGTATCCTGTTGGCGACCGGGAGCTAGAACCAAGCGGGAGCTTCGGACAGTCGGGACAGAGCGATCAGTACGGCCAGCTCGCCGAGTTGTTCCGCGGCGCCCATGACATCGCCGGTCAAGCCGCCGAAACGACGGTGGGCCAGCACAGCTGTCAGCACCACCACTCCGAGGACGGCGCCAGTCGCCATCAGTCCCGACACGCCGGTCAGAGCGGTCGAGACGAAAATGACGACCACCACCAATGCCACCGAATGCCGCGGGAGATGTTCGGTGTAGGCCGCACCCAGACCGGCTGGTCGGGCCCTTGTGCCGGCCAGCATCAGGGCCAGCGCCCCGGTCCTCCCCAGCGTGTGCGCGGCGATCAGGGCAATCAAACCGTCGGTGCCGCTGAGGCTTTCAAGAGCGCCGACCTTGCCGAGGGTCACCATGACCAGCGCCAGCGCACCGAAAGTGCCGACGCGGCTGTCGCGCATGATCTCCAGACGTCGTTGCATGGTTGATCCGCCCAGGGCGTCGCTGGTGTCGGCCAACCCGTCTTCGTGAAATCCGCCTGTGAGCATCGCGCCCAGAGCGACCGCGAACAGCGCCGCGAGGAACGAGTCAACAAACTCGAGCGTGCCGAGATAGGCCGCTCCTGTGATCGCTCCGACAACGATGCCGACAACCGGGAACCAGACGACGCTTGTCGCAATCTTGTCGTCACCGTCGGGATGGAGCCCTCCTCTGAGACGAGTCAGAAAGGCCCAGGCGTATCGAAAGCCGTTCACAGCTCAACCGCTGTTGGTGCCGTGCGGATCAGCGGGAGCGATCGTCGGATGTTCATGCGGGTTGAACTCCGGGGTGCTCGGCCCATTCCTCGAAGGTGGCCACCTCCACAACTGCCGCAGCAGCCATCCGGATCAGAGGCAGAGCAGCAAGGGCTCCGGTTCCTTCGCCGAGTCGCAGGTCCAAGTCGAGCAGCGGATCAAGGTTGAGATGTTCGAGCAGGCGGATATGCCCCGGCTCCGCTGACCGGTGACCCGCGATGCAATGGGCCAACGCACCAGGTGTCGCCGCCTCAAGGGGGAGCACCGAAGCCGTGGCGATGAAACCGTCGAGGACCACCGGAATCCGTCTTCGACGAGCGGTCATCACTGCTGCGGCGATTGCAACGAGCTCGGCACCGCCGAGCCTCCGCAAGGCCTCGAGAGGATCCACGGAACCCACGCGCTCGAGCGCATCCTGTACCACCCTTGCCTTGTTCAACAGAGCCTCTCCAGACACGCCGGTGCCCGGTCCGACCCAGTCGAGCGCGGTTCCCCCCAGCAGCGACGCAGCTACCGCGGCAGCGGGCGTCGTGTTGCCGATCCCCATCTCACCGACAACCAGAAGGTCGCCGTCGCAGGCTTCAACGGCTTCAATGCCTGCCCGCGCGGCCGCATCGAAACGCTGCGGGGTCAGGGCATCGGTCGTCCGGATGTTGCCGGTCGGGTCTCCGACTGCCACGTCCACGACCGAGAGAGTGGCGCCGACCTGGCTTGCCAGGACCGAAGCGGTTGCTCTGCCTGCTGCGAGAGCCGCCACCATCGCTGCGGTGATGTCTGCGGGGTATGCACTGACTCCCTCGACCGCAACTCCATGGTCTCCGGCGAACAGGATCGCGTGGGCGCGTTCGACGACGGGCCTGTCAGTGCGCTGCCAACCGGCCAGCCAAGCAGCGACACGGTCAAGACGCTCAAAGGCCCCCGTCGGTCGTAGCACATGCGCCGAACGAATCCCGACGGACATTGCCGCTGTTTCATCAGGGGTGGTCAAGCCCTCCAGCAGGCGGCTCAGTTCGGAGTCAGACATCGAAGTCAGCGCTTTGTTCAAGAGGTAGCAGGCGGCCGGCGACGCACAGGTATGCGGCGTCGGCTCGCTCGGCCATAAGTTGATTGATGCTGCCGAGAAGATCTCGGAATCTCCTCGTCACGTCATCCGCGGGGACGATGCCGGACCCCACTTCGTTGCTCACGACATATGCGCGCTCGCTGCGTGCGGCCAGCAGATCAGCGAGCTGAAGGGCCTCGTCAAGAACCTGCTCCGCCTCATCGGTGAGCCTGTTGTTCGCCCACAACGCGAGGCAGTCCACGATGATCGTGTGGTCGGAGTCTACCGATGCCGCCGCCGCCAGCAGGTCGACCGGTTCTTCTATCAGCGCCCAGTGTTCGGGCCGGTCGCTTTGATGGCGGGCAATGCGTTGCGCCATCTCCGCGTCTCCCGCAGTGGCGGTCGCAATGACGGTCACCGGAGTGTGTCGTTTGGCCGCGGCCCTCACCGCTGTCGTCGACTTGCCGCTGCGGGCACCGCCTGTGAGGAAAATCAGCATCAGCGCTTGATCACCCGGCCTCTCGTCGCCTCGTGGCCGGCGCGGACACGAACAGAGTCAATAGTCAAGGCCCTTCTTGGCTCGGATTCGGCTGTCGAATGCGTGCTTGACCTTGACCATCTCCGTCACGGTGTCGGCCACCTCGATCACCTCGTCGGCCATGTCCCGGCCAGTGAGGATCACGTTCACCTGCTCGGGCCGGGACGTAACCGCCGAAGCGACCTCATCGGCGGCGATCCACTCCCAGGTCATGGCATAGCTGATCTCGTCGAGAACCACCAACCGGTAGTCGCCCCCTGCGATCAGTTCGGCCGAGAACTTCCAGGCGGCCACGGCCTTGGCCCGAGTCTCGTCGAGGTCGTCGGACTCCCAGGTGAATCCGTCGCCGGCGGAGAACCACTGCACACCGAGTTCACGGCAGACCTTCTCCTCGCCTGTATTCCAGTCGCCGCTCTTGAGGAACTGCACCACTGCGGTGGGCCAGCCTCGGGCCACAGCCCGGATCAGCGTACCGAAGGCCGCAGTTGACTTGCCCTTGCCGTGACCGGTGTTGACCATCACCAACGATGGTGCCGACCGGAGTTCTGAGCGGTCGTAGGGCCGCTCGTCCCGGGGAGCCGATTCAGTGTTCATGGAGTCTCCTTTGTGGATCGGGACCGACGGCGGGGGGCGGGGATTACCACCAGTTCGTCGTCGATTGATTGAACGGTGAGCGGTGTGCTGTACACCTCCGACAGCAGATCAGGATTCAGTACCTCAACAGGGCTGCCTTGGGCCACGATCCGACCGCGGTCGATGAGTATGAGACGGTCGGCGAAGCGGGCCGCCGCGCTCAGATCATGCATGGCAGACAACACGCTGAGCCCGTCGGTGCGACGCAGATCGTCCACCAACTCCAGCACCGAGACTTGATGGCCCAAGTCGAGGGCGCTGGTTGGCTCGTCGAGCAGCAACAATGGGCACTGCTGGGCCAGTGCACGGGCGACCACAACCTGCTGGGCCTCTCCACCCGACAGAGTCGACACGAAGCGACTGGCGAAAGCCGTGATATCGAGGCGCTGCAGAACCCGAGACACTATCCGACGGTCGGACTTCGACTCGTGCGCCAGCCAGCCCAGGTGTGCCGTCCGGCCCAACAGCACATATTCGGCGACCGTCATTCCCTTCGGCATCATGGGGAACTGCGGCACCAGGGCCACATCGGCCGCACCCGGTTTGTGGCCGCCGCCCAACTCGATCGTCCCGGAGTGGTCGACCAAGCCTGCAACAGCTCGCAACAGCGTGGACTTGCCCGCCCCGTTGGGACCGATAATGCCAAGCCATTCCCCGCCTCCCAGGTTCAGGTCAACACCGCACAGCACTTCCAACCGACGGAAACAGAGCCGCACATCACTGCACGACAGAACAGGCGCCTGCTGGGTCTTCGGCAGAGTCTCCGGGAAGGCCGAAGCCGGCAAAGCAGCACTCATGGCCTGCTCAAGTGGTCGCGCCACAACATGAATGCGAAGAAGGGCGCCCCCACAAACGCGGTGACAACGCCCACCGGCAACTCCGACGGGGCCAGCAGGGTGCGGGCGCCGATGTCGGCAAACGCCAGGAATCCCGCCCCCGCCAATGCCGACAGGGGCACGATAACTCGGTAACTGTGGCTGACGAGCAGCCGAACGATGTGGGGAACCACGAGTCCCACGAAGGCGATCAGGCCGCTCACCGACACGGCAGCCGCTGTCAACAGTGAGGCGGCCACGATAACCACCAGTCGGGAGCGAGCCGGGTTGAGCCCTAGTGTGCGAGCCTCGTCATCACCCACCCGCAGCACGTCGAGATGCCTGCGATGTACGAACAGCACCACCCCGCACACTGCCACGTAGGGCAACAGCAGCCAGATCTGCTTCCAGCCGGTGGTGTTGAGCTGTCCGAACAGCCACGAGAGCACTTCCCGGGCTCGGGTCTCGCTCAACCGCGAGATGGCATAGGTCTGCGCGGCGGAGAACAGGGCGGCCATGGCCACCCCGCCCAGCAACAGTGTGGCCGGTGATGCACTGCCGCCCCTGGCAATGGCCATCGATGCCAACACCGCAATCAGTGCCCCCAGGAACGCAGCCGCCGGCACAGTGTCGAACGGACCCCAACTCAAGTCAAGGCCGAACCCCAAGGCCAGCACCGCACCGAAACCGGCTCCGGCCGACACGCCCAGCAGATAGGGGTCGGCCAAGGGGTTGCGGAACACCCCCTGATAGGAGGCGCCGGCCATGCCCAAAGAAGCGCCGACGAGCATTCCGAGAACCAGTCTGGGAAGCCGAATCTCAAAGAGGATGCTCTGTTGGGTTGCCGACAGCGACGACTCACCGCCGATCAGCGGCAGCCAGTCGAACAAGGCGCTGAGCACCCCGCCAACCGGCAGCCCAGCGGCCCCGCTGGTGGCACTGAGCAGACCCACCGCCACCAGCGACGCCATCCCGGCAACGACAGCCGCCAACGACATTCCGTAGGCCCGCTGCACTGCCGACACTGTCAAGTGGGCGGCATCGGGCATATGGGCGGCATCCGGCTCGGTCGCGGTTGTTGTCGGAAATGAGGTATGGGCCATCGCTGCGCCGTTCAAAGCCTATGACACGCCTACGAAACCGGCGCAGCGGTCGATTGAATGGCCGCGGCCACCGCGGTGATGAACTGGGGCAGCCGCGGCCCCCAGCGCGATGCAATGTCGGCGTCGACGACCACAATGTTGCCGTTGCGCACCGCCGACACCTCACCCCAACCTGGTCGTGCGGCCACGTCGGCAGCGGTGTATGACACCTGATCGGTGATCACGATCAGTTCGGGATCGGCATTCACGATGTACTCCTCGGTGAGCTGGGGGAAGCCGGTTCCGTCGGCATCGGCCTCGTCGGCGATGTTGATGGCGCCCATGGCTGCATACATCGCACCGATGAAGCTGTTCGAGCTGGCCGAGAAATGCGACTCGCCCAGTTCGTGGTATATCCGGATCGGCAAGTCGGGGGCAGTGGTGAGAGCAGCTTCGATCTCGGCTCGCAGGCCGGCCACCAGCGCGGCCGCTTCGGCCGCTCTGCCTACAGCGGTCCCTATGTCGACGACTGCACCGTAGCCACCTTCGAAATCAGCCGGCGCTGGACTCAACAGCACCTCGATGCCGACCGCCTCCATGGCTGCCACCAGGTCGTTGGCGTCGTTGGAGATCAGCACCAGGTCGGGCTCGTAGGCGAGGACCGCCTCCACGTTGGGGTCCCAGCCCGAAAGGTCGGTTACCGGGGCCTCGGGCGGATAGTAGGAGTATTGGTCTACGGCCACCACCTGCTCAGCCGCTCCGATGGCGAACAGGATCTCGGTGGCGGTGGGAGAGAGCGAAACAATTCGTTGGGGGACCTCCGGAGTCTCTGCGCCACCACTCGTTGTCGTCGTCGCCTCGGGACTGGCAGTGGTGGTGGTACCGGGGTCTTCGTTGCTCTGGTCGGCCGAGTCGTCCTCTCCTGAGGGGGCACCGTCGGACTGTTCCTGCACATTCCCGTCACCGCTGACGATGTCGGTGTCGTCTCCGCAGGCAGTGCTGAACAGCAGCAGCGCTAGCAGTACGGCTGATATTTGCTTCATTCGGGTCCTCCTTGTGGCTCGAGGTCGTGGCACGAGCGACAAGAGGATCCGGTCGCACGAGCCGTCCCTTCCTCGAGGGTCGGTTCGTTGCGTTCGCTTCGAGGCGTCCGGACTTGTTCTCCCCACCGGAGTGAGTCGACTTCACCGTTGCGGGACAGTGCCGGATTCGAACCGGCTTCGCTCTGACGAACAGGCGTATCCTAGGCGCGGTCAATGCGTCCGCGTGGCGATCAGGCCGGCAATTCTTTTTCTTGGATCAGGAGACCGTGAGCTGCAGCAGAAGTCGTCCCGAACCTTCGAGCTCGACTTCGAACACGCCTGGGATCTCCGCAGTGAAGCTGAAATGCAACGGTTGGCCCGGCAAGACCGAATGCAGTATGTCGTAGCCGTGGACGTGTACCTCCTCGGCGAGATCGGAGGTGACCGTCACGACGACTTCGGAGTTCAGGTCGACCTCGACCCGCTGGTGACCACCGACCGGTTCGCCATCGACAATCTCAATAGAGACGGCCTGCGAGGAGTCCGTCCCGTCGCTCGAGTCAGCGTCTTCTGATTCTTCTGGAACCATGTCGGACATGTCATGTTCGGTCGAGTCCCGGGAGTGCATGGAGTTGTCGGTCTCGAGGGTCGCCTCGTCTTCTGAGACTTCCAGAGTCACCGTTTCGTCCACGACGACTCCGTCGATCGCCATCGCCGAGTGGTCGTTGGAGGACAACTCGACGCGGATCTCGTGAGTGCCTGCCGCGAGCGGGGGCATCTGATGCCACTCTCCGTACAGGCGCATGATCTTGACGCCGTCGATGTAGAGGTGCATGTGCCCTTCACCGTCGACATGGGCGGTACCCACGTTCTCGGGAGCCATCCGGAAGTTGGCGGGCACGCTGTGAAGGAGCCAACCTCCCGAGGGGTCTTCGAGGATCCGCACCGACACCGAAGGGTAGGGCTCCACCGCCGGCGTCGTGGCGGTGCCGTGAGTGTGTTCATGAGTGCTTCCATGGCCGTCCGTGGCGGAATCACCGCTGCTCAGCGTTGTCGTCGTCTCGGAATGGTCTTCGTGCGCGCCGTCGGTGCTGCTCGGCGCGGTGGTGACTGGAGCGGTGGTTTCTGAATCGTCACCGCATGCCGCGCAGAGGACTGCCACCGCAAGTGTCATCGCCAAACATCGCTGGGCGCAACCGCGCATGGGACAGTGCCTTTCTGAAGTCGTATACAACAGACAGTGATTGACTGCCCTCAAGGCTAAGGACATCCAAGCTCGATAGCTAACCGGCAATTCGCGGAGATTCGTCAAACCACCTGAGCGCGGTTCGCCGAATTGACGGGCGCGTCGTAGCGGGTGCTCGGTACTGTTGGGGGATGGATCAAGTGGAGCCTCAGCGGGTCCTGTTGGCGGGGGATACGCACGGGAACGGCAAATGGGTGGGCACGCTCTGCAAGTTGGCGAGCCACCACGGTTGCGACACGATCCTGCAATTGGGAGATTTTGGATACTGGCCCCACACCGACAAGGGTCTCCGCTTTCTGGACCAGGTCGACTGGCATGCCGAACGCTACGGGATCAACTGTCTCTACTGGATCGACGGCAACCACGAGAACCACGAGATGCTCGCAGGGCTCAAGGCCGACGAGGACAGCTTCGTGACCATCGGCGACCGCTGCCGTTACGCGCCGCGCGGTCATCGCTGGCGTTGGGGCCAGGTCGACTTCGGGGCACTCGGCGGCGCCTTCTCGGTGGATCACCACTATCGGGTTGAAGGGGTGAGCTGGTGGCCCAACGAGATGCCCACTGACGCCGATGTAGAGAATCTCGGTGGCGCGCCGCTCGACGTGCTGCTGTGCCATGACGCTCCCGAGGGCGCGCCGATCCGGAAATTCGAGCTTCGACCCCGCGATGAGATGATGTGCTCGCTGGTACGCGAACGAATCCTGCAGGCTGTGAAGGCCACACGGCCCGAACTGGTGGTCCACGGGCACTGGCACCGGCGCACCAGCAGCGAACTGAGTTGGCCGACCGACTGCGACGGCGAATTGTCCTGGGTCTCCACCCAGGTGGAGGGTCTCGCCGCCGACAAACAAGGCGATCATCGTGCCTGGGCGGTGCTCGAGGTCGCTCCTCTCAAGTTCATCGACGGCCGAGCGCAAGTATCGTAGGCGAACCTCAATCACCGACCGAGACCATTGGGCGTGCCGCATGCACCAAGATTCCGCCTATCCCTCCATCGCAGGCAAGGTCGTTCTGGTCACTGGCGCCGGAGCCGGGATCGGTCGGGCCATCGCGCAGCGGTTCGCCGAGGCCGGAGCCGGAGTCGCGCTCAACGATGTGGACAACGACCGGCTTGACTCCGCCGTCGAGGAGATCAGCGCTGACGGCGGCGATGTCATGGGTGTCGTGGCAGACGTCTCCGACTCCGCTCAGGTCACCACCATGATCGCTGAGATCATCGATGCTCACGGCGTCATCGACGTGCTGGTCAACAACGCCGGGATCGTCAGTCCGATGCTGCACTTCTTCGAGGCGGACGAGGCGTGGTGGCGGCGCATCATCGACGTCAACCTCACCGGTCACTTTCTGGTATCTCACCCGGTCGCTCGGATCATGGCGAGAAACGGGGGCGGCTGCATCATCAACATGAGCTCAGGCGGTGCGACCAAGGCACACCGGGCCTTCACCGCGTACGACGCCACGAAGGGGGGAATCGAGGCACTGACTCGGGCGATGGCGCTCGATCTCGGCCCTTACAACATTCGTGTCAACGCACTCATGCCAGGTTCGATAGACACCAGCGGGCTCGGGCTGACCGAGCGCAAGCTGCGGGGCGAGAACGTGCCGTTGGGACGGATCGGCGAAGTCCACGACATGACCGGAGCCGCCCTGTTCCTGGCATCCGACGACGCCGGCTACATCACCGGAGACGTGATCAAGATCGATGGCGGCATGACCGCGCAGCAGCGTTCCGCAACCGTCGACATAATGCCGCCGTCGGACTTCCCCAGACTCGAAGACCTCTAGTTCATGGGTGCCCGTGCCTCGACACCGCGCAAGCACAGCTACGACGTGGTGATTGTCGGGGGAGCGATGATCGGTTCCTCCATCGCTTGGTTCCTGAGTGGTCTCAGATCCAACAACGGCGCATTCGACGGTTCGGTGCTCGTCGTCGAAAGAGATCCGACCTATGAGAACTCCTCAACCAGCCGAACCAACAGCTGTATGCGTCAACAGTTCTCCAACGAACTGAACATCAAGATCTCTCAGTTCGCAGCGGAGTTCGTGCGCGACTTTGTGGGCTACATGGGGAATGACCCTGAAGTGCCAGAATTGGCAGTCAACCATTTCGGCTACATGTATCTCGCCGCTGACCATGAGTTCGCCGACAGACTTCGCCACAACCAGCGGATCCAGCAGTCCCTGGGTGCGGGCACGAAGATAATGACGCCTGACGAGATCAAGGCCGCGTACCCCTTCTACAACGTCGACGACATCATCTGCGCCAGCCACAACCTCGTTGATGAGGGCTATTTCGACGGTGGCACAATTTTCGACTGGTGGCGACGGAAGTCCCGGGGTAATGGTGTCGAGTACATCAGCAACGAGGTGGTAGCCATAGAACGCCGGGTGGATCGGGTCGAAAGTGTGCGATTGGCGACTGGTGAGACCGTTCCGGTCGGCACCGTCGTCAACGCGACGGGTCCCCGCGCCGCGCTGACAGCACGAATGGCCGGGCTGGAGCTTCCCGTGGAGCCGCGCCTGCGCTACACCTTCATGTTCGACGCCTCAGAGCGACTCGGACGGGATCTGCCGTTGACCATCGACCCCACCGGAGTGCATGTTCGCAGTGACGGCGACATCTACATGGCAGGTTGCGCTCCCGACGATGACCGCGCAGCCGACTACGACGACCTGCAGATGGACCGAGACATCTGGGAAGAGAAGGTGTGGCCTGCACTGGCGCGCCGAATCCCCGCATTCGAGCGCACCAAGGTCTTGTCCCAGTGGGCGGGGCACTACGCCTACAACACACTTGACCACAACGTCGTCGTCGGACCCCACGACGAGGTGTCGAACTTCATCTTCGCCAACGGTTTCTCGGGCCACGGCCTCCAACAGTCACCCGCGATCGGCCGCGGCGTGGCGGAACTCATCACCTACAACGAATACCGCACCCTCGATCTGACCCCGCTCGGCTACGACCGGATCGCCCGCCAAGACCCCTTCATCGAAACCGCAATCATCTGATTGGAAAGCACTCGTCGGTTGATGAATGCTCACATCGCTCAAGCATGTCAACGGTGCCCTCAGTTGGCTGGAATCGCTTGGATCAGTTCATGGGATGGATGGGCTCGCTGAATTCGCCGGTCAGCAGTGATGAGCGGGCAGTCGAGGCTCTCGGCTAGAGCCAGGTACAGGGCGTCGTAGAAGGTGAGGCTGTGGCGCAACTGCCAGGCCCGGTCACCGAGCGGACCGTGGTGTGGCAAGCGGCGGTGGACCATGCGCTCAGCCCGCAACCGCGCAGCCCCCGCAACGCGGGTGTCGAGGGTGCCTCGCAGCACCAGTCCCCGCAGGGCGTGTCCCGTTTCGGCATCGACCAGGAACGGAGCGACGCGACGGCAGCCTTGAAGCCGTCGGCGTGCTTGGTTTCCAACTGATGCAGAGTCGGTGACGGCGGCGACGAGCGTCGAAGCATCCACGACAACCGTTCCTGAGTTCATCTGCGGCCTTCGTCGATGTCTTCGATCAGGGCTTCGATATCGAGTTTGACTCCCTGGGCCTCGACGAAGCGCTCAAGGTCGGCGAAGATCTCGTCGTCGTCGGGTTGTCGCGCCATGCGTTCGATCGCCTTCTTCATGTACGCCTGGATGGATTGACCTGCGGCTCGCGCCCGTCGACGGATGATCTCATAGGCGTCCTCGGAAATGTCCCGAATCTGAATCGTAGCCATACATGCAGGATAGCGCTACAGCGCTACTTTGCAACCACAAGCGAGGGGAGCCCAAAACCCAGTAGGGTAAAATTCAGCCAATCCGATGTCGGGCAAGCGATGACTGTTCCTACACTTAGCTGCGAGAAGAACCAAGACTCAGCATGGGTGGATGGTCGCTGGATCAGCCCCCGTGAGGACCCTCCTGCAGCGTTTCTGTATGTGGTCGGTTTGGCGTTGATGGCAGTTGGCTTTTGGTTTCATGGTCGGCTCGGGATCGGGTTCACGGGTTCACCTCCCGATTACGGCGGAGAATGGTGGTTGATCGTGGCACTGCTCGGCCTTGTGTCGTTGTGCGGCTTCTCATACGCAAACCGTCGTCTGCGGTCTCGAGGGCTCGACACATCCCAGATGTGGGGTGTTGTGCGCGTTTTGCACGATGCCGAAGCACGCTCCTACGAGCGTCGACAAGTCGTACGGGGTTCTGTCGTCATCGGGCTTCTGGTTGGCCTGTTGGCTGGTGCGGTGGTGGGCCTCGCGTTTGCCTTCGATTTCGACCAGTGGATCGACTCCGGCTATGGCAGCGCCCTGACGCCCGCTGTCGCGTCGATCGGCGGGGTGTTCGGAGGGTTTTGGATTCGGCGCCGCGTCGCAGCCAAATACCCTTATGGACATGTTCCCTATGACTTGGCGGCCTTAGCGGCGACCTTGATGTCAGCTTTGTTGGCGATGGCAACGATCTGGATCGCGGGTCGCGCCGGCGTTCCGACTGAGCGTGGTGCCGAGTTGTCTCAGGGACTGCTTCTGCTCGCGTTCTCGGTGGGCTTGGTCTCGTTCTTCGCATCCGTCCTGCGGTTGCGATTCCAGTCGCGTCCGGAATCGGGGGAGATTTCAGTCGGCGAACCAAGTTAGTTCGAGGGGGTTCGCTCAGAGTTTGGTGATCGGGTCGCCGGTTCGGATGGTGCCGGGGTGGACCACTCGGGCGTTGATGCCTCTGAGCTTGAGTGCCATGCCGGTCTCGGAGTTGACCCAGCGCAGCGCGTCTCGGCCGTAGCGGGCCCTGAACTTGTCGCATCCCAGGTGCGGTGCGGTGGTCACCTCGAGTGTGGCGTCGCCGACTCTCAGGCGGGTGCCCGCCGGGGCGTTGGCCTCACTGATGTCGAAGTCGGCGTACAGTTGGTCGCCCGCAGCCGGCCACTGCTCGGTCGGACCCACGATCAGTTCGAGAACACGCGAGTTCATGATGGTGACCTGCCTGAGCGGGTCGGCGCTGCCGTCCTCGGTATGGCGGTCTCCTCGGGCGAGCCAGTTGTCGCCCGCCAAACCGCTCTCCAGAGTGAGTTCGCCCTGTTCGACGATTTCGCGCTCATCCACCGCTGTTCGTGTCACGATGAGCTGAAGAGTTCCCTGTTCACTGGGCGCACCTTGGATCTGCGCAATGCCCGCTTCGAATTCTTCGTTCGTCCGGTGAGTCATAGGTGCAGTATGCATCTTGTTATTGGCAAACACTCTTGTGCGCTGCAAGGCGTGCGAGGCCGGGGGTGGTGCAGGCTCCGCGGGCGGATGGACGGGTTCGGGGACGATCCTTTTCTTCAACAAGATTGATCCTGCACGAGTCCATGACGGCATGAGTGAGCGGCTGCTCTACGGGCCGCGACGCAGCGGCTTGCCAAAGCGGTGCGGGATAGTGGCGCGGGGATCTGGCAGCTCTGGTGGTTGAACTCCGTGAGAGGCCCGAGCGAGTAGGCAGGACGACACGGCCCTATGGCGTAAGACCGTGGCCTGAGCGGCCTGTGTGCGCGGCGGACGTGTGTGGGAGCGCCCCCGCTTCGACGCCGCAAACTTCCCGCCCATTTGCGCTCGTTCTGGCACGGTCGGCGCTGTGTTTCGCTCTCGCGTTAGGGAGTCGATACGGATCCTTTGGTCGTCTGCTCCATGGGTCTCGGAGGTTGACGGAGCCTGTGTTCGGCGGGCTATTTTAGTCTATTTGATGTAGTAATAGTGGTTTACAGGGTCATTGTCACAGGGGGTCAGTAGGTTGTGATCCATGAGTTTCCTTTCGGGATCAGAGCTTCTTGACGAGGCCACGGCCAGCGGTGGCGGCACCGGTGGAGCGTTGCGGGTGCCGTCGGTCGATGAGGCGAGGTTGTCTGATGAGGGACTGCGGTTGCGGCTGGGGGTCTTGGGTCGTGCCGAGTCGGCTTTGGCGGCGATGAAGGCGCGTGCGTTGGCTGAACTGGGGCGTCGTCACAGCAAAGGTGACGCGCAGCGTTTGGTTCGTGACGAGCTGCAGGCGTCGGGTCGTGAGGCCAAACGTGATGTTGAAACCGCGGCTCGGCTGTCGGAGTTGCCCGCGACCAGCGAGGCGTTGGCGTCTGGTGAGATTCCTGTGGGTCACGCCCGGTTGATTGCCCGCGCTTCCGGGGACAGCCCGGTCGATGAGGAGATGCTCGTCGAAGCAGCCAACAGCGAGTCCCTTGATGAGTTCGCGCGGACAGTGAAACGTCATCAACAAGAGGTGGCTGAAGATGGCGGTCAGGCGTTGTTGGATCGTCAACGCTCCAAACGAAAGGCCCGGATCTTCGAATCAGCCGAGTCCGGTATGTTCGTGTTGACAGCCGAGTTTGATCAGATCACCGGTGCGCGTATCGCCACCGCGTTGACCGCCAAGGAACGACAGCTGTGGCACCGCGAGGATCCCAACAAGCGTGCCACACCCCAGCAGCGGATGGCTGACGCGTTGGCCGAGTTGATCTGTCAACCCGCTGGTGACCGCAAGTCTGCGGGTACTGATCTGTTGGTAATTGCTGATTTCGATGTGCTCAAACAACAACTCTACAATCCCCGGTTGGCTGACGGGTCGCCGATCCCGATCGTTGAGTTGCATCGTTTGGCGCTTGAAGCCAACTTGTTGCCGTCGATCTTCGACGCAAAGGCCCAAGATATGTGGCTGGGACGCCGGCTGCGGACCGCTACTGAAGCTCAACGGGTCGCGTTGATCGCCCGCGACCAGCACTGCATCGGCTGCGGAGCAAACCCGCTGTGGTGCCGCGCACATCACATCGTCTGGCGGTCAAAGAACGGGCCCACCGACCTGGACAACCTCGCGCTGGTATGCGATGACTGCCACCACAAGATCCACGACCACGGTTGGCAGGTGTACAAACACCCCAAAACCGGAAGGTTCAGACTCAAACCCGCGGGTCAGTCAGGTGAGTGCTCGGCTGTTTCGTCGGATGGGTTGTCGGGGTCTGCGTCGGGTGAACCATCGACCCGCCCATCGGGTGAGTGCCCGGCTGTTTCGTCGGATGGGTTGTCGGGGTCTGCGTCGAGTGAACCATCGACCCGCCCATCGGGTGAGAGCCCGGCTGTTTCGTCAGGTGAGTTGCCGGATGTTTCGCCGGATCGGGCAGACGGTGTTCGAACCCATGCAGACTCGGCTCAACCGGTTGTCAGCGACGCAACCCAGTCGACTTCCCAGAAGGCACCCGGGGTGGTGCATGTGGAGGAAGTTCGACGGGAGAACGCGACGGTCTCGGACACCGAAAAGCAACGCCCCGCCACCGGCCCCACCGGCTACGACCCGGTCGACGGCATCGATACCTCCTAGTCATGCCCGGGTCGGTGGGCGATGCGAGGTTGACCGTCGCGGCACTAGCCGGTAGTTCCGGAGGGTCTTCTAGTGGCGCATCGGCAGGTGGGTGGCTCACGGTTGGCTGTAGCTGCACTGGTCGGCAACCCCTCAGGGCCGGTTTGGTCGGGTTGGATTGTTCATGAGCGTGTGGTGTTGGGAGATGCGCTTTCGAGGGAATGCTCCTCTGGTGGAGGACGATGTGATTCATCCTGCGCAAACCCAGGATGCATCATCCACACCCAAACTCGTGAACGATCGGGGCTAGCCCGGATTTTTCAGTAAGCCGTCGGGGGGTGGCTGTGGGGGCTGGGTCGGGCGCGGCGGCGGGTGCGGGGCGGTTGGTGGGCGTGTGGGGGCGTGTGGGGTTGTCCGATGCTGTTTGAAAAAACTTCAGGATCTGTCGCGCGAAGTCAGATGCAACACAACGCAACCCAAGATGCAACCCAAGTGCGGTGGGGGGTGTGTTCAGATGAGTAGGGGGAGGTTGTGTACTCGTTGGAACGCGGTGATGAGGTGGGGGGTCCATGGCCAGTCGTCGGCGAGTCTGGCGTAGCGGCGGCGGCCGGTGTATGTGAGCCGGGCTGCGGTGTGCAGCAGGCAGTAGCGCAGCCGTTTGGGTTCGGCTGTGGCGAGGTCGCCGTCGAGGGTGAGCAGGCGGGTCCATGCCAGCAGGTCGTGCGCGGTCATCGACAGTTGTATCCAGGCGGAGTTGGTCTCGAACGAGTGCGACGGGAGTTTGGCGAGCCCGGTGGCTTTGTTGTCGCGGATCTGTTGCTCGGCGCGGCCGCGGCCGCGGTGGAGTGCTTCGATGTAGGCGATGTCGGTGTCGGCCAGGTCGGTGATGAGTACTTGCAGGCGGCGCCCGCGGGTGTCGGTGAAGGTGAGTTGCGCTCCGGGGTGGGGGTCCTCGCGGCGTGCGATCATGCGGCAGTTGTCGGGGCGGCCTGACAGGTCGACGTGTTCGGTGATCTCGGTGACCTCGGCGTGGTCTCGCAGTTCCGAGCCGTCAGCCGATACCGCCGGCTGCCAGTGCTTGTCGCCGATTTCTGTTACAGCGGCTGCGATGTCGATGCTGAGCGGGTGGCTCACACAGAAGCGGACCTGACGCTCGCGGCACGCTTTGAGGAACGCCTGGGTGCATCCCGCGGAGTCGGCGCGGACGACCACCTCGACTTTGCGGGGGTCCACAGGGATCTGCTCTAAGGCGTCGTCGAGGACCTCGGTGTGGTCCGTAGCGGTGTTGGACCCGGCGTTGCCGGGGCGCAAAAGACCGGCCAGCGCCTCACCGGTCGCGTCGAGGTACGCCATCAGCGGATGGAACCCGAAGCCGCCCTTGTAGGTCCCCGCGGCGCCCTGCTTGTTGGAGTGCGAGTCCACCAGCGTGGCGTCGATGTCGATCACATAGAACCCCGGATCCGCGCCCGCGGCCCACACCGCGCGGCGCGCTGTGGCCCGCGCCGCTTTGATCTGTTCGACACGGCCCCCCGCAGCATCAAGGGTCCGCCACAGCGTCGACAGCGACGCGACCTCCCCGAACAGCCCCCGCTGACAACCCAGCGCGGCGATGTCGCTGATCGCCTCGCCACCATCAGCGATCATCACCGCCGCGTCAGCAAGCACCCGGCCCCGGTCATGGCCCCGGTCCCGCACCTTGGTCGACGCCATCGCCTCAGACAACGCCGCCGTCAACCCCGTGTTGTCGGCCAGATCAGCCAGCAGCCGCGCCCCGGCATGAACAGCCAGACCCCGCCCCCCGCCAGTGAACCTCAACCGCGGCCGACCGCCATTATGCTTCACCATGCGAGTGCCCTCCTTGGTGTGACCCCAGAATCTTCTAACAAACCTGATTCTCCCACACCAGGAGGGCACCTCGCGACAACAACCACCCCCACACAAACCCCACTACTGAAAAATCCGGGCTAGTGCGCGGCGACTTCGGGGGCGCCGATCCGGTCGGCGATCGCCTGGCTCGAGCGGTCCAGGACGATCGCCATCATCACGATCGCGAAACCGACCTCGAAGCCGAGTCCCACCTCGCTGTTCTTGACGGCCGAGATCGTCTCGAAACCGAGCCCGCCGCCACCGACGAGACCCGAGATGATGACCATGGCCAACACCAGCATGATCACCTGGTTCACGCCCGCCATGATCGTCCTCGCGGCCAGCGGAATCCGAACGCCGAACATCGTCTGGCGGGGCGTCGCACCGAACATCTGAGACGCTTCAACGCTCTCGGTCGGCACCTGTTTGATGCCGAGGGCGGCGAGCCGCACCCCGGGCACGATGGCGTACAGGATCGAGGCGATCAGACCGGGCACAACCCCGATGGTGAACAGCGTCACCGCTGGAATGATGTAGACGAGCGAGGGGATCGTCTGCAGGGCGTCGAGCACTGGGCTCAGGGCAGCCTCGACACGGCGGTGGCGTCCCGCTGCGATGCCGACTGGTATCGCCAACAGGATCGACAGCACCACCGCCATCACCACCTGCACGAAGGTGTCGATGGACAACTCCCACATCCCGATCAGCAGGATCGAACCCATGGCGCAGACGTTGAGCAGCGCCAGGCGCCAACCCTTCAGCCAGGCACCGAGCGCGGCGGCCCCCGCGATCACCACCGGCCAGGCGACCGAGTCGGTCAGGAAGTCCCGAACCGGCACGTAGTACCAGGACACCACCGTGTCGTTGAAAGTGCGGGTGAACCAGCGCAGGTTGTCTCGTGCCCACTTGACTCCGTCATCGATCGGGTCGAATGCCCGGGTCTCCCACATCTCAGGGAACGCGATGTAGTTGGCGAGGCGGCCGAAGACGATGAGACCGATGACGCCGCTGACGCAGAGAGTGACCGTCCGCCGAGAGGGTGCCGTCGCCTTGTCCTGACCGACTGCAGCTCGACCGAGCCGATCCAGGACGGCCGCGATCGCGACCACTGCGAGTCCGGTGGCGACACCGCGACCAGTCCGGCGCTGGCTCAGAGTGTCCATCACAGACTGACCCAGGCCGCCCGCGCCGAGAAGCGTTGCCAGAACGACGATCCCCAACGCCATCATTATCGTCTGGGTGACTCCCGCCATGATCGTCGGCAGGGCCATGGGTATCTGAACCTTGCGCAGAGTCTGCCAACGGGTGGCGCCGAACATCGTCGAGGCCTCGACCGACTGTTCCGCCACACCGCGGATACCGAGGGTGGTCAACCGAACGACCGGGGGAAGCGCATAGATCACTGTCGCCAACGTGGCAGGCACCGGGCCGATCCCGAAGAACATCACCATCGGGACGAAGTAGACCGGTGCGGGGATCGTCTGCATGGCATCGAGCACCGGCCTGATCGCGGTGTCGAAACGCCTCTTGAACGCTGCCACGATTCCCAGAGGCACGCCGATCAACACCGACAGGACAATCGACATGCCCATCAGGGCAAGGGTCTCGATGGTCACCTCCCAGAGGCCCACCAACCCCGGGTAGACGATCGCCAGCGAGGCCGCCACCGCCGATTTCCAGGCTCGCGTCCGGGCGATGTACAAGAAGATGGCGATGGGGATCACGAACCAGGGAACCCAGAGCAGGGCACTCTCGATCGAGTCGAGTCCGCTGCTCACCAGTGAGGTGAGGGGGCGGAAGAAGACGGTGAAGAGCCAGTTGCTGCTGCGATTCTGTTGAGCCCATCTTGAGAACCGGTCCAGAGGATCCGAGAACGTCTCGTCGAGGTGTTCGGGCAGTGAGGTCCCCGCGAAGATCAACTGCAGCAGGACGAGGCCGAGCGGAACCAGGAACCAGAGGGAGCGCCGCCGCCAGTCGGCCGTGTCCGGCGAAGCCGTCCCCACCGGCTCAACAGCAGTCATGACTGAGGCTGGATCAAACGGGTCACGGCCGCGCGGTCGATGCGCCCGATCGCAGAGTCGTCGTCATCGAGCACGGCAACGTCGTCGGTGGTGGCCACCAATAGCGGGAGTACCGATTCGAGGCTCTCGTCGGCGGGCACGCCCTGCTGGGGAGAGGATCCGTCGAGTTCCGTCACCACATCGCTGACTCGCAGGACCTTGACCCTGGGCACTCCTTTGACGAACTCCTCGACATATTCGGTGGCCGGGTTCATGATCAACTCGGCGGCTGTACCGACCTGGTCGAATTCTCCGTCCTTCATCACTGCGATTCGGTCTCCGAGCTTGATCGCCTCGTCGAAGTCGTGGGTGACGAAGATGACCGTGCCGCCGATCCCGGCTTGGATTCGCAGCAACTCGTCCTGCATGTCCCGGCGGATCAGCGGATCCAGAGCCGAGAAGGGCTCGTCGAAGAAGAGCACAGTCGGTTCGACCACAAGGGCTCGAGCCAGTCCGACACGTTGTTGCATTCCTCCGGAGAGCTGGTGCGGATAGCTGTTGCCGTAGCCTTCGAGACCGACCAGGTCGAGCATCTCGTCGGCTCTGGCGTGCCGTGTCTTGCGGTCGATTCCCTGCACTTCGAGCCCATAGGCCACATTGTCGATCACTCGTCGATGCCAGAACAGTCCGAAGTGCTGGAACACCATCGACAGCTTCGCCCTGCGGACCGCGCGCAGTTCGGCCTCATTCATAGCCGTGAGATCCTCGCCTTCGAGGATCACTGAGCCCCTGGTCAGAGCCGAGAGGCGGGCTACGCACCGCAACAGGGTCGACTTCCCCGAACCGGAAAGCCCCATGATCACGAAGGTCTCGCCGCTGTACGCGTCGAAGGACACGTCACGGGCACCGATTATGCAGCCTGTGGCGTCACGGACTTCAGCACGCGAAGCACCGGTATCAGCCATCTCCAGCGCCCTTCCGGGGCGGTTTCCGAAGATCTTCCAGATCCCTCGTGCCGACAGGCAGGGGCTGGAGACGGCTTCACCGATCACAGGGGGACTCCCTTTATCTTCTTACCCGATCCAAGCAGACCATACGTCTTCGTTGTTCGCGATCCACTCTGCGGCCACAGCGTCGACGTCCTCGCCGTCGAGTTCCACTGGTGGGAGCATCGAGAGTTGATCGTCGTTGGTGATGGTGAACGCATCGAGGAAGTCGTACACCTCAGGGGCTTTGTCGGCCAGTTTGCCCGACACGGCCTTGATGATCACGTCTTCGGGATATTCGCAGTCGACACCGCCGTCGCCGCTCGCTGCGCTGGCGCCGCATTCCTCGGTGTAGGGCGGGAGAGTCACCTGGACGAGGCTGTATGTGGAGACCGCCGCGGTCGGTGTCCACCAGTACATCAGGATCGGTTCCCCGGCAGACCAACGGGCATCCAGCTCAGCCACGGTTGCAGGTTCGGAGCCTGAATAGATCACTTCGAAGGGCATTCCCAGGTTGTTGATTATCTGCTCGTCGAACTGCGAGTAGGAAGGATCGGTACCGAGGAATCTGCCGTTGTCGCCTGTCTCTGCTGTGGCGAAGACAGCGGCCGCCTCCTCACTGAAGTAACCCTCCCAGGTGGCCAGTTCGGGGTGCTCGTCGATCACATAGTCGGGAACGAACCAGCCGATTCTGCCGACGGCGCCGAGTTCGCCGAGATGCTCGACTGAGCCGTCGTCGAAGAAGGCCTGCTCGCTGTCGGTGATACCGGAGGGCCAGATCTCGAGTACGGCATCGGCGGTGCCGTCGGCGAGACCGATGAACATTGCCTCGTTCTCGTCGATGTTGATCACCTCGACGGGATTGCCGAGTTCGCTTTCGATCAGTTGCGCGGCCACAGCAACATTCAATGCCGAGGCTGTCCATGGGTTGACCACCAAGGAGATGGTGGGCTTGTCACCATCGTCGTCCTCGGCCATGTCGTCGCCGTCGTCTTCAGCCATGTCGTCGCCGTCATCGGCGGTCGCATCGTCTCCTGAGTCGTCTGCGTCGGAGTCTGAATCGTCTCCGCAGGCAGATGCAAAGAGCGTCAGCACCAAAAGGCCCAATAGCAATTTTCTCATGATTCCCCTCCATGGGTGTTGTCTTGTCTCCGTCAGAAAACCGTCCAGACGGTATAGTAATGTTAGCAAACCAGAGCCGACCGGTCCAGCAATCGGGATGCTGCCGAGAATCGGATCCCGAGAACAAGGGGAACGGAACCTTGCAAACCACGAACCACGCATCGGACCCGAGTCACACATCGAAACAGAAGAGCGTCATCACCCGACGCCGACTGGTCGACGCGGCGGTAAAGGTGGTTCGCACTCAAGGCATCCAGGGCCTTACTTTGCAGACTGTCGCCACCGAGGCCGGACTCAGCAAGGGCGGGCTCCTCTACCATTTCTCATCCAAGGAGGAACTCGTCACAGCCCTCCTCCATGATGCGATGGGCCGTGTCGCCGACGATCTTCACGAACTCGTCAACGGCGACGGGAAGGGAGCATTCGCTCGGGCCTACGTCGAGTATGTCAGAGCCCCGCACGCCTACTGGGAGGAATCCGCAACCAGCGTGTTCGCAGCCGCTGCCCTGGAACCTGATCGCCTGAAGAAGGTTCAGGAACTGTTCGAGGAATGGCAGAACCGGTTGATCGAAAACGACGAAATCGACCCGAAGCTAGCCCTGCTTGTCCGAATCGCCTGTGACGGGCTGTGGTTGATCGATCTGTTCGGGCTGGCCCCTCCATCTACCGAACAGCGAGCAGAAGTGCTCGATTTCCTGATCGAGTCAATCGAGACGAAGGGAACTCTCGGTCAGCCGAGATAGAGGCCGCATTCGACGCAGGCCACGTCTTCAATGGGTGCGTTCGCGGCCAGATACTCGGTCAACCAGTCAACGAACACGACTCCTTCGACTTCCAGGGAGTACATCGCGTTGCTGCCGAGGATCGTATGACTCTCGCCCGGTGCCAGATAGCTGCTCACCGGGACCCCGGCGGCTTCGATCCTGACTTCGTTGTCTCTGATCAACTGATCCATATTGCTCGCGTCGAATCCAGCAAGCTCTGCAAAACTCAACTGCGTGCTGTCGAAGGCGTTGTCGAAGCGAGCGAAGCGAATGTCGGGGTCGTGGAGGCCAGCTTGGATGAACATTTCAGGTACACCCCAGTCAGCGGGAGTCAGTCCCTCGTTCACCGGCCAGTCGGGGACAACCGAGAAAGAACCCCACAGTGAGCCGATAGTGGCGTTGATGACAGGGTTGCTCGGATAGGCGCCCGAGGCGTCAGCCACAACAGAAACCTTGGCATCGGGATACAGGTCCGATACCAGCCCGCCGAAGAAGGGGGCAGCAACAGAGCCCGCGCTGGACCCGGCTACAACGACTTCGGTTGCGTCGGGGAATCGTGCATGGAGTTCGGCCAATGCTCGAGAAGCGTTCACGAATCCGTTGTGGTGAACGGTCAGATCCTCGCTGTACTGGTGGACGTTGTTGCCGATATGAACATCGCCGGTGCAGTAGGGCGCGGCCACGAACGAACTGCCGGCCAGGGGATTGGCGGGATTGGTGAAGTCGAAGATGCCTCCCGCGCCGGTCGGGTCGTCGCTCTCGCCGGTGGTCACCGAGTAGGTGCCGTCGGTGAACGAACAGGAAGCGGCAGTGAAGCAGGCGCCGCCTCCCTCAAGGTAGAACACCACCCGTTCGGGATCGGCCTCCCGGACCCAGAAGCTGTAGTCGCTGCCATCAGCGCACATGCATTCGTCGCCCCCGGCAACCTGTTCCCACGGCCCCGCGGGAGCCACACTGGTTGTCGTAGTGGTCGTTGGAGCAGCAGTCGTCGTTGTTGTAGTCGTTGGAGCAGCAGTCGTCGTGGTCGGAGCCGCCGTGGTCTCTGGTGCAGTGGTTTCAGGCGGCTCGGTCGGTGTCGACTCCTGTTGGTCATCGTCACCGCCACCGCAGCCTGCTGCCAGCAGCCCCACCGCCAGCAGTGACACCCCGACACGAAACAACAGAGCAACACCGCACTTTTGCATCAGGCACCTTACCCCGCGCCGCGGTCTCCGGGCGCGCCAGGATGTTGTCACTGGCTGGCCATCCAGTACCGCTAGTTTGCCCTACTTCGCGCCGCGGTCTCCGGGTGCGCCAGGATGTTGTCACCCCTCCGAGGATGTTGTCACGGCTCCGGTTGCGCCCGGCGACAACACAGCGCCCGGCGACAACACAGTTCCGGTTACGCTGTTTGTTGAGACCGGGAGGGGCGACCATGACAGACACCCAACAAGAACGCGACCTTGAGAATCTCGCTCGTGTGCAAGAAGAGTTCTCGTTGGACCTTCCTTCGGCCGCCGATGACTTCGAGACCGAAAGACAACAACGCAAGGAGTCCCTTGCGGCCGGGTTGAGGGTCATGGGTCGCCTGCACCTCGCTGAGGGCGTAGCAGGTCATGTGACGGTGCGAGACCCGGAACACCTGGACCACTTCTGGGTCAACCCCTTCGGACAGAACTTCAAGTACATGACCGTTTCGGACCTGATCCTGGTCAATGACCAGGGCCAAGTCGTCCAGGGCGACCGCCCGGTCAACACCGCGGCCTTCGCCATTCACTCGCAGATCCACGCGGCACGACCGGACGTGATCGCCGCAGCGCACTCACACTCGATGTACGGCAAGACCTTCTCGACGCTCGCACAGCCCCTCAAGATGATCAGTCAGGACTCCACGATGTTCTACAACGATGTGGCCCGCTGCGATGCGGGCAGCGGCGCGGTGGTGCTCGACGTCGAGACGGGCCGTCAGATGGCAGAGGCGCTCGGCGACAAGAAGGCCCTCATCCATCAGAATCACGGTCTCATTACCTGTGGTGGCAGCGTGGATGCAGCGGTGTGGTGGTTCGTTGCGCTCGAACGCTGTTGTCAGAGCCAGTTGCTCGCCCAAGCCGCAGGTGATCCCATCGAGATTCCCGAGGACCTCTGCATCGAGGGTTACCGCCAGCAGGGTTCGGACCTGGCGGGGTGGTTCCAGTTTCAACCGTGGCGAGATGAACTGATGCGCGAGGAACCCGAATTCCTCAACTGATCAGCGATTGTGTCGCGTCACCAACTGAACGTTCGTCCAGTATGCTGAAACATGGACGAGCGCCTGAACCGGTCTGAGACGCAGGAACAGATTCTCGACGCGGTCGGATCGGTGATCCTGCGCGAAGGGATCGGCGGAGCCAGTATGCGAACGGTGGCCAGGGAGGCTGACGTTTCGGTCGGTCTGCTCAGTTATCACTTCGACGACAAACAGACGCTTATTCTGGCAGTGTTCCAGAGAGCCACGGACCGACTGTTCGATGCCTGCGCCAGTGCCGCTGAAGAACAACAGGACCCGCCAGAAAAGTTCCGGTCGTTCCTGCGCGGCGCGTTCACCGATGAGTTCCTCAACGGCAGTTACCTGGCGTTGCGCATCGCCCTGTGGGCATTGGCACTCACCGAAGACGGCGTGGCGGCGCTCGACGCGGAGTTCTACGAGCGCTACTCGTCGCGTTTTCGCGAACTCGTCGGTGCGGCTCGCCCGGAGCTGTCCGAGACCGTGGTTGCGGACCGCGTGCAAGACCTGATCGCCAGCTCCAACGGGCTCTGGCTGAACTGGGCCCGCTGGCGGGACAATGACGCTCTCCAGCGAGGGCTCAGCCACTGCGAAGACCTCACCTTGAACGGAGAGATTCGCGCCCGCGTCCAACGCTGAACCTGCTTCACGCTGCTATACATGCCACTGCAAACGCCGCGTTCGTCTTCAGAACGCTTCTTGGCAAACTAAGGACGCTCATGGGATTTCGGATGGCAAACATTACCGGGCGGGCAGCGCTCGTCGACGGCGACAACTACTACGACATCGAGACGACAAGCGCTGGGGCAATCCCGTCAGATCCGATGGAAGCACTCGCTCTGGCGGCCGCAATGTCCGATCTTCAAGCGACCCTCAACGACAGGCAACCCACCGGCAGAGTCGCCGACGCTACTCTCGACGCACCGGTGCCCAGGCCTCGAAACTGCTTTGGAATCGGCCTGAACTACGCAGACCATGCCGCTGAATCCGCGATGGAACCTCCCAAGAGCCCGTTGGTCTTCACAAAATTTCCGTCGTGCATCGTCGGCCCGTCAGCCGATGTGGAGATGCGCAGCGATGGCGTCGACTATGAGGTGGAACTGGTGGTCGTCATCGGTGTGGGCGGCAAGGACATTGCCAAAGAGGATGCCTGGAACCGCATCGTCGGTCTGACCGTCGGACAGGACATCTCTGATCGTCCGATGCAGTTCTCAGCGACTCCACCCCACTTCGACCTGGGCAAGTCTTTCGATACCTTCGGACCGATCGGACCGTATGTGGTCTCCCCCGACCTTGTTGCCGATCCTTCCAACCTGCGCCTCAGCACCAAGATCAACGACGAAGTGCGGCAGGACGGCACGACCTCACAATTGATCTTCGACGTTCCGGCACTGGTGTCGTACATCTCCCACATCACCACGCTGACCACTGGCGACCTGATCTTTACCGGCACCCCCGACGGTGTCGGCGTGTCACAGGGGAAGCTGCTGCAACACGGAGACGTGATCACCTCGGTGATTGAAGACATCGGAACCATGACCAACCGGTGCGTTCGAATCAGCGACTACGCGACTCCCTGAGAGGCCCCGCCCCTGCATCCCCAGGACGATCACCCGGCGTTGGAGCCCTTCAATTCTGCTGTCAGGCCTTCGTCGTTGGGCGGACGGGTGCGGGACAGGAACGCTCCCGCATCAGCGAGGATGAACTGGCCGGTGATGCAACGCGCCAGGTCGCTGGCAAGGAAGGCAGTCAAGCGGGCGAGTTCGTCATGCTCAACCATGCGGCGCAATGGCGTTGCGGCCACGATCGCTTCGATGCGCTCGTCGGTGAAGGCAGCAGCGACGGTCTCAGTGAGGGTCGTGCCGGGAGCGATCGCCAGAACTCGAATTCCCGACGGGCCCAGTTCCACGGCCATCGACGTCACCAGGTGATTCAGCGCTGCCTTGGCCGCCGCGTAGATGCTGTTGTAGGGGGAGGGACGGGTCGTCTCACCTGAGGTGACGAACAGGATCACTCCGCCCTCACCCGAAGCAAGCATCGCGGAGGCTTCCGCACGACCGCAGAGAGCCGCGAGCACCAGATTCTGGTCGAGGATGTCGCGCCAGTCCTCACCGCGGTAAGCGGTGAACGGCTCGAGTCTTCGACCCGGTGGCAGCATGCCGACGTTGTTGACCGCGATCTGGAGCCCGCCGAGTCTGCTAACGATCGCATCGACCATGTCGTCGACGGCGTCATCGTCTCGGCAGTCAGCAATGAAGGCGTGACCGTCACCTCCTGCTGCGGTGATCTCGGCAACCACCGCGTCCGCGTGGCTCGCACGTATGTCGTTCACCGCCACGGTCGCGCCGCTGCGAGCGAGCCACAGGGCTGTCTCGCGGCCGATCCCCGCTCCGGCCCCGGTGACCAGTGCGACCTTGCCCGAGTGATCGATCGTGATGCTCATGGCTTGCGCAAGGAGCTCATTGGGTCAACGTTCGGATCGTTTCCTCGACAACACTGTCGGCCCGCTTCTCCACGGCGGCAGCATCGATTCCACCGAGCGGGTGCGCAACCTCAACGACACGAGCGTCCCCCATCCCCAGATTCGCTGCGACCTCCTCGGTGAGGGTCCGGAACTCGCTGGTAGTGACGACCACTGTCGGAATGCCTGAGCGCTCCAGGCGAACTGTGTCGTGGACACTCCACGACGTGCAGCTGCCTCAATCAGCAGAACCGGTCAGGACTGCCTCGACTTCTGACTCCAGGCGAGCGATCACCTCGTCAGGTGCGGCCAAAGCCGCATTCTTGGTCTCGACCAGCCTCAACTCGGCACCAGTACGGGCGACGAGGCGTTGAGCCAGCCCTTCGAGGAGCGCGCCGGCATTCGGTTTGGTGTTGTCGAGGATCCCGATGCGTCTGCCGGTCAGCACCGGCATTGACGGTGCGGGTGAGACCGCCGGCGAACCGACGGCTCCGTCGGGTGCGTACACCTTCATGGTTGTCCTCCTGCTATGCGTCGACCGCGACGGTGACGCTGTTGGTCATGCCCCAACTGGGGATCACTGAACTGTGCTTTCCCGCCCCTCCGACCACCACGATCCGGATGTTGTCGGGGTGTTCGGTCATCGACATCCGATCCCCGTCTGCCAGCGTCTGCTGCCACGGCGCCCAGGCCCGCAGATCGAACGCGCGGCGCAACTCCGCGACGGGCAGGGTGGCCCGGTTGAACAGATAGGAGGCAATATGGGCTCGGGTCCAACCTGCGCTCGCACACGCGGCCGCATGTTCCGGACACAACGCTACGAAGTACTCTCCGCTGCTGATCGGCGCGTTGTTCTGGCCGAGCGAGGTCATGGCCGAGGCGACCTTGTCGAGGATCGGCGCGGGTTCCGAGGACTCCATGTCGTGCACGTTGTGCGGCGCCTCGCCGCAGTGGAGCGTCACCGCCGAGGCGGCATGGACCCCGACGCTGGGTGCGTACCCGCCCCACGGAGACTGCGATGTGTTCTCCGCGACACAGTAGGAGTACTTGGCCGGGCCTCCCTGGGTCGAGGCGTCACCGGGGCCGGGTCGGGCGCCGCAGACATGCATAAGGATGAGCCGCACCGCGCGGCCGGTCGTGGCATTGGCCCGGTTCCCCGGACCGAAGGCTCCAAGACCAGAGTTGTAGCCGCCTGTCTTCGCCACCTCGCCGTGCACGATCAGCAGCGGAGCGACGCAGTGGGTTGTTGCGTTCACGCCGACCAGGTTGAGTTCAGGAGCCGCCAAGGCCCCGACCGCGGCGACGAGCACCGGCAGATGGCGCGGTTCGCAGCCGGCGAGGACCGCGTTGACCGCGATCACACGACGGGTGGCTGTCCCCGAACGCGGAGGGAGTACCGCAATGACCTCGTCGGGGTCTGCTCCTGCCAACATCTCGTCCACACGTTGCGGTGTGGGCGGAACCATGGGCAGCCCGTCACCCCAGCCGTGCTGTTCATACAACGCCGTCAATGCCGCCGGGTCATCGTCGGCCAGGTCCAGCATTGCAGGGGCGTCAGCGGTCATCGGTGTCAGTATGCCCCAACGCGGCGCCCGGGCCTGAAACCCACGACGGAGGGCGTTTCTCGACGAACGCTCTCATGCCCTCGCGGCCCTCGTCGCCGGCGAACAGTTCAGCCGACAGCTGCGACGTCCATTCGAAGGCTTCTTCAAGCGACATTGAGGGGACTTTCCGGGTGAGCGCCTTGCAGGCGGCCAGAGCCTGAGGTCCGCCGAGCATCAGGTCCGAAACGATCTCATCCACCCTCTGATCGAGTCGGCCGGCCGGCACCGCAGCGTTGATGATCCCCATTCGGGCAGCCTCAGGGGCCAGGAAGCGGTTGCCGCGGAGAAAGGCCTCGCTCGCCTCAGCCGAGCGCATCTTCGGCAGGCAGAGGACTGAGATCATTGCTGGAGCGACCCCGATGCGAACCTCCGTGAATCCCATCTTGGCGGTGTCGACGGCCACGGAGATGTCCATCGCCGCGGCGATGCCCATGCCTCCCGCAACACAGTGGCCGTTGATCCGCCCCACGAACGGTTTGGGTGACTCGGCGAAACGGCTGAACAGGTCGACAGCAGTGGGCACACCTCGGCGTCTCGTCGAAGGCGCCTTGAGATCCGCGCCCGCACAGAAGACCCGACCCCGGTTCGTGAGCACAATGACGCGTACCTCCCGGTCGGCGTCGGCAGCGTCGATGGCAGACAGCAGTTGCGCGATGAGGTCGCTGCTGAGGGCATTGCGGTTCTCTTCGTCTGCGAGGGTGATCGTCATCACACCCCGGTTCTTGGTCGACTCGACAACCTTTGTTTCGCCAGTGTTTGATTCGACAGTGCTCATCGCACGCTCCTAACGCTCTGGTCCTGTGGTCGGAGGGCCGGCGAACACCTGTGCGATCTTCATCCAGTCGTGCGCCGCTTCGCCGGTGACCGACAGTTCTGTGTCTTGAAGGCTGCGCCTCTGGGTGACGACCAGACAGAAGTCTTCGGCACAGCCGCCGATGCTGCAATCGCTGTCGGCGGAGCCCCACGTCCACCGATCACCCGAAGGGCCCTCAAGGTCCAGTCGGATCTCAGTCTCGGGCATTTCAAGTTGCCGATTCGCATAGGCCCAAGGTCGGGTGATGAAACCAAGCTGCGCGATATGGCGCAGCCGGTCGGTGGCGACACGCGACGCGCCGACGGCGTCGACGATGTCCTGGCCGTGCGCCCAGCATTCCATCAGGCGTGCTGTAAGGAACGACCTGGCACCCATTGAGGGTCCGTACCACGGAACTCTGGCATCGTCGCGCAGGCGTGCTGCAGCAGACTCCAGGTCGACTCGACCCGCGCGCCACGCGTCCAGGCATTGGCCGACCGGGAGGTTCCGCACCGGATCGAGAGTGTGGGCGTCCACGCCGAGATCACCGTCGGCGGCACTGTCCCACAGCGCCTCGGCCACCACTGCGAAGCCTTCTGGGTCACGGATCGCGGTTGCCGCGGCATGGTCGAAGTAGGTGAGATGAGCGACCTGGTCTGTGACGTCCCAACGGAGACTCGCGGTGGAGATGGCCCATTGGGACTCGGTGAGTCCGCTGAGCACCTCGTCGAGCGCGGCCTGTTCGGCGAGCAGATCAGTGAGAAGCTCAGAGACGTGCATGATTCTCCTGTCTTGTTTCTGCGCCTGAGACATCTCGGCCAGTCGCGAAACCTCGAGACAGACCGTTGAGAATTATGTCCAGTACCTCATCAGCGGCGTCCTTGGGTGAGACGGTCAAAGAAGCAACCACTTCGGGCTCGCTGAACTGACGGCCGAGGCCGGCCAGCGCCCGCGCCACGACGGAGGTGTCGACCGCGGCTGTCTCGCCCTGTTCGACAGCCATGTCGAGGAGTTCCCGGGTCACATCGACCAGATAGTTGTTGTGTGCAGCGAACAGTTCCGGTCCGCCGACGATCGCATTGAGGTCGCGGGCGAACGCCGGAGTGGTGCGCGACACCGCCACATTGGCTGCCAGCAGGTAGACGCGAATTGCTTCAAGAGGCCGATACGACTGTCGGGTGAGCGCCTTGGTGGCCCCTCTGCCGATGTTCCAGAGATTTCGGTCTGTGGCCATCAACACCAACTCGCCACGGCTCTCAGCCAAGCCGTAGAGGGTGCGCAGCGAGCAGTTCAACCGCATGGCAAGGTCGGCCATGGTGAGATGACTGAAACCGTCACGCACCAGTTCCGTCAGATCGTCGAGGATTTCACGCTGGCGGGGTGTGAGCAATTCGCTGCGCTCTCGGGACAGCTTCGGTTCAGGTCCCCGAACGCGGCGGATCCGACGCTCGAGGTCGGTCACAGGGGTCTCGACTGCTGTCATTTCCGCCTCGTCTCCGCCCAGGTCATGCCTTTCTCCACGTTCGGTTCGCGGGAGAGACCGAGGGCCGTCTCGGCGACGATGTTGCGTTGCACGGCGAAAGTCCCTCCACCGAGGGTCAACGCAGGCGAGAAGAGGAAGCCGTAGTGCCAGATTCGGTCGACTCCGGGAATCTGGCACTGTTCGAAATTCACCTCGGTCGTCCCGACGCGCATGTTCGCGGGCACCTCACCGCTGGGGCCGGATCCCTCCAGCAGACCTTCAGCTCCGGCGAGGTCTTTGGCCAACTCCAGTACATGCCGGCCGTGTTCGTCACCCATGATCTTCTGGATCGAGGCTTCCGGTCCGGGGGTTCTGGCGTTGAGTCGGGCGCTGAGCGTGCGCAGGCGGTTGAGCCGCAGGACTTCGGCCTCGACGTGCAGCGCAGCGGCGCGCTGCCGCATCACCGGGTCGGTCAATGGGCCATTCTGTTTGATCATCTCGATCAAGATCTCGGCGCTCGGTCCAGCACCCCACATCGAACCTGCGGAGCTGAGCGACACCCGTTCGTTGGCGAGGGTGACTTTGGCCAGTCGCCAGCCGTCGTTCTCGTCTCCTATACGGTTCTCTGCGGGGATCCGTACGTTGTCGAAGAAGGTCTGGTTGAAACTGTGCGCTGTGGTCATGTCGACGATCGGCGTCATCGTCAATCCCTCGAGACTGGTCGGGCAGACGAAGTAGGAGATGCCCTTGTGCTTGGCGACGTGGGGATCGGTGCGGGCGATGAGGATCCCATACTTGGAGTAGTGCCCGCCGCTGGTCCATGTCTTGGAACCGTTGACGATGTACTCGTCGCCGTCACGGACAGCGGTCGTGGCGAGGGAAGCCAAGTCGGAACCGGCGTCGGGTTCTGAGAACATCTGGCAGTAGACGTCCTCTCCGGTCAGCAGGCCCGGAAGGAAGCGGGCCTTCTGCTCCTCAGTCCCCGCAGCGAGGATTGTCGGCCCAGCCCATCCGATGCCGATCGGGTTGTCCGGGCGCCGAACCCCGGCACGTCGCAGCTCCTCGTCAATGATGATCTGATGCATCGGGTCTGCGCTGAGTCCGTACGGCTCGGGCCAGTGGGGGACTGTCAGCCCCCGCTCAAGGAGTTGGCGGGGTGAGGGGTTGTGGTTGGCTTCAAGCCATCCTCGAACCTCGAGGCGCCGGGGATCGTCTTCGGGCGGGAAATCAAAGTCCATCGCCACCCCGTTCCGGCTTTGCAGAGTCTCCCAGCAGCGACTCAGGGATGTCGACATGCCGGGCCCGGAGCCATTCGCCCAGTCCCTTGGCCTGCGCGTCCTGTCGGGTCGAAGCGGCGACCCCCTCACCGAGGATGCCGTGGATCACGAAGTTGATCGACCAGATGTTGGGCAGGGGGAACCGTTCGATCCTGGCGTCGCGAGCCTCCGGGATGAGCCGGCGCAGGCGCTCGACGGTGAGGAAGCCCTCGAGCCATCCGTATGCCGCCGCGGAACGTACGAAGACCCCGAGATTGGCGTTCCCACCCTTGTCGCCGGAACGAGTCCCCGCGAGCGTTCCGAGAGGAGCCCGGACAACCTCGCCGCTCGGCGACGCAGGAATATCGACGGCGACCGGGGTGACGGGAACCGGAGTGACGGCTACGGCGTCGGAGTCGACGACTGTGCGGTCCCCACCCAGCAGCACCACATGCTGCGGCACCAGATCACGGGCCACGAGGCCTGAGGTGTGGATCCCGAACGGCTTGCCGACACCCCCGGTTTTGAGCCCGAAGAACCCTGGAATACTGGCCAGCGCCAGATTGTTCATCGCCGAACCGATCGAGGCGGTCTTGCGTTGGTCCGGATCCTTGACCGTGATCCGCCATGACGCCACCGCCTCCTCGTTGGTGGCGGGATCCGTCTTGTCTGTGCGCACAACCCTGGTGGCGACTTCGGCGAAGTCTTCGCGCTGGTACTCGCAGTTGCGCCAGAAGGCCTTTTCGACGAGGTCCGCTTTGGCGTCAATGTCGATTCCGGTCAGAGCGACGGCCATGTCGCTGCGAAAGCCGCCCCAGGAGTTCATTGAGACCTTCAGGGTCTCAGGCGGAGTCTCTCCCCGCACTCCTGAGATGCGAACCCGGTCCTTGTCGGCTTCGATGAGTTGAATGGTGTCGAAACGACTGGTGACGTCGGGGCCGAGATATCTGGGACTGTCGATCTCGTAGAGCAGTTGGCTGGTCACGGTTCCGATGTTGATGTTGCCGCCGGTTCCAGGGTGTTTGCCGATTATCGAGGAGCCGTCGGAAGCTATTTCTGCGAAGGGAAATCCCGGATGCTCGAGTCCGTCTATCTCTTCGAAGAACGAGTAGTTGCCACCGGTCGCCTGGGTTCCGCACTCGATGACGTGCCCGGCGACGACGGCTCCGGCCATCGCGTCGAGGTCGGTGCGTGACCATTGGTGGTGCCAGGCGGCCGGTCCGCAGACGATGGCGGCATCGGTGGTGCGGCCCGTGACAACAATGTCGGCGCCGCGGTTCAGCGCCTCAACGATTCCCCAGCATCCGAGGTAGGCGTTGGCGGAGATGTATTCGATGTCCGCCACTGGCCCATTGGTCTCATGGTCTACCAGCACGATCCCCTCTGATTTCAGTTCCTCAAGACGAGGCAGAAGGTTGTCGCCCTCGACATAGGCGATCGTGGGGTGCAGGCCCAGCTTTTCGGCCACTTCGGCGACCGCTTCAGCGCAGTGGGACGGATCGAGTCCGCCGGCGTTTGAAACCACCTTGATTCCTGAGTCGACGCAGTGGCCCATCACCTGTTCCATTTGACGTATGAAGGTGCGGGCATAGCCGCTGTTGGGCCGTTTGGCTCGGGTGCGGGCCAGTATCAGCATGGTCAGTTCCGCCAGCCAGTCGCCGGTCAGCACATCGATCGGCCCGCCTTCAACCATCTCCGCAGCCGCGCTCAGCCGGTCCCCGTAGAACCCACTGCAGTTCGCGATCCGAATCGGCTCAGCCATCCCCGCCTCCCGTCTGCCCGCCGGTAGTCGGGGCTCCGGCTGCGCCCGGAGACAACACCGCGCCCGGCGAAAGCACAGCCTCCTCGATGACCATCAGCAGTACGTCTTTTTCTATTTGGTCGCCTTCTGAGACGAAGATCTCGGTGACGGTGCCCGCTTCGGCGCTTCGCAGGTGGTTCTCCATCTTCATTGCCTCGATCACTGCGACCACCTGCTGTGCTTGGACGACGTCACCCACGCCCACTCGAAGTTCGATCACCTTTCCGGGCATCGGTGCTGTCACCGCGCCGCCGACCATCTCAGGCTCGGGCACCGAGAATCTCGGAAGCACTTCGACCTGAACTCCTCCGCCTGCACCGGTCAGGTGGAGGTTGGAGCCGTGACGCGCCACTGCGTAGCGGCGTCGGCGCGAATCGACCTCGACATCGATATGGCGCTGCGAGCAGCTTCGCACCTTCGCTGTGCCCTCGTCGCCCGCTGATCCGAGGGCGAACGTTCCGTCTCGATCGGCCGAGTAGTGGACGGTGACCTCAGTACCGGCGATCCGCAACTCAACGCGTTCACGGGCCAGGCGCCCAATACGGAAACCGGACGGCAGTGAGGCGAGGACTCTCGCTCTGGTGCGGTTGTCGTGCTGCAGCCACATGGCCGCGGCGGTTGCGACAAGACGCTGTTCCGGCTCGTCGAGCGAGCGGGCCCGAACAGGAGAGAAGCGTTCAATGAAGTCTGTGGTGGTGCTGCCGGCAAGAAACTCATCAGAGCGGAGCGTGGCTGCCAGAAAGTCCCGATTGGTCACAACCCCGCCGATCTCAAGGCGTTCGAGTGCCAGCGCCAACCGTTTCGCTGCGTCGGTCCGTGTGGAGCCATGGGAGATGACCTTGGCGATCATCGGATCAAAATCCGGCGTGATGGTCGAGCCTGTCGCCACACCCGTGTCGTAACGGACTGCCGGCTCCGGTGCCGGCTCAAAGATCTCCAACACTCCGGTGGTGGGCAGAAAGTCGTTGTCCGGATCCTCGGAGTAGAGACGTGCCTCGATCGCATGACCACCGAACGACACATCGTCGCTCCGGTAGCCCAGCTCCTCTCCCTGGGCTGTGCGCAACTGCTCCTTCACCAAGTCGATGCCGGTCACCTCCTCAGTAACCGGGTGTTCGACCTGCAGGCGGGTGTTCACCTCCAAGAAGAAGAAGTCACCGGATTCATCGTCTACAAGGAACTCGACCGTTCCGGCCGATTCGTAGCCCAGAGCCTGCGCCAGACCCACCGCTGCGGCTCCCATGGCTGAGCGGATCTCTTCTGTGAGGAATGGGGACGGGGACTCTTCAATGATCTTCTGGTGGCGACGTTGAATGCTGCACTCGCGTTCACCGAGGTGAACGACGTTCCCATGCTTGTCGCCGAGGATTTGAATCTCGATGTGACGAGCAGTCGCCACATAGCGTTCTGCGAAGATGCGGTCATCGCCGAATCCGGAAAGTGCCTCTCGGCGAGATGCCAACACAGCCTCTTCAAGCTCGGGCTCGGAGTGGACGACTCGCATTCCCTTGCCACCACCGCCCGCAGCAGCCTTGATCAGGATGGGGAAGCCCAACGCGGTGAACTCGCTCTGTTCGTTGCTTGAGGCGAGTACAGGCACTCCGGCCTCTTGCGCGAGCTTCTTCGCAGCAATCTTGTCGCCCATCAGAGCGATCGCTTCTGGGGCGGGTCCGACCCAGGCCAGACCCTGATCCACCACAGCTCCTGCAAAGGAGGCATTCTCGGCGAGGAATCCGTAGCCGGGATGAACCGCTCCAGCGTCAGTGAGCCGCGCCGCGGCCAGCATCTGCCCGCTGTCGAGGTAGCTGTCGACCCTCACTGCCTCGTCGGCGCACGCGACGTGCAGGGCGTCTGCATCGGACTCGACGAACACCGCCACCGTGCGGAGTCCCATGGCCGAGGCTGTCCGGATCACGCGGCAGGCGATTTCGCCCCGGTTCGCGATCAACAGTGTGTCGAAACGGCTCACAGTCGGAACACCCCGTACCCGTCTGCGCCCTCGACCGCCCGGTTGCTCGCTGCTGAGAGGCACATGCCCAGAACATGACGGGTGTCTCGCGGGTCGATTATCCCGTCGTCGCTGATGGCGCCGGTCGCCCGCAGAGCGAGTGAGCCTTGTTCCTGGGCAGCCTCGACCGCGGCAACCGTCTCAGCGTCGGCCTCTTCATCGAATTCCTGGCCCAGTCGCTCAGCCTGACCCCGGCGCACCTCAGACATCACGCCCGCAATCTGTTTGGGGCCCATCACCGCGATCTTCGCAGTGGGCCACAGGAAGGTGAAACGGTTCCCGAACGCCCGGCCCGACATGCCGTAGGTTCCCGCACCGTAGCTTGAGCCGACGATCACGGTGATGTGCGGCACGGTCGAGTTGGTGACCGCGTTGAGCATCTGGGAGCCCTTCTTGATGATCCCGTCGGCTTCGAAGTCCTTTCCGACCATGTATCCGGTGATGTTCTGAAGGAACCACAGGGGCACGTCGATCTGGTTGCACAGTTGGATGAAGTGCGCCCCCTTCTGGGCGGCGTCGGGGTACAGGACGCCGTTGTTGCCGAGTATTCCGAGCGGATATCCGTGGATCGACGCCCAGCCGCAGACCAGGGTGCTGCCCCAGCGGGGTTTGAACTCCTCGAAACGTGAACCGTCGACGGTCCGGGCGATGATGTCGCGCACATCAACAGGTTTCACGAGGTCGCGGCTGACGATCCCGAGCAACTCCTCGGGGTCGTAGACCGGTGGGTCCGGGGGGAAGCTGGGCTCGGGGCCGTCCTTGCGGATGTTCAGGTGTGAGACGACCTCCCTGCACATCCGCAGCGCATCCATCTCGTCCTGTGCGAAGTAGTCGCCTCCACCGGAGACGGTGGTGTGCATCTCGGCGCCGCCGAGTGTCTCGTCGTCGGAGATCTCGCCGGTGGCCATCTTCACCAGCGGGGGACCGCCGAGGAACATCTTCGACTGGTCCTTGACCATGATCGTGTAGTCCGAGAGTCCCGGTTGGTAGGCACCCCCGGCGGTCGACGACCCGAACACGACGCATACCGTCGGAATCCTCATCTTCGAGAGCTCGATCATCTCGTAGAAGAAGCGTCCGCTCTCAGCGAAGTGGTCGGTCTGGAGGAAGCGCCTGTTGCCACCGTCCCCAGGCTGGATCCTCAGGTCGCCGCCCGCCGATTCCACGAAACTCACATAGGGCATGCGGTTCTCGCGCGAGATCTCGAGCGCGCGGTTCCATTTCTTGGATGCATAGGGGGTGAGCGCGCCGGCCAGAACGGTCGGGTCGTTGCCCATGATCACGCATTCGGTGCCGGCGATCACCCCGATCCCGACGACCATGCCGCCACCCATGGCGTAATCGGACTGGTACGCGGCGAGAGGGCTTATCTCGAGGAACGGGCTGTCGGGATCGATTACGTTGGCGATCCGCTCGCGTATGGGGAGTTTCTGACGGGAGCGCAGCCTTGCCATGCGCTCGGGGCCGCCTCCGGCCTCGGCTTCGTCGAGCAACTCAGAAATGACGTCGAGTTGCTCGCGCATGTCCTGATGGTTCTGCGCGAACTGCGGATCGTTTATGTCCAACGTCGAGCGAAGTGGCACCGCCAAGGGTACGCGTAGCATGCCCGTGCGAGGCTACACGGTAATATCTAGACCGTCAACTTACCCCAGAGGCCGAGCAGATTGATCCCCAACACGACCGCGCCGAACGAGGCCGCGGCCGAGCGGCCCGTGAGCGAAGTGAACAAGAGCCGGAGTCAAGCGGCCGAGCGCGGTCCCGTCCGCCGTGGGTGCAACGGACGGGACCGCGTCGGTTCAGATATTCAGGTTGCGCGACCCGAGGTTCACTCGAACACGAAGTCACTGGCGAACGAAGACCGATAACCGGTGGCTACAGCCTCCACGCCGTTGGGAACCTCCGGGTTCACTTTGAAGATCGTGTTCTCGGTGCTCGGGATCCTCTCGTCGGGCGTGCCGTAGAAATAGTCGCCGCCGAGTCCCTCGAAGGCGACCGTGCCCAGACCGTTCATTGCTTCGATGATGCCCTCGCGGCTCAGATCGTTGTTGGCGACCGCAGCCTCGAGCACCTGCACCACCGCGTGGGCCTGGAGGTAACCGAACGTGAAGTAGTAGTCGGGCGCCTGGTCCGGAGCGAACTCTTCGAGCCGTTCAACCATTGCGGCCATGCCCGGCACGCTCTCGTCGCCCCAGGTTGAGCCCTCACCCACGATCACCAAGTTGGCCTGCAAGTACGGCGCCAGTCCGCTCTGGGCCAGGACGTTGATCCAGACGGGAGAGGCGCCGATCCACTGCGGTGTGAATCCACCGGCCGCTGCAGGGCCCAGCGCGCCACCGGTGACCGATGGCAGCGTCACCAGGAACACCACCTCACAGCCGGCGCCCTGCAGCTGCTGGATCTGAGCCGAGAAGTCGGTGTCGCCCGATACGTAGCGGGCGACCTCAGTTACCGTGAACCCGAGATTCTCTGCAGCGAATTCAAGGCCTTCCTGGCCCGCTTCGCCGTAGGGGTCGTCCTGGATGAACGAGCAGTAGACCTGGTCGACGTTGCCACCGCCCTCATTGATCCACCAGTCAAACCCGTTGATCGCCTGGATCTGGTAGGGGCCGCCGATCGGCAGCAGGTTCTGCTCACGGACCCAGAATGCATCGAGCGATGCCGGAGCAGCCACGAGGCCGTCCTCCTTGAGAGACTCGAGCACCGCATTGGTGATCGGTGTGCCGAAGAGTTGGCCGAGGATCACGACGTCGTCCTTGATGTCGTTGTAGACCTGCACCGCGGTCGCCGGGCTGTATTGATGGTCGATTTCAACCGTCTCGATCAGGTACTGGCCGGCAATGCCGCCCTGGCTGTTGATGTAGTCGTAGTAGACCTGACCACCGGCGGTGAGTGGTTGGCCGATGATCGCAGCCGGACCGGAGAGGTCAGAGATCACGCCGACGTTGATGGTGGAGCCGTCGAAGCCGGGACCTGTGGCCAACTCCTCGGCCATGTCGTCGCCGTCGTCGTCACCGTCATCGGCGGCCATGTCGCCGTCCTCCTCTGCCATGTCGCCGTCGTCACCGTCATCGGCGTCGTCTTCTGCCATGTCGTCACCGTCGTCGGCAGCGGGGGCATCGTCACCGTCGTCGGCTGCAGTCGAGTCTCCGTCGTCGTCACCGCACGCCGCGGTGAACAGCGCTGCCGCCAGCAGCAGCGCCAACAATCGGAACCATTGTTTCTTTTTCATGTCCCCTCCAAAGGGATCAGTGGCGAATCTCAGTATGAGAAGGGCCAGGTTGAGAAATAGTTGCGGATTCGAACCCAGATTCCAGCAAGCCCCCGGTGCTCGACCAGCAGGAACAAGGCAATGAGGAACCCGTAGATGATCACATTAAGCGAAGCGATGGACACGAGACCAGAGTCTGTGCTCTTGGCTGCCACTCCCGGTACACCGTAGTCCGCCGAGATGCCGTCGATGAGTCGGGGCATAGCGGTGATGACCAGCGCGCCGATGATCGATCCGTAGATCGTGCCCATCCCGCCCAGGATGATCATTGCGATGAACTGGATGGAGACCAGCAGCGTGAAGTCTCCCGGACTGATGAACAGTTGCAGCGGCGCGTACAGCGCACCCGCCAATGCCGCGATAGCAGACGACCAGGCGAATGCCTGGGTCTTGTAGCCCGTGATGCCGACGTCGATCCCGATGATCTCCGCGGCGATGTCCTGGTCGCGCACCGCCTGCAGCGCCCTGCCCGGACGCGTCCGCACGACGTTCTTCGTCAACCACGCCACCAGCGCCACCAGTAGCCAGATCAGCCAGAAGTAGCTCTCGTCCTTGCCGAAGGACTTGCCGAACAGGCTCAGGTTCTCGAAATCGATGAACCCCAGCTTGACTTCTACTCCCGCGGCTGAAGTGCCCGTGTTGCCTCCGGTGACGCTCTTCCAGTTCCTGAAAATATGCTCACCGATGAACACCAGGCCGAGGGTCACGATCACCAGGTAGTTGCCGCGGAGACGAAGCGCGAAAGGGCCGACCGCGGCACCGACGAGCCAACCCAGCGCCGGAGCGAACAGGATCCAGAGCCACATCGGCCAACCCCAGACAGACCCCGCGTACGCCGTGCTGTAGGCACCGACGGCCAGAAAGACCGAATGCCCCAGTGAGACCTGACCGGTGTAGCCGGTGAGCAGGTTGAGTCCGATGGCCGCGATCGAGAAGACGCCTGCGTAGGCGAGCGTGTTCAGCGAGATCCCGTTCCCACTGAGCAGCGTGAAGGGCGGAACATCCCACAACACCGGGATGAACGCCCACGCGAGGATCATCACTGCCAGTGCAGTGCGCCTCAGCCGGTTGGGGAACAGACGCAGGTCGTCGCGATAGTGGACATGCATCTTCTGGGCCTTGTTGCCGGGCGCGGCCGACGCCCTCCGAGTCCAGGCGAAGCGTTTACGGGACATGGCGGTAGCGCTCATACTCGTCGCACCTCCTCGGTGCCCAACAAGCCGTAGGGGCGGACCATCAACACGATGATCATGACTATGAAGATCGCCACCCGCTCGAACCCGGCGCCCAACCAGTCAAGATCCTCGATCGGGAACCACGCTGGGGTGGTGGCCACGTAGGTCTTGACGAGGTTCTGAATCCAGCCGACCAGCAGTCCTCCGGCGACCGCGCCGGCCGGCGAGTCCAACCCTCCGAGGATCATCGCCGGAAATGCCAAGAAGACGACGAAGTCCAAGTTCGGAGTGATGAGCTCGGGGCCTGCGGTCGCCGCGCTGCCCGCCAGGGCCGCCACGCCTCCCGCGATCGCGAACGCAGTTGCGAACACGATCTTTGTCGAGATGCCCTGGGCGATCGCGGCCTCGTGGTCGAAGTGGGTGGCCCGCATGGCGATGCCGATCCGGCTGTAGCGGTCGACCACGAAGAACACTCCGAGCGCTGCCGCGGCCATGGCGATGGCCGCGAGCTTGGAGTGTTGGAGCACGACGTCTCCCACGACCGTCCTCGACAATTCCCAGGGGTCGTCGACGCTGAGTTCGGCGAAACCCCAGATCGAGGCGGCGACCTGTTTGATGATGAACAGCACCCCGATCGTGACCATGATCGCTCCGAACAGCGGCAGCTCGGAGGGACCTCGGTCTCCGACTCGTGCCTCGATGCGAGCGGTGATCAGATACGCCAGCACACCGATCACGGCACCGCCCATGAGCCCCACAAGATGGGTGGTTCCGTTGTAGAACAGCGCTGCCCAACCCAGCAGACCCGCAGAGATTCCGACTGCCTCCCGGAAGATGCGCTGCAGCATCGCTCGCTGCAACAGAACGCTGAATCCCGCACACACCGCAACGGAGAAGATGATCCCCAAGAAATAATTCCCTCCCCACGAGGTGCTGACGTTGTAGGTGATGTAGCCGCCGAGCAGCAGGGCGCCACCCTGCGCGAAGTTGATGATTCCGGTAGCGCGGTAGATGACCACGAAACCGAGCACGATCAGGGCATACAACGAACCCGTGGCGATTCCGTCGAAGGTTGCCTGCAGGAAGGTGGTCATGGGTACATCTGCTCGATCAGGTCTTCGAACTGTGAGGTGATGGCTGCTCGTTTGACTTTCTGGGTGGCGGTCAGCTGCCCGTCCTCGTGGTCGAGTTCGACGGTCATGAACTCGAAGCGCTTGATCGTCTCGACCTGCGCGAAGTCTCCGTTGGCCTCCTGCACCACCTCGTCGATGAGGGAGCGGACTTCAGGCTTGCTCGAGAGGTCCGCATACGTCGTGTAGGCGACGCCGCGACGGGTGGCCCAGTCGCCGACGGTGTGGTACTCGATGCCGACCAGCGCGGTCAGGTATTTGCGGCGGTCTCCGATCACCACCGCTTCGCGCACGAACGGCGACACCTTCAGTCGGTTCTCGATCTCCGACGGGGAGATGTTCTTTCCACCGGCGGTGATGATGACGTCCTTCAAGCGGTCGGTGATCTTGAGGTAGCCGTCCTCGTCGAAGACCCCGATGTCACCGGTGTGCAACCAGCCGTCGGCATCCACCGTCTCTGCGGTGGCCTGCGGGTTCTTGTAGTAGCCGAGGAAAGTCCCCTCCCCCCGGGTGAGGATCTCGCCGTCCTCGGCGATGCGCACCTCCGCGCCGGGGACCGGAAGGCCCACGGTTCCGATCCGCACACCTCGCTGAGGGTTGACCGTGGCCTGCGCGCAGTTCTCTGTCTGCCCGTACCCCTCCCGGACCGGCACGCCGATCGACCAGAACCAGTCGAGGATCTGGGGAGCGATCGGGGCAGCGCCCGACAGGGCGTTGCGGCAACGGCTCATGCCGAGGCGCTCCTTGAGCGCGCGGTACAGCATCAGCGATCCCAGAAGCGCCAGGACACGGTCGACCAAGCCGAGCATCCCCTGCATACGGGCCTTCGCCAGGCGGACGCCCCTGGCGCTCCAGAACTGGTAGTTGCGTCGTTTCAGCCAGGAAGCGTCGTTCATTCGCACCTGCACACCCGCCAACATCTTCTCCCAGACGCGGGGAACACCCAAGAAGAAGGTCGGCTGCACCTCGCGCAGGTCGTTGGCGAAAGCCTCTCCGCCCTCTCCGAAGTTGGCGGTGTAACCTGCGCTTATGCCGTTTATGACCGTTACCAGCCGTTCTGCGATATGGCACAGGGGGAGATAGGAGAGCACTTCGTCGCCTGGCCCGACCGAGAACATTGCGTCGTAGTCGGTGAATGCCGCGTGCATGTTGGCATGGCTGAGCATCGCTCCCTTGGGTGGGCCGGTCGTGCCTGAGGTGTAGACGATGATCGCCACCTCGCTGCTGTCGAGAGCGGCGACGGATTCATCGAAGTCGGCGGCCGGCTGCTTCCGGCCGAGTTCGACCAGTTCCTCGAAGGTCAGTATCCGCGGGTCGTCGAGCACCCGGACACCGCGGGGGTCGATGACCACGGCGTAGTCGAGGCTTTCGAGCTGGTCCCAGACTTCGAGGGTCTTGTCGAGCTGTTCCTCGTCCTCGGCCACCACGACTCTGGTTTCCGAATGCGCCAGCAGGTAGCGGACCTCGGCTGCGGGGCTGGTCGGGTAGACCCCGACGGTGACCGCGCCGATGCCCTGGGCTCCGAGGTCGGCGAAGGCCCATTCGGGGCGGTTCTCGGCGTGGACCGCCACTTTGTCGCCCTTGGTGACACCGAGGCTGCACAGGCCGAGGCCCACCAGGCGTGCCGTGTCGGCGTAGTCGTTCCACGTGTATTCGCGCCAGATTCCCAGTGTCTTGTGGCGCAGCGCCACGGAGTCGCCGTCTGTGGCGGCTCGGGCGAGCAGCTTGTGGGGGAGCGAGATGTTCGCGGGCGAATCGGTCATGCCGGCTCCCCGAGGTAGGCGGCGATGACCTCCGGGTCGGACTGGATCACGCTGGGAACGCCGGTGGCGAGGCATTGTCCGAAATTGAGCACCATCACTCGATCAGCGATGTCCATCACCATGTGCATGTCGTGTTCGACGAGGATCATGGCGATGTGGAGGTGGTCGCGGACCTCGATTATGAAGCGCGCCATGTCCTCGGTCTCTTCGAGGTTCATTCCCGCGACCGGTTCGTCCAGCAGCAGGAGACCGGGTTCCATCGCGAGGGCCCTGCCGAGTTCGATGCGTTTCTGGATGCCGTAGGGGAGCATTCCCACCGGGCTGTAGCGGTGCGGCTGCAGTTCTAGGAAGTCGATGATCTCCTCGACACGCCCTCGATGGTGGATCTCCTCCCGTCTGGCCCGCCCGAACCAGAGAGCGCCCGCTATGAATCCGCTCTTCATCAGCAGGTGGCGGCCCAGCATGAGGTTGTCGACGAGGTTGAGGTTGGAGAACAGCCCGAGGTTCTGGAACGTCCTCGCCACGCCGTGCTTTGCGACCTGGGTGGGTTTGGCTCCGATGAGCGAGTTGCCCCGGAAGGTGATCTCGCCGCTCTCGGGGCGGTAGACGCCGTTGAGGCAGTTGAAGATCGAGGTCTTCCCCGCGCCGTTGGGGCCGATGACCGCAAACAATTCTCCGTCGTCGACCGTGAAGGAGACGTCGTCGAGCGCGGTCACGCCTCCGAAGCGCAGCGTCACCGCGTCGAAGCTCAGCAGCTGGGCGCTCATGCGCTCCATCGTTTCTTGCGGCGATAGGACTTGACGTCTCGAAACGACCTGCGACCGGCCTCTCCGACACCGAGATAGAACTCGCGGATGTCGTCGTCCTCCAGCAGGTCGGCAGCGGCGCCCTCCTTGACGATCCGACCGTTCTCGAGCACGTACGCCCGGTCTGAGATCGAGAGTGCCATGCGTGCGTTCTGCTCGACGAGCAGGACGCTTGTTCCCTGGGCGTTCACGGTCCTGATGATCTCAGAGATTCGTTCGACGAGTTTGGGGGCGAGCCCCAACGACGGCTCGTCCAACAGCAGCAGCTTCGGCGAGGCCATCAGGGCCCTGCCGATGGCGAGCATCTGCTGTTCGCCGCCGGAGAGGTACCCGGCGGTGTCGCGCCGGCGGGGTTTCAACACCGGGAACAGCTCCATCACCCGCTCGTGGGCCGCGGTGACGGCTTGCTTGTCGTGCACCGTGTGGGCCCCTGTGCGCAGATTCTCCTCGACGGTGAGCTCCGCGAAGATCCGCCGTCCCTCCATCACTTGGGCCACGCCGGCCCGCACCAGCTTCGAGGGGTCGACGTGGTCGGCCGGTTCGCCGTCGAAAATGATCGAGCCTTTGGTCATCTCGCCGCGGTGGACCTCCAAGAGTCCGGTGATCGCCCGCAACAAGGTTGTCTTGCCGGCACCGTTGGCGCCGAGCAGGGTGACGATCTCGCCTGCCTCGACCCGCAGGCTCACGCCGCTCAGCACCAAGATCACGTCGTTGTAGACAACCTCAGCGTTGCGAACATCAAGAATCGTCGGACGTTCCGGTTCCGCGTTCATGCGCCGTGAAACCTACCACGCAACCCCACTCCCGCGATGACCCGGCTTCACCGGGTCGCACAGTTCGTCGCTCGATGAACTCGAACGAGAGTCCGTGCGACGAGTAGTCGTCCAGTTGCTCAGCCACGATGCTGCTGTGCCTTCCTCAGCATCGAGTCAAGGTCAAAGGAGAAACTGCCCTGGCCAAGCATCTGCAGCCAGATCGTCTGGCGTCACGACTGCCTGGGCAGTTCCTCATTTGGCGGGGGGCGGGTCGAGGCCGATTCCCAAGCGCCCTTCGATGCGTGACAAGCGGTCTCGAAACGCCGACAACCCGGCGCGCAGCTCAGAGGCGAGGCTTCTGTGGTCAGCGCGCAGTTCGTCGGCGAGGTTCTTGTGGTCGGCGCGCAGTTCGGCGCTCTGCGCGCTGAGAGCAGTCAACAGTTCAGTGCGGGTGTCGTGGTTGAGCCGGACCATCAGGTCTCGAGTCTTGGCATTCTCCTCTCGGGTCTTGGTGTTCTCGCGGGTCTGGTGCCAGAACATTCCCAGCACCGCCGCGAACATCGACGAGACCATCGTGAGCAGAGCAACGTATATCAACAGCACTATAACCACTCCCAACAGACCATCAATCAAATATCACGAAATATCAGAAATTGCTGGACCGGCCGCTGGTGCTGACCGCTGCGCCACCCGCACACGGCGTCGCGCGATAGCGCTGCCTGCAACAAGCGACACCACGCCGCGGATGCTGCAACGATGAACCCAGAGGCCACCGTCAACCATCACCGTAGAACAAGCTGACTCCAAGCCCAGCAGGCGATTGTGTCGTCGACACGCACCCCGCAACTATGGCCGCCGCCGGCTGAGACTGTTTTGAAACGACCGGTCGGCGCATCAACCTGACCGTCATCGTTGAGGCCCCAGCAGGCGACCGTGTCGTCGACACGCACCCCACGACTATGGCCGCCGCCGGCTGAAACCGTCTTGAATTTGGGGGGTCGCAGGTTGGGGATGCGGGGTCGACTGTCACTTCTGGTTTGTTCTGGTAGCGGTACAGGAAGGTGATGAGTTGGGCTCGGGTGAGTGTCGAGTCGGGTGCGAAGGTGGTTGGTGAGGTGCCGGTGTTGGCCATCCACGAGACCGCGTCGTGTTGGGAGCCGTCGGTGACGTCGCTGAAGGAGTGCCGGGCCCCGGGCTCGGGCCGGTCCTCCATGTTGTGGATCCATACTGCGGCCTCGCCGCGCGACACCGGCGCATCGGGATTGAAGCAGTGCGGCGTCAAATGCGTGATCGTGTTGTTGGTGGACCATTGCACCGCGTTCGTGTACCAGACACCATCAGCCACGTCACCGTACCTGGCGACCGCGCCCGCAGGCGACGACGAAGGCCCCAACAACACCGCGGTCAAAGCCACAACCGACCCGACGATCAACCAGACCCGGCTCAACCCAACAAATGATAAAGAACGTGAACAAGACATAGGCAACATGTCTGCCCCGGATGCAACCCGAGAACCAGAACCTGTAATGACGTCAATCGGTCCACAGTGAGGACAGAGGCAGGGCCAAGATGCTGTTTGAGAGGGCTATCCGTTGTTGGCCTGTGTAGAGGATCAGTCCCAGTTCGAATCGGTCGCCGATCAGATCCTGGAGCCATCTGAGATGCTTGGCATCGGTTGGGCGCACCGTGGCGCCCGCTTTGACTTCGACGGCGATGAGCCGCCCGTCGGGTCGTTCGATCAGGAGGTCGACCTCGCGGCCGCGAGAGTCGCGATAGTGGTAGAAGCGCAGATCGGGCGCTACCGCCGCTGCCTGTCGGCGCAGTTCGTTCACCGCGAAGGACTCATGCAGGGCACCACGGGCGGCATTCGTCGGGTTGTTGAGCGACTCGGTCGTCAGGCCCAGTATCGCAGCGGCCAAGCCGGTGTCGGATACATGCAGCTTGGGACGGCGTTTGGCGCGTGTCGCAGCGCCTGCCGCCCACCCGGGCAGGCGAGTGACGAGGTAGGTCATCTCCAGGAACGACAGGTAGTCGGAGGTTGTGTCGATGCTCCCGAACGCCAGGTCGCGATGAAGGTCTTGCATCACCAGTTCGCCGGCTGTCCGCGCTGCGACGGCGCGCAGGAGGCTGGGGATTTCAGTTGATCGCCGAGCGCCGGTCAGTTCGACGATGTCGCGGGTCACCGCGGTATGAATATAGGCGTTGAACCACTGCCGCCGGTCAGCATCGTTCAGTTTGATCGCCTCGGGATAGCCGCCGCGGCACACTCTCTCGGCATATTCAAAGCGTGTGACACCCGACCGCGTTGTGCTCAGCAATTCTGAATGGTCTGCTTGCGTTCCTCGTGCCGGAGTGGGCGCATTGCACAGGCGGGCGAGCAGTCCGTCGCCGGCCTGTTCGATCTCAACTTCGGAGAAAGGGGCAAGGTTGAGGAACACAGCCCTGCCTGCGAGCGACTCCGAGAGTGCTGGGATGGTCAGGAAACTGCTCGAGCCCGTGAGGAGGAACGACCCGGGGGTCGGGTCGGAATCGACTGCGAGTTTGATGGCCCGCACCAGATCGTCACCACCGCGTTGCACCTCGTCTATGACCACGGGCCAGGTGCGTCCGGCTATGAACCCTGTCGGGTCTTCGAGCGCCAGCGGCAGCAGCGTCGGGTCGTCGAGGCTGAGGAATCCACCGTTGAGGGCGAGGAGTTTTCCGTTGACCGTGAGGAGTTTTCCGTCAACGCTGAGAAATCGTCGGTCGAACAAACGGCGAGCCAACGTGGTTTTCCCTGACTGCCGGGGGCCTTGCAGAACGACGACGCGGAACGTGTCGAGCGCGTGTCGCAGCGCAGGTTCAATCCGACGCTCAACGGTGTTGACTTCGGTAATTGGTCATCCGACGTGTAGCAAATTCTTATCTACTAGTAATTATACCGTACCTCTAATAGTTATTTTACCGCTCAACTACTAGTATTTTTATCCACCTGTTGCTTCGGTGGGGCAGAGGATACTTAGCCTGGATCCGCCGGTGGGGTATCCTGAGGGGTGATGGCTGCACGAATCCACTCGACGCGTCTGCCTCGCACCCACATGAAACCGCGCCGGCGGATGCGCGCGGCTGATGTTCCCGAGGTCATCGCCTTGGATTCGCCGCGGGAGCTGCTTGCGTATTCGATGCTCGCAAAGGAATGGGAGTGGTGGCCTGCTGATCGGGAGATGATGGTCGCTGATCGTCCCGTCACCGACAGTCTCGACGATCTGTGTCGGATCGCTGCGGTCGTCCACGCGTTGTGCGATCGTGACGGTGTGGTCGTACCCGACTGGGTATTCGACTACACATCGCCGCAGCCGCTCGCTCTGGGACCTTCGCTCGTCATAGACGGGCAGATCTGGCATCGAGCGATCAGCGAAGCCCCGCCTGCCTGCGAATACCACAACGTGTGGTTCAGTCACCGCACGATAGAACCATTGAGGGCGGCTGCGGAACGAATCAAAGCCTCACGCGAAGCCGCAGAGACGCAATGAACGGACTGCCGCTGCGCACAGTCGCTGAGATGGTGGAACTGTTCGACGAGCTGAACATCCACCTTGAGTCCTCAACACCTGAGGGAACCCGGTACGTGTTGTTTGTGGTCGGCGGCGTCGCGATGGGAGCGGTGTTCACAGACAGAGCAACACAAGATGTCGATGTGGCCACACCGACCATCCCAGATGCGGTACGAACAGCGGTACGCGCTGTGGCAGAGGCGCATCAGATGCCTGAGCAGTGGCTCAACAACGACGTCGCCGACATGCTGGATGTTGATTTGCCTTTCGACGCGTTCGCGCCGGTCTACTCCAACAGGAACCTCGAGGTTCTCGCTGCGAAACCGGAGTGTCTGCTCGCTCTGAAACTGATGGCGGGACGCGGCAAGGACCTCAAGGACCTGGTGCGACTCGCCGAGCATGTCGGAGCGACATCTTCATCTGAACTGCTCGCTGCCTGGGACGGTGTGTATTCAACGAGCCCCGCCTACAGCATCCAACGCGGTTTCGTTGAGTCTGTGTGCGTAGACGTCGCCCAGTTGCTCCAATCCCATCTGTCGGGCACGACATCACAGCAGACATCGAACGTCTCGCCACCAGTTACGCAGAGGAGGACTTGAGCGACGACGATCTGAGTCTCCCGAATCTTTAGGCCGTTCAGTCGAAGGGGAGGCGGAGGAGTCTGATGGCGTTGCCGCGGGCGATCTTATAGACGGCGTCGTCGTCGAGATGGCCGAACAGGGAGTGGGCCTTTTCCCTCGAATACGGGAACGTGCCGTCGGAATGGGGGTAGTCGGTCTCGAACAGGATGTTGTCGACGCCCACCTCGTCGAGCAGTTTCATGCCCGCGGAGTCGTTGAAGAAGCAGCTGAACACCTGGCGGTAGTAGTAGAACGACGGCTTCTCAGCCAGACGCTCCTCGCCCTGAGCCCACTGATGGGTCACATAGCTCTCGTCTGCTCGTTCCAAGAAGTAGGGGATCCAGCCGATCTGGCTCTCCGCGTACATCAGCTTCAGGGTCGGATAGCGCTCCAGCACCCCTGAGAACAGGAAGTCGACCATCGAAGCGGCGCTGTTGGCGGAGATCATCGTGGCGGTCACCAGCGTCGGTGCGTCCTCGGAGGTGCGAACCGTGCGGGTGCCGGACCCGATGTGCATGGCTATGACGGTCCCAGTCTCCTCGCAAGCCTCGAAGAACGGATCCCAATAGCCGGAGTGAATCGAGGGCAGACCCAGCCACGCAGGCAACTCCGACCAGGCGGTGGCGGCAACGCCCCGAGCAGCGTTGCGGCGGATCTCAGCGGCAGCCAGATCGACGTCCCAGAGCGGCACGATGCACAGCGGGATCAGACGCCCGCCAGAGTCGCCGCACCATTCCTCGACCATCCAATCGTTGTAGGCCTCAACGCAGAGCTTGGAGAGTTCCTTGTCGGAGCGCTCGGCGAACAACTGACCGCAGAACCGGGGGTAGTTGGGGAAGCACAGCGACGCCTCGACATGGTTGAGGTCCATGTCCGCCAGCCGATCCTCCGCCCGGTAGCAACCAGGGCGGATGTCGTCGTAGGTGACGCCCGCCATGGTCACCTCCTCGGGTGGAGTGCCCGCGCAGGCGATCATGTGCTTGATCTGATAGCGGTGGTCCTCGTAGTGCCACCAGGCCGCCATCTTGTCGCCGGTCCCGGGCTGCTCGACCCAGGTTCCGTCCCGGAGGCTCATTTCGCCCTGTGGCGCAATCACGATGTGCGGGCCGACGCCGCGGTACTCGGCGGGGAGGCGGTCAGTCCAGATGTTCGGCGGTTCCACGACATGGTCGTCAACGCTGATGATCTTCGGGAAATCAGTGACTGAGACCATGCCGGAACGGTATCGGCAAGCCGTGCCGCTCGGCTAAACGGCGGTGGTCACCGGTGCGCGCCGATCCTCGTGGCCGATCCTCAGGAGAGCGAATACAGCAGGTGATGGCTCAGGTCGCCCATCTGGTCCACGAACATGATCCTCGTGTCGAACCACCACTGTCCGTCGATGCGCTGGAAGGTGTCGTGGTACCGCCCCGTGATGATGATCTGCAACGGGAGATCGGGTGTCGCCTGGGTCACGGTGTAGTAGCTCCGGCTTGAGGCCGTTCCGGCCTCGCTGTCCACCTCGATGATCGCATTGCTCGTGACATGGTGTGTCTTGGGCGTGCCGTCCTCGTAGAGCCGGGTGGCTGCGTCGTACATCTTGCGGACACCGTCGGTGCCGACGAAAGTGGCTTCCGGCGGCGCATCGGGCACAGCGCAGATTCGGCCGTGCTCGAAGAGGTCTGCTACGCCACCAAGGTCGCCTGCGTCGATTCGCTCGGCATAGAGGTACAGGAGATTCTCGATCTTTCGGGCATCATCGGTCATGCCGAGACGATAGAGAACGCTCGGGCGTGCTATCCAGATAGGCGATGAATCTCTCCGACGATTTTGCTCTGGAGTCAGTGCTGGCCGCGGCCCGTGCAGCGGAAGGATTGGACGACTTCGGTCCGCAGGACTTTCTCGAGCCGCTCGGTGTGCTCCTCGACGCCTACGGTTCCGCAGCACTCAACGAACTGGGCACCATGATTCTTCGCGGGGGAGTGGTCCACAGCCTTCGTACCCGACTCCGCACCAACCACTGGTTCGCCACCCACCCCGGGATCGCCGAACAACGCATTGCCGAGCCGATCGTCGTGGTCGGCATGATGCGGACCGGCACGACCCTGGTGCAACGTCTTCTCGCTGCCGACGAGCGCCACTACTCGGCCTACGGCTGGGAGATCGGCGAAGCCGCTCCGAGACTCGGCTGGCAACCAGACGACGCCGACCCCCGCATCGCTGACGCCGAAGCCCGCGAGGAGCAGACCCGCGCCTTCGCCTCTGATCTGTTCGCCATCCACCCCATGTATGCGCACGAGGCCGAAGAGGAGATCATGTTTCTCGCAGACGCGTTCCTCTCGCACGTTCCAGAGGCGTCGGCCGATGTGCCGGACTACCGACAATGGCTCAACAGCGCCGACTTCACTCCCGCGTACGACAATCTCCACCGGATGCTGCAACTGCTCCAGTGGCAGAAGCAGCAACGGGGCGGGACGCGCAACCGCTGGGTTCTCAAGACGCCCGCCCACCTCGGTTATCTCAACGAACTTCTCGCTGTGTTCCCCGACGCCCACGTGGTGCACATGCACCGCGATCCGGCCGACACGATCCCTTCAGGAGCGAGCCTCAACACCACTCTGTGGAGGATGCACGCCGACGATGTCGACCCGCATCGTGTCGGCGCCCAGTGGATTGAACGCATGGCCTGGACCAACAGCAGAGCCATGGCGATGCGAGCCGACCCTGAGGTTGAGAGCGAGCGATTCACTGACGTCGCCTTCGTCGACGCCGTACGGGATCCCCTGGGCGAGATCGACCGTCTGTACCGCAAGCTCGGCATCGACCTCGATCCACAGACAGAAAAGCAGATGCGTGACTGGCTGGCACGAAGCAGCAACGAGCAGCTCGCGCCGCATCGCTACACGGCAGCGGACTTCGGGCTCTCCACAGCCCAGATTCACGAGAGGTTCACCGACTATATGGACCGCTTTGTGAGCGCCTAACGTCACAGAGCATGTCTGAGCATCCCGTCGCCACTGCCCAACAGCACGCCCATGAACTCGCCGCGTTGGAGCTGACTGCCCACCCGACGGTCACCGAGGCATACCGGCGGGTGGCGGCTCGGTGGCTGGACCGGGCCGAGCCTTCAGAGGTGATGCGCGAGTGTTTCGACTGGGCGTTCCGCGAGGTCATGTTCAGCGCCGCGGTCTGGTCGTCCAACCAGGATCCCCTGCGTCCCAAGGTCAGCTGCATCACCCGTCTGGCCCACACCGTCGACGGCCAGCAGATCCCAGGTTCGCGCTGGGGGATCGACAATCCCGACTCGATCTACCGGGTGATACCGATCTGCGGCGACGAGCAGTACAGGATCACCGGACGCGTCGGGGCCAACCGGATGACCGAGAACTACTTCACGCTCTGGGACGACAAGATGGGTACCGTCGACGTGCTCAACGGCCGCACGATGGACATCGACTCCGACGGCTCCTTCACGATCACCGTCGATTCGTCAGCAGCCGGCGGTCGCCCGAACCATGTGCAGTCCGCACCGGAGGCCCACGAGTTCTACATCCGCGACGTGATGGCAGACTGGGGCCTCGACGACCCCAACCATTTCACCATTGAGCGCCTCGGCGGCGAACCGGCGACACAGCCAAGGACGATCGACGAGCAGGCCCAGCTGACAGCCGACTACATGGCCCACTTCGCCGACTTCACCCGCCGCATGAGCCGAGGCACCTACCGAATGCCGGCCAATCACTTCGCCCTGGCGTGGTCAGCTGAACACACCGGAGCCCTGCGCAACCAGGTGTACGTCGGCGGTCGGTTCGAACTGGCTGACGACGAAGCGTTCGTGGTGACGGTGAGCGACGGGGGAGCGGACTACTTCACCGTGCCGCTGTCGAACATCTGGGGTACCACCATGGACATCGTCGACCGGACGGCCAGCCTCAACAAGGCTCAGTCCGTCGCCAATCCGGACGGCACCTACACCTACGTCGTGAGCAGTACCGATCCCGGCGTTCACAACTGGGTCGACACCTGCGGACTCGACGAGGGCATCCTCACACTGCGCATGGCCGAGTTCCCAGAGGGAGGTCCACGCCAGGACCTGGCGGCGTCGGGCGAGGTCGTGAAGCTCGACCAGCTCGATTCTGTCCTGCCGGACGGGACTGTCTTCGTCGATGCCGAGGCACGAGCTGCGCAACTGGCGCAGCGGCGGGCCGGTTATCTGCGCCGCCTCCCCGAAGTCGCGGTGTGAGCATGGCTCGCTGGTTCATCACCGGTTGCTCCACGGGCATCGGACGTGAGACGGCACTCGCCGCGTTGGCCGCAGGACACCAGGTTGCTGTGACGGCTCGCCGACCGGAGACGATCGCCGACATCGCAGCAGCAGCCACAAAAGGACAGGCCATCGCATTGCCCCTCGACGTCACCGACCGCCAACAGATCACTGATGCCGTGGCTTCGACCACTGAAGCGTTCGGAGGAATCGACGTGTTGGTGAACAACGCCGGTTACGGCTACATGTCCGCTGTTGAGGAAGGGGAGGACCACGAGGTCCGCAGGCTCTTCGACACCAACTACTTCGGAGTCGTCGACACCATCAAGGCGGTCCTGCCGATATTGCGCCGACAGCGCAGCGGGCACGTCATCAACATCTCCTCGATGACCGGTCTCGTGGCCAACCCGCCGAATGCCTACTACAGCTCGACCAAGTTCGCCCTCGAAGCACTCACTGAGGCGCTCGCAAAGGAGGTCGGCCCACTCGGAATCAAGGTGAGCGCGGTCGAGCCCGGGGCGTTCCGCACCGACTGGGGCTCACGCTCGATGCGCGAGACCGCGACGCCCATCGAGGACTACGCCGAGGGGGTGGGAGCACGCAAGGAGCTCATCAAAGCGTTCGCGGACCATCTGCCAGGCGACCCCCGCAGGGTTGCCGACGCAGTGGTGATGCTTGCAGGACTCGACGATCCGCCGCTTCGGCTCCTGCTGGGCCAGGACGTCTTGGAGGCGACCCGAGAGAAGCTCGCAGAGATGGACGCCTCGATCGATCAATGGGAGTCCGTCACGTTGGATGTGAACTTCCCTGCCTGACGCGAAGCCACCGCTCCCGCAAAGAAAAGTTAGAGTGTCTAACTTGAGCGTACTAGAGTGCCCAACGTCAATCCTCGGACCCTTCAAGGAATTGTGTGACCAGGCTCGGCTTCCTACTCGACAGTGACTCATGCATCGGTTGCCACGCCTGCACGGTGGCGTGCAAGAGCGAGCACGACGTCCCCCTGGGCGTCAACCGCACCTGGGTCAAGTACATAGAGTCCGGGTCCTTCCCCAACGTCAGCCGCCATTTCTCGGTGATGCGCTGCAACCACTGCGATGATGCGCCCTGTATCTCGATCTGCCCCACCAACGCACTCTTTCGAGCCGACAACGGCGTGGTCGACTTCAACGACGACAACTGCATCGGTTGCAAGGGATGCATGAACGCCTGCCCCTACGACGCGCTCTACATCAACCCCGCCACCAACACCGCCCACAAGTGCAACTTCTGCAACCACCGCATCGAGGACGGACTCGAGCCGTCCTGCGTGGTCGTCTGTCCGACCAACGCCATCAAGGTCGCTGATCTGGACGATCCCCTGAACGAAGCGACCAAGATCATCGCACGCGAGGATGTGGCGGTGCGCGCCCCCGAGCAGGGCACCAACCCCAAGGTGTACTACCGCGGCGCCGACCAGGCCTCGCTCAATCCGTTGCGTACGGCCATTGCCAACGACGGGATGATCTGGGCCGACACCACACCCGACCACCCGAGCGTTCCGGCCGACAGCAGCGGAGTCGTGGCGCGGACCACCTACACCACATCGCACAAGATGACGTGGACCACGAAAGTCTCGGGATACCTGGTCACCAAGGCGGTCGCCGCAGGTGTGATGGCCATAGCGGCACTGTTGGTGCTGTTGGGTCACAGCGGCGAGACCGCGGCTGTCGGTGTCGTGCCGCCGATGCTGGCAGGTTTCTTCCTGGCTGTGACCGGGGTGCTGTTGGTCGCCGACCTCAAACAACCGGGCCGGTTCTACTACCTGATCACGCGAGGAAGCTGGGAATCCTGGCTGGTCAAGGGCGCCTACGTCCTGGCTGCGTTCGCGGCGGTGACGGCGGCCTGGTGGGTCGCGGGAATCGCCGAGGCCCCCGACGTTCTCAAGGTGCTGTCAGTCCCCGTCGTGCTGGGAGCCGCAGCGACAGCCGGTTACACCGCCTTGTTGTTCGGCCAGTGCGAGGGACGCGATCTGTGGCAGACACCACTGTTGCTGCCGACCCTGTTGGCACAGGCAGTGACCGCCGGCGGAGCAACCTACTCGATAGTTGACCTGTTCGTCGAAGTACCCGCAATCAATGCCGTTCGCTGGGCGTTCCTCGCCGGGGTCTGCGTCACAGCGGCACTGGTCGCGTTGGAGGCGACCGCTGAGGGGACTCCCCATGTCGAGGCCGCTGTTCATCAGATGATCAAGGGCGCATACCGCGACCGCTTCTGGTTCGGCGTTTTGGTGGGCCTCCTGGCGCCTGGATGTGTGCTGATTCTTGCGTTGGCCACCGACACCGGCGCACCGTTGGTTGCAGTCGCAGGGGTCGCCGCCATCGCCGGGATGTGGGCCTATGAAGACTCCTTTGTCCGTGCCGGCCAGTCCGTGCCGCTCTCCTAGAGGCCGAGCCGACTGCTATGACCGACCTGAAGCAGTACCCACCCCACGAAGAGTGGCACGACTACACCTCTTTGGACGCCAAGGCCTGGCCGACCCGAGTGGAACAGCACCACACCCTCGTGCCCACGACCTGTTTCAACTGCGAGGCAGCGTGTGGACTGCTCGCCCATGTCAACCACGAGACCAACCAGATCGACAAGATCGAGGGGAATCCTCTGCATCCGGCCAGTCGGGGTCGCAACTGCGCCAAAGGCCCCGCCACCCTCAATCAGGTCAACGACACAGAGCGTATTCTCCACCCGCTGCGTCGGGTCGGCTCACGGGGTTCAGGGCAGTGGGAACGGGTGTCCTGGGATGAGGCGCTGGGTGACATAGGTACCCGAATCGCCGCCTCCCTCGACGAGGGGCGACACAACGCCGTTATGTACCACGTCGGACGGCCGGGTGAGGACGGTTATGCGGACCGTGTTCTCAAGTCATGGGGCGTGGACGGGCACAACAGCCACACCAACATCTGCTCCTCCAATGCCCGTATCGGCTACCAGTCGTGGATGGGGCACGACCGGCCGTCATCAGACTTCGCCAACGCGGAAGTGATCTTCCTGATCTCTTCACACCTCGAAGCCGGTCACTATTTCAACCCTCATGCTCAACGGATCATCGAGGCTCAGGGCAAGGGTGCCACTGTCATCTGCATCGACCCGAGGCTCTCCAACACCGGCGCCAAAGCCGACCACTGGCTCGCGGCCTGGCCCGGGACCGAACCCTTCCTGTTGTTGACCATCGCCCGCCTGTTGATCGAGAACGGCACCTGGGAGCGGGATTTTGTGCGTCGTTGGGTCAACTGGGAGACCTACCTGCGCGAGACCCGTCCGGACCTGCCGCCGAAGTTCGAATCACTCGAACCCGCCCTGCTCGACGCCTACGCCGACTACACCCCACAAGCAGCAGCGGAGGTCTGTGGCGTCGACGGGGAGCAGTTGCGCGAGATCGCCGAGATCATCGGTGCGCACCCGACCAAATTCGCATCGCACACCTGGCGGGCGGCGGGCGCCGGCAACCTCGGCGGTTGGCAGACTGCACGCTGCCTGTTCTTCCTCAACGTCTTGACCGGTTCGGTGGCCACGGTCGGAGGAACGAGCGGCAACGGTTGGAACAAGTTCAAACCGGCACAGCCCAAGGGCGCGCCGCCGCTGCACCAGTGGAACGAGCTCTCCTGGCCCCGCGAGTACCCGTTGTCGTACCACGAGATGTCGATCCTGCTGCCGCACTTCCTCAACGAGGGCCGCGGAACCCTCGACGTCTACTTCAGCCGCGTCTACAACCCGGTCTGGACCAATCCCGACGGGTTCAGCTGGCTCGAGGCGCTGACCGACGAGTCCAAGGTGCGCTGCCATGTGGCGCTCACCCCCACATGGTCCGAGACCGCCTGGTATGCCGACTATGTGCTGCCCATGGGTGTCGGCACCGAACGGCACGACGTTGCCTCCTTCGAGACCCACAACGGTCGCTGGATAGGCTTTCGCCAACCGGTGATGCGTCGCTACGCGGAGATCCGCGGCGAGTCGCTCGGGCCGGACTCCCGCAGCCGCGACTTCAACCCCGGTGAAGTGTCCGAGGAGAACGAGTTCTGGATCGACCTCTCCTGGCACATCGACCCCGACGGGACCCGGGGGATCCGCAAGTGGTTCGAGTCCGACACCAACCCCGGCACACCGATATCGGTCGACGAGTACTACGGGACGATGTTCGCCGAGTCGGTGCCCGGGCTGGCCGAAGCTGCTTCTGGGGCCGGCAAGTCGCCGCTCGAGTACATGCGCGACGTCGGCGCTTTCGCGGTGCCCGGCGACATGGTGACGCCCTACGAGCGGATTGTCGGCGCCGAAGGCATCGCGGACTGCGTCAAGGGCGAGGACCAGGTGTTCCGCAAACCCGGAACCATCGGCACCTGGGACGGCACCCCCGCCCACCTCGCCGAGACAACCCTGGCAGACCTCGGCGAGGGGTCGCCGGCCGTCGAAGTCGACGGAGAGGTCAAGGAGGGCTTCCCCACGCCGTCGAAGAAGCTGGAACTCTTCTCGACGACACTGGCCGACTGGGGCTGGCGCGAATACGCCGCTCCCACCTGGATCAAGTCCCATGTCCACCACCAGGACCTCGACATGGAGGGCAACGAGCGGATCCTCCTGCCGACCTTTCGGATACCGACCTTGATCCACACCCGCTCAGCGAACTCGAAATGGCTCAACGAGATCAGCCACCGGCATCCCCTGTGGATCCACCCGAGCGACGCCGAGAAACTCGGAATCGCGGAGAACGCACTGGTGCGCATCTCCACCCGCATCGGCCATTTCGTCATCCAGGCCTGGCGTACCGAGGGAATCCGACCGGGCGTGGTCGCAGCCTCGCACCACATGGGCCGCTGGCGTATCGAAGAGGACAAGGCTCGTTCGTGGGGAGCCGGCAAAGCCGAGATCGACCGTATCGACAACGGAGACGGCGGCAAATCCTGGAAGCTGACCCGCACCGACGGGATCCGCCGCTTCGACTCCGATGATCCCGACAGCCAACGCATCTGGTGGAACGACACCGGTGTGCACCAGAACCTGACCTTCTCGGTGCAGCCAGACCCGATCTCAGGGATGCAGTGTTGGCACCAGCTAGTCCGGGTGACCCCGGCCGAGGCCGGCGACCAGTACGGAGACGTGGTGGTCGACACGGCCAAGAGCCGCGAGGCCTACCGGGAGTGGCTCTCGATGACCCGTCCAGCGCCGGGCCCGGGCGGCCTGCGACGCCCCCTGTGGTACGCCCGCCCCCTCAAGCCCGCCGCCGAGATGTACCACCTCCCCGGCAGCTGAGCCGGTCACTTCTCAGCTGCCGCTCTGATCCCCGACAGCACCGGTATCGCCTTGTCGCCTTTCGCGGATTCAGTTGTCGAAGCGGTGAGCTTTGCGATCGCAGACCGTCCGCAGCGCGAAACTGGAACGCAGTTGGGCGACATGGGGGAGTCTTGCCAGGTGGGCCTTGTGGATCCGCTCGTAGTCGGCGACATCGGTCGCCGCGACATGTAGGAGGTAGTCGCTGTTGCCGGCCATCAGGTGACAGCTGAGTATCTCTGTGACGTCGGCAACGGCCTCCTCGAAGGCATCGAGATGGTCCTCCTGCTGACTGGTAAGGGCGATCTCGACAAAGACTGAAGTTCCGCGCCCGATCAGCTTTCGGTCGAGGACTGCTACGTACCCTTTCACCACCCCGACCTCTTCAAGACGGCGCACTCGCCGCAGGCATGCCGAAGCCGACAGGTGGACCCTCTCGGCCAGGGCTGCATTGGTGATGCGGGCGTCCTCCTGCAGGACTCCCAGGATCTCCCGGTCCGTGGCGTCGAGTTGATCCAACATGTTTCCTCCCGGATATACCAGTTCGAGCAATAATCACTCACTGATATTGATCGATGCAACAGTATATTGCGCTAAAGCTGGATCCAGAGCCTGAATTCGCACACACCTTCCCTCTGAGCACGCGTATTCTGTGCTTAGAGGTAGCAGAATGCGCGTCGGTGTTCCCACAGAGATCAAGACCGCCGAGCGGCGGGTGGGGCTGACCCCCACAAGCGTGCGGGAGTTGACCATGCGCGGCCACAGCGTGCTGGTTCAAAGCGGCGCCGGGACCGGCATCGGCGCCACCGACTCCGACTACACGGCGTCGGGAGCACAGGTAGTCCCCGACGCTGAGACGGTCTTCGCCGACTCAGAGATGATCGTCAAGGTGAAGGAGCCCCAATCCGCCGAACGGGCCATGTTGGGGGCAGACCATTTGCTGTTCACGTACCTCCATCTCGCTCCCGACACTGAACAGACCGAGGAACTGCTTGCGAGCGGCGCCAGTTGTATCGCCTATGAGACCGTCACCGACCGAAACGGAGGGTTGCCCCTGTTGGCGCCCATGTCGCAGGTCGCAGGCCGTATGTCCATCCAGGCGGGCGCCCGTTGCCTCGAAGCCCCCAACGGTGGTTCAGGCCGTCTGCTCGGCGGTGTCCCCGGGGTCGCACCGGCGCGCACACTCGTGCTCGGCGGGGGAGTCGTCGGCGAGAACGCCATCGAAATGGCTGTCGGGATGGGCTCACAGGTCACCGTGTTGGACCGCAACCTGGAAGTCCTCAATCGACTTTCCCGCCGCTTCGGTTCCGCCCTGGTCACCCTCTACTCGACGGGCAGTTCCCTCGAGGAGCAGGTACTGGCCGCTGATCTTGTGGTCGGTGCTGTGCTCGTCAAGGGAGCAACCGCCCCCAAGCTTGTGGGGCCTCATCTGGTCAAGCGGATGAAGCCCGGTTCGGTGCTCGTTGACGTCGCCATCGACCAGGGGGGCTGCTTCGCAACCTCGAGGCCGACAACCCACACTGATCCGACTTTCGTTGTTGACGACGTGGTCCACTACTGCGTTGCCAACATGCCAGGGGCGGTTCCCCAGACGTCCACCTATGCACTCAACAACGCCACGCTGCCCTTCACTCTGGCATTGGCCGACAAGGGCATCGAGCGCGCACTGGCCGACGACGAACACCTACGCAACGGTTTGAACATCCACCGTGGACTGTTGACCGAGCAGCACGTAGCCGAAGCTCAGGGGCTGGAATACACCGATCCGCTCGCGGCTCTCGGGCTGGGGTAGGGCCGGTGTCTGGCGCTGTGCCGCCGACGGCTATTCGGTGATTCCGAAGCGTTGCAGTCCGTAGGCGTTGATGGCGTTGCCGCGCATCACCTTGTAGCACTCCTCGGCGTTCATGCCGGTAGCGGCAAACATGCTGTGCGCAACTTTGCGGGAGTGCGGGAACGTGCCGTCGGAATGCGGATAGTCGGTTTCGAACAGGATCTGGTCGATACCGACGTCGTCACGCTGCTTGAGTCCGACCAGATCGTCGAAAATGCAGCCGAACACCCGGCCCTTGACGATTTCGCTGGGCAGCGGACCCTCTCCGCCGACGCCGCCGCGACCTTCCCGGAAGACCGAGTCCATCCGCTCCATCTGGAACGGCATCCATCCCACCTGACTCTCGGCGTAGGCGATCTTGATCTTCTTGAACCGCTCAAGGGTGCCCGAGAAGACCCAGTCGACCATTGAGCCTTCCGCGTTCTGGGCGTACAACGACATCGAGGTCGCCAACGGCGCGTCCGGCGATGTGGAAGGCATCGACGATGAGGAGCCGATGTGCATCGAGACGGTGGTCTCCGTCTCCTCGCATGCCTGCCACAGGACGTCCCATTCACCGCTGTACATGGTTGCGCAGCCCAACTTGGACGGATTCTCAGAGAATGCGATCGCGTAGCTCCCCTTGGCTGCACAGCGTCGTACCTCGTCCGCGCACATCTGCGGGTCCCACAACGGAACCAGTGTCAGCGGAATCAGGCGGCCCCGGCCGGCGCCACCGCCCCAGTCGTCGATGATCCAGTCGTTGTAAATCTTGAGACACTCGAAGGCGAGTTCCTTGTCCTCGCGTTCCAAGAACCCCTGCCCGCAGAAACGGGGAAAGATGTTGGGGTAGTTGATAGCGGCTTCCACATGGTTCAGGTCCATGTCTGAGAGCCGGTCGAGCTGTCGGTAGGTACCCGGTCGCAAGTCCTCGTAGACGGCTGCCACGTTGCGCTGCTCCTCGCGCGGCACTCCTGCAGGCCCGTGCAGGAAACCGGTGGGAGTGACGCTGTCCTCATAGAGCCACACGTCACACATCTGCCCGTCCGGGTCGTTGCGCTCAAAGCCGTAGTGGCCCCCCTCGAACTTGAGACGGATCCGCTCCTGCACCACCCTCGGGCCACGGTCTCGCACGCTCGCCGGAAGCTGCTGCTGCCAGAGGTCCTTCGGCTCCATCACGTGGTCGTCAACAGAGATGATGAGAGGCAGGTCTTCTTCGGCAGGCGTGACGTCGCTCATGGATTCAGCTTACGCCGGGCGTAGCCGGAGCCGCGAATTGCTTGCTTCCGGGCGTGGCCGGAGCCGCACTGTGTCTTGCCGGAAGCGTTGTGTTTATGCCGGGCGTGGCCGGAGCCGCACTGTGTCTTGCCGGAAGCGTTGTGTTTATGCCGGGCGTGGCCGGAGCCGCGGCATTGCGTACGCCTGGAGCAACCGGCACCGTGACTTGTGCCTCAGGCTTGGACAACAGCTTGAATCTCTCGGCCTGTAATGGTGTCCTTGTTTGCGTCGACCGTCTCGACCAAGGCCATGTGAGCCAATTGGATCACTGTGCGTAGCGAGGAGCCATGCTCATACTGTCGATAGAGTTCTTCGATTGCAGACGATTCCACGACTTCTTCGAGTCGCCAAGCCGGATCATCGCCATTGGTGTGGCCCAGATGGATCTGGACGCGTTGGTGCAGGATGCGAGCGAGTTGGTCAACCGACGGTATGCGGGGAAGTTCCACCTTTGTGTCGAGGAACATGAGCAAGTTGGAGTTTTCGATGGTGGATTCGAGGTAGCGGGTATGTGTCGCCACAACTACCGAAGCCGGCAAGTCCGCGAGCCAGCGGATCGCGTTACCGAAGAATCCTGAGACGATCGTTTCTTCGGTAGCAGCGGTCCACCTGTCGGTGTCGTCGAACACCAACACCGGCATGAGTTCATCACCGTGGATCGGTTGAAGGCATTGGTGGATTACCTCAATCTTGTCGACGAGGGTGTTCGGTTCGGTTGTAGTGATCTGTCTTTCGATCTGCTCGGCGATACCAGCGCCCGCCATCCATCCCGCGGGTTGCACGCTCAAGCCTCTGCTGCGCCTGTTCACACGGGTTACGTGCCGCCGTTGCCCGATGGTGTCGTTGGTGTCTGTCGTGGGGTATCCGATCTCTTGGGCCATACGGATGAGTTGCGAGATGATCATGTCGGCGATCAGGGTCTCTTTGGTCGCGTCGTGTTCGAGAGAATGCACCGGTACGAGGATCGGGGCGACAGATTCAGCGGTAGGGCCGAGTACGTAGGACACCAAGCTCGTCTTGCCGGATCCGCTGTCCCCGATCAGAGCGATGCGTTCACCGCGGAGTGTCCCGTCACGGAACCTGCGCTCCACCGGTGTGCCTGAGGACATCGATTCGAATGGGACATGGTAGACGCCAACATCATTGAACTGCGGGGTGGCGTCGAAGGCATAATGATCGCTCAGCAGCTTGAGCCTCGCGAGAGTCACGGCGCTTCCGGTGCAGCGGAACTGTCGGGGAGGGTCGACGCTGATCGTGTCGGGTTGGGCCTGTAGAGCTTGCGACGACCCGACCGCTCAGCCGCAACCATGCCTTGTACTTCCAACTCGGCCAGTATCTGCACCACCCGGCTCCGGGTGACGCCGACTTCTGCGAGGAGTTGCTCGTCGCCGGCGTGTGTTGGGCCGCGTTCTCCGAGAGCGTCGAGAACTTTGACCGCTGTTGGTTTCAAGTGTGAACGAGCCTTCTGCATCTCTTCGAGACTGCGGGCCTCGTGCTCGAGGTCGTCTGAGAGGTAGAGGTCGCGGAGCACGGACAGAGCCCGACGTGGAGTACATGGAGAGATCGATTCCAAGGCCGATTCGGACATTGATTTCAATGTATCTCGTTGTACTGGGGGACCCGTCGCGGTTCTGCGCCTCAGGAGGTCTTGAAGTTCTTCGGAGTCAAGGCGCTCCAACTCAACGACAACATCGAAGAACGTGTCTGCCGGTGGGTCGAGGGAGACACTGGTCCCTGAGACGACCCATTGAATTGGAACCTCCCAAGCCCGGTCCCGCCAGCGCCCGAACATCTCGACGATGCCCTTCTCGTCTAGATCGTCCACGAGGATCACCGGCAGAGGATCGTCCGGGAGTTTCACGGCTGCCGCTTGCAAGTGCTCATAGGGGTCTTCAACCGACCTGTACGTCGTGCCGCCCAGCATCTGCACCGTCACTGCCAGTGGATTCGCCGTTACTCTTCTCAAACTCCGTTGATCCGTCAGTCCTCGTTCTACTTCTTCGAGCCGTTCGGTAAGTGTGTCGAACCCGTGAAGGCGGGCATAGCGGGCTTCGGGCCTCTCTCGCTGGATCTGACGCAGAAACGATGTTCGACCAATACCGGGTGGTCCATGCACGTAGACGTTCAACCCGAGCTTCAATGCCCGGTCCACACGCTTCAGTTCCCTATTACGATCAACGAATAGATGGTGATCGGCATCCGATGTGCCGAGGGCCCTCTGGCTGAGCAAGATCATTAACACAATTTACAGTTAGTATTGTTAGAAAGCAAATACACCTGCTTCATATCCTCCGGCGGTGCCGAGCTCTCCCGCTGCTTCCGGGTGCCGACACAGATTGGCCCTGGGGTCCACTCCGGGCAACCCGACGACCGGTGATGGTCACCGATCTCCCCTTTACGCCGGGGCGCGGGTCTTGCGGAGTAGGGGGTCGGCGAGGGCGAGGCCGCGGTCGGCGGCGCGTAGAACTCTGCCTGCGGCGCCAGGGGCGTCGGCGTCGAGCAGATTCCCCATCACCTGGAGGGTGATGTTGGCAATTGCCTGCGTTCCCACGGCCAGGCGCAGGCCCGTGCGCAGTATCAGCGGGTGACCGATCAAGAAGCTGAACCTCCGGCCGGTTCGCAGGAAGGCGTCGAAGCGTTCACCGATGAGACGGTCGTAGCTTTCCGGGGCTTTGGCGGGGTCGGCGAGGAACAGGTCGGCGGCCAGAGTCCCCGACTCCAACCCGTAGTCGATGCCCTCTCCGTTCATCGGGTTGATGAGCCCGGCGGCATCGCCGATCGCCACCCAGCCATCGCCGTGACGGCGTTGCGCGCTCATCGGCAATCTCCAGGCCCTCGGCCGTTCGAGGTATTCGCCGAGTTCCCATTCGTCGCGGATCAGGTCACGGTAGGAGTCGATGAGGCGATTCAAGTTGAGCGTCTTGTAGCCCTTCATCGTCGACAGCGCTCCCACACCGATGTTGACCGTGCCGTCGCCCGCCGGAAACATCCATCCGTAACCGGGGATCGGGGTGCCGTCAGGATCGCGCAAGGTCAGACAAGCCTCGAGGTGGCGGTCGGCGTGGCGCGGAGACGCGGCATAGCTTCGGATGGCCAGTCCATGCGGCTCGTTCTCTACCCGCCCCGCCCCGAGCATCCGCGCGACGTTGCCTGGTGCGCCGGTCGCAACCACCGTGAGCGCAGCGTGCCAACTGTCCGAACCGGCGGTCACTCCGATCACACGGTCGTCATCTCCGAAGATCGGCAGGGCCTCGGTATTCCAGATGATCTCGGCCCCGGCATCTGCGGCTGCAGACATCAGGTGCGCGTCGAGAAGCCGGCGGGGCCACACTGCGCCGTGGGGGGCGAACGACCCGTTGTCAGGCCACGGCAGTTCGCGCCGGGTCTTGTTGGCGATCATCCTCAGCCCGTCGATTCGATGGGCACCGCTCATGTCGATGTCGAGTTGGTTGAGGGCATGCACCGCCCGCGGGGTCAGTCCATCACCGCACACCTTGTCGCGGCCCGCCGAAGCCTTCTCGAAGACCGTTACCGAGGCACCACCCCTCGCGGCCTGTATCGCCGCGGCCGCGCCGGCCGGCCCAGCCCCGATGACGACCACGTCACGCGTCTTGTTGCCCACCCCCCGACGCTACAGCCGTTGAGCACCGGTAGCTTCGCTCCGGATTGAAGCGGGGAGCGGGTCTACGGTGGCCGTCGCGGGCAGTATTTGCCGATAACTCGACCATAGACAAATTATGGCTAGAAAAATCTATAAAAAAGCGCTACAATACCACCATGGAAGCTGGAGTTCGAGAGTTGCGGGACAATCTGAGTCGCTACCTCGCCGCGGTTCGAGCAGGGACCGAGATCACGGTGACCGACCACGGGAAGGCAGTGGCGCTTCTGACCGCTCTGCATGAACCCCGAACCATAGACCAGTTGATCGATGATGGGTTGGTCATACCGGCTCCGACGGCGAAGACACGACTGGCCCACTCCAAGGTCAAGAGCAAGGGAACAGTGAGCGACCTCGTAGCCGAACAGCGCCAGTGATCGTCTACTTCGACACCTCCGCGTTCATTCCTTTGATCATCGGAGAGCAGAGTTCCGATTCCCGCGAGCGACTTTGGAATGAAGCGACACGGACCGTCAGTGTGCGTCTCCTCTACGCCGAGGCCAGAGCCGCATTGGCCCAGGCTCAGCGTCTCGGACGGCTGACCCGTGCAGGGCTCGCTTCAGCGGTCGCGCTACTCGACGACCTCAGCCTCCAAGTCGATCATGTCGAGATCACCGACCGACTGGTAAGAACTGCGGGCTACTTGGCCGAACAACAACAGCTACGCGGCTACGACGCTGTTCATCTGGCCGCAGCGCAAACGATCGCCGATGCGGACACAGTTTTCGCTAGCAACGACCGGAGACTCGTCGCCGCCGCTTCCGGCCTCGGACTCACTGTGGCACCGGAGCGATAGCGCGTGGGAGACTGATGTGCCTCGATCCGACAGGCACAGCCCGACGGACGCGAGTTACAATACAATCGACCGCAGATTTCAATCGACGATGAGACCGACCACAGTGCAGTGAGGATCCGAAATGGCCGTTACCGAAGTTGAAGTCGAACCGGGAACCAGTGATCCGGCCGGCAACGTTGCGCCGGGACGGGTTCGTATCGACCGTTTCGATGTGACGCTCGGACCATTGCTGCACCTCGCACCGGAACGCCGACGTCTCGCCGGCCCACAGTTCAACGAGATCGAGGTGGTACCCCGCGGCGTCACCCTCGGCGCAGAGATCCGAGGTGTTGATATCTGCTCCGACCTGCCCGATTCGACAATCGCCGAGATCGCGGCTGCGCTGGCCGACTACAAGGTGATCTACTTTCGCGACCAGCCGCTCACCTCGGCGCAGCATGTGGCCTTCGCCAGACGTTTCGGAGACCTCGAGATCCATCCGTTCATCACCGGCAACGAAGAGCACTCCGAACTGGTGCGCTTCGCGAAGGGGGCCGACACCGGAGGTTTCGAGAACGGTTGGCACCATGACGTCACCTGGCGTGAGGTCCCTTCGATGGGGGCGATCCTGCACGCCATCGAGGTTCCCCCCACCGGTGGCGACACCCTGTTCTGCGATATGGCAGCGGCGTACGACGGACTCGACGATGAGACCAAGGAGCGCATCGACGACCTCCACGCGATCCACGACTACATGCTCGCCTTCTCCCAGCAGGTCCCCGAAGGCAAGCAGCAGGAGATGCGCGAGCGCTATCCGCTGGTACGCCACCCGGTCGTGCGCACCCATCCTGTGACCGGTCGGAAGCTGATCTTCGTCAACACCTACTTCACCTCCCACATTGAAGGTCTCGATGAGGTTGAGAGTGTGGAGTTGATCAAGCACCTGTCGGGCCAGGCCAACACGATCGAATACCAGTTCCGTGTCAGCTGGGAACCCGACACCGTCGTGTTCTGGGACAATGCCGCGGTGCAGCACTACGCGTCGAGCGACTACTACCCCGACATCCGGGTGATGGAGCGGGCCTCGGTGATCGGCACCCGGCCCTACTGAGCCGCAGCGGCCGGCGGCCCAAGGGCATGGCACTCACCACGGACTGGAATCCGGTCCTCCGCAAGGAGTTCGACAAGCCCTACTGGCGTGAACTCATGGCCTTCGTGCGCGACGAGCGCATGGCCGGTGACGTCTACCCGCCCCACGAAGAGGTCTTCGCAGCACTTCATCTGACACCCTTGGCCGAGGTGAAAGTCCTGATCCTCGGCCAGGACCCCTACCACGGTCCGCGTCAAGCCCACGGTCTCTGCTTCTCGGTGAGTCACGGTGTGCAGCCACCCCCGTCGTTGGTCAACATCTTCGCTGAACTGGAACAGGATCTGGGTATCAAGCCCCCGAACCACGGAAACCTCCAGACGTGGGCCCGCAACGGAGTGCTGCTGCTCAACACGACACTCACCGTACGGGCCCGTCGAGCCGCCAGCCACCAGGGTCACGGCTGGGAGACCTTCACCGACGAAGTCATCCGCTGCGTGAACGCCAAGGAGCAGAGGGTCGTGTTCATCCTCTGGGGTGCCGCGGCCCGACGCAAGCGCGCCCTGATCGACACCGACAAGCACTTCATCATCGAGTCTGTCCATCCCTCGCCGCTCTCCGCGCACAACGGGTTCTTCGGCACCAGGCCGTTCAGCAGAGCCAACTCGGCGCTCATCGAAGCAGGCCGGGAACCGGTCGACTGGCGTATTCCAAACCCCTGAGTCAGAAATACCAGGGGAAGCTCGACCAGTCGGGGTCTCGTTTCTCGAGGAAGGCGTCCCGCCCCTCGGCGGCCTCGTCGGTCATATAGGCGAGTCTGGTCGCCTCGCCGGCGAACACCTGTTGACCGATGAGACCATCGTCGATCAGGTTCATGGCGAACTTGGCCATTCGTTGGGCCGTCGGGCTCTTGGAGTTGACCTCCGCTGCCCACTCGAGCGCCACAGTCTCCAGGCTTTCGTGGGGGACGACCGCATTGACCATCCCCATCTCGAACGCCTGCCGGGCCGAATAGTCGCGTCCCAGAAAGAAGATCTCACGGGCTCGCTTCTGGCCGACCTGACGAGCGAGATACGCAGAACCGAAGCCTCCGTCGAAGCTGGCCACATCGGTGTCGGTCTGTTTGAAGACGGCGAACTCTTCGCTGGCGATGGTGAGGTCTGCGGTGACGTGCAGGCTGTGCCCTCCGCCGACCGCCCATCCGCTCACGACCGCGATCACGATCTTGGGCATGGTCCGGATCAGTCGCTGCACCTCGAGGATGTGCAGCCGTCCCGCCTGTGATGCATCGACAGTGTCGGCCGTCTCACCTGTGGCGTACTGGTAGCCGGACTTGCCGCGGATGCGCTGGTCACCGCCCGAACAGAATGCCCAGCCACCGTCCTTGGGCGACGGGCCGTTGCCTGTCAGCAGCACGCAGCCGACATCGGAGGACATGCGGGCGTGGTCCAGGCACCGGTAAAGCTCGTCGACGGTGTGAGGCCTGAAGGCGTTGCGTACTTCGGGCCGGTTGAAGGCGACCCTCACGGTGCCCTGGCCCTCGGCCCGGTGATAGGTGACGTCGGTCGAGGTCTCGAATCCGACCACCGGACTCCAAGCCTCTGGATCGAAGATCTCCGATACCGATGCGTTGTCGGGCACTGGCTCGTCTGCCGCCTGCTTGTCTGCTGCCATCGTCACCTTCCCGAACTCACCCGGCCCATACGGGCATCGAGCCGCTGAATCCATATTGACACCAAGTCTGCGCCCCGTCCGCCCTGTTCACCAAGATCGAGCAGATCAACGGAGGCCATGCGGGCCAGCGTCAGCCAGTCCTCCGTAATCTCGTTGAGCGTCTCCGGAATCGGCAGTGCCACGAAGCAACGGTAGTGCCAAGGCGCTCGACCGGGAGCAACGGTGCCAGCGCGATGCCGATGAGGTGGTACGGAAAGACGATCGCCATCACCGCGAGGATCACAAAATGAAACACCACCGCCAGACTGCACCACAGCCACGCGGCTCTGCGGCCGACAAGGGCCAGAGGCGCCGCCAGTTCAACCACGATGGCTGCTACCGCCGCGGGAGCGAGCGTCCACGAATTGCGCAGCATCAGCGCCCCGAACGGTGCGGTCGGGTCGCCGAGCAGTTCCTTTCGGGCGTTGTCGAATGCGATCTGATGACGCAGCACGTCACCGTCGATCCAGCCGAGGCCGCTTATTCTCAGCTTTGCGACACCAGCCAGGAAATAGGTGCCGACTGTCAGCACCGCCAGCGCCTTGACGATCGAACCCGCCAGTTCTTCCCCCTCGGCCGGGTCGGTCGGAGTCCCGGCCTTCTCCACCGACCAGTGTGCGCAAGCCGCCGGGAACAACGCTAGGACACAGATGTGCAACGCCACCAGGTTCTCCGTGTGGAAGATCTGGCCCCAGGAGTTCCGGTAGGTGGTGAGGAACAGGAATCCCACCAGCCCGAGCAGCGAGGACCAGCGGTACTGCCGGCCCAA